>OZ252243.1:0-2230439 GCA_965249555.1 Candidatus Nitrosopumilus sp. | reverse complement strand
GCATTAGTAGAAAAATTTAACGATATAACAGAATCACATACAATTGAAACAATTCCTAAAGAAAGTTTTTGTGTTTCAGCTGCTGCAAAAATAGATCCTAACAATCAAGAAAACTTTGAAGAAAAACTTTATCAATTAAAATTTGGAGAGAATGATAAATTAGGTATTGATAAAGTTAAACTGTATGTAAAAACAGATTAATAAGCTGTAATAATTTTTATTATATTGAGAATTTATATAAATTGTACTAAAAAAAATGTGAAAAAAATAAAAACACAATTACAACCATATTATAATTCTGTAAACAATAATGATCATGGTTTCAGCTTTTCTCCAAAATCTGAAATAACAAACAATGAAGTTAAAATAATATTAGATAATATCAATACAATTCAAAATTATGATATTATAATAAATAAAAAAACATCCCTAAATAAAACCAGCAAAATTTTAAATCTGTTTTTTGATATTGATAGTACTATAACTCATGGTGACATAAAAACACTTGACTCTAATGTAAGTGAAATATTTACAAAATTACATAACAAAGATTGTCGAATATTTTTCTGTACTGGTAGAGACCGTAAAGAAGTAAATGACTTGAATACACTATACAATATGGATTCCCATGGTATTGCAGAAGCTGGCGGTGTGATTATTGGTGCAATTGATTTACCTTCAGAACACTTTGGTAATAACACCAATCCATCAAAATTCATTAATTATCTAAAAGAAAAGAAAATACCTCACAAAGTAGATCCGAAGCAAAGAATAAGAGAAACAGAAATGGTATTGTTAAAATCTTTTACAGAGGAAAAAGTATTGAGAAATACTATTCGTGATTCCAATATTGATGTTGAATGCAATACAACTAAAAATACATATCATATTACCAAAAAAGGAATTACTAAGGGAACTGCAATACGTTATTTATCTTCCCCTTCTCAACTAAATCTGAATAGGTTATATCATATAAGAATAGGTGTGGGAGATAGTGATTTAGATATTCCTATGTTTAAAGAATGTGATGAATCTTTTGCTATTCTTGATTGTAGTACTAATGTCAGAAAAGTTGCAACTGTGTTGAATAGTAATCCTCCTGAATTTTTAAATGAATTATATTGTAAGTTGTTTAATTAATTGAGACATGGGCATAATCAATTCTCATTTTTAACCGATTTCTCAAATTATTCAAATAGAAAAAGCAAAGGATCTCATCATGTTTTGTTCATTGTAATAATTACAAAACAAATAAAAATCCCTAGCAAGATTCTATGTGAGTCATTTCTTATTGGTATTTTGTATCTGGCTGGAACACTATATCTGTATGAGAATGCAGTGAGACGGGGAACGGCCATATGTCCATTCGACTGTTCTGATGGTGTAATTATACATCATAAAGTCATGGATGAGAATTCCAAGTGACAGCACACTGCATTATTTTCTCTCAATCAAATGTATCAATGACAAATTACTCAAGGTTTGCAGATTAAATCTCTGACAGAAGGACAATTGACAGAAGATTTCAATGTTTGCCAATCAATGAAATTATTAGCACTGTAGGAAATTTGTTTGTCTCAGAAGGATTGGTGAATAGTGAATCAGCATCAGTTGATAGTTCAATGCTAAAAGATTCAAGTCCAGTATGGCACAAATCAGACATCAAAAAGAATCACTTGCCAATTACAGGAATTGACACAAATGCCAAGTGGGGATTCTCCAAATCAAGGGGTTGGGCGTATGGATACAAACTACACATGAGTTGCAGTACGGGAAAGGCTAGTTCCATTATCTGCCATGTGTAACTACTGCTAATGTCCATGACAGCAAGCTATATGAGAAATTGATTGGTCACTTTCTGGATTGATGAATAGTATATGGTGTGATCCGGCATATGATGATTCCAAACCATACAAGTCAACTAAGAATAATGCCATGAGATTAATCTGTCCAGTCAAAAAATACCATTCTACGCCCACCAGACAGAATAAAGTTGACAGGGTTTTACAATTCAGCAGTTGGTCGGAAATTATATTCTCAGGGAAAATCAATTGAAGCACTCTTTGAAACAATCAAGGATACGTTTAGCATTAGAACAGTTCCGGTGAAAGGACTTGAGAACGTACAATCATTCGTGCTGATTTGCGTGCTGGCGTATCAGTTGGCAGTGTATTATAATTGTGTAATTAAAAGTGAGAATCCAAGGATTGTGAAAAGAATGCTTTGTTGTTAGAGAAAAGTTTTGGTTTTTTTGTAAATCATTATGCCCAAGTCTCAAATAATTCTGATGATTGACTAACTCTACTAGCATACGATGATAATTCTAAGTTTGTGTATTTACAACTCATCCTATAACCCTCCAATACATAATAATTGATGCCAGATACACGAGTCCGAGATAGTTCTCGCAATTCCTTTCGTATCTGATTGTAGTTCTTCTAAACCCGCATTTGAGCTATGCAAAGAAACCTCTCCACGACATACCTTGTTGTAATTGTTTTTACGATTTTTCGGGGTGATGGATTTAGAATTTTTTTGTAGGGAATGCTGCAGCCAATTCCATGGCACTTGAGATAATCCCTGATGTATGCAGGCATCATAGCCCTTGTCTGCATATGCCGATACGGTCTTTGCGAGTGCATCATCATCAAGAAAATCTGAGATGTTTTCTAGCACATCGATGAACTTGGTACTGTCATGGACATTTGCAGGACTGCACACAATTGAAACCGGCAGTCCTGTCTTCTCCACTGCGACATGCAATTTTGTGCCTAAAATCCTTTTGAATCCGTCATATCCTACTAAATCGCTTTTTTTGCAGCAATTGACGACGAGTCAATTGAAATCTTTTGCAGCTTGATCTTTCCTTCTCTGTGTGCGGATTTGGCTAGCTTGGATGGGATCTTTTTCCAAATGCCTCTCTTTTGAAATTCCTGGAATCGCAGATGCGCGGTGGATTTTGAGCAGTATCTCTTTGGTATGTCTGCCCACCTGCAACCAGTAGTCAACACATATAATATTCCGTTGATTACTGTCCTGTCATTGTTCCTTGGTATTTCGGTTCTTGCCGGTTTTGGCAGATGTGATGCAACTGTGCTCCATTGAGCGTCTGATATTTCTTTGTGAATCATGAATACATGTCTGGGTTGTTATTGTTGGTTTCATATTATCATCAAATATCCGCAAAATGATCAGTTTTAGGACGTGTTGCAAATATTGGACTCTAATATCACAAAAATACTATTTGTTGTTGCAGCAATAGTGTTAACTGGCCTAACAATGTCCTACGCCACCGGACTGATATCTGGGTTTACAGAGTCTGCATCACTATCTCAGATAAGGGTGGAGATTCTGACTGTTGGAATGTCTTGAGTGATTCACAAATTATTTTTTATTATAAATGATTTTTGAGAGTCAAAAGAAAAAGTAAAGATTTGATGGAACCAGCGTTTTATTCTCCGTTCATTGTTCCTTTAAATTTGATTTTTTCACTCTAGTTTGTTGTATCTAGAACTATTCATGTTTGCAATGTTTGTGTTTTTCAGTTTATTGGATGTCAAGTATCGCAAGATTAAACTATACTGGTTTGCGGGGACTGCAATAGTTATCATATCATACAAGTTGCTTTTTGAGTTCTCATCAATCACATCAGATGCTTTGATGTTTGCAGTATCAGCACTTGTGATAGGTATGGCGTATTTTACACGATTGTTTGGTCAAGCAGACTTGCTTGGAATGCTGCTATTATCCTTTGCAGTCCCATATATTGGACCATTCCCAACAGGCATTTGTGTTCTTGTTGGAACACTAGTTATTCAAAACTATGTGATAATTTTCTCAAATATTGCATATAACGCATCAGATATCATACAATACCGCTCACTGTTCCATGACGTACCCCAAACAAAAAAGAGCAAGCTAAAAACTGCTTACTGGTTTGTCATGGCAAGACGCAGACGAGCTAATGACAGATTCGTGTTATCTGCTGAGAAAATAACCTCTGATGGGGCATGTCTGTTATCAATGAAGAGAAACAACAAACTACTTCCTGACACAAAATATGTCTTTTCTGCACATCCACAATTTGTCTTTTCAACTGTTGCTCTCTTCCTTCTTTGGTTTTTTAGTTTGGGACTGATGGTACCATGAAAATAAAAAAATATTTGGATTGGATTGCACAGAAATCAAAAACTATTTCCTTTGAGGCAAAACCTAAAACACAAACACAAAAACGTATCTCAAAAAATACATTACATTCATTTCATGCAAAACCACAAAAAACAATATCGACATATGAAAGAGCAGGAGCTACTGTAATGATTACATCTGACCATCAATATTTGGTAGATGAGCCACAATTCTCAGATGATATTGCAGCAAAGGCATATGAGAGAATAATAAACTACAAGCAGATTAGAAAATACGATGATGAAACAATCACAATCAAAAATTTATTAAAATCTGCAGAGATTGCAGCAAGCGAACTTGGACTAGCTGATGTATTTAACAAAAATTTCAAAGCCTTCGGGTATTACCTGAATCGTGATATTTTGGGGTATGGCATACTTGATGTACTGATGAATGACCGTGCACATCTTGAGGACATTACATGTTCAGATTGGAGTTCAGTTGGTGTGATGCACAGGGATTATCTGGAGCATGAAGTGTTGCGTACCAACATACGATTTGATGATAAAGAGCACATGGAGGAATACTTGGAGCATATGGCATCCTTTGGTGGCAAGCACATATCTGACTCTGATCCTATAATTGATGTTCAGATAGATGATTTGTATAGGATGGCAATAATTTGCAGCGACACACTATCCCCCAAATCTCCTTGTTTTTCAATACGTCTCAAAAGCCAAAAACCACTCACATTATTTGACATGTTTTTGAGGGATATCATTCCATACTCTGTGGTATCTACAATCTGGAAGTTCTTTGATGTGCAGGGAACTGGATTAATAGTGGGCAGTACTGGTGCTGGCAAGTCATCTCTTTTGAATTCATTGTTTCCTTTATTTCCAAAATCATCTAAAATCATGACCATTGAGGATACGGCAGAACTGCAAGTGCCACAATATGACTGGACGCCACTAATCATTGATGCATCAATAACTTCTGATGAGTATCCAAAAAGATTTGAATTTCTGCTTGATGCCATACTAAGGCACAGACCAAAGATGGTTGGAGTAGGTGAAGTGCGTGGAAAATCTGCAAAGAAACTCTTTGATGCTATATCTACAGGACACTCTGCATTGTCATCTTTTCATGCATACTCTACACAAGGCGCAAAGCAGAGGCTAGTTACCGAGATTGGAGTCGATGAAGCATCATTGACACATCTTTGGTTTATTCTTAACATAGGTATAATCATTACAAAGGACAAAAAACTAATCAGAAAATGCATCTCTTTTGATGAAGTGTATTTTGATGGCACCAAAACAACTCTTGTAAATCTATGCCAATACAATCCTAGTGCTGACTCTTTTGAAGGCAGTAATATAGATGACATAATATCAAAAAGCAAAAGACTGCAATATGCAGCATCACTTGATGCATCAAGTGATATCAAGACAGACCTGAATAAACGAATTGATTTCTTAAAACAGATAATTCCACAAAACGCAGACACACCAAAAAAAGTATTGAATTTACTAACCAAATATTATGATACAAAATTCTCATAGATTATCTTATTTGTACACACTGCAGTTACCGATGTCGTTTCTGTTTTTCTTTATTGGTGTTATTTTTGGGTTTACTGAGCATTATGTAACATCTATAATTTTTGTATCTGCAGGAATAGTGGCTTTGTTTTTGAGTTATGTACTGTCTGGAATTTCTCACATGAAAAAATCATTAAAATCTCGTCATACCGTATCTGTAACGCAATCAAAAAGTTCTGTATTGGGGATTTTATTTGCACGATTAATGAGGAATGGTTTTTTCATAAAACTTGATGGAAATATACGCAATACCGTTTTATCTGGATCCATTAAAGCAGGAGAGCTGCAAAAGCCAACTGAATCATCCCGAAAAACAATCGTCGCATTTGTGTGCAGCATACCAATATGTGCCATATTGGCATTTGCAGCAGTCATACTATCAGGGCAGGTATTTTTTGCATTATTAATTGCAGTTCCATTTTTCATTTTATTGTTGCCTAGAATTTCAAATATGTTGCTCTTTGCTGATTCTTCTGCAAGATATGACAGGGACCTCTCATATTTTCTGTCATACCTGCACATATCGCACTTGGGAAAAATGAATCTATATCACAGTATGATGCGTCTCATTGATCAGAGCATATTTCCTGCAATCGAGCGTGATGCTAAGATGCTACAAAGATGGGTTGACTTTGATGGCATGACAGAATCTTTTGCCATAAATCAGCTTGCAAACGAGCATGCAAACAAGACGTTTAAGACATTTCTTTTTGCATATTTTGACATATCAAAATCAAACCCATCAGGATTGGATGATTTTATTGTAAAGACTGCATCTGTGGAGTTTGAAAAAACCATCACATCTGATGAAAAAGGAATTGGCAAGATATCCACGATATTTGTATTTGGAGGAATCGCACTAATCATGGTTCCGGCATTATTAATTATGATGTCATTTGCAGTTCCAGAATCAGATATTATTGGAATGGTATCAATGACAATTCTTGTTACTCCGTTGTTTTTTACAGCATTCTCTATTCTGATGTATCACAAGAAAAGTGACTTTGATGTGCAGTTTTACCCTCTTTCTTTATTGGGACTAGTCATGATTATTCCATGTTATGTGGTATCATCTGATGTCTTGATGTCCGTTTCTGTGGGTCTTGCGATAGCTTGTATTGCTAATGGAATTTTTGTATCGCGTCAAATGGGTGTGATTCGCTCTACAGTTGATGGCTTTGTTCCATTTGTGAGAGATTTGATAGAAAGGCGCAAAGTGGATTCTAACTTTGTGACATCTATGAAAAGAATATTTCACTATGACATGGAAAAAAAGTACGGTAGATTCTCAGATGTATTGCATGATATACAGTACGACATGAATTCTTTTTCTGATAAAAAACATGATGTCTTTTTTAATGATACTATTAATTCTGAGAGACTGAAAATGATGCTCTTTGTGTTGCAATCAATATTTGATGGAGGTCACAAATCCACAATATCGGGGCTTGAGCGATTGCACTATTTTAGTCAAAGAACAATACAAATCAAAAACAGAATGGATGATACATTGAAAATGTCTTCCTTGTTGCTTTTGTTTGCTCCCTTGATATTTTTTATTACTCTTTCTGCGATATCTACACTTATGTTGTCATTTACAGAACACATTCCAGTAATTCCGCAGGGAGTACATGTTGATGCGACAACTGCTAAATATTTTCAAAAATTTGATGTATCATCAATTCTAACATCTCTGAAACCTGCAATATTTGTAATGTCAGTGTGTTCAGGAATTGTAATATCCAGAGTTGCATATTCATCGTTTCTTGCAACCACGCCAATGGGAATATGTATGGTTATATCATCTGTCATCTTTGTTGGATGGGATTTTTTCTTTGATGTTATTTCTGATATGGTGACATGATTGATTCAAAGAAATTCCCACTGAATACAAATTGTTCTATAATGAATAATGCAACATACAAAAGAAGTTCTTATTGGTGTTGGATTAGCAGTGGCAATTGCAGTTATTGTAGGTTCAGTCCTGGGTGCATCATCTATTAGTCAAGCTCAGTCTGAATCCTTGGAAATTGAAACTGTTGAACTCAAAAAGGGTTCAAGCGGTACTGCTTTGTTGTCAGTTAAGATCAAAAATGCTGGAAATTCACCTCTTAGTGGTGTGACTGGACAGTTAAATTTTGATACTATTGACGGTGGGGCAATTGATCCGTTCACATTTGCATTCACACCAACTGACTTGCCACCGGGGGCTGTAACTGTATTTGTTGGAGATGTCACTGGTTCTTCAAGTATGGGTATGGGTGAATCTTACACCTTGTTTATCAATGGTACAACACTGCAAGGAACAACAATCCAAGATACCTCAGTAGCCTCTGTGAGTCGATTCTAGACTCCATCTTTTTTTTTAATCACATGACTGACTCTCTGATGTATTGGAGGGTATTGGGATGAGTTGTTGAAATGATAACGCCAGAGGCGGGATTTGAACCCGCGAGTGCTGCGAAACATAGCTTAGAAGGCACCCCGCATACCTGACTTGCGTATCGTGGCAATTAATTATAAAATTATAAAATTAAAAATAATAAAAATCCACCTTATGCCTTTCGGGGTATAAGGCTTCATTTGGTCTTCGAAGATGAAAAGAAAACAAGGACAAGAAGCACGAACGCTTAATGTTTGCTTAATCTTCAATGTATTTTACAAAAATGATAATTTAAGACTTTAGAGGTTCTCCCATACGAAATCGTCTCCAACCCTACTGAGGACACTTCCTAGTGTGCTTTGCTGAATCAGGACATCTCAGATATGCCTTGCATCTTACACTTTCGTTGTGTCAGTTCATGATTTTGTGTACGATACACTTTCAGAGTTAGCATGTACCCAAATTATTGCAAGCATCCGGTCTTGCAGCTGCCACCTTTGTTTTCTTCTCTTTGCAATTCTGAAAGAATAGTGAGATATTCTTCATCATATAAAACACCTTCAACGTATGCATCAAGCACTTTAGATGGATTTCATCATCTCAGAAAACATGCCCAATCCCCTTGGTTTCCCGTGCCTCAAGGCATGCAAGAAAGACGGAGATCATCCTTATGCCCTGATTTGTGCGTGAAGGTTGATACATACCCTTCAACGTATGTATCCCTGTGAATTGTTTTTATACATTTCCTACTTTTTTGCATCCAGAGGCATAGTCTTCGCTAGGGAATGCTTTCAATCAAAAGATGACGGACATGTATCAAGCACTTAGATGTATTTTGCCATCTCAGAAAACATGTTCAATTCCATTATTCTCCATGTCTCAAGGCATGCAAGAAAAACGGAGAACATCCTCATGCCCTGATTTGTGCGTGAAGGTTGATACATACGATGAAGTACGCCTATTGGTCAAATTCATTTAATAACAACTGCCTATAGTTAATATGTGATAATAATTGGTGATTGTTAATGTCTGAAATTGTTGAGCAAACAAAAATCCTAACTGATGAACAAGCTGCAAAAATAGTAGAAGAGTTTGATGGTAATCCTAATGTTATTAAAGGGAATTGTTTCGATAATCTCTTAGATAACATTGACAAATCTAGAGTGGGACCCAAGTAATATCTCTAGAAACGACTTAGGATTCAAAGTTTACTATACAATACTTAAAAAAATGGATACTTTTTGGTAGTCTATACTAAAAAATAAACAAAGTGGTTATGCGGTTAAATCTCAAGAAAAAACCCTACGCATTCATGGAATTGAAAAAGTTCTTGTAATGTCATACGTGCAATCCAAAGATACTCTTTATTGTAAATTAAAATAATGATTATTTTCTTTTACTCGCATTTTGAATTAGTGTAATCCACTTGTTACTTCCCTCAATTTTCACACCTGCTCTTTTTTTAAAATTTAATTTGCGAACAAAATTCTGATTGCTATTCTTTTATCATTCACATTACAAATTCTAAAAGATGAGAAATAAAATAATTTTTACATTACTAGCAGTAATTACAATAACACTAGTAACATCTATTCCTGATATAGATGCAGGAAGAGCTCATAATGAATTTCTAAGATACGGTACATCGTTAGGATTTTCCGCTCTACAAGATTATCACGATCATCCACATGATAGAATAATTTGATATCAAGAAGAATCAGATACATATCATGGTGTGCATTCATCTTTAATTGATGAGACTACTGGAAGAATATTACCACAACCAATAGAACCTGCAGAAAATTTGGCACCCATTCAGACTGATCTAGAAACATCTGTAGGAAGTGATGTAATAATTTTCAAACTGAAAGGAGGTACACTAACATGTCCTGATGGTCAAATACGTGATAATTTAAAATTTGGTCGTGAAGATCCAATACATCATGACATCTTTGATATGTATGAAGATCTTGAAAACACTAAACCAATCTATGGTCGTTTTTATGATGTAGATACCAGAAGTGCAGTAGAGGTGTTCACTATTTTTTGGTCTGAAATTGAACCAAATGGTGAATTCTTTAACATGTTAGGTGTGATACATAGTTGGGATGCTAGAAATAATTACATGTGTGAAGATGAAGAGTAATTATCCATGTGAATTGTTTTTAAACATTTCCTACTTTTTGCATCCCGAGGCATAGCTTTCGCTAGGGAATGCTTTCAAACAAAAGATGACGGACATGTATCCATACGAGGCTTTAACCTCAATGCTATCTTCATCCCTTTGTTAGGATTATTCGCAGTTATTGACCGAGGCTTGTCCCTCACTAATTACAACGCGACTTAAAGTCCTAACTGTAATTCTGTACAAATTCTCTCCTCTCTTTTAGCATCCAATAAATCACTCGCAGGATCTTTGATGATGCGGCAACTGCGGCCTTTGATGAGCCTCTCTTTTTCTTAATGCGATTGTAAAATTTTGTAATGTCACTGTTCTTGTCATGTATTGCATGAGTATGGACGCATTGGATGAGAACCCATCGTAGTGTCATGCTTCCTCTTTTGGTTATGCTGCCATGGTGTATCGTGTCTGCAGAATTTCTAACTGATGGCACGACTCCTGCATATGCGCATAACTTGTGAGAGTTGTTGAATCTCCCATACGAAATCGTCTCCAACCCTACTGAGGACACTTACTAGCGTGCTTTGCTGAATCAGGACATCTCAGATATGCCTTGCATCTTATACTTTCGTTGTGTCAGTTCATGATTTTGTGTACGATACACTTTCAGAGTTAGCATGTACCCGGATTATTGCAAGCATCCTGTCTTGCAGCTGCCACCTTTGTTTTCTTCTCTTTGCAATTCTGAAAGTAACGAGTTTAAATCATCAGACCCAACAGTAGGTATACATCACAAGATATGAAAAAGATTTCGTATAACGTCTATGAAATGGATTATGGGGTGGAGGAGCTTCGATCTCTTGATTTTCCAAGTGCGAACTCGAATGCCTTATCCATACTAGACTACCACCCCGACAAAATATTTTTTATTAGAATTAAGTGTGTCTCTCACTTTCGCACGAGGGATTTTTCAAATCCGATGAGAGGTCATTTACAGACTACAACAAGACGCGGAAACGATTTATTGCAACACTTTATTCCACCACACCAATAATTTAAGGATTTAGATTTAAGGTACAGTTTGGAAGACAGATGATCAAATTCACACGACTGTGGATGATTTTAAAAAATTAATTGACTACATTTCTGGGAAAGATTTTAAGACCATAATTAATGGTTTAATTAGAGAGTATATTTTCAAATCTATTTTTACATCATCCTCAAAATTTGATTTCGATCCATCAATTCTTGATAATTCCAAATAGTAATCAAATCATTGAATTTTTTCTAAACCAGTTCCAATATAATTTTAAGACAAATCACTCAAAGACAATACCTATTTCTTATTTCTCAAAGTCAGATAATACACAACCCCACTTGCAGCAAGATAACTAGGGTGACACATTGGACATTTCCCAGAATATTTAAGATTGTGTTTTCCACACAATTTTATAATTATTATTTTTTTAATTTTTAATTTCTATTATAATGTTTTTCAGAACTAATCCCACCATGTTTATCACCAATCCTTAACAGTGCCAATTTTCCATTTTCATAATATTGAGATTCTCGATACAACTTTCCATTATTACAATAGGCTATTCGGAATTTGCTATTCCCATTTTTATAGAATTCCGATTTGCTGCATGGTAAATCATTTTCAAAATAGGTATTAGATGATTTGATATTTCTATTCTTGTGGTATTTTGTTATACGAGACAACGTATTATTTTCATGATATTTCTTTGTTAATTCTGCATTTTCGTTTTTGTCAAAATATCTCTCTTCACACACAATACCATTTTTTTCATTATACCGCTTCACCGATTTCTTATTACAATTCTTATGAAAAATCACTTTTCTTTTTGGTTTATTTTTTTCATAATATTCTATTACCATGAATTTAATCCCTTCAAGAAATCGTATCTCAGCACCTAAAATATTTCCAATGGTACTCCACAATTTTTCATATTCTATCTCACCATTCTCATGCCATTGTATTTTTTTAATTAGTGTGTGTCCATTGATATACCATTTTTTCCATTTAGTCCATCCACTATCATACCGTTTAATCTCGGTGTTTGGTTTTTCCTCTTCATAATACACATTTTCCCATAGACCATTTTCACTCTCATCATTATTTTCTAGATCAGAGTCATGTTCCATGTCTCTGCATTTATCATAGGGCATATTGGGTATTACATAGATTGTATGTATCAACCTTCACGCACAAATCAATATCATTACACAAAAAGATCTAAGATCAACTAAATCATCATACAAAACATGTCAGGTTGTGGTCATGAGAAAATCATCATACAGCTACAAAAAAAGACAAAACAACAAGACGAAGTGATAAAACAACTAAAATTAATCATAGAGAATCTCATAGAATCAAACAAGGAACTGCAAAAAAAGCTGTCATATTATGAGAATGCACACTCTCCGCCATCAAAGAATTCCCTTGAATGGAGAAAGCAAAAAAGACAACACAGACAGCCAGGCAAATCAAGACGTGGTGGAATAGCAGGACACGTTGGCAAGACACAGAAATTCAGACCAACTAGCACCAAACACCACAGATCAGATGCATGTCCTAAATGCGGTAGTGAAAATATTCATCAAACCAAAACCTGCAAAAGGATAATGGTTGAGATTCCTCCACCAACACCCTACGGTATAACTGAGCATGTTTTGAATCAATACATCTGCATGGACTGTTCTGATAATTTTCAAACCACGGGAAACCTTCCATCACATGGATGTTTTGATGGTTCAGTGATACGTGAGGTCGTCTCACTGTTCTCAAAGAGATTGACATACGATGCTATCAGAACCACACTCTATGAAAGATATGGATTAGAAATCAGCAATACAACCGTACAATCCATTCTTCGCAACGGTAGTGTGATGTTAGAGTCATTTTACAATACAATCCACAGCGAAATCGTGACTGAAAAGATTCTCGGAATCGATGAGACAGGATTTTCAATTGATGGAAATACTGGATGGATGTGGGTTGCAAGAAGCAAGACTAGTGCACAGTATGCCTTGGAGTACAGCAGAGGTGCCAATGTTCTAAAAAAGTACTGGAAGAAATTCAAAGGAACCCTAGTGTCTGACGGATATGCTCCGTACAGGACAGTATTTTGTGATAACACAAAGCAGAGATGCACCGCACACCTGCAGCGCGATGCCAAATATCTGGCAATAAAATCACAGGACAAAAAGGCAAGGATTCTATATGGAAAATTCTCAGATATGCTAGGTCATGCCAGGGTTTGGAGTGTAGGTAATCGTCATACAAAACGGCGGGAAACGTACAGGGATGATTTACTAAAACAGCTGGACCGTATCATTGCACGATATTTGAAAGGTGATATGGAGATGGTTCAGTTTGGCAAGAAGCTAAAGACTGCAAGGAACAGCATGTTTACGTTTGTCATGGATGGCGATGTCCCGTCAACTAACAATGATGCAGAGAATTCCATTCGAAAGTGCGTGATGCAGAGGAATGTTCGCGGGCAGATGAAGAGTGATCAGGGCATGAGGATGATCTCAGTCTTTCTCACATGCTTTGAGACATGGAGAATAAGGGAATTGAACATGTTCTCTGAGATGGCAAAATACATCTAAGTGCTTGATACATACCATAGATTTATCATATAAGGATTAGAATATTGGATTCTCCCATACGAAATCGTCTCCAACCCTACTGAGGACACTTACTAGCGTGCTTTGCTGAATCAGGACATCTCAGATATGCCTTGCATCTTATACTTTCGTTGTGTCAGTTCATGATTTTGTGTACGATACACTTTCAGAATTTGTTAGCATGTACCCGGATTATTGCAAGCATCCTGTCTTGCAGCTGCCACCTTTGCCTTTTGTTTTCCTCTTCTCTTTGCAATTCTGAAATAGAATGATCCCATTCTTTCATCAAATCGTACCATAGTATTTGCAGCCTCTACCATTGCGTTACGTAACCATGCAGAACCCCTCTTTGTTATTCCGCCTCCTCGGTGCACATCTGCACTGTCCCTGTGCGATGGTGCAAGTCCTGCATATGAGACTAGTTTTTCTGCTGATGCAAATCTGCTGTTGCAAATTTGCTGATGTCAACTCTCTCTGAAATTATTGTCAATGCCGTGACATAGTTCATTCCAGGAATGGTCATTAGTCTGGTTTTCTCATCTTCATTACTGCAATCTTTATCTCAATTGTGTTGATCTGTTTTTGCGTCATATCTATGGTATCAAGATATGCATCCATTGCCATTCTGTCAGATTAATTTCATGCAACCATCGTACTCCTTTCTGCGAGAATGTCTTTGTGGGCGTAATCATATTTTGCAAGTATTGCATAAATCATGTTTTTGTGTCTTGATACATTTCGCACGCGACTCAGTCTGGTTCTTACCAGACTGTATAGTCTATATGGTATTTTTCTGGTACGAATGATTCATACACCATGTCTGCTCTTAGCAAGTCCTGCCAATACGTCTGAATCAAGTTTGTTGTTTTTTAGCTTTGCCTGTGCAATTATTCTAGTCTTTGCAGGATGTGCAAGAATTGTATCAATTCCATGGTCTTCTAGTGTGTCATGTGGTCTGATCCAATAGTTTGCAGTTGACTCACACACTGCCTGTATGTCATTGCCATATGTCTTTTTGACGTGTTTGATAAAACCCATTATTCCATTTGTGGTATTGTCAAAGCTTGTCTGCTCTAGCTTCTTTCTGGATTCCTATTTTGTTGCAACACATTTTATTTTGTGAACATCAATTCCTATGCTGATCATACCATCACCTCCTTTTTGATCAAATTGCCTGATCTAGTGGAATGCCCCCATTTGCCATCTATGTGGTATTTTGTTTTCCGCTCACTTTGAGTTAGTCTATCAAACGCCCTTGTACATGGCAGTAACCATTCAACTCTCAGGCCCAACAGTAGGTATACATTACAAGATATGAAAAAGATTTCGTATAACGTCTGTGTAATTGGAAGAGGGAATCCAAGGATTGTGAAAAGAATGCTTTGTTGTTAGAGAAAAGTCTTGGTTTTTTTGTAAATCATTATGCCCAAGTCTCAATTATAATTAAAAAATTTGTTTTCCTTTCTTCTTCAAAACTGTGGGCTTTGTAGTGGAAAGGAAAACAGGCTAGTGTAACTAGCACGATCTTGAACCGAAAACTCAATAGTCTTATGTTTAATGATTCTTAAAAACTTTGTGGGCTTGTAGTGTAGTGGCAGCATGAAGAACCGAAAACTCTTAGGCTCGGGTTCGATTCCCGACAAGTCCACACTTTAGTAATATTAATCTGATCTCTTTCCATGAGATTTTTAGATTCTTACACAATCTACGACAAAAGTCACGAAACCTAAAAACTATATAGTATAGTTGACAAAAACCTAGAATCTCATCTTATTGTATCTGTTATATGGTACACCCATATGATGCTAAACCATCCATCATTATCTTTGGTGCAGATAAAAATGAGTAAATTTTAACTAGCCAGAAACAATCATCAATGTATAATGACATGACAAATCCAACTGAAATAACAACTAGTATGATAAATACAATTGATCTTCTATGACTCAAACTATAAATTAAAATTACTTGGTAAAAAATTTAACTTGATCCAACTTTTCTTAATGGTATGATTCCATCATATACACCAAATACCAATAATTATGTCACATTCACTATATGATATTATCCAAGAATACAGTTTATTCCAACCTAATAAATTAAGAGAAACTCAAAATAATACTAAAACTCATATCACCATTACTGGCATGAACTGTATTTGTAGAGCCAAGATTATTCCCATCTAGTGTCGCCCATGGATGTTTACATGTGGTTTTTCCATACTTGTGATCTTCACTTTGAAATGAATAATAATTAATAGAAGATGTTAATTGTTACATCAAATGTATTATTGAAGTTATTATGTAAGAGATACATATTCTAAAATTCAAAAAATTTGGTTATTGGATTATGAATTGTTGAGAATATATAATACCATAATTATTTCCAATACCGCCTTGATGAAATGACAAAATATGATAAGAACCTATTTCGAGATCCCCTGAGACTCCAATCTGTTCCGAATAAGAACCATCATCATTTAACACAACACACGGATCATTACACGTATGTATCAACCTTCACGCACAAATCAACACTATTACACAAAAAGATCTAAGATCAACTAAATCATCATACAAAACATGTCAGGTTGTGGTCATGAGAAAATCATCATACAACTACAAGCAGAGATAAAACAACAAAAACTAATCACAGGGAATCTCATAGAATCAAACAAGGAACTACAAAAAAGACTGTCATATTATGAGAATGCGTACTCTCCGCCATCAAAAGATTCCCTTGAATAAAAAAAGCAAAAAAGACAACAGCCAGGCAAATCAAGACGTGGTGGAATAGTAGGACACAAGGGCAAGACACAGAAATTCAGACCAGCTAATACCATACACCACAGATCAGATGCATGTCCTAAATGCGGTAGTGAAAATATTCATCAGATCAAAACCTGCAAAAGGATAATGGTCAAGATTCCCCCACCAACACCCTACGGTATAACTGAGCATGTCATGTATCAATACATATGCAAGAACTGTTCTGATAATTTTCAAACCACTGGAAACCTTCCACCACATGGATGTTTTGATGGTTCAGTGATACGTGAGGTCGTCTCACTGTTCTCAAAGAGAATGCCATACGATACCATCAGAATCACACTCCAGGAAAGATATGGATTAGAAATTAGCAATACGACAATACAAGCCATTCTTCGCACCGGCGGTGTGATGTTAGAGCCATTTTACAATGACATCCACAGTGAAATCATGACTGAAAAGATTCTTGGAATCGATGAGACAGGATTTTCAATTGATGGAAAGAATGGATGGATGTGGGTTGCAAGAAGACTGAGGCACAGTATACCTTAGAGTACAGCAGAGGTGCCAAGATTCCAAAAAAGTACTGGAAGAAATTCAAAGGAACTCTAGTGTCTGACGGATATGCTCCGTACAGGACCGTATTTTGTGATAATACAAAGCAGAGATGCACCGCACACCTGCAGCGCGATGCCAAATATCTGGCAATAAAATCAAAAGACAAAAAGGCCAGGATTCTATATGAGAAACTCTCAAAAATGCTAGGTCATGCCAGGATTTGGAGTGTAGGTAATCGTTATACAAAACGGCGGGAAATGTACAGGAATGATTTACTAAAACAGACAGACCGTATCATTGCACGATATTTGAAAGGCGATACAGAGATGGTTCAGTTTGGCAAGAAGCTAAAGACTGCAAGAAACAGCATGTTTACGTTTGTCATGGATGGTGATGTTCCATCAACTAACAATGATGCAGAGAATTCTATTCGAAAGTGCGTGATGCAGAGGAATGTTCGCGGGCAGATGAAGAGCAGTCAGGGCATGAGGATGATCTCAGTCTTTCTCACATGCTTTGAGACATGGAGAATAAGGGGATTGAACATGTTTCCTGAGATGATGAAATACATACCTACTGTTTCCTTAATAAGAAAAACAGTATGCTGCAAATAGATTATAGCAGTATTTTCGATGATTTTTCGATGATTTTGGGGGATTTTTGGTAGATTTTAGTCATGCCTGAAAGCTAGCTAACGTTTTTAAAATTGAAGATAGTATGTATAGTATGTCAGAATATCACCAAAGAATGCTAGAGGAAGTCTCTAAAACCGTAAGCGAAGCTCCTAAACTATTTGCTGCACTTGGTAATGATTCTTGGAATTAGATTTTAATTAGATTTTCTCTTAGATAGTTTTCTAAATCAGGTTTTATTGATTCATCTCCATCCATCTTCAACATCGTATTCTCCAACAATTGATAGAACTCTTGTTGTGTTGCATCAGTTTCATATTCCCTTATTGTAAAACCATGATCTTTCATCATAATTATTGAAACTGAAACTGCTGTTCTCTTATTTCCATTCTTAAATGGTTGGTGAAAAACCAAACCTACCATTAAACAACAAGCTTTTTGAATAGCTTTTTCCTTTTCATCATCTAATGTTTCATACTTGTTGTATTCATCAAGAATATTCTGTAATAGTTCTGGATGGTCCAATCCATATGGTTCTACTAATTCCTCACAAAATTGCCTATTGATAACAACCAAATCCATTGCATTTAGAGGACTTTGAAAAGTTGGCATAACTCAAAATGCAACACGTATAATTAATAATTTTACAATAACCCGTACTTTAGAATTAATCAAAGTACATTAACGTATGTATCCATGTGAATTGTTTTTATACATTTCCCACTTTTTTACATCCCAAGGCATAGCCTTCACTAGGGAATGCTTTCAATCAAAAGATGACGGACATGTATCCATACGAGGCTTGTTCCTCAATGCTATCTTCATCCCTTCGTTAGGATTATTCGCAGTTATCAACCGAGGCCTGTCCCTCAACATACCAAACGCGACTTGAAGTCCTAACTGTAATTCTGTACAAATTCTCTCCTCTCTTTTAGCATCCAGTAAATCACTCGCAGGATCTTTGATGATGCAGCAACTACATCTTTTGATGAGCCTCTCTTCTTTTTAATGCGATTGTAAAATTTTGTAATGTCACTGTTCTTGGCATGTATTGCATGAGTATGGACGCATTGGATAATGACCCATCGTAGTGTCATGCTTCCCCTTTTGGTTATACGGCCATGGTGTAATCTGCAGAGTCTCTGACTGATGGCACGACTCCTGCATATGCACATAACTTGTGAGAGTCATTGAATCTGTTAATATCTGCAATTTCTGCTGCAATAACTAGTGATTAGTCACCAATTCCTGGCATTGATTTTATTATCATGGCATCAGGACTGGTCTTTACGGCAGCATACACTCTTGAATTAATATCTGCAATTTGCAGATTAAGATAGTCTATCTGTCGTACGAATCCGTCTATGCGATAGTCACCCAGGGAGGCGAGTCTTTTGTTGTATGTTGCAGTGAACGGGACCCCTGGTATCTTGATTCCCTCCTGTAACAAAATTCCATGAACAGAATTTTTGAGAGATGTCCTCCACTGAATGAGTTTTTTTTCTGTATCTTACCAGTTAACGATGTTTTACTATCTTTTTGTTTGGAATATGGCATGTTGCAATGTATCCTCCACGCAAAAGATCTGCCAGTATCCTGGCATCAATCTTGTCTGTTTTTTTGATGCAGCTATTGCCTTTGTAAGATACGAGTTTGAGAGTGTTACGTTTTTGTATCCTAATTCATCTGTAAGAAATCTATACGTGTTATACCAAACTGATGATGATTCCATGACAATATTGGCATGAATTGGTATGTCTGTAAAATGTTTCCTGATTGATTCATGAGTGTTCTCAACTTTTATGTTTTGTAATATCTTTCCGTCATTATCCATTGTTGCCACTTGAAGAAATTTCTTGTGCAAGTCAATGCCAACATACATGCCCTTGTCTTTTTTCCCCCTAATCTGTTTCTTTGAGGACGATGGATTACGAATCTTGGACTTGGGTTCATTTCCTATGCTATCTGAATTCCTTCTTTTTGTATTCACATATAGCTATTGATTTGTGCGTGAAGGTTGATACATACACACACAATCAGATAAGACAAATTTTGGAAAATAATTATATGATTCAAAAAATATCAAGTTCATGCCTATCAAAAATGACAATTTGTACCCAATGTTTAACAGGGCAATATGATATTATAATGGTGAGAAAGGTGTTTGAATAAGTATGAAAAATCAGATTTTAATAGACATTAAAAATTCACTTGACAAAATGGAAGAAACTGGAAAAGTTGATCTTGCCATATTAGATAATCTTGCAACATTACGTAATTTTCTAAAAACAATCAAAAGTAAATGGTTAGAAATAGAAGACTCGGATGGATTTTATTTTTATCAAGCAGCTCGTAATGTAGAATTGATATTGGGAAAAATGGAACATCGTTTCATAAATTCGCAAGAAGCAAATGACAATCCAAAAATTGCAAAAGATTCATTGTTATTACTACCAAACATAGACAATATTCTAGAAACAACCCAAAAATTTACAATTAATACACAGACAATTGATGACGTATTAAATAAAACACATTTATTAAGAAATAAAGCTGCAAGTACAAATCTTATTGAATCACTTGAGATAAGCAGAGAAGCATTAGATAAGGATAATCTCAGATTACAATTTTCTGCATTGATGAAAAAATTAGATGCTTAGTATTTTATAAAAATGTCCAATGCTTAGTATTTTATAAAAATGTCAGATGCTAAAGTAATCCCAGATACAAATGTAATTGTTGCAGCAAGCATAATGGAAAATATACATGAATTAGATATGACAATAAAACATCATTTCTATGATCAATCAATTCAATTATTTAGTTTGTTTGACCCGCCAAAACCTATAGATGGATATGCAATGCCACAAGTTAAAGCTGAATGTTATGGTGTTCTTTCCAGAGCTGTAAAAGACGTTTATGTACCAAAAAAATTTGCAGATAGCACAATTAAAGAAAGATTCTACAATGATGCAGTAGGGATCATTAGTTCTTCAGAACATAAAATGCGAAGATTACTTGGAAAATTAAAAAAGGTAACATTAGATCAAAGACAACTACAAAAAAATCTAAGAAATGTAGAACGGATGTCTGATGAATTACGTCAAGATTATCATCATAAATATCAAAAAAAACAATTGCGTAAAAAAGAATCAAAAACTAGGTCAAAGGGAATTTTGAGTGAGCCTAAATGGAAAAAAGAACAGAAAAATGAGGTAGTGGATACACATAGAGGACAAGTCGTAAGAGAAGCAAAACAATTAGAGAGATTCGTACGTAAATCCAACAAACCAGATGAACGAGTTCTAGCACAAGTCATTACGTTTAAGGAAGCACTAAGGGATAAAGAAAATTATGTGTTCATAGCCTCATTAGATACAGGGTTTTTTTCACCTTATTATTACTATGGTGGGAAATCAGATACAGTAACAAAAAAAATTTACGATAAATTCGGGATTGTCTGTGATCATCCTAGGTATATTTTCAAAATGGCTGGAGGAATACTGTGAATTATATCTTATTGTGATTTTACAAAATATAATAAATATTATTTCATTTCACCATTTGTTCAATACAAGTAATCAAAACACTTGGTAAAATCGCCAATTCATGATTCATTTTAAATAATATTTAATCTTGATAAAATTATGGATCAAAAACCATAGAAGAACTATTTCGGCTCTGGTCAGTTCTGGTGATCTAGCATAGATAGTGGTCAGAAGTGACAAATATGGATCTTCTCAAGATTGCCCGACCCCTTGAAAAAACCCCTGGTCAGAAGTGATATAAAAAATTCTTGAATACTCCCATACGAAATCATCTCCAACCCTACTGAGGACACTTACTAGCGTGCTTTGCTGAATCAGGACATCTCAGATATGCCTTGCATCTTATACTTTCGTTGTGTCAGTTCATGATTTTGTGTGCGATACACTTTCAGAATTTGTTAGCATGTACCCGGATTATTGCAAGCATCCGGTCTTGCAGCTGCCACCTTTGCCTTTTGTTTTCCTCTTCTCTTTGCAATTCTGAAATAGAATGATCCCATTCTTTCATCAAATCGTACTGTAGTATTTGCAGCCTCTACCATTGCGTTACGTAACCATGCAGAACCCCTCTTTGTTATTCCGCCTCCTCGGTGCACATCTGCACTATCCCTGTGTGATGGTGCAAGTCCTGCATATGAGACTAGTTTTTCTGCTGATGCAAATCTGCTGATGTCAACTATCTCTGAAATTATTGTCAATGCCGTGACATAGTTTATTCCAGGAATGGTCATTAGTAGTCTTGTTTTCTCATCCTCATTGCTAATTGCTGCAATCTTTATCTCAATTGTGTTGATCTGTTTTTGCGTCATATCTATGGTATCAAGATATGCATCCATTGCCATTCTGTCAACTTCACTCAGATTAATTTCATGCAACCATCGTACTCCTTTCTGCGAGAATGTCTTTGTTGTAGGCTGGGTGTAATCATATTTTGCAAGTATTGCATAAATCATGTTTTTGTGTCTTGATACATTTCGCACGCGATTCAGTCTGGTTCTTACCAGACTACGTAGGTCTCTATAGTATTTTTCTGGTACGAATGATTCATACACCATGTCTGCTCTTAGCAAGTCTGCCAATACGTCTGAATCAAGTTTGTCGTTTTTGAGCTTTGCCTGTGCAATTATCTTGGTCTTTGCAGGATGTGCAAGAATTGTATCAATTCCATGGTCCTCTAGTGTGTCATGTAGTCTGATCCAATAGTTTGCAGTTGATTCGCACACTGCCTGTATGTCATTGCCATATGTCTTTTTGATATGTTTGATAAAACCCATTATTCCATTTGTGGTATTATCAAAGCTTGTCTGCTCTAGCTTCTTTCTGGATTCCTATTTTGTTGCAACACATTTCTTCTTGTGAACATCAATTCCTATGCTGATCATATTATCACCTCCTTTTTGATCAAATTGCCTGATCTAGCGGAATGCTCCCATTCACCATCTATGTGGTATTTTGTTTTCCGCTCACTTTGAGTTAGTCTATCAAACGCCCTTGTACATGGCAGTATTCATTCAACTCTCAGGCCCAACAGTAGGTATACATCACAAGATGGGAAAAAGATTTCGTATAACGTCTATCAAGTCGGAATTTCCCAAAATATGTACTGTATAGTTTTGGTGATCTGTATGGGGAAAGTTCAGCATGAAATTCAATTCAGAGAGATCCGCATCCCTATATTATGTCAGATCACCTAGATTGACCAGAGCCATGATATACATCCAAAGTGCTTGATACATACGTTTTATGGTATGTATCAACCTTCACGCACAAATCAACACTATTACACAAAAAGATCTAAGATCAACTAAATCATCATACAAAACATGTCAGGTTGTGGTCATGAGAAAATCATCATACAGCTACAAGCAGAGATAAAACAACTGCAAGAAAAGTTAAAACAACTACCGCTAATCATAGAAAATCTCATAGAATCAAACAAGGAACTGCAAAAAAAGCTGTCATATTATGAGAATGCACACTCTCCGCCATCAAAGAATTCCCTTGAATGGAGAAAGCAAAAAAGACAACACAGACAGCCAGGCAAATCAAGACGTGGTGGAATAGCAGGACACGTTGGCAAGACACAGAAATTCAGACCAACTAGCACCAAACACCACAGATCAGATGCATGTCCCAAATGCGGTAGTGAAAATATTCATCAAACCAAAACCTGCAAAAGGATAATGGTTGAGATTCCTCCACCAACACCCTACGGTATAACTGAGCATGTTTTGAATCAATACATCTGCATGGACTGTTCTGATAATTTTCAAACCACGGGAAACCTTCCACTACATGGATGTTTTGATGGTTCAGTGATACGTGAGGTCGTCTCACTGTTCTCAAAGAGATTGACATACGATGCTATCAGAACCACACTCTATGAAAGATATGGATTAGAAATCAGCAATACAACCGTACAATCCATTCTTCGCAACGGTAGTGTGATGTTAGAGTCATTTTACAATACAATCCACAGCGAAATCGTGACTGAAAATATTCTCGGAATCGATGAGACAGGATTTTCAATTGATGGAAATACTGGATGGATGTGGGTTGCAAGAAGCAAGACTAGTGCACAGTATGCCTTGGAGTACAGCAGAGGTGCCAATGTTCTAAAAAAGTACTGGAAGAAATTCAAAGGAACCCTAGTGTCTGACGGATATGCTCCGTACAGGACAGTATTTTGTGATAACACAAAGCAGAGATGCACTGCACACCTGCAGCGCGATGCCAAATATCTGGCAATAAAATCACAGGACAAAAAGGCAAGGATTCTATACGAGAAACTCTCAGATATGCTAGGTCATGCCAGGGTTTGGAGTGTAGGTAATCGTCATACAAAACGGCGGGAAACGTACAGGGATGATTTACTAAAACAGCTAGACCGTATCATTGCACGATATTTGAAAGGTGATATGGAGATGGTTCAGTTTGGCAAGAAGCTAAAGACTGCAAGGAACAGCATGTTTACGTTTGTCATGGATGGCGATGTCCCGTCAACTAACAATGATGCAGAGAATTCCATTCGAAAGTGCGTGATGCAGAGGAATGTTCGCGGGCAGATGAAGAGTGATCAGGGCATGAGGATGATCTCAGTCTTTCTCACATGCTTTGAGACATGGAGAATAAGGGAATTGAACATGTTTTCTGAGATGGCAAAATACATCTAAGTGCTTGATTCATACGTTTTATGGTATGTATCAACCTTCACGCACAAATCAATATCATTACACAAAAAGATCTAAGATCAACTAAATCATCATACAAAACATGTCAGGTTGTGGTCATGAGAAAATCATCATACAGCTACAAGCAGAGATAAAACAACTGCAAGAAAAGTTAAAACAACTACCGCTAATCATAGAAAATCTCATAGAATCAAACAAGGAACTGCAAAAAAAGCTGTCATATTATGAGAATGCACACTCTCCGCCATCAAAGAATTCCCTTGAATGGAGAAAGCAAAAAAGACAACACAGACAGCCAGGCAAATCAAGACGTGGTGGAATAGCAGGACACGTTGGCAAGACACAGAAATTCAGACCAACTAGCACCAAACACCACAGATCAGATGCATGTCCCAAATGCGGTAGTGAAAATATTCATCAAACCAAAACCTGCAAAAGGATAATGGTTGAGATTCCTCCACCAACACCCTACGGTATAACTGAGCATGTTTTGAATCAATACATCTGCATGGACTGTTCTGATAATTTTCAAACCACGGGAAACCTTCCACTACATGGATGTTTTGATGGTTCAGTGATACGTGAGGTCGTCTCACTGTTCTCAAAGAGATTGACATACGATGCTATCAGAACCACACTCTATGAAAGATATGGATTAGAAATCAGCAATACAACCGTACAATCCATTCTTCGCAACGGTAGTGTGATGTTAGAGTCATTTTACAATACAATCCACAGCGAAATCGTGACTGAAAATATTCTCGGAATCGATGAGACAGGATTTTCAATTGATGGAAATACTGGATGGATGTGGGTTGCAAGAAGCAAGACTAGTGCACAGTATGCCTTGGAGTACAGCAGAGGTGCCAATGTTCTAAAAAAGTACTGGAAGAAATTCAAAGGAACCCTAGTGTCTGACGGATATGCTCCGTACAGGACAGTATTTTGTGATAACACAAAGCAGAGATGCACTGCACACCTGCAGCGCGATGCCAAATATCTGGCAATAAAATCACAGGACAAAAAGGCAAGGATTCTATACGAGAAACTCTCAGATATGCTAGGTCATGCCAGGGTTTGGAGTGTAGGTAATCGTCATACAAAACGGCGGGAAACGTACAGGGATGATTTACTAAAACAGCTAGACCGTATCATTGCACGATATTTGAAAGGTGATATGGAGATGGTTCAGTTTGGCAAGAAGCTAAAGACTGCAAGGAACAGCATGTTTACGTTTGTCATGGATGGCGATGTCCCGTCAACTAACAATGATGCAGAGAATTCCATTCGAAAGTGCGTGATGCAGAGGAATGTTCGCGGGCAGATGAAGAGTGATCAGGGCATGAGGATGATCTCAGTCTTTCTCACATGCTTTGAGACATGGAGAATAAGGGAATTGAACATGTTTTCTGAGATGGCAAAATACATCTAAGTGCTTGATTCATACGTTTTATGGTATGTATCAACCTTCACGCACAAATCAATATCATTACACAAAAAGATCTAAGATCAACTAAATCATCATACAAAACATGTCAGGTTGTGGTCATGAGAAAATCATCATACAGCTACAAGCAGAGATAAAACAACTGCAAGAAAAGTTAAAACAACTACCGCTAATCATAGAAAATCTCATAGAATCAAACAAGGAACTGCAAAAAAAGCTGTCATATTATGAGAATGCACACTCTCCGCCATCAAAGAATTCCCTTGAATGGAGAAAGCAAAAAAGACAACACAGACAGCCAGGCAAATCAAGACGTGGTGGAATAGCAGGACACGTTGGCAAGACACAGAAATTCAGACCAACTAGCACCAAACACCACAGATCAGATGCATGTCCCAAATGCGGTAGTGAAAATATTCATCAAACCAAAACCTGCAAAAGGATAATGGTTGAGATTCCTCCACCAACACCCTACGGTATAACTGAGCATGTTTTGAATCAATACATCTGCATGGACTGTTCTGATAATTTTCAAACCACGGGAAACCTTCCACTACATGGATGTTTTGATGGTTCAGTGATACGTGAGGTCGTCTCACTGTTCTCAAAGAGATTGACATACGATGCTATCAGAACCACACTCTATGAAAGATATGGATTAGAAATCAGCAATACAACCGTACAATCCATTCTTCGCAACGGTAGTGTGATGTTAGAGTCATTTTACAATACAATCCACAGCGAAATCGTGACTGAAAATATTCTCGGAATCGATGAGACAGGATTTTCAATTGATGGAAATACTGGATGGATGTGGGTTGCAAGAAGCAAGACTAGTGCACAGTATGCCTTGGAGTACAGCAGAGGTGCCAATGTTCTAAAAAAGTACTGGAAGAAATTCAAAGGAACCCTAGTGTCTGACGGATATGCTCCGTACAGGACAGTATTTTGTGATAACACAAAGCAGAGATGCACTGCACACCTGCAGCGCGATGCCAAATATCTGGCAATAAAATCACAGGACAAAAAGGCAAGGATTCTATACGAGAAACTCTCAGATATGCTAGGTCATGCCAGGGTTTGGAGTGTAGGTAATCGTCATACAAAACGGCGGGAAACGTACAGGGATGATTTACTAAAACAGCTAGACCGTATCATTGCACGATATTTGAAAGGTGATATGGAGATGGTTCAGTTTGGCAAGAAGCTAAAGACTGCAAGGAACAGCATGTTTACGTTTGTCATGGATGGCGATGTCCCGTCAACTAACAATGATGCAGAGAATTCCATTCGAAAGTGCGTGATGCAGAGGAATGTTCGCGGGCAGATGAAGAGTGATCAGGGCATGAGGATGATCTCAGTCTTTCTCACATGCTTTGAGACATGGAGAATAAGGGAATTGAACATGTTTTCTGAGATGGCAAAATACATCTAAGTGCTTGATTCATACGTTTTATGTTCTTTAAATTCAATTTTAATTTATGTTGTTATGTATAGGCTAGTTCTATTTTTCTTTCTTTTTACCATTACACCATTAGCATATGCTAATGAGCTGTTTATTCCATCAGACATGCTAATCTCTGAAAATTATAGAGGAGTGTTTATCCGTGATGACTCTAAAGAACCACAAATCATAACACTTGTATCTGATTCAGACATTATTGATGTTCCTGATTCTTTGTATATGGCACCTGATCAGAATCATGCAATCTTCGATATACTATTACATGGATTCGGTGATGCCACAGTAATTGCGCATGATGATGATATTTATTACAATGCCACAACATCAATTGTAACAGACCAGAAAAAAGATTACAACATATTTTTGCTACTTCCAGAAAAGACATCAACATCAGATGTGCAGGGAATGGTATTTTTGGTGGATGATTTTTTTAATCCCATATATCCTGAACAAGACGTTTTTGTAAAGTTTGCAACACAAAACATTGATGTTCCAAAACAACTACAAATTACTGCAGGTAATTCTCATGCATTTTTTTCTGCAAACATTGCAGGTGATGGTACAATAACTGCATATACTGACTCATCAACGTCTGATACAGTTTACATTGATTATTCCATGGCACAAAAAGAGGTGCACATTGGCATTGCACCATATGTAATTGCCCCCTATTCATTTGCATATCTGTTTGTATGGCTTACTGAGAATGGAGTTCCACTAGAGCCAGTACTTCCAATAAAATCAACTCTTCACGTATCTGATGGTGACATAATAGGCATTGATGGATTCTCAGGTTCCTCCAATACAGTGTATCTGCGTGAAGGATTTTTAATGAAAAAAATAACCACAAATGATCCTGGAGAATCATCAATTACCATAAATGTTCCAGGATATGGAACTGCATCAAAGACAATATCTGTGAGTAACTTGCCTGATTCAGAACAAAGCATCAGTGAGCAAGCCCTATTGAATGGATGTGATATTGACTTGATTGGTGCAGGATACACAGGCTGTGATGTAGGTGATTCTCACCCTACATCACGTGAACAATACATTCGAAACTTGAGGATTGTTAATACGCCTGACACCATAGTTGCCAATATCTTTCCCACAATAACTTCTGATTCTGCATATCTTGTGTGGTCTTTATACAAGGACGTAAACTCTAAACTATTTCCAACGTATGGTGATGTTGGAACTGATTTTTTCATAACATCTCAGAATTTAATTCATGATAACCTAATACACTTTGAAAATGATCAGAGACAGACTCAATCTCAGATAATTCCAATATACGGCAGTGTTCTTGGAAATCACACAATATCAATATCTTCAACTGTCACTTTAGATACAGCAACTACAGAACTGCAAATTACATCTCCTGCAAAATATGACATGTCCATACAATCTCTCCCTTCCATTGATACTATACAGGATAGGCCGCTCTTTGCAGTGTCTGTGTTGGATTCTGCAGGATATGTCATCAATCCACATGTTACATTTGGGGATTTGCAAGTTACGTTACTATCTGATGATATACAGTTTGCAAAAAAATCAATATACTTGGATAAGGCAATAAACATCATCAAGGGAAAGTCTGCAATATCATACCCAACAATCACAATACTTGCAAATGATAGGGACATCATAACTTCCAATTCCTACAAACCAACATCTAGTTTTGATATAGATATTCAAATGCCAAAAACAGTTCACAGTGGAGAGAAATTTCCTGCATATGCATTTTTGACTGATTCTGATGGACAGCCAATATCCGACATACGGGAACATCTTCAAAGCAAATGCGATGATGAGGATGGATTGTTTTCATGTGAGATTGATTCGAAATTCATACTGTTTGAGAATGCAATAGGGTTTGCAGCAAAGACACTACCTGTCTTCAATAATCAATTCGAGTATGATGATATATCTTTTGAATTAGGAAATGACTCTATTGGCATTGGTTCTGAATTTGTCATCCCCTATACAATTCCATCTGGTGCAACCATTAATGTTGTAACGTCAATTCCTCACATCATTAATGATGATTACATAACACTACTCCCTGATTATTTAGGCAATTATGACGTTTCATTTCTAGTCTCAAAGCCCGGATTTGAGACACACCACGCCAACACATCTTATTACATCAATGACGGAATTGCATTAACCATACAGTCTGTTACAACTGATGGCGTATCAATCCCATCATCTGTATCTATTTCACATAAAGGTCAAACTGTTATGGTGTCTGCTCCGGGAGATGTAGATATTCCTCGCGGTGATATGCATTTTGAATTTAAGTCATCACTAATTATTGACTCTACTGGATACTCTTTTGATCATGTTACCATATCTGGAATACAGTATGATTTCCCAGTAATTGATATCTCTCTTTTGGTGCCTGCAGATATTTCTGTAACATATGGCAGAGTAATCAACATTGTAACTGGCAATGCAAACGGTGGCGGTGTGTATGATTATGGCGAAACTGTAACTATTTCTGCACCGCCGCGAGATGTTGTAGGATTTTTGATACGTGATGTGTTTGACTATTGGGAGTATTTGCCTTCAGGATATGACGTATACTCTGATATTGTAATCATTACTGCAACTGAGAGCTTTTCAACTGGTGCTGTATACAGACCAGACTATTCAGGCCTTGTGTTAAGTGTTGTAGGTATTGTACTGTTGATGTTTGTATTTATCAAAAGAGACAGAATTCTCTCAATAATCAAAACATACCGCACACCGAAATGAAGATAATTGTTTTTGGAATTGCAATGTTTTGTGTATTTTGTGTCATGTTTGGTGGGATGGCATATGCCGTATATGACAAGCCATGTTCTGTAAATATCCATAATATCAATAACATTTCGCCAACATTCTATGATGGTAATATGAGAAATAATCCAAACGGTTCTGTATACCCTGGAGATGCGATTCATTTTCTGTTCAAATATTCTGGCACAGATACATGCACATCATTTTCACTAAAACCTCTTGTCGGTTCTGAGAATCTTACTTTTGAGTCTGCCCTTGTAATTTCAGATAATAACCCACATCCAAAATCACATGCTATAATTTTGTACAAATGGACTCCAAAATATCTAAAGACGTTCCACTATTATGAGGTGTTGGGACACGATGTGAGGGGGTGCTACATTGGGGCAGGCTCTAACTGCAAAAATACATCCACTCCAATATTGGCAGAAAGCCCCATAATATCAATACGTGAGGATGTACCTCCTACTAAACAACAGAGCAAACTGACTCGACCTGATAGTACGTGTTACTTTTGTAAACCGTTGCACAGAATTGTAACACAATCATGGCATCTGGTACAAGATGAGATACAATACAGCATAGGAGTAGATGAGCATGTCTTGGAGGATAGAAATTCTGTGGATAAATTCATCAGTATTGTGAAAAGTAATTGCTCAGACTTGTCCAAACATAGCGGATGTGTGTTTGGGCACATTGAAATTAATACTGATGTGGATAACTCAAAACAAATATGTCTTTTTGAGGAACTAGATAAACTTGGAATAAATTACGATGAATCAATTGAAACTGATCAATGCATCTCAAAAGACTCTGAAGATAAAATAAGCATCAGTGTAAGGGGAACTGGGCTTGACTGTGATGGTGATAAATGCAAATCCTACACTAAAACTGATACTGATTCCATTTCACCAAACATTTTATCCCCATATGGAGATATTTTGTTCAAATATTTGCAACTCTATGATTCAGACGGATTTTATTTTAGAAACAATGACGGTACATATTATTTGGATGATGTGATTGGCATTCACAGTATACCTGACGCTCCATTCAAAGAGAACCGTGCAGGTACACTTACCTTTGATAATGTCATTACACAAAATACGATAAATGAGATATATCATACATCATGTGATGACTATTCATGCGATGTAAAATTGTCAGATAGCATGATATCTCCAAGCACGCATCATACCACTAATGGAGATATGATATCTACTCATTATTCATATGATATGTTGGGATTGGCATCAATACATCATGAATCTGAAATGTACAATCTGAATAGATACATAGGACTATACCAGTCCATTGCAACTCCACTTGTTGTATGCTATGATCCTATAATTTCTAAAATACAATTCTGGTCATACTTGGCAGATGCTGGTAATAGTTCATTTGATAATCGTTACAGTGCGGCAATAAAGTATGATGGCTCTGTTGGCGGATGTGCAGACGATCCTGCAGGATTATACCCTGACAGACGTGTAAAGATAACTGACATTTACAGTGTATTTGTTCAAAGCGATAACTTTGGAAAAATAATTAATGTCACCAATCCTGATGTTTTTCTCTCAGATGGTTCCAGCATTGCAGATATGAGTATCTTGGATTCTGTAAGAAATATGATTACAAATCACACCCTTGCAGATTCCTTTGCAGGTCCAACACTAAGCATGAATCATACCATACAGGATGTGCAGATTGATTCTGCCGGATTTTCACAATTACTCTTGGATGTATCTATTAATGATAGTTACTTGGAGAAAAATTTCATCAACGTAACTTCATACAACACTTTTGGAAGCACCAACTTTGGAGGAAAAGATGCAGTCTATTTGGCATATGGCACATACGAGTATCCTTGGGGATTTTTTAGCACACCATTTAATGTGACTGCATACAAGTATGTCTCAGAGAACATTCCTTGTGAGAAGGAATTCTGTGATGATGCTATTAGTGTCGCACTTGTAGATGAAGATGTGGTAATAGGTATGGTGAACTTTGCTGATTCCACAAATACTTTGATTAGTCTGGTTGATTTTTATCTGAATTACCACAAAGATGATGACGAGGAATTTGCATACATGCATTTGTCTGATCTGTATGAGATGAATGTGCCGCAAAACATCCAGTCACACACTGGTGAGTTTTTGCTCAACAAGACTGCCATCTACTATGATGGGGCGATGCAGGATTATTTGTTTGAGAATTATCTGTATGGGAATGACACATCATTGGATAGTCCTGTGCAATACCTTATCAACCAATCTCCAAGAGTATTTCCTGAAGGGCCATACTATGTCAGTGCAGAAATATCTGCAACCAGAAATGACAAACAAAAAACAAATACAATTCCATTTGATGGCCTGTACATGAAACATCCACTGGAATACTCTGTGAACATGCATACTGATAACTATCTTGACATAAAGCGTGCAACTACTGCAGTATCAATTCCATATTACCTGCATTTTGGAAAAATAACTAATGTAACAATTAATGACGCTCCTGCAAAAAACATATCTTGTAATGACGGATGCATGATAATCTTGCCAAATGAGAATCCCATAGACATTACAGCTCAAAACCAATGGGGTGGAAAAATCACCAATCATAATCTAACTGCAATTGAGCTAGTTCCATACGATGAGTCCCTTTGGACTGAATTGCTACCTGAAAGAGTATTTTGGATATTGTTTGTATTGGGAATTTTGTATGTGTCATATAGAGCACTAAAAACGATGATCTCATTTTAGCATTAAATGGTGATGATTATATCAGAGCAAGAGGTGGTGATGATTGTATCATGGCTTGTACTAATTGCATTTTGTTGTCTTCCGTTATCAGGAATTGGTAAATTTGGACTCGTTGTTTTTGTTATTACTGTTGTAGATGATTGGGCAAAAGTAAAGTAACCATCACGAGTAACTGTATATGTAATGTCAGGAAAAACTGTTTTCAGATTTGATAAGAGGTCATAATATTCTTCATCTTCTAACTCGTCTGTGATTCCAATATGTAGTCCGGTTTTTTCATTACCAATATACATTTGTGTAATTGGTATTCCATCAAAAACCTTATTCAATTCTACATCAGAACTATCCAACCCATCCATAATCATTACCATTTTGTCCCATGTTTCATCTAACTCATTTGCAGTACCTACTGGTCCAAAGTCTGTAAATTCATCTTCGCCTGGTATTTGTTGTGCATAAATTTCACTTGTTACAACAGATAGAGTAAATAAAAATAATAAAGAGAATAATATGGTTTTCATTTATAACATCATCCCACTTCTAGCAAATAACGGTTCTCCTGAAAGTCCATCAATAACTGTATAATATGAATAATAATGACCATCCCACAATTCAACTTGACAAGTGCCAGAATAAATCTTGTATACAGGATACCCATTTAATATTGATATGCTTTTATAACTATCATCTAAACTTTTTTTATATTTTACATTACAATTTTCACCAACAAGTTCGTCAATTGTAGAAAGATATTTTATAGCATTTTCTTTTGATTTATTAAAATCATACATGTCAAAATCTAAAACATTAGTATTCCAATTACCGATATGAAAAAACGTATATCCTGCATCAAAAGTTGTTTTAATCTGATTTGTGTCTATTATGAAACCATCTTTTTGTTGTACTATCCAATAAGTAAATGAGGATGTTTGTGCTGGTTCATACTTGAACATTTCTGTGCCATCAAGTACAATTCCTAATTCTCTAAGCAAATTCATAGTTGTTTCTTCTGCTTTGTCAGGATGTATTCTATCTTTTCCAAAGAAAGTGTATTTAATTTTAAAATCATGAACATAGTCATCATATATCGTAATTGTTCCTCTTTGTGTATCATATCTTGCACCACTAGAATGAACAAATTTATTTGTTATTTCATCATCATGCAAGGTTGCCAGTTTTTGTACAAAGTCATCAGGATTATCTACAGGAATTTTTAATGTATAATCAAGTATAAAATCTTGTGGTATCAAGTCATCAATGTTAGTAGGATTAAGAATAGGTGTTTTTATGAAAGTCTCAGCAGTATGATTACTTGTAATTTCATCCAATTCTTCAATAGGTGAAGCAATTACAGTAATTACTAAAACATTAAATCCCCTTTGCAACAATCTATCTACCGAGTTTTCAGTTACACAAGCTGGAGTGTTTCGTGGCGATTCCATTAAAATTTTAGAACCATTACATTGGATTTCATCTATTGGTATTCCCGAACTGTATTGTTTGAATGGTGATAAGATCTCTGTCTCTGCAAGTGCAGGTATTGCACTTAATCCTAGAGCTAAGACTGCAAGCAGTATTGATGTTGTTGTATTATTCAATAATTCATAATAGTATGGGATGTATATTAGTAATCTTTAAATTTATCTTCAAAATTTTTAAACACTCTTAAAATAATTCCTGCAATCTTAACAAAATATTTGAAAATATCAAATCACATAATTGGAAGATTAGAGGTAATAACAAATGAATGTATTCAGGGGGACTCTTGCCATACTCTCTTCACATGTTACAACATTAGAGGATTTTGTTTAGATTGTTTCTTTATACATGTATTATTTTTGGAGTAAATAACAAACCCAAACTATACAAACCCTTTCATCCTCAATTATAATCCGTTTTACATTCTATACTTTGGCACTCAAAATTTAATGATCAAATTATATGATAGAAACTCGTCAGGGTCGCCAAGTTAGGTATGCGTGGTTCTGAAAAAACCACTTGGTTAACCTCCGGATCGTGGGTTCAAATCCCATGGTAAGATGTCGCCTTGATGAGGCGATTGTCTCTGAGAAGGACATCGTGGGTTCAATTCCCACACTCATCGCTTCTTTTTGTTCTGTATTAATTTTTGAGGTGTCTGCATGAACCCACTAACACAAAGAGCCAAACAGATGATGGAAAAACCAAACTTTGCCAAGTTTATTGGAAATAATAAAATCAAAATCAGATCACAGACTGACTTGTCAAAATCCTACATTGTATCAACAACAGACAATGGATTGATTTGTCAATGCAAAGATCACACAACAAGAAATGCTGATTGCGAGCATATCAAAGTATCCTTGTAATTAATAACAAATGTAAAATTAACAGTTGATAATGTAAATGATAAGCCACAAATTACAGTTTTGAATGTGGCCTCACCTGTAGAATTTGTTGATGATGGTAGAGAATACAAGGGTGTTTTACAAAAAGAACAATTTTATAACATTATTTTAATTTGTTTCCATACTAGTGAAGAATTGAGTTTTAATGACTGTTGGGAACCATTGGTTATGTGTTTTTTTGTACATCTTGGTAATTATGTAACAGGTAAGAATGGTTGTGCTATAACAAATGACTCAAATGAATCATGTAAAATACTTTCACCTTTGGATATCTATAGTTAAGGCATTAAATATTTGAATACTTTAACATCTCCACTATCTAATCTCTCTTGCATGTGTTTTTTTATATCATAACCATTTTTCAATATCTGAGATTTGTATATCCTTATTTACAAAATCTGTATAAAAATATACTATTTGAGATAAAAAAATAGGCTAGTTTATTGGTAGCCTTACTACGTGAAACCTAACATTATTAGTATTCATCAGATTAAAAACTTTGTGGGCTGGTAGTTTAATGGCAGAATCACTACGTGAAACCTAGTAGGTCAGGGTTCGATTCCCTGCCAGTCCACAAATATTAGATAAAATTTCGGTATGTATCAACCTTCACGCACAAATCAATAGCTATATGTGAATACAAAAAGAAGGAATTCAGATAGCATAAAAAATTAACCCAAGTCCGGGGCTCGTAATCCATCGTCCTCAAAGAAACAGATTAGGGCAAAAAAAGACAAGAGCATGTATGTTGGCATTGACTTGCACAAGAAATTTCTTCAAGTAGCAACAATGGATAATGACGGAAAGATATTACAAAACATAAAAGTTGAGAACACTCATGAATCAATCAGGAAACATTTTACAGACATACCGATTCATGCCAATATGGTCATGGAATCATCATCAGTCTGGTATGGCACGTATAGATTTCTTACAGATGAATTAGGATACAAAAACGTGACACTCTCAAAATTTTAGAAACAACATATCTTTAAAATATTTCGTTTGTATGGAACTGGTAACTCTGCGGTAGAAAATTCTGCTTGGAAAGTGTTGGTGCCACATTATGGGTTATAGGAATTGTTTTGACACTAATTGACTTGGCATGGTTGATTCCACTAATGTCTCTTCCTTTCATGTTCATATAGATTCTAAATTATTTTAAAAAATTTGCAAATAAATATTTCATGTAACAGCAATTTCTGCCTTTAATAGAAACCATTCTTATACATTTGATGCGAATTTATTCAGTAGAGAGCAAAAACCTCTTTTTTGTGAATTTCTTGGATTTTAAGATAAGGACATTCTCGCCAAGGGAATTGTTTTACTCATTAATTGGGGCTTGGATGTTTGCATCTGCCATCCAGGGAACCATATCTCAAATCTTTGGATTGTTGGGGGCAATGGTCTTCATATTTGGATATGTCACATACAAGTTTTTACCATTTGAGATACAGTTGATTAATTTTCTGCGTTTTCATTTATCAAACAATTCTACATCAAAAAAGGCAAAAAAAGAACCTTCATCTCTTTTGGGATGCGGTGATGCATTTGTGCCAGAAATTATCAATAATGATGAGGTTCCAAAAGATCTAGGACCTGAAGTTGTCACTATTTCAAATCTTGAGGAGCCATATACAATAACTCTCAAGACAAACACCAGAGAACGATTCTTGCCAGTGTCTATACATGTGGATGACATACTAGTGTCTAATGGCATCACTGACAGAAAGGGGGACATCTCATGTACTATATTGATTGATACCTATGGTGTAAAGCGATTTCTTGCAAAAGATGAGGGTGAGAACATTCTGTATGATAATGTGGTAGAGTTTGTGCCATGACAGCAAATATGATGATACAGTCAAAACTCACATGTGAGAATAAGATAGTACGATTCCTAAACCGAGACCTCTCAGCATTTCCAGGTGGGGATGCTGCAATTTTAATTCTAACTACTGTTGCAACCACTCTGGCATACGTTGGTGCCATGTCTTTGCTGATTAATTTCATGGCAGCAGACTTTACATACCTTACAACCCGGGTTCCAAACTTTGAGTTTCAAATTATTAATGGAGAGGAGACAGGCAATCCATCATTTTTGGTCTTCTCGATTCTACGCGATGTGGCATTTCAGTTGTTTGTCTTTGTATTTTTCCTCTTTGGAATGCTGTTAATTCTCAAACAAGCACAGCTTGCATCAAATGAGGTGATGAAAAAGATGCTGCAAGGTGCAGTGATTGGGGTTCTTATTTTATTGATATTCCCATACATTTGGGATCCAATATCTGACACTGCTGAGAAGTCTGCATTATCTTTAATGAATCCGTTATACACATTTGATGAGGATAATCCATGTCCTGCCGTAACAAGTACCAGAGATGTATTATTTTACCAACACATGACAAACGTTGCAGACCACTCCAAAGCATTAGGGTTGGATGTGGATCCCAATTCTGTGTGCAGACCAGACTTGCTGCCAAACTATCTGTTTGCAAAGGCACTCTTTGGGGCAGACCAGGCACTTGAATTTACAGATGAATCAAATATCGAGTGGTGGGATATAGGGACCAAGATAGAGGCGCAACTGGCTGTCTTCTCGGACAGTGTAATGTCAGTTTTGTTTGTGGGCCTGACTAAAACTAGTATGCTGTTCTTTTTGACATCAATGGCTGTATTTCTTGCAGACATGAGATTTTTACTAGTAGATGTAATTGCCATGTCCCTTCCCTTGTTGTTGGTGCTGCGTTGCATTCCATTTTTGGGAATTGACAAACTATCTGATACACTAACCACCGTGTTTATTCCGCTGCTTTTTGCACCAATACTTGCGGCATTGATAATGCTTGCAGGGGCAACTGACCTGGTAACCCAAGAAGAGCGAATCATCACCATAACTTCACCTGATGAGATTGTATCGATAGTTCCTGACAGGTTTCTTTTCTCTCTGCATGCGATGGCTACATTGACACTAGTGATAATGTCACCAGTGATGTTCGTGCCGATGCTCGGGTCAGTATCATCTATGATGGCAAAAATGACGATGACTGGAATCATGAGTGGTATCATGGGCACTGCCGGAATGGTGAAAGGTACAGCTGGTGGTGCAATGGCTGGATTTTCAGGAATGAAGGCTGGAGGAGGACACAGTACGCTTGGGGCAATAGGAAATATGTTCAGGCATCCTGGCGCGATGGCATCTGTAATGGGAGGGGCAGCAACAGGTGCTAGGGGTGCAATGGGTGCTGCGTTTTCAAATGATGTAGGATCTGCAGGTAGAATTATTCCTGGAGGTGGAGGACTGGGCAGAGCATTTAGTGGTGGAGGCGGTGATTCCACAGGAAGTGATTCATTCCATAATGCATTTGAGAAAGAGTCTCAGGGTACAGTGGAGGACTTGAAGCAGCAAGATATAGTTGATGACATTAATGCAGATGTTAAATCTGGAGGCGGATATACTGGAGGTGTTGGTACTGGATCTAAGCAGATGACTATGGATCAATATGCTGGAGCAAAGGGTGGACAATCTCAGGGAAGTTCTAGTAATGAGACAAAAACAGGATCAAGTAAATAATCATGCCTAAAACGATTATTTCTTTAAAAGAAGAGGAATCATATGATAGTATGTTAGCAAGACAAGAACACGAGATAGAAATTGCAACTATCCCTCTAAAGAAAACGCAGACTTTGGAGATCACAAATATCAAACTATCTGTACATAATTCTAAAAAAATCATAATGTCTATTCCGATGAGTAACGTTCGTTCAATATCTCCACTCAAAAAAGACAAGATTCGAATTCAGTTTTATGAACCAAAGGTATTATCAAACGGTGTTACAATTCACAAGAGAAAATATTCAGACTACAAATTAGATAAAAATGAATACTCTGCTAATCATATATGTAGAAAAATCCAAAAAGAACATGAACGACTAAACACTAGAACTACTAACCAGTATGGATTTTTGATGGTACACGGTTGGGAGCATATTGTTTCAGTATACCATGACATTAAAACAAACAAGGGGACAGGATTGTTTTATGTTACAAATGCAGGACTTGCACTGGAAACTGATGAAGGAATTGTATTTGATGTACCATATGAGCATGTACTGTTAGTTACAAACCACAAAAAGAAAGTTAGAATCTTGTGGAGGGAGCCATGGAACTCTCAAAACAATTTCTACTTTGATTTTCAAATGAATGGAAAGACAGACAGCAATGTGGTTAGAACTCAGATTAATGATGCATTTGCATCATACCGAAAAAAATTTAGACATGAATTCATTGAGCTAGAAAAAAAGTATAGTAAACTTTCATATGATGAAATGTTTAATTTGATCAAAACACGAAATCCAGAATTTTCAAATTATCTAAAACTTCATGTTAGACACACCTTTGGATATTCTGCACCTACTTTTGCTGACTATGATTATAGAAAAATCATATCCTGCAAGCTTGCAGGAATTAATCTGGATACAATCAAGAATATTCCAGAGGAAGAGGCAATGTATAGAAAAGAATCTTTAGATTTTTTCACTAAACTAACTGAATTTAATAAAAAACACAAGGAACTCTATGATATCAAAGTAGAAATGGAGTCTCAATGTGACGACAAGGATTCTTTTGTGGAACTTCAAAAGACCAAAAAATACAAAGAGATATCTCAAGCAATTGATTCACTTGAGAGTAATCCAGATATTCCATCACTTGATACAATAAATGACTTTGAGGATAAAAAAGCAATTCACAACGCAAGGGCACTAAGAGCATCTGATGCAAAAAGTCTCTTAACTTACAAAAAATGGATTCAAAATATTCCACTAATTGACTGTACAGATGAATATGATGATTCTTGGATGAACTATCTGTTAGAGAAATTAAATTGCGAACATGGAAAAATTGCAACCTTTGGCAGTTCATTAACTTTTGATGAATTAAAAGATGAGATGAAGATTCGAGACAGAAATGTAGTTACACTTTCATCATTTGTATCTCCTGAAAATATTCCAGCAGAAGACATTTACAATAATTGTTGGCATGACAAAGCAAAAAAAATATGGTATGTGTATGATGACAATCTATCTGAAAGACTGCAGAATCAGACAATCTCGGATCCTGATCATTCCCAAGGAATGATAGGACGAAGAGTCTGGGGATTCTCAGAAGATCAAGTGGTGATGTTTGATGGATTTCCATCAATCGTGTTAAAGGGCAGTGCTGTGGAAGAAGATATTTTGGAGCCAGTTACAGTCAGCAGAGATACAGGAAAAAGAATTGAATTTTTGCAAAAAGAAATGCGCCACTTTATTATCCCAATTCTAAAAGAAAAAGACATCACATCAGAACTAATAGATAAGTTTGGCTCTTTCTCATTACAGACAGAAGCTTTGTTATATTCTATAGAGTCAAGTGGTGGAAGAAATTGGATGACTCCTCAAATGTACAAATTCTGGATAAAAAAACATAACCTTGCAGAAATCCCAATAAATGAGAAAGTAAGACGAGCTTTCTTTGTCTCAAAGACTGGAGGATGGTTTGACGCAAAAAGTATAATTGATATTAATGATGTAAAATTAATTACCTAGCATTGCATATTAAATTAATTTCTTGTCTCAACACAAATTATTTTTGTTGTGTTACTGAGTTTCTCATTATATGACATGCCATACACACATGCTACAACTGACATGAAATATTTTTTTTGAATATTCCAACGTTAACTTTAAAGACAAACTAGCAGAAGTAAGCTTATGAATGAATGGGAAATAAGAATAAAGTTGGAACAAGAACTTGACTCTCTTGTAAAATTGAATTTTTTTAACAATAAAACAATAATCAAAGCAACACGTGATTCTGATAATACCATATTCTTCTATGAGATTAAAAATGACAAACTATATCTATTAAAAAACAAACCAAAATTATTTTAGATTGAGTTCTGTTATCTGTGCTGGATAGTTGTTGGATGAAATTACCATCATGTGGTTTTTGTCATATCGGTTCTTCCATAGTCAAATAGCCACGATCATGTTTGTATAATTAATTACCTTTTGGTAACCAATGATCGGAAAGACATCTATCTTCCTTTTGGAAGCTATTGCATCAGTTTTTACATTCTCAGCAATTGAGAGTGTAGATGCATTTGAACCTAGATTATTTTGATAGGGTTGAATATGCAACACAAGACAATGTGTATTCAGGACCTACAATTGCTTGCACAGTTTCAATTGTTTCTATAGAATCGAAACAAATCATTTTTTTGCTTATGGAATCAGATGAAAAAATAACACCAGAAGACATAGATCATATAATGTCTGAAACAAGATACAGTAAAGAGACTGCCATAGAAGAACTTGAAAAAAATAATATTGATTTAGCTAGAACAATATTAAGTGTCATGGCAAGAACAGATTATATCAAGCAACCTTACTTTGATAAAGAAGATATAAAATTAGTAATGTTACAAACAGGACGCGATGAAGAAACTGTAAAGGAGGCACTTGAAAAATATGATGGTGATTTAGCTAAAGCGACACTAAGCTTGACTACAATTAATTCTGATCAGTGATTTCTAGAAATGTTTTTTCGGCTCTGGTCAGTTCTGATGATCTAGCATAGATAATGGTCAAAAGTGACAAATGTGGATTTTCTCAAGATTGCCCGACTCCCCTGAAAAAACCCTTGATCAAAAGTGATATAAAAAATTCTTGAATACTATCAGAATTTCTAAAAATATGACCTGTACAATTTTGGTGATCCGGACTGTCAGAATCCTAAAACAAACGTTTCTGACCTTTCTTGATAGGCTTTTTGTTTTTACCAGTAGGTTTTTTGGGATTTTTAGAAATTTCAGATCGGCATTTATGACAATTTGGCTGGGTGATTATTTTCTTGCCAACCCTCCTGTATCCGATAATCTCTTACACTTCCTGTGATGTAACTGCCTGAATCCCACATCTATTGCATACCTCAAATGTCTGTTCTGGCACCAGACCTAACTTTGCAGTACGTCTACGATTCATATTCATAATCGAATCAATCCTGCGTCTCCATTGCTCTTTTCCAGAATCCTTTACAAATCCACACTTTACTTGCGATATGCTGTCAATCTTTTTGATTACACTCTTTGAAACATTTGGTTTTACAAATATTATCACTTCTTTTTTCCTGACTCCCACCTTTAGCTCACTCAACAAGGAATCAACCTTGAAGACAAATGACTTGTCATATTTCTATGCTTTGAACAGTTCTGAGAAATTGGCAAACCATACCGGATATCCTCCTGCCATTGCAGGCGTTATGTGTATTTTGTTTGTGTTTCCGTGCCTTTCCACTGATATTTCCACCAGTCCGCTATGCGGTCTGATGAAATTATAACGCAGTATGTTATTACCCTATACATTTTCGTACTTGTTATCATATGATCCAAGTACAGCCATATTTCACTTTAATTTAGACCATGTGCTCTCTATGACGTTGTTGTGCCTTGGATTACCATCTGCCGTTTTTTCAGCAGATATGTTTAATGTTGATTGGTCTTTTGCCCTATTTTGTATGTGAGATATATTATCCAATGGCATTGATTTTTTCCATTTCTTCACTGCCTTTTGATATGCTGGGTAGCAGTCAGTAGTGAACCCTTTTTGGAATGCCTGCCACCGTTGTTGCAATCTTTAAGAGCCTGGTTAGTTAAAAATTTCTATCTGCCGATCTTTTAGGCAAAATTCATAAATAGGTAAAATGGCTGAAAAAAATACTATGGAATTTGATACTGAAAAAGAATACGAATTTGTCTATAATAACGGCAAGGAACTAAGCAAATATGACGGTAAATGGATCGCTGTTTTAGATGAATCTGTCGTTGAAAGTGATGTAGATTTGAAAAAAGTATGGGCTTCTTTTCAAATCAAATTTCCTAATAGAATACCTTTCATTATGAAAGTTGTTGAATCACCTTTATTGTTGTAAGATATGAATTATAGAAACACATCTAAGAAAAAAATTAGAATAAAATATTTTCGTGAAAAAGCTAATCACTTGCCTTTAGTTCATATTATTTTATGTCATAATGATCTATATTTTCCAACATTAGCTTTGGTGGATTCAGGTGCACAGATCACACTCATTCCAAAAATAATGGCAGATGTATTGGGAATAAAACAAACTAAGAAAATAGATAAAGCTGGTGGTGTGAGTGGTTCTTTTGAAGTGTATGCTTGTAATATGAATCGAATAATTTTGATGAAAGGCAATACTGTTTTAAACGAAATATCAAATCCTCTCATTCGTGTACCTGTAAAAGCTGAATTGCCTTATGTTATTTTAGGTCGTGATACGATTTTCAAGAAATACAAAATTAAATTTGAAGAAGAAAATAAACAACTGTGGTTTATTCAATGATTTTATTTTTCTAATTTTTGTTCTTTCCACATTTTTTCAAAATTTTTCTCAATTTGTTTATTCATAGTAATTTTCTTTCTTTTACAATTTTAACACAATAATTAAAGCCATGACTTTTATTTGTAAATCTATTGTTTTTCACTTCTAATTCAATCCATTTTAACAAATCAAGATCAACAGATATTGCAATTTTGACCTTCATGAGTAAAGTATAACCAAGTATGACTTAAATTGAGTAAAACTAGGTTATACTTTCAGGAATAAGATATTGAATAGTGAAGAACCAATGAGTAGAGATGCTTGTTTGTGTGCATGTTTATTTTTATCACCATTGGTTACTATATTTTGGATTTCAAAACCAAAAAAGATTAGGAAATTTATTGGTCTTTTGTTTGTTAATTTTTGGTGATTGGGTACCTACTACCCCTAAGATTATCATGGAATATTTCACAAAAACAATGGATGGATTTTGTATCATTTGCAAAAACAATCTCTGATGAATCATTGTTGGTGCAATTCCTGGAATCAAGGTGCACTGAGGATCTTTCCTGCATTTTCTGCAAAAACAAAGATCTCTATATCATGAAAAGCAGAAACAATATGAGATGCACAAAATGCCAGAAAGACTTCAAACCCTTTTCCAGCTCCAAATTCTCATTGATTAGAATTCCATATTCCAAATGGCTCTCGCTGATCAAGCTCTTTGAGCTATCCGTATCTGCCAAGACTGCATCAGAGCAGATGCAAAAGTTGCAAGACAAGCTCTGAGGGCATTTGATGCAATCAGATACTCCATACTTGAGGAATTGGCAGATACTGACAAGGTCCTAAAGGGCCAGATTGAGGCTGACGAGGCGTATTTTGGAGGAAAAAGGAATGGGAAATCGTGGACGTGGTGCCAAAAACAAGACCATTGTGTTTGGAATTTTAGAGAGAAAAGGCAGAATTCACGTTGAGATAGTAAATAATGTAAAAGCTAAAACCCTTCTGAAAAGTACAATTAGAAAAGTGAAAAAAGGAAGCATTGTGTACACTGACAAGTGGAAGGGATATGACTCACTGGTGTTTCATGGATACAGACATCTCTCAGTAGATCACAACAAGATGTTTGGCAAAGGGGATGTTTACATTAACGGCATTGAAGGCTTTTGGAGCTTTGCCAAAGAAAACATGGCAAAGCATCACGGGGTGAGTCCAGGCAAATTTTTACTGTACCTCAAGGAGATGGAATGGAGATACAATAACAGGGATTGTAATCTGTTTGATTTATTGCTGAGAAATATGTTAGGGGTAGTAGGTACCTAATCGCCTAAAATTATTGGCTTAGATCTTTAAATATATTTTGTGTATGGTTCTAAAAAGTATATAAAGTTATCTGAGATTTGCATATCCTTATTACAAAATTTGTATAAAAGCATGATACATTTGAAATAAAAAAATAGGCTAGTTTAATGATAGCCTTTAGCCTCGTAAGATAATATTCTTATTTTGGATTACTATAAAATCTTTGTGGGCTGATAGTTTAAAGGTAGAATTGCCTCGTAAGATAAGGTAGGTCGGGGTTCGATTCCCCGTCAGTCCACACTATTAATCTGGCATCCTTCTGGGACAAACAAACATCCTACAGTGCTAATAATTTCATTGATTGGCAAGCATTGAAATCTTCTGTCAATTGTCCTTCTGTCAGGGATTTAACCTGCAAACCTTGAGTAATTTGTCATTGGTACATTTGATTGAGAGAAAATAATGCAGTGTGCTGTCACTTGGAATTCTCATCCATGACTTTATGATGAATAACTGAACCATCAGAACAGCTGAATGGACATATGGTAATCCCCGTCTCACTGCATTCTCATACAGATATAGTGTTCCAGCCAGATACAAAACACCAACAAGAAATGACTCACATAGAATCTTGCTAGGGATTTTTATTTGTTTTGTAATCATTCCAATGAACAAAACATGATGAGATCCTTTGCTTTTTCGTATGTATCAACCTTCACGCACAAATCAATATCATTACACAAAAAGATCTAAGATCAACTAAATCATCACACAACACATGCCAGATTGTGATCATGAGAAAATCATCATACAATTACAAGAAGGGATGAAACAACAGCAAGAAGAGATAAAACAACTACAAGAAGAGTCAAAACAACAAAAACTAATCATAGAGAATCTCATAGAATCAAACAAGGAACTGCAAAAAAAGCTGTCATATTATGAGAATGCGCACTCTCCGCCATCAAAGAATTCCCTTGAATGGAGAAAGCAAAAAAGACAACACAGACAGTCAGGTGAACTAAGACGTGGTGGAATAGCAGGACACAAGGGCAATACACAGAAATTCAGACCAACTAGCACCAAACACCACAAATCAGATGCATGTCCTAAATGCGGCAGTGAAAATATTCATCAAACCAAAACCTGCAAAAGGACAATGGTTGAGATTCCTCCACCAACACCCTACGGTATAACTGAGCATGTTTTGAATCAATACATCTGCATGAACTGTTCTGATAATTTTCAAACCACAGGAAACCTTCCACAGCATGGATGTTTTGATGGTTCAGTGATACGTGAGGTAGTCTCACTGTTCTCAAAGAGAATGCCATACGATACCATCAGAACCACACTCTATGAAAGATATGGATTAGAAATCAGCAATACAACCGTACAATCCATTCTTCGCAACGGTAGTGTGATGTTAGAGTCATTTTACAATACAATCCACAGCGAAATCGTGACTGAAAAGATTCTCGGAATCGATGAGACAGGATTTTCAATTGATGGAAATAATGGATGGATGTGGGTTGCAAGAAGCAAGACTAGTGCACAGTATGCCTTGGAGTACAGCAGAGGTGCCAATGTTCTAAAAAAGTACTGGAAGAAATTCAAAGGAACCCTAGTGTCTGACGGATATGCTCCGTACAGGACAGTATTTTGTGATAACACAAAGCAGAGATGCACCGCACACCTGCAGCGCGATGCCAAATATCTGGCAATAAAATCACAGGACAAAAAGGCCCGGATCCTATATGAGAAACTCTCAGATATGCTAGGTCATGCCAGGGTTTGGAGTGTAGGTAATCGTCATACAAAACGGCGGGAAACGTACAGGAATGATTTACTAAAACAGCTGGACCGTATCATTGCACGATATTTGAAAGGCGATACGGAGATGGTTCAGTTTGGCAAGAAGCTAAAGACTGCAAGGAACAGCATGTTTACGTTTGTCATGGATGGCGATGTCCCGTCAACTAACAATGATGCAGAGAATTCCATTCGAAAGTGCGTGATGCAGAGGAATGTTCGCGGGCAGATGAAGAGTGATCAGGGCATGAGGATGATCTCAGTCTTTCTCACATGCTTTGAGACATGGAGAATAAGGGAATTGAACATGTTCTCTGAGATGGCAAAATACATCTAAGTGCTTAATACATACCTACTATTTGGGTTTATTAATAATTTGTCCGCTTTCTCTTAATTCGTTAATTACAATCATTACCATTTCCAAGTCTAAATTATGCTTGTTACATATATCACTTGGATAAAAAATTTGACCCATACTAATTTCTTTTAATATTATTTTCCTAACACTTTCTTTATCCAAATCAAAATTGTTCTCATCTGTAATTTCTTGTATTTGAACTAGACCATAACTTTCTAACATTTGCTGTTTTTTATCATTATCTTTTAATACTCTTTCCATCAAACCACATAATTCAATTCCTAGATATCTAAAGTAATCTGAATCAACATGTGGAGTATTTTGAAATGCTTTTTTTATGTATTCCAATGTATACGTATTCTGTTCAAGTACTATTTCAGTTTTATCAGTAGATATTCGTTTCATGTTTTATTCCTCCTTCCATTTCATCATATGTCGTGGAAGTTTTGATGAAACATCATAATTTTGCCACACATTCAATTGATGCTGTGTTGTAATATAACGCAATTGTTTTAGACGTTCATATAGTTGATTAGGATCTTTTGCATTGTATGCCTCTGCTATAAATCGAATTTTTTCAGATATGTCTAAATTTATTTTTTCTTTGACTTCTTTTGGAATTTCATAATTATACAAGTCTATCAAATTACTAAATACATTTTCTAAAATTTCACTTATGAATGTCTCTTCTTCTAATTCTAGATTACATGCAAAATTCACTAAATTGTGAGAAATTTTACTACATACAGAATAATTGGCACTTTTAAGGTTTATTTGTATATCTTCAATCTTGTTTGTAATAGCTATTTTTCCATCTTCCATGTATTAACATTATTTATTGTATGTATCCATGTGAATTGTTTTTAAACATTTCCTACTTTTTTGCATCCCGAGGCATAGCCTTCGCTAGGGAATGCTTTCAATCAAAAGATGACGGACATGTATCCATACGAGGCTTCTTCCTCAATGCTATCTTCATCCCTTCGTTAGAACCTATCCGCAGTTATCAACCGAGGCCTGTCCCTCAACATACAAAACGCGACTTGCAGTCCTAACTGTAATTCTGTACAAATTCTCTCCTCTCTTTTAGCATTCCTGAAAAGATAAAATTTGTGGTTCAAGGAAGAAATTAGTCATAGATATGGGATTGATGATCGCTTAAAATATACACTTAATAAAAAAAATACTGTTTATCAAATCTAACCATAGTAATCTATTTAACACACTTTTAATTTTACTAATTAAATGACCACTGAGCAATTAACCAAAGCAAAAGACAATTTGTTAAATGGGTTAGCAGATGGCAGTATCAAAACTGTAGAATTTTCAACCTATAAAGAATATTTGGAAAAAATATATAGTTAACAAGAAAAACTTAAAGCATGGTTGACAGATTTACGGAAAGATACAATGCTCTCTTTTCTCTTTACATCCAGTTATACAAGCCAACATAAACAATATGATTGCTCATTTTAGACAAATTAATTTAGAAGTAAAAGAATTAGGCGGTGGTTTTCTAACAGATAGTGTAATGCAAATAGCCATTGATGATAATATTGTGTTTCAAGCTGTTTTAGGAACCAAAGATATTACATTTGACCTTTATGATGTAAGACAAATCTGAAAATTGAATAAAAAATTTATTTTTCCATTATTGGTATTAACAATAATTTTCTCTAGCATTAGTTTTGCATACTCTCAAAACGATACGATCCCATCATGGATCAAAGGTATAGCTTGATTTTGGGCAGAGGATAAGATAACCGACCAAGAGTTTATTGAAGCGTTAGAGTTTCTGATCTAATCCAACATCATTCAAGTTAATGAACCTAGAGTTTCAGAGTTAGAAAATAAAAATTTAGAGTTAAGAGAGAAAATAGAGTTGTTAGAATCTAAAAAATCACAACCTGCGACAGTAAAACCAATACCACAGCAAGACAAAAATGAATTGGTGTATATCACTACAGATAAGCAGGAATACAGTCTCGGTGATGTATAGCGACGATCAAAAGTTCGTGAACATCTTTGCAGTATTTCTAAAAATATAATTAACAACATCAAGTTTGAATTTTTTTGTTCCAAAGTATTGTGACACTATAGCGACGATCAAAAGTTCGTGAACATCTTTGCAGTATTTCTAAAAATATAATTAACAACATCAAGTTTGAATTTTTTTGTTCCAAAGTATTGTGACACTGCATTATTCATCATTGTAAACATTGCATAATATTCTGATACCAACAACACATGCTTATTTTCCAACACTGCTCTATCATGTTTAGATATGGTGGGTCCTTTTGGTAGCCAAATCAGTCTAACATCTGGATTATCTGTCAAAAAGTCCTTGCTCTACCAAATATTTTTTTTAAGGCTAACAATACTTCTTTTTCTTCTGCTGGCTGATATGATCCATATATCGTAATTGTAATGCGTTTCTTTAATTCTTCAAATTCATCATTAATTCGATTGTTGAACTGTTCCCATCTGCTTCCCATTCCCATATTTCATCACAAAATAATGTATATTAGAGGTACAGATTATTGAATTGAGGTACATAATTTTGAACCATTATGTTTTGGAATCATATGCGAAACGAATTCCGATTGAAGTAAGGGCCACATTACGTGGACCTGATGATGATGGTAGATTGGGTCTTGTCGCTGCTATGCTCGATCAAGGTAAAATGACATTTACAGAAATGAAAACTAAATTTGAGATGAATTCTAGTAGCTTGTCTAATCATTTATCAATTTTACAAGAAGGTAATTTGATCCAGAATTTTTATGAAAAAAACAATAATCGGGTATCCTCATATTATGATGTCACTGGCATTGCTGAATCTCTATTACATGCTATATTGGATATTAGTTTCAACAATTCTAATAGTAAATACACTGAATCTAGTACCGATGAATCGCTCAAAAATTCTGTAACCTTAGCTCATAATGTAGATTATCACAAGACCACATTAAATTCTAATAAATTTAAATCCCAAAAAGTTGAAGCTACCTAGTGAATTAAATGGCAAAAATCAAAACACCAAATTTTGAAAATGAAAAAGTGATAAAAGTTAGACTTTGGATAAGATTAAAACGATTATTCTTACCGCTTTATTTTAACACTATATATGGAATGTTAAAAAAATTGGGTTACAGAGATATTGAACATATCAGTACTCTGCAAATCAATGCTGGTAGATCGGACAATACTATATCGATAGTTCTCGATTAGTGTTTGGCTTTTAGGACTTTTGAAAAAATAATTACCTCTCAAAAAGATTTTTTTTCATTGTCTGATGGAGAATACCAAACTAACTTATCCGAACATGTGAGATTTTATGAACTTGAATATGTGTCTAATTATTACAGTGAAAAAAACGCTCATGATGTTATAAAAAACAGGCATTCTAATTTTGATATGATTCCTAATTTTGAAACTGTCACCGGACATGAATTGATTCCAAAAGGGGGCTGGATTTAGTCAGTAAAAATGACCCTCTTCATGGTGATCGTTTATTTCAGATTACCATTGAACCAAAAATTGAGGCTTTAGCCAAAGTATTTTGTTGCACTATTGTATCGTGATAATTCTCCAATATTATCGCCTATGCAAAAAAATGTTCTGACGTGATTAAAAAATCAGTTCAAAAATTAGAAGAGCAAATTCTTTAATTTATTCTGCAAGTGGTATTCTTAATTAGTTAATTCTTTTTTTTGACCAATGTTTCAATTTCTTTTGAAGATGGATTGTTTATGATGTTTGATGCTATTTCTCTGGCTGTCTCTTTTTGTATCTTTCTCATCTGTCTCCTTATTTTTTTGTTGATAATTACTTGAGAGATTCTTCCATCTCATCAATTGTCAAATGTATCACTGCTTTTTCAAAAGATCAAACTATGAAACATTTGGAAATAAATTTCCTTGTACATGATTTATCTCGATTAATTGATAAGATTTTAAAAGTTCAAGGATATGCTACTAAAATTTCCTCTCCTGGACCTGATGGGGGTGCGGATATCTTGGCAGGTTCTGGTCCTTCCCAATCTCTCTGTCTGCATTGAATACAAGCTCCGCCTGATGGGGGTGCGGATATCTTGGCAGGTTCTGGTCCTTCCCAATCTCTCTGTCTGCATTGAATACAAGCTCCGCCTGATGGGGGTGCGGATATCTTGGCAGGTTCTGGTCCACTAGGTCTTGATGATCCAAAAATTTGTGTGCAGGTAAGATTATCTAAATCACCTATCAATTAGTGTACTAAAGAAATTAGAAGTTTGTAAGAATTTTTGTGCAGATTATGGAATCTAGTTGCATGGGGAGATTCAACTAAAGTTGCCAGGCCCAAGCATCATGGAGTGAGCCCGGGCAAATTTTTACCATACGCCGAAGGTGGAATACAGAAACTAATTCGTTTGATCCATTGCAAGTGTATGGGGGTATGATGCCCAATCACCATTTTTAGGCATTGGCATTCCACTGTGAAAAATACGATCAAAATGAGATCCCCTGAATCTCATTTTACAAAACTTTACACATCTCCATATCTGAGCATATGCCCAAATTACTCACGATTGTCAAATTACAAGCTTAAAAAATCAACCTGTAAACCTTTTATAACCACAAATTATTTCTGATACAATATGAATAAAATGTTATTTAATGCGTTAGTGGGGGGGGGGGGTTGTCCTGTTTGCCATATCACTTCTTGCAAGTGCAGAGGCTCAAAGTGCCAGTCCCAGTGACATTAGAATAGTAGGGGAACCCACTGCAACATCCATTACGATTGAATGGGATGAATTACTTGGTAGTAGTGATTATAATGTTTATCGAGATGATATTAGCATAGGCACTACTTCTGATACCACATACACTGATGATGGACTGCCTTCTGGAACAGATTACACATATCATGTCACAAGACATCACTTTCTTCTTGGCACTCAGATGTCTGATAGTATTGATGTATCTACAACCGGAGCCGCTCCAATTGAGGCAGGCTCTTTTGATGTCATACCTAATCTTGATACAGTGACTGTAACATTCAAGCCACTGGTATCCGGCGATTTTATAATCGGTTATATTGGAGGTGAGAAAACTGTCACCATTGCACCTGGCGATACAAGTGTCTCAAGTACTATAGTATCAATCGGGTATTATTATGATGGTGCAGTCACACTCTCTTTTGGTGATAGTAGACTTGACACTAAAACCGTAAGAACTGCACCTGAACCGCCTACAATTAGCAAAGGAAGCACCACTGAAACAAGCATTGAGGTTACATGGACTCGTGAAGACGGTGCCGAGCAATACAGGCTGTATAGAGGTGATGCCCTCATAACAACTACCAGCGATACATCATACACTGAAACTGCTCTGACTCCAGGAACCTACACTTATCATGTCACATCACTTAATTCTGATAGCCAGGAAAGTGGTCCGTCTAATACGCTGGATATATCTACTGAACTTCAACCTCCTATAATTGTACAAGGAGAGATCTTTTCGACAAACATTGAGATTACATGGGGTGTGGTGGATGGTGCCTCATCATACACAGTGTATAGAGACGGCTTGAACCGAGGAACTACTGCTGATACATCATTCCTTGATTATGGTTTAACTCCTGATACAGAGTACACTTTTCGTGTCATAGCACGCAATAGTGTAGGCCAGACAGCAGACTCTGCTTTTTTTAAAGTATCTACCACATCTGCACCGGCCTCTTTTAGTGCCGCAACACCAACTTATACAGGTAGTCAGACGGCAATCCTTGCCACCACTATTATTATTGAAAAGAATGCTTCCAGAGACGATCAAATAGATATATCTTTTGTACCGCTAAAAGCCGGTACATATTTTATTGATTATGATAATCCCCGTATTGCAACTGTAACTGTATCTGTTAGTGGTAGTGAGACAGATGCACGTAAATCTGTACCCACAATAACGATAGGTTATGGTTTTGATGAAAATGTCATCATTTCCTTTAGAGAAAGAGTATCTGATATAGTTGAAGTTGCAAGGGCACATGTAACGACTGGACCTGCACCACCTCCACCTGCTACTCCCGCACTTGGTATTGCATCTAATACTCATAATACCATAGAGCTCGCATGGGGTGCAGTGGAGAATGCCGAAACTTACACTTTAACCAGAATTGTTGATGGCGGTGCTAATGTAGTGGTGGAATCAGGCGATATATTGTCTGCCACAGATAGGAACCTGACTCCTTCAACTAATTACAAGTATGTCATTGTGGCAACAAATGCTGCCGGGACAAGTACTCCTTCTGCAGAGTTTGCAGCATCTACAACTGCAGCACCAGTTGAAACGCCGGCAATCAAGGCAGACTCTTTCGTGATTACTAATCCGGCAGCTGCAGACACATTACTTGTGAAATTTACAGCCTTAAAGGAAGGCACATTCACGATTACATCTAGTGAGTCAAGTGATACAGTTGTTGTCTCAGCTGAGGATGTATCAGATTCAGTAGAAAAAGAGGAAACAATAACAGTCGGCTTTGAATTTGATGGTGATGTAACCCTCTCATTTGACAGTAAGGATGTTGCAAGCCAGTCTGCAAGGACTCTGGCAATCAAGGCAGGCACATTTATCGCTACTGCACGTGATGATGGAGATGTAACTGTATCCTTTGTACCATTAAGAGCAGGCACATTTGTGATTCAAGCAGTAGGTGCTCCGAGCGTGGACTGGCTTATTATTACTAATGAGGTAGGTAGTCTCACCCCATTTATTGCACTACTAACTGGTCATGGCTTTATTGGTGATGTTGTCATCTCATTTGGTGGACATGAATATGCAAGGGAATCCATATCGACTGTACCTGGCACCCCAGCACTTACTGCAGCAATCCCTACTCATAACAGTGTAGTTCTCTCATGGGATGCGCAGACTAGTGCAACTGGTTATACGCTGAGCAGAACAGGTGGCACAGGACCAACTGAGATACCCGTCGCTGGGACTGGGATATCATACACTGATGATACCTTGGAACCTGAAACAACTTATACTTATTCCATAAGGGCAGTGTCTATAGCTGGAGACAGTGCCGCCTCTAATGTCGTGTCTGTAACTACACTTGCAGCACCAACTCCACCTGCTGCACCAACTGAACCATTTGTAACAGTTACAAGACCTGATACTGATACCATCACAGTAACTTGGGGCAATATACCTGGTACCGATTATAATATTTATGCAATTAACGAAGGTGAGGATCCTGAGTTAATTGATGACCTTGTCACTAGTCCACATGATATTACCAAAGATGATTCATTTTTTAACAAAGCAAATAGTGCTGAGGAAATTGGTGTATTTGGTTTTTCTGAGGGTAATCCCGTTGGTGGTGCTGTAGATAATAATAATATAACGTCTGAAGAAGTACCACCTGTTGATACCACACCACCACCAGTTCCTACAATTACCACGCCATCTGCAACTGTCAATACATCATCAATCACAATTGATGGTACGGCTGAGGCCGGGACAACTATAACACTATTCAATGGAGCAACACCAGCTGGTACGACAACTGCCGATGGAACAGGTGCTTTCTCATTTGCAGCAGTTGCACTGTCTGAAGGTCCCAACTCATTCACTGTAAGAGCATCTGATGGACCAAACATATCTACTGCATCATTACCTGTAGTCATTACACTTGATACCCCAGTAGCTCCTGCAACTCCTGCACTTGTCGTAGACTCTACCACTGATACAACTATATCACTTTCATGGGTTGCAGTGGATAATGCCGACAGCTACACCCTGAGCAGAACCCTTGGAAACAATCCTGCTGAAACGGTGCTATCAGAAACCACCGAACTGGCTGCCACTGATACTGGTCTGACTGCAGACACAGAGTACAAGTATACCATTATAGCTACAAATTCCGTTGGACCAAGTGCTTCTTCTAACGAGGTTACTGCAACTACAGCTGCAACACCAACTGTAGATGCTGTAAGAAATGCTGATAATTCCGTTACAGTATCCTGGAGTAATATAGAAACTAATATCTCCAATGAATATGTTATTACTATTAGTGACGGTAGTAGTGATTCTGATACTTTCACTCCAACTGTAGTATCAAATGAATTTCATATCACTGATACTAATATCATCGATCTAAACGATGCTAATGAAGTTTGTGTAAAGGGTGTTGGTGTAGATAATAAAATATGTGAACCTGTACCTGAAGCATTTGATACCACAGCACCATCTATCACAGTCAATGAGGAATCATTCTCCATTGAACTTGGAGAAACATACACAGCATTCACCTTTGCTGCAACTGATAACACTGATGGGGATATCACAAGTGGTGTAGTTGTTGTAGATACAGTTGATCCCAATGTAGCTAATACTTACACTGTTACCTTTGATGTAGATGATGCGGCTGGAAACTCTGCAGTTACAGTAACTAGAACAGTTACAGTAACTGCTCAAAATCCTGATGACAACGATAGTGGAGCTGGTGACATCGCTAGTATACCTTCTGACACACCAAAGAAAAAAGGTGGAGATTCTAATGAATGGAAAACAAAGCCAACCTTTGGCAAACATTGGAATAATCAGGCAGTACAGCTAGTTGATGACGGCTTTGTCTTTAATGGCATGCCATTAACCATTACAAACAACTGGCACACTGACTTTGATCTGACTAGCAGCATTATTGGTGATGACAATACAGTCCACATCAAAGGCTATGCAACAAATGGCCTAAAGTCGGTATCCCTATCCCTTGGAGTTCCAGAAATTGGCCTGAAAACTAATGCAGAGTCCCACATTATAGTAAATGTAAATAGCAACTATACCAGTCCTGCAGGCTATGACATTGCAGATATAGTCCATGAGCAAAAAGAGGGACTGGTAAATGAGAAGATGACTGGTGCATCCATTGACAAAGTCAAATGCATATCATCAGATACTGCAGAGAGGTGCTTTGATGTTACCATATCATTTGTAATAATGGCACCATTATCCCATGAAGTATTGGCAATTAATGCAGTTGACAAACAACGTTACTCTACTACCACATATATCAACGAAGGTGTAGAGTTTACAGGTGAAGCATTACTTGCAGCAGCAACTCATGAGTTAAAACAAAAGCATGGCAACCAGAATCCGTTTGAGACCATATCACTGACCCAGCAAGACAGACGTTACCAGGTCTGGGAGGACCAATATGGATACATATGGTCACAAAATGACTATGGCACCTGGTTGCAGATTACAAGACCTGATATGCAACAAAGAGATGATCTGCCAACAAGCGTAATGACTAGAATTCATTCAAACTTTGCAAATCTGGTAATTGATGAGCAGGACAGGGCAACCCTAATCTTTGATAGTAAGGCAATTCAGGGAACCTTGGATGAATCATTCTCATATGATATGCCATTAAGGCTGGACAGGGTATCAGATCCTGCATTGCTGGAATCACTATCCATACAGGAGATGCTGGCCCAGGAGATGCTGTGTGACTGTATGATATATGATGACTCTGATCTTAGCTGGAATGACTAGGTTCCGTCACATATTTGAGAATCATATGTAATTAGGTGATTGGGTATCTACTACCCCTAAGATTATTATGGAATATTTCACAAAAACAATGGACTGACTTTGCATCATTTGCAAAAACAATCCCTGATGAATTATTAATACAATTCCTGGAATCAAGATACGTCAAGAATCCTTTTCGTACTTTTTGCAAAAATAAAACTTTCTGTACCAAAGGCAGGAACAAAGATGCACAAAATGCCAGAAAGATCTCAAACCATATTCCAGATCCGAATTCCCATTAATTGGAATTCCAAATGGTTCCCACTAATCACTAGTCCGTGCATGCAAAGACTGCAGAACAGATGCACAAATCACAATACATCTCTTGATACAGCCAGATATTCCATACTTGAGAAGTGGCAGATACCAACAAGGTTCCTACGTGGCCAGATTAATACTGACTAGGCATATTCTGGAGGAAAAGGAAAATCGTGGACGTGGTGCCAAAAACAAGACCATTGTGTTTGGAATTTGAGAGAAACGGCAGGGTTTACGTTGAGATTGTAAATAACGTCAAAGCAAAAACATTACTTGCAAGTACCATCAAGAAGGTCAGAAAAGGAAGCATTGTGTACACTGAGAAATGGAAGGGATATGACTCGCTTGTGTTCAATGGATACAAACATCCTCAATAGATCACAGCAGGATGTTTGGCAAAGGGGATGTGTACATTAACGGAATTGAAGGCTTTTGGAGTTTTGCCAAAGAGAACATGCCCAAGCATCATGGAGTGAGTCCAGGCAAATTTTTACCATACCTCAAGAGAGATGGAATGGAGATACAACAGGGATGGTAATTTGTTTGATTTATTGTTAAAGTATATGTTAGGGGCAGTAGGTTGTTGGTAACTTGGAAAGAAAATAATTGAAAGTCCAATCTTAGATTTATTATTGGTAAACCATCATGAAAGTCACATCAGGTGCTATATTTTGGAAACAAAAAACATATGGTATCTAGGATTGTCTCAAGTTTTATTTGCAACTAGAATTAAGAATAATCATTGAGAATTATATTTAGTGATCATGCATTAAAACGGATGATTGAAAGAGGCATCACAAAGGATTTGATTCAAAAAATCATAAACAGCCCCACTGAAACCATTTATGATTCAGATAGGCAAAACTACAAGAGTTTTGCAAACGTAGATGAGCCAGTAGTTAATGGACAGGCATATTTGGTTGTGATATATAACAAGTTTAATACAAAGATGGTAGTTATTACTTCCATGTACACTGACAAAGGAGGCTTGAGAGCAATTGGCTTTAGTAAGATATGATAATCAGACAAAAGTAGCCTATTTTTGCATATCTGAGGATTCCAAAGTATCAAAGACTATCCCTCTTGGTAAAGACAGGTTTTTGGATATAGATGAAAATGGCAGAGCAGTTGGATTTGAGGTATTGTTTTCTCAGTCAATGCCAGAGGAAGCAATAAATGCAATAATAAAATCAAAACCTGAAATTCAGTCACGCTAGTTTTCCATTTATGGTATGTTTTTTAGCTTTGCCTGTGCAATTATCTTGGTCTTTGCAGGATGTGCAAGAATTGTATCAATTCCATGGTCCTCTAGTGTGTCATGTAGTCTGATCCAATAGTTTGCAGTTGATTCGCACACTGCCTGTATGTCATTGCCATATGTCTTTTTGATATGTTTGATAAAACCCATTATTCCATTTGTGGTATTATCAAAGCTTGTCTGCTCTAGCTTCTTTCTGGATTCCTATTTTGTTGCAACACATTTTATTTTGTGAACATCAATTCCTATGCTGATCATACCATCACCTCCTTTTTGATCAAATTGCCTGATCTAGCGGAATGCTCCCATTTGCCATCTATGTGGTATTTTGTTTTCCGCTCACTTTGAGTTAGTCTGTGTAACGTCCTTGTACATGGCAGTATTCATTCAACTCTCAGGCCCAACAGTAGGTATACATCACAAGATATGAAAAAGATTTCGTATAACGTCTGTGTAATCTGCGAGTGGTAGAATATGGTACTGTTCAAACTTTGGGACACTTCCACCTGCTGTTTGATTAGGGACATGGAAAATCCCAATTTCGATATTATGGGTATTTTCCAAAAGTGTTTGATTCGGGACATGATAGATTAGCCTATTTTCCCATCCCGGAATAAAGAAAGCGTTAGTCTGAAGCCAATCGTGATGATTAGGCTTTGCTCTGAACCGTCTTTTGATTCTTTTTATTCCATTTTAATTTTTGAATCTGAATAAGATTGTGATTTCATGTCTATGTCACTATAATAGACCCCTGATTCAAAACGTCAGCTCCCGACACTTTCCACGAGAAAACAGCTCCCGTTAAGTTACCAATCCCTAATATGCTTCTATACTATTATAAATTATTGAATAATATAACAACATCAATACTGCTTGCAGTCATTGCTATCGGATTAAGTGCAATGCCTGCACTTGCAGAATCAGAAACTTTATCACCACTACAACAATTCAGTTCGAGAATACCAATTAATGAAATTCAATGTAATGGTTCGAAAATTTTAATGGAATCGCCACGAAATACTCCAGCTTGTGTAAATGAAAATACAGCAAAGAAATTAGAATCTTATGGTTGGGAAATTATTCAATCAGATTTTCAATTGACTCCATCTAAAATAGTAAATTCAGAAATCTCATCAAGTGACAAAAAAATATCTATGACTAATATTGGAAAAGAAATCGGTACAGGTGAACTTGGATCATATGAACCTTTTTGGCCACAATATACTTTGACTTTTCCAGAAGAAGTGAGAGTAGGAGAGTCTTTTAATGTTGTCTTAGATTATAGTTTTATTGTACCATCAGATGGTGATGATGAATTTGGTGTAGATTTTGAAGATTATGAAGATTCAGAATTTGAATGTCCAGTAGAGAGATGTGGTGAATATAGTATTTTCATTCATCATCCTACGTATGTAAAACTTTTAAACAGACCTGATTACATATCTGATGGCGTAGGTACTGATACGACTCATTTCCCTAGAACATTTGAAACAGGAAGTGTTCAACCAATGTATGATAACACTTCTCCACAACAAGAAATATTCTCATTTGTAATTAATCAACCAAATGTTGATTACAATTATGGTGAGATATATGTTACCTATATACCATCATCTGATGAAAGAATTTACTACTATATTGCACCTGATAATATAGTACATCTTAGTGAAGATCCAGTATACATGATTGGTGAAGGTCCAAGCCAACTTGGGCAATATCATGAATTAATGATTGTACATAATGAAGATTCTTACAGTCCTCCGACATATGATGCTCTTGCAAAATATCTTATAGATTCATATCCTGAGGTACCTGATAATTATGAAGGATGGTTAAGTAGACAATCTATCCTTGATGAGGATTATATAACAGGATTCTTTGAAGCATATCCTGGATTTGCTGGAACATCTCCATACAAGGAAGGATTCTTTGAGCAGCATTCATATCTCATAGTAGAAGAGCCATACCAAGACTCAGACTATATTTCAGATAGACAATGGGAAGATCTTTTGGAATTTCTTCAGTCAAGCTACCCTGATCAAAGCGTAGAAGTATCCATGAGAGATATGGGACTGGATGATGAATTCATTCAGAAATTTCTGGATAAATTTGAGGACAGATTGAGAACTCAATCGTTTTTTCCACCGCTATACTGGTCTCTTTCACTAGCCTATGGGACTGGTGGGGATTCCCTTATTTTTGGTAATTTGAAATATGAAGATATAGATGGCAATATTGATTGGCTAAGTGGTGTAGAAATTTGTCTTTATGATATGGAGGGAAGAATTCATACTGCAACTCACTGATCAAGCTCTTTGAGCTATCCGTATCTGCCAAGACTGCATCAGAGACCATTGTGTTTGGCATTTTAGAGAGAAATGGAAGGGTTCACGTTGAGATAGTAAATAATGTAAAAGCTAAAACCCTTCTGAAAAGTACAATTAGAAAAGTGAAAAAAGGAAGCATCATGTACACTGACAAGTGGAAGGGATATGACTCGCTTGTGTTCAATGGATACAAGCATCTCTCAGTAGATCACAACAAGATGTTTGGCAAAGGGGATGTTTACATTAATGGAATTGAAGGCTTTTGGAGTTTTGCCAAAGAGAACATGGCAAAGCATCATGGGTGAGTCCAGGCAAATTTTTACTGTACCTCAAGGAGATGGAATGGAGATACAATAATAGGGATTGCAATTTGTTTGATTTATTGTTGAGAAATATGTTAGGGGCAGTAGGTACCTAATCACCAAATTTAAACAATAAAAGATCTCATAATGTTGATATGACTGAAGATAGTATTAAGGATATTTATGATTGTGATGAAAATCCTTTGGCATATATGATTGAACCTAAAGGTTCTGTTGATTTTGTTGATAAAGATTACGAAACAACTAAAGAAGATTTAGAACCTATTTTAAAATAATCAAACAACCAAATCCTGCAAAACCTCTTTTGATTGAACCGTTAGAACATCTTTGATTTTATTTCCAAATTTATCCATAGGGTCAGATATGAACATGTGTTTTGCAACATCATAATATCCACAACTCATCCTATAACCCTCCAATACATAATAATTGATGCCAGATACACGAGTCCGAGATAGTTCTCGCAATTCCTTTCGTATCTGATTGTAGTTCTTCTAAACCCGCACTTGAGCCATGCAAAGAACCTCTCCACGACATACCTTGTCTTGTTGTAATTGTTTTTACGATTTTTCGGGGTGATGGATTTAGAATTTTTTTGTAGGGAATGCTGCAGCCAATTCCATGGCACTTGAGATAATCCCTGATGTATGCAGCATCATAGCCCTTGTCTGCATATGCCGATACGGTCTTTGCGAGTGCATCATCATCAAGAAAATCTGAGATGTTTTCTAGCACATCGATGAACTTGGTACTGTCATGGACATTTGCAGGACTGCACAGAATTGAAACCGGCAGTCCTGTCTTCTCCACTGCGACATGCAATTTTGTGCCTAAAATCCTTTTGAATCCGTCATATTCCACTAAATCGCTTTTTTTGCAGCAATTGATAACGAGTCAATTGAAATCTTTTGCAGCTTGATCTTTCCTTGTCTGTGTGCGGATTTGGCTAGCTTGGATAGGATCTTTTTCCAAATGCCTCTCTTTTGAAATTCCTGGAATCGCAGATGCGCGGTGGATTTTGAGCAGTATCTCTTTGGTATGTCTGCCCACCTGCAACCAGTAGTCAACACATATAATATTCCGTTGATTACTGTCCTGTCATTGTTCCTTAGTATTTCGGTTCTTGCCGGTTTTGGCAGATGTGATGCAACTGTGCTCCATTGAGCGTCTGATATTTCTTTGTGAATCATGAATACATGTCTGGGTTGTTATTGTTGGTTTCATATTATCATCAGATATCCGCAAAATGATCAGTTTTAGGACGTGTTGTACATATCAGAAAATATATTGGTATCAAGTTTATCTCCAATACACTCAAGAAAAACATATCGTTGTGGAGTATCATTATCCCATATTGCTAATAACAAGTCATCATACTTGCCATCAAATAATTCAAAGATTGGAAGATCTAGAAAATCACATTTATTTTCTGACTTTGCAATGTAATCCATTATAGGTTTTTCAATATTATAAGATGCCACCCAACCTGATGATCTGTTACTTCCATAATCAACAGCCGAATCATAACAGATTGTTTCAGTAGAGTTTAAACTAAGCGCAGTTACATTTGTGGAGAATACATCTGGTGTACAATTTTTATCAAATACCAGTAAAAGACTAAAACCAGGATCATATGCAAAACCTATACTAGTAATAGTTATGAATTCATCTTGGATTTGCTCATACTTTATTGGAATGTCAATTCCGAGACAATCTTTCATTTCTTTTAATGTATACCAGCCACTCAATTTCATATAGCCGTCATAAAGTCCAAAAAGTATGGTACAACTGTTTATCTTATCAACAACATCAATAATACGCATATTAAATTCTAAATCAGTTACGCCCCAACCTCTATCGACTAGTTTTTCTGCGGTAGTTTTACTTACACATACTGTTTTTGGTACAGATAATTTATGTAAAACTATATTCTCACAATTTTCTGCGTCTGCTTCATAAGGTACAAAAAGTAATAAAAAAAAGAAAAGGGATACTGTTGATGTTTTAGCGAAGTCCAAGTTCGTCTGCTATGTTGTTGTTGCCATAAATGGTATCAACAACAATACTACTATTGAAGTCATTATTCCTTTGTTATTTATCATTAAGAGTCCAGATCTAATACTATTTTAAAAGTATAGTGATTATCGGTTCTCCCATACGAAATCGTCTCCAACCCTACTGAGGACACTTCCTAGCGTGCTTTGCTGAATCAGGACATCTCATATATGCCCCATACGAAATCCTCTGCAAATACTATGGTACGATTTGATGAAAGAATGGAATCATTCTATTTCAGAATTGCAAAGAGAAGAAAACAAAGGTGGCAGCTGCAAGACCGGATGCTTGCAACAATCCGGGCACATGCTAACTCTGAAAGTGTATTATACACAAAATCATGAACTGACACAAGTAAAAGAAACAGATCAAAGATATCCTGATTGTACAAAGTACACTGTGTCTGCAGTAATTGGAGATGATTTCGTATGGGAGAGAAGATCCATATTATCTCTCGATAATGTTAAAGCCATACAAAACGTCAGTTCCCGACACTTTCCACGAGAAAACAGCTCCCGTTAAGTTACCAATCCCCAACAAACAATGCTGTTATATTTTGGAATCATGATTTGGGATTAAAATTATCTGATGCAGAATGTGAAGAAGAGAGTATAACGTGTTGGGCTTGATTAAAAACAAAATATCTTGATTCAATCAAAGATAAGGCAAAGCAGGACAAAGAACTATGTAAGATGTTGGAAAAAGACGGAAACAAAACACAATAAAATCAACCCCATGGCTGTTTTCATTGAAAAAAATAATGAATTTGTCATCTGAAAACTTGAAAGTTATGATAAATGAATCTGATGTCTGATCTTACAATTTTGTAATAATCCCCTGACATGATTCTCGAAAAATCATTCCAAGTTAATCTCCCTTTTTATTCAAAATTTTCCATTCCTTTTGATGAAAAAGCAAAAGCAGCAGCAAGAGATCAACTCTTATTTGTTATCTCCTAAAAATCTACTATACTCTTCTGATGAAAAGTCAGTATCAGATATATCAGAAAAGGACCTGATCATTGGCAATTTCATTGATTGCATAAACGGACTACAAGAGCCATGTACCATTGAGATGGTCAGAGACTATGAGGATCTGCTGTTTCACAAAACCATACGGTCCTGCAAGTTTGACAGAGTAATTCTAAACACAGCTGAAGACATCAAACCAATACTGGAACAGCATGACATAGAATATAGCAAAACTGACACCAGAAAATGGGATATCCAAAAAGAGTATCCTGATTATTGTATAACTGAAGAAGGATTATACTGCAAGACATATGCCCTTTCAGTAATTCCAGGTGAACTAAGCCCCGGATGGATTTATTCTGTATATGCAATGGCAGATGTAGTAAAAATGCACATAAAGCCAATCAATAAAGACAAACAAAAATCAGTAATTAACAATCATAAATCATCAAAACTATCAGAAGCATCAAGCACTGATCTGGTAAACACTGATGATATTTTGGCAATAAGGGAGTTGGTTCTCAAAGAGAATACCAATGAGGGGCTGTTCATGATAAAGATTAACGTATCAATACTTGCAGATTCTCTTGATAATCTAAAAAAACAACAAGAGATATTTGAGCAAAAAACCAGTTCCAGATTAATTCTCCACACTGCAAAACACATACAAAAATCAATGTTACATGGAGAAACTGGTTCGCCATTTTTAGTAATTCGAAGTTCACTTGCAGCATTCGTTCCATTTTACACATCAGAGCTGTACGAAGAGGGGGGATTTCTTTTAGGAATCAACATGTATACAGGTTATCCGTTCCAGTGGAATCCACAAAATCGTATGAACAAAAACATGGTACTTGTTGCCCCCAGTGGTTCAGGAAAAACCACTACTGCAATGCTAATCATTCACTGCTTTGAGAAGATGTATCCCAAATCATTCATCTTTGGAATAGACCCTGAAGGGGAATACAGAGCACTTGGAGACAACATGGGATTCTCCTATGTGGATTACACCCCTGATGTAAAGATAGGCCTTGACATATTCAAGATGATACCTGATGTGTACAATGCGACAGAAACTCTGTGTCAGGCATTAAACATTCCAGAACTAGACAGGGAATATGCGCAAGAAGCAGCGTCACAAATGACAACTACCCAATTATCCAAGAGAAGTTTTTTCAAATTCTATGATATTTTAGAAAAATTATGTCCTGATGAAACTGTAATAAGATATTTCAGACCATTAACAAAAGCACCATTTAGGAATTTCTTTGAAGGAGAACCACCAAAGACTGACAAGATGATAATATCACTCAAAAATATCGGCAGTGCAGGAGGTATGGTGCACCGTTTAATCACTCAGATATCACTAAGCTATGCACTGGGTCGTACCATTGGCATGCCCAAAATAATTCCAAAACTAGTAATGCTTGATGAAGTGTGGATGCTATTCAAGCACGAATCTCTAGCAGGATACATTGAGAACATGTCAAGGAGGGGCAGAAAATACAACATGTACATGATGTTAGCCACTCAAAACATGGAGGATTTGGTGAAAAACGATTCCGCAAAGACTGTAGTAGTGAACAGTGATACTGTAATTTTCTTGAAACAAAACAAGGTTACAATAGGTGCGGTAAGTGAGAACTTTAGCCTATCAAAGACAGCATTAAATGATTTGATGAGATTTAACATTGGTCAGGCCCTAGTTACATATGGCGACCATGTGGTACCTGTGAATATCTTGCCTGATGAGGAGCAACTAAAACTATTCCGTCCCAAATTATCGTAACAATAATAGTAAATACAATGACATTTGCAGAAGAGAATTCCCTAATTGGATATCTGGACAGCGGTAAGGTAATATCAATACCATACAAGATGCGACAGAACATACTTGCATTAGGTGAGATCGGTTCAGGCAAGTCATCAATCTTGAGATTGTTAATGCTACAAGATATTCTGGCAAAGCGTGGTTTCATACTAATTGAGAATCACTCTGAGTTATCCCTTGAAGTACTATCAATGATACCGCCTGAAGAATATCACAAAATAGTCTACATCAATTTATCCTCAATTAAAAAATGGGAAAAAACATTACGATTCAATCCATTAGAAAATGATGATCCTCATGATGCAGGAATGGTTGCACTAAACTTTACTGAATGTCTGGCAAAGGCATTTGCTAATTCTTGGGGAGCAAGAGTTGAGACATGTGCAAGAAACGGCGCATTGGGAGTCATTGGAACAAACTCTGACACACTAGGTGCAATGCTAAACCTACTAACTGACAAGGGCTTTAGAGAGACATTCATTCCGCAAATTCAAAACAAACAATCAAAGGATTTTTTCAGTAATGTGTACGATAACCAGTATCCAAAAGAAGCCGGTGGTGTAATATTTAACAAGCTAAACAAGATGCTTACCATTCCAGAACTTGATGCAATGTTTAATGTCAAAAAATCATCAGTGGATTTTAAGGATATGATTAATGATGGAAAGTATGTGATAATTGATCTTGGTGGCGGTCTACCTGATGATATGGTCCAGTTCCTGGGAAATGTGTTTATGCATTTGTTCTATGTGAGGTATAGAAAAAGAGAGAGAAATCCTGATGGTACGTTTTCTCCGTTTAATCTGTATCTAGATGAGGTACAAATGTTCTCACCGCAGATGGTTCGCACGTTACTAAATACGGTACGGAAATATGGAATAAAGGCAACTATTGCTACCCAATCAGTCTCTGCACTTGACCGAGACTTGGCAGATGAAATCATGACACTATGCCGTTCCATTGCCTGCTTTAGATGTGATAGCAAGACTGCACTGCATCTAAAAGCAGTACTGCCAATATCTCCTGAAAAGCAACAACAGTTATCGTTTCACTATTTTTCATTTTACTCGGCAGGGGATAAACCAGCACATGCAGTTGCTAAAACCAGACATCTATCCATTCCACCAAGACATGAGACAGCAGCACAGTACAGTGTGAATCATTTTGGAGAGTATGTGTCACTTGACAAATATTACACCAAAGCTGGGGAGAATGCAGATGTGTTACTTACTCCATTGGAGTTTGGAATACTGAACCTACTAAGATTGCAAAACAGAGACATGACAAAAGACGAGATTATCACATCCATAAAAAGAAGATACCATGCATCACCACGTCAGATTGCATCAGCCTTATTGGACACATTGATGGCCACAAACAACTTTGTTTCAAAAAAAAATGTCACCACCCATGATGGTGATGACAAATTCGAATCAAGATATGTAATCACAAATGCTGCAATCAAGAGAATATTTTCAGAAGCCGCAGTAGGTAGGAGAAGTGGGGGGGACTTGCATTTGGCTGCAATCTTTTTTGTAATGAACATACAGATGAATTTAGGACGATACTGCATACCTGACTTGGGGAAAAAATCTGCAAGCAAGGCTGATCTGACAATCTTTTCACCAAAAATAGTAAAGGGTGAACATAAGCAAGAACTGTACAGTCCACACGAATGGTCTGAGGATACAATAGCACTGGAAGTTGAGGCCACACCAAGCAAACATGTGAAGCAGATCCACGTAAACTGGGAGAAAAATATCAAGCTTGGACACTCTGTGTGGTTTATGGTGTTTACTGAAAAAGACCGTTACATAACACAAAAGGCATTAAGTGATGCAGGAATTGAGAAGAAAAACTATGCCTTGCAGATTCTTGATAAAAATGCCCTAGAGTCTGCAAACCATACATTGGGTGCGTTATCTGAGGTACAGTCAGTAATCTATGAGATAATCATCAGGAAGGGAGGAGAAACCACACAAAATACAATTCTTGAAAAGGCATATCAGTATGAGCAAAAAGACATCATAAATGCACTAGTTGATTTGCAATCAAAAAAGAAACTATTCAAAATAGGAAACCCTGATACCAATCTACAAAATCCTGGTGCTAAGATAATATGGTCCCTTCCAATGGCTGAGAATAATTCTGATCAGATGGAGGGCGATGCGACAGATGTGGTGCAGAATTCAAATACAGAATCTGAAACTAGCATTTCAAAAGATTCCAATAATGCATCAGAGAAGATGGATGTTGAACACATAGATGCTGAAAATGATGATTTAGTTAGTTCTCCAGTTTTCTCTGAGACTGATGATGTTGTAAAGGATGTTACTGAACAAAATACATCTATTATTAATGACAAACTAAGTTCAGAGAGTCTTAGTTGTCTGACTGAGCAGATGCTGTTAGCCATATGGGAATCACACATTGATAATGATAAACCAGAATTAGCAGAGAGAATATCTGATGAAATTGATTCAAGGGGATTTGTTATTCGTCAACGTAATGGAGCATATCACATATCTAAAAAACCAACAAGGAAAAATTAAATTAACAATCCAAAAGAGGAGAAAAGTACAACCCATACAAAAATTTCTGGAATTAATCCAATCCATATACTGTGAATCAAGTGTTTTCTTGCAGCTTCTTTGTTTTTGTCTTTCCAAATAAGATAACATACCAATCCGGTTATAATCCATAAAAAGAAATGTCCCACATACCATATCTTACTGGGATATGACTTTTGTTCAACTGGTGTATCCACACTATCACTCATTGACGTCTTTTCTGTTTTTTTATAAGACTTTAATTCACTGTTCTATCTTAATGTCGTTTCTGATTTTGTACTGTTTTTGTATTTCTTTGGATAAATTCTCTGTTTATATTCAATTCTACCATCATCATACATGATAGGACGTAGTAAAGGTGAGAACATAAATGACGCAATACAAGGTCCACTCGGTTATCTCGGAGCAGGCATAATGGTCCTTGCTGTAATTATTGCACTTGCAAATGACTGGGATGCTAATCTGACACCTCCTGATGAGCCAATCTTGTTTGGCGGATTTTTGGCAGATCTGATATATGAAATAAAGTATTACATGTTTGCAATAGTTCCACTGGTAGTGATTGGAGGTGGTTTCCTAGTTGCACTGCAACTAAAGATCCACCCACACAAAACACCAACAAGGTGATGGGTCTTTTTTTACTCACCACGTTATTTTTTATCCTTGTTTATCACTGCCATATTTTCTGTTCTATTTGGAATAGCACTCAAAGTAGTTCTTGCAGATTATGGAGTGATTATACCATTTGTGTTATGGGGAGTTGCGTTCTCATCTGATTTCCTCTCTACCGTATCAATTCCAAACTACAAAACACATGAGACAAACCAACTGTTTCATATTTTTTCAAAATTTCTCCCAAATGGAATGTCATTTCTTTTAATTGGTGTAATTTCTTTTCTGATACAGTGTGTGGTATTTTTGTGGTATGATGATCTAATAATTACATACATTGTGACTGTTGCATGTTTTTGTACTGTTCTCTCAAATGTACATCACCGAAAAAGCCTGCTCAAATACAATTCATCCATATCATAACATGACGGATACCAAAAAGCCAATCATAAAGATAACAAACTATGTCTCAAGCGCAGAAATTTCAGGTTTTGATGTTGATATAATTTTAAAAAAAATACATGGTGTAAAGTATAGGCCGAATGGATTTCCAGCTACTGTAATTACTACAAAGCAGAGAACAATCAATCTGTATGATTCAGGTAAAATGACTTCTACAAAATCAACTACTCAGGAAAAGGCAATACAGTCATTGCATGATTTTGTAAGGGAATTAAATGATATTGGGATGAAATGTATTGTAACATCCCAACCTCAAATAGTTATGATTTCAGCAATTGTTGAGTATCATGGTGTGATAAATGTTGATGTCTTGAGGGGTACCATCCATTACACAAAAGATATTCAGTCTTTTCCTGCAATACAGATGTCATTTCCCAATGGTGTAGCAATAAAGGCATATGATACAAAACTAGTCATCACAGCATCAAGCATTGATAGTATGATCCCTGCAATACTGGAGATAAAAAAATACGTCACATGTGATATGTCATGATGCTAACAAAAGAAACCATGATACATATCGCAGTAGTTACTGCAGTTACAGGCTCTGTGTTTGCATTAATATTGAATTCAGGTGCAACTAATCTTGACGAGCTTGAGATACAAGTCTTTGCAAGGGCAGATCTTGTAAACGATATTGTATTTTTGAGTTATACCATACACAATATGGGGGATTACACCATACAAAACGTCACAGTTACTGTAGATTCTATCTCGCATGTAAAATTACTGCACAATCCAGATTCAACTCCGTTGATACACATACTAGAATCAAAAGAGTATCTGGATGTAATACCAGTTACAGGTATGACTCCTGGAGATGAGATAATCGTACAATTTGACGCATACGATACGTTGGGAAATTATGATGTGGACATCATGACAGTACTATTGGAATGAGCCCATAGAAAAAAATGTAATGGAATTAGTTAATTTGGGTTGGTTGCTATTTTGATTCTGTGTTTTTTGGGGTTTGTAATTATTGTACCTAAAATATCTTTGATGTTTGGATTTTATTGCCACAAAATTGAAATCTCACTTTATAAAATTTACAGTATTGTGTATGAATAAAGATTCAGAAAAACAAAAAAGATTACAAATAGAAATAACAAGTGCATTTAGATATACAATAGATACAATTGCAAAAATTACACACGATCATCATGATTTAACAATCCTTGGATTTCAGATTGTATATAATAAAAAACTAGAATATGTAGAAGTACTAAAAGTGGTGTCAGTTGATGGTAACAAAGTTGTTTTGGAACCTCCAACATGGATATCTTGTCACAAATATGATCCTCTTAAATATTCATGTAAATATCCCAAAGACAGAGTTGTCATTCTTGAGATTCCTGCACAAATTCCAGACATGATACAACAACTACAAAAAATCAAGGATTTACCAAAAATCTAATTTCATATTTTTTCTTCATCGTCATACATGACCAAAATTTGCACAAATATTTTGTCATTGTTTATGACAGATGTCATTTTTAAATCAACTATATTTTTTATTCTCAACAAACCTGTTGATATCTTTTTGAATGCTGTCTTTTGCAATATCTTCAAAATAAAAAAACTCAACTTTCAATAAAACAAATAATATGTTTGTCGTATAAAAATCACCATCATGTTTCTGATTTCTTCACTATGTAATGAAAAATTAATTTGAATTCAAAGCAGGTCTGGATCATTTGATGGTTTATCATGTGATGTATCTCCGTCATTCTCTTTGGTGTATGATTCTGAGAAATGCTCAGGCATTGCAGCATTTTCAAGTACATCAATTCCAAACTCATCATGTACTATACGGTGATTTTTAATTAGAAATTGCATATCATGCAATATATCTTGAATTTTTATCTTTGTCCTGTGTTTGGTAGTCTTTCTTTGTTTTGATGAAAATGATAAAGGAGATACAATTACCCTCTTTTCTTTCTCAGTCAGAGGCATGTTTTGATGCCTTTTTTAGCATTCCAAGTGCGTTTGAATATACTGGATTCTTTGCAATTCTTACATGGATAATTATGTCATTTTTGATTTCACCTATCAATTTTGGAACTAGTGCACCGCCTCCTGCACAAATCACAGGAATCTGTGGATAGTCAATTATGACTTTTTCCAATACATCAGATATGTGTGCTGCAAGAATTTTTCTCTGCTCTGCTAATTGTACGGTATTTTTTGAAAATATCTTCTCATTCAAATAGTCTGCCTTGGATGATGTTATGACATTTGTTATGTCTCCAACCCCGTGATTAATTGTTTGAGCATGTGCAATATTTCCATGCGATACTACCATTATCTCAGTTGTACCATGACCGATATGACATACGATACCATGAGTCATATCTTCATTATCCAGCGTTGCCTTTGCCTGATACATCAACCCAAAGAACTTTGGGGCAAATTTTTCAATAACTGAGTCCTTTATTTTTTGACTGTACTCTTTTGCATTGTAAGGAATTCCTGCAATAATTACCAAATCGGAATACTTTTGGGATTTGTATAACGCATATTTTTGTGGCTCTATTGCTTTATCTAATGCATGTTTGATCAATTCCAAATAATCATTAATGGATGTTGGCGCTCCTCTATATACTGGAGTCTTTAGAACCACTGACTTTACCTGTTCTGCCTTTACTGCATCTTCTCCGACTAGAACCATTCCTCTTGATTCAAGCTCCATGCTTTTTCCTCTTGCAACTATTGATGGGAATGCAAACGTTCCATGAACCGTTGCAACTTTGACTGAACCAGTTCCAACGTCTAAGCCAATTATATTTTCATTCATCGTATGATGGTGTAAATTTTCAATAAAAGGCGACTTTTTGTGGTTGCCTAAATAGACAACCTCAAACACAAAATCACTTGTATGGTTGCCTAATTTGACGACCCATGCATTTTGCTGTATGATGGAGATAAAAAAAGTCCTGAATAGAAAATTTCCATACATAATTAAAATCAAGCGTAAAAAAACCAACACAACAAAAAAGACTGTAAAATCAGCAGATAAGAAAAAATCCCTAGGTTTTCTCAAACACAACAAAAAAACACAATTTTAACAAAAAATATCAAAAAGGCTGTCTAATTAGACAACCACAAATACGCCAAATCTTTGCAAAACCGAGATAGAATCTCCAACCATACAAAAACAAAATAGAGGGCTATGATGAGTCTCTGGCAATCTGACATCATTAGTGATGACAGCCATCTATCTGAGCCCTCTATACAATTTTGTTTTTGTACTATTTTAAGTGTCGGTAAAAGATCAAGGTTTTGTCAAACTGAGATATAATCTCCAACCCTGCAAAGAAATCGACTCAGCGAGCAGGTATGAGGGATAAAGAATTTTCTCAAATACAACAACATCAAAGAGAACAACCAGTCCGCACAGCAGTATCATTTGTTTCATCGTAAAAAGGATGAAGCAACAGGAATAGATTCCCGACATTGAATGATGAGGAATATATTCACACCAGAAATTATTTTTTCATACTAGCGCAAGCTATACTCTGGTGACGACATCGATTATCTACGGACAGATCAGTTACAATCTGTATTAGTGCAGCATTTGAGAAGAGACCACCATTTAGGTGAGGTAAAATACTATGATGCGAAAAACACAAAGCAAAAAAATTCAAAACACATGTACAAGTGTAAAAAATGTACAAAGCCAGAAACTACTCTTGGCAAAGAACTACCTTGAGCAGAAACTGGAATCTGTAGGATACAGAGGTCATATCAAATATGACCAAACCAACAAGGCTCTAATACAATACAGGGTCCAAGAGGGAACCGTAGCAGTTCTCAAAGACGGCAAACTCTGCATATTTGAGATGCCAATGAAGAAATTCAAGGGAGCATATCCATTGGAAGTGCAATCAGTGGACATGGATTCCATAAAAACTGAAAAGGCAACTTGTTGCAAGAGATGCCATTCCTGGAAACAACCAGCAGACATAACTCGTTGTGTCTGTGGAGGATACCTTGTACAAAGAAAGAGATTCACTACTGGTATCGTACCATCATGGGATGAGCAATTCCTGGAGACAGAATTTGCAAAAAAAGACATCAGAGCAGCAATAAAGACTGACAGAATTCTATCACACCGACCAAGGAGATACCACAGTACTGGAATCACACGCAAACTAGCTGGAATGTCATCTACAAGTATGGTAGATTTACACCAAGAGGAATTGTTGCTGATTCCAAGCGGTAATGATGTAAAGACTGTTCAGGTCAGACCCATACTATCATGCAGTCTGATTTTTGTTGCTGCAATCAGTGAAGGAGACAGACCATTGACAGACTCTGACAAACTAGAGATTCTCAAAAAATACAATCGAGAGCCAACAGATGATGCCAAAGACAGACAGTTTGACTCAGAGACAAAAGCATTCATCAACCATACAATGCCAGTCCTATCTGCAGAGATGATTGATTCATGGAATCATACATCCAAAAGACAATCCAAAGTGTACAGAAGAAAGGCAGACTCTCTTGAGAAGAAATGGGATGGTACAGAACTGAGGAGACTGGACTACAAATATGGTCATCTACCAACCAAAAAATACCGCAAAGAAAAGAACCAGCATATGGTACAATCCTTTGCAAGCTCGCTTCCTGTCCCAACAGCGAATCAGAAAGTATAGATGATGACTGCTGAAGAATCTGCATTGAAACAATTCCAGGACGAACCGTTTTTTGAGGTTCTAGTGGAATCAGTTGCAAGAAAGGCCACAAAGTATGCATATGCACAACTTGTACAGAAATCAAATCTGGGTTCTGGAAACACAGTTGACTGTATCATAAAAGAGCAGGTACAAAAAATAATCCACAAACTCGAAAAGATTGGACAGTCTTAAAAGCAAGAGAATTCAATCAAGAATCATGTCTAAGACAAGAACTGTAAATCCCTTTGAGCATTTCCCAGAAGACAAGCTGGAGATAATCAGAAAAGATTTTGAGAAAGGCAACTACAGATCAGATACTTTTGAGGGACACCTAAAATCACTGCATGAAGATGATCTAATTCCAGAAGAGGTATTAGACATTATAGAGTTTAGAAGTAGTGATGATGGAAAGAAGACACTGTCATTTGACGAATTCATGAAAGAACTCAAAGAATAATCTTGAATGAAACTTGGAATATCACAAGAAAGGCAAAGTTTCTCAAACAACACAAGCACCTTGATTCTTAAATCAAACAAAGAATAAACTAGGCAATCCAAGAACTAGAAAACTCTGAAAATCCTGCAAATTTGGGAGTCTACAAACCAGACATGCGAGTATTTGCATACAACGTAGGAAAATACAGAATACTATACAACATAAGATATTCTGAAAATACAATAGACTTGATGCGAGTATGCGACCACAAGTCAGTATATCACAAGGACTGACTTTGACCTGACAATCCTCTCAAATCCAATATCAGTGCAAATGCACCTGACAGGCAGATTGGATGTGGAGAAGGTATGATGCTTGCAGCATTACAAAAAAGAAAATGGAAAAAATAACAACAGAGAAAATAAGAATCAGTCTTACACGACGTCAAAACATGATATTCGTGGCAATGGTAGTAGTTGGGTCATTCCTAACCATCACAAGCCAACTGACAGACAAACGACTGCTAAGTGAAGGCATAGCCTTTATTATAGTTGGATTCGTAGGTATGTTAATGTCTTGGACTACGATGGATATTGGCACAAGTATCAAAGAGGCAATATATGATGTCGGCAAAGAAAACATGAATATTGGCACAAGTATCAAAGAGGCAATATATGATGTCGGCAAAGAAAACATGAATATTGGCACAAGTATCAAAGAGGCAATATATGATGTCGGCAAAGAAAACATGAATATTGGCACAAGTATCAAAGAGGCAATATATGATGTCGGCAAAGAAAACATGAATATTGGCACAAGTATCAAAGAGGCAATATATGATGTCGGCAAAGAAAACCTGACGGCATTGGAATCCATTGCAAAATCTCAGAACGAGATGGCAAAATCTCTGAACGAGGTAAAAGACATTCTACAAAACAATATTGCAAAATCTCAAAATGAGATGGCAAAATCTCAAAATGAGATGGCAAAATCTCTGAACGAGGTAAAAGACATTCTACAAAACAAAGACTGAGTTTTCAAACACCACATTTTTTGACTGAGCCATACCATCCAAACCCGTTTTATTTTGAAACATAGTTTCAGAACCGACTCAGCGGACGGGTGTGAGATTGTATAATTGAAATCACAAACGGTTTCAAATTCCTTGAAGTTACAAATATGACATCTCAAAGAGATGCTCAAAAAGTAACTTCACATACAGGAATCGTACCACTGGAAACGTTATTTCAGCAATAGGAGGTTGAACCGAATGGTCCAACAATATACAAGTATCAAAAATGTACAACAAAATCCCCTCTCTCATACAAAGTGTATAGTTAGCATGGGGTGGAGTTCAGAACAACTTGAAATCCTGCAACAGTGTCATGAGGAAAAGATTGCAAATGAAGCATACTGTTCCTCATTATCAGAACAGCATGCAGTGTCATGTAACTGTGTAGAGTGCAACTAATGGGTTACACTCACTACTATTACGTATCACCAGAGTTTGATGCGGAAAAATTCTCAAAAGTTGCAACGGGTTTCAAAAAGATGGTAACACCACTAAGACATCTTGGAGTAGTTCTTGCAGACAGAATGGGTGAGAACTATCCGACAATTACTCCAACTGAAATCAGATTCAACGGACCGGAGAAATGCGGACACACACAAAGAGAACTTGGAATCACATGGCCTGCCAAATCAGCATCTGGAGTATCTGAAAACAAGGTAGGACAGCAGCTGCAAGAACTAACTAAAAGTAATTGGTTTGCAGGAGCAACATTAGAAACCCGAGTGTGTGATGGAGATTGTACAACTCTATGAGAGTGATACGACAGAAATCCGCCTTGATACGTCTTCATCCAATGTGGGCAATGTCTGAATTCACAGAGAAAAAGGCACAGAATCTCATAGACACAAAATGCATCATTCAGATTGATGATGATACCTACCAGGTAAACGCATCCACTCCTGGAAGATCATACATCATAAATGATGAGATATGCGAATGTATGGGATTCAAGTTTCGAGGGGGATGCTCGCATGTCATTGCAGTAAAAATGTTGCAGAAACAGTCCAAGGAACCAGAGCTTGTACATGTCTCTTAGTTTTTTAAGAGGAGCATACAGATGAGACACATGACTGGGATAATGTGGGATAAAGACAACGGAGATGAAAATTACAAGTGGTAGATATCAAAAACCAGATAAGAAGGATTTCATTCCAAATACAAGATACCACAAAAGGCAACCACTGGTTGTTTGTTATAATGTGTCTGGGAGCAGGTATTCTGGCACTTGGAATCACGCCCCCATATAATGAAATGCTGATTGCCTTGGGAGCTGCCTTTATTATTGCCGGCGTCGTAGGTGTCTATATGATGCTTGCAACAAGAGATGTGGCACACAAGCTGTACAGGCGATTCAACGAGCAAAATGAAATCCTTGAGAGCCATACAAAAATTCTCAAAGAAAACCATATAGAGATATCTGGAATTCTCAAAGAGATAGCATCATCTCAGAAAGAGACAGCATCATCTCAGAAAGAAACATCAAATTCTCTCAAAGATATGACAAGTATCTTAAAGAGAATAGAAGACAAGCTGTAGACATACAGCATCTTTTTTTGACTGAGCCATACCATCCAAACCCATTTTATTTTGAAACATAGTTTCAGAACCGACTCAGCGGATGGATGTGAGATGACATAATTGAAATCACAGACGGTTTCAATGAAAATTATTCCTTGAAGTTACAAACAGGATATCTCAAAGAGATGTTCTGAAAGTAATTTCACATACAGGAATCGTACTACTGGAAACGTTATTTCAGGAATAGGAGGTTGAACCGAATGGTCCAACAATATACAAGTATCAAAAATGTACGACAAAATCACGTCTTTCATACAAAGGGTACAGTAGAGGTTGAATACTAATGACAGAATATTCAATCTCAGTCTCTGACTGGAACTGTGAGGATTGGGAATTCACAGGAAGAAACCTGGAATGTGAAAAGCGAGGAGAATGGTCTGATGCATGCAAGAGCCTAGGGGTTGCACAGGATCATATCAGGCAGAGAAAGCACAAAAAGACGCTCAAAAAGATAAGGCAGGAATTGAACAAAATTCTTGATTCCTAATCTTTTTTTAGGATGTAAAACAGCAAGAAAATGAAAAGCATGGACACAAGAAAGTTCACTATCCAGGTAATCAAATCATCAGAAGGTGGATACACAGGACGATGCCTTGAATTACCTGCAGCAATTAGTGAAGGAGATACAATGGAGCAGCTAGAATCAAACATGAAAGAAGTCATTTCTCTGGTTCTAGAGTCCATTAAAGAAAAAGCAAAACCAGATCAGAAAATAATTGTAGAGATTCCAAATTGAGTCTAAGAAACCACAATTGGCGTGATGTCATAAAGGCATTAAGCAAATTTGGGTATTCTGTAAATAGACAAAGAGGAAGCCACATCATACTTCAAAACAAAGATGGCAATATTGTTCCAGTACCCAGGCATTCTCCAATCAGAGAATCCACCTTGAAACTAATCCTGGAGCAAGCTGAAATCTCAAAAGAAGATCTTCTACAACAGATCTGAAATATTTTTTTGACTGAGCCATACCATCCAAACCCGTTTTATTTTGAAACATAGTTTCAGAACCGATTCAGCGGATGGATGTGAGATGGATTGGAAAATCAAGATAGATTTTCAACATTATTCCTTGAAGTTACAAATATGACATCTCAAAGAGATGCTCAAAAAGTAACTTCACATACAGGAATCGTACCACTGGAAACGTTATTTCAGAAATAGGAGGTTGAACCGAATGGTCCAACAATATACAAGTATCAAAAATGTACAACAAAATCCCTTCTCTCATACAAAGTGTATAGTTAGCATGGGGTGGAGTTCAGAACAACTTGAAATCCTGCAACAGTGTCATGAGGAAAAGATTGCAAATGAAGCATACTATTCCTCATTACCAGAACAGTATGCAGTGTCATGTAACTGTGTAGAGTGCAACTAATGGGTTACACTCACTACTATTACGTATCACCAGAGTTTGATGCGGAAAAATTCTCAAAAGTTGCAACGGGTTTCAAAAAGATGGTAACACCACTAAGACATCTTGGAGTAGTTCTTGCAGACAGAATGGGTGAGAACTATCCGACAATTACTCCAACTGAAATCAGATTCAACGGACTGGAGAAATGCGGACACACACAAAGAGACCTTGGAATCACATGGCCTGCCAAATCAGCATCTGGAGTATCTGAAAACAAGGTAGGACAGCAGCTGCAAGAACTAACTAAAAGTAATTGGTTTGCAGGAGCAACATTAGAAACCCGAGTGTGTGATGGAGATTGTACAACTCTATGAGAGTGATACGACAGAAATCCGCCTTGATACGTCTTCATCCAATGTGGGCAATGTCTGAATTCACGGAGAAAAAGGCACAGAATCTCATAGACACAAAATGCATCATTCAGATTGATGATGATACCTACCAGGTAAACGCATCCACTCCTGGAAGATCATACATCATAAATGATGAGATATGCGAATGTATGGGATTCAAGTTTAGAGGGGGATGCTCGCATGTCATTGCAGTAAAAATGTTGCAGAAACAGTCCAAGGAACCAGAGCTTGTACATGTCTCTTAGTTTTTTAAGAGGAGCATACAGATGAGACACATGACTGGGATAATGTGGGATAAAGACAACGGAGATGAAAATTACAAGTGGTAGATATCAAAAACCAGATAAGAAGGATTTCATTCCAAATACAAGATACCACAAAAGGCAACCACTGGTTGTTTGTTATAATGTGTCTGGGAGCAGGTATTCTGGCACTTGGAATCACGCCCCCATATAATGAAATGCTGATTGCCTTGGGAGCTGCCTTTATTATTGCCGGCGTCGTAGGTGTCTATATGATGCTTGCAACAAGAGATGTGGCACACAAGCTGTACAGGCGATTCAACGAGCAAAATGAAATCCTTGAGAGCCATACAAAAATTCTCAAAGAAAACCATATAGAGATATCTGGAATTCTCAAAGAGATAGCATCATCTCAGAAAGAGACAGCATCATCTCAGAAAGAAACATCAAATTCTCTCAAAGATATGACAAGTATCTTAAAGAGAATAGAAGACAAGCTGTAGACATACAGCATCTTTTTTTGACTGAGCCATACCATCCAAACCCATTTTATTTTGAAACATAGTTTCAGAACCGACTCAGCGGATGGATGTGAGATGACATAATTGAAATCACAGACGGTTTCAATGAAAATTATTCCTTGAAGTTACAAACAGGATATCTCAAAGAGATGTTCTGAAAGTAATTTCACATACAGGAATCGTACTACTGGAAACGTTATTTCAGGAATAGGAGGTTGAACCGAATGGTCCAACAATATACAAGTATCAAAAATGTACGACAAAATCACGTCTTTCATACAAAGGGTACAGTAGAGGTTGAATACTAATGACAGAATATTCAATCTCAGTCTCTGACTGGAACTGTGAGGATTGGGAATTCACAGGAAGAAACCTGGAATGTGAAAAGCGAGGAGAATGGTCTGATGCATGCAAGAGCCTAGGGGTTGCACAGGATCATATCAGGCAGAGAAAGCACAAAAAGACGCTCAAAAAGATAAGGCAGGAATTGAACAAAATTCTTGATTCCTAATCTTTTTTTAGGATGTAAAACAGCAAGAAAATGAAAAGCATGGACACAAGAAAGTTCACTATCCAGGTAATCAAATCATCAGAAGGTGGATACACAGGACGATGCCTTGAATTACCTGCAGCAATTAGTGAAGGAGATACAATGGAGCAGCTAGAATCAAACATGAAAGAAGTCATTTCTCTGGTTCTAGAGTCCATTAAAGAAAAAGCAAAACCAGATCAGAAAATAATTGTAGAGATTCCAAATTGAGTCTAAGAAACCACAATTGGCGTGATGTCATAAAGGCATTAAGCAAATTTGGGTATTCTGTAAATAGACAAAGAGGAAGCCACATCATACTTCAAAACAAAGATGGCAATATTGTTCCAGTACCCAGGCATTCTCCAATCAGAGAATCCACCTTGAAACTAATCCTGGAGCAAGCTGAAATCTCAAAAGAAGATCTTCTACAACAGATCTGAAATATTTTTTTGACTGAGCCATACCATCCAAACCCGTTTTATTTTGAAACATAGTTTCAGAACCGATTCAGCGGATGGATGTGAGATGGATTGGAAAATCAAGATAGATTTTCAACATTATTCCTTGAAGTTACAAATATGACATCTCAAAGAGATGCTCAAAAAGTAACTTCACATACAGGAATCGTACCACTGGAAACGTTATTTCAGAAATAGGAGGTTGAACCGAATGGTCCAACAATATACAAGTATCAAAAATGTACAACAAAATCCCTTCTCTCATACAAAGTGTATAGTTAGCATGGGGTGGAGTTCAGAACAACTTGAAATCCTGCAACAGTGTCATGAGGAAAAGATTGCAAATGAAGCATACTATTCCTCATTACCAGAACAGTATGCAGTGTCATGTAACTGTGTAGAGTGCAACTAATGGGTTACACTCACTACTATTACGTATCACCAGAGTTTGATGCGGAAAAATTCTCAAAAGTTGCAACGGGTTTCAAAAAGATGGTAACACCACTAAGACATCTTGGAGTAGTTCTTGCAGACAGAATGGGTGAGAACTATCCGACAATTACTCCAACTGAAATCAGATTCAACGGACTGGAGAAATGCGGACACACACAAAGAGACCTTGGAATCACATGGCCTGCCAAATCAGCATCTGGAGTATCTGAAAACAAGGTAGGACAGCAGCTGCAAGAACTAACTAAAAGTAATTGGTTTGCAGGAGCAACATTAGAAACCCGAGTGTGTGATGGAGATTGTACAACTCTATGAGAGTGATACGACAGAAATCCGCCTTGATACGTCTTCATCCAATGTGGGCAATGTCTGAATTCACGGAGAAAAAGGCACAGAATCTCATAGACACAAAATGCATCATTCAGATTGATGATGATACCTACCAGGTAAACGCATCCACTCCTGGAAGATCATACATCATAAATGATGAGATATGCGAATGTATGGGATTCAAGTTTAGAGGGGGATGCTCGCATGTCATTGCAGTAAAAATGTTGCAGAAACAGTCCAAGGAACCAGAGCTTGTACATGTCTCTTAGTTTTTTAAGAGGAGCATACAGATGAGACACATGACTGGGATAATGTGGGATAACAACGGAGATGAAAATTACAAGTGGTAGATACCAAAAACCAGATAAGAAGGATTTCATCCCAAATACAAGATACCACAAAAGGCAACCACTGGTTGTTTGTTATAATGTGTCTGGGAGCAGGTATTCTGGCACTTGGAATCACGCCCCCATATAATGAAATGCTGATTGCCTTGGGAGCTGCCTTTATTATTGCCGGCGTCGTAGGTGTCTATATGATGCTTGCAACAAGAGATGTGGCACACAAGCTGTACAGGCGATTCAACGAGCAAAATGAAATCCTTGAGAGCCATACAAAAATTCTCAAAGAAAACCATATAGAGACATCTGGAATTCTCAAAGAGATAGCATCATCTCAGAAAGAGACATCAAATTCTCTCAAAGAGATAGCATCATCTCAGAAAGAGACAGCATCATCTCAGAAAGAGACATCAAATTCTCTCAAAGATATGACAAGTATCTTAAAGAGAATAGAAGACAAGCTGTAGACATACAGCATCTTTTTTTGACTGAGCCATACCATCCAAACCCGTTTTATTTTGAAACATAGTTTCAGAACCGACTCAGCGGACGGGTGTGAGATTGTATAATTGAAATCACAAACGGTTTCAAATTCCTTGAAGTTACAAATATGACATCTCAAAGAGATGCTCAAAAAGTAACTTCACATACAGGAATCGTACCACTGGAAACGTTATTTCAGAAATAGGAGGTTGAACCGAATGGTCCAACAATATACAAGTATCAAAAATGTACAACAAAATCCCCTCTCTCATACAAAGTGTATAGTTAGCATGGGATGGAGTTCAGAACAACTTGAAATCCTACAACAATGTCATGAGGAAAAGATTGCAAATGAAGCATACTATTCCTCATTACCAGAACAGCATGCAGTGTCATGTAACTGTGTAGAGTGCAACTAATGGGTTACACTCACTACTATTACGTATCACCAGAGTTTGATGCAGGGAAATTCTCAAAAGTTGCAACGGGTTTCAAAAAGATGGTAACACCACTAAGACATCTTGGAGTAGTTCTTGCAGACGGAATGGGCGAGAACTATCCGACAATTACTCCAACTGAAATCAGATTCAACGGACCGGAGAAATGCGGACACACACAAAGAGAACTTGGAATCACATGGCCTGCCAAATCAGCATCTGGAGTATCTGAAAACAAGGTAGGACAACAGCTGCAAGAACTAACTAAAAGTAATTGGTTTGCAGGAGCAACATTAGAAACCCGAGTGTGTGATGGAGATTGTACAACTCTATGAGAGTGATACGACAGAAATCCGCCTTGATACGTCTTCATCCAATGTGAGTAATGTCTGAATTCACGGAGAAAAAGGCACAGAATCTCATAGACACAAAATGCATCATTCAGATTGATGATGATACCTACCAGGTAAACGCATCCACTCCTGGAAGATCATACATCATAAATGATGAGATATGCGAATGTATGGGATTCAAGTTTCGAGGTGAATGCTCGCATGTCATTGCAGTAAAAATATTGCAGAAACAGTCCAAGGAACCAGAGCTTGTACATACCTCTTAGTTTTTTAAGATGAGCATACAGATGAGACACATGACTGGGATAATGTGGGATAAAGACAACGGAGATGAAAATTACAAGTGGTAGATATCAAAAACCAGATAAGAAGGATTTCATCCCAAATACAAGATACCACAAAAGGCAACCACTGGTTGTTTGTTATAATGTGTCTGGGAGCAGGTATTCTGGCACTTGGAATCACGCCCCCATATAATGAAATGCTGATTGCCTTGGGAGCTGCCTTTATTATTGCCGGCGTCGTAGGTGTCTATATGATGCTTGCAACAAGAGATGTGGCACACAAGCTGTACAGGCGATTCAACGAGCAAAATGAAATCCTTGAGAGCCATACAAAAATTCTCAAAGAAAACCATATAGAGACATCTGGAATTCTCAAAGAGATAGCATCATCTCAGAAAGAGACATCAAATTCTCTCAAAGAGATAGCATCATCTCAGAAAGAGATAGCATCATCTCAGAAAGAGACATCAAATTCTCTCAAAGAGATAGCATCATCTCAGAAAGAGACAGCATCATCTCAGAAAGAGACATCAAATTCTCTCAAAGATATGACAGGTATCTTAAAGAGAATAGAAGACAAGCTGTAGACATACAGCATCTTTTTTTGACTGAGCCATACCATCCAAACCCGTTTTATTTTGAAACATAGTTTCAGAACCGACTCAGCGGACGGGTGTGAGATTGTATAATTGAAATCACAAACGGTTTCAAATTCCTTGAAGTTACAAATATGACATCTCAAAGAGATGCTCAAAAAGTAACTTCACATACAGGAATCGTACCACTGGAAACGTTATTTCAGAAATAGGAGGTTGAACCGAATGGTCCAACAATATACAAGTATCAAAAATGTACAACAAAATCCCCTCTCTCATACAAAGTGTATAGTTAGCATGGGATGGAGTTCAGAACAACTTGAAATCCTACAACAATGTCATGAGGAAAAGATTGCAAATGAAGCATACTATTCCTCATTACCAGAACAGCATGCAGTGTCATGTAACTGTGTAGAGTGCAACTAATGGGTTACACTCACTACTATTACGTATCACCAGAGTTTGATGCGGGAAAATTCTCAAAAGTTGCAACGGATTTCAAAAAGATGGTAACACCACTAAGACATCTTGGAGTAGTTCTTGCAGACAGAATGGGTACGAACTATCCGACAATTGCTCCAACTGAAATCAGATTCAACGGACCGGAGAAATGCGGACACACACAAAGAGAACTTGGAATCACATGGTCTGCCAAATCAGCATCTGGAGTATCTGAAAACAAGGTAGGACAGCAGCTGCAAGAACTAACTAAAAGTAATTGGTTTGCAGGAGCAACATTAGAAACCCGAGTGTGTGATGGAGATTGTACAACTCTATGAGAGTGATACGACAGAAATCCGCCTTGATACGTCTTCATCCAATGTGAGTAATGTCTGAATTCACGGAGAAAAAGGCACAGAATCTCATAGACACAAAATGCATCATTCAGATTGATGATGATACCTACCAGGTAAATGCATCCACTCCTGGAAGATCATACATCATAAATGATGAGATATGCGAATGTATGGGATTCAAGTTTCGAGGGGGATGCTCGCATGTCATTGCAGTAAAAATGTTGCAGAAACTATCTGCAGAATCAGAGCTTGTACATGTCTCTTAGTTTTTTAAGAGGAGCATACAGATGAGACACATGATCCCCATGACTGATATGAATGTGTTTCTGATTGTGTTTACTGCAGGTGGGGCACTAAGCGTTGTAGGCGGAACAGTTATGCATGCGGAGTTGCTGCAAGCACTGGGGTTCGGACTTGGCATTCCAAGTGTAATCCAACTTGTAATAGAAAATATCGGAAAAAACTCAAAACAAAGAATGTGGGATAAAGACAACGGAGATGAAAATTACAAGTGGTAGATATCAAAAACCAGATAAGAAGGATTTCATCCCAAATACAAGATACCACAAAAGGCAACCACTGGTTGTTTGTTATAATGTGTCTGGGAGCAGGTATTCTGGCACTTGGAATCACGCCCCATATAATGAAATGCTGATTGCCTTGGGAGCTGCCTTTATTATTGCCGGCGTCGTAGGTGTCTATATGATGCTTGCAACAAGAGATGTGGCACACAAGCTGTACAGGCGATTCAACGAGCAAAATGAAATCCTTGAGAGCCATACAAAAATTCTCAAAGAAAACCATATAGAGACATCTGGAATTCTCAAAGAGATAGCATCATCTCAGAAAGAGACATCAAATTCTCTCAAAGAGATAGCATCATCTCAGAAAGAGACATCAAATTCTCTCAAAGAGATAGCATCATCTCAGAAAGAGACAGCATCATCTCAGAAAGAGACATCAAATTCTCTCAAAGATATGACAAGTATCTTAAAGAGAATAGAAGACAAGCTGTAGACATACAGCATCTTTTTTTGACTGAGCCATACCATCCAAACCCGTTTTATTTTGAAACATAGTTTCAGAACCGACTCAGCGGATGGGTGTGAGATGACATAATTGAAATCACAAACGGTTTCAATGAAAATTATTCCTAGGAATTACAAACAGGATATCTCAAAGAGATGTTCAAAAAGTAATTTCACATACAGGAATTGTACTACTGGAAACGTTATTTCAGAAATAGGGGGTTGAACCGAATGGCGCCATCAATCAGTCCCTAAAAAAGACCGGACTACAGTTTGTCATTCCAGGGGATGCGCTATACAGCAATGCACAAGGCCACTTTATGAGGGCTGAAAAGAATTGCTGAGTCCAAAGGAGAGGAGATTTATCATATCACCACAGACATTCTCAAAGAAATACCAAAGGGAGATTCGGGCAAGAATCAGAAGGAAGCTGGAGCAGACAAGCGAGGATCTACTGCTTTACATACAAAACCAGGACAGTATGGGTATTGAGGTCTCAAAGATTCTAACTGATGTTATGGGAACAATCAATCCAGATCCAAAAAAAGATACCATCTCTGATACAAAACCGGGAATTGCAGATGACGGAGAGCCTGAATTCTAGTATCTGCAGAAAAACGGTACAAGAAAATATTTTGATTGAATTTTCAGGATGTTTTGGCGTTGCAGAATATTGCAACGCTTTACAACCCAAAACTAAAACCAAAAAAACAGACAACAAAATCAAAAACCACAAAATCATTACAAGAAACTGACTTTTTTCCAAAACCATTTACAACTCTGCAAAACTCCAAACTTTACAATTTTCCAAAATCCTAAAACTTTACAAAACCCAATACAATTTTCCAAATATCCTAAAATTTTACAAAACTCCAATTTACACATTTCAAAACATTCTAGATTGATAATGAGGGGATGATGAGAGCGGCGTTGAGCTGAACATCAATATGATGACAGAAAACCGTTCTGACCCTCACTATTCTCATATCATTCCATCAATATAACTCATAACCAGAAGTGTTACGGCACTGCTTGCAGCAGACATTCCCGGAATGATATCATCAGTTGAGGAGCAGACAGAGGGTACAAGTGCAGTCTACAAAACTCCAATTTACACATTTCAAAACATTCTAGATTGATAATGAGGGGATGATGAGAACGGCGTTGATCTGAACATCAGTAATGATGACAGCCAATATTCTGACCCTCACTATTCTCATATCATTCCATCAATATAACTCATAACCAGAAGTGTTACGGCACTGCTTGCAGCAGACATTCCCGGAATGATATCATCAGTTGAGGAGCAGACAGAGGGTACAAGTGCAGTCTACAAAACTCCAATTTACACATTTCAAAACATTCTAGATTGATAATGAGGGGATATGAGAACGGCGTTGATCTGAACATCAGTAATGATGACAGCCCCATATTCTGACCCTCACTATTCTCATATCATTTCATCAATATAACTCATAACCAGAAGTGTTACGGCACTGCTTGCAGCAGACATTCCCGGAATGATATCATCAGTTGAGGAGCAGACAGAGGGTACAAGTGCAGTCTACAAAACTCCAATTTACACATTTCAAAACATTCTAGATTGATAATGAGGGGATGATGAGAGCGGCGTTGATCTGAACATCAGTAATGATGACAGCAAAAGTTCTGACCCTCACTATTCTCATATCATTTCATCAATATAACTCAACTAGAAGACATGCTGATGAGGAATAAGTTTCCGAAACTCACATACGAGTCCATGTCAAAAAAACAATTTATCAAAAAAATAACAGTGGCTGTTTGCATGACTGTATTTATTGTCAGCATTGCATCCCTCACATACGCCTATGTTGTTCCAGCACTGCTTGCAGCAGACATTCCCGGAATGATATCATCAGTTGAGGAAAAAACAGAGGGCATAAGTGCAGTCTTTGCAAACACCACAAACGAACTTGAAAAAGTTCACAATGACACCCAGATATCAGAACCGGCAGATACGCCAAATGATATTGCATCAACAAATATTGCAAAACAGCAAATCCCTGATGTCATACCATATGGAACGGTTAAGAGTGGAAAAGTCACAAAGATTGTCGACGGTGATACCATAGACATTGATGGTATTCGAATACGACTATCCCTGGTGAACACTCCAGAGCGTAACGAGCAAGGCTATTCTAATGCGACTGCATTTACAATAAAGCAATGCCCTGTTGGAACCGCGGTACTCTATGATGCAGACGACGGGCAGAAAGGCGGCTCACATGGTAGGATGATTGCCAAGGTGTGGTGTATGGGATATCCAGCACACACTCCAACTGCATCTATCAACTCATTACTCGTATCAAACAGCCATGCGGAGATCATTCATCGATTCTGTAATATCAGTGAATTCGGTGATGAACCATGGGCAAAACAATCTGGGTGCTAAAACCAACTGTAAAGAAATTTACAGAAATCCAATTTTTTTCTTGACTGAGCCATACAGTCCAAACCCATTTTATTTTGAAACACAGTTTCAGAACCGACTCAGCGGATGGGTGTGCGACTGGTAAAAAAAATTCTCATATGAGAATCGTCCAGATGAAAAACGATATTTTCAGAAATGACGTCTGTTCTGGCAGGATAAAATCTGACAGAAATACAACCAAACTAGCAAAAGCATACAAAGACTACAGACACGTGAAATCTTTTTTCAGTGCAACACAGTCTGTCAGATAACAGACAGTAGATTGATATTCAATCACATCCATGTATTTTTTTAATCTTAGCCTAGGCTAAGCTGGATGACAACATCTACTAGAAACCAGACATCATATGTTACAACTTCGGTATGTTTTTTGCAAAAGGAGATGAAGCCAAATGGTTTTCAAAAATTCAAACAATACCAGTACAAGTATCAAAAATGTACCAAGTAGTCAAAAATTGCTTTTGGTAAAGAACTACCTTGAGCAGAAACTAGAATCCCAAGGGTACAGAGGTCATGTCAAATATGACCGTACCAACAAGGCTTTGATTCAATTCAGAGCCAAAGAGGGTGTAGTAGCAGTTCTTCAAGACGGCAAACTCTGTTTATTTGAGATTCCAATGAAGAAATTCAAGGGAGCATATCCATTGGAAGTACAGCCAGTTGACATGGATTCCATAAAAACTGAAAAGGCAACTTGTTGCAAGAGATGCCATTCCTGGAAACAACCAGCAGACATAACTCGTTGTGTCTGTGGAGGATACCTTGTACAAAGAAAGAGATTCTCTACTGGTATCGTACCATCATGGGATGAGCAATTCCTGGAGATAGAATTTGCAAAAAAAGACATCAGAGCAGCTGAAAGGACTGACAGAATTCTATCACACCGACCAAGGAGATACCAGAGTACCGGAATCACTCCAAAGTTATCTGGAATATCATCCATACAGACAACAGGAAAAACACACAGTGAGGAATTACTATTAATTCCAAGCGGTGATGAGGTAAAGACTGTTCAGGTCAGACCCATACTATCATGCAGTCTGATTTTTGTTGCTGCAATCAGTGAAGGAGACAGACCATTGACAGACTCTGACAAACTAGAGATTCTCAAAAAATACAATCGAGAGCCAACAGATGATGCCAAAGACAGACAGTTCAACGCAGAGACAAAAGCATTCATCATCCACACAACACCAGTCCTATCTGCAGAGATGATTGATTCATGGAATCATACATCCAAAAGACAGTCCAAGGTGTACAAAAGAAAGGCAGACTCTCTTGAGAAGAAATGGGACGGTACAGAACTGAGGAGACTGGACTACAAATATGGTAATCTACCAACCAAAAAAGACCACAAAGAAAAGAACCAGCATATAGTACAATCCTTTGCAAGCTCGCTTCCTGTCCCAACAGCGAGTCAGAAAATATAACAAACCAGATGAGACGGTGTGTAGTTACAAACACACCAGAACATCTATCCACAACCCCAATTTTTTTCTTGACTGAGACTACCACTCCAACTCCGTTATCCTGGTATAATAATACCAGCTGACTCAGCAGAACGGATGTGTGAGATGGTCCCTTTAAGGAGGAAAAACATGAAACAAAAAGTAATAGAAACAAACGAAAAGTACCATTTCTTTTCAGACCAAAGTCACGGATGGCTCAAAGTCTTACAATCTGAACTAGAGTCCTTGGGAATTGCCGAGAAAATCTCAAAATACAGTTACACAAACGACAAATATGTGTACCTTGAAGAAGATTGTGACGCTACTTTGTTTTGCAATGCAAAACAGAATCAGAGTCTAGGATATGATCTCAAAGACAATCTCATAGAGCATAACACAAACAGCCGGTCTTCAATTCGAAGCTATCAAATATACACATCACAATGAAGAATTCTGAAAAGGCAACAGCTATTCTAAATGACATTGTAGAACACTTTTCCAACAAAGAGTTTGCAGAAACATGTGCAAAGGCATTCATCAGTGCAGAAGAAATTCCATCATCCTCATGGTCTTTGGGAAACCAAGTACTAATGCTCTTCTCTGGAACAACTGATGCAAGAGGATACAGGCAGTGGGAGCAGGTAAGAAGACATGTCAAAAAAGGTTCCAAGGCAATATACATATTGATTCCAATGCAAAAAAGAATCAAAGACAAAAATGAAGAGGACAAAACAATAGTGATTGGATTCAGGGGAATGCCTGTATTTCGATATGAGGATACAGAAGGTGAACCTCTGCAAGAATATGCCCCAAAAGTTCTGCCTCCGTTGTTTGACTTGGCAGCAAAAAATGGAATTGATGTGAAATGGGAAAACACACGTCATGGAGAATACGGTTCAATTGATCCAAAAAGAAAAGAGATTGTACTGAGTACCGAAGCTCCTGATACATTTCTACACGAATTAGTTCACTGGTATGATAACAAAAATATCAAACTAAAGCTAAAACAAGACCCAGAACAAGAAACAGTCGCACAGTTGGGAGCTTGTGTACTTGCAAAGATGTACGGATATGATTCAGAAAACTACACCTGGAATTATATCGCAACATATGCAAAAACTGACTCTCCAGAAGAAGTTGGACGGGCATGCTTTAAGGTTCTCAGCAGAGTACAAAAGGCAATAACTGCAATGTTAAGTGATGCTGAAAATATCACTAAAGAAAACCCGCCAATAGAGATAGAGAACTAATGTCTACTGAAGACTTTGGAACAATTACAAAGATAAAGTTATGACATCTCCCAAATGATGCAGAACTCATCTTACAACGACAGAAAGGCTCCATAATACCCGAAGGTGTATTGAGTTGTGGGTTTACTTTGCGTATGCGACCACAATTCAGCACATCCTAGGGACTGACCTGACAATCCTCTCAAATCTTGCAACAGTACGAAAGTACCTGACAGGCAGGCAAGTGTGGAGAAGGAAGATAAAAAGTGAAAAAAATGAACAAATCAGAATACAGTGAGAACCTTGATTTAGTATTGACATTAAGAGACATATCTAACAAAGATGAGTTGACTTTGAGATGTGGGAAAATACTAATAGCAACAGGATCAAAACCAGACAAATCCAGTCTGGAAGAGATAAGAAAATTCTACAACTATGATAACATAATCGTAGGGGATGAATCCAGTCTTTCATATGGGATAAAAGTGTTTGAGGCATTTGCATGGGATCAGTTAGAGCCGGATACAGACTTTAACAGATTTATCATTGCAAGGTCAGATGGGATAACCAAAAGGTCTGGATATATGGACACTGGTGACTTTAACAACATAGAGACTGCCCATCAGACACTTGATAATGGTGAAGGATTTTATAGAAATCTGTTCAAAGCCGACCTCAGGCATTTGTGGGAGTTTGAAAGAAATGAGAAAGTTGAAACACTACAAGCCATTCTTTTACATGTATCCTCAAACCAACACACGCGAGACCAGAACACAATGTATAACATTCTGCACTGTGCTTTCATGCAATTAAGGGCTCACTCAAAATATTTGGTATAACCAAATGTTAAATGGTGATTTTTACACCATACAATCCTTTTTTTGTGACCTGACAATCCTCTCAAATCCAATATCAGTGCAAATGCACCTGACAGGCAGATTGGATGTGGAGAAGGTATGATGCTTGCAGCATTACAAAAAAGAAAATGGAAAAAATAACCACAGACAGAATAAGAACCAGTCTTACACGACGTCAAAACATGATATTTGTGGCAATGGTAGTAGTTGGGTCATTCCTAACCATCACAAGCCAACTGACAGACAAACGACTGCTAAGTGAAGGCATAGCCTTTATTATAGTTGGGTTCGTAGGTATGTTAATGTCTTGGACTACGATGGATATTGGCACAAGTATCAAAGAGGCAATATATGATGTCGGCAAAGAAAACATGAATATTGGCACAAGTATCATAAAGGCATTGCAATCCATTACAGAATCTCTGAACGAGATAGTAAAATCTCAGAACGAGATGGCAAAATCTCAGAACGAGATGGCAAAATCTCAGAACGAGATAAAAGACATTCTACAAAGCAAAGACTGAGTTTTCAAACACCACATTTTTTGACTGAGCCATACCATCCAAACCCGTTTTATTTTGAAACATAGTTTCAGAACCGACTCAGTGGACGGGTGTGAGATGACATAATTGAAATCACAGACGGTTTCAATGAAAATTATTCCTTGAAGTTGCAAATATGACATCTCAAAGAGATGCTCAAAAAGTAATTTCACATACAGGAATCGTACCACTGGAAACGTTATTTCAGAAATAGGAGGTTGAACCGAATGGTCCAACAAAACAGTGCAAGTGAGAGCACAGAAATCAATTCACAAAATCCCCTCTCTCATACAAAGTGTATAGTTAGCATGGGGTGGAGTTCAGAACAACTTGAAATCCTGCAACAGTGTCATGAGGAAAAGATTGTAAATGAAGCATACTATTCCTCATTACCAGAACAGCATGCAGTGTCATGTAACTGTGTAGAGTGCAACTAATGGGTTACACTCACTACTATTACGTATCACCAGAGTTTGATGCGGGAAAATTCTCAAAAGTTGCAACGGATTTCAAAAAGATGGTAACACCACTAAGACATCTTGGAGTAGTTCTTGCAGACGGAATGGGTACGAACTATCCGACAATTGCTCCAACTGAAATCAGATTCAACGGACCGGAGAAATGCGGACACACACAAAGAGAACTTGGAATCACATGGTCTGCCAAATCAGCATCTGGAGTATCTGAAAACAAGGTAGGACAGCAGCTGCAAGAACTAACTAAAAGTAATTGGTTTGCAGGAGCAACATTAGAAACCCGAGTGTGTGATGGAGATTATACAACTCTATGAGAGTGATACGACAGAAATCCACCTTGATACGTCTTCATCCAATGTGGGTAATGTCTGAATTCACGGAGAAAAAGGCACAGAATCTCATAGACACAAAATGCATCATTCAGATTGATGATGATACCTACCAGGTAAACGCATCCACTCCTGGAAGATCATACATCATAAATGATGAGATATGCGAATGTATGGGATTCAAGTTTCGAGGTGAATGCTCGCATGTCATTGCAGTAAAAATGTTGCAGAAACTATCTGCAGAATCAGAGCTTGTACATGCCTCTTAGTTTTTTAAGAGGAGCATACAGATGAGACACATGACTGGGATAATGTGGGATAACAACGGAGATAAAAATTACAAGTGGTAGATACCAAAAACCAGATAAGAAGGATTTCATCCCAAATACAAGATACCACAAAAGGCAACCACTGGTTGTTTGTTATAATGTGTCTGGGAGCAGGTATTCTGGCACTTGGAATCACGCCCCCATATAATGAAATGCTGATTGCCTTGGGAGCTGCCTTTATTATTGCCGGCGTCGTAGGTGTCTATATGATGCTTGCAACAAGAGATGTGGCACACAAGCTGTACAGGCGATTCAACGAGCAAAATGAAATCCTTGAGAGCCATACAAAAATTCTCAAAGAAAACCATATAGAGATATCTGGAATTCTCAAAGAGATAGCATCATCTCAGAAAGAGACAGCATCATCTCAGAAAGAGACATCAAATTCTCTCAAAGAGATAGCATCATCTCAGAAAGAGACATCAAATTCTCTCAAAGATATGACAGGTATCTTAAAGAAAATCGAAGACAAGCTGTAGACATACAGCATCTTTTTTTGACTGAGCCATATCATCCAAACCCGTTTTATTCTGAGATATAATTTCAGAACCGACTCAGCGGATGGGTGTGAGATTGTATAATTGAAATCACAGACGGTTTCAATGAAAATTATTCCTTGAAGTTGCAAATATGATATCTCAAAGAGATGCCCAGAAAGTAACTTCACATACAGGAATCGTACCACTGGAAACGTTATTTCAGAAATAGGAGGTTGAACCGAATGGTCCAACAAATAGAGATAGAGCAACAGATAAGAGAGTTGCAAGACAAGCTAGGTGCAATCAAGGAAGATAATTTCAAGGAAGCATCAAAGAATTGGTTTGCTCTCCTAAATGCAGAATACAAGTCATCAAGTTCAATAACCACACAATACTTGACATTCTGCAAAGTCTTCAAAAAACAGTTCACGAAATTATTGCATGATAATTTCGAGATAACAAAGATAGAGATAGCAAAACCAAACCACTTTGATCAACACGGATTCTTTGAGATAAGAAATGGAAACATCTATTATTTCAGCATTGGTGATCTCAGATGGGACAAATGTTTCCTGATCAGAACTGCTGAAAACTTTGAGGACTATACGGGCGGATCAAATGACTACTGCAATACAGAGGACCTTGGAAGATTCATGGCAGACTTTGTGAGAATAGTACAATGAGTTCCGAGAGTATAATCCCAAGACTATCCGAGACAGACGGAACACCGTTTGCAGAAAAAATAATTCATCAGATATGGATGGTATCATCTGTAAATTTCATCTGGTGTGTGGCAGAACTGGATGAAAAGACAAATGAGGCATTCGGATACGCCAACCTGAACAATGATGAGATGGCCGAATGGGGCTATATTGACATACCAGACATCAAGAGGAATGGCGCCAAGCTGATTCTCTCACCTGCAATGCCATTCAGAGACGCTCTAAAGATAGTCCGTCCAGACAACGGATGCCCAAAATGCAATTCACAACAGTACGGATACCAATTCATAAAGAGAGGAGATCCTACACTGACAGATGATACATTTGAGCTGTGGATCTGCAGAAACTGCAACTACCAGCCATTCACAGATGTTCCAGGATTGATTTAGCGGAGTGAGACAGACAAGCCATACCTCACATGCAGGTGCAAAAATCCAAGAGTTACACAAGACAGACAAAAGTGCGAATGTGGACTGGATTTCAGAATAGTAGTTGATTGTAAAATATGCTACATATCACAAAGTCAGACCAGAGAGTTTCTGCAAAGCACTATACAATCACACAATAAATTCTCCGAAAACAAAAGAGGTGGTAGTATATGACATCTTGTCTCAAGGTACTGTAAGCATCACAGATACACAGCTAGAAGAATTCCACAAAACATTGATGGTACAATGATTGGAACAAATCTTCTAGTCAAGATCTTTGAGATGTTTGCCAAGAGCAACACAAAGCCCAAAATATTTCGACGTCTGTTTTGTGAATCTGGCCATCCAGCAAGAAAGGCATACAGGTTTGTAAATGGCTCTACCAGAAAAAGACTAGATGATATAGTGCCAAAGTGCAAGGACTGCAAACATGATAAATTACAACCAATGACTGCAGTACTAGTGTTTAATGAACTGGCAAAAAACAACTGCCTTGGTCTGCTAGAACAACTCTACATCAAAATTGGAGGACCATCAAAAAAGGCATACAAATTCTGCAATAAAAAAACACAGAACAAAATACAAAAATTAGGATTAGTCAATACGTAAAACCATCATATCTAATCCTCAAAAAATTCAAGGGAATCCCCCTGATGATTCAGTGATATCTCAAATGATCCTCATACAACGAGGTGTTAGATATCATTGATGCTCAATTATTATTCTTGAAGAATTGTGATTGGGTTGGCTTTGTCCACCGGGCATTGCCGAAACCATGAAATCGTATCATTGCACAATGATACCATACAACACTGTACAGCACATCGTACATTGTTGCGAATCATGGTTGGGGAAAAATCAAAATAACAAAATAAAACGACTCTTACCCTTATCAAAGACGATAAATCTTTGATATGCCTGCCAAATTTTTGGCAAAAAAGTTCTCATCTGATAGATACAACTATCTGAAAAAATAATGTCATAATTACCTATGTCATGCATTCTCTGATCGTGATATAATGGCATCTTTATACCCTAGCGTTAGCTGTGTGGATTCAGATTAGTAAATACAGTTCTTGCAAAATTTACATTTAATACGTGGTTTTCAATGATTTGATTTCACAGACGTTATACGAAATCTTTTTCATATCTTGTGATGTATACCCACTGTTGGGCCTGAGAGTTGAAAGGTTACTGCCATGTACAAGGGCGTTACACAGACTAACTCAAAGTGAGCGGAAAACAAAATACCACATAGATGGCAAATGGGAGCATTCCGCTAGATCAGGCAATTTGATCAAAAAGGAGGGTGATGGTATGATCAGCATAGGAATTAATATTCACAAAGAGATGTGTTGCAACAAAATAGGAATCCAGAAAGAAGCTAGAGCAGACAAGCTTTGATAATACAACAAATGGAATAATGGGTTTTATCAAACACGTCAAAAAGACATATGGTAATGACATACAGGCAGTGTGCGAATCAACTGCAAACTATTGGATCAGACTACATGACACGCTAGAAGAACCATGGAATTGATACAATTCTTGCACATCCTGCAAAGACCAAGATAATTGCACAGGCAAAGCTAAAAAACGACAAACTTGATTCAGACGTATTGGCAGGACTTGCTAAGAGCAGACATGGTGTATGAATCATTCGTACCAGAAAAATACCATATAGACTATACAGTCTGGTAAGGTACATGAATTGAATCGCGTGCGAAATGTATCAAGACACAAAAACATGATTTATGCAATACTTGCAAAATATGATTACGCCCACAAAGACATTCTCGCAGAAAGGAGTCAGATGGTTGCATGAAATTAATCTGATAGAATGGCAATGGATGCATATCTTGACAGCATAGATGTATGGGGGTATGATGCCCAATCACCATTTTTAGGCATTGGCATTCCACTGAAAAATACGATCAAAATGAGATCCCCTGAATCTCATTTTACAAAACTTTACACATCTCCATATCTGAGATATCCCAAATTGCTCACGATTGTCAAATTACAAGCTTAAAAAATCAACCTGTAAACCTTTTATAACCGCAAATTATTTTTGATACAATATGAATAAAATGTTATTTAATGCGTTAGTGGGGGGGGGGTTGTCCTGTTTGCCATATCACTTCTTGCAAGTGCAGAGGCTCAAACTTACGCACCTGGCCAGACGGCAATCGATGGAGACTCTTTTGAGACTAGATCACTTCCAACCCAAACAGTGGTAAACTTTGACCCCCTCAAGGAAGGCGTATACACTGCTACGGCGGGCGGACAGACCAAAACTAGAACTGTTGTATCAGATGACCTTAATGACGAAGTAACTATTTCCTTTAATATTGCGAGTTCTTCTGTTAATACTGTCATCTTGTCATATGGCGGTGAGGAAGTTGCAAGGCAGACTGTAACGCGTAATCCAACTACAATTAGTGTGGGAGACGTCACTAGTACAAGCATTGAGATTTTATGGAAGACGCGAGATAATGCCTTTGACTATAGTGTGTATAGAAATGATGAACTACAAGCAAATCGCCACCTCACCTACAGCGACCCCCGCACCAGCGTCATTAATACTGGTCTGACTCCTGGAACGACCTACGAATATTATGTCGGAGCACTTTACGATAATCCTCTCTCGAGAGTTAACTCTAATACTTTGATTGTAACGACTAGTGCACCAGATACAGAAAAACCAGTAATCACAGTTAATGAAGAATCATTCTCCATCGAGCTTGGAGAAACATACACGCCATTCACCTATTTTGCAACTGATGATACTGATGGAGATATCACAGGTGGTGTAATTGTTGACGGAGATACAGTTGATATCAATGTAGCTAATACTTACACTGTTACCTTTGATGTAGCTGATGCGGCTGGAAACCTTGCAGAAACAGTAACTAGAACAGTTACAGTTACAGATACCACAGCACCTGATACAACTCCACCAGTAGAAGATCCATTTGTAATTTCTGTAGGAGCAGTTACTGATACAACTATATCACTTTCATGGAATACAGTGACTGATGCCACATACTATAAGGTGTATAGAGATAACCGTCAGCAAGGAGGAAATATTGCAGGGACAACATACACGGATACTGTGTTTCCTGGAACAACCTACAAATATCATGTCATAGCATTTGATGGTGATGGGGTAATTACCACTTCTAATGTTGAGTCTGCAACTTCAACTGGAACAGCATTAACTACACCACCAGCCGCACCCGTACTTTCTGTAGACAGAACTCTTGATGCAATTATATTACTTTCATGGACTGCAGTGAGTAATGCCGACAGTTACACTCTAACCAGAATTGTTGATGGCGGTAATGATGTAATAGTGTTGTCAGGCACCAGCGGACTCAGTACCGGTGATACTGGTCTGCTTTCTGGTACAGCGTACAAGTATTTCGTTACAGCAACAAATACTTTTGGGGAAAGTGTTCGTTCTAATACGGTTACTACAACTACAACTGGAACAGCACCTGATACTACTCCCCCAGTAATCACAGTAACTCCAGAAGAGATCACTCTTGAACTAAACTCACCTGCACCAGAACTTACTACTGGAGTCAGAACTGATGATGGCTCTGAAATTACTATATCTGGAACTGTTGATGTTGGTACAGTAGGCGATTACACTATCACTTATTCCTCAACTGATGGTACAAACCCAGCTGTTGATAAAACCAGAATATACAAAGTAACTGCAGCTCCACTTGAAACTCCCGCACTTACACTAGCATCATTCACTGACACACGTATAACGCTTTTCTGGGGTGCAGTGGATAATGCCAACAGTTACACTTTGACCAGAATTGTTGGCACAGAGACATCAGAGATACCGGACATTACTGATACATTCTACGATGATGAGAACTTGGAACCTGAAACAAATTACAAGTATACCATTACGGCAACAAATACTGCCGGGACAAGCGTAGATTCTAACGAGGTCACTGCAACTACTCTTGTTGCCACAACAACAACTTACACATCTGACCAGACGGCAATAGAGGCAGACTCTTTTAGTGTTTACGTAGTTCTTTCTCTTGACCAGGTATTTGTAGAATTTGACCCCCGCCATCTAGGCGAATACAGTGTTGTGTTGGACGGAGTGACCAAAACTATAGCTGTTACGAACGACAATATAGATGACAGAGTAACCATCGTATTTGATCATGTGGATTCCTATGTCGGCAATGCCGTCCTGTCATTTGGCGGTGAGGACGTTGTAAGGCAGACTGTAACGACCGAGGTTAAGCCGGCAATAGAGGCAGGCTCTTTTGAGGTTACTATTCCGATAGGTACAAACGATTTACTTGTAGAGTTTGTAGCCTTAAAGGCAGGCACATTTACGATTACGGCAGGTACGTTGATTGACACTGTTGATGTAACAGATACGGATGTAACAGATGAAATAGTGAAAAGTAAACAGATACCAGTCAACCATGAATTTGATGGCAATGTAATCCTCTCATTTGACGATGCGACAGTTGCAAGCACACCTGCATCTCTACTTGCAATCAGGGCAGGCACATTTAGTTATACTGGAGATGCTGCTGGAGATGTAACTGTATCCTTTGTCCCGTTAAGGGCAGGCACATTTCTAGTTGAGGCAGGTGATGCCAGCGATGACATAGTTGTTGCTACTGGCGATATAGGTAACACTGTATCATCTGATCCACTATCCCTTGGCAATGGTTTTAGTAGTGATATTCTCATTTTATTGAATGGCGATGTATATCTGAGGCCATTAGTAGTGACTCTACCTGGCATCCCGACACTTGAGGCAGAAACCCCTACTCATAACAGTGTAACGCTCTCATGGAATAAAATTGCCAGTGCAACAGGTTACATACTGAGCAGAACAGGTGGCACAGGATCAACTGAGATACCCGTCGCTGGGACTGAGATATCATACACTGATGATACCTTGGAACCTGAAACAACTTACACCTATTCCATAAGGGCAGTGGCAGCAGCTGGAGACAGTGCCGATTCTAGTGTCGTGTCTGTAACTACACTTGCAGCAACTACACCAACTGAACCATTTGTAACAGTTACAAGACCTACTACTGACTCCATCACAGTAACTTGGGGCAATATACCTGGTACCGATTATAATATTTATGCAATTAACGAAGGTGAGGATCCTGATTCAATTGCTGAACTTGTCACTAGTCCACATACTATTACCAAAGATGATCCATCTTTTAACAAAGCAAATAGTGCTGAGGAAATTGGTGTATTTGGTTTTTCTGAGGGTAATCCCGTTGGTGGTGCTGTAGATAATAATAATATAACGTCTGAAGAAGTACCACCTGTTGATACCACACCACCACCAGTTCCTGCAATTACCACACCATCTGCAACTGTTGGCGCATCACCAATCACAATTGATGGCGGTTCAACTGAGGCCGGAGCAACTATAACACTATTCAATGGAATGACATCAGCTGGTACAGTAACTGCCGATGGATCAGGTGATTTCTCATTTGCAGGAGTTGAACTAGATGAGGGTGCCAACTCATTCACTGCAAGAGCATCTGATGGAGTCAACACATCTGCTGCATCACCAGCTATAGTCATTACACTTGATACCGAAAAACCGGTAATCACGGTATTAGGATCCAGTGAAACAATAGAGTTAACTACAACTGACACCTACACTATACCTGACGCTACTGTAGAAGATAATGACCCAGCCTACTCTGGAACAGTAACAATTACAGATGATGCGCCTAACTCCAGTGTTATAGGAGTATACACCGTATTGTATGATGCGCCAGCTGATACAGCAGGTAACACGCCAGACCAACAATCAATTACAATTACCGTATCTGATACCACACCGCCAACCTTTGATGTTGATGGTAACACAGTTGACTATACAACTACAGTACCATTTGGCGGAACATACGCCCCAGGTGTAATTGCCAATGAATCTGATATCTCAGGAATTGCATCTAGTATTGTAGTTGGTGATGACTTGGTAAATGTCAACACTTCTGGAGAATATACTGTAACTTATACCGTAACTGACAACAATGGGTTATTTGCTATCATCACTGAAACCGTAACAGTAGCATCTGATGTTGCAGCACCACCAACAATAGATGCTGTAAGAAATGCTGATAATTCCGTTACAGTATCCTGGAGTAATATAGAAACTAGTATCACCAATAACTATGTTCTTATTATTAGTGACGGTAGTAGTGATTTTGATACTTTCACTCCATCTGACGGATCAAATCAACATACTATCCGTATTACTCATATCATCGATCTAAACGATGCTAATCGAGTTTGTATAAAGGGTGTTGCTGTAGATAATGAAATATGTGAACCTGTACCTGAAGCATTTGATATAACAGCACCATCTATCACAGTCAATGAGGAATCATTCTCCGTTGAACTTGGAGAAGAATACACACCATTCACCTTTACTGCAACTGATAACACTGATGGAGTTATCACAGATGATGTAGTTGTTGGAGATACAGTTGATACCAGTACGATTGGAACCTATGATGTTACCTTTGATGTAGTTGATGCGGCCGGAAACCATGCAGTTACAGTAACTAGAACAGTCACAGTTACAGCTACCGCAGCACCAACTCCACCTGATACAACACCACCAGTAATCACAGTTGATCCTCTTACCGTTACACTACAAGCTGACTCATTACAACCTGACTTGCTTAAAGGAGTCTCAGCTGATGATGGCTCTACAGTTACTACAACTGGAAATGTTGATGTTAACACACAAGGCGATTACGATATCACTTATGATTCTGTAGATGCATCAGACAATGCAGCTGAATCTGTAACTAGAACATACACAGTACCTGCTCAAAATCCTGATGACTCCGATAGTGGAGATGGTGTAATTACTGGAACTGACACACCAAAGAAAAAAGGTGGAGATTCTAATGAATGGAAAACAAAGCCAACCTTTGGCAAACATTGGAATAATCAAGCAGTACAGCTAGTTGATGACGGCTTTGTCTTTAATGGCATGCCATTAACCATTACAAACAACTGGCACACTGACTTTAATCTGACTAGCAGCATTATTGGTGATAACAATACAGTCCACATCAAAGGCTATGCAACAAATGGTCTAAAGTCGGTATCTCTATCCCTTGGAGTTCCAGAAATTGGCCTGAAAACTAATGCAGAGTCCCACATTATAGTAAATGTAAATAGCAACTATACCAGTCCTGCAGGCTATGACATTGCAGATATAGTCCATGAGCAAAAAGAGGAACTAGTAAATGAGAAGATGACTGGTGCATCCATTGACAAAGTCAAATGCATATCATCAGATACTGCAGAGAGGTGCTTTGATGTTACCATATCATTTGTAATAATGGCACCATTATCCCATGAAGTATTGGCAATTAATGCAGTTGACAAACAACGTTATTCTACTACCACATATATCAACGAAGGTGTAGAGTTTACAGGAGAAGCATTACTTGCAGCAGCAACTCATGAACTAAAACAAAAGCATGGCAACCAGAATCCGTTTGAGACCATATCACTAACCCAGCAGGACAGACGTTACCAGGTCTGGGAGGACCAATATGGATACATATGGTCACAAAATGACTATGGCACCTGGTTGCAGATTACAAGACCAGATATACAACAAAGAGATGATCTGCCAACAAGCGTAATGACTAGAATTCATTCAAACTTTGCAAATCTGGTAATTGATGAGCAGGACAGGGCAACCCTAATCTTTGATAGTAAGGCAATTCAGGGAACTCTGGATGAATCATTCTCATATGACATGCCATTAAGGCTGGACAGAGTATCAGATCCCGCATTGCTGGAATCACTATCCATACAGGAGATGCTGGCCCAGGAGATGCTGTGTGACTGTATGATATATGATGACTCTGATCTTAGCTGGAATGACTAGGTTCCATCATATCTTTTGAGAATTATATAATTAGGCGATTGGGTACCTACTACCCCTAAGATTATTATGGAATATTTCACAAAAACAATGGACTGACTTTGTATCATTTGCAAAAACAATCCCTGATGAATTATTAATACAATTCCTGGAATCAAAATATGACAAGAATCCTTCCCGTACTTTTTGCAAAAATAAAACTCTCTGTACCAAAGGCAGAGACAAAATGAGATGGCATATCTGAGATGTCCTGATTCAGCAAAGCACGCTAGGAGGTGTCTGCAGTAGGGTTGGAGACGATTTCGTATGGGAGGACTATTATGATCTGTTCCCAGATTTACTTTCTTTTCAAATAATCAGAAAGTATATCATCTGCCATCTCTACAACTTTTACATCTTTTCTCACAGCCAAACTACGCAGTTTCCGGGCATTTCCCTTGTTCAACAAAATAACAACTCTCTGTTGTAATCCACTCTTTGCTTTCTTGAGCAACTTGAGATGTTTTTGGACTACGACTCAAAACCTTGAGATACTCTCTTCGTAGTTTCTGATCCAGTGGAATGATCTTCTCTGCAACAGATACAGCCTTTGATAGATTTGGGATGACCTGATATAATTTCACACAATCATCACGAGACAGCTCTTTTGGTACAAACTGCCTCAATCTATCTGGAACTGCTGCAAATCCAAGGTATTTCTTGAGAGTTTGTGATGATATTCCTAGTGATTTTGCAGCTTTACTTTTTCCAACTGATTCTGTCAAAAATACACATGCTGCCGTCATGTCCTTTGTGTTCATTTTGTTTCGATGCAGATTCTCAACCACTGATGCAGCCTTTGCATCATGTACATCATATTTCGTACTCTGAGTAAGCAATAACACTGGTATCTTCTTTGCACCCAACCTTTTCAGGGCAGCAAGCCTTCTCTGTCCAGACAGTAACAAATACGAGTTTTTTGATTCCTTTTGGACCATAGGTGGATTCTGCAATCCCTCATTTTTGATGGAACGGGCGTCCTCGTCTCATTGCATTCTCGTACAGATAATGTTCCAGCCAGATACAAAACACCAATAAGAAATGACTCACATAGAATCTTGCTAGGGATTTTTATTTGTTTTGTAATCATTCCAATGAACAAAACATGATGAGATCCTTTGCTTTTTCTATTTGAATAATTTGAGAAATCAGTTAAAAATTAGAATGGATTATGCCCATGTCTCAGTAAACTGTGAATGTTTTTTTGGTGCTTTGATTTTGTTTTATTGGTATAACCGTACAATTTGTGGGCTGCAGACCTTACGTATACTTTGTAAGATAGCAAATTGCCATAAATTTGTTTATTATTTGAGGCATACCGCAAGTCATTATCAATTTTATTATAACAAGGTGTTGTATACAATACAATGACGTATAAGAACGCAAAGACAGTACTGTTTGCATCTCTGATTGTTGCAATGATTCTGCCATTTGGTAGTATGCAATCTGCAGAGGCAAAACAAGACGTAAATGATATGGGAAAACTGACAGCATATGAAGAATGGGTTTTAAAAACGCTATTAGAACAGTCAGACATAGAAAAAGCACAGAGTATTGAAAAATTAAGATCTTTTGTTGACACACTTGGCGGGTATGAGAAATTCATATTTGATCATATAGTTGATATTGCTGAAGCCGAAAAACAATTAGAACTGGCAACGGAACAAAACAAATCAGAGCAAACAATTCAAGAGCTTGAAATAAAGCGTATTACTCTATATTTTGAATTGGAAGAATATGGAGTTACAACTAAAGATAGATTTGATGCAAACCCCGAGTATTGGAAAACAAGAGTAATTAACGCAAAAATAGAAATGGAGACACCTCAAACAAACAATGTTGGTGTGGATGATGAGAATACAAATTTGTATTATGTTCATCAATCAGATCTAGCTTTGAAGAGAACCTCCATAATGACTATTCCTCTTTTCGGATACGGTCCTGCAACAATTCCATTCCCAGTGATATCATATGGATGGAATCAAGGTACTAGTACTTCTTCATGGGGCTTTATAGTTAATCCAACTGGAGGTACAGTTACGTATGAATCTCTTGTGTGTCTTGACAGTGCTACACATCATGATAGTGTTGACTTTGATATGACTTCTACTGGAAACACGAAAAATGTTTTTGGACAAATACAATATAATTATGATGAGACTAGTGAAGTCACACATTCTGACGTGAATGATTGTGAATCTTTCACAAAAACCATACAGATACCTAGTACATATAGCGCAACACTATCCACAACGATATCGGACATATCTCTCAACTAACCCCGTTTCCTTTTTTATGTCCTCTAAAAAATTAAAAATAATTTGTTACGTGTTGATATTGTATGGGGGTATGGGTGTAATCTCACTAATATTCTACCTTCCATCCTTTGTAATTATAGAAGATCAAGACGATACACTTGGAAAAATTGTATCTATAATTTACACACTTGCAGTTATTTTTGTACCATTATCTATTGGATTAATATTATTATTTAAAAATAGGTGATTTTAGGAATGAAAAATCCATCTAACGCATTTTAGATCTTTCATTTTTTTGCATAATCCCAATAGATTAGTTCCTGTACAGAATAATCAGAACCTTCATCTTTTCTTTCATCAATCGTACGCAATACATCAACTGCGTTTGTTTCTATTTCTTCACATAGTGCAGCGTTTGGATTTGGTTTCAAATCTGATGGGATTGTTAAAAATACCATTATAACAGTAAATGCTGATTTTACCCTGGCCCCAGATGCCAAATATTTTGGGAATCAAAAATGCATAGTTTTTTGCCATACTGTCAATGTCTTTTTTGGTAGGATCTTGCGTATCAATACAGTATAGTATGCCATACAATGACGGCCTGTACTTTGTGTGTGGTGCACTTTGCTCTTTGATTACTAGGCCAAGATCCAGTATGCCCCCTGAATGTATGCCTCTATCTGTTCTGCCAATCAGTAGGCGTCTGTAAATCTTTTCTTATTCTCGAATTAATGATATTTTGCGTGATTCGTGTTTTATCATATCCCAAGTGGAGCTTGTCCCATGTGTAAACAAAATATGCAGTAAATTGTGAATGTTTTTTTGGTGCTTTGATTTTGTTTTATTGGTATAACCGTACAATTTGTGGGCTGCAGACCTTACGTATACTTTGTAAGATAGCAAATTGCCATAAACTGCTTTATTATTTTGAGGCATACCGCAAGTCATTATCAACTGTATTATAACAAGGTGTTGTATACGATACAATGACGTACAAGAATGCAAAGACAGTACTGTTTGCCTCTCTGATTGTTGCAATGATTCTGCCATTTGGTATGGTAGATAATTCATACGCTGATGTAGAAAAATCAAATAAAGGAGAACTGACAAGGATGGCATTTGAACAAACAACTACAAACGAAGATGATGCCTCAGCAGGAAATCAAGAAATAGATATTATTTCTAGTGAAGATACAGTTGGACCTGTAGGAAACATTGGTGTTGTAAATGATAGAATATGGGCTACTAGTCCAGATGATTTAATAAATCACCAAATCTTTCTAAATTTTACAAAATCTGAACTGTCGGATAATCAATGGAATCAAGATATGCTAAAAGAAAATATTCGTAATTATAACCTCGAAACTGCAATTGGTGTGAATGTTGATGGTTATGAATTATCAACTCTCTATTCCCAGTTAGAAAAACTTGACAACACATACAATCCAACAAATGCAGAGAAAAAACTTCATGAATGGGGATTTTTCAGATATGATATTCCACAAGAACTTGATGAAGTAATTGATAGAATCACAGAAATTGTTAAAACGCAAGATAGAACACTTGTAGATCAATTAGTAATTTCTGTCAATAAGATGACTAATTATGGAAATGTTAGTGTGGAAGTTCACCAAATAGATCCTGAGTTTTGGTCATTAGTTGAAAATAGAGTTCTATGTGATTTAATTCCAAGTTGTGACATGGTAGAATTAAACTCTATAATGGATGATAGTCAGGTCATATTTGTAACCACATAACTATATGTGAATACAAAAAGAAGGAATTCAGATAGCATGAAAAATGAACCCAGGTCCAGGGCTCGTAATTCATCATATTCCAAGAAAAGTCCAAAGAAACAGATTAGGGCAAAAAAAGACAAGGGCATGTATGTTGGCATTGACTTGCACAAGGAATTTCTTCTAGCAACAATGGATGATGACGGAAAGATATTACAAAACATAAAAGTTGAGAACACTCATGAGTCAATCAGGAAACATTTTACAGACATACCAATTCATGCAAACATTGTCATGGAGTCATCATCAGTATAACACGTATAGATTTCTTACAGATGAATTAGGATACAAAACGTGACACTCTCAAACCCGTATCTTACAAAGGCAATAGCCGCATCAAAAAAAACAGGCAAGATTGATTCCAAAATACGGGCAGATCTTTTGCGCTGGGGATACATGCCATATTCCAAACAAAAAGATAGTAAAACATCGCCAGCTGGTAAGATACAGAAAAAAACTCGTTCAGTGGAGGACCTCTCTCAAAAATTCTATTCATGGAATTTTGTTACAGGAGGGAATCAAGATACCAGGAGTCACGTTCACTGTAACATACAACAGAAGACTCACCTCCCTTAGGTGACTATCGCATAGATGGATTTGTACGACAGATAGGCCATCTTAATCTGCAAATTGAAGATATTAATTCAAGAGTGTATGCTGCCGTAAAGACCAGTCCTGATGCCATGATAATAAAATCAATACCCGGAATTGGTGACTAATCACTAGTTATTGCAGCAGAAATTGCAGATATTAGCAGATTCAATGACTCTCACAAGTTATGCGCATATGCACGAGTCGTGCCATCAGTCAGAAACTCTGCAGATTACACCATGGCCGTATAACCAAAAGGGGAAGCATGACACTACGATGGGTTCTTACCCAATGTGTTCATGCCCATACAATACATGCCAAGAACAGTGACATTACAAAATTTTACAATCGCATTAAGAAAAAGAGAGGCTCATCAAAGGCCGCAGTTGCCGCATCATCAAAGATCCTGCGAGTTATTTACTGGATGCTAAAAGAGAGAATTTGTACAGAATTACAGTTAGGACTGTGCAAGTCGCGTTTTAGATGTTGAGGGACAAGCCTCGGTTGATAACTGCGAATAGGTCCTAATAAAGGGATGAAGATGTATGTATCAACCTTCACGCACAAATCAACACTATTACACAAAAAGATCTAAGATCAACTAAATCATCATACAAAACATGTCAGGTTGTGGTCATGAGAAAATCATCATACAGCTACAAAAAAAGACAAAACAACAAGACGAAGTGATAAAACAACTAAAACTAGTCATAGAGAATCTCATAGAATCAAACAAGGAACTGCAAAAAAAGCTGTCATATTATGAGAATGCTCACTCTCCGCCATCAAAGAATTCCCTTGAATGGAGAAAGCAAAAAAGACAACACAGACAGCCAGACAAATCAAGACGTGGTGGAATAGCAGGACACGTTGGCAAGACACAGAAATTCAGACCAACTAGCACCAAACACCACAGATCAGATGCATGTCCCAAATGCGGTAGTGAAAATATTCATCAAACCAAAACCTGCAAAAGGATAATGGTTGAGATTCCTCCACCAACACCCTACGGTATAACTGAGCATGTTTTGAATCAATACATCTGCATGGACTGTTCTGATAATTTTCAAACCACGGGAAACCTTCCATCACATGGATGTTTTGATGGTTCAGTGATACGTGAGGTCGTCTCACTGTTCTCAAAGAGATTGACATACGATGCTATCAGAACCACACTCTATGAAAGATATGGATTAGAAATCAGCAATACAACCGTACAATCCATTCTTCGCAACGGTAGTGTGATGTTAGAGTCATTTTACAATACAATCCACAGCGAAATCGTGACTGAAAAGATTCTCGGAATCGATGAGACAGGATTTTCAATTGATGGAAATACTGGATGGATGTGGGTTGCAAGAAGCAAGACTAGTGCACAGTATGCCTTGGAGTACAGCAGAGGTGCCAATGTTCTAAAAAAGTACTGGAAGAAATTCAAAGGAACCCTAGTGTCTGACGGATATGCTCCGTACAGGACAGTATTTTGTGATAACACAAAGCAGAGATGCACTGCACACCTGCAGCGCGATGCCAAATATCTGGCAATAAAATCACAGGACAAAAAGGCAAGGATTCTATACGAGAAACTCTCAGATATGCTAGGTCATGCCAGGGTTTGGAGTGTAGGTAATCGTCATACAAAACGGCGGGAAACGTACAGGGATGATTTACTAAAACAGCTAGACCGTATCATTGCACGATATTTGAAAGGTGATATGGAGATGGTTCAGTTTGGCAAGAAGCTAAAGACTGCAAGGAACAGCATGTTTACGTTTGTCATGGATGGTGATGTCCCGTCAACTAACAATGATGCAGAGAATTCCATTCGAAAGTGCGTGATGCAGAGGAATGTTCGCGGGCAGATGAAGAGTGATCAGGGCATGAGGATGATCTCAGTCTTTCTCACATGCTTTGAGACATGGAGAATAAGGGAATTGAACATGTTTTCTGAGATGGCAAAATACATCTAAGTGCTTGATTCATACAAAAAATCCAAATCAGGCTATCACATAGCAGTAAACTTTGAGAAATATGTGTCTAAAGAAATTATACCTCAAATTATCAATGTTAGGTTTGGTTGGTTAGACCATAAGGATTGGCTAGGTCAGAAATTACAATCAGGACAACAATCAAGATTATCTATCAATGTTGAAAGGTACAAACTTCTAAACATCTAATTTTTGTATTCTATCAATAGCAATATCAAGATAATCTGTGCTTATATCACATCCCATCACCTGTCTATTGTTTTTGAGACCAGATACAGCTACACTTCCAGAACCCAAGAAGGGATCAAAAACCAAATCATGCGGATTACTGGAGGCTTTTATTATTCTCTCTAGAACAGCGGTTGGAAATTGTGCTGGATGATTTACACGTTCCTTGGATGATCTGTTTTTACCAGATGTAATCTTTGGTATTTCCCAAACATTAGTAGGGTTTTTTCCTAATGGATTACATTTTAGTTTTCCATTTTTCTTTTGATTGGGATACTTTACATCTGGATCTCTAATTGAATCTAGATTGAATTTGTATCTTGATTGATTTTTTACATACCACAAATATTTTTCATTTCTTGGAGAAAAATATTTTTTTGTTGCTACACCAGCTTTGTAATACCAAATAATTTCCTGCATAAAATAAAAGTCTGTTTTATCCCATAACAAATAGGCAATAGGTACAGCCTTTCCATTTGGTAATTCAAAATATCCAAGATTGAGCCAAAATGTGCCAGTATCAACAGTTGCATTAAAAATTAGATTCATCCATTTTTCACACCAGGATAAATAATCTTGTGGTTTCTGAATTTCTTCATATTCTTTACCTATGTTATAGGGCGGAGATGTTATAGTCAAATCTACCTTGTTTGATCCCAATTTATCCATAAGTGCTACACAGTCCATATTATACAGTAAAACATTATCATCTGAATAATATGGATCGCCCAATCTCTGTTTGATTAAATCTAGTTTTGGTATTGGTTTCTCTACTATGTGGTGTCTCACTACACTTGTATGTTTTTTTTCAGAGTTATTAGTTGCTCTATTCATAATAGATCAATCCTTTTCAATGGTTACTATCCAGTGATTAGACACTTTGTCTAGTTTCCAGTCCAAGACATCACCAATTTCTAGCTCCATTTGTTTGGCAATAAAAATAGGAATTGTAGTTCTTACAGAAATACTGTCAGGTTTTGCTTTTGATACTGTTGACTGATTTGGGAGCATTCTAGCCATTCTATCAGTAGATTAATCCTCATGTGTATCAATCTACCTATACTATTACATATACCGATAAGTCTACCTATAATTTATATACCACTCAATCTACCTATAAACATGAATCAAAGAGAGATTAGAGGAAAGCAAATTGCAGAGAAAAATAACCAAATTATTAGAATTGATGAATCCCATTACAAGGTAAACTCACAATCAAGAAAATTACAGCATGACGTTATCTCCTTAGAGTATGGCTGGTCTTGTTCCTGTGAGGATCATTACTTTAACAAAATTTGTTGTAAGCATATTCATGCAGTATAAATCTCAATTAACTTTCATCAGAAAGTAAAAGATGATGTTATAATTTCTGAAATTACACTTGATTCATGCAAGTATTGTAATTCCACACAGATAATAAAAATGGGAATACGACACAACAAGCAACACAATATTCAGTTATTCAAGTGTAATGACTGTAAAAGAAAGTTCTCACAATCTTGGTTTTGAAAAGATGATGGCAACACCAGATCAGATAACAATGGCAATGAACCTATACTTTAATGGTGAATCATCACGCAAGGTTTCCCAGTCTCTAATCCTTACAGGTGTCAAGGTATCTCACGTTACAATTCAAAAATGGAATAAAAAGTACGTTGATCTTATGGGAAAATATCTTGATAAAATAACTCCACAAGTAGGTGAAAAGTGGAGAACTGACGAGTTATATCTCAAAATCAAGGGCGATAAAAAATATCTCTTTGCAATGCTTGATTCAGAAACTAGATTCTGGTTGTCTCAAATGGTATCTACACACAAAGGAAATGATGATGTATCTCCAATGTTCAAAGAGGCTAAACAAAAGGCAAAAAAAGTTCCAACTGTACTAATCTCTGAACGGAGCTGCAAACTTTCACCATGCTTGGAAAAAACAATACAAAGCCAAAAACTTTCTGCACAAAGAAACTGAACACATAAGACATATCCACATGAAAAATGACAGAAACAACAATCAGATGGAGTCATTTAACTCAAACACTCTAAGAATGAGGGAAAAGGTTGTTAGAGGAATCAAAAAAACTGATTCTGCAATTATATCCGGTATGCAGATTCACCACAACTACATAAGACCACATCAAGGACTAGATGGTGATACACCAGCCGATAGAGCTGGAATCAAGATACAAGGAGACAATAAATGGAAAACAATTATCCAAAGTGCTGTCAAGTCTGATCTACCGACACTTTCCAAGTAGAATTATCTACCGTAAAGTTACCAGTTCCTATTTTAAATTTCATCAACCGCTAAGTTAACAGAACCCACATGGATACATACCTATATCCTTGTTTTTATACATAATAAAAAAAGAAAAATCATTTAGATTCGTTCTTTGCAGAATCTAAACTTTTTCCGTTTGGATAGTTTTTATTGTATACTTTGTTATCTTCTCCGATTTTGTACTTGCCATTTTCCCCTAATATGGGATATAATGCCTCACCATCTTGAAACTCAAACTCACTTGCAGGATACAAATGAACTAGGACTTGTTCGCCTATTTCAAATTGAGCTTCATAAGGTACTAAAAGAAGTTGATCGCTGAAATACTTTCCATGTAAGTAGAAAGTTACTTTCTTATCAATTTCACCTTTGATGTTTTCAGTTACTTTGAGTGTAACTGGTACAGCAGCATGAGTTCTATCATTTTCATTCACCCAATCAATAGGATCGCCAACAGATAGAACAAAACCAATTACGGTATTAGTAATTCTGTCTTTTACATCGGCAGGATCATATGTATCGAGAGATGCACTTCCTGCTGCAACTTTTACATCAGGATTTGCTTTTGAAATGTCGGATGGCACATACACATACGTTGAACTTTCAGTTGACTCACTAACAAATACTAGTCCGGATACTACAATTGCTACTATTACTACAATTGCGGGGATGATTATTTTATTCATTTTTCATAATCTCCTAGTAGAATCCATTTATTTGTGTGATGTCGTCTGTTTTAACATCGTCAAACTCGCTGTTACAACTTGATTTCATTATACTATGACTGTTACTTGTCCACCATTGCTCAGCATGATCAAGTCCAGCAAAGTGACCCATTTCATGATTATAGATGTATTCTGGATTTAGAGCTTGAAACCATCCACATGTACTAGATGTGTCATAATCTCTTACTGTATTGAGTTCAATTATGATATGGTGGGAACTTGTATTTTCATCAATATCCCATTCTACACCTTGAGCATCTGCTCTTAACTGATCAGCACCTATCTTGTTGGCACCATCAGCACAATTTGAACTCCATGTATGTGAGAGATCCATATCGGTATCATCATCATACATGTCTACTGCATTAGAAGCAGCATTGTATATGATTATCATGTTACCTGTATTTCCATTTACATTCACATCACCCATTTCTGCAATATCAAGACAGATAGACTGAGTTCCACCACCAGCTATTACAGAAAATGCAGGAAAGATCCTCAGTGCACCTTGATTCCAGGAATTGCACCAACAATGATTCATCAGAGATTGTTTTTGCAAATGATACAAAATCCACCCATTATTTTTGTGAAATATTCAATAATAATCTAGGGGTAGTAGGTACCCAATCGCCTATAATTTTCTGAGATTTTGATCTGATATCCAATACTATCTTAGATCAATCCAACCACGCTGGATTAATTTTTCAGCAGTCGCAGGTTTTACGCACACAGTTTTATCATTACTAGGTTTTAAAATTGGCACAAAATTTGATTTACAAGAAAGATCATCATCAGATTTAGTCGTGCGATCTATTTTTTGAATTTCTGATGATGTTGTTTTATGGATTGATATAGATTCTAAATCAATTGCAGTTATAGGTTCAGTATATTTCTGAGGATTATAATTATCATGAGGCGTACCATTAACCGAAAATACCATATCAAAAAAAACATCGCCCTTTAGAATAGGAATTTTGTATCTATCAAAAGTATCATAGGATTTTATTTTTGTAATTAACAAGTATGAACCATCTTGTATTCCTTTAACAGTTAACGGGTTATTTTCCAAATGTTCAACAGAAAAATAAAATCTAATATATAAATGACCAACAGATTCATCATTAGAATAAGGTGAGAACACCCAAGCATTAAAAATATCTCTAGGTGCAAATATATCTTTAGGAATATCTAAAATTAAAAATCCATCATCATTAACTGAATCAAGCTCAAAATAAAAATGAGAATAATCTTGACTGCATACTTTTTTTAAATTTCCGCTAGTAATTGTATGATTAAGATAAATTTCTGTCATAAAATTAAATGAACAGTATCTATCTAAGATTTTTGTATAATCACTAGCTGGTAACCCGTGTATTAATGATGGGGTGTTATCAGATTTATATTCACTAAAGGATAATGGCACTGTACTAAAACATAAAATCAGAATTATAGACAATCCTAAAACTTTCAATAATTATCAAATTCTAATTAGTCTTAATATAATATACTATGGTATCATTGGAACTGCAGAACTGTGCAGAAAGCACAACATTCATCCGCAGACATTCTACTCTTGGAAAGAAAAGTTTGTGGATGGAGGCAAATCCGCATTAAACAGAAGATCTGGTGACAATACATGCAAGACATTGCAAAAAGAAAATGAGACTCTAAAAAGAATCGTAGGTGAGCTGACCATCGTCAATGACACTTAAAAAAACGTTGGAGGGACACAAAAGATGATCATTGCAAAGCAACTCACTGCAAAATTGAGTCTGAGAAAATCATTATCATATAGCGAAGAGTCAAAGTTCGTGAACTAAAAATCATCAAAACAAAAGACTTTTTGATCACCACACACAATGAAACACATGAACAAGTTAGAACAGCTTGAAGCAGCATACAAAAAGGAAAACTCCAAAGATATAGTCAGGATGCTTGCAGTACTAATGGTTCTCAAAGATGGTAAATTAGAGTACACCGCACAAACACTACACCGCTGTACAAACTGGGTACGCAAATGGGTTGATCGTTTTAAAGTAGATGGCCTCTACGATCACCCAAGGAGTGAAAGAGCATGTGTAATCCCAAAGAAGCAAATGAATTATATCATGCTCAAAATTATGTCGACACTATTTACACCTGTAATGCTGCAGCAAACAATATTTGATTCTACTGGAATAAAATTTCACATAACACATGTCAGAAAAATAATGCGCCAGTATGGAATGTCTGCTAAAACTGCACAAATATCACGTCAATCATGCAAGTGTAACAGCCGTGCGCAGCTGGGCAGCAACGCATGAAAAAGAGAATTCCACGCCTAAAAAAGAGTGGATTCACCATTGCAATGCTTGATGAGGCATTCTTTGTTAGGGATGTAAAAGCAGGACGAAAATATTGCTCACCAGTTGCCAAAAGAATATTTCTTCCATATGTGGGAAACCATGAAAGTTTGGCAGTGTATGGAACAGTTACAATCAATGGAGACCAGCTGTTTAGAATTTATAAAAAATTCAACGGTATAACATTTGTAGAATATCTAAAAGAGTTGCACTACAAATATGGTAAAATTACGTTGATACTTGACAGGGCATCAGTGCACAAATCAAAGAAGGTCAAGGACTTTTTGACAGATAATCCAGATGTTAAACTGATTTGGCTACCAAAAGGATTCACCATATCTAAACATGATAGAGCAGTGTTGGAAAATAAGCATGTGTTGTTGGTATCAGAATATTATGCAATGTTTACAATAATGAATAATGCAGTGTCACAATACTTTGGAACAGAAAAATTCAAACTTGATGTTGTTAATTATATTTTTAGAAATCCTGCAAAGATGTTCACGAACTTTTGATCGTCGCTATAGGACCAGTCTAGGACCAGTCTAGGACCAGTCTAGGACCAGTCTAGGACCAAGGACATGCTCTCTGTTGTAATAATCATAGCTATTCTGTGTACCAATGTTAAAATAATAACTACAAACAACAAAATGTTTGATTTTAGATAAAAAGTTAGTTTTTCAATTTATTACACACATTTAAATTATTTTTGTATAATTTACTATCCAAACCTAAATCATCAATTATTCTAATTCCATTCTCATTAAACATTAAAAAACCATAATTATTTAATAACATACTTTGATTACAAAATACAATTCCAAATTCACTTAACTCAAAAAACTCTTTTTTATAATCTCTGAAAACTCTTTTTTCATATTCTTCACAATAACTTTCTGATAAAATATAATTAGGTAAATCTTCAAAAGTTAATCTATTACAATCAATATAAAAAACTGAATTATTATTTTTTGGAATCATGGATTTCTTAATTTTATCAAATCCATATTTTTTAGAAATTGAACAAACACTTTCTTTCCCAGTTATACAAACACTACTTACATCCATAATAACTCTATTATCAACGATATTTGCATCTTCAACAGTCTTTTGATCTTGTTGATAGTTCAAAAGAATTATTATTAAAGAAAAAATTAATAGGCATATGATACAAAAAATCCAAATCTTATTCATAATCTAAAATTAATAGTTTCACACAAATTAAGGAGGAGTTATATCAAGCATTCTTACAACTTCATCCCAATCTGAAAATACTTTATAATAATCATAGTTATGATCTGAATGATAAATATCAAGACTTTCAGCATCATTTCCTCCACAAGGGAAATCAACTCTGAGATTTAGGTCTAATCTAGACCTATTTTCATCAGGTGATTCAAAAACACATGCAACACCATGAAGTAAACCAACTATCGAATCATCATAAATTAATGGAGCTCCACTATCCCCTCTTATGGCCTGATTATTTGTAATTCCTTGATCAACAAGTGTTATTCCATTATCTGAAAAAACTGTAGCATTTCTATACAACAATTGGCCAACAGAATCACTGTATCTACCATTCATCGTAACATGTCCATTATTTGAAACATCATCAATATCTCCAAATGAAACTTCAACATAATGATCATTAGAATTAAGTATGGTATTCAATCTCAAATAATTTGAATCAACTTCAATAAAATCAAAATCTGCAATCATAGTATTTCCCACTTGATAAACACTAAAAGATGGATCATTTCTGCTAATTGAAACAAAATCACCTGCTGAATTTCTAACACTATGATCCCAATCAGCATCATTATTAGAAATTACATTGTGTGGTGATACACTTGTATCAACAATATTAACTGAATGACCAGATACAACTATGCCATATCTACCATCCATCAACCTAACTGGAAGTGTAACTGTAGACTCAAAATCACCGATAAGACCACCAACAGATATTCTAGCATCCAAATGACTATCCATCGCTTGGCCACCTAGAACTAAAGGACAATCTAAATTCTCAACAGCCCCAACCAAGTCTGGGCAATTATTACCTGAATCATCTAAACCATCCATATCAGAATCAGAAGGAAGAGGACAACCATCATTATAAGGAACACCTACTTCATCAGGACAATTATCAGAATAATCTGGAACGCCATCATGATCTCTATCAGTAGGAATCGGTTCAGTAATTACAATATTAAATGAACCTATCATACTATTTCCAGCATTATCTGAAACAGTACAAGTTACAGTATGCGTTCCAACTGCAAACCATCCAGAAGATTCATCACAAGAAACATTCAACAAACCATCAATATTATCAGTTGCAGTAACTACAGGAATGGTTACATATTTTCCCAAAGTAGCACTCCTTCTCTCAAAAGTCATATCAGAAGGTAAGTTATCAAAAACTGGGGATTCCATATCTGGACACCCATTCAATGATACTAACCCTAATACTTCAGGGCAATCATCATCTGAATCATTCACACCATCATTATCTGAATCAATACTTGATGGACTATCACCTTCAACTCCTCCAGTAATTACAACATTATCAACTGCAACATCTTCATTAGACCTTGACATCTTTGCTACAAACTTTATGTTAAAATCATCGTTGGTATAACCAGACAAACTAATTATCTCTTCATGCCACATATCATCATCATCATCATTCTCATCATTCCATATTGCTAGTTGATTCCAACTAGAACCATCATAAGCAAATAATTTTAGATATTCACCTCTATCCAAAGACCTGTCAATATATCTATCAAATTCTATTCTAGGATTTTGAACATCTGAGAAATCAATAGAATTTTGAAGTCTAATCTCACAGTCACTAGGACAACCATCAACTTCTAAAACATGATTTGTACTTGGACTGCCTGACGGTTGTCTTCTTTCATCTGGATAATGAGAACGCCAATGAGAATTTTGTAACCATTGACTTAGACCATTATCAAAATCATCTTGAAAAATCACACTCATTGATGAAGAAGTTGCTTCGTCTTCATCACTTGAAGAATCAGATTGTGAATGCCAATTGTTATTTGAATCTAAAGTATAATGATTAACATTATGTAAATTATAATAAACTGCATGACAAATTCCACTAGAACCAGCAACACAATCGTATAGAGTCCACCATACTAACCATCTATCGATATAACTTTGTGGATAAGGGGTTGTATGTGAATAAGATTCAACATAACCATATTTTACAGTAAATGGAAAGTCTTCACCTAAAATATCTTCAATGTCTCCTGCATCAATTCCAGAACTAAATAACAGAAGTTGATTCAACACAACAACTAACTCCATAGTTTCTTCATCAACATAAACCATTGAAAAAATTCCATGTAAATTTTCATCTACTAAGATATTATTTGAATCATCAATCATTAAACTTGTAATATCAGAATGTCCTTTTTCAATTACACCAATATTCTGAATTGGATCAACAGAAGTTAAACCATCAAAATTGTTAGAATTATTATCAAAGTCAGAGTCATCATCAACTGAATTGAAATTATCAGTCTGTGCAATTGCTACACCTTGAAGAGGAATTAATACCACTAATAATAACATAATAATACTTGAAAATTCTTTATTCATAAAAAATCATTTCTAACTGTATATTTAAGTTACACAAAAAAATCATGCATTAAGAGATTTTATAACACTCAACTAACCCTTCTTCTACATTATATGTTTGCAATGCGTTAATTGTATAACTGAGACTTGGGCATAATGATTTACAAAAAAACCAAGACTTTTCTCTAACAACAAAGCATTCTTTTCACAATCCTTGGATTCCCACTTCCAATTACACAATTATAATACACTGCCAACTGATACACCAGCACACAAATCAGCACGAATGATTGTACGTTCTCAAATCCTTTCACCGGAACTGTTCTAATGTTAAACGTATCCTTGATTATTTCAAAGAGTGGTTCAATTGATATTTTTCTCTGAGAATATAATTTCCGACCAACTGCTGAATTGTAAAACCCTATCAACTTTATTCTGGCTGGCGGCGTAGACGGGTATTTTTTGACCGGACAGATTAATCTCATGGCATTATTCTTAGTTGACTCGTATAGTTTGGAATCATCATATGCCGGATCACACAGTATGTTATTCATCAATCCAGAAAGTGACCCAATCAATTTCTCATATGGCTTACTATCATGGACATTTGCAGCAGTTACACATGCAGATAATGGAACAACTAGTCTTCCCGTACTATACCTCATGTGTAGTTTGTATCCATACACCCAACCCTTTGATTTGGAGAATCCCCACCTGGCATTTGTGTCAATTCCTGCAATTGGTAGGTGATTCTTTTTGATGTCTGATTTGTGCCATACTGGACCTGAAGCTTTTAGCATTGAACTATCAACTGATGCTGATTCACTATTCACCAATCCTTCTGAGACAAACAAATTTCCTACAGTGCTAATAATTTCATTGATTGGCAAGCATTGAAATCTTCTGTCAATTGTCCTTCTGTCAGGGATTTGGTTTAGTCTGCAAACCTTGAGTAATTTGTCATTGGTACATTTGATTGAGAGAAAATAATGCAGTGTGTTGTTACTTGGAATTCTCATCCATGACTTTACGATGAATAACTGAACCATCAGAACAGTTGAATAGACATATGGCCGTCCTCGTCTCACTGCATTCTCATACAGATATAGTGTTCCAACCAGATACAAAATACTAATAAGAAATGACTCACATAGAATCTTGTCAGGGATTTTTATTTGTTTTGTAATCATTCCAATGAACAAAACATAATGAGATCCTTGGCTTTTTCTATTTGAATAATTTGAGAAATCGGTTAAAAATTAGAATGGATTATGCTCATGTCTCATCTATGTGGTATTTTGTTTTCCGCTTACTTTGAGTTAGTCTGTTAAACGCCCTTGTACATGGCAGTATCCATTCAACTCTCAGGCCCAACAGTAGGTATACATCACAAGATATGAAAAAGATTTCGTATAACGTCTGTGTAATTAAAAGTGAAAATCCAAGGACTGCGAAAAGAATGCTTTGCTGTTAGAGAAAAGTCTTGGTTTTTTTGTAAATCATTATGCCCAAGCCTCAACTAATTGGAATGCATAGTGGACACATATGTCAATATGAATCACCACTTGATACTGAAAACGAATCAATTGATGTAAGATCAACATTGGGTCAAAACAATCACAAAATATGCGATTACACATTTGATAATTGGAAGACAAATCCAATAAATCATCCTACAAATACATATCAACAAAGACACACTGTAATCATACCTTGGGAACTAATACAAAACGAGTTTAGCTTGCACTAAACATATCTATTTTTTATAAAAAGTTTCTAAACTTGTTGTTTTTCCTTCCCAGTAAGTTCCATTATTGTTTTCAAAATAATATGTAATTTTATTATCTGTTATTGTTATAATTCCTTGTGCCCAAAAATTTTCTATTTTTGAATCTTCTCCTGCTAGCCATGGGGAGTAAAATACAGTATTATTATAAAAAGTAACAAAACAATCTATTTTATTTTTACTTGATTTAAACATCTCTTGTTCCTGAATCTGGCAATCTTTTTCATATTTATCAAAAATATCTTTTTGTTTTTTATAATCTACTAAGAAAATAACATCATCAAAATTTCTAAAAGGTGTATTACCTCCATGAATTTGTAATTTAACAAAAAAATAATTATGATTTAAAGTACCCCATCCCCTCTCTTCTAGTTTTTCAGCAGTAGAAACAGATACGCAGTATATTCTTCCTGTATCATCATTGTTTTTCATCATCTTTGTTTTGCCAAATTCTGGCATGCATGACTCGTAGGTAAAATCACCATACACGTTTCCCGGAACTATCATGAGTAACAAAATACTAAAAAATAGTGCAATGGTTACTTTTGACATTAATATATTTTTTAATTAGAGTATTAAAGAATCGCCATTAATTTGTAGTAAAAAAAGAAAGGTGAAAAATTATCTCAGATTGAGTGCTGTTTTTGCATCTTCCCAAGAAGTAAATATTTTGTAGATTGCATCTTCTACACCACATCCTATCTAAATGAAACAGATGATTTGTATCATGAAAACTATATTCATAGAAAAGCAGTTAATAGAACAAACAATTCCAAACAGAATTAGAGAGGGCTTATGGGATGAATGTATTGTCTTGAACATACATTATTATGTGAAATTAAAGAAATAATTCCAATACCTGTCTTTGAATTTAGATTGACTTGTATGAACGAGGATTCATGCAAGAAAACTCGGCTCTCAATGTATAATTTTAAAAACAAAACTGTAAAGGATAAAAGTTATGATCATACTGCGGTAAAAACATTCTCAAGTTGGGAAGATGCTATCATATCATCACATGACATTGAAAAGAGACTTGGTAACAATTTGGTTGACTTGACAATTATTGAAAAGTAACTTGTGTAAGGGTCTGCTTCATAGATATGGCAGTATCCATTCAACTCTCAGGCCCAACAGTAGGTATACATCACAAGATATGAAAAAGATTTCGTATAACGTCTGTGTAATTGGAAGTGAGAATCCAAGGATTGTGAAAAGAATGCTTTGTTGTTAGAGAAAAGTCTTGGTTTTTTTGTAAATCATTATGCCCAAGTCTCAGATACAACTATCTGAAAAAATAATGTCATAATTACATATGTCATGCATTCTCTGATCGTGGTATAATGGCATCTTTATACCCTAGCGTTAGCTGTGTGGATTCAGATTAGTAAATACAATTCTTGCAAAACCACATTTTAGGAAATTTACACAATTGCATTACGGAAGAGGCTCATGTCCTCGCTTGTATCCTGAGAACTTGCGATACTCATAGTCAGTTAGTGGAGTCTCACATCCACACTTGCAATATGTCTTCATGATAGTACAATACACAACAGGGTATTTGAAGATTCTAAATTCGCTTCACATTCTGTTGTATCATTAGATTGTGTTTTGTTTTGGTTCCCTTTGGTTTGACTCTTAGCTTACAATGGCAGCATGGGCAGTACAGTCCATCCCAGTCTATGAAAATATCACATATCTGGCATCGCTTCTTGCCATTAGCGTATCGTCCATCAGAAAGTGGACCATTTACACGATATCGGATACAAATCCCCTTGCAAGGCATATCTAAAAAAACCTGCCAAGCCTAATTAAATGTGCAATGTGCCAAACACACCATCAAAATTTGTATATTCCTATGAGAAAGGATACAAGCGTTGCTCAACATGTCAGGTAACAATCAAAACTACAAACCTAAGATGTCAATGTTGTGGAGTAAAATTACGAATAACCCCACAAGTCTCACAAATCATAATGCTGTAAAATAATCGTTGCTGGCTAGACAGTGAAATACCAAATACTCTCAGCATTTGCAAACACGATAGTTTGGTTCATCATCGTAGTTACTATCAATTGATGCCAACAACACAAATCATCTAAGAAAAGTACAAAACAACCTGTGCCAAACATTTGACAGAGGTTACAAAGAAATAATCAAGATAGATAATTTCTGCCTTTAAATTCAAATTTTTTTTTATCATATAATGCCAAAACTCCAAGTGTTCTCAAAAACAAAAAAAGAAAACTACGGAATACAAAGACATGACAGTTACACCATTATTATTCCCTACAAAATATCCCAAGAATTGGCACTACAAGATAATGTGATTCTACATGCTACAACATCAAAAAAGACTAGAATCATTTGACTCCGCAAGAAACTACTCAAAGATTCCACACAAGTCAAGATACGACACAAACTTACCAAAACGTACAAGAACCAAAGGTATTACTCTACGAGAGTAACAATACCAATCAAATTCATAAGAGAACTTAATTTATCAAAGAACCAAGCATTTTATGTTTATTGTACAAAAGATACTCTAATCATCAAGCCAGAAAGACGATAAAATTATTAGCAAAGTCTGTCAGTCCTCAAAATTATATAATTTTCTGTCTCCGTCCAATTAACTTTAACCCTTCTTCTTTTCTATACATTTTATTTTTCTATCCCCGTACTTGAGAGTGACACATTTGATTTTCTAACTTTAAATTAATCCAACTGTTTCTGTGTTTTCTAAAATCATTTCAATAGTCTCACATTAAAATTAATTTCTGATCTTTAAATTTAATTCTTGATATCGTAAATTTAAGTTTACCAAGCCCTCTTTTATTGAAATTTAATTTTTTACTAGCAAATCATTTGATCCTGATTCAGATATTTTGAACTAGATTGAAATTAATTTTTTTATTTTAATTTAAAATTAATCATTTCAGGACAAGCCCCCCTTGTTTGAAAATTAAATTTTACTTGGAAATTAATTTATTTTTTTCAATTCATTTGAAAATTCGAAATTAGTTTAATTTGATAGAACAGGTCATCAGGTCTCAACATATTTTCTAAATAGAATAATAGAGTGAGAATTTTAACTTTATTCTCTATGCTACCTTGGTAAGCATCAGATTATCTGATAAATGAATGTACGGATGAATTTTCTCAACAAGTAGCCTCATGGCATATTTGAGACAGCGATCGGCATAATCTTTTGCTACAGGCTTTCCATTATGATAGAACTTGTTACGCTTTCTTTTTAGTTCCATTAAAAGATCAAAAGAATTTTCATCAATTTTGTCTTGAAGGCTAAGAAATTCCAAAAAATCTACTGGTAAAAACAAAAAGCCTATCAAGAAAGGTCAGAAACATCTGTTTAGAATTCTGAGTACGGATCACCAAAATTGTACAGGTCATATTTTTAGAAATTCTGACTTGTATTCAAGAATTTTTTTTATATCACTTTTGACCAGGGGTTTTTTCAAGGGGGTCGGGCAATCCTGAGAAGATCCATATTTGTCACTTTTGACCATTAACTATGCTAGATCACCAGAACTGACCAGAGCCCATACAGCAAACTGCCAAGACACCGGGCAACTATTCAGTACCGGAACCAAAATTCAGCTCACCAAAAGAATGGTCATAAGCTGTAATCTGCTTTGGGTGGAACTGTTCACTGATCATGACTGAGATATCAGTCTTGAAGGCTCTAGGTTTTCAAAATCATAACATCAACTCTCAAAAAAACCATATCCCCGTTGGACTAGTTTTTCTGCAGTTGCAGGGGTCACACAAACAGATTTGCTTTTATCATATTTCATAAGGGATACGAACTCTGACCTGCATTCTATTTTTTCTGTCTCAGTGTGAGATGGCGATTCCTTGTCTGTATCTTCAATTTCTAGCAAGGGTATTGTTAGATTGTATTCATGATCAATACCGTCATCTTTTGCTTCAATTGTAAACATAGCTGCAAACTTCAAGTACGAATAACTGGTACTTTTAGGCATATTAAATTCCAAAGTCTGATACTCTAAATACTGGTGAGTTATCAGATTCCCAGTTTCATTCTGTGGAATACTTGTATCATCCAACTTTAGACGAAATTTCTGTATGTTTTCATTTGTGGCCAGCGGCAATACTGTATATGGAACATCAATAGTAAAAATTGCATCGGCATCAATGTTTTGTGTATGTATCAAAAATCCGGCGTGATAAGGACTACAGAATCTTTTAACTGTGCCATGATCAAGTGTATGATTTAGCATGATCTCTGCTCCAGAACAATACTCATCATACAACTCATCCAACGTTTTGATGTGAATTTCTGCACTTTTTTGTCCACTCTCAACTAAACCAATACACCAATTAGGCTCTGAATAATCAACACCATCAATAATTGCATAAGTGCCAAAATAATCAATATAGTCTATAGGCTCACTCCAGACAAACTTTAAAGTGCGCGAGTTATCAGTCTGTGCAATTTGCGTTACTGCCGTATTTCTGTCAAACGCAAGATTTGTATGCAAATCATTAGCATAACAGGATTCATAATCAAACTGTTTTAGATCAAGCTGATCTTTTGGAATTGTTATAGTCAAACTTCCTGCATCCTGGGTTTCAAGACTAATATTATACCATAAATAATCAGGCTCTGCACAAAGACCATGAAATTTGCCACCTGTAATTGAATAGTCTAATGGCTCAATTGTTCGATACTGGAATCCATCTTCAAGTGCACGATCCTCACATTCTAATTCTGCATAGACTTCAGGTATTGCCAGTATGATTAACGCCATAACTGGCATTGTAACTGCACAAAACCATGATTTTCCCAATTATGCAAATACGCCTTTGTATCTAAAATAACTTTGCCTTGGCCATTTTTAAAATATGATAAAAGAATCCTCCTCATGTATTTTTTGATAAAAATTAGGTTTCTCTGATAGTGGTATTTGATTGATTATTTTATGATTGACGTAAAACGATTATTTCTTATAGACAAGCATATCCACATCATAAATATATGTTCACACAAAAATTAGCAGTCATGTTATTTTTTTCACTCTTAATTCCAAGTATTGCATTTACATCTCAACAAGCTGATGCCACAATAGATGAGAATCTTTACAAGTTTGATGTAGGATTTTATGAGAAAATTGAACAACTACAATTGGACTTGCAAAATGAAAAGAGTCCATCAGATACTAGAGAACCACAAGCAATCCCGACACAATACGTTTTAATCAATGTGATTGATGGCTATGAGAATCAATTACAAGGAATTTTAAAAGATATGAATGCTGAAAATATTTTTGTATCAACGTTATTAGATTTTGTATCTGCAGATATCCCTATAAATAGAATTTCAGAGTTGGCATCTTTTAATTTTATTTACAAGTTAGGAGATGAGCCTGAATTAGAGCTCCAACAAGATCAAAGTCTTACAATGAGTCAAGCAAAGTCGGTTGTTGGGGCTAGTAACATCCTAAATTTGCAATTATAAATGCTACGTTACCTATTGATAGTCCTTTTGTTTCTTTGCCTAGCCAATTTCATAATTATGATCTAAAGATAGTTTATCCTGACGGTACAATAAAACGCAGTACATCTGATATTCAAAATAACGAGTTTATTGTGTTTGATGCATCACAGACAGGAAACTATGTTATCACTGTAAGCTCTGATGGAACTTTGATAACTTTATCTGGTGAGCCCTTTGTACTTTCTAGCACACATGGAATTGACAAATTCCCATTTGCTGTTACTACAACTCCTCCACAACCAATTAATCCTATTCTTCCACCAACTAATTCATATGCTGATGACTTTGATGATTTGAATAATTGGACTTTGTCAGGTGATAGAAATTGGATAGTAGATAGACCTCAAGAAAATGTACCAAATGAAAATAGTCGTACTAATATGGTCATACACTCTGAGAATTGTGATAGAGAATGTATAGTTACATTAAATCAACCTTTAGATACATCGAGGCGACTAAATGTTTCTTTTGATAGATATGTTGCTGATAATGTAGATCGGGACGAAGGACTATACGTCCAATATTCTGTTGATGGAAATACTTGGATTACACTTGTATCTTACACTGAAAATAACAATCAACACACAGATCAATGGATGAGTACTCGTCTTATTCTCAACATTAGAGAAGATACAGCTAATTTCCGTTTTGTTGCAAAATCTAGTAATGGTAGTGAAAAAATAGAAGTTGATAATCTCTTAATATCTCGTGTAAGTAGTGGCGGCGGAGGATCTCCTCCACGACCTACAGATACTACACCACCTACTTTTACTTCCACTGTTGTTGATGTACTTGCTCAAACAGATGGTACTGGTATTGTTGTATCATTTCCAACACCTCTCATAAATGAGAGTGGTACTGTAACTTGTGACCCATCATCTGGTAGTATATTTTTCATTGGCACTACCATCGTAACCTGTACTGCAACTGATAGTGCAGGAAATCCTGCAACCATATCATTTGATGTTACTGTCACTTTATTTGCTGATGATGTAAATCCTGTAATTACTCTACCTGGTGATAAAACATTTGAAGCAACATCACAACTCACACCAATTAGTGCATCTCAAATAGGTCAGGCAACAGCTACTGATAACAGAGATGCAGAACCAGACATAACAAATAATGCACCAAGTACATTCCCACTTGGCACTACTCTAGTTACGTGGACTGCAACTGATGATTCTGGGAATCAATCTAGTGCTGTACAAAGAATTACAATCCGGGATACCACTGCACCAATAATTAGCAGTTTAAGCAATATTACAATAGAGGCAATGTCTGACTTTACCGTTCTGACTTTATCAAACCCTACAGTAACTGACATCTTTCCAACAACTATCACACATGATGCTCCAATGCAGTTCCCACTAGGTACCACTACAGTAACGTGGACCGCAGTTGACACCTCGGGAAATCCAGCTAGTACATCTCAAGATATAATAATTGCAGATACAATCCCGCCACAGTTCATAATACTACAGGATATGACATTTGAAGCAACAGGACTATCAACACTACTATCTCAAAGTGACTATGGCACCCCTTCTGCAACTGATCACTTTACTGTCACAATCACACATGATGCGCCAAATTCCTTCCCACTAGGTGATACTGTAATTAACTGGACGCTAGTTGACTCTAATGGAAATGCTGCAACAACTGCAAATACAATCACAATCCAGGATACGACTGCGCCAACCATCACTGCGCCATCTGATGTTACATTGGAATCCACTGATGTATTTACCAAGGTATCTTCGTCTCAACTTGGCCAGGCAACATCTATTGATTCTGTGGATAGAAATCCAATAATCACACATGATGCGCCAAATTCCTTCCCATTAGGTGATACCATAGTGATATGGTATGCGACAGACTCTAGTAATAATAGATCAAGTGCAACCCAAATGGTAACAATTCATGATACGACAAAGCCCGTATTTGCCATACCTGCAGACATTGCCATCTCAACTGACAGTACATCAGCAGACATTGCCATCTCAACTGCCAGCACATCAGCTATTGTAAATTTTAATGAACCAGTTGCTACTGATATCTTCCCAGTAACTATCACTTGTGACTATACATCTGACCATTCATTTTTCATTGGCACTACCATCGTAACCTGTACTGCAACTGATGATTCTGGAAATTCAGCTAGTACAAGTTTTACTGTATCTGTTAGTGTTTCATCCCCTCCTGTTCTTCCTTCTACCCCCACTCGTCTTTTAGTTACTGGTGCAAATACCAACTCTGTCACGCTAAGCTGGGATGATGCTGATGATGACTCCATAACGGGATACAAGATTCTGTGCAGAGACATATCTACTGGAGATGCATTGCAGCCATGTATTGAGGATACTGCAAGCACTGATACCACACATGTTGTTGAGAACCTGCTATCAGGAGCTGTCTATGTCTTTCGTGTAATATCTATCAATGGCATTGAGGAGTCCCCGCAGTCTAACTATGTACAGATTAGTACCACTCTACTTGCACCTACCAATCTTCTAGTTACTGGTACAACCCATAACTCTGTCACACTAAGCTGGGATGATACTAATGATGATAGAGCAACTGGATACACTATTTTGTGCAGAGATGATCTGTACATTTGTATTTTTGATACTGGAAGCTCTGATACTACACATGTTGTTGAGCATCTGTCACCTGACACTGCCTATGTCTTTCGTGTCATAGCCATCAATGATTTTATCCATTCTGAGCATTCTAACTTTGTAAGAGTTGCCACTGATTCAACCCCGTAAAATTATTTCTAAATGATTCATATATTATTAATTGACATCAGGTATGATTTAGTGATAGCATATGCAAGATGATATTCTGGGAGATATGGATATGATGCCTTTTATTAATTATGCAGATAGTTTCTGTAAAAATTGTCACAAGAGATTTTCGGTCCGTGCCTATTACACTAAATACTAGGATACAAATCTCCCATGTCCCGAATCAAACAGCAGGTGGAAATGTCACAAAGTTTGAACAGTGTAAGAGATTTGGACTTGAATAATACCAAAATACTTTCACCATGTATTGTTAGGGATTGTGTTGTAATGGAAAAAGTTTTCAATGGTAAACTAATATGTATATTTGAAAAATCAGTAGAATCATTAATTCAAAGAAATTATGCAAAGATATCTGATGATCCATCACTTTACAAACCTTATTGTTTACAAATATACAGAGTGCATATGGCGCAGGTGTAATTATTCCATTTGAGATTGGAGAAATCTTACCTGAATGGATTGGATGGGTAGTAGGGCTTTGTGTAGTGTTTGCCATAATTATTGGCATAGAGGTGAAAATTGAAGCAAAGTATCTTGGGGTACACCAGAGTTCCAACTGCAAAATTACAGACAAACTAGTAGTGCATCAAATATACTTTCTCAAATTTTTATTTATGACAGTCACATCTGATTTGATATTTTCAAATATTTCGTTAAGATTGCAGGAATTATTTTAAGAGTGTTTAAAAATACTGAAGATAAATTTAAAGATTACTAATATACATCCTATACTATTATAAATTATTGAATAATACAACAACATCAATACTGCTTGCAGTCTTTGCTATCGGATTAAGTGCAATACCTGCACTTGCAGAGACAGAAATCTTATCACCATTCAAACAATACAGTTCGGGAATACCCATTAATGAAATCCAATGCAGTGATTCTAAAATTTTGATGGAATCGCCACGAAACACTCCAGCTTGTGTAACTGAAAACTCGGTAGATAGATTGTTGCAAATTGGATTTAATGTTATAGCAATTACTGTCGATTCTACAAATACGGATGTAGAAAAACAAGATTCTACAAATGTAAAATCAACAGTTGATAATGTAAATCCTGTAATTGCTTCACCTATTGAAGAATTGGATGCCAGTGTTGATAAATCAACCAGTACAAATTCAACGGTTCAAACCACACATGAGGAACCAGTGTATATTCTAAACCCTAAAAATATCTCGGAATTAATTCCACAAGATATTCTTTACCCTAGTGTAATAAAATTACCCCCTGATGATCCAGATGCTTTTGCACAAAAGATTGCCGATTATTTTGGTATTAGAATAATAGACAAAAGAGAGATGTATGACAAATACAGATATTTTTTAGAAAATGAGGGTTATATAGAACTTGAAAAATACACACAGAGGTATCTTAAAGTAACTATTCAACTTGTACATCCACATAGTTTTGAAATATCAACTGGTCACGAACAAGCAAGAGATTTTTTTGAATATATGGGAATTGATTTGAAACTTGCAACATATGAAAGTGCTATTAGACCTACTAGCGTTGATAAAAAGCGTTATTTTCAGAATGCACATGGTTATCATTTATCTACTAATACACTTCATGTAAATCTACATGGTGGTTATACTATGATCTTCTTTGGTTATTGGAATGACAATCTAAATGAGATGAAACTTGCAGACCCAACAAACCTTAAAGAAGCATCTACAAGATTTGTCTTAGAACATGATAAATTTCTTAACGTTGGTTGTAAAGATAATCATGTTGAAGATGGTATATATTTCGAACAATGGACCAAACCCTCATTGCAACTATATGATGAGAGACCTATTTACAAACTCCAACTTGTATATTGTAGCATACCTTCACCTACAAGATCCTCAGATGGTGTATCTTTGACCTATTTTGGATTTTTTGATGCAGTAACTGGAAATCTATTATATGTAGAAAGAACTGGAAGTGCAGGCGGGTCTAGAGTTAATGATGAAACAGGGGAATTTGAAGAATTCATACCTCTACGAGAAACAGTTGATTATCATATCGATGCTGATGATATTAGGTATGTGGCAAATGAAGCTATAGTGTCACGTCACGATGCAACACAGGCTTTAATTGATGCTGATAATGATGTGCAAAAAGCAATAGATATTCTAAAGAGAATGCAATAATATAAAACCAACAAGTAATAGTTTGATCGACAATCTTTTAACGTGGTTATGCACTTTGCCATTTAATGACTTTAGTAAAAAATGTAATTCCTTTTCTGGTATTGGTATTATTGTCTCCCATATTGGAAGATTCATTTGCACAGCAAGTACCAGATCTTGTTGAATTAATACCATCTAATATAGCGAGTCCACCTGAAATAACAACACCTACAGTTTCCAATGCTGCATATGTGAATATTAATCTGGATGCACTAAATCAACCAAAAATGCAATTAAACATCTTTGGTGAAATAATAGAAATTACACGAGAAAAAATTAACTATAGAACAGATGACGAATACAGATACAAAGGTATCATTGAAGATGGTACTGTATCAATTGTTGTAATTGATAGTATGATCCGTATGGAAATGAGAGGAATTGATAAAAATTATGTTATAACTACAATAAATGATACTACCCATATAATTAAAAAAATGGATCCCACACAATATGGAAATACTTGGGAGATACCACCTGCAATAAATTCAGAGTTTAACCAAATGGATGATTCTTTTGCATTACAATCCACATTACAAACAAATTCTAGACATATTGAAATACCACAACAAATTCGTGATGGTGAAAAGATTACGATTTGCACCATCGCACAGGGATAGTGCAGATGTGCACCGAGGAGGCGGAATAACAAAGAGGGGTTCTGCATGGTTACGTAACGCAATGGTAGAGGCTGCAAATACTACAGTACGATTTGATGAAAGAATGGGATCATTCTATTTCAGAATTGCAAAGAGGTGAAAACAAAGGTGGCAGCTGCAAGACCGGATGCTTGCAATAATCCGGGCACATGTTAACTCTGAAAGTGTATTATACACAAAATCATGAACTGACACAGCGAAAGTATAAGATGCAAGGCATATCTGAGATGTCCTGATTCAGCAAAGCACGCTAGTAAGTGTCCTCAGTAGGGTTGGAGACGATTTCGTATGGGAGTATTCAAGAATTTTTTATATCACTTCTGACCAAGGATTTTTCAAGGGGGTCGGGCAATCTTGAGAAGATCCATATTTGTCACTTCTGACCACTATCTATGCTAGATCACCAGAACTGACCAGAGCCTATTTTATCAATAGTAATGAGGTATGACTTTAGTGTTATTCTTTTAGGTCCTCATATCTGAGCAAATACCATAATTAGAAAAAAAGAAAAATCATTTAGATTCGTTCTTTGCAGAATCTAAACTTTTTCCGTTTGGATTATTTTTGTTGTATGCTTGATCATTGACAATCTTATATTTACCATATTCAGCTATCTGAACATATAATACTCCTTCTTCAAACCCATTTTTATCTTGTGTGCTTAAATGAACTAGAACTTTTTCATTAATTTCAAATTGTGGTTCATTTGGTAAAAGATAGAATTCATCTTGCTCATACATTCCATGCAGATAAATGGTTATTTTTTTTGTGGATATGTCACCTTTTACAACTTCCATTACTTTTAGAGTTACAGGAACTGCACCATAGGTTTCGCCCCATTTATCTTGCCAAGGAATAACATCATCTACAGATTTTACTTCGGCTATAACAGTGTGAGTAATTTTGTCTTTTATTTCTGAAGGGTTGATTGTATCAAATGATGAACTGCCACTTGCGAGTTTGATATTTGAATTTGCTTTTGTAATATCTGATGGTACATATTCATATGTACTATATGTATCATCATTAACCATTACCATACTAACTGCAACAATTACACTTGCAAAGATTACTGGAAGTAGAAATTTCATTTTCATGATCTCCTAATAAATTCCATTGATTTGTATAATGTTGTCAGGTTTGAGGTCATCAAATTCACTATTACAACTTGGTTTCATTAAACTGTGACTATTACTAGTCCACCAATTTTCTGTGTGATCTAATCCTGCAGTGTCCAAATTCATGATTAAAGACATATTCCGGATTCAAATCTTGAAACCAACCACAGGTACTAGATGTAGACCAATTTCTAAGATTATTGATGTAGATTTTTGAATATTGATCATTGTTACCAATATTGTATTCAAGTTCTACACCTTGTCTACTAGAATAACCAAGATTACCACCTCCAACACGGTTATCTCCCGTACTGCATTGTGAATCATGGCTTACTGTCATATCTGTAGCGTCTATCATTTGTCTGGATTCATCAGCTTCATTTGCTAAAAGCAATCCATTATCATCGGATCCATTCACAGTTATAGAATTCAATGTCCCAATATCATAACAAATGGATTAAATTCCACTATTGAATGGATTATCCTCTGGTAAATCATGTTCGGCAAATATCGGATTGATACTAACTGCAAGTATTGCTACAGTTAATATTGTCATTATTACGTAATTCATAGTCATTAGTTATTTGAATATATACTGTATAATAAAACGGATCATCGATTCATTAAAAATTTGTTTAGTTATGCAAAGAATTTTGTTAATATTTAACCTATCATTTTATCATCTCATTATATAGTAATAGTTTAGTAGCCGCATCATTCTCATAATGTTCAACTATTGGGGATATAGTTTTATGAATTTTTAATGATGTTGTATAGCGAAGAGTCAAAGTTCGTGAACTAAAAATCATCAAAACAAAAGACTTTTTGATCACTACACACAATGAAACACATGAACAAGTTAGAACAGCTTGAAGCAGCATACAAAAAGGAAAACTCCAAAGATATAGTCAGGATGCTTGCAGTACTAATGGTTCTCAAAGATGGCAAGGAATTAGAGTACACCGCACAAACACCATACCGCTGTACAAACTGGGTACGCAAATGGGTTGATCGTTTTAAAGTAGATGGCCTCTACGATCACCCAAGGAGTGGAAGACCATGTGTAATCCCAAAGAAGCAAATGAATTATATCATGCTCAAAATTATGTCGACACTATTTACACCTGTAATGCTGCAGCAGGCAATATTTGATTCTACTGGAATAAAATTTCACACAACACATGTCAGAAGAATAATGCGCCAGTATGGAATGTCTGCTAAAACTGCACAAATATCACGTCAATCATGCAAGTGTAACAGCCGTGCGCAGCTGGGCAGCAACGCATGAAAAAGAGAATTCCACGCCTAAAAAAGAGTGGATTCACCATTGCAATGCTTGATGAGGCATTCTTTGTTAGGGATATAAAAGCAGGACGAAAATATTGCTCACCAGTTGCCAAAAGAATATTTCTTCCATATGTGGGAAACCATGAAAGTTTGGCAGTGTATGGAACAGTTACAATCAATGGGGGCCAACTGTTTAGAATTTATAAAAAATTCAACGGTATAACATTTGTAGAATATCTGAGTTGCACTACAAATATGGTAAAATTGCGTTGATACTTGACAGGGCATCAGTGCAGCAATCAAAGAAGGTCAAGGACTTTTTGACAGATAATCCAGATGTCACACTGATTTGGCTGCCAAAAGGACCCACCATATCTAAACATGATAGAGCAGTGTTGGAAAATAAGCATGTGTTGTTGGTATCAGAATATTATGCAATGTTTACAATAATGAATAATGTAGTGTCACAATACTTTGGAACAAAAAAATTCAAACTTGATGTTGTTAATTATATTTTTAGAAATCCTGCAAAGATGTTCACGAACTTTTGATCGTCGCTATATCTCTTAAGCACTGATGAAGATTGTAAAAATGATATTGAGATTACTAATGAAATTATAAAGATTAATCGAACTCATGGGTGTCAAGTAATCGTTAATGGCATATTAGGCACTTTGAAGTATTACTTACGCTTGTTAAAGAATCCTGATGATTTTATATGCAATTATGCTGAAATGATTGAAAGTGATACAAGTATTAAATATGAACAACAACAAAATGGAACGTCTTAACGGTGAGATAAGAGACAGAAAGAAAACCTTTAGGGGTCTCAAAAAGATGGATACCTCAATAATTGAGGGCATGAAAGTGTATTACAATTTCACAAAAAAGCATAGTGCCTTGAAAGGTAAGACACCAGCTCAAGCCTCACTGATAGAAATGGTTGGTGCTAACAAATGGAAGACTATCATTCAAAACGCCTCACTACACAAAGAAAATTCAATCTAGTCTTAGGTCTCTATAACTTCACAGAACCCTTTTCTCAGTAGGATAAGAATACTAAAATTACTCCCATTATGATGGCCATTTGGTTTTACCATATGTTTTGATTACTGTTTATATTTAACAACCAAAAATATTTTAAATTTTCTTAATTGGTAATTTTTTAAATTTGTATATGAAATAAAAACCCAATATTAAAAAAGGCAGCCCATATATTGCAGAAATATATGCATTAGAGTAAAATACATCTGATGGTTTTGATACATCAACAATATTTTCAGAATTTTCTATGTCTAGTTGTAATCTAGCTCCTACAGACTCTACTAAAATTACCCCCAATAAAGGATGGTAAAAAGTACCTGACATGAATATAAAAAAAATACCTATACCAAAGATAAAATTTTGTATTTGCATAATAAAAAAATAGAGAGTTAACCAGTAACAAAAATGTTACTGATTGATGTACTTAATTCAGTACGGCTTCCTGCATTAACAGACTTGTAAAATGTAGTATTGTCACAATTGTATCGATCAGCATCTAGACTTTCACTAGTAGTGTTATCAAAATCATATACAGTTGTTTGGAAAATACTAATGATTTCACGTTCAATTCTCATATTGTAGTTAATCGTGTCATGATTGATATCACTATCATTACAAATTTGGCTTCCAAAACTCATAATTCCATCAGTAGGAATCCACCAGAATGCTGTAGTAGTCCCTACATTCCAACCCCAATTAAGATTAGGACAACTAACTTGGAATCCTTCATTCCAACAAGGAACCCAAAGTATTGATACTCTCTTCAGAGCTGAATCACTAGAATGGATGAAATAAATGTCATCATTTCTATCAGTTCCAATTACTGGTTGTGTATTGTTACTTTCAATACGTTTTTTAGATTCAATTGCTTTTTCTGTCCAGTATTGTGGATTTGCCTCCAATCTTTCTTGTGATGGTACTCCCAAATCTTCTAATTCAAATATTTTTAATGCTTTTTGAGATTCATATTTTTGTATTGTTTTCTCATCTTTGTTTGAATTATTGGCCTCTTTGAGTTTGAGATCTGCAATTGCAAGTTCATCTAATTTTTCTACAATTTTTGCATCGTATCCAGAAAGATTATTTCTGAATTCTCTTAGATTTTTAATAAAATCAATTTTTACTTCTTCACTTACATCTTTCAGACTAGGGCTTTCCAACATTGATTTCTCATATGCTGTTAATTCTAGTTCTAACGTAGATTCGTTTTGTACTGTTTGTGCAGTAATACCATTAATCCCTGCCGGAACTAACAGCATCGCTATTAACAATGGTATTGTCATTTTCAATGTCATTGTACTATACACGGCACCTTGTTATAATAAAATTGATAATGACTTGCGGTATGCCTCAAAATAATAAACAAATTTATGGCAATTTGCGATCTTACAAAGTATACGTAAGGTCTGCAGCCCACAAATTGTACGGTTATACCAATAAAACAAAATCAAAGCACCAAAAAAACATTCACAGTTTACTGAGACATGGGCATAATCCATTCTAATTTTTAACCGATTTCTCAAATTATTCAAATAGAAAAAGCAAAGGATCTCATCATGTTTTGTTCATTGAAATGATTACAAAACAAATAAAAATCCCTAGCAGGATTCTATGTGAGTCATTTCTTATTGGTGTTTTGTATCTGGCGGGAACACTATATCTGTACGAGAATGCAATGAGACGAGGACTACCATATGTCCATTTGACTGTTCTGATGGTGTAATTATACATCATAAAGTCATGGATGAGAATTCCAAGTGACAGCACACTGCATTATTTTCTCTCAATCAAATGTACCAATGACAAATTACTCAAGGTTTGCAGATTAAATCCCTGACAGAAGGACAATTGACAAAAGATTTCAATGTTTGCCAATCAATGAAATTATTGACACTGTAGGCGATTTGTTTGTCTCAGAAGGATTGGTGAATAGTGAATCAGCATCAGTTGATAGTTCAATGTTAAAAGCTTCAGGTCCAGTATGGCACAAATCAGACATCAAAAAGAATCACTTACCAATTGTGGGGATTCTCCAAATCAAAGGGTTGGGCGTATGGATACAAACTACACATGAGTTACAGTACGGGAAAGACTAGTTCCATTATCTGCCATGTGTAACTACTGCAAATGTTCATGATAGCAAGCCATATGAAAAATTGATAGGGTCACTTTCTGGATTGATGAATAGCATATGGTGTGATCCGGCATATGATGATTCCAAACCATACGAGTCAACTAAGAACTTAGCAAGTCTGCCAATACGTCTGAATCAAGTTTGTCGTTTTTTAGCTTTGCCTGTGCAATTATCTTGGTCTTTGCAGGATGTGCAAGAGTTGTATCAATTCCATGGTCTTCTAGCGTGTCATGTAGTCTGATCCAATAGTTTGCAGTTGACTCACATACTGCCTGTATGTCATTGCCATATGTGCTTTTGATATGTTTGATAAAACCCATTATCCCATTTGTTGTATTATCAAAGCTTGACTGCTCTAGCTTCTTTCTGGATTCCTATTTTGTTGCAACACATTTTATTTTGTGAACATCAATTCCTATGCTGATCATACCATCACCTCCTTTTTGATCAAATTGCCTGATCTAGCGGAATGCTCCCATTCACCATCTATGTGGTATTTTGTTTTCCGCTCACTTTGAGTTAGTCTGTGTAACGCCCTTGTACATGGCAGTATTCATTCAACTCTCAGGCCCAACAGTAGGTATACATCACAAGATGGGAAAAAGATTTCGTATAACGTCTGTGTAATCTGCGAGTGGTAGAATATGGTACTGTTCAAACTTTGGGACACTTCCACCTGCTGTTTGATTAGGGACATGGAAAATCCCAATTTCGATATTATGGGTATTTTCCAAAAGTGTTTGATTCGGGACATGATAGATTAGCCTATTTTCCCATCCCGGAATAAAGAAAGCGTTAGTCTGAAGCCAATCGTGATGATTAGGCTTTGCTCTGAACCGTCTTTTGATTCTTTTTATTCCATTTTAATTTTTGAATCTGAATAAGATCGTGATTTCATGCCTATGTCACTATAATAGACCACTGATTCAAAACGTCAGCTCCCGACACTTTCCACGAGAAAACAGCTCCAGTTAAGTTACCAATCTCTAATATACTTCTATACTATTATAAATTATTGAATAATATAACAACATCAATACTGCTTGCAGTCATTGCTATCGGATTAAGTGCAATACCTGCACTTGCAGAGACAGAAATCTTATCACCATTCAAACAATACAGTTCGGGAATACCAATTAATGAAATTCAATGTAATGGTTCGAAAATTTTAATGGAATCACCACGAAACACTCCAGCTTGTGTAACTGAAAACTCGGTAGATAGATTGTTGCAAATTGGATTTAATGTTATAGCAATTACTGTTGATTCTACAAATATGGATGTAGAAGAACCTGATTCTACAAATATGGATGTAGAAGAACCTGATTCTACAAATGTAAAATTAACAGTTGATAATGTAAATGATGAGCCACAAATTACAGTTTTGAATGTGGCCTCACCTGTAGAATTTGTTGATGATGGTAGAGAATACAAGGGTGTTTTACAAAGAGGACCAGGACCTCGGCCAATATTTGATAAAATTATGGGCTATGATTTGGTAATTGGTAATAATGATGTAAGTGGTTTAGCTTCAATATCTTCTCCTCCACATGAAAAATATTCAAAAAACCAAGGTGTTGGACTATACATTGAAGACTGGATGCCTACATACATTCTTGACGGCTACAAATTACTATATGCGTATTCTAACAATTATCAACTACAGCGTAACTATGATCCCAATTCTGCTTATGAAGTTCACTCTGTTGGGTATCGTTTTGTTCCTAGTGATTTTATACTATATCCAAATGTAACTGATACTAGTTTGTACAGACAATCTAATGGATATGGTATTGTAGTTAAAATTGCAGATGTTCCTTGGAATTCACAGGAGGATATTGCTGAGAGTTTATGGGAATCAAGATCTTCTCAACGTGGTAATTATGGTGAACTTAGAGAAATGACTAGAGATGGTAAATTTGTAAGTGCCTATGCCGGTGGAAACGATTTAAATTATTACATAGCTAATGTTGCTTTTGCACCTGATGAATATACCATTTTATATGTAAATTCTTATTATCATACACTAGATGAATTAATTCCAGTGTTTGAGAGTGTAATGAAGTGATTAAAGCTATAGCGTTATCTTCAATTGTCTTTACACTGTGTGTTCTAGCTATTAGTCATGAAGATGCCTTTGCATCTCCATGTACTTTTGATGACCGTTGTCATTCACAAATCAGAACTGACGGATTTACCAAAATTACTGGAGTTGAATATGAGTTAGATTCTCCTGATCTTTACATTGACAGAAATGCTTGTAGTAATATTGCTGTATCTGCTGGTTGGCTTATTGCTGATCCTATAGGTGATAATGAACTTGTAGAGTGGGTTGAATCTGGAGTAACAAAAGGAGAGTTTAGGATAGGTGGAGTTGGTGACCCTGAATGTGTCACAAAACTAAGTATCTATTATGCAGTAAACAATGTTAATGAAGATAATATACCTAATTATATAGAATATTTAGTTCCTGGTGGCAGAGTAGATCCTGGCGAGAATGTTAAAGTAACTATAGAAGATACAGATGGACTTGGAGTTGCAGTCACTGTTAGTACTCCATATTTTTTAGATCACCCTGCACGCGTTAACTTACATCCTGAGAGTGTCTTTAATGCTAATATTGGAATAGAGGGAACAGTTTCTGCTTCTGATCCTGCACCTCTTGGATATTCATCCATTCCTATGAGCAAGTTTACAAATATGAAAATAAAACAAAATAATGTTTGGGTAAATCTACCAAGTAGTGCTGTAGTTTTTGCAGTTGATGAAGATCAAGGATATTTGGGCAAAAAATGTAGAGATAACTCTTTTGTTGCAGGAAGTGTAACAAAAATTGATTGCGATGTTATAGCTGTTAGAAACCAAATTCCTACCCCTCAAAATATAGATAAGATAGTAAGCAATGATAATGCTGTTACTATTAACTTAGATGCAGTTGATACTGATTTTGATTATTTAACCTATAAACTTGTAGATTTTCCAACTAATGGATTTTTAACCCATGACAATAAAACTATCCCTCTAACTAACACTGATGGAGATTCATCTCAATTAATATACACACCTGCAATCTTTCCTCCTGAATCAGACACCATTAGATATTCTGTAACTGATGGAAGATTTGGACATACCAGAGAGGGATTAATATCAATTGTTGGCCCAGGATCAATTCAGGCAATCCCTGCTGCTGTAGATGACTTTGCCTATACCCTATCAGGTACAACATTGCATTTTACCTGGAGTCATCCAGATGAGGGTAGTTCTGAGATTACATTTTATGAAGTTGAGAGATCTAGGGATTCTATAAATTGGCAACATCATAATAGTTATAGTGAAACTACAACTAGCTTTGATTATGTGAGACACGAAGGATACAATCAATTCTTTAGAATTTTTACAAGCAATGACTTTGGTGCATCTACTCCATCAAATATCTTAAATGTCCACATCCCAGACACTTCACCTCCTAGTATTACTGTACAATCTCCAAGGGATAATACTACTATAATGTCCTCATTTGTAGTAATTGAGGGATTTATCTATGAGTCAATGTCATCGGGAATTGAAGATATTACAATCAGAGTTGATGGTATTACTAGTATTGATCCAATAATGACTCGTGTAATATCAGAAGATGTCAGTCTAAACTTTGAATCCACTTTAACTGGATTAACAAATGGTGTGCATACCATTACAGTTTCAGCAGAAAATGGTGATGGAGTAAGAGCTAGTTCCAGTATTACCTTAACTGTTAATGTACCTGTTTCAAATACATTAACCTCTTTTATTGATAACTTTGAGACAGACATGTCAAACTGGATTTTAACTACAGGTGATGATGAATTTTGGAGTATACGAAATTCCCCTCTTATTCCAGTACTTGATTCTATATCTGGCAATAAAGTAGCAGGAACTGAAGACTGTGATGATGTATGTACTATGATAATGGTTGATAATGTTGACTTGACACAAATGACAACCCCCAAACTAAGCTTCAACTGGTTTGTAGCAACAGGAGCGGATGCTAGAAGTCAGGAAGGTATTGTCACATATGTTTCAGAAAATGATGGGAATATTTGGCAAGTATTAGAATCATTTACAGCTGATCAAACAGATGATGATGGTAATGCATACGATGATGGCCAGTGGCATTTTGCAGAGTATGATCTGAGTAGTTATTCTTCTTCCCAATTCAAACTACGATTTGATGCTATATCTAACAGTAATAGTGAGGATACAGAGTTAGATAGTATCTCTGTTTATGACGCTGCTGCACCTATTGATAATATGCCACCAGTTTTTTCACCAGTTAATGACAAATTTGATTTTATAGATAATGCAAATTCCAAAGTATTTGATTACACCATACCTACTGCAACTGATGATACAGATGGTATAGTTGCAGTTATTTGTGATCCACCTAGTGGATCTGTATTTTCAACTGGCAATACTATAGTTACATGTACTGCTATTGATTCTGCAAACAATCTAGCAACTATTACATTTAATGTAAATTTGGTATTTCGGGATAATATTTCTCCCATCCTTACCATACCAAGTGATAAAACATTTGAGGCAACAGCAGCACTAACACCTATAACTGATTCACAAATTGGCACTGCTACGGCAATTGATGATGGGGATTTGTCGCCTGCCATAACAAATAATGCTCCAAGTACATTCCCACTTGGCACTACTCTAGTTACTTGGACTGCAACTGATGATTCAGGCAATTCAGCTGGTGCCACGCAAACAATCACAGTACAAGATACCACTGCACCAATAATTGGCAGTTTAGGCAATATTACAATAGAGGCAATGTCTGACTTTACCGTTCTGACTTTATCAAACCCTACAGTAACTGACATCTTTCCAACAACTATCACAAATGATGTGCCAATGCAGTTCCCACTAGGTACCACTACAGTAACGTGGACCGCAGTTGACACCTCGGGAAATCCAGCTAGTACATCTCAAGATATAATAATTGCAGATACAATCCCGCCACAGTTCATAATACTGCAGGATATGACATTTGAAGCCACAGGACTATCAACACCGCTATCTCAAAGTGACTATGGCACTCCTTCTGCAACTGATCACTTTACAGTCACAATCACAAATGATGCACCTGAACTGTTCCCACTAGGTGATACTGTAATTAACTGGACGCTAGTTGACTCTAATGGAAATACTGCAACAACTGCAAATACAATAACAGTCCAGGATACGACTGCACCAACCATCACTGCACCATCTGATGTTACATTGGAATCCACTGATGTACTTACCAGGGTATCTTCGTCTCAACTTGGCCAGGCAACATCTATTGATTCTGTGGATAGAAATCCAATAATCACACATGATGCGCCAAATTCCTTCCCATTAGGCGATACCATAGTGATATGGTATGCGACAGACTCTAGTAATAATAGATCAAGTGCAACCCAAATGGTAACAATACAAGATACGACAAAGCCCGTATTTGTTACACCTGCAGACATTGCCATCTCAACTGACAGTACATCAGCTATTGTAAATTTTAATGAACCAGTTGCTACTGATATCTTCCCAGTAACTATCACTTGTGACTATGCATCTGACCATTCATTTTTCATTGGCACTACCATCGTAACCTGTACTGCAACTGACAGTGCTGGTAATCCTGCAACCATATCATTTGATGTTACAGTCACTTTATCTTCTGATGATGTAAATCCTGTAATTACTCTACCTGGTGATAAAACATTTGAAGCAACATCACAACTCACACCAATTAGTGCATCTCAGTTAGGTCAAGCAACAGCTACTGATAACAGAGATGCAGAACCCGACATAACAAATAATGCTCCAAGTACATTCCCACTTGGCACTACTCTAGTTACGTGGACTGCAACTGATGATTCTGACAATCAATCTAGTGCTGTACAAAGAATTACAATCCAAGATACCACTGCACCAATAATTAGCAGTTTAAGCAATATTACAATAGAGGCAATGTCTGACTTTACCGTTCTGACTTTATCAAACCCTACAGTAACTGACATCTTTCCAACAACTATCACAAATGATGTGCCAATGCAGTTCCCACTAGGTACCACTACAGTAACGTGGACCGCAATTGACACCTCGGGAAATCCAGCTAGTACATCTCAAGATATAATAATTGCAGATACAATCCCGCCACAGTTCATAATACTACAAGATATGACATTTGAAGCAACAGGACTATCAACACCGCTATCTCAAAGTGACTATGGCACTCCTTCTGCAACTGATCACTTTACTGTCACAATCACAAATGATGCACCAATGCAGTTCCCACTAGGTGATACTGTAATTAACTGGACGCTAGTTGACTCTAATGGAAATACTGCAACAACTGCAAATACAATAACAGTCCAGGATACGACTGCGCCAACCATCACTGCGCCATCTGATGTTACATTGGAATCCACTGATGTACTTACCAGGGTATCTTCGTCTCAACTTGGCCAGGCAACATCTATTGATTCTGTGGATAGAAATCCAATAATCACAAATGATGCGCCAAATTCCTTCCCATTAGGTGATACCATAGTGATATGGTATGCGACAGACTCTGGTAATAATAGATCAAGTGCAGCCCAAATGGTAACAATTCATGATACGACAAAGCCCGTATTTGTTACACCTGCAGACATTGCCATCTCAACTGCCAGTACATCAGCTATTGTAAATTTTAATGAACCAGTTGCTACTGATATCTTCCCAGTAACTATCACTTGTGACTATGCATCTGACCATTCATTTTTCATTGGCACTACCATCGTAACCTGTACTGCTACTGATGATTCTGGAAATTCAGCTAGTACAAGTTTTACTGTATCTGTTAGTGTTTCATCCCCTCCTGTTCTTCCTTCTACCCCCACTCGTCTTTTAGTTACTGGTGCAAATACCAACTCTGTCACACTAAGCTGGGATGATACTGATGATGATTCAATAATGGGATACAAGATTCTGTGCAGAGACATATCGACTGGAGATGCATTGCAGCCATGCGTTGAGGATACTGCAAGCTCTGATACTACACATGTTGTTGAGAACCTGTCATCTGAAGCTGTCTATGTCTTTCGTGTCATAGCTATCAATGATACTGGCCAATCCCCCCATTCTAACTTTGTAAGGTTTGGTACTGCCACTTCGCATGCCCCTACCACTTCGCATGCCCCTACCACTTCGCATGCCCCTACAAATCTCCTAGTTACTGGTACAACTATTAACTCTGTCACGCTAAGCTGGGATGATACTGATGATGACTCCATAACGGGATACAAGATTCTGTGCAGAGACATATCTACTGGAGATGCATTGCAGCCATGCGTTGAGGATACTGCAAGCACTGATACCACACATGTTGTTGAGAACCTGCTATCAGGAGCTGTCTATGTCTTTCGTGTAATATCTATCAATGGCATTGAGGAGTCCCCGCAGTCTAACTATGTACAGATTAGTACCACTCTACTTGCACCTACCAATCTTCTAGTTACTGGTACAACCCATAACTCTGTCACGCTAAGCTGGGATGATACTAATGATGATAGAGCAACCGGATACACTATTTTGTGCAGAGATGATCTGTACATTTGTATTTTTGATACTGGAAGCTCTGATACTACACATGTTGTTGAGCATCTGTCACCTGACACTGCCTATGTCTTTCGTGTCATAGCCATCAATGATTTTATCCATTCTGAGCATTCTAACTTTGTAAGAGTTGTCACCGATTCAACCCCGTAAAATTATTTCTACATCACTATAACTTTATAGACGTTATACGAAATCTTTTTCATATCTTGTGATGTATACCTACTGTTGGGCCTGAGAGTTGAATGGTTACTGCCATGTACAAGGGCGTTACACAGACTAACTCAAAGTGAGCGGAAAACAAAATACCACATAGATGGCAAATGGGAGCATTCCGCTAGATCAGGCAATTTGATCAAAAAGGAGGTGATGGTATGATCAGCATAGGAATTAATGTCTACAAAATAAAATGTGTTGCAACAAAATAGGAATCCAGAAAGAATCTAGAGCAGACAAGCTTTGATAATACCACAAATGGAATAATGGGTTTTATCAAACATATCAAAAAGACATATGGTAATGACATACAGGCAATGTGCGAATCAACTGCAAACTATTGGATCAGACTACATGACACACTAGAGGACCATGGAATTGATACAATTCTTGCACATCCTGCAAAGACCAAGATAATTGCACAGGCAAAGCTCAAAAACGACAAACTTGATTCAGACGTATTGGCAGACTTGCTAAGTTCTTAGTTGACTCGTATGGTTTGGAATCATCATATGCCGGATCACACCATATGTTATTCATCAATCCAGAAAGTGACCCAATCAATTTTTCATATGGCTTGCTATCATGAACATTTGCAGTAGTTACACATGGCAGATAATGGAACAACTAGTCTTTCCTGTACTGCAACTCATGTGTAGTTTGTATCCATACACCCAACCCCTTGATTTGGAGAATCCCCACTTGGCATTTGTGTCAATTCCTGCAATTGGTAAGTGATTCTTTTTGATGTCTGATTTGTGCCCAGATACATTAGCATCCAAAAATTCATTAACAGAAATTGTTAAAATTTTTGAAAGTGAAAAAAACATAGTAGCTGGAAACATAAAGGTTCGAAATAAAAAAAATGGATTACATGGTGTCAAGCATTAGAATATGTAGTCGGAATCCAAATTGTTAGAAAGGTATTTGATTTGTAGTTCAATACACACAAAAAATTTATGAAAATAATTTTGCACGTATAGATGTTAAAATTTACGATACAGAGCAAAACAAATTAAATGATTTTTATCAAAATTATGGGTTAATTCCAAATACCAATATCAAAGTTTTAGTGATAGGTGATGAAAATCAAGAATTTTATTCTGTAGATGGAATTACTAATGATAACGGATTACTTGAAATTGAATTTTTTGTTCCAAGATATACTATAGGAGAATTTACTGTAACCATAAATGCAGAGAATGAAAATTCGAAAGCATCAAAAATATTACAGATAGTTAGTTTGACTACATCAGTTATTGATTAATAGTTTATAGTACAAAAGACTAAATGTACTAAAAAAAAATTAATATTCATTGATTCATGGTCCATCTCTTGCAATAGGTGCTACAATTGCATCAATACTAATAATTATAACATTTATTGGGTTTGATGGAATTTCAAATGAGACAGAACTTGTAATAGAACCAGCTCCAACCATTCAAGAATTTGGACCAGCAAAAATTACCATGGAGACATTTTTAGCAAATGGCTCACCCATGCTGGGAGATCCCAATGCACCAGTCACTTTAGTGGAGTTTGGAGATTATCAATGTCATTTCTGTAATGTTTTCTTTCATTCAACTGAAGATGATATTTTGAAAAACTATGTAGAAACAGGAAAAGTCAAAATGATTTTCAAAGATTACAACATAATTGGACCTGACTCGATAAGAGCATCACACGGCGCACATTGTGCAAATGATCAGGGATTGTTTTGGGAATATCACGATATTTTGTATTCAAATTGGACTGGAGAAAACAATGGATGGGCATCTTCTGAAAACCTTGTAAAGTTTGCTCAAGAGATTGGTTTAGACATGGATGAATGGTCTGAATGTGTGACAAATGAACATCATTCACAAACGATTCTTGCAAGTAATGAAGATGCAAAAAATCTCGGCATAACAGGAACACCAGCATTTTTTGTCATTGGTCCTGATGGTAAGACTACACGAGTTTTTGGAGCACAGCCATTTGAGACATTTGAAAAGATTTTTGAAATAGAACTAAAAAAATAAAAAAATTAGCGATCAAATAGCAAAAAAAGAACAAGAAACTGCTAAAACTTCATTTCCTAGTTAGATAGAATTAACAGGATATCCTTATTAGTGAACCATCGGAGCCAAGCTTATGGCAGCTGGTATAGACGATATTGCAATATACATCCCTAGATTGTATATCGATGCAGCTGATTTTGCAGAAGCCAGAGGTTTAGACCCAGTAAAATTACAAAAAGGTCTTGGAGTTTCTCAAATGGCAATTGTTGATGCTAACCAAGACCCGGCATGTCTTGCAGCAAATGCATGCTTGAGAATTATGCAAAAAAACAAACTATCTCCAGAAGATATTGGAAGATTATATGTTTCAACTGAATCTGCATTTGATGAATCAAAGGCAATGAACTCTTATGTTATTGGAATGCTAGAGCAAGTTTATGGTCAAGGTGCATTTGAGCACTGTGGAGGCATTGAGACCAAATTTGCTTGTGTCAGTGGTTCGTATGCTCTTTATGACAATACAAACTGGATTAGGGCGGACGAAGCAGATGGAAAGTCTGCACTAGTAATAGTATCAGATATTGCAAAATACGACATGGGTTCTAGTGGGGAGATGACCCAAGGAGCAGGAGCAGTGGTCATGCTTCTCAATGAGAATCCAAGATTAATGGAGTTTGATCCTAAAGTCACATCTACTTCAATTAAAGATGAATATGACTTTTACAGACCTTTTGGAAAAGAGACACCAATAGTCCATGGTCAATATTCTAATTTACTTTACATGATTCAAGTAAGAAAAGCACTTGATGCCTATAAGAAAAAGGCAGTCTCAACAGGACTAATCAAAATAGAACCTGGAGAAACAATCTTAGATCATATGGACTACATCAACATGCACTTACCATATAGTAACATGGGGAAAAAGGCCTTAGCATATATGGTTAGACATGAATGGCGTCAACTTCCACGATGGAGGACAATTTTGCAAGAAATAGGATTAGATGAACCAGTACCACAAGACCCACGTGGTACCATTGAATCAGTGTTAAGTGATGCAGACTTTATGGCAAAAGACCATGAATTTACAAAATTGTTTTCAAAAACTCCTGAATTCCAAGAAGTGTATGAATCAAAACTTGCAAGTTCACTTATTGCATCTAGTATGATTGGAAATCTGTATACAGCATCATTATATTTAGGATTTAGAAGTAGTTTAGAATTTGAATATCAAAAAGGAATTGATTTAGAAGGAAAAAGAGTTGGATTTGGATCATATGGTAGTGGCGCTAGTGCAATGGTATTCAGTGGAGTCATTCAACCAGAATACAAAGAAATTGTAAAGAATATGAACTTGGAATCAGAAATAGGAAATAGAAAAAGACTGACATGGGACGAATACGAAAAACTACATGAAAACAAAGTAGACATTGCTGAATCTATGGTTCATACAAAAAAAGAATTTGTCCTAATAGATGTAAAAACTGAAACAGAATCTAAAGGTGAAAGACGTTACGTCTTTAATGAATAATATATCTAAAAATCAATTTTAATAATTAAATCACTATGTAGTTACAAAATGATTTACTGCATATGCAACAATTCCCATGCCAAGAAGGCCATAACAGATGTTAGCAATATCTTGAGGTTTCATGATTAGAATATCAATAATCAAGTATATCTTCTTTCAGGTATGTTAATTATTCATATTAGGAATCCAATTACTTCAAAATAATGCAAGAAGAACCAAATCCGATCAAAGATTATCTCTTTGATTACCTGTCAAAATCAGAAGTGGCAATTCAAAAATTAATCTCTGAAAAAAAATTCTCAGAAATAATTGATGATGTTATTGCAAATTGTTATGATAAAATCATCACACTAGGAGAAAAAGATGAAAGTGTAGGGGTTTTAGCAACAGGATTGTTGCATTATTTGTTAACTAATGCATTGATTAACAGTCAAAGAAAAGTAGAACATAAAGGAACAGAAATAGATATCGTAATTCCAGACATTAAAACACTAGAAAAAGATCCTGAAAAAACACTGTTAATTTGTATTCCAAAATCATCAAACAAGAATATCATTGAAGAGAAGATTTCTCAGTTAGAGAAAATACAACCTGAAAAAGAGAACATTTGGGTAGTTTTATCAGAAAATGTTTCTATAAATCAAAAATATTTTGTGCTATCCAAAGAAAATAATTCATTTTCAAAAATTATCTTTGAGATTGCTCAATTTAGTAATGTTGGAGGCTCAAATAAATTCAAAATTTTACGAGTGTAAATAAATTATTGCAGTAATAACTTAAAATTAATATTTTTTTTGAAAATTTTATACAATGAGGCATTAGTAAAGTTGTTGATAAATGGGATCGATCCTAGAACAGGCACCTTAGTTAGACTTTTGAAATCACGTGTGAGTTCTTTTATTTTATAACCATCCGAATCAAAATCGTTTATGATTATTCCTTTAATTGGAATTTTATATGCATTACACATTTTTACGGTCATAATTGTATGGTTAACAGTTCCAATTTTACTTCTTGTTACAATAACTGCAGGAATTTTCATTTCTTTGATTAGATTTGTAATGTAATAGTCTTTCAAAATTGGAGTCATAATTCCCCCCATTCCTTCAACAAGAATCATGTCATGAAGTTTTGAAAGTTTTTTGAAACTAGACAATATTGTAGATATTTTTGGTTTGGTTTTCAAATTTTTCCATGCAGTGTACGGAGATGCAGGAATTGGAAAAAATTGCGGGTTTACCAAATTTTCAGGATCACATGCTTGGGCTGCCTTTGATATTATTACAATATCTTTAGATTTGTACCCTTTTTTTTGAGCACTCCCAGCTGCAAATGGTTTCATTACCCCTACATCAATTCCCATTTTACGAATTACGGCTCCGAGACCTGCAGTGATGTAGGTTTTTCCAACATCCGTGTCGGTCCCAGTAACAAAGAGTGATTTCAACAAATTAGATTCAGGATATTTAGTTGATTAACTTTATCGGTTAATTATTAAGATCTGTAATCTTACAAAATCAGTTGAAAAGTTCTATTTGGCACCCAAACACTCAGATGAAAGAATGGAATTCGTTTGATACAATCACCAAAGGGAAAGGAGTGTGGTTAATTGATACTAAAGGCAACAAAATGCTTGACGGAGTAGCATCAATGTGGTGCAATGTATGGGGACACTCTAATCCAGAATTAGTGAAAGCCATTACAAATCAGAGTAAAAAACTGCAGCATTCTTCCATGTTTAATCTCACAAATGAGCCTGCAGAGAGGCTTGCAGAAAGTCTAGTAAAAATATCTCCAGGAATGCACAGAGTCTTTTATTCTGATAATGGTTCTACTGCAATGGAGATTGCTATCAAACTAGCATTACAATACTGGAAAAACATTGGAAATGAAAAGAAAACAGAGATTGCCACACTAAAAAATGGATATCATGGAGATACATTTGGAGCAATGTCAGTAGGATTTGTACCGGAATTTTTTGGTAAATTTAAAAAACAATTATTTTCAACAATACAATTTTCAGTTCCTAACAAATACAGAATACCCAAAGGATTTACTTTTTTAGATTATCAAAACTATTGTTTAGAAAAAATTGAAAAAAAAATCTCAAAAAGTAGTAACATTGCAGCTTTTGTAATGGAAAGTGGTGCACAAGTAGCAGGAGGCGTTATGATTTATCCAAAAGGATTTCAGAAAAAAATCAGCCAGATTTGTAAAAAATATGATGTATTATTTGTTTTAGATGAAATAGCAACTGGTTTTGGAAGATTAGGTTCCATGATACAGTATGAAGAACAAAAAAGTATTCCAGACATTGTTGCTTATGGAAAAATGTTAACTGGTGGATATCTAACAATGGCTACAACCTTGACAAACAAAAAAATTTATGATTCGTATTTAGGTGAATTTAATGATTGGAAGCATCTATTTCACGGTCATACATACACAGGAAATCCCATTGCAGCAGCGGTTGCAAATGAAAATCTCAAAATGTATAAAAAAAATAATTTGATCAAAAAGATTCAAAAAACATCAAAAATCTTTGAAAATTTTTATCAAGAAATTTCAGAAATCGATATTGTAGGAGATGTTAGACACAAAGGAATGTTGATGGGAATTGAATTAGTGACTAATAAAAAGAAAAAAACTCCAATTCATCCTAAAAAATCAATCAATAAGATATTTTTTGAAGAGGGTAAAAAGAATGGAATCTATCTTAGAACTCTAGGAAACATCGTCATGCTTGTTCCACCACTGGCAATTTCAGAAAAAGAACTGGATTTGCTCCTAAATAGGACAATAAAAACAATTCAGACTGCAAAATCAAAGGTAGTTTAACCGTTAACCCCCTACAACCACAAAGGTTAACCTTTCCACTAGTGTTATTAATGAAAAATTGTTGAAGTTAATTGTGAATACTCTAGAGTTTATCAAAGAGTGTCAGGAAAAAGTATTTTCTGGAATTGGAATATCATCAGAAGATGCTGAAAAATTATTTAATATTCCAGATGAAAATCTAAAAGATTTAGCAAGTTATGCAAATGAGATCACCAGGGATTTTAATGGAGATAGGGTAGATGTGGAGCAGTTAAACAATATTAAAAAAAATGCATGCAGTGAAGACTGTACATTTTGTGGACAATCTGCTTTTTTTGATACAGGAATTGAAACATACCAATTACCTACACCTGAAGAAATAGTTGAAAAAGCTCAAAAAGCAAAAGATGAAGGTGCCGAATCATATTGTCTAGTTGCAGCATGGAGAGAACCATCACCAAAAGATTTTGATAAAGTATGTAGAATAATTATTGAAGTTAATGATAAAGTTGGAATAACTATAGAATGTAGTTTAGGTTTTCTAACACAAGAACAAGCAAAAAAGCTAAAAGAACTCAAAGTAAAAAGATACAACCATAATTTGGAGACTGCAAAATCAAAATTTTCCGAAATTTGTACTACGCATACATATGAAGATAGGTTAAAGACATTAAAAATTGCAAGAGATGCAGGATTAGAGTTATGCACTGGGGGAATTATCGGACTTGGAGAAACAAGAGAACAGAGACGAGAGTTAGCATTAGAATTATCCAGACTATACCCTGAAGAAGTGACAATTAACATGTTAGTGCCAATGCCTGGAACTCCACTTGAATTGCAAACAGAGTTATCTAATTCAGAGATTATTCGAATGTTTTCTGTGATCCGATTTCTCTTACCAGAATCAGTCATCAAAATTTCTGGTGGAAGAGAAACAAATCTTGATGATTCTGGTGAAGAATTACTTCAAAGTGGTGCAAATGGGATTATCACTGCAGGATATCTGACGATGGATGGAAATGAGGCTAAAAAAGACCTTAAAATGATAGAGAAAATTGGTCTCAAAGCATAAACTAGACTTTATTGATTCAGAGATAGGTAAAATTAAGCAAAACAACCTCTACAGAAAATTACGATACGGTAAGGTAAAAGATTCACATATTACAATTAATGGTAAAAAACTTCTCAACTTATGTTCAAATGATTATCTTGGAATTACAACAACAAAGATTCAATTTAAACAGCTTCAGTCAAGTTCAAGACTTGTTTCTGGAAATGATGAATCATACAAAAAATTAGAAGATATCCTTGCAAAACATAAATCAAAACAAAACAGTTTAGTTTACCCTACAGGATACATGGCAAATCTTGGGGCAATTTCTTCAATTGTAAAAAAAGGCGATTTGATTCTAAGTGATGAGTTAAACCATGCAAGTATTATAGAATCATGTAAATTATCAGATGCTAAAGTTTTAATTTACAAACATAATGATATGCAGGATTTACAAAAGAAACTAAAGCAGAATGGGAAAAACAAAGTTGTAATCACTGAAGGAATATTTAGTATGGATGGAGATTTTTCATTATTAAAACAAATAACTGAGATCTCAGAAAAAACAAATGCAATTACTATTGTAGATGATGCACACGGGGATTTTGTTATTGGAGAAGACGGGAAAGGAACTCCAAATTATTTCAATGTTGCAAAAAAAATTGATTTGTATATTAGTAGTCTAAGTAAAGGGCTAGGATCATTTGGAGGATATGTTGCATCACAAAATAATGTGATTGATTTATGTATTAACAAATCAAAATCATTTATTTACACATCTGCACTTCCTTCATTTTTGATTGAACATTCCCTGAAAAGATTTGAATCAAACAGAGAAAAACAAAAGGAAAAGCTAGAAAAAAATGTCAAACAACTCTCAAAAGGATTGAGACAAATTGGATATGAGACAAATTCTCCAACACATATCATACCAATAATTATCGGAAATGAAAAGTCAGCAATGGACTTTGGAGAATTTTTGTTTAATAATGGAGTATTTGCACAACCAATTAGATACCCTACAGTTCCAAAAAATCAAGCAAGATTGAGAATTTCTGTTACTGCGTGGTTATCAAAGGTAGATATTGAAAAAACGCTTGAAATTTTTGAAAAAGCACATACTAAATTTGGGTGATTATCGTAAAGTATCAAATCCACCTAATGCAGGTGAGCCAATAATTACTGCAAATGTAACTATAATCCCTAAAAGTACACCTACCATTACGAGACGCTTGTTCATGCCAAAAATTCCATTCAACCCAGTTAAAAACGGATTGTATTGTATGTATACATGTGGGGGATTCTCAAGCTCTGTGTGTTTCTTGGTATAGTGATAGTCCTGTGGTATACGGGAGTATTTGCCATATCATATGACATGTTACATGATGCGCTGCTTGGGGCATACAAGATAATCCAGGATCTTATATCTGGTGTGCTGCCCTAAACTGCAAGATATACCTTTTATACAAAACATACAGGGTACATCATGAGCTCAGAGGTAGAAAAGATCAGAGACCGGCTGGATTCTGGCGAGACTAATAATGTCTGCAAGACAGTCAAGGGTACTGCCCGGTGGTGCGGCACTAATCAACCCAAACACCGTATATCTTACAGAAAAGAGGGTAATTATCCGAAACCTGATACGGCTGGGCTTTGGGGAAAACATTGAAGAGTACTATTACAATACCATCACAAACATCAGACTGGAGAAGGGACTGTTCTCATCATCGCTGGTCTTCTTTGTGAGGGGAATGACGGAAATGTCAAAGAGTGAAAGGAATCACATCTTCTGGGGAAGAAACACAAACGGTACAATTGATGCAATACCAAAAAAATCAGCAGAGAAGATGTACCGGTTTATCCGGGGCAAGATTGGGAAAAGATGAGCACACACATTTCCACTTCCTCTTCTCTTTGCAATTCTGAAAGTGTATCGTACACAAAATCATGAACTGACACAACAAAAGTATAAGATGCAAGGCATATCTGAGATGTCCTGATTCAGCAAAGCACGCTAAAAAGTGTCCGTAGTAATTGGAGACGATTTCGTATGGGAGATTCAATGACTCTCACAAGTTATGCGCATATGCAGGAGTCGTGCCATCAGTCAGAAACTCTGCAGATTACACCATGGCAGCATAACCAAAAGAGGAAGCATGACACTACGATGGGTCATTATCCAATGCGTCCATTCTCATGCAATACATGCCAAGAACAGTGACATTACAAAATTTTACAATCGCATTAAAAAGAAGAGAGGCTCATCAAAAGATGCAGTTGCCGCATCATCCCAGATTCTGTGAGTGATTTACTGGATGCTAAAAAAGAGGAGAGAATTTGTACAGAATTACAGTTAGGACTGCAAGTCGCGTTTGGTATGTTGAGGGACAAGCCTCGGTTGATAACTGCGAATATGTCCTAACGAAGGGATGAAGATAGCATTGAGGAAGAAGCCTCGTATGGATACATGTCCGTCATCTTTTGTTTGAAAGCATTCCCTAGCGAAAGCTATTCCTCTGGATGTAAAAAAGTGGGAAATGTATAAAAACAATTCACATGGATACATACGTTTTTTCAGTAAGAAATTGACGTTCTTTTTTAATTAACAATGATTTTGAATATGTCTCATGCCTAAAAAATTCTATTTTATTTCTTTTTTGCTTTGATGATTGGATTTGTGTTAATACTATAGATTGGTTCTCCGTCTCTAGTATGATATTTTGATTTTATGATTTGACCTACAACTGTCTTAACACTAAGAATCATATCATTACTGAGATCATAAACGCTAAAGTTTTCTCGTAAAACTTCAAATTCCACATCTTCATCTATAGGGTCTTTCAATAACTCTGCAGTATTATATGGTTGAAATAATTCAGGATGTCGCTTTTCTTTTGGTACAAATGCAGTAACGGAATTGGTTTGGTTTACTGCAAAACCCTGTGGAGCTTGTGGATCGGCGATCAGATAATTTATGTTGATTAATGCTCTAGCAATAGTTCCATCATTCAATTTGTAATAACTTGGAAAAAGTGCTCTTGGTGTTGCCAATATGTATCCCATATCAACAAGGTTGTTTCGAATTTCTTCTTCAGGAATCATATCAAGGTTTTACCCCACTGAATTATATGTTCTATGCTTTTTGAGTTTATTTTTGCCACCATTTCATAAAATCATCTCTACTACAACCAATTTCAGCCAATATTGCCATCAGTAATCCAGTTCCTATTTCTTGTCTTTCAGGAACAGTTACCATTGCTCCTGCACTATTTTTAAAAACATGATGTTTTCTTGAATGATCCAAAGTGTAACCTTGAGTATTTAGAAAAGCTGCTAATTCTCTAGTAGAAGGTCGTGGTAACTTAGGCAATACGACGTTATGAAACACTGATAAGAATAAACTGTTGCTTTAATCCTTTAGCTTCTAACATGGCTTGAACTGCATCATTAACATTATCTAATGCTTCATCTTCTGTAGCACCATCAGTTACAACACCAGGTAATTTTGGAACAGTAGCAACAAAACGTCCATCTTCATCTTGTTTTAATTCTACAAAATAGACTTCAGTATCAGTTGCAGTTGGTTCAAGAGCTAACATGGTTGTTGTGAATCCAGTGTATTGCATTTGATGCATTGCTGACATCATATACTCAATTACTAAATTTCTATATAAATAACTGTTTAGGTATGTATTAAGCACTTAGATGTATTTTGCCATCTCAGAAAACATGTTCAATTCCCTTATTCTCCATGTCTCAAAGCATGTGAGAAAGACTGAGATCATCCTCATGCCCTGATCACTCTTCATCTGCCCGCGAACATTCCTCTGCATCACGCACTTTCGAATGGAATTCTCTGCATCATTGTTAGTTGACGGGACATCACCATCCATGACAAACGTAAACATGCTGTTCCTTGCAGTCTTTAGCTTCTTGCCAAACTGAACCATCTCCGTATCACCTTTCAAATATCGTGCAATGATACGGTCCAGCTGTTTTAGTAAATCATTCCTGTACGTTTCCCGCCGTTTTGTATGACGATTACCTACACTCCAAACCCTGGCATGACCTAGCATCCCTGAGAGTTTCTCATATAGAATCCTGGCCTTTTTGTCCTTTGATTTTATTGCCAGATATTTGGCATCGCGCTGCAGGTGTGCGGTGCATCTCTGCTTTGTGTTATCACAAAATACTGTCCTGTACGGAGCATATCCGTCAGACACTAGGGTTCCTTTGAATTTCTTCCAGTACTTTTTTAGAACATTGGCACCTCTGCTGTACTCCAAGGCATACTGTGCACTAGTCTTGCTTCTTGCAACCCACATCCATCCAGTATTTCCATCAATTGAAAATCCGGTCTCATCGATTCCGAGAATCTTTTCAGTCACGATTTCGCTGTGGATGTCATTGTAAAATGACTCTAACATCACACTACCGTTGCGAAGAATGGATTGTACGGTTGTATTGCTGATTTCTAATCCATATCTTTCATAGAGTGTGGTTCTGATAGCATCGTATGTCAATCTCTTTGAGAACAGTGAGACTACCTCACGTATCACTGAACCATCAAAACATCCATGTAGTGGAAGGTTTCCCGTGGTTTGAAAATTATCAGAACAGTCCATGCAGATGTATTGATTCAAAACATGCTCAGTTATACCGTAGGGTGTTGGTGGAGGAATCTCAACCATTATCCTTTTGCAGGTTTTGGTTTGATGAATATTTTCACTACCGCATTTGGGACATGCATCTGATCTGTGGTGTTTGGTGCTAGTTGGTCTGAATTTCTGTGTCTTGCCAACGTGTCCTGCTATTCCACCACGTCTTGATTTGCCTGGCTGTCTGTGTTGTCTTTTTTGCTTTCTCCATTCAAGGGAATTCTTTGATGGCGGAGAGTGCGCATTCTCATAATATGACAGTCTTTTTTGTAGTTCCTTGTTTGATTCTATGAGATTCCCTGTGATTAGTTTTTGTTGTTTTATCTCTGCTTGTAGTTGTTTTATCACTTCGTCTTGTTGTTTTGTCTTTTTTTGTAGCTGTATGATGATTTTCTCATGACCACAACCTGACATGTTTTGTATGATGATTTAGTTGATCTTAGATCTTTTTGTGTAATAGTGTTGATTTGTGCGTGAAGGTTGATACATACCTGTTTAGGTATGTATCCATGTGAATTGTTTTTATACATTTCCTACTTTTTTACATCCCAAGGCATAGCTTTCGCTAGGGAATGCTTTCAAACAAAAGATGACGGACATGTATCCATACGAGGCTTCTTCCTCAATGCTATCTTCATCCCTTCGTTAGGACCTATTCGCAGTTATCAACCGAGGCTTGTCCCTCAACATACCAAACGCGACTTGCAGTCCTAACTGTAATTCTGTACAAATTCTCTCCTCTCTTTTAGCATCCAGTAAATCACTCACAGAATCTGGGATGATGCGGCAACTGCATCTTTTGATGAGCCTCTCTTCTTTTTAATGCGATTGTAAAATTTTGTAATGTCACTGTTCTTGGCATGTATTGCATGAGAATGGACGCATTGGATAAGGACCCATCGTAGTGTCATGCTTCCTCTTTTGGTTATGCTGCCATGGTGTAATCTGCAGAGTTTCTGACTGATGGCACGACTCCTGCATATGCGCATAACTTGTGAGAGTCATTGAATCTGCTAATATTTGCAATTTCTGATGCGATAACTAGTGACGAGTAGTCACCAATTCCGGGTATTGATTTTATTATCATGGCATCAGGACTGGCATTTACAGCAGCATACACTCTTGAATTAATATCTGCAATTTGCAGATTAAGATAGTCTATCTGTCGTACAAATCCATCTATGCGATAGTCACCTAGGGAGGTGAGTCTTTTGTTGTATGTTACAGTGAATGTGACTCCGGGTATCTTGATTCCCTCCTGTAACAAAATTCCATGGACAGAATTTTTGAGAGATGTTCTCCACTGAATGAGTTTTTTTCTGTATCTTACCAGCTGGCGATGTTTTACTATCTTTTTGTTTGGAATATGGCATGTTGCAATGTATCCTCCACGCAAAAGATCTGCCAGTATCCTGGCATCAATCTTGTCTGTTTTTTTTGATGCGGCTATTGTCTTTGTAAGATACGGGTTTGAGAGTGTCACGTTTTTGTATCCCAATTCATCTGTAAGAAATCCATACGTGTTATACTGATGATGATTCCATGACAATATTGGCATGAATCTGTATGTCTGTAAAATGTTTCCTGATTGATTCATGAGTGTTCTCAACTTTTATGTTTTGTAATATCTTTCCGTCATTATCCATTGTTGCCACTTGAAGAAATTTCTTGTGCAAGTCAATGCCAACATACATGCCCTTGTCTTTTTCCCCCTAATCTGTCTCTTTGGACTTTTCTTTGAGGACGATGAATTACGAGTCCTGAACCTGGGTTCATTTTTTATGCTATCTGAATTCCTTCTTTTTGTATTCACATATAGCTATTGATTTGTGCGCGAAGGTTGATATAGCGAAGAGTCAAAGTTCGTGAACTAAAAATCATCAAAACACTTTTTGATCACCACACACAATGAAACACATGGACAAGTTAGAACAGCTTGAAGCAGCATACAAAAAGGAAAACTCCAAAGATATAGTCAGGATGCTTGCAGTACTAATGGTTCTCAAAGAGGGTAAGGAATTAGAGTACGCACAAACACTACACCGCTGTACAAACTGGGTACGCAAATGGGTTGATCGTTTTAAAGTAGATGGCCTATATGATCACCCAAGGAGTGGAAGACCATGTGTAATCCCAAAGAAGCAAATGGATTCTATTATGTTCAAAATTATGTTGACACTATTTACACCTGTAATGCTGCAGCAGACAATATTTGATTCTACTGGAATAAAATTTCACATAACACATGTCAGAAAAATAATGCACCAGTATGGAATGTATGGAATGTCTGCTAAAACTGCACAAAAATATCACGTCAATCATGCAAGTGTAACAGCTGTGCGCAGCTGGGCAGCAACGCATGAAAAAGAGAATTCCACACCTAAAAAAGAGTGGATTCACCATTGCAATGCTTGATGAGGCATTCTTTGTTAGGGATGTAAAGGCAGGACGAAAATATTGGTCACCAGTTGCCAAAAGAATATTTCTCCCATATGTGGGAAACCATGAAAGTTTGGCAGTGTATGGAACAATTACAATCAATGGGGGCCAACTGTTTAGAATTTATAAAAAATTCAACGGTATAACATTTGTAGAATATCTAAAAGAGCTACACTACAAATATGGTAAAATTGCGTTGATACTTGACAGGGCATCAGTGCACAAATCAAAGAAGGTCAAGGACTTTTTGACAGATAATCCAGATGTTAAACTGATTTGGCTACCAAAAGGACCCACCATATCTAAACATGATAGAGCAGTGTTGGAAAATAGGCAAGCATGTGTTGTTGGTATCAGAATATTATGCAATGTTTACAATAATGAATAATGCAGTGTCACAATACTTTGGAACAAAAAAATTCAAACTTGATGTTGTTAATTATATTTTTAGAAATCCTGCAAAGATGTTCACGAACTTTTGATCGTCGCTATATCCATGTGAAGTATGTATCAACCTTCACGCACAAATCAATACATACATCAGTTTTGAGTATAATGGTATAACTCTTCTGTTCAAAACCCATTCTAGCAAATCAACCGAATATCACCACAGTATTTGACAATTATCACATCGGTTTGAAATGTCTCCGATAGTGTTGAGCAGTTGATGATGTGTTCAAAAGGCATAAGATAGTTTTTGACATAAAATGTGATATCCATTATTTGAGAAAATCTTCTCGTGTTAATCCTGACTGTGTAATTATGGATATCATAGTCCCTTTCTTCATTTCCTTTCTTTGTGGAATTGTGACCTTGTGCTTTCCATCAGTCATAAAAATATGGCTACCAGTCTGTCCAGTTTGCCAAAATTTGTGTCTGCGCAGTATTCTCAGAATATCTCTAGATGATAGAATTGGTAGTTTTTTAGACACTGATCTCTATCACTTTATTTTTCTTTATGTTTTGTAATCTCTTTCGTTCTTCTGGAAAGGATTCAAAATAGCCATTTACTGCATCAGTCATCATTTCTGTGAGTTTAGACTCTGTATCAGCTTGAGTTATAATTCCTGGAAATTCAATACATTGTGCACTAAATCCACCTTCATCTTCACTACATACTGTAAAAGAGAGTTTGCTTTTTGGTTTCATCATTATATTTTGATCAAACGTAGTATAAAATCAATTCCATTTCATTATTCCTGATGTATTTAGGCCCCCCAGTTTCTGATGATCAATCTCTTAACAGACGTTATACGAAATCTTTTTCATATCTTGTGATGTATACCTACTGTTGGGCCTGAGAGTTGAATTATTACTGCCATGTACAAGGGCGTTACACAGACTAACTCAAAGTGAGCGGAAAACAAAATACCACATAGATGGCAAATGGGAGCATTCCGCTAGATCAGGCAATTTGATCAAAAAGGAGGGTGATGGTATAGCGACGATCAAAAGTTCGTGAACATCTTTGCAGGATTTCTAAAAATATAATTAACAACATCAAGTTTGAATTTTTTTGTTCCAAAGTATTGTGACACTGCATTATTCATTATTGCAAACATTGCATAATATTCTGATACCAACAACACATGCTTGCCTATTTTCCAACACTGCTCTATCATGTTTAGATATGGTGGGTCCTTTTGGTAGCCAAATCAGTTTAACATCTGGATTATCTGTCAAAAAGTCCCTGACCTTCTTTGATTGCTGCACTGATGCCCTGTCAAGTATCAACGCAATTTTACCATATTTGTAGTGTAGCTCTTTTAGATATTCTACAAATGTTATACCGTTGAATTTTTTATAAATTCTAAACAGTTGGTCTCCATTGATTGTAATTGTTCCATACACTGCCAAACTTTCATGGTTTCCCACATATGGGAGAAATATTCTTTTGGCAACTGGTGACCAATATTTTCGTCCTGCCTTTACATCCCTAACAAAGAATGCCTCATCAAGCATTGCAATGGTGAATCCACTCTTTTTTAGGTGTGGAATTCTCTTTTTCATGCGTTGCTGCCCAGCTGCGCACAGCTGTTACACTTGCATGATTGACGTGATATTTTTGTGCAGTTTTAGCAGACATTCCATACATTCCATACTGGTGCATTATTTTTCTGACATGTGTTATGTGAAATTTTATTCCAGTAGAATCAAATATTGTCTGCTGCAGCATTACAGGTGTAAATAGTGTCAACATAATTTTGAACATAATAGAATCCATTTGCTTCTTTGGGATTACACATGGTCTTCCACTCCTTGGGTGATCATATAGGCCATCTACTTTAAAACGATCAACCCATTTGCGTACCCAGTTTGTACAGCGGTGTAGTGTTTGTGCGTACTCTAATTCCTTACCCTCTTTGAGAACCATTAGTACTGCAAGCATCCTGACTATATCTTTGGAGTTTTCCTTTTTGTATGCTGCTTCAAGCTGTTCTAACTTGTCCATGTGTTTCATTGTGTGTGGTGATCAAAAAGTGTTTTGATGATTTTTAGTTCACGAACTTTGACTCTTCGCTATACATACATTGTATTAGGTAATAATATGGAAGAATGCTTTAAAGGAAAAATTGCAATTTTAACGCATGGCAGATCCTACAATATTTGTAGCATTACTTGCTGGCCTAGGTTCATTTATTGCTCCCTGTATTCTCCCAATGATTCCAGCTTTTCTTGCATACATATCAGGAACAACTGTTACAGAACTTGGCTCTAAAAGCGGATCTGTCCTTACTATTAATCGATTAAACATTGTACTAAATACCGTATTTTTTGTCTTGGGATTTTCAATAGTATTTTCTATTTTAGGAGTTTTGATTAACAGTGTTCTTTCTAACGCTGCTAGTGAATTTACAGAGAGTCTTAATTTTGTAGGTGGAATAATTATTATTTCTTTTGGGATTTTTATGTTGTTATCTACAAAAATTCGTTCATTAAATATAGAGAAAAAATTCTTTCCAAAAAGTTCAAAGTCAAGCTATCCAATGTCATTTGTATTTGGTTTAGCTTTTGCAGTAGGATGGACTCCATGTGTTGGGCCAATACTTGGAACAATACTTACTTTAGCAGCTACCACTCCATCTCTTTCATTTAGCTTATTACTTGCATATTCATTAGGTCTAGGAATTCCATTCATCTTAATGGGTGTCTTTTTCTCAAGAGCCACAAGACTAATTCGTTCAATGTCTAAACATCTCAAATACTACAACGTAATCTTGGGTGCATTCATCATCATTTTAGGAATTCTAGTATTTACAAATCAACTTGCATACATTGCAAATTTCCCACTTCTTAATGATTTGGTGTTACTAGGGTGATTAAATGAAATCAGAAATAAAAACAGCGTTAATCTTAGGAATTGTAATTGTCACAGGATTAGGAATAACGAGCATGATTTTTTCGTCATTTGATGAAAAATTTGAGTCAGCAAATATTACATCTGAAGAAAATTCAATGGTTAAAATTGATAAATCAAGATTCAAGACAGCCCCAGATTTAGTTGGAATTGCCCATTATCTCAACACCACACCTGAAGAATTAAGCGAAAAGATCAAAGATAAAGTGATACTTTATGACATTTGGACATACAGTTGTATTAATTGCATTAGAACACTTCCATACATCACTGCATGGGATGACAAATATGCAGACCAAGGATTGTTAATCATTGGAATTCATTCTCCAGAATTTGAATTTGAAAAAGATCCTGAGAATGTCAAGATGGCAATAGAAAAATACGGTATTAGTTATCCTGTTATTTTGGATAACGATATGGAGACATGGAAGGCATTTGAAAATAGATACTGGCCAAGAAAATACATTGCAGACCATGAAGGATACATCAGATATGATCATATTGGAGAAGGGGGATATCAAGAAACTGAAAAAATTATTCAACAACTTTTAGATGAAAGAGCTGCATCACTTGGAATTCAGATGGCTTCAGCTGCATCACTTGTAGACATTGATGAATTTGAACATTCAATGTTTAGAACACCTGAATTATACTTTGGTTACAAATTTGCACAAAGTAGAAATCAATTAGGAAGTGAAGAAGGATTTAATCTAGGAAAAACTGTTACATATTTAGAATCAGGTAAAACAGACTTGCATAAATTCTACCTGACAGGGGATTGGAGGAATTATGAAGACAGTATGGAATTAGTATCAGATACTGGAACCATCAAGTTGAGATACAACGCAAAACAAGTAAACATAGTGACAGACAATGTTGCAGAATTAAAAATATTTCTTGATGGGAAACCAATTCCTGCAAAGTATTCAGGAGATGATATTACATCTGGAAATATGTTGATAGTCTCAGAGCCTGATCTATACAACATTATAAGCAGTAAAAATAGTGAATCGCACTTATTAGAAATACAGATTGAAGATAAAGGATTTCAGATATTCACATTTACCTTTGGATAGTGTAACCATTCCCCGTTGTCACTCCAGTGACACTAGATGCAGTGACAAATCTGTTTAAAACAAAAATTTTGAGAGAGACTAGGTAAATTAAGGCATGTTAAGCAACTCTTGGAACAAAGGAGAAGGAGAAAGCATATCTCAGAGAGTAATTGGTAAGGTAAAGCCTGAGAAACCAATTAAAAACAAAATTGATTTTGCACAAAAAAAATTACAATTTCAGATTTCAAAATTAGAAGTAATTAATGAAAAATTACAGAAAAAACACGATACAATCTTTGAGAAGATTGTAAATGCTCAAAGAAATAACAAAACAGGTTATGCTCATGCATATGCAGGAGAACTGACTCAGGTTAGAAAGATGAAAAATATGGTAAGTGGTGCAAAATTATCTATGGAACAGATCAAACTTAGACTAGATACAGTATCAGAACTTGGTGATGTAGTAGTAACACTGAGCCCATGTATGTCAATTATCAGAGGACTAGCTCCATCACTAAAAGGAATTATGCCGGAGGCAAATGCTTCTATGCAAGATTTATCAAAAATACTTGGTGATGTAATGTCAGGTTCATCATTAGCTATGGGCGATGGTATCAGTATTGGTGCTGAGACAAATGCAGATACGCTAGCAATTCTAGAAGAGGCACACAGTGTAATTGCAGGTCAGACCAAATCAACAATTCCAGAAATTCCTGATAGTCTCAAACAACAAATAGCTGAGAAGAGATCAGACATTTTATTATAGAATTTTGTTTTTACAAAGTCATTAGCAATACTAATTAACAATCAGAATTTTTGTGATTTATGCCGGCTGATGGTCCTGTAAGCTTAACAAGACAAACAATTTACTGTTTTATTCCAATTATGAATTGGTATGCAGCATATCATATCAAAAAATTCAGAAAATATTTGCTTATTGTGATTATTGTAGAACTATCATTAGCCGGAATTCACATGGCATTGATTCCTGAATATAACTCAGACAGAATGTTCATAGGAGGAGGACAAACTGCAGAAAATTTGGATATTGATTGGGTAGAAATGATGTTACGTACAGACCATCAACTTGGTTTGCCATCATTTTTGATGATGATAATAGTAGAATTTTCAATAACAGTGTACTTTATTCGTAAATGGTCTCATCAATGGAATCTCCAATTTACTTAGATTTCTTTTTACTTTTCTGAACAAGAATTTTCTTTATTCTAGAAATTGTAGGATAACTGTATCCACGTCTACGATAATTTGCTATCATCATCTTCCAATTCTTTAATCTCCATTGAGCTTGCTCAGTAGTAACAGAATGAACCTCTTTTTGAATAATGCTTTTCCTTCCCACCTTTAGAGTTCCAGCATCTTTTGCAGACCATCTATTCTTTGCAAATTTTAGTCCTGAAAGGATCTCAGCAACTGGCATTTCTTTGAAATATTCTTTGAGTTTTTTGAGTTCCGCATCGGTAGGTTTTTTAGAAATTGGTAATTCTACTATTGGTTTTACCATGAAAATTCTAATGGCTTATACTTTAAGAGAATCTTGCTAAACCAGAATTAACTAAAACAAGAAATAATCAGAGAATATTTGACAAATGTTAACAAGGTAAAGGAATCTCAGAGTTTTTGCATAATGTGTTGTACATCCCAAATCCAAGAATTATTGTTGCAAAAGCTGCTAATGGGATCAAAATGAAAATGTTAGTTTTACGACCCATAATCAAAATTAGATATACGCCTATAAAATTGTCACAGTACTAGTCTACGGTTATAGTAAAGACACCTTTTGTTTTAGGATTCTGTAATAATGAAACCATCTCTCGTGGTAAGAAATCAGATGCCTTATCACAATTAATGGCCAACGTTCTTGGACAAATAAAATCACTTTTTCTAATTACAATATCTTCAGAATGGGTAAGTATTAGATCAGGATGACCTTTTCCCTCTATTAGAAATTCATGTTTACCTACACTAATTGAAAAAATTATTTTGGTATCAGATGTTTTGAGTTTATCTTTTAACTCTTGAGGTAAATCAGCACAACTTGAAGTTGCATTGATACCAATTATACAATCTCCTTGAGGTGTTAAATGAGATTCTTTTGTAATCTCGATAGTCTTTTGATGGTTTGATCTAATATTTTCATGTCCAAAAAATTCAATTTCAAATTTCATAAATCCACAATAATTCAGTTGCAAATAAGCTTTCATGAAAGATGGCATAATTTACAAAAATACACCAATGTCTTAGGCTTCGATCAAAGTAGCAATTTTTTCCAATAATGGGTACAGTTTAAATTGTACATTCTAAGCATTGGAATCAAATGCTTCCTGCACAACAAGGTTACGATAGAGCAATTACAGTATTTTCACCAGATGGTAGACTTTACCAAGTAGAGTATGCTATTGAAACTGTAAGAAGAGGCACAATCGCAGTTGGTGTAAAATGTAAAGATGGAATAGTTATTGCAGTTGAAGAAAAACCAAGAAAATTACAAATTTCTGAAACAGCACAAAAGATTTTCCAAATTGATGATCATGTTGGAGTTGCAGCAGCAGGATATATCCCAGATGCAAGAAGCCAAGTAGACAATGCAAGATTCTTTTCTCAAAGTAACAAAATGATTTATGATGAACCAGTTGAAGTTGAAGCAATTGCAAAGCATTTAGCTGACCAATGTCAACAATACACACAATATGCAGGTGTAAGACCTTTTGGTGTTGCACTTATTCTAGGTGGAGTAATAAACAAAACACCACAGTTGTATCTAACTGATCCTAGTGGAACATACATCTCATATGATGCAATTGCAATTGGAGCAAGTTCGGATCAAGTAACTGACTTTTTAGAAAAAACTTACAAAAATGATCTTTCATTAGAGGATGCCGCAGTATTAGCTACAGCAGGAATTTATCTATCAAGTGAAGATAAAGAAGGAATGGATCATATTAGAATGGCACAAATAAAAACAGAAACAGGTGAGTATGAAATAATTTCTAAGGAGCAGATAGCAAACTATGCAAAGACTGCAAAAGAGAAATACCCACACGATCAAAAATAATTACTTTTAACTGCTTGTGAGATAAAATTACATTGAAATTATCAGTAGCCATTCCCGAATCAGCACTATCTGATGATTCACTAAAGATAGACAAAACTAGAAAAATATCAGTTTTAGCAAGGGCATGCTCTATTTTCAAAATAGAAACAATCTATGTGTATCAAGATGGAGACAATAAACAGGATGGAAGTCTACTTGTGATGATTCTAAAATATTTAGAAACACCTCAATTTTTGAGAAGAAGATTATTTCCTAAAATGAATGACTTGAAATTTGCAGGAGTACTTCAGCCATTAAAAATTCCTAGTCACATCACACCAGCAAATTCAAAAAACATCAATAGAGGGGATGTCAGAGAAGGGATTGTAGTTAGTATAAAAGGAAAAAGATTTGTAGATGTTGGAATAAATCAACTAGTACAGTTTTTTGGTAAGACTTCAGTAGGAAAAAGAGTCACAGTTCAATTCAAAGAGGGTCATCCTAGATTTTCAGTAAAAGAAATTGATAAGAATGAAGTGCAAGAGTATTGGGGATATTCAGTCAAAGAGCGAGCAAACTTGTTTTCACTATTAAATGAGTGGAAAGGAAACATTATCATCACATCTAGAAAAGGAAAAACTGCAACAAAAGAGCAGGTTTCTAAATATACAAAATCAGATCAACCAACACTGATAGTATTTGGTTCACCTGAAAAAGGAGTTCATGAGATCCTTCGAGGAAAAATGAAAAATGTGCAAAATGCAAAGATTCTAAACTTTTTTCCAGATCAGGCTACTCAAACTGTACGTCTAGAAGAAGCACTATTAGGAACACTAGCAATAATTAATGCTCAAAGAACATCATAACATGGCAGAGAGAAAAAATTTCTTACTATTGGCAATTGGGATGGGAGTGATAGGAATTATTATTGGCGGAATTACCGTTTGGAATGTGATAATAGATTTGTTAAATCTATAACAATTTAACAAATAGATTGTTAACCAAGATTTCCTAAGTGGTTAACGATATCTCATATGGTTTAATAGAGGGAAATCGATGATGCGACTTAACCATGGGAGCTCGAAAACGCCATTCACCACGTAGAGGAAGCCTTGCATACTCACCAAGAGGACGTGCCAAAAGCATGGAAGCAAGAATTAGAGCATGGCCAAAATTAGACACAGAAGAACCAAAGATTTTAGCTCATTGCGGATTCAAAGCAGGATGCGTACAGATTGTGAGTATTGACGATCGTGAAAAGACTCCAAATGCAGGAAAACAACTTGTTAGTCTTGGAACAGTCTTAGTAACTCCACCAGTACTAATTTTAGGAATTAGAGGGTATTCAAAAGATCATGATGGATTACATGCAGAATTTGATGTATATGCAGAAGACATTCCAAAACATATTGCAAAAGAAATTAAATTAAAAAATAAAGAAGGAGCATTAGAAAATGCAGGAAAAAGATTAAGAAAAATTAAAGAAATATTTGCAATCGTTGCAGTTTCTCCGCGTTCAGCAGGATTAGAACAAAAGAAACCATATATTTTTGAAGCTTCAGTTAGTGGTGGGGATATAGAAAAACAATTCAACCATGTTAAAGAGTTACTTGGAAAAGAAATCAAAATTGATCAAATTTTTGAAATTGGTTCAACAGTAGATGTTGCAGCAATTACTAAAGGCAAAGGATGGCAAGGTGTTATACAAAGATGGGGAGTAAAAAAGAAACAACACAAATCAAGAAAAACAGTTAGAGAAGTAGGTTCACTTGGTCCAATATCTCCACAAAGTGTCATGTATACTGTTCCAAGAGCAGGACAAATGGGATTCCATCAAAGAACTGAATATGATAAACGAATTATGATAATAGGTAATACAAATGATGATCAAATTAAAATAAATCCAGATGGAGGATACAAACACTTTGGATTAGTGAAAGGAGATTTTATTGTTCTAAAAGGTTCAGTTCCAGGAACATATAGAAGATTGATTAAACTACGAAGTCAGATTAGAAATGCACCAGTCAAAGTTAACAAACCAAACATTTTGGAGGTAGTAGTATGATGAAGACTGCAGCATACACAACTACTGGAACAAAAGATGGAGAAGTAGAACTTCCAATAATATTTTCAACTCCATTTAGAAGAGAATTGATTCACAAGGCTTTCACTAATTTAACATCGCATAAATTCCAACCACAAGGAAGACATCCAACCGCAGGTCAAGATGTAGTAGCAGACTCAAATAATCCTCCAACAGGTCAAGGTGTATCTCGTGTAGCCCGAGCAACCGGAGGAGGAGGAGGAAGATCAGGCCAAGGTGCAGAAGTTGCATCAACTAGAGGAGGAAGACAAGCACATCCACCTATCGTAGGGAAGGTAATTTACAAGAAATTAAACAAAAAAGAAAAAAAGCTTGCATTGTGTTCTGCAATTGCAGCTACGGCATCAAAAGATCTTGTAGAATCACGTGGTCACAAAGTTGAAGGTATTGAATCATTTCCAATTATAGTGTCAGACGATATAGAATCAATTTCTAAAACAAGTGAAATCACCAAAGTGTTGGATTCACTAAACCTATCGCAAGACGTTAAAAGATTAGAATCAAGAAAAGTACGTTCTGGGCAATCAAGACTTAGAGGAAGAAGTAAGAAAGTTGGAAAGAGTATATTGTTTGTAACAATGGATTCTTCAAACTTGAGAAAAGCAATAGGGGCACTTCCGGGCGTAGAGGCAAAAAATGTCAAAGATCTAAGCGTATTAGATTTGGCTCCAGGATCGGATCCAATTAGATTAACAGTATATTCCAAATCAGCAATAACAGAAATTGGAAAAATCAAATCAACACATCTGGAGTTAATGGTGAAAACACAATGAATGTAGAACAGGCAAGTAGAATTATTGTTAAACCATACATTACAGAAAAAACTTTTGCAATGGTAGAAAATGAAAGTAAAATTTGTTTCATTGTAGAGATTTCAGCAAGCAAACCACAAATTGCTGAGGCTGTAAAAACACTTTACAATGAAAACGTTACCAATGTCAACACCGCAAGAACAATTTATGGCAAAAAAGCATTTGTTCAGTTTGAAAATACAGCAAAAGCTAGGGATTTGGCAACAAAGATAGGAATGCTATAATATGGACCATAAAACTCGAAGTACATTAACAGAGGAGAAGAAAGATGGTTAAAGAATTTTTATACAGAGGAATTCCAAAAGAGGAATTAGAAAATACATCTTTAGAGAAATTATTTTTATTATTCAACTCTAGACAAAGAAGATCTCTTACCAGAGGTATTAATGATGGAAAAAGAAAATTAATCGAAGAGATAAAGGCTGCAAAGGCAGGAAAATTAAAGAATCCCATCAAAACTCACCTAAGAGATTTGATCATTCTACCATACATGGTAGATGTTACAGTAAATGTTTTTTCAGGAAAAGAGTTCAAACCAGTCGTAATTAGAACAGAAATGATTGGTCATTACTTGGGAGAATATGTCATAACAAACAAAAAAGTCTCACATGGTGCACCAGGAGTAGGAGCATCAAGATCCAGCCTTTATGTGCCATTGAAGTGATTGCTATGGGTAGATTCAATTACGCTTTCCAAAATTATGATGCAACAAGACATGTTCGTTCATCATTAAGAGAAAAAGACATCTCACACAAACATGCACGTGAAGTTGCAGTTGCTATCAAGGGATTGTCAATTGAAAAAGCAAGAGATTTCTTACAAGCAGTAATTAACAAAGACAGAGCAGTTGCATTTAGACGATTCAAAAACCAAGTAGGTCATAAATCAGATCCTGGAATGATGTCAGGTCGTTATCCACAAAAAACAGCAAAAGAGTTCATCAAAGTTTTAGATAATTTAGAATCAAATGCAGAATACAAAGGAATGGATTTAGATAGATTAAGAATTGTAAACGCAACTGTTCACAAAGGAGTAACCATAAAAAGATTCATCCCAAGAGCAATGGGAAGAGCAACTGCAAAGAACGATGTATTGACTCATGTAGAGCTGGTAGCTCAGGAGATTTAGAATGTCAGCAATCAAAAATGTAATCAAAGATAACTATAACATGATGCTTCTCAAAGATTATCTAAGAGAAGCAATTAAAGATGCAGGTTTTTCACATGCAGAGATATCAAAAACACCAACAGGTACAAGAGTTGCATTACATGTAACAAGACCGGGAATAGTTATCGGAAGAAAAGGTACGGGAATCAGAGCCCTCACTGAAAAACTTGAAACAGATTTTGGATTAAAGAGTCCTCAAATTTCAGTAGTAGAAATTGAGAAACCGGAACTAGCTCCAAGTGTGATGTGTAATAGAATGGCATCACATATTGAGCGAGGGACTGCATTCAGAAGAGCGACGATGTGGACATTGAAACAAATTATGGAAGGCGGTGCAATGGGAGTTCAAATAACAATTTCTGGAAAACTCAGAGGGGATCGTTCAGCATTTGAAAAACATACAGCAGGAATTTTACCAAGAGCAGGACATCACGCAGAAATTATTGTTGATGAAGACATTGCACACGTACAAACTGCAATGGGGTTAATTGGTATTCGAATTAGAATTGCAAGAAAAGAAAAATTTATTCCGGAATTTGAAATGAAAGATAAAAAAGTAAAGAAGACAAAACAAGTTCAAGAAGAAAAAACAGTAAAGACAAGTGATGATGCAGTAAAGACAAGTGATGATGCAGTAAAGACAAGTGATGATGCAGTAAAGACAAGTGATGATGCAGTAAAGACAAGTGATGATGCAGTAAAGACAAGTGATGATGCAGTAAAGACAAGTGATGATGCAGTAAAGACAAGTGATGATGCAGTAAAGACAAGTGATGATGCAGTAAAGACAAGTGATGATGCAGTAAAGACAAGTGATGATGCAGTAAAGACAAGTGATGATGCAGTAAAGACAAGTGATGATGCAGTAAAGACAAGTGATGATGCAAAAAGTAAGGTAAAATCAGAAACAGAGCAAATTGTTATTGAAGAAGAAAAAATGAAAAGTATTGAAACATTAGAGGAAGAAGAGGCCAAATTGAAATGACAAGACTTAGTATGAAAACCATTAAACAGTTAAACGAAAAAGATCTCAAAAGTAAGATTCAAGAGACAAGAAGTGAGCTTAAAAAACTTAGAGTTGATGGAGCTAAAGGTACACTAAGAAAACAAAGTGGTAAACTAAAACCACTACGTCATGATATTGCAAGAATGCTAACTAGAATAAACGAGATGAAAAAAGAGAAATGATCACAATAGACAACATTACATCACATGAATTCGTTGGATTACATACTGAGATTATTCAATCATCTAATCCACAAATTATAGGATTAAATGGGAGTATTATTGATGAAACAAAATCAATGTTTAGAATAAACACAAAGAAGGGAACAAAATCTATTGCCAAATCAAAAAATAGTTGGAAATTCTCAATTGATGGGAAAGACACGATAATAGATGGTTCTAAAATTGCAAAAAGACCATTTGACAGAATAGGAGGAAAAGCATGACTCTAAACATTGGATTAAAAGTAAAAGAACCAAAAAGAGAATGTACAGACAAAAATTGTCCATTCCACGGAAACTTGTCAGTAAGAGGAAAACTCTTTGATGGGAAGGTAACAGGTAGTAAAGCAAAACAGACAATTACGCTACAAAAAGATGCACCGGTTTACTTTAGTAAATTTAAGAGATATGCAAGGGGTAAAAGTACAATTCATGCACACGTTCCAGGTTGTATTGATGTTGAATTTGGAGATGATGTGTTGACTGCAGAATGCAGACCAATATCAAAATCAATATCATATGTAGTAGTAGAGGTTAGATCATAATGGCAAAACAAGCAGGTAAAGGAGTAGAAGAATTTCGCCCATATGTTACAAGAGTAATTCCAGTTGGCGCACAAATTGTGTGTGCTGATAATTCTGGCGCTAAAATTTTAGAAATAATCAATGTACCAAGACACAAAACAAGAGCATCAAGACTTCCTGCAGCAGCAGTAGGTGATTTTTGTAATGTAGTAGTAAAGAAAGGACCTGCAGAATTAAGAAAACAAGTACATGGTGCAGTAATTGTTAGACAAAAATATGCAGTTAGAAGATTAAACGGTGTTAGAGTTTGTTTTGAAGATAATGCAGCAGTTCTAATTACTCCAGAAGGAGAAACACGAGGAACAGACATCAAAGGACCAGTTGCAGCTGAAGCTTCAGAAAAATGGCCAAGAGTAGCTAACTTGGCATCAATGGTGGTATAAAAAAATGAAACCAACTAAAATGCGCAATAAGATGATTTATCAAGCAACATTCCAAACAAGAAGTAAACAACTTGGAAGTGCATTATCAAAAGATCTCCACAAAAAATATGGAAAACGAAGTGTTCGTGTTAATGAAGGAGACAGTGTGAAAATTGTAAGAGGTGAATTTAAAGGAGTAGATGGTAAAATTGGAAAAATATCTCCACAAAAAAATAGTGTAACCATTGAAGGAATAAAGAAAGAAAAAACAAAAGGGGATAAATTTGATGTTTACATCCACACCTCAAATCTTGTAGTAACTTCACTCAATACTGAAAATAGATGGAGAATTGCAAAGCTTGAAGGTAAAGATCCTAAAAAACAGCCCAAAAAAACACCTACAAAAGAGGTTCCTAAAGAAACAAAAGAGGTTCCTAAAGAAACAAAAGAGGTAGAAAAAACCAAAAAAAAGGAAGATGATAGTTAATGGTAAGTATTGCAGGAAGTAAAAAACTCAAACGTCAAATGGCTCCGCAGTTCTGGGGAATTACCAGAAAGAATAAGAGATTTGTAATCACAGTGAGACCAGGCCCACACAAAAAGAGTTATTCCATACCTACTGCAGTGTTTCTAAGAGATACGCTAAAAATTGTTGCCAGTCTTAGAGAGGCAAAAACTGCAATATATTCAGGTAAAGTAAAAATTGACGGAGTTGTAAGAAAATCACTTCACCATGCAATTGGATTAATGGATGTGATAGAATTAGAAAATGTTCCAGATATTTATCGTCTAGTTCCATCAGAAGAAAAATTACTAAAGCCAATTAAGATTAAAGAGTCAGAAAAATCAAAAAAAATTGTTAGAGTATCCAGTAAAACTACAATTAACAAAGGAAAATTGCAAATAGGATTTGGTGATGGACGTTCAACGATTTCAGATATTAAAGTGAATATTGGAGATACTTGTTTGATACAAATACCAGATCAAAAAATTCTTGAAGTAATAAAATTAGAAGCAGGTTGTCAATGTTTGGTAATACGTGGAACTAATGCAGGTCAAATAGGTAAAATTGAATCTATAGAAAAAGGAACATTCATTCTTCCAAAAAGAGTAATTCTTGCTTTAGGTGATAGAAAGATTGAGGTCCCAACTGACATCGTAATAGCAATAGGAAAAGAGGAACCAATAATTCAAATAAAGTGATCATATGTCTCAAACAACAGAAACCCCAATGAAAAAAATTTCTTTAGAGAAAATAGTTCTAAACATGGGAATAGGCAAGTCAGGAGATGTGATTGAAATTGCAAAGAAAGCACTTAATCAAATTTCAGGAAAAAAACCATCTGAACGTGCTGCAAAAGAAACACAAAGAGATTGGGGAATTAGAAAAGGAGAACCAATAGGAGTGTCAGTAACAGTTCGCGGTGAAGATGCTAAAGCATTACTAAAAAGATTGTTAGAAGCTAAAGGAGACGTAATTAAGGGTAAATCATTTGATAACTTTGGAAACTATTCATTTGGAATTAATGAGCACATAGACATTCCAGGAGTAAAATACGAACCACAAATTGGAATTTTAGGTCTTGGAATTTCAATTACATTGTCTAGACCAGGTTACAGTATAAGAAAAAGAAGCAAACACAAAGCAAGCGTTGGAAAATCGCATGTTATAACAAGTCAAGAAGCAAAGGATTATCTAGTAAAAGAATATGGAGTCACGGTAGAATAATGCCAAAAGATAGATCATACGAATTTACTGGAAGAAAAAAACATGACTTTGGTAGAGGTTCAAGATGGTGTAAAAGATGTGGAGATTACACAGCAGTTATACAGAAATACGACTTGATGCTATGCAGACGATGTTTCAGAGAAGTGGCAGTATCTTTAGGATTTAGGAAAAATATGTGATATTATGCCAGCAACGAACATTTTAGCAAATCTATTTGTAACAATATACAATAATGAAGCACGAAGAAATATCAAATGCATAGTTCTTCCAACCTCAAAACTAGGAATTGAAGTTCTGAAGACACTCCAAAAAGAAGGGTATGTTGGAGAATTTGAACATATTGATGACAAAAGAGGAGGAAAATTCAAAATCAATCTATTAGCAAAAATAACAAAATGTGGAGCAATTTCCCCAAGATTCAAAGTAAAAAATGATGAATTTAACAGTTGGGAACAACAGTACTTACCTGCATACAATAGAGGAATGCTTCTAGTTACTACAAATCAAGGGGTAATGTCTCATCATGAAGCAATACAAAAAGGAATTGGAGGATTTTTGATAGGTTATGTCTACTAATCAAGTTGAAAAATTTCAAGAGGAAGTAATTATTCCAGAAGGAGTTAAAATTACACAAAATAAAAACATGTTAGAATTCGTAGGACCATTAGGTAAAACTTACAAAAGTTTTCGTAGCATTCCAGTAAAAATAGAAATTGTAGAAGGTAAAGTTCTCCTAAAGGCAACAGGTTTTAGAAAAAGAGATTATTCAATTTTACATACTGCAAGATCACTTATCAGAAATATTTGTGAAGGATTAGTAAAAGGATATACAATTAAGATGAAAATTGTCTTTGCACACTTTCCAATTACAGTAAAAGTAGATGGTAAGAAAATTTTAATTGAAAACTTCCAAGGCGAACGTGCACCAAGAATTACAAAAATTGTTGGAAACACCAAAGTGATTCCTAAAGGTGAAGATGTAATTCTTACTGGAGAAGTTTGGACAGATATTACTCAAACTGCTGCAAACATTGAGTTAAAAACTAGAGTAAAAAACAAAGACCACAGAGTTTTCTTAGATGGTGTTTACATCTATGATACAAAAAAAGGTATAGAAAAATAGATTTCTAATTTTTCTTATGACTCTTGATCCTGAATTTGCAAAACAAACAACAGATTTAATTGAACAAACATTAGAATTATACAAAACATCAGGAGCTTCACCCAGAGTTGGGGAAATATGGGACTGTGCAAGTATTGGTGATTTTTTGTGTGGATTTTTTGTCGGAGAGATGGTAGGTTCTGCACTTGGTGCATTTCAGATTGTTCATCATAGAGAACCAACAGCTGATGAACATTTAGAAATTATAAAATTAGTAGAAAACCATTCAAATGAAATCAAAGAATTTTTTTCTAAATTTAACTAATCTAACATTAGAGTAAGTCTAATTTCAATAGTCGTAAAGATTAAATCACTTTTACCAAGGTACAAACGTGTTGCCGCCCTAGCTCAGCGTGGTAGAGCGTCCGACTGTTAATCGGATGGTCGTCAGTTCAAGTCTGATGGGCGGCGCCTCTTGTTTCTAAACTCGAATTTTGAAATATTCTTTTAGAACACCTGTGATAAATCTACATATAGAATAATTTATGTTTCTAAACTCGAATTTTGAAATATTGATCGGTTGATAGTAATTGGTTTACTCTATTAGACAATATAGATCTAATAGATGATCGCATATCTAGAATAATGCAGGAGTTTTACATTGGTCAGAACTAGAAGAGCCAACAGATATTGTGTTGACTGTGGTGCAAGACTAGTATACTATCCTAGATTATCTAACCCAAAGGCACCAAATGAACATAGAGTGTTAGTTTATGCATGCCCTGATTGTACTGACGATTTTGAAAAACCAAAAATGTTCTCAATTAGACGTAATCAAGTTGAAGATCCATTAGAAACAGTAGAAATAGAGATCACACAGTTACATAAAAAAACAGTAACTGCAAAATAATTGTGAAGAATTATGTCATATCCAGAAAAACGAAGAAGTAATGCATGGTTTTTGTTACCAATATTATTTGGAGTCATTGGAGGAATTATCGCATTTTTTATTTTACGTCATGATGATCCACGTAAAGCAAAAAATTGTTTGTATCTAGGTTTAGCATTTATGGTGATTGGAATTATTTTCAATATTTTCATTGCAGCATCAATTCCTGGATTAGATTCAGGACTTAATGTAAACATCTAGAATTGTAAGATGCTCTTCAGGTATAGATTTTCAATATTTCTAAATTCGAATTTAGAAATATCATAAATTGAGACTAGTAGTCATTTGAATTTAGAATCATATAGAACTTGTTTTGTAGGTGTTATTATGAGTGTATCAAGAATGCGAGACAATATTGAAAGATGGTTAATTCATGAAGGCCTTTCTTTTGAAGAAGTGGAAAATCCGGAAAACTCTTTTCAAATTCTAGTAAAACATGCAGGTCAATACGGAATTCCTGTGGAAATATTTGAACCAAAAGCACAATCAGGGGTCATAGTAGTAGGAGCAAAAGCAATAATGAAAAATAACCAAATTGCAAGATATTTAGGATTTAATGAAGAAGAAAAAGAAAAATTTGCAAAAAAAGTAGCTGACTTTTGCAATTCAATTCATGCCATTAACAAAATTATCACTGAAGATGGCAAACAAAAGATTGGGGTTTATTTTGTATTAGATGATAAAGAAAACATCAACCAACAGACAGTTTTTGATGCAATGGACAGAGTATCTGAAATGCATGAAAAAACTGCAAGATTTTTGATGAAGACATTCTAAAAAATAGATGATTTATCAGTTCTACGTGTGTGTCTTATATCCAAAACTTTCTATTCTAAATTATGAAAACAAAAACCTTAAAATCAAAACCAAGAGAATTAACTATTTCTTCAGCAGAGCTGTCAAGATTTGGTATGGGAGTGTTGGATAAAGCTCTCAAAGTGGTAAATACTGCCAAAAAAGGCAGAATTACCATTAAAATAGAAAGAGAATAGAGTCCAAATCTATCATTTCGTAGAGGGTTTACCCTCATTTTTTATCTAAAAACTTGTCAAATGTATGTAATTTCAATATTATACATACAATCGGTTAATACAAAATGTGGGTCAAAAAACTTATGGGTTTGGAGTTATTGTTCAGTTTAGATCCAAGTATAATCATTGAGTTTATGGATTTGCTCTTTGCTATGGTGTATCAAGGAGCACAAAATGTAATGTTACAGGATTGGGGAAATGAAGTAATTTCAAACCTAGCAGATGAAGCTGAAAAACAAGTTGTTGACCAGCTTGGCTATAATCCACCAGACCAGCTTGAACCATAATCCATTAGACTGAATTTACATGTGATGTGACATCACATGGTGAATGAAGACGTATATTCATTTTGAAAATCTTGTAAATATTCAGAATTAGTGATATTTTTTCCAAAAAGCCCCCCCCCTATTCCACATAGATTGTGTGTCCAAATGCACATGCAGAGTGTAAAATTAGAATTCATCTAAAAATAAAATGTTAGAAATTTATTTTTACAGATTAATGAAACGTCTATGAATGAATCATTCAAGTCTGTGAATGGTTTTTTTGAAGAATTTCAGTCTCATCAAATTTATTTTCACAAATAATGAATTGGATTACTCCATTGTTAGAAAATTTCCTAAAATGACAAGTTTTCTAAAATCATACCTAAACGTTAAACCCCTCTTGAAATTTAGTTCATGTAGGTACAATACCATTTTTTCAAAATTAGCCATTTTGAGGGGGGGATGAACACTTGTGCCTAGATATGAAATGCAATCATCAAACCACCATGATCTCCCAGCTAAACATGTATGATCTTTTATTGTTGTGCGTAAAAGCTAAACCCCCTAAATTTTGATCAAAAAATAAAGAAAAAGAAAGAAAATCTTCCTATGGAATTGGTAATCCAGTTGGTGGTGTTACTAGACTAGTAATTCCCAAAGTTGTTGGAGAATCGAACCCCTGTCCGGGGATCCACAATCCCCTATATGGTTACTAGACTAGTAATTCCCAAAGTTGTTGGAGAGTCAGTACAATCAACACGAGTACCGATAGTTCCAGTAGCTATTGCAATTGCAGTATCAGAAGCTTCTAAAGTAACAGTTTTGTGTTGTACTTTAAAATCTGCTTTTGGACTTTCTAATCCAACGATACAAAAGCTTGCATCAAAATGTGCTTGATGAGGATGGAGACTTTGTACTGGTGAAGATTGTGCAGCTTTTCCAAATGCTTGATGATCATTTACTGAGTGATGGATAGTAATCGCATCTACAGTAAGCGCAGTTCCTACAGGAGCATCATCCGGTACAGGTACCTGCAAAAGCCCAGAATGTAATTAGATCATCTGCTTTGTTTGCTGGAATTTGTTTGATTTTGTCTTCAACTTCCATAACATGTGTTATACCATCGGATGATGCTGAAACAACAGTCATAGAACCTGGGATATCTGCCATTGCAGCAGTCATTGTCATAGAAATGGCAAAGACAGTAGCTAGGGAAATTCCCATGATTGTTTTTGTATTTATTGACGCAAATCCCAAAAATAGGATATTTAAATTATAATCGTGTAACATGAGATTATTACATTAATCATTTTGATCGCAAGAAAAGATCAATCCTCAAGACAGAGAACGATGAAAAGTCTTGAGGGCGATCGATATTACTAGGGCATTTGTGAAGATAACGCTGTGTATGTACAAAATAATCACAATACACTGGTGATCGCAGTATTTTCCATAAAGTGATCTTTTTTACCAAAAATTGCGTTTCAACTATATACCAAAATAATTCAGTGTTTTCATGGTAAAAATGGGTGCTATAATTGTAATAGGTGCAATAATAGCTACAATGGGTGCTGGAATGTTCATGTACGCACAATATCAAACAAATTACATTTCATCAGTTGCTGGAGAGACAGTTACAGTTGGACCAGTGGAATATGTAATAACATTTGAAGGAACACATAATGGTAGTGAAGAAAAAAGACCTGAAAACACGTTTGTAATGATTGGAATCACTGCAAAAAATGTCAGTGATGAAAAAACTCTGCTTACAGGAGGACAATTCTACATTGTTGATGAAAAAGAACAAAAACATATTGCAATTTATGGTGAAGAAACATTTTCTTCTAAAGACTTGTTCATAGAATGGTTAGAACCAAACAAACCAATTGAGATAACAACACAGTTTGATATTCCATTTGATGAAGAAAAATTATACAAAATAATTATCAGGCCACAAAAAGAACAATCAACTACGGATACAGCTGTTGTTTGCATAACAAATTGTTGATCGCATTTTTTTAAATTAAAAAAATTGTCAAATTTTTCTATAGATAGCGTAGTTATGTGTGACTTGTACCATATAACACGCATAACTTTTGGAAAAAGTTATGGCAATATCTAAAGCCAAAAGAGCAGCAGCAGCTAAAAAAGCAGCACGTACTCGAAAGAGAAACGCAGCAGCCAAAACAGCAGCAGCTACTAAAGCAAAAGCCTCTCGTAGACGTAAGGCAGCAGCTAAACGTGGAGCAGTAACTCGAAAGAGAGCAGCACCAAAACGTAGAGTGGCAGCTAAACGTGGAGCAGCAACTCGAAAGAGAGCAGCACCAAAACGTAGAGTGGCAGCTAAACGTAAAGCACCAAAACGTAGAGTGGCAGCTAAACGTAAAGCACCAAAAAGAAAGGCAGCTAAACGTAAACGTTAAACTGTCTTACTAACTTTTTTCTATTTTTTTATTCATAATTAAACTTGTTTCTAAACTCGAGTTTAGAAACATTCTAAATTACTAGTCTTGCATCTTTAATTCAGGTAAAACAAAAACTTTGTTTGGTTTTATTTTTAGGATAACTCTTTTTTCATCATCACGTTTGAAGGGATAGTGTTTACAACCCATGTATTGTTGTGTGAGTTTATCTGCATGTTTGTATTCATAATCTGGAATCAATTCTTCAACTATTCCGCGAATGGTTGTCATGTCAAGTGGATTATCTTTTGATACGACTGATACTGCAACACGAGGATCACGTAGAACATTTTTGTGTTTTATTCTTCCTTCAGCAGTATTAATCAAAACATATCCATCTTCATAGTTTGCCCAGACAGGCGATACTTGTGGAGACCCATCTTTCATAATTGTTGCAATGAAAACAAGATTTTTTTCAGAAAATAATTTTATAGATTTTTCTTCCAATATTTTTCATCATTATTTTTTGCCAGGCTTTTCAAGTATGTTTGTTATGGCTCTATTCATAATCTCCATGACTAAATATTGAGAATATTCTTTGGATTTTTTATTCTTTGATTTGGTAGTTTTAGGCGTTAAACCATTGAGAATCTTTTCGATTTTGGTGGAAGTATTGCTAATAATCTTGGAATATTTTGAATCAAAATCTTCAGGAGTCTGAAAATCCAATAATTTAGTTGACGTGCCATAATATTTTTTTATAGCACCTCTTGCTTCTTCAATTTTTACGATTTCAATTAATCCGGAATTTTTAAGAATTTCTAGATGATGACGAACCGTAGTTAATGCTTTTTTGTAACCAGCCTTTTTTAGGGCACTTGTAATCTGATCTGCAGAAAGTGCTTGACGGTATAAAATTTCCACAATTTTGGCTCGTGCAGGGTCTTCAATTGCACGTGCATGCTTTATGCTTGTTGTAACAATCCGATTAACGCTGATTTGTTTTTCTAATAATGTAGACATACTATGACTACATTTCTATCTGATCTAAAAGATCCTTGTATCATATTTTTTTGTCTAATCGCATCAATTTTTTTTCATTTCAATAAAACTAATACCGTTATCAAAAAAGAGTAATTAATACAAGAAATATCGTAATGCTTTTAATAATATTGATACCATTACAATAAATATGATTTTAGTAGAATATTTTTAGTTGTGGTTTTAAAAATTTGCCAAAATATCAAAATAGATATGCTGTGAAACAATGTCCCCAAATAACCTAACCAGATGATATTTTGTTAGTTATTCAAAAATAAAATTCGAGTTGAATGTTAGCTTCTAGTCAACATTAGATTCATAGTTATAATTACAAAGATTTTCCTGAAAGTTTTTCATATGCAATAACATAACGCTCAGTCATTTTTGTAATTATTTCTTGTGGGATTTTGGGGGCAACAGGTTCTTTTCCTGCATTGCGTGCATCATCAAATTGTTTTTGATATCCATTAGCAGTTAACCAGTCACGCAAAAGTTGTTTGTCATATGCGTCTTGGATTTTTCCTACCTCAAAGGATTCTTTTGGCCATAAGCGATACTCGTCAGGACCAATTGAATCACCCAAAATAATTTGCCCATTCAAAATTCCAAATTCTAATTTCAAATCAGCCAAGATAAAACCAACACCATCTGCAATCTCTGCCATCTTTTTGTAAATTTCTATTGAAGTTTTTTCTAGCCAAATATATTGTTCGTCAGTAACTAGATTCATCTCTAATGCTTTTGCTTTATCAATTGGAATATCATGTTCAGATTTAGTAGTAGGATCAAATATCGGTTCAAGAAGTTTGGCAGCCAATGTAGTGTCAGTTCCTTCAGGTATGGTGACTTTGCCATCCTTCCATCTACTTACCAAACTTCCATAAAAATAGCCTCTAACAACACACTCTATGGGAAGCATCTGCATCTTTTTTACAACAATCTCAGTATCAGATTCACGTCGAACAAAATGATTTGATACAGATAACTCATTGAACCAAAATTCTGCAAATTTACACAAAACCTCTCCCTTTCGTGGAATACCTTGCTTGAATTTCACATCATATGCAGAAACTCTGTCTGAGAACTTGAAGAGAATAGTATTATCATCAACGTCGTAAATGTCCTTTACTTTACCACTTGTCAGAAACTTCAAGCAATCACACTTGATTGTGATGGGATTTAACTGATAGTGAAAAGGTCATGAACCCATCATACCTACCATCTTTGGCATCTCACGATATGCTTTATTCACAAAGATGTCATTATCAGCACTAATCATAACAAATTTCATGGGATTATCAGGTGGTGGAGAAAGTATGATTTTTTGTCCTGCTTTGAGAGTTTTAAGATCTAGAGTATCTCCGGCTCCAAAATTCACATGAATATTTGTCAATGATTGAGAGCCAGTATTTTGGATTGTTACTCTCCCCATTACAAACAGACTTTGTTTATCCAAAATTGGGTCGACAAAGATACTATATTCTTGGGTAGGAACGGATAATTTTACAATGTCTGCACCAAAAACTACCACCACCAATACAATTGCACCAATTCCTGCAGCAACAATTACAGTATACTGATTCACAAATTGTATATTGTTTTTCTAATAAATAAATAATAATTGATAAATAAAAAAATAACATTGAGTATTTTTTACGACTAAATAATGCACTTTTCTAATACTTTTTAGGTTTCTTTCTCTTTTTCTTTAATTGTTGTTTTCGCTTGTATTTCTCAACTCGTTGTTTTGCCCTACCTGACTTCTCTCCTTTTTGTAATCTCCCTGATTTTCTCTTTGCTTTTTTCTTTGTCATTTCAAACCAACTAACTCTAAGAATTGATGAACACCTTTGAGTTTGATACTGTTATCATCTCTGCCATTTTAATAGGTATATTTTCTTGTTTTGACATCTCTAGCATCTCATTATGATGATCTTCTTTCAAATGTGTTAGGAATTCTTCTTCTTCAATGTCATTACGTTTGTAATTACAAGATGGAAAGGCACAGTTGAAGTTCAAACCTCACAACCTACAGGCTTGTTTTCATAAATCAAATGTAACATCTAAAAATTCTCCGATTTCCTTGAATGTGGAATTATATGAGTCATTGAGTCTTTTTAAAATGAGGAATAACTCTGAATTATAATCCCAAGAAAAATCATTTCCAGTAAGATATGGATATACTTTTTCGTCTTTAATTCCATGTGATGCCAATATTTGAGAATGACTTACAAACAATCTTTCTATACTCAAATAAACAGAGGGATCATCACTCTCACAAGCTAATACACCAAGAGCAGACTTTCCAATTACTTCATGTGTGTCATCTCTAAATTTAATTAAATGTCTAGTTATTTGTGGAGTGGTTGTCTCCATTAATATCTGGCTAATCTTCATGATTTATGCATAATAATTATGAATCAAGTTACATAAGATTGATTACAAAAGACAGAATGTTATAATTAACTGAGACTTGGGCATAATGATTTACAAAAAAACCAAGACTTTTCTCTAACAACAAAGCATTCTTTTCACAATCCTTGGATTCCCACTTCCAATTACACAATTATAATACACTGCCAACTGATACACCAGCACGCAAATCAGCACGAATGATTATATATTCTCAAATCCTTTCACCGGAACTGTTCTAATGTTAAACGTATCCTTGATTATTTCAAAGAGTGGTTCAATTGATATTTTTCTCTGAGAATATAATTTCCGACCAACTGCTGAATTGTAAAACTCTGTCAACTTTATTCTGTCTGGTGGGCGTAGAATAGTATTTTTTGACTGGACAGATCAGTCTCATGGCATTATTCTTAGCTGACTAGTATGGTTTGGAATCATCATATGCCGGATCACACCATATACTATTCATCAATCCAGAAAGTGACCCAATCAATTTCTCATATGGCTTGCTATCATGGACATTTGCAGTAGTTACACATGGCAGATAATGGAACAACTAGTCTTCCCGTACTATACCTCATGTGTAGTTTGTATCCATACACCCAACCCTTTGATTTGGAGAATCCCCACTTGGCATTTGTGTCAATTCCTGCAATTGGTAGGTGATTCTTTTTGATGTCTGATTTGTGCCATACTGGACCTGAAGCTTTTAGCATTGAACTATCAACTGATTCACTATTCAGCAATCCTTCTGAGACAAACAAACCTCCTACAGTGCTAATAATTTCATTGATTGGCAAGCATTGAAATCTTCTGTCAATTGTCCTTCTGTCAGGGATTTAATCTGCAAACCTTGAGTAATTTGTCATTGGTACATTTGATTGAGAGAAAATAATGCAGTGTGTTGTTACTTGGAATTCTCATCCATGACTTTACGATGAATAACTGAACCATCAGAACAGTTGAATAGACATATGGCCGTCCCCGTCTCACTGCATTCTCATACAGATATAGTGTTCCAACCAGATACAAAATACTAATAAGAAATGACTCACATAGAATCTTGCTAGGGATTTTTATTTGTTTTGTAATCATTCCAATGAACAAAACATGATGAGATCCTTTGCTTTTTCTATTTGAATAATTTGAGAAATCGGTTAAAAATTAGAATGGATTATGCCCATGTCTCATCTAAGTGCTTGATATATACCATTTTTGGCATGAGTGATGGAATTATGTTAATTCATCCACAAATAGTAATTGAGATAGTAAAACTTGTACGAAGGAATCTAATCGAAATTCATACTAAAACAACTTCAGAACAAAGCAGAGATACTAAAGAAGCTGAATTATACGAATTTATCACAGGTCATCAATTTGCATTAAAACTTAGTACAATATCTAACTGTTATTCAAAATTAGATAATTTGTTAAAATCAGAAATAAACTCTCATAATAAAAATTGGAAGCAAAGGCGAAAATCATTAGATGAATTATTCCATGCTAAGATTGATCTAGAACAAGAAGTCAACATTATTACAGATACAATAATCAAAGAAATACCATTGCATAACGTGCCTAATATTGAGGAATGATAGTACTGTTGGTAAGTACGGTAAAATCAAGTACGGCACATTACAGTACGAAATAAATAAAAGTATACATCTGTTATATTATGGCTCTTAGAGAAGTAAAACCATTAAATGCAAAACAATGGTTACAAGTTACATCTGCCCTTAAATCTGGACCTACTCCCGAACAGAAGGAATATGTAGTGAAAGCTCTTGAACGTGCAAAAATGTTACAAGAAATAAAATAACGCGTTTTTTTAAAATGACTTTTGATATCCAATTTAATAAAGTTGGATATAGAAAATTAAAACTTGATCTAAGTGGTATCAGTGACTTTAAATGTTCAAAAGAAAAATTTACTGAATATCTAAAAGTTCATGCTAGTAATGATCAAATCGAACAGATAGGTCAAACATGGGTTTTTGTTTATGAAGGAAAAATTATTGGTTTCATCACAATCGCAATGGCTCACATGAAAAAAGATGAACATGAAGATTTGCAAATAGATGGATTTGGCAATATTCCTGCATTATTAATTGGTTATTTGGCAACTCATCATGATTATGAAGGAAAAGGAGTTGGAAGTCATATGGTTTCTTGGGCAATTAGTAAAGCAATAGAGTATTCAGAAACGGTAGGATGTAGATTGGTAATGTTAAATCCCGAAGAAGATGTTATTGATTTTTATAAAAAACAAGGATTTACTTATGTGCATCATGATAATGATGAGTATGATAGTATGTTTATTGATATAAAACAACATTAAAAATAAAACATTCAATAATAATCTATTTTAGAGAATATTTCAGTCCACTTCCAAAAGGTTAGTAATCATAATACTTGGTAAACTGGACAGATATTATCAACACGTCCTAAAACTGATCATTTTGTGAATATTTGATGATAATATGGATCCAACAATAACAACCCAGACATGTCTTTATGATTCACAAAGAAATATCAGACGCTCAATGGAGTTATACCGTAGGGTGTTGGTGGAGGAATCTCAACCATTATCCTTTTGCAGGTTTTGGTTTGATGAATATTTTCACTACCGCATTTAGGACATGCATCTGATCTGTGGTGTTTGGTGCTAGTTGGTCTGAATTTCTGTGTCTTGCCCTTGTGTCCTGCTATTCCACCACGTCTTGATTTGCCTGGCTGTCTGTGTTGTCTTTTTTGCTTTCTCCATTCAAGGGAATTCTTTGATGGCGGAGAGTGAGCATTCTCATAATATGACAGCTTTTTTTGCAGTTCCTTGTTTGATTCTATGAGATTTTCTATGATTAGTTTTTGTTGTTTCATCCCTTCTTGTAATTGTATGATGATTTTCTCATGATCACAATCTGACATGTGTTGTGTGATGATTTAGTTGATCTTAGATCTTTTTGTGTAATGATATTGATTTGTGCGTGAAGGTTGATACATACTCTATTTTTGCCAAGCTTGCTGAATCTCCAATTTTTGCATAATCTGCTAATGGTGCTATTTCTTTTCACCTCCCAATAATATTTCAGAGAATTAACAGATGATAAAGTAAACTTGGAGTAAATTATTGACTTAGATGGCTACTATTTTCATAACTAATCACAAAATTCACATAATTCTTTAGTACCGACTTTCCCTCTACGGTTTTCAAGAAGATATTCTCTTGCATTGTTTTTTTCATTATGTGATTCTCTACATTTTTGGCATATGGACATGGATATTGTTAACAAAAAGTTGATTTATTCTCTAGTGTGTAATGGTAATGACATACTAAATTAGGCAATAGATTCTATGTAATTATGAAAATAATATATTAAATTGATCGATATTGGATAGTTTCTCCCAAAATAATTCTACATAATCTTTAAAAACAAGGCGAACTCTTGTTTTTCGATATTAATGGTTGAAAAAAAGACTAAAAAGAAAACCACAACTAAAGGAAAAACAGCAAAAGCTAAGGCTGGTAAAACTACCAAATCAAAAGCTAAATCAACAAAATCAAAAAGTAAAAAAATAAAAAATGCGCCATTTAGCGATATGGGGATTGTCATAGTTGATGATGATATTGTAGTTGATCAGGAAAAAGTCAATGAAGAAAGAAGAGCCTATCTTGAAGAAGCAAGATCTCAAGACGCATCGGATTAGGAATCTTTATCCGAACCGATGACGTATACTACTTATGCGTGCATTATGCTTGATTATGGTTAAACCTGGTAAGGTAGATGGGGTTGTCGGAATTTTAAAGAAAAAGCGTAAAGTTGTAAAACAGGTAATGATTGTTGCCGGAAGAGCAGACATTAGTGTACTTTTACAAGGAAATATCGAAGACATTAATCATATGGTAATTGATTTTAAAAAAATTAAAGATATTGTTACAACTGAAACACTAATTGAAGTAGAGGTAAATCTAGGATGGTAAGGGCAATAATTTTGGTTAAATCTCCAAAAAAACTTATAGCTGCAAGGCTACGAAAGATTACTTCTATATCTGACTCTTTTCCAACAAGTGGACAATTTGATGCTGTTGCTATAATTGATGTTGAACAATTAATCCAGATTAAAGACGTCGCCAATCAAATTCAAAAAATTAATGGTGTGGAAAGGACTGAAACTATGGTCGAAGTTCAATGACAATGGATTTAAAGAACTTCTAGGTATAAGATTTGTGAACATCAAAAAAGTTGGAAATGTGATTCTGGCTGTAAAAGACATAGACAAATCCATACAATTTTACCATGAAATCATAGGTCTTCCAATCAAAAACCAAAGAAGATCTTGGGTTGATTTGGGTACATCTGGTGCTTTATTGAGTTTACATCCTGCATCATTAACTGCACAACACATTGGAAGTTCTATTGAAAATGGCATCACCATAGGATTTCTTGTTGGTGATCTAAAATCTGCAGTTGATGAACTACGTGCAAAAGGTATCACGATTCATCGAGACATTGTCGAAAAAGACGCAGGAAAAAATGCAGTGATTTTAGATCCTGATGACTATCTAATTTCCTTGTTTGAACCAATCTTTAATGATAAAGCACAGCAAACAGGTGGGTATCAAGGATTTACACCAGCTTAGATTGTTTTTTTAATTGAAGAAATAATCTTATCCAAGCCTTTTTCTTTTCTATTTATCGAAATATAGTATGTAATATTATTTTTCTGTAAAACCACAATTGTTATTTTTTGATGTTGTAAAATTACATGTTCTAATCTTCCAACTGTACTAACTGTGTTTTTTCTTAATGACATTAAAGTAGAAATTATGAAAAACTCATTTTTTACATGTTCTGATTTTAACAGAGGTTTCAGAGTTGGCCTAACGATTCCAGTTAATGTTCTACCGTATACATTTATGACTCCTGCATATCGAATACTGTTTGATAATTTTAGAATATTTTGACACTGTTTTCTATATTTTATTATAGTGTCCTTCCACTTTTCTGCGGGAGTTTTTACCATATTTGAAATTGAATTTAGAAATTAATAAGGATTTTTATTAATTGTGATTGTTGAAAATTGAGTGTAAAAATAATTTTCAATGATGTTTAGGTGTAGTTTCTTTTTCCAATTTTTTCTTTAAATTCAAGTTTTCTTTTAATAGTTTATCATTTTCAGCTTGAAGTGTTTCAACTGAATTTTGTCTACTATACAATGGATGTCCTGGTGGGATGATTGTAGAATTCATAGATACTAATCCTGATGCATATTGTTGATACATGTGTTGAAACCCTTGAAGTTTTTGATTAATAGTAGTAACTTCTTGTGAAAATTTTTCTTTCATGGGGATTTCATAAATTTTGAACATTGGATGTGTTAATCCTGGTGGTAATCTGGGAAATTGTAATGCCATATGTGGAATATTGGGGTTCAATCCATAAAGGTCTTGTAGATGTTTTATCGATAAATTATCCATTAAAAATAGTCCATATTTGCTATATTTCTGCATTGCTTTAGGCATTTGATATACTGTTTAGTACAATCTCAGTCATTTTAGCTCAATTTGAGCTGATCGCTGATCCTTATAGATTCGCAATTTAGATCGCTGATACACATGGCCGGAATAAAAAAGATATGTCTTAAATGTAAAAAAGATATCCAAGAAAAAGATCTTCATAAGATTGTAATCTATGTTGTTCAGGAAAAATTCACTGAACATCACTATGAGCATGTTGAATGTCCAGACAGATTCACAGTATGATAATTTACTTTCTATACAACTAATCCTTTGTATTCGTGTACTTTGTAGATCTCACCAGTTAATCTGGAGCGATACTTCCATTCATTGTCTTTCCAAATAATTTGCTGGAATTCTTTTTGTGAATTTGAATTTATTTTTTGAAACACGTCATTACCAATCAAAATTTGGTTAGGTTTTGCTATATTTTGGATTTTTGCAGCAATATTCATTGCAGGACCCATTAAATCCACATGAGAATGTTTTACATCTGCACCATATCTAACTACAATATTTTGTCCAAAGTCAACACCAATCTTTACCATCAAATCTGGATAATCATACTGATTTAGAATTGGGTTGATTCCTTTCTGAATTACTGAAATCATTGATTTTGCACATAAAACTGCATTATCTGATACAACTAGTCCATTTTCTTTTGAAACAAAATATCCAATTACAGCATCTCCCACAAATTTTAGTACATACCCATGATGCTGTCTAATTACTGCTGCCATCTCTTGTGAAAATGAACTTACAATCGTTGCTATTTTTTCTGCAGGCATTTCTAACGTCATTGTAGTTGAACCTACCAAATCAACATAAAGTACCACCATGTCTAATTTCGAAAATACATTTTTTCGTAGAAATTGATCCGATTCATCAACTACTCCTGAATATTCATAACCTTTTTTGAGAGCACCCCAAACTCTTTTTTGAGTTTCCAAGATCATGGTTTCAGAATCTAGAATTTTTTCTTTATTTTTGTTGAGAATCGTATCTTTATGTTTAGATTCCTCAGATTCTTTTTTCATTTCGTTTTTATCTTCGGTCATATCTTATTCTCCTATTCTAAAGGAAAATCCACCCCACAACTAGGACATTTTCCTCTGTTCCCCTTATACCCCTCATGATAATACTCTGTAATCTCTACACCGCAGTTAATACAGGTAGTTTTTGAATCTGTCATGCCTAAAATTATGATTTTGTCTATTTAGAGATTGATGAAGGTTTAAGGAGACCAATAATTTGCTATTTCTTGTGCGCTTAGGTTCAAGATCCCCCAATGAATTCATTCAGCAATTAAATCAAAAAAACGAAGTAATTCAAAATCTATTTCTTACGAAGATGACTGATCTGACAAAAATGGTTGATGTCAAAGTCATGATGGGTGATTCTACCATAACTGAGCAAAAAACATTTGATCCAAAAAGAGTAATTGATTATTTTCAAAAAATTAATCTTAATCTTAAAGATTGGTCTCTGCAAGAAGTATCAGTAACTAATAATGAAGATCTTAGAAGAATTTTTACAAAATTTGAGATAATGGAAGGAAATTATTTAATTTCAGGGCATATATCATTGCAATTACATGTGTTATTGTATTATAAACCAGCTCAACGTGTGCTTGAATGTCAAAAAGAATTATCTGAGATTGTTGATTTAACAAAAAACAATGAACAAGAAATTTCTGATAATAGTGATCAATTTGTTTTAAATAAATTAAAAGAAATGGGATACAAAGATTTTGATCATCAAAAATTATTTGAAATATTTTATGAGAATGATGAATTTCGAGAAAAAGTTTATGCCGAGATTGAAAAAGATGCAGGGGTTGACTTTCAAGAACTATCAGAAAAAAAGACAAAATTATTTAATGAACTTGATTCTCTTTTAATTGAAACTTATCAAACAACTTCTGTACTCATTGATGACAATAGACTAATTACTGGTGAGGAAGGTTGTTTGTGTACAATAGATTTAGAATTTGTTAAAAATAAAAACAGAGAAGGATTATTTGATTCAAGAAAAATATCTGATTCAGTTAAAGAAAATATTTTAAAACGCTTAAATGAATTTGAAAAAATCATTAACTCATAAATTAAAACCAAGGAACCGGAAAATGAGAAATTTTCTCAAAGGGGAGATCCGATTCCCTGATATAATTTGAACGATATTATTGATCTATTTAGGCATTCCTACAAATTTAGGCATAAAATTTGATCATGGATACAATTTTTGTATAGAAGAAGTCAAATACATCGTTACTAGCAACATTTCCAATGAACCCATCATACGATGAAATACTAAAGGCACATTCAATGCGAGGAGATGACATAAAAAAAACCCCGTTAATTTATTCACATGTATTTAGTGAGATCACTAATTCTGAGGTTTATCTGAAAGCAGAGTTTCGACAAAGAACTGGTTCATTTAAAATTCGTGGCGCTTATTACAAAATCAAATCATTATCTGATGAAGAAAAAAAACATGGTGTAGTTGCAGCATCTGCAGGTAACCATGCTCAAGGAATGGCGTTTGCATCGTCATTAGAAAAAATCTCTTGTACTATTGTAATGCCAAAAAATGCATCTCCTGCAAAAGTAGCAGCAACTAGAGGTTATGGTGCAAATGTTATCTTAGAAGGGGTAAATTATGATGAATCATTTGCCAAAGCAAAAGAAATTGCTAAAGAAACAGGAGCTACTATGATACATGCTTTTGATGATCCTCAAATTATTGCAGCTCAAGGAGTTATAGGATTAGAGATATTAGATGACTTGCCAGATGTAGATGAAATTTATCTTCCAATAGGCGGTGGTGGATTAGCTGCTGGAACTTTAATCGCAATTAAAGAAAAAAATCCCAACATCAAAGTGGTAGGTGTTCAGTCAAAATCATTTCCATCAATGTATGAATCTGTAAAACAAGGTTCTTTGACTACAAGTGGAGGTAAAAGAACAATTGCAGATGGTATTTCTGTAAAAACCCCAGGACAATTGACATTTAATATCATTAATGAACTCATAGATGAAATTGTTCTTGTTGATGATGTAGAAATCACAAAAGCAATGTTCTTGCTAATGGAAAGAATGAAGTTTGTTGTGGAACCTGCTGGTGCAGCAAGTTTGGCATACTTGATTTCAAAGAAACCTACTACTGGTAAAAAAATAGTTGCGATTCTAGCAGGAGGAAATGTGGATATGTATCTTTTAGGTCAGATTGTAGACAAAGGTCTTGCTGCAATGGGTCGTTTACTAAAACTATCCATACTGTTGCCTGACAGACCAGGTGCATTCAAAGAAATTGTTGATGAAATAACACTGGCAAATGCAAACATTGTAGAGGTAGTTCATGATAGACTAAGTTCCAACATAAATGCTGGCTCAGCTGGAGTAACATTGAGTCTTGAGACTCAGGGAAAAGAACAAGCAGATATGTTAATTGAGGCACTAAAAAAGAAAAACATTCAATTCACTTTACTAACTTAGATTACTTGAATTTTTTTTTAGCAAATTTTGAAAGACCTTCTTTCTTTAACTGCTCTGATTCTTTCATGACTGAGTTATGTTGATCAGATTTGTGTTGTTTTAGTTTCTTTTTTAAATCTGGAAATTCATTTGCAAGAATTTTTATCGCGTAAATTCCTGCATTACCTGCTTTGTTAATCCCTACAGATACAACTGGAGATCCTGATGGCATCTCTGTAATTGATAATAATGAATCCAATCCCCCAAATGCAGAAAATTTTGAAGTGTCAGTTTTTTTTGTGTGTTTGTCATTGTAAACTAGTATAGGCACTCCTATAACGGGAATAATTGTATGTGAAGCAATCATCCCAGGCAAGTGTGCTGCACCGCCAGCACCTGCTATGATCATTTTAAATCCCATTTTTTCAGCATGTTTTGCATATTCAGTTAATCTGGCTGGAGTTCTATGTGCAGAAACAATTTGGTCTTCATGTTTGATTTCAAATTCATCTAAGATTTCAGATGCGCCTTGCATAATTCTGCTATCTGAACTAGATCCCATAATGATTCCAACTAATGGTTTTTTTGAATATACCACAATATTAGAAAAAACTAGAGAGTAATTAACGATAACTGTTACAACAAATCTCACAAAATTGTTCAAATCAACATTAGCTATTTTTAGTCCATGAATACTGATTGGTGTGATGGCAAAGATCCTTGGAATTATTGGTGGCGGGCAACTTGGAATGATGATTACAGAGGCGGCACAGAAAATGCCAGAACACATATCAAAAATTATAGTATTAGATCCAACTGAAAACTGTCCTGCTGCACAAGTTGGTGCTGAACAAATAGTAGCTGATTTTAAAGATAAAGATGCAATTATAGATTTAGCAAATAAATCGGATATTATTACTTATGAGATTGAGTCTGGTGACAGTGATGTTCTAAAATCTGTTGAAAAAAATGCAGAGGTAAACCCCTCCCCAGAAACATTAAGAATCATTCAAGACAAGTTTTTACAAAAATCTTTCCTGTTAGAAAATAACATTCCTATTCCCGAATTTATTAAAATAGAAAAAATTGACGATATTAAAGATTGTGTAAAAAATTTTGGATTCCCTGTATTACTGAAAGCAAGAAGAGATGCATATGATGGTAGAGGTAATTTTAAAATTAATTCAGAAAATGAAATTCAGGAAGCATTTGATTATTTTAAAGGACAAAATCTGTTGTTGGAGAAATTTATTTCATTTAAAATGGAAGTATCAGTAATTGCATCACGAAACACTAAAGGTCAAATCAAAACATATCCACTAGTTGAAAATATTCATGAAGAACATATTCTACGTGAAACAATAGCTCCTGCTAGAGTTACACATGAAGTTAGACAAAAAGCTGAACAAATTGCAGAAAAAATAATGATTGTCCTTAAAGGGGCCGGTACATTTGGAATAGAAATGTTTGTAACTCCGGATAACAATATTGTAATTAATGAAATTGCACCTAGAGTTCACAATTCTGGTCATCACACATTACAATCAAGTGAGACATCTCAGTTTGAGCAACATCTCAGAGCAATTTTGGGTTTAGAACTTGGCAGTACTAAACTAATGCACAATACTATAATGTACAATATTTTAGGAACAAAAGAATTTGAAGGTGAATACCAATCACTTGATATTTCAAATGAAAATTTATTTTTGAAAATGTATGGTAAAAAAATATCAAAACCATTAAGAAAACTAGGACATTTCAATCTAGTTGGAACAAAAGGAGAATCAACTGAACAGCTTTTAGAGAAATTAGAGACACTAAAAGAAAAAACAGTTGTTTTGTCAGCCTGATTAGGTTTATTAATTGTTAAAATTTTGATTTAGTATGGCTATAACTGCAGCTTTGTTAATTACTGGTATCGCAATCGTTTTACTTTTAATTTATGCAGCAGATCTTGCAATAGGATATACTTCAGATAATGGAGAGGGTTTCATCCCATTTGATCATAAAACAAGAGGCATGGGACTGGGTCTTCCAGCAATGATATTGCCAATTGTCGCATATTTTATTTCAAGAAAAGAGCCATCAAAAGGTCTTGGGATTTTAATAATCATTTCAGGTATATTGATCATTACTGGAGGAGCTGTTGTTATTGGAAATGCAGATCCTGTAAAAGCAGAAGAAACTGGAAAAGATGTACTTTCTGAAACTATGCCAATAATTATTGCAGGATTAATACAAATCGGGTTAGGTATACTTAAAATCAAAAAATCCTAAATGAGTTACATTGACTACTTGTGTCAAATGCAATAATGATGTAAAGAAAGTTTATGATTGTGACCATACGGATTTTAAAGAATATTGTGTAGGGTGTTATACAGAATTACATTACTATTTGACCGAAAAAGAATGAGAATATGTTAACTGACAGAGAAATTGCAATTTATGCCTTAGGTAAAACAGAAGGAGTCAATTCAGTAGCTGAAACATTGGGAAAAGGTCTTGATGACAAAAAATACATAGAATCTTGGAAGAAAATCATGAAACTTTTGGGAATTGAACTACCTCTAAAAGATCTTGAAAAGATCTATAACGAGTTTTCACAAAAAATGGATGATGTAGTTAATGCTAACGAAATAAAACAACCACAATCAAAGAACAATTAATTGATGAAATTTTATTCAATATCTACTAACTTTGAAAATTTTCATATACTCCAAAAATTAGAGAATTATAGTTGAAAGCAATAATTTTAGCAGGTGGACGAGGTAAAAGATTAAGCCCAATTACAGATTATGTTCCAAAACCTCTCATTCCAATAAAAAACACACCAATTATTGAATGGCAGATAAAATATCTAAAAAAATATGGGATTAATGAAGTAATTATCTGTACAGGTTACAAAACAAAAATGATTGAAAATTATTTATCTATGAAAAATATTGGAATTAAAATAAAATTCTCAATTGAAAAATTGCCATTAGGTACAGGAGGTGCAATTAAAAAAGCAGGAAAAATGATTAAAGATGAATCATTTTTTGTAATTAATGGGGATGTAATTACAAATATTGATTTAAGAAAACTCTCCAAAAAACCAAATTCTATAGCATCAATTGAATTACGAACTAAATTTGGCACGTTAGAAACGAATGGAAATAAAATATCAAAATTTAGAGAAAAAAAAGAGATTTCAGATTTGTGGATGAATGCAGGAATTTATTATCTTCAAAAAGAAACACTCAAAGATTTACCAAATAAAGGAGATATAGAAAAAACACTTTTTCCAAGTTATGCAAAAAAAGGTAAACTCAATACAATCAAATTTAAAAAGATAAAATGGTATTCGATAGACTCTATCAAAGATATTGAAGAGGGTTCACTAGAAATAGAAAAAATAATAAAATAAAAAATTTGAGTCTTATGCACCTGTTCTGTGCAATGTAACCATCATGTATGCTACTTCTTCTACAAAGGATTCATCTTTGCTAGATAGGGTGTATTGTGTAGCATTATTCCAAAAGGTTTCCCCCCTGTATGGTTTTTCAATAAAAGTCTGTTCACTCAATGTTTGTGATTGGTATTTGATCGGATAATACTCCACCTCAATCAAAATTAACCCATTAGTAAAACAGATACGCTAAATATCCAATGTACGTACAATTTTCATGCGAATTGCATATAGTCTAGGCTCATTACTGTCAGTAAATCAGGTTCTAGGATGTTCAGAAATCCTGTCTAAAACTAACGTTGACACTATTTGGATACCTGAAACATGGGGAATGGAGAATTTTTCAATGCTAAGTGCTGTGTCTAACAAGACAAGAACCCAAAAAATAGGCTCGTCTATTATCAACATCTATTCAAGAAGTCCGTCTGTAATTGCAATGGGTGCAGCTACTGTAGATACTTTGTCTGATGGACGGTTAATTCTAGGTCTTGGAACAAGTAGTTTACCGGTAGTTGAAACTTTTCATGGTTACAAATTTGAAAAACCAGTACAACGAATGAGAGAATACGTTGAAATAATAAGATTGGTACTATCTGGGAAAAAAGTAAATTACGCTGGAGATATTTTCAATTTAAATAATTTTATGTTGTTGATAAAACCTAAAAGAGAATCAATTCCAATTTATTTAGCAGCTGTTAATCAAAAAATGGTTGAATTAGCATTGGATATTGGGGATGGTGTAATTTTTTATCTAAGACCAATAAATGAAATGAAAGAAACAATAACAAAAATGCAATCAAAGAAAAAAATTGACGTCACTTGTCAGATAATTACTTGTGTTGCAGAGGATTCAGATATTGCAATTGAACGTGCTAAAAAAACATTGGCATTTTATATATCTGTGGGGAAAGTGTATAGAGAATTTTTAGCAAAAAATGGATTTAAAAATGAAACATTTAACATATTTGACGAATTTAAAAAATCAGGATTAAAATCAAATTACAAATTTGTTACAGATTCAATGTTACAATCACTTTGTATTGTTGGTACTTCTGAAGAATGTAAAAAACAACTTCAGAATTTTTCTGAAACAGGAATTAATTTACCAATAATTCAATTTAATCCGGTAGGAGATGTATCTGAATCTTTTGAATTATTAAAGAAAACATTTCTGGAGGAGTGACATGATTAAAGTAGGAATAGCAGCATATGGAATCACCCCATTTACAAAAGATGATCAAAAAATAGAATCTGTTTTACTCAAATCTACAAAAAAACTCTTTGAAACTAACCCAAAAATTAACAGAAATGATATTGATGCTGTGTTAGTTTCTACAAACAATAATTCAAAATATCTTGCAGCGATTTTATCAGAAATGGCTGGAATTCAGCCAAAAATAGCTCATTCTATAGAAAGTCTATGTAATTCAGGCACAAATTCAATAGTTTCAGCATATTCCTATATTGCGTCAGGTCTTGCAAATGTGGTTCTCATTAATGGTGCTGAAAGATATGACAGTCCTGGTCAAATCTTAGAATGGGATAATTCTAGAGGGGAATTCAAGCATCCAATATTTTGGGCATCTATTTTTACTAAATCATATAAACGTGAATTTTCAATTTCAGATGAACAGATATCACTAGTTTCAGTAAAGAATCATAAACAAGCTAAAGAAAACCCCAATGCACTATCAAACAAAACTTTCACAATACAAGATGTAATGAATTCTAAAAAATTGACAGACGATCTAAAACTATTGGATTGTTCAAGACCTTGCACGGGTAGCGCATCTATTCTTTTGGCATCTGAAGAAATAGTTAAGAAGATTACTGATGAACCAATATGGATTACAGGTATTGGTCAAAAAACAATTTCGGCAGGATTCACAAAAAATACTTCGTTTAGTTCAATGGAATCAACTAAAATAGCAAGATATGCCGCATTAAAAATGGCAAATCAGAACATAGAAGATATTGATGTTGCAGAAGTACATGATGCATTTTCTGTTTGTGAACCAATGGCATTAGAATCCTTGGGTTTTTCTGAATCAGGTAATGGAACTAATATGGTTAAAGAACTTTATGATACAAATGATTTTAAAATAAATCCTAGAGGTGGATTGATTGGATCAGGGCATCCACTTGGTGCAACAGGTATAGCTCAGACTATAGAAATTACACAACAACTTCAATCAAATGCAGATACAAGGCAAGTTGACAATGCTGATGTAGGATTGGTTCACAATATGTCTGCAGCAGCTACATCTTCAACAGTGTTGGTTTTAGAAAAATGAGTTTTGAGTCTGAATTATTACAAGGGAAATTCTGTATTCCTGAATGTACAGTTTGCAAGAAAATTGTGTGGCCACCTGTGGAATTTTGTAGTCATTGTTTTGGATTAATATCTCTAAGAAAAGGAGATTTTCAAGGCAAAATAATCGAATTTTCGAAGCAAAATAAGGAATATTTTTGCATAGTAGAGTTTGAAAATACTATTAAAGTGATGGCAAAAATTTTACAAATTCCCAAGATAGGTCAGATAGTTAAAATTTCAAAATGTGGTATTTTGGATGAAAATTATTTTTTTTATGTTAATTGAATTTTGTGAAAATATATGGAGTTTCAATTGTTTGATCAAAAGTCCAAATAGTTGGCAATGAAACTGTATCCACTATATTCAAATTATGTTTTTCAATAATTGAGCTCCACCCACCATTATCCAAGTTACTTGATAATTGTCTTTTGGAATTACTTCCAGCAAATACTAATCCAGTATTTTGTGATAGATTAGAAATACAATTTATTTTATCAATAATATTGGTTGCCAAAATATCTCCACCCATTTGAGACAGGCCTCCAATAAAAAATACAGGATGTATTAATTGAAGTTGTGAATAATCAAACTCTAATGCATCCTTACATTTTGGATTAAAGTTTTGATTTGTAGATTTACTAATTGTTTCTTGTAATTTTACCAATACATCATCAATTTCAATACTGTGTGAGATCAATCCCAATATTTTTCCACAAAATGCAATTCGTCCATCTCCAGAACCAATGTCTACTAATTCGTTATATCTTAATTTTTTTGCAATAAAAGCCATCACATAAGCAGACATTATCCATGTAGGGTAAAATGGTTGGCAACTAGAACCATGTTTTATGCTATTTAACCAATACTCGTTGATATCACCCTCATATACAATACATGGAATTTCTGCAATTTTTTCTTCAAATGAATTATAGTATATTGGATTTTTTTGAGCAAAATCATGAAGCATTTCCAAATGGTGTTCATCTATAGGAAATTGTTTAGAAACTGAAACAGGTATTACTTCTTGAATGTGAGCACTCCCAGTATAATTTTTTGCAAAATCTTGTTTTACTATAACTAGATTTTTGACAAGTTCGTCAAGCATAAATTCTGTAAAATGAATGGGTTTGATAAACTCATTGCCCTCTAATGTGATTTTTTAGATGAAAGAAATGCAAGTTCTTGTTCCACTTTTTTTAACTGTTCAATTGTTTTTGTTTGCATTATTTTAATATCCTCAAGTTCCTTTTTAGATGGATCCGTTATTAATTGAAATCTGCGATGTTTCAGGGTGTTCAGATAGAAATCTCGCTGTTCTAATAATTTTTCAAAAAGTATTTCTGACAACATCTAACTGTTGAATTAGAAGTGTTTAACAATTCTTAGAAAGTATTCATGGAAAAATGACCCTCATATGATATTTTATTGAGTTATTATGTAATTACTTGGGGGTTTTGATAAAAAACGATAATCTTCTTAACATTATTTTACACCTAATTCTATCTTCTCTTCAAATAATCAGACAATATCTTATCTGCCATCTCTACAACTTCTACATCTTTCTTCACAGCCAAACTACGCAGTTTTTGGGCATTGCCCTTGTTTAACAAAATAACAACTCTCTGTTGGAGTAATCCACTCTTTGCTTTCTTGAGCAACTTGAGATGCGATGATTTTGGGGAACGACTCAAAACCTTGAGATACTCTCTTCGTAGTTTCTGGTCAAGTGAAATGATTCTCTCTGCAATGGATAGAGGTCTTTCCTTTGAGTGAGCCATGCTTTTTGGTGAAATTGTAATAGACCCTCATTCCATCTAGTATTGGAGTGCCCATCTTTTTTAGACCTCTAAAGACTTTTTCCCAAGCTTTATCATTTTGTGTGTTTTATCATTATGTAAAAATAATATTTGAATGATCAGACACTGACATGTATCAAATTCCCGTTAAAATAAAAGTCGCTGATTACTGGCCGATATTGACTCGTACGTAGTTGGATCGTTTGCTATCTCCTGCTTCATTAAATGCAACTACTCTGTAGACATATTTGCCATCATCTAATGACTCGATAGTAAATGAATCCCTTGGCGAGTCATCACTTAGAGTATAGGTATTACATACTGCCAAGTCTTTGGTACCACGCTCTTTACACAAGATGTTGTAACCATCTATGGTCGAATCTTGTGGATCAGTCCAGGATAATTTTACTGTATTATTATTAGCAGATGCTTCCAAGTTTTGAGGTTTTGATGGAGGTTCGCTAGTAATAGTTGGGGGTTTAACAGAGTTGGAAGGTACGGGTTCGCTAACAGTTGATAATTTAACAAAATTGGAGCGTGGTGATTCTTCGGACTCGTTAAGTGCAATTACGCGAAAGACATAGACCGTATCGGATTTTAAATCATCAACAGTGTAACTGTTACTGACTGTTTCGGTATTTTCAATACAGGTTTTGAGACTGGATTCAGTTGCAGGGGTTCGGCATAATATCTTGTAGCCTGTAATTGTATCATCATTGGATTCATTCCAAGATAAAGTTACAGAGTTGTGATTAGCAGATGCTACTAGGGTTTGAGGTTTTGAGGGGGCAGGTAGTACCGGCGGTACTTGTAATGTTCTTGGGTCTACTTGGTCTGGCACTGGGGCAGCCAAAATATAATTATAGAAACCATCAGCAGTAAGTACAAAAATTCTGTCACTATTATTCACATCATCAAAATGTTCATGATTAGTAGAAATGGTAAAACTGGTAACAGTAGTGGGTATTTGATCATCTAAGATGATACGATTGTGTTTAGTTGAACTTTCAATTTCAACAATAAAACTGGTAAATTCTACAACACCATCATCTTCCCAGGCATCCCAATTTAACGTGATGGAATCATCAGCATTTCTTACAACTGTTAAAAGTGACGGGGTTGCAGTTGGAGCTTGCCAGGTATCAGAATCTGCAGATGCCGTGGTTACCTTTAATGTTCTGTGATTCTTTACATTATCAATAGTATATGATTCTACAATGTAAAAGTAAGTTGTGTCTGGGTTTAGACCAGTATCAGTAAATGATGTATCACTAGTTTTTACTAAGAAACTCGTACCTGGAACTACCTTCTGTTGGTCTGATTGCATAAACTCCAATTTGTATAACGTATATCCTACGGCATTATCTACTACATCCCATTCAAGTGCAATACTTGTTGAAGTGACTTGTCCTGAACCAATTCCATGATCTATATACTTCTCCTGAACTACAACACCGTCATATGAAATGGTAACATAATTTATAAGATCATAATTAGCTTGAATCAAGAATTCATTTATTTCACCTACATCGCTCTCATAAGCAAGAAATGTGGCTTGGGTATCGAGATATGCAAATGTAAATGTACCCGGTACTAGTGGCATGAAGGATATAGATGTCAATATGTAGGAACCGCCACTGACAACTGGTGCAACACTAGTATGGTCTGTATTAATTACTGATGCGATTTCAACAATGTTTTCATTTTCAACTACATTTTCAACAGGCGGTACTTGTAATGTTCTTGGGTCTACTTGGTCTGGCACTGGGGCAGCCAAAATATAATTATAGAAATCATCACCAGCAAGTACAAAAATTCTGTCACTATTATTCACATCATCAAAATGTTCATGATTAGTAGAAATGGTAAAACTGGTAACAGTAGTGGGTATTTGATCATCTAAGATGATACGATTGTGTTTAGTTGAACTTTCAATTTCAACAATAAAACTGGTAAATTCTACAACACCATCATCTTCCCAGGCATCCCAATTTAACGTGATGGAATCATCAGCATTTCTTACAACTGTTAAAAGTGACGGGGTTGCAGTTGGAGCTTGCCAGGTATCAAAATCTGCAGATGCCGTGGTTACCTGTAATGTTCTGTGATTCTTTACATTATCAATAGTATATGATTCTACAATGTAAAAGTAAGTTGTGTCTGGGTTTAGACCAGTATCAGTAAATGATGTATCACTAGTTTTTACTAAGAAACTCGTACCTGGAACTACTACCTCCTGTTGGTCTGATTGCATAAACTCCAATTTGTATAACGTATATCCTACGGCATTATCTACTACATCCCATTCAAGTGCAATACTTGTTGAAGTGACTTGTCCTGAACCAATTCCACGATCTATATACTTCTCCTGAACTACAACACCGTCATATGAAATGGTAACATAATTTATAAGATCATAATTAGCTTGAATCAAGAATTCATTTATTTTACCTACATCGCTCTCATAAGCAAGAAATGTGGCTTGGGTATCGAGATATGCAAATGTAAATGTACCCGGTACTAGTGGCATGAAGGATATAGATGTCAATATGTAGGAAGTGCCACTGACAACTGGTGCAACACTAGTATGGTCTGTATTAATTACTGGTTGTTTAGGTATTACAGGTTCAATAAAAAAACTATCACTAACATAAACTTCAAATGTATTAATTATTGGTCGTTTAGGCTCTTCTATGACTTCGTCAGCAAAGGCATAATCAGTTGAGAAGACAGCTATAGAAATTATCAGTAATGAGAAAATACCCTGTATCACTTTGGACACGCATCTTTGGTAAAAAACATTAGATTTAAACATTTGTCTGAGGTGCAGTGAAGTTATAGGGATCACAAAAACCTCTTGCATTACTAGAGAGAGTAATTGAAAGTAGTAGTGATGTTGGTGAAACTGTGTTTGATCCTTTTTGCGGTTGTGCCACTGCCTGTTTAGCGGCAGAAAGATTGGGTAGGAGATGGTTAGGTTGTGATGTGGCTAAAAGAGCATATTCTTTGATTGAAAGTAGACTCAAAGATGCAGGAATTGAGAAATTTATTACAGGTGCAAACCTTTTCAATTTATCTAATAGGCGTAAATCCAAAGATTCTTTTTAATTGGTATCTGATTTTAGATGTGTTTTATAATTTTGAACTACAGATGGTAGGAGTAATTTTGCTACCTGTAATGACTGCACTTGGAATCTTTTTGTGGTTTAAACGAAGAAAAGCAAGAAAAGAGTTAGAGGAATCTGCCAAAAATGATGAGGCAGAAAATCTCTAGTGCTAACCATCTCCTATCTAATACATAAAATACTATAGTTTTCAAGATTAATTATTGAAACTAATCATTGGTATTACTGGCAGCACTGGAGTAATTTATGGAATCAGGATGCTTGAGACTCTTAAAAAACTTGATGTAAAAACTCACCTGATTATGTCAGAATGGGCTGAAAAATGTATTTCCATGGAGACTGAATACACAACTGACTATGTAAAATCACTTGCAACTAGCACCTCAAATGAAAAAAACATGGCATCAAGTGTTTCAAGTGGAACTCATAGAGTTGATGGAATGATCATTGCACCATGCAGCATGAAAACATTATCTGCAATTGCAAATGGGTATGATGAAACATTAATTGCAAGAGCTGCAGGTGTTACAATAAAGGAATCCAGAAAACTAATTTTAATGGCAAGAGAAACTCCCCTCTCTGCAATTCATTTAGAAAATATGTTAAAGTTATCTCGCTTGGGGGTTGTAATTCTACCTCCTGTGACTGAATTTTACACAAAACCAAAATCAATTGATGATATTGTTAATCACGGAGTGGGAAAGTGTCTGGACCAGTTTAACATAGAGCACGATTTATACCCTCGATGGGGCACTCTCTAAATTACCTTTGACAAAGTTCTCTTTAGAAAAAATAGTTAATGCAAAAAGAGAAACTGTCTATGGAATATTATCAAATTATGAAAACTATCAGAAATTAATTCCACAACACTTTCCATCTGTTAGAGTGTGTTCTGTTAGAGGAAATACCTCTGTGGTAGAAGAACACATGAATCTTGGAGATTTGGAACTAGTGATTATGGCAAAACATGTTACTCGAGAACCAGTATTGCATGAGGTTTTTGTTATTGGCGGTGATGCCAAAGGAAGTTACATCAAACAACAATTTATCGAAGTTTCTGAAGGAACAAAAATTATTGTTGATGTGGATTTAAAATTAAAGGGTAAAATGAGGATGTCAAGCATATTTGGAAAAAACAAGTTTGAACAAGATTATGCTAAAATTTTAGATGATTTTGCAAAAATCGCCGAAAACTAGTCTGATTTTACTTCTTTATCCTTGGTGACATTGTCTATTTTTCCCTTAAAGTCTTTGAGTTCTTTATCACCTTCTATTTTCCCTTTCTCAAATTCTCCTTTGGCTTTACCAAAAGTCTTTGCAAGTTCTGGAATCTTTTTTGCACCAAAAATTAACACACCGATAACTACAACTAATACGATGATCTCTGTACTTCCAAGCATACAAATAATTTCTTGATTTGAAATTTAAGTGTTCAACTTTTTACGTTCTTTACGCTCAATAACTATCATGCCTGCTACATAAAGAATAATCATTGGAATTGCGATAAACCACATTGTTACACCACTTCCATCTGGCGTAATTACTGCACCGAAAATTACAATTGCAACAATTGCATATCTGATATTTTTTCTCCAAAAGTCTGAATCTACCATTCCTGATACAGAAATTGCATACATTACAAGTGGAAGCTGAAATGAAAATCCAAATGCCAACAAAAATTGCAAAACAAAAGTAACAAAATCCATTATATTTAGAAAAGTTACAAGCCCTGCCGATTCTCCATATCTGTACAAAAATTCTAAAATGTATGGAATCACAAAACTGTATGAAAAAATACAGCCTGCAATAAAAAGACCCAATGCTGGAAGTGAGATACTTCTACTGACATTGATTTCATTTTCTTTTAGTGCTGGTTTGATGAATCCAACTAACTCTCTGATGATAATCGGCATTCCAGCAACAATACCTACCAGTGCTGCAATGTATATTTGAGCAAAGAAAGCTTGTCCTGGGGCTGTTTGAATTAACTGAACATCTTCTGGAACAAGATTGAATTTCATATGGTTAGTAATTTGTGCTGCAATGTTGTTTAATGGTTCAGGTGTTGGATAATACAATGTAATTTGACCTACTTGGATTGACTCTGCATGAAAAAATAAAATAAATGCAGTAATAATACCAATAACTAGTACAATTCTAAGTAATCTTTTTCTTAACTCTTCGAGATGCTGATTGATTCCATCCAACTCTGACATCTAATATCTTTGTGTTTTAAGCTATATCAATTATGTGGGAATTGGTAACAATTTTGCCTCTGGCAATCCTGCTTCTTTGAGTTGATCAGTTGTTAAATCTTCAAACTCTAAAGAAATAATGGCTTTTGTATTGAATTTTGATTCCATCTCTTTTGCCAGATCTCCAATGTCTTTACTGGCATAGATTTCTTTTGAATCTTTAAGGAAAATTCTTTCTCCTTTCTCCATCTCTTTACCATTGAATTTCCCTTTCAGGAATCCAGTAATTGCTGGAAGTTCCTTTCTATCAATATTGTTGTAAAAGTAACAAATCCCCTTTACTGATTCATAGTCATATGCAGTACCATGTCTGTACATGAAAACTCCAATAAAGATAGCATCCTCTTCTGGCTCTCTAACACATTTGATCTCCCAGTTTAACAATTTACTTTCATCATAAGCAAAGTTATCCATCTCATCTGATGTGATTTTCCAATATCTAGATCTAGTCATTATACAATATTGTGAAATATTCTGTTATAAATTCCAATATCTGCTTGGTTAGTCAGAATGTGATGGTCTTGCTTTTATAACAAATACACGTAGATATGTTGTGGGGAGAGAATAACTATCATATTGGATTCTGCCAATGTTGAGAAACTTTGAAACATTCAAGCAAAGATGATTAAAACTTCTCCAAAATCTATCAACTTCTCACATGTACTAAATTTGGTTGAGGGTCTTAAAAAATATAAAGTATAATACGAATTCAAAATTATTCGGAAGATAGATTAATCTCGATTTAAATTTGAAAGTCATTAATGGCAACTTTTAATGTTCATGTAACCATTGAAAACAAACCTGGCATCAGTGATCCTGAAGGAGATACTATCTTAAATGATCTAGTTCTAAAAGGAACCCACAAAACAGTTTCTAAAATCAAAACTGCAAAGATGCTAAAATTCACAATTAAAGAAAAAGACAAAAAAACTGCTCAATCAAAAGTACAAGAGATCTGTGATGAACTACGAATATACAATCCTATGGTGAGTATGGTGACAATAGATGTTTTTGATGCTTAGAATTTTCAGATTAGATTCCAATTAAATATTGCTTATTGTAAATACAATTGTGAAGGTCGGGGTTGTAGTCTTTCCTGGTAGTAACTGTGATCGTGATATGTATCATGTGCTCACTGATGTCTTTAATCTTGATGCCCAATACTATTGGCATGAAAAGACCCTTCCAAAAAATATTGATGCAGTAATCCTCCCAGGTGGGTTCTCTTATGGGGATCGACTTCGAGCTGGAATAATTGCTGCTCATAGCCCAATCATAAAGGATATTCAAAAACTGGCAGAAAAAGGAATTCCCATTTTAGGTGTATGTAACGGCTTTCAAATCCTTGTAGAGTCTGGCCTTCTTCCTGGAGTTTTACTCAAAAATGAATCTCTAAATTTTATGTGTGAGTGGACAAATTTGATTGTTGAAAATAACAAGACTCCATTTACAAATCAATTCAAATTACATGAGAAAATCCCAATACCTATTGCAAATGGTGAGGGACGATATTATGTTGATGATGATACACTAAAACAATTAAAGAAAAAAAATCAAATCGTATTTAGATATAGTAAAGTTGTAAATGGTTCTTCACACAGAATTGCAGGTGTCTGTAATCAAGAAGGGAATGTAGTTGGCATGATGCCACATCCAGAAAGAGCAGTTGAATCTGAAATTAATCCCGTTGATAACAAACCATCTTCGCTTATCTTTGAATCTTTATTGGTAAAAATGGGTGTTAACAATTGAGTCTTGAATCTCAAGAACTATCTGAATTAAAATCAAAAATTGGTAGAGATCCTACTTTTACTGAATTACAAATTGTAGCTGCTGAATGGTCTGAACATTGCTCTTACAAATCATCAAAAAAACATCTCAAAATGCTTCCAATGAAAGGACCTCTTGTAATTCACGAGAAAGGATATGATTCAGGTGTATTGGATGTTGGTGATGGTTATGTTGTTACTGCACATATTGAAAGTCATAATCATCCATCTGCTGTTGAACCATACGGTGGTGCTGCAACTGGTGTTGGTGGTGTAATTAGAGATATTTTATCTGCAGGTACAAGACCAATTGCAATCTTTAATGGATTACGTTTTGGAAATATAGAAAAAGATCAACAAGCAAGATGGCTTTTCAAAAATGCAGTTACTGGAATTGCGGATTATGGAAACTGTCTTGGCATTCCAACAATTGGAGGCGAAGTTGAGTTTGATGATTGTTATAAAAATTATGCATTAGTTGATGTAGCTGCAATAGGGTTTGGAAAAAAAAAGAATCTGATAAAAAATCATGCCAAGATAGGTGATTTGGTTGTATTACTTGGAGGTTCAACAGGAAGAGATGGAATGGGTGGATCTCAGTTTGCTTCAGATTCTTTAGAATCAGAAGATCGTTCTGCAGTTCAAATCCCAGATCCATTCATCGAGAAATTAATCATAGAGGCAATCCTTGAGGCAAGAAACCATAATCTAATCAATGCCATGAAAGACCTTGGAGGCGGTGGTTTATCTTGTGCAGTTTCAGAGACTGCAGATGCATTAGGAGTTGGAATAGAGATGGATGTTAACCTGGTTCATACACGTGAATCAAACATGCATTCAGATGAAATTATGATATCTGAATCACAAGAAAGAATGCTAATTGTAACAAACAAAACTAAATTAAAAAAACTACAGGAAATTTGTAAAAAATTCCGTATTACATGTTCTGTGATTGGTCATATAAAATCCGGCAATCAAATGCATGTAAAAAAAGGTAAAAAAACACTTGCAAATCTCCCAACTGATGTTGTCGCAAATGCAACTCTTCTTGATTTACCATCAAAAAAACCAGTATATCTAAAAACAATTGAAAAAGAAAAGAAACTCGAATCAATTTCTGATTATTCTAAAACAATGATGACATTACTTGCAGCACCAAATATAGCAAGCAAGATTTGGGTTTATGGACAATATGATCATGAAGTTGGCATAAGAACTGTTGTAAAACCTGGACATGATGCATCCGTTTTACGATTAGATAATGGCAAATTTCTTTCTGTAAAGATTGATGGAAATCCAAAACAATGTTACATTAATCCCAGAGAAGGTGCGATAGGTTGCTTTGAGGAGGCATGCAGAAATGTTGTTTGTACTGGAGCAAAACCCATTGGAATGCTTGATCATCTTCAATTTGGAAATCCAAAAGATCCTGAAATATTTTGGACATTTTTAGAATCTTTAAAGGGATTGGCTGATTTTGCTAATGATACAAAAATTCCTTGTGTTGGGGGAAAGGTTAGCTTGTATAATGAAACTCCGACAGGACCAATAAAACCAACTCCGTTAATTGGTGTCTTGGGGCTTATTGACAAAAATCCACTTGTTCCACAAAAGATTACAGAAGGTGATTCTCTTGTAATTGTTGGAGATACCAAAGATGAGATGGGGGGTTCTGAATATTTTGAATATATTCACAACTTTATTGGAGGAAAATGCCCTGCTGTTAACTTTACAGAATCCAAGAAAAATATGAAAACTGTATTAAAAGTAGTTCAAAGTCAACTCCTAAAATCTGCACATGATTGCTCAAAGGGTGGTTTGGCAGTTGCAGTATCTGAACTTTGTATGACAAACAAAATTGGTTGTAATATCTTCTTAGATAAAGTCCCTGGTGAAAAACTAGATGTTGACAGAATTTTATTTTCTGAAAGTCATTCTAGATATCTTTTGGTGATAGAGGAGAAAAATCTCAAAAAAGTGGAGGATATACTCAAAAAGGACAAAATATCATTCAAACTAATTGGTCAGTTTAATGGTGAGAAAATTCAATTCACAAAGGGAACAAAATCGATCATTAATCTAAGAGTTGATAAAGCGCATAAAACTTGGTTTAATTCGTTAAAGGACTTGGTGCTTCATGGTTAAGGAAAATTGTGGCGTAGTTGGAATTTTTAGTCTAAGTGGAACTAATGTGGTGCCAATGGCAATTGATGCGCTAAGAGCACTTCAACATAGAGGACAAGAAGCATGGGGCATTGCAATTCCAAATAAACCTCCACTAAAAAGACTAGGACTAGTCTCTGCATCATCATCAGAATTTAAGACAATTACCAAAGAATATGCATCTCCTTCAGTAATTGGGCATGTACGTTATTCTACAATGGGACAAAGTACCCTTGAAAATGCACAACCACTCAAAGTAAAGGATCTCTGTATTGCACATAATGGAACAATTGCAAATGTTCAGGAGTTATCAAATCTTGTTGGTGGCTGTTCTTTTACACCACAAACCTCAAGTGACACACTTGTCGCAGCACAAAGACTAGTTACATTAATCTCTGAGAACGGTCAGATGGGAAAAGCACTTTCAATTCTTAAAAACGAAATGGTAGGCTCTTATTGTTTTACCTTTATCTCTGATGACAATTCTGTTTATGCTGCACGTGATCCAAAAGGATTTCGTCCAATGGTTTTAGGACATAAAAAAATAGACGATACATACATTGTTGCATCTGAATCTTCTGCATTATCTGCAGTTGGAGCTGAGATGCAACGAAATGTAAATCCTGGCGAATTAATCAAATTGAGCAAAAATGGATTAGAGACTGAGCGTTTCTCTGATGAACCTACACGTGCACATTGTTCTTTTGAATTTACTTACTTTGCACATCCGTCAAGTAACATGGAAGGAACTAACATTTATGTTGCAAGAAAAAATATTGGAAAATTTTTAGCAAGGAAATTCCCAATTAAGGATGCAGATTTAGTAATACCTGTACCTGACTCTGCAAGGCCTGCAGCATTGGGATATGCACAGGAACTTGGTGTACCATTTGATGAAGGCTTACTCAAAGATAGATATAGTAAGAAAGGTCCATTGCGAAGTTTCATTGAACCCCATCAATCTGATAGAATAGAGATTAATCGATGGATAATTCCAATTAAGGAAATAATTGAAGGACAACATGTCGTTGTAATTGATGATAGTTTAGTTAGAGGAACAAGCTCCAAGGCAATTATTAAGGCGCTACGACGAGCAGGTGCAAAAAAAATCAGTATGGTCATTACATATCCCCCAATCAAATTCCCATGTTATGCTGGAATTGACTTTCCATCAAAAGAAGAACTTGCAACATTTTCTAATGGAAAAGATATGACTCCCGAGGAAACTACTGAGATGGTAAGGCAAAGTATTGGCGCAGACTTTTTGGGATATAATGATGCTGAAAATCTTGCAGCCGCTGTTGGCATCCCAAAAGATTCTATGTGCTTTACATGCTCTTCAGGTAACTATGATTCTCTTGGAATTACGCCTGAATTTAGAAGTAGAATAGAGATGAAAGGCGAATAAATCATGCAGACGGCAGCGAGCATCGCAATGTTGTATCAATAAAACCAGAACAGAAAAAGAGAATAGAAAAAATTGCAAAAGACATACAGCATGACCTGAAGAAAAAAGGATTTACAAGTAAGGATCTTGGCGCACTAGTAGCTATACTAAGTCTAGTATTAGAGTAGGACATATTGTTATGCTGTCACTTGGAATTCTCATCCATGACTTTACGATGTATAATTACACCATCTATGTGGTATTTTGTTTTCCGCTCACTTTGAGTTAGTCTGTGTAACGCCCTTGTACATGGCAATATTCATTCAACTCTCAGGCCCAACAGTAGGTATACATCACAAGATATGAAAAAGATTTCGTATAACGTCTGTGAAATGCATCTCTGAGAAATCCGCATCTGGTAAAAATTTCTTTAATCTAATAGACACATAGAAAGGTTTTCCACTTTTTCTTTATTTTTAAAGAGAAGGGAATAAAATGAAAACCAAAGATACTAAGTGAAATCTCTACTTAACCATATGTCATTATAAAAAAATACCAAAATTTTGATGTTAATTTTTTTGATAATTTTTGTCTGAAAGGCATTTTCTACAGATAAAAATATCAGGATTTTGAGGAGTGAAAAGATCAATTTTGACCTCTAATGGGATCAAATCTTTGGTTGAATTACAAATTTTACAATAATTCATTTATTTCTCCAACGCTTTTGGTCTTACTTTGGAGTATAGTAAGCATGCATTATCACTACAACGAAAGATATTTGAACATATGAGTGCCGCGGGCGGGATTTGAACGCGCGACAGCCCGGTCTTCAGCCGAGTGCTCTCCCAGGCTGAGCTACCACGGCACTTAAAAAAATGAATTCAGTTGAGGAATTAAAGTTTGTCTTTTCAGATCTTCCAGAGAATGTCATCTCTGTTTTTTCTTTTATTGATTAAACGACCCATTACAAAAAATAAATCAGACAATCTATTGAGATATTTGATGCAGTTTGAATTGATTTCATCTTTTTCACTTAATTGAACCACTTGAGTTTCTGCTCGTCTTACAATAGTTCTAACATGATGTAATTGTGCTGCAGCAATATCGCCTCCTGGTAAAATAAAATTTGTTAATGGAGGAAGTTCTAATTCAAATTTGTCAATATACTGTTCCAATTGTTCGACCATCTCTAATGTAACTCTGTTTTTTACATCATTTAAATTGGGATTTGAAAGATCGGCACCAACTAAAAATAGTTTGTTTTGAATTTCTGTTAAAATTTTTGTGATATCATTATCCAATGAATTTGTTAGAACCATTCCTAATGCAGCATTTGCTTCATCTACTGTACCATATGATATAATTCTTGGATGAGATTTTGCTATTCTAAAATTTCCTTGCAGACCAGTATTTCCATCATCCCCTGTCTTGGTATAGATTTTCATTAATTTATTACAGTAAAATTAACTATTATGTTGTTCGAAATCCTACAATATGAAAATTCATTAGGAGAAAATATCATCAATATAATGATAAAATGATATTAGATTTTTTCAAAACTGCTGCAAATCTCAAAAAAATATCTAGGCAAGGATGGATAGATAAAGTATCATTAAAGAATCCTGAATCAGTTGCAGACCATTCTTACTCAATGGCAATAATGGGTATGGTGATATCTGATTTAGAAAATTATAATTCTGAAAAAATTATCAAAATGATTTTACTGCATGATTTATCTGAATCAAAAATTGGAGACTATACCCCAAGTCAAGTCAACAAAGAAAAAAAGAACAAGCTAGAAAATGATGCATTTAATGAAATTACTAAAAATTTACCAGATTTAATTAAATCACAATATTTACAAATTTGGCAAGAATACCAAGAAAATAATTCTCCTGAATCAAAAATTGTGCATCAAATTGATAAATTGGAGATGGCTCTTCAAGCTAAAATCTATGAAAAGAGCGGACATTCTAAAGAAAAACTTGAATCTTTTTTTGAATCTGCAAAGATAGACATTACTGATCCTAAATTAAAAGAATTATTTACAAAGATCATCAAAGATATGTAGTAAAACATGTCTGAAAAAAATAAAGATAAGTTAATTGAGGCACAGAAACAAGTAATAGGGATTTTGTTTGAGGTAATCAAAAGACTTCAGGCAAATAATGATCTGGATGAAGAATATTTTCAGATAATTGCAAAAGATGTCAAAAATGAAATTCGTCTCAAAGAAATTCTTAATGAAAGAACAGAAAATTCAAAAATTGTTGGAAGATTATTAGAACAACTAGAAACCTAGTCTTTGCATCCGCAGTCATCATCAGAAATGATTCGTAGATGAGCTGTTTGTTGGTATTTGTCTTGAATATAATTTGAGAGATTTATAATTCTAATTCTTGATTCTTTAGTTTTCCAGCTTCCTTCATTTTCAAACCAGAATTCAATTTCATCAACATCATATCTTTCACCATTTTCAACAAGGGTTTTAAAAATAGATTTTATCTCATCAATTTCGGATTCAGATATTTTTGACTTGTCCTCAATCATAGTAGTTATCTCATTTAATTTGATTATGATGTTGTTTGTAAGAGGCACAAGTTAAAAAAATCTGAGATTATATAACAATCTTTTGGAGAGAGATTGTTTTTATAGCAATCCAATTATTTTGGAAGCATGCAATATTTCCAGGCCTTAAAACTAGGTCAAAAAAGAGTTTCAGATGCCAGAGGGTATCTCAACAAATTAACTGATGGACGAGCAATGCCAGCATTAGCCTTAATTGCCAATAAATCTGATGTTTGGGAACCTGTAGGAGAAGAAAATCTATATGCATTTGTTGATGAATCAGCAGGTTTTGTTTTGACTGACAATAGTGGATATATTCTTGCACTAGTTGACAAAACTGGTTCTTCAAAAACAATAGTTCAAGGTGTGACCAAACAACAAAAAGAAAATTTGGAGAAAGCATTTGAGGCAGATAACATCAAAAAATTTGAAGGTAAAGTTATCCTACCCGTCTAATTTTCAGCCTTGAAACAAAACGTAAACCTTTAGTTATTAGGATATAGAGAATAATAAAATGAGCAAGTTTTCTCAAGAGATCGAAGTTAGCGGTCATTTAATTGACTCTTTGATTTTAACTAAGATCTTTGATAAGATAATGGACCTGAAAGGAGAATTTCAAGTTAAAGAAATTGATATCGGTAAGCAAAAAAAAGATCAATCTTATGTTCAGTTACTTGTTAAGGGTAAAAATCAAAAACATCTGGATAGTATTTTAGAAACAATTTATCGAGAAGGGGCAGTATCCAAGATTCAAAAAGAAATCAAACTAAAAAAATCTCCAAAAAACTATGTAATGCCTGATAATTTTTACAGTACCACAAACAATCACACACAAGTTTTCCATAAAGGGAAATGGTTTCAAGTTGAAAATATGATGATGGATAAATGCATTGTTGTAAAAGGAAACAAAGCATTTTGTGTACCAGTAAGAGATGTTAAAAAAGGAGACCAAATAGTGATTGGTGAAAAAGGAATTAAAATTACACCACCTGAACGTCCAAGAGATGGAGTTAATGTTTTTGAGTTTATGGGAAGTTCAAGCTCTAGTGAAAGACCAACTCAACATATTGCAAAAAAAGTTGCAGAAGACATCTATAATACCAAAAAGAAAGGTGGAAAAATAGTACTTGTTGGTGGTCCTGCCATAGTACATACTGGTGCATCTGATGCAGTATCAGAATTAATCAAATTAGGGTACATTGATGGCATATTAGCAGGAAATGCTCTTGCGGTTCATGATATAGAATATGCCACACTTGGGACATCACTTGGAATGAATGTACGTGATGGATCCTTGGCATATCACGGACATAGAAATCACATGGATGCAATTAATGCTGTTTTTAAAGCAGGGTCTATTGCAAAGATGGTAAAGTCCAAGAAATTGAGAAAAGGAATCATGTATGAATGTGTAAAAAATAAAGTACCATTTGTATTGGCAGGTTCAATTCGAGATGATGGGCCATTACCAGATGTCATCACTGATGTTACTCAAGCACAATATGAATACAAAAAAATTCTAAAAGATGCAAATATGGTGATTATGATTTCTACTATGCTTCATTCAATTGCAACTGGAAATATGCTTCCAGCCAATGTTAAGGTGATTGTTGTTGATATCAATCAGCCAACAGTTACAAAACTTATGGATAGAGGAACATGGCAAGCACTAGGAATTGTATCAGATGTTGGTGCATTTCTACCAATGGTAGTACAACAAATCAGAAAAAAGAGATAATCAAGGTATCAATCTAGGATGTAGTAAGTGTAGGCTATCTGAATCAAGATCAATGGGATGTATTTGTTACTCTATGTTTTGGAAATGATCAAGAATACAAACCAACTGTAGAACCATTGTCTATTTACAAAAGTAGTGGTACAACATACACTGTAACTGATTCTGATGTCATGAGAAATGGTGAACGTGTACAAGATACTGGTTTTATGTCCGGTGAAATGTCTGGTACTGTGATTAGTTCTTTGAGTTATTTGACTTTGCCTGATGGTTACAATGCCTTTGTTCTTAGGTCTTCATTTGTACCTGTAGATGGTGATAGTGGTGGTTCTGTATATACTACACCTAATGGTAACGATGAAGTTGAGTTTGTAGGTATAATTTTGGGTGTTGGTTCATTTTCTGATGGTAGACAATTTGGTGCTGTTACTCCTTGGACTTACATACAATACGATTTGGGATTGGTACCCATCTTCTAATTTTTTTATTCTAAACCTATAATAACTATAAAATCTATCATTTATTGAAGGCTCAGAGATTATCTCCTATTCATCTCTATGATGAGATCTCACGGCATGCATTTCATCATCGCCTTCTATTTTGTATATGTACCACATTTACTACATCTAGGGATTTGCAATTGTGCAATTATTAAATGCCTGATGCAATACCAGTTATAGCAGAAGAAGACATTCATTTTAAATTGAATGTGGAAAACCCAGACAGTTCAATTAACACTAGCCATGATTTTAAAGAAATACTATTTGATAAAGAAGAGTTAGTGATTAAGAAAGGAAGTTATTCAGCTTTTACAGAATTTACCCCTAGATCAGGACTAGGAGACATTACGGAATATTATGAACAAGAATTCACTATGTTCATTTCAGTTGAGGATTATTTAGCAGGCTCAACTTCAATTAACATATTTCATGATCAATTAGGAGCACTAGAGGGGGAAGGTCAGCCGTTACCAATGCTTTACCATTTCTAACTACGGGAAAACAAGAGATCATATCTGTAACATATTATGAAACAGAGGTTGAAATTTCAAGGCAAATAGGAGGAAGTACACAAGGATCAACAAATAATTGATAAAGAAATCATACCAGAAGCGCAAGCATCATCTATAGTTGAGTCTACACAACAATTAAAGAATAACTCAGATATTGTACAAATTTCACTTGCAGTTGCAGGATTGGGCATATTATTTGGGCAGTTTATGGGATTAAGAGAAAAGTAGATGATAACTCTAAACTTATTTCTATAAACAGAGAGACAATAAGGAAAAAACTAATTCAACCAATTATTGGATCAAATCCCAAAGATATTCTTCAAACAAGGCTAGTCAAAGGAGAAATTACTTTAGAAGAATATGAAAAAATAAAATCAAAATTATACTAACTTGAAGGAACTGTCAAGCTTTTTTGAATCTGTAAATCACGTAACGGTTCTTTTTTCAAATCCTCAAAAAATTTACCAATCATTTCAATTCCGGCAACAATCTTTGGAGCATTATTTTTCACAAATTCTATTCTTTCAGAACTTGATTTTGGTTTGTTATTAAGATAATTTTGATAAACTTTTGCCCCATCATAATCCACATAAGCAATTCTTGCACTAAAGTCTGTTCTCTCTAGAACAAGACTATCCCCACCAACAATCGCAGTATGATATGGATGAACAATTAAAGACTCGGATAATTTCTGAGATGTAGTGATGTTAGCTCTTCTTAGATCATCTCTAAATGCATTGAAATCAGCTAGAAGATAGAATGTGGCATCAGGTTTTGTCATTTTGACTCCTTCAATGGAAGATAATGCATGATAAGTGTATTCTCCCATCAGATGATGAATTTTACGAGTTACATCAAAATAATCATCAATTTCTCTACTAATTTCAAACCCAGCAACAGCAGCATGTTGAATTGGGGTAGATACTGCAGTATACTCTGTTGCAAGAATTTTTTTAAATTGATTTTTTAGATCTGTTGCATACTGAGGAAAAATTACGTAACCTAATCTATAACCACCAGCAGCATGGGATTTTGATAAACCATTTGTAACAAATGTGCCTTCTGGATAAATTTTTCCCATGCTAATGAATTTTGAAAAATCATAAGTTGTTTGAGCATAAATTTCATCAGAAATTATAATGATATTTTGTTCTCTACATACATATGCAATTTCTTCTAGTTCAAATTTATTATATAATAACCCAGTTGGATTATGAGGGTTGTTTAAAATCAAAATCTTTTGCCGGTCTTGTAATCTAAGTGCCAATTTCTTTAGATCACCGGGAGATATTTTCTTATTTGCACGAGCTGGCAACATATGAAAATTTTTCTTTAAGAATCTAATTTGTGGGAGATAACCCAACCAAGCTGGTGTTGGTAAAATCACAGTTCCATGTAAAATTTCTAAAAGATTAAAAATTAACTCTTTAGTTCCAGGTCCAACATAGATTCGCTCAGGGGCAACGTCCATTCCAAAATAATGTTTATTGTATTTTGAGATGGCATTACGCAATTCTGGAATTCCAGGGACAGGAGCATACGCTCCTTTGTTAGCATTTTCGATTAGTGCCACTTGAACAAGTGGAGGTACAGGAAATGGCGATTGACCAAATGCAAACCCATAGTAACCAAAACTACACTCAGGGTGAGGGCAAGCAGTATGAAATTCCTGAAGAAATGTGTTTAATTTGAGATTTTCAGGCATCTCTATGTCTTCTACCTGCTGGTCAACTACAAATTTCAATATTGAGTATTATGAGAAATGATTAAGAAACAAAGCGTGAAATAGTAAGCAGTAAAAAGTTAGCTAATCTTAACCTAATTTTGTGATTTCATCTAAAATTTTGGGGTTTTCAAGAGAGGATAAATCACCTAAATCTTGACCCAATAGTTTTGATTTTAATAGACGACGCAGAATTTTGCCTGTTCTAGTTTTTGGTAAATCTGATAACTGAAAAATAAATTTGGGTCTTGCAATTTTTCCAATCTTTTCAGAAATATAATCAGAAATTTCAGATTCCAAACCAATTTCAGATTTATCATCAGTTACAAAAAATACAACAATTGCCTCACCGGTAATATTATCCGGAATGGCAATTGTTGCAGCATCAGATATTTTTTTGTGTGAAATCACAGTATGTTCAATCTCTGCAGTACTCATCCTATGACCAGAAATATTCATCACATCATCTGTTCTACCGCGCATATACCACAAATTGTCATCATCAACGTAGACATAATCTCCATGAAACCAAACATTTTCAAATCGTGACCAATAAGTTTCAAGATATCTAGCATTATCATTTAACAGCCCTCTAGTCATTGCAGGCCATGGAGATTTGATAACTAGGTAACCATTTTGTTTTTGCATAGAATTGCCATCATCATCAAAGATATCAAGATTCATTCCAGGAACTGGGATGCCAACGGTAGATGGTTTTAGTTTCATTCCAGGAAATACAGAAAGCATTGCACCTCCAATTTCAGTACCGCCAGACAGATTCATGATAGGGATCTTTTTGTTACCAACTTTTTCAAATAACCACCACCATGAATCTTCATCAAGTGGTTCACCAGTAGTTGGAATGTTTTTGATTTTATCTAAGGAATATGATTTTAATGGTTCAATGTTATTTTTTTTAAACAATCGTACTGCAGTTGGAGATATTCCAAAAATTGTTGCCTGATAATCAGATAACATTTTCCATACTCTATCAACACTTGGAAAATCAAATGATCCGTCATAGATCACAGCACTTGCACCCATTATCAAAAGTCCATAAACATTCCACACCAAACCTGTTATCCAACCAATATCGGCAGGCCAAAATAATATGTCATCTTTATTCATATCAATAAGATATGCAGCCTGATGTCCTGCAAAAACTGAAAAACCACCATGAGTGTGAATCACACCTTTAGGCTTACCTGTTGTGCCTGAAGTATAAAGAATGAACAAAGGATCTTCAGAGTCTAAAATTTCAGTGTTGCAAAGAATGTTTTGAGAAGATACAAGATTATCATAAAAAATTATTTTTTCTGATTCCACATAAGGATCAATTCCTTTGTAAGAAGCCACAATTATTTTTTCAACAGCAGTGTCTTTGAGTATAGTCTCTACAGTCTTCTTTTGAGATACAGGCTTTCCTTTTCTGTAAAATCCATCAGAGACAAAAAGAATTTTGGCATTGCAATCATTTAATCGTATTTGTAATGATTCTGCACTATATCCAGAAAAGATTACAGTTTGAATTGCACCAATCTTTGAAGCTGCAAGTATTGCCAGTATTGCTTCTTCAATCATAGGCAAGTAAATTGCAATAACATCTCCTTTTTTTACTCCAAGAGATTTTAGACCATTTGCAAGTTTTGATACTTTGGAATCTAATTCAGAATATGAAATCTCAGATGTTTTTCCATCTTCAGATACAAAATGATATGCAATTTTTTGAGGATCTCGTTTTGCAAATTTTTCAACAGATGATTTGTAGATGTTAGTTTTTCCATCAACAAACCATTTTGGCCATTCAATCCCTTTAGAAATATCCAAGGTTTTAGTGTAAGGTACATCCCAAACAATTCCAATATCTTTATCTACTGATTGCCAAAACCATTCTAAATCGTCATTTGCCTTTTGTGATAGTTCTTTGAGTGATGATATGTTATGTTTTTGCATGAATTGAAATATGTTCGAGTCTCTGATTTGTTTTTCAGTTGGAATAAATTCAAAATCAGACAAGTTACAATTTACAAACTAATAAAGCGTAAAAAGATTTTTTGATTCATGAAATATCCAGTCCAAGACGTCTTGCACATGCAATTGCAGCTTTTCCATCATCTTCAGTAATACCTACTTTTAGAAATTTCTCAGTCCAGTTTGTTTGAGTGTTCATAGTGTTTTCATGATAATATTCTCTCAAAATTGTCCCTATCTGCTCATCCAGTCTATGTTTAGTAGCATCATTCATGCCTGCCTGAAGAATAGTAGCATCAGATGTAGCAAGTATTTTGATAAATTCAATGTCTTCTAATGAAAGTTCAGTCATGAATTATCCCATCTGTTTTTTTAGTAAATCTAGTGTTAGTTTAGGATCTGCTTTTCCTTTTGTTTTTTGCATTACTTTTCCAACTAGATAGTTAATTGTTTGAGGATTAGATTCTGCCTCCTCTACTGCTTGAGATTCTTCAGAAATAACTTTTTGAATTATTTCTAATAGTTCTGATTCACTAGATACATTTCCAAGATCTAATTCAGATATTACCTGAGACAAATCCTTTCCAGTCTTTACAATTTCATACAATGCATTTTTGGCAGAATTTCTAGAGATTTTTCCTGATTGAATTGAATCAGCCAAATCTTTTAGATGTGTTGCAGTAATTTTTGAGTCCTCACGTTTTTCTCTTGTATCAACTAAACCCATCAAATCAGTAGTGATTATATTTGCAATTTCTTTGGCATTAGATTCAGTATGAGATATTTCAAACAAGTCAGAATAAAATTTGTCAGAGGATAAAACACTTGCAACTTGTGCAGGAATATTAAATTGTGAAATATATCTTTCTTTTTTTGAGCTGATACTTTCAGGCATTTTTGATTTTAGTTCCTTTTGAATCTCAGGATCGATTCTAATCCAAGGTATGTCACCTTCTAGAAAATAACGATAATCAAGATCTTCTTCTTTGGAACGTGATGGAACAGTAGTCTTTCGCTTATCATCCCAGTGACGTGTTTCTTGAATTATTTCAATATCTCTAGAATGCAAGCTTTCCTGTCTTGTAATTTCAAAAATAGCAGCTTTTTCTAAATCATGAAAAGAACCAATATTTTTGACTTCAACTTTCTTTCCTCCTTCAATTGAAACGTTAGCATCAGCTCTCATTGCACCTTCCAGACTAGGATCAGATACTCCAAGATTTTCAAGCAAGTCAGACAATATGTTAAGAAATTCTCTTACTTGTTTTGGATTCTCAAAGTCAGGTTCTGTGACAATTTCAACTAATGGTGTGCCTGCACGGTTGTAATCAACTAAAGTGATTAGGTTCTTGGATGAACTACCCTCATAAATTAGCCTACCAGGATCTTCTTCGAGTTGAATTCTTGTGATTCTGATTTTTTTATCACCAACCATTATCGAACCAACACCGCCAATACTGGTATCTCCATAGATATTGAGCTGGGTGATTTGGAAATTTTTTGGTAGATCAGGATAGAAATAATTTTTTCGGAAAAATGCAATCTTATCAGGAGTAGTACAATTTAGAGCCATTGCAATTATTGTTGCCTTTTTTACTGCCTCTTGATTTAATCTAGGTAAACTTCCTGGCAACCCCATACAAATAGGACAAATGTTCTCATTAATTTCAAATTCTCTATAATTTGCTTTACATGAGCAAAACAATTTGCTTTCCAAATTTGTTAACTGGCAGTGAATTTCTAAACCAATCTTTGTCAAATTGGAACCTCCGGTAATGAAACAGTTTGCTCTAATGCATGTGCAGCCCGTAGTAATAATTTATCATTCATAGAGTCTGCAAATAATTGCATTCCAATTGGCAACCCATTTGAAATACTAAATGGTACTGAAATTGCAGGTTTGCCTGTAAGATTTGCAGTTACAGTATTGATATCAATTTGAAATAATGAAACAGGATCATCAATCTTCTCTCCTATCTTAAATGGAAGAACTGGAACAGTTGGTGCAATCAAGAGATCAAATTTCTTAAATGCTTCATTTATTTCTCGAGTTAGTTTACTTTTTACTTTTAGTGCTTTGAGGAAATATTTTCCTGCATGACCTGCAGATGGAACAAATCCTCCAATGATCATTCGTCTTGTAACTTCTGGACCAAAGTTTTGTCGTGCCTTTGAAATATAAGAATTAAACTCGTAACCTTCAAGAGGAAAATCATAACCATACCTTAGATTATCATATCGGGCAAGATTACTTCCTGCTTCTGTTGCAGTTATTGTATAATATGCTGCAACAGAATACTTTACCATGTCAAGTGATACTTCTTCACATATTGCTCCAAGTACCTCTAGTTTTGATATGGCATCTTTTGTTGCAGATAAAACTGCAGGATCAACACCCTCCCCAGTCATCTCCTTAATTATTCCTATTTTCTTGCCTTCTATGCCAGAATCAATATCTGAAAGATAGTCTTCACTTTTGTTATCCACAGTAGTATTGTCATTATGGTCTAACCCAGAAATGATGTTGAGTATAAAGGCAGCGTCTTTTACAGTTCTAGTAAGAGGACCAATCTGCTCAATGCTGTTGGCATATGAAATTAGTCCGTATCTGCTAATCAAACCATACGTTGGTTTGTATCCAACTGCAGAACAAAAGCTAGCAGGGTTTCTAACAGAGCCACCAGTATCAGAACCCAAAGAGGCTACACATTCAAAAGCACTTACAGAAACTGCACTTCCACCAGAAGAACCACCTGGAACATATTCTGTATTCCAAGGATTTTTGCTTGAACCAAATGCACTAAATTCAGTGGTCAGTCCCATAGCAAATTCATCAAGATTTACTTTTCCAACAAATACTGCATCTTGTTCTTTTAGTTTTGTTATGACAGTTGCATCATATGGTGCTACAAAATTCTCAAGCATTTTTGAGGCACATGTAGTTTTACTATTTTTGATACACATGTTATCTTTAATTGAAATTGGCATTCCAAAACATGCTCCAACTTTATCTCCAGATTTTATTTTTTTGTCAACTTTGCGTGCTTGATCAACTGCCTGTTCATTGACAGATAAAAAAGCATGAAGTTTCTCATCAATACTTTGTATTCTTTCTAAGGTTTTTGCAACAAAATCCTCAGCAGAGATATTTCCATTTTGTACTTCTTGGACAAATTCAAGAGCAGAAATTTTTAGATTCATGAGGACATCTTGGGTGCACGAACATAGGTTCCTTTGTAGTTGTTTAGTTTGTTGATTAGTTTTTCATCAAATGGAATGTATTTATCATCTCGTAGATTAGAAATTGAAATTTCTTGCATTGAGATTTCTTCTGATTCAACATCTGCAGAATCTAAAACATCAAAATAGTCAATCATTGATTGTACCTTGTCCACATATTCCTTATGATCATCAATGTTTATTTTCATTAATTTTGAAACGTGTTCTATTTCTTCTTCAGTAACCATTCACTTACACCTAGGGTGTTAATCTGTCAACATCTCTTGGATAAAATGTTACATCTCGTATATTTTCAGTACCAGTAAGTGCCATAATCAACCTCTCAAGACCAATTCCACAACCAGCGTGAGGTGGAACGCCGTAATCAAATGCACCAAGATGATACTCAAATGCATCAGTTTTCATTCCTTTATTCTTCATTCTCTCAACTAATTCATCTCGTTTTTCAATTCTTGTACTACCTGAAGATAATTCTAAATCACCATACATCAAATCAAAGGATTCAGAAATTTTTGGATTTGATTTACTATCCTTTACGTAAAACGGTTTTGGACCAATAGGCCAATCAGTAATAAAATAAAATCCATCAAGACCTATTTTTTTGAGATTAGATGGATACAAGTCATCACCCCATTCAGTTTTTTCTCCTGCCTTTCGCATTTTATCCACTAATTCATCATAAGAGTATCGCGGAATAGATTCAGGCATTGCAGGGATTAGAAATTCTGCATCAGGATTATCTTTTACATAGTCATTAACAGTTTTAATTGAAATTTTGATGAGTTTCTCTATTCGATTCATTACATCATTGTAATCAACAAATGCCTCTTCCAAATCAATAGAGATCGCTTCTGCCAAATGACGATTAGTTCTTGACGGTTCTGCTCTAAAAATTGGAGCAATCTCAAAGACTTTTTCAAAGCTCATTGTGAGTTGTTCTTTGTACAATTGCGGACTTTGAGCCAAGAAAGCTTCTTTGTTATAATAAAAGATGGCAAATAGTGCAGCTCCGCCTTCAGTTGCTGTTGCAATCATTTTTGGAGTATTAATTTCAATAAAATTTTGATCATTAAAGTAATCTCTAATTGATTTTAAAACAAGACTCCTAGCTTTAAAAATATGTTGGAGCACATTACGTCTAAGATCAATTGGTCTTACCTCTAATCGCGTATCAATATTTTTGACAGTTTTTGCAGTTGGCTCAAAAGGAGGAATTTTCTCAACTTCTGAAAAGACTCTAAGTTCTGTTGGAATTATTTCAAACCCACTAGGTGCCTTTTCTGATGATTTTACTTTTCCCGTAACGGCAATTGAAGAATGTGCTTTTAGTGAAGATATTTTTTCGCGAATATCATCCGGACAATCTCCCTTTTTTGCAACAACTGAGATATCACCATTTTTGTCACGAATTGTAGCAAAACTAATGTTACCATGCCCCCTTATTGTCAAAACCCAGCCCATAATGGTCACTTGAGTTCCATCCAATGAAGGGGTAATTTCATCAGAATAGTGAGATCTGCGTAAATTTCCTAATTCAGTTTCTATCATAATTTACTTTATTCCATTTGTATGGTGTAATTAATTTTTCACTATCTAGATTTACATTAAATTACTGGAATTTTTCACAGATACCATGACTCTTACGGATAAAGAAAAGATGGTAGCAATAGTCTCAAATGGAATTGCAGTTTTTTCATTATTACAAGAAAGGGGGGAACTTTCAGAAAATACAACAATGTATGATTTTGTGCTAAAGGTAGTTCCTAAAGATATCAAATCTGAATTAAGCATAGAATTGATAGATGAGGTGTTTCAATACGTTACATCCGCACATAGTTCATAAAGTACAAAGGGATAGAAATAATACAAATGGCGGCAATTGCTACACTTGGTTCTCACTGTGCACTTCAAGTTCTCAAAGGTGCAAAAGATGAAGGTCTAAAAACTATTCTTGTCTGTGAGAAAAAACGTGAAAAACTATATCGGAGATTTCCATTTATTGATGAATTAATTTTAGTAGATTCATTCAAAGAAATTCTAGACCAAAAATGTCAATCAATTCTAGAAGAAAATAATGCTGTTTTGATTCCACACGGTACATTAATTGCACAAATGAGTTCTGAAGAGATTGAATCAATCAAAACTCCTGTCTTTGGAAACAAGTGGATTCTAAGATGGGAATCAGATAGAGAGATGAAAGAAAAACTCATGAAAGAGGCAAATCTCCCCATGCCAACATCAGTATCAGAACCTAAAGACATCAACAAACTGGTAATTGTAAAAAGACAGGGAGCAGCTGGTGGGAAAGGATACTTTATGGCAGTAAACGAAGAGGATTACAATACAAAGAGAAATCAATTAATTTCACAAGGAGTGATTTCAAAAGACGAAACACTTTACATTCAAGAATATGCAGCAGGTGTTTTAGCTTATTTACAATTTTTTTATTCTCCATTAAAAGAAGAGTTAGAGTTCTTCGGAGTTGATCAAAGACACGAGTCAGACATTGAAGGTCTAGCTAGAATTCCATCAGAGCAGCAATTAAAATCCAACAAGGTTCCATCATTTAATGTGATTGGAAACAGCCCTCTAGTTTTAAGAGAATCACTTTTAGATGAAGTGTATAATATGGGAGAAAACTTTGTTGATGCTTCAAAAAAACTAGTGTCGCCAGGTATGAATGGACCATTTTGTATTGAAGGAGTTTATGATGAGAATGCAAAATTCAAATCATTTGAATTTTCAGCAAGAATTGTTGCAGGGACAAATATCTACATGGATGGTTCTCCGTACTACTCACTGTTGTTTAATGAGCCTATGAGTATGGGTAAAAGAATGGCAAGAGAGATAAAAACAGCCACAGAATCTAATCAACTAGATAAAGTCACAACATAAAATCAAAACTGAATATCTATTTTGTAGTAACTTCCATTCCATGTTGAGATTTAATGATATACTTGTCTCTAATCTTTACACTAGCCCAATCAATTATCAAAACAGTAACCAACACCACTAACATGAAAACTGCTGCTTTTCCATACTCAAAGAATTTGATATAGTTGATAATGTAAAAACCAATTCCACCTGCACCAACTAATCCAAGGATGCTAGTCTGGCGTATGTTATAATCAAACATGTAAAGCAATTGGCTAAGAAGATGAGAAGCTGATTCAGGAATCACAACATACCGAATTAACTGCCATTTTGAAACACCAATAGAGCTAACTGCATCCATAGGATCAGAATCAATTGTTTCAATTGCTTCATACTGTAATTTTGCAACAAATCCAATTGTATACATAATAATTGCCAAAACTCCTGCAAAAGGACCCAAGCCAACCATAATCACAAACAAGATTGCCCACAAAATTGATGGGAATGTACGAATAGCTGCCAATAATGCTCGAACTGGAGCATAAACGTATTTGCTGTTAAGATTTCTTGCAGAAAGCAAACTTAGTGGCAATGCAATTACAAAACCAATTATTGTTCCAATAAAGGCCATCTGAATGGTTTCAAACATTGCCCAAAGTGCAGTTGGAATGTACTTTGGTTCTACCAAAAGCATTTCTTCAACAACAATTGCAAGATTTGGTAATCCCTCAACAAACTCGATAGGATTGGCATCAACATTATACGATGCAACTACCAAAAGTGCAATGATAATTCCAATAATGATATTATTTTTTGGAGTTAGCATCATACATCTCCATAATCTCTTCAGTACTCATATCACCTGTTTGAAAATCAACTATAGTTTCCCCTTCAACTCCAATCTCTAGAATTTTTTGTCCTTTTTTGATAACTGCAACTCGATTTGCATATTCTAATGCTAATTGCATATCATGATGAACCATTATTGCAGTTAGATTCATTCGTTTTTGAGCATCGGCAATTAAATCCATAATCTCATGTGCAGTAACATTATCTAATTCTGAAACAATTTCATCTGCTAACAATATTGTAGGTTTTTGCATTAATGCTCTAGCAATGGCAACTCTTCTCTTTTCACCGCCACTAAGCATGTAGGCTTTTCTGTTTTCTTTTCCAGACAGCCCAACTAGATTTAGAATTCTCTTAGCTTCTTGAATCTCATGTTCTGGAAATTTTTTAAACAACGATTGAATTTTGTTTAATCTAGGCAATGCGCCAAGAAGAGTATTTTCAAGAACTGTGATGTTTTTTACTAGTCCAAGACTTTGAGGAATATAACCAATAGTATGCATCATATTTTTGAATTTTTTATTATTCATGTCAGGGGAAACATAATCAATTTTGATTATACCCTTACTTGGAATCATCATCCCATTCATTAATTTGAGTAAAGTAGATTTTCCAGAACCAGACTGTCCAATAATAGCATAATTGGTTCCTCTATCGATTGACAAGTTTATTCCCTCTAATGCAAAATTTTTAGAATCATAAGATGTCCAGACATTACTCATCTGAATAATTTTCTTTGTAGAAATTAATGAAAAAGAAGGATTTTTTGTCATCTGAATTTGTTTCATTTACAGAATTCCAGTTTTTATTTGCTCTTGTTGTATTTGTCAAGAATCAACTGATCAAGTCCTGTCAAAGAATCAATGTAGGTTCCAAATTCACCAATATGCATAGTCGTAGTTGTTGGAACAAGTGCCTCAGCACCATACAAATCTGTTAAAATAGGATTGTTTTCATCATAATTGAGTTCAACAAGCGCATCTACAAGTGCGTCTTTGGTAGATTCTGACATATCAGCACTTACCATAAACACATGTGATGGGACAGGTCCAATTGTTGTAACTGGACGTAATTTTACTTGATCTTCTAATTCAAGATATTTTTGAGGAGCAATATCTGAACCAAATGCAACATCTACATTTTCATTAAGAAGTAATTGTAATGCTGCCTTGTATCCTCCTGCAAAAGTATAACTTTCAAAGTTATTTGCTAATGCAGATTCTAAAGCAACAATATCGTCACCTTCAATGGTAATATGGCCATCAGCCACCAATGTTCCCATAGGTCTTACAAAACCTGATGAGCCAGTAATGCTAGTAAATGCTACTTTTTTTCCAACAGTGTCTTCTAATGAATTAATAGAATCATTGTCAGCCAGAGTCCATACTGTTGCTTGATAGTTTATTTTTCCTTTCACAAGTTCTGCCAATACAGCTTCTGCACCTGTTCTTTGATGTGTAATCCATGCAGGTCCTGTGTCCATAAAGGCAGCATCAATATGACCAAATCGCATTCCTTCAATAATAGTCTCATAATTTGTTGGAACCACTACTTTAACATCAATACCCATTTCATTCTCAAGGAAATTTTCTAGTGCTTGAGCTTTTGGAGTTAATTCATCAGCTTTTTCAACTGGAATAAATCCAATAGTGATAGTATCAACATCAATTGATTCAGATGGAAGATTAATGATTTTATTTTCAATTAGAAATTCAATTCCATTTAGAAAAGTTGCATCATCTACTGTTCCCTCAGCCCACCAACCAGCATTTGTTTTAATCCAATCAGGAACTAAACTTTGTGCTTGGGCATTCTGGGATAAAGGAATAGTTGCAACACCAATTGCTACAATTATGGCAACTAATGTCAGAGTTGTTTGTTGTTTCATTTCCTAAAAATCTTAGGAGTAGCTAAGTTATTTAAACCGGATTTTCATTCCAAACATTCATTCTAACTCTCTAGAATTAGAACTAGTCATAATTTAGACTCGGATTGGTATTTTTCTAGAGAGACGATCCCCAAGTGTCTCAAAAGGGGAAATAGTAGAGAAATTCTAAGGTTCTGATTTAGGATTTTCTGTGTTTGGATACAAGTTCAAACTGGGCTCTGAATTCTCTAAAGTGATTTCCACCTTACCAATTCTACTACGATATTGTTTGATTTTTTTGCCTTCAGATGAAATAACATACTTGTCTACCTCTATGAGTGCAAGTTCCTCGAGAGTAGACAATGTTTTGTAAACAGTTGAAAGTGAAATTTTTAATTCATCTGCAATTTGATTTGCATCTTTTGATTTATTTTTTATTGAAAACAATACAGCCCTAGTACAAACACTACTAAGTGATTCAATAATTTTTTGAGTTATATCAAACTCAGATAATTGAATTATATTTGGTTTTGACATTATAATCACTCAATTAGGAATCAATGTTAGAGTTGGCTCAGGCTTTCTGATGGAGATATCAGCTTTGCTAATTCTGCTACGATAAACTTTGTATTTTCTACCTTTATCAGATAGCATCCATTTTTCAACTTTGATTAGTGTAAGTTCTTCCAAGTCTGCTAATTTTTTATATACAGAACTAAGAGGAATTTTGAGTTTATATGAAAGTTCTGCAGCTGTACTTCCTCTTCTAATTATAGAAAACAAAATTGCACGGGATTCAGAATCAGCTAGTGCTTCAATTACTTTTTGAGTTATGTCATATTTTTTTAATTGTGGTAATGTTAATCTCCTAGACATGTAAATATCAAAAATATTACAGTATATTTAAACGAAATGCTTTGGTTCTCGTTCCATAGAGTTAGAACAACTAGTTATAAGACGGAGTGGTTTCTTTATGAGGACTAAGACGATTCCAAAAGAATCCTAGAATCACACCAATTGAAATCCAGAAAGAAGTGACTCCAAGGAAAGACATTATTCTAAACTCATTTACCAAATCCATGGGGGCAGTAATGTCATCTGGGTTTTCAGGCATTGCAAAGAAAACTATTGAGATAAAAATACCATAGGAAATTAGTGCCATAGATTTTCTATTGTTTGGGAATTTCTTTGATAATTTGTAAAAAGCAACTGCACCAAATCCAGAAATTGCAATAAAAGAAAGATATAGGGCTGACCTGAGTACGATAGATTCTGGATCTCCTACAGTTGGAGGATTTGCAGGATATTTGAGAAATGGAATTACAAACAAAGTAAACCACATTATTCCAGCTAAAACAACTGCTTTTTTGATATCATTATTTCCGGGTAATGAGTTTCTAGATAATGCGAAGACTATTCCAAATAATGCACCAATTGATGTTCCTAAAATAGCTCCGGCCACAATTTGCCCACTTTTTTGCCATACTCTATATCCTTCATATTCTACCCAAAATTCAGGAGTATCTTTTTCTTCACCTGATGCAAATAGATTTTGATTTTCAATTCCAATTGCCTGATCAAGATAGGGTTCTACAATTGCAAAATTCACAATACCATGAATAGTACCTGCAAATGCGCCAGAGATTAAAACAATTATGAGAAAAACAAATGTTTTCATTATATCGAACTCCTAATGACAGGGAAAGCCTGCTGCATGTCGCATATCATGAGCAAATTCATGTATTACTAGAGGATCAGTACCACCCATAGATCCATCTTCAGCAAATACAAAGTTAACAATATGTCCATTATCAAATCCAACAACAAATAATCCTGTTGCAAAGACTATAGCCAATACTACTATTGCTAATTTTGAAACACCAGTCTTAGAGACATTAATTTGATTTGATGCAGACATGAAAATTATGACCCTCTGAATATATTTAAGCTCTTGGATAATTATTGAATTTATAAAGAAAGTTACAATTAGTCTTAAAAAAAACTGTTATTCCAAGATCTAACATACTGCTGTTTTTGATATATTTTTTCCTAGGAATATTCTAAATTGAGTAATTCAGGAACAGAATCAAACGACAGTAAATATGAAAACCAGATTTCAGAGATCATTCAAGGGGAATTAATTGATCTATATGGTCGAAATGGATACAAATCAATTATGCAAACAATGATGAAAATTTGTGGAAAAACAGAAAAAGAAATCATTACAAATTATGAATTATTTGCAGATTTAACTGAAGGTGTTTTTGGCAGATTTGGTTCAAAAATTCTAGATCCTATAAAGTTAGAAATTAACAAAATTGGAGCAGAAAATATTCACCAAGAAGAAAAACAGATTCCAAAAAAACCAATGAAGATACTAATTGCAGATGATGATCTAGATATTTTGGGGCTATACAGGGCTTTTCTGGAAGCAAAAGGTAAAGAAATCACACTAACAACTGATGGTCACAAGTGCATTGAAGTGTACAAGAGAAAAAACAATCCCTAACAATCAGAAAATTATTTTGATTTAGTAATACTTGATCAAAAAATGCCATTTATGACAGGATTACAAGCTGCAGTAGAAATTCTAAAGATCAACTCACACCAAAAAATAATTTTTGCATCAGGGTATCTTGAAAAAACATTACTAGACATATTGACAAAACTAAATAGGGCAATTGCAGTAATAGAAAAACCATTTTCACTTGATGTATTAGAGCATATGATAAACAATACAGAAATTTTTGAAAAATTAGAAAAAATCAACATAAATCAAGAAGAAAAAGATATTCATCAAAAAGTGTCAGAAATAATGACAGTGTTGCAAAATCAAATTTAGCAAATCATTAAAATGACAAATTTATTACTTGAAACATATTGCATCATGATATGACAAAACTGTACCTTTTGGCGATACCAATAGCAATAGGAATTATTACAGGAATGTTTTTAGCATTTTATCCGGAATCGGAAAATAATTCAAAATTATTAACTGCTTCAAAATTAATGGAGAATGGTTCTCCAATAATGGGTGACTCTGATGCACCAATTACAATTCTAGAATGGGGAGATTATCAATGTACATTTTGTTACAAATTTCATCAAAACACACTAGATGCAATTGATAATGATTTTATCAAGACGGGTAAAGTGAAACTAGTTTTTAGAGACTTTACACTAAATGGTCCTGATTCTATACTAGCTGCTGAGGCATCATATTGTGCAGAAGACCAAGGAAAATACTGGCAGTATCATAATGAACTTTACAAAAATTGGGGAGGAGAAAAAACAGGGTGGATTACAAGAGAGTCATTAGATAGATTTGCAATTACAGTGGATTTGGACTTGCTGGAATTCAATACATGTCTAGATGAGCACAAATATCAAGATAGAGTTGTTACACATTACGAATTTGGGCAGGAAATAGGGATTGATGCAACTCCTTCCTTTTTGGTCTTTAGTGATCAAAAAGTTATCAAAATTAGAGGAAATCAACCACTAGAGGTATTTCTAAAAACATTTGACGAGTTATAATTTTAGGAAAACTGAAATTGAATCAATCAAAATTAATATTCGCATGATCAGGAGAAACCACAAATGAACAAAAGAATAAACATAGAAAAACAAGATTCAGTTAAACTCTATAAAATTAGAAAGACCTTAGAGGAGTTATCTCAAAAATCAGGTAGGGGAACTGAGCTTATTACAGTATACATTCCAAAGGGAAAGCAACTTCATGAAATTATCAGTTCACTTCAACAAGAACAAGGAACGGCAGACAATATCAAATCAGATCTTACAAGATCACATGTAGTTGATTCATTAGGTAAAGTTGTTCAAAGACTAAAACTATACAAAAAAACACCAGAGAGAGGATTAGTAATGTTCTGTGGTGCACTGCCACCAGAAGAAGGAGGTCCTTTAGGAAGTGAAGTAGTTACGGTGTGGGAAGTAGACCCACCAAAAGATTTGAATCAGTACCTATACAGATGTGATGATCATTTCCATGTAGATATTCTAAAAGACATGCTAAAAGACGATAACCTGATTGGGTTTTTGGCAATTGATGCAAAAGATGCAGGTTGGGGATTATTACATGGGGAGAAAATTGAGGTATTAGGTCAAACAGGTTCAGGAGTAGCAGGAAAACATAGACAAGGAGGACAATCTGCAAAAAGATTTCAAAAACTCAGAGAGATGGAGTTAAGTTATTTCTATAACAGAGTAGCTCAAACTACAAGAGAGTATTTTATCGACATATATCCAGTTAAAGGATTAATAATCTCAGGTCCAGGGCCTACAAAAGAGGATTTTATCAATGGTAACTATCTAGAATACAGATTACAAAATAACATCATATCTACAATTGATGCATCATATTCAGGATCAGAAGGAATTAGAGAGGCATTTGCAAAGTCTTCAGATATTTTAGGAAATTTTAGACTAGTAGAAGAAAAGAAACTAGTTGAGGATTTATTTAGAGAAATTAATGGGAATAGTGGAAAAGGTTCCTATGGTTTACAAGAAGTTATAGAATATCTAAAAAATAATGTTGTTAAAACTTTGATCATCACTGATGATACAAATCTGAACAGAGTAGAAGGAAAATGTAAACGATGTCAACATATTCAAGAAGAAATTGTAGAGAGGCCTCTAGTTATTCCAAAAAAGACAGAGTATACAAACAAGCCATGTACAGGATGTAATGCAATGGAAGTAGAGGTTAACGAACAAGATATTGTAGATTATCTAGAATTGCTTGCGGCAAAAACAGGAACTCAACTAGAAGTTATTTCTGGAAGTGCTGAACATGGAAATATGCTTGCTAGTCTTGGAAAAGTTGGAGCAATTTTGAGGTATAATCCAGGTCACGCTAAGTGAGAGAACTACGGATTTTTTTTGCTAGTTCTGAGAGTTCATCATCATTTGAGATTTGACGTTTTGTCCACACAGTACCTTTGTTATTATATCTGGGAATGATATGTATGTGAACATGTGGAATAATCTGTTTAGCTGCTATACCATTATTTTGACCAATACTAAAGGCATCAGCATTAGTTGCCTCTAAAATAGCTTTTGCTATTTTTGGAACAAGTGCAAAGACAGTTCCAACATCTTCAGGAGTCATATCAGTTATTTTTTCATGATGTTTTCTAGGAAGTACTAAACTGTGACCAACATCAATAGGATACTTGTCTAAGAATGCGACATGAGAATCATCCTCATACAGAAAATGTGCATTTCTTTTTCCATCTAAGATGTCACAAAAGAGGCAACTCATAAAGATCAACAATTTATGATTTTATTTATTGTTTTTATCGAATGGTTAATTAGGGTAAATTTTAGAATTAGTTCATCTCATGGGACGAAAAGAAAGAAGAGAGCGTGAAGCAAAACGTGAAAATTACGCTACAAAACATTCTGCAGAAAAAAGAAAAGAGACGCTTATTGCAATTGCAGTAATTGCAGTAATTGCAGTAATTGTCGGATATGCAGTATTTTTGTTCCTCAATATGACTGAAACTGCACCTGGTGGACCAGAGAATGCAGGTGCAATGGGAAGTGCTCACACACATACAGCACTTTTAGTAAAGATTTTTGGAGATACGTTTCCATTTGATGGTCCATCGTTTCAAATCAAATCACCTTGGATTCACTTTGAAGGAAGAGATGGCACTACACTTCACAAACATGCCACAGGAGTTACCTTAGGATATCTATTTGACACATTAAGCATAGGTCTTGATGATCAGTGTTATGTATTTCCAGATGGAAAATCTTATTGTACAAGTGAAGATTACGTACTTAAATTATTCATTAATGGAGAACAGGTCTCAGATATTAGAGATTATGAAAGTATGGAAGGCGATAGAGTTTTGATTGTATATGGTGCTGAAACTCCTGAAGAAATAGAAGCATATTTGCTACAAGTAGAAAACCAAGAATTAATCAAATAAGAATATCAATGGGGACCAAGAAACTCAAATAGTTTTCATTAAAAAATTATTTTTGACAACATTAGATTATATAGACAGAAAATAGTCATTTTTTTATGAATTTATTTAGAAAACGAACTCAAGAAACGAGTCTAGTGTGTAGAATATGTAAAATGGAATTTACAGACTCTGAAAGAACTCTACGACATATGATTAAAGCACACTCCAAACCACAAAAAGTCAAAAAATAGAAAAGTCAAAAAGTTTTGAATAAAAGATTTAGTTCCAACTAATTTTATCTATAGGTTTATAATCCATGATCAATGGTGTGAATGATGTTTCAGAAAATAATCTATAATCTTGAAAAGTTACTCAAGTATGTAGATCGACAAACTAACATCGGTTGATGTTTTATCGGGGGAAGCGTTTGTCTTCCCCCTTGACCCCTTTCACTTGAAGAATAAAGTCTAAATTATAGCAATCAGAAAATTACATGTTATGGAAATCTCTAGCAGAAATGTTGTAGAAGGAACTGCTCGTGCACCACACAGAGCAATGTACAAAGCCATGGGGTTAAGTGATGAGGATTTATCAAAACAATTCATTGGTGTTTGTCACACAGGAAATGAAGCAACTCCATGTAACATTCATCTTCCAAAATTAGCTCTAAAAGCTAAAGAAGGGGTTTCATATGCAGGTGCGACACCAAGGGAATTTTCAACAATTGCGGTAAGTGATGGAATTGCAATGGGTCATGAAGGAATGAAATCATCATTAGTTTCTCGAGAGGTTATTGCAGATTCAATTGAATTAATGGTCAGAGCACATCAATACGATGCACTAGTAGGAATTGCAGGATGCGATAAGAGTCTACCAGGAACTATGATGGCCATGGCCAGACTGAACATTCCATCAGTATTTGTATATGGTGGAACTATCATGCCAGGAATGCTTGATGGTAAGGAGCTAACAGTAGTTGATGTTTATGAAGCAGTTGGGGCATATGATGCAGGTCAGATAACTCTTGAAGCACTAAAAAATATTGAAAACACTGCATGTCCAAATGCGGGTTCGTGTGGAGGAATGTTTACTGCAAACACAATGGCATCAATATCTGAAGCAATTGGTCTTGCGTTACCTGGAAGTGCCAGCCCACCAGCAGAAGATGATAGACGAGATAAGATGGCATATGACACAGGAGTGGCATGTGTTAAATTATTGGAGATGAATATTAGACCTAAAGAAATTTTATCATTTGAGGCATTTGAGAATGCAATAATTATGTTGAATTCTGTTGGAGGATCAACTAATGGCATATTACATTTACTTGCACTTGCAAATGAAGTAGGTATTAGTTTGAGTTATGATGATTTTGAAAGAATAAGAAAAAAAACACCTCATTTGGCAGATATGAAACCAGGAGGAAATTATGTAATGAATTCACTAGATAAGATTGGAGGAATTCCATTTGTCTTAAAGAAGTTACTTGACAAAGGACTGCTAAATGAAAACTGCATGACAGTTACTGGAAAAACCATTAAAGAGAATCTTGTTTCAATGAACATTGCAGAAACAGAGCAAAATATTGTAAGACCAATTGAGAATCCAATTCATTCAGTTGGGACTGCAGTAATTCTCAAAGGAAGTCTAGCTCCAGAAGGAGCAGTAATTAAAACTGCAGGAGTGGAGATGACAGAATTTACTGGAAAAGCTCGTGTTTTTGATAGAGAAGAATTTGCGTTTGATGCAGTATCAAAAGGAGAAATTGATGAAGGAGATGTAATAGTTATTAGATATGAGGGACCAAAAGGCGGGCCTGGAATGAGAGAAATGCTAGCCACAACTGCAGCGCTTGTAGGTCAAGGATTAGGAAAAAAGGTTGCAATGGTAACTGATGGCAGATTTTCTGGAGGTACACGCGGATTCATGGTAGGTCATGTTGCACCGGAAGCCTATGTTGGCGGTCCAATTGCACTGGTAAAAGATGGTGATGAGATAACGATAGATGTTGAAACCAATTGGATTAACCTTCATGTTTCAGAAGAAGAATTAGAAATTAGAAGAAATCAATGGAGTCAACCAAAACCGAACTACACAACAGGCGCTCTTGCTAAATATGCAACACTTGTAGGTTCTGCTGCAAATGGCGCAATCACCAGCCCAAACCTCTAATGATGAACAATTTGTCCACAATCTTTATAGATCGCAATTATAACTAATTCATAGAGATAACAGGCAGAAAAATTAACATTATCAAAATTAAATTTCTGTTATCTACTAAAGATTCATTCTAAACACTATCTTCTAAACATAATCCATATTCTAGATCCTATGAAAATTCCTACGGCAAGAACTATCAATATTGGAATAATAATTTGTCCTTCTTCCATAAACTAGATTCTAAACTCTTAATCTAAAAATATATCTGAGACATGGGCATAATCCATTCTAATTTTTAACCGATTTCTCAAATTATTCAAATAGAAAAAGCAAAGGATCTCATCATGTTTTGTTCATTGTAATGATTACAAAACAAACAAAAACCCCGCAATTATTCAAAATAGTATAATTAAAAAACACCCTCTAAAACTTTGTTGGATTCAAATAGTAAAATTGGAATATTTGCATTATTAATAATTGGTTTAATACTGTGTTTATTGGTTGATCTATCAAATATAAATAAGGTTTCTATTATGAATTTTGATTATCAAACATTAGAAATAATTACTAATTTTACGGTTATAGGTTCTGTAATTGGATCACCAATAGCATTTTTTATTAAAAGAAGTTATGATAAAAAAAACAAATCGCAAAAATGCAGGACATTCTATCTTACAAGAAATAGAAGAATTAGAGCAGGACTTGAAAGGTAATGTGGAAGATAATGCCATAGAATACACTTATGATAATGGTAAAGAAATAAAATTTTATCCTATATTTGTTGGATATGCAGGTTTTCAAAGCTCAATTCAGGGAGGGCATTATACTTTATTTTCTAAAGACTTACAGAAAGTATTGAATGAACTTTATCTTAGAATGAGATTAAATAACAAGAATATGGAGAAAAGTCAAGACATAGTATTATTTTCAAAACAACAAGAAATAGAGTTAGGTACAAAAAGATATTTTGATCTAATAATAGATGTTTGGATACAACTAACAAAAATACAAAAAGAAATATTATCTAACATGGAAACATCTAAATCTAAAATAATAAATGAAATTTAAGAATATTTAATATCAATTCTAGGTTTAGAGTCTTTAGTTGCAGTATAAGGGAATGTGCATGCAAAAGTTTCTTTTAGATTACCTTTTTTTGATTTATCCATAACCATAATTAGTTTTTGTCAAATATTAGTATGTATCCATGTGGGGGATTCTCAAGCTCTGTGTGTTTCTTGGTATAGTGATAGTCCTGTGGTATACGGGAGTATTTGCCATATCATATGACATGTTACATGATGCGCTGCTTGGGGTATCGAAGATAATCCAGGATCTCATATCTGGTGTGCTGCCCTAAACTGCAAGACATACCTTTTATGCAAAACATACAGGGTACATCATGAGCTCAGAGGTAGAAAAGATCAGAGACCGGCTGGATTCTGATGAGACTGTAATAATGTCTGCAAGACAGTCAAGGGTACTGCCCGGTGGTGCGGCACTAATCAACCCAAACACCGTATATCTTACAGAAAAGAGGGTAATTATCCGAAACCTGATACGGCTGGGCTTTGGGGAAAACATTGAAGAGTACTATTACAATACCATCACAAACATCAGACTGGAGAAGGGACTGTTCTCATCATCGCTGGTCTTCTTTGTGAGGGGAATGACGGAAATGTCAAAGAGCGAGAGGAACCACATCTTCTGGGGAAGAAACACAAACGGTACAATTGATGCAATACCAAAAAAATCAGCAGAGAAGATGTACCGGTTTATCCGGGGTAAGATTGGGAGAAAATAATGCCAGGCCCCTAAACTTTACACCTATTGATAGTATGGAGACAGAACTGATGCACAAAAAATGGCTACAAGAAGCTGAAAACCTGGAAAATGATTTTGATAATTTTAGGGATTATTTTAACAGAAATAAAAGATGCGGATGCCATATTGACGAATGTATTCATTTTGACAGATCTCTGAGTTTAGTATTGGGAGAGAGGGCAGGCAGACTTTGCAAGTTTCATGTGTATAATGGTTTTAGAACGTATTATGATCTTGTTAAAAATAATAAATGATTCTATGGATCCATATTTCAGGTCTAGTCTGGGTCCCTATAACTTGCCAGAACCAAATCAAAAAATATTTAACAACTAGTTCAATGTTAATTAGAGTATGACAAAAGAAGACACACCGGATTGGAATGATGAGGACCTTGCCAAATGTAAAAAATATGATGATGATGTCAAGGCAGGTACAATGACCTATAGAAGTGTGGAGATAAATTAAATCTCTCTCTTTATGAAAATTTCTAAAACTAAACAGTTTCATACTCTAGTGCAACATTAGAGTTTGACAGATTTGTTGATAATTCACTTGATAGAGGAGAGTATTTGGCAGTTGAGATAGGAAATAATGGAAGACACACCGAAGTTTTTAGATGGACTCATGGTGCTGGAGATGACGACAGATGGCATCATGAAATAGTTGATTTATCACGTTATCTTCAAAGTGGTTTTAATGTTAGATTTGTAACAGAGCAGAGTTCAAGTGTCGAAGATGTTGGTATTGATAATGTATTAATTCGTGGAGAAGGAGGCGTATCGGAATGTACACTAGTAATATCTGCAGAACTACAAAGTGATCGTACTATTCTTGCAGAGTGGGAAGAATGTGATGATATCAGGCGTTACAAAGTGTACGCTAGTGAGAATGGAGGTTCTATAAGTTATCAAGGCTCTGTGTATTCTGGTACTAGTTTTACCTTAGCAAATCCAACTGGAGGATCTACTTATGAATTTGTGATAAAAGCTCAATATAATGAAACATATGTTTATACTGAATATTTCAGAAGCAACGCTGTTTTGTGTCCTGTAATTGATAGAACTGCACCTGTAATTTCAGTGCCTGATGATATCACAGTTGATGCAACAAGTACTAGTGGTACATCTGTGACTTTTTCAGTTTCAGCATATGATGAAACGGATTATGGATTGCCTGTATCATGCACTCCTGCAAGTGGATCAAACTTTAATGTTGGAACTACAACTGTAACTTGTAGTGCTAGTGATTCGGCTGGAAATCCTGCTTATGATAGATTTTATGTTATTGTAAGATTTGAGGTAGTAACTCCAGATCCTGAACCAACATGTGGGGATTCCACATCTGATGATCTTAGAGAAAATGGTTTACTCTGTTTGTTTAGAGATAATAATTATCCAATCGGAAATGGTGTAGTTTATGGTGGTAGTGATATTGGATTACATTTTATCCAAACTAATAGTACTGGTAGTTATGCCGATACGACTTTAAGCACGGCTACAATTGGTGCATCTCTTAACACTCCTTCTGGATTATTACATGGATTAATTGTATCTGGGCATGCTATGACGCCTGAATTATCTTCAAGCGCTTATGCTATTCCTAATGAATATATCACGTTAGATGGGCAAAGTACAACCTCTGTATTGTTATCATTTGTTGGAGATGATACGACGCCATCTTATGTTAATAATCATTTTATTGCACATACATATTTGAATACATATCAAACATCAAGTTTCGATGCTAGATTTATTCCATTAATTGATACTATTACATCACCTGAAAACCAAGTAAAAACAGATGATGATATTGTAATTAATATTAGTAGTAAGGGTGGGTTACCTGATATAGGTAGCACTATTAGTATACTTGGCGCTAATACAAATTCAGATGGTATTGTGCGTTATAACGATGTCACAGTTAGAGATAGTAAACAAATGTTAACACATCAATCACTTGCTGATTATGACTCTATTTTTGGTGATAGTGGCGCACCAATAATTCAATATAATGATGATGGCACTACACATCTATATGGTATACATGTTGGTAAATTATGTTCTACAAACTTTGATGATACAGAACCATTACCTATTTTTATTAATAATCCTCAAAACTGTACGGAATTCAAAAGATATAATATATTTTCAAATTGGGATTATGTTGTAAGCGGGTTAGGTATTGAATAATAACAAAAAATATATTATATTTTTAACTATATGTGTAATTTTTATAATATTATTACTTGGAATATACCAAATACAATATGAACATGAAATTACAAAAAAAAATACTAGTATACCATATGATGTAAACGATCCTTTAGAAATGACTGGTGTGGATATTTATGGAAAATTTAGTAAAGACAAAATATTAAGTTCTTTTAATGTGACAGATGATCCAATCCCCTAATCTTTTTTTTAAAAAAGAAATAGGAATTAATCATGAAAAAATAATTAAAACAATAATCATTCCTGTTTTAGTATTCTTACCTTTTATTATTCCAACTATTCTTTACAATGGCCCACTTTGTCATTGAGCTAGGGTATACATTATACGCATGTATCGCACTCTTCGCCATCAAAAAATTCCATTGAATGAAAAAGCAAAAAAGGCAGCCAGGCAGATCAAGACGTGGTAGAATAGCAGGACACTGGGGCAAGACACAGAAATTCAGACCAACTAGCACCAAACACCACAGATCAGATGCATGTCCTAAATGCAGTAGTGAAAATATTCATCAAACCAAAACCTGCAAAAGGATAATGGTCAAGATTCCCCCACCAACACCCTACGGTATAACTGAGCATGTCATGTATCAATACATCTGCATGAACTGTTCTGATAATTTTCAAACCACAGGAAACCTTCCACCACATGGATGTTTTGATGGTTCAGTGATACGTGAGGTCGTCTCACTGTTCTCAAAGAGAATGCCATACGATACCATCAGAACCACACTCTATGAAAGATATGGATTAAAAGTCAGCAATACAACCATACAAGCCATTCTTCGCCTCGGTAGTGTGATGTTAGAGCCATTTTACAATGACATCCACAGTGAAATCGTGACTGAAAAGATTCTTGGAATCGATAAGACAGGATTTTCAATTGATGGAAAGAATGGATGGATGTGGGTTGCAAGAAGCAAGACTAGGGTACAGTATACCTTTTGGAATATGGAGTTTTGTGTTATCAATGGTACTATTCAGTAATGTCTTACTGTAAATCAACATACGCATAATTCTTCTTTAATTTTATAATCACTATTGATCTTCTATTCCTAAAACGTCATAGTATGCCTTTGGAATCATTGATTGAGCCTTGAAAAATACATTGTTCACTGCAGTATCAAGAACGTAAGTCTTTGCCCAATCATCTTCGCTTCTAATTGAGCGACCAAATCCCTGTAGTAATTTAGTTAGGGTTTGAGATGTATACCATAAGGGGAATTTGTTCATCTTTGCCTTGGTTCTTTTTTCTTTATAATTAGGATAAGGAACCTTTGCAATAATTTGAAATCTAGACAAGTCATCTTTTAGGTCAACACCTTCCCAAAGTGAAGAAGATAGCAATACACCGGTCGGATCATTTGCATGCTCTGAAATTACTTCATCCTGTGTTTTTCCATCTTTGTTCCTACTATGACAAATTCTAATCCTTCTAGTATTTTTTGGGGAAAGGTATCGAATGATTTTTTGACATCTTGGAATAGAGGATGTCAATATCAAGCCCCTGTCATTTGCATGCTCATCTAAAATTCTATCAATTGTTTTGATTACTTCAACTTCATCTTCTTCAGTAGAGCCATAGCTGAGTCGCCTGATATTAAGAAGATCAATTGTTCTATGCTCAATTGGAAATGGGGATTTTTGGCTATCTACAAATGCAACAGCATCTTTTTCTAATCCCATATTTTCACAAAAACTTGATTTGTCAATTGTAGCAGACATAAAAATTTGATATTCAGTTTCAAAGAAAGTGTTTGCAAATTTTGAAACATCAATAGGCTTTACAGAAATAGTTCTAAAATTTCCATTCAAATCTTTTAAAGGATCATTTACCACAAAATTGTCTTTATCAGACATGATGTCAATTTTTGCTTGGGCAGCCTTATCAAAACGTCTCTCCAATCTTGTAATTAATTCATAATCAGGGTTACTTTCAAACGCAGGACTTTCCTTAATGTCCTTAATTTTTTTTGCATAGGAATAAGCAATATCATCAGTTAATTGAATCATGGAATCTAAATCTGTGAAATCATATTTGTCAGAATTAAGATTACATTCATCTACTTGTCCGCTAAAAATATCAAATCCGATAAATTGTATTATTTGATCTTCAATTTTATGCGCTTCATCAAAGACAGACACTTTTCTATCAAGATAATCTGCAAAGAGTTTCTTGTTGAATTTCATAATTTGAAAAAATGCATGATAGTTCCACAGAGAATGTTTCGACACAAGAGCATCATATTTTTGCAAATAATAATGGCAAGACTGTGAATCCTGAGTGTTGTCTTTAACTTGTTTAATTGTAGGCTTGAATTTACAAACCTCTACGACTTCTTTACCATTTTTGCTTACTCGTTCTTGACATTGTCCTTTATCGCATGTCAGACCCCACCTCATGGCTCTTCTTTCATTATCAACTTTCTCAGAAGACATCAATTTTAGACAGGGAAAATTCTGTTTACCTTTAACTGGTTTTAGAAATGGAATATCTTTGATATATTGATCCTGAAGATGTTTTGACGCAGTTACAGTAAAGGAGCTATCAAAATAACTTGAAACAGTTGCACCAACAAGAGATTTTCCAACTCCAGTTGGAGCACATAAAATAATTTTTTTATATCCAGATTTGAATTTTTCTTCAATTTCAGCTAGAATTTCTTTCTGGATTTCACGTGGAGTATAGTGCTCAGGAAATTTTTCTAAAAGGGACAGGGTTATTCCTCTATTTCCTTAATATTAAAAGCATGAAGGTTATTGTAATTTCAAAATTTTCATAATTTAGTTTAATATGTAGTGAAATGATATCAGATCATGGAATTACTTGATGATAAAATGAGGGTTTGGATTGATAGCGCCAAATTTGTAAAGCCGGTTCCAGGAGTATATGTATTCTATAATAGAAGCAAAGAGGCAATATTCATTGGAGAGACAAAAAATCTAGAAAAGACATTTACAAAATATGTTGATAATGATTTTGAAGAAAATGAATGTAAACAAAAAACTCAATTCTATCAAAGAGAATTTACAGAAAACCCAAAGGAGCGTCAACTACAATTAATTGAAGAATTCAAAAATGAATCAGGCAAATTGCCAACATGTAACTCTGAAATTGAATTAGAGACACTCTGAAATATTCATCACTTAATTTGAAATATACTAAAAAACACAAAAATTCCTCAAAAACCAATTTTCAGGAAGAAACCGTGAATTTGAGGCAGAAAACAATTAATTCAAGATTAACGTAATTACGCAATGCATCAATGCTACTATTGTGAACAAATGTTTGATACAAAAGAACAACTCTTTGAGCACGTTGAAGTCCATTCAGATATGGAAAGAAACAAGGAAATAACAGAAAGAAAAAAGAAAGAAAAAGAGAATTGATTATTCTGTAAAATTATTATCAATTAAAAATACTAAAGAAAATTAGAGTAAAGGTCGAAAATTTCACATTTAGAAGTGGATATAACAATTTTGTCCTAAATTAATATGGATTGGGTTGAGACATTACTAAAAAAATCATGTGATAAAACACTCACAAAAGGAGAAGTACTTCACAGTCTTTTTCATATGATTGAGATAAATGAAGACACACTAAATCACATTCAAACAAACAAAAGAGATTTTGGCCCAGAGCTTGAAGAGTTAAAACAAACAGAAATTAGAGATTTAGATTTTCATTTAAAATATTATAGAAGTCTAGTAAATTACATTAATTCAATTCCAGAAAATAAAATTATTGGAAGATAATCTACACTATATGAAAAACTATAATCTCAATTTATCAAATATAGAGTTATACTCGGATTGTTTTCCTAAATTTTGACCAAAATTTGTTTGTTCGTCATATTCATGACGTCTTTGAGATAAAATAACTTCAAGTCGTTCAACTTCAGCTGCAATCATTTTACCAGAATCTTCTTTTGCTAACTGTTTTCTTTGGTCTTTATTTTTACCTCTTGTAGGAAATTGTTTCTCATAAAATTTGTTTTTTAATTTTTCAAGATTTTCACGTTTTATCAATTCGGCCAGATCAAAATGTCCTTGTTCATGTTTTAGTAAAGCATCAGTAGCTTGTGATAATCTAACCCAAGATAAGACATGATGGAATTCAACAGAAAGTTGGATATTCTCAATAAAAAATATAATTTGATGTTCTATTTCATCAGAATTTACTGTCCATGTATAACGATATTTGATAACACTATGAGAGTCCTCAAATACTGCAGTATTGGATTCTGCGTTAAAATCTGACCATCTCAGAAAAGAGTCATTTGACCAAACCAGAGTATTATCTTTACTCATGATTCTACATGTTTATCATGAGAATAAAATTATTGAGATTTTCAATTGGGTGTTATATGTACATTAAATCTCAAGTCTTCGTATATGCACATTTTTAGCACATATTTTCTCCCAATATATTCAATAAAACAGGTTACAAAACTAGTAAAAAATTAAGCATGATTTGATCGCAATTAAGTTCTTTTTCCATCACGACCACTAAACTTGCCAGAAGATTGTGATACAGCAAAACCTAGCCAAGAACAGTTTTCATTTTCTAGTGATTTGTGATATTTTTGGTGTTCAATTAGTTCTACATCTTCCCAATTACCATCATAAAGAAATGGGCATTTTTCTAATCGATGGTTCTTTTGAATTCCTTTACATACTATTATCATATGATTTTTAATAGATATAGGAATTGAAAAATTTTTTGTTATAATAAAAGATGTTTGACGGCTATAATGAATTCTAGGGTATGGTCTGTTAAGGCAAACGTAGGTACGCCGTCAAACAGATGACTCGATTAAGGTAAGTCCAGTTCAACTAAAAGAAATTGTTTGTGCAATTTGAACACACACTCACGCCTAAGACAATATTTTCAATGAAATGTAGGCTCGATTTTTCTGAAAAATTAAAACAGGATAATTTTTTCAACCCAAATTAACCAAATTTCAAGACATGTTTTATTTTAAGAATTTTTGATGATGTAAATTAGAAATATTGGAAGCAAGATGTTTGCGGATTTGATATTTGTACGTAATTCCCAAAGAATCGATGCAATATAATATCAGATTTGCTTGCTTTCCAATTTCTAAACTATTAATTTCAGTAGATTTTAGCAATCTCCATGAATATGAAATTTTATGTTACAATGGGAATTTCAATAGCAGCTTTAGCTGTAGGTTTCATTCTGTTGTTTGGATAATTATGATTTAATGTCAAAATTAGGCTTACATCCTAATTGAAGGATGATTTCATTGAGTTGATCAATTAATTGATTTTGTTGATCAATCATTGCATTGATTTTTTCAGCCTCATTAGTTATCTTGCTTAGAATTTTTTGTGCCTTTTGATATTCATCAGGAGGAAGTGTTTTTCCTTCATAGTATTCATATTGTTTATAATATTCATCATATTGTGATTGATCACGTGATATTTTGATATCAAGTGATTCAATTTCTGCGCGAATTTCCTTTTCTTGTTCCAATATGGCTTTCTGACCAATGTAGAGTTCTTCAAATCTGTCAGGAATTGCATATCCTTTAGCATCAAAAGAAATTTGAGGTGATTGAGTAGAATACAACAAATGACCAGTTTCGCTAGTATGTCCTAATCCAAGTGCATGGCCAATCTCATGCATCAAAATATTGGTCACCATATTTTCATCGTCTTGAATAAAATTACCATTGCAATCCTCAACACCAACAGAGATATCCAATACACAGTGACTTAGAATTCCAAATAACACAGAACTACATGTTGCAACTCCAGTATGAGTTGAGGACGCATAGACTTGCCATCGAATCTCCATGTTAGAGTTTTCAGATTGGATAAATTCCAAATTAGGGTTAATTGCTTCCCAGGATGCAATTGCTTTTTTTAATGCATTAACAGGAATTTGCTTATCAGGTATTGACGGAACATCTTCAAAGGAGTAATAGATAATTTTATTGTCACTTGGGATAATTACATTAGAAATTTGTTGAATATTTTCAACAGATGGAGACAATCCAATTGAGGTAGTTGGGGAATCAAATGGTAAGAGGTCAGCATACCACATATAGCCAATTATAGCTATTACTAGAATTGCCATAAAAACTGCCTTCAATAATCAAACAAGAATACATTGATAACTAAAACTTTCTATCAAAATGATGGAACCTAGGCTGGATTGAATTTTTTGATTACTTGAATCAATTTTAACATACTTTTTTTATTTTAAGAGTTAATTTAGAGAGAAAACATTGCCATAATGTTGAAGGGATGTTGGTAATCTCAATACGGCATTGGTTACCAATTCATCTGTGGCCAAAATTTTCAAAACAAGTGAGAATTTGACAAGTAATCTGATTTTTCTTGTTCAGGTGATAATTCAGGGTTATTTTTTAACAATTCAAAAATATTTTGAAACGCAGAACACTTTTTGTCTACTGTAAAAAGTTCTTCACAATGAGGGCATTGAATTACAACATGAGATCCATGATCACATCCAATCTCATCTATTATTTCAAAAACTACATCATTATTACATATACATCGTAATTTATTTTGAAATTTTGATATATTTATATTGAAATTTTTAAAAAATGAAATATATATTATTAACAGTTAATACAGAAAAATATGACAGAATGTCCAACTTGCAAGCTTGCAATGGAATCCCATTCAACAACAGAATTAATGGAGTGTTGCATGAAACAAGTAGGAGAAGAATTTGCAGAAGAAGAGAAAGGCATTTGTCCTAATTGTAAACATAAAATCAAAAAACACTCTGGCAAAGAACTTGCAGAATGTACACTAGAATTTCTTAAATCAGGAATTAATAATTAATTCAGGATAAGATTAAACAACAGGTAGATAAGAAATAATTATTGAATCAAATAACAAAAAAATTAATAGAAAAATTTTCACCCATATGGACCAACAAACAGGTATGGGAATTTGAACAACTAAACGAAAATTTGAGATTTGATGTATTGTATGTAGAGCCAGAGCAGTATAGTACAGAATCATGGAATTCAAAACTAGCATACCCTGATTCAGATATCAGGGATTTGATAGTCAGAACTTTTGATTATTTATCAGACGGTAATGAATTATGGATTGCAAATAAAGGACAAGACAAGTTAGAGGGACAATATATGCCATATCTGATGGCAGTTTTGGCAGATACTATGATTGATGAAGAGATTTGTCTCAACTTTAGAATAGAAAATGATTTTTTGGTAATGTCAGTAGATACCAAGGCAGATGTTATTGATTGTAAAGAATTCTTTGAGGAATTTTATCATTTAGCAACTGGTTTCAATTATGATGTAGATACAGGAATTCCAGAAGACGAGACAGAAGCTGAAATCTATCTTACAAGACTTCAAGAAGAATTTGATGAAAAAATGAAATTCAATCTTGGAGACAAATATTTGCCTGGAAATAACGATCCAGATACATTGCATTCCAAATAATTTAGCTAAAATACTAGAAAATATTGGAAAAAACATTGTCAGAAAGAAAACCATTTAGAAAATTCAAAAAGAGAGAACCTTCTTTGAGCATAGAGCAAAAAATTGAATTATTTATTTTAAGGAATTCAAAGAGTGGTTTTTTTACCAAAGCTTCAACAATTCCGTATAAATTTGAAATTTCAGAAAGCAAATCATGGGATATCATAGGAGAGTTATTGTCTAAGAGTTCACTAGAGGCAACCCATGATGAATTTACAGGGGAAATGAAACTTTGTGAAATTGGAAATACATATTCTATTATGAATTTAGAAAGAAAAAGGAAGAGAGAAAAATTCAGATCCTTTAAGAAAAAAAGAAAATAACCAAACTCTTAATTTTGTACAACTTACAACTCTAGTAAATGGATAATGATGAAAATTTTCCTGTACAATGTCATCCTATAATTAAACCAAAAAAGAGAAAACCCAAGGATTCAAAAAATGAAACAGTGTAAATTGTGTGGAAGCCCACTTGGAAAAGAACCAACTACTGAAGAATCAGATAAACATTGGAAAAAACATCACAGTTGGCATTGGGAATCAAACAAAGAAAAAACACCTGAAGAAGCATTATTAAAAAAACATGATTAAGCGACGTCTTGGAGTAGTGATCGTTTATAGCATGCCTAGACCACTAAACGAAGGCGTCAGTATTATGTCAGCCTCAAGATATAAAAGAAATTTGCATCATTCTTCAAACATTTGTTTAATTAACATGTAAAAATAAAACTAATTTTTATAATTTCAACATGTAACTTATCAATTTTGTTTACCATAAGAAGACATGTGAGGTAAGTGTAATGAGAGATGATTTTGCGGAATACACAAAGTGCGGATCATGCGGAGTGGCATTGCTTTATTGTGACTGTAATTGTCCATATTGCGGAAAAAGAGAAAAGTGTGATTGTGAAATGATGCCATTATCAACCATACCTTAATTCTTTTTTTGTATAATATGTATAAATAAAATTCGAAAGCATTAATTTGTTAATTTTTTGATCAAATACATGACATTTGAAATTGATTGGCATGTAAATTTTGGAATTTCATGGGCATATGAAAAAGATAGATTTGTTGTTACAACCGTATTTGAGGATAAAAAAGAGGCCATTTCTATTGCCAAAGAGATTGAAGACTGGAGTGAGAGATTCACCAGATTAACAATTATTGAAAAAGAGGAGGATGAATATGCAATTTGTTGTTACCAAGATCCCCAAATATCGAAAAGTGATAAGCATATTGGATTATTCAGAACAGGAATGAAACAAAGCAGCGGATATGAGCAAGTAAAACCAATGATTGAAGAGAGACCACCACTCTTGCAAATTGCGTATGCTGCAGACATCATAGATATGAGTACATATGAACAAATTTCTAGACTGGTTCCTATGAGAAAATGCAGGACTATTTCTGAAAAAGATTTGAAAAAGCAGGAATTTTTTTATGAAAAAACTGCAAATTTACTTAGTTAGAATTAGAAAATGATGAGATTCAAAACTCATGGAAGTTTGAATCATCACCATTTATGGTCGGGTACTAAAAATAATTGAAATTCAATATAAAGAATCACTACTGAATTGTTCATATCATTGATACTGATGAATCATTCACATTTGTTAAATAGAAAATTTAACAAACTAAAGCATGCAAAATAAAAATTATCAACCATCATGGGAAGAAGTAATTGGGCTTTCTTGGCTCATTTCAGATGAATAAAATGTCAGATTTTACCTCTGAATGCAGTCCTAACTGCTGGTGTAAAGAAAAATCAAAAAACAGTAATGAATTACCTTAGAAATTTAGAAGGTGATTATTTTTTAATTCATGATATTCATTAAAGGAATTTTTTTTAAAGTGAAAATTTGGAGATCCCTTAAGTAATATACAACCATAGAAGATAAGATGAATTTCCGAAATCTGTTAAAGAAGATAATGGACTCAGACCCTAACATCAGACACAGTATAATTGCAGATATTGAAGGAAATATACTTGCCACAAATCATCGTCCAGAGGTTGCAAATTATTTATCTCCAGAAGAGACTGAATCCTCGCTCAAAAGAGCAGCTAGTGCATGGAAAGGAAGAAAGGGATTGAGTCCAAAAATTGGAAAGGGATTGTATGCAATAGCAGCATTTGAAAAGATTACAAGAATGACTTTTCCTCTAGGAGAAGACAATCTAATTTTTGTTAGTTTGGGTTCTGATCAAGTACGAACAGACCTTCATAGCGGAGGTCAAAAACAGATTGTTGAGCACATACTAAACATACTGAGCCGTGACCCAACTTTAGCATAACACAACATGAGTCTAAAAATTGTCAATGATTGAGCACACAAAAGAATGCAAATACAGAAACGATAACGATATGCCACATACTAACTGCTATTGTAAATGCCACAAAATCATCATGGCAGAATCAGCAAAAATGAAATCAATGACTTTTTGATTCTTTTTGTGGATCAAAGTTTTCTATTATTTCATTCACATTAGCAATAATCGTTTCCTTAATTTTTGCTTGTGTCATTCCAGATGTTGTCATTAATTTCATTTGATCAAGTAAAGCAAAATGGACTCTGCCTTGAAGATAATCAATTATGCCAAGACCCTTTTTTGGAAATTCTGTTACAAACAGATCATACCCAGAGGAATCATTAGGTTTTTCAGTCATGAGATGATTTCTAAAAAACTAGTTATTAAATTTCCAAATGTTCATTAAACTCTATAAAAAACAAATTTCATGACAGAGTTTATCCATAAACCATATGATCGAATTTTTGTTCGAGATATGATAAAACTAAGCCTAGATGATCTCATAGGAATGATGTCTTCATTAGAAGCTAGTACAACATATTGGGTTGATGGGGTTTTATTTGCAAGTTTCGCCATGAGTGAATCTGAAGAGTTGGCAAAAAAAGAGATGCAAAACGAGATGTATCTAGATAAGATAGTTTTTTCAAAATATGAAAAATATACAAAAACTGTCAAATCATCAACTAATCTTGAAATTGCTGCATTAAGCATGCAAAAGAGTAAATTATATGTAGATTTGATTGCATGGCTTAAAACACAGCCAATATGGAATGAATAATTTAAAAAATATTTTCTATGTTAGATTAAGCAATGTATGACCAAAACTTACCATTGTACACTGATTATGAATTTGTTCTTCAGTTACATGTCCACAACTATGACAAAAAAACTGATTAGCTTGATTGCAAATATCACATTTTTTCTTTACTTCTAATTCTTCGCCACACATTCTGCATGAACTACTTTTCATATAGAAATATTATCAATAATTGATTTAAACTGTATGAAAATTAGATCAAACTAATTAGCTTCATCTAATTATTTAGTAATTAAAAAAAAATAATTCTAGCCTCAAATTATTTGCAATAAATACAATGAAATACCAAGTAAATCAGTAAAAAAGTATGGTAATTTTTATCATTATACCACTAACAATAGTTTCCATTGTAGGAATCTCAGGCTATTTGGTATATCGTTTTCTAATTAAGGATATTATGTGTAATAGATCAGTGAATGCCACTCTAAAAGAATTCAATATTAAAAAAACCCAATTTCAAATCATAAAAGAATTTCACGCAAGTAAGGGCGAGAAAATTTCAGATAAAGAAATATCAAAACTTCAAAAACGTTACAGACAACATGAGCCTGATCAATTTCTTTCAATGTATGATGCAACCAGAGACAAATCAAATACTGAAAAAAAGAATTAGTTTAAAATTTTAATTAAATTATTGAGTGGGTATTGCAATAAATGGTGTTCCACCTTCACCAACTACAAGAGGTAATTTTCCATCCCATTGTTGTGTTTTTAGCCATTCCAAATATTGTGGATTAGATGAGAGTGCTTCATTGATGATTCTAATTGCTGTGGCTTCACCATTTGCTTGTGCAATGTTTGCTGCAGCAATACCTTCGGCCTGCGCTGCATGTTGTCTTGCCTCTACCTCAATTCTTTTAAGATCATTTTCTGCTTTGAATGCCTTTTGCTCTGCCTCTACTTTTGATTCAATGGCTTGAGCAAATAATGTTGAAAATTGAAAGTCAGTAATTGATACAATTTCTGTAACTATATCGAATTTAGTTAAACGGGTATTAATTTCTGCTTCAATGTCTGACTTTACTTGAGGTCTTTTTGTGATTAATTCTTCTGCGTTATAGTTTGCAGTAACTTGTTTTACAACTTCCTCGACAGTTGGCGTGATTATTCTATTTTCATAGTCTAATCCTACTGATTGGAATAATTTATTAACAGAGTTGGGGGCAGGATGATAGTTTACTGTGATTTCAGTGGATACTGTCTGAAGGTCTTTTGAAGCAGATGATGTCGCCTTTACAAATTTCAATGTTCTAATTTCCATTTGAACCACAGAGTCTGCAAATGGCATTACAAAGTGCAGCCCTTCAGTTAATGGTTGAACGTTAAGATCAACTGCGTTCCAGTGTAGCAAAACACCTCTATGTCCTGCATCTACAATTTGGACTGCAGAAGCAATTACTACTCCAATTATAATTAATACAACAATGCCAATCATAACTCCTTTGGCTGCTCCCATATTCACATTGATTTTGGGGTTTTCATATCTAGACAAATTACACTATTCACTAGGTATTAGGTATAATTATACTATGGTATGGTGATTTTTTCAGGATAACTGGATGTTTTAGAATCTTTTTCTAATCCCAACAATCACTACAGCTGGAATTCCAACATACATTCCAATATTTAGTAGAATCAATGAAATTCCATAACCTAGCACTGATTCTTCTGAATCCATATCAACATAATTCAAAATTGATAGTGATGAAATCAAGGGGGTAATTGCTAGTCTGACCATTTCTTTGAAAACAGGATTTTCACGTTCATAGTCTGCTATAATTGGTGAAAAAGAATAGTAAAATTCGTTAAATGATTCTGTAAAGGATGTTCCTAATTCTGTTTGGAGTAACTGATTATCTCTAAGTTCTCGTAGTTGTTGTACTTGTGGTGCTAGTTCTGTACCATATGTTGCAGTTGCAATTAAACATCCTCCACCAGGAGCAGCACTAAAACTTGAAAAACAATTACCATTGATTAGTACATCACCAAATTCTGCCACAGTTGTTCCCTGAGATAATATTTCTTGATTCTGTATTACAACAAGTCGCACATAACCATCTTGTGTTAATTTTTCAATTTTTGCACCAAAAACTCCCTGACGACCAAAGGAGGATTCACACCCAAAAATGACACTCTTATCACCTTGACCAGCTATTTCGGCATATTCAAAACTCGATGATTCCATTGCACCAGACCATTGGGTATCAGAGAATATCAAGAGTTTTGCATTACCTTCAGGAATTTCTTTTCTTAATTCAGATTCTATTATTTGCTCTATTTGTTGTGGTTTAGTAATTGGAGTAGTTGATACTTGGTTGAAAATTTTTGTTCCAGTTATTATTAATTCATTGTTTGATCGTTTGAATGGAATTGTAACTGTTCTATCAAAAGATGTTATTTCTTCATCATATGAACTAAGTTTCAAACCACTAACAAAGATTTCAAAATTAATATCCTCAGAACCAGTTCTTGCATCAATTAAATTCCGAGGCAGTGTTATGATTAATTCTCCACGGGCTCTAGCATCAAGTGCGATTATTAGCGATGTGGATTCAGAATCGATCTCAAAGCCCAAAATGGTTCCCCCACGTATATCATAATTTGGTTCTTTGAACTGCTGTGCAAAAGTAGGGAAAACAAATGTTCCCAGCATTACTACAGATAATGCAATTACGATAATCTTCACGTTCACTAATAGTAGTTACTTTATAGGAGACAAATAAACCTAGAACAAAGATTACCCTAACAATAATTTTTGATCTAAAAAAAAGTCAGTCTCCTTAGTTTGGAGGCTCTGTTACGCATTAACTAGTTTATGTGAGCATTGGGCCCTTCCAGATAACACCGCGAGGTACTCCTGACTCGATGAAATGGTTAGAATTGTACTCGAGATAAAAAATCAGAATGAAAAATAATTACACTCTACTTAAAGAAATTTTTGTAATTTGTGCCTAGATTAATTGCGATCAAATAGAGCATGATTTTATTTTTTTCAAAGCGTTTTATAATTTGAGAATTCCAGCAGATATGCTGATGATTATACCAAGGTGTTCTCTCTGATTCCTCTTATTTATGATGAGTTTGCCGAATTATGAAGCACGAATATCTTGTAATTCTTAATTCTTAGGTTAATGTAGAAAACATGTGAAACCGATCATAATTATTGTAATCATTGCTGTGATCGTAATTATTGCAACAGGAACAATAATGACTTTAGCATCTATGGAAAAAATGGTTTCAGATATTGATGATGAAACAGTCTCTGCCAGATACTTTATCAGAAATACAAAATAAACTTGATGAAGTAAATCAGGCAATTGAGCAAATTGAGAGTGCAAATCCAGAGTTAAGACAGATAGATGATTTCACATTATGTGTCTATAATAGTAGTAAAGGAGGTCAATATTATAATGACATGTATGCTAATGATTTAAAATACAAAGAATGGTTTGATAATAGATTTCCAGATACAAATATCAACCAAGTCTTAGATAACATTGAAGATGTAAAACAATTTTATGAAAAATTTGGAAAAGTATGTGGAGACTAGAATAAAATATTTATCAACTTTAAATCAAATACTACAAATTTTTATTATTTTTTGAGCAGTCTTTTCGATTTCAACATTTGTTTCTGTTGATACAAATAGTACCTTACTATCAAATGCAAAAGTAAATGTGATAACTTTTTTCCTTTGTGAAACAGAGTACTCGACAGTTCCCAAGTCATAATCAAAGTCTTGTTCTGTTTTTACTCGTAGAAGAGTTTCCATATGAAGTTTGATCCTTTCTGATTCATCATTAAGTGGTGTTACACCTTCTCTGAATCCTCCAGCGATGAGATTACCCATAGTGTCTAAGAATCCTGCAAATCTAATTTCTGTTTCTTGTAATAATAAATCACATTTTCTATGATATAATTTGTATTCGAGAAGATTCACTGATTTGTACATGTGTAGAATAGCATACGCATGAAAAGAAATTAAATGTATTGGATACTTTAAACAAAAATTTATGATTATAATATATTCATATAAGTTTGTCAAAAAATAACGAATTAGGAAACGAGGTTACTGGAAAACATGTTAGAATTTTAGATGCTTCCATCTTTTTTCGTGTTTTCCTTTTTTTCTATCTATCTACCTCCTCAAAGTTTTCTCTTTGAATTTCGACAGGTCTGATAGTTCCTCGTCAGTGTATATATGCTGAAATTAGATTTAAGTATTTCTTGAAATAATCCTAATATTTGTTTATAATTTTATGTTAAATTACTACAAATGTAAATAATATGATTGATCTAGTTTATCATTCAATTTAACATAAAATCAATGAAGATTGAAGTTAGCACCACACATCCTATTGTCGTGTTACATGTCTATGCATACAGCAAGACAGAGTAAAGGACAATTCCAAAAGATTCACTCTTCTAAATTTCTATGAAAGTTTTGATGAATTTGCAGAATTGTGAGACCATTTACCACTTGGCGGTAATCAAAGGTAACAGATATGACGTATAGTTTTGTTGTTGCAAGATTTATTCCAGACCCAGTAAGAAACGAGCCTGTTAACATTGGAATTATTGTAAATGATTCTAAAACCCATCAATCTTTTGGGAGATTTGTTGAAGATTTCAGTCTTTTAAGTTGTTTGATAAACTGCAGCCTTCTAAAAATTTCAGTATCTATTACTTTAGTTTCTAATTCAGAAAGATCAATGAATCCATAAAGCGGATCTCTGATTGCTTTGGACCTAAAATAACTATGAGGTAGAGACAAGGTTGAGGTTTTGAAGTAGTGCGAGTCCAGTTAATGCATCTTCTGTGGAAATATTCCAATCAAAATCTTTTGCAATTATTTTTACATCTTCTGCTAAATATTTGTCTTTAAATTGATCTTTTGAGTTTGCTAAAATATAGTGTGCCTTTGCTGCATATGATAGTGGTGTTGGTTTTAGTTCGCAGTATTCTTTACATATCTCGATAGTTTTAGAAATTGTTTTGAATTCATCAGAATATTTCTCCATTGCGGTTTCAGCATATTTGATTCCGTTATATGTTAACCTGTAATTGTAAGTTTCATAGTATCCTGAAATAATATTTTGATCAATATATGAAAATTCAGACATGTCTTCTAATGCAGCTGATACTTCTCGATTAAATGGGCCATAGAAATAATGAGTATAGTTTGAAATGTCTAAATTCTTGATTGTAACCGTATGAAAGTAAATTAATTTCTGTATTGTTGTTTTACTTACGATTTCGTCGTTGTTTGCATGAATAGTTAATGCGATAGCATCAAAAACGTCTAATCCCATTTAAATTCAAGAATGAGCATGAAGATTTAAGCTTGTTGGAAATTTTTTAATTGATATACTAGTAAACCACCCTTTGACTAGAAGTAGATCATATTTTCAGATGAGGTTATAATATTATCACCATGAGTGATTTTAAAACAAATTGCCATCTGTGTGGTGATTTTGTTATTAAAAGACCTGCTAAAGATGGGGTACCTGACCTATGTTTAATCTTGATGAGACATCTCATGAACATTTGTCGTTCTCAGTTAGTAACCATCTTAGAGGATATTCATCATAGAGATGATGAGGATAAAACCAAACTAATAGGAGAAATGACTATTCAGGAACTTGAAGATCGCATTAAAAGACTGTCTTCTAAAGAGGCTGCCATGAGATTAGGCTCATTTTTGCATGTAACAAATGGCTTTGTTAGTAAAGGATTTGAAAAGGATTGAGATTTTATTTATTATCACTTATTTTTTTGACGGTCTCTGTAAGATGATGAAAATAATCAAAAGGTAAATTAATTTCTTGCATTTTATTTCTTAGATAATTTGATCCTAATTCCTTGTCTATGCCTATTAACACTTCTTGGTTTGTAGTTTTGTGAATAAATGACAGTACACCGTCATCATCTTCTTTTATTTCAAACCCTATATTTTTCAATACTACTTTAACAAGAGAAAAAGGGTAAAACATGACTCTATTCTACCAATTTCATTTTAAATTCATTCGTTCTTATTTTTGCATTTTCTTCTGTGGGGTGTAATTTGGCATAAAGCTTTGCAGCCGAATGTATGCCTGTCTCTAATGAATCACCATTATTTCTTGAAATTGGATTATCGCCTTGAGCATCCACATTCCACATAGACGACTTTGAATTCTCCATCTGTTTTGATATTATGGGACATGGGTCTACGACATTGCTGACATTCCTCAAATCCGTGATATTCTTCAACTTGAATCAGCTTGTGTGCCCATGATTTTTTTTTTTCGTTCCAATATACAGAGTTGATTTCAGTTGGATTATCCATGCATGCCATTAGAAAAAAATGAACTTAAGCATGTTGGAAAACAAAAAATCTGGCATACAAAATATGCTAAATCAACTTTTCATTAGGAGGATCAAGTTAATTTACAGGTTTAGGATTTCATCAAGTCTAGAGAAATGAGTAAAGAAAATCTAAAGATATTATGTGTATTATATGATGACCCAGAAGACAAGTTCCCACCAAATTATGCAAGAACAGATATTCCAAAGATCACAAGTTATCCTGGTGGCCAAAGTACACCTACTCCAGAAAAAATTGATTTTAACCCAGGAGAACTTTTAGGATGTGTTTCAGGAGAACTGGGATTACGAAAATTCTTAGAAGAGCGGGGACACACTTATGTTGTAACATCTGACAAAGACGGACCAAATTCGGTATTTGAAAAAGAGTTAGTAGATACAGACATTGCAATATCACAGCCTTTCTGGCCAGCTTATCTTACTGCTCAAAGAATTGCAAAGGCACCAAAGCTAAAGATGGTAATCACAGCAGGAATTGGATCTGACCATGTAGACTTGCAAGCAGCGATGGATAATGACATTACAGTAACGGAGGTAACGTATTCCAATAGCATCAGTGTATCAGAACATGTTGTAATGATGATCCTAGGATTGGTAAGAAACTACATCCCATCATACAACTGGGTAATCAAAAATGGATGGAACATTGCGGATTGTGTATCAAGGTCATACGATGTAGAGGGAATGAATGTTGGAACAGTAGCTGCGGGAAGAATAGGATTGGCCGTACTAAAGAGAATGAAACCATTTGATGTCAAGCTTCATTATTTTGATAAACATAGATTACCTGAAGAAACTGAGAAAGAACTTGGATTGACATTTCACCAAAGTGTAGAGGAGATGGTAAAGGTATGTGATGTAATTACAATTAATGCACCGCTTCATCCAGAGACTGAAAATCTATTTGATGAAGAATTGATTAGCAAGATGAAACATGGGGCATATTTAGTAAATACTGCTCGTGGGAAAATTTGTGACAGAAATGCTGTGACAAAAGCACTAGAGACAGGACAATTAGCAGGATATGCAGGGGATGTTTGGTTTCCACAACCCCCACCAAAGGATCATCCGTGGAGAACAATGCCAAATCATGGCATGACTCCTCACACTTCTGGAACATCACTTTCTGCTCAGACAAGATATGCATCAGGGGTTAGGGAGATTTTGGAGTGTTGGCTTGATGACAAACCAATACGGGATGAATATCTAATTGTAAAGGGTGGAAGTTTGGCAGGAGTTGGAGCGCATTCCTACAGCAAAGGTAATGCAACTGGTGGCTCTGATGAAGCTGCTAGATTCAAAGAAAATTAAGATCGGAATACTTGAATTTTAACAAATTAGAAATAAAGAGTTTAAAATTACACTGAAATAACAAATTTACAAGATGCACATGTTTAATCACATTCCAATTAATTTTCAACAAGCAGAATTAATTGAAAAAGATGATGCACATTACTATCAAACACCAGATGGGGATATTTTTCCATCAATTACAACAATACTACACAAAACAATGTCTGCTGAAAAACAACAAAGCCTACAAAATTGGAAAGAGCAGGAGATAGCTGCTCAATATATTACAGAAGAATCTTCAATAATAGGTACTCAAACTCATAAATTAATTGAAAATCACCTAAATGAAATAACACAAACTGACGAGGTCAGACTATTGTCAGTTGCTCATTTTAATAATCTAATTCCATTTTTACAAAAAATCAATGACATTCATGGAATTGAATTAAGACTGTATAGCAAAAAAATGAAACTGGCAGGAATGTCTGATTGTATTGCCAAATACAATGGAGAATTATCAATAATAGACTATAAAACAAAACGAAGTAATCAGCAAGAAGAATGGATGACTGATCATTTTATTCAAGGTGCCGCATATTCAGAAATGTTCAAAGAATTAACAGGAATTGAAGTAAAACAAGTTGTAATTCTAGTAAGCAGTGAGAAAAATACAAGAATGGAATTCATAAAAAGAACGGAAGATTACAAGGATTTACTGACTCAACGTCTCAATCAGTTCTATGAGGTTATAAAGTAAAATAAAAAATAATTTTCTTTAAATGCGATAAAGTAGTATCAATGGTGATTCAATGAGTGAAACCTGGAGAGAGAGATTAAGTAGAAGAAGGTTGGAAATAGGAATTCAAGGACCAGAATATGATTATATTCAAAGTTATATCGAGTTTTATTGTTCTGAGGCAGACCGCAGATGCAAGGAAATTGACATGAATAAAACGGTAGATGAAGTCATTGATTCTATGAAAAATGAAGACTTTGATAGATTTACAAGGTCAGTAATTGACTCTATACACAAAAAACAGGGATATGATGGACAGGCTCCGGCTCAGATGGCTTGATTAGATTAAGAAAGAATTATCAAGATAATCTAGCATAAATTATCCAAATTAAAATCCAACAGTTATGGATATTTTTTACTCGAATTCTTTGTTTCTAGTATAATTGGAGAGTTTTTTTCAGAATCTAAATCGTTTAATAATCTGGAATGCTCTTTCATAATCTCATTTGATATATTTTTCTCAGTCTTGTTCATTTAGTAAAAAATATCATAAATTCCAGTTAAAGATTACTACTCTTTTCATAGTTTTAGATTTTTAAAATTTTTAAATCACTAAAAGTTCTATCAAGGTTGATTTAATGACAGATGAGCCAAAAAAAAGAACTGCAGAAGACAAAGCTGAAAAGATGCTAAATGAAGAAAAGGCGATCATAGATTTAGAACCGGTAGTAAAAAAAGAAAAACTCAAAAAAACCACCACGAATGAAAGAAGATGTGAAGAATGTGGGGGAAAAGGATTTCAGGAATATGAAGGCAAATTCCGTTGTAAGAAACATCACTCAGAAATAAAAAGAAAAGCCAATATTGAATTTGAAAAAAGAGAAAAACTCAAAAAGATTGGGATGATTATTGGTGCAATTGTTGGAATAGTGATAGGTTCTGTCATAATTTATCAATTTGTTGCAAATTTGTAAAAAAATATCGAATTAGGAAACGAGGATTAATTGGAATACACTTTTGAATTTTAGATGCTTCCATCTTTTTTTGTGTATTCCTTTTTCCCTATCTTTCTGCTTCTTCAAAGTTTTCCATTAGAATCCTTCAAATTCTGATGGATTTTCTTAGCAGTTTGATAGATCCTCGTTATATCAAATACGTAGAAATGAAATTTAAGTATATATCATACAAGTCTAATATTTGTTTATAATTTATGTTAAATATGTACAAATATACATAATTTTGTTGATCTAGTTTATCATTTAATATAACATATAATTAACGAAGATTGAAGATTCCACAACATCCTATTGTCGTGTTACATGTCGATGCATATGGCAAGACAGAGTAAAGGACAAACCCAAAAACTTCAATCTTTTGAATTTATTTAGATACCAGAAATTAAAATTTTAAATCACTAAAACATATTGATTTGCCAATATTTTCTTTATATCATCAAGGTGTTGTTTTCTAGTACTAACCAAGTTCCATCGTTTTTGCATTTGTATATCTAATATTTCATTAATTACAGTAATTTTTTTGCCTGATTCTAATTCTTGATTTGTAATATCCATAAGTTCTCGCAGTCTCAATTTTTTTCTCCAAACATGAACATGATCTACCATGTAATTTTTTCAGTATTAATGATCTATAAGGTTCACTATCAAGTTGTTATTGTTTAGAATCCAGATATTATTCTAACCTTTTAGGAATTTAACTTATTAAAAAAATAACATTATTGTTTTGGAGCTTTCAGTGAAAAGTATAGGACAAGTCCTCATGTTTAGCACCTTTCTCTTTATTCCATAAGATTGATTCACCTTGATTAATTACCCCATTGCATTGCACACAAGTTCCAACATACTTTGATGACATTGATAACCATTTTGATTTTGGTTTATCTAAAGAATCTGTAATAGATCTTTGATGTTCATCCATTTCAAATCTCCACTTAGTGCCATTACAAAAACAACTCAAAAACGATAATGATGCAATGGAGGAAAATCTAAAGTTAACAGTACCAATTGTATCAATAATTCGCGATTATTTTGAAATTGATTATTGTTGAAATTGAAGCAAATAGTCTTTTGGGTTTCTACTAATCGATTTATTTGGTTTTTCATGCATGAAATTATTTGTTATATAAAAACAGAAATTTTTACATTTATGCCTAACAGTAGTATATTTATGCGATATATATCATATAATAGTATGACAAAAATCGCAAAATCATACACATTCAATGGAGATTTAGTTAGTGCAATTGGAATTTTGGCTACTAAATTAAAACAAAGTAAATCACAACTTCTTGAAAACACTCTTAGAAATGATCCAGAGATTCAAATTGTTTTAAAACAAATCCATTCTATGGAACCAATGCCAGATTATACTCCTGAGACAAAAAAAGAAATCATTGCTTAAGTTCCTTCGCCATAGGGAATAATTTGCAAAATTTTCCATCCTTTGGATCACCTGTTGAATTAAATCCCATTATTTTCCAATAGTCAGTTCTAATCTCAATTGACTCCAGAAATATTTTTTTCACACCCATATCGATGGCAAAATTTTCCATAACCAGATACAATGAACCGCCTGGTTTTGCATCATCTAAAATAGTTTCATTTATTGCAAAATTATTAGACACGCCAACTATATGAAATTCTTTTCCTAAATCTTCAAAAACTAATACAGCTAAAATTTCATCATTGGCATCATAAACCCAAACATGTGTGTTGTCTTTGTTGTCGTACTTAAATAGTGATTCTAGAGTTGCTCCACATGCAGTGAATAATTCACTAGTGAATTTCTTGGCTATGTCTTTCTCCATAATTTCTCTAAACGGTTCTTCTAATTTGAAAACACGTCTTCTCAACTCATTAGATTGTAATAATGAAAATATTAACGGTTGTGTTGCTAGTTGGATAATGATTGTAATGTTTAATGCCAATAAAATACAATTATTCTAAAAAAGATTTCAACAAACTGACTTAAAGATTGAATTTTTCTTTTATTTTTTCATATTCTACCAAACCTCTGGATGTTAAAGAAAAAAGTTCTTTACCCTTGTCTTTGTCTGTCAGATTCTCATTACTCTTTCTTCTTTGATCAAAGTAATTATCTAAAACACTACTTGCTTCAGGAGTTAAAAAAGTCTGATACTCTTCTATTGAATCCTCATAAACTGTAATCATTTTACAGCCTAATGGCATATCTCTAATGTGTCTTAGTTGTAAATCAGGCAATGCCACAATTCAAAAACCAGTGAAAGCCATAAAGTGAATGATTGCTTTGTTTCGAATTTTTGTTGTAACATCTAGCATTTTCTTTACATCTTCAGTAGAATATGCAGAAGAACCAGAACGCTTTACCATAACAGGGTTATGGTCTTTTGATTTTCATCCAATTAAGATCAATATCATTTGATTCCAAGTCTTAATCGGATTAGCGTAAGTTGAAATTGAATTTGGGAATATTTTATCTTTTAATTCCATTACATAATCTTCAATCATTGTTTGAAGTTTTTTTTTCGATGTTAACTACAGAATTGTAATCAGATATTTTGTAAAATTTCATAAAGTTTTGTAAAAGATATGTGTGAGTTTTTACAGAATTTTTTGATTTTAATGAATTTTGAAAAATTAGTAAACTCCTTTGAATACCCATACTCTAGATAGTATGAACTAGTACATAATCGCGTTTATGGTCAATTATTGTAATGAATAATGAACATCGCAAAATAACACTATTCCATGAGGCAATGTCTTGGCAGTTATACTATGGCCATCTTCTAATCCCTTGCCACAAACATAGCATTCAACTTTAGAGACAGATGTAGTATACTGTGATTTTCTGAGAATCTGCATATCTTGAATAATTGCCTGATTTACTCCTTGCATGGTAATTGCACTACGATCAAATATGATATAAAGGTACCGTACTATACCGTAATTGTTACACGCCTACAAAATCAATCATTTTAGACAAAATCAGTGTCAGTAAAACCTACTATTCAATTTAAATAATAAACCACTAAAATTTTGTCTATGGGTGAACACATTTGGAAACTCTCAAGCAAAAGTAATACCCCTAGATTTATCTGAAAACCAATTTCAAATTTACAATAAAATTTCAAGAAACTATTCACATTCATTTCTCTTTGAATCATTAACTGGTCCTGAAGTACTAGCAGAAACGTCAGTAATGGGATTTGATCCAAAAATAATTCTCAAAGGGTATTCAGATAAGGTTGAGATTCTCAGAGGTGGAGATACTGAAACCGTACAAACTACAGACCCATTTGGAGAATTAAAAAAACTCTTAGGAAAATCAGATGATCAAAGTTATCGATATTTAGGAGGAGCAGTAGGAGTAGTGAACTATGATGCAATAAGACTAGTTGAGCAAATCCCTGATACTCACAATTCACCACAACCACTAATGGAGTTTGGAATTTATGATGATGGAATATTATATGATAATTTATACAAAAAACTATTCTACTTTTATCATGATGAAAATAGATTTGATAAGCTAAAGATAGGCGATGATACATTTGGAGATTTTCATTCATCAGAAGTAATACCAAACATGAATGAGGAAAAATTTTCAGATATTGTAAACAAGGCAAAAAAATTAATCCACGATGGAGATATTTTCCAAGTTGTTTTATCTAGGAAATTTGCATTTGAAAATAAGGGCGATAATCTAACATTATATAAAACATTACGCAAGCTAAATCCATCACCTTACATGTATCATCTAAAACAAGGCCCCAAAACAATCATTGGTGCATCTCCTGAAATGTTAGTTAGAATTACTGATGACAAAGTAGAGACTTTCCCAATTGCCGGAACCAGGAAAATAACAGATGATGATGAAAAGAACAAACAGTTAGCTGACGAATTACTGCATGATGAAAAAGAATTAGCAGAGCACACAATGTTAGTTGATTTGGGACGAAACGACATAGGTCGAGTATGCAAGTATGGAACAGTTCACCCAGAATCTCTAATGCAGATAAAGCAGTTTAGTCATGTTCAACATATAGTTACACACGTAGTAGGTAGTTTGGCGCCTGAAAATGACATGTTTGATGCATTCAAGGCAGTATTTCCAGCAGGGACAGTATCTGGCGCACCCAAAGTCAGGGCAATGCAAATAATTGATGAATTAGAAACTGAAGCAAGGGGTCCGTATGCAGGAGCTGTTGGATATTTCTCATTTAATGGATGCTGTGATTTTGCAATAGCAATTAGAAGCATATTCATTGATGGGAACAAAGGGTTTGTTCAATCAGGAGCAGGAATTGTTTCAGATTCCATTGCAGAATACGAATTCAAAGAAACGGAACACAAAGCAGGCGCAATGCTCCAAGCATTAAAGGAGGCAACAAAATGAAATTTTTAATCATCGATAATTACGATTCGTTTGTGTATAACATTGCACAATACCTTGGAGAGCTTGGAGTAAAATCAGATGTAATCCGAAATGACAAAATCACATTAAATGAGATCAAAGAGAGAAACTATGATGCAATAATAATTTCTCCAGGTCCTGGAACTCCAGAAGAGAAGAAATACTTTGGAGTGTGCTCAGATGTGATAAAAGACATGGGAGCAACTACACCAATCCTTGGAGTATGTCTTGGACATCAAGGAATCATTCATGCCTTTGGGGGCAAAGTTACAAATGCAGGATGTGTAAGACATGGAAAGACTAGTCCAGTGAATCACAATAATTCAAAACTATTCAAAGATGTAAAGAATCCATTTAGAGCAACAAGATATCATAGTCTTGTAGGAGACAAAACAGTAATTCCAGATGTATTAGAAGTAACAGCTACTGCTGCTGATGATGGAGAAATTATGGCAATAAAACACAAAGATTATCTAATTGTCGGAGTGCAATTTCATCCAGAATCAATAATGACTAGAGAAGGTAAAAAAATTCTAGAAAATTTTATTTTACAGGTGAAAGAAAAATGATTTCAGATTTAATTAAAAAATTAGAAGAAAAGACAGACTTGACATATGATGAGATAAACAATGTAATGACAGACATTCTTTCAGGAAATACAAATATCCAAGAGAACACAGATTTTCTATCCCATCTAGCAAAGAAAGGAGAGACGGATGATGAACTACTTGGGATGCTTGATAAAATGCAGGAATTATCTCTAAAAATTGAGCCTAAAAATGCTGGAATCATTATTGACATGTGCGGCACAGGTGGTGATAAGCTTCAGACATTCAATGTGTCAACTACAGCATCATTTGTAGTAGCTGCTGCCGGAGGAATAGTTGCAAAGCATGGAAATCGCTCAAGTTCGGGAGTGTCTGGAAGTGCAGATATTTTCGAGTATTTTGGATATGATCTAAATCAAGAACCATCACAAATTGTACAAATTTTAGAAAAGCATAAAATTTGTTTCATGTTTGCACAAAAGTTTCACCCAGCAATGAAACATGTAGGTCCAGCTAGAAGACAACTAGGCAAAAGAACTGCTTTCAATCTTTTAGGTCCACTCTCAAATCCAGCTGGAGTTAAAAATCAACTAATTGGTGTATTTTCAATTGACTACCTTGATAGATTACCTGCAATTCTAAAAAGAAAAGGTGGAGAAAACATTATGACTGTACGTTCGGATGATGGAATGGATGAATTCTCCACTAGTGCAACTAATAGAGTGTGTATTTTAAGAAAAGACAAAGTATTGATGAATGCAATTGATCCTGAAGTTGTAGGATTGCACAAATCGTCACTCAAAGATATTCAGATTAAAACAAAAGATGATGCAATCAAATCGTTTGTAGGAGTTCTAAATAATACTGCAAATCAAGCAATGATTGAAACTACTGCACTAAATGCAGCTGGAGGATTAGTTATTTCAAATATTGCAAATAATTTTGAAGAAGGAGTAGAGATTGCACTAAACACAATTAAAGATGGAAAAGCATTCAAGACTTTGGAGAACTTTGTGACAGATGCTGGAAACATTTCAAAATTAAAGGAGATAATATGATGGCTGAGAATATTTTAAAAAGATTGGTAACTAATTCACAAACAGCAATTGATGATGGAACATACGATATAGATGTAAATCTGGAAAAATCAAGGAAAGACCTTATTCACATTATCAAGACAAATCCTCATCCGACACTTTTAACTGAGATAAAATTTGCATCACCATCTCTTGGGAAAATCAGAACCCTAACAGACCCTGCAAGTATAGCAAGACAGATGATTGCAGGAGGCTCAAAAGCATTATCAGTCCTTACTCAACCCAATCTATTTCATGGTTCACCAGAATATTTCATAAAAGTTAGAGAAGCAGTAGATGTTCCATTATTGATGAAAGACATCATGATAGAAAATATCCAAATAGATGCTGCAAAAAAAATTGGTGCAGATTACATTTTATTGATTCAATCATTATTTGATCAAGGATTTCTCAAGGAGATTGATGAGTTTATTGAGTATGCTCACAAAAAAGAATTGAAAATTCTCCTTGAAGTTCATACAAAACAGGAATTTGAAAATGCATTGAAAACAAAATCTGATCTTATTGGAATTAACAACAGAAATTTAGACACATTAGAAATTGATCTAAAAACTACTGAGACAGTTCTTGAAGGATACGAAAAGTCAAGACCAGTTCTATCAGAGAGTGGGATTGGGACTGTTGAGGATATTCAATATTTAAAAAAGTCTGGAGCAGATGCTTTTCTAATAGGCTCAAGTATTATGAAAAGCGATAATATCGAAGGACAAGTTAGAAAATTGGCGAGGGCATATTGAGATATCCTAAGAATGGTAGATTCGGAGAATTTGGTGGAAAGTACATTCCAGAAACACTAGTTCCCGCAATTGAAGAATTAGAAGAGAATTATCTTAAATTCAAAGAGGACAAAAATTTCAAAAAAGAACTAGATTATTATCTCAAAGTGTATGCAGGACGCCCAACTCCATTATACTATGCAAAAAATTTGTCAGAAAAACTAGGCGGTGCTAAAATCTATCTCAAACGAGAAGATTTACTTCATGGAGGAGCACACAAAATCAACAATACACTAGGTCAAGTCCTACTTGCAAAGAAGATGAAAAAGAAAAGAATCATTGCAGAAACAGGTGCGGGACAACACGGTGTTGCTACTGCAATGGCATGTGCTGCCTTAGGAATGAAGGCTGAAGTATACATGGGATACAAGGATACAATTCGTCAAAAGCTAAATGTATTTCGAATGGATTTACTTGGTTGCAAAGTTTATCCAGTAAATTCAGGTTCAAAGACACTAAAAGATGCGATTAATGAAGCAATTCGTGATTGGATAACTAATGTAGAAACAACATACTATCTATTAGGATCAGCAGTTGGTCCACATCCATATCCTGTAATGGTTAGAGATTTTCAAAGTGTCATTGGAAATGAGATTAAATCACAGATGAAAAAAATTAACAAAACTCCAGATAGTGTAATAGCATGTGTTGGTGGAGGATCAAATGCAATTGGAACATTTTATCCACTCGTTGATTCCAATGCTGAAATAATTGGAGTAGAGGCTGCAGGTCAAGGATTAAAATCAAAATTGCATTCAGCAACATTGTCAGCTGGAACTAAAGGTGTTTTACATGGCATGATGACATATTTACTTCAAGATAATGAGGGACAAATTACAGAAACGCACAGTATTTCAGCAGGATTAGACTATCCAGGTGTTGGGCCAGAGCATTCATACTATAAAGACACAAAACGAATAAAGTATCATTCAGCTACTGATGCAGAAGTAATTGATGCATTCTTAATGCTAACTAGAACAGAAGGAATTATTCCAGCACTTGAATCAGCTCATGCAATATCTGAGGCAATCAAAGTAGCACGAAAAGGAAAGAAATCAGAATCAATAGTTGTAACACTTTCTGGAAGAGGGGACAAAGACGTTGAAGAAGTACAAAATTATTTGAAGAGAAATGTCAAGGATTAAAGAAAAATTCATAGAACTTGAGACTAAAAATCAAAAGGCTCTGATATCATACATCATGGTAGGATTTCCAAATGAAAAAGCAACCATTTCAATTGTAAGAGGGCTAGTAAAGGGGGGAGCAGATATCATAGAACTAGGTTTTCCATTTTCAGATCCCATAGCTGATGGACCAGTAATTCAGAATGCAAGTACAGCATCACTCAAAAAAGGTACTAAAATTAACAAATTTTTCAATATTGTAAAAAAAATCAGAAAAGAAACAGACATCCCACTAGTATTGATGACATACACCAACATCTTGTATCACAAGGGGTATGCAAAATTTATCTCAGAGGCAAAAAAAGCTGGAATTGATGGATTCATTCTTCCAGATATGTCAATTGAGGAATCAAAAGAATATCTTAAAGCTGCTAAAAATAATGCAGATACAATATTTCTAGTATCTCCAAACACTAACAAGACAAGAATACAAAAGATTGCCAAAATATCAACTGGATTCTTGTATCTTGTTGCAGTTTATGGTACAACAGGGGTTAAAACAGGAGTTAAAAATTACACAATAAAAGCAGTCAAAGATATTAAAAAACAAACCAAGGGGAGAACTCCTGTTGGTGTAGGATTTGGAATTTCAACTCCAGGGGATGTAAAAAAATACATCAAGGTAGGAGCAGATGCAGTGATTGTTGGCAGTGCATACTTGAAATTAATTGAAAAAACTCCACAAAATAAACTAGAATCAGAGATTGCATCATTTACAAAAAGTCTAAAAAAACAAACAATTCTTTAAGATAAATTAAGAGCCGGTAGAGAGTGGGGTCAAGTATACAAACTGCCATGGAGGGGAGTCTTAGTGATGACCACCATTCTAGAGGTTCTCATTATACAATATACAAGGAAAGATAAAAAAATAGCTCCAGAAATATCTAAAACTTGTTAAAAAAACAGGCAATTTTTTTTACAATCGTAAAGATCGCGATTATCTCAAATATTGAAGATTTAGAGCATTAAGAGTAAGAAACCATACACTCAATTTCAAGCAAAAATAGGCAAAACATACAAAAGACAGATACTTGTTTCATTAATGTGCAGACGAAGTTTATTTTTGTCACAGGTGGTGTGATGTCTGGCCTTGGAAAAGGTGTAACAACTTCCTCGATTGCAAAATTATTACAATTAGCTGATCAAAAAGTCTCCTGCGTTAAGATAGATCCGTATCTAAACTATGATGCAGGAACAATGAATCCAGTTGCACATGGCGAAGTCTTCGTAACAGAGGATGGAGGTGAATGTGACATGGATATTGGAAACTATGAAAGATTCCTAAACCAAGATATTCCAAAAAGCCACAATATTACAACTGCACAAGTATATTCTTCAGTAATTGAAGCAGAAAGGAAAGGGAACTATCTAGGAGCATGTGTTCAGATAATTCCACACATAACTGATGAAATCAAAAAAAGAATTAGAAAGATTACAGAAGATGAGCAACTAGATTTTTTGATAGTAGAATGTGGAGGAACAGTTGGAGATATTGAATCATTACCATTTTTAGAGGCACTCAGACAAATGAGAATAGAAGAGGGACCGCAAGGAGTAATTTTTGTACATGTAACATTGGCACCATCACTTGATGTAGTAGGAGAGCAAAAAACCAAACCAACACAACATAGCGTCCAAGAACTAAGAAGAATAGGAATTCAACCAGACTTTTTAGCAGTTAGATGCACATTACCATTAGAAGAAAAAACAAAGAAGAAGATTGGTATGTTTACAAATGTAACGACAAGAGATGTTTTATCGTGTCATGATGCAAAGTCAATCTTCGAAGTACCACAGATGCTCTATGACCAAGGAATTATGGATTCAATATTTACAAAGTTTGGAAAGGTTGGAATGGTAAACACTTCAGCAAATTGGGATAAATGGAATGAGATTGCCAATAACATGATCAATCATGAAGACCAAAAAGTAAAGATTGTAATGGTTGGAAAATATGTGACACTTGCTGACAGCTATGTGAGTGTAAATCATGCATTAAAACATGCAGGTGCACAAATAGGAAAATCAATAGATATTGACTGGATGGATTCTGAATCAATAACAGATTACAACACACTATCAAACTATGATGGAATTTTAGTTCCAGGGGGATTCGGCACCAGAGGCTCTGAAGGAATAATTCAAACTGCAAATTATGCACGTGAGAAAAATATACCATATCTTGGAATATGTTTTGGATTCCAGCTAGCAGCAATTGCATTTGGACGAAACGTCTTAAATCTAGAAGATGCAAATTCGTCTGAGATTAAAGCTGATGCAAAAAATCCTGTTGTGGATTTACTTCCAGAACAAAAAAATATTTCAGACATGGGTGGTTCGCTTAGATTAGGTGCAAACGATATAACAATTAAAGGGAACACAAATGCACAAAAAATCTACAACACAATAACCATCAGTAAACGTCACAGACACAGATATGAAATCAATAAAGAGTATATTCCTGAATTTGAAAAAAATGGATTAATATTTTCAGCTGAAAGTGATGGAGGAAAAAGAATGGAAATGCTTGAAATTCCATCACATAAATTCTATCTAGGAGTTCAATTCCACCCAGAATTTAACAGCAGGCCAGGATTTCCTGAGGAATCTTTTACTGCATTTATCAAAGCAGCCTCAGAAAAATAATCACATCCATAACAAAACTCCCAAAAATGGGACTTTGAGTAATTAACTAAATAAGACTAAAATTCAATCCGGCACCAACGAGAAGAAAAATTGGCAAAGTGTAATGAGTGTAATAATGAATATAAGATAGGAATTAAAGATTTTTGCTCTGAGGATTGTTTTAAAAAAAATCAAAAAAGGATTAATGAAGCAACAAGAAACGATACATCGCACATAGATAAAATTACTAAAGAGAGTTCTTAAAAAAAAATTATTTTATCTTTGATATTTCATAGATTTTTTGTCTAGCATCTCTAATGGAGACTTTCTTTTTGACATAGCCTTTTTTCAAAAGATGGCTTAGCGCCAATCTAACAGTTCTGGCAGGAAGTAAAGTTTTGTTTGCAAGATCTTTTTGAGTCAATGCTCCTTCATACTCTAATGTCTTTAGAAGCAGTTTAGAGCTTGGAGGCATGCTAAGTAACTCTTCAGCAAGATGAACTTTTTTGGCAAGAGCCGAAATTGCAGTGAAATCCTTTTTGAGTCTAATGATTTTTGCAGAAGGAAGGAATTTTGTGCATTCAACAGTCTTGTTTACCTTGTAGCGCTCCAAACCATCAAGAACAACTTCGCAATGAAGTCTTGCATAGATATCATCAATCTCAATTGAGCTTTCATTTGATACAATAATTGGCCTACGAGTCACATCAAGAGAGTTTACAGAAATTATCTCAAATACTGCCGAATCTTGAAACAAAACAGGTCCACCTGCAGACATTGAATATGCAGATGAACCAATTGGAGTAGAGATAATTATTCCATCACTGTTATCGTGCCAAACTTCTTCTCCATTTACTCGCAGTGTATGTTCCATCAGTATGGCACTCTTTGAAGAAAATACTGCAACATCATTAAGAACAGGATATACATTTTTTCCGTCAATTTTAACACCAAGTCGTGGAACTTCTTCAATAGTGTATTTCTGTTTTTTTAAGACATTGACATAAGATGAGAATTCCCTAAGATCAATTTGAGCCAGAAACCCACTTGCCTCACCTTCACTAATTCCCAACACAGGAGAAACAGTATCAAAAGTTCTATGAAAATAATTTCTAACTCCCTTATCTCCTCCCAAAACAATAACGCAATCAGCTTGTTTACCCTTTGATTTTGTTATTTGGAAAGATTTGATTCCAGATTCCTCTAGAATTTTTTTAATTGTCTTTGCTGCAGTATCTGTAGTTTCAGAACCATAAATTCCTATTTGCACAGAAATGATAAACTATTTAGTATAATAAAAAAATAACGCACTACAAATCTCTGAATTTTAACAAATTGTAAAAATAAGAGGCATTTGTCTGAATGGTTCCCTTTCTTGGAATCTTTTGCAAGCCTACATTCTTTGATTCAAGTGCAGCTTGAGCAGCACCGCCAGCAAAGCATAATGCCCATAAAAAGTCCTTTTCTTTAAGCATAGTACAACAAAATGCTGAGCAAAAAATATCACCAATTCCAGTGGTATCATGAATTTGTTTATTTGGAAGAGTAATGGAATAGATTTTATCTTTTACCAAAAGAGACACGTCAGTTTTATTTGTAAGCAATACGTATTCAACTCCTTTTTTCTGTAATGCCAACATGATTTCATCATTGGTGCCATTAACAATATGTTGAGCTTCTTCAGGATTAACCTTTATTGCATTAACATTTGATAAATCAAGATTGATATTTTCTAAAACAATATTATTTTGAGAATCTTTTTTCCTCATAAAACCATGAGGATCAAGAAAGAGGAAATTAGAATCATTTTTGATTTGTTTTAAAGTATCATAAGAAATTTCGTGATAAATAGGACTAACTATATGTCCATCAGCATTAACACTAGAGTAATCAATTGCATCACATTCATTTTCAAGTTTAAGAGTTCTATCTGAGCCGTTAATAGAAATAGCAAATTTGGTAGTGTTTTTTTCTGATTCAGAATTTATGAAATTGATTTTGTTTTCAGTAAGATATTGTTTTGGAAAATCAGGTCCAAATTTAGTGAACAAATCTACATCAAATTTGAACTGTCTTGCAGTAATTCCACAATAACAGGCAGAACCACCAATTTGTTCATAATTATAATTATCAATGGTAATAGTATCAATTGCACAATGAGAAAATACTGCTAATTTCATTTCTTTTAGTTCAAAATGTTGCAGATTTAGTTTTTTGCATTGTTTTTATCACAACTATATCTGAAAAGCCATTATTTCTACAACAGTGATACAAAAATTAACTATATTTACTGGTTATTTTTTTTAAAATTGCAATGGATTCATTTTCAGTAACAACAAAATTATCTCCAAATGTGCTTGTCTTCAATTTTGGTTCATCCATTAATTTAATTACATAATACCATCATAAAAACCTGTCATGACCAAGCATGGGGATTTGTAAAAAAGACTATTGAAGACAATTGGATATTTTTATCCATGCCAAGAAATTGAAACAGTTTCAGAACAATTTGACTTCACTATTCGAATCAACCCCTTCCAAGTTAATTATATCTATTTCCTTATTGGTTCTGTTGCATCTGTGGGTGTTAGGTGAGGATCTTTACACTGTTCCATCTTCGAGTGATTTCCCAAATTTCCATGATTTCAACAAAATGTTCCATTCGAGGGATGGAATCAGTGGGTGTTCCATTCGAGGGATGGAATTAATACCTGTCGGTTTTAAAGGTATTTTGCCATGTGGGCACTGTTGGGTTATAGGGTAGACATGAAATCATGATCTTCTCAGGATTGAGTAGAGAGGATTCAACAGGACTGACCTAATTAGAGGTTTTTACTGTTAAGTTGTTGTTTTGTATATCACTTACCAATGAATGTAATATGAATTTATGAAATATTTTTTAAAGAAATTATACCATCTTAGGAAGCAGAATAAATTATTTATTTAACATCAGATTTAATTTTTGAGGTTTTTTAGAAAGTCATCGATGCTTGTTACTACATCATACTTTGTGTCAATTTCCGCAAAATGCTTCCTGGCACACCTGATCTTGTCATTCTCATCAATTGAACGGCTTCTGGGGCTAATGGCTCCCTTTGTTTCAGACACAAGGTATAGTTTTTCACGTAATCTCTTATGTTCATCCATATCATTTAACATAATAGCCCAGTCAGGATTATAACCACCAATTGGAGTTTGCACTTTGAACCAATCTGGTAATTTTGTAAATAATCTGACATTGGGTTGTTTGTCGAGGCTTACGGCAAACCCTTCCTCAACATCAGATTCACGAATCAGTTTCTCATATATGGAGTGTTTTACAGAAACAACCTCTTTATGGGTTATAATATCTTCAAACAATTCCATCTTATACCATTCTTCTATTTCTTGATACTTTACACCATTTACCAGAAAATTTTTCAATTCATCTTTTATAATATCTGATATTCTGGATATGAAAAATTGTGGATTCAAAAAAATCTGATTAAGTTTACTGGTTTTTGTTAATATGTATAATATGGTATTACGTGTTAATTTTGTATCGTTGGCTAAATGTTCAATAATATTGGGAATTGAAAACTGTGTTTCAAACTTATCACCACCCATTCCAACAATATCCGTGTCCACTTTTACCTCTGAATCATCTCCTACTACCGACAGCGTTGCAGTTATAATATCGATATTGATTGGGGACACGGTAACAGACGAGTCTATCCTTTCCACACATGACTTTATCAGATGTTTAGTGTCAATAGATACCGCATATTTTGTCTTTTTTGATACTTTTTTCCAAAGTTTCTGAAATTCAGGATTTAACTCAAAACCCTTTTTTAATTTCAGTGTTTTTCTTTCTGAACTATCAAGAATTCCAGGGGAATTTCCATACCCATATTCTTCCTCATATTCCAATTGAAGTGTTTTCGCATAATTTGCATAGTGTTCATTTGCGATTACAGACAAAATATTCTGGTCTCCATGGACTCTTACCCCCTCTTGGTTTATTGGCAGTCTCATCCCCCTCCCTATTTCCTGTCTTTTTTTGATTACAGATTTCGTCTGATTTAGTGTACAGATGTTAAACACGTTTGGATTATCCCACCCTTCTCTTAGTGCTGAGTGTGAAAAGATAAACTGAACTGGCTCCTCAAAAGAGATTAATTTTTCTTTATCCTTCATTATTAAATTAAATACCTCTTTATCATTCTCCATTCCACTATCTGATTTTCGTTTAGAAAAATATCCCTTGTGAACATCCTTTGCCTTCAAATTTTTAAATTGTGGATAATTCTTTTTTAATTTATCAAATGAATTCTCAAATGTTTTTTTTATGAACCCATCTTTTGGGACATAGTTGTCCACCTTATCTATAAAAAACAATGATAGTGGCTTTATTCCCTTTTTCTTCAATCTCACGGCCTTTTCAAAGTGCTCTTCTACTGTCTGCCTAATTTGGTTTTTCATTATTTCTTCTCTGTCTGTGCCCTCCCCCTCACCAAGCTTTATTTTGATTCCATTTGTAAATCTGATAAAATTACGTTTTGCATCAATTTCAGATACTATGAATCCACTATATTCAGGATTGTTGGTTTTTTGTTCCAAATCGTCTTCAATTTTAATCACAAATAATTTTTCTTTGTAATTCGTTTCAGTTTTTTTATTAAGCGATAGTTTTGCCCTGATTCCTTTCTTTTCAGCTATAATTTTTTCACATTTGATAAGTAAGTGGTTAAATTTGTTGTTTTTAATTACTGACATAACTTCGATCTTTTTCACAAGATTCATGTTATACGCATTAACTGGGCTGAGACGGTATACAAGATTGTAAACATCTTTATGAGTTGCAGAATACCTTAATGTGAATAACGGTTTCATGTTAGATATCGCATCTTTGGTTTTGTCGCTTTCCATGTTTTGTGGCTCGTCCAATATCATTATTGGGTTTGTTTTGCTTATCACGTGTATTGGTTTTTCACCATTTAGTTTGTCCTGTGCTTGATTCATTATGTTATTATCTTTATTAAAAGAGTCAATCGTCATGATCATAATTTGAATATCATTAGATCTTACAAATTGCCTGATTTGATTGATTTTCTTTGAATCATATTCGTAATAATCATAAGGGATTTTATCATAAATATCTCTAAAGTGTTTTTGTGTCATTTGTAGAGTTTTGATCACCCCCTCTCGTATTGCAACAGAGGGTACAATTACTAGAAACTTTTTGAACCCGTAATTTTGATACAATTCAAATACTGTTTTAAGATAAACATATGTTTTGCCTGTCCCAGTTTCCATCTCTATTGAAAAATTCATTCCTTTTAATTCTTTAACTAGATCAATATTATTTCTTTCTTGGATTTTTTTTATATTATCTAGTATTTGTGGTGTTGTTAGATTCAGATTATTTGAAATTATTTCCCCCATCAGGAGAGAAGTGTCCCTTTTAAATTTCTGAGATTCAAAAATGGATACGGTTGACTTTATGGCATTTAATTGAAAGTCAAGATTTGATAAAAATTCTATCTCCATAATATTCACTCTATATTGTTTTCAGTGTACATTGTTTTGATAAATTCATCTTCATACTGTCATCCAGTGATGAATCTAAACAAAACAAAGTTTGGTTTTTACCAAGTTCCAATTCTTCCACACTATCAAGTTTTATTATTTTATCCAATGTCAGATAGAATATTTTATCATCATTTGATATCTTGTATATGGTGTTTGGTTTGATAGTTAATTTTTCCAATTTACTGTTCAGATTATACCCTTCTTTTATTATGCATTCATAAATTACATCAATATCCTTGTATTTTTCAATTAATGGGGTCGCAAATATTTTCATCTGTTCTTTTAATTTTTTTTGGTCTTTTCCATCATAATTCTCCCAGATGTTATAGTTTGATTTTGCAAGTTTGAATACCTTGAATCCCTGATTTGAATCTAGATTCTTGATAACACGTCTTATTCTTTCCTTGCATATTTCGGAAATATTCATGGGTTTTTTTAATTCTTTTAAGAAATCTATTGTGGGTTTGTTTTCTAGTTCATCCTCTATTGTTTCTGGTATTTGAACACAAATAAATTTTCTATTTCCACCATCTTCTTTGTTTAATCCCAATACAGAGTGTGCGGTGGTTCCAGAGCCAGCAAAAAAATCCAATACAATATCATTACCTTTTGAATTTGTTGATAACTGTAATATTCTTTTAATTAATTTCACAGGTTTTGGATTATCAAAAACACCCTTACCTATCAAATCGGATAATTCCTCATTTGCTCCATGGGTATGTCCCACATCCTCATATTTCCATAAAGACCCTGATACCATTCCTTGTTGGACTTCATTGAGAAAAGTTTTGGAATTAGGCACACCTGTTCCATTTATACCACAGCTTATTCTATTGTCTGCCTCAAGTCTTCCCAGTGTTTCTTTGCTATATCTTGGATATCTTCCTTTTGGTGCAGACCAAACAAAAGAGGGTATTTTTTTGCCGTCAAACTTGCGTATGTTAGTAAAATTATATTTTATATTATTTTTACCACTCTTTGCATGTATTGGTGTGGGCTTCCATTTTCCACGAGGATCGTTGTCTGGATTTTTGTAATCCTTGTCAGCTTTTTCTGTACGTGGCAATAGGTTGAAATTTGCTCTATGAATATTTTTTGCATAAATCATGACATATTCATGCTGTGTAGATATGAGTTTTTTATCATTTGACGTAGTGTACTTGCTATGCCAAATAACTTCTGATATCAAGTTTTCTTCTCCGAATATATCATTCATTATAAATTTCAAATTATGAACTTCATTGTCACCAATAGATACAAAGATCACACCATCATCAGAAAGTAAATTTTTAGCCACAAACAATCTTGCATACATAAATGATATCCAATCAGAATGAAATCGTCCAGATGTTTCTGGATTTGTGGTTAATGTTATTCCGTCTTTTGATTGATTTGTCTGCTCCAGATAATTATTTACACCTTTTTTGAAATCGTCTTTGTAGATGAAATCACTACCTATATTGTATGGGGGATCAATGTAAATAATTTTAACTTTTTGAAATAATGATTTATGCAATAATTTTAAGACTTCCAAATTATCACCCTCAATGAAAAGATTTTCCGTATCATCAAAGTTTACAGATTCAGATTTATCTGGAATAAGTGTTCCCTTGCTAGTTGTCTGAATATTTTCGAATGTGTCTTTCCTACCAGCCCAAGAAAATGTGTATTTTTCATCCCCCGTATCCACCAGATCCCCTAAAGAGTTTCTAAGTCTATCAAAATTTAACCCCCCCCCCCCCGATAAAGCATTCAGGAAAGTTTTTCTTTAAAATAGATATTTTCTCATCTATTATGTTTACAGATTCTTTATTAATTTTCTTCGTCATTTCTCATTACCCCCACAATATTCCATGTTCATATTGTTTTGTATATGTTGATAAATATTTACAACCTTCACGGGTTCGGATTTACCAAATCGAATATACTCAATAAGGATCTTATTCGTGTTGCGCGTCGGGTGTTTTCATTACATAGAATGACAGATGTCAAAGGCTGGTCATAATATGGCCATTTGAGGACGAAATGCAGAAGGAACAATTGTTGTAATACCAAAAGACTAGGCAGAAATTTTATACAATTACATTCGTGATAAAATCAAAGAAGTAAAGGAAAATAAAGAGGACACCAGCAAACCTATTTCCAATGTCCAAGTTGCCGAAAACCCAATGACACTTCTTAAGACCAGATTTGTCAAAGGCGAAATAACCCAGGAAGAATTTAACAGTATGAAAAGTATGTATCAACCTTCACGCACAAATCAGGGTATGAGGATGATCTCCGTCTTTCTTGCATGCCTTGAGGCACGGGAAACCAAGGGGATTGAGCATGTTTTCTGAGATGATAAAATAACTATATGTGAATACAAAAAGAAGGAATTCAGATAGCATAAAAAATGAACCCAGATCCAGGACTCGTAATCCATCGTATTCCAAGAAAAGTCCAAAGAAACAGATTAGGGCAAAAAAAGACAAGGGCATGTATGTTGGCATTGACTTGCACAAGGAATCTCTTCAAGTAGCAACAATGGATAATGACGGAAAGATATTACAAAACATAAAAGTTGAGAACACTCATGAATCAATCAAGAACCATTTTACAGACATACCGATTCATGCCAATATTGTCATGGAATCATCATCAGTTTGGTATGGCAATAGCAGATTTCTTTACACTTCTTTACACTACTGCCACATATACCAATGAAAAGTATGTAAAAATACACAATTCCAAATAGGATAACATTGATATTTATTAATTAAATTATAATGCCATGTCTGAAAAAGATATTACAATAAAAGATCTTGTTACAATTTTTCAAAAATATATTGAAGAACCAGATCAATTTGGAAAATGGCAATATATTAGTTATAATAATATTAAACATGGTAGTGATGAGGATGGATTTTATTTCATACTTAGAAACAAAAAATATAGGTGTTTTAATGAAGAAATAAAATATAGTGTTGAATTACCATCACTTGGAACCAAATTTGATCCAAGAGCAGATATTTTGATATGTCAAAACACATTTTCAGCAAGCAACAATGATCCAATGGAAAAACACGTCCTAATACGAATAACAGATACGGACACGCCAATCTCCTACATGTCTACAAGTATTATTCGTGGATACATATCAGGAAAAAACGACAATGAAGCATATGTGAATGCTTTACAAATCTCATGTCCAAGAAAAATTAATGCATTTATCTCAGATATGAATTACATTATAAAATTTCTTAATGAACCTATAAGTTTAGAATATAAGGATAAAGATAAAGCAAATTCAAGAGACGTAATACGTGAGTATTTCAGACTAAATATTGAATCTGAGGGCATATTGACAAAACCAATAAACAGTGGATTTGGTTTTACATTAGGGGATAAAGAGTATACATGCACGGTAGAAGAAGAATATTTTAAAATAAATGATCGGAGTTTTAATACTAAAACAGATTTTTTAATATCCCCAGAAAATTTTGTACCAAATGATAAAGAACGGTCAGATAGATATGCGATTATAACAGTACTAAATGAATATCAAGATCCACATAATGGAAGATTGATGGAATGCAAATCATCTTCCATACTAGACAATAATAAAAAAGATGAAGGCATGTTAATTATAATTAAATTATTTCAGAAGAATAATAGATTCGGAGAAGATCATTTTAGGGATATTGTTGGGTCGATATTGAGATTTTTAATGGAAAAAGATTCATTTAGTGAAAATGATGTGCATGTATCTGTACCAGGATAGTCGATATTGAGATTTTTAATGGAAAAAGATTCATAGTTTAAAATAAAATTCACCTAGTTGCTCGTTCCAAAAATGGGGAATGTTCAGTTCTCTTACCGCCTCTATTGTCAGAATATACCATGATACCCAGTCAAAATCAAAACACGAGAAGGTAGAATAACTTCAAACCCATTTTATACCTTGAATTAATCTGATATTTTTACGGCATGGTAAAGATAGGGTTTGACCTTGGAACAGGTGTTGTAAAATGTGCATATCATAGATAAAATTTCATTGAACGTTCCACAGTTAGAACAGAAATTAATATCTGATGCAGAGATTATAGAATTGGACAAGAACCAAAGCATTCAGGGAACTTTACTGATCAGACAATCAGATGCAATGAACCTGCAAAACAGATTTGATGCATTTGCAAGAGAAATGACAGAACCTTTTGCAAATGATACAAAATCCATCCATTATTTTTGTGAAATATTCCATAATAATCTAGGGGCAGTAGGTACCCAATCACCTAAACTTAATAAAGTGTAATGAACTTCATACAATATGGAAAAACCCCAATGGGCAGATGAACTGATAAATGAAGTTAGTGGATTAAGAGAACAATTCTCAGAAGTAAAAAATGAAGTTAGTGGATTAAGAGAACAATCCTCAGAAGTAAAAAATGAAGTTAGTGGATTAAGAGAACAATCCTCAGAAGTAAAAAATGAAGTTAGAGGACTGAAAGAACAAGTTGCTATCAACTGCACAAAATTAGATACTATGAATAAAAAACTAGATAATGTTATTGAAATTGCAACTGCAAATGGTCAAGGAATAGAAACATTAAGTAATAGAATTGATAAACTAGAATAGCTCATTTCTTACTAGCGTTTTGAATTATATATCAACCGACAGTTAACAGTTGCTATGGTGTATGGATACAAACTACACAGAAGTTGCAGTACAGGAAAGACTAGTTGTTCCATTATCTGCCATGTGTAACTGCTGCAAATGTTCATGATGTCAAGCCATATGAAAAATTGAGAGTCACTTTCTGGATTGATGAATAGTATATGGTGTGATCCGGCATATGATGATTCCAAACCATACGAGTCAGCTAAGAATAATGCCATGAGATTGATCTGTCCAGTCAAAAAATACCATTCTACGCCACCAAACAGAACAAAGTTGACAGGGTTTTGCAATTCAGCAGTTGGTCGGAAATTATATTCTCAGAGAAAAATATCAATTGAAGCACTCTTTGAGACAATCAAGGATACGTTTAGCATTAGAACAGTTCTGGTGAAAGGACTTGAGAATATATAATCATTCGTGCTGATTTGCGTGCTGGCGTATCAGTTGGCAGTGTATTGTAACTGTGTAATTAAAAGTGAGAATCCAAGGATTGTGAAAAGAATGCTTTGTTGTTAGAGAAAAGTTTTGGTTTTTTTGTAAATCATTATGCCCAAGTCTCGACTAACTCAAAAGTAGATAGACACATTATTTTTGATAAAATCTTGATATTTTTTGGGTGATCTCCACTCATTCGTATAAGTAGAAATTTCTAGTCCACAAGAATATAAGTAAGCAAATTGGTTTTATTTTCATGCCACTAAAACGTGCAAGTAGAGGTCGTACTAAAGGAGGAAAAGGCTCATCAGGAACTGTCCAATGTACAAATTGTGGACAAACAGTTCCAAAAGACAAGGCAAAAAAAGTCACAGGCAGGATAAACCTAGTAGAGCACACATTGGCAAAAGAGCTACGTGCACAAGGCGCATACATTGCTTCGCCAACAGTTTTGAAATGGTATTGTATTTCATGTGCAATTCACTTTAAGATTCTTAAAATCAGATCAGCAGATAACAGAAGAAAACGTGGAAAACTTCGATAGTACTATTCCTTAATGTTTTTAGCAGTTACAGCCATTCTTTGAATCAAAGTAATTCCAGCAATTATTACCACAATTATTACTGCATATTCCATAAAACCGATTATTCCGATTATGGCAATTACCAAAAGCCTTTCTGCTCTTTCACCAATACCCACTCCTTGAAGTTTTATGTTAATAGCATCAGATTTTGCTCGGGCATAGCTGACTAGCAATGATAGAGTAATTGCAAGTAGTACAAGATACGGTTCTGCATATCCGCCAATTAAAATTCCTAAAAATATTGCAACTTCAGCAATTTTATCAAACATAGAATCAAAGTAAGATCCTTTTTTTGAAGTCTTGCCTGTAACTCTTGCTACCTGTCCATCCACCATATCAAAGAATCCCGAAACAAGTAACAGCATACCTCCAATTATTAATCCAAATTCAATCCCCAAACCATACACTACTGCAGATATCAATGCAAACGCAAGACCAACACATGTCCAAAAATTTGGAGACAATCCTGTTGATGCAAATCCTTTGCCAATCTTTTCAAGTGTTGGGGCGAGAGTATCTCGGAGATTATTTAACACGAGATAATCCCAACACTACTAGCTAATAAAGTGAGCAGGAATAAAACGAGGTCAAAATTTACAAAACCAGTATTATCGTTAATGTAAACTTGCATCCGCAGGAATAATCATTATTTATTCTGCGACAAATTTATGGCAATAAAAGTGGACATTATCTTGGCTGCAAGAGATGCAGTTGAACCATTATCATGATACGGATTAAGTTCCATAATATCCACACCAATCATCTTAGTTTCCTCAAAAGAGTGAATCAAGTCAAACAATTCTCGAGATGAAATACCTACAGCTTCGGGGTTGCCCACACCTGGAGCAAATGCAGGATCCAACACATCAAGATCAAAACTAGAATAAACGGCATTAAAAGTAGACACATGATCTTTTAGAAGTTGAGGCCCTTTTCCTTCTCGGATTTCTTTATCAGAAATTGTTTTGATGTTATTTTCTATAAGAAACTCTAATTCTTCCTTGACAAATGCCCTAGCACCAACATGTAAGATATTTTCAGGACCTCGTTCCTCAACAATTCGTCGAAGATAAGAGGCATGACTTAATTTTATGTCTGCAAATTCATCTCTCAAATCATAGTGAGCATCAAACACAACATACCCAGTTTCTTTTGGAAAACTGGCATAGGTGCCATATGTAATTGAATGCTCACCACCCAAAATGAAAAGTTGTCTTTGTTTTGCTACAAGCTCAGCAGTAATTTTTTTAATCATATCAATCATCTCAGATGCAACTACAGTATGACGTGTATTTCCTAAATCTTCTATATGCACAGCTTCCACATCTACTTGAAATTCGGGATGAAAAACTTCGATATTGTTAAATGAATCACGAATCACATCAGGTCCAAATCTACAACCGGGTTTGTAAGAATGAGTGGCATCAAATGGAACACCAAATACAGTTGCTACAGGCTCAGAATCCTCATTAGAGGATGTAAGCAAAGGATTTTTGTTCATATAGAGATCAGTATAGCTCATTTTTTACACCATTAATTGAGGTCTCTTTGATAGATGTTTTGGTAAATTCAAACCAGTGAAAGGCTTTCCTTTAGTTTGTTTGTTTATTTCATTTAAGAAATCATCAAATGATAATTCTTTGACATCTCCAATCATTCTGTCACGAATACTCAAATTTTCAGAATTTACTTCTTTCTCACCAATTACCAAGATGTATCTTATCCATTCCTTTTCTGCTTCACGGACTCTTTTTCCAATGCTTTCATTTCTATCATCGATATCCACACGGACATTATTGAGAGAGATTTTATCAGCCAATGATTCACAAAAGTCATTAAATTCTTCTTTTAATGGAATTATTCTGACTTGTGTTGGGGCTAGCCATAATGGAAATTGTGGTTTTTTTCCCTCTTTGGAGTCTTTTGCTGCCTTTTCTAGTAACGCGTAAATGATTCTTTCAATAGCGCCACTTGGAGAATTATGCAAAATGATTGGGTGTTGTTTATTGTTGTTCTCATCAACAAATTCAATTCCATATCTATCGGCATTTTCCACATCAATCTGATCTGTGGAAAGAGCAGATGCCTTTCCCAAATTATCAATAAAATTAAACTCCCATTTTAGCACAAAGTAAAAGAATTTTTCTTTCCACATTTCAACTAATACTGGTTTGCCATGTTTTTTTACCAACTTCTCAATTGCGGATTTATTTTCATTGTAAAAGTCTTCAGTGAATCTAATTGCCATGTCATAATCAGATTCATCGATTCCGAGTTCATAAAGTACACTTTGAGATAATTCAAATCTTAGCATAATCTCATCTACTGCCTGGTCCAAGTCTTTACAGAACGCATGACAGTCAGGCATCGTAAATGCTCTGAGTCGTCTCAAGCCAACAAGCTCGCCTGATTGTTCTCGTCGAAAGCTGTATCGGGTAAGCTCATAGAGTTTGTATGGCAGATTCTTGTATGACATTTGATATTGGTTGGCCATAAGGAATTGTCCAAAACAAGCAGCAAATCTCAAAAAGAGTTTTTTGCCTTCGGAATCAATATTGTATTGTCTTGCTGGAAATCGATTAAAGTAACTAACCATACTTGGATGTTCTGAATCATACATGATTGGAGTTTCAACTTCATATCCACCATAATCTTTAACCCTATCAGTCACATAGCGTTCAATCAAAGATTTTATCAAACGGCCATTAGGATAAAATCTCATATTGCCAGAATCAGAGGCTGGTTCATAATCTGCAATTGCCATTTTTTTCATCAATGCAACATGCGGTGGAGATTCATCCACACTACGTTGTTTTGCTGATTCATATTTTGCTAGAATTTCTAAATTTTTATGATTTGCAAAATTAAAATCAGCAATGTTGGTCATTGTTCCATCAGGAGACATTATCTTCCAATAAGAACGAATTTTTGATTCGCCTTTTAGGGCTTTGGATGTAATTTCTTCATTTTTGGAATCTGCTGAATCTTTTGTTACAACTTTGGAGCTTTCAGCTAGAGGGTGTCCTTTTACCTGTATTGTATAAGATTTAGTCCAACCAAATGGGGAATGGGATACCTCAAGCTCAGATGCACTAGTCTCCATCTCGCTGAGCAGTGCCATTGCAGTAGAAGGTTTTGCAAGATTAGAACTAAGATGAGCATATGGGTATAGTAATAATCTTTTACAACCAATTTTTTCCATAGAATTTTTTATTTGAGAAATAGCATCTTGTGCTACTGAAGAATCATCGCCGTCTTCTATTGCAACAAACGCAACTACAACTTCCTCAAGTCTTTGGAGTTCAGGATTTTTGATATCTTCGGCCATCTTGATCTCTTTTTTTGTCGGAGTGTACTCGATGCTGTCACAGTGTAATTGCAATATACGCACAATTTCAAACTGAAAACACAATTGAATTAAGTGTTATGAAAAAATAGATAAGATTGAATTTTTTTTTGAGCCTGATTTTTTCAATGCTGGTCAATAGTTTGGAAAATGCATCAGTTTCAATATACATGAAGAACAAGGGATAAAAGCGAACTATCATCCAAGATTATCGAATGTTAATTGCGGTATAGGTTTAATCGATTGTTTTCCATAAATGAATTCATTATTGATAAAAATTTCCGCTCCAACTGTTACCAGTATAGTATAACATGAAGGAGCAATCATAAAGCCAGAAACAATCTCTCTATTTGGTAATAATTCTGAAACAGAATTTCATAGACATCAGATCATTCTTGAGAAAATTAAGAAAGAGTTGATCTATTTTGGATTGACCTCTAATCAAAGCAGGGTTTTCATCTATCTGGGAAAATACGATTCAAGGACAGCATTGGAAATATCAAAGGGAACTCAAACTCCCAGAACTGAAACATGTCATATTGTAAATTCATTGTAAAGTATGGGATTAGTCACATCTGAAATGTCGTATCCTGCCAAGTATTTTGCATCAAGTGTGAGACAAGCTATTTTGACACTGGTAAAACAAGAGCAAGAAAGAATTGACAATATGGAAATCAAAAAAGCATCTCTCTCTGAGATGTGGAATCAAATTCCATTTGTTACAGAAGGAGGATCAAAATCTGAGAAAATGCAACTGCTCCATGGAACTGGACCCACTACAAACAAAATCAAAGAGATGATCATGTACTAAAGAATTCAAAATATTTGGTAGTATAAAAGATGTAAATCGCTTTTATCATTCTAAAGTACTTGACTAGAACAATCCACTACAGAATTAAAACCAATAATATCCCCATGCAGTAAAAAACCTGAATTTTTATCTGAAATTGATCAGAAAAAAATTCACACTCTTTTATCAAATGCAGAAAACAAGTGTTTTGTGATTAACGATAAAAAAAGTTCTTATCTTTATGCGCAATGCAACACATCCATCAAGGCAGACTTTTGCATGGTGGTCTGACAGCCAAACTGTCATAAATGCAGAGCTGAGATTTCTAAAAATCCCAAAAAACCTACTGGTAAAAACAAAAAGCATATCAAGAAAGATCAGAAACGTCTGTTTTAGAATTCTGAGTCCGGATCACCAAAATTGTACAGTGTATATTTTGGGGAATTCTGATAGTATTCAGGAATTTTTTATATCACTTTTGATCAGGGGTTTTTTCAGGAGGTCAGGCAATTAGAATAAGATCCATATTTGTCACTTTTGAGCATTATCCATACTAGATCACCTAGATTGACCAGAGCCTAAAATTGTATTACTGGATGAGTTTTCAAGAATCTCAAATTTTAAACCAAATATAGATTAATCATTGTTAACATATAGATGAATTACAGATTGTTCCATTATACATGTCAGGTTTTTTATCAAACTCACTTACAGTACTTGCAGACAAAATTTGAATCATAGATTGTCCCATTATACATGGTTACATTCATCAAAGCAGGGGTTCTGTCATCCTTTCTTCCATCATTTACAGTCAATTCAAACCAAAATACTTCTTTTTCTTCAGCATTAAGATCAACTGTAGGTGTTGCTCCTGTAAGTTGTGATTTATCTATTTCGTATTTGTTTTTTTCAGGATTTACAATACTCCATAAAAATTCTAAAGAACTAAAAGGATCATCACTATCCCAACTAGCACTTCCATTTAGTTGAACTTTCACAGTTTGATCTAAATGCCATTCTGATTTTGTTACTGTATAATCAGCTATGTCTGTGTCCTTTAAGAAAAATTGTGCTTGTGCATGATTGATCTTTTGATATCCTGTATAGTTAGGCGCAAATATGTACTCTTCACCATTCCAAGTTTCTATGTCTCCTGTATCATTTATACGATGAAAGACATCATCAGAATTTTTAAAGTGTGTTGTATCAAAATTTGTTAGATCAAAATTTTTTGTATCATAGGGCAATGCAGTTATTTCAAGTTTGTTATATTCGCCATCTTTAGAATATTCAGTTTGATTGTTTAAGGCAAGGTAAAATATTTCACCACCATTACTCTTAAAATGTGTAGCATTAATCTTTGAAGATTCTATCTTAATGGTACTGATCAAATTGCCTAGAATTGGTATTGTTTGATTCATAGTTATTATGGGCAATACATCTTTTATTATAGAATATGGTCTTGTATTATCAGATTGATGAACAGAATTGACAAAAAAATTCTTTTGTAAACTCTCTTTTAGTATAGTTCCATCTATGGACTTGGTAGCACTAATTTCTAAAATGTATTTCCCCTTTGTAGTTGACCTATCAGGTATTATGAAAGAATCACTGTACAGACCATTAGAATCAGTAGCACCATCTGATTCATGCAGGACAACATTTAGAGGATTTTTTATCACACTAGAAATAATAACATCAACTATACCATTACCAACAAACGAATTATAACTTGATTCAAATTTTCCTCTAGTTTCATCAGTTACTAAAACACTGTAAACTAATTTTTGTTTATGCTCTACAGTTTTTGGCAATGATAAAAATAATTTCATAGATCCTATATCATCTTGATTTTTTGAATCAACTATTGGTTTAGGTCTATCATCATCTCTATCAAAAATTGTTTTTTTGTATTCTTCATATTTACTATAACTTGCTTCCATTTCTGTTTTTGATAATTTATTATTTTGAGATTCTAATCTTTTCAGTTTCTCTTGATGGATTCTTTCAGCTTCATCTATTTTCTTATACTTGTCCAAGTTTTGAGATTTTTTAAATGAATTTTCAGTTATTAGACTTGATTTATTATCGTTTTCTGCCAACAAATCACGCTGTCCAGTTATCTTTTTTGTTGGTTCAATATCTATAATCCATCTTTTAGTTATTTTTTCTGAATCAAGTTTTATTTTTGATATTATAATCCATTTTTTATCTTCTATGTTTTTTCCAATAATAAAAAGTCCGTTTGCCCTATCAATCACAAAAAATCTATCATCTTTTATTTTGAATTTTGGATCAATTTGTGTTAGATTTATTTGCTTAGAATCGCCATCTAAAAATTCTAAAGAATATCGAATTAGTTGATTATTATCAAACTCTATTTGAATTGTTGATTTTTGATCATATCCTGTTAGTGTATGATTGTCTATTGTTGCAAAAATTGGAGTTGTTACAAATAAAGAAAAACCTAAAACAAACATAACAATACTAAATAATTTCACATATTCTGAAAAAACAGATTCGTATTAAAATGAATACTAGGAGTTTGAGGCTATTAACTCACTATTGGAGATTAAACTAAATAACAAAATTTCAATAATATTATCTTAATTACTATATGTCAAATTTATCATAAATAATATGTATTATTACTGTGATTGTTATTTGTGAAATGTAACCACATCTAGATCATACTAAATAATACAAAAGGGAATTAGGTATGATTGAATTATGAAAAATACAAAAAAGAAAATAAACTAAAAATAGATTGGTTATTTACTCTTTGAGGATGAACCAACACGGCTCTGGTCAATCTAGGTGATCTGACATAGTTAATGCTCAAAAGTCTCAAATATGGATCTTATTCGAATTGCCCGACCCCCCTGAAAAAACCCCTAGATTCATTGTCACATCAAACTATTTACACAAATCATATGTTGCAGAAAGAAATAGAAAGAATCCTAATTCATGGACATGCACATGTAAAGAATTTCTTGATGCCATCAGAGTAGGCTCTGATGATAAATTATGTGATCACATACTTGAGGTCATAAAACAATACAAAATTATCGTCCCAACTATTCCAAAACAGGTGGTGCCTGGTTCCTCAAGAACCAATACAGCATGTGATTGCCTGTATCAACTGAGGAACCACAAAGTACACAAAGGCAGGCAAGAAATCATCAAAACAAGTGCAAGTCGTGCAACAGAAGATTTGTCTCAACTGAGATAGGTTTTGAGAAGACAATATACGCCAGAAATAATTACATCTTCCCTTAACATGGTAATGTCTGGCATGTCATATCGCAAAGCCTCAGATCACATAAATTTCTCTCACAATATTCCAATTCCACACAATACGATTATTATCTGGGTTCAAAAATTTTCTAAAATCATAAAGATGTATGTAGATACGCTAAAACCAATCACAGACGATGTCTCTGCTGGAAAATATCACACATTAATCCCAATGGCTGCAAGCAAGAATGTCTCAGAGAATAGAAAGATAACCCAGAAACTTGGAAATTACAACGATTGTGTATCTGTCTTTGCTAGTGGTGATGTCATAAAAGTGGAACCCAAGGGATGGCTTGAATCAGAACAATGGAGGGATATCTGCAATATTCTTACATCCATTGGCTTTACATGGTTCTTTAATTCCAATGTTCGATCATGGATTCGTTTTGGCAAGACCCCATTTGAAAAGAAGGTGACATTTGCAAGTCAAGCCCCGATAGGAATAAAATAACATGTTATAAGATATGTATTTTTTAAATTAACATGGTAGGTATAATCTAAGAAAATACGGGAAAAAATACACCTACTTTGAATATTTTGAAAATGGCAAGACTGTACAGAAATATTGAGGTCCTGAGGTGTCTGCAAAGTCCAAAAAAACCGCATTACAATACGAATACAGTCTTTTAAAAAGTAAGAGGGATGAGATGATACAGAAGATGAAGAGGGTAAAGGATGAACAGAGGAAAATTTGAATTATTCATGTATGGAAATCATACATCATATTTGATTCCATGGGATTAAAATATCGGCTAACTTAAGCCCCCATTGCATGACTGACACTCAATTCCAATTCCTTCTTCCAATTCCTTCTTCCAATTCCTTCTTCCAATTCCTTCTTCCAATCACCGAAATCTGCTCAAAGTTGGAGACCTCTAATTGTCTTCACAAGAGACATTATTTGCCTCAATGGGAGTCAGTCTTGATACCAAACGAGAGATACAACCACCACTTCACAAAGAATGGCTTTGCTACAGTCTTAATCATCTAAATCCGTCAAAAAAAGTTCCGATCATATTTGTTGAAAGCGGACCAAAAAATGTTCGAGAAGTAAAAAAACAGACAAAAAATTTCAACACATGTATTATATTTTTAAAAGAAAAAAATATCTTATTTTTCAAATCATTAGATCAAAGTTACACTATATCTTTGGAAAATGATTCAGAATATCAACGTGTTACGAACATTTTAAAATCAACAAACATGGAAAGCGCACAGGATGATATTGATCTACAGCTTGCAATCCGAACATTAATTGACAAAATATCAAATGCCACAGGAGATTTTGTAAACAGGGGATTATTTTCTACCCACTATCTACGTAACAGAATATTTACAGACACACGACAAAATGTTGACGACAAACTAGGGAATGCAAAAGAAAAGATAGGAGATACAGAACAACTGCTTTTTGAATTGGGTTGGGATATTTCAAATTCTGGTCCATATTTTGACAAAACAGTATCCATAACTGTTACAGATCAGGACAATCTCAGCATTAGAAAAAATGAAACAGAGGTCGCCCCAAGCTATATTGCAGTTGCCACATTACGTGAATCACAGTGGGCAATACTTACTAATGGCAAAAAATGGAGACTTTATTCTGCCAAAATTTCCGCATCGAGTACTAATTATTTTGAGATATCACTAGACTCTGCACAGGACAGTATTACAAAATATCTCATAATGTTGTTTGGTGCGGCATCATTTGAAAAAATAGGTGAGAAAAGGGATATTGATTCATTCTTTGAAGAGGGCAAAAACTATGCCAAAGAGATAGAGGAAAATCTTTCAGATAATATAATGAGTCCGGATGGACTGTTCTTGGATATTGTAAAGGGTGTTCTTGAGCATGACATGAAAAAGACATTTACAAGTGAGGAATTGGAATCAGCAAAACAGACCTCTCTGAAAATAATGTACCGCATATGGTTCTTGGCATATGCTGAATCTAGAAATCTTTTACCCACTAGAGATGCAAAATACAAGCCAATATCACTGCAATCAATTCGGAACCATCTTGATTCTTTTGAAAAAAATACTGATGATGAGTGTTGGAAGGCTCTACTTGTTCTGTTTGATGGAATAAGAAACGGAAGCCAGAAACACAATCTTCCACAATACAACGGGGATTTGTTTAAAAAAGACCCATCTATTGACGACATATCAATTGGGAACAAGTTTATTGTAAATGCACTTTATGGTCTTTTGGAAGATGATGGAGGGGCAATAGATTATGCAGATTTTAGTGTCAGACATTTAGGGAACATCTTTGAGACCTTGATGGAATTCAGTCCACGTCAGACTGAAAAAGACATCATGCTACTTGAAGATTCAAAGGGAGTAAGAGAGATAAAAACGCAAAAGGATGCAACGTACTCTTACAAGAAAAATGACCTGTATCTTGCATCAAAAGGGGGCATTGTATCACGAAAGACCTCAGCCAGCTTTTACACCCCAGATGAGATTGTAACATTTCTAGTAAACCAGGGATTGAATCCCATATTTGATGAACGTGAAAAATTAATTGCAGAAGATGTGAAACAATATAAAAAAAGTAAGAATGAAAAAGATTTGAAAACATGTATGGATCGAATACTTGACATACAGGTATTAGACCCATCAATGGGAAGTGGGCATTTTCTTGTAGAATCTTTGAATAGAATTACCATGTGGGCAACTGATATACTCAAGACATACCCTGGGCATCCATTATTAGAAGAGATTGAATCAGATAGAATGACAATACTTGCAGAGCAAAAGAAAAATAAAATCACAATAGATGAAAATCTTCTCACTCATGACGTATTATTAAAACGCAAAATAATGAAGCGATGTATATTTGGAGTTGACCTCAACCCAATGGCAGTAAATCTGGCAAAGTTATCCTTATGGCTTGATTCCTTTGCAATAGGTGTTCCATTAACATACATGGATCATCATATCAAAAATGGAGATTCCACAATAGGAGTACGTCTTGATGAATTAAAAAATCCCACAGAACAAAGTCTTGATAATTGGATTGAAGATCCTGAAAAATCTTCCAAATTTATCACTCTTGTGGGGCATAATTCAGATATTACGGTAGGTCAAGTACAAGATAGTAAAAACGCCTATGCCGAATACATGAAACAAATTAGACCACACAAAATGATGCTCGACACAATAACTGCATTAAAAATGGATAATGATATTATACCAAAAAAAGCACAAAAAAATATTCCAGCTTATCTTAAACGAATCTCTGATGTGGTTTTAGGAGCAGATATGAATCAAGACGAAAAGTTAACAATTCAAAACATTCGTAACAAATCTAATACCTATAGATTTTTCCAATGGGAATTAGCAATGATGGATGCATTTACTGATTCAAGACGAGGGTTTGATTTGATAATTGGGAACCCCCCTTGGGATAAAGTAAGACCCAATAACAATGAATTTTTTGGGAATTTAGATTTCGAATACAGGGACAAATCTACCAAAGATAAGGAAAAAACACGAAAAAAATATGATGAAGAATATAAAAAATACAAAAAAGGTTTTGATGATAAAAGAGAATTTTATAAAAACCATGGGGGTTTGGGTGAGAACACTGATTTTGATTTGTATCGAATAATTATTGAACGTTCATTACAGGTATTGGCACCCGGTGGAATGTTTTCAATGGTGATGCCATCTGCAATAGCAAATTCAAGAGGGGCTACTGCATTAAGAAAACATTTTCTAACAAAGAACATAAAATCACTTTGTATTTTTGAAAATAGAAAAAAGATTTTTCCAATTCATTCTGCTTATAGATTTGCTCTCTTAAGTGTTCAAAATTCTAAAGGTTCTGATAAATTTCCTGCTGCCTTTTATCTGCAAACTTTAGATGAATTGGACAATTTGGAAAATAAATCATTAGTTTTATCTAAAAAGAAGATTAATGAATTATCCCCAAAAATGTCATTGATTTATGAAGTCAAAAATCAAAAAGATTATGAAATAATGCAGAAATTATATGCATTACATCCTAGGCTCGAAGACATGAAAATTTGGCAAGTCGATTTAGGTAGAGAATTAAACATGGGAGAGAAAAAAGATAGGAAATTACTCATTAAAGAAGGAGGTTGGCCAGTATTTCAATCAAAAAACTTTCATCAACATATTCATAATTATTCTACACCGCAATATCGTGCAGACGTTAAAAAAACATTAACACGAGTTAAAACTATTGCAAAATTTAATAGTCAGAGTAAAGAAATCCACGACAATCCACGACTTGTGTATAGAAACGTTAGCGGAACTAGCAATACACGGACAATGATCTCATGTATCATACCACAATCCGTATTTACAACAATAGCCACCTATATGGCAATACCACGTATTGGTATGTTTGAAATTTCTTCTGATTATCATAAACTCAATGCATATCTATGCGGAATATTCAATTCTACCACATTTGATTTTATTATAAGACTCAAAATTGACAAACATGTTGAGACATATCATTTGTATGATACACCAGTACCAGAAAATTTTACAAGTGATATAGCTAAGAAAATATCCAAATTAAGTGCAATGCTCACACTTTCTGAAACATGGCATGAAGATATGGCCGATGTGTTTTCTATTTCTAAGAAAGATGTTGAGAATTTGCAATTGATTAACCGTATAGAAATAACATCCGAAATTGATGCATTATCGGCACTACAATACGGATTAACACAAAGTGAATATGAAAGTATATTACAAAATTTTAAATCCGATAAAAATTCCTTTTCAGAAGACGAACTATCCAATAATGTAAACTATACAAAACTATCAGATTCAGATAGAAATGAACATATGCGAAGATTTTATGGTGAGGTGTACAAACGGGTTATGAAATATTATGATCTTAATTCCGACATATCAACACTAAAACAAAAACCAGAGGAGAAACAAAATGGGCAAGAGAATTAAAAAAGACATCATCGATAACTCGAAAGATATCACCATGCAGAAAATTCTCAATTCAGAAATTCCACTTGTCAAACAGTTGGATATCTCAACTGGATACTTTGATGTGCGAGGGTATGGCATGCTTCGTGAGGAACTAGACAAGGCAGCAAAAGACCCGTCATTTGAGTTGAGATTGCTGCTTGGCAAGGATGCAATATTGCCTATGGAAGGCTCTTTTGAAAAATTAGTAAAACAGCATGAAGAATTTATCAAAATGAAATCACTAAAGACAAGTCTTGATGATACTGATCTTACAGTAGAGCATAAAGACGATACAACTGCCTTGATCAATTTGTTGGAGAAAGAAAACATCAAGGTCCGTATTGGTGGAAACAGGTTCAATCACTCCAAATGCTACATATTTGGAGAGAACTCGGTCTTTATCGGCTCTAGTAACTTTACAGCAGGCGGAATGACCCAGAATTATGAGCTAAATGCAGGACTGTATCAGCCAGGAGTCACAGAGGCTACCCGGGAATGGTTTGATAGAATGTGGGATAATGCAGATGATAAAAAACAGGAATTAATCGATGTCCTAAGGCAGTCAAAGTTTGGCACTCCATCCGAACCATACCCGATTTACATGAAGATGCTCTTTGAGCGGTTCAGGCCGTTGCTTGAAAAAGTTGAACAGGATACAAAAAGCAACAAGGTGCTAACAAAATTTCAGCATGATGCAGTACAGGCAGGACTGTTCATTGTATCAGAATTTGGCGGGGTTATAATTGCAGATGCAACAGGACTTGGCAAGACCAATATCGGAATAGAGATGGTACGGCAAAAAATACTAAAAGAGGGTAAAAAGGTTCTGCTCATTGCACCATCCCAGGTTTTAAACAGCATGTGGAAGGAGAAACTAAAAGAAGTGGACATCAATGTCCGGGAAATGCTGACAATGGAGTCACTTGGCAGAGAAGAGATTATAGAGACACTTGGTAAATATAAAAATATTGATCTGGTACTAATTGACGAGTCCCAAAACTTTCGAACAAAGAGTGCAAACAGGAGAAAGAATCTGATGAAATTAATGAGTGTTGGAAAAAGAAAGCAGGCAATATTACTAACTGCGACACCAATTAACAACTCTCTGATGGATTTGTACTATCAATTATCAATAATTACAGGCGGAAATGATGATTACTTTTCTCGTCAAATTGGAATACCAGACCTGTACAAACACATGAGGGATGCGACAAACAAGGATCTTGCACAGGGATTAGAAAAGATAGAGCAATTACTAGATATGGTGATGGTTAGGCGTACTAGGTCATACATCAAAGACGTGTATAAGGATGACAAGATAGAGGGTAAAAAAATAAAGTTTCCAGATCATCAATATTCTTCGATAGAGTATAGTCTTTCTGAATTGTTTGGAAATATTTTTCAAAAGATATTAGATGATATTGGCAGATTAACAATGGCACCATATGGAATAGACAAGTATGACACAAGCCTAACTGAAGAAGAGAGAAACAAGTACAGGGCAGTAGGACATCTTCAAGTCATATTATTATTAAAAAGATTTGAGAGCAGCGTAGAGGCAGTAAGAATAAGCATTGAGAACAAAGTGAATCTCTACACATATATCAAAAAAGTGTTTGATGAGGGAAAAATCCTACGAGTTGGAGACTTTAACAAGATAATTGCAAAATGGAGTTCTGCAGAATCCGGTGAGGATCCAAGTACGGATACAGATGAGGATGAAAAGATGAAGTTTTTCCTCAAAGAAATTGAAGATATCCCAAAAGAAAAGATTAGCAGAAATTACGATATTGAAACTCTAAAACAAGACATGCAAAAAGATTTGGAAATATTGGAAAACCTACTAGAGGAGGTCAAAAAGATAACAGTTGACACAAAGATTGACGAGGTTACAAAAACAATCCTAAGGGAAAAAGTATTGGAAAATGAGAGCAAAAAACTCTTGATATTTACAGAATATACTGCAACTGCCAGATACATTACAAAAAAACTAGAAGAAAAATTCCCAAACAATGTTATCCAAATCATTACCGGAAACACAAACCAGGATACAAGAATAAAGTATATCCGACGATTCTCGCCCAAAGCAAATCTGCCAGAAGGTGACACACTGGAAGAAAAAGAGATAGACATACTGATATCAACTGAGGTCTTGGCAGAAGGACAGAATCTTCAAGACTGCAACTATGTGATTAACTATGATCTTCCCTGGAATCCGATGAGAATTGTCCAGAGAACAGGCAGAATTGACAGACTTACTAGCACATATGATGTGATTCATACAAGAGCATGTTATCCGGACAAGGAACTGGATGATATTTTGAGATTGATGGGAAAATTGTTAGACAAGATACATGTTGTAGATGAGGTAATTGGAGGAGATTCAGAGATATTGGGAGAAGCCCCCACCCCAAAACAGTTCAATGGTGCCATGCAGAGAATCAAGGTACTTGCAGGTAAGGATGGCTCTGATGAACTAATCCAAAAAATGGAAAAAGAATCCGATGTAATGCCGGCATTATCGCCAATTAATGAGCTTGGACGGTTCATCAAGGAAAAGGGAATGGAGACGGTTCAAGATATTCCAATAGGAAGACGTAGCGGTAAGAAAGGAGAAAGTCAAAAGACGGTTCTGGCATACCTGCAAGAAAAACCAGAATGGCGTGTATATTTTGTACGTTATGATTTCAAGACAGACAAGGCAGCGGTGCCTGATGATGATTCTGAAGTAATACGTCTTGCTTCCTGCATGAAAGATACTTTTACTCATCTTCCAATGGATGGTGAAGATAATCAAAAATCATTTGAACTGTTATTAAAAATAGATAAAAAGGCACGAGAGGCAATAAAGAAAAAAAATGATACAGTGTCATTAGATGCCAAAAATAGTAACAGTACAAAACGCCAAAAGCATGACAGAAATGTTGATGCTGTATGCAAGGTTGTGTTGGATGCAATATTAGAAGGGAAAATTATCAAAGATGAGGGCAAAGAGACAATCAACATTATACAGTCAGAATATCTGCGACAGTGGCCTGATGATTTGAACTCGTTACTTTCAGAATATCAACGAAGTCAAGATATGACGAGTCTGATAACTGGAATAAAAAAATTGGGTGGATTTATAGGAATACAGGAAGAGACAACCCCCGTCAAGGCCAGAGAGGAAGGACAGAGACAGGAACCTGAACTAAAGCTAGTGGGTGCAATGTTTATCACTCCTGAAAAATTTGACGAGTCTCTTGGAGAAAAAGGACTGGATAAATTTTAGACATTATTCTCATTCAGACTTTGAGAGATCTACATTTTTCATATTTCTTAATAATTTTCCCATCATATCTGTACCAATCATTCTTGGCATTGGTGTTTGCTGACGGCACCCGTCAACTTAACAGTGCCAAGAGTCGAATTCTTTTTAATCTACTAATGTATAGCTTAATGGAGGTAATAATAGATGATCAAAAAGATGGATACAAAATTAGGTTATGCACCAGAATGGAAGGATGAGCATACAAAAAGAGTTGAGCAATCTCTAAAATCCAAAACTATACCTCTTACAATTTTACAAGGCATAATGAAAATTTAAGGAATTAAAAAATTATTTTGGATTAGTATAAAGTATGAGAATGATTTTTTAAAAGAAAAAGAAGGCATATCAGAACTTGGTAAATGGAGATTACAACACTTTATCACAAATGTTGCACAAACAAAAAATCCACTTCAGAGATGGGAACATACTACCTGTCCCACTCATAAAGACTTTCATTTAATTGGATTAAATGTAGATTGACCAGAGCCTCAAGTTTGCAGCAGTTTGGATAGATCCCGTAAATCTAATAGAACCTTTTTTGGTGCTTTGATTTTGTTTTATTGGTGTAACTGTACAATTTGTGGGCTGCAGGCATCACGTATACTTTGTAAGATAGCAAATTGCCATAAACTGCTTTATTATTTTGAGGCATACCGCAAGTCATTATCAATTTTATTATAACAAGGTGCCGTGTATAGTACAATGACATTGAAAATACTATTGTTGGCAATACTATTAGTTCCAGCAGGAATGAATGGTGTAACTGCACAGACAATACCAGGTGGTTCAGATGAAATAGAACCAATACAAACATACACGTTAGAAGAAATTGAACACTCTTTTGGAGTAATGGAGACATATGTAATTTATGATGAAAATAAAAACATCACATTTGACATCATAGATGCAGTCGAAGATTATGATGTGTCACAACTAGACATTGATATTGCAAATGATTTTGCAGTTCATAATAATGACATAATGACTGCTGCAACAAGTGGCTCTACTGGTCAAGTAGATGAATTTGAAACAAATAGAGATGCTCTAGATCAAGCATTATATGAATTTGAAAATGGAAAATTCAAATCTCTATTTGAAACACAATCTGATTCTGTAAATAAAGTAAATGAAATTACTTTTACAACATTTAATTATGTTACTCCAATTGTTTCGGCATTTGGTGTGTCTGAATATCCGATACATACAATTCATCACAGTAACAGTAATTCCAATCTAGTTTGTGGTGGAAACTATCAAAATCCTCACCCTGCAGATTCTACACCTACAACCATATCTGGTTTTAGTGCATTGTATGCTGCACAATACAACCTGTATCAAAATGGATACCACATGGTTCCGTCTTATGCTACTTTTTCTGACGAGTCTTCTAGACCTTATGACTTTGCATCTGTTGTAACTTCTGGTTCTCCTGGAAATTGTAATGATGGATCATTCCGTGATCAAGCTATCATAAGCTCATATAGCTATAATTATATAATTACTGAAAATGAACCAAATCCTGAAGTCTTGGGTTATTCATGGCCAAGCTTTTGGTGGGGACCTTATGTTCATTGGTGGCATGATAACTTTTAAACTTCTCTTTTTTATTTTTGGTTTACTTTTATTGGTAATACTGTGTATTGTTTTTCTAATCAATCTAAAATTAATTATTAATTTCATAACTCATGGTAATTTGGCTGGTCCTTGTGTGTGGGTTTCTGATTTTGTTTCTATGGGTGGAGATATGGTTAATTTGAAATTTGATGAAAATCTAGATTGTTTTGTTGAAATACAACAAGGGTAATGATATTCTCCCAACCCTCAGTTATCTAACAAATCACTCATAGTCTATTACCTGCAAACCAAAAAAAGACAGTAACATACCATCCAACTAAAAACATTTCAGACTTTGTAATGTTTTTCCACTGTGCAATACCAACTATAATGCCTACAATTCCAATTGTTCCATTGATAGAAAAAGCTTCAACACCGCTAAATTTCTGACCAAAAAACCAAGTTTCAGCATTAATAATAAAAAATAAAATGATACTAGAAAATAAGATCTGAATTACAGACAGAGATTTTTTAAGATATATAAAAAAAGAAGGGATTAGGACAACCATGTGAATTTACTCATACTAGGATTTTCATCTATAACATCAAAGTTATGATTCCAAGCATTACTTACATAAACAGTGGAAGAAAATGGTTTCGTTGTTGTTCCATGTGGTCCGAACCACACAAAGAAATCGTCTCCATCACTCCAAGTATCATCAAAAAATATTCCTGAAGATTGAACATAAAATACTTCCACATCTGTGATTCTGTCATATGTATGCAATCTTACTTGATCATATGCAGCAAACCCAAGAATTTGGATGATCCTCATCTAAGAATGATAGTGTGTATTTTACTGAACAATCAGACATTGTAGTTCTTACAACATTATACAATTGATTTCCACCTTCAAATCCATCTTGACCGTTAATATCAACGGTTACTTGTTTGAATATATTTACAAACGGCATGGTTGAACAACTATTGTGAGAAGCATGCGCTTTTGGTATAAAACTGAAAGATTGTGTTTTCAAATCTTCATCATGATTTGCTTTACGATCATACTCTTCTATTTTTTCCCATTTTAATTCTTCTTGAATTAAGAGTTGTTTTAGAGTATCTTTTTCATAATCAGTGCCAGAAGCATAATCTATTTCAGTAGCATCTAATACTTTTTCAATTCCAATATCTAACACATATGAATATTCACCTTTGATTTGTTGTATTTTTTAATCTTCAGTTAATTTTATTCTCATAATCTTTTCTAAAAGCACTCAATTATTCAACATGTTATCTATTTCATTGATTAATGTATCTATTTTTTTTATACGGTCATTTTGCATATTTTGATTTATGTTATAACCTGTAAAATAAAGATATGGGCTATGTAAACCTCGCATATTTGGTTCAAAAATAGTATCATCTAATTCTTTAATCATGCTTTCATTTCTCAATACATTATAATTAATATCTTGTTAAATAAAACGGATCCCACATGGACTTGATCTTCCATGTCTAGATATTTGTTTATTTAACTTTTGAGCATTAACTATGTCAGATCACCTAGATTGACAAGAGTCGATTTGTTGATATATGATTCAGATAAACAAAGAAAATGTAAATTAATTTTTAAACTTGGAGAAATGTCATAGGTTATGACATGTATTTCAGTGTACATTGATGAAACATGAGATGTGGGATTTAGTCCAAAGTCATCAGAATTTTTTACCTTCAACGCAGAGAAAAATCACACATAAAGATTCAACATACTTTGATATGATTTCAAATAAAATAAATCATCGTAAGAAATTAGATAAGATTAATTGGTGACTCTTGACCTGTCTCCCATCCTATCCAAATAGGCATCATTGATTCGGTCAAGATCCTCTTGATTGCTCAAGAGACTTTACCCACCTGATTATAATACCAAATATACATATTTAAAATTTTAAACTGATGACATACACAAAATTATGTCATAATGATTTAAATGATCAGAACATCAATTACGTACAAATCCGAGTATTTCTTTAAAAACAATAACTACAGTATGTATCAACCTTTACGCACAAATCAATTTACACAAAAAGATCCAAGATCAACTAATAATCATTGCATAAAACAGCGAGAAAGGTACAAGAATAATTTACTAAAACAGACCGTATCATTACACGATATTTGAAAGGTGATACGGAGATGGTTCAGTTTGGCAAGAAGCTAAAGACTACAAGGAACAGCATGTTTACGTTTGTCATGTATGGTGATGTTCCATCAACTAACAATGATGCAGAGAATTCCATTCCAAAGTGCGTGATGCAGAGGAATGTTCGCGGGCAGATGAGTAGTCAGGGCATGAGGATGATCTCAGTCTCACATGCTTTGAGACATGGAAGAAGGGAATCAAACATGTTTTCTGAGATGATATACATCCAAGTGCTTGATACATACATGATTTCCATCTAATAAGATAGTGATTCATGAAGCTCTTTTATTTCTTTAAGATTAGTAGGAATTCCATTGTTTTTCTTGTTTATAGTAGCATCTATGAAAGCAGTGTCTTTTTCTGACCAGTTTGTTTCCTCTTCTGTCCAATGACCAAATGCAGAGTTTCTTTTCATGTTTTGAAATAACTAATTTAGTTTAATATAGTTTTTCCACATAGCCAAAAACCCAATAAAATAAGATATTTTCATGGTTATTGATTTCCAAGTGCTTTTAGTGCATATTCCACAGCATGGCTTCTTGAAGGATCTTAGTTTCCATTTCAATAATGCGATTTGTAGTTCAGTGTTTAATTTGTGCATTTCATTATCATATACGTTATCAGACTTTGAGGTCTGTGAAGTTAAACTCATTTCAGAAATATTAGGAACAAATGTAATAAAACAAGTTGTTTGTAATTGAAATTACAGAAATTCATGAGAATGTTTTATGTTTTTTCACGTAGTGAGATAATTGAGCGTAAAATCAGTGCAGATATTCCTAAATTAGAAGTAAGAAATTCAGCCGCTCTGAAAAGAGGTTTTTTTCCACGGAATCCTTCATCATAAATCATTTCAATAGAACCCTTGTCAGTCTCAACAAAAGAGGTAATCAATGAATAATCTCCCAACTTTTCATCAGATCTTTCATTGTAAAGACGTAATTCAACTTTAGATATTCTAAATCCGTCTTGAATAAAATCTCCAGAGGAGAGTAAAACCTCAACATCATCAGGCGTTCTATTTACTCGCTGTGGATCATGCAAATCAACGATAGTCATTTAGTATCAGTATATGTTATTCATACATAAGTAATGTTTGCTTGAAAGTTCAGAATATCATATGTAAAAGAATTCTTGCGCAAGTATTAATTATAGCAAAAAGTTATTTTTTAAAAGTGGATCCACACAAATTTCATGGTAAAGACATTCCTCACATAAAATTAGATGAAAATATGACTATTGAGGATTTGGTTGATGTATTTGCAAGTTCAGGATATAATGGAAGAAAACTTGGAGAGGCGGCAAAACTTTATGCCAAAATGATCAAAGAAGATGCAACAATTTGTCTCACAGTAGCTGGTGCAATGACACCAGTTGGATTTGGAGGAATCATTAAAACATTAATCGAGAGAGGATTCGTAGATTGGATTATTACAACTGGGGCTAACGTCTATCATGAAGATCATTTTGCATGGGGATTACCTGTTAAACAAGGAAGTTCTGTTGTTGATGATGGAAAATTGTATGAAAATGAGATTGTCAGAATCAGAGATGTATACATCAAGTTTTATGAAACATTGGAAGCAGAAGATCAAGTTATTCAGAAAATGTTTGAATCAGACTTTCAAGACAAGCCATTTACAACTGCAGAATTTTGTAATTTGATGGGAAAGAAAAGTAAAGAGAAATCAAAACATCCTGAAAAGAGTTTCATTGCAGCGGCATATGAATATGATGTTCCAGTATACATTTCCACAATAAAGGATTCATCATTAGCATTGAATTTGGTAGTTCATAGACTAGAAAATAAGATATTCAGTCTAGATTTTGTTAGAGAGATTATTGAACAAGCAGCAATTCTTTATAATTCAAAAAAATCAGGAATTTTAGAACTAGGTGGAGGAGTACCAAAGAACACGGCTCAGCAAACAGCTCCTCTATTAGATCAAATACTAAGAAGGGATGATGGAGGGCAAGATTACGTTATTCAAATTACAGATGCACGACCAGACACAGGAGGATTATCTGGTGCAACACTGCAAGAAGGAAAAAGTTGGGGCAAAGTTCGACATTCAGATCAGGGACTGATAACAGTTTATACTGATTCGACAATTGCATTTCCAATTCTTGCATTATATGTTCTAAGTAATCAGAAAGCAAGAAAACCCAAACGACTTTACAAGAAATTAGGCAAGATGTATGATAAATTGAGTAGCGACTATTTCAATAATCCAGCAGTTAACATAAAGAGATCAAAAAACTAAAACTTGTCATAACGGGCACGTTCAAGATCTCTATCATCTTTAGATTCTTTTTTCCATTCTTTGTAGTGTTCTTTGCAAAGAACTGTTTTTTTGCCTGTGGAATTTACTCGAAGTCCGGCACGTTCAACTTTAGCTGTATTTAGAGAACGAGTGCCATCTTTGTCACATCCATCAACATTGCATTTTGCACCTTTTGATATAATTCCCATATAATCAAATGACTGAGATGTTATTTATATTTGAAAATAATTAGAATTTTTTGAATTTTTGATAAAATGGTAACTCAAAAGGATGGTTCATCGTTTATAAGAGGAATATTTTTTTCTCAAACTATGGGCGGAGCAAAAAAACCAACTACAGCAAAGAAAGACAAGTCATCAAATACAAAGGACTCAAAAAAAGGAAGGAAAGACAAAGGTGAAGGAGGTCCAAGAAAAGCAGAGATCACAGTTATGGTAAATGAACAGCAAGCAATGAAAATTATTCAAAACTCCAAAGTAGTCACAGTTCAAGATCTTGCAAGACAGACAGGAGTCAAAATTTCTGCAGCAAATGCATTTCTAAAAGAATCTGCCAATAAAGGAATTGTAAAATGTGTTGGTGGATATTCAGGACATCATTTGTATCAGGTAGTTTCTTCATAGATATGAAATACATCTCCAGATTTAACATCATCTAATGCATCAATGTTACCACTTAATTTTCCTATAGGCGTCATAGTTTTACCAGATGTTACATTATTGGTAAAAAAACAGATGCTTCCAGATGATGGTAAAAATGCAACATCGCCTTTCTTGAATTCAGATCGTGCTCTCTCAATTCCAGAATCAACTGTAGTTTCAAAATACAAAATACTTTTTCCTAAGAGATGAGCATGTCCCTCTAATGGCAAAGATCTCATTATAGTTCCAACAGTTCGAGGAGACAAATGACGTTTAAGATCACATGAAATCTTTGCCTTTCCTCGAATTTCCAAAATTAATTGTTTTCGTGAGACTGAAGATGTGCCCAATTCGTACTTTAAAATGATTAGAATATATAACGTTTTAAGAAAATTTTGTTACTTGCCTAATGCTGAAGAAACTAAATTGTTAGAATCTCCAGAAACCGAAGTTGTTAATGAAGAGACAGAAGAAAATGCAGGACTGACAAAGGCACTAGATACTTATCGTAAATTATTTGAGAAAAAAGGTGCAGACCCATTAACTGAAAAAGAACAAGAAAATCTTCAAAAAAGAATAGACACAATCGAAGGAAGAGAAGTTGTCGAAAAGGTAGTAGAACATGATCCAGTGGAGATTCCTTGTGAAAAAAATAAAATCACAATTGGGCCACCAACATTAACAAGATTTGAAAAGGCCAGAATTATGGGGGCAAGAGCATTGCAGTTGTCTTTAGGAGCACCGCCATTCATTTCAATTCCAAAAACCGCAAGGATTTCATTGGATATTTCAATGGAAGAACTTGAACAAAGAGTGATTCCAATCACAATCAGAAGAGTGCTTCCAAATGGAGATTATCAGAACATTCCAATTGATTACTTTGAAAAATGAATCATTGATCGATAAAACTTAAAAGAACAAAAAATTGCTGGTTGTTGAATAATGCTCATGGAAGAGACAAATGAACCATATGGTCAAGAGCAGACCAACAAGTCTGAGGAAACCATAATAACTATTGGAAATGACCCTGTAATGCAATCAACCATTGATGTTTTATCTATACTGGGAAGCAAAAATCAAGTTATTCTTAAAGCAAATGGAAATTCAATTCCAAATGCAGTGGCAGTTGCAAATATCATTACAGAAAAAATGCTAAAAGGAAATTCCAAAGTTCAAAAAATCACCCTCGATACAGTGGCAGCTGCAGGTATTGGCAGGATGACATCGACTATCAAAATTATTTTAAATAAAATTTAGTAAACGCTTCCAGGACCTTTAAGAAGCATATTTTCACATTCTTTGCATACTTGTTCATCTATGTTTGATTCTAGATTATGATGTATCTCACATATCAACAAACTAGATTTGATATAATTGCAAAGACCAATAAATTTTGAAAGATTGGATGGAGTATAAGCCATATCTGATGAAAGGCTATCACTTAGTTCATTGATCATAATTGCAACTTGTTTTTCTGCTAAAAGTTTTGCAATCAAAGAAGGATCACCTCTTGTTCCACGAATGTAATTACTAATTGCGGCTTGAGTGACTCCAAGCATTTTAGAAATTTCATCTTCTCTAATGTTATGATCTTCAGCAAGTTTTTTTGCAAGAATTGCTCGTAATGCAGGAATTAGAGTTTTAGATTCAATTTCAGCAGGGAGTAGCATTAATTCTCAATCACGCTATAAAGAATTTAAAGTTTACAATGATAAGCTGAATTAGTCACAAAAGAATCATTAGGCATAGCTATTTTAATTTCAAAACTATACGTTTGATATTGGACCCAGTCTCCAAAAATCTTTATAGAATTTTAGAAGAATCGTGCAATGCCTGTAAATCAAATTTGATTTCATTATCTGGGGGATTAGATAGTTCAATCATCGCATATTTTCTAAAACAAAGAAAACCAAAGACGGTTGCAGTAATTACTGAAGATTTTGTTTCAACAGATCTGACTTATTGTCAAATGGTTTCAAAAGAAATGCAACTGCCTTTATCAATTTACAACGTTAAGACCACAACAATTCTTGAGGCAATTGAAGATACGATTAAGATTTTAAAGAACTTCAACGATATTGAGATTCGCAATAATGTTGTGATGTATCTAGCAATAAAATGGGCAAAAGTAAATGGTGAAAAGTCCATCATCACAGGAGATGGATCTGATGAGTTATTTGCAGGATATAGTTTTTTAATAAACAAACCAGAAGACGAATTAGAAAAAGAGATCAAAAGAATTTGCTCGATAATGCATTTCCCGACACAAAAAATTGGGAAAGCATTGGGAGTAACCATCGAGTCACCTTTTCTAAATGATGCAGTTGTAAAACTAGCTAAAGAAATTCCAACCAATTTGAAAGTAAAAAATGAGAAAGGAAAAAGGCATGGTAAATGGATTCTACGTAAGACATTTGAAAAATATATCCCACAACAGATTGCATGGAGAGAAAAATCAGCAATGCAAGATGGATCAGGAACTGCCGGACTTACAAATTTGTTTAATTCAGTAATCAAGGAAGAAAAATTCGTTGAAAAAAAACTAATCACTGAAAAAGAAGATGGGGTAGTTATCAGAAGTAGCGAATCAATGTATTACTATGAAATTTTTAAGAAATTATTTGGATCACCTGTGGATAACCATGCAAAAAATACTTGCCCCTATTGTAAACATGAAGTTAAAAATTCAAAATTTTGTAGAATGTGTGGAGCTTTTCCCATCTAAACATTATTTTTATATTTACGAGGTTTTTTGATAAAAATTCGTCTGCATCCATTACAGCAAAAATAGAATTTTTGTCCATTATGGTCATGAAGTAATGCTAAAGATTCATCAAGTTCAATTCCACAAACAGGATCTACTGGCATAAATTTTTCTCATATGAATTATATTTATAGATTCAGGTAGGTTGGATTCTAGTATTATTTTATTCCAAGAGTTTTTTTGATTTTTTCAGTAATTGTTTTGGTCATAATTGCCATATGTTCAATTTGGAATCGAATCTCTTGTGAATTGTGTACAGAAATAATTGATTCAATTTCATTTATCGACCCAAAAAATTCTGGTTTTCCAAAACATTTTTCACAGACAGCCCATTCAGAAGAAACACCTCTAAAGATAGTTGGTTTGTATTTTATTTTGTATATTGGAGTATGTCTATCATGACAATAATTCATACAGTTAATTCGGGAGACTTGGATTTTACTCGAAGTGTAACATCAGATGTCATTTTTAAAATATGTTCTATATCTGAAGGCGCAAGTTCTGTATTGCCACAGTTAACAGATTTTTCAACTAAAGAGCCAATTTCTCTAGTTCCACCATGGCTAAATAATCACCATCTAATTTCTTATTCCAATACATGTCAATAATCGTCGATCGCTATTATTAATTAAGAAGATCATAAAGTCCCAAAAGTGGAAACAGAATTTATTTAGAGTGAATGATTTCAAGAATTTTTTTTGGGAGAGAACCGTAATCAGTATCAGGCTCAGATACTACATACAAAATATCATCATTAATTATTGCACTAATTGCAAGAGCGCGTTCACGAGAAGCCATAGCAAAATTTACAGGGCCAAGTTGTTTATCAAACTCTTTTCTCATTTTAACACGTAATGCAAGTTCCATGAAAATCATTTCATCATCTTTTTCACTTTCCAGAGGTTCAACATTATCTTTCATTCCACCTGCAACTAATCGACCTCGTTCATTAATCACCCCTACAAATCGAATTTTTGGATCAATAGATAAGATGGAATTACAGATTTTCGTATAATCATAAATCTTGGCGGACAAATTACTCTTTTTTCCTAAGGGGGACTCATTTAATATCTTTCTTCAAAATTTCAAACATGGAGATCAGGTTAAGAAGTAAGCTTCTTGACTAGTGTTAAAAATTCATCTTCAGGCATGGGTGGAATTTTCATTATCTCAAGATTTTCAGAAACATGCTCAGATGATTTCTGACCAACTAATGGAGCTAAAACTCCAGGTGATGAGCGAATAAATTGTAAAGCACGTGAAGATGGTTTTAGCTCATTGAATTCAGGCATTGCACCTGGTGCCAACAAACGTCCTTGCATAAATGGCACGCTAGTAAAAACACCTATTCCCAATTTTACAGCTGCTTCTAAAACAGACACGTTTTCAGTTCCAAGTAATTGATTTTTTCCAAGTAATGCTTGATCATAATGCATGTTAAATGGCAATTGAATGAATTTGAATCCATGATTTTCTCCTCCAATTTTTTTTGCCATGTTAACAGAATCTTCAAGTGACAAATATTGGGGATTATCATGTGAAACTCTGAAACATTCCCAAGTTGCCATTCCATAGAATTTGATTTTTCCCTCATCACGTTTTTGTTCATATAATTCAAAGACAGATTTCAAATTCTCTAAGAATTGCTCTTTTGAAACATCTTTGATTTGACCTTCAACTGCATTGTGTAAATACATCAAATCAACACATTCTAAATCTAAATTTTTTAAACTACGATCTAGCTGATCAGAAAGATAAGTTGGAGTCATACAATGATACCCAGATGTAATATCACCCTCGTTGATGACACCTTTTTGAGCATATTCTTCTTTGACATATTCCCAAAAACCTAGCTGAACATCTGCGTCATTTGTCACATACCCATTTTTAGTACTAAGGAATATCTGATCACGTGAAATTTTTTCTTCTTGGATTAATTCAGAAATAGCTTTTCCAACTGAACGCTCAGCCTTTTGAGAACGATAGTTTATTGCAGTATCAATAACATTGATTCCAGAAGTAATGGATTGTTTTACAGCACTAGTAACTAATTCATCGGTTCTAGAATCTGGATCACCAAGATATGTTCCAATACCGACATTGGAAAGAGTGAGATTTTCAAACTTTTTGAAATTAGTTTGATTTATGCCTGAATTCTGAGCAAATTTTGTAGTTCCCTCAAAAGTTGCAAAACCTGAAATCATACAAATTCTCACAAATGACTAAATTTATGTTTAGTACATGGTTTTCAATGATTTGATTTTACAGGATTATTATGATTTGTTCCCAGATTTACTTTCTTTTCAGATAATCAGAAAGTATATCATCTGCCATCTCTACAACATCCATATCTTTTCTCACAGCCAAACTACGCAGTTTCCGGGCATTGCCCTTGTTCAACAAAATAACAACTCTCTGTTGGAGTAATCCACTCTTTGCTTTCTTGAGCAACTTGAGATGCGATGATTTTGGACTACGACTCAAAACCTTGAGATACTCTCTTCGTAGTTTCTGGTCCAGTGGAATGATCTTCTCTGCAACAGATACAGCCTTTGATAGATTTGGGATGACCTGATATAATTTCACACAATCATCACGAGACAGCTCCTTTGGTACAAACTGCCTCAATCTATCTGGAACCGCTGCAAATCCAAGGTATTTCTTGAGAGTTTGTGATGATATTCCTAGTGATTTTGCAGCTTTATTTTTTCCAACTGATTCTGTCAAAAATACACATGCTGCCGTCATGTCCTTTGTGTTCATTTTGTTTCGATGCAGGTTCTCAACCACTGATGCTGCCTTTGCATCCTCCAAGTCATATTTCGTACTATGTGTAAGCAATAACACTGGTATCTTCTTTGCACCCAACCTTTTCAGGGCAGCAAGCCTTCTCTGTCCAGACAGTAACAAATACGAGTTTTTTGATTCCTTTTGGACCATTGGCGGATTCTGCAATCCCTCATTTTTGATGGAACGGGCAAGTTCTGCGATTCCTTCCCTGTCTAGTTTTCTTGCCTGGGCATCCTTCCATATTTTGATGTATTTAATGGGAATTTCCTTTAATCGATAAGTAATTGGGGAGTTGTATCTTTTAGCCATGATTATACCAATAACTGACTCTTGTTAAAAAGAGTAGTTTATGAATTGTTGACAAAAAGAGAAATTCTGAACAATGATTCTAAAACTTACATATCATTACCAACAAAATCCAAGCATTTTACATGATATTATCAATTTGATTTCATAATTAATTCATAAAGGATTTTAATTGCTTGCTCATAGTTACCGTTCAATACTCCGGTACAAGATTCTTTGGCAAAGATATCTGCATTTTTTAGTGTAAAACTATAATCACTTACTAATTACAGTAGATGTAGAAGATGAATATTTAATTCCACAATACCGTCAAATCTTAGAAACTGCATATCCAAATCTAAACTTTGAAATTCTTACAATTTCAAATGAAATTGATTGGAATCTAGGAGAAGATATACCAATTACTTTAACTGATCATCAAGACATGAGAGTGGTTAGTATAATTCAAGGTGGAACTTCTGGTCCTGTATCAACAATGGCATTTGCAACAACAAATGATGATGCCCAAAAATAAGATGTTGAAACAAAAATATCATGACAGAATGAATAAATAATGAAACTTTTTAAAGAATCAAAGAATACAAAAATCATAAACCCGTCAGGGGTGGGACTTGAACCCACGAAATCGAGGTCCTCGATCAAGAGATTTTCAATCTCACGCAATATACCAAACTATGCGACCCTGACGAGTTTAGTTGTTCTTTGATGATTAGCCTAATGTTCAACGTTCAGATTTAATCCAGAAATTTCATATTATCCCTCGCTAACAGTAACCGTGCACCAAAAAGATTAAAATAATTTGAACTCAAAAATAAGACATGAAATTACAAACAATATGTTGGAAAGAAGATGATATGTACGTGATAAAAGAAGCAGCTACTGGTGTCACTACACAGGGTCAAACAATTGAAGAAGCACTGGCAAATATCAAAGAAGCAGTCAGTCTTTATCTTGAAGAGATGCCAGATGTAAAAGATACCATACAAAACATGAATATTGTTGGTGCATTAAGTGTCGAAATTTCCTAAACTTTCAGGAAGCAAGATAATAAAAATTCTGATAGATAGATTTGGTTTTCAAGTTTCACGTCAAACTGGAAGTCATGTTGTTTTGCACAAATTTACAGATGGTGGAAAAATAGTAACCGTTGTCCCATTGCATAAAGAAGTGAAGGTTGGAACTGTTTTTGGTGTTTTGTCCCTTGCAGAAATTAAAAAGGAAGATTTTCTTAGAAATATTTGATTAACAAAGTCTATTCTAAGCACATGTTGGCAGATTAACTCAGTAATCTCCCATACGAAATCTTTTTTGTATCTTATGATGCATACTTGGAGGAATAACAAAGAAAGGTTCTCCCATACGAAATCGTCTCCAACCCTACTGAGGACACTAAGTGTGCTTTGTACAATCAGGACATCTCAGGTATGCCTTGCATCTTATACTTTCACTGTGTCAGTTCATGATTTTGTGTACGATACACTTTCAGAGTTAGCATGTACCCGGATTATTGCAAGCATCCGGTCTTGCAGCTGCCACCTTTGTTTTCTCCTCTTTGCAATTCTGAAATAGAATGATTCCATTCTTTCATCAAATCGTACCATAGTATTTGCAGCCTCTACCATTGCGTTACGTAACCATGCAGAACCCCTCTTTGTTATTTTGTCTCCCCTGTGCACATCTGTACTGTCCCTGTGCGATGGTGCAAGTCCTGCATATGAGACTAGTTTTTCTGCTGATGCAAATCTGCTGATGTCAACTATCTCTGAAATTATTGTCAATGCCGTGACATAGTTTATTCCAGGAATGGTCATTAGTAGTCTTGTTTTCTCATCCTCATTGCTGCAATCTTTATCTCAATTGTGTTGATCTGTTTTTGCATCATATCTATGGTATCAAGATATGCATCCATTGCCATTCTATCAGATTAATTTCATGCAACCATCGTACTCCTTTCTGCGAGAATGTCTTTGTGGGCGTAATCATATTTTGCAAGTATTGCATAAATCATGTTTTTGTGTCTTGATACATTTCGCACGCGACTCAGTCTGGTTCTTACCAGACTGTATAGTCTATATGGTATTTTTCTGGTACAAATGAGCTGTACACCATGTCTGCTCTTAGCAAGTCCTGCCAATACGTCTGAATCAAGTTTGTCGTTTTTTAGCTTTGCCTGTGCAATTATCTTGGTCTTTGCAGGATGTGCGAGAATTGTATCAATTCCATGGTCTTCTAGTGTGTCATGTAGTCTGATCCAATAGTTTGCAGTTGACTCACACACTGCCTGTATGTCATTGCCATATGTCTTTTTGACGTGTTTGATAAAACCCATTATTCCATTTGTGGTATTATCAAAGATTGTCTGCTCTAGCTTCTTTCTGGATTCCCGTTTTATTGTTGCAACACATTTTATTTTGTGAACATTAATTCCTATGCTGATCATATTATCACCTCCTTTTTGATCAAATTGCCTGATCTAGCGGAATGCTCCCATTTGCCATCTATGTGGTATTTTGTTTTCCGCTCACTTTGAGTTAGTCTGTGTAACGCCCTTGTACATGGCAATATTCATTCAACTCTCAGGCCCAACAGTAGGTATACATCACAAGATATGAAAAAGATTTCGTATAACGTCTGTGTAATCTAAGGTACTGTTTTCTCGTGTGTAGTGTCGGTAGCTGGGATTTTCTATTAACTTTATGTGCGTATCTTCTTCGTGTTAACTGTTGGGTGTTTTGTCATTATTTGCTTCATACCAATCTTTTCTTCTTTTGTAACCAAAAGTCTTTAGATTGTATTCTGCTGTCCACTTTTGTATAAAATATATTGAAAATATGTTTGGATAAATCAAAAATACCGTAATAGGAAACCAAAATCATGAACTCTCTAAAAACGGAAATAAATTATAGAAAATAATTGGATATGGAATTACATGGATGATAATCCATTTTCTTGTTTTATTCATTTTTTGTGTCCAACATAATGCCCAAATTGTACATACAAAGAAAGTTGACCAATTTAGACTAACAGGTTAATTATTATTAATTGTCATTCAATCATTCCTTTTTGGTTTTTGTAATTGTATTTGTTGTTTACTTTCCTGAAATTTAATATTATATCTAAAAAATATTGAATCACGCCCTAGAACAACAAAAGGTATTCCATCTTTTTCTGTAGGAACACGAACACGCAAGTTTTCAAATTTTGTTAACAATATTTGTCCTTTGATAACATCTATTTCTTCAATATTAGTAAGATAAGATTGAAATTCCCCACCAGCACCAGAAACATTATTGTTTGAATTTTTTAATTCTAGTTCTAATAACTGTGCTAAAGATAATGGAATAAATGTAGATGTTGCACCAGAATCAATTAAAGCTGTGCTTTGTATATCATGTCCTTTATGCTTTAAACATACATTAACCATTGGCAAATATCTATCAATTCCTTTATGATTGAAAAGAATGTATTTTATTCTAACACTGCGTTTAGTGTTTTTCCTTATTTTCATTACAATAACATATTTGGTTCTTTAGGAAGTTTCATAACAAAAGGAATTTTTTTCGGATAATCCTTTTCAAATTGCCTGTAAATCTTTATTAAATCTTCATCAACAGATATGATCTTATCATCATAAATCAATATCCATTTTCCTAAATGTTTACCTATTTCTTTAGGGTGGGTCATTACATAATCATAACCACTGCTTGTTTTCATTGCTTCTTTCACAGACATTCTTATTTTTTAATTACAAATACATCTATGTAAAGATTAGTTGATCGCTTAGCCATTTTGAATCCACATAATAATAGCGTGAATCTTTGAGACACGTTGCAGATTCAATGAAACTATTTGGTGTTGATGTTACACATAAAACAATAGAGAATTGGATAAAGAAGTATGTTAAATTGATGGAAAAATATCTTGAATCAATAACACCTCAAGTATCAGAAAAATGGCAAACTGATGAGTTATATCTCAAAATAAAAGGAGATAGAAAATATCTCTATGCCATGATGGATGATGAAACAAGATACTGGATAGCAAAGCAAGTTTCAGATCATAAATACACCCAAGACGTAAAGCCAATGTTCAAAGAGGCTGTAAAGGTTGCAGGAATGAAACCAAGAACTCTGATCTCTGATGGAGCTCCAAACTTTCACGAGGCATGGAAAGATGAATACAGAGCCAAAAACTTTTTACACAAAAAGACTCAACACATACGCCATATTCACATGAAAAATGACAAAAACAACAACAAGATGGAAAGACTAAATGGTGAACTAAGAGACAGGGAGAAGGTGATGCGTTCCCTAAAGAAAGATGATTCACCAATAATTTCAGGCATGCAGATTCATCATAATTTCATTCGCTCTCATATGGGATTAGATGGTAAGACTCCAAGTGAGAAAGCAGGAGTAAAAGTTGAGGGTGATAATAAATGGATTACATTAATTCAAAATGCCAGAAAATTCCAGCTACCGACACTACACACGAGAAAACAGTACCTTAGATTACACAGACGTTATACGAAATCTTTTTCATATCTTGTGATGTATACCTACTGTTGGGCCTGAGAGTTGAATGAATATTGCCATGTACAAGGGCGTTACACAGACTAACTCAAAGTAAGCGGAAAACAAAATACCACATAGATGAGACATGGGCATAATCCATTCTAATTTTTAACCGATTTCTCAAATTATTCAAATAGAAAAAGCCAAGGATCTCAATCATGTTTTGTTCATTGGAATGATTACAAAACAAATAAAAATCCCTGACAAGATTCTATGTGAGTCATTTCTTATTAGTATTTTGTATCTGGTTGGAACACTATATCTGTATGAGAATGCAGTGAGACGAGGACGGCCATATGTCTATTCAACTGTTCTGATGGTTCAGTTATTCATCGTAAAGTCATGGATGAGAATTCCAAGTAACAACACACTGCATTATTTTCTCTCAATCAAATGTACCAATGACAAATTACTCAAGGTTTGCAGACTAAACCAAATCCCTGACAGAAGGACAATTGACAGAAGATTTCAATGCTTGCCAATCAATGAAATTATTAACACTGTAGGAAATTTGTTTGTCTCAGAAGGATTGGTGAATAGTGAATCAGCATCAGTTGATAGTTCAATGCTAAAAGCTTCAGGTCCAGTATGGCACAAATCAGACATCAAAAAGAATCACCTACCAATTGCAGGAATTGACACAAATGCCAGGTGGGGATTCTCCAAATCAAAGGGTTGGGTGTATGGATACAAACTACACATGAGGTATAGTACAGGAAGACTAGTTGTTCCATTATCTGCCATGTGTAACTACTGCTAATGTCCATGATAGCAAGCCATATGAGAAATTGATTGGGTCACTTTCTGGATTGATGAATAGTATATGGTGTGATCCGGCATATGATGATTCCAAACCATACAAGTCAACTAAGAATAATGCCATGAGATTAATCTGTCCGGTCAAAAAATACCCGTCTACGCCGCCAGCCAGAATAAAGTTGATAGGGTTTTACAATTCAGCAGTTGGTCGGAAATTATATTCTCAGAGAAAAATATCAATTGAACCACTCTTTGAAATAATCAAGGATACGTTTAACATTAGAACAGTTCCGGTGAAAGGACTTGAGAACGTACAATCATTCGTGCTGATTTGCGTGCTGGTGTATCAGTTGGCAGTGTATTATAATTGTGTAATTGGAAGTGAGAATCCAAGGATTGTGAAAAGAATGCTTTGTTGTTAGAGAAAAGTCTTGGTTTTTTTGTAAATCATTATGCCCAAGTCTCAATTATGTAGATAGTTTCTGTAAAAATTGTCACAAGAGATTTTCGGTTCGTGCCTATTACACTAAAAATACCAGGATACAAATCTCCCATGTCCCGAATCAAACAGCAGGTGGAAATGTCCCAAAGTTTGAACAGAATAATTGAAAATTATCTATATTAGATCCCATATTCTAAGAATAGTGTGATCAAGAGTTCTGAGATAAAGAAGATAGTAAATGACTATTCAGATGTCAGAATAGGCGTTCTTGGCAGTCACTCGGCACTAGAAGTAATGGATGGTGCAAAAGATGAGGACTTTCAGACTAGCGTTTTTTGTCAAAAAGGAAGAGAAGGACCATATCAAAGATTTGCAAGGATTGCAGATGAAATCATTGTATTAGATAAATTCAAAGATATGGCTTCAGCCAAAATTCAGAAAAAGTTACGTGAATCAAATACAATCATAGTTCCACACAGATCACTTACTGTTTATCTTGGATACAAAACAATAGAGAACACATTCAAAGTGCCAATTTTTGGGAATCGGAAATTATTCCAAGCAGAAGAGAGAACTGCAAAGAAAGGGCAATACTATCTTTTAGGAAAAGCCAGAATAAAATATCCAAAATTATTCAAAGACCCAAAGAGAATCAACAGACCATGTATTGTAAAGGTTCAAGAAAAAAACAGACCGCTAGAAAGAGCATTCTTTACAGTTTCATCTTATAAGGATTACAAAGAACAATCAGATGCAAAAATCAAACAAGGGATCATCTCAAGAAAAGATTTGGAAAAATCAAGTATTGAAGAATTAGCAATAGGAACATACATGAATTTTAATTTCTTTCATACACCAATTTCAGACCAAGTTGATTTTATTGGAATTGAACGAAGACTGCAAACAAACATCCATGATTATAATGCACTACCTGCAAAACAACAACTAGAGATGGGCATTGATTTGCAGAATATTGAGGTAGGGCACACACCTGCAAGCATTAGAGAATCATTGCTTGAAAAAGTAATCAAGATGGGAGACAAGTTTGTAGCAGCTGTCAAAAAAGAATACGCCCCAGGAATTATTGGACCATTCTCACTTCAAAGTGTAATTACAAAAGATTTGGAGTTAATAGTGTATGATGTATCTTTACGGGTTCCTGGAAATCCAATAGTTGCAACCACAAGTCCTTACACAAAATATCAATATGGTAAGACCTTTGGAGTAGGAAGAAGAATAGCGATGGAGATTAAACGAGCCCAAGAAGAAGATCGTCTTGATGAAATAGTCACATAATGATTTTTGAAAAATCCAAAGCTATAATTTCCTAAAAAAAGAAAATTCTCTTGTTAATTGGTTAGAATGGAAATACATTGAATACCTTTCGTACCGGACTGAATGATTAAAGCGGTTTGACATTCAAGAAAGTATGCTGATACCAATTAACAATACAAACTCTTTTTTGACCAATTATAATTCAGAGAATTATGGGTAGAACTATTTTCATCAGAGAGATTATCATGATAGTAAAAGAGCCTAGACTTTGTCCTACTTGTCAGAAAGAAGACAGATTAGAAAAAGACATAATCCGAGAAGAGAGATCTAGTGGAAAAACAATTCTTTGTTCTCGTTGTGAAGCATTAATCATAGTTACAAATCACAATCTCAAACAAGTGGAATTATCATCAATAAAAGATGACACCATAATGCTAAAAGAACCTCACTTGATTAGAAGAGTGACATACTAATTTTCAGATTTTGCAAGTAATTCCTGAATTACATAACTTCTGACATTTGCAATCTCCCAATCTCTCAGATTAGCATCCTTACATTCTTCTTTAATTATAAGACCGGCTAAACCATTACTCCAGATATGGCGTTTTGTATCATATACTTTAATAATTTTCCCATGTTTTGTAATTTTGATTGCTCCATGACACCTTTCAATTACTTGTAATGCCACTTTTTTGTAGAGTTTCTCAAAATTAACCATATTACAAAGTCATTTACTCACATCAAAAAGGTTCTGGTTTCTTAGATTGAATAACAATATACCATAGAAATTACAATAAAAATTGCTGATGATTAATCAACAAACTAAGCTATAACTGATTTATGATGAGTTTGCCGAATTATGAAGCAATATTTTATAACTGTATTAGTGGTATTGATATTTAATTTAACTAATGAACGAACTGCCTGAAAAATTCCCAGAATATTCAATAATGTACAAGACACTTTCAAAGCAGATCAAAGAACTGGAAAAAAGAAAAGATGATTCTCAAGAAAAGGAAGTAAAAGAAATAGAATTAAAAATTCAGAGATATCAAACTGAACTAAATAGAATTAAGAAAATGTTTCCAGATGGTTTTTTTGATGAGTAAAATGAATTATTTCTGAATTTATACTTCCATGGTTTCTTTGAGTAGATTCTTTCTAACAAGAATTGGAATAGTGTAATATGATGCAAGTGCCATGGCATCAGATGCACGATAGTTTCTCAATACAAGGTCTTTTTTGCCTGTAAAGTATAGATTTGCTCGCAATACCTCACCGCTCTCATAGATTTTTACTTTGACTAGAATCAATTCATTTTGCTCACAAATTTCTTCAATCATCTTGTAGATGGATGGTACAGGCTCTCCTTCATCTTCACCAAAACTTGAGATGTGTCTTACAACTTCACCTGAAAATGCTCTCATGTGGAATTCTTTTCCATTATCTGCCTTTAGAACAACCATGCCCTCTACAGCATAAGGATCTACAAATCCAACGTAATCAATTTTCACTGATTCATAATCAGGCTCTTGCGCTTGACCAATATCCATTGTATTACGCATAAACTTCAGGCTTAGTGCTTATAAAGTTAGCAAAAATTTTGAGATCAAATCGTAAAAAGATCGAAAGGTGAATTATTTTTTAACAATCAAGACGAGTGCACAACCCCAAATTATTTAAAATCCCCAACTATGGGTAGCTTTATGTCGACAAACCCAGAACGTGCTATTTCATACGTTCTAAGCAAGTATGTCACACAATACATGGACAAGGATGTGCTTATCCTTAGTCCAAAGACACAGACTAGAGAAGCAGCAAGAATGTTGCGTCGCTATGAAACAGATGACATTATTGTTACTGATGAAAAGAAGACCCCAATTGGAATTGTTACAGATGAAGACATTCTAAGTAAAGTTAGTGATGTTACAGTTTATGCAGAAACAACTACACTAAAAGAAGTTATGAGTACTCCACTTATCACAATTAATGAAAAGGCAACATTACAAGATGCCTTACATAAAATGAGAGACAAAGATATTAGAAAACTTCCTGTCATATCAAAGAAAAATAAAGTAGTTGGCATCATCTATCAAACAACCATTGCAAATGTAATACGAAACGCTACTGCAACCACTCCTCGCCTTTTGAGTCCACCTGTAAAGGCAATTCTTGGTAACCTAGGTTTTGTGTTACAGTTTGCAGGGGTTTTGTTACTTGTACCAGCACTTGTTGCAACGGTTTTAGAAGATACAGTGATTGCTACTGGAATTTACCTAACCACAGTTCTTTTGTTAATTACGGGATTCTTTCTAAACTCTTATGGTGAAAAATCAAGTCTTAATTTACAGCAGGCATCTATTCTAGTCTTTTCAAGTCTATTTTTACTATCACTATTTGGAACCGTACCATACCTTTACGTATTTCCAAGTGATGAAACTTCTGCAGAAGTTTTTGCAAATGCATTCTTTTCAAGTGCTGCAGGATTTACAACTGGAGGAATATCACTATTTGATGAGCCAGAGAACCTTTCACAGAGTTTCACATTCTTTCGAAGCTACACACAGCTTGTAGGTGGCATGAGTTTCATCTACTTGGTAATTACAGCATTTTACCCAGAATCAAAACTGCAATCCATGCGTGGTTTCATATCAGGAAGAACACTTCACATGAAGGAACTTTTCTTGACTATCACAATCATTTTTTCAATTTACATTGTAATTGTTGCAACATTGCTGTATTTCATGGGTGAAAGAGACATACTGGATAATTTCTCATTGGCGATGAGTACTCTCTCGACAGGAGGATTCACACCCACATCGACAATTCTTGAAGATTTACTGTGGCAGGAACACATTGTCTTGATGGGTGCAATGATACTTGGTGCATTGCCATTTACATTTCACTATGCATTTGTTAGAAAAAAATTCCTTTCACCAAAACTTGGAAAAGAAGTTCTCACATACTTTGCAATTTTAGGTGGTGCAACTGCTTTGTTTGTTGCAATCAGCGGTTTGGAACCATTAGAAAGTGTATTTTATTCTGTATCAGCTAGTACCACTGCAGGACTTCAACAAGAAAGTCTAGCAGGACTTAATGGAGGAGCTCATACCATTTTGATAATTTTGATGTTTATTGGAGGATGTGGATTCTCAACTGCTGGTGGTTTGAAAATATTTAGATTATTCCACTTGAAAGATGTCAAATCCCTTTTGAATAAAGTAAAAAGAGCTGAAATGCCAACCCAAGTAAAGAAAGAAGTTATTTCTACGATAATTATTCTAGCATTATTTCCTACAATTGCAGCAATTACAGGATTACATCTTTCCATAATAGAGGATGTACCATACCAAGATGCATTCTTTGAAGCAGTAGGGGTGATTACAACTGGAGGGTTATCTGCAGGAGTAATTGACACAGATACAGATTCTGCTACAAAAATTGTTCTGGGATTTTTGATGATATTTGGAAGGTTAGAGATAATTGCAATTATCTATATCTTTATTCCGAAACTTAGCTAAAGATCATTTATCTATATCCAAATTTGAAAATAGAGAGATCTGAGATAATTTGTAAGTACAATTGTATGCATTTTTTAATTACATACACTAGACGATATATGACGTAACATGTATTTGAAATCATGAGAATCATACCAAAAATAATTATTGTTTTCACTAGTCATCATAATTACTAGTAGTTCGATTTCATATTTTACTCTGGGACTGATTCAAGAATCCATCATAAATCTAGATCTGGAAGAAATGGAAAAAGAGGCGGATATTCGTTATTTTCAATTAGATAATTTGCATGCCAGAGCTTCAGAAGATCTAGTTTTTGCATTAAAAAATCCAAAGTTTGTTGAATACTTTGAACTTTCTGAAACTAGAGCAGGGAATATTTTTGAAAATGATGTTATGCAATTTACGGATAATCAACGTGAAATAAAAGAAGAATTAGAACAATGGATTTATCATTTTCAAAACAAATTTCAAGTTGATGGAACCTGCATTATTGACTCAACAGACCAAGAACATGCCAGACTGGTTTTAAAAGGAATTGAAGTTGATGAATATTTATCTCCGGATGAAGCAGCAACACCATTTTTCACCCCTTCATTTGCAAAAGAAAGAGATGAGGCGTACATCCAATACCCATATCTTTCTCCAGATACTAACAGATGGGTTTTTGCATATACATCTACTGTAGTTTTAGATGATGATGAAAAACCTGCATTTTATCATTTTGAAATGCCATTAACAATTTTTCAAGACATGGTAAAAAAGGATCATGGAAGAACGATGGTAATAGATCCTCAAGGATATATTATTGCTGATTCACAACATGATTTTGCAAACAGTGAAAATGTTCCAGATTTTGCAGAATACTTTCCATCAGCATATGCAACATTCCAATTACAGTTAAGTTCTCACTAAGTCACAACCAATCATGAATGATTTAGAAGAATATGAACAATTGAAAGAAGATGAAATAAAGATTGAAAAGAAGATGACATAACTCCTAAAGAATTAGAAAAATTATACTATGAACTTGATGTGATTAGTAAGAGAAAAACAAAAATTCAAAATAAAAGTTAATTTTTTGGATAATCATAGCAAGATAGTTGAAATTCATTGATTATCACATAATCGGACTACCAATTGTAAACTATCTAGGAGAGGATTTAATTTCATAGAAAAAAGTTCTAAATCATGGAAAAACAATCAAGAAAGAGCGCAAACAGTGGAAAGAGACTGATTGTTTTTGGATTTACAATAATTGTATTCTTGTTTTTGCTTTATAACAGATATCAGGATCCAGAGCTTCTTACACCTAGTGCAATTGATTCAATACAGAGAATTGCCTATGGATTTTACATAACACTTGTTGCAGCATTTGGTGCTATTGCTTTTGGCATGTATAGATATCACAAAGAGAAAGTTGAAAGTAAAGGAAGTGACCTATCAACAATAATAGCACTGGCAACATGGAATTCAAAATCACGTAAAATCTTTGTTGCCACATTTATTGGATATGGAGTATTCTTTTCTCTAATATCAGGAACGTTAGTGTACCAACCCGAAGTTAATTTTGCAATTCATTATGGTGCAACAATTCCATCTGGTTTTATTGCACCATGTTGTGACAATCCAGGATACATGCCAAAAATAATTGTTTATCTTACGGAGCACGTAGGTTTGCAGATAATTCCAATAAATTTGGTATTACAAATAGTGGTATCATATCTAGTGGGATTAAATGCTTCAATTGCCATTAATGCATACACAATTTCAAAAAAAGGAAAAGGAATGAGTTCAATTGGCGCAGCTACAGGACTATTCATTGCATGCCCAACTTGTGTTGGAACATTTCTATCTATATTTATTGGAACAGCAAGTGGAATTGCATTATCAATTGCACTAACACAATTGCAGACATTATTTATTGCAATATCGATTCCAGTATTGATTGTTACACCGTATGTGATGGCAAAAAAATTACGAAATGCAGATGGTAGTTGTAAAATAGATCCTACAAAGTAGATTTTTTGACTTCGGGGATCTTGTGATTTCCTATATCATAACCATCACGTCTTAGAAATTTCAGAGTAAACTTGTAAATCAATTCATCATGGTTGACTTGCTCCAATATTTCAGTCCATAGAACTTTTCCGTTATCTTCAATTTGTTTTTTAAAATCGGGATTCATAGATTCTGCAATATCTCTACATTGATCAAATGTTTTGCCGTTTTTGTAAGCACGGATACGTCTATCACAACTATCCATAATCAAATAGAATCAGGATTGTAAATAAACCTAGTTTGTAGGGGTTCCAAACAAATACTAGAAGAAAAAATTAGAAATAATGGGAATACAGTCAACCTTAGAATATGTGGATTTTTTCATTAATCTTAACATGGGGAAAAATGTAAGCTTACTGAGTTTTGTTAACAATGAAAAACTAGTTCTCAAACAAAAACTAGAATACAAAAATTTAGAAAAAGAACCAATTAGAAAAGGGATAAAAATTTTAGAAGAATTAGTAAAAGAGATTAATGGGAATGGAGAAAAAGCAGTACTAGAGAAATATAAAAAATAATTTCTAGGAGAATATAATGAATAAAAATTTAGAAATCATCCGAACTGAGATTATTAGAATTCTCAACGAAAATGGAAAAATTCGCGGGACTGAACTTGCAAAAAGAGTCATCAAAAAAGTAGGTAATGAGAAAATTGTTTACAGAGAAATCAGTGCATTAGTTGAAGCAGGCGAGGTAGAAAAGAAAGTTCACAGCAGATCCCACATAGAATATGAATTGATCAATTTATCGGAATCAGTAAATAAACAACTCAAAAATCTCCACAAAGAAATTAACATTATTTTTGATGAAATTGTTAATTTTGATGTTACTAGTAAGGAAAAAAAATATTCCATTCATGAAAGATTGAGATCAGTCATTCATAGCATACACATAGTACAGTCAACGGATGGAGTGATGAAACTGTTGTCTTATTACCCTGCATTCAAAAAAGACAAAATGTTTTCACAGATTAACAGGAAGATTAATGATTGCTGGGAAACAATCATGAATACTATTGCACACCAACCAGAAGATAATTTTCTAAATGAGGTTCTGGCAAACCTGAGAATACTGCAATTTGATTCAAAGAATGTAAATTAGAACTTTTTTAATTTCTCAACAATTACCTTGAAAATTTCTTCATCATCAATAAGAATTAGTGGAAAGTAATTTTCTTCACTTGCTTTACGAAATTCGGTATCTTTTGTGACTATAATCATATTATTTTCACGAGCATAATTAATTATAGAATAATCAGAACCAAGTTTTTTTCCTGTGATTTGTAGTTTTCGTACACTATAAGCATCATAACCTTGTTCTTTAAGCCGTTCATCCACACCATCTAGATTTTCATCAACTAGAATTTTCATATCATTTCATGATTTTATTTCAATATTAGTGTAAACCAACATATCAAATGAACAAGTACTTATTTTCAATAAATCATTAATTTCTAATGGATGAGAAAGAAGAAGACAGATCAGAAGAATCAAAGAAAAATCACATTTCATATTACAAATCATTAACCAAAGTGATCTCAGATATCCAAAAAGAAGTAAATTTGGGGGTAGACCCTACAATGAAAAATCATCTTGATGAAAGAATTGATGCAGTTGAAAAAGATAGAAAAAGAATTAGAGAAATGTTTCCAGAAATCACAAAAGAGGAATGGGATGACAACACCAAGTGAGAAAAATCACAACAAACACCTTGATCTACTTCAAGATTATAAAATACACTTGATAAAATACATTCAAGAATTAGAAAAGATGGACAAGCAATCAGAATTTGCAAAAAAATGGAACGAGGCCACTATTAAAGAAAGAAAAGAAGAACTACAAGTAATAGATAAAATTCTAAAAAACCTGATTAGGTTTTAGTTGTGATACTTTTGCGTCAAATCATATAGACTGTTACAAAATTCATCCATGTGTTCAGCAGACATACCATCAGACCAAGCAAGTTCTTTATCAATATTAAAATCCTGAAAATCAGGCTTTGAATTGGGCTTTACAAACTTTATTTCATCATGAACTAATTTTTTGATTTCTTCTTGTTCTTGTGTGGATAGTTCATAGTCACATGTCATCAAATCAATCTGAACATAATAACTTCCATGTTTAGGACTTGGTCTTGCTTTGATAAACGGCTTGTTTAGTTGCTGACATTGTCGATAGTGTTTATCATACTCAAACATCTGTCTCCAAGATATTTATGAAATGTCATAATGTTCAGAAAAAAACTGTGTTATCTAAATTTTTTCTAGATAGAAATAGTGATTTTCTTTATTTTTGTAATTAATCGAATTTTTGTGTTAATTGGCATCTCAGGTTCCATTGCAAAGTAGACAATGTTTCTTTTTGTGTAAATTACCATTTGAGATACTTTTTCTCGTTCAACATGGACATACCTTACTTTGCCAAGAGTTCTATCAAATTCTTTTCTCATTGCTCTTCTTTGAGCAACTTGTTTACAGAAATGCTCTTCTTCTTTTTGAGATTCAAGACTTGTTTTTCCTGCCTTCATAATTGCCTCTCGAATGTTACCTTTTGGATCAATTATTGCTGCAAATCTCATTTTGGGATCCAGATCGAGGATTTTCTGAACAATCTCAAGCAAATCAACTTTATTCTTGGCTATCATTCTAAATCAAAAATTTCTTTACTAAATATAAGCTATTGAAAGCATTTCAAATGTCTATAAGATCAAAGTTATGGTTAAATTATTTTAAAAATACAGAAATCACATGATGGATTCAATCGCCAAGGTACTGGATGAATTAGAGATACAGTCAACATTAGAGAAATCAAGAAAAAAAGATGTTCCACATGAAGACAGAATGCTTGCCATAACAAAAGAGACAGGAGAACTACTCAACATGATTTTACGTCTAAAAAATGCAAAAAATATGCTCGAGGTAGGCATGTCAACAGGATATTCAACAATATGGTGTGCAGAAGTCATTGCAGCGCAATCAGGTAAAATTATCACAATTGAGCAAAATCCAAGTAAAATCAAAAGAGCAAAAGAGAACTTTCAGAAAGCAGGAGTTATGGATACAGTAATCATAAAGGAAGGATTAGCAATGCAAATACTTACAGAATTGAGTTTACAGCAAAAATACAAGGATTTTTTTGATTTTGTTTTAATTGATGCAGACAAGGAGAATGTCATAGAATATTTTGATTTAATTTTTCCAATGGTTTCAATTGGAGGGGTGATTGTTACAGATAATATGCTATATCCTGAACAGTTCAGACAAGATATGAAAAAATTTTCAGATTATCTCAAAGATAATCCAAAACTCCACACCATAACATCCCCTATAGGGAATGGAGAAGAGATTACGATAAAACTCAAATGATTGTTTCTTTATTTTTGAGATTATTTGGAAAAGGGTTAATTGTTACAAAAAGAGATTGTCGTATCTTTGATGTTAATTGAATAACTCCACTGTTACTGAATATTTTTAATTATTTGATCATAACAAGATATTTTGTTGCAGGTAAACACAAATTTTTCATTGACCAATTTCATACTTCCAACATTTGTGGATGATACCTCATCCGAGCATATATGACATTTTATATTACCGATACTGAAATCCTGCAATTGATCATATTTTTTTAATAGATTATCCAAGTTGGTCTGGTCCCCTCTAGAATGAGAACGCCTGCATACATACACTTTTCAGGGGATCTAGGAGGTTTACGCCCATGGTAAGGAGCAAATTCACACCTGCAGAAAAATCAAGGATAATCCTTGAATCATTAAACACCAACATTGGAACTGCAGAACTGTGCAGAAAGCACAACATTCATCCGCAGACATTCTACTCTTGGAAAGAAAAGTTTGTGGATGGAGGTAAATCCGCATTAAACAGAAGATCTGGTGACAATACATGCAAGACATTACAAAAAGAAAATGAGACTCTAAAAAGAATCGTAGGTGAGCTGACCATCGTCAATGACACTTTTAAAAAAACGTTGGAGGGACACAAAAGATGATCATTGCAAAGCAACTCACTGCAAAATTGAGTCTGAGAAAATCATTATCATACGTCGGGATATCGTACAACAAATGGTACCATACAAAATCACCCCGAAACATTCCGCTAAACAAGACCGTATCCCAAATGGTACAAAAGATTGGAAATGCCAGGCCAACATATGGAACCCGTAGGATGGCTGCAGCCACGGCAAGGGAGCTTGGATTGCCCGTAAACAGAAAGCAGATTCGCAGGATATTCCACAAGCTAGGCTGGATTGCACCTGCAAAGACCAAAAAAGACATCATGGCATCCAAAAAGAAACTTTTCAAACCGACTGCGCCAAACCAGTTGTGGCAGACAGATATGACATATGTCTGGTGTGGAGTTGATGGTTGGTGTTACTGCTTTAATGTCATAGATACATTTAGCAGAAAATGGATTTCATACATATTTGATGTAACTGCAAGCAAAGATGCTGCAACAGAATCAATCATTCATGCAATTGCAACTTCCAATCCGGATTGTGCCAAACTGATTATACGAACTGACAATGGTTCGCAATATGTAAGCCGAAAGTTCAAAGAAGCAATCCTGCTTTTGGGTGCAAGACAGGAATTCATCTGGCACCATACACCACAACAAAATGGTCATGTTGAATCGTTTCATAAAACGTTAAAGAAGGAATATCTCTGGCCACACGAGTTTGAAAATTTCCAATCAGCACAAGTAAGAATTACCAAGGCATTTGAGGATTACAACGATTCCAGGATTCACTCTGCACTTGGATACATCACGCCAGATGAATTTCTGGAAAAATGGGAGATGAGACATAAATGAGGGTAATGGTATGTAAAATTATGCAAAAAGTGTTCTCATTTAGTGGGGTCCACTCCAAAGTCTGTAATATGAACTGCTTTGATTTCCTTGCTTTGAGTAGACATCATGATACATTTATGTATCTTTGACATAAATAACTTGTTCGTATTACAATGAATTATTTTGTTAAATTTGTGATTGCTAGGCTTGAAATATACACTATTAGACTCAGAATGTGCAGATTTTCATCTGATGATCAAGTCGTGTAATGAAATAAACTGTAGAACATCTCTCTGGTAGATGGAAAAGTAACTCCATTTAGATCAAAAACTAACCAATTCTAACTATCCAATTACTCAAATGCTTTATTGGAATAGTAATTGTAGAATGTTCAAAGACATGGAAAAATATCATTTGGAATGCAAAAGATGAGACCTTTCCATCTACTGATACTATAAATTATCTAATTTTTTCACAATAACGCTTTATCTGGTAATCAAGATCATGAAAATAAATTCTAATTTTCTGTTTTTCCAAGTTTTTTAATTCCTTATCGTGCGCATCAATATTTCGAAGGTGAGATAATTCAAATAGTTTTACAGCAATTTGGAGATATTCCTAAAAGTTAACAGTGCCCATTATACACCTATTCTATATAATTACTATATAGAATTATTTTTTAAGATAAGATTTTTCAATAAAATCAGATTTTTAGTTTAAATCTCTGATTCAAAACTATCATGGACACAATAGACACCCCAAGAATGACCATAGTCATTGTACCAAATTCAGGAACTATAGAGGTCCCAATAATGGTTAAAATTTTTGAATCAGCATTCAATGGTACAAACAACACATTGAGATCGCCTTCCCTAGTATTCTCAAAATCTGAAATCTTTTCACCATCTATCCATATTACAAAGGGACCATCAACCAACCCAGAATGCAGACGAAGTTCTAAATCATGATTATCAGATTTTGCATCACCGATTATCTCAAAAGTGACTGATTTTTGTTCCTCATCAATTGTTGCAGTAGATAGCAAGCGGTTAAAGTCATACTCTACATCAAAGAATGCAGTACCATCACCTACTTGTTTACCAACATTTGGAATAATAGAATATCCAGCTGTAACAATTATCGTACCATCCATCCATGGATGTAATGTACAATAATATGGATAATGACCTGTATCTGAAAATTTGTAAGTAAATGATTTTCCAGGTGCAAATTCTTTACTATCAAAAATGCCATCAAATCCATCTGTTTCAGAACCAGAAGTTACTGTATGAAATGAAGTATCTGCATTTTTCCAAACAATTGTATCTCCAATTAGAATTTCAACCACACCTGTAGTTGAACCGTCTTTTTCACTTTGCCAGAAAAAGGGAGCAGATTCATCGGCTGCACCAGTTGGAATATTTACATCATAACTAGATTGTGCAAATGCATTAGTTGAAAATGGGATCATAAACAAGACTGCAGATGTTAGAAGAGTAAGGAATAGCCTCACAGAGATACTGACGATGATTGAATTAAAAGGGTTTACTGTGTTCATAAAGACACACATTTTTGTTCTTGTTATTTATTAATCAGAAAAAATGAATTGAGACATGAAAACAGGGATACCAGTTGTCATTATAGGGATAAGCATGTTTTCTGTTGGACTAGTGTTGTTTTACTCTATAGAATTAGGTCAAACAGATCCTGTTTTGAGATTTATCAAGAATATAGGCACGTTTGTAGGTATTAGTGGAATGGGTGTCACTCTAGCAGGAATTTTGCTATATCTAATCAATAAGAACGAGCCAACAATAAAAGAAAGTTCTGATGTCTAGGCTTGTGAAAGCATTTTTTTGTATTCATCTACTGCAATTACAAACTTGCAGTCCTTACAAAACAAGACCTCTTTATGTGCCAAGGTTTTGATTGAAGTTGGAATTTTCCCACAGTACAAAGAATCAGCATAACAGTTAGGACATTTTGCTACAAGTTTCATCATTCCAAATTTATTTTTAGTATTCAATAATGATGATATGTTTTTTTGGCATATTAGCACCAAGTAGAAATCATACTAGTATCAAAATAGGAAACTAAATTATTATAATAAAACAAACCAACATTGAGAAATGTCTGAGAAAATATGGATTGGTGCAATTTATCTTAAAGATGAGGGAGGGTATGAGATAATTCTAAAATCTTTAAGACATTACAAAAATCGATTAAAAACTATAGGTAAGAGCCCAGAACTAAAAGATGCTGCGGGGATGTTTGGATCAATTTTGAATCAACAAGCAATGAAAACAATCCCAAAAATTGATGAAGTGATTCAAAAGATTCAAGACAATCTTGTGGACATTCAATCAACCAGTAAGTTAAGTAATGATGTCCCATTTCTAGAGAAAGCATTGGCGTGCTATGAGGCAGATATTCACAAAGCAGAAGATACAGGACAGGAATATTTTGTAAAACTAGTTGGAGATATGCTAAAAGCAAGAGAGGATCTAGAGACCATCAAAATAGCACTAGATAAAATAAAGCAATATTTAGGATAATTTTACAAGCCTTGCAGATACCAGTCAAAATACGGGGTTAATGCCTTACACTGTTTCTTCTTTTCAGCCTCATCATTTACCTCTGAAATTTTTTGGATTTTTCCTTGAAGGTATTCTGAGATTAATTCACTTTTGAATTGAGGTTTTATCTGATTTAGAATTTCAAAAATTGTCTCTGTTGAAGTGTTATCAAAATCATTCAAAGTCTGTTTAATTCGATCTTCTAAAGACACAAAATTCTTTGAGAAATCCCATTATTATTTGGTTAAATTAGAGAATATCCTCATCATCCCAAATAAGTCGAAATTGTCCGGTAACTCTGAACATCCCAAGTTTTCCACCTTCTTTGAAATGTAGTTTGTATGATTTGTGTGATGTGTCCTCTATCTCTAAAGTCACACCATTTTTGGTTGTTTGAAAAACTATTGGATTGTTTGAAATTTGATTCCACTCTTCTTCATCAAAGTACATATGAAATTTTGTATATAGCAATCCCATAAATTAGTGATAAAATATACCTGAATAAATAATTAGATGAAATGTTATTTATTCAATGAGTCTTTTGGCATCATGATTTCCAAATAACTTACAATTGTTGGAAAAATTATCTCAAAGTCCCTGTCGTGTCGTATCATCTCAAAGATTTGATGGATTAGCTGCTGAATTGTTAGATGTTCATCTCTATACAATGTCTTTTTTGGATTTTTTGTTGAATCCAAAATAGTAAATCCATTGTCTGTTTCTAACAAATTTATTAGAAGGGAATTTGCAATAATTATCTTCTCATCTACATCCTTATGTCTATAATCGGCATCCAGTTTTTTTATTTGTAATTTCAAATCATGAAAAGAGTTGTTTGTGTTACGTTCAATGTGTTGTTGTGATTTTTGTTCATAGTTTTCAGCAGGATGATAAAACTTCATGTTCCCTTTAGTCTGTACTACGATGATTTCTTTTTCAAGTAAAGAATCTCTTGTCTTCTCAAATGTTGTTTTTGCCATAAACTCTGGTACAATGAGTTTGAGCAATGCATTATGATGTAAATTTGGATTGGTTTTGATACTCTCCAGTACAACCCTTTCACGCTCATACGTTTCTAAATTAGGCTTGTATTGACTCATTATAACTAGGTCGACCTATTATATACAGGTCAACTATTAATCAGTATCGCTATTTCAAAAACAAGAGAAGTGAAGTTAGCCTAGAATTTCTCAGAGATAAGGACACAGTAACTAAATCATGTTAAGATCTGCAAGATTAGCATCTAATTGAATTTTCTAGTTCTCATCGTATACATCAAGTTTAGAGTAATATTTTGATTGTACAAATATTTGACATCTAAGAGAAATTTGGCTATGCACAACCTCTTCGAAGACTGAGAAATCGTTCATCAGTATTAAATACAAATTTTGCAAGACAAAACACCTAACACACTTCGTGGGAGTAGATGAGAGATTCTCAAAATCCCATGAATTATTTTTAATCTTTGTCGATAAAGTCTGTTATTCGTGGCGGATCTGGAGCCAATCCTTTTCTCTTTCTAATATCAGATATTGCTTCTTGAAACAATGATTTTGGAACTTCAGTCCATGCCTTAAATGATGTATTCCATGTTGCACGTCCTGCAGTTTGACCTCTCATTGCTTCAGATAAAGTGAATGTTTCAGAAGCTGGAATCTCACCTATTACAATACTTGATGCACCTTTTTGTGACATGTCAAGTACTTTACCACGTTTACCAGAAAGAACAGTTGCAACATTTCCAACCAAATCAGTTGGAACACGAACCTCAATAGCTAAAGTTGGCTCTAAAACAGTAGTACCAGCAGTCATTAATGCACCCATACATGCTCTACGAGAAGCCGGACCTAATTGAGACAGACCTCTATGAGCAGTATCTTCGTGTGGAACAAAGTGAGTAAAGATAAACTTGCAATCCCTCATCTGTTCTCTACAAAGAGGACCTTCTTTCATTACTTCATCAAAACCAGTGTTAATAGAATCAGTCGATTCTTGAACAAACTGGACACCTTTTGTTCCATTAATCAAAACATTTCCACGTGAATCAAGTTTCATTATTCTCTTAATTGTATCAGTATCCCATCCTGCCTCCTTTAGCTTGTCTGCAACAAACTTTTTGTCTTTCATGTCACTGATTTCTCCAGTTCGAAGCATGTTTGCAATCTCTGGCTCTAATGGTTCTACTTTCATGAAGATCTTGTTATGTCTGTTAGGTGACTTTGACATGATTGGCTCGCATGGACCCTTTACAGTCTCCCTATAGTTAATTAGAGGCTCAGAGGTTATAATCTCAATTTTGGTATCTTGTATACGATGGACAGCAACATCAAGGTGCAATACACCCATTCCTGCAATAATAGTCTCACCACTTTCCTGATCAATTTTTACGATAAGATTAGGGTCTTCAATTGTTAGTTGTTTTAGAAAGTCAACTAGTTTAGGTAAATCTTTAGGATGTTTAGGCTCAATTGCAATTTGAACTACAGGTTCTGAAACATATTTCACTCCTTCAAACATTTGAATGCCTTTGACAGAAGATAGAGTGTTTCCTGCTCTACAATCATTCAATCCTAATAATGCAGGAATGTTTCCTGCTCCAAGTTCGCCTACTTGTTCTCTTTGGTTTCCCATGAAAAAGTTTACAGATTGAATTCTTCCTTCTCTTTTCTCATCAATTATGTTAATGGTTTGTCCATCTTTGATTGTACCAGAAAATAATCTACCAATTGCAACAGGTCCTGCTGCAGGATCTAATACCATATTTACAACCATCATAATTGTTGGGCCATCATCACTACAAGCAAGTAATGCCTTTCCAACATCAGAATCTAAATCGCCTTTCCAGATTTGTGGGATTCTATATTTTACTGCAACATGTGGTGAGGGATGATGTTTTACAACCATTCCAAGTATGGCCTCAGCTAGCGGTGCCTTTTCTACAAGGTCTGAAACTTTTTCATTTTGATAAGCATCAATAACATCTTTGAATGTAAGTCCTTTCTCTTTCATTAAATCAATATTAATTGCCCATCTGTCTTTTGCAGAACCAAATGTAACGCTTGCATCTTGAATGGATACTTTCCATTTTTCTTTGTATTCAGGTTCTGCATATGTGTCAATTAGTTGATTAAAGTTTGAAACAACTTCTGCTAGTTGCTGCTGCATCTTCTCAGGAGTCAACCTGAGTTCTTTGATGAGTCTATCAACTTTGTTGATAAATAAAACTGGCCTTACTCTCTCTTCAAGTGCCATCCTAGTTACAGTCTCAGTTTGAGTCATAATGCCTTCTACTGCATCACACACTACTACTGCACCATCAATTGCTCTAAGACTACGAATTACCCTTCCACTAAAGTCTACGTGTCCAGGTGTATCAATCATGTTAATGACATATTCTTTGTCTTTTTGAGTAAAGTGTAAAGTAACATTTGCCTGATAAATTGTAATTCCTCTTGCTTGCTCTTCTTTATCAAAGTCCATTGCCAAAGCTTTACCTGCAGCAGATGGAGCAATAATACCAGAGTATGCCAAGAGACTATCACTCATAGTAGTCTTACCATGATCAACGTGAGCAATAACACCAAAATTACGGATTTGGTCTTTGTTCTTGATAATTTTAAGAACTTCACCTGTTGACTTGTATTTTACCATATTCGCAGACCCTAGTAATCAGCTATTAAACCTTAGCCTTACAAAAGATCAATAGATCATTTGATTGCTAACATTACGAATTTTTTTTGCAGTGACAAAGTGACAATCTTTTTTTCTTTTCTTTTTTGCCTCAAAAAGTGTAACTAGTTGAGAAAAGAATATGCAGTATACCATCTGAGATATCTTCTTGGATGATACATTAGGATGAACTACATTGATGCCAACTTTCTTGAGATTTCTTCCCAGCTGTTTGTTGTGGGTGTTTTTTTCCTCAAAGATTATTACAGTGTCACCTTTTTGAATTGAAAACAACTCCATATGAGAAAACTGTTCAATTCTAGAATAGTGTGCATCATAACCCAGAAGTTCATAAAACTTTGCAGCGCAATACATGGCTAATGGAAATGTAAAGAAATTTCCAAGAATGAAAATTCTCTTTGATATTTTAGCTTTTTTTGCATCTGTCTTTGCTTTTAAAAATAGTTCAGAGTCTTTTGGAATTGTTATTTTTTTTACCAAAGAGATGCACGTTAACGCGCTTTCCAAAAAGGAGATACTTCCTGCAGTAAAAATGCCATTATTTGGAGAGGAAAGGAGAATAATTCCATCAGATGCCTTTGCCAGTCTACTTTTAGGCTTGGCTGTAATGGCAGTAGTTCTTTTTGCAATCTTTGCAACTTTGATGTTTGTGATGGTGTTTCCAGATATTGAGACAAAGTAGACATGTTTTGATTCGATTAATTGTTTGTTATAGTACAAATCTAATGGATCCATTGCCTTTACCATTCCACATGAAAATGACTCAGCTAGCATTGAAGATGCTAAAGAATCGCCACTGCCTGAAAAAATGATATTTTTTTGTTGATTATGAGATAATGCTTTTTGTTTTCTAAATGATTTTAAAAAATTCAATTGAAGATGGATGTCTTTTTCATATGCCTCAATTGTATTCATAACAGCAAATGGTTTTGGATGTATATTAGAAAAATGATTCAAGACAGGTTTTGGTTTTTATTACGACCATTCAGCAGACAGTCATGGAAATTTCTGTAGGACACACTCCAGATTCAGATGATGCATTCATGTTTTATGGGATGTTTACGGGTAAGGTACCATCTCCAGACTTTAAAGTAAATCATGTAATTGAAGATATTGAGAAATTAAATCGTAAGGCAACTGATCCGCAGCTTGACGTTACTGCAGTTTCAGTTCATGCCTGTGCATACATTCCAGGATATACAATTTTGAGGAGTGGTGGAAGTTTTGGAATTGGGTATGGTCCTATAGTTACGGCAAAACAACAGATGACAATTGACGAGATAAAAAAATGCAAGATTGCAATTCCAGGAAAGATGACATCAGCATTTTTACTACTCCAATTGATGATTGGAAAATTTGATTATGTAGAGATGAATTTTAGTGATATTCCAGAAGCTATCAAAAATGGTAAAGTCGATGTAGGACTTGTAATTCATGAGACCCAATTATCATATGAACAAGAAGGGAATATCAAAATTTTAGATGTTGGAGAATGGTGGGATAAGAAAACAAATGGATTGCCAGTGCCACTTGGAATCAACGTAATGAAAACAGACCTAGGAATGGAGACAATCTGTAAATTTGACAAGCATCTTCAGGCATCAATTGAGTTTGGATTAGAGAATATAGAAGATGCATTAGAATATGCAATGCAGTATTCCAGAGGAAAACCACGTGACTTGATTGAAAAATTTGTAAAAATGTATGTCAATGAGGTTACAGTCAATATGGGAGATTCGGGGGAAGAGTCAATTAGAAAGCTATTCGAGATGGCAAAAGAAAAGAATTTAGTTCCAGACTTTGAGATAAGTATCGCCACCAAGTAATTATAGAACAAAAAAATTTTACAAACGATGGGAGACGGAATTGGTGGCGCAGTAATTGGAATTTTAACAAATAATGCATTTGAGTTATTGGTAAGTCATACAAGAAAAGACAATCAAGAAGAGTATGGAAAAACTGAGAAAATAATCATTGGGAAAATAGATGATCCTAATAATCCACAATATGAAGAAAAGACAAGAGAAGACTTGGAACGTGCATTAAAAGGGAAATTTGTATCATGTAATGTTCAATATAGAGATACAAAAACAGATGCGCTTGTTTGCAATGTCTTTGTTCAGAAACCTCCAGAAGGATTTTAGAATCCAAAATATCAGAGATTTGATTAAATCAAGGATAAATTTGAGATTTCAAATAGAAAATGTCCTTGGTTCTTATTATGGGAAAACTGTCTGAAATCATGTCAGAAGAACGAAAAATGTATCCAATCAAATGTTCTGATTGTGGAACAGATGCAGAGGTACCTTTTGAGCCAGCAACAGACAGACCAGTGTATTGTAAAGAATGTTTAACAAAACATCGATCTGATGGACCAAAAACTTAAGCTAAATTTGTTTAGAGTTTTTTAATCTAAATAGTTTATCTCCTTTTTTTCAATTTGTATTATTCTCAAAAATAATTCAAAACTCTTTGGGCGTTAAAAAATTTAGAAATACAAGAAAACCATAGAAAAAACATGGATGATAAGTTGAAAAGAACTATCTCAATCAAGATAAAAAAATTAGATATGTTTCCAAACCATTTTTTTGGAACTGCTGAGATAAACAATGAAGACTATAAGATCAATATTCAAGGCCAGAGTGTGTTGAGAGAGAAGTTAATCAAACTGCCAATAAAATTCAAAGATGAAAAAGCATTATTACGACTAACTGGTGTTAATGATGCTTTTTTTGAAGATATTGTAAACTACAAAGGAGAATCTGAATGGATTGAAATTGATTCGGATGGAGTATTATACTATTTAGCAGATCATCAAGATCAAATTAACACTATAGATATTCTAAGTAGATTCTAAATTCTTTTTGTGTTCTTAAAACAATAACATCAAAATTATGGTTTTGATGATTGTGCTGCCTTTAATCCCTTGTATCGATTTCGGATGGTAACTTCTGTAACACCTGCAGCTTCTGCAAGGTCTCGTTGAGTGATAGATACTCCGTTTTGAACACAAGACAAGTATAATGCAGTTGCGGCAAGTCCCATAGGATCCTTTCCAGCTGACTCTTTACGTTCTTGTGCTTCTTGTAATACTTTGATTGCATATCGTTTTGTTTTTTCTGAGATCTCTAGTTTACTTGAAATTCTTGCAATACATTGAATTGAATCAACGACAGGCATCTTTAGTTCTAATTCATGATGTAGTAATCGATAACATCTTGCAATATCTTTTCGTTTAACATTAGCGGCATCAGCAACGTCTTTGAGAGTTCTAGGAGTTTCAGTATCTCTACAAGCAGCATAAAGTGATGCTGCAATCATTGCAGAAATTGATCTTCCACGAACTAGTTTTTTCTCCAATGCTTTTCTGTATAGATAAGCAGCTTTTTCAAGGACGTTTGCAGAAATTGCAACCTTGTCTTTTAGCTTGTTTAATTCACTAAGTGCTTGTCTCAAATTTCTATCAACGGGTTGATGAACTTGACTTCTACTATCCCAAGTTCTGAGTCTTTCAATGGTACTTTTCATTGAAGCAGTAAGTGGCTTTCCAGTTGCATCTCTATTTTGAGGATTGATAACTGTAGATAGGCCCATATCATGTATCGTAAGTGATGATGGCGCACCAGTTCTTGCAGGATCTGACCCCCCATCTTTTTGAAATGATCGCCATTCTGGACCTGATGATTCTACTTTTTCAGAGATTACAAAACCGCATTTTTCACAAAATTGCTCTCCCGTATCTTCATCAGTCAGTAAAGAGTTTTTTCCACAACGTTGACAATTAGAATTTGATTTGAAAGTTACCATGTAAACTAGTAAATTTACTCTTATCGCTAATTTAAACCGAGTATTGTACTATTGAATTCAGGCATCTCAGATAAGAAAATAGATAATATATGATGAAATTCAAACAGAGTAAGAATTGGTTCTTGTTAACAAAAAAATATTGACAGGCGGTCTTGCAATGGTAATTGTAGGGATAATACTTACTGTAAATATCAGTGCCACAATGCCAACGGGTCACGTAGGAATGACTGAAGAAGAGGTAATTGACTTGATGACAGTACAGCAAGAAATCAAAGATTACAATACATTATCTGGAATACTAATTGGGGTTGGATTTTTACTAGTGCTAATTAGTTTTGGAGCCAGAAGGAAAAAAGATAGTGTAAAAAAAGAAGAAAAAAAGCCTGTAGAATGATTCAAACTTTTTAATCTTAAATTGTCAATTAATACTATTGATTCAAGCTGAGATTAGCATATATCCCATTGCAACAAGAACTACCAGTGCCAGTTTTTACATTGCAAAGGCAATAGAATCAATTCAAAACACAGAGAATCTTAGATATGAAATTAATTCAATGGGAACAGTTTTGGAATCAGATAGTATTGATGTTATCTACAAGGCATCAAAAACAATGATGGAGACAGTTCATAATTTAGGAATTGATAGAGTGGAAGTTATAATCAAAATTGATTCAAGACGAGACAAACATGTCAAAATGGAAGAAAAAATAGAATCTATCAAAAAACATTTGAGTTAGAATTTTTTTAAGATTTCAAAGTGAGTGTTTCTCTGAGCTGGAGTTCGTCCAATCTCTTTTACCATTGTTGCAAGTTCTTCAACAGATGATGCAGTTGGTTTTCCTGCAGCACGATAAATTTCTTCAGAAAATGCAGTTCCTACCAAGTCACTTCCTCCATTAGATAATGCAACTTGTGCCAATTTCTTGCCGTACGCTACCCAGTAAACTGAGATGTTGTTTAACACATTTGCAAGCATGAGTCTTGATACTTCAATTATTTTCAAATCATATACAGATGAACATTCGTTATTTACCAGATGTTCTTGTTCAAGTTCAGTATTATCTAAACTAAATTTCAATGGAATCAATGTAAGAAAACCACAAGTCTTTTTTTGAAGTTCTCGAATCTTTATGAGATGATCAATTACATGTTCTGGTTTTTCTATGTGACCATAAAGCATTGTAACATTACTTTTAATTCCCATATTGTGTGCCTCTTCAATTACATCAAGCCATTCTTGTCCTGAACATTTTCCTCTAACAATCTTGTTTCGGATTTCTGGGTGAAATAGTTCTGCTCCTCCACCGGGCATAGAATCAAGTCCGGCATCTTTTAAACGAGATAAAATTTCTTTTGTAGAATTTTTTGTTAGTTTTGATAAATAAAAAATCTCAGCTGCAGTTAATGCTTTGATGTTAAGTTGTGGGTGATTCTTTTTGATAGTTTTCATCATATCTTCATAGTATTCCAGTGGAAGTTTTGGATGGAACCCACCAACAATATGAACTTCAGTTGCACCCATCTGTTTTGCAATTCCAACTCTTTGTTCGATTTCTTGTGGAGTTAGGGTGTATGCATCATCTGCTCCGTCTTTACGATAAAATGCACACATCTGACAGCTAGCGGCGCAAACATTTGTGTAATTCATGTAGTATGACGCTGCAAAAGTAACAGTATCACCAACTAGTTTTTTTCTTGTAGCGTCTGCAACTGCTCCAAGTAGATGTAAATTGTCATAATCCATCAATTCAAGGCCATCGTTATAGGATAGTTCTTCTCCTGCAATAGCTCGATCTAAGGCTTGAGAGTCTCCAACTAGTTGTTCTAGCATGTAGTGTTATTTGTGAATCATGATATATTCCTTCTAGTCTCAAGAAATAAGTAGTCAGCCATACTATTACTATTATGGTACTGCCTCTAGTTGATGAACACAAGCCAAAATGCTACTTGTGCCATGAGGGTTTTGAAAATATAGAAAAACTCAGGGATCATCAAAATATAGAACACAAAGACTTTTTTGAATCAAATGAAAAGCAGGGTTCCAGAGAGCCAGCACCAGGCGATGTTACTGTGTTTTAATTTTATTTTCTGTGATTGATTTTAGCAGTTCTTGAGCAACGTCCTTAGAGATACTTGCTAGATCATAATGATGATCAATTGATAATGCTTTTTTGAAATGTTTTATTGCATCTTGCAGTTGTCCCATCTCACCTAATGAAAGCCCCTTGTATGCAAGTGCCATTGTACATTTTTTGTCAATCCTCAAAGCCTCATTATAACACTCTATTGCTTTTTGATATTTTTGATCTGAATGAAGTGTTGCTCCTTTGTTAAGTAGGGCATCAAGATTATCAGGAGAGATATCAAGTGCATGGTCATATGAGCGAATGGCAAGTTTTAGTCTTCCCATATTTTGTAGAGTTGCCCCTTTGTTAACAAGTGCATTAACATTATCAGGCTCTTTTTTGAGTGCTAAATTATAAAGTATTAGTGCATCAGAATAATTTTCATCTTCTGCGTACTCAAAGGCTTCTGCCAACATCTCATCTATTTTGTCACTCACAATATCTGATAATATTTTGTTAACATTAATGAGTTTTTTTGAAGAATGATTATCAAATGCATGCATCAATACTTGATTTGACATTCTTGATATGTAAAAAATTGGTTATTAAATCAGCGATCATTATACAATAACCATCCAATACTTGGATCTAGATATCATATACATTTGAGAATTTTATTTAATAAATCTAGGAATCATTTTACATAAATCTGCTCGGCACGTGCAACAAATATTCTCCAAATCGAGTCTTTTGCAACCACACATGCAAGTGCATTCTTGGAGTTCCATCAGGATTTACGTTACTCTAGGGGTTCAGGATGTCCTTTTCCGCGTAGTGCAAACAAAACTATTGCAAGGGTAATTGCAACACCTATTGCAGCACCATATGCCGCTATTCCAGCTTCTGCCATACCACTAATACTGCACAATTAACAATAAATCTGATGTTGAAAAAATGAAAAATTTGTTTAGTTTTTAGTAAATAATTAAATGATTTTAAGTATTTTTGAAAGTTTGCTTAAATATTTTTTTGACGTATTAGTTTCATGGAAACTGCCTATGTTTTAGTTAATTGTGATCTTGGTGCAGAAGATGAAATAATTGAAGATCTAAAGCATATTGATTCGGTGAAGGAAATTTCAGAAACATTTGGGGCATACGACATAATTGCAAAAGTAGAGCATCAAGATAAAGACAAACTCGGAGAAGCCATTACTTGGAATATCAGAAAACTTGCTCATGTACGCTCAACTCTCACATTGATGGGAATTCCAAAACAAAATTAGGAGAAACATGGCTAAAGCTTATGTCTTGATTGTAAATGAGTCTGGAACTGAAGATTCTGTGATTTCCAATCTAAATCACATACCTAGCATTACTACGGTATTTGGTACTTTTGGGGCTTATGATATTTTGACCAAACTAGTGTCTTCTGATGAAGAAGATATTCAACATGATATTTCAAATGGAATAAGAAAAATTTCAAACATCAGATCAACGTTAACATTAATAGTAGATAAAAAACCAGGAATTTCAAAAACAAATGAAATTGAACAGAAAGTATTAGATGAACATATGGCTCAAGCTTTTGTTACTATTCATTGTTCAAAGTCAGATGAATCAAGAGTAATGAAAAACTTGGAAGAGATTACGGAAGTTATAGAAACAGATATCTTGGTTGGAAACTATGAGGCAATTTGTAGAATTGCAGCTCCTACATACAATGATATTTCTGAGATTGTAAGTAAGAAGATTAGAAAAATACCTGGAATAAAATCTACAATAACAATTAATGTAATAAATAATCAGGGATTTAGCAGGTAAATTATTTTCTAGGTATAAACCAATACTTCGCCCTTTGTATTTTTTTCTTTGAATTTTTCTTTGTCTCTGTTCTCGGTCTTTGTTGACATATTTTATAATAGTAATTATTAGATTTATTGTAGCTTGTAGAAATTCTGAAAAAATGTCTAAAAATGATTAAAAAAATAAACACATTTTAAGATTCAGAAAATTATTCTAATATCTAAAATACATTTCTAAATCATAGATGAAATTCTAAAAAACCATAATCAAGATGGGCTCTGGTCAGTTCTGGTGATCTAGCATAGATAGTGGTCAGAAGTGACAAATATGGATCTTCTCAAGATTGCCCGACCCCCTTGAAAAACCCTTGGTCAGAAGTGATATAAAAAATTCTTGAATACTATCAAGTCGGAATTTCCCAAAATATGTACTGTATAGTTTTGGTGATCTGTATGGGGAAAGTTCAGCATGAAATTCAATTCAGAGAGAAGATTCGTATCTCTATATTATGTCAGATCACCGAGATTGACCAGAGCCTAGTATGATGAGTGTGGACGAGTCGGGAGTCGAACCCGAATCTCCTAATTCTTGGTTAGGTACATGACCGTCATGCTACCCGCCCACAAGGTTTATTAAAAAATGAATACTAATAATATTAGTTCTTGGTTAGGTTGGCCAGCGTGCTAATCTCTTTATCATCTTAGAATAAATCTGCCTCATGTTGCCAGCTCACAAGATTTATTATAAAATGAACAGTAATAATGTTAGTTCTTATGTAGGTTGGCCAGCGTGCTAATCTCTTTTTTATTATATTCAAATAAACATGTCTGCACAATCTATTCCCTGAAAACTCTCTCTCTCTTAATACAAAACAATTCACATGGATACATACCAACTTTGGAGTTTATATAATATACAATCTGTAATAGAGATATGTCCAGTGAAGACAAACCAGTTACAATAAAACAATTCAATAAATTCATGGAATCTCTAACTGAAAGTTTAAACAAAGTTCATTCTCATACTTGTAAAAGACTAGATGATATTGAACATGGATTAGAAAAAATAGAAAATAACATACAATCTGTAAAAAGAGATACACAAATAATTCCTAATATTTTTGACATACTGCATACTGATGGAGAAGATATAGCTACATTAACGACAAGAGTAACAAAACTAGAAAATTAAATACTATTCAATATTTTCTTTGTATAAGCTGGCATTTTGAATTAGTGTAATCCATTTGTTTCTTCCATCAACTTGTATCAAAGCTTGTTCTGCTGGTGTTTTTCCATTTAATGCACTATGCTTTTTTGTGAAATTATAGTAAACCCTCAGACCATCTAATACTTGTTCCCACTATTGCAATCCTCATCTATGACTCTTCTCCATTTTTTGTTTTCTTACATGCTCCACTCCCTTTTGGCATCCTATGAAAAAATCATTTACATTCCAAAAATGTTTATTGTGAATTTCTGCCATATCTTTTCTTTTGTAGACTCTATGACATGCAGGACACATCAGTTGGGTTTTTCCATTTATGGATATATTGATAAAGAAATCCTCAACAGGGATATTTGACAAGGGTTTCAGATAATTCAGATAAAAACTCCTAATGTTTATGGCATCTCTCATATTATAGTACCTACCCATAAACTGCCCTATGCTGATTGTAGCTGTTGGAGATAGTGGTGTGTCCAGAATTTTTTGATGTTTCTTCTGTTCGATGAGAGTCAGATTGTGGGTTGTATCTGCATGATAACAATGAGAGTACATCCGAACTGATTCTGGATTGGCAATGTTAGAATGAGGAGGAATTGTATTGAATAGTCTGAATTCTTTGCATTTTATACAGAACGCCTGGAGGGATTCATATTCGGAGGGAAAAATCTTTGCACGTCTCCTATGGGCCTGGAATTCAATTATGATGTTGATTGCGTGTAATTCTTTGAGGGAATAATGTCTGATAAAGTCATCACCTATCATGTGGAATGAATTTTTCTCATTATAATATTTTATAGCACATCTGATGTTCTCCAGTGCATCTCTCATGTCCATGAATTTATTACGATCTGTAGGTGGCCATTTTTTATTTGAGACAAATTTTAGTGTAGTCATTTGTTTCCTCTAATGCTATAGAGAGCATCAGTATTATGGATTACATATGCAAGAGTTACACCCACAGATAGTAGCATTATTACCGCAACCACAAATGCAATAATCATGGTGATTGTAGAATTGGTTTCCATGCTTCAATGGGGCTGTAACTTTATCGTTACAGAAATGCGTTAAGCTGTTTCATCAGAGTTTCAGCTGTCTCATGCTTCAATGGGGCTGTAACTTTATCGTTACAGAAATTTGGTGAACATGTTTTGCTGTGGTTTTTTCATTTCAATTTCCTCCGACACTCTAGGGAATTTCAGCATCAAGGCAATCTGCACATAATGCAGGCTCTTCAAATGGTGTAGCACAATGTGGCTCCTTTCCATCACATCCAAATTCCCTATAACAGACAATACATTGATGAGTATGATTCCAATCTAGTTGCAGTTTGAACATGTTTTGCTGTGTCTTGTTCATCATTCTGTCAACTCCAGTATTGTTTGCCTTACATCCTGTGGAATTATGGCTCTCTTTTGTGACTTTCTGCTAAGATAAATATTGGTAGTTGCGTTTTTGATGTCATACTTGTCATAAATTTAACATAAACATACAAGAGTAACGAAAAAAATTAAGATTTTTTCAGAAGGTTGAAATACATTATGTCTTGTTTGTTGTCTCTTTTGATATGTTTAAATTTTAATTTCTTATCATACCACTCAATTACATCTTCATGTGGATGAAGTGCAACAGTTCTACAACCAACTTCTTTTGAATATTCAAATGCCTGTTTAATTGCCCAAGAAACCATGGATTGTCCAATTTTATTACACTCATAATCCTGATGAGTTGCAATTTGACCGATTAATAAAGAAGGAATAGATCCATAGGGATATTTTTGTGCTGATTCATCTTGATTGTGTAGAATGTCTTTTTTATCTATTGAATACATTGCAAGTGAAATATATCCCAGCGCAATTTTATTATCATAAACCCAAACCCAGGTAGTTCCAATTTTTAGCTGTTGATCTCTAAGTGCTTCCTTTTGAATATGATCAACCATTTCTTGTTTTGAATTCTTAAAGCTGTCAATACCAACAGTGGTTTCACTAAGACGTGTGACTACTATTTTATCAAAATCAATTTCAGGCTTGGACAATTATTATCTAGAAATCTTGAGGTTATTTGCATGTTTAAGAGACTCTTGTAAGAAATCAGATTGTTCTTCGGTTTGACCTTGTTCTAAATCATTTATTAGTGCATTCCAATCCTTTTCTTCCAATGGTAGAATCTCTCTTAATGCCATATTGTGTAAACTATACATCCTATGCCTTATAAATTTTCGATAAATGATGTTTGGTGCCTAATGGTCTAACTAATTCTGTTAACTTTGCATGAGATGTATGGAGCAAGAAATTTTCTTATAAATTTCTATCCCATTTTGTACAGTGTGACGCCGCCATTCTTTTTTCTTCTAACACCATACCCGCGTGATTTTAACACATCATGCACTATATCATAATCTGCAAAATCCTCGTCATCAAGGAATAATTTCAGTGCGACATTGTCGGTGTTGGAATATTTCTCCATGCCGGGTTTCTCCTCATTGGGTTCGGGGGATGCCTTTGCAACAACATCCGGACTGAGCATAAAGGTGTCCTTTTTTGTCTGGGTCTTATGGGTTCCAGTCAGATCCAAGGACTGCTTTGTTACAGTCTGTATCGCACCAGACCTTTCAACAATTCCCCTCCTCTCCATAGAGTGCAGACACGCCATGACCTGCGACGTGGTAAGATTTGACTTGTTTACAATGCCCTGTACCGACTCATATCCGGTACCAATTCCCTTTACCACCATATCCTGCATGTCATCAACGGATTGGGATGCGGCTGAATATTTTTCATTTTTGAAATCAATGCTTTGGGGATCAACCAGGACCAGACCATACAGCTCTGTCCCAATGTCTTTTTCTGCCAGGGCATCAATGACATATTCCTTGTGCTTTGCTGAAAACACGACAAACCACACACCCATCCCGCGCGATGCGTTCTTTTCATAATTGATATACACCTGTCCCTTGTGTTTTGTCGGGTCTGTCTCCACCTCCACTGCAATTACCTTGTCAGACCATATGGTAGGATCTACCTTACCATGTTTTGTGATATCATTGCCGTTTACAGGCCTGAAAGAATATGCCACAAGGTCTGCCCTCTTTCCACCGCCTTCTCCAAGATCGGGAATGCAGTAATGGTACTGTTGGCTCTGGTCAGTTCTGGTGATCTAGCATAGATAGTGGTCAGAAGTGACAAATATGGATCTTCTCAAGATTGCCCGACCCCCTTGAAAAACCCTTGGTCAGAAGTGATATAAAAAATTCTTGAATACTATCAAGTCGGAATTTCCCAAAATATGTACTGTATAGTTTTGGTGATCTGTATGGAGAAAGTTCAGCATGAAATTCAATTCAGAGAGATCCGCATCCCTATATTATGTCAGATCACCTAGATTGACCAGAGCCTCAAGATGCATGTTTATCTCGAGGATCAATTTCCAATGATTTGTTAAAGCAGTCCATTGCATCCTCATATCTTCCCAAACTTCGAAGTGCGGTTCCCTTGTAATTCCAAAGATCAGGATCATTCTGATTCAAAAGAAGTGCTTGTTCAAAGAAAGCAAGAGCATCACCAAATTTTCCATCTTCCAAGAATGATCTACCTTTTGCTACAAGATTTTGAATTTCATCCATAAATTACAAGATAGTGTATTTGTATTAAATCTGAAAAATAAGTACTAAAAGACAAACTTCCTGGAACTCCAAGACGATAAAATCCAGTATTTGTATTAAATCTGAAAAATAAGTACTAAAAGACAGGCAATAAACTGAACAAATTTACATCTATTCACTGAAAATTTAAATAAATTTTTCAGCATTATAGAGTATGAAGTTAGATGAGACAGATGAAAGGATTCTCAAAAATTTGATGGTTGATGCGAGATTATCAGCTAGGCAGCTTGCATTAAAACTTGGAATGTCAACTGTCACCATATTATCTAGAATTAAAAAGTTAGAAAAAGCAAATATCATTTGCGGATATACAGCCATAATTGACCATGAAAAACTAGGTTATTCACTTACTGCAATTATTGAAATTATTGCCAAAAATGACAAAATTGAAGATATTGAAAATGAGATATCAGAATTTGAAAATGTATGTGGAGTTTATGACATTACAGGTTCAGCAGATACGGTAATTATAGCAAAATTCAAGGAAAGAGACGAGCTAAGTAAGTTTGTAAAGGGTCTGACAGCCATCTCAAACGTGGAAAATACAATCACTCACGTAGTTCTAAATACCGTAAAAGAAGATTTTAGATTAACATAGGTAAAAGAAATTGAAGCTATTCAGTGTTTTTGTAATTTTGTTAATTATCTTTGGAGGTTTACAAACAACATATGCACAAACTGAAACAATAATGGAGCTTGAAGTTTCTGATGAAGAAAAGATAATACTCTTTGGAAGTTTTGCAATTGTAATCATTGCAATCTTTTTGTTTTTAGCAAGAGACACTATACTTAGAAGAAAGACATCATATGACAAAGAGAATCTTGAATCAAAGAAAGACAAGACATATGAAAAATATCACTCTAACTGGGGAGATGATTATGAAGATATAGGACAGAGAAAAAACACAACAGAAGATAAAGAGTTTCGCGATGCGGCAATAAATGATGATCTTCCAAATTATTATGAAATTCTAGAAATTCCAAGAGATGCAACACAAAGAGAAATCAAAAAGAAGTTCAGAGAGCTTGCAAAGAAAACCCACCCAGATAAAACAAAAGAAGATTCTGAAGAAGAAATGGTAGAATTAAACAAAGCATATGAAATACTTTCAGATGAGGAAAAAAGAGAAAAGTATGATAAATATATAAAAGTCGACTAGACAGATTCTAGTTTGACTATTATCATACTAAGTTCAATTGAATCAGGAGTTTGTACACTGTTTGTGAGATTGGTAAAGATTTCAATACTCATAGGTGCTCCATTAGATTCTATTTGAGTGGAGATTTTAAGTTCAGCAAATTCTGTGTTTGGTCCAAGCATCTTTTTGGTCAATAGCGGAACCACAGAGAGGTCATCTATCACTCCTTTCATCTTGTAGGCAAATTTTTCTGAAAAATACACACCACCGCGAGTAGTTGGTTCATTAACAGGAATAGGTGAATTTGTAATAGACACACAAGTAATTGGAAAAGTATCATCATTTAGATAAAGCAGATACTTTGGAGAATTTTTTTCGGTATATTCCATTAAAATTTCAAGTAAATCCAGATTTACAGACATCTAAAATTAGCCAGACCATAATTCTATTGAATCTTTCTAAGCAAAACCTGCAAAAAACAAAGTGAATTTTCTAGCCTAGAGAGGTCATCTTTAAAAACATGAATTATGATTGATCGTTATTGCAACAATTTGCAAACACCCATTCAATGAGAAATGACATTCTTAATTTAATGGTGCAAAATAGATTAGAAGATGATTGTTATGTTGAGATGTTAGATTATACTATTGACTTGTTTGAAAGTCAGGGTCTTGGTGCTGATTATTACGGATATCATAACATTAATCATGAATTAGAAGTAACATATGTTTCACTTTTAGCTGTAAAACAAGATAAAATACAACTCACTAATGAAGACATAAAATATATCTTCGTTGCAGCGTTGCTTCATGACTTTGATCCTCAAAAAAGTGTAGACAAACCACATGAAGAAAGTGTCATAAAATTTATCTCATCTGATAAAAAACTTCGTCAATTAATTGATTCTGTAAATATAGATTTAGAAATTATCAAGGTATTGATTTTAAGAACAACATATCCTTGGAGTGGGGAGATTAAAAAAACTGCAGAAGCCCAAATTAAACAATGTTTTCAAAATTCTGATTTGACAAGAAATAACCAACAATATCAGCAACACATTATGAAAATGGGAGGGTATCTAACAGTAGTGGATAGAATTAGTAGTTATGCATTAGGTGATTTTTCAAAAGCAATGGAAATGGCTAAGATGAATGCACATGCGCTTGCATGGAGACCAGCATTGATTGTTAGAAGTGCAGTTGCATATTTTGAAGAATTACTAAATAAAGAAACAGACATGTCAAAAGCAATTCTCAAGGTTCTGCCAAAAGAGATGAGAAAGAACTTTTTTGATACCGTATTGTCATTTATGAGAATCAGACAACAAGAGATTTCCATTCAAGCAGATTATGCTTATGAAAATCTCAAGTTAGTTCCAACAATAGAATGTATGACAACAAGAGAAGATCCAAATTTCATCAAGACACTGTATGAAATCTTTTTGGAGCTTCCAACTCCGCTACAATTTGAAAAAGAGAGTTTTGAAAAATCTATCAGAGATCCAGAAATAATCATCAACACACTTAGACTAAATGATAAAAATGGAGAAATTGTGGGATTTGTCAAGGGAGGAGCACTTGAGAAATACAAACTGCGTGAAGAGATTAGAGATGAAAATTATGGACTAGAAAATACAATATTTTTAGAACCATTAGCACTAAAGATGGGGTATTGGGGACTAAAAGGTGGAAGTGAGATGCGCCACATGTTTATCATGCAAGCATACTCTATGAAGTACAAATACATGACAAGTTTTGCATTACGAGATGTTATCAAAGCAAGAATAAACAGAGAACGAGCAGAGTTTGTGACACAATTTGATCCTGAAAGATGGGATTACTATAGAATCAAAATTTGATTCACCGTATGAAAAAATCAATTTTAAAAACACTACAATCAACAATTCAAGGAGATGTGTTTTTTCAAGAGGAATTCAAGGAGTTTTATTCAGTTGATGCTAGCTCATACAAAATTATTCCAAAAATGATAGTAATACCAAAAAATGAAAAAGATGTAATCAATACAGTAAAAATTGCCAAAAAATTCAAAACATCAGTTACAGTACGTGGTTCAGGAACAGGTCTTGTTGGAAGCGCATTAAACAATGGAATTATACTCGATATGAAAAATTTTGATTTACTCAGACTTGGCAAAAACCACGTCACTGTAGGTCCAGGCATAACCAAAGGTAGACTAGATAAAAAACTTGAAGAGCAGAAAAAGTTTTTTCCACCAAATCCATCAATTGGTTCTTTTTGTTCAGTAGGAGGGATGTTAGGAAATAACTCTAGTGGAAGTAGAAGTCTAAAGTATGGAAGTGTAATTGATAATGTAGCAGAGATTATATTTATTGATGGAAATGGAAAAAAGATCATTCTTCCAAAAAATAAAAGAGTTGGAAAAAAGATTTTAGAGTTTACAGAAAAGATTGATAAAAAAAGATTCCCAAATGTAACAAAAAATTCTTCAGGATATGGAATTGACAAAGTAAAATCAATTAATGACACTCATAAAATTATCATTGGTTCTGAAGGAACACTTGGAATTATCTTATCAGCAAAGTTAAAAATCAAAAATAAACCAAGAAAACGAATTCTATTTGTGATAGAGTATGAATCAATCAAAAATGCAATAAGCAATTGTATTGAGATTAATAAAACAGGGCCATCTGCAATTGAATTTGTAGATAGAGCAACACTTATTCAAATAAAATTCAAGTTTGACAAGAAAATCAAATGTCTACTCTTTGTAGAGTTTGATGAGAATATCAGTTCAAGTGAAAAGAAGATAAAATCAATCATAACAGGAAAAATTATTAAAAAATTAAAAAGGGATTCAGATATTTTCCAATGGTGGAAATATAGAGATTCATCACTACATTATAGTTTAAAATCAATTAAAAAAGAAAAAAGAATACCACATGTAATTGAAGATGCAGCAGTTCCTTTAGAAAATCTACAAAAATTATTTTCAGTTTTAAACAAGATAAATAAGAAATACAAAACAAGATCGGTTGTATACGGACATGCAGGAAATGGAAATATTCATGTCCGTTTAGTTTCAGATAGAAAAAAAATTGTGATCATTAAAAATATTGCAATTCAGTACTTTGAGGAGGTAATCAAGCTTGGAGGAACCATAACAGCAGAACATGGAGATGGTCTTGCACGCTCAGAATTTATCAAAAAACAATATGGAACCAAAAACTACAAAATATTCAAAGAAATCAAAAAATTCTTTGATCCAAAAAATGTGCTCAATCCAGGCAAGATAATTACAAAGAAAAGCACCATAATAGAAAACCTAGAAAATTTGTAAATAAATTAGAGGTAAAATCAAAAACATCAACTTAGAAACGCTTTATTAGTAAAAAAATTGTCCAAAACATCGTGTTGGGTAAAGTTATAGGATTATTAGGAATTCTACTTGTATTTTCCATCAGTTTTGTTCCAACATTTGCATTAACTGAATTACAAAGAGTGACAACTAGTGATCCAAGATTAGAAAATACATTTCGTACACCAATAGTAGACAATGTTAATGTAAACCAGCAAATTCAGATTTCAGCTGATATTACAAATAATCAAGAAAAATCTCAAAGTTTTGTATATCTTGTTCAAATAAAAAATAAAGCAGATTTTGTTGTTTCATTAGGATGGATTAGTGGACAGTTGACACCTAATCAAAAACTCAGTACGTCATTATCATGGACTTCAGATCAATCTGGTGAATTTACTGCAGAGATTTTTGTATGGGAAGGTCTGAAAAACCATAATGCATTAACTGAATACACCACATTACAAATAAACGTCAGTTAAAATTTTGACAAAATAATTTGCTTCAAAAATTGCCAATTATTTAAAAAATTCGAACAATTTGTTCCTAAATTGAACAGAAAAATATCAAATACAGAAAAAATTGTTACACGACACAATAATTCAGATTATGGGTTTGCTTCTTAGTGAAAAAAGTTCAACAAGTTCTCGCTAATACGACTTAGAGCCTAGTGCAATTATGACAATAGGATATTGTGTAAAGTGCCGAGATAAACGTGAAATTCAAGGCGCTGGACCATACACCATGAAAAATGGTAAACCTGCAGTAAAGGGTACTTGCCCAAAATGCAGTACAGCCATTTTCAGAATCGGCAGAGGATAAATTTCTCAATAAAGAAGTTTAGTACTGCCATTCATCAGTAAGGTCATTCCATAGTAAACGCATTTGGGATGGATCTTTTTCTATTTCTTGCATAATTCTATTTTTTAATATGAAAGAAAAGTTCTCCAAAGCATCTAACAACTCGTTGGACTTTGACCAGATTACATTCGCAGAGATAAAGGCGATTTCTGAATAAGGTGTAGTTGATTATTCCTATTGAAAATAAAATTTATGAATCGCTAAATTACGTACCATTTGATACGAATTTGATAATATCCGAATCAGGTTCTTCTGAAATTCCCAATTGGTTTAAAAATCGTGCAAAAATATGGCATGATCAAAAACTTGATGATAGAATATTTTTTGATGGATTAGATGCACTAATTCGTAATGGATACATTCAAGAAAACTAGATAATATTTGGGTATTGAAATTAAAAATAGAAAAAAATTACCTTAGGCGCCTATAGATCTCTTTGAATTCGAGTGAAATAGTACATGACAAATTAAGCAGATGTGCAAGTTGATTCATGGATGTCTTGTCATGTGCCAGTTGTCTTAACAAGGTCAATGCTTTTTGTGGAGAATATACAGATAGAGAACTTTGACCAGACCATGTCTTAAAGGCCTCTTCAACATCTAAGCAGAAATTCAAAACAAATTCTTTCCAATGGGGAATGACTTGTAGTGCCTTTTCATTAAGCAGTACTAGCGACAATTCACGAAATTCATTTTTTCTATCTACATATAGCATATCAAGGGCTTGATGTATTTTTTCTGTTTTGTACTCTTCTGCATTAAGCATAAACATTCCAGCAATACCCATACAGTAGTATTCTCATAATCAAAGATAAATCAGGTAGTTAATTCTCTGAAAATTTGTTAGAATTTTTTAATTAAAGTTAACAAATGTAAAGAATTTAAAAAAAGAAAAAAAGAGATTAGATCTTATTGGAATGGATCAATGAATGGACAGTTAACAATGTGATCACTATCCATTGGACGAGCAATACCAATATCGATCAAGCCAGCTTCCTTGTATGCATTCATGTCATCTATGGTTTCTAGTAATTGTGCTTTATCAGGATTTTCCCATCCTATCATGAAAATTCTCCACATAGGAGAATAGTTTACATCACCAGGAGCTCCTGCCGCTATTCCAGGTTGAAATCCTAATGGACCAGTTCCGGTCAAACCATTTCTGAATTGATACAAGTCTACTGCTGCTGAGTTTGCAATCAAGCTTGCAGATGAAGGTGAACTTACAACACCCATCATTCCGGCAGGACCACTTGGAGTAGCATCTGTTACAATGTAATAGATTGTTCTACCATCTGGACCCCATCCACGATGAGCAATAAAAGTTACAGTCATCTCTTCTGTATTGATATCAAGAACTTGGCCACCACCATAAGGTGTTTCGTCAGTCAAAGTTTTGTCTTCTTTGACCATCATCTGACCATCAGGCCAAATGATTTGTGGCATATTCAAAACCACATTAACTTCTGTTAATGTGATTTCTTCATTATCAGTCGCTTCCATAATCATTGCATCTGAATCAAGTACTCTTGGTGTAGCACCTTCATTCCATGTAACATGGACATGAGAAGTCAATGCACTGTACACATCTGCTTGTGCAGGTGTACTTGTAAAGACTTCACTTTGATATCCATGAACACCACCACCATCAATGCCGTTGGTGAACATGTATGTTTTTGAAAGTGCCTCATCAGGAGCATTTACCAATAAAGGAGCAAGCTCTACTTGCCATCCTTGATTTTCTGTAATGATTTCTGCATGAGTAGGATCACTAGAATCAGTGATGATGAAATAAACATCTCCGCCGTCATAGTATCCTTGATGCAATGGAATATCTGTTGGAACGTTTGCTCTTGATAATCTAAGTACAGAACCCAAGTCTGCTTCAGTTACTTCTTCCATCATGGTTTCTTCCATCATGGTTTCTTCCATCATGGCTTCTTCCATCATGGCTTCTTCTTCAGCAACTGGTGCTACAGGAGTTGGTTGTTTTTGCTGTTCCATCCATGCGTTTTTACCGCCTGGAATTTCAGAACATAACTGCAATCCACAGACATTTGTACTAGAACCATACTGTAAAGATTTAGTACCTTTGCTTTTGAGTGCTTCAGCATCTGTGAAATAGTCAGTAGTCAACCCTGCAGTAAACAAGGGAATAATTGCAAGAAATGCAATGTATCTTAGACTCTTATTCATTAAAAAATACATTGGTTTTTTCTTTAAAAGAATTTACCCAAATCAGATATTTTATCCAGGAAGTTCTGTGAATCGATTTTCCACATAATCCCAGTTAACAGTATTCCACCATGCATTAACATAATCAGGTCTTTTGTTTTGATATTTCAGATAGTATGCATGCTCCCAAACATCCAATCCCAACAAGGGAATTTTTTGAAAGATCCAAGGACTGTCTTGATTTGAAGTTGTAATGATTTCGATTTTATTAAAAGTCTGATTGAAGACCAACCAACACCAACCACTTCCTTGAATTGAAATTGCTTTTTCTGAAAAAACTTTTTTAAAATTCTCAAAATTATCAAAATAAACATCAATTGAATCTTCTAGTTTTCCTCCAGGTTCACCGTCACTATTTGGAGTCATTGTTTCCCAAAACAACCTGTGATTCTCAAAACCTCCACCAAAAAAATTGATTGCACTTTGTCCAGATTCAGGAATTGATTTTAGATTAGAGAGAATAGATGAAATATACTGAGGATGTGATGCACTGCCAACTTGTTCAAGGGATTTGTTTAATCCATCAACATATGCCTGATGATGTTTTTGATGATGAATCTTCATTGTTTCTGTATCAATGAATGGTTCTAGTTCATCATAACCATATGATAATTTTGGTAGTTGGTATAGAACCATAAATCAAATTATGTGAATCCACATATATTCTTGAAGAGAGATATACATAATATGAGAAAACTAGGTACTATTGATTTGGAAATTTTAGATTTAGCAATTAAAGAAAATGGAGTATTTAATGAAAATAATTTAGAGAATTCAGAATTAAAGAGACTAGGGATTGGAAGAATTCTTGATGCACTTGCATCATTAAAAGACAGAAAAATGATATCATTAAACAGTGATGGTTCTTTTTCCATCACAAATCTTGCACGAGAAATTCTTTGGAGTAACAATATTCCAACATGGGCAAAAATTTTGCGTCTTCTTCAAATAAAGTCTTGCAGTATAGAGCAGATTACAGACATTCTTAGAACATCTCAAGACAAACTAATGGCAGATGTAGAAAAATTAAGAAAATCTCAATTGGTTCTAATGTCACCACAAAGACAAAAAGATAGACTAGTCAAAATTTATGAGATTTTACCTGAAGGAATAGAAGAGATTGACAAAACAGAGACAGAAGGATTTGATAATACTAATTTTGATGAATCCAAATCAGAAGTTGAAATTCTGAGTATAATTGATGAGATTGTAAAAGAAATTAATGATTCTCAGATTGAACAACTAAAAAAAGACAGCATTGCTGAAAAATTATCTAAACTGAAAAATAAGCTAGAAATTTAGGGCGAAGCAATTTTTTTCATTTCTAGGCATTTAGAATCATATTCATTCAAGAATTGCTTAGCGTTAATTTGAGGATCTTTAATGTATAATTCACATGTTTCATAATCTATCAATGTACTGGTATTTTGTTCATTAGTCACATACTGCAATATGAGAATACCCACAAGTACAATTATCAAAATAACAGGTACCCTTGTTGAATAAATATCCACAAATTTTGCTAGATTATTTTAAACTTAAGCGTATTGAAAAATATTTTTGCTAGTAACCATGACTAAATTTAGTTTTTTATGAATAGATCAAGATTTAGTTATTTGGAGCGAATCTTGTCTTGTATCTGAGCTAAGATCAGTTCGGCCTTGTTTTTATTTTCATAGTTATCAGCCGAGTCATCAATTATTGCATCAATCTCGTAGCTCTTATCTACCAAGATATCAGCAACATGATCATCTAATGTTCCGTTTCCAATCAAGTAGTATGCAAAAACAGTATTTTTCTGACCAATTCTGTGTAATCTATCTTCAGCTTGTCTATGGATTGCAGGACTCCAATCAAGTTCTGCAAAGATGACATACTTTGCTTTAGTCAAGTTAATTCCAACATTTCCAGCACGAAGACCTGCAATCATTAGTTTTGATTCACCTTTCTGGAATTTGTCAATTTGATCCTGTCTAAATGAATCTGTTTGTCCCCCAATTATCGCAACAGGAGAAAATTCCTGAAGACTTTGATGAAGTAGTTTGTGAATTACCTTGTGATGGCAAAACACTACTACACTTTCTTCAATCTCCATAATATTTTTAACAAAATTAATCACATGTGGAAGTTTTGCAAGACCTGCAATCTGTCTCTCACTTTGAATTGCTCGTTGATATGATGCAGACTTTGAGAATTCAGTTTCTGCAACTTTTTGCTCTTCCTCAAGCTTCTTCCAGATTTTATCAAGCTCTTCAAGATAATAATCAGTATCTGATGCAATGACTTCTTTGTAACGAACCTTGTCTTTGAGTTCTTTTAGGACATCAGACTTTTTCCTTCTCAACATCACATGCTTTTGTAATTCATGTCTAAGCGAGGCTCGTTTATTTTCCAAAACAATAGCCTTCCCCTTTTCATTTACATAACAAAAGTATTCACAAAATTCCTTAAAGCTGCCAAGTAGTCCTGGCTTGATGATATCAATAATTGGCCAGATTTCTGAACCACGATTGTAAATTGGAGTGCCAGAAAGACCAATTCTGTACAACACTGAAGGAAGCGCAGCAAGTTTTTTGACTGCCTTGTATTTCTGAGTAGTTTTTGACCTTAGGTTGTGTACCTCATCACAAACTATAGTCTTTATTCCAAGTTTGGCTAAATCAGGATTTCTCTTGAAAAGTAATTCATAGTTGATTACGTAAATGTCAGACTTTGGAAGTTCTTTAGATTTCCCAGTTCGAATAAGTGTGACACTAGGGGATTTTGATTCAACGATTCTTCCATTTCTACTCTTTTTCTTTAGAAACTTTGCAATCTCCCGTTCCCAATTATGTAATGTAACTAAAGGTGCAATAACAAGTACAGGAAATGTTTGTTTTTCAGTTGCTACATAAGATAATGTTTCCACAGTTTTTCCAAGACCCATCTCATCAGCCAGTAATGCATTACCAGAAGATTTCAGTAAAAAATCTAATCCCTCTTTTTGGAAATTCAAAAGTTTTCCTCGGAATTGTGTGCCGGCTTTTGCACGTTTTAGTTTATGTTTAATTGGAGGCAAAATGGGTTTTGGCGCATAAGTCTTTATGATTTTTCTTTGCCATACATATTTTGATAGAATTTCAAGGGGATATCGATCCATAATTAGTTTAATTTGTTTTACATTTTCAATGTTATCAGAAATAATTATTTCATTTACATTTTCGCCATACCAAGCTTCAGGAACTAGTCTTGAGATCATGTTTACCGCACGATCACCAGAAATCTTCCAACTCCAGATTTTGGAATATTTATCAAGAACATATTCCAATGTGCCAATGGTTTCTAGTGATGTCTCCATAATTTGTGGTTGGATTGTTTTTTTGCCTTATGAATCTTTCATGTTTCTTTCGATCATCAAATAATGAATTAAAATCTACAAGAGTTAAAATATGACAGAGTTGTATCGTATTGGAAAAAAGATACAGTAGATCTCTAGGCTCAATACAGTACAGTTCACAATACAAAATAACAAATAATAAATCAGTTATTGTGACTTTAGGCATGGTTGAGGAAGGTTTTTCCTGGATTTATCTAATATTTTTCTTAATTCCCCTAGCTAGAATAGTTCCTCGTCTAGTAAAAAAATGGAGAAAAGGAAAGGATCCATTTAATGAAGATCAGTTTAGTTCAAGTAATTCAGGAATAGAAAAAAGGCCCGAAACAATTGAAAGAGTAAAATCATTTGAAAAGCCACAAAACAAGGAGACACAGGTTTTAGGAGAATTAAACAAGGGAGTCAAAGATTTCAATAAAATTCAAAAAAACATTGGCATAAGTAATCAAGAGTTAGAAACCATTTTGAAAGATTTAGAAGATCAAGGATTGATGAAAGTGGTAAAGAAAAGCGGGTTTACTGGAAATAAAGTCGAGCTTTATCCAACGGATAAAGGCTTCAAAAGATATTATACTTGATAATACGTTATATATTTTTCAAGAGCATATGTTTAAAATTGATTAGATTTCAGAAAAATTATGGAATTTACACAAGCTGAAGAACCAACTGTAGAGAAACCAATTGTTATTGCAGCAATGCAAGATATGGGGAATGTTGGAAGCGTGGTAGTAAATTTCATCAACGATTCTTTAAGAACAAAAACATTTAGAGTCGCAAGAACACTAGATCCAACATATGTAGTTGATAGAGGAGGATACATTGATCTTCCAAATGAGAGTTGGGAGTACAGGTATACAGATGATTTGATAGTATTTGGGGGAGGAAAAGGACAACCTCAAAGCAACAGTGAGATAAACGCTTTATGTCAGGATGTAATTGATGTTGCAAAAAAATATTCTGCAAAGTTCATTTATACATTTGGAGGTTTTCATACTAATAGAGTTTTAGATAATAATCCCAAGACATACATCACTACAACATCAATAGAACTTACAAAGCAGATGGAGAAACTCAATGTAGAGATAACTCCTCAAAAATCAATAATTACAGGATTCAACGGGTTGATTCTCGGATTTGCAAAGAAAAATGGAATTCAAGGAATAGGAATGTATGGAGAACTAAATCAGCCAGATATTCCACAATACAGAGCAGCAATTAGCATCATCAAAACCCTGGAAAAATTAACCTACAGGAAGTTGGGAGATACAAGTCAGTTAGAAATAATGGCACAAGAGATTGAAAGAAAATTCAAGAATTAAGATCAGTGGGATTGCCCAGTATCGTGAGGTCCAGTATTCTCATCATGACAATCACAGGAACACAGATGTGTTTTGTGGTTATTCATACAATCAATACATTCGTAGTGCTTTCTTGTCTCACACGCAGCGCAAATCATCTTACATGTCATAAACAATAGATGAATTTGAATTTTTTCTAAATTAAAAGGACGGCTAGAACTCTACTTCACTGCGGCTAAGAAGGCTTTCAGTTAAATCAACATAGCCTTGTAGATCAAGTTCCTTTGCAAATCCTTTATCGATATTTATCAGATAAATCGAATGAAGGTGCGCATTTTGAATATCGTCGTATTTTATTGGAGGATTTTTGTAATAGCGATCACATAGATCTTTGACTTTGTTTATTTCTTCTTCATTTCTTGCATTTGGGGATGATAAGAAAATTTTTGAGATTGGTAAAATTCCAATTACAGGAGTTGCCAAGGAAAACTTTGAGCAATATTGACTATATCTAGAAATCTTGCTCATAATTCTTGCAGCATAATATCAACAGTGTCCATTGCATGTTCGGGCGGAGTGAATCCAGTTTCTATCTCAATAATTGTGTGTCCTCCTCCTTTTTTTGCATAAATATCACATACCAAAATATCTGAAACAATAGGCTTTATCATGGAAAATAATAAAGTCCTTTTAGTTGCAGAAATTTAACCTTATTCAATCCCATCTATTTTATTAAAATCCCTAGCATCTTAGTTTTATGTAATTTTAACTAATAAAATCTATATATACAATTCTTACTAAAATAATTGTGAATAACATGATTTTACAAAATGCAATAAAAGGAGAGGTGTTGGTACAAAGCGGGGAATTTTTTAAAATTAACGGATGTTATGAATATCACTCTCATGTTGAGGATCACGAAGACGAAAATTGTTATGTCCCATCTCAAGCTTATAGTATGCTTTTTGATAATGGGGAGAAAGCCCCCAAGCTTGGTTCTTGTATTCATAATGTTTTTTGGAAATTAACTTATTCTGATTAATTTAGTATGTTCTTATTATTTCTGATAATGTATTTTTAATTTGATTCAATATAAAATTTCTCTCAATGCCCTTTTCTATTAGTTGGTTAATGTATCTCATTTTTTGTAAATATCTAGTATAATTACGTGAGACTTGGGCATAATGATTTACAAAAAAACCAAGACTTTTCTCTAACAGCAAAGCATTCTTTTCACAATCCTTGGATTCCCACTTCCAATTACACAGTTACAATACACTGCCAACTGATACACCAGCACGCAAATCAGCACGAATGATTATATATTCTCAAATCCTTTCACCGGAACTGTTCTAATGTTAAACGTATCCTTGATTATTTCAAAGAGTGGTTCAATTGATATTTTTCTCTGAGAATATAATTTCCGACCAACTGCTGAATTGTAAAACCCTATCAACTTTATTCTGGCTGGCGGCGTAGACGGGTATTTTTTGACCGGACAGATTAATCTCATGGCATTATTCTTAGTTGACTCGTATAGTTTGGAATCATCATATGCCGGATCACACCATATACTATTCATCAATCCAGAAAGTGACCCAATCAATTTCTCATATGGCTTGCTATCATGGACATTTGCAGTAGTTACACATGGCAGATAATGGAACAACTAGTCTTCCCGTACTATACCTCATGTGTAGTTTGTATCCATACACCCAACCCTTTGATTTGGAGAATCCCCACTTGGCATTTGTGTCAATTCCTGCAATTGGTAGGTGATTCTTTTTGATGTCTGATTTGTGCCATACTGGACCTGAAGCTTTTAGCATTGAACTATCAACTGATGCTGATTCACTATTCACCAATCCTTCTGAGACAAACAAATTTCCTACAGTGCTAATAATTTCATTGATTGGCAAGCATTGAAATCTTCTGTCAATTGTCCTTCTGTCAGGGATTTGGTTTAGTCTGCAAACCTTGAGTAATTTGTCATTGGTACATTTGATTGAGAGAAAATAATGCAGTGTGTTGTTACTTGGAATTCTCATCCATGACTTTACGATGAATAACTGAACCATCAGAACAGTTGAATAGACATATGGCCGTCCTCGTCTCACTGCATTCTCATACAGATATAGTGTTCCAACCAGATACAAAATACTAATAAGAAATGACTCACATAGAATCTTGCCTGGGATTTTTATTTGTTTTGTAATCATTCCAATGAACAAAACATGATGAGATCCTTGGCTTTTTCCATTTGAATAATTTGAGAAATCGGTTAAAAATTAGAATGGATTATGCTCATCTATGTGGTATTTTGTTTTCCGCTTACTTTGAGTTAGTCTGTTAAACGCCCTTGTACATGGCAGTATCCATTCAACTCTCAGGCCCAACAGTAGGTATACATCACAAGATATGAAAAAGATTTCGTATAACGTCTGTGTAATTAAAAGTGAAAATCCAAGGACTGTGAAAAGAATGCTTTGCTGTTAGAGAAAAGTCTTGGTTTTTTTGTAAATCATTATGCCCAAGCCTCAACTAGTTATAGAATGACTTGTACAGTAATTTAAAGAACAGATGATTGGGTACCTGCTGCCCTAGATTATTATGGAATATTTCACAAAAACAATGGACTGACTTTGTATCATTTGCAACGGCAGAAAAACTAATCGCATATGCAGAACTTGCATCGTCGCACAGTGCAGATGTGTCCTGATTCAGCAAAACACGCTAGGAAGTGTCCTCAGTAGGGTTGGAGACAATTTCGTATGGGAGAACCTGGAATTATGATTATTTTGGTAATTCATAAATCCCAATCATCCTTTTCCCATTTTGGTTTTCTATTATTTTTAATATTCTGGCAGCATTTAGAGATAATATTGTTGAATGATGAACTGATAGAATCGCATCTTGTAATTTTTGTTCATCTTCAATCATTTTTACATTAAGGCCTATTTCTATAGCTTTTGATGCAGAAATATGACGTTCATGAGATTTTGTGTTATCATGACTTGCTACAGTCGACATGATTTTATCGATAAGTATAGCAGGGTCTGTTTTATCTTTTAACATACCGTCTTTTAACCATTCTCTAGTAATTCCTTCAGACCATTTGATAGCATTTTGACACTCACCAATTAATGTAGGAGTATATTTTGATATTATAGAATGCCATAAAGGAATAGAATCTTTATCTTTTTTTACATCTTCTTGAGCTTTTTTGAATTCTGATAATACGCCTTGTGCAGATACTCCACGGTATTGAGGATCTATCGGTCCTAAACTAGATTGTTTTCCCATCAATATTTCTTTTGATGAACAAGCAATCATTGTTCCACCAGACATTGCTATTTGTGGGACAATCACACGAATATCTATGCCAAAAATTTGTCTGAGATAATGGACAATAGATTCTGTTGCTCCTACCTCTCCGCCAGGAGTATGTAAAATCAAATCCAATCCTTTTGTTTTATCTAATCCATGTATACAACTCATGAATGCATTAATGTCATTATCATCAATTCCAAACGAAACACTTGGAACATTTCCATTCAACCAACCTGAATAATAGATAATTGTATTTCTTTTCGTTAATTCACTTAATTCTTTTAGATATTTTTTACGATAATGATCGAAACCGTTTTCGTATTCATTTAATTGGTTTCTAATTTCATCTAAAGAAGGCATAGAGATTCATTATGTTTTTACAGATGTCGTAGTTTGAAATTTTACGCTTAGTGGTTTTTTATCAATAAATCTATATAAATTTAATTCTTGCTCTGATCTTTTTTCTGAAATTCCGAGTAGTTTGAATGTATCTTGAATTTCTTTATCAGTCATCATATTCCATCATTAATTGTATTGGTATATACACTATATCATTATTATGAACATATATAGTAATTAACATTTTTTAACAAATTCCATTCATATTAAAACTGATCCTAAGAATTTGAAAGTAAAATCTCATCAGCTTTTGTGATTAAGTTAGTTTTATAGCTAATTTTCCTAGTATAGCGAAGAGTCAAAGTTCGTGAACTAAAAATCATCAAAACAAAACACTTTTTGATCACCACACACAATGAAACACATGAACAAGTTAGAACAGCTTGAAGCAGCATACAAAAAGGAAAACTCCAAAGATATAGTCAGGATGCTTGCAGTACTAATGGTTCTCAAAGATGGCAAGGAATTAGAGTACACCGCTGTACAAACTGGGTACGCAAATGGGTTGATCGTTTTAACGTAGATGGCCTCTACGATCACCCCCGGAGTGGAAGACCATGTGTAATCCCAAAGAAGCAAATGGATTCTATCATGCTCAAAATTATGTTGACACCATTTACACCTGTAATGCTGCAGCAGACAATATTTGATTCTACTGGAATAAAATTTCACATAACACATGTCAGAAAAATAATGCGCCAGTATGGAATGTCTGCTAAAACTGCACAAAAATATCACATCAATCATGCAAGTGTAACAGCTGTGCGCAGCTGGGCAGCAACGCATGAAAAAGAGAATTGCACACCTAAAAAAGAGTGGATTCACCATTGCAATGCTTGATGAGGCATTCTTTGTTAGGGATGTAAAAGCAGGACGAAAATATTGCCCACCAGTTGCCAAAAGAATATTTCTCCCATATGTGGGAAACCATGAAAGTTTGGCAGTATATGGAACAATTACAATCAATGGAGACCAACTGTTTAGAATTTATAAAAAATTCAACGGCATAACATTTGTAGAATATCTGAGTTGCACTACAAATATGGTAAAATTGTGTTGATACTTGACAGGGCAACAGTGCACAAATCAAAGAAGATCAGGGACTTTTTGACAGATAATCTAGATGTCAAACTGATTTGGCTACCAAAAGGACCCACCATATCTAAACATGATAGAGCAGTGTTGGAAAATAAGCATGTGTTGTTGGTATCAGAATATTATGCAATGTTTACAATAATGAATAATGCAGTGTCACAATACTTTGGAACAAAAAAATTCAAACTTGATGTTGTTAATTATATTTTTAGAAATCCTGCAAGGATGTTCACGAACTTTTGATCGTCGCTATATAATTACACCATCAGAACAGTTGAATAGACATATGGCCGTCCCCGTCTCACTGCATTCTCATACAGATAATGTTCCCGCCAGATACAAAACACCGATAAGAAATGACTCACATAGAATCTTGCTAGGGATTTTTATTTGTTTTGTAATCATTCCAATGAACAAAACATGATGAGATCCTTTGCTTTTTCTATTTGAATAATTTGAGAAATCGGTTAAAAATGAGAATTGATTATGCCCAAGTCTCAATTACGTTCGTTATATGTGGCTCTAACATATCCTTCAATAGACATTAAATCTTTTAAAACTTCTCTTGTATCTAGTCTACTGTTTGATCTCTCAATTAATCTTAATTGCTCTCTCCAAAATCCCTTAACTCTTTTTAATTTTCTGTGTTGCTGTATATAGTCGTAAATAAAAGGAATACTGATAGCATTAAAAAGGGAAAAAATTAGCATTGCCCATCTTGAGTTATAATGATCTGGTTCTATAAACACAAATACAAACAAGAACGGAATAATTAGCACTGTTGAAATAATTCCTAATTTTTCGGGAAAATTTATTTTTTCAATTATAGTCTAAAGTATTTGTATATGAATAAAACATTAATAATTATAATAGAATAGTAATTTTATAATAGAATAGTAATTTTATAATAGAATAGTAATTTTATAATAGAATAGTAATTTTATAATAGAATAGTAATTTTATAATACCATGATATTACTCTAAAAATACATTGAAAACTAGATTTTATTTACTAGCTTTGTTATCTGGCTTGTTTCTAATTGTGGTCTTACCTGTTGGCATTGTGTTTTTATTCTTTGTTGGCTTGTATTATCTAGCCTCAAATAGAGATGAAAATAAAGTTAATGCTATTGAGCAATGTTCTTTAAATCCTGATTTTGATAATTTATTTAATAATTCTGATTATGTAAAAGAACAAGAGAAATTAAGATAAATTTTATTTTTTTAATTATTTCAAAATTTTATTTTTTTATAAATCAGCTTTGCTTAAAAATGAATATAATTCTTTTAATTGAGACCTCATCTTATGGTTTTATTATCACACCTAGTTTTTTAATAAAAAATCTGACAAAAATTAAATTTTGGCGTGTATGTACCCGATAAACAAGTTTAGAATTAGAGTTTTATTGTCATGCCTGAAACAATTATGAAAACTAGCTTAGCTTAAAAATGAATATAAATTTAAGCTGTAGGAACGGATTCTTAGGATAAGCGTGGGTATTTTGATAGAGATTAATGACAGATGGGATATTTTCTGATTATTTGAAAAGAAAGTAAATCTGGGAACAAATCATAACTATTATGTAAAATCAAATCATTGAAAATCATGTACTAAACACCTTTTTCAACGTCTACAGCATAACCTCTGGAAATAAGATTACTTGCACAAATCAATTCCAAGATAGAATGGTTGATTTTTACCAGATTTTTTTGTACATTTCAATTAATTGTTGACAAACGTAGTTGAGTTTTGGCATATCATTTTCTTTAAGATTTTTTGACAAATTTTCAGTCATTTCATAGACATCATTACGAAATTTTTCTAAATCCATGATTTAAGATTAGATGAATTTGGGTGTTTAAGAGTTAGTTGGGATTTAAGATATGACGAATTTCAAGCATCAAAATGGATAAAATTACTCAAATAAAATTGAAAAATAGCAAATTTTTCTTCATACTTTGTCTTAACAACAAAAATCAAAAGAATGCAATATGTTCAGTAACAAGGCTATAGCAATAGGATTAGTCTCATTATTGATGATATTTCCATTCATTCCAACTTCAGAAGCAGAATTGTGGAAATTACTTATTGATGTGAATGTGCCAAAAGGAGTCATTTATCCAGGAGAGAATGTAGGGGTTTCAGGCAAAGTAGTTGATCATGCATACAAGCCAATAAGCCATGCAGAAGTATTCATAAGAACGGGAACGGATACCACTCAAGTATTTACTAATTCAAACGGAGAATTTTGGGTAACATTCAAAGATTTTCAAGGAATTCCAGGAACATACAAAGTTAATGTAATTGCATCATTGGATGGAATGACAGGATTAGCAAGTACAGAATTCCAAGTAAAAGGAGATTTAACTCTAGTGTCTACATTACAGGATAAATTATCCACAGATGAAGCAAAAAAATATTTAGACTCGCAAGAAAGTGATTTTGAGAAAAACCCAATTGGGCAAACTCTGTTCCGATACTATCAGGCATTACTTGATGAATTAACGTTACAAGAGAAAGAAAGTGAAGAGGACATGGAAGATCAAATTTATCTAGAACAGCAAAGAAATATTGCAAAAGAACTAAGAAATCAAGCCATTGATGAATCCAATCCAGGTGCTGGAACATATGGAGGATACCAGTATGATAGTTACATTAACAGTCTTAATCCAGAGATTAAAGACCAGGTTGCAAGCCAACTCAACTTTACAAAGAATATATTTGAAGAGGCACAGAAAATCAGAGATGAAATCATTGCTAATGGTGGAACATTTGAAGAAGCAAGACAAGTGTTTCTCGACATGATTTCAATTCCAAAAGAAATGCTTGAGCAATTCAATCAAGAGAGTCTAGATGAAAAATCAGAAGACCGAGCGGATAATCAAGATGAAGATAATTCAGAAAAGTAATGAACGATTGATAAATTCTACGCGCGCCTTATATTCAAAATCACATAACATAATTTGATGAAAATAGATATTCCATTATCCTGCCCATCTTGTGGCGGAAAAATGTATTCTGTAAGTTACGAGTCAGCATTTACAATTCTTAAGAAAAGAAGCTGGCAAGTATGTAAAGAGTGTGATTTTCAAAGAAATTCGGAAGATTTCAAAAAAACCATCTGCTGTGCATAGCAGCATTTTTTATTTTCTAAACAATTTTTAATCCATTTCAGACACTAAAAATGAATTGAAGATATATCATAAATCAACATGCATTACATGTAAAAAAGCAATCACAGAGATAGAGAGAATGAATGCAGATGTTGAAAAAAGAGACTTTTTCAAAGATCCATTTTCAGAAACAGAATTAAAAAAGATCATCAAAATGACAGGAAAAAGACCATTGGAACTTCTCAGAAAAAGAGACAAAATGTACAAAGAACTAGACTTGGAGAATAGTAAAAAAACCGACGCTTGGAGTGGACCCCACTAAATGAGAACACTTTTTGCATAATTTTACATACCATTACCCTCATTTATGTCTCATCTCCCATTTTTCCAGAAATTCATCTGGCGTGATGTATCCAAGTGCAGAGTGAATCCTGGAATCGTTGTAATCCTCAAATGCCTTGGCAATTCTTACTTGTGCTGATTGGAAATTTTCAAACTCGTGTGGCCAGAGATATTCCTTCTTTAACGTTTTATGAAACGATTCGACATGACCATTTTGTTGTGGTGTATGGTGCCAGATGAATTCCTGTCTTGCACCCAAAAGCAGGATTGCTTCTTTGAACTTTCGGCTTACATATTGCGAACCATTGTCAGTCCGTATAATCAGTTTGGCACAATCCGGATTGGAAGTTGCAATTGCATGAATGATTGATTCTGTTGCAGCATCTTTGCTTGCAGTTACATCAAATGTGTATGAAATCCATTTTCTGCTAAATGTATCTATGACATTAAAGCAGTAACACCAACTGTCAACCCCACACCAGACATATGTCATATCTGTCTGCCACAACTGGTTTGGCGCAGTCGGTTTGAAAAGTTTCTTTTTGGATGCCATGATGTCTTTTTTGGTCTTTGCAGGTGCAATCCAGCCTAGCTTGTGGAATATTCTGCGAATCTGCTTTCTGTTTACAGGCAATCCAAGCTCCCTTGCTGTGGCTGCAGCCATCCTACGGGTTCCATATGTTGGCCTGGCATTTCCAATCTTTTGGACCATTTGGGATACGGTCTTGTTTAGTGGAATGTTTCGGGGTGATTTTGTATGGTACCATTTGTTGTGCGATATCCCAACGTATGATAATGATTTTCTCAGACTCAATTTTGCAGTGAGCTGCTTTGCAATGATCATCTTTTGTGTCCCTCCAACGTTTTTTTAAAAGTGTCATTGACGATGGTCAGCTCACCTACGATTCTTTTTAGAGTCTCATTTTCTTTTTGTAATGTCTTGCATGTATTGTCACCAGATCTGCTGTTTAATGCGGATTTGCCTCCATCCACAAACTTTTCTTTCCAAGAGTAGAATGTCTGCGGATGAATATTGTACTTTCTGCACAATTCTGCAGTTCCAATGTTGGTGTTTAATGATTCAAGGATTATCCTTGATTTTTCTGCAGGTGTGAATTTGTTCTTTACCATGAGTGTGAATCTCCTAGATCTCCTGAAAAGTGTATGTATGCAGGCGTTCTCATTCTAGAGGGGACCAGACCACGCTCAGTTAATCAAATTGATGACAAAATACCCAGAATTAATCTTGCGTCCCATTGTAATTACAAAAAACAAAGCATTTGTTGGAAAGATGAATGTAAAAAATCTAAAATAATCTGAGATTAATTTTCTTGTTTGAAGATTCTGAGTGCTTCCAAGTGAGAGCAGTTTGCCTTGAGTCCCTTACCATGATGAAATTTGTAAAAATTTTTGAATCCAGGACATTCACAGGTATCAGATGTTACAAAATAAGATTTGTCAGGATCAGATGAAGATTTTATTTGAAATAGATCATCTTCGATTTTAACCACACCACCACTTTCAACAAGTTTCTTTGCCTTTCTGATAGTATTTGCACTCATAGTTTGATAAAGATCTTATCATTTTTTAGTATGTATCAAGCACTTTAGTGGAGTGGACCCCACTAAATGAGAACACTTTTTGCATAATTTTACATACCATTACCCTCATTTATGTCTCATCTCCCATTTTTCCAGAAATTCATCTGGCGTGATGTATCCAAGTGCAGAGTGAATCCTGGAATCGTTGTAATCCTCAAATGCCTTGGTAATTCTTACTTGTGCTGATTGGAAATTTTCAAACTCGTGTGGCCAGAGATATTCCTTCTTTAACGTTTTATGAAACGATTCAACATGACCATTTTGTTGTGGTGTATGGTGCCAGATGAATTCCTGTCTTGCACCCAAAAGCAGGATTGCTTCTTTGAACTTTCGGCTTACATATTGCGAACCATTGTCAGTTCGTATAATCAGTTTGGCACAATCCGGATTGGAAGTTGCAATTGCATGAATGATTGATTCTGTTGCAGCATCTTTGCTTGCAGTTACATCAAATATGTATGAAATCCATTTTCTGCTAAATGTATCTATGACATTAAAGCAGTAACACCAACCATCAACTCCACACCAGACATATGTCATATCTGTCTGCCACAACTGGTTTGGCGCAGTCGGTTTGAAAAGTTTCTTTTTGGATGCCATGATGTCTTTTTTGGTCTTTGCAGGTGCAATCCAGCCTAGCTTGTGGAATATCCTGCGAATCTGCTTTCTGTTTACGGGCAATCCAAGCTCCCTTGCCGTGGCTGCAGCCATCCTACGGGTTCCATATGTTGGCCTGGCATTTCCAATCTTTTGTACCATTTGGGATACGGTCTTGTTTAGCGGAATGTTTCGGGGTGATTTTGTATGGTACCATTTGTTGTACGATATCCCGACGTATGATAATGATTTTCTCAGACTCAATTTTGCAGTGAGTTGCTTTGCAATGATCATCTTTTGTGTCCCTCCAACGTTTTTTTAAAAGTGTCATTGACGATGGTCAGCTCACCTACGATTCTTTTTAGAGTCTCATTTTCTTTTTGTAATGTCTTGCATGTATTGTCACCAGATCTTCTGTTTAATGCGGATTTACCTCCATCCACAAACTTTTCTTTCCAAGAGTAGAATGTCTGCGGATGAATGTTGTGCTTTCTGCACAATTCTGCAGTTCCAATGTTGGTGTTTAATGATTCAAGGATTATCCTTGATTTTTCTGCAGGTGTGAATTTGCTCCTTACCATGGGCGTAAACCTCCTAGATCTCCTGAAAAGTGTATGTATGCAGGCGTTCTCATTCTAGAGGGGACCAGACCAAAAGATAATCATAGTAGTGTTATTTTAGAACTATGACATCATCCAAGTACATCACTTCATATTGTCAAAATAGGCACAAAATATCATAATCTACACAGTATTTTTTAATTTGAGCAAATTTCTTTGATTAAAAATATTTGTTCAACAGGTGTTTGATTAAGAATATTCTTGTTGAATGGTAGATCAGGCATTTCTTTAAGAAGAGTTTCGCTCATGTTTTGTTTGTCATCTACATCAAATTCAATAATGTTTTGGTATAATTTTATTGTAGAATGTATTTTTTTTATTACCACATCTTTTGAGAGAGATTTATCGAAGAATTTTTTTAGAAATATAACATAAAACCAAACTAACAAAATATCTGAAATATGTTCAGTTTTTTTGTATGGCTGTGATCGATTAAGATACGTTCCTTTGAAAGATCCAAAAATGCCTACATATTCATTAATATTTGTTATTTGGGAGTCAAATGATAACAAACTTGAAATTGAAGATTTTATTGTATCAAGTATTTCTTTTATATTATAGATTCCATTATCAAAAACTTTTACTTTAAAAGTTGTAAGATCTATGAAGACATCTAATGACTCTTCTATGTCTTTTTCAGTAACTGATTTCAATAATGTTGCAATATCGTATACTTGTTTTGGGATATCATTTGAAAGAGTTCCAATTTTTGGTTTTAGACCAATCTTTCCTAGTGCCAAAGTAGTTATTTTATCTCCAATTAGTGCACCACGTGTTAAAATTTTTACAGGGTAATCAATTTTAAATTCAATTATTTCTTGTGTGGTTGTAATATTTTGTGTAGGTAATTGTAGTGACATATCACACAAATAATCAATTTTTATTGTGTCAAGTTTTCTAAAACAAGAATTGTATTCTACATAATATGATACTAAATTTGGTATAGGGACAGGATTTGTTGGCGTATGTAGTTTAATCTTTATATCAATTAAACGATCATTTAGTTTTTGCATTATCTTTTCAATTTCATTTACTTGTAATCCTGTAAACAGATCAATATCTACACTTAATCGTCTTACTCCTAACTTTGTATGAAACGGTACACACATACCACCTCTCAATATAGAATCTATTTCTTGTGAAATATGATAATTCATTTCAAAATCCATTATGAATTTTTCAACATATGTTGCATTTGCAAATCCAATTTTTGTTGCTATACTTTCAATGTTATCCTGTTGTAATTCATCATTAAAATGATACATATCTAATCAACATCTCCAAAATATTTCTCTATATCATAGAGAGCATTTTTATGTCGTCCTATTGTTTTTAATCTATGTTGATTTGTAAGATTATTCTCTAACAAATAATCTAAAATATTTGCTAACTCATCACCACGAATATAAAATGGGCCTCTTTTCATTTCTAAGAGTAAATCAACCCATGCTTTATCAGGAGGAGCCCAAGTATCTTTTGATATTTTGAAATATTCTCTAATTACAATAAATTTTGTTTTTTCAGAATATTCTAACGCTTTTTGTATGTCTTCAGATTTAGGATTTAGAAGAACGGTAAATTTCATTCCACCAAAATCAAGTATCAAGTCATAAAGAAGTTGTCCAGTATTTCTTACTGTATCAATATTATAGATCATTTTGTTATACGCATTTTGTAAGAATGGGGTAAGCGTGCTTAATGCAGTAAACTGAAAATTAAATTCAAATTTATCTTTCAAAAATTCATGTAATTCTACAAGTTCACTAACCAAGGAATATTGAGGTAATGGAATTACGCGTTGAGGTTTTCTTTTCACTATTTTTTCTGGTTTTTTAGACCAATCCTTAACAAATTGACTCCAAGCTGCATTTCTTTCTTTTAGAAAATCAGTGTATTTTCCAGGCTCATTTATGATAGTTTTAGCCTCTAATTCGATTAAACCAATCAAAAATAGAGGATTTCCAATTATTGTAAAAATAGGACTTTTTCGATTTATACTAATTTTGAAGCCATTTGGTATTCTGGAAATATGATATAATTCATCATCTGAGGAATTTTCAAATTCAAATTGAATGTTTTTTGATTCATATTGAGTACTAAAAGATTCTGCTTTATTTAATAATATTTTAGAATTTGTATTACTCATTCTAGTTTGAATTTTTCCTTTGATTTTATCATTTCCAAAATAATTTAAAATTGATTGTATTGAAGCAGTTGAAGGAGGTTTACTTATTGAATCTCGTAATACATCAATAACTTCTGGATAGGTTCTAAATGCATTTACTGCTTCTTTGTATTCTAGTGATTCTTCAATAAATCCAGTTTTATGAAAATTCACTGGTACATGATCAAGATGTAGTTCTCCTGTAATTTTTGCCACTTCTGGATGATTTCGAATTCCAAATTTATCAAATGCTTTAATCAATCTTTTATTTTTATACAAATGAATTCCATATTCACCTTTTATCGAACGTTTTTCTAATAGCCCAATCCAACCTGTAAGAAACTTATCATTATTTAGTTCGATGTTTAGTTTATTTCTACTTCCTTCAAGTATACGAAGTTCTACTGATTTACATTCTCTAGTGTTAATGTATAATGATATTTCTTCGGATTTTATGTAGGAACCATATCTTATTCCAAAATTTTTTCTTAATCTGGTTGTTTGATTTGGGTATAATGGAATATTTAATTTTGAGATTTTAATTATTGTACCATTCCAAGGTCTTGTTTTTTTTCTTGTTTCAATTTCAAAGTTTTTCCATGTTTGTGATGAATCTCTTAACCATTCATCTTCTTCATAATGAACAAAATATTCTAGATCAGAATTATTTTTTGACGTTGTAATTGTGAATTCTTTTCCTAGTGTAGAACATGCACTTTTCATCCCTAATCCAAACTTTCCTAGTTTCTCTTTTTCCAGTTTTGTTCCTTTTGCAATAGTCAACCCTTTTTCTAATTCTTCAAGATTCATCCCATACCCATCATCAGATACTGAGATAGTTTTTCCAACAAAATCTAAGACTACATCGATACGTTCTGTATCTTCTCCAATTCTTGCATCTATGGAATTATCTAGTAATTCTGAGATAGCCTCAGCTGTTCTATATCCAGTAAGCCCTAATTTTTGAATTAAGCTCTTGTCAGGTGTGATGTCTACGGTTGTTTTTTCTGTCATGTCAAGATCTTACGGTGCTATTTTTAGCATATTTTAGCAAATATAGTATATACATTATAAAGTTTAACGAATATTATATGCTAAATTAATCAAGGATTAGCACCGTAAGATCTTGATTACCACTTACGAGAGGAGTTATAATTCCTAGCTCATTTAGTAAATAGAAGAAATAGGCTGAAAAAAGTTAAAAATATTGCGTAAAATACAAATTCATGTTTTACGCAAAGAAAATATGGATGTTAAACTAAAAAAGAGCATATTTGGGCTTTTTTTTGATAGTTCTAATCGACCAAAAAAAACACCCAGACATGAATCGGCTATACAGGTAATGCTAGAAAAGGAATATTCTACAAGTCAAGTAAAAAATGCATTAAACAATATGGAAGATTTGGGGATTTTACAATCTCTCAAATATAATATTCAAGGAGTAGGAAATGCAAGATTCTATTTTTCAGCAAGACCGCCAATAGAAAACATTGAAAAAAACATGTTAGGTAAAATAGAAAAATCGGCATATTGGATTTCCAGATATTCTGATGTAAAGATAGCTAAGATGGTTGGTGAGCATCTTCATTATTTGGTAAAAAATGAATTACGAGCAAATGGATTTGAAATTTTAGAGGAGAAATATGTTAGAACCTATAGAGGAAAAAAATGGTCTAGAACAAAGCACATATTAGATATTATTGCAGAACATAAAGTAAGAAAAATTGCAGTAGGAGTAGAAATAAAAAATATGTTGAGTCAAACTCCAAAATCAGAGATTGTTACCAAGTTAGAAATGTGTAGATTTCTAGGAATATATCCAATATTTGCATGTAGATGGCAAGAGATACATCGAGATATCATTCAAGAAGAAAAAGGATTATTATGGCAATTTAAAGATCAGATTTATCCATTTGGACAAGAAAATTTAGTATTAGAATTACAAAAAAGATTTGCATTTCCAGTAGTAGTTAAAGGAGAATTACCTCAAGAATCCATAATAGATCTTAAAACATGGATTACTAAATTTGAAAAAGAAAATTAATAAGAATTGATAGGATATCATCTTATCTAAACTTCATGTTCGGCCTAAACTTGATATTGTATTGTGCAAAATTGATTTTTTTCTCTCTCATTTTAGACCGCATTTTATTCGTAAACGTGAGAGGAAATATAAGAGATGAGGGCAAAATTTTGTGCCTAAAAATTACAAAAAACAAAAATCACAATTGTATTTTATTATTATATCAAATACCTTGTCTTACGTAAGGCAACAGCTTAGTAGTAGTAGAGTATTGATGAATTGTATGTATCAACCTTCACGCACAAATCAATAGCTATATGTGAATACAAAAAGAAGGAAATCAGATAGCATAGGAAATGAATCTAATTCCAAGATTCGTAATTCATCGTATTCCAAGAAAAGTCCAAAGAAACAGATTAGGGTAAAAAAAGACAAGAGCATGTATGTTGGCATTGACTTGCACAAGAAATTTCTTCAAGTGGCAACAATGAATAATGACGGAAAGATATTACAAAACATAAAAGTTGAGAACACTCATGAATCAATCAGGAAACATCTAAAGTGCTTGATACATACCACTTTTTATTCTTTAATTATTTCACGAGTTGCTCACAATTCATCGTAGTTGTTTGACTAATTTTCCTCACAAAAAATTATTATAAAGCAATTTTTTCACTTGAGATTATTGGGTCTAAAGAGATACGTTGCCACAAGAATGGTAACAATGTTTGGTGTTTTGATGATTACACTGTTGATTACAATCGCTCTTGTTGGCTCTAACATGGATATCATATTAAAACAAGGAATTGTATTTCAGGTTAGATCTGAGATAACTGAAGATCATACAATATCTCAAAGTTTTTCATCAGTTAAAGAATTTGAGGCCTTTGTTCAGAGTCAGATAGACCAGAGAATCAAGATTTTAGGATTAGATGAGCCATGGTATTCGCCTCAAAGAATAGGCCTTACAATGTACAAAATACTGCTACTGGATTTTGGGAATGCGACATTTCTAATTAGTGACTCTGGGTCTTCTGATGTACGAGACATCATCTTAGAGAAACTTCCAAGAACAATTCTGCTGTTTACAACAGCTACGATAATCATATCAATTATAGGAATTTTTCTGGGAGCATTATCTAGCAGTAAAGTGGGCTCTATTGTGGATAGAGTGACATCGAGTTTTGCAATAATTAGTTCTAGTTTTCCTGTATGGTGGATAGGAATGCTAATGATTTTCCTATTTGCATTTACGTATCAGATATTTCCTGCAAGAGCAACTCCAGATATTCCATCATCAGATCCAGGATACATTGGGACATTGTTGTATCACATGGCATTACCATTGATTACAATTGTAATGATTGGTTTTGGTTCATGGGCTTACTTGGTAAGAAATTTCATGGTTGGAATCATGCAGGAAGATTTCATCATGGCTAAAAAGACAATTGGAATCAAGCAAAAAAAGATAATCTATTCTCATGCTCTAAAAAATGCAGCCCCACCAATTGTGACAATTTTGGCACTTAGTTTATCAGGTTCTCTTGGCGGTGCAATCATCACAGAAGCTGTCTTTGATTGGCCAGGTATGGGAAGACTATACTTTGAAGCAATCACAGTAATGGACTTGCCAATAATTATTGGTTCCACCTACATTCTCACAGTATTTTTCCTTGTTAGCATTTTCATTGCAGACTTGCTTTATGGTTATTTTGATCCAAGAGTGAGGACAGGCCAATGAGCAGTATAAGTCCTCAGGAAATAAAGCAAGAATTTCTCAAAAGCAAGATGGGAATTGCAGGTATTACAATTCTTGCAATACTTGTTGCAATATCAATTATTGCCATGATTGCAATTCCACTTGAGACATTTCAAGAGTGGCATAACCCAGGTCACTGGATTTCATATCCAAAGGTCGCAATTCCAATTTGGGTGAACCTCTTTATGACAGAAAAGATTCCAGAGCACAAAATCTTAGAAACTCCAAGCATTCAAACAAATTCACAAGGAGAAATTTCACTTACATCACATCAGTTTGGATTGAATTTTAATTATGATGACTTTCCAAATGATTTCATCTATGAGTTTTCATCAGAATATTCTGGATCACCCTTACTACAAATGACAGTAATTAGACCTGATGGTATTAAGCTTGAATTGATAACAACATCACTTCCATTCTCAAATTCAAAAACGATTCACAGTGAAAGGATTTTTTCAACAGATGCAACAATAAAGAAAAACTTGTCATTACAATCAGAACTATTTGCATTTACTATTGACAAATTATCAGCTGAAGACATTGTTTTTTCAAAAACAAAAACAAATGAGCCACTAAAAGGAAACTATGTCTTTTCAATAGATTTGTATTCAGTGAATTCTGAAACTCAAATTCCAGAATCAAAACTAATCATTGGAGGTAAAGCTTTTGGAATAATGGGAACAGATGAGCTAAGACGAGATTTAGCAATAGGATTATTGTGGGGAACACCACTTGCATTATTCATCGGCATTGTTGTTGCAATTGCATCAGTGATTATGGGATTGCTCTATGGAGTCTATGCAGGATTCAAGGGTAAAAAAACGGATGAGACAATGATGAGATTCAACGATGTAATCTATGCACTGCCAGTACTTCCATTTCTTATCATACTCTCAGTAACAATTAGCAATAGCATATTTTTGATGGTGGGGTTTTTGATGATGTTTGGCTGGGTAGGAATAGCAAAAGTGTCAAGAAGTATGTCACTTCAGATCAAAACTCGAGGCTACGTAGATGCAGCAAACATGATGGGGCAAAAAGATTCCAAAATAATTCTCAAACACATTGTGCCACAATTGCTACCTTATGCATTTGCAAGTATTGCAATATCAGTTCCAGCTGCAATTACTACAGAAGCTGGGCTTAGTTTTCTGGGATTAGGAGATCCATCATTTCCAACATGGGGACAGATCCTACATGATGCAAATACGTTTGGTGCAGCAGCTAGAGGGTTATGGTGGTGGATAATGCCGCCAGGAGTAATGATTGCCATCACAGGTCTTGCATTTGTCTTTATTGGAAATGCACTTGATGTAATAGTTAATCCAAAGTTAAAACGATAATAAAACTAGAGATCGAATTTTCGAATTAGTTCAATATTACCATCATTCAATTTTATTGAATAGCATGATGAATTCTCATCATTGAATGCTGCCAACTTGTTAGCAAATACTTTTTTGCTGTGTCCGCCTTCAGATGCTATGTCTGATTCATCAAAGCAAATGGGCATTTGTTTCATGTTTAGATTATTTTTTAGAAGAAAAGCAATGAATTTTTTGTAATTTTCAGTATCAAACCAGTCCATATTTTTTTCTTTGCTTGCTCCAATCCATATCTCAATAGAATTTTGGTATAGAACTTTTTTTCTTAATTCTTCTAATGTCATCTTGCTTTCACGATTAAAAATCAGCTCGTTGCATTTTGGATCCACAACGTGGACAAGTACCACCTTTGTGTTTGTTGTTACAGACAAGGCAAACATACTTTACTTTACCCGGGCTATCTTGTGAACCCATTCCAAAGAATCCACCACCTTTTGTTTCAGAGTCGCCACCATAACCACGCATACGATTCATGTATCGTTTTCTTAAAAATAATGGAAATGCAATAAAGATTGCCAGTGCAGCCCCCAAACCGTATGGGAATGGAAGGATCATCTGTAATCCAATACTAACAGCAAGTGATGCAAATAGGAAAACTAGATAAGATTTTAAATTGAACAATTCATTAAAAGTATCTTAAAAATTGGATATAAAGTTTTGTCAGTCTTTTTTGGATTTTTCATCAGATATTTTACAAACTTTGTACAATTGAGAGAGGAATAGAATTTCCACTACTATCCCATGCAAAAATAGAATCATCATCATACGGAGATTTTACAATTAGTGATACCAATCCAAAGAAATTATGCAAGTCAGTAACAGATGGCTCTGCAGAACCACTCGGGTGAGAATGAACAATTCCAAGATAGCTCATATCAAATGGTAAAAACGAATGAGGGAATCCTGCAAATGTAGGACCAGTCTCACTGAAAGGAGGAATTACAAGCCCATCTATTTTTATTTCTCCATTTTTGGATTTTCCCTTTAGAATCAAAATTCCTTCGTTTGGATGGTTCATTTTGCAATATGATAAGATGCTATCAAGTACATCTTTTTGCAATAACACTTTGCGCTCAAACTTTTTCTTCTTGAAAATCATAAAAACTCTTCAGTTTTGAACTAATTTAATTTTAAGGAGGTAAGACAGAATATTTTGTATTTGAAAAGTGTCTTAGTTTCTCTTCAATTTCAGATACAAGTTTTGGTATCTTGGAATCAATATCATCAATTTCTCCTTGAAAAGTTTCAGATTTAAGCTGTGAATCTTCCTTAAATGAGATGTTTTTGGTCAATTCATGTTCCAAAGATACAAGTTCATCGGAATTAAGAGCATTTAGATCACTTTTCATCTTTTCATATTTTTCTAAATATTCAGAAATCTGTTTTATAAATCCGTCAAGTGCTTCTTCGGTTTCTGTAATCTGAGATGATGATTTGTCAACGTCTTTTACAGAAATAGAACCAGAAAAAATTCCTTTTCTAACATTTTCTAAAATCAAAATAATAGAATCCTTGGTTTGTGGAAGAAGTGCAGTAAATGGATCGTTAACTAGTTTGGTCAAGAGATTTTTTTGTTCTTTGTCTAAAGAAGAACCATATTCATATCTACTAAGAGGACGAGAAATTTTTGTAAATTGTGTATTAACTACATTTTTTATCTTTGATTTTTCAGCACTAAATGTATCTAATGTATTTTTCAAATCAACATACATTTTGTAATTATCAGAGGACTTTACCTCCTCAATTGAATTCTGTATTGATGAAATTTTTTCATCTAGTGACTGTGTAATTTTACTCGCATTACCAATCTTTTGGTTTTTTTCTAATTGTGATTCACTTAGAGTCTTAATTTGATTCAGCGTATCTAGTATCTCATCAGAACTCGATTGTATAAAATCATAATTTTTTAATAGTTTATGAATCTCGTTTTGATTTCTGTTCATTACTTCAAGATTTACTTTTAACTGAGTTGCATATTTTTTGGCAAAGATGTGGATTACTCGGGTTTGTCTTCCCAACACATCACCAACTTTTTTGAGTACTTGGTTTAGTGAAAAGTTTAGTTTTTTTGCATCATCAATTGATGAAATTTCAGGTAAATGTACAACATCTTTTTTGATAACATCAATTACCTGTTTTTTACCTCTAACCACAATAATTGCAAGATGTTTGTCAATATCATCAACTTTGAGATTATCTTTGGCAAGAACACTTCCTATTTTTATCAGATCATCTATCAAGGGTTCAGTATTGTTTCTCAGATATTTTATCTCAGAGACGGTTTGTGATTCTCGTAATTGAGTGAGATCAGCCAAAATTTTAGGGACGTTAGAAAGCTGTACCTCTTTTTCTTGAGGAATTTTCCTTGTAGGTTTTTCTTCTTGCTTCTTTTTCCCCCATCCAAATACCATTTGATATCATTATTTTATGGGGATTAAAAATGGTTGTACAACTAAAATTTAAAATCCATTAGTTTTCAGGTTATAATATGGTAAAAACTGCAAAAAAATCATTCCATACTGGTTCTGTAAAAAAGACAATTACAATTAAAGCATCAAAAGACAAAGTTTGGAGAAAAATCAGCAACATTGCAGGATTGCCAACATGGGTAGTGGATGTAAAAAAGACAATTTACCTTTCTAAAAAGAAAAGAAATGTTGGTGCAATTAGACTAATTACATTTGCAGATGGGAGTAAAATTGAAGAGCATGTTGTTGCATGGAAAGATAAAGAATATTTCACATACATTGCGACTGAAGGTTTGCCATTAAGAGCATATGTTGCAACAATTTCAATTAATGTAAAATCAAAAAAGATAGTTCAATTAACATGGCAATCATATCTTAACAGTAAAAAGATGTCTGAAAAACAATTTTTGGAGTTTCTTGCATTTATGGGTTCATTTTATGAAGCATCACTTGAAAACCTCAAAACATCACTTGAAAAATAATACTAAAAATTTTCAAGCCAAAATGTAAATACGATAAATCAAGGGGGGAAACATGAGCGATATGAGATTTATTATGATTGGTATTGCACTAATCTTTGTAGGATTTATTATTCTTGGAGTGTTTGGGCATAATTATCAAGCAGCTACAATAGAGTCAAATGAGTTTGAAACATGCTTCAAGTACTCTGATGACAAGGCACCAATTGAAATCAACTGTTCATTTAAGATAATTGATCAAACATTATTTTTTGTACTAATTATTGGATTTACGGGTGCGGGAATCATTGCTTTAGTGAAAGGAGTAAAAGGAAACTGGGACAACAAGGTAAAACCAGAAGACAGGGTAGGTCCAGGTAGAAGAGAAAATGAAAGTTCTGATGATTCTGATAAAGACTAAAGAAACAGAATTAAGAGGATTTTTTAGATTTTAGTTTTTCATAATCTTCAGGATTATCTTCTTCCAATCTTTGGAAATATACTTCATCATATGGCATTTGTAATCAGCATATTATTGTCAAATTTGCATTTGGGAACAATCAATTTTGATCTCCTGGCCTTTACTGTTTCTTTGCAAAAATCATCCACTTTGAGTATTCCGATACCTAAATTTTTAAAGATAGCCGTGTTCACATTCGGTACGGTCTTGTGCCATAAAGCTACATAGGAATAATCAAACACATACAGATTACTAAAAGCCTGCTGTAGAGCTTTTCTCCAGTCACTAATTTTTACTTCAATTGAAATCATAATATTATAATTTTCTCTACATACCATATCTATTTTTTTTCTACTTGTGGCCCACTTTCCTATTGGAACCTCATAGAAGAATATTTTTTTGCAAAGGGACCGGTACTCTCAATTATATGATACAGATCCTTTTCCTTCACACTCTTGGTACTCCTAAAGTGTTTGATAACTATATGAGACATGGGCATAATCCATTCTAATTTTTAACCGATTTCTCAAATTATTCAAATAGAAAAAGCCAAGGATCTCAATCATGTTTTGTTCATTGGAATGATTACAAAACAAATAAAAATCCCTGACAAGATTCTATGTGAGTCATTTCTTATTAGTATTTTGTATCTGGTTGGAACACTGTCTCTGTATGAGAATGCAGTGAGACGAGGACGGCCATATGTCTATTCAACTGTTCTGATGGTTCAGTTATTCATCGTAAAGTCATGGATGAGAATTCCAAGTAACAACACACTGCATTATTTTCTCTCAATCAAATGTACCAATGACAAATTACTCAAGGTTTGCAGACTAAACCAAATCCCTGACAGAAGGACAATTGACAGAAGATTTCAATGCTTGCCAATCAATGAAATTATTAACACTGTAGGAAATTTGTTTGTCTCAGAAGGATTGGTGAATAGTGAATCAGCATCAGTTGATAGTTCAATGCTAAAAGCTTCAGGTCCAGTATGGCACAAATCAGACATCAAAAAGAATCACCTACCAATTGCAGGAATTGACACAAATGCCAGGTGGGGATTCTCCAAATCAAAGGGTTGGGTGTATGGATACAAACTACACATGAGTTGCAGTACAGGAAAGACTAGTTCCATTATCTGCATGTGTAACTACTGCAAATGTCCATGATAGCAAGCCATATGAGAAATTGATTGGGTCACTTTCTGGATTGATGAATAACATACTGTGTGATCCGGCATATGATGATTCCAAACCATACAAGTCAACTAAGAATAATGCCATGAGATTAATCTGTCCGGTCAAAAAATACCCGTCTACGCCGCCAGCCAGAATAAAGTTGATAGGGTTTTACAATTCAGCAGTTGGTCGGAAATTATACTCCCAGAGAAAAATATCAATTGAACCACTCTTTGAAATAATCAAGGATACGTTTAACATTAGAACAGTTCCGGTGAAAGGACTTGAGAACGTACAATCATTCGTGCTGATTTGCGTGCTGGTGTATCAGTTGGCAGTGTATTATAATTGTGTAATTGGAAGTGGGAATCCAAGGATTGTGAAAAGAATGCTTTGTTGTTAGAGAAAAGTCTTGGTTTTTTTGTAAATCATTATGCCCAAGTCTCATTTATCTAATAATTCACTATTCATTATGTAAGACGGTATTGCTAAGTCATGTCCTAATTGTATTATTTTATCAATTAATTCGGGACAATTAATCTCATTAAATACTGCAATTATAGTTGATGTATCTAATATTTTCAAAATTCATCCTAATATCATTATGCCTTTTTCTTTCATTTTTTTAATTATGTATTCTTGTGATTTATTCAATAATTCAGCTGCTCGTTGTGCACTAATTTTCTGTTTTTTTACTAGTGATAGAATATAGTTTTCTATATTTGGTTTTAGATTTTCATATTCGATGGATTCTTCAGTCATATCTGGATAAGCTGAGTATACATAAGCAAGTAATTCTTTGCTACTTAGATCATTCAAGAATTTTTTATATTCATTTAATACATTTAAAACATTCTTGTTTTCTTTTTTAATCAGTTCTTTTGCAATCTCTTTCCCTTCTTTAGTTAGAATGATTTCACCTGGTCTGCTTGAAAGTACTCCAATTTGTTCTAAATACTGTGCTTCTTCATCAACTACCTCACTATATGGACCATAATTGTCTGCATCATAACTACTTTGATTCTTGATTTCTTCAATTTTATCTGACAACAAAAACATCATTTTTTGAAGTTTTAATCGCCCTTTGATTGGTTCATTGTTAGCATTCGCTAACAAAATCAGAAATTTCTGTAATTCGTCTCCATTTTCTAGTATTTTTTCTTTGATTCCCATACATATTCATCCCTATTGAGATAATTATTCCTCGGGTATAATATAATAATCATCAATTTTTTTACTTGATTTGCTAGTCCCTTTATTTCCCTTATTAATCTAATTTTGCCCAACTATCATAATTCTTTTTTTTAAACTTATCATTGACTATCATGAATGATCACTTTGATTTTTTTGGTGTTACTCCCAATACCATTTTTCCACCTTTTACCTCAAGACTCCATTCTAACTGATCACCCTCTCTTAGTTTGAATTGTCTTATGATGTGAGCTGGAATTGTAGTTCTCAAAGAATTGCTTTTGTTTGCCAAAACTAACCTTGTAACATTTGTTTCAGGCATATAGGTAAGTTTAATGACCTGACTATAATGTTACCTATAAACTAGTCTAATGTTTATATTACCTATAATGTTACCTATTAGCATTGATTCAAGGAAACAAAAAGTAATACAGATTTTCTCAAAGACAAACTCCATCAGAAAGATTACAAAAAATCACTACGTTGTAGACTCTCAAAGTTCAGACAAATCATACAATGTCAGAAAGCTCTTAAAAACTGACGTATGGACTTGTGAATGTGGAGATTTTCACTACCTATTAAGAATACAGGACAACAAACACTGCAAGCATATTCAGAGCTGTATCATTCTAAAGGAAAATATCATCACTGAAAATAAAATTGAGAGAATAAACAATCCGCAAGTTTGTCCTAAATGCAATTCGACTACAATAGTAAAACGTGGATTCAGAAAACTCAAAAATGGAACGAAGAGACAAAAATATTCCTGTAATCAATGCAATTACAAATTCATTCTTGTACTGACCTTTTCCATCACATCTGAAACAAACCACTCTGTGTAATTGTATTGATTTGTGTGTGAAGGTTGATACATACTTCTCAAGTTGGGAAGATGCCATCAAAGTATCAGACGAGATTGAAAAGAGACTTGGTAGCAATTTGGTTGATTTGACAATTATTGAAAAGCAACCCCGGCAGTCTGCCTCATACATATGGCAACACCACAAACTGCATTACCGGGAAACATCAGGAACTGTTGGCCTAAGGGCATATGTAGTATAACACCAGCTAACACCAGGACCTTAAGATCTACTCCACTTGGAGTCCTCAGAAGAGGGGTTTAGCTTTTGTACGTAAATAAAATATTTGATGATTATGGATATTTTTAAAATGATTTGAGAATCCCAACCTTTAAAAAATAGAGATTGGTATAGTTAGTACGGTTCCGTTGGTGTAATGCTAACTATGAGACTCGCAAGAGAGCTCAGGAATCGCCTTTAGATTTCAACATTTCCTGCTTTATACCAACCATAATCTAATCGATAGTACTTGTCTTTGATTGAAAGCCATCTATCTTTGGAAGCATCAGAAGTGGTTCGTTTTATCCATACGGCATATGCAAAGAAATCTGCAAGTTGTAATATTGGAGATATCTTAGGATCTCCATTTTCCACATGACCTCGGATGTTGTCTAATTCTTTATAATGTCTAAAACGTAAAATTTCCTTCAATCCTCTTATTGTACGCTCCACTTTTTTCCTTGCTTTTTTATTGAATTTTTCATAAATTGCTCTGCCTTCCGCGCCATTTTCCTCAAGAAAATCTTGAAACCTCTCAAGTATTATCAACATGGCATATGCTTTGGGATTGGCAGGTATGCCATATTTTTTACAATGACGTTCTAGATTTATTGTAACTGACAAAAGATGACAGTTTGATTTTTTGATGAGTTCAAACATGTCATTTGCCAATTGAAACCTTTGACTATCTAATAATTTGTCATATGGAGGACGTTTGTTTCTTAATGGATGATAATGAATCTTGAAATTTTCTGGAAGTGAAATAGTTGAAAAATATCTGTCACTTATGGAATTAATTTCATTATCTAGATTCGTTTTTAGAGTATCATCTACTATGATTCCAGCCAGAGTAAAAAATTTGGAACTTCCCTCTATGACTTTATTAGATTCATCTAAATAATCTCCTGAATCTCCACTTTCATCAATGTACAAGTAATACATGATTCAAAATATCATGTGTGAGATAAAAAGATAGAACTGTGTTTACTGTTAACTCAGAGAGGTATTATTTTGACAATACAGACATAATTTGAAATGATTTTTTATGTAATTACTGAAATTTCAATTTTTTAGATATGTAATGAATTTCTATCCGCAAAAATAATTTTAAATCAAAACATTAAGAGTCAGATTCAAGGATATTTTTCATTGCAACTATCATCTCACCAATTTCGGATATTCTTTGATCAAACTGAACATCAGTTAATTCAGCAGGCTTATTCAAAGTAATTACAACTTCAGAGAAATCACCACTAGGAACCACTCGCATTGGAACATCCCAAGAAGATTCTTCATCAACAAATTGATGATCTAAAATTCCAAATGACTTGTTTTCATTGAATTTTAGTCTAGATTTACCATGAGGGCCAGTAAAGAACCACCAACCATCATTATTCATTTTTGCATCAGGCATCATCTTTGGAGGGATTTCTAAAATTGCATCAAATGCATCTCCAGTCTTCTTTTTTACAACAATGGAAATAGTTCTAGATCTAGTCACACTAAAAATTTCAAACAGTGATTAAAAAGGATATAGTAGCAATAATAGGAATCAAGACTTTGAATCTATTTGTTAAGGAATTCTTTGATTTTCTTTAGATTTGTAACATTTGATTCATGAAACATAACCATAGATTCTGCAAGTGAATTGGGTAAGATAGTTTTTAGATTGTCAACTAACTCATCGCCACCAATAATCATATTATCAATGAGTTTTTCGATCTCATTTTTTTCATCAGCCATTTGAGTTGTATAGGCACTGATCTTAATTAAATGTAAGAAAAGTGTTGATTAAATCTAAATTATATCATGGTGATTGGGTACCTACTGCCCCTAGATTATTATGGAATATTTCACAAAAATAATGGATGGATTTTGTATCTTTTGCAAAAACAAAGCTCTCTATATCATGAAAGGCAGGGACAGAATGAGATGCACAAAATGCCAGAAAGATTTCAGACCGTTTTCCAGTTCCAAATTCTCATTGATTAGAATTCCAAATGTCTCTCACTGATCAAGCTCTTTGGGCTATCCGTGTCTGCCAAGACTGCAACAGAGCAGATGCAAAAGTTACAAGACAGCTCTGAGGGCATTTGATGCAATCAGATATTCCATACTTGAGGAATTGGCAGATACAGACAAGGTTCTAAAGAGCCAGATTGAGGCTGACGAGGCGGGGTATTTTGGAGGAAAAAGGAATGGGAAATCGTGGACGTGGTGCCAAAAACAAGACCATTGTGTTTGGAATTTTAGAGAGAAACGGCAGGGTTTACGTTGAGATTGTAAATAACGTCAAAGCTAAAACATTACTTGCAAGTACCATCAAGAAGGTCAGAAAAGGAAGCATTGTATACATTGACAAGTGAAAGGGATGTGATTCACTTGTGTTCAATGGCTACAAACATCTCTCAATAGATCATAGCAAGATGTTTGGCAAAAGTGATGTTTACATTAACGGTATTGAGGGCTTTTGGAGTTTTGCCAAAGAGAACATGGCAAAGCATCATGGAGTGAGTCTAGGCAAATTTTTACTGTACATCAAGAGAGATGGAATGGGGATTACAACAACAGGGATTGTAATTTGTTTAATTTATTGTTGAAGTATATGTTAGGGGCAGTAGGTACCTAATCGCCAAAGTAAAATATAATCATTTCTAGTGTGGACTGGCAGGGAATCGAACCCTGACCTACCAGTTTTCGAGTGATAATTCTACCATTAAACTACCAGCCCACAAAGTTTTTAATCTGATTGATCCTAATAATGTCAGTTTTCGAGTGGTATGGGCTACCAATAAACTAGCCTATTTTTTTATTTCAAATGTATGATACTTTTATACAAATTTTGTAAATAAGGATATACAAATCTCAGATATTGGTTATCGTCAAAGTATATCATAATTAGAACCTACTAAAATATAATCATATATACAATAAGAAAATAACCAACAAATGTTTTTAGCAAACTTTGATAAATATTAATTGATTACAATTGATGCAAAACACAAGACAATTTTTGTCATTATTTTGTATTTGTATATTGATGTTATCTGTAACTTCGTTTTTTCCTAGAATGATTCCAAAAGCTGAAGGGTTAATTAAAGATAAAAAAGAAATTAGCACGCTGGCCAACAGTGATTTTTTAGAAAAAATTTAATGAGAAATTTAGTACCTATTTTATTAATTTTCACCATAATGGAGGTATGCCATTTACAAAGAAATTGCGTGCATTAATTATTCCAAAACCTACAGTTACTCCTCCAACAAATGGAATCCATTTAGTATTGTTGGCTCTTTTTAGTTTTCTTTCAACCCTTGAAATCCTGATAATTGAAACTGTCATAGCCATTAATGTAAAAAAGGCAAGTGCTGCATGACCTCCAATTGCTACGGGTATCCCATATGTGAAATCAACAGCATCTGCTTTCTGATAATCAATCCCATACGCTGAATCAATCCCAAGAAGAATTCCTAAACCACAAAATACTCCTAATACAAAGAATATGATATAGGTCATATCTGTCATGACCCCTTTTTTGTAGTTTTTTTTCTTTGGGAAGTATATGAAAATAAAATTAAAACTAATCCACTAATTACAAGTGTAGTAATATCCGAATCACTAGAAGTTTGATCTGAGAGAAGTATTAGAATAATCAAGGTTGGTCTATGCGCCAAGCACTAGATGAAAAAATTAATAGTAAAGATGCATAGTTATCTATAGTAGCCGTAGAAATTCCAATAACAATTATAGATAAAAGTAATCCGTTTAATTGCAAAAAAGTAGATGATTTGTGATTTAATTATGTCCAAGAAGTTAACTGACGAGTGTATTTGGCATTAACTTCATTCAAGAGAATTTCTTCACTAATCATTATCTTTCTTTTTATCTCTATTTGCAGTGTATTCTTCTTTAAACACTGGTTTTGTACCGATTGTTACACCTTTTGCAGGTTTTTCGTCATCTTCAGACATAATTAGTAACAAATATCATTATTAATAAAATAGATCCTTGATCACTCAGAACCTAGTAACATCACAGTAACTAGCGGTTTTAGTAAATGATATTCATCATAATGTTCAGAACATTTGTTAGTTTTTGAATTACACACAGCATGAAGGTGTTTATTACGGAAATGAATTTTTGTTATATCTTGTCCTAAAGAAGGATTACAAGATGGGTGATTTTCATAATATTCCATTCCATACATATTATTATGGTGTTAAATGTATTATTTAAAATGGATCCTGATTGTTAGTTTTGGCCCATTTCATTAGATTATCAAATATTGTCATTACCAACATTTAATAAAAATAAGGAGGTATTGTTAATCGGTCTCCTGGACAGGTATGAGACATCGAAAGATGAGCTCGCTGAAGATAGCATTGAGGAATAAGCCTCGTATGAACAGGTATGAGACATCGAAAGATGAGCTCACAGACCCTTTTAATTTATGAAATAATTTCCATCTGACCCTTTTCCCATATCATTAATTCCAAAACGAGGTCTAAATTTTTCAAACTGTATTTCTGAATTCTTTTTGCTGATCTTTAAAATCAATAATATGTATTCAACATACAAAAAATTTAAAAAATTCTATGAAAAATGTATTAAAATCGCACCAATGTGTGAAGTTGTAGTAAAAATAGCAGGATCTATATTTTCAATGTTGGGTTGAATGTTAATTTAGATTCAAAATATTAGATAAAAAGCATTTAACTTGGAAATTAAAGTGACGACAATATGTGTGGAATTTTAAAAAAAAGTCAAACAAATTCTATTTTTGTTTTTTATTTATCTGTCTACTACGATTATCTAGCATTGCTTGACGTTCTGGATTGTTATTTTCATGAGTCTGATTAACATCGGATCTCTGTTCATTAGGAGTTCTTTTAGAATTTCCCATAGAATAATTTAGAGTAGGAAATATAAAATGTTTACTCATATTGGAATAGTGTAGAATTCTTGTTAAAGGCGTTTTTATATAATTCCATGTCTCTAATGTAACATCCCCTGATTCCATGTCTCTAATGTAACACTTTCTTAAAATCAAGAAAATTTAGGAAATGGTAATAAGATTGATCCATGTGAATTGTTTTTATACATTTCCCACTTTTTTGCATCCCAAGGCATATCTTTCGCTAGGGAATGCTTTCAATCAAAAGATGACGGACATGTATCCATACAAGGCTTGTTCCTCAATGCTATCTTCATCCCTTCGTTAGGATTATTCGCAGTTAAAGAAACGAGGCTTGTCCCTCAACATCTAACACGCGACTTGCAGTCCTAACTGTAATTCTGTACAAATTCTCTCCTCTCTTTTAGCATCCAGTAAATCACTCGCAGAATCTGGGATGATGCGGCAACTACATCTTTTGATGAGCCTCTCTTTTTCTTAATGCGATTGTAAAATTTTGTAATGTCACTGTTCTTGGCATGCAGTGCATGGGTATGGACGCATTGGATGAGAACCCATCGTAGTGTCATGCTTCCCCTTTTGGTTATGCTGCCATAATGTAATCTGCAGAGTTTCTAACTGATGGCACGACTCCGGCATATGCGCATAACTTGTGAGAGTCATTGAATCTCCCATACGAAATCGTCTCCAACCCTACTGCAGACACCTCCTAGCGTGCTTTGCTGAATCAGGACATCTCAGATATGCCATCTCATTTTGTCTCTGCCTTTGGTACAGAGAGTTTTATTTTTGCAAAAAGTACGGGAAGGATTCTTGTCATATTTTGATTCCAGGAATTGCATTAATAATTCATCAGGGATTGTTTTTGCAAATGATACAAAATCCATCCATTGTTTTTGTGAAATATTCAATAATAATCTTAGGGGTAGTAGGTACCCAATCACCTAATTACATATAATTCTCAAATATGTGACGGAACCTAGTCGTTCCAGCTAAGATCAGAGTCCTCATATATCATACAGTCACACAGCATCTCCTGGGCTAGCATCTCTTGTATGGATAGTGATTCCAGCAATGCGGGATCTGATACTCTGTCCAGCCTTAATGGCATGTCATATGAGAATGATTCATCCAAGGTTCCCTGAATTGCCTTACTATCAAAGATTAGGGTTGCCCTATCCTGCTCATCAATTACCAGATTTGCAAAGTTTGAATGAATTCTAGTCATTACGCTTGTTGGCAGATCATCTCTTTGTTGTATATCTGGTCTTGTAATCTGCAACCAGGTGCCATAGTCATTTTGTGACCATATGTATCCATATTGGTCCTCCCAGACCTGGTAACGTCTGTCCTGCTGGGTTAGTGATATGGTCTCAAACGGATTCTGGTTGCCATGCTTTTGTTTTAGTTCATGAGTTGCTGCTGCAAGTAATGCTTCTCCTGTAAACTCTACACCTTCGTTGATATATGTGGTAGTAGAATAACGTTGTTTGTCAACTGCATTAATTGCCAATACTTCATGGGATAATGGTGCCATTATTACAAATGATATGGTAACATCAAAGCACCTCTCTGCAGTATCTGATGATATGCATTTGACTTTGTCAATGGATGCGCTAGTCATCTCCTCATTTACCAGTCCCTCTTTTTGCTCATGGACGATATCTGCAATGTCATAGCCTGCAGGACTGGTATAGTTGCTATTTACATTCACTATAATGTGGGACTCTGCATTAGTTTTCAGGCCAATTTCTGGAACTCCAAGGGATAGAGATACCGACTTTAGGCCATTTGTTGCATATCCTTTGATGTGGACTGTATTGTTATCACCAATAATGCTGCTAGTCAGATCAAAGTCAGTGTGCCAGTTGTTTGTAATGGTTAATGGCATGCCATTAAAGACAAAGCCGTCATCAACTAGCTGTACTGCTTGATTATTCCAATGTTTGCCAAAGGTTGGCTTTGTTTTCCATTCATTAGAATCTCCACCTTTTTTCTTTGGTGTGTCAGAAGGTATACTAGTGGTGCTACCATCTCCACTAGTTATATCAAATGCTTCAGGTACAGGTTCACATATTTTATTATCTACACCAACACCCTTTATACAAACTTGATTAGCATCGTTTAGATCGATGATACGAGTTATAGTAGTAGTGATAGTATATTGATTTGATTCTACAGTTGGAGTGAAAGTATCAAAATCATTACTACCGTCACCAATAGTAAGAACATATTCATTGGGGAGATTAGTTTCTATATTACTCCAGGATACTGTAACGGAATTATCAGGATTTCTTACAGCATCTACTGCTGGTGCTGCAGATACTGTTACAGTTTCAGTGATGGTAGCAGGTAATCCATTGTTGTCAGTTACAGTATAAGTTACAACATACTCTCCAGAAGTGTCGACATTGACTGTTTCACCGCCAACTGTACTGGATGCAATTCCTGAGATATCAGATGCATTGTTAATTACACCTGGGGTGTATGCTCCGCCAAATGGTACTGTAGTTGCATAGTCAGCTGTGTTACCATCAACATCAAAGGTTGGTGGTGTGGTATCAACTACAGTAATTACAATTGATTGTTGGTCTGGTGTGTTACCTGCCGCATCAGCTGGTGCAGTATATGTTACGGTGTATACCCCTATACCACTGGTGTCAGGTGTATCACCAGAGACTGCTGCTACTGTTCCAGAGTAGGCTGGGTCATTATCAGTTACAGCAGCGCCTTGTTCATTGTAAGTGTTGGTTTGAGTTAACTCAATTGTTGTATCAGATCCTGCTGGTGCGATTACTGGTTTTTCTGTATCAGGTGGAGTTGGTGATGGAGTTGTATCAGGTGGTGCTGCAAGTGTAGTTACAGACACGACATCAGAGGCGGCACTGTCTCCAGCTATAGACACTGCCCTTATGGAATAGGTGTAGGTTGTTTCAGGTTCCAAGGTATCATCATATGAGGTCTCAGTGACTGGTATCTCAGTTGTTGCTCCACCACTAGTTCTGCTCAGTATGTAACCTGTTACACTGGCAATTTTATCCCATGAGAGCGTTACACTGTTATGAGTAGGGGTTTCTGCCTCAAGTGTCGGGATGCCAGGTAGAGTCACTACTGGTGGCCTTAGATATACATCGCCATTCAATAAAATGAGAATATCACTACTAAAACCATTGCCAAGGGATAGTGGATCAGATGATACAGTGTTACCTATATCGCCAGTAGCAACAACTATGTCATCGCTGGCATCACCTGCCTCAACTAGAAATGTGCCTGCCCTTAACGGGACAAAGGATACAGTTACATCTCCAGCAGCATCTCCAGTATAATCAAAAGAGCCTGCCCTGATTGCAAGTAGAGATGCAGTTGTGCTTGCAACTGTCTTATCGTCAAATGAGAGGATTACATCGCCAGCAAATTCATGGTTGACTGGTATCTGTTTACTTTTCACTATTTCATCTGTTACATCCGTATCTGTTACATCAACAGTGTCAGTAGACGTACCTGCCGTAATCGTAAATGTGCCTGCCTTTAAGGCTACAAACTCTACAAGTAAATCGTTTGTATCTATCGGATTAGTAACCTCAAAAGAGCCTGTCTTTATTGCCGGCGTTTCAGTAGCAGGTGGAGTTGCTACAGTTACTGTGTATGTTCTAGTTGCAGAGACAGCTGTATTTGTACCATCAGTGGAATCATAAGTGATAGTGTAATCGTCTGGCGTGTCTATATTGACAGTTCCAGATGGAGTAACTGGAGAGCCATCATCAGTTATGACTCCTTCAAGCAAGTCAGGTTGTGCTGAGCCAGCTGGTAGTGTAACGGTAAGAGGATTTACTGTGATTACTGGTGCTATACTATCAAGCGTAATGACTATAGCTGGTGATGGACCAGATATGTTGACTCCATCAGATGCTCTTGCAGTAAAAGAGTTGGGACCTTCATCTAGTGCAACTCCTGTAAATGAGAAAGCACCTGTTCCATCGGCAGTTGTCGTATCAACTGATGTTCCTCCACGGAATAGTTCTATAGTTGCCCCGGCTTCAGTTGAACCGCCATTAATTGTGATTGGTGATGCGCCAACAGTTGCAGATGGCGTGGTAATTGCAGGAACTGGTGGTGCTGTAGTATCAGGTGCCTCAGGGTTTTGAGCAGGAATGGTGTCATCTAATTGACCATCAGTTATAGCAGCAGTTATAGCATCTATAACATCCTGAGCAACCCCCGTATCCTCACCAAGACCTGCTACACCAATTGCATCACTATCATTTATTTTGTCAAGCAAGTCACGATCCGTAATAGTCTGTGGACTATCAGCAAACCTAGCCAATTCATCAGAAATACCGTCTTTAACTACAAAAATAATAAAATCGTTGGCAACTATATTACTCCAGGATAGTGTAATGGAATTATCAGCATTTCTTACAGCATCTACTGTTGGTGCTGACTCGTTCGTTACAGTCTGCCTTACAACCACTTTATCGTCAAATGACAGGACGGCATTGCCGACATAGGAATTCACATAATCAAATGTGATGACTATTGTGTCATCCAAGTTATCTCGTGTAACAGCTATAGTTTTGGTCACTCCGTCCAACGTAACACTGTATACGCCTAGATGGCGGGGGTCAAATTCTACAAATACCTCATCAAGAGAAAGAACTACGTAAACATCAAAAGAGTCTGCCTCTATTGCCGTCTGGTCAGCTGTGTAAGTTATTGTTGTGGTAGCAAGAGTAGTTATAGTGACCTCGTTAGAACTATCACTTGTCTCAAAAGTATTTGTTGCCGTAATGGTATACTTGTAATTTGTTTCAGGTTCCAAGGAATCATCATTGTATGATGTACCAGTAATGTCCGGTATCTCTGATGTCTCTGCGCCAACAATTCTGGTCAAAGTGTAACTGTCGGCATTACCCACTGCACCCCAGAAAAGCGTTATATGTGTGTCAGTGACTGCTCTCAGTCCAAGTACGGGAGTTTCTGGCGGTGTAGTATCTGTAACTGTAACTGTTCTAGTTACTGTTTCTGCAAGGTTTCCAGCCGCATCAGCTACATCAAAGGTAACAGTGTAAGTATTAGCTACATCGATATCAACTGTATCTCCGTCAACAATTACACCACCTGCGATATCTCCATCAGTATCATCAGTTGCAGAATAGGTGAATGGCGTGTATGTTTCTCCAAGCTCGATGGAGAATGATTCTTCATTAACTGTGATTACTGGTTTTTCTGTATCAGGTACAGTTGTAGTTACAGTCAAAGTATTAGAGTTAACAGTCAAGGGAGGATCAAAGTAAGATACTCCGACATAATATTCGTAGGTCGTTCCAGGAGTCAGACCAGTATTAACGCCGCCGGTGCGGGGGTCGCTGTAGAGGAAGTTGAGATTTCCTTGTAGTTTACCATCTCTATACACATGATAGTCAAAGGCATTATCTCGCGTCTTCCATAAAATCTCAATGCTTGTACTAGTGACGTCTCCCACACTAATTGTAGTTGGATTACGCGTTACAGTCTGCCTTGCAACTTCCTCACCGCCATATGACAAGATGACAGTATTAACAGAAGAACTCGCAATATTAAAGGAAATAGTTACTTCGTCATTAAGGTCATCTGATACAACAGTTCTAGTTTTGGTCTGTCCGCCCGCCGTAGCAGTGTATACGCCTTCCTTGAGGGGGTCAAAGTTTACCACTGTTTGGGTTGGAAGTGATCTAGTCTCAAAAGAGTCTCCATCGATTGCCGTCTGGCCAGGTGCGTAAATTTGAGCATCTGCACTTGCAAGAAGTGATATTGCAAACAGGACAACCCCCCCCCCCACTAACGCATTAAATAACATTTTATTCATATTGTATCAGAAATAATTTGTGGTTATAAAAGGTTTACAGGTTGATTTTTTAAGCTTGTAATTTGACAATCGTGAGCAATTTGGGATATCTCAGATATGGTGGAGGGGGTCGGGCAATCTTGAGAAGATCCATATTTGTCACTTCTGACCACTATCTATGCTAGATCACCAGAACTGACCAGAGCCCAAGAAAGCCCGTATCTGGCGTATGATCCAATCTTTAGTCCTTTCTCGTTCTTGTAAAGTGTTTTTTAAAAATGATAATCGGGCTTTGAGCTGGCATTAAAATCTCCTAAAAGTAAAATATTATGAGAAAAATTACGCCTCAATCCACATTATAACTAATTGATGACTGTTCATTTTTTGAAATGATCACATATTATTATAGAATTTACAAGAATTATAAACACAAATGAGTAAACGTATTACAATTATAATTGATAATGATATTGATAAAAAACTTAATTAGACAAGCAAAAATAATTCAACAAGATATGTCCTCATGTAGTTATTCCAGAATAGTAAATGACACTCTTCGTAAAGCTTTGAAATAGTATGCCAACTTGGAATTGTGATAATTGTGACATGCCAATGACGTTGGCAGAACGCAATACAAATGTAACATGCCCAAATTGTGGTAAAAAAATGATTGAGATATCTGGCTGAACACCATTATTGAAAGTCAGATTAGTTATTTATTTCTTGGAATTTGAATGTTAATGACAAGTGTCATAATTTTCTTGATGATTTGTTGTGTTCTTAATTACCCTTTTTTATGAGAGTCGCAGTAGAACGCACTTTGGGTAATTTCTGAATATTCCAAGAAACAATTTCTCGAATTTTTTCAAAATTATCTGCTTGTAATTTAACCATCATGTCATGAGTTCCAATTGTCTCAAAGACATCTTTTACTTCTTCAAGTTCCTTGAGTTTTTCAATAATATCAGCCTCTGCACCTAATTCACAATTTAGCATCACATATGCATCAGTCATGAATTAAACCAGTATCCATGATTATTTAAATCTGGAGAATTCTAGGTACGCCTTACCAAGTTACATGAACCAAGTCTTTGAGATTTCTTCTTGGTTTTGGGAATTTTGTTTGTTCTGGATATCCAATACACAATACAGATGATGGGACCAGATCTGTTCCAATAATATCCATCACCTTTTGTTCATCAAACATACCAATCCAAATTGAGCTTAATCCTAACGCTTGAGCTGCAAGCTGAGAATACCCTGCAGCCAAGGTTGCATCCTGTATGGCAAATTTTTTAAGAACATAATCAGGAAAATCAAATTTTACTCTAGATGGATTTTTACAGAAAATCAACACAACTGGAGCGTTAACATAAGGTTGCTTGTTACATGCTTCAACTAGAAGTTTTTTCTTTTCTGGACTTTTGAGATAAAAGATTTCAAATCCCTGATAGTTTCCAGCGGTAGGCGCAGTATCGGCTGCTGCAATAATTTTATCTATTTTTGTAGTTTCAACTGGTTTGTCAGAAAATTTTCGTGTCGAACGTCTCTTTGCCATCACAGCAAACAAATCAGTATTTACAACTTCTTCAGTAGACCCAGACTGTAAGATGAAATCAAGTAGTTGATTTCTCACAGTAGGATCAGATGATCCCGGAGTTTCTTTGGGCTCATATCCTTCAGGGTAAATTTTATCTCCAATGTTTGAATCCACAAACAATTTACAAAATATATCGTATTAAAGACTTGAAAGACAAATCATTCGGATTCAAAACTATCGCAACCAGAATTGCATGGTTTGTTCATTACGCCTTCACATTTTCCTAATTCGTTGTGCATGATTCGGTGATGACCACAAATTTTACATTTTTCCCTAAAATGTGCAATTAGTTCAACAGTTGGAATTTTTGATTCTTGTATCTTTGATTCTGTTTCCTGAGTCATAGTCTTAGTTTATAGATAATTATGGTTTTTTTCTTTTTTATTATGTTATTGGTTTTATTTTTCCATGTGAAAAAATGGATTTTTTAGGCACATTTTCTTTGACTACTTCGTTTGCTGCAATAACTGAATCTTCACCTATTTCGATACCTCCAATTATTATTGCATTTGCACCAATTAATGCTCCATCACATATCACAGGAGATGGTTCTTCAGTTGCATCCCATCCTCCTGAACGATCTCGTTGTGCATGAACTATTCGTCCAAAGTGTCGCACCTTATTTCCAATGATAGTTCTATCGGGTGCATTTCCTCCGATTATCGAATCATGTCCAATTCTAACTTTCCAATGTACTCTAGCACCATACAATAACTTTGTATTTTCTCCAATTGTAGAATTACTATCAATTCTACAATAATGCTCTAATGAAACATTTTTTTCAATCACACTACCCATGGATATAACACAAAATGCGCCAATTGAAACATTATCCATTATTTTTAATTCAGATTCATCCTCATCTGGATAACCAATACAACTACCATGACCTACTGTAACATTTTTTCCAAAAGTAACTCTCGGATCAATCCATACCCCATTACCAATGATTTTTGGTTGATTTTCACTCATGTGCTATCTTTAATCCAGTTAACCACTTTTTCAAATACAGTGTCCCTAAAATGAATTGTGTCTGGATGTAACATGTTATCATCATTTGGACTGGTAAATCCATGATCAGCACCATTAATTATTTCAAATGCAGAATTACTATTTGAATCAGAATAGTTTTGGGCAATTTCAAAAGAAACCACACTGTCTTTGTTACCATGAACTACCAAAACAGGAATAGAAGGACATTTTATTTTTTCAAATGATTTTAAATTTGACAATTCATCTATCAGTTTAGGTCCCATTCTAAAGTCTCCATGTGGAAGCCATCCTTGTGTCTTGAGAAGTTCATTACCTTTAACTGAAATTTTTTCATCAACCCAAAACCACTTTGAAAAGAGCATATGCTCACCATAATTCAACAGAGGATTAAGCAAAACAAGAGAATGCACTTTATTTGAATGCTCAAATGCCCAGTTAGATGCCAAACCTCCACTAAAACTTGCAGCAATGATGATCAAAGGGATATGAGATGGAATATGTTTTTGAAATTCATCTACAGCAGAATCAATGTCGTTGATAACTGCTGCAAGTGTGATCTCTTCATATTTTCCTTGACTTGTACCATGACCACGTAAATCAAATCGAAATGATATGGTAGATATGCTATCCATATTTTTTGCAAATTGGGTGTAAAAACCATCCTCTTCTCTATCAACAGTAATTCCATGTACAAACAATATTGCAAATTTTGGTGAGTCTTTTGCAATTCTTAGTGTTCCCTTTAAGACTAATCCATCTATGCTCTTAAAACTAATCAAGGATTCACTCATGTTGCCACATTCTTTTTTTGTTTTACAAATTCTAATGAGATTCTAATCTGGTTGCATAAATCATCATCCTGAATCATAGATGAAAATACAGTGGAGCGTTTACTTAAATCACTAAACCACAAATTAACAAGAGATAAGATATTTGAATTCTTAAGACTGTTTCTAGCATTTTTTATTTGAAGGATATAGTCCTTTAACTCTTGTTTTTTTATTTGAGAAAAAGTTTCAATATGTTTTTCCACATTGTCTATTAAAGAATCCAACGTGCCAATTTTTTTATCAATAACGTCATTTGGTTTTATTTTTGTTTCAATATCTTTTAGGGTTGATGAATTATTTAATTTCAAAGATTGTAAAATCAAATCAAAAATACACTCCCCCATCATCTCCCACAAAATCCCTTCTTGTTTTGGTTTAAAAAAAGATGGAGGTGAATGATGTGCTATCAATTCTGTTTTGTTAATTTTTGTTCCATATAGTGCGGTCTGTAAAAGACACCAATTCCAGTCTTCATTATACCCAGATGGAAAAGGAATTACAGAATCGTAGTTTAATTTGAAACCCAATAACCCAGCACTTGTATGAGTAGAGCATTCTTCAGCGGAAGGTATAGAGTCTATCCAAAGAGGGTTATTTTCAAAAGTCCATTCATTTTCAGAATAACTAAGGCCAATATCTTGCTGAAAAATTGAATTCATATCATGATTTGCCAGATAAGCAAATCTACCGACATAGCTCTCATCTAAAATTCCCATCAATGTAGAGCCAATTATACAGTTCTCAGAACTATCAAAAGTTTTTTGAGCATAATCAAAAAAACATACTTTATCAGAATTAGAACAACTAATCATATCATCATCAAGGAAAAAAGTCAAATCAGATTTGAAAATAAAATGTAAAAATAAACCAAAATTTCTTAGTCCAGATATATCCCTATGAAAAGATTTTTCAAAAAGGATTTCATAATCTTTGTTTAACGTATGTGTAGATATAATTTTAAAAATTTCTAATTGTTTTGATTCAGTAAGATGAATTACATCTAATCCCAAATTTGCAAATTCATTTAACACATCTAGATTTTCTAGGACATGTTCAGGGTTAGAATCATCCAGTACTATCCAATATGCATTATATGCAATTTTACTATGATTTATTGCAGTAGAAATACAACGCTTCAAAATCTTTGGGCGATTATGTGTCAATAATATAATGAGAGGGCCAGACACCATCAATACCACGAATTCTATACAACATGTAATGATTTTAAATTAAAAGATCAACGCCGGGAAAGGGATTCGAGCCCCTGCACGCTTGCGCGTAGCCGTTTTCGAGACGGCCGCCTTACCACTTGGCTACCCCGGCATCTAGTCTGAGATTTTCTCCATAATAAAACAAACCAAATGTCAAAGACAAACACAAAATAGCATAAATTACAACAGAATCCTATGGGACTAAATCTAAAGGACTTGGTGGTAAGGGAGAAAACAAGTCTAGAAGCATTTTCAACTAAAATAATTGCAATTGATGCATACAATGCGATCTACCAATTCTTAGCAAGTATTAGAGGTCCAGACGGATTACAATTATCAGATTCTGAAGGAAGAATCACTAGTCATCTAAGTGGTCTGTTATACAGAAATGTCAACTTTCTATCTTTAGGAATAAAACCAGTCTATGTCTTTGATGGAAAACCACCGTCACTAAAAACAGCAGAAATTGAACGTAGAAAACAGATCAAGAAAGATGCAACTATCAAATATGAAAAAGCAATCGCTGATGGAAACATGGAAGATGCAAGAAAATATGCACAACAAACAACCAGTATGAAAGATGGGATGGTGAAAGAATCAAAAAAACTTTTAACATGTTTTGGCATTCCATTTATAGAAGCAGCATCAGAGGGGGAAGCAACAGCCGCACATCTGACAAATACAGGACAAGCATACGCTTCTGCAAGCCAGGATTTTGATTCTATTTTATGTGGTGCAAAAAGATTAGTCAGAAATTTTACTAACAGTGGAAGAAGAAAGTTGCCAAATAGAAACACCTACATCGATATTGTTCCAGAGATGATTGAGACACAAAAAACACTTGATGCATTAGGATTTACAAGAGAGCAGCTTGTTGATGTTGGAATTTTAATTGGAACAGACTTTAATCCAAATGGTTTTGATAGGATTGGTCCAAAGACAGCACTAAAAATGATAAAGCAGCATTCAAGATTAGAAGACATACCACAAATTCAAGAACAATTACAAGAGATAGAGTTTCAGCAGATACGAAAAATCTTTTTGGAGCCAGATGTAACTGATATTGATGAGATTGTCTTTGATAAAGTAGATTATGAGGCAATAACAAACTATCTTGTAAAAGAGAGAAGTTTCTCAGAAGACAGAATTCAGGCAACCCTAAACAGACTAAAAAAAGCACTAGAGAAAAAGAGTCAAAATCTAGATCAGTGGTTTTAGCTAACAAATTCATCTTTTATACTTTAGAGTATGACCAATTTTTGTGGTAAAACAATTCTATAAAGTTCTAAAAAAATTCAAACCACAAAAAGACTGGTGTAAAAGTTAGACCACAATATGCAACATGTCTATCCATGCTAAAGGTAGGTCAAAAAATCAATCAAAAAGACTGCAGGAAAATTTGGGCATAAATTCACAAAGAAAAAGACGCAAAAAGCAAGGGAAGAGGCAGTCTATCACGCATTCATGCTAGGCAGAAAAATAGGCATTTTACGAATATTATCTACAACAGAATTAGGATACGGTATTGCATATGAGGATTTTATCAAAATAAAATCAGTTGCGTATTTTATGAAACAACACAGAGGGAATAGATTCAAAAATGTCATCAATGTACAATCCATCACAAGGAAGATTCTTTTCACTTTAGGTGATTTTATGGTGTACAGAAATTATCATGGTGAATGTAAAGTAGATTGTACAAAACTGGCAGCATATATTAGGATAGATGGAAAATGGACTAAGATTGGTCACTATGGTTCAGAATGCAAACAATTTGAACCACTTAATCTACAACAAGAAGAACAAGATAGATTATCAAAAGAAAAACGTGGTTTTATGAAATCACAACTAAGACAAATCAAACAAGAAAGCAGAGAGAGAAGAAAAATTATTGAAAATGAATTTAATATGTACAATTCTTTCTTTAAACAACAAACTACAGATCAATCTAATTCAAAGTGATACAGTTTGTAAAATTTTGTAATTTTTAATGGGACTGATTTTTATTTTAGGCACAATTTTTACTCCTCTTTTGTTACTTTAATTTTTTTCTAGACAAGCTGTTACAGTATCCAATGTAAAAAATGCGTAAATGTAATTATGTGTCAACTAATACATAACATACACAATATTCAGATTCTACAACTGTGGAAATATCTTTCATATTTATTCTCGTACCAATAGAAATCACTGCGGGCATGGTCTGTATGATGCAGAAAGACTAGAGTGATCTTTAGAATAATTATTTCCTCATCTCTTTTGCTGTAACGATATGGTTCTTTGTCCAAATTGCTTTAAACTTTGATTAATGCTTTCCAATAGAGTAGTAATTTTTGGATAGTCATTATTTTCTATCAGATCATTTTTGATAACTGCTAGATAATGTCTTACTTTTCTGACCTGACGTAGTTTTTTTGATTTTGATGCATCATAATTCTTCAAATCACTCAAGTTTGCTGAGATATCACATAGTTTGATCAGTTTTGCATCAAATGATGCTTCTTTGAGTTGTTTAACATAGATTTGCTCTCTTTGTTTTCTAGTCAATGACATATCTTTTGATAGAGTTGACACCAATACTGCAATTCTGCTTCCAAACTTTTCAAACAAGTCATCAAAAGTGGCATCAGCATCTTCTATCGTATCATGAAGCCAACCTGCACAAAGAAGTTCTTCATCCACAACACCTAGACTTTTGAGTCTATTCACTACGGCTTCTAGATGCTTTGAATAGGGAGTTATGCCATCTTTTCTCATCATTCCAGAATGCTTCTTTTTTGCAAATAATTCCGCACTTTTCACTAATTCCAAAGAGATCTACAATTTCTAATAATTGACTCCTCAATATTATGATAAAGAAAATTTTAATGATAGATGTAGTACTCTAGTCTCATATGACCATAATCATTATATAATTATAGGGCATAATGATACTTTAGTATCATATAATCACTAAACTTTATATATCTATGTGGTTTAATGATACTAAATGAATGGTACATCCATATCGATTATCAAGGAAATAATTAATGACATTCATGACACTGCGACATTAAAAGAAATCAGTGGAGTAAAAGAATGGCAATTCAATTACCAAATAAAAAAACTTCTTCAAGATGGTTTTATCAAAAAAGAAGGTAATGTTATAGAACTACAAAAAAATGCAAAAACAGTATTACTAAAAAAAATATCCCAGAAATGGAATTTAGAGAATCTTTTACGTGACTCCAATGAACTTGTATTTTCTTATTTGACAGAATTGTTAACCGTTAATGAAATTGTGACAAATACCGGATTATCCACAGCTACGATATATCGAGCAATATCTGATTTTGGGGCAATAGGGATAATACAGAAAGAAACAGACACTCAAGGGTATCATTGGCGGAAAATTCCTGAAAGAATACACATCGATCCTTCCAAAACGGAGTTGATAGATTTTGCAAGAATCCTAAAAACTGAAAGAGAGCAAATGTATGAACCAAATGCAGAAGTAATTTACATAGATAAAGAAAAAACTATAAAAAAAGTTATGAGTGGAAGAATAACTGAAGGAGAATTAACATCTTTTTCAGTATTTACAAATAATGGAATAAAATATGAGTCTCCATATGATTACTATGTTAAACAAAAAGAACCACTAGACATTCATGATATAATTATTCATTCAGTATTGACAGCTTACAAAGCCAATGATAAACTAGGTTTGATCATGTCAATAGTGTTTTATGTTCATAATAAAAACAAAGTAGATACTAAACGATTAAGAGAAATTGCAATTTCTTTTGGCATATCTTCAGTGTGGTTAGATGTTGAAGCATACATTAGAAGACAAAAATTAAAAGATGAAAGTATATTTCTCCCATGGAGTGAATTTGTATCAAAAGCAGAACTGTATGAAATTAAATCGGAAAAATATATTGTACCACCAGCTACATCATCATTATTTGAAGATATAGGAAATAACATTACAAACCCAATGCAAATATTTCTCATAGGTGGAGAAAATATGAGACTGAAAAATCTCAAAGCAGTTACTAAAGATTGTGATATAATAGTTGAAAAATTATCTGATTTTGAAATTTTACGCAAAGTCATTACGGAACAATTAGGGTATGAAAAATTGATTAAAACAGAATATTCACAAGAAGATTTACGCCTATATCCAGATGATATATTGACTCATGCAGATAGAAGCAGAATTGATCTGTTTACAAAAAGAGTATTGAGAGATTTATCATTATCTGACATCATGATTAAAACTGCAGATTATGTGGAGTATGGAAAATTAAAAGTGGGGATATTAAGAAATGAATATGTCTTTTTGCTAAAGGCAGTAGCTAGTAGAGAAGGAGATATTCAAGATATGGCAAAACTATCTCAAGGTTCGTTAAATCAACCAAGAGAGTTTGAACATGGAAAATTTGACTGGGAAGAAGTATGGCGAGAAATTATCCATCAGGAAAAAATGAATCCCATGCGTGAAGTCGTAGTTCCAATTTTTGATCAAATATCTCTTCTTGCTGAACAAACTGGAATAGTTGCACCAATTTTTGAAAAACTTAGGAGACATGTAATAGAACAATTAATCTTACGATTAATTCGTGGAGGCAGGCAACTCCTTAAAGAAATTGTTTCGTTACTTATAGGCGGAGATATTTCTGAACAAATGATTAGAAATAGAATTGATGCATTAGTAAAAGAAGAAACTGTTAGGAAATTCAGCATAAAAAAAGAAGTTTTTGTAACATTTAGTAACATACCACATTTTCCCTACAAGGACAGGCAAACAACTCCTGAAAACATAGAGGCTTATTTTGGTTGGAGATTCCCAATGAGAGAACAATCTACTCATCCAACAATAAACAGATTTACAGATGATATGATTGCTTTAGGCTATAATTCTATAGGACATGTTGATGATATAATTATAAAACAGATTAACAGATTCCTTGATTACGAACAGCAGTATTTTCCAAAAGTGAATCACAAATCAGTAGGTACAGCTAGAGCTTGTATAGGATTATCAGATCCAGAACTAGGTAGAAATGGTTCATCTAATTTTTACATATTAAATTTTGAAAAATTCAATAAAACCGAAAACGAAATAAACAGTATGGCGGAGTTGAGTGTATAATGGGCATAGAAGACAAGATGGCTCCAATATTAAAGGCATCTAAAACTATTCTAAATGAAAATAACGTAGCGGTTTTAGGCCCAAGTAGAACTGGAAAAACAGTGTTTATCACTTTACTAAGTCATGCAATAGACAATCATTTTCTAGATGAACATCCAGAATTACGAGCACACCCAAAAAAGGGAAGACCATTTCTTGAACTATGTGAGAATAGTATGAGAGGAGGAGAATTTCCAGAAAGAACACCACAACTATCAAGAGACAAAATCATCTTTGAGATGCGTGGAACAGGAGCTACTGCAAGCAGTATAGAGTTTAAACTTCCAGACATTTCTGGCGAGGATTACAAAAACATGTGTTTAGGTGAAGAAATAAGAGGGGATGAACGAGTTGTAAAAGTTTGTGAGATGGGAAAAGTCAAAGGTGAGTCCTATAGTGAAATGATATATGCAGTATATGCAAAAATGTATGTAATTTTACTTGATTGCTCAAAAATGAAAACAGATTGGGAAAATGTTCAAACTCAATATAGCCAAACATTAACGACCATACAAGAATTTAAAAAATCAACAAATACTTCAAAAAATGGAAGAATTGATACGCCAATAGCAATAGTGCTTACAAAAGCAGACAGTTTAGAAGATAGAAACGTGCCTGCTAAAGAATTAGTTAAAAAATGGATGAGAAGATTCCATAACACTCTTGAAGATATTCATGTTGGAGAAAGAGAATATTTTATGGTTCATGTTGATGTACAAAGAAACAGAGAGAATGAAATCGATTCTACAAAAGCACCAAAAGTTGCAAAGCCATTATCATACAGCCATCAGGCATACACGGAGTTTCTTTGGTGGTTACATGAAAATCTACTAGAGTAATCCTATGCCAAAATGTGATCATTTCATTTACACTGCAGGTAAAATAGGAAATAACGAGGGCTATCAAATTATTGCAAAAAGTGCCGGAATCACTGATGAAATAATATCCAAACTTACAAAGTACCTTTATCCGTTAGGAGTAAAAATAAGTGGATTCGAGGAATCAAGATCTTTGTTAATTCTACCAAATAACAAAATTGTATACAGTATTATCAAAAATATAGGCATAGGTTATGATGGAAGAAGAGGCACCCTTTACAATCACACGTTTGTAATAAATGAAAATGAATTTGAACAGTTAGATTTTGATTCAAGGGTTTTTGAAAAATATTTCATACAAAATGAATCGCTCCGTGGAGAATTAAAACAAGTAAACATAGATACGCATTCAATTTCCCCTGATTTTAAATTCCTTAAAAAACAAGATGTGAAATTACTTGGAGAAATGTTACATAGAATTTCTTCAAGGAAAAAAATTGCTTTGGTAAAAACAGATGAATTGATGTTTTTGCACAACATATTTGCAATTTTACCCCCACCTCTACGATTAATTCCATTTTCAACCTTAGTTGTAGAGCCAGACAGACAAGATAAATTTCATTTAATTCAAATTCCAGAAGAAATCAAAGTGAATCTATCTAAAAGTTTTACAGTCATTGATCCCGTCAAAGTAGGTTCTTCAATTAGAAAAAAATCTGAATATGATGATATTATTCAACAATTATTACGATTTATTATGGATGAAGATGAAAAATCACTGCAACAAATTTTCAGAACATTCGAAAAAATACCAATGCGATTATCAAGAATACGACGTGTTAAAATGGAAGACATATTCACACAGACTGACTTTGAAGATCTATCCAATAGAAACAACTTTGGAAGACTCAAAAATAAAATAAAGAAACTATATGCAGATAAAAAATTCCATGAATCATCACCAAAGATTATGGTATCAATAACAAAGAAAATACGAAAAATACTCCAAAAAAATTTGAAAGGGAGAGATGTAAGAAAAAAGAAAAATCAAGAAATTTTTGAATCAGTAACTGAAATTATAAGAATCATGTTAGACTCTATGTACTATTTACAAGATTACAGTAAAAAAACAGTAAGCAACACGATTAGAAAAGAAATCTCGCATGAGATAATGAAATTAAAAGAAATTTTACAACCCAATCAGTGGTTTTGAAAAGATTTCAATTTAATAACTAGTCAATCTAATTTTAAAAAATGCCTCAAACTGAAGCAAGAAAAACGCTCAAAGATGCGCCAGTCATGTGGAGGAGAATAAATTCAATTGGAATAATTCTTGACTGTAATTCCACGTATGCTGCAAATCTAGGATATGCCAAATCGGAGGTTTTAGGCAGACCAATCTTTGAGCATGTACCTAAAGAAGCATGGGAGGCTATGAATGACTCTCTAAAAACATGGTTTGATACAGGAAAAGTAACCAACAGAAAGATCACATTCAAGAGACTAGATGAAACTACCTTTTCAGGATTATTACAAGCAACAAGTCTTTATGATGAAAATAAAAATTTGCTTGGAAGTAATACAGTGATTTTTGATTTAACACAAATGACTGATGAAAAAATTGAAGAATATGAAGAATTTTTTAGAAAAGCAAATAACAAACTAGATGAGATCAAAGAAAAAGATTATGAGCAACTAGATGAAAATTCAAAATCAGAATATGATGGACTTGAAGAAATGTTTGAAATGCTTTCCACAGTTGATTTGAAAAAATTAAAACAATAAATTATTTTGATTTTTCTTTAATTGATTTTTGTAGTTCTTCAAACACACTTTGAACTTCAGTTACAGCAGTACTATCTTCTAAAGTACTGACATCACCAATCTTTTCATTATTTGCAATTGCTTTTAGCAATCTTCGCATAATTTTTCCACTACGTGTCTTTGGAAGTTTTGAAACAAAATAGATTTGTGTAGGTGTTGCAATTGCACCAATATCTTTACGTATTTTCTCTGAAAGTTCTGTTTCTAAATCATTAGAATTTTTTATTACTCCTTCTTTAAGAACGACAAATGCAATAATTACTTCACCTTTAATCTCATCAGGGATTCCACATACTGCAGACTCTGCAACATGATTGTGAGATACAATGCAGCTTTCAAGTTCTGCAGTTCCAATTCTATGACCTGCCACTTTTAGTACATCGTCTGCACGTCCAAGTAACCAAAGATATCCATCATCATCTTTTAGTGCATAATCACCTGAATAGTAATAATTTTCATATTTTGACCAGTACACATCCTTGTATTTTTCATCATCACCCCATAATGTCAAAAGCATGCCAGGCCAAGGATTCTTGATTACAAGATATCCCTTTGTATTTGGAGATACATCAGCCCCATTTTCATCAACCACAGAGATAGTTACGCCTGGAATTGGATGGGTTCCTGAACCAGGCTTTAGTGGAATTGTCTCTAATCCAGGTAATGGAGAAATTAGCATACCACCAGTTTCAGTTTGCCACCAAGTATCAATAATTGGACAATTTTCTTTTCCAATGATTTTGAAATACCATCTCCAAACTTCTGGATTAATTGGTTCACCCACTGTTCCAAGTAATCTAAGCGAAGAAAGATCAAAGGAGTTTGGAATATCATCTCCAAATTTCATAAACATTCTAAGAGCAGTAGGTGTTGTATAGAAAATTGTAACTTTATATTTTTGTAAAATATCCCACATTCTTGATACATCAGGGTAATCAGGTGCACCCTCATACATTATCTCAGTTGCACCATGAAGCAATGGAGCGTAAACGACATAACTGTGACCAGTTACCCAACCAATATCAGCAGTACAAAAAAATACATCAGAGTCTTTAATGTCAAATGCCCACTTGAAAGTAGAATACAAGTGTGTCAGATAACCACCAGTTCCGTGTAAAACTCCTTTTGGTTTTCCAGTAGTTCCTGATGTGTATAATATGTAAAGAGGGTGAGTGCTATCTAATTTTTCTGCGTCACAATGATCAGACGCATCTTTCATCAGATCATTCCAAAGTTTATCTTTTGATGTCATTGAAATTTCGTTTTTTGTTCTCTCAAGAACTACAACATTCTCCACAAAATCAAAGTCTTTGACTGCTTCATCAATTACTTCTTTGAGTTTAACAATCTTTCCTCTTCTATATCCGCCATCAGCAGTAATGATTATTTTGGATTTAGAATCATCAATTCTATCTCTAATTGATGCCGCACTAAAGCCAGAAAATACTACTGTATGTATAGCACCAATTCTTGCACATGCCAACATGGTAATTGGTAATTCAGGTACCATTGGAAGATAGATAGTAACTCGGTCTCCTTTTTTGACACCCAATGACTTTAGAACATTTGAGAATTTTTTGACTTGAATTAACAAATCACCGTATGTTATGGTTCTGGATTCACCATTTTCGCCTTCCCACAATATAGCAGGTTTGTTAGCCTTCGTATCATGATGCACATCAAGGGCATTATATGAGGCGTTAATTGTGCCTCCAGCAAACCATTTGGCAAATGGAGGCTGCCAATCCAAGGTCTTTCTCCAAGATGAAAACCAAAAGAGGTTCTTTGCCTGCTCATCCCAAAAAGATACAAAATCAGAGTTTGCTTTTTTTCTTATTTCAGAGTCATTATTTCCAAGGCCAATATTGTAAGTCTCAGACATCAAAAAGTGTATGAATGTGGTTCTTTCTAAATGTTAAAGAAAAATAAAAAAAAATTATTGTACTTCCATTCTAGCAAGCCAATCATTATCGTTATCTTCTTTTGGAGTTTCTTGTGTCACCTGTTTGGGTGGTTCTGGAAATGTTGGTGCAACTTCAGATTCGTGTGGGGGTTCTGGAATAGATTCTGGTATTGGTAGAGCCTCTACTTTAATTGGTTCTGAAGGTGCTTCTATTGATTCTGTTGGTGCTTCTGGAAGTATGGACTGAATTACTTGTTGTGATTCAGGTGTCTCCAGATATGAAACGGCTGATTCTTGGATGTTTTGTTGTGGAGGGGCAGATATTTCTTGCACTTCTAATTCAAGATCTGTAATTCTACTCTTTACATTTGCAATTTCTGCTTTTTCGTGAGTAACACGCTCAATTACCTCATTTGTGCATGATTTCACGGTATCAAATGTTGTATTAGAGATTTCATTGCTCTTGAATTGTACATTTGCATCAAACATTAACATCTTTGCAGACTTTGTTTGTTCTTCTAACTCAGTTAATCTTTCATCAAGTTTGGCTTTGATTTCTCTTTCTGTTTCATCTAATGTTGCAAGTTTTGACTTGTATTTTTCATGAATGATTTCTGCATCTGCTTTCATGTCATCATTTTCAGAAACAATATCAATCAATGCCTTTAGACGACGTAGAGTTAGTTGTTTTTCACGAATGAGTCTTTGAGAGTCAAGTCTCCATTTTGGTATGAAAATAACAACATCGTTTTGAACTACTAATTGTTCATATTGGATTTGCTGTAATCCTTGTGAACCGCAGTCAATACCAATGGATTGGATACTACCATCAATGTCAGTTATTGTTCCTACGACTTTGCCCATGAATGTTCCGTACATGTCTTTGACGTTTTTACCGATAATATCGATTTCGTCGTTAGTCATGTGATATAGTTATGGGATTTGTATAACCGATAAAGAGTAAGTAATGTTATTAGTTTTAGTAAGATTATTTTCACAAACTCAGAATTGGTCGCTTTTCAGTAATTTTAAAATCTAGAGGCGTAATAGCACATACATGATACAGCGAGAAGAACTTGAGCAAATTTTGAATTTTGTCGCAAGCAGATGGGTTGAACTTGCAAAAGATCCTGACAGTAAAAATTTGGAGAATTTACCAAATGACTTTTGGATGAATTCTGTTGGTGGAAAAACTGCAAAAAAGGGATATTGGATTACAACATTGATGTATACAGAAAATGAAGCTGATGCAGCAGGTTTCAAAGAAGTGTTGATGAGATGGCAAGGCAAAGGAAATGACAAAAACAGAGACAAAGGTCCCGATCTCATTCAAATTGGAAAAAAGAAATAGACTATTAATAATTGAAAAACTGCACACTGGTGTTGTCAGAGTTTTCAATTAAAGAAAAAAAGATTCTATCAGACCACTTTTCAAATACTGGCAACAATGTATTTGCAATAATTACTCCTAAACAAGTTGATCGTGGAGCACTGATGTCAAGATATAGTAGAACCAATAAAAGTATGAGAAGAATTTTTCTTGATGAGTTTTTAAAAAATAAAAACAGAGGTGAGGAATTTTACAACAGAGTTCTTTTAGAATACGGTGATGATTCAGTTGCAGAGTTAGGTGAAGCACAAATTGCAATTGAAGGTTTGTCAAACATTGCGGTAAAAAAAATTGAGGACAGAAGAATTGGTTTATCTTATTTAGAAAAATCTTCAAGATATGTGGTATGGAATAAAAAAGAAAAAGGAAAGTATAGATTTTACAGAGATCCTGAAATTAGAAAATCAAGGTTTGCAGATATGTATGAAGAGACTTGTAATTTTTCATTTGATATTTATTCAAAAAACATAGAACCAATGGTAAACTATGTCAGAGAAAAATATCCTATAGAAAAATATAGTTTTAAAGATTCAGCAGATGGGAAAGAAAAACTATTTTCTAAATTAAAAAATGAAGGCGATGTAAAATCTGCCAATATGATTTACAAAGGTTCAACAAAAGCTAAAGCACTTGATATTCTTAGAGGATTATTACCTGCATCAACTTTGACAAATGTTGGAATCACAGGTAATGGCCGTGCATTTGAATATCTTCTAACAATTTTAAGCTCATCTGAACTAAGAGAAGAGCAAGATTTAGCCTCAAAAATCAAAAAAGAACTCGATACAACCATCAAATCATTTGTTAGACGAGCAGATGACAAATATGGTAAAGCATTTCAAAAGTATCTTAAGGATATTAAAAATAAATCAAAATCAATTACACTAAAAGAAATTAAATCAAAATCAACCAAGGGGGTAATAACAAATCTTGTTGATTATGAATCAGAAAAAACTGCAATGGATAAAATTATCACAAGTATATTGTATGAACAGTCACCAAGTACATCATATCAAAATATTTTACAGCAAGTAAGAAAATTTTCAAAAGAAAAGAAAACCAAAATAATCGGTGAATTTGTAAAACTTCGAACAAATAGACGTCATAGGCCATCAAGGGCATTTGAAAACATCTACTATACGTTTGATTTGTGTAATAACTTTGGAATGTTCAGAGACCTTCATAGACATAGAGCTTTAACTCTAGAAAGACAACTTTTGACAACGGATCATGGATATAATATTCCAAATGAAATCAAGATTCTTGGAATTGAAAAAGACTTTAAGGATTCCATGAATAAAACCAAAGAAACATTTGAAAAGATTAGAAAAAAATATCCAGAACAAGGACAATATGTTGTAAATTTTGCATACAACTATCCATATTTTATGAAATTCAATCTTAGGGAAGCTTGTCATCTAATTGAATTAAGAACAATTCCACAAGGACATACAGATTACAGACAGGTTGCACAACAAATGTTCAAACAAATAAACAAAGTACATCCTAATTTGAGTAAAATTATGAAATTTGTGGATTTGAAGGAATATGATTTAGAGAGATTCGAATCAGAAAAGAGAATAGAAGCCAAAAGAAAGAAGTCAAAAAAATAGAAGAATATTCTAATATCAAAAGAAATTGAATAGATTATGACAGAAAAAATTATTAAAACACCTGAAGAATGGAAAGCGCAGCTAAATCCGGATCAATATGAGATCTGTATCAATCATGGAACAGAACCACCATTTTCTGGAAAATACAATTACAGTAAATTTGAAGGAGATTACAAGTGTGTATGTTGTGGGGAAGAACTTTTTTCATCAGATACAAAGTTCGATTCAGGTTCAGGTTGGCCAAGTTTTTGGAAGCCAATCTCAGAAGATAAAATTGAATACATTTCTGACACAGAACATGGAATGGTTCGCACAGAAGTTAACTGTAAGAAATGTGGAGCACATTTAGGTCATGTATTTGATGACGGACCAAAGCCTACAAACTCTAGATATTGTATCAACTCGATTTCATTGCATCACGAAAAAGACAATGATGTCTAATCATGTTATTGAAAAAATTATTTTAGAAACTTTGCTATAGTGCGTTATCGCCTGTCTGCTTGTCTTTTATCTTTATTATTTTATCAACATTATAGGTAAACATCACACCATCTCCTTTTTCTCCTGTACTTGCAGCTTTTTGTATAGTGTCAAGAATTTTTTCTTCATCCTTATCTGCACAAAGAATTTCTATTTTCGTTTTAGGGATAAAATCACTGGACTTACTTTTCAATCCCCCATGACCTCTATGAAGTCCCGTAATTTGGACTTGATATGCTGAAAAAGTTGGAATTCTTATTTCAGCTAGTTCATCTTGAATTTCATGTAAAACTGAATTTCTAACAATAGCCTCGATTTTTATCATAAACTGCTTTAGTATAATACATCATAAAACTTTATCCTGTTTTTATAGATACTAAAAAATTAGAGATGATTGATGAAGATACAGTAATTTGATTCAAAGGCTAATTTTACGATACTGTGAAGTTATCGGGATACAGAAATACAGATCTTATCTGAATTGAATTTTATGCCTGTTGGGTTATAGAATACATAAAATCCATGTCTTATCTGAATTCAAAAATTAATGGATTTTGAGATCAATGCTTTATCTCATCGTAATTTTTTTATACCAATCATGACTATCTCAGATATGGATCAACTTACTGTAATTAATTATAATACATGGTTAATTGATTTTTATACTTGGAATTTTAGAGAAATGGGTGAAGTCAAAATATGAGTAACTCAACAGGCATCATCAAATCTATTTCTCTAACTCATAAAGAACAGAAAGCATTGAAAGAATATTTAGAATATAAAAAACTTAGAACAAGGGTAAGACCGATTAGGAAATTTAATGATAAAGAAGGAATACTGAAAGATTTACAAGGTGAAGGATTCTCATCATTAGTAGAAGAAATTGAGCGACTCAAAAAATCCTGAACAAAAACCATCACAAAACCAAGACTCAAACGGTTGTACATTAGATGAAACTAAAACACTTATCAAAGAAATAGAAGAAATACGCAAATCAAAAGTTTTAGTTGTCATATGTCACCAATCCATCAGTTTTCAAACTAGCGTATCATTAAACAAAATACTACGTAAACTCAAACACTTGGATCATTTGGATATTCTTTTAGAATCATGTGGTGGAGACATTAATTCAGCATATAAAATTCTAAATTTGTTTAAAAGTTATGCAGATAAAATTACTGTAATAGTGCCTTTCTATGCTAAGAGTGCTGCAACATTGATTGCTCTTGGTGCTGATGAATTAATTGTTTGTAAGGCTGGTGAATTAGGACCTCTTGATCCTCAGGTTAGAGATCCACAAACAAATTCATTTGTACCTGCACATTCTATTAAAGAATCTATAAGTTTCATAGAAGGGGTTCAGGATCCTTTAGTAAAATTAAATTTAACAGATAAAATACCTGCATTGTTAATAGGTGCATATAGAGCATCAGAAAAATCATGTAAACAATATTTAGATGAAATACTTACAGAGAAAAAAATAGAAAATAAAGATAAAATGATAAAAACATTTACTGAAAAATTCTTATCACATGGGTATCCAATGCACCGTAATTTCCTCGTAAAAAACCATATTGCTTTGTTTGATCATGATGAGGTACTGGAAGATAAAATTTATGATTTACATGAAAAATATGCAGATTATTATAAGAAATTATACTGTAACAAGCCTGAAATGACAGGAGAATTACTCCTACTACAATCAAATAATCACTCTTTAGTTATGTTAGGGAATGAGGAGTTAGATAATACATAATCATATTGCTAAGATATTTTCCAAGTCTCGGCACTACAGGGGAAAATTGTGAAACAAAGCATTGTCAACTTGACAGACGTTATACGAAATCTTTTTCATATCTTGTGATGTATACCTACTGTTGGGCCTGAGAGTTGAATGGTTACTGCCATGTATAAGGGCGTCCAACAGACTAACTCAAAGTGAGCGGAAAACAAAATACCACATAGATGGTGAATGGGAGCATTCCGCTAGATCAGGCAATTTGATCAAAAAGGAGGTGATAATATGATCAGCATAGGAATTGATGTTCACAAGAAGAAATGTGTTGCAACAATAAAACGGGAATCCAGAGAGAAGCTAGAGCAGACAAGCTTTGATAATACCACAAATGGAATAATGGGTTTTATCAAACACGTCAAAAAGACATATGGCAATGACATACAGGCAGTATGCGAGTCAACTGCAAACTATTGGATCAGACTACATGACACACTAGAGGACCATGGAATTGATACAATTCTTGCACATCCTGCAAAGACCAAGATAATTGCACAGGCAAAGCTAAAAAACGACAAACTTGATTCAGACGTATTGGCAGACTTGCTAAGAGCAGACATGGTGTACAGCTCATTCGTACCAGAAAAATACTATAGAGACTATACAGTCTGGTAAGAACCAGACTGAATCGCGTGCGAAGTGTCTCAAGACACAAAAACATGATTTATGCAATACTTGCAAAATATGATTACACCCAGCCTACAACAAAGACATTCTCGCAGAAAGGAGTACGATGGTTGCATGAAATTAATCTGATAGAATGGCAATGGATGCATATCTTGATACCATAGATATGACGCAAAAACAGATCAACACAATTGAGATAAAGATTGCAGTAATGAGGATGAGAAAACAAGACTACTAATGACCATTCCTGGAATAAACTATGTCACGGCATTGACAATAATTTCAGAGATAGTTGACATCAGCAGATTTGCAACAGCAGAAAAACTAGTCTCATATGCAGGACTTGCACCATCGCACAGGGATAGTGCAGATGTGCACAGGGGAGGCGGAATAACAAAGAGGGGTTCTGCATGGTTACGTAACGCAATGGTAGAGGCTGCAAATACTACAGTACGATTTGATGAAAGAATGGAATCATTCTATTTCAGAATTGCAAAGAGAAGAAAACAAAGGTGGCAGCTGCAAGACCGGATGCTTGTAATAATCCGGGTACATGCTAACAAATTCTGAAAGTGTATCGTACACAAAATCATGAAATGACACAACGAAAGTATAAGATGCAAGGCATATCTGAGATGTCCTGATTCAGCAAAGCACGCTAGGAGGTGTCCTCAGTAGGGTTGGAGATGATTTCGTATGGGAGAATCAATTTTACAATAGTTTAAGTACAACCCGATTTTACCACTTTTTAGAAAGACATGCCATTTGATAGAGATAGAGAAATGTTTGACGCAAAATGTGGCGATTGTGGAAATGATTGTCAGATACCATTCAAGCCAAAAGACGACAGACCAGTATATTGTAGAGAATGTTTCCAAAATCATAAACCAGCACCAAGAAGATCTGGTGGTGGCAGCTATGGTGGAAGATCTGGTGGTGGCAGCTATGGTGGAAGATCTGGTGGTGGCAGCTATGGTGGAAGATCTGGTGGTGGCAGCTATGGCAGACGAGATGACAGACCACGAGAAATGTTTGACGCAAAATGTGGCGATTGTGGAAATGATTGTCAGATACCATTCAAGCCAAAAGACGACAGACCAGTATATTGTAGAGAATGTTTCCAAAATCACAGAAATAACTAGTAAATTGTTTTAAGTATTATACACAATTAATTATATTAAAATCAAAAGTGTAATGAAATGAACTGTAACTATACATCAAAAAGGAATGAAGGGGTTTGAGAATAATATTATGTGGATTTGGAGTTGTAGGTCAAAGTCTAGTCAAATTATTTGATTCAAGAACAGAGGATCTCTATGCAAAATATGGACTAAAACCGAGAATAGTTGGAGTCTTCGATAGTAAAGGCAGTGCTGTAGATCCATCAGGATTGGAATTTAGAAAGCTTGTTGAAGTAAAGCAAAAGTCTGGAACAGTAAAAAATTATGCAAACACAAAAAATACAATGTCAGGTGTTGATATGATAAAAAATATTGAGGCAGATGTGTTAATTGAAACCACTGCAAGTAACTACAAAGACGCAGAACCGGGAATGACACACATTACAACTGCCATGAAAAAAGGTATGCATGTAATTTCAGTAAATAAAGGTCCTCTGGCATTAGCATTCCCATCTCTTATGGAACTTGCCACATACAATCAAGTTATGTTAAAATTTAGCGGAACTGTGGGAGGAGGAACTCCAATTCTAGATTATGCTAAAAATAGCCTAAGTGGTGAAAGAATAACATCATTTGCAGGAATCCTAAATGGAACAACAAATTACATTTTATCAAATATGACTACAGGATTATCTTTTGATGAATCACTCAAAGATGCCAAAGGTAAGGGGTATGTAGAAGCTGATGAATCTTTGGATTTAGACGGACTAGATGCTGCAGCCAAATTAGTAATTCTTGCAAATTGGGTAATGGGAATGAAGGTTACAATGCCGGATATCAATTGTACAGGAATTCGAAAGGTTACAACAGAAGACATTAAAAAAGCAGCCAAAAACAATTGTGCTGTAAAACTAATTGCATCATGTAACAAAGAACTAATCGTAGGACCAAAAGAAGTCTCAAATGATGATCCATTATGTGTTAATGGAACACTGAATGCAATTGCTTTTACTTCAGAGCATTCAGGTACACAAACAATTATTGGAAAAGGAGCTGGTGGAACAGAAACTGCCAGTTCCATTCTAAGAGATTTGTTAGACATCAGACAAGAGATTGCAAAAACTTGAAATCCAATCTAATTTCAAAAAGTGAAACATCAGCACTGCTAAAAACAGTTTCAGAGAGATGGGAAATTGAATGTCCTAAATTAAAAAATCTCAAAGTTCATCAAATTTCAGATGAGGCACAAATCATCACAGGAAAAGGAATAAAGATTTTAAAAATTAATGATGATTATTTACCATTTTTATCAGAAACTGATACTCTTAAAAAATTTCCAAATGTTATGGTGGATATGGGGGCTGTGAAATTCATGTGTAAAGGAGCAAATGTCATGAGACCAGGAATTAAAAAATTTACAGAGTTTGAGAAAGACGAGATTGTTTGCATTGTCGAGGAATCTCAACACAAGTTTTTAGCAGTTGGAAAGGCAATGATTTCTAGCTCAGAGTTGGAAAATATGGAAAAAGGGGAAGTGGTGGAAAATTTGCATTATATTTCAGATAAATTTTGGGAATCTGGAAAAACGATTTACGATTAAAATTGTATTTGTGAAATTAAGATTTACACTTATTTGATTTCTTCTGTGAATTCTTCAGTACCATCTTTAGTAATAACAAGAACATCTAAACCATCACCACTTGCTGAATCTCTAAGAGCTGCTGAACGAACTGCACGTTTGGCCAAATCAACTGCTTCATCTTTTGTCATGTTTGCTTTGAATTGAGGATCCAATACACCTAATGCCATTTCAGCACCAGTTCCAACTGCTGCATATTCATCAGGAAGTACAGAACCTAATGGGTCAAGAGTATACATGATTGGTTTGTCAACTACACCGCCAACAATCACTTGGGTCAACAATGGGAAGTATCTTCGTTCATACATCATATTCGACATCATTTTAGCAACAGTATTTGGAGGTACATCTCTTTTAATTTCCATTTTTCTGATTTTTGCAAGAGCTGAAATTTGTAAGGTTAAGATTTGCATATCTGCCACAAGGCCGGCACAAGTTGCACCTACTTTGGGAGTTATAGAAAATGTTTTCTTGGTTGATTTGCTTACAAGGAAGTTTCCAAATGCGATCCTTTTCTCGCTGGCAAAAACAACACCGCCATCAAAAGTAATTCCAACAGCAGTTGCTCCTGGCATATACATTGACATAGTTCAAATAATTTTGCAGCATAATAAAGGGCTTTCTACATGTCAAGCGTAATTATGAGTAAAATAATTATACTAAAGATTTCAGTTAGTCATATTGACTACAAGTGAGATTAAAGAGAAAATCCTCAATGACGTTGTCTTTATGGGTTTAAGATCAGCCATAGGCGTAATCTTTATCGTTCATGGAATTGGTAAATTTGATTCTGGATTTGCAGACTTTTTGCCAATGATGGGACTTCCAGTAGAAATGCAAATTCCAATTGCATTAGCAGAATTAATTCCAGGAATTTTGTTAGTTATAGGAGTTCTCAGTAGATTATCGGCATCATTACTTTGTATCATTATGTTAGGTGCTATTTTCCATGTCAAAGGAGCTCAAAGCTTAACAGGTGAAATGGGAGTAGAGTTGGATTTGATTCTTCTTGCATCATCTATAGTAATTATGATTGCAGGACCGGGAAGAATTTCACTTGCACACATTATCAAAAAATTACCTAGATGTCTTCACTAGTTTTTTCCAAAGTTTTCCATAATCAAACAGATACACTTTGTTGTTTTCTTTAACAAATCAACTCTGGCAAATTCATTTGGAGAATGAATTCTAGAAAACATGTATGTACTTCCTATTGATATACAGGGAGCCTTTAGAATATCAACAAATGGATACATTGGACCAGTTCCAGCATTTGAAACATTTAGTATAGATTTTCCAAATGATTTGTCAGCTGCTGCTTTTACCTGAGCAACAAATGGTTCTGAAGAACGGGTTCTGGCAGCTGCCTCACCATGAAATATTTTGATTTTAACATCACTGAATCCTTTAGATTTGAGATGTCTTTTTAATCTCATTACTTGTTTTTTTGGATCCATTTTAGGTATCAATCTAAAATCAATTTTGACTAGTGCATCACCTGGAAGAACTGTTTTTGCCCCATCACCAGTATACCCAGAAACAAATCCTGCAATGTTACACGTAGCGCCACCAACTAAAGCCTTTTTTGCATCCATTCCTTTTTTGCCTCCTACAAAAGATTTGATTCCAAATTCCTTTTTGAAAACATTTTCATCAAATGGTTCTTTTCGAATTAGTTCCAAGTCTTTTTTTGAGAATGGTGTAACTTCTTTGTACCAATCTTTTATGAGAATTTTTCCATTTGAATCTCGAAGTGTCTTGATGGCATCAATTAATCTCCATGCAGGGTTTTTTATCAATACTGCCAAACTTGAATGAGCATCAATAATTGATTCCTTTATGGATAATTCAACAAACAATAATCCTTTCATTCCAAGACCAATTATTGGTCTATTTTTTGCATCAACGTATCCAAATTCCCAAATTACTCCATCACATGAAAATTTCTTTTTGTATTTTTTTAGATATTCTTCAATGTGAGCGCTGCCGGTTTCTTCTTCACCTTCAATTACAAATTTTATGTTACAAGGAACATCGTCTGTAGTTTTTAGATATGCCTCAACTGCTTTGATTCTTGTAATTAATTCACCTTTATCATCAGTTGCACCACGCCCAAAGATCTTGTTTCCTTTTCTTGTGCCACTAAATGGAGGGTAATCCCACAAGTCAAAGGGTTCAGCTGGTTGTACATCATAATGATTGTAAAACATCAGAGTCTTTGTTGGGTTTTGTCTTGACTTTATTTCGCCATAAACAATAGGGGCTACTCCCTTTTTCAATCGTAGGATTTCAGATTTTAAGCCAGATTTTTTTAATAGTTTTTTTACAAGTTTTGCGCATTCCTCAATTCCTTCATTTTTTGCTGAAACACTTGGTTGTCGTATGAGAATTTGTAGGTCGGAAATAAGGTTATCTAGGTTAGAATCTACGTGTTTTAGTGCATTCATGTAAATCACGCAATCTTATCAAATGGTTTCATCACAGATGGAATCTCATCTAAAAGATCCATTGATGTCATATGTAGTCCTAATTTTTTTTGAACTGCTTTTCCTGCCAATCCATTGATGAAGGTAGCTGCTGCAGCAGATTCTAAAGCATTACGATTTTTGGATAGCATTCCTGCAACCAACCCTGAAAGAACATCTCCTGTACCACCAACAGTCATTGCAGGAATTTTTTTCTCATAAAGATATGTAGTCGTACCATTTGAAATAACATCTACTGCACCTTTTAGTAAAACGGTAATTCCATGTTTCTTTGCATTTTTTTCTACCAACTTTATTCGCTCATTTTTTGAGTTAGAAGGTGATTCCCCAAATAACCGCTTAAATTCTCCAGCATGTGGAGTCACTACAACATTTTTGTTTGCTAAATGAGGGACAACTTCAGGAATTAATGCACTTGCATCTAATGATAATCTAACATCTCTATCTAAAAGTGATTTAACTAAAAGTAATAATGCATTTTTGTCTTGTATTGCAAGACCCATGCCAATGGTTGCAGAATCTAGATGTCTGGGTAATGCACCTACAAGTTTGTTTACAGCACCACGAGTTAATTTTTGATCAACTAAAGGAATGACAATAAGATTTGGGGAAATTGCACGTGTTGGTGCTACGTTAATTTTCGGAACAGAAGTATAAACTAAATCAGTTCCACATCGAAATGCAGCAATTGAGGATAAAATCGGAGCGCCATGATAGATATAGCTTCCACCAACTACCAATACAATTCCATTATCACCTTTTCTAGACTTTGATTTTCGTGCAGGAATGAATTTCTTAACAATAGATGCTGAAAGATTCCTTCTTACCATTACAATATACTCTAAAAAATAGAGGAATAAATCTTGTTTTGGAGTTTGAATAAATAATTGAGGCTATTTTTTACTAGTTTTTTTAGTAGCTTTTTTCGTGGTTTTTTTGCCGGTTTTTGATTTAGTATTTTTTGTGGCTCTGCCAAAAAATGCCTTTCTAGCATAACAGAGATAGGTAGTATGGCCAATTCCTTGAAAAGAGTGTCTGGTTTTTCCTTCTCTAGCTTCTATTGTACGCAAAATATGTTCAGTTGATTCTATATCAGTAAATTCATTTTCAACTAGAGCCATAGTTAATTTTTCTAATTGATTCATTGTAGGACAAATGGCAAAAATTGAACCGCTGCTTTTTAGCATCTTGCGCACTTGGGGAATTACTACCCAAGGATCACCCAAATCAATTAACGCCACATCCATATCTTCTAATGGCATCTTTTTTGCAGTTTTTAGATCCAAATTATGTTGTGTGACATATTTTGAAACCCCTGCTTTTTTGATATTTTTTTCAGCTATCTTCATAAAATTTTCATTAACATCAAAAGTGTATACATGACCACGAGGTTTTACAATACTAGCTACAAAAGAGGTTAATGAACCACTACCAGTTCCAATTTCTAAAATCTTTTGGCCACTTCCAATTCCAGCTCTTGCAACAATATATCCAAGATCTTTTGGATAAACAATTTGTGTACCGTGTTGGATTTTCATTACATAATCATACATTGTTGGTTTTAGAACATAGACATACTTGTCCTTGTTAGTCATTACTCTGGAACCATATTCTTTTCCAATTGCATCAGAATGTTTGATTACCCCAATATGTGTATGAAGAGATTCTTTTTTTGAAATTTTCATCAGCCATTTTTTTGAATGATTAAAATAGAATAATACTGGAGAATTTTGCTTTATTTTATCCATAGATTTTCCCTAAAAATTTTAGATAAGAATCTACTGTTTTTCTCCAACATAGATTCGTTCTAGCCTGGGAAATCAAAGAAATTCATCAGAGATATTACATGAAAAGTTTATGCATTGCCAGAAAATCCAGCTTGTATGGCAATTGGAATTGTTGAAGAAGATGAAATTGTAGATTCTAATCTTAAAGAACTATACATGAATTCTTTTCCAGCTGTTGAGAGAAGACCAATCGAGAAATTAAATGCGATGGTAAGAAATGACGAAAAATATCATCTATATCTAGTCAAAGAAAATAATTTAACAATAGGATTTGCTTTAGTATGTGAACTTCCCGATGAGAAAGTTTCACTGCTTGATTATATGGTAATTAATGATTCCTTCCAGAGAAAAGGAATAGGTTCAAAATTACTTCAATATTGTATAAAAGTTATGAAATCAAAGAACTTTCTTGGTCTGTTGTTAGAAATTCAGCTAGAAGATGTAAATGATTCTGATGAGAGAGATAAGAAAAGATAGAATTCGTTTTTATAAAAAATTTGGTGCAAAAACTTTTGAAAATGTTGAATATTATATCCCACCTCAATCTGGAAACATTGCTGAAAAATTACATCTAATGATTATACCATTTAACAAATTAGATAGTTTTCCAAAGAAAAGTGTAGAAAATTTTGTTAAAAAAATGCATTTAGAAATTTATCATTCTAAAAGGATGGATCTTATTGAAAAAACTGTGCAATCATTATCTGAGACCATAAAGCTTATCTGACGCATATATCACATCAATGTAAATTGGCAGAATTCAAAGTTGAAGGTTCTGGTGGATATATCATAGCAGAACTAACTGAAGAGCAGGCAAAAAAGGCAGATTTAGGAGTAGGAAAATTATTTTTGGCACCAATTGGAAAACTTGAAACTGAAAAAATGTTCAAACATTATTGTAAAAATTGTGAAACAGAATTTGATAATCCACCAAAGGTAAAATTAGAAGAAAGTACCAATGAGGAAGTAGCAGACAATTTGATACTAGTAGAAAGAGGACAATACACTTGTGAAAAATGTAGTTCAATTATTGGAGAATACAGAGTATTCAAAAAGAATGATGAATCAAGTGAAGTTGGAAATGCAAACCCATCTGGATAAAATATCGTATGATTTCCTAAAAGATATTAAAGAAGATTCATCTAAAATTGATTTTGCAATTATAAAAGAAAGACTGAAAACAAAATACATGCAAGAGGGTCATTCAGTAATGATTCTAGATGGAAGAAAAGGAATTCGTATAATTGTAGATCATGATGAAAATGAAGAACAATCAGAAATTAATTGTAAAACTGAGATCAAAATATTTGAAAAATGTGGTATGAAAGTTACAGAACACATTATTGGGGAAAAAGTGTATAGTTATGTGATACAGCCAGAAAAAGAATTATATCAAGAGTTGGAAAAAATACATGACAGTGAATGGACAGAGATGAATGTTACTAGGACGATTTCACAAGATATACTTGGAGAAATTGAAAAAACTGCTACAAACATTGGATTTACACTTGGAGAGATATTCAATTGATGGCTGAAAATACATACATTACAGATCTAAGGTCTAAAATGAACCAAGGATCATAGGAAAAAGAATCAAATACTGCTACAAACTGATTTCATTTATGGCAAATCAAAAATGTATCTCTTGCGGTATAGGATTTTTCTCACCAACAGGTTCAGAGAAATGTTCTAAATGTGCAGGACAAGAATCTCAAGGACATGAAGACCATGATTCCTGTGGTTGTGGACACAGCCACTAGTCTTTTTTTCTAATTTAGTAGATATTTTTTCAACCTAGATGACTGGGATTGTTTGTTCAAATGAACAAACTTTATTGTTTTACAGGCACAAATTTAAATGAAATTAATTTTTTCATACGTTAAGTAAAATGGAGGATATTCATCTAGAAAGTAGTTCAGACAAAAAAGACCCATCTAGAAGTAAACTGAATTACAAAGTTATTGGAATTATTTTTGGTCTCGTTGTGGCATATCAATATGCACTAATTGTGATAGATGGATCTAAATTCAATATTACAGATATTTCATATTTTGTTGCCATGGCAGTTGCGGGGTTATTTGCAACTTTTGTTGGAGGACGATACTCGGGCTCTGTAATGTTTGGAAAATCATATGTGTTTTTGGCTATGGGCTTTTTTTGTAAATTTAACTGTTATCATATAACAGTTATGCTTCATCATACAATTTTACTTTCTTTCCAATTTCCCTAACTCCTACAAAAATTAAAACGTGTTTTTTAAGAATTGCATAAACATAGAGATTTTCTGTTCCTACCCTTCTTCTTATCTTGTCATGGATTAAATCTGCACATCTAACATTGGCAAATTTATCTCGAATGATATCAGCAGAACAGCTAGCCACAGCATCAATTATTGCAAATTGAATTTCAAAAGAGTGTAATATTTTATCTTCATTGAATTCTGAATTAAACTGCACTTGAAGAACATGAGACATGTATTACTTTTTTGATTTCTTTTTCAGACTTTTTTCATATCTCTCAAATACTTCATCATCTCTTTTTCCCCATGGTTCATCAGGTTTCAATTTGGATTTTTCCATACATTTTGTTATCCTATATGATATTAAAACTGGTTATATTGTAAGGTTCTCCCATACGAAATCGTCTCCAACCCTACTGAGGACACCTCCTAGCGTGCTTTGCTGAATCAGGACATCTCAGATATGCCATCTCATTTTGTCTCTGTCTTTGGTACAGAGAGTTTTATTTTTGCAAAAAGTACGGGAAGGATTCTTGTCATATTTTGATTCCAGGAATTGTATTAATAATTCATCAGGGATTGTTTTTGCAAATGATACAAAATCCATCCATTGTTTTTGTGAAATATTCCATAATAATCTTAGGGGTAGTAGATACCCAATCACCATAATTACATATAATTCTCAAAAGATATGATGGAACCTAGTCATTCCAGCTAAGATCAGAGTCATCATATATCATACAGTCACACAGCATCTCCTGGGCCAGCATCTCTTGTATGGATAGTGATTCCAGCAATGCGGGATCTGATACTCTGTCCAGTCTTAATGGCATATCATATGAGAATGATTCATCCAAGGTTCCCTGAATTGCCTTACTATCAAAGATCAGGGTTGCCCTATCCTGCTCATCAATTACCAGATTTGCAAAGTTTGAATGAATTCTAGTCATTACGCTTGTTGGCAGATCATCTCTTTGTTGCATATCAGGTCTTGTAATCTGCAACCAGGTGCCATAGTCATTTTGTGACCATATGTATCCATATTGGTCCTCCCAGACCTGGTAACGTCTGTCCTGCTGGGTTAGTGATATGGTCTCAAACGGATTCTGGTTGCCATGCTTTTGTTTTAACTCATGAGTTGCTGCTGCAAGTAATGCTTCTCCCACAAACTCTACACCTTCGTTGATATATGTGGTAGTAGAGTAACGTTGTTTGTCAACTGCATTAATTGCCAATACTTCATGGGATAATGGTGCCATTATTACAAATGATATGGTAACATCAAAGCACCTCTCTGCAGTATCTGATGATGTACATTTGACTTTGTCAATGGATGCGCTAGTCATGTCCTCATTTACTAGTCCCTCTTTTTGCTCATGGACTATATCTGCAATGTCATAACCTGCAGGACTAGTATAGTTGCTATTTACATTCACTATAATGTGGGACTCTGCATTAGTCTTCAGGCCAACTTCTGGAACTCCAAGGGATAGAGATACGGACTTTAGGCCATTTGTTGCATAGCCTTTGATGTGGACTGTATTGTTATCACCAATAATGCTGCTAGTCATATTAAAGTCAGTGTGCCAGTTGTTTGTAATGGTTAATGGCATGCCATTAAAGACAAAGCCGTCATCAACTAGCTGTACTGCTTGATTATTCCAATGTTTGCCAAAGGTTGGCTTTGTTTTCCATTCATTAGAATCTCCACCTTTTTTCTTTGGGTTTTCAGGTTCAGTCGTTACAGATTCCCTTGCAACCTCGGCACCGCCGGCAATTGAAATGATAATATTGCCATTATAATCATACCCAACTGTTTCTGTGTGAATATATGGGACGGCTGCATCATCAATTGTAAAGTCAATGGTACGACCACCATCAAATTCAATTGTAAAATCACCGGTGTGTGACGATGTGAAGGTTATAACTACTTTATCTCCGTCAGTAGCATGAGGTGTATCGTTGAGAGTGTACACGGCAGGTGATGGGTTTGTATTGGCTGCATCAGTCCTTGCATCAAACTCGGCAGAAGGATCACTTGTCCCGGCAGTATTTGTTGCCGTAATGGTATACTTGTAATCTGTATCAGCAGACAGGCCAGTATCAGTGGCAGTCAATATATCGCCTGTTGCCACTTCAACATCATTAATGCCATCAACAATTCTGGTCAGAGTGTAACTGTCGGCATTATCCACTGCAGTCCATGAAAGTGATATAGTTGTATCAGTAGTTGTTCCTGCAGAAAGTACGGGTGCGGCAGGTGGAGTTGTATCAGTTGGTGCTGCAAGTGTAGTTACAGACACGACATTAGAGGCGGCACTGTCTCCAGCTGCTGCCACTGTCCTTATGGAATAGATGTAAGTTGTTTCAGGTTCCAAGGTATCAGCATATGAGATCCCAGTGACTGATATCTCAGTTGTTGCTCCGCCACTAGTTCTGCTCAGTACGTAACCTGTTGCACTGGCAATTCTATTCCATGAGAGCGTTACACTGTTATGAGTAGGGGTTTCTACCTCAAGTGTCGGGATGCCAGGTAGAGTCAATACTGATGGCCTTAGATATACATGATTATTCAATAAAATGAGAATAGTACTATCAAAACCATTGCCAAGGGATAGCGGATCGGATGATACAGTGTTACCTATATCGCCAGTACCAACAACTATGTCATCGCTGGCATCACCTGCCTCAACTGTAAATGTGCCTGCCCTTAACGGAACAAAGGATACAGTTACATCTCCAGCAGCATCTCCAGTATAACTAAAAGAGCCTGCCCTGATTGCAAGTAGAGATGCAGGTGTGCTTGCAACTGTCGCATCGTCAAATGAGAGGATTACATCGCCATCAAATTCAGGGTTGACTGTTATCTGTTTACTTTTCACTGCTGCATCTGTTACATCTGTATCTGTTACATCAACAGTGTCAGTCAACGCACCTGCCGTAATCGTAAATGTGCCTGCCTTTAAGGCTACAAACTCTACAAGTAATGCGTTTGTATCTATCGGATTGGTAACCTCAAAAGAGTTTGCCTCTATTGCCGGCGTTTCAGTAGCAGGTGCTGCAAGTGTAGTTACAGAAAACGGACTATATTCATCATTGAAGTCACCATCAGGTGTGCTCACTGAAATTACATATGTGTACTCGGTTTCAGGTTCCAAGTTATCATCAGTGCCAGCAAGTACATTGATGCCTTCTACCACTATTTTATCAGTACCCTCAATAACTCTGGTCAGAATATAATTGTGGCCATTATTTACAGAGTTCCATGTGAACCCTATGGTATCATGAGTAACGTCTCCGAGAACAAGTGTGGGTTCGTCAGGTTCAATCCGAATTGTACTGCAAGAAATCTCATCACCATCAAATTCAATGCAGACATTGCCGGCAAAACCAGAATCGAGGGTTACCGAAAACTCTAAAGCGGTACCTGTTTGGGCCGAATCGATAGTTTGTGGTTGTGGGGTTGAACCAGCATATGAAATATCAAATGTACCGGCAAGAAGCGGTACAAATGATATATCTATAACGTTAGCATTCTGATTAATTTGTATGGTATTTAACTGGATTGGGACAGGTGCTGCAGTTACTTTGTATATTCTGGTTTTATCAACAGCTGGGTTTGTACCATCAGTTGAGGAATAAGTGATAGTGTAATCGTTTACTGTGGTAACATCAACAGTTCCGGATATAGTAATTGCAGAGCCATCATCAGTTTCGACTCCAGTAAGAAGTGTTGGTGCAGGTGAGTTTAGTTCAAGAGTTATTTCTTCTGGAGTTACTGTGATTACTGGTGGTATGGTATCAGTTACTTTGTATATTCTGGTTTTATCAACAGCTGGGTTTGTACCATCAGTTGAGGAATAAGTGATAGTGTAATCGTTTACTGTGGTAACATCAACAGTTCCGGATATAGTAATTGCAGAGCCATCATCAGTTTCGACTCCAGTAAGAAGTGTTGGTGCAGGTGAGTTTAGTTCAAGAGTTATTTCTTCTGGAGTTACTGTGATTACTGGTGGTATGGTATCAGTTACTTTGTATATTCTGGTTTTATCAACAGCTGGGTTTGTACCATCAGTTGAGGAATAAGTGATAGTGTAATCGTTTACTGTGGTAACATCAACAGTTCCGGATATAGTAATTGCAGAGCCATCATCAGTTTCGACTCCAGTAAGAAGTGTTGGTGCAGGTGAGTTTAGTTCAAGAGTGATTTCTTCTGGAGTTACTGTGATTACTGGTGGTGTAGTATCAATTGGTGCTGCAGTTGTAGATGCTGCAAACTCTGCAGAAGGAGTACTTGTCCCGGCAGTATTTGTTGCCACAATGACATACTTGTAATCAGTTGCAGGAGCCAGGCCAGTATCAATGGCAGTCAATACATTGCTGGATACCACTACTATATTACCGCCTGCAACAATTCTGGTCAAAGTGTAACTGTCGGCATTATCCACTGCACCCCATGAAAGTGCTATACTTGTGTCAGTGACTTCTCCCAGTACAAGTGCTGGAGTAGCAGGTGGTAATTCCAAGGTGGTTACAACCAATGGAGCAGAAGTGGGCCCAACAGTATTGTTTATGTAATTTGGTCTGATAGTATAAGTGTAAGTTGTTTCGGGATCTAATTCATCATCATGGTATGATGAACCAGTGATAGTTATTTGTTCCACGCCATTTCTAAAGATATCGTATCCGGCACCAGCCACTGCATCCCATTCAATCGTTATACTTGTCGAAGTGACATCTGTTACTCTAGGTGTAGGAGTTGGTGTAGGTACAGTCGTTACATGTGCCCTTGCAACTTCAACTAGATCAGATGTTCCTTCTCTAAAGGAAATGATGATATCTTGATCAAAACCATAACCTATCGTTATTGGGGGTACAACTTTACGTATATCTGTCTGACCACTACTAACACTAACAGTTTCAGTATTGAAAGCACCATATTCAATAGAATATACACCGACTTGTTTCGGTACAAAAGATATATCTATTTGATCGTCTCTGGAATTATTCTTTTCAATACTAATAGTGCCGTCCTCGATTGCCGTCTGAGTATCTGCATAAGTTGGTGCTGGGGCACTAAAAGAGGTCGGTGCAGATGTGGTAGATACTTTAAAAAAAGCAGAGTTTGCTGTCTGGCCTGCACTATTGTGTGCTACGACACGAAAAGTGTACTCTGTATTAGGAGTTAAACCATAATCAATGAATGATGTATCAGTAGTAGTTCCTCGGTTAGCGCCGTTTCTGTACACTGTGTATGATGTGGCACCATCCACCACACCCCATGTAATCTCAATGTTTGTCGAAAAGATTTCTCCTTCTTCAATTACAGGAGGGACAGGTGCAATTGGGGCTTGAGCCTCAGCACTTGCAAGAAGTGATATGGCAAACAGGACAACCCCCCCCCCCACTAACGCATTAAATAACATTTTATTCACATTGTATCAAAAATAATTTGTAGTTATAAAAGGTTTAAAGGTTGATTTTTTAAGCTTGTAATTTGGCAATCGTGAGTAATTTGGGCATAGCTCAGATATGCATATGTGTAAAGTTTTGTAAAATGAGATTCAAGGGATCTCATAATTTTGATCGTATTTTTCACAGTGGAATGCCAATGCCTAAAAATGGTGATTGGGCATCATACCCCCATACACTTGCAACGGATCAAATGAATTAGTTTCTGTATTCCACCTTCGGCGTATGGTAAAAATTTGCCCGGGCTCACTCCATGATGCTTTGCCATGCCCCCTCCCTTTTGGCAAAAAGCCCTCAATGCAGACTTTGCCAACTGCTGTTAAGGGATCCTAGCACAATATAGAGATGTGAATCTTCTCTCTGAATTGAATTTCATGCTGAACTTTCCCCATACAGATCACCAAAACTATACAGTACATATTTTGGGAAATTTCGACTTGATAGACGTTATACGAAATCTTTTTCATATCTTGTGATGTATACCTACTGTTGGGCCTGAGAGTTGAATGAATATTGCCATGTACAAGGGCGTTTGACAGACTAACTCAAAGTGAGCGGAAAACAAAATACCACATAGATGGTGAATGGGAGTATTCCGCTAGATCAGGCAATTTGATCAAAAAGGAGGTGATGGTATGATCAGCATAGGAATTAATATTCACAAGAAGAAATGTGTTGCAACAATAAAACGGGAATCCAGAGAGAAGCTAGAGCAGACAAGCTTTGATAATACCACAAATGGAATAATGGGTTTTATCAAACACGTCAAAAAGACATATGGCAATGACATACAGGCAGTGTGCGAATCAACTGCAAACTATTGGATCAGACTACATGACACACTAGAGGACCATGGAATTGATACAATTCTTGCACATCCTGCAAAGACCAAGATAATTGTACAGGCAAAGCTCAAAAACGACAAACTTGATTCAGACGTATTGGCAGACTTGCTAAGAGCAGACATGGTGTACAGCTCATTCGTACCAGAAAAATACTATAGAGACTATACAGTCTGGTAAGAACCAGACTGAATCGCGTGCGAAGTGTCTCAAGACACAAAAACATGATTTATGCAATACTTGCAAAATATGATTACACCCAGCCTACAACAAAGACATTCTCGCAGAAAGGAGTACGATGGTTGCATGAAATTAATCTGATAGAATGGCAATGGATGCATATCTTGATACCATAGATATGACGCAAAAACAGATCAACACAATTGAGATAAAGATTGCAGTAATGAGGATGAGAAAACAAGACTACTAATGACCATTCCTGGAATAAACTATGTCACGGCATTGACAATAATTTCAGAGATAGTTGACATCAGCAGATTTGCATCAGCAGAAAAACTAGTCTCATATGCAGGACTTGCGCCATCGCACAGGAATGCAGATGTGCACCGAGGAGGCGGAATAACAAAGAGGGGTTCTGCATGGTTACGTAACGCAATGGTAGAGGCTGCAAATACTACAGTACGATTTGATGAAAGAATGGAATCATTCTATTTCAGAATTGCAAAGAGAAGAAAACAAAGGTGGCAGCTGCAAGACCGGATGCTTGCAATAATCCGGGTACATGCTAACAAATTCTGAAAGTGTATCGTACACAAAATCATGAACTGACACAGCAAAAGTATAAGATGCAAGGCATATCTGAGATGTCCTGATTCAGCAAAGCACGCTAGTAAGTGTCCTCAGTAGGGTTGGAGACGATTTCGTATGGGAGTATTCAAGAATTTTTTATATCACTTCTGACCAGGGGTTTTTTCAAGGGGGTCGGGCAATCTTGAGAAGATCCATATTTGTCACTTCTGACCACTATCTATGCTAGATCACCAGAACTGACCAGAGCCCTATTCGACATCAGTTTTTGAAGGGATCAGATGCTATAATACTTTGAAGGGATAGGCGATTTTTAGACTGCCAGAACATGTTGACAGATTTTTTAAATCTGCAAAATTATACTCAATGAAGATGCAATTCTCAAAGGAAACAATTACTGATGCAATTATAAAAACAGTGCAAGCAGCATCAAACTATGCAAATGCGGCTCTTGCAAGAATGGAAGCGCTAGAAAATGGATACGACGAGGCTATCATGTTAAATTATCACGGCAAAGTTGCAGAAGGCAGTGCAGAGAATATTTTCATTGTCAAAGATGACATTATTCAAACCCCTCCACTTTCAGCAGGAGGATTGGCAGGAATTACCAAGGACAGTATTATTCAAATTATTGAGAAGAACGGCGGTTTTGTTGTTGAGAGCAGTCTGGAACGAGATGATCTTTACAATGCAGATGATATATTCATGACAGGAACAGCTGCAGAGGTAAAATCAGTGACTCAGATAGACAAGGTAAAGATTGGAAATGGAAGGGTGGGCTGATGAATTATTTGGATGATGAGACACTAGGAAAAGGTGTTGCAGAGATGTTTAGGGTTTCTGGAAAATACATTATGAATTGTGAGAAATTTGAAGAGACAGAAAAACCAATTGATGGGAATCATAAGTTTCGCAACATGCAAAACAGATGGCTAAGCTACAAGGCAAGGGTTGTCAGCAACGTGGACATGCATGAAGACATAGAGCCGGACAAACCCAGATCCACATTATTAAGGAAACTATGATTTTCTGTCAATTATTATCTAAATGGATTCTAAAATAATCCTATTTCATACTATCTATGAAAGATTATTAAATTAGAAATTTGTGAACTAGTAACTGTCAACCACTCTTCAAAATACAGCAAAAGTTTCGAGCATAATTTTCATTGTTGTCATTTTGATGGAAACTACCACAGTTGGAATATTATTTCTAATTGATGAGAATTCTTTGTTATACTACGGAGATGCTGTATCGCATTTACAAAAGGCAAGAAGTTTTGTTGACTCTAATAATCCGGAAATAATACAATTAGGACCAGTTTGGCTTCCATTGCCTCATCTTATGATGTTACCATTTTCTCTAGTGGATTCCTTGTTTAGCTCAGGTCTTGCAGGACTAGTAAATTTACCACTACATGCATTGACATCTGTTTTAATTTATAAAATTATTTTCACTCAAACTAAAAGACCATGGATTGCAATAGTTGGAGGGTTACTATACGCATCAAACCCAAACTTGTTGTACTTGGGAGTTACTGCTATGACTGAAGCGCCATTCTTGTTATTCTTTATAGCATCAGTGTATTTTTTACAGAAATTTCTAATACAATTACGATTTGATATTAATTTTAAATATATTTTACTTTCATCTATCTTTATTTCTCTTGCAACCTTGTGCAGGTATGAAGCATGGGTATTGGCTCCAGTTCTAGTATTATTTACAATTATTTTTGCAATCAAAAAAAGTAGAGATAAAAGAGTAATTGTCGTAATTTTAATTTCACTTATTTCATTTTCGGGAATATTATTTTGGGTTGGATGGCATCAATTAACTTTTGATAATCCACTTGAATTTGCAAATGCAGAGTTTTATGCAGCATCATCACAAGCTGTAGAAAGACCACATAGGGCCTTTTTGTATCTTCAACCACAAAACGTTCTCTTTGTTTATGGGGCTGCTGCAACTATGATTTTTGGTCCTATCTTATTACTTTTTGCAGTAGGGGGATATTTTGCATATTTACGAGAAAAAATAAAAACAGTTCCAACTTTTATTTATTTTTTCATGTCTCTGCCTGTTTTGTTTACTTTGCTTACCATGTTAATTGGCATAGGAGAGATGAATTTATCATGGTTTAACTCACGATTTGCAACATTTTTAGCGCCACTTGCAATTGCTTTAGCCTCTATTGCATTGTTACGATTAGAAAAAATCCGCAAGAAATTGGTTTTAGGCATTATTGTTACTGCTTTGTTTGTGTTTCAGATCACCAGTCCTACTTTTGGGGTAGTGACATATATTGATGCATATGGTGGATGGAATTACAAACAAACTCCATTTTCAAAACAAACATCTGATTTTCTTTATCAGAATTATGATGATGGAAAAATTTTGATAATTACTGGTAAAGCACAGGCACATAGAATTATGATTTCATCAGGTGTGGATTTAGTTTATTATAATGAAGGAATAGAATCATTTCTTTCTGAATCATTTTTCAAAGAACCGTGGGAACATAACAAGTGGGTCATATTAGGATTAGAACCTAACTCAGACTCTGCTAATGCTGCAAAGTTTTGGTCAGAAAATATTGATGTGTTAAAAGATCACTATAATATAATATATGAAAATCAATACTATCAAGTATTCAAATTAAAATTATAGTTATAAAAGAAAACGAAAAAACATCTGAATTCTAGAACGAGACATAATGTTTTCCAAACCAATCATGTTATGACGTAAAATGACGGCTCCTCGTTACAATGTATACGGTAAAATTACACATATCAACTCGTTAGCAGATTAGCTAATAATTATCACAAATTTCATAAGGGTTTACTCTAAGAATTTGGTAGTGTACCTAATCGTCTAATATTTTATCTGTGATAAGTTATTGTCTTCATGACACATTGGTTGCCATATTGGACAGTCACAACATATTTCCCATAAAGAGCATCATAATAAAACATGTCTGATCTCTCCATGAATATCCAAAATGTTCCATCAAGGTTTACACGAAGCTCATAACCTACACTATTACCACCAATATCAGTTATTTTTAAAATGGCAAAATCAGAACCATCTGCAATAATACCACTACCTGAAATCGGTGAACCAAAAGTGTACTTGTCCCAAGTAGGATTGACCCTCAGATTGATTGTTGGAACCTGCAAATCATTATTTTCATCTTTACATAGCTCAGAATAATAATTCAAATCAGTGTATCTGAAATCGGCATAATGACTGTATCCCATATTATCAGGCATGATTTGCTTGGAAACATCAGGGAAAACATTTTTTGATTCAGCAGCATATGCGATAAAATCACCAGATACTGCCATATCATTGACTATTGCCAATGACATTCCGATGCTTGTAATAATGAATAAAATTGTAATGTATGATTTTTCATTATTGGCTCTGGTCAGTTTTGGTGATCTAGCATAGTTAATGGTCAGAACTGGCCAGAGCCGGAATCCGTTTACATATTAGGTAATCATATGTTGACCTTATTAGGAATAAGTGAAAAATATGTCATCACCAATGTCTGAATCAAATAAATTAAAATCTGGAATTTATTCACGAACAGCTGTATCAAAACGAGATAATTTTATAGTAATTGTGGAGAAAGGACACGATGGATTTTTTGTTGCAAAAAATAATGAGATCGGTATTGTAACTCAAAGTAAAACTTTGAAAAAACTTGAATTAAATATTATTGATGCCATTGAAACTGCATTAGAAGTAGATAGTAATGATGAACCTAAAGAATTTAATGTCACAATAAAAAAATCCTTCTAGTGCCACAAATGCCTATGGTCTCAGGTAAGGAGATGATTAAATTTTTAACAAAACAAGGTTTTGAAGGTAAAAGACGAAAAAGTGGTGAAAGTCATGTAAGAATGATTCATTCCGATGTAAGACGAACAACTGTTTCGTTACATTCTGAACTTGATATAGGTACATTAAATGCAATTCTAAGTCAAACCGAAATTAGTAGAGAACAATTTATACAGGATTTTTAATTTGATAAATTATACAAGTTATTTCTAAAGAAACTGATTTTGTTGTACTCAAAGAAGATTACAGTAGGTTTACCATTCACGGAGATGGAACTTTGATTAAAGAAATAGTAGTAAAAAAATCTTTTTTAATCCTAATTTTACTCCAGAAGGCTATTCAGATCAAGTATTAGATACCCTGAATGCAGTTACTGTAATTGTACCTGATGGTTTAAAACGTACATCTGCCGAACCTTGGACTTCTCAAGACAAAGGAGAAGAACAAAAATTTGAAGAATAGAAAATAGAAATTCAAGAATATATAACTTCTGATGGTTTTAAAATTACGGTAAAACCAGTTGTAACAAAAATATTCAAGTATCAAAAATACAGTAATTACGGAAAATCAATTTACAATGTCATCATGCAAGCTATTACAAACATTGAAAAAATGGAAAGTACAAAATAATTTAAAATCCTAATATTTTATGCCTAAACAGTCATTATTGTTTTTGGTTAAACAAATAGTAATTACATAATAATTGGAGTTTTGTCAAATATTTTCTTAGATGATTTCCAACTCATCCTAAAACTGATCATTTTGTAAATATTTGATGATAATATGGATCCAACAACACAGACATGTCTTCATGATTCATAAAGAAATGTCAGATGCTCAATGGAGCACAATTGCATCACATCTGCCAAAACTGGAAGAGTAAGGAATAGTGACAGAACAATAATCAACGGAATATTGCTTGTATTAACTATGGGTTGCAGGTGGGCAGACATGCCAGAGAAATACGGCTCAAAATCTACTGCATATCTGCGATTCCAGGAATTGCAACAGAGGGGTATTTGGAAAGAGATTCCATCCCAACTAATCAAATCTGCACACAGACCTGAAAATATCTTAATTGCATACAACAGTTGAATGGAATTTTAAATAAATTCAAAGACCGTTTAAAATTACATATTCACTAATAGTATAATTGCAGCACACACACCCATTAAAGCATACATGTACTTTCTATATTTGGGATTACTTGTTCGCATAACATAATGTAAGACTAAAAAGCATTTAAGAATTAATAGGGTATTGGAGGTATTTCGGACCTTTTTGTTTTGTGTATATGTAAAAATAAAAGAGCATCCTGATCAATAAGCTCAAAGAATTTTAATAAAAAAAAGCCAGGATGGCAAATGAGGCATGGCAAACATTCCAGCAGGGAAGGAACCGCCAATTAATAACAAAAGGATTTTTTGAGAAACTACAAACTCATTTTTTGAAATTAGTTTAGAATTATCCCATCTGCCCATATGGGTTTACCAAGTTTATCTTAATTCTGCAGTTGTAGATTGAGAAGTTTTTCCCAGGATAAGATTACGAACTTTGACCATCTTTCTTGCTAACATAAATCCTGCACCAGTCATAGAGCTTCCTATGATAATATGCAGTATGTTAGAATCTTGTTGTGGTGCTACCAATAAAACATATGCAAATCCTGTAATCATCAACAATACGCCAAAAGATGCAAAGATTGCCATCATCATGGGCACTCTGGGAGGAACTGGAGGCAAAAAAACATCTCTTGATGATTCAGTAAAATCAAGATCTTTGCAAACGTGACAACAGCGATGGCGTTGTTTGTTTTTCCAAGTTGTAGTTAAGAAAAAGAATTCCTGTTTGCATGAATCACATGTTCTTTTAGGAAGTGTGATTTTTGCATGATCATCAAAGTCTTGAGCAATTTTCTTCATACAGTCTTTGCAAAAGTATCCATGAATACGCCACTGTTTTTGGAAGTTGTATTTTTTCCAACCAAGTGTTATGTTACAGCCAGTGCAAGAAGTCATTTCTCATCTTCCCCTAATTGTTCCGAAGTAGATTTTTTACCACCAAACACTTGAGCAATACCTTTCTTTGCCTCAATGATTGGCAAGAATATAATGATGGCAGCTGCAATACTCACCCAAAGTATAGAGATTCCAACCCAAATACTATAAGACATTATATCAAAGACATAGTTTGCTGCGATCAATGGCATTGGCCATGCAATAATTAGTATAAATGTCATGAGTCCACCACCTCTAACACTAAACTTGAATGCCTTTTTTAGAGTCTCCTCATCTTCTGTAATTTTAGCAGATTCTGCTGCACTTACTTCGACTAGGGTAATTTTGTCTTTGAGATCCTTCCAATCAAAGGTACTCTTTGTAGCAAGACTTCCAATTATTGCGATTAAACCACCAGATACGATTCCTGCAATGTTTGCAAACAGCATAGAGTAGTTGTGACCAAGACTTGCAAGAGTAATTTCACCGCCAAATTCTGGTAATGATGCGGCTACAGTTACCCAAGTAGTTACTGCAATAATAAATCCAATCACGGTACCTGCGGTAGCGGCAACTTTGTTGGTTCTCTTCCAAAGTATCGTCAGTGCAATTGGAATTACTGCTGCACCAATAATAATGCCCATTGCTAGATAGACAAAGCCAAGACTCAATCCCATGTGTAATAGCACGATAGCTAGACCACCCATGCCAATCCCAAAGCCCACAATTGACGCTCTGGATACTTTGACCAGCTGCTTGCCTGTGGCGTTTGGATTCTTGTACGTTCGGTAAATATCATAAGTGATTATCGATGAGACTGCAATTAGTTCTGCAGATCCTGCAGAAGTAACTGCCATGAATAACATTGTAAGTACCATAATAGCTCCTATTTCACCCATTAGTGCAGTTGCAGCAGCTGGAACTACCAATCCCATTTGAACCTGTTGAGCTGTCAAGTCTACATCAAGCGCCACCGCCGTCAGCCCCATCGTAGTAGCAAGTGTAAATGGAATTGCAAACCAACATGCACCACCAAGCAAGAAACCTTTGACAGTAGATGATGGCTTGGCAGCTATGGCTCTCTGCCAATATGCTTGGTCAACAAAAACAGTACCAAAGTTTCCCACAATGTTGATGATACCAAACATCAAGCCACCAATGGATGCCATAGTTAGGAATGCACCTGCAGCATTTCCTTCAACCGGAGTCAACTTTGCAGCTTCAACTAGCTTGTCGTACATTCCTTCAATACCACCAGTAATGTCAGTGTTGAGGTATACGGCTGCAACAAATGTCAATATTGTAATAAATATGATTATAGTATGCATATAGTCTGCAACAAAAGTTGCCTTTAATCCTCCAACTAGGGTGTAAATCATCACGCCGATAGGAATCAAAAAGGCAGCTAAGGAAATATCCATTCCAGTCAAGCCGTTGACAACTGCAGAACCACCAAGCAGAAGCATGGCAGTTACAATCATGTTAGTCATTAATGCAAATATTAAGAAGACTTTGTGAGAACCATTACCATATCTTGCACGAATTATTTCTAGGAAAGTATGTGCATTTGGTGCTTTACGTTTTAATTCAATAGCTAAAATTCCAAACAATAAAACTTGAATTGATGCTCCTGCGGCATACCAAAATGGACCACTAATTCCATACTGGTATGCTACTGTTGAGGATTGAAGCAATGTCGCAGCCCAAGTCCAAGCAGAAACAATTGCAGCCGCAGTAAGACCCGTTTTGATGGTACGACCTGCGGTGTTAAACATCTCGGAGGTCTGGCTAAGACCAAGATATTTTTCTTCAATTTTTACCTCAATTGTAATAATTACGGCAAAAACCATACCCAGACCAACAACAATTGCCCAACCAATCCATTCAGGTAATGCTTCACCTATTGCAAATCCTTCAGAAACGGCACCGGCTGCAAAAACAGTTTGTTGGGTTCCGGCAAAAGCTACAACGGAAACAAAAAATATGGTTAAAATGAAGGGGAGTGATTTTGCCTTGTCCACGAAAATGATTCTTTTGAGATTTACTTATCAATTGAAGAGTTTTGGTTCTTTAAGTACTCAATTGAAAATTCAAAGATCTGTTATTTCATAAAATTCTAGTCGACGTCGACATTAGTTAATGATGATTTGTTTATGACCATACAAAAACCCGGCGTGGATTAGGTAATGATGAGTCTGCTTAGGACTTTGCAGAGTTGCTAAAAATCAATCATAATTTTGTAAAAGACATGAAAAAAACCCTGACACATTATATGGAATTGCTAAAGAGTCAATTGAGAGAAAAGTAATTTTGATCAGATTATAATGATTTGTTGTTTTCATATTGTCAGTGAGATTAGAAAAAATACAATCATAGAGATTATTGAAGATGAATTACTAGAGGAATCATCTAAACATCAAAGCATTATTCAAAGATACGAAGAATTTTCAATAGAGGCCATAATAGACAATTTGCCCAAAAAAATCTAAACTTTTTATCAAAACATAGAAATTTTATGCCTATTCTAAAAGAACCACTGGTTTTGAGGTAAGTTTGAGTACTTTTTGTGTAACATGACCCAAGTCTGAAGTGGATTTTCCTATACCATTTTTGCCCATAATTATCATATCAATTTTGAGTTTGTCTGCAAGTTCTACAATTTTTTCAGAAGGATCTCCCAATTTGACAATGCGTTTGTAGTCATTGATCTGTCTTGGCAGAACAACACTTCGAAGAATCAATCTGCCTTCTTCTTGAATCTGGGCAGATAATTCTTCATCTATATTTTCTTCATTTTCATCAGTCCACTCTATTACATGTAACAAGTAGATCCTTACTTTGGCAGCACCTCTGAAAAGATAGTTTGCATGGTAAAGTGCCTTTAATGATTTTGCAGAACCATCTACTGGCACCAAAATTTTCATCACAGGAGGATCATCTCTAGAAGAAAGAGAATAATCAGAATGTTCCACCATGTCAGAATCTATTGTTGCTTTGTGGAAAATTTCACTGATACTTTTTCTTGCCTCAATTAGTGGCAAAAAGATTATGATTCCTGCTGCTCCAAATGCCCAAACTATTGCAAGCCAAATCCAAAGATGAAATGATTGTTCATCAAAGATAAATTCAGTTAGGTAAAAAGATGCAGGCCACACAATTACAAGAAAGACAGAGATTGAAAATCCAGCTCTTTTACAGAATTTCAGAGAGCGTAGAAGGAATTCTTCATCAGTATCACGTTCTAACATAGAGCGAACCTTGTCATCTACAACAAGGATTTTTTGTTTCATGATATCAAAATTAAAGTTTGCAGGTTTTATCATACTACCAACAAGTGTAATTCCCAAGCTCACGGTAATTGAAACAACATTTCCAATCAAAAGTGGAATAAGATTTCCTGTTGAAGAAAGAGTTATTTCACCATACATTGAATTAGCAGACCAAAGCCATGACAAAACACCACATACAAGTCCTATAATGGCTGCAGAAGTTGCAGCGTACTTGTTAGTCTTTTTCCATAAAATAGCAAAGGAGATTGGAGCTACTGCAGAACCTATCAGAACTCCCATCATAAGATAAACATACTGTAAACTAAATCCAGAATGAAACAATAACGATGCTAACAATCCCATTCCTATTCCAAATCCAAGAATGCTAAATCTGGAAATTCTTATCAGTTCACGACCTGTCGAGGAGGGTTTTAGATACGTGCGAAATACATCATAAGTAATAAGAGATGAAACGCTGACTAGTTGTGATGATCCAGCAGCAGTCACTGCTGTAAAGATGATTGTGAGAAGAAGAATAGCACCAAAATCACCCATCAGATTTGATGCTGCAGTAGGGGCTACCAATCCTAATCCAATCTCGTTTTCTGTTAAAGTTACTCCAGTAGATATTGCTGCCAACCCAAGTGTAGTAGCAAGAGTGAATGGAATTGCAAACCAAGCCAAACCTCCCAAGATAAATCCTCCAGTTGCAGCCTTTGGTCTTGAAGCAATTGCTCTCTGCCAATAAGATTGATCTACAAATACTGTTCCAAAGTTTCCCACAATATTGATGATGCCAAATATTAGAGCACCCACAGACGCTAGTGTCAAATATGTCCCAAATGCATTTCCTTCAACAGGATTCAGAATGGATGCTTGAGTTAATTTTTCATACATACCAGAGATTCCACCAATTTCAGGAGTGGCAAAATAAATGACAGTTACAAAGATTAGCACCACTACAAAAATCAAAGCAGCATTAAGATATTCTGCAAAAAATGTTGCCTTTAGACCACCAAAAATTGTGTAAAGAACTATTCCAACAGGGATTAGAAATGTAGCTAGTGTAATATCTACTCCAGTAAGAGAATTGATTACTGCCGCTCCACCTAGCACAAGCATAGCAGTTACAATGGTATTTGTCATCAGTGCAAAAAATAAGAAAACTTTGTGAGAATGTTTTCCAAATCTAACATAGATCATTTCAGGAAAAGTGTGAGTCATTGGTGCCTTTCTTTTTAGTTCAATTGCAAGAATTGCGAATAAGATTACCTGAATACATGCTCCTGCAGCATACCAAAAAGAACCACCTAATCCAAACGCATAGGTAACAGTAGAGGATTGTAAAAGAGTTGCAGCCCATGTCCATGCAGAAACAATAGATGATGCAATTAATCCAGTTTTGATGGTACGACCTGCAGTATAGAACCATTCAGATGTTTTTCTAGTACCAAGCCATTTTGTTTCAGCCTTTACCATTAGCGTGACTGATAATGCCATAATCAATCCAACTCCAATTAATACGATATAGCCTACATTTTCAGATAGAACAGCACTCACGTCAGATAAGATCTAAAGACAGGTATTAAAATAGAATTAGCATTGTGAGATATTTTCCAGTATTGAACAAACAAATAGGTAAATTTGTTATATAGTTGATCTGAAAGTTATTATCATTGATTGACAAGGTGGATGAGCTAATAATTTCAGCACTTTCTCAAAACTCAAAACAACAAGTATTTGAGATTTGGGATTTTTTGAAGGGATTTAATTACAATTTAACAGAAGAAGAAATAGAGTCCAGAATATCAAAACTTGAAGAAGAAGGTATTATCAAAGGATATACAATTACTGTAGATGCAAAGAAAATTCCACACAGAGTCATACGTGTAGACCTTGTTACATTTAGAACATCACAAGCACTTCCCAAACGACTAGATGGGTTGAAAAAATATCTCAATGATGCACCATTTGTTTTGTTTTCAGGTAGAACACGAGGAAGATACGATTGGATTACAGTCAAGTCATTTTTGTCAAATGAAATGGCAGATGAGGAAAACGATATTTATCGAAATCTGTTTGGAGATATTATTCAGGTATATGAGATCTATGACTTTGTTCCACAGACAGAAGCATCAATTTATGCACTGACATATACTGAAGAGGAATACAAGAAATTTCTCAAAGAATGGACACCGCCATTTATTGGTTTGTAAGATAAAGAAATTATTTTAAATAATCTTTTTTGAATTTGATAGTTTCATCTATCATTGAATGAGTCTTTATTCTGAGGCTCATCAAAAATTTTATCAATTCTACTCTTTGTTTTGGTTGAATTCCATGTGCGTCTTCTATAAGGTCATCAATTCTTGAGAGAGTAATTTTTAGTGCCAGACTACTTTTCTTTATCAAATTAAGTGACTTGGAATTTTTGTTAGGTACTGGTTTGTATAGATCAGATTTAGCATTCTTTTTCATTACTCTAATTTGTTTTACTGTCAGTTTGTTGTCTACTATTTCATCTACAAATTCACTTTTCAGTGAAGCGCCAACAGTAGTTAGTTCTAATGCCTGACTTACGCTCAAATCATTGTGAACTATCTTTTCTTTAACATCATCTGAAAGTTTTAAGAGCTGCATTCTATGAGACACATACTCTTCACTTTTTCCAATTTTTCGGCTAAGGTCACTTACTCCACCCCAACCAAATTCATTAACATATTTTTGATATGCTTCAGCTTCTTCTATAGGTGCCATAGATTTTCTTTGAATGTTCTCTGTTAGTTGAATTTCATATGCTTGTTTATCAGACAAATCCCTGATTTTACTTGGGATGAATCTCCAATGCAGTGATCTACATGCGGTGAATCTTCGATGTCCTGCAACTATCTCAAATCCATGATCAATGGGCCTAATTACAATAGGTTGTAGTAATCCATGCTCTTTTATGCTAGATTTCAAATTTGCAAGTTCGGGAGAAGTTGTGGGAAGTTTATATCTGACTGGAAATTTAGATTGCCTAATCATTCGAATTTCAATAGGTTCCACTATAGAATTGTCAATTATTTCCATTCACAAACACTTCCATACCCATATCATTGAGAGGGATTTAGTATTTAGTCTTTAATAGAAATTTTATAAGAAAAAATTGAATGGTTGCTCTTCAACAAACACAATCCCCGTCTTTCATCAAGTTTTGAATCTATGATATTCTTTGAAAGTTTGAACTTTTTAACAACGAAATTAATTAATTCTTTAAACCAATAATCTAAGTCAAAAAGGCATCTATCATCATTTTGGCTTATTTCTAGTTTTGTCAATGTTATCCAGTAATCCTTCAAAGCAATCTCCTTTGATTATATCAGTTTGTTTTGCAAAATTTTCTTTTACTTTTTGTGCTTCTTCATCAGTTATGATTTTTGTTTGTTCAACAATTTCAGACATTGACAATCACCAATTATTATTTCATATTAACTATAGGTATCTATTATTAAAGGAAATTGACCAATAGATGAGATCTCCTTATGGACAAATTTAGGATGTTATTTGAGAATAATTCAAAAATCTATTTACGTATCGTTTTAACGTTCTATACCAATGAAGCTTTTCATGATATTTTGTGTCTGCAAAACTCTGACCACTAGTGGATGGAAGTAAATACACATTGGATTTGTTTATTTCTAAATTTTGTTTACCATATTGAAGTTCTATTGTATTATCGCCTAGATAATATCTAAAACCTGCTTTTCCAACAAAAGCAACCACTTTTGGCGAGTTTTCTTCAACAATACCATCAAGTCTTTTTCTTGAACCTCTTCCATCATCTTTTCTTAATTCTGATGTAGATCTTGTGGGACGTTTTACTACGTCAGTTAATCCGTAACCGTAATTTGTAATTTTGAAATCAAATTCGGTTCTCAATCTTTCTTCAGTTAATTTTGATTCATACAAAAGTCTCCAAAACATATTACTTGTTCCTGCAAAATAGTGACCTATTCTTGCAGATTTAATACCTGGATTTGTCCCAACAAATAGGACATCCATGTTTGGAAAAACATGATCTGGTAACGTTCTCACAATAATTTATTTGATTCTTCTACAAAATATACGTACTGCAAGTTTAATTTTGCATCCAATCTTGTTGGAAGTTATTAACAAAATTTTGTAAATTTTTATTTCATGAATTCTTATGAAAAATGTGAAAATTTACTTATCAACTCCTTTGATACACAATAGAGATATCGAATATGCTAAAAAACTTGTTGGGATGTTAAAAGAAATAGATCTAGATATTGTTTCCAAATGGGTCATATGGCAAGATCCTAACCCTAATTTAGATTCTAAAGAAATCTATCGAAGAGATATTGATGCCATCTCAACATGTGACATTATGATCGCAGATGTATCTAATCCTAGTATTGGTGTAGGTATTGAGATTATGTATGCGTATACTTTAGGGAAAATAATATTTTGTATCCATTCTGAAAGAAAACTATCCAAAATAGTAATTGGGAATGCCAGGAATTTCCATCATTAATTACGTATCATTTGATGATCTAAAAGTAAAAATTTTGTCAAAAATCGATCAGATAATGAATCTTAGTCCAACCGAATCTTTAATTAAGTGAATTTGGTTATGGCAGAAATAATGGCTGAAAATATGGAAAAACTGGCAGTGCTTTTCTCTGGAATTGATAAACAAATCTCAATGACTGAATTTGATGACAAGCTTAAAGTTCAAAAAATTGCTTACTTGGCACAAGAATCTGGTATTGATTTGGGTTATGAATTTGATTGGTATCTTAGAGGTCCATATTGTAAACAAGTTTCTCAAGATGCCCATAGCATTATTGATCAGCAAGTTGAATCTACATCTGAACAAACAGGATTAAACAAAGAAAAAATTGCTAATTTTGCAAAAAAAATAGAACCATATAAACACGATACAGAGTGGTTAGAAATTGCTGCATCATTATATTATATACGAAAAGAACATTATCATGATAGAGAATTTGATGAAATTGTAGGGTATCTATTTCAAGACCTCTCTTATGGATATAAAAATTTTAGTGAATCTTTAGTTCGCAAAATACTAATTGACTTGGTAAAACTAAATCTAATCCAATAGTCATAATTTCATGATTATTTAGATATTTGGTGATGATATTTGTGGGACAAACAATGGAGAGATGTGTTATCAGACATAATCATCCATGGTGAAAATGTAACAAGAAAAGATGTTAAACGTAATATCAAAGAATTAGTCTCCTACAAATTTGAATTACGAAATCCTCGCGATAGACTTTTGTTTGATGAAACTTGTCCTTTGAATATTTTTCAATGCATAGGACATTTTTTATGGATAACTCAAGGTAATTTTAATTTAGAAGCAATTGAATATTATGTTCCCAGGGCAAAAGATTATTCCTCAGATGGAATAAAAGTGATTGGGGCATATGGACCTAGGCTTTTTGGGATTCAACACCTTAATCAAATGGAACATATATTGCGTGTTTTGGATGAGGATCCATCAAAACGCAGAGCTGTGGCATCAGTGTATTTACCTCAATTTGATCAACATGGTCTTCCTCATGAAGAAATTCCATGTACCTTGAACTTACAATATCTTATTCGTCAAAATCAAGTACAATCTGTCATCTATATGAGGAGTCAAGATGCTCTTAAGGTACTTCCGTATGACTTGTTTATTTTTACAATGTTACAGGAATATGTTCAAAACAGATTAAAACCAAAATATGACCAATTTGAACTTGGGAAATATAATCATTTTAGCGGTAGTTTTCACGTTTATGAAACAGATTTAGATGTTGCTAAAAAAATTGTGTCTAATACGAAAACATCATCTTTTCAAATGCCACCCATGCCACATTCCAAATTACACTTCAAATTACGTGATATGAACAAGTTTGAATCTATTGTCCGTACTAAAGTAGTTGCAAAAATAGATCATAATGTGGGTTTTGATTTTGATTCTTTATTTATTATGGTAGAAAATTTCCTTATAGATCCTTATTGGAAACAATTTGGATATCTTTTGTTATGCTATGGTGCATTCAAAGTGAAAGATTCTACAAATGAAGAAAAAGCTTTACAGTTATTGGATGAAAATTATAAAAGATTAGCTGTGTTAAACTTGAATCTATTTAAGAAAAAGTTTCAAGATATCGTTTAAGTGATTTATACCAATGTAATTTCTCATCATATGATGTATCTGCATAACTTTGTCCACTAGATGATGGGATAAGACATATTCTGGTTTTGTAATATTTTCCTTTATATCCATATTCATATTTTTGAGTTAGTCTTTGAGTGTAAATCTGATATCCTCTTTTTCCAACAAAAGATACTATTTTGGGTTGAAATTTGATTAATAATCTATTTAATCTATTAGTGCTATCAAGAGTATCTGTAAAATTAATCGTGTTACTTATTTTTGGTTTTTTCACTATATCTGTAAGACCATAATTATACTCAATTAATTTTGAGTCCTGTTTATGTGAAAGCATTTCTCCAGTTAATTTTGATTGATACAATAATTTCCAAAACATATTAGAATTTCCTGGGAAATAATGGCCCGTTTTCGATGAACGAATTCCGGGTCGAGTTCCAACAAATAATATTCTTAAATTTTTTTTAATAATATCACGTAGAGGTTTAAGTTTCTCAACCATTTTCTTTTACTGGAAAAAAATGTCTTATATGTTTAAATGAATGACAATAGAATCATCAACAAATCAATTGTTAAATATATACGATTTTAGATTGGGATTAAGTGCTATATGGAATTATGACGATAAATATGCATATGATTTTTTAAATGATTTTGACAATGTTGATCATAATGGAAGAGCAACACTTTTTGAATTACTAAATTTTTTACGTAATTTGAATAAATCCAAGCAATAAATTCTGCAATTGATGGTTCATTTTTCTAGCCATCTTTCAAAAATTAAACTGATCAAGTATTTCTTTTTTCAATTTTATTATTAATTACCACCATTTACGACCTAGAACAAATAGAGACATAGAATAAGCTGAATGCAAGGCATTTTCGTATATAATCTTGAAATAATCGTTTGGATTGAATTCATATCCCTTTATCATAGAAGTCGTTTCAGGATATTGTTTTAATATTAATTCCATAATTTCAATTTCATTTTCAACTTCAAATTGTATTGTATCTGTCATCTTCTTTTCACTAAGTTGATTGATGTAATTCAAACAATCTAACAAAATTTTAGAAATTGACATTAATTTTTCAAGATCAGTTTCTTTAAGATTATATTTTTCATGTTCTTTCAAAGATTTCTTTACAATCATCCTAATTTTTTTAGTAATCGTTACAATAACTCTTGGGGATGCTTTGTTAAACTCAGGACTAGAATAAAGATTTTTGACATTTGTTAATAGTGAAAAAAACTTTTGATTTTTAGCAAGAGTGTTAAATTTTTCTTGATCAAAAATATCTTTGATTTTAATTCTTTTAATTTGTGATATAGCGACGATCAAAAGTTCGTGAACATCTTTGCAGGATTTCTAAAAATATAATTAACAACATCAAGTTTGAATTTTTTTGTTCCAAAGTATTGTGACACTGCATTATTCATTATTGTAAACATTGCATAATATTCTGATACCAACAACACATGCTTGCCTATTTTCCAACACTGCTCTATCATGTTTAGATATGGTGGGTCCTTTTGGTAGCCAAATCAGTTTAACATCTGGATTATCTGTCAAAAAGTCCTTGACCTTCTTTGATTTGTGCACTGATGCCCTGTCAAGTATCAACGCAATTTTACCATATTTGTAGTGCAACTCTTTTAGATATTCTACAAATGTTATACCGTTGAATTTTTTATAAATTCTAAACAGTTGGTCTCCATTGATTGTAATTGTTCCATACACTGCCAAACTTTCATGGTTTCCCACATATGGGAGAAATATTCTTTTGGCAACTGGTGACCAATATTTTCGTCCTGCTTTTACATCCCTAACAAAGAATGCCTCATCAAGCATTGCAATGGTGAATCCACTCTTTTTTAGGCGTGGAATTCTCTTTTTCATGCGTTGCTGCCCAGCTGCGCACAGCCGTTACACTTGCATGATTAACGTGATATTTTTGTGCAGTTTTAGCAGACATTCCATACTGGCGCATTATTTTTCTGACATGTGTTATGTGAAATTTTATTCCAGTAGAATCAAATATTGTCTGCTGCAGCATTACAGGTGTAAATAGTGTCAACATAATTTTGAACATAATAGAATTCATTTGCTTCTTTGGGATTACACATGGTCTTTCACTCCTTGGGTGATCGTAGAGGCCATCAAGGCCATCTACGTTAAAACGATCAACCCATTTGCGTACCCAGTTTGTACAGCGGTGCAGTGTTTGTGCGGTGTACTCTAATTCCTTGCCATCTTTGAGAACCATTAGTACTGCAAGCATCCTGACTATATCTTTGAAGTTTTCCTTTTTGTATGCTGCTTCAAGCTGTTCTAACTTGTTCATGTGTTTCATTGTGTGTGGTGATCAAAAAGTGTTTTGTTTTGATGATTTTTAGTTCACGAACTTTGACTCTTCGCTATACCAATGAATTTAATAGATTTATAGAAGTGATATCCATTTAGTATTATTATACTGCTTATATTTATATAGTTTTGCACTAATTTGAGACTAAATTATTATGATTAGTGCATGTTAAGAAATATTCCTCAACAATTTATAATTCATTTTTCATAGAAATTTTCAAAATTTAGTGTGTAAATCTGTTGAGATTTAGTCACTAAATATCTCATAGGGAATTGCATGATTGGTTCAAATCTCTTGCAGTTAGCATGTCAAAATTTGTTAAACGTATTTTGGCGTCTAAGACAATGTTTTATTTGAAATGTGTCACATGTGTGAGATTGGTATTGATCATGTCTTACAAGTTTTTAATGATAAGAAAATATTTTCTAAAATTATAATTTACTCATCATACCATACCCAAAAGGAGTATAGGAAATGAGCAAGTATGGTATGATTTACGCCTAAAATTTACCCAATCATACCCAATCATACCCAATTTCATACCCAAATTTAGGCACAAATATGACATAATATTTTTAGTTCGATTTTTGCAGAGAAATTAGAAAAATAATCTAAACTAGTGTTCTAATTCCTTTAATTGGTAAACTTCTTGTCGTAAATCATTAATCATCGCAATTAGTTCTATTTGCCTATCTGATTGACCTTGCATGTCATTTACTAAATTAATAATCACATCATGATCATTTTCTGATAGATTTTGAAGTATTTTCTTTTATCTCTGCTTTGAGTTGATCAAGTTGTGTTTTATCATCTTCTAGTTGTTTGATTGTTATCTTTTGTCTTTGTATATCAGAAATCGTTAATTGTGTAATACCTTTGCAGAACTCTATAAAACATTCTTGTCTGGTAGGTGCCAAATAAACATCATCCAATCCGTTCTTGTGTCCTAGTATCTTTTCTGCAACATTGGAATTAATCTTTGATTCTAGCTTTAGTATAGTATTCATTCTTTTTCTAAAATCATGATTAATCTGAATGTCATGTCCTCTTCCTTTCTTTATTCTGTCTAATTCTGGCATACCTTTGATTATTCTAAAGAGAATAGAAGTAACATTGGTATCAGACAGTTGCTTTGAATCAAGATACACTCTTTGTTTGTCCTTTAGAAAGATTGGAGTGTTATCATCAAAGAATTCACCTGCTCTTTTGCGTTCTGTAAAATACTTGTCAAGGGATTCAGTGGCTTCAGGTGTTAGAAAAGACCAATATGAATCACCACTTTGTACATCATCTTGTTTATCTCTCAAATCTCTTTCTTCTACTGTTTCATCATAATCAGCATATAGTAATACAGCATAGCAACCATGTCCATTCCAATCCATCATGGTTAGGTGCTTTACCAATAAGGGATGATCATGGATACCAACTCTTGCACCAGTAGATGCTAGAAAGCGAATCAATGCCCTATTTCGCAGGTTACCTGTGTGCTCCAGCATTATGGCTACCTGCTCTGTAGTCCATGCTTTGTAACCTGTACGCTTTACTGACTTTGGAAATAAAGCCTCAATAGGCCTTCCATTTGATGTCATTTTCACGATAATTGGAGTTTAACAGCCATCTAATACCTCGAAACATCTTGGGAACAGTATTTGCTGATAAATCATCATTGTTGACACGCTTTAACAAGTATCTAGTGTAAGATACTAGAATTTTTTGGAATTCGTCAGTTGGACAATCAATTAGCTCATCGTCTGATTTGACTGGAGAGATCCTATAGAATTGCCCTAACCTGAAATCATCGTCTTTCTTTGTTGCATTTGACAGATTTGATTCAGATATTGTGATTTTATCAGTTAACTCAGACAACACTGGTAAAGGTTTATTGGCTTAAAACAATTCTCTTAACAGTAATTGGTTTGCACGCCAACAAACCAGAGAGGAACAGCATTCATGTTGTATACTCTCTGGGATTTACATTCTATCAGGTGCAACTATACCAAGAAGATCTAGTGCCTTTTCAAGTGTGATTTTAAATGAATCTACAATACAAAGACGAGAATTCTCCAAGGCTTCATCACCCAATTCCAAAACCTTGACATGCTCATAAAATGAATTGAATGCAACTGCCAAATCATGACAGTATCTTGCAATAACTTTTGGAGATAGATTGTTTACCGCATCACGAACTTGCATATCAAACATGCCAATTGTTTTAATCAAATTAAGTTCGGATTGCTCTTTTAGCAAAGAAAAATCAACATCAATTGAAGGAGTGCGTTCAGATTTTTCTAATATTCTTGCAGCCCTTGCGTGAGTATATTGTATGTATGGTGCAGTATCCCCATCCAAACTAAGAGATTTTGTTAAATCAAAAGCAATTATTTTGTCTAAATCTTGTTTTATCATTTCATAACGTAAAGTTCCAACTGCAACATTGTGGGCAATTTTCTCAACATCAGATGAATCCATTTCAGGATGTCGCTTCTTTGTTTCATCTTTTGTTTTTTCTTTTAGTAAATCATACACAGAATCAGCATTTACATACAGTCCCTTTCTGCCAGACATCTGAGCTTGTTTTCCATCAGTATTCAAACCAAGAACTTTTGCAGTTTCAGAACTTAGGGTAACTGATTCATACCCAAGATGGACATATGCATCAGGGACTGACTTGAATTTGGCCATTAATGATGTGACAATTTTTTGTAATCTTGCTTGTCTTGAATCAATTACAGTGATTACTTTTTGGCCAGTAAAGTTTTGGGCAGATTCATTGTTAGCGTCCAAAGTTGTTTGCCACAAAACTCGTGAACGGGGTTGCTCTTTGTCATATTTCTGATAATGGAAAGGGTCATCAACTAATCCTAATTTCCAGGCAGCATATGGAATATCTTTAGCAATGTACGTTGCAGTTCCATTACTTCGTACAATTACCTTATCTTCCTCTTTATTCTCACCACGGATTACCCAACATCCTGCATTCTTACCTTCATCTTCAAATTCTACTAGGTTCATTTCTTTGATCTTTTCAAAGATTTTATCCCATAATCCTGAACGGATTATCTGAGATTCAAAATTAAGACAATCATAAGAAACAGACAGATTCCAACATGTTTCTAGTTGATTTGCCAAAACTCTACGTGTGATTTTATCTGCAAATTTAGCAGTTTCAGAATTACCATCTTCAAGTTCTTTAAGAATATTTTTTCTAATCTCTTCAAGACCAGAATCTGACTCGTATTTTTCAGTGGTTTTGACATATACGTCATCACCACAATAATGATCAAATTTCTTTCCATCAGGAGATTCTTGATCAAAGCCAAGATGCTTGAATCCAACTATGATATCAGCAACTTGAAGTCCAGAATCATCAATATAGTTTAAAACATTAACTTTGTAATTTGCTTTTTTTAGAATTCTAGAGACAGTATCACCAATGATAATATTTCTAATGTGACCTATGTGAAGAGCCTTGTTAGGATTTACACTCGTATGTTCAACTACAATTGTAGAATTCTTTCCAATATCAACATCACCAAATTCAGGAAGATGTGATTCAGAGAGAATTAATTGGTTTAATTTCTTCCAGTTAGCAAAGAAATTCAAATATCCTGATGGATGTGCTGCAGTTTTTAATACAAGTGTATTAGTACATTGTTGATATTTTTCAGACAACATCTCTGCAATATCTTTAGGACTTTTTTTGAGTTGTTTTGAAAGTAAAAATGAAACATTTGAGCTAACATCACCAAAACCAGGTTTTGCAGGCTCGACAGTGAATATTACACCAGATATTGAAAGATCTCCGAGTATCTTGTTAAGGTTATTTTCAATTTCATCAATAACTGATTTGAATGTCATCTTATATCTCAGATAATTTAGGTGCTAATTTATCTAGTGCCTCAAGAACACCATCACCTGCATTTGCAGAAACTACTATTGTAGCTTCAGATTTTACTTGATCAGATGCATTTCCCAAAGCAATACTGGTTTTTGCTACCTTAAACAATGGAATATCAGTTGCGCTGTCTCCAATGGCTATCACATCATCGCGTGAAATAGAGAATTTCTTCATGATTTCACTGAATCCTGTGCCTTTGTCAATTCCAGAAGAATTGATGTGAAAAGCATACTGACTATCAGATAGTTCGATGTTAAGATTATTTTCAGATATGACCTTTCTTGCAAGATCTAGATCAAATGTTCTTTCTAAAACGACTTCAGTCATTCTAGGAAAAACAGGTTTTTCTTTAACATTATCAATATTGTTTTTGATAACTTGAAATGCATTTTTGCATTCTTCAAGATTACCCAACAAAATATGCTCATTAGTATCAAGGGTAATACATCCACCATTTTCACCAACAGAGATCTGTGTAGTTCCACCAAACACAGATAGTAAGAATCCTTCAACAGATGAGCGGCCAGTTACAAAAATCACGTTATGCCCCATTTTAGTTAGATGCCTTAACGCTTCAAGTGCATCCAGATGTATTCTACCCCCACCGTTTTCAGTAATCGTGCCATCAATATCCACTGCAAACGTTCTCTTTTTCATACAAATTGTTTTACAAACCGAATAATATTTGCTGCGTAAGTAAAGTAGTACGGTTTTATTTGAAAAGAATGTTGCAGGAGATGAACAGTATTGGGAATTCCTGAAAAAATCAAAGCCATTCAAGACGAAATGGCAAAAACTCAGATTAACAAAGCAACAGAGCACCACATTGGTTTACTCAAAGCAAAGATTGCGAAATTAAAAAGAGAGCAAGAAGAGAATGTAATTAAAAAATCAGGCATGAAACAAGATGGGTTTGATGTCAGGAGGACAGGAGATGCTACAGTTGTGTTTATTGGATTGCCAAGTGTTGGGAAATCTACTTTACTAAATAAAATGACGGGAGCAAAATCTACTGTGGGGGCATTTCAGTTTACAACACTTACAGTTGTTCCAGGTATGATGGAATATAGAGGTGCAAAAATCCAAGTCTTAGACCTTCCAGGAATTATCAAAGGTGCATCTACAGGTAAAGGATTAGGAAAAAGAATTTTATCTGTTGCAAGAACAGCAGACCTGGTAATTCTTCTATTAGATGTGTTTCAGCCATATCATGAAGATGTGTTAATAAATGAATTAGGAAATATTGGAATTAGACTTAATCAGTTACCGCCAAACATTACAATTGAAAAAGCCCCAATGGGGGGAATTGCAGTTGCGCAACAAGTAAGACTAACAAAAATTTCAGAGAAACATCTTAAAGATATTTTACATCTTTATGGAATAGTTAGTGCTCGTGTTGTAATTAGAGAAAATATCACATCAGAGCAATTAGCAGATCATGTTGCTGGAAATATCAGTTATTCAAAAGCTATCACTGTTTTAAACAAAATAGATCTAGTAGACAAAGCGTTTCTAAAAGAGTTGAAGACCAAAATAAAATCACAAGTAGTCGAAGTATCTGCAAATTCAGATATCAACATTGAATTACTTAAAGAAAAAATCTATGAGAAATTAAAATTCATTAGAATTTACATGAGGCCAAAAGGCGGAGAAACTGATTTTAAAGAGCCACTAATTGCAAGAGAGGGAGATACAGTTGAAGATATTTGCAATAAACTCCATCGAAGGTTAAGAAGAGAATTCAGATACAGTTTGGTTTGGGGTAAAAGTGTAAAGTTTGGAGGACAAAGAGTAGGATTGAGTCATATTTTACTTGATGAAGACGTATTAACAATAATCAAGAAACGTGGAACATGATGCAAAAAATTGTAACATGAATCAGGAAATTGAGCACAGATGGTGCACATTTTGTATGACAAAAACAAAACAAGAATTAATTTTTCTTCCAAAAATGGCCACATACAAGCGTAGAAGGAAGTACAAATGCACAATTTGTGGTAAAACTAGTTGGTTACAGGGAAGAAGACCATCTGCGGAAAGTGTTTATTGAAAAATTTTACGATCAAAAAAAATTTATGAAAAAAAATCACTTGATAATTTGTTATCAATTTGTGTAATTTTTTTTAGTTTAACCACTGAAAAACAATGAAAATGTCGACTCAGCAATGGCTACAAAAAGAAAAGCAGCTCCAAAAAGAAAAGCAGCTCCAAAAAGAAAAGCAGCTAAACGTAAAGCAGCTCCAAAAAGAAAAGCAGCTAAACGTAAAGCAGCTCCAAAAAGAAAAGCAGCTCCAAAAAGAAAAGCAGCTAAACGTAAAGCAGCTCCAAAAAGAAAAGCAGCTAAACGTAAAGCAGCTCCAAAAAGAAAAGCAGCTAAACGTAAAGCAGCTCCAAAAAGAAAAGCAGCTCCAAAAAGAAAAGCAGCTAAACGTAGACGATAATATCGTAAAACTAACAATCGTCATTTAGACGACGAATTGTTTTCCTTTTTCTAAATCCTAAACTAGTGTTAACTAAACATTTGTCCAGGAGGTTGAGTATTTGTTCCTTTAACTGATTTCTTTTCTACTGAGAATTTTTTATCAGGGGGTACAATTGATAGCTTGATGGCAGTACTAATCGCATAGTGAGGAGTCCCATCAGGGTTTTTGTAGTTGGTAGCTTTGCCAACTCGATCCAAATCAACTTTAACTTTAACGACGGTTCCATCTTCTAATTTGAAAGATACAAAATCATTTTCTAATCGTTTGTAATCTAATATTTCAAATTCAATTTTAGTTGGTTTTTCACTCATTGTAATTACCTATTCAACCTGATTAGTAAAGATAACTCATTAGTTTAATTTGTTCTTCAGTTGTAATAATATTTTTGTTTGTCAGAATTTCTAATAGTTCTTTGAATATTGTTTTTTGTTCAGAAGACATTCCACCTGATGGGCCTTTTTCTCCAGGCGAACCTGGTGGACCTCTAGGACCTGGTGGGCCAATTGGACCTTGCTCACCTGATGTACCTTGCTCACCTGATGTACCTATTGGACCTTTTGGACCGCGTTCACCTTGTGGACCTTGAATTCCTTGTGGACCTTGTGAGCCTTTTTCTCCTGGTGGACCAGTTACACCGCGTTCACCCTGAGAACCTTGTGGACCTTGCGGACCTTTGTCACCGGTTGTACCAAGCAGACCAGTTGAACCTTTTTCTCCGGATGGGCCAAGTGGACCTTTGTCACCTTTTTCTCCTTGTGGACCTGGAACTCCTGTAAGTCCTTTAGATCCTGCAGGACCTTGCGGACCTTGCGGACCTTTATCGCCGGTTGTACCTTCAGGACCTTTGTTACCTTTTTCTCCGGTTGGACCAGTGATTCCAGTTGAACCTTTTCCCCCAACAGGTCCTGTTGAACCTGATTGACCTTTTTCTCCAATAGGACCAGGAAATCCTTGAATTCCTTTTTCACCTTGAACACCAGTTATTCCGGTTGGGCCTTTTTCTCCAGGAGTACCTGTTGGGCCAGTTAATCCTTTGTCGCCAGATGAACCAAATGAACCTTTGTCACCTTTTTCTCCAGGAGAACCTCTTAATCCAGATGCTCCTTTGTCACCGGGTTGACCGGTTGGACCTTTTTCTCCGGGTGAGCCAAGTGGACCTTTTATTCCGGTTTGACCTTTTTCTCCTGCAGAACCAGTTGGACCTTTTTCTCCTTTGTCACCAAGTGGACCAGCAATTCCTTTGTCACCCTTATCACCTTTATCACCAGTGACTCCTTTGTCTCCAGTAATTCCTTTATCACCGGGTTGACCTTTGTCACCAAGTGAACCTTTGTCACCGGGTTGACCAAGTATTCCTTCAGGACCTTTATCTCCTGCAGAACCTTGCAAACCAGGCGAACCTTTGTCACCAGCAGAACCTTGTGGACCAGTAGAGCCAACAAGTGCATTTGATTTTGTAGAACGTTTTGGTTTTGGACTTTCAGAAATTGTTTTAGTGTCAGGTTGCAGTTTTCGTGTTGATTTTGTCAAAGAAACATCAAACACAGTATGTAATGAAGAAAATAGATCAGTTACAACAATCCAAATTTTATCAAGATTATTTATTGATGAAGGAAGTGGGTTTTCAGGAGACCCGATTGTTTCAGAAAATATACCATCTTTTACTCTTAGATGAAAATTGCCTCGCCACAAAGATGAAAATTGCTTAGTTCGAATTGAATCATCTGAAGGTTTACTGTCAGTTATTGCAATTTGGGCTTCATAGACACCTGATTGTTTAAAAGGTGCTGGACCTTGAATTTCGACTCGTGACTGAGATGACACATTCGTTTGTGCGTATTTCAAGTATTTCTGTATTTAGATCGCATGAGCTTTTTTGAAATACAGCATAAACAGAGTCAAGCCCATTAAGGATAGTATTTATCTAGATAAAATTGCACTTTGAGCTAGTGAAAAAGCCATTCGGGAATAAATCAAAGGTAGAGGAATCAAAAGTAGAGAAAGTCAAGGTAAAAGAGACCAGCCTAGTTGATGCAGACTATAATCGTAAGAGATTATTCAAAAAAGGAATTAATCGCATGGCAGATGAAAAACTAGAAGAGGCTTGTGAGTTATTTCAACAAGCACTAAGAATTGATCCTAACAGTGTAGAGACTTTGATGAAGTTAGGTTATGCAAGATTTCATTTAGGTGAGCACAATGAAGCATTAAGAGTATATGATAAAATTTTAGATATTGATGTTACAAATCCAGAAGTTTGGAATCTTAAAGGACTGGTACATTATGAACAAAAAAAATATGCCAAAGCATTAGATGAAGTTGAAAAAGCAATTGAATCAGACCCAACATATGGAATGGCTTGGTACAACAAAGCTTGTTTCTTATCATTACTAAATCAAGTACCGGACTCATTAGAAGCATTGAAACGTTCGATTGAAATTGATGTTAAAAATGCTAGAAGATCAATTCGAGACTTTGATTTTAAGAATGTAAGAATAGAAGAAGGATTCAAGAGAATTCAAGAAGTTGTAGTTTTAGAATCAGTTAGACAAGGATATCACACACTTGGTGCAATTGTCTGGACAACATATCTTGATAGAGTAGATGCAGAAACAGGATTAAAAAAATTATTAGAGAAGGGACTTTTAGTACAAAATGAAAAGCGTGATGGTCTAAGTAAAATTCCAATTTATGATCTTGCACCTAATGTTGCAGAAAGAATAGGTAAAGAAAGAAAGGGATTATTTGGAATTACAAGAAAAACATTACCAAGACCAGTTAAGAATTTGAAAGAACTTAGCCAGGCTATTCAATCAGTAAGAGAAGCAATTGAAGAAGAAGACGTGGAGAAAACTTTGAATGTTTTCGAAGAATTCACAGACATTGAAAAATCAGGTGAACAGATGATTGAAATGTTCTTGGACGAACACAGAGAGATAAGATTGTGGAAGATTAGATTAAAAGATAGAGGCGAAGATTACATTATAGATAACAAAGACAAGATGCTAACATTGTTTGATAATATAGAAGTAACAATTACTAAAAAACTCAGAAATGAGATTGCGTAATTATTCTGCAGATAAATCCCAATAGGTAGCATCTTCTTGCTTTACTGTAGGTTTTTGAAGATTTTTCCATTCCTTAAAAGAACGAACATATAATTTTGCATTAGGCATGTCTACAGATTTTAGTGCATAGTATGCCAATCCAGAAAGAGTGCCCACACTACCACAATAAGTAATGATTTCTGAATTTCCAGTAACTCCTCGATTTTCAAGTAATCGTTTCATGTCCTCTTTTGGGCGTAAAATTTTATCATTACTGGCAAGTGTCCTGTAAGGCAGACTAATTGCTCCCGGAATATGTTGTTCAAGATAATTCAAGCGCTCCCTATTATCAATCAAGATTACATCATCCCTATCTTTTGCACTTTCCAAATAGTCAGAGGTTGCCAAAATATTTGGTTGCAGATTCATAGAGTGTTCCTTGCTTTGTATGTCAGGAATATTAGAATCACTTTCCAATCCAAGGGATTTCCAATGATCATAAGTAGTTTCAAGTAAAGTTACATCTGAATGCCCAATGTATTCCAAAGTCCACGCCACTCTTGATGCCAAAGCACCAAAAGTGTCATCATAAACAACAACAGGTGTCTCATTATCAATTCCCATAGTGTTTATGAGTTTCAAAATGCGTTCAGGACTATCATCAGACAAAAGATTTGCCAGAGGTAAATTTACAGCAGTAGGAATATGGTCTTGTTTGTAATCATCTTCTCGTCTAACATCAATTACTCGAATGCTTTTGTCTCTTATTTCTGATCGTAAAGAGTCAACATCTGTTGTTATTTTACCAGAATCTGTCAAGCAGCACATTCACCCTTTCCAGTTTTTGTGTGATAACTAGTATCATCACCATAATCAAGGTAAAAGTCAGGATCCTCTTCTTTTGTTGGAGGAACTACTAGTGGTTCTAAAACTTTTTTGATATCATTAATTGATTTTATCTCAGAGTCTTCATTGTTATTTACAACTCTATGAATCCAAGATTGCAGATTATCATCAGATTTCTTATTTTGTTTGAATAGTTCAATGATTTTTAGAATTACAGGAATTACTCTTTTTGCAGGAACCCTGAGACAGGTTTGACCCAACATTGTATCGCCATCAGATCGTCCACCTAAAGACATCTGATAATTTGCATACATATCTTTTCCAACACGTCCTCCACCTCCAAAGAAACCAATAGTTGCAATTCCATGTTGACCACAGGAATTTGGACAGCCACTTATCTTAATAGAAGAATCACTCAGATCATCATCTTCATCAAATTTTAGCGCAAGGAGTTTTCTTTGAATTTCTTTTGCCAGTCTATGTGAATTTGTTAATGCAAGATTACAAGAAGTTGTTCCTGAACAACCAATGGGAGCAGTCATAGTTAATGCACCAGATTTTGCCAATCCCACCTCTAGAAGTTTGGAATATAAACGTGGTAAATCATCTTCATGGACATAACGTAATGCTACATTTTGCACAAAACCAAATCTCGCTTTACCTTCAGAAGAGAAATCACGAATGAGGTCGGCCAATGCATCAAGTTGACTTGCAGTAATATCTCCGGCCTCAAGAGTGATAAAGATAGAACTATAGCCAGATTGTTTTTGTTTAACAGTATTTGTTTTGAGCCATCTTGCATAACCTTCAGGTGCCGCTTCACCACTTTCATCACTAATTCTAATTGGTCGTTTGATTTCATTTGGAGTATGATCAACTTCTAATTGAGTAATTACTGATTGAGTAGCCCTTACAATTGCTCTTTCTTTTAGAACCAGATTTTGGAATTTTTCCCATCCCATATCATTTACAAGATAACGCATTCTATTTCGTGCCATGTTTTTTCTATCACCAAGTCTATCAAAGATTCTCAATACAGCCATTGAAGTATACACCAAATCTTCTTCAGGAGTAAATTCTTCTAATTGATGTCCAACAAATGATTTATTTCCCAATCCACCTCCAAGGAAGATTTTAAAACCTCTTTGAGAAGTTCCGTCAATTTCTCGAATCTGAGGGATTAGTCCAACATCGACCATTCTTACCATTCCATGTTTCTCACAACAAGTGAAATTGAATTTGAATTTTCGTGGAAGGTTTTGAGCCATTGGATTTCTCAAAAAGAATCTTGCTGTTGCAAGGGCATATGGAGTTGAATCAAATTCTTCATCAGGACAAACACCCGACAAAGGACTACACATAACATTTCTGACTGTATTGCCACATGCTTCTCTTGATGTAAGACCAACTTCAGTAAGACCTCTAAATATTTCTGAAACATCTTCAAGGACGACCCAGTGCAGTTGAATGTTTTCTCTTGTTGAAAAGTGTGCACTACCTATTGAAAACTGCTCACTTAGTTGAGATATTTTTTCAAGTTGATGTGGATAAATTTCACCTGCAGGGATTTTGATTCTGACCATGGCATAATCACCAGTCATTCGAGTACCATATGCCCCATGTTGAAGTCTAAATCGTCTAAAACTATCTGCATCATATCTTCCTTGACGGAATAGCTTTACGGTCTTTGCAAAATTATCTGCCTCTTCTACTCTAGCCCAATCAATTTTGGGTTTTGCAGAATCAGGTCTAGATTGTTTTAGATTAGATATAGTCATTACAAGAAAATTCCTTTGAATTTAGTTATAAATTTATGATATATGGAGGTTTTAGGAGAAAAATTTTCAGCAAAGTACATAATTTTCCTGTTTTTCACTTTTTGGTCAATCTCAATTAGATAGGAATCATTAGTGCCACCTAATTTTTGAAAAAAATTGTGAGAAAGTATTAATGGGTTCATAGAATGAAAATCCACATGCAAGAAGCAACAGTTGCAGAACAATCTTCTAAGATATTTACTGATGTACGTGAAGTTGAAATTACACGTGCAATTGCAAATGAATTTCATGATGTTTTAATCGACAGGGCTGAATCAGATGTCATCATTATTGGTGCTGGACCTGCAGGATTAACAGCAAGCAGAGAACTTTCAAACATGGGTTACAAAGTTTTAGTTATTGAACAGAACAACTACCTTGGAGGAGGTTATTGGTTAGGAGGATATATGATGAATCCTGTCACAGTTAGAGAACCTGCACAAGAAATTTGGGATGAATTAGGAGTTCCATACAAAAAAGTTGCAGAGGGATTATACCTTACACCAGGTCCACATGCTGTATCAAAGTTAATTGCAGCTGCATGTGATGCAGGAGTGAAATTTCTGCAACTTACCAAGTTTGACGATTTAGTATTGAAGAATGGGAGAGTAGCAGGAATTGTAGTTAATTGGATGCCAGTCTCAGCACTACCACGTAATATCACATGTGTTGATCCAATTGCTTTAGAAGCCAAAGTAATCATCGATGCATCAGGTCATGATTCTGTAGCAGTAAAAAGACTAGTAGACAGAGGACTAGCAAAATGGAAAGGAATGGAACCAATGTGTGTCAATGATGGAGAAGAACATGTAGTTCACAAAACAGGAGAAGTGTATCCAGGACTAATTGCAGCAGGTATGTCAGTTACTGAAACTCATGGATTAGCAAGAATGGGACCAACATTTGGTTCAATGTTATATTCTGGAAAAAGAGCAGCAGAAATTACAGCCGCAAAAATCAAAGAGTTGGAAAGATAAGCGATTATAACAAAAGAATCATAGTGAAAACTCGTAAAATAATTCTATATAATGAGCCTGCAGTTCCTGAAATCCAATTAGAAAGATTAAAAAAATTTCTTAGAGAAATATTTTCAATTGAGATTGAGATAAGAGAGAGTATATTTCAATGCATAAACAAAGACATGTCTGAAAAAATTGCTAGTTGTAGAGTTTTTGATTTAAAAAAACCATTTGAAAAACATGATCCTTCAGAAGAAGACATACAGATAGAGAAAGAAAATAAAGACATGTCTGAGAGAGAAGAAATGACACTATATGACGGATTTGAATTTCATAATGTAGTTAAGGAATTAATTCCAATAAATGAAAATAATATAGACACATTACACATCATTTTTACAAATAAACTCACATGTACATTTGATGAAAATGATTATAGATATCATGCAAGAGCTATAATTGGATCCAATCCTACAATAATTTCAACAACAGGAATGATAGAAGCACCAGCAAAACCAAAACAGTACTATCTAGATCTAATGACAAATTTTTCTGAGAATATAATTGAAGAAATCAAGAAAAAATACAAAGGAAAATTTTTAGAATATCATGATTTACGGATATCAGGAATTGTAGAAGGGTATCTGTTACAAGCTATAATTTATTATGAAACAGGGGAAGCATTTTGTGAGCATAAAGATTGCAGGTTATTTAATGCCCACTGGCAAAGTGAACTATTTTTCTCACAATTAGAAAACAGAAAATTTTGCGAAAAACATCAAAAAATTATATCTGGATTAAATAAAATCTGAATAATCCAAAAAGGACATTCACTTAAATTATTGATGTATAGAAAGAGGAATTATCATGATGGCAGCAGATGATAGTGCATCAGTACTTGAAACAAAAGATGAGGGTCCAAAAATCCCAGACAAGAAAACAAAGTTTGATGTCGTTATCATAGGAGCAGGCCCTTCAGGATATACTGCAGGAATTTATTGTTCTAGAGCAGGTTATGATACTTTGATTCTATCAGGAATACTACCAGGGGGACAACTAGTAAACACTACAGAAGTTGAAAACTATCCAGGATTTGAAAACGGGATTATGGGTCCAGATTTGATGATTGATATGAGAAAACAGTGTCAAAGAATGGGAACAACAATTGTAGATGACGAAGTAGTTGATATTGATTTTAGACGTAAACCTTTCAAAGTTCTTACTGGAACCGAGGAATACGAAGGACGCGCAGTAATTATTGCAACAGGTGCAAACCCAAGAAAACTCGGACTAGAGGGAGAACAGACATTTGCTGGAAAAGGGGTTTCATATTGTGCCACATGTGATGGTCCATTCTTTAGAAATCTAGAACTAGTTGTATCAGGTGGCGGAGATTCAGCAATAGAAGAAGCAACATTTCTAACAAAATTTGCTACAAAGGTTCACTTGGTTCACAGACGAAGTGAATTACGTGCAAGCAAAGTAATGCAAGAAAGAGCATTTAACAATAAAAAAATTGATTTTCATTGGGATTCGGCAGTTATTGACATCAAAGGAGATCAAAAAATGCAACAGGCAGTTTTGAAAAATCTAAAAACAAATGAAGAAACAACACTTGATGTAGGAGGTCTTTTTGTTGCAATTGGACATGTACCTAATACAAAACTATTCGAAAACCAGATCGATTTAGATGATCAAGGATACGTAGTTTTAAAGAACAAAACTCACACAAACATTGAAGGGGTTTTTGCTGCAGGAGATGTGCATGATAAAAATTACAGACAAGCAGTTACTGCCGCAGGATATGGTTGTATGGCAGCAATTGATGTTGACAAGTATCTTACAGAAAGTTCTGACAAACAAGAATGAAAAATACACAATGCAAAAAATGTTTGAATAAATTTCATGAGAAAGATATCTATACTATTCAACAATTTCAATACAGAAAAAAACCCACATACAAATGGACAATAGAGTTTTTTAAAAAAGTAGGAATTGATGAATGGGATTCATTTTGTGAGAAGTGTATGATGATTTATTCTAAAAAATCGGAGGATACTTGGAAAAAATCAAAGATTTAAACTCTTTACAATAAGCAAGGGTACTGAGTTTTATGAGTGACGACCAAGAAAATCTAAAAAAATCAGCTAAAGCACATAGTGGAAAACTGGCAAAATTAGGAATGGAATTGAGTGAAATTCAGTTCAGTTACAAGATAGAAGAAAAGCCCTCCAAAGAATATTGGCAAAAAAGAATTGATGATTTCAAAAAATATAACGAAATGGGCATGAAATATTACAATCAGGCATACTCTTTGATGAATTTAGTTAACAAGGAAGAATCTCAAATATTCCTATTACGTACTAGTAAATTTCACCAACTTGGATTGACATTAATAGAAATCATGGAAAAAATAAAAGAAAACCCATCAATTGTGGACTCTAAAGACAAACAGCAGAGTCAATGGAGTAGAGAAATCAGAGACCAAATTACTGAACATGGTAACAAATGTCTCAGGTATGAAATGGATATCAACACATCATTTAGAGAATTTTATGAAAAATATCTAAAGAAAGTTCTAGAATAACTATAATCAGTATGCCAATTCAGACAGGTGTTTTGCTTCTTTGAGAGCATTATCAAATTCTTGCCCAGTCATAACATTTTGTGTGGCATAAACACTCCTAAATTTTCTTCCATCATCAGCAAAAATTCCCACTACACATGCATCTCCTTGAATAGAATATTTTTTCATACATGCATAAACTGCTGCAGAAGAAGGACTGATTAGAAGTTTTTCTTTTTCAAAGACTTCTTTTACCACTGAAAATGCTTCATTATTATCTACAGAAATCCAGTCATCTACAACATTTTCTCTTTTCAAAAATAAATCTGGCTTTGCAGATTCTTCAAAGTTCCTCCATCCTTGAATCAGGTGATTTTGTTGTGGTTGACATCCAATGATCTTCACATCAGGATTTTGTTCTTTAAGAAAAGCACCAATTCCAGTAATTGTACCACCAGTGCCAACACCAGTAAAGAAATGTGTTACTTTTCCTTCAGTTTGTTTCCAGATTTCAGGACCTGTTCCATCATAATGTCCTCGAAAATTTGCTTCGTTAGCATATTGGTTTGGAGAATAATATGTATCAGGTCTGGATGATGCAATAGATGTAGCAAGTGCAATACTTTGATCAGTTCCAGCACCAACTTTTGGACACAAATCATCACTTGTCTCAAATACTTTGGCACCAAGATTTCGTATTATTTCCTTAGTTTCATTGCTAGCTTTTTCAGGAATAACTATCTCAACTTTGTAACCCAACACGTTAGCAATTCCAGTTAATGCAATGCCAGTGTTTCCAGAAGTAGGTTCAATAATGATACTCTTTCCTTTTTTTAAAATTCCTCTTTCTTCACCATCTTTAATCATCCAATATGCAGCCCTATCTTTAACAGAGCCAAATGGATTGTTACCTTCTAACTTTGCAAAATACTTGGTGACATCATGAGAAAGAGAATCCAATTTTACAAGAGATGTGTTGCCCACTCGGCTTAACACATCTGTATCAGTAACAGTAGTCATGATTTGGGTTATTTCACCTTTTTAATTTGAAATGTGATTACACTTTCATCTTTAGACATGTTGACTAATTCATGACCAGTTCTTGTAACCCATCTTGAAATATCGTCCTCTGCTGCTGGATCATCTGCAGAAACAATTAGAGTTTCACCAACTTGCATTCTTTCAATTTCAATTTTTGTTCTAAACACAGGTTCAGGACAAAATAATCCAGTTGCATCTAATTTTTTTTCAGTTGGTTCAGACATTGATATCTGTTTCATCAAGAGTGTTTTGTCATATTAAAATCTATTTTAATTTAGCTTGCCCTACTATCATCTACAATGCCATTTTAAACATAGTAGCAAGATTTCTTTCTTTCATTAAACTTGGATCCATATTTTTGAAATTGATTTTTTGTGAAATTCGTTTAAGGAAGTAAAGTATAATTTTGAAACATATTGGCCACAGAGGACTATATTGATTTGAATCAAAAATTTTGAGCAATAATGTAGAGAACCATTTTGAATGTGGATAATATTCAGAAACATACTCTGCTATGTATTCTCTTGAAGTATTAATTTGATATCTAAGATGATCAAGTACTTCATTGTTTGACGTATAACCAGTTTGAGAAATTTTAATTCTCCCATGTTTCATTGCATGTAAAATATCATCAAGATTATTTTCAGAATCAATAACATTAACACATCTGCCAAGTGTAGATATGACGTGTGAATCACTACCTGCCACCTGAATCATATTATTATCCAATGCAAATTGAGCTGCACGTGCATTAGACACCAAATCAACGTTATTACTATTGAAAACCTCAACCATGTCACATTTTTTGGCACTCGCACGTAATGCATCAATCAGACTAAATGGGTGAGGGGCAGATGACACTCCACCTTGCTTTCTCACTTCATCAAGTACATCTTCAAGAGAAATTCCTCCTGCAATTGTGTCATGAATTCCATATGCTAGAACATGTGCACCAGTATCAGTTGTGATCTCCTCAGCTGGAAAAACATCAATGTTTTTGAATTTGACATGATCATTTTTGTATTCCAGTAACTGCTCATATCCATCCAAAGTGTTATGGTTTGTAACAAAAATTGCATCTAACCCTAATTCATATGATTGTTCTAGTTGTTCTCTGATTGAAATATCACAATCATATGGCGGTTCCTTGTAACCAAGATGAAAATTTGAAAAAGAATTATGGCAATGTAATTCAGTCTTTATTGACATTTTTCATAATAATTTCTCCTTATTAGATAATAATCCTATTGAAAAAAATGAAATTCATTTAAAAAGATCTTCATTTTCTGGGCGAATTAATTCATCAATCACATGATCTTCTATCTTAAATGAATAATCACGGATAATTGCTACAGGACATTTCAAAGCTTTTCTCATGACAAGTTCAGCAGCAGCAGAAAGTTCATCTGCAACTGCAATTTCAGTTATGCGTAAAATTTTTTGAAAAGAATCTAATGTTCCAGCATAATTCAAGATAGGATTCAATCCTGAAATTCCAATGGCACAGTTAGTTTGACCCATCCTAAAAGGACGACCAAATGTATCAGAGATAATTACTGCCACATTCTTGTTTGTTTGTTTCTGGAGTTTATTACGGATTGTTTGTGCAGAGGCATCAGAGTTAATTGGAAGTAAAGTTGCATGTCCTTCTTTGACATTGCTTTCATCAACCCCAGCATTTGCACAGATAGTTCCACTATTAGTCTCAACAATGATAATTCCATTTTTCATTCTCACAATTCTTTTTGTTTCTGATAAGATTAATTCAATTATCCTAGGATCTTTTTGATACTGAGAAGCAATACCTTCGGATAATAATGAAGGAACGATGGTTGACAAATCAACAATTCGTCCTTCCTGTTTTGAGACAATTTTTTGTGCTATAACAAGAATATCCCCATCACATATCTCAAAAGAATTTGAAATTAATTCAGGAATATCATCTAAGGGTTCAATTTCTTTTTCAATGTAAAGTGGGATAATTTGCAATCAAGATTACTAAAGAAATGGACTAAAAAATTGTTATGTAGTTTCTAATTCCAACTTGAAGTGCTTGTTAATAATATCCAAAATTTTTGACAAGTCTTTTTCTTCCAAGATAGTACTAGCTAAATCCTTGACTATATCTTGCGCCCTATAAGCAATGTTTAACCCACAAATATCAAATAATTTCACATCATTTGCACCATCAACTACACAAACAATGTCTTCTTTTTTCTCACCCCATTCTGCAATTTTTATTTTTGCAGATTTTGATTTATCAGAATCAACATTAATTTTTACATCATCAAGTTTGCCATCTTTGAATATCAATTCATTAGAATAGACATAGTCCAGGTCCAATTCTTTTTGTAATCTGTCCATCATCAGAGTAAATCCGCCAGATACAGCCATGAGTTTCCATCCAGCAGCTTTTAAGACTCTACAGGCTTCCTTTGCACCAGTCATGATTGGTAATGAATCAGCTACTTCTTGACAAGTTTTTTCATCAAGTCCTTTCAGAGCAGCAACTCTGGTTCTAAGCCCTTCTTCCCAGTTGATTTTTCCTTGAATTCCTTGTCTAGTGATTTCCCAAATCTCATCTTCTTTGTCGAGTTTTTCTGAAAGAATAGGGAGATATTCTTCATCATATAAAACACCTTCAACATCAAAAATTACTAGCAATTGGTTTCTAATTTCCAAAAAAAAATCTAATTATATTAAAGTTTAAACTTTTTTTAGATCTAAAAGACGCTAGTAATAAATCACCCATTTTTATTGTACAGTATATGGGCGAATTAGAACACAAATACGAAGTTGACATTAAAGAAAGAGAAGGAAGGCACAAACTCACAGATAAAGTCAAAGACGAGATGAAAGCAGGAGGAATGATGGACGAGAAAGGAAAATTAAAACTGAAAGGAGTTAGTCCAAAAATGCTCAAAAGAATGAAACAGGAATTTGTAAAATGCCCAGTTTTGAAGGAAGATATTCACTTCGTTCAATGTTTTGTGTGTCCAAATTTCCAAAGTAGGGTCATGGGTAAAGTACTTTGCAAAGGTGACCCACTAAAATAATCTAAAATATCAAAATTCTCTCGAAAAGCTCATTAGTTAAATTAATTCAATGAATTCTAGTTTGAGTAAAGAAGACAAAGGCATCACAGTTTCAAAAAAAGAAGATTTTAGTGAATGGTATACACAAATAGTTCTAAAAGCTAAACTTGCGGATTATGCACCAGTTAAGGGACTAATTGTTCTTAGACCAGACGGATATTCTATTTGGGAGTCATTAAGAAACACATTTGATAAAAAATTTGCAAATAATGGAGTCAGAAATGGATTTTTGCCCATACTAATTCCAGAATCACTATTAGGAAAAGAGCAAAAACACTTTGCAGGATTCAATCCAGAAGTATTTTGGGTAACTCATTCAGGTGAAAACGAAGTTGGAGATAGGCTTGCATTAAGACCAACATCTGAAACTTTAGCATATACAATGTATGCCAAATGGATTCAGAGTTGGAGAGATTTACCATTAAAGATGAATTTTTGGAATAGTGCACTAAGAGCAGAGATCAAAGGAACGAAACCATTTCTTAGAACATCAGAATTTTTGTGGCAAGAAGGTCATACAGTACATACAACGCAAGAGGGAGCAGAAGAAGAAGTAATGGAAATTTTGGAGATTTATAAAAAAACTGTTGAAGAAGAATTAGCAATACCAGTAACAACAGGAAAGAAAAGTGAAAAAGAAAAATTTGTAGGTGCAGTATATACAACTACCATGGAATCAATTATGCCAGACGGTAAGGCTTTGCAAATGGGCACATCACATTTTCTAGGACAAAATTTTTCAAAACCATTTGAAATAAAATTTGCAGATAAAGATAATGTAGAACATTTTGCATGGCAAACTTCATGGGGAGTTTCTTGGAGATTAATTGGCGCGATGATCATGACTCATGGAGATGATCAAGGTCTTGTTTTACCACCAAAGATAGCACCAATACAAGTTGTAATTGTGCCAATTTACAAAAATGATGAAGGTAAAGACAAGGTATTGCCTAAAGTAGAAGAAATTAAAAAAATTCTAAAGTCAAAAGAGATTAGAGTACATGTTGATGATAGAAGTGAATTATCTCCAGGATACAAATTCAATGATTGTGAACTGAAAGGAGTACCTGTACGAATAGAGATAGGCCCTAAAGATATAGAAAAACAGAGCGTAATTATAGCAAAAAGATACAATCGTGAAAAATCAAGTTTAGGTTTTACTGAAATTGAAAAAATTTCTACAATGTTAGATGAGATACAATCAGATATGCTAAAAATTGCTAGAGAACAAACCAAAGCAAACACTATAGACATTTCAGACTATACTGAATTCAAATCAAAAATCGATAAAGGGGGTTTCTTTAATGCTCCTTGGTGTGGGAAATTAGAATGTGAAGAAAAAATCAAAGAAGAAACAGGTGCAGATATCAGAGTTATTCCATTTAGCAGTGAAAATACAAATAAAAAATGCATGTACTGTCAAGAACAAAGTATTTCAATTCCAATTTTTGCAAAAGGATACTAGACGATTTTCAATATGACTTCAAATCCAGAATTAGAACAAAAAGAACCATTGCTAGAGCAATTCAGAGAGACCAGAAGTAGAACATTAGAACTTGTAAAGACTTTAGAAAAAGATGATTTTGTTGTTCAAACTGCATTTTTCACGAGTCCACCAAAATGGCATATTGGTCATGTTAGTTGGATTTATGAAGCAATAATGAGTAAATTAGATAAAAATTATGAATTTTATTCAAATGAATTTTCTGAATATCTTAATTCCTATTATCAACAATTTGGAACTCCACAAGATAAGGGGTTAAGAGGAATAAGTTCAAGACCAACTGTTGAACAAATATTCCAATACTTTAACACAACTAACCAGAGAGTAGAGCATTTTATTGAATCTAAAACTTTGAGTGATGATGCAGTAAAGTTGATCACAATGGGATTTCATCATGAATGCCAACATCAAGAACTTTTAGTGTATGATTTACAACATCTTCTCGCAGAACAATACAGACCTGTAAAAAGAAATGAAATTCCAAAACAAAATAGTGTTGATAAAAAATCAATACACATCAAAGGAGGATTATACACGATGGGGTACAACGGAGAAGACTATTGTTATGACATTGAGCTTCCAGAACACAAAGTTTACCTTAATGATTACAAGTTAGATATGTTCCCAGTTACAAATGAACAATATTTAGAATTTATCGAGGAGGGAGGATATGAGACATACAAGTATTGGTTATCAGATGGTTGGGAGAAAGTTAAAGAAAGTAAATGGATGGCACCAATGTACTGGGAAAAAATAGATGACAAATGGAATATAAGGGACTTTTTAGGAATTAGGAAAATCAATCCAAATGAACCTGTATGTCATGTTAGTTATTTTGAAGCTGACGCATATTGTAAATGGGCAGGAAAAAGACTCCCTACAGAAGCAGAATGGGAAAAAGCTGCATGTTGGAATGAAAAAACACAAGAAAAAACAATCTATCCTTGGGGAAATGAGCAACCAACAGAAGAAAAATGTAATTTATTGGAATCATATTTTTGGGGATGTACTGAAATTGGAGCATTTCCAAGTGGCAAAAGTACATCAGGTTGTCAACAGATGATTGGAGATGTGTGGGAATGGACATCATCAGAATTTATTGGATATCCTGGATTCAAAACAGGATTTGATGAATATAACGATAAATGGTTTTCAAATCAAAAAGTGTTAAGAGGAGGCTCATTTGCTACTCCAAAAATGTCAATTAGAGCAAGTTACAGAAATTTCTTTAGATTAGATGAGAGATGGTTATCCTCAGGTTTTAGATGTGCAGAAGATATCTAATTTAAAAAAAGTTCACTTTCTTGTTTTCATAAATCAAATGTAACACCCAAGAATTCTCCGATTTCTTTGAATGTTAAATTGTATGAATCATTTAGTCTTTTGATAATTAGTGATAACTCTGAATTATAATCCCAACTAAAATCATTTCCCGTAAGATATGGGTATACTTTTTCATCCTTTATTCCATATGAATTCATTATTTGAGAATGACTTACAAATAATCTCTCTCTGCTCAAATGAACAGATGGATCATCACTCTCACACGCCAATACACCAAGAGCAGACTTTCCAATTACTTCTTTTGTGCCATCTCTAAATTTAATCAAATGTTTAGTTATTTGTGGAGTGGATGAATCCTTCAATATCTGGCTAATTTTCATGATAAATCACGGTTAAACACATTTTGATACCAAGGTTACTGAAAAATACTTGTTATCATCTAACCATGTATGTTTAACTTCAAAGCCCACACTATCAAGTAGTTCATGAATTTGTGACAATTTGTATTTGTGTGAATGCTCAGTATGAATTAATTCATCTTTTTCTAAATTCAATAGAAGATTAGATTTTGATATTGCAACTGATTGATTTACCAGTGATTTTAGATACATCTCAATTCTTTGTTTCTCTTTGTTGTAAATTGCACGATGTGAAAAATTTTGCAAATTAAAATCAGCATCAAGTTCATCATTAATTCTAGAAAGAGTATTGAGATTAAATTCTGCAGTCACACCTTGTGAGTCATCATATGCAGATTCCAAAATCAGTTTGTCTTTTACTAAATCCAGTCCAATCAAAAAAAGATCACCAGACTTCATTGTAGAATTTATTTTCTTTAAAAATTCGTAACCATCATTTGGAGAAAAATTACCAAAACTAGAACCCAAAAAAATTATCAGATTTTTCTTATTATCGAAAGTTTTAAGAAATTCTAAACCCCCTTCATAAGTATCAATTATACCGGTAATATGCAAACCATCATAATTTTTCAGTAATTCCTCAGAACTTTCTGTGAGAATTTCTGAGATATCTATTGGGAAATACTCTGTAGTATCATGTAATTTTGTCAAAACATCAAGAATTAATCTAGTTTTTACTGATGTGCCACTTCCAAGTTCAACTAATCGAAAATTTTTATCAATGTAAGATGATAATTCAGGTTGTAATTTCCTCAGAATAGAAATTTCAGTTCTTGTAGGATAATACTCAGGCAAAGAACAAATTTTTTCAAACAAATCTGAGCCTTTTTTATCATAAAAGAACTTTGGATTTATGAATTTAGAATCTTGATTCAAACTAGAAGATATTTCCTCGACAAATGTTTTCTCAATTTTAGTGGCATGTGGTTTAAAATATTGAAGTTTGGAGGATACCACATATTTTTTGTAATCAAGATTCTTCTGAACTGTGTTACTCAAGAATTAAAACCAGATTTGTTTAACATAAATTCTTTATCCCAAGTCTTTACGCACAAATCATATTTCTTGATATACTTCTTCATTCAACAATAGTCAATGAATGAAATACTCAAAGTAGAACATTTGAAAAAATACTTTATAAAAAAAGGATTGTTTGGTTCAAAATCCATAGTCAAAGCTACAGATGATGTTTCATTTTCACTTGAAAAAGGAGAAGTTTTTGTGTTGGCTGGTGAATCAGGTTCTGGAAAATCAACTATCGCAAAGTTGATTTTAAAATCAATTGAAGCAGATTCCGGGAAAATTTTTTTCGAAGACCAAGAAATCAATAATGACCAAAAGAATTTAAAAAAAATCAGAATGAATTGCCAAATGATTCACCAAGATCCATATGACTCTATCAATCCACGAATGAAAATTGGGAATATTGTTTCTGAACCACTTGAAATCCATAATATTGGAAATAAAGATGAGAGGTTACAAAGAGTGATTGAAGTTTTACATGAAGTAAAGTTAGAACCTGCTGAAGATATGATGAAGAAATACCCGCATATGTTATCAGGAGGACAAAGACAGAGAGTGGTTTTGGCAAGAGCATTAGCACTAAAACCAAAAATAATCTTAGCAGATGAACCAGTTTCAATGCTAGATGTGTCAATTAGAGCAGAGATGCTTGAGTTGATGCAAGAATTGCAGAAAAAACACAACATTTCATTCATCTATATCACTCACGATTTGGCAACGGCCAGATATTTTGGACAAAGAATAGGAATTTTGTATCTAGGTAAAATCGTAGAAATGGGACCAATTGATCAAGTTTTAGTAAATCCAAAGCACCCATACACACAGGCACTAATTGATGCAATTTCAGAACCAGATCCAGATAATCTTCACAGAGAAAAGAAAATTCGGATAAATGAGCCATCAGATGTAGATGTGTATCAAGGATGTAGATTCAGGGCACGATGTCCTTATGTTATAGAGAAGTGTAAAGAAGAGCCGAACTTAGAAAAGGTAGATGATGAGCATTATGCTGCATGTTTTGTAAAACTAGACTAACTTTTCTTTAAAAAATAATTCATTTAGGAAGTTCGAACAGATGGCATTCGTTTATCTTTGTAAGTAACAACATGTGAAACACCATTCTTTGGAAAAACACCATAGATCAGTTTTGCTTTTTGTACAACAGAATCTTTTAGAGATACCAAAATGAATTGACTTTCTTTAGATCTCTCCTCTAAGATCTTTGCAAGTCTTTCAGAATTAGGAGCATCAAGATGTGCATCAACCTCATCAAACAAGTAAAATGGAGAAGGTTTTAGTTTTTGAAGTGCAAGTACAAATACAATTGCAGCCAATGTCTTTTCACCACCACTAATTGATGTAGATTCTCTTTTTGGTTTGTTTGGGAATTGAATTAGATATGAAATTCCAGAATCAAATATGTCATCTTCATTTTGCAATTCTAGCCAAGCATTTCCATTAGTCATTTTATTGAATATTAGACGAATTTCTTTATCTACAGTATCAAATGCATCCAAAAATGTTTGTCGTTTATCTCTATCAACATCATCAAGGAATTTAATAATGGAATTTCTTTCCTCTTCAAGAGAATTCTTTCTTGTGGACATTGAACGATAACCATAAGAAACTTCAAGGTATGTTTCAGGAGCCTTTGCATTTAATGCATTAAGGGAAGTCAATTCAGCAGTCAATCCTTGAATAATTGGTTCAACATCAAAAGTTTCCATGTCTTTATCAAAGCCAAAAGCAGAAAGAATTTGCTGTAATTTTGATTCATTTTCTTTCAAATCATGTAAATCATGATTCAATGAATCAGATTGGCGCTCTAAGGTGTTGATTTGTTTTGTTAATTCTTTATCTTTTTCAGATAGAATTTTGAGTTTATCATCATATTCTTTAAGTTGGCCAATTGACGAACCAGAAGTAGCGATAAGATCTTGTTCTTTTTCTCTTAATTTTACAAGAATTTCACTTTTTGGTTCTTTTTGTTTTTCTAATTCTTGAATCTTTGTTTCTGATTCTTGACGTTCTAAGTTCAAAGAACGTTCTTCCTCATAAAGTCGATTAGATTGAGACTTTTCTTGATTAGCTTGGGTTTGGAGTGTTGTTAATTCAGAAGATTTGTCACGATATTCATTCATAATTGTGGTGTATAGTTTCTCAAGATCCACTTTCTTTACGTTAATTCTAGATAACTCATTTGCAATACGAGCTTGTTCTCCACTAGCATAGTTTTTTTCTACAATTGCAATACGTTCATGTAAGGATTCAATATGGGATTCAGTAGTAACCATTTCAGATTCAATGTTTGTATTTCTTGAAGTTAATTCAGAATTTCTTTTTGTCAGTTGTTCTTTTATACGCATTACAGATGTGATTTGTGATTTCAAATTAGAATAATTTTCACTTGTTGATGTTAGAGATTTTTCTGAAATAGAAAGTCTTTCAGCATATGATTGAATGGAATCATCTAGTTTTTTCAAAGAATGTTTTTTGTTTAGTAAGTATTTTTTAATCATGCTGATAGATTGGAATAGACCATCAATATCACCACTCATTGAAATTAGTTTTGTAATTTTTGAGATTTTTGAATTAATATCAATAACAACAGTGCCACCTTTTGCAGCAAAGTATTCGCCATCGATGGTTACTGCTTTGTATCCTAATTGAGACACATTATAAGCAGATTCTCGAGTTTCGGTAAGCACAATATTCCCAAATAGGAACGTTTTGAGCGTAGAATAAGCTGGATTACAGGTTACATAATCAGCAAGAATACCTATAACTCCAGATTCCTTTGGCAAAGTCAATTTGAATTTTGGAATAGCATCAAGTGGAATAATCTTTAGTTTTGGAAGTTTCTTACTTCTAGCGGCTTCTGCAATTCCAAGTAGAGTTGCAAAGTCTTTAACAACAATTGCCTTAATCCAATCAGAACTCACAGCTAAGACAGAACGTTCGTATTGTTTGTCCCATGAAATCATTTCATACACTAAACCTTCAATGCCAAGTTTGTCTGCATCTTCTTTTAATTTTGCAACAGTGTAATCTTCATGCATGAATCCCTTTACAGTTTTAATTTTTGATTCGTAATGAGTTGCAGATTTACTTGTTTTTTCTAATATCAATTCCCATTCATCTACATCAGTATTTATTTTTGATTTTTTTGTTTGTAATTTAGCAATTCTAGATTTAAGTTCAGTGATGGTTGCAATATTATTTTTCATCATGGATACAAACTTTGATTTAGATTCAGATAGGTCAGCAATACCTTGTTCTAATTCATCAAATTTTATAGAATTTATTTTAATTTTATTTTTAGAGTCTTCTTTTTCATGTTGTACTTTGGAGAGTTTGAGTTTGGCATCATTAAGTTGATCAGTGAGAGTTTTGATTTTATCATCTATCTCAGATTTTTTAGCTGCAACATCAGATTGTTCTGTTAGAATTTTATTTCTTTCAGAATCAACAATTTCTACATCTTTATTGATTTTATTTTTCTTAAGATTTGTCTCTTCAATGGATTCTTGAATTGTTAGAATTTGGTTATCAATATCACTTGCAGTATTTTTAATTTCTTCTAACTCTGTTGTAATTTCAGGAATTCTCTTATCAAGTTGTTCTAGTCTTTTTGTGGACGCAGATATTGCACTATTATCAATCTCATATTGTTCCATGGCAGAGCTTATTTCTGCATCAAGTGTTGCTTTTTCTTGATTGTAATCGTTAGCTTCAGTCATTGATTTTGCTTTTTCAGTCTCCAAAACACCAATCTCAGTTCTTAGTACACCTCGTTCATCATCAAATTGTGTAATCTCAGAAGTAGTTGTGTGTAAAGTAGACTCAATCGTATCTTTTTGGCTTGAAACAACCTTCATTTTATTAGCAGCAGATATTGCCTTGTATCGATTAAGTTCACGTTCTAAAATATCATGTCGTAATTTTTGATTTCGTTCTTCCTCAAGTTCATCAATTCTTTTTTTGATTTCACCCATTTTTGCTGCTGCAATTTCAAATCTTCTGTCAGCCTCATCTAGTTGTTTTAGAGCTTCTGTCTTTTTTTCATCAAAATAGGATAACCCAATTAAATCCTCAATTGTTTGTCTTTTTTCTTCAGAGGTAAATTCAGAAATTCTAGTTACAGTTCCTTGTTGAACTGCATTGAGTTGACTTAAACCGGCATTTGCCATATCAAGTAGATCAATAACTTGGCTTCGAGTTGTTTTCTTTTTGTTAAGATAATAAACACTTTCACCATGTTCGCTCATCTCCCTTGTAATCTCAACATTATCAGAATCAACAGGGATCTTTCTATCGGAATTATCAAAGTGTACACTAGTTCTTGTCATTTTTGGTCCACGACGATTGCCCTCAATATCATGAATTAATGATCGCAGTTTATCAACTCTCAGTATTTTTGGTTTATTTTCACCCATTGCAAACATAATTGCATCCAAGATGTTACTCTTGCCTGAACCATTAGGACCAGAAATGGATACAAGACCAGGTTCAAACTGAACTGTTGTATTCTTAAATCCAAATGATTTGAAGCCAAAGATCTCAACTTTTTTAACATGAACCAATGATATTATTTTCTCAACATGTAGGATAATCGATGGTTAACAAGTTTAGTTGACATAATTGCATAATTTTTCTTGTTGTATTATGAAATTTTTCGTAGTGGTCAAAATTCTAGTAGATGTTTTTTAAAATAAATGATCTATAATTGTGCCTACTTAAATTATGAAGTGGTTATTCTAAATTCATGATAAAATTAGGATTAATTCAAACTATATCATACAGTACAAATCAAAAAGGAATTTCCAGTCTCAGAGATGCTTAGAAAACTAGGCAAAAAAGAGGCAGAGGTAGTTTGCTTGCCTGAGTAATGGCTAAAGAATAATGAAATTTCTGATTTTGATTCAGAGTTTTCAGACTTTAAGAAAATTGCAAAAGATTTCTCGATGACGATTATTCCAGGAGCGTTTTATGAAATCACAAAGAGAGAGACCTCAATTATAGCCCCCCCATAATTGGCCCAGAAGGAGAATTCATAGATAGACAGGAGAAAATTCATCCATTTGATTATGAACAAGATACTGTAAAACCTGGAATAAAGGCTAAAATTTTCAATACTGCGTGCAAATTTGGAGTAATAATTTGCTATGATATGGTATTTCCAAAAGTTGCAAATACGCTAGTAAAAAAAGGAGCCCAGATGTTGTTATCTCCAAGCAGAATTGTCAAAAGAGGGATAACACCTTGGCAGATGTATGTTCAGGTAAGAGCATTAGAAAATAGAATACCCATTCTTGCTGCAAATGTAGGAAACCACAGGTTTGGAGGAAATAGCATAGTTGTGGATTTAACTGAAAACAATAAAGTAATGTGGAGTGGACCCCACTAAATGAGAACACTTTTTGCATAATTTTACATACCATTACCCTCATTTATGTCTCATCTCCCATTTTTCCAGAAATTCATCTGGCGTGATGTATCCAAGTGCAGAGTGAATCCTGGAATCGTTGTAATCCTCAAATGCCTTGGCAATTCTTACTTGTGCTGATTGGAAATTTTCAAACTCGTGTGGCCAGAGATATTCCTTCTTTAACGTTTTATGAAACGATTCGACATGACCATTTTGTTGTGGTGTATGGTGCCAGATGAATTCCTGTCTTGCACCCAAAAGCAGGATTGCTTCTTTGAACTTTCGGCTTACATATTGCGAACCATTGTCAGTCCGTATAATCAGTTTGGCACAATCCGGATTGGAAGTTGCAATTGCATGAATGATTGATTCTGTTGCAGCATCTTTGCTTGCAGTTACATCAAATGTGTATGAAATCCATTTTCTGCTAAATGTATCTATGACATTAAAGCAGTAACACCAACTGTCAACCCCACACCAGACATATGTCATATCTGTCTGCCACAACTGGTTTGGCGCAGTCGGTTTGAAAAGTTTCTTTTTGGATGCCATGATGTCTTTTTTGGTCTTTGCAGGTGCAATCCAGCCTAGCTTGTGGAATATTCTGCGAATCTGCTTTCTGTTTACAGGCAATCCAAGCTCCCTTGCTGTGGCTGCAGCCATCCTACGGGTTCCATATGTTGGCCTGGCATTTCCAATCTTTTGGACCATTTGGGATACGGTCTTGTTTAGTGGAATGTTTCGGGGTGATTTTGTATGGTACCATTTGTTGTGCGATATCCCAACGTATGATAATGATTTTCTCAGACTCAATTTTGCAGTGAGCTGCTTTGCAATGATCATCTTTTGTGTCCCTCCAACGTTTTTTTAAAAGTGTCATTGACGATGGTCAGCTCACCTACGATTCTTTTTAGAGTCTCATTTTCTTTTTGTAATGTCTTGCATGTATTGTCACCAGATCTGCTGTTTAATGCGGATTTGCCTCCATCCACAAACTTTTCTTTCCAAGAGTAGAATGTCTGCGGATGAATATTGTACTTTCTGCACAATTCTGCAGTTCCAATGTTGGTGTTTAATGATTCAAGGATTATCCTTGATTTTTCTGCAGGTGTGAATTTGTTCTTTACCATGAGTGTGAATCTCCTAGATCTCCTGAAAAGTGTATGTATGCAGGCGTTCTCATTCTAGAGGGGACCAGACCAAATGACTACAAAAATCACCAAACTAAATGGGGAGAGTGAAATTATAAGAGAATTCAAACTTGGCAAATACGAGAAAAGTAGAAAAATTAGATTTTCAGATTCAAACAAGTTTCAATGATTATTCACCAGCAACAAACTTTTCACATTCGACTTTTGCGTCAATATCAGAAGTTTGCTCGATTGGATGTTTCATCAAATAAGCACTTGCTGGTTTAATAGGCCCACCAACTCCTCTATCAAGAGCAATTTTTGCCAATCTGATTGCATCAATTACAATTCCTGCAGAGTTTGCTTTGTCATCAACTTCCAAACGAACTTCCATATTGTAAGGGATGTTTGCCCATTGACGACCTTCGATTCTCATGAACATGAGTTTTGTATTACCTAAAAATGGAATAAAATCAGAAGGGCCAACATAAATTTGATCATCATCTAGTCGCTCAGCAAGTTGGCTTTGAACACTTTCTGTTTTAGAAATTCTCTTGGAGGCAAGTCTATTTTGTTCTTTCATGTTTAGAAAATCAGTGTTGCCCCCAACATTGATTTGATATGTTTTTTCAATTTTAGTTCCTCTGTCGCTACATAATTTAGCTAATGTTCTATGAACTATGGTCGCACCAACCTGACCCTTGATATCATCTCCAATACAAGGAATATTTTTTTCTTCAAATTTTTTAGCCCATTTTTCATCTGAGGCAATAAACGAGGGTATGCAATTTACAAAGGCAGTACCAGTATCAAGACAAATTTGAGCCCAAAACTCAGTTACTTTATCAGAGCCAACAGGCAAATAAGACACAATAATTTCAACGCCAGTATCTTTGAGTACTTTTTTTATGTCTTCAGTAATCTGGTCGATAGTTTTAGGATTTTTAATTGGATTTATTCTGTTTTCCACCCATATGCCAACACCATCTAAAATTGGACTTTCATAGACTTTGGCATCTGTTTTTGGCATTTCATCTTTTGGAATCCAGTCAACCATGTTTGGATATTCATAGATTGCATCATTGAGTAGTTTTCCAACTTTATTTTCAGCAACATCGAATCCACACACAAAATCAATATCATGAATTCCATATCCAGCTAATTTATCATGAATAATTCCAGTAACCTCTTGAGATGGATTTTTTTGATAGTATTCAATTCCTTCAATTAATCCAGAAAAACAATTACCGATACCTACTAAACCAACTTTAATTCTACCTGCCATTCAAAAAGAGTGTTATTATGCAGGTTAAAAGTTTTCTTAGATAAGTAATAAAATAATTTCAATTGAGACAGAAATTTATACTTGCATTCAACGATGGAAAGGATGATAGAACCAGGCCGGCCAGTCAAAGATATTGAGATTGATTCAAACACATCTATAGAAAAAATATTTGAAGAGTTATCTCAATCAGGAGGATTTGAATCAGTAAATTTATCAGACGGGTTGGAAATTTTAACAAAAATGATTTCAGATGAACAATGTTTGAGATTTGTCTCATTTGTAGCAGCTGTAATGTCAACAGGATTAAGAGGAATTATTAAGGATATGATCAAAAACAAGTGGTTTGATGTTGCCATGACAACTTGTGGAGCATTAGATCATGACATTGCAAGACATTTTTCACATTACAAAGAAGGTTCTTTCACCATGGATGACAAAGAGTTAGCAGACCAAAATATCCACAGATTAGGAAATATACTTGTGCCTATGGAAAGTTATGGGCCAATTATTGAAGAAAAGATGCAGGAATTTTTAGAAGAAGAGTATCAAAATGGAGCAAGAGAGATGACCACTGCTGAAATATGCAAAATGATTGGGAAACATCTAGGAGAAGATTCATTTCTCTATTGGGCATACAAAAACAATGTCAGCGTTGTAGTTCCAGGAATTGTGGACGGAGCGGTAGGAAATCAAATTTGGCTTTTCACACAGAAACACAGTGATTTCAAACTAAACATAATAGGAGATGCAGAATTACTTTCAGGATTAATTTTCAAAGCTGAAAAATCAGGAGCATTTATGATTGGAGGAGGAATTTCAAAACACCACACATTATGGTGGAATCAATACAGAGAAGGACTGGACTATGCATTTTACATTACAACTGCACAAGAGTTTGATGGAAGTCTTAGTGGCGCATTAGTCAAAGAAGCAATTTCCTGGGGAAAAGTAACACAAAAAGCAAAACAAGCAACACTTCATGCAGAGGTGACAACAATATTGCCATTCATTTATGCAGCACTTATTTCAAAATTGAAAAAATAGATTAAACTTAGCAAAAAATTATTATTCTATTAAGACAAAAATTATTCATTGTTTCCCAAAATTACAATTAAAGAATTAAAACCCATAAATTTAGAAGGAGGGTATCTTATTGACGGTTTTCCATCAGTAGGGTTTAGTAGTGCAATTGCAACTGAATCAATGATACATACATCACAATTTGAGTTAGTAGGAATAATTGATTCGCCAAGTTTTCCTCCAATTAGCATCATCAAAGATGAAAAACCCAATTATCCGTCAAGAATTTTTGTTAACGAAGATTTGAAAGTTGGAGTATTTTTGTCATATCTTACACTTGATCAATCATTACATAAAGCTGCAGCTAAAACAATGCTAAATTGGGCAGCGAAACACAAAATTGGATTAATCGTTAGCAGTGTTGCAGTAAAATCACCAGATGGTAGTGAAGAAGTTATGGTAATAGGAAATACAGATTCGGCTAGAGAAAAAATTAGAAAAGCAGGTTTGAAAGTTTTAGATCATGGAACGATACCAGGAATTCCAGCAAGATTGTTAAATGAAGGATGTACGATGGGTCAAGATGTAATTGTGGTGATTTTTTACACGGACGGAAAAGGTCCAGATTTTAAATCAAGTGTACAAATTTGTGATGCAATGTCTAAATTAATTCCAGGAGTTTCATGCGATATTCCATTATTAGAAAAACAAGCTGAAAAAGCCGAAATAATAATGAAAGAAACAGAGGAAGAATCAAAGCATCTTAAAGATTCCATGTATAGATAAAACTTTTCAATTATGTTTATTTTATAACTAAAAATTAGTAATGTTAGAAAACAATGGTTCAGATCCTTGAATTTGCAGTATTAGTTATAGTAATTTCAGCATCAGGAGTTATGGCACCAGGACCACTTTTTGCAGCAAACATATCATATGGATTAAGAGAAGGCACCAGAGCAGGGATTAAAATGGCAGTTGGGCATACAATTGTCGAATTACCATTAGTAATTTTGTTAGGAGTGGGAGTTTTTTCGTTAGAATCATTTCCAGAATTCAGGACCATAATTTCCATTTTTGGAGCAATTACACTTTTTGTATTTGCAATAATACAAATTAGAACTACATTAAGAAGGAAAGAACTCGTTGTATCTAATTCAAAACAAGGCCCATTCATTGCAGGAATTGCACTAAGTGCGTTAAACCCATTTTTTATAATTTGGTGGTTGGCTATTGGATTCAAATTAATTTCAGACGCAATGCTAATGTGGTCATTTGCAGGCATACTAATCGTGTTCGGATTACATATTTGGATGGATTTTGCGTGGTTAGGAACAGTTTCATTTCTAGCATCAAAAAGTTCAAAAATTCTTTCGAACAAAAATTATAGAATATTGATGATAGCATTAAGTTTGATGTTAGTTTATTTTGGAATTACATTTTTGGTAGATGTATTACTTTAACCACAATCTAAAATTTCTATTTGAGGTTCACAATCATCATTAAACAAATCAATTTTTTCAACTATGATTTCGCAAAATTCAGGTTCAAGAGATTTCTCATATGAAGTAATTTCATTTAAAATTATCATATGTTGTATTCCACAAGAAGAACCAGTAAAACTAATTAAAATTATAAGAAGAGCAATTCCGATTACAATTAGAATCAAATTTCTTAAACTAGTTTTTTGAAAGGTCAATTTCTATTATAGATACGTTGCGTTGTTTTCCATCTTGAGAAGTAAGAGAATCAGACAAAATTCTTACATCACTAATAACATAGCCCACAAAATCCATTCTTTTAACAATCATTTGAGACACATCTACTGCTTGTGTAATTCTTTTTCCTCTAGCTTTGATAGTCACAGTCTGTCTTGTTGAAAGTTGTGTTAAGGTTGCAGAAACATAAGTCATAATTGGTTTTGTACCAACAAAGATTACATCACGGTCTTCTAATTTTCTAGGAGAATCAGAAGTTTCACTAGAAGTTGGTTCTGGTGTTGGTTCAGGTTCTGGTGTTGGTTCAGGTTCTGGTGTTGGTTCTGGTTCTGGTGTTGGTTCTGGTTCTGGTGTTGGTTCTGGTGTTGGTTCTGGTGTTGGTTCAGGTGTTGGTTCTGGTGTTGGTTCAGGTTCTGGTGTTGGTTCAGGTGTTGGTTCTGGTGTTGGTTCTGGTGTTGGTTCTGGTGTTGGTTCAGGTTCTGGTGTTGGTTCAGGTTCTGGTGTTGGTTCAGGTTCTGGTGTTGGTTCAGGTTCTGGTGTTGGTTCAGGTTCTGGTGTTGGTTCTGGTGTTGGTTCAGGTTCTGGTGTTGGTTCAGGTTCTGGTGTTGGTTCAGGTTCTGGTGTTGGTTCAGGTTCTGGTGTTGGTTCAGGTTCTGGTGTTGGTTCAGGTTCTGGTGTTGGTTCAGGTTCTGGTGTTGGTTCAGGTTCTGGTGTTGGTTCAGGTTCTGGTGTTGGTTCAGGTTCTGGTGTTGGTTCAGGTTCTGGTGTTGGTTCAGGTTCTGGTGTTGGTTCAGATTCTGGTGTTGGTTCAGATTCTGGTTTAGTACGAGAATCAAATTCGGATAAAATATCTTCTGCATCTTTTGATCTGTTAGAGTCGCTCAATTTTAAATTCCTTTTATAACAAAATCTTCTCTCGCTTTTATTTAATTTTTAAGATTTTGTCCCTGGATATAGCCTTCAAATAATTTTTCAAGTTCATCATCATGAGTACATTTTCTAATTTGTTCCACTAAATCCTCTTGTTCAATCTCATAACAATTTAAGACATCTTGTGAATCTTTGAAAATCAAAAATGCCTTGTTCTTGAATATACAATGATAAAGTTTTTCTTTTTCCATTTTCTCAGGTTTTAAATTTACACCATTTTCATCTGCGGAGACAGGATAATCCATGAGAAGAGTGAAACTGTGGAGTATTTAGATGCATAACTTTGAAGATTCGACAGTATTTTTTTGATCGAATTTAAGAATAATTTTTAGATTTTTTCAATATTATGAGTTTGATCATGCCAAACATACACGAATTCGTTAAGACAATGAGTAATCACATAGTATGGACAATAGTCCATATTTCTTTATGCGTGAAATGACAGATGACAAAATGGTGGACTTGCTCATAGCCAAAGTCAAAGAATTCAAAGAAGATCAAAATATAGCAGATCAGATCAATCATGAATTATTGCATAGTATGATGCAACTAGAAAAGATAAAAAATGAAATAGCAAATCATCGTGATAAATTAGAAAGAAAAGAAAAACCCAAGAACTTGTAAAATCAGAACGTCTTTCTGCAATTGGAGAATTATCAGCACGTATAGCCCATGATCTACTAAATCCTTTAAACGTTATAAAGACATCATCTGAAATTTTGAAAAATTTCTCGCAAAAGATACTTGCGGATTCAATTGAGAAAAAATGGCAAATGCATGAACGTGCAATCGACCGCATGGAGCATCAAATAAAAGATGTACTTAATTTTATCAGAAAAAGTCCACTCGACAAACAAAACATCTCTTTATCAAAAATTTTAAAAGAATCAATGGAACAGATCATGATTCCATCTAACATAACAATCAATACACCTAAAGATGAAGTAAGCATATATTGTGAACCAATAAAATTGCAAGTTGTTTTTGTTAATTTAATTATGAATGCAATTCAAGCAATAAATAAAAAAGAGGTGTAATAGAAATTACAGCTTCCAAAGACAATGAAAGGGGAGATAATTTTATGTTGATTCAAGTAAGTGATTCAGGTCCAGGGATTCCAGACAATATAATTCCAAAAATATTTGAGCCATTATTTACCACTAAACAGCAAGGAACTGGACTTGCAAGTGTCAAATCCATAATAGACGTACATGGAGGTACAATTTCAGTAACTTCGCCACCCAGTGTTTTTACAATGAGATTACCAAAAACTTCAGATTAGCACGCTGTAGATGAATACACAATATAGTAATAATCAAAAAAGGACAGAAATTTATTGGAAATAAGAATAGTTTTCCACATAGATTTTGATTATTTTTATGCTCAATGTGAAGAGATCAGATCCCCTGAATTAAGATCAAAACCAGTATGTGTTTGCGTATATTCTGATAGAGGAGGAGATAGCGGGGCTATTGCCACAGCTAACTATACTGCAAGAAAATATGGAGTCAAATCAGGAATACCAATAATTTTTGCAAAAAAAAGACTTGAGGAAAGAAAAGATGCAGTATTCTTACCGGTAGATTTTGATTACTATTTTGAAATGTCAGAAAAGGCAATGGATCTAATGAAAGACTATGCAGATATTTTTGAATATGTAGGAAAAGATGAAGCGTATTTAGATGTAACAAAAAGAGTAGATGGTGATTTTAAAAAAGCAAGTCATCTTGCTCAACAAATTAAAAATTCAATTAGAGACAAGGTAAAACTTAGTTGTTCTATTGGAATTTCACCAAACAAATTGATTTCAAAAATAGCATCAGACTTTAAAAAACCAGATGGACTTACGACTATATTTCCAGATAAAATTAATGAATTTCTAGAACCATTAAAAATAAGAACAATACCAGGGATTGGGGGAAAAACTGAAAAAAGATTTTCAGAAATGAATCTTGAAACAATTCAAGATTTGAAAAAATTAGATGTTTTTACACTGAATAAAGAATTTGGAAGAAAAAGTGGAACACACATTTACAACGCAGTAAGAGGAATAGATAATGAACCCGTTAAAAAAAGAGAAGATAGAATACAATATAGTAAAATTGTAACTTTAAAAAAAGATTCAAAAGACTATCAATTTCTATCCGATAATCTGACAAAGTTATGCAATGAAGTATACGATGTTGTTAAGAAAAACAATAGAATGTTCAAATCAATTGGAGTGCACTTTGTTCAATCAGATTTATCAAACAAGTCAAAATCGAGAATGTTAAGAAACCCAACTTCAGATCTTGAAGAATTGCAAAAAAACGCTGATCAATTACTAAAAGAAGCCCTAGAAAACCAAACAATCACAATTAGAAGATTAGGGGTTAAAGTTGCAGAACTCTCAGAAATTCAAGGGCAAAGTGACATTACAACCTATTTTTAGGTGTGATTTTGGTCTTTAGATTCTAACTTTTTTAGACGTCGAGATTCTATTAGAATTACAACTAGAATGAATGCAAATAGCCACGGTAAAAACATAATTTCACCTGCAATTTGGTGAAATTCTTCCCATGCAGTAGGATCTGTAGTAACTTTCAATGCATACCAAGATAAGGAAAAAATTCGGATTAAATTAACAATAATTGTGCCAATAATTCCTAAAACAAAATACATAGCTTTTCTGTTTCGAGGAATGTTCAGTTTTAACATGAATGCACCAATTACTAAAGAGAAGATGATGATACTGTGTACACCGGCAGATGGCCAAAACACCTGAAGAGCTATCGAACCATGTTCACCACGTAGGAACATAACGTTATCTTTAGCTACCGCAGTTCCAAGATCAAGTACTGTAATCAACCATACATTTGCTTGAATAAAGTAAGGAACAACGTATTGTAATGGACCAAGAGTGTCATATGGGAAAAATGCATCAAGTGAAAGAATTATTGCAGTACCAGTTAGAAATATCGGTCCTGCAGGTGCAATTCGAATCCAACGTTTTCCAAAGAAGATATGCAATGCAACAACGATAAAAATTGCCATCACAACAAAGTCCCACATCCATGTCCAAGAATAAATTAATTGCACATCAAATTGTTCTGCAGATTCAATAATGTAATCTCTTAATCCATATTCTAATGAAATCAGATATGAAATGGTAAGAATTGCCATAGGAATTACTGCAAGCAATCGTTTTTTTGAAATGATAATTTTAAGACCAAAGAGCTCAGCTGCGACAAAAACTAGTGCGAAAAGATAGCCTCCTCGTCCTTCATTCCAACTCCAAGATATGGAATCTGGAAATGCAATCATTGCAAAAAGAATCGGACTAGAAATAATTAAAATTCCAAATATAAGATTCCAATTCTGCATCATGTTTAACCTAAAAGATGGCAATAAATATCTCAACTTTTCAAGGTTTGAAAATTCGTTAGTTTATACAAATTTGGAAAAAAAGATGCTAATCCTCGGCATATTCTAATTCATCATCCTCTGGATCTCGTCTACTAGGCCTAATTGGAACATAAATGACTGTCACAATAACGATTCAAATGACTCGAAGATACATCCCAAGGTTGTAAAAGTTTGCCTATTTGGTTCATTATTAATACAAAAGTATACTTTTGAATTTAGATAATCAAAGTTGGTTCAACTTCACGATAACTCAAATCATTTTTGGGATAAAAATATGATTAATCGCTGAAATAATAGATAAACTTTCAACATGCATATAATCATAGTTAAGTAATTTCATATCCCAACATAAGATATTGGGGGTATTTGGGAACGGTCAGAATAATAATAATTGATGATTACATAGAGCAAGTAGAATCCATAAAATTCTTGATGAAATTAAAGAAGATCAAAGTAGTTGCAGTTGGATATAATGGAAAAGATGCAGTTGAGTTATATGAAAAATACAAACCAGATGTAATCTTATTGGATTTAATGATGCCAAAGTATGATGGTTGTTATGCAGCAAAAAAGATTACAAAATTAGATCCCAACGCCAAAGTGATTCTAGTTAGTGGTAGTTTAGACCAAGAAGCAAAAAAAATTGCAAAATATGAAACGGTTCATTCTATGATTAGTAAACCATTTCTTGCTAATGACCTGATCCAAAAAATTGCAAGTATTCATCTAATCAATAATTTTTAATGTATTACAATTAAGAATCTAGATTACAATCGACTTTGAGTGATTTTATAGTTGTAAAATATGTAACAGCCAAAATTACAATAGCAATTATTCGAATTGGAATCTCATAATTTGTTAGAAATGCAGTAGCAGTAGCCCCAACAGAACCAAATGTAGAAATTACTGCAAATCCAATTGGTCCACAACTACATGCTCCAGCAATAGTTCCAATAATTGAACCAAAAATTCCTCCACCCATTTTTTGTTTTGAACTTTTAAGGACATTTATCCTGAATATATTCATTGGAATAACCAATGCAGATAATGCCGAAAGTGTTACAATAAGGACAAACCCTAACTCACTTCCAGAAGGAAGATGAGCAACTACATAAGGTTCTAAGAAGATATACTCAGACAGTATCAGTAAACCAATAGTCATCAATACAAAAATTGCGGATGCTAAGAGTACATATTTAGAATTAGAGTATACGAATTTGATTGGGTGTGCCATTTAGATCATAGAATCCAAAATATCCTTAAAGACTGAAAATGGTTGTGCTCCTCCTATTTTTTCTTGTCCATTAGGACCTACAATGAAGAATCCAGGAGTTCCCCTTACACCATTTTCTCTTGCTTGTTGTATATTGTATTGTACACGTTTAGAATATTTTTCAGAATCAAGACAACTTTCAAACAGATCCATATCAAGGTCTAAGCTAAATGCAAAAGCTTTGAGTCTTTCAGAATGTGCCCAACCTCCATCAATTTTAGATTCTTGGAAATTGTAAAGAGTATCGTGGTACTCCCAATACATTCCTTGATCTTCAGCACAATATGATGCCTGAGCTGCCTTTGGAGAATCTTTTCCCAGAAATGCCAAATCAACAAACACTAGATTTGCTCTTCCAGTATCAATATAATCTTGAACTATTGCAGGTTTTGTATTATGAAACCAGTTATAGCATTGATGACATTGGTAATCACCAAATTCAACAATAGTAATTGGAGCGGAAGGATCACCTAAAATTGGCGAACCCATAGCAGTAGAAATTGTACCGTGTATTCGCACCATATCGAGATTCAGAGTTTCAGATGGTGATAATGAGTACGAAGCACTAATCCCAAGAACAACGGCCACAACAATGGTACCTATAATTACACCTTTTTTGTTCATAAACTAAAACAGTAAAAATCGGTTAAAAAAACTTATTCCAGATTACGAGAAGAGTTTCGTTTAAACATGTTCACAAATTTTGCGATGACAGTATCAATAGGGCATACCTCACAAGTGACTTTTGATGAATGTCTATCAAAATGCTTTTCAAATTTTTCTCGTGATTCAAAAACTAAATCACATTTAGTACAATAAACCTTTGTCACATTATTTTTTGAGGGTTTGTTCACAGTTGTTTTGTGTGATTAGTGCTTATAAAGATCCTGTTGAAAACTAACATGTATAAAATTACATTTTAAAATACCAGAAAAGTTCCACTTTAGGATTTTGTAATAATTCTAGATACATCGGAAATTAAAATAAACATAATTTCCAAATAAATTCAAAGATAATGTATTCGCATGTGAACATTAAGTTCAACTTCGTATCTTGTTACAAATCCACAATGAGCACATGAAAACATATCAGATTGAGGGGCAGCATCACGTTCTATAGTTTTACCGGAGATTGCTTTGATACTTATTGTATCATTATTAGAGATTACAGCAAAATTTGGACCCTCTCCAATTGAGTTTAGAAATCCCTTAATCGAAGTAACAACTGCATCAGTATCAATAATCTCATCATCGTCAAAAGTAGACAGAGTAAATTGATGATGTTTTAGAGTAGGAATGGCTGCAACTTCATCAGAGACATAAACAACTAATTCACTTTTAATTGATAAAACATCCCTGCAATCTATCGTAATCATAAAATTTCATGGTTAAATCGCTATTTTAGTTTAACAATGGTTTGAAAATGATTATTATGGTTCAACATAAAAAGAGAGTAAAATGGGGAATTCAGAAACTTTTGGAATTGAGAAAGGTCACGGGGAAGAAGTCATTACATGGTTAAATGAGAAAGCAAAATCCCAAGATGCAAAACTTGAAGCAAGGTTATATGGTCATGATATTTCTACTGAAAATTTTGGAGATTTTGAAATGTTTTCATGGATGGGCGATGTACAAATTGCAAGAAAATTGATTATCAAAGCAAGTAAAAGATTCAAAATTAAAGTTATCGAAGGAGGATACAAACCAAAAGAAAAAATATTTAGAATGAAAAAATTAGATTTTGCAAAAATCAAAAAAGGTGATAAAACAATAGGACAATTAGAGTTTACAGTATCAAGATTTAGAAATGAACAATGGGAAATTCAAAATGAAGAACGTCATTAGGAACACAATTGTGTGGGATGAACAAAGATGATAAAAGTAGGAATTATTGGACTCGGGATGTTAGGAAATGCAATTGCTTTACATTTACTAGATTCAGGTTTTGAAGTAACAGTATACAATAGAACAAAAGAAAAAACAATGCAGGCAAAAGAAAAGGGAGCTAAAATTGCAACATCACCAAAAGAGATTGCAGAAAATTCAGAACTAGTCATTACAATAGTAAAAGATGCAAAGGCAGTAAAAGAAATCTCATTTGAAAAAGATGGAATCATAGAAGGAAATCATGCAAAACTAATCGTTGCAGACATGAGTACTATTGACCCAACAGAATCTAAAAATATTACAAAAAAATTTCAGGAATACAATATCCATAAATTGGATATCCCGGTAATGGGAGGACCAAATGTTGCCATAACAGGCAATTTAGTTATGATGGCATCAGGAAACAAAGAAATCTTTGATCATTGCAAAAATGTTTTTGAAAAGATTGCAAGTAAGATATTTTTTCTAGGAGAAAGTGGAGTGGCCCATTCCATCAAACTAGCCATGAATTTACAAATAACTATGCTTGCACTTGCATTATCTGAAGGAATTATTTTTGTTAAAAAAGCAAATGTGGATCCAAAAATTTTTCTTAAAATTTTAAACTCGACATATTTCAAAACAGGAATGAGTGAAAAAAAGGCATACAAAATGATTGATGGTAAATATGATACAACATTCACACTTGTAAATCTAAAAAAAGACATTAGCACCATAACAAATGCTGCAAAATCTTTAGGAATTGAACTTCCAATGATCAAGAAAGCCGATGAGGTGTATGAAAATGCCATCAAAGAGGGATTTGGAGAAACAGATTACACTGGAATTATTGAATACATCAAAAAAATTAACGAGTCCAAATAAAATCAAATTTACGAATGGAACTGAACAAAAATTCTATAAGTTATGACAGTAATATGATTTCATGCGATTAAACGACAAAGTTGCCATTGTGACAGGAGCATCAAGTGACATAGGTAGAGGAATTGTAAAGAGATTTGCAGAAGAAGGTGCTAAAGTGGTCCTAGTTGCAAGAAATCTAGAAGGATTGGAAAAAACTAGAAAAGAAATAGGAAATGAGGAAGCAACTGTATCAATAACATGCGATTTGACAGATGAATCACAGGTATTACAAGCTGTAAATCAAATTATGGATACATATGGTAAAATCGATATTTTAGTGAACAGTGCAGGAGCAATTAATGATCCAGTGCATTTTCACAAGATGCAAGATTCAGAAATTAAAAAACTCATTGACATAAACTTGTTAGGTGCATTTCACATGACAAAGGCTGTACTTACAAAAATGTCAGATGTCAAGAGTGGTGCAATTGTAAATATTGGTTCCATCTCAAGTGAAAGAGCAATTCCAAGAGTTCATCTGGCAGTATACTCTGCTACAAAAGCAGCAATATCGATGTTTACAAAATCAATTGCAATTGAATATGCAAGAAAAAACATTAGGTGTAATTGTGTTAATCCAGGTATTATTAATTCAGGAATGATAAAGCCATATCTGGATGATCCTCAAGCAAGAAAAGTACTGGAAGAAAGATTGCCGCTTGCCAGGATAGGAGAACCAGAAGATGTTGCAAATGCAGCACTCTATCTAGCATCTGATGAAGCAAATTGGGTTACAGGAACTATTCTAAATGTTGATGGCGGTAAAACCGCCTCAGAAGGATAATCATTTCAAAAGTAATGTTTTTGCAAGTAATTGTGATACGCGTATAGGTTCTGGAACAGAGCCATGCAACGTTAATTCATTTAAAAGATGTTTTACATCACCTAAAGTACAACCTTCTTTTCTAACAAAAATATTATAAGATGTACTTAGAGTAATTTTTTCTCGTTTTCCTAATTTTTGGTATGCAGAAATTTTGGATTCAAATGAATTTGGAAAATGATGTTTAAGCGCATCTTCAATTCCCAAAGAATCATTGTAAGATATTCCAATTATCGGAATTTTAAGAGAATCGTATAATTTTTTGATGTTTATAATATTATACATAGATACTATCAAACCAGAAATCAAGACATAACTGATATCAGGTCTATGAAGATCATCATACATCTTCAATATTGTATCAGTTGCATCATCACCTTCTAATGTTGCACTTCCAAAGACAAATCCATCAATGATAAAATCTCGGCGCATTACAATTCCAGAAAATACAGATTTTTGGGAGTTTTGTCTGAAGCTTTCAGCAATTGCAAGCCCACGTAGACCCTTTTTTTCAAGATGGAGAGATCTCATGATTCTTTTTCCTCAAATATACACGGTAACTTAGTCCAGTAATGATCATAACAATTCCAGTAACTACAGACCACATTACAAAAGACGAGATTTCAGATTCATCCATAAGAAATAATGAATTACTAAACATCTAAAGTTTCGGTTTACAAATATTTGAAATACACAATTTTCATGTAGTCTGAAACATCTAAATAGATTTGATACAGAATGAATTCATGCCTGAAATCATATGTCCTGATTGTGGAAAACGCCTATTTCACGAAAATGAAACGACATTAAAGATAGAAGAGACAATTCATTCAAAATTCTGTAGAAAAAAAGAAGGGGAAACGCACAGTTTTATGCACAGAGATCCGCAACACATGCAAACTTTTGATTCAGAAAGAGAAAATGATACAGTAGGCACTGCTATTTTGAAAAAATAATTTCTGCCATATACCTCAAAATTATATCCTAGGTCTACGGATTCAAGTTAATTGTCAGAAGAGTACTATTATGATTTAGTAGTTGTCGGAGGAGGTCCAGCAGGATCATCTGCAGCATTCACAGCTGCAAAAAATGGAATTAAAGTAGCATTACTTGAAAAAGAAAATTCAATTGCAGAAACAGTCAGAACCAGCGGTGTCACATGGATTCAAAGTATCAAAGAATTTGGAATCCCAGATGATTGTTTTAATCCAATCAAAAATTTTTCGTTTTGTTCACCAAATAATGAAATCACCATTAGTGATTCAATTCCAAGAGCAGCAGTATTAGATGTAAGGAAAACATACAGATGGTTAGCACATGAAGCAGAAAAAGCTGGAGTAGATATTTTTGTTAAAACTAATGTTAACGAGGTTATCAAAAATGAGAAAGGAGACATCATAGGAGTTAGAGGATCTGGGCCTAATGGGAAGACAACATTTCATTCCAAAGTTGTAATTGATGCAAGTGGATTTCCTTCAACAGTTTGTAAAGCAATGGGTTTTGTTACTCAATGGAAGCGATTTGGAGCAGGATCTGAATATGAAGCAAAAGTAGAAAATGTAGATTCTGAAACATGGTGGTTAATGGTAGGACAGCAATATTCACCTGCAGGATATGCATGGATTTTTCCTTTAGGGAACAACATTGTAAGAATTGGGGTAGGTATAGGGAAACCAGAATCAGATGTAGACCCAACACAAAGACTAGAAGAATTAATGAAAACAAAACTAGGTCCAATTAAAAAACTAGGAAAAATAACACCAATAGAATTTCACTATGGATTAATTCCAAATGATGGATTATCAAGAAAAACAGTCTTTAACAATTTGATACTTGTCGGAGATTCAGCTGGGCAAGCAAACCCACTGGTTTTAGAAGGAATTCGATATGCAATAAAATTTGGAAGAGTGGCGGGAAAAGTCTCATCAGAGGCCATTAAATCTGGAAAGACCAACGAATCTGCACTTTATCCATACGAAGAAAACTGGAAAAAAGAGATTGAATCAAAAATCAACTCTGCAGGGAAAGTTCAGAGTAGATGGATTGGTCTATCAGATGAAGAATGGGATAAAGAATTAGATATAATCAAGGAATTAAAAGCTGAAGAATTTCTTGATTTCATAAAAGCTGATTTTGGATTATCCAACATGATTAAATTAGCAACACGTCATCCAAAACTTGCAGTAAGGCAACTTTTCAATTTAGTGAAAGGAAAAAACTAATTATCTTACATTAAAAAAGTCAGTTACTATCAAGTTATGATATTGTAATTGAACAACATAAACGCCAGAGTCAAATGGTTGTGATATAACTTCATTAAACAATCCTGTAGGATCGTCCCTTAGAGCAATTTCCTCTACAAGATTACCTCGTTGATCATAGATGTCAATAAAAAGATCTTCACTAAACTGAACAACTTTCAAAATACGACCAGATATGACCAGTTTATCTCCATCGTATTCAGCTTGAATAGGGGCTGCAGGATTTCGTATTGGAAGATATCGTTCAATTATTATCTTGAGTTCATCTAGATTATCACTAACACTTTCAGTATTTCTATCAGTAAAACCAAATTTAATTTCATTAATTACAGATGCAAATCGAGGATTTTCATCAAAATTATTGCCACCAAATTCTTTTGCAAATGATTCTAATTCTTCAAATTCACGTGCTAGGTCAACCATATTTAGATCAGATTTACTAGACACATAGCCAATTTTATCCTCAACATGAACAATCTGCGTAGCCTTTGAATTTTGATATTGTAACATAACAACATAAAGACCAGGATCTGTTGGTGCAACCCACTGAGTGTAAAAGTTGCCCTGCTTAGTATCAGTGAATTCTAAACTACTATGAGTGCTGCCATCCATATTGTAAATAGTGACATACAAATTTTCTCGCCTATCAAAGACTGGTTTGTCAGTGGCACCCTTGATTACCCAAATGTCTTTTTCAGCATCAAATGATATATCATAAATAATTTTAGAATTATCTAGAACCAAATATTCACTAAGATAGTCACCAATTTCCAAAATCTTAGATTCAGCATCAATAAAGTTTGCAATATCAATCAAGTCATATGCATCATCCATCAATTTGTTATAACCATCCACGTGTGCAGAAAATTCACTGTTATAGAAAGTAGATACCATGCTTGAAAATGCCTCTAGTTTTTTACGGAAATCGATACGTTTGATTTCATCTACAGTATAACCGACATCAGAGCCATAAGGATCATCCACATATGCCTGTGAAACAAGAGTCCATTCACTAAACAAATCACGAACTAGTTTATCAGCTTGATCAAGATCATTTTTAGTTACAAGATCTCGTGCATCATCGATTTTTTCATTAAATTTTTCAGTAAATTCAATATAGTTTGGCAAGAATCTATTCTTAGTTAGACTCAATTCAACCAAGTTTTCAAGAGATTTTGCGCGCTGTAAAACATCACTAGCACGAATTTTGAATGCATCTTTATTATAAGAATCCAAATCTGTTTTAATCTGGGGGGCTTTTTCACTAACCCATGTTAACAAGACTTCAATTCTATCAATTCTAGTAATTGATGGATTTCCAGATTCCATTTGTTTTGCAGTGCTTAAAATTTTCAAGGCATTGTCAATCAAAAATATATTTTCATAATCAGCTTGAAGTTCAGCTTTCTCTTTCATGGTCTTGTATTGAAATTCTAAAACGGTCAAAGGATTTCGTTTCTCCCTTAGTTCGGTCATGGATTGATCAAACTCTGAAATGATTTCTAAAATTTCATCTACTGATTTGGCGTTTTCAACTCTTTCTAAAAGTAATTTCCAATCAGATGTAAGACGTGAATCAGATCCAGTTGTTTGGGAAATTTCAACACTCTTACTAATTCTTGATGAAATATCTATAATCTGAGTCATTTGATAAATCTTAGATTCGGATTCCAAAATATCCTCAACTGAAGTTGCTAATGCCAAATTAGACTCCAAATCATCCCAATCAGGCATAATCAGATTTGCAAGGTCGTTATTTTCTTCAGAATCAGAAGAAATGAATCTTTCAACTCCATCTAGTTCTCGTAAAAGGATTGATGCTTTGTGTAATTCAGAGACACGTGTCTTTGATTCAATTAATTCTTCGATGGAGTCTTTGTTCATTAAAGAAGGCTTGAGGGATTCCCAATCATTTTGTACAAGTCTGTAAAGATCACTTTGCTTTCTTGAAACAATATCAAGATATCTTGATTTTGAAAGCATGTCAACGAGTTCAGTAATTTCATCAGAGTAAATAGGTGCAGTTCCTCTAGCAAAGATGAATCCAACTTCATGTTTTACATCTCTGCTCATTATTGTATCAGACTTCTTCATCAAGTTTAGTAGTGTATCCTCTAATTCATCAAAAGTTGGAGTTCTTTGGTTAGCAACCTTTTCAGGATTGACATTTCTAATATCAACAAACGCATCAGTTAACAAATCAATTGCTTTTATTTTGTCACCAATTTCATAATAAAATACTGCTGCAAAAATTATTCTGTCAATAGATTTTGCAATATCAAAAGATATTTCATCTTTGTTCAATAATTGCTGGACTGAATCCAATGAGGAAACTACTGCAGGTCGAATCAAGGGATTTATTTCAATAATCAAATCATCTACAAAAAATTCATCCCACAAATCGACATAAGTAGATTCCATATCAGACAAATTATTAGAGATGTGGTCTGATATCGGAGAGGAGATATCAAACGTTTTACTAATTAATGATGCATGTGAAGATACCAAGTTTTGTGCTAAAGAAATCTTTTGATCATTGTTTATTTCAGAAAAAGAGCCAGAAGAGACATTGAAGGTAGTAGATTTTGAATAATCACCATAGAATAATTTAATTTCATATTCACCAGAAAGACCACAAATTCTACCTTTTAGTGGAATTACGTCTGTGATAAAAACGCCATTTGACAATGGTATGAGTTGTTGGATTTGACACAGATCACCACGAGGATTAATGATTTGCATTATCAGAAAAGAATCATCTAAGATATTTGCAACTTGACCATAAATGAATAGAGGTTCGCCACCATCATAATTACCAAAATTTTCAAGAATTGTGATCCTATCAGGACTTTGGGCAGAAGCATATACAGGTATCAAAAGAAGAACAATTAGGCTTAAAACAACAGAAATTTGTCTCACAAGGATCAAATCTATGCATATCTTACTTAAAACTTGGGTATCTATGATACTAGAAAATCGTTAATCAGACATTATCAAGGGACAAGTCTTTGCTTATCCTGGTCTGGTCCCCTCTAGAATGAGAACGCCTGCATACATACACTTTTCAGGAGATCTAGGAGATTCACACTCATGGTAAAGAACAAATTCACACCTGCAGAAAAATCAAGGATAATCCTTGAATCATTAAACACCAACATTGGAACTGCAGAATTGTGCAGAAAGTACAATATTCATCCGCAGACATTCTACTCTTGGAAAGAAAAGTTTGTGGATGGAGGCAAATCCGCATTAAACAGCAGATCTGGTGACAATACATGCAAGACATTACAAAAAGAAAATGAGACTCTAAAAAGAATCGTAGGTGAGCTGACCATCGTCAATGACACTTTTAAAAAAACGTTGGAGGGACACAAAAGATGATCATTGCAAAGCAGCTCACTGCAAAATTGAGTCTGAGAAAATCATTATCATACGTTGGGATATCGCACAACAAATGGTACCATACAAAATCACCCCGAAACATTCCACTAAACAAGACCGTATCCCAAATGGTCCAAAAGATTGGAAATGCCAGGCCAACATATGGAACCCGTAGGATGGCTGCAGCCACAGCAAGGGAGCTTGGATTGCCTGTAAACAGAAAGCAGATTCGCAGAATATTCCACAAGCTAGGCTGGATTGCACCTGCAAAGACCAAAAAAGACATCATGGCATCCAAAAAGAAACTTTTCAAACCGACTGCGCCAAACCAGTTGTGGCAGACAGATATGACATATGTCTGGTGTGGGGTTGACAGTTGGTGTTACTGCTTTAATGTCATAGATACATTTAGCAGAAAATGGATTTCATACACATTTGATGTAACTGCAAGCAAAGATGCTGCAACAGAATCAATCATTCATGCAATTGCAACTTCCAATCCGGATTGTGCCAAACTGATTATACGGACTGACAATGGTTCGCAATATGTAAGCCGAAAGTTCAAAGAAGCAATCCTGCTTTTGGGTGCAAGACAGGAATTCATCTGGCACCATACACCACAACAAAATGGTCATGTCGAATCGTTTCATAAAACGTTAAAGAAGGAATATCTCTGGCCACACGAGTTTGAAAATTTCCAATCAGCACAAGTAAGAATTGCCAAGGCATTTGAGGATTACAACGATTCCAGGATTCACTCTGCACTTGGATACATCACGCCAGATGAATTTCTGGAAAAATGGGAGATGAGACATAAATGAGGGTAATGGTATGTAAAATTATGCAAAAAGTGTTCTCATTTAGTGGGGTCCACTCCAATCCCTCGTATGTTTCAACATGATACTAGAAAATCGTTAATCAGATATTATCAAGCCAGAGCAACTACATAGTTGTCTGACTTGATTGATGACACAGTGTTGGCATGGTGAGTTTTCTGAGATATACAAGTTGAATGAAATTGCTCGATGGTACAAAGTTCACATTCTATACAAATCATGCTATTTGGTTTTCATGTATTGAGAACATTTGGTATTATCAATTAATTTTCCACCACAATTTCGACATGATTCATCAGGCAATTCGTTTCAAATTAAATTAATGAAAATTGGATATAAGCAACACGAAGTCGTTCAGCTCAAAGCTCAGTAAGACGAAGATTATAATGGAAACAAAAAAACCAAAAATCATGAATGGTGTTAAAAAAACGTTTGATAAGTGGGCTCAAAATGGCAGAGCGGAATTAATGGAAAATGAACACGGGAATAATGTTTCAAAATTTTTACAGACAATAGTATTTGATAAACCATTTACATTCCTTGATGTGGGATGTGGAAATGGATGGGTTGTAAGAAAAATCGCTAAAAAAAATAATTGTAAAAAATCCATAGGGATTGACATTAGCAAGAATATGATCATTCAAGCTGGAAAGAAACTAGATAATAATAAAGAATTATTTGTTCATACAGATATTGAATCTTGGAATCACAAAGGAAAATTTGATTTTATCTTTTCAATGGAATCACTTTATTATGCAGATTCAATTAAAATTGCACTTGAAAAAATCTACAAATTATTAAAACCCGGTGGACAATTTTTCTGTGGAACAGACTTTTACACAGACAACAAGGCAACTGCAAGATGGATAAATATTATGAAAATACAGATGCATCTACATTCAAAAAAAGAATGGAAACAATTTTTTGAAAATGCCGGATTTCAAGTAAAAACAAAACACATCAAAGATTCAAAAAATAAAAAGAAATGGAAAAGGGAATTTGGGACTTTGTTTATAACAGGCATAAAATCTGAAAAGTAAAACTCAAATTCTAGAAGTGAATATTAATTCTATGTGAGCTGGAGCACGACACGCTGCTACGGCAGAGGAAACTCCTCCCTCCATACAGGAAATGTGATCTGGAGATAGATAATCAGAGATGATTGGCAACGGAACAGAAAAAAATCCAATATGGCGCACAGTGATGGTGAGAACCTGAGATTTCCATAAAAGGAATGAAAAAAGCCGACCCACATGGAGCAAGGCCAAACAGAACTCAATGTTCCTGTACTAAGTTCAGGTAGGCTGCAAAGCGAAATATCGTGAAAACAGAAGGAGGGTTACTCCCAGCACACATAATTTTTTTAAAATTTGTTTAACAAAATTGTAATTAGATATCTTATGACAATTGTCCAACTGCTTCTTTACAAACGTCAGTTAAACATTTGCAATCAGCACTACAAATACAATGACCTTGCATTGCACAATCACATGCATAATCAGGATCGCCGCTATCGGCTTCGCATCCACAGGCTTGATCTAACATACTAGGAGTTGCTGCTTGCGGAGGAGGACTCTGTTGTTGAGTGTCTTCATAAACACTTCGAGTTTTTTGATAACTAGTATCGTCTTTTAATTGTGCTTCACCTCTATTGGTTTGATAACCACCAGATGATGCGCTGGTTTCATAACCCACTAAGTGATCAGGAGCTATTCCTTGTTGACCTTGTGCTTCTTTTTTGAGTGATCTATTGCTGTAAATAAAAAATCCAATTCCTCCAAGAGCAGCCATTGCAGCCATACCATAAACTATCATTACTGGAAATCCACCAGTTGAAGTTGTTGCATATCCTTCTGGTGGAGTTGGAGTTATACCTGCAATTTCAAGTCCTTCTAATGTATCTAATGCACCAAAACCAACTGCAGACAAGTTACCTTGATCAGCTGATTGTACACTTTTAACAACATATTTTTGGTCAGACATTATTTCTGCTTCAACGACTATTTCACTTTGTATTCCTTCTCTAATACTGCTTTCACCCATAGTCCAACTGGAAATGACATATCCTGCAATGCTTTCATCGATTCCAAATGTTGCGGCATCAGATGTAATTCCAGTTGGATCAAACAAAAAGTGCCAATTAGTCATTGGTTGCTCTAAAATAAAGTCTGCATTAATGAGAGGTGTGGTAAAAATATCTTCTGCTTCAGTTCCAACAAAGAAAGTATAAGCTTCTGGTTCTTCGGATTTGAGAAGATTTAATGGGATATTGATATCAATGTCGTCAATTAAAATTTCACCATCAACAGATAATCCCCTCCAACCCAAATCAATTAGGGTTCTCTGAGTATCTTTTGTAATTACATAATTAGTTAATGTACCTTTGAGGATAACTTTGTAATCAAAAGATGTACTGGTATTTATTTCTTTAAGATGAAAATCATAAGAGACATTCAAGTCAGAGATTCTTGCTTGGCTCCCATCAGAAACAATTTTTGAATTAAGTTTGGCTAAAAGATCCTTAACTCCAGGATTTGATAAATCAGCAGTTCCAGATACAGTCCATTGTTTTCCACGTAATTCATCAAATAGATTTCCGCCGTTTGGATATCCAATGATGATAGTTTTTTGATAATTCATTTTAAATGGAGATGAGACTTCGTTTGGATTAATTCGAGATTCTAATTGGGCAGCCCATACAGGAGTAGATGTACCTACAATGATAAGACCAGCAAGTAAAACTGTTAAAATTATAGCCCTAGACACGAAAAAAATCATGGATATTAAAGTAATAAACTTATCCACATTATTGATCGGTATTTTTTGAAAAAGTAATATTGAGTGATGTAAGTAGATTTTGCAGTTTTAGGAGAAAATGGTATGATTACAATTTTAGCAGGAGGGACAGGTTCAGTTAAGCTAGTAAGAGGTTTAGTGTCTCATGAACCAAAAGTCAATGTAATTAGTAATGTTGGAGACAATTATTGGCTTTATGGGCTTTACATTTGCCCAGACATAGATACTATTGTTTATGGTTTAGCAGATTTACTTGATCAAGAAAGAGGTTGGGGAATTAAAAAAGACACATTCAACTTTTTGCGTCAAATGGAAGTTTTTGGAGAAGAAACGTGGTTTCGAATAGGAGATAGAGATGCTGCAACAAATTTGATTAGAACAAACATGCTAAAAAATGGAAAAAATCTAAGCGACATTACAAAATGGATGTGTGAAAAATTTGCAGTTGCTGCAAATATCATACCAGTTACAGATAACAGTATTGAAACAAGAATAACCACAAACAAAGGAGAATTACATTTGCAAGAATATTGGGTCAAGCATAGAGGAAAAGATCCTATTGAAGGGATTCAGTATATTGGAGCAGAGAAAGCTCGCCCAAATCCAGAAGCAGTAAATGCAATACATGATGCAGACATGGTAATTTTAGCTCCGGGTAATCCATTGACATCAATTGGGCCAATGCTTCAGATCAAAGGAATTAGAAAAGAGTTGTCAAAGATAAAGAAAAAAGTAGTAGCGGTTAGTCCATTAATTGGAGATAATGCAATTAGTGGACCTGCAGCAAAATACATGCAGGCTGCAGGAATTGAATCAAATGCATATGGATTAGCAAAAATGTATTCAGATGTTTGTTCAAATATTATTGTAGATACAAAAGACAAACTACTCATAAAGAAAATTCAGAGTTTAGATATGAAAGTCTTTGAAACAAAAATTACTATGAAAAATAAAATAGCTGAAGACGCATTAGCAAATTTCATCTTAAAGCAAGTACACGTATAATTTGAAAATAGCTGCAATAATTCCTGTAAAGACTTTCTCTAAAGCAAAAACTCGGTTAGATTTATCTCCACATCAAATAGAAGAATTATGTAAAGTAATGCTAGAAGAGATTCTTCATACAATATCAATATCCCCACAAATTGAAAAAACAATCATGGTAACAAAAGAAGAAAAAGCAATTGAAATTGGAAAAAAATTCAATACAATTACCATAATTGATGAAAAAGAAGAAAGTGTTAATGGGGCAGTTGCACTTGCAGATGAATATCTTCTAGAGAATGGTTTTGATGCCTCAATTGTATTTCCACAAGACATACCATACATCAAAACTCAGGATATTGACTTTATGTTAAATTATAAAATGCCACCAAATTTTGCAATAGTTGTTCCATCAAGAAGATTTGATGGAACTAACGCACTAGTAAGAATGCCTGTAGATTTAATGGAAACTCACTATGATGAGGATAGCTACAAGATTCACATGAATACTGCTAAAGAACACACACGAAATGTTGCAATGGTTTTTGTAAAAAGAATCATGTGGGATGTTGATAATAATGAAGATTTGAAATTTCTGTTGGAACAAAATGAAAAGCCTCAGATCGCAGAAAAAATTGTAAAAATTATAGAATCTTAATAAAAGATATAGAAGAATGAATTATTTTGTCAATATCTATTGGTTAAAAAATATTAAACATATTCTTTGTTCAATATCATCACATTAAAATATTAATATATGAAACTCATAATATAGTTCAAGTGTTAAATCAAAGGATGTATCTGACGATTATGTTTTCTCGGTATCTAAAGGTGATTTTCTATGGGATTGAGTAATGCCATTAGTGGTGCGATTATACTATTTGGCATAACTTATGTGATGTTCGCATTTGCGGGTTTTACGGATACTACGGGCATCTATTACTAAAGTTTCTTCTCAAAAGTCTGATTTAGAAAGTAAATTACTAAAAACAACCATTAGTCTAACAAGTTTCCAATCCCCTGGAGTGGTTACTACATTTGATTTTGATATTACAAATACAAACTTGGAAAAATTATGGTAATTTGATAAATTTGATGTCATAATCACGTATGATAGTGACAGTACCACCTACACTGTAACTCAAACATATGATGCCACATGTCCTTCTGCAGCTGATGAATGGTGCATATCCTCTTGGACCGGTGATGTATTTGATCCTGAAATTCTAAACAATGATGAAACAGCTACAATTACAACAGAGATTGCTAATAGTTTAGAAATTGGTACTGATTTGAAAGTTGTTGTCTCTACTCCCAATGGAGTTGTTGCAAGTGCTACTACTGTTTCATAAGTTCTATTCAAAAAAACCAACAGATATTTCACATCGAGAAGAATCAACCTCTGATAAGATAGAATCCGTTAATCAAAGACTTATAAGTGATAATTTAGAAATTGTTAAATAGTATCAGAAAAAGTTTTGGTAATATAAAAATGGTCAACACAGCAAACTCAAAAGATCGATGTCCTAGATGTGGAAAAGGTACGCTAGTTACAGATGCCAGCACTGGAGAGAATTTTTGTGGAAAATGTGGATTTGTAATTACCGATAAAGTAGAAGAATCAGGACCAGAATGGAGATCATTTTCAAATGAAGGTGAAAATAAAAGTAGAGCAGGAGTTCCAACTTCACTTGCCATGCATGATATGGGATTAGCAACTGTCATCAATCCTCAAAATAGAGATGCAACTGGAAAACCACTTACAGCTTCTATGAAAAGTACCATTGAAAGACTCAGAACTTGGGATAGTAGAAGTCAAGTTCATGAACCAGTGGATAGAAACTTTAGACAAGCATTTAGTGAATTAGATAGACTAAAAGACAAACTTGCAGTTGGAGATGCAGTTATTGAAAAAGCAGCATACATTTACAGGAAAGCACTTGAAAAAGGACTTGTCAGAGGACGTTCCATTTCAGCATTAATTGCATCTGCATTATATGCAGCATGTAGAGACACAGAAACTCCTAGAACACTAAAAGATATTGGGCAAGCAAGTAACATTAAACGAAAAGACATTGCTAGATGTTACCGCTTACTGCTAAGAGAATTAAATTTGAGAATGCCAGTGGTTGATCCAGTTAAATGTATTTCAAGAATTGCAAGTAAAGCAGGATTATCTGAAAAAACAAAAAGACGAGCAACAAAAATTTTACAGACTGCTGAAGAACTTAAAATTTCTGCAGGAAAAGACCCAATGGGATTAGCAGCTGCTGCACTATATGTGGCATGTGTAACGAATGGTGAAAATAAGACACAACGAGATGTAGCTGATGCAGCAGGAGTAACTGAAGTCACAATTAGAAATAGATACAAAGGCTTGAAAGTAGCATTAAATCTCTAAATCAGATACTTTTCTAGAATAAAATTTACTTACAATTAACATAGAAATCGATAAAACACCTGCAAGCAAGAACAATATCTCCAATGATGACATTAATGAATGAGAAAATGCATCTGCAATAGAAATAGAATTTAGATGAGAGATAAAATTTGCATATGAAAATACAAAATAATTGGTAGCCCAATGAATCAAAAGTGAAGCTACAAAACCATATCTAAGATAAACCCATCCTAAAATAATCCCACTTGCTGTTGCTTGAGCAAATTTACCCTCGCTCCAAGATTCACCTAATGCAATATGTGCAAATCCAAAAACAAGCCCAACAAATATAATCAATAAAATTGCTTTTTTAGAATCACTAATGCATAAAGTACCAGGGTTCCATAAACATTTGATAAAATACTTTATGGAAGATTTTTGAGAATAAAGAGCAAATAAGGGGATTCCAATTAAGATTAGACGGAATCCAAATTCTTCTACCAATGGAGCAAAGCTAACATAAAAAAACTGTACGAGGTTATTATCAACAGGAGGAGGAATAGTTACAATACCAAATCCTTCTTGAACAAAATTAATCAATACAGAAACTAAAATCAAAATTGAAAACCACGTGGTTACACCAAATAGATAATTTAGTTGAGTATCATATTTTCCAAAAGATATTATCGATGAAAGTGATTTTAAAAATCCATGCTTTGGACCTAATATTGCAATTACAAAAATTATAACATAAAAAGTCCACAATATTACAAACGCATCGCCAATACTGACATCAATTTGGGCTTGATACATTTCTGTTCCATAAAAAATATCTAAATGAGTGAAAGGGTATTCATAATTGATGTCACCACCAATTTCGCTTTCAAAGACAACAAAAAGTCCTATTGGAAATGAAACAAGAAGTAAGCCAAAAATTACAGACAACAATGCAGTAAAAGGAATTCCAAGAGCTTGAAGAATTTTGTTTGAATTTTGCAATTTGTTCTAATGCAGTTCTATACTATCTTCAGAAAACCCTAGCCCAATCAGAGTATCTTTAATGGTGTCTCTATGATCACCTTGTAAGAAGATGTACCCTTCTTTTGCTGTTCCGCCACAAGCATATTTATTTTTAAGATCTCTGGCAACAGTTTCTAAGTTGTTTAGTTTAGGATCTAAGCCTTCTATCATGGTACCCTTTTTTCTAAATCGTCTAGTTTCTAATCGAATTATAATTTTTGTACTATCTTTGGCAAGTTCACCACAAGCACACAAGTCATCTGGTAAACCACAAGTATTACAAATTACTGCCATTCGTTCGAAATGAATTCACTTATACGCACTATTAAGCCTTGTTTGAATACCAATCAAGAATCAAAGATGATGGTATTTTTTAGATAGGAAACCAAAGAAAAAAGGTGTCAGATAAACTTACAAAAAAAGCTGCTGAAATATTGCTAAAAGGAGGAACATTGCTTAGTGAACATTGTCCATATTGCTCAGGGGTGAGAGTGATGAAAGACGGGCACGCATTATGTGTTAGTTGTGGACGCGAACCTGAAAAAAAAGACATCCCAAATGAAAATACCCAACAAAAACCAAAATCATTCTTAGCAGAAACTCTGGAAAAGAAGATGGGAATATTATCAAAAGAACTTGAACAAGAAAACAATCATGAAAAACAGCAAGAGATTCTAAAATCGATCAACTCTTTGTTGGAAACTATGAAAAAATTGGAGAAGGGACAATAGTATGTATCAACCTTCACGCACAAATCAACACTATTACACAAAAAGATCTAAGATCAACTAAATCATCATACAAAACATGTCAGGTTGTGGTCATGAGAAAATCATCATACAGCTACAAAAAAAGACAAAACAACAAGACGAAGTGATAAAACAACTAAAATTAATCATAGAGAATCTCATAGAATCAAACAAGGAACTGCAAAAAAAGCTGTCATATTATGAGAATGCGCACTCTCCGCCATCAAAGAATTCCCTTGAATGGAGAAAGCAAAAAAGACAACACAGACAGCCAGGCAAATCAAGACGTGGTGGAATAGCAGGACACGTTGGCAAGACACAGAAATTCAGACCAACTAGCACCAAACACCACAGATCAGATGCATGTCCCAAATGCGGTAGTGAAAATATTCATCAAACCAAAACCTGCAAAAGGATAATGGTTGAGATTCCTCCACCAACACCCTACGGTATAACTGAGCATGTTTTGAATCAATACATCTGCATGGACTGTTCTGATAATTTTCAAACCACGGGAAACCTTCCACCACATGGATGTTTTGATGGTTCAGTGACACGTGAGGTCGTCTCACTGTTCTCAAAGAGAATGCCATACGATACCATCAGAACCACACTCTATGAAAGATATGGATTAGAAATCAGCAATACAACCGTACAATCCATTCTTCGCAACGGTAGTGTGATGTTAGAGTCATTTTACAATACAATCCACAGCGAAATCGTGACTGAAAAGATTCTCGGAATCGATGAGACAGGATTTTCAATTGATGGAAATACTGGATGGATGTGGGTTGCAAGAAGCAAGACTAGTGCACAGTATGCCTTGGAGTACAGCAGAGGTGCCAATGTTCTAAAAAAGTACTGGAAGAAATTCAAAGGAACTCTAGTGTCTGACGGATATGCTCCGTACAGGACAGTATTTTGTGATAACACAAAGCAGAGATGCACCGCACACCTGCAGCGCGATGCCAAATATCTGGCAATAAAATCAAAGGACAAAAAGGCCAGGATTCTATACGAGAAACTCTCAGATATGCTAGGTCATGCCAGGGTTTGGAGTGTAGGTAATCGTCATACAAAACGGCGGGAAACGTACAGGGATGATTTACTAAAACAGCTAGACCGTATCATTGCACGATATTTGAAAGGTGATATGGAGATGGTTCAGTTTGGCAAGAAGCTAAAGACTGCAAGGAACAGCATGTTTACGTTTGTCATGGATGGTGATGTCCCGTCAACTAACAATGATGCAGAGAATTCCATTCGAAAGTGCGTGATGCAGAGGAATGTTCGCGGGCAGATGAAGAGTGATCAGGGCATGAGGATGATCTCAGTCTTTCTCACATGCTTTGAGACATGGAGAATAAGGGAATTGAACATGTTTTCTGAGATGGCAAAATACATCTAAGTGCTTGATTCATACGGACAATAAGGTTTTTATGTTAAAATCCGTGTTTTCGAATTATAATGAGTAGTAAAAAGAAATCAGCACCACTTCCAGCATCAAGTGGCGGCCTCATGAGATTCTTTGAAGATGAGACCAAGGGATGGAAAATAGATCCAAAAATCGTAGTGACAGTTCCCATCAGTTTAATTATAGTTTCATGGTTAATTGATATCTTTCTATCTCCGTGAAAAGATAATGCAAAAAGCTCCAGATGATGTTTCAAATATACATAATAGATTTTCCCTTACTCTAATCAATCCATCATCACATTATTTTTCCTTAGTGGGATCATTAGTTGTTGCAACAGTAATTACAGTTATAACATATTTGGCATATTTTGATTCAGAAGAGTTTTTGTTTAGAATTCCTCTGGTTGTAGGAGTTTTAGCAATCACACAATTACTTGATACCAGATTTACAAAAAAGAAAGAATATTCCAAATCGCTTCACGTGTCACTTTTTGCAAACTTGTTATGGATTGCAACTTTGTTAATGGGGCTATTAGCAAGTGTTGTCTTATCAAAAGAAACATCATTGTTTTTTATAACATTTGGAATGTTTTTGTTTGCAAGTATAAGAATTGGTGTGTTTACAACAACACTAGGAGTTAGCATCAGAAAGATTTGGGCAATTTGTATGATACAACCACTTGCAATGTTTCTAGTATTAATTCCACAAGACATGTGGATTTCAATGCTTACAAATCCAATGTCACTAGGATATGGAATAACATTTTTGATCATTGCTAGTGCTTGGTCTCTAATTACAGATAAGGCAGGAAGACCAGGAATGAAAAGCACACATAAAACAATTCAAGCATATTTAGCGTCACAAAAAAATGACTTTACTGACGCAGAAGAGTTAATGGAGCAACGCTCAAGTGAAACCAAAGTATCTACATCTCAAATTCGGCTGCTATCATCTAATGGAAATACAGAATTTAGAATGATTTTACCAGAAATTCATCCAGGACCATATCATCCAGTAGGAGGAAGTAACATACCTTATCTAATTTACAAAAATTATAATTCATCAGCCATGGTATTGCACAGCATATCAGATCATGCGCTAAATCTACCTTCAAAAAATGAAGTGGAGAAATATCTAAAAAATTTAGAAAATAGCGAAGTCAGAGAAGAGGGATTGCAATGCACAGAACCAGTAACAGTTCAAATAAACAAAGCAAGTGTAACAGGATTATTATTTGGAAAAAGTCCATTATTGTTTTTGTCTTTATCTCCACATGGAATGGAAGACATTCCAAGTTACATGAAAACAGAAATTGAACAATATGCTAAAAATCGGAGTTATGTTAGAACAATCATAGTAGATTGCCACAATGCTATGGGAAAAGAAATTACAAAAGAAGATGGAGAAGATATGCTAAAAGCTGCAAAATCATGTTTAGACACTCTAATAACAAAAGATAGTTTTCCAATTGAATTTGGTTATGCAAATTCTGATGAGATGGATGTATGGACAGAAGACTTGGGGATGGGAGGAATAGGGATTGTTTGTCTCAAAATCAATGATAAAAAATATTTTCTTGGATGGGCAGATGCTAACAATATGGAAAATGGAGTGAGAGAGAAAATCATAGACAGTTTTGCAAAAAGAGACTTTCAATTACTTGAGATTTGTACATCAGATACCCATTATGCCCCAGTTAAAGCTAGAAACAGGAATGGGTACTATCAATTAGGTTTGATTACAGGAGCTGAAAAATTATCTAAATGGTTTTTGGATATTGCTGAAACCGCTGAAACAAAAACAACAACTGCAAAATATGAGATTTTAGAAAATCAAACAGATGTGAAAATTATGGGACAGGGAATATTTGAAGACTTTTCTAAAGCACTTGACAACTCTTTGAAAATATCAAAAGGATTCATGATTGGTGGAGTGTGTCTTTTCATAACTAGTTTGTTTCTATAGTTTTCATCTGATCAATGTTTCCATAAAATTCATCAATAAATGAAGAGAATTGGAAAATCGGCACTATTGGCACACTATCAATGAAATCAACTTTATCTTGATATAATGTAACAATTACAGGCACAGATATTGCCCCAGGTGTTTTTGTAACATAATGTTTTGTTCTTTCAATCTGTTTTTTTACAACAGTGGTTAATGATGAAATACTGTAACGCTTCCAATGTTTACAATCAATTAAAATTGCAATACCTAATCGAATGCCGATAACGTCAATTTCCATTCTAGGTTTAGTCAGTATCATATTCTTGATTACTGCAAAATCTTTTGATGCCAAAATTGTTGCAGTCAATCCTTCAAAATCTTTCCAATCTAATGCAACTGAAACTTCATCAATAGGAAAGCCCTTCTCAAGCAATATGACAGCAATTTTTAATTTGTCACCATCTTCAAAATAGTACGAGTTATCTTGTTTTGTCCCAATATTATTTTTTATGAATTCATCTAAAATTGTTTTTGAGTCAATGATATTCAATTTTGTGACAGCAGAAAAGTCCTCAACTGAGATTCCACCCACAATAATTCCTTGTAATCCAACAATCATTTTTGGGTGAATTTTCAACTGGATATTCTAATTCATATGAGGGATATAGGCTTTAGGAGATAATAGTCTCAGGGCATTATAACATAGATTTTATTACAAGCGTTTTGAATTAGGATTATGAAAAAAATGCTAGTTGTCATACTAGCTCTTTCAATTGCAACTATAATGTATGATGAATCATTTGCAGAAAAAAGTACATTTTTTGACTCAGTAAAATTCATTCAATATCTAGATGAAAATACAGCCTTGGAAGAAGTACGAAATGGAAATCTAGATGTTTATTATTATAGAATTTCACCAGATAGACTAGAAAATTATCAGGCAAGAGAAGGATTACAAGTTTTTGATTCCACAGGAGGATCATACAGTATTCTTGTCAATCCTGCAGAGTCTAAAGAATTCAATCCATTTTCAAGTAAAGAGGTCAGATTTGCTCTAAATTATTTGATAGATAGAAAGTTAATTGTAAATGAATTGATGGGAGGGTTTGGTTCCCCTATCATTTCATACTATAGCCCATCAGAACCAGAATATCTTACAGTTATTGAACAACTAGAGGCATTTAATTTCAAATACAATCCTACTCTCGCAGAAGAAATTATCACTCAGGTACTAAAAGAAAGAGAGGCGATTAAAATTGATGGAAAATGGCAATTTGATTCAAAACCAATAGTAATTACGATTTTTATCAGAAGCGATGATCCAGTCAGAAAATCAATAGGTGAAATTTTAGCAGTTGAATTACAAAAAATGGGATTTACCATCAAAAAAGATTTTGGAGATCTGAACAAAGCATTTGTTGTTGTATATGGCTCAAATCCTTCTGATTTGAAGTGGAGTTTATACACTGAGGGATGGGCACGTTCTGCATTTGTAAGATATGATTCAGTAGGATTAGGACAGATGTATTCTCCTTGGTTTTCAAGCATGCCAGGATTCAACGATCCATCGTACTGGAATTACAAAAATGACAGATTAGATGAACTGACTCAGAAAATATACAGTGGAGGTTTTGAATCATCAAAAAACAGAGCAGAGTTGATTCAAGAAGCAGTGGTTGAAGGAGTAAATGAATCTGTCAGAATTTTTTTGGCAAGTAAAATTGATCAATATGTTGCAAATGAAAAAGTAGAAGGAATAATCAATGACTTTGGTGCAGGAGTTCCAAGTAGATTCACCCCAATTAATTCTAAAAGTGATAGTAATGAGTTTGTAATTGGTGTAAAGCAAATCTATCAAGGTGCATGGAATCCAGTTATGGGGTTATCCGATAGTTATAGCACACACATTTGGGGAATAATTTCAGATCCTGCAACATTCAAGCATCCATTTACAGGAGAAACATTTCCTGTCAGGGCAGAATGGCAAGTTGAAACTGCAGGGCCAAATGAAAAACTAAGTGTTCCTCAAGAAGCAAAAATATGGAATCCAGAATCACAAAGATGGGAGAATGTTGCCCCAGATACACTTGCAACAAGTAAGGTAACATTTGATTTTGAATTGAGTAATTGGCATAATGGACAAATGATGGATATTAATGACATTTTACACTCACTGTATTTCACAATAGAATGGGGAACTCAAACAGATGAGAATGATAGAACTTTTGACACAGAATTTACACCAAGAGCTTCTCAGATTATTAAAACAATTATCGGGGTGAAACAAATTGATGGCGATACAATAGAAGTCTATGTGGATTATTGGCATTTTGATGAAGGTGAAATTGCAGATTGGGCAGTACTATGGAATTCAATGCCATGGGAGATCACAGTTGCCATGGAGAAAGCAGTTATGGATGGAAAAGTATCATTTTCAAGATCTGGAGCTACAAGTAAAAATGTAAACTGGTTATCATTAATTATTCCAAAAGATGCGCATCTTATCAAAGATTATTTGCAAGAATTCAAGGACTCTAAGTTTGTTCCTGCATCGTTAAAGGATAGTTATCAAAATTCTGAATATTTTCAAAATAGATATGATTCCTCAATAAGGTGGATTGATGCTAACAATCATGCAGTGATTAGCAATGGTCCATTTTATTTAAAATCATATGCACCAGAAGCAAGAACAATAACAGTTAGTGCATTTAATGATGATTCATATCCATTTAAGATTGGAAAATGGAAAGAATTTGAAAAAGCAGAATTGCCAGCAATAACAAACATAGAAATGAAAAACATCATTCAACAAGGAGAAAAATTAGAAATTAGAGTAGAGACAAACTATTCAGATTCTATTCTATACTTTTTGACAAATAGTGAAGGAAATATGATATCATCAGAGACACTTAGCACAAAAGAAAATGGCATTACCATCAGCATACCTTCAGAGGACACAAAGAATTTAGGGATAGGAGCAAACAATATCAAAATATTTGCAATTTCAAATTCTGTTCTAAAACCTGACTTTTATGAATCAAGTTTTATCGTAACGGAAGATAAAGGAAAATTGCCAACCAGTCTAGTAGATGGCAACATAGAATTTACAGAAGAGCAATCAGAGTATGGAATTTGGATAGTACCAATACTAGTTATTATCGGAATGGTGATTTATTTTAAAAAGAAACGATCTATAACAATCCAAAATCTTTGAGAATTTGTTCTATTTGGTCTTCATTTTCAAGTTTCGAGTATTCATCTAGAAGGTTTTGATTGAGTTCATAGAAAGTATGTCCCCATTTGAATTTATCAAGTAATTCTAAACCTTGTTCTTTAAAACCTAAAATGAATAATGATGCAGACAATGCTTCAGCAGTAGTTAGTTTGTTTAGTTTTGTATAATTTACAGGATTTCCTGCAAGTAGTGGCGGAAGTTTTCGTTTAATACCATTAAATTTTTTAGAAAATACCTGGTCTGTTAAATTCCAAGAGCAATCAATTCCAATAATAGAATTAATCGAAGATTTATCTTTAGGTAGTAAAGTCTTTTCAGAAAAAGGATCTAAAACTAATCCTTTATTGCCAATCTTTTTGATGTTTTGAGCAAGACCAAATTTTACCATCTTGGCAGCTGTGCATTTTTTTGGATCATCTTGATAAAACATCAAAACTTGTAACTTCACTTCACTCAATTATGAAATGAACAGTATTTTGAATTTACTCTAAAGTCTTGTATATGACTTTGTAATAGAATCGTGAAACTTGGTCATCTTTAATGACTTCAACGTTCCAATTTACATCAGGCAAAAATTCAATAGATGATTCAGGTAAAATGCTGAATTTTTCTAGGCGCACATCAGGACCACTATATCTCACATTAAGACTAATTCCATCAACTTCAACAATATCATAGATTTGGCCTTGTTTTCTGGTAGATTCATTTACCAAACAATCATCACCGGGACCAATAATGCAGATACCAGTTACAGTAGATACTTTCAGATTAACATTGGATTCATCATCTCTTGATGGAGTAATCAAAGAACCAGAAATAACCCTAGGTGCAAGAGTTACATCATCAGTAGTTTTTTCCTCAGTAAAAATAGAAATCATTTTTTCAGAGATTCGGTTTTCTTTTTCAATTACAGTATCATATTTTGGTGTTTCAGGTTTTTCAATTACAACAAATGGGATAGTTATTGCATCAAAGTTAGCATCAACTGTTACTTCGTATGATCCAATAGATGACATGGAATCAGGAATTGGGAATTCATAAGTAAATGAACCAGAAGGACTTGGACTAATAGAAACAACAGGTCCAGTGTTGGCGCCACAAATAAATGAGCCACATGTGATCCCAGAATCTACTTTTTGAATAACACTTACATCAAATTTTTCAAGATAGATCAACTTACTTGGCTTTCCATTAATTATTACGGTATCACCAAGATAATATTCTGATTTGTCAGTAGTTACTAAAAGAGATAACGGTACATCAGTACCGAAAACAAAATCATTAGCTACGCTAAATTCCACTACAACATTAGTATTGACGTAAAGTGCTTTTACAGTATATTGTCCTTCACTAAAAATGGTAATAGGTAATTCAAAGTTACTTGAGAATTCACCACCTTGATCTGGATAAACAAAAGATTCATGAATTAGTTTGAATGGGAAAGATCCATCAGACACTTTGATCTGTACTCTTTCTGGAACTATTAATCCTTCATCTCCTTGTTCAAGTTTGATGACATTTCCAATTACTTTTAATGTGTCACCTGCCTTGTACAGTGATTTGTCAGTGGACACAAAGAGAGGTGTTGAAGATAAAGAGTCATTTTCCGGATCAGCAGAGACTTTGAAGAAGAGATCAGTACTATAAGTGGAAGTAGCAACCCTAATTTTGTAGACTCCAAAATTAGATTTTAGCACATCCCGTCCATCGTCAGTTTTGATATTTTGATATTTTTCAGCAATTGGAGTAACCCAAGACCAGGAAAAACGTTGATTGTCAACAGTTGCACCAGAATTGATTATGGTTCCATCTGGTTTAGTTAATGAGATTTCAACACTTGTATCACTAGTAGGAGGTAATATACCAGTCAAATAGACAGTATTACTCAGACCATAAACTTCTTGGTCAATTGAAATAATCGCTCCATCTGTCAAATCAAGAGAATCAATGATTGTGAATGTTTGTGTTGCAGTCTCATCTAAATATTGAGATTTTAAAATATAATTTCCTGCAGTGAAGATAAGTTGATCAATATCAATTTTGAGTGAATAGCCTCCAGAAGTTTCAGGAATTGCTGTAAAGGCATAAGCAACAACTATACCGTTAGTCGATAATTTTTTGCCTCCTGGCAAACCAATTATCTCTAGAGGAGTTCCATCTTCATGTGAAACAGAAATATCTACAGTCGTTCCAGTTTTATAACTTGAATTACTAAATGGGTCTTTGATAAATCCACTAACGATCATATCATCACCAAGTTCATAGATTTTTTTATCAGAACTAATTGTTAGAGGGTCATCAGAAACAACAAATTCACTAGGATTTGAAACTACGTGAATTATGGTAGAGGCAGAGCCAACATCTTTGGCAACTTGTATCCAATAATCACCCAATCGTGAATCACTAATTGGAATAGTAAATGAATATTCAAATTTACTATCACCATCAAGTCTTACGATATCCTGAATTTTGAAAGAAGAACCACCACCAGACTGATCACCTACACCTAAAGCAAGATTGGTGGTCTGTTGTATATCCAAATCAAGTGCATTTATCCAATGAGTGTTTACTCTTCCAGTAACTGTTACAGTATCGCCTAAACCATAAGCTATTTTATCAGTCCAAAGTGAGATTGGTACATCTTCTTTAATGTCCTCTACAACCTCAAAAGTAGTAGAAACAGACTTGCCTGAATATTCAGCATTAATCTCATAAGTTCCATAGTCTGGGGATATAGTTGTTAAAAATACACTAGTTGCAAATTCACCGTTAGTTGGAAATAGATTTCCAGTAGAAATCACCACATCTTGAGAATCTGTAACAGTAAATTTCATTCCCTCAAAAGGAATTATTTCATCAGCAAAACCGGAAATCGAAACAGTTTGTCCTGGAAGATATTGAGAACTATCAGTAAGAATACTAAGTGAGCCATCTACTTTTTCTTCTAGTTCAATTAATTCAAATCCAACTGAAAAACTTGTATTTGCTGTTGCTCCAGCATAATCTACAGTTACATCATAAACTCCTTCATTGATTCCAAGAACTTGTTGTAAACTAAGAGTAGCGTCATAATTTAGATTTAGATCAGGATATAGAGTTAGAATTTTGTCAAAGTTAGGACCTGAAATAGTTACTATGATTGGTTCGGGGAGAATAAATGAAGGAGCAATGAAAACTTGTTCAGGAATATGTCCTTCAAGTACTGCAACTTCACCGAATAGATAAGAAGGTTTTTCTGATGAGATGGTTACAATAATTTCTTCCGAGTCTTGTGTTGCAATTAGTTTTCCATTTGATGAACCAGCCGTAGAGGTAACAAATTTCCAATCATTAGAACTATCCAAATCATAACCATCATAAATTCTCTGCCATGACGTAAAGTCATTTTGAATATCAGTAAGTACAGGAGTCTTATCAATAACAATTCCGTTTTCATCTCTAAGTTCAACGGATTCACTTGAATCAGTAAACCAAACAGTTTGATATGAATATGTTAAAAATTGTCCTGGTTCAAGTATTATACCAGAAGAAATAGTCATTGTTTTTTTGAGAACAGTGGTAGATGCAATTTCCCAACCACTCAAGTCAATATCAGAATCAGTTGGATTGTAAAGTTCTACCCATTCAGATATAGATGATGAATCATCACCAGGAGGATTAATGTCCACTTCATTAATTACAACATTATCAGGGCTAGTCTGAGCATATGCTGGAACTATGATTCCTACAAGTAGGAATATAGAAAATACTATCGACAGATTCCGATTCATTGCTGTTTCCTAATTTGGATGACTAAAGGACTCATTTTAGAATGAAATTGAGGAAAAGTTGAGCTTGTGGTTAAAGTTGACCTCAGAAATACAACTCTTTGTTGGTTTTTCATGCGTAAAAGAACTGTTTTTTATTATTTAGAGGATTCGTATGAATTATCCTTGAATAAAAAAGAGTTTTGAACACAAATCTTCATTTGATAGTTAGTAATTGCATGTGATTTGAACTAGAGAGTTTTGAATTAAAATTACCAGATATTGAAAATATTACCAACCCGATAACTATCGGCACAATAACAATAGGGATAATTTTTGAATTCAAACGCCTCATTCTAAGGAATAATACAATTTATGATTTGTATGCTTAAAACGACCAAACAGTGAAAGATGGTACATTTTGTATTAACTTAGGCATGCTGAGGAATCATGTAGGAATTATTCCTGAGAATCATCACAAGTAGGGCATTTCTTATTGATTATTTTAGAACCACATTCCATACAGATTCCTTCGCCTACGTCTCTTTCAATGGATTGTTTTCGCTTTCCCACATACACTTTGATCATAAAATACATGATTACTACAATAATCACGGCATAAGCAAGACCCATGAAAGGTATCAGACCAATCATAAAAAGCAAGAGCCCCACAATCAAAAGAATATCTCGTCTTTCAAATTTCAATAAAATTATGACATCCTAGAATTAATAAAAACATGCCGGAGCTCAGAGCCAATTAGTTGTCTTCATTTCAAAGTCGTTACTTTAAAAGCATTTTTGCTTATAATTGGCTTTAACGTTTCTCTATTCAACAATATATCTAAGAACTGGTAATATAAAAAAAGTTTAATTTATTGAATTTGTGTTATTACTGTAATGGAGTTTGACATTGGAAAAATTGAGGAATTAATTGATAGCCAAAAATATGATACACAGAGACCTACCTTATATCTACGCCAGTATCAATAATACCAACTGTAATGCCTTGTCCCGTATAAGAATAAGCAGATGAAGGAATATTACTAGCTCCAATTACCGTTTTAGCTTGTGTCATTGTAAGACCTTGAAGTTCAAGCTGTTCTTCACCATCACCAATTTTTACAACACTTTCATTTAACACAAGAGGTATAATTTGATCAATTGGAATTTCTGCAATTACACAATCTAATTCAGTATCAGTAAAAACAATTATAGAATTAACATTTTGTAACAATTCATTTAGTTGAGTTTCAAAACCATCATTAGTTACAATAATTACAGAATGTGTTGGGATTATTTGTTGTTCTCTTGTATCTGATTGCTTCTTTTCATTTTCTAAATCTAATTGTAACTGTTCAATTTTTTCATAAAATCCTGTATCAAATTTGTAAAGATTCTCATCTATTGTAGCATCAGCTTGTTGAGATGTATTTACAATACTTGGTATTAACATTAATAATGAAAAGAATAATATGATTGTTAATTTTGTCTGTGCATATACCTATAGAATGAATATATTTTTCTATAAAAATGATCTGTAGAATAGAGATCACAAAATAATCATCTAAATATCAAAATCAAACCTAGTTTTTATCAAAATATGTGTAAAAGTGATCTTTTATAATATCATTCTAATTTCAGCATTAAAATATCAGGTATCAATAAAACCATAACCACGTTGAATTAATGGTTCAACAGATGAGGGTTTCACACAAACAGATTTACTTTTATCAAATTTCATTAAAGATACAAAATCAGATTTGCATAGTTTTTTTTCTAAATCAAGATCAACTGTTTTAGAAATATATTTTATAGAATCATTAGAACCTAGTAAAAATGGATAAACAAACTCAACTGTTTTAGTGTTGGGTAATAATATGATTTGAAAAGTTTGGAAATTTTCTTTATTCTTTATTGTAACTAAATGAGGAATTTCTTGTCCATTAGACACAATAATTGGATAATAAACAAGCATCTCAATAGGACTATAATCATGAAAATTAGAATAATAATCATAAGAAATATCAACAGTTAATTTACTAATATTAATAATATCACTAGTAAAAAAAGTAAACATATTATTATCAACATCTCTGCAAATCTTGTCGACACTACCTTGTGAAATAGTATAATTGAGATTAATCTGACTAGGACAATATGAGTCAGGTACATAATTTCTTTTTTCAATATCAACATCCGAAGAATTAACCATTTTCCAATTATTGTCGTTTTTAATTATTCTATCATTTTCTCCATTCTCAAGAAAACTATCAACTAAACCGATACACCAATTAGGTTCAGAATAATCAACACCATCAAGAATAGCATGAGTTCCAAAATATTCAATAAAAGTTATAGGGTCAATCCAAGTAAATTTTAAAGTGCGTGAAGTATCAGTTTGTGCAATTTGGGTTACCGTTATAGTCCTATCATAGTCAATATTTGTTTTCAAGTCATTAGGATAACAGGACTCATAATCAAATTGTTTTAAATCAAGTTGGTCTTTTGGAACTGTTATTGTAAGGCTTCCAGCCTCTAGAGTATCAAGATAAATTTTATACCATAAATAATTTGGTTCAGCACAAAGCTGTAAAAATTTTCCATTTGTAATTGAATGATCTAGTGGTGTAATTATTTCGTATTGATATTGATTTGGTAGGTAATATTCTTTGCATTGTGTATCTGCATAAGCTCCTGGTATTGCAATAATTGAAACTAAAAACCCAATAATAAAAAACCCAAAATAATTCAATTTATTTAATTAAAAAAAATCGGTATAAAAATCTTGTATTCCTAATACAAACTATACCTAAAATCTGTGTATCCAAATTCTATAACCCCACAGCTTGTCCGCATCTCAAATGCTGTTCAATATATTGGGATAAAAATTATACATTACATAAAAATCGAAAAAAAGATAGATTCAAGTATGCTTAAAAAAAATATCCCGATTATCTTAATGAATTATAATATTTAGTACAAGTACATTTTGACATTCAATAATATAATGAGATCTGATTGACTACAAAATATTTTTTGATTTATCTCTTATGTATCGATTTATTTATGTGCTAATTTTTTATGGCTATTCTTCAAATCTATAAAACACTGATTTTTACCATAAAGAATTATCATCTTTTCTAAGCTAAGACAACTATTACAATCCATAAAATAATTGAATTAACCTAAAATAAAAACTTGTTGAGGCTTCAATAGTTTAATTCACATTTTTAATATAATGTAGTTGTAAATTTAGTACAGGTACATTTATTGCAAAACCCATTTACATTATGATGTTTTTTATCATAGCCACAAAAACATTCAGATTCAATCTTTTTCATTGTAATATTTCTCTACTAGCATTATGGTACTGTAATTGTTTTAGATTCTATAACATTTGAATTTAAAACAGATGTTTCATAATTTGTTGTAATTTCAACAAATCCTCTTTGATTTAGTTTTTCCACTGATGTGTCATTCACACAAGATGGTTTTCCACTAGGTGATTCTAGAAGAATTTTTGAATCTCTACATTGTATTTCATCAATTGGTATTCCAGAATTGAATTGTTTGTATGGTGATAAATTTTCTGTCTCTGCAAATGCAGGTATTGTGCTTATACTGAGAGCTAGGATTAATAATCCTAGCATTGTCATTCTAGTTATTAATTTATTTGATAAATTATAGATATTTAATTGATCTTTATTTTTTACTCTTGAATTTTTTACCCTATTCAATTTGATTGATCCCGATCTATTGAGTAATCAGTATTCATGATCTTTTTGTAGTGATTTTCTCGTCCACCCATTATTTATCATATCCATGAAGAATAATTATAGTCATCTGGAAAATTGCTTTCAAAGTCATTACTCTAACTCTTCTTCATTGCTCGGCAATAATACTGAATGATAATTTGATAATAAGATGATGATTAGTGGTGGGATCGGCGAAATTTGAATTCGCGACCTCTGCGTCCCAAACGCAGAATCATACCAAGCTAGACCACGATCCCAGTGAATCCTAAAAGTTGTCCAATTTAAGCTTCACAGATGCAAAAGCATTCAGATCTTTTTACTCATTATAAAAATTAGGTATAATTTTCATTTAGCACAAATGATTTGCCAATTTGAGTAGCTGTTTTTACAAACTTGCTAACAAATGCACTTGAGACAATTAACAATGACGGATACATTAAGATCAGAGTAAGTGAGAATAAAGAGTACATAGAGATAGGATTTGAAGATTCAGGTATTGGGATCAAAGCAGGAGTTGAATCAAAGGCGTTTGAGCCTATGTTTTCAACTAAATCACATGGAAGTGGTTTGGGATTATCCATTTGTAAAATGATTGTAGAGCAGCATGGTGGAAAAATAGTTTACAATAGTTCCCCATCAGTATTTTCGGTAATTTTACCCAAAATGTTGAACGAAAAATAGAACATGCAAGAGATTTAGCCATATGGTAAGAAGTCAAATCTTCAGATAATCATTTTAAAGGCACCCCAAAGATCAAGAATATGCAAATCGATGATTACATCAAAGCAGGAAAAATTGCTTCAGAAGTAAGAGAGATGGTTAGAGTAAAAAATTGGATTGGGAAAACAGTTTATGAAATTTGTGAAGAAGTTGAAGGAGAAATTAAAAAAAGAGGAGCAAAATGTGCATTTCCAGTAAATACGAGCATTAACGAAGTTGCAGCTCATTATACTGCAGAACCAAATGATCCAATTACAATCAAAGATACTGATTTAATAAAAATTGATTTGGGTGCACAAATTAATGGCTACATTGCAGACACTGCAGTAACTGTTTGTTATGATGCTCAATTTGACGGCTTGGTTCAAACAGCTGAAGATGCATTAGGAAATGCAATGTCTATGATAAAGTCAGGAGTGAAAGTAAGTGATATGGGTAGATCAATTGAAGCCACAATAAAACAAAGAGGATTCAAACCAATTGCAAATCTTAGTGGGCACTCATTAGGACAATACACAATACATGCTGGAAAATCTATTCCAAACATTTGGTCAATTGGAGGATTTGCACTGTCAGAAAATTCCGCGTATGCATGTGAACCATTTGTAACAACAGAACAAGGTGGAGGATTTGTTAGAAACGGACAAATAAAAAATATTTTTGCTATAAATTCACGAAAGAAGATAAAAGATTCTGAGGCGGACAGATTACTTGATTTTATCTGGGAGAATTTTAACATGCTACCATTTGCATTAAGATGGATAACAAAAGAATGGGAGGAAAAGAAAGCAAGAGAATTGCTAGGAATTTTAATAAAGAAAAAAGCAGTTCAAGCTTATCCTATTCTTATTGAAGTAAATGAGCAAAGAGTGGCTCAAGCTGAGCACACATTCATTCCAAATGAAAATGGAGTGACAGTAACAACGGCTCTGGTCAGTTCTGGTGATCTAGCATAGTTAATGGTCAGAAGTGACCAGAGCCCTTGCAAGTGTCAAGTCAGTTATAGAATTACATGGCGGTACAGTTTCTGTAACGTCCCCACCTACTATTTTTACGATAACATTGCCAAAAATGTCAGATGAAGACTTTCGATAAAATATTTATTTTTTGTAAATATTTTGGTTTTGTAATCTTGCATAGAATTATGAATTAATAATTGAAGATTTGTTTAAACAACATCACATTACATAAAAAATATGAAAAATATCATTATAAAAAAAGCATCAAAAAATGATATTCCAGTGGTATTGAGCCTTTTGTATGAACTTGAAAGACCAAGACCTCAAAATAATTCAGAAGCAGAACAATTTGAAAATAAAGTAAAAAAATACATGAATGACACTGACAAACAGATTCTAGTTGCCAAACTAGATGGAAATGTAATTGGCGTAGTTAGTATCATGTTTCTAGCAAGATTGAATAGAAAAACTCCTGAAATGTATATTTCAGAATTAGTAATCGCAAAAAATTATCAGAGTAAAGGTATTGGAAAAAAAATCATCAAACATTGTGTAGAAATTGCAACAAAGAAAAAATGTCACAGGATTAGACTTGAATCAGGTAATCAAAGAACAAACTCACATGAATTTTACCATAAAATAGGTTTTGAGCAAACATCTCTTTCATTTACAAAGGTTGTCTAGTACAAATCAAAAAATCATTACTCAATAGTTTCGCCAAATATTTTTTCAATACTTGTAATTCCATCACATGAAGTACATTTTGATGATTCAGTAAACAAAACGTCGCCTTCAGTAAATTTTCTTTTTCTTAGCGTTCCACATTTTTGACATTTTTCAACAGCATATGCAATAGTAATTTTTTTCTTAGAGAACATCATTGTGGCACTCCAGCAGTATTACCCACACCAATTATCAATACAGATTGACCTTCTTTGGTGTTTTCTTGAATCATTTCATAAACTTGTAAACGTACATTATCAGCTTGATCAGCAATTTCTTTTGTCATCAAAGTAATTGCCTCTTTGACTGATTGTTTAACCACTATAGAGAAGACAGGAATGTTATTACTAGTAGCAATTGCCTCAATTTGGAATCTATCAAAACCAATTCCACCAATGGCTGCACCAAAACCTTGTGCAATAGAGGCAGAGTCTTCACCTTCCATTTTTAATGCAGCATCAATCATAATTATTGCATCAAGTTTGTTACTAGAAACAATTGTTTCTAACGCATCAGCAGGTCTTCCAACAGTAGAACTTGGTCCTTCTGCTTTTAAAAGAAATAATTTTCTGTTCTCAAATTCAGTTTTTGCAAGAACAGTTTGAAATGCAACAGTTTCTTTATGACTATCCAACATCATTTTTCCTACAACTATTGGACCAATTCCATCTCCAACAGGTTGTCCTGCTTTAAATGCAGGAATTGCTTCTTTCATCGCCTCTGCTTGCTCCATTATAAAAGGAAGAAGCATCTGAAGAGGTAAAATTAGAGGGTAATTGTTTTGTTTTTTTGCAGTCAAATACATGTGATTAACAATTTTGTAAATCATTTGTAATGAAGAAGCAATTTCAAGTAAAGTTTGTACTTTAGTTAATTCCAAATCATTGAGTTCTGGAGAAAGCAATTTCACATGTTCTCTAGTGTAATCTTCTCTGGATCTAACAGTATGTCTTACTTTATCAATTATGCCATTAGGATCCATGTCAACGGGCATAATTGTAAAATAATCTAAAAATCGGTCAATTTTTTTTATTGTGTCATCTTTGGGAGTTGAATTTTTTTTAATGTAATCAATTAGTTCGTTCCTTGATTCATCTTTAAAACTATCAAGTTTTTTGATTGCTTTTTTTATTTCACTTGAAGTGATATACAGTTGAATTCGTTGTCCATAAAATACAAAAAGGATTATTGGGATTATCCAGATTACCATCATTATGGGGTTTGTGTCATCACCCATTGCAAACAGTTGATCAAAATCAAAATTTGTAAAATTCACTAGACATTGCGTTTATCAGATCTAAATTAAAGCATTCGTCCTAGTCTTTAAAAACCAAAAAGTATACCAAAAATTCCAAAAAACACCACAAGAATAGAAAGAATGGCGAGTGCTTTTATTATAGTTCAAATACAAAATGCTGAATATGCCTCAAACAAAACCCATTGTAAGCGTGGAAAACGTTGTTGCTTCAGCAGATGTTAGCCAAAAGATGGATTTGAATGAAATTACTAGAACATTTCCAGATGTAGAATATCACCCTGATCAATTTCCAGGTCTAGTTTTTAGATTAAAAACCCCAAAAACTGCAACATTGATTTTTACTTCAGGTAAAATGGTATGTACTGGTTCAAAATCTGAAGATATGGCAAGAAAGGCAGTAAAGACAGTGGTGCAAAAACTTCGGAAAGGTGGAATTAAAGTAAAAAAAGATGCCACAGTAACAATTCAAAATATGGTAGCATCAATTAATCTAGGGGGAAGAATTCATTTGGAGCAAGCAGCAAGGACATTACCACGAAGTATGTATGAGCCAGAACAGTTTCCAGGACTTATTCATAGAATGTTAGACCCAAAGACAGTCATTTTGTTATTTTCATCAGGAAAACTTGTCTGTACAGGAGCTAAAAAAGAGGAAGATGTGTATAGATCCGTAAACAATTTGCACGCATTATTAGAAGAAAAAGAATTAATGATTTACGAATAATCATATCAGAAAAATATAATTCAAACTTAAATTAATCAAATTATTTAATAGGACTTCCTAAAGGGACATCTTCATTTACTGTTAACCAAAATGGTTTATCATCAACGTCAGCTGCTAACAACATTGCATTTGATTCAACTCCAGCCATCTTTTTTGGTTCCAGATTTGCAATTACAATGACAGTTTTTCCCATAAGATCTTCAGGTTGATAGTATTGTGCACCACCAATAATCACATCTCGTTGATCATCATTTCCCAAATCAATCCTTCCTTTGATGATTCTAGATTTTCCTTCGATGGGTTCAGCTTCAATAATTTTTGCAACTCGAATATCTAATTTTGTAAAATCATCATACGATATAGTTGCCATAACAGTCACTAATTTGCCCTGTTAAAATGAATTTCGATTATTGTAATTCATTTTTATCTAGTCCACTAGTTTCAATTTCATATCTTAGGGCAGCTGGAAGCTCCATGTACTTTTTGTTAACTAGTACAACAATTTGGTCATCTGGAACATTGACTTTTTTTAGTAATTTTCCTCGTTGATGGGCATATGCATTTTTCCAAAATCCAGCACCATCAAATGTTCCAATTTTTGGCATATATTTTGAGGGTTTCATTTTCTTTCAAATTTTAAATGACTGTGATGGAAGAGTGGCAAAAGCCATTGGAACTGGAGTTACTGTTCCGGATTTTAGGCATGTTGCCCACCACAGTCTATTTGAAACCAAACAGTGATCTAATATATTTGAGGCGAAACATAAAGGATACCTTAATGCCTGGAGTGGAAATAAAACTAAAATAAAATCTATAATAACTTAGACAATATTTTAAAAGAAATAGGTGAAACCCTATTAGGCTTGAGCAATACTTGATTTTGGAACCACTGTGGTTGATTTTTTAACCATCTTATGGCATCTAAAACTGCTGTATTTGTTGCACCATCCATTATGGGCCATGCTGCGCCATTGTCTTGATTCATCAAATTGCTTTGAAATTTTGGCATTTCAGCAAACTCGATAATATTCCAATGAACCACACCATCCTGAACACGCTCATTGACTAGTTGCTCTGTCGGCATTACAGAAGAAAATGAAAACACAATTCCATCATCCCATCTAAACGGGATTACAGATTGATTCGAGCCTCTTGGCTAAACCTTGAAGTTTATGAACTCTCGGAGTTCATATTTGATTGCCTCATGTATCACTATTTTCTTTATTGGTGAATATTTGATTTCAACCATATAGTTCATTTGTGTATGATACATATATGTATGATACATATATGTATATATATCAGCATGCACATATAATAAAGTATGAAAGACACACTCATGCTACGAAACAGTGTAGAAACAAAAAAGCATATTTCTGATGTTTCTAAAAACTCAAAGAAAGCAAATCCAACTCTTGGAACTATACAAATGGTAGAACAAACTCTTTCAGAAATGAAAGAATATCCTACTAAAAACAAATTATGGAGAAAACTTCCAAGACAAATTCAATATCCTTCATTCAAAGTGATTTTAGAGTATTTAGAAGACTCGAACAAGATCATGTTTGATGATGACGGAACAATTGTTTGGACGTTCTCTGATGATCCAAAACATGACAAACTAAAACAAGGCAAATCCCTTATTCAGTAACCAAATCTTTTATCATATTCATCATGATTCCAGAATGCTTCTATTATTGAGATGATGAACCCATCATTTGAACCTAAAATAGTATACACCAATCTTTTTCCATCCAACAACTCATATCTCCACAAATTCTTGATTTTGTATGTATCAACATAATACTTTGGCCATTTATCGTGTTCTATTTTCTCTCCTCTTCCACGATCCTCAAATAATATCTTAATTGCCGTCCCCAGTTCTATCTTGAAATGATGTTCTTCAAGTAATGATTCGAATAATGGGTTAAAGTCATCAGAACCCGTTACATCAATTACTTTTTTCTTTTTCATATTGCATTAACTGAATAATTCATGAACATATGGATATTTGAAAATAATTATGAAAAATCTATTTTTTATATATTAAAGTCTCTTCTTACGAGAGAAAAACGCGATATAACTAAAGTTATGATTTGAATCTGTTTTGAAGAACCTAAATGCGTGGAGTGGGAATCATTTCTTAATTAATTTCTCAATCATTTTATCATTAAATATCGTCACAAATGCTACTGGAAATATGTTCAAGAACATTATCACTGGTATCCAATTTGTTCCAATAGCAAAAAAAGCATTTGGATCTAAAAAATATTTTTGTAATGCGAAAGGATATTTCTTTGAGTATTTTTTGAGAGATTCAAATTCAATTTTTGTAACAGAATAATTATTACCAAATTTCTGTTTTTGATCTAATATTTGCTCGAACTCTGCAATACTTAATCCACATGTTGCAAAAGCAAGTCTTTCATCAGATACATCAAGAATTTGAACATTTTGATACCAAAAGAAACGTTGTATTCTAGTTTGATATTCAGGATGACTGTGTAAATAACCTTCAAGCTCAGATTTTGCCCAATTCATATCATCAATTCGACCTAAAATTTGTGCAACAGTATAAAATCCATGAAAATTCTTTTCTAGAGTATTTTTTCCAAAAAGAATTTCATTTCGTGTTTTTCTGGCAATTTCTAATGCTTGTTCAATTTCAGTTTGTTCACTCATACAATATGAGGAATAATGTACATTAATTTAGATTATTCATTAAGATCATTTCCACTCCAGGCATTTAGGTTACCGTTATGTTCTAAATAATATATTTAATGTGGAACGAATGTGTGGTGAATATGGCAACAATTGAGGTTGAGATAGAAATCAATGCCACAGTTGACAAAGTTTGGAATGTCGTCTCAGACATTGATAATGAACCAAAATTTTGGAAGGGGACAAAAGAAATCAAAAACTTGTCTAAAGATGGAAACGTAGTGAATAGAGAAATCACAATAGCATTCAGAGATCAAAAATGCCTACAAGAAGTAAAGCTTCAACCTAAAGAGAAGATAGAGGCAAAATTCACAAAAGGCATCCTAAAGGGGGAGAAGATCATATCTCTTATTCCAAAAGATGAAAAGACCATACTAAACACAGTTTGGGACATAAAGCTAACTGGGATGATGGGGATGTTTACAGGCATGATTAAAAAACACATCAAAAGCGGCACTGAGCAAGCAATGCAAAGCATCAAAGAAGAAGTCGAGCGATAGATTTATGGAATTAATTATAGATGTTTTCAACTATTCACTAACTGCAATTCTAATAGGAGTTTGCGGAGCTTGGATATTTCTTATCAAGTCAATGACAGATTCATTTAGATTTACACCATATCTTGACAAATTTGAAAATACATGCAAAGTATCACCCATGGTTTCAATAATTCTTCCAGCAAGAAATGAAGAAAAATTTATTGGTGAATGTTTAGACTCGTTAATTAAACAAGATTACAAAAATTATGAAATCATAGTTATTGATGATTCATCAAATGATGCTACAGGTAAAATAATTTCAGAGTATGCAGAAAAACATACTAAAATAATTTCAGTGTCTGCAAGACCTAAACCAGAAGGATGGATGGGTAAAAACTGGGCATGTATGGAAGGATATAGAAAAGCCACAGGAGAACTTTTGTTATTTACTGATGCAGATACAAGTCATTCTAAAAATGTACTATCACTTGCAGTGGCTCATTTAATTTCGTTTGATTTAGATGCATTATCTGCAATTCCGAAAATGATAACATTTGATTTTTGGACAAAGATTACACTTCCAATGATTTCTACATTTTTGCATACTAGATTTTCAGCATTAAATGTAAACAACCCTGCAAAAAAAACAGGTTACTTCTTTGGAAGTTTTTTCATCTTGAAAAAAAAGACTTACGAAGAAGTTGGTATGCATGAAGGAGTAAAACAAGAAATTATTGAAGATGGTGCACTAGGAAAAAAAGTAAAAGAATTAGGATATAAAATGAAGATGGTGCGAGGAGAGCATCTAATTGATGCTGTTTGGGCTAGAGACAGAATTACTTTGTGGAATGCATTGAAAAGATTAATGGTTCCATTATACCTACAAAGTGGAAAAATTGCAATCGGTATTTTCTTTGCAGTATTATTTTTGTTGTTTATTCCATTTCCAGTATTTGCCACATCTGCGGTATTATCAATAGAGACCATATCTGCAAAAATACTTTGTATTTCTGCAGCAATTGCTTCAACTCTAATCTACATAGGTGCAATAATTGAGACAAAAGTTGGACTAAAGTTAAGATGGATTCATGCATTTTTTGCACCACTTGGAGGTTTAGTAGTAGTTTTGGGATTTTTAAGTGGATTAATTCAGGCAAAGAGTGCCTCATCAGTTACATGGAAAGAAAGAATCTACTCGATGAAAGATCATACTCAAAGTTCAATCAGCGTATAGCAAGCCTTTTAGATAGAAAATAGATAATAAAAAATCTCATGGACAAATCAAGTGTGTTTGTAGGTGGGACTATAGGAGCATTAATTGTCATTGTTGCATTTGCGGTACTATTTGTTTCACCACCAGAATCAATAAAATCAGAGATTGTAGTAAGTAACGGCCATGCTCCAAGTACAGTAGGAGAAACAATCTCAATTTATTCAGAGAGTTTATCATTAATTGAAATTTTTGAAAAATCAGAATCAGGAGTAGTGAGAGTTAATGTGCAAAGAGGCGAAGTAGATGATGGCGAAGGGGGATTAGGTTCAGGTTTTGTTTTCGATAAAAAAGGACATGTAATTACAAATGCACATGTTGTTGCTGATGCAAAAAAGGTTGTAGTTACATTTCTTGATGGTAGATCATACAATGCAGAAATTATTGGAGTCGATGAGTTTACGGATCTTGCGGTAATCAAAGTCAATGTAGACTTGACACTTTTGCATCCGTTAGCACTTGGTGATTCATCAAATCTAAAAGTAGGAGAACCAATAGCTGCAATAGGAAATCCATTTGGATTATCAGGTTCTATGACTTCAGGGATAGTAAGTCAATTAGGAAGATTACTTCCATCAGGTTCTGGATATTCTATTCCAGATGTAATTCAAACGGATGCTGCCATCAATCCTGGGAATTCAGGGGGGCCACTACTTAACATGAGAGGAGAGATAGTTGGCATAAATACTGCAATTCAATCAACAACAGGTGAATTTACAGGAGTTGGATTTGCAATACCATCACAAACTATAGCCAAAATTGTACCAACTCTTACTGAGACAGGAGAATACAAACATCCATGGATTGGAATTTCAGGACGTGACATTGATCCTGATCTGGCAAAAGTTTTGGACCTAAAGGATGCAGTAGGATTTTTGGTAGTAACAGTTGTAGAAAATAGCCCAGCTTCTAAAGCAGGATTAATTGGATCGGAAGAAATCATTGAAGTTCAAGGAGTCAATTATCCAATTGGAGGAGATATTATTTTATCAGTAGATGGAGTTGAAGTTAGAAAGATTGATGATATTTTGATATATCTTCAAAGGGCAAAAACTGTTGGAGATGAAATGGTTTTAGAGATTCTAAGAGATAATAGAACAACAAATGTAACAATTGTTCTACAAGAGAGACCAAATGGAAATTAGTACAATACAAGCATAAATACTTCAAGTCAAGAATTCTTTCTATTGAACAAGCTTGTGTTAAACTCTGAGAGCTTAAACAATGTTTTAGAGAACAAAGTAATTTCGCGCCAAAATGTTATCGAGATTTACCAAAACGCAGTAAAAGATCCCAGTGAACTTTATTCAACTGCACAAAATTTAAGAAAAAAATTCAAAAAAGATTCAGTTACATTTTCAAAAAAAGCATTTTTCAACATAGTTAATCTCTGCAAAGATACTTGTTCTTATTGCACATACAAAGCCGAGCCAGGAGAAGAAAAATTATCTTTGATGTCAAAACAGCAAATATTAGAATTATTACAACTTGCAAAAAAATACGGATGTGTTGAAGCGCTTTTTGTTACAGGTGAGAGACCAGAACAAAAATATGAAGAAGCACGAGAATGGCTTAGGGAAAATGGATTCAAATCAACTGCTGAATATCTCATTCATTCATCAGAACTAGCATTAGAATTAGGTTTATTCCCACATACAAATGCAGGTAACCTAAATTTTGAGGAGATGAAAGAGTTGAAGAAAACAAATGTGTCAATGGGAATAATGCTTGAAAATATCAGTGAAAGATTAACAGAAAAAGGAATGCCACATTATTTGGCTGCAAGCAAAAGACCAAAAGCAAGATTAGAAATCTTAGAGAATTCTGGAAAACTAGGAATTCCAATGACAACAGGGCTTCTAGTAGGAATTGGAGAGACCATAGAGGAGATTATTGATTCAATTTTAGCGATAAAACAGTTACATCAAAAATATGGAAACATTCAAGAAGTGATTTTACAAAATTTTCAACCAAAACCAGATACAATGATGAAAAATGTGCCATCAGCTGATGAAAACTATTTCAAAACAATTGTTGCATTATCAAGAATTATCATGCCAGAGATGAACATACAGATTCCCCCAAATCTATCTCCAAAATCATATCAAAGTTTCTTATCAGTTGGGATAAATGACTGGGGAGGAATATCGCCATTGACTCCAGATTTTGTCAATCCAGAATTTTCTTGGCCAGAAATTGACAAAGTAGATGAGAATTCAAAGAATGCAGGATTTGAATTAGAGTGTAGATTTCCAATATATCCAGAATTCTTTTCTTTTGTTAGTAAAGAGTTAAGAGATAAGATGTTAGTTATTGAAAATGGGGAAGGATTGGTAAAAGAGGAGTACTGGAGATGACAAACATAGAGTCACTTTTCAAAAATGCAGATCCGCTAGTATCTACAATTCTAAATGATGCATTATCAGATAAGGAAATTTCTGAAAAAGATGCTTTGATATTATACAAAACAACTGGGATAGACTTTCATCTAGTGGGACTTGTTGCAGATGAAATTAGAAGAAGAAGAGTTGGTGATGTTGTATCATATGTAGTTAATAGAAATATCAATTTTACAAACGTCTGTATCAAGAAATGTGGTTTTTGTGCATTTAGTAGAGATTTTCGAGAGGATGAAGGATATTTCCTACCAACTGAAGAGATTGTACGAAGGGCAAAAGAGGCACATAATCTAGGTGCAACTGAAGTTTGCATTCAAGCAGGATTACCACCAGATATGGAAGGGGACTTGTATGAAAACATATGCAGAGAAATCAAAAAAGAAATACCAGATATTCACATTCATGGATTTTCTCCCGAAGAGATTCTATACGGAGCAACAAGATCAGAGATATCAATTGAAGAATTTCTAAAGAGGATGAAAGAAGCTGGAGTAAACACACTGCCAGGAACATCTGCTGAAATTCTTGATCAAGATCTCAGAGATAAGATATCTCCAGGTAGAATCAGTGTAAAAGATTGGGAGAAAGTTATCAAGACTGCTCACAAAATGGGAATCAACACAACATCAACTATGATGTTTGGACATCTAGAGACACTTGAAGATAGGGTAAAACATATTGCAAAATTAAGAGAAATTCAAAAGGAGACAAAAGGATTTACAGAATTTGTTCCATTAAATTTCATTCCAGAGGAAGCACCAATGTACAAACATCAATTACATGATGGAATTAAGGATGGTGCAGGTGGAAATGATGTTCTACTCACACACGCAATTGCAAGAATTATGTTGAACAATTCTATTAATAATCTTCAGATGTCATGGGTAAAAGAAGGTCAAAAAATGTCTCAACTATTACTTATGTGGGGAGCAAATGATTTTGGCGGTACACTGATCAATGAAAGCATATCAACATCTGCAGGTTCAGAACATGGTCAGTTATTAAGACCTAAAGAAATAAGGAGACTAGTAAAAGAAATTGGAAGAATTCCAGCAGAAAGAGATACCACCTACAATATTCTAAGAAAGTTTGAAAATGAAGTTGAAGATAAGCTTGACAAAATTACAGACATTTCTAAATTTGGATCATATGCAGAATTAATTAAAATCAACAAATTTAATTATAAAAATCCAAGGAGAAAATGATTGTCTGCCTTAGATAAGGCATTGAATCATTCAAAGAACATTGGAATTAATGAATGCGAGATAGTTGTTGTAAAAAAAAAGATTATCACAGTAAGAATCACTGATTCAGAAATTGCAGAAATTAAGCAAAACTTTGATGAAAATTATGGTATAAGATTAATTCATGACAAAAAAATCGTATCAATTCAAACAACAAACCAAGAAGAGATAGAAAAGGTAATTGATAGTGCATTTGAGACATCAAGGAAGCTTAAATCAAGAGATTTTTGGAATGGACTAGCACCAGATACAACATACAAACAACTAGAGGGAACATTTGATGAAAAAATAGAGAAGATTTCCGGCACAGATGTAATGGATATCGCACAAAATATGATAAATTCAGCAAATAATGATACAGTAAATACGATTACAGGATCACTAAACATAGTTTCAGAGAACTTTGAGTTGGCAAATTCCAATGAATTGTATCTAAATGATAAGGCAACATACATTTCAGGAATTATTAATGCAGAATCAGAATCTGGAGTCATACCAGTATCAGGAATAGGACACGCAAGTTGCAGAACATTAACAAATTTTTCCGCAGAACAAGTTGGAAATGACGCAAAAGTTATGTGTATTGAATCAATAAACCCACAAAAAATTGATTCAGACAAATATTCTATAATTTTTGAACCATATTCAGTAGGAGAACTATTGGCATTTGTTGTTGCAGCAAATTTTAACTTTAAAACATTTTCAGAAAAGAAAAGTTGTTTTTCAAATAATTTTGAAGAAAAAATAGCAACTGAACAATTGAGTTTGATTGATGATCCACACATGCCAGAAGGAATTGGAACAAAATCTATAGATGACGAAGGAGTAAAAACTCAAAAAAGAAGTTTAATAGAGAGAGGAATTTTCAAGAATACTTTTTCAAATCTATTTGATAGTTACAAAGAAGGAAAACTATCTTCAGGTAATGCGTCAAGAGCAGGTTCGCCTATGGGAAGAAGTTCTGAACCAATACCAATTTCAGCACCACATAATCTCAAAATAAATCCAGGAAATATTTCTCAAGAAGATATGATCAAAAATACAAAACATGGATTGTTAGTTGGAAGATTATGGTATACATATGCAGTAAATCCAATTAAAGGTGATTTTTCATGTACAGCAAGAAGTGGTATAAGAATTATTGAAAATGGTAAAATAAAGGGATCTGGAAGATCAGTAAGAATAATTCATAATCTTCCAACTATGATAAAAAATATTTCAGAAATTGGAAACAATCAAAAAAATGTAATTCAATGGGCATCACTTCCATCCATTGTACCATCAATTAAGGTTGAAAACATTATGGTGAATTCTATCTAAATGCCAAATTCAGGCACAAATTACTTGAAAAACGTGACTACAAGAAATGCAACATAGCCAATAGTCAAACAAACACCCATAGCTTTATTGATAATTCCAGTTTTTAGAGCAATCAGTAATGAAACGCTAAAGATAATCATTATTGCATAATCAACATAAACATCAGCACCAATCATTATACCTCCAAGCGCAGCACCGATCCCCATTATCATCAAAATGTTGTAGATGTTACTTCCAATAATGGTACCAATGCCAATATCTGCATGACCCTTTCTAATTGCAATTATTGATGTTATTAATTCTGGAAGAGAAGTTCCAATTGCAATTACAGTCAACCCAATAATTTTTTCTGATAATCCAAACTCTTGTGCTAAAATTACAGCATTATCAACTGTAAGAAATGCACCAACATACAAAAGTGCAACACCTATTCCAATTAATCCGATAGATTTTAGATATATGTTGCTTTTTCCTTTTTCATTTGTCTCTTTGTTTTCCTCTCTATGTTTCATTGCATCTTTGAATGTATAAAATGTAAACACACCTAATCCACCAAGTAATATTATTCCATCATATGTAGAAAGTTCACCATCAACTGAAAGCAAAATAAGCAAAAGAGAAACACCCAACATGATTGGAATTTCTTTTCGTAAAATAGATTTTCTTACTGCAAGAGGAATAAGCATTGCAGATATGCCAATCACCATTCCAATGTTTGCAATATTACTTCCAATAACATTTCCTAGAATAATTGCACTATGTTCTCCTGCTGCAGCAACACTAGCAGCAAGTTCTGGAGTTGAAGTACCATATGCCACAATAGTCATTCCTATTACAAGATTACTTATTCGGAATTTTTTTGCAATGTTTACACCACCGTTGACTAACCAATTTCCACCAAAACATAACATTACTAATCCAACTACAGTTAGGATTGCACTTACTGCTACTTCCACAAAGAACGTTCAGATTTTCGTTGTTTAAAGGAGATTATTCATTATAATTTCACAATTCTAACAATTGCAATAAACCTGGATTCATCTATCGAGATCTAGGTGTAAAAAAACCAGCTAGGTAGATCAACAAAGCTAAAGTTAAAGACTAATAAAGTAATGTACCGTACCATACAGTATGATGCGAACAAGACTAACATATGTGCCACTAGAAGTAGCCGACCAATTCGAAGATTTCATCATAGAAAGAGACGTGCAAATACTTGATGCAGTAAAAGCAAGAACACGAGATTACAGTACTCTATCACTGTTGAAGCTGTTGTATCAACTTAGAGGAAATCCCATGACATTCTCAAATTTGTATTCAAAGTCAAAGATCAGAATGAAGAAATCATTTTTGAATTATCTACATCTGTGTGTGAATTACAACTTTATAGAAAAAGAACCAGTAGGACCAAATGTAATCTATACAATCACAGACAAGGGACGAACTATGTTGAATCTCTTTATCAACAAAGAGTAGTAAAAGAACATAAAGATAATTTTCGAAATTATATTTTTTTATTGTTAATGACTCAGTAGTAATGATGCATTTGTCTTTGTTCTAATCCTTCTTGCTCAAAGTGATTGTGAGACTTTCCACCATCATGATGAGCGTGAACTACTCCATCAATATGACAATGGGTATTGTCAATCAAATTCTTCATGAACACATCATCAACATTCAGTATCATGTTGGCAACTTCAACTGCAGTTTTGAAAACTTGTTGTTTAACAACTACTGTTTCTATAATGTCAGATGACGATACATCAGATATCTTTCTAGTGTTAGAATTTATTCCATACCATTTTATCTTACCATTCAATGTTGAAAATTTTGCTCGAAATTGTGTTAATGTATCTAATACATCCATTCCCACATTCTGTGCTAATGTTAATGGTATTTCGTCTACAGCATCTGCAAATTTTTGTATTGCAATTTGTTCCTTACCTTCAACAGTTATAGCTTGCTTTCTAATTTTTTGAGATACTATTCCTTCAACAGAGCCAGCACCATATACAATAAACGGATGTTCAATGAAATTTCTTAATACATAAAATGCATTCAAAGCATTTCTGTGAAATTCATCTAGAAATCGTTTAGAGTTTGCTCTCAATAACAAAGTTACAGATTTTGGATTGTTTCCACCTTCCACAAAAACCATTTTATCTCCACCTACAGTCTTCTCATACACTCTTTTTGCAAAACCTAATTCACCATTAGATATTTTCTCAATATTTTTACAGATCTTAGCACCAGTTGCCTTTTCTAGCCACCATAAATCATTGTACTTTACTCGTCTCATTGAAATAATACCATGTTTTGCGAGAGCTTCTTGAACAAACTCATTAACTCCTTTCCTAGATATTACGACATTAGCTCCTGAATCTACAATATTTTTTACAAGTGTAAGCAAGTCTGTGTTTTCTTGGTCAAGGAATTGACTCATTTGTTTGGGCGAGTTTATTTCTATCTCTGCTTCGGTTCTTGTTCTCATGGGTTCTAATGATTCATTAATTAACAAAATCTTGGCATCGTGGATAGTTCTAGGCATTGCTGAACTATCTATCGTTTTATCAATCACTGTACCTTTGATCAATTGTATTTCTGTAGCATTTCCTATCTTTTCTTCAATTTTTATGTCATCGATATCTATCTGTCCTCTTTCCAAGTTGGCAATATCACATACAGCCTCAATGATAATATCTACAATCATTGTATTTTCTTCTTGTAAATCAAAAATTGCTTTTCCCTCTAAACAGGTAGTTAGTAATTGTCGCATTATTTTTCTATCTCTTCGGTTTGATTTTATCTTGATTTCATCCAATGTTTCTAAAGCACAGTCTAGACTTTGATTATAACCACGAGTAATTGTAGCAACAGGAATTCCAATTTTTAATAATTCTTCAGCATGTTTGAGTAAACTACCAATCAAAATAGCTGTAGATGTAGTACCATCTCCAACATGAGTATCAACTGTGTTTATAGCTTCAATAACTGACTTAGCTGCAGGATGATCAACATCAACTTTTCTCAAAAATGCGCCACCGTGACTTGTAATTGAATCTTCTCCAAGTATGTCAATGTATATTTTTTCCATACCGCGCGGACCAAGAGATGTTTTAACTATTTCTGTAACAAGTTTGCCTGAGATTAAATTATACATTTGTGATTCTCGTAATCCAATACGTGAAATATCTTGATCAAGCAAACCTGGATATTTCATCACTTTTAGCCTCCTTTTAGATATTAAAACAATTCTAGAATCAAGGTTTAATGGGTTAAAGCAGTTCTACAATCAAGGTTTAATCCATTAAAACAACGTAAAATCAAAGTTTAGTCCATTAAAGTAATTCTACAATCAATGTTTAGTACATTAAACAATGGTTATAGACACAAGTGAATATGACTAGTAAAGAATTTCCAATCTTTTCTTATGAATATATCATGTTTTTACGCATGGAAATAACAGAGATTGGCTTTTCAGAAGCTTTTGTTAAGCTTTTCAATATTTATTATTTGTAAAGAAATTATCAATATATGCAAAAACTAACTTGGAACGGCCCATTTGATTATAATCCAATCGGAAACGGACAATTTGTCCCCAAAATGGGTTGAAACGAGAGGAGTTTATGTAATTGCAGAGAGCGAAAACAACAATCTAATCGCACGTTATGTAGGTTCATCAATAGGAAGATCTCTTACAGTACTAATGAATGATATTGGAGATACAGCAACCCACGGCATAGTTGTAATGTGTAAAGATTATGCCCTTTTTAAATTGAGGAAATTTGTAGTTTTGATAGAACCATCTTTGACACCGTCTACAAATGTCTTAGCATCCTTGCTATCTTTTTCAGTCCATTGTAGTTTTTCTTTTGGTATCATTGTAACGTTACAATAACGTTACAATCCCATTATAAAAATTATATTCATTATAATAATTATAAAAATTAGCAATTTTTAGGCACAAAACTGCTCCATTAATATCATCCCAGCCTAGATGTGTGTCAAAAATGATGTTCTTTTGTTTCCATCGACAAAAACATGCCATCGAGTTATTGCCTCCATCATAACAGCTGCTTTACTTATCAAATCTTGATATGGGCTTTCAACACCAAAAAGTATTCTATCTGGTTTTTCAATAATAGATTGAAGTAATGGTTCTTTCTCAGGAATAATTCCCTTTTCCATTCTTGGAAAAGATTTTTCTAATTCAGTATGAATTGCCTTAATAACATCTGTATTAAAATCAATCATCAAAGTTCGTCTAATCGTTCAAATATAATTCTGTGTCGAGTCAAAGTTTTCTTTACAAGTGCTTTTATTATTTCTCTACTTTCATCAGTCATTTCTTCTTCCTCTTCTTCTTCCAATTATAATATATTAATATATTTCAGATTCTTAAATGCTTGTAGTTTTGCTTTAAACACGTGTTAAATCAACTAGTTTTGCGTTCTGAATAAGGGGTAACCATTGATTTTTTCCTTCGACTTGAATGCCGCAGGCTTCGGCAGGAGTGCCGCCATCCAAACTCACGTGAGGTACCATTAAACTTGGATTAATTGGTTAAACCTGCACTATAACCACTTTTAGAGATATTAAAATATGCTTACTGATGAATTTAATTTATCAAAAATAAAGAACATAAAATCAAATGAGCAGAGACTTCTGCATTATTTGATTTTGCTACGTTACTTCCTTACTTGTAGCATCATCGGGTTCAGGTGTGTCAGGTCCTGGTGTATCAGAGCTTGGTCCACCTGCACTTGTAGCCGAAGTATCATTTTTGAAGTGTAACAAATCTTCTCCTGCAATTACATCTTCTTCAGGTGGCACATAGTCTCGTACATCGTGTCTTGCTTTTCCTGGATACTTTCCTTGGGTTGCTTGTGCAACTACAAAGAACAGAGCAAATGCAATGATTGGGGGTATCATTGTATCTAATCCTGCCCATTCTTCTGGCATTGTAAAGAAGAAGATGAATCGTATTAGTGAACCAACAACAAGAGCTACAACGGCTGCTGGCATGTTTGACTTTTTCCAGAACAAACCTAATGTAAGAGGAGCAAATGCTCCGGCAAAAACTATGTCAAATGCTAAGATGAGATAAATTCCAGGAGCTGGTACGAAATAACCAATTGCAGTTCCAATTACCATCATTGGGATAATTACAAGACGAGTAACTTTGAGTAATTGACTATCGCTCCAATTTGGTTTTTGTTGCCATCGTCTTCTGATAATTCTCTGCATCATGTTTCTGGAAATTACACTAGATATTGCCAATAGTCCTCCACTTGCAGTAGACATTGATGCCCCAACTACTCCCATCAGTATTGCTGCACCAATTGCAAATGGTAAGATTTCTGTGGATAGTAAAGGTAATGCTAAATCTGGTATTGTATCTGCTGGGAGATAGAAAAATGCTACAATTCCCAACATGCTAGTTGGAATTACTGTAAACATAGTTAGTGCACCGCCCATTAAAGCACCTCTTTGTGCTGTTTTGGGGTTCTTAGCTGAAAACACTCGCTCCATAAAGTCAAGCGCAACTATATCTCCCAGTCCTAGTGCAAGAATAGCACCCCAATTAATCAGCGCTCCATTCGCCATGTCGTACAATCCAGACAGGTCCATGAACTCTGGTGGTGCGTTGTTGTAAATGACATCCCAAGGAGTATCTGCAAATCCCCCATAAAAGAAAAGGAATCCAGCCCAAAATGCACCAATTGCAAGATAAACTTGGAACAGATTTGTATAGGCTGATGCAAATAATCCGCCAGCAACAGTATAGATTACCACAACTATAGCTGAAATTGCAATACCGTAGAAATAATTTATACCAAACACAACTTCCAAAATAAATCCACTAGCAGCTAAATTGCCTGCAACAAGAATTAGAAAACTAATTATCATAAGAATTCCGGAAAGACCTTCTGCTCCATTTCCAAATCTTCTGAAATAGAAATCAGGTAATGTAATCATTGACATTTTGTTTAGGGGTTTAGCATAGAATGCAGCTGTTACAAACAGACACAATCCTAAACCAATCGGAATAACTGCTCCTGCCCAAAATCCAAATTCAAAAACAAGTGCAACATTTCCTAACGATGAATTTCCATCAACTGCTTGTGCTGCAAGCATAGTTCCAACCATAAACAAAGGTAGACTTTTTCCTGCAACGATCAGTCGCTTACCACTATTTTTTACTAGCTTACCGGCGAATACACCAACAAGAAGTGTAATGACAATAAAAGCGGCAACGGCAATACCAAACCCATCCATCTCCACCATAATCTCATTGAACTTATCAAACTATATCAGTATTGAATTTTTCAAGTATAGTACGTTTTTTTGAGGAATAAATGATTCGTATAGTACATTTAACAAAATAATTCATCATATTTTGTAGTTTTAACAGAAATTTAATGGATAAATTAAATGATTTTGTAAAATAATGAAATTATGAATCTCTTATTGTTAGATTACAAAAAGATATAATTAAATTTTCATTACTAAAATTTTGCTCAAATTTAAAATTCAAAATGTTATTAAATTAATCCTCTTAGGCAGAACGTGGATAAACAATATGCTTTTGCAGTTATTCTAATTATCTTAGGACTGGGTTTAAATCAATCTGGTTCAGATAATGCTTTTTCTAGTGGTCTCGGCATAGGGATTGTAGTAATGGGAACATTTTGGGTATTAATTCGATTAATTAAAGAATTGAAAAAAAAGCAAACTTAACTTTCCAAATTCATAAAATAATATAAACACCAGTTAGATCCATTTCATATGCCAGGCAAAGGATATTCGACATTTGGCATGAAACCAGTTATTACAACTAGATTGCAAGAAGCAACCGACAAAAGCTATCCCGGAATGTTTCTACCTAGTACCTTAATCATCATAATGAATGAAATTAAGAGAGGGCATTATTCAGTAGAATCTCATAAAATAAAATTAGATTTGTCGGGTAGATATAACACGATAACAATTAGATCGGATGTAAAAGATTGGTTAGTAAAAAATCATAAAAAATTTGGGGATGAATATGAAAAAAAATATGGCGTAAAATGCTTTACAAAATTTGTAAGTTATTTTATCGTTAACATGCTTGAATCAAAAAACGATGCTCAAAATAATTCCATTAGTCTAAAGGAATCAGATTTTAATTGGCTTCAAGAAGAGTACAAAAAACAGAAAAAGAACCAAGGAATTACTAGTTTTGAAAGATTTGCAGATAGCTACATTAACGAATTACTTGTAAAGATTAAAGCTGCAAAAGAAATCTTAACACTGTAAAGTTCATTTATAATAATTTGAATTTATAAAATATTGAAAAAATTAGAGGGGGGTCATTGTATCAATTAATCGTGCACTAGTTACATGACCTTCTTTCTCTTGGATTTCAAGGTCCACAGTATATTTCAAAGCATTCAGCATAAAATTAACTTGAACATCCCAAGCTTCTCTAGGTCCTTTTTCAGGAATTTGAAATGTTTCATTGACCCTAAAGTCGCTTACATCCCCATATAATGCATTGATTATTCTTTTTGATTCTCTATTGACATCTTCTTGTGTGCTAACATTCTGCATTACTAATCAGTACAAAGAACAAATATAAAAATATTCGAAATTTAATTTTTATTTTTTCTTAAAAGTATCATAATTTTGTAAGTCTTTTTAAAAATGACTCTTGTTTCATTTTGTTTAATTTATCTTGTACTTTAAATCGGTGAAAAAGCGCAGTTTGATTATTTGGATCAAGTTCTATTGCTTTGTTGTAACATTTTAGAGATTCTTCATATTTTTTTAATAATAAAAGTAATTTTCCCTTATAGCTTATTGCATATACGTAATTTGGATTGATTTTTAATGCTTTTTCACAGTATTCAAGCGCCTCATCATATTTTTTTGAATGTTCTAGAAACCATACCATACTACCCAAAGCAACAACATTTTCTGGTTCAAGCTCTAATGCACATTCAAAATAGAATCTTGCTTGGCCAAACTTTTTCAATTGAGATAAAGATGTACCTTTACTGTAAAGTGCCCGAACATTATCAGTGTCATATTCTAAAATTTTATCAAAACATTCTATAGCCTTTTTGTACAGACGGGTTCTATCCAAAACTATTCCTTTATTGAATTGAGCCTCAGTGCATCTTGGATCAATTTTTAGAGCCTCATCATAAAATACAAAAATATCTTTGTTGGAAAATCCTGCAAAATCAAGCGTCCAGCCCTTGGCCACTAATGCCTTAGTGTTTTTACTATCTATCTCTAAAGCCTTGGTGTAGAATTTTATTGCTACAGTATGCTTTCCTTGCTTTGTAAGTTCTTGCCCTTTCTCATATAGAATATCAGATTGTCTAGAATCTTCATCAATAGCTTGCTGTAAGAATAGTATTGACTCTGAACTTTTTTCTAATCTTCCCAGAATCAAACTTTTAGCGTAAAGAGCAGCAGAGTTTTTTGCATTTTTCAACAAAACTTGATCAATTATTTTTAGAGCTTCTTCATTACGGTCTAATTTACTAAAACACAACCCCATGGATGTTAATGAATCAGAATATTGTGAATCAATTTCAAGAGATTTTTTGAAAGAAGATATCGCTTCTTCATATTTTTCTACCTTTTCAAGTGCAAGACCTTTGTTGTATAAAGCATCTAAACTTTTTGGATCTATAGACAAGATATTGTCAAAACAAATTACAGCATTTTGAAAATTTTCCATTTTATATAATGTTCTACCTTTATGAAGTTGTGCCACAGTATTTTCAGGTTCTAGAGAAATAGCCTTGTTAAATTTTAAAACAGCTTTTTTAAATTGACTGTAATAAACCGCTTCCAAACCTTGATTCAAAAAATACCATGCATTTTTTGAATTTTGTAATATCATATTGATATTTCACAGGGATACTATTTTTATATTTAAATCGTACATTACACATAATTTAATTTTTTTGCAATATGAGGATTATTAATAATTAAAATACAGGATACGTACTTTACTTGAAATCTTTAATTATCAAAGTCTTGAATAGAATTTGATTTAAAATGGGCATGGAATTTTATGGTGATGATTTTCAAGGTGCAGATGTTGCACCATTTGTAGGAATTAATACATTTTTACATCTTCCCTGGGTAAAGACACACAAAGAATTAGTTGAAGTAAAACCAGATGTTGCAATTATTGGGGAACCATTTGACTTTGGTACCACTATTCGTCCCGGAGCAAGATATGGACCAAGAGCAATTAGAGCTGCATCTACAATTCCATCACCTCCTTTTGAACGATTCAATATTGAAACGGGTGCAGATCCATTTGGAACTTTTCGAACAGTAGATTATGGTGACGTTATAGTTTCACCAGGAGATGTTATAGAATCACACAAGAGAATGACTCTAAAAGTTAAGGAAGTGTTAGAGGCAGATGGTATTCCTGTAATGCTTGGAGGGGATCACTCAATTACTTATGCAAACGTTAGAGCATTTCAGAAAAAATACAAAAACATAGGCATGATTCATTTTGATACGCACGCTGATTGTGCACCACAAGGACTAACTGGTTTCAAGTATGATCATGGAGCTCACATTAGAAGAATAATGGAGATGGGTTGTCTTAAAGGAAAGAACTACTCGCTTGTTGGCCCAAGAGGATATTGGCCAGGACGTGATTTGTACAAATGGATGTCAGACCAAGATTTCCAATGGTTTACAATGCTTGATGTTGAAGAATTAGGAATTGATGTTATTGCAAAAGAAATAGCTGACAGAGCAAATGATGGAACAGATGCTGTCTATCTTAGCTGGGATATTGATTCGTTTGATCCTGCTTATGCACCAGGTACGGGAGAACCAGAACCAAATGGACTTACATCAAGAGAAGGAATTAGAATGATTCGTCTATTATCAAAATCATTTGATCCTGATAGATTTGCAATGGATTTGGTAGAAATTGCTCCAGCATATGATGTCAGTGATTCAAGTTCTTACAATGGAGGAATCACATCTGGATTAGGACAAAGATTAGTTATTGAACTATTGGCAGGATTATCATTAACAAAGAGAGGTTTGGAGGGAGGAGATCCTGTAAGACCAAAGGCATACATGGGTACTGGAAACACATACAGTTTTGGTAATCCAACATCTAAAATTCCAAAGAGAGATTAATGAAAATTGAAGTATTGGTACAGGGAGATTCTGATATCAAGCCATTTACCAAGATATTTTATTATGAAAAATCTGATGAAACAATTTTCTTCGAATCTACACAATTAATCAAAAATCACCTATCAAACAATATGCGATTAAACATAAACGAGACGCTTGGGTTGTTTGTAGCTTATATCATAACTTCTTTAAATGAACGTAAAACAATCAACGAAATACAAAAACAAATACCAGATATGCTCTTACCACATCAAGTAATGATTGGAGTTCCTGAAAGCTTGAGAAAACTAACTTTTACAATTACAACCAAAGATATGGATAAAGAACAAATGTTCATTACAACACCCATTCAAATTGTTCAATATTCTCTTGATGGACAGAAACAAACAGCATATAGGAGTAGTGGAATAATTGATTGACACAATAATGGGAATGTTACAAGCCAACAATCCTTTTTTAATTATAATTGCAGGTCTGATGATTGGAGTATTACATGCTTTTGAGCCTGATCATCTTAGTGCAGTTTCCACTCAACTATTAAGAAATAACGATAATTCAAAGAGTACAAAAAAACGAGACTTGCAAAATCTTACCATTATCTCTTCTTTAAGAGGAGCACTTTGGGGAATGGGACATACATCCAGCATTATTCTAATTGGGTTATTGATTGCAGGTTTATCATTAAACATACCTAATGATTTTTTTATTAGTGCAGAAGTGCTTGTTGGTTTAATGTTGATTACTTTAGCAATTTTTACATTTACAAACAAAAGTATCTTTAAACAAAAACATGTTCATCCTCACACACATTCAAACGGAATTTCTCACACACATTCTCATGAACACAATGAAAATCACAAACATGGTCACAAAGCATATCTAATTGGTTGTGTTCACGGTATTGCAGGTAGTGGTAGTCTTGTTGCATTATTTGCATCTACAATGAATGGTTTTGATATGATGATTTATTTTCTAATTTTATTTGGCATAGGCAGTATAATTGGTATGACTGTTGCTAGTGGCATTATGGGATTACCATTTATTTTATTATCAAAAATTAATTATGTTACTAAATATCTAAGATACACAATAGCTAGTATAACTTTCATAATTGGTCTCAATATTGTAATTACAATTGGATTAGATAATAAATTATTTTCAATAAACTAAACATATAGTTTAAAAACTTTTAAAATAAATTGTATAGTCTCGACATAGAAACTTTGTCTGCTGGATCTGTAGTTGCAATTTTCCCATCAACTTTTACTTCATATGTTTCAGGATTTACCTCAATGTTTGGAGTAAGATCATTATACAACATGTCTTTCTTTCCAATAGAACGACAATTTTTCACAGGAACCAATTTCTTTTTTGAATTGATTTCAGATTCAATACCCTTGTCTAGTGCCAGTTGAGATGTGAATGTTACAGAAGTGGAATATTTTGTTTGGCCAAGGGCTCCAAACATAGGGCGATACATGACAGGTTCAGTAGTAGGAATTGATGCATTTGGATCACCCATAAGGGAATATGCAATAAAACCGCCTTTAATGATCATTTTTGGTTTGACTCCAAAAAATGCAGGGGACCAAATTACAATATCAGCTAATCGCCCAGGCTGCAATGATCCCACATAATCTGAAACCCCATGAGTTATGGCAGGATTTATTGTAATTTTAGCAAGATATCTTTTTACTCTGAAATTATCATTTTGAGCATTGTCTTCAGGTAATGTGCCAGCCATCTTTTTCATTTTATCAGCAGTCTGCCAATTTCTGGTTGTAACTTCTCCAACTCGTCCCATAGCTTGACTATCAGAAGACATCATACTCAAAACTCCAATATCATGTAATACGTCCTCTGCAGCAATAGTCTCACCACGAATTCTAGACATTGCAAAGGACACATCTTCAGGAACTGATGAATTTAGATGATGGCAAACCATCATCATGTCAAGATGTTCTGCTAATGTATTTACTGTAAATGGTCTTGTAGGATTTGTAGACGAAGGAAGTATATTTTCTTCACCTGCAATTTTCATAATATCTGGAGCATGTCCACCACCTGCTCCTTCAGTATGATAAGTGTGAATTGTTCTTCCAGCAATTGCTTCAATTGTGTCATCAACAAATCCACATTCATTGAGAGTATCTGTATGGATTGCAACTTGAGTATCAGTTTTGTCTGCAACCCTCAAAGCAGAATCAATCGTAGCAGGAGTTGAACCCCAGTCTTCATGTAGTTTTAGCCCACAAGCTCCTGCTTCAATTTGTTCAAGTAATGCAGTTTCACGGGAATCATTTCCTTTAGCAAGAAATCCAAAGTTCAGTGGTAATTCATCAACGGATTCAATCATTTTATGAATATTCCATTTACCAGGAGTGCATGTTGTTGCATTTGTTCCATCAGCAGGGCCAGTTCCGCCACCAATCATTGTAGTGGTACCATTACAAATTGCATGTATTGCTTGTTGAGGAGAAATAAAATGAACATGTGAATCAATTGTTCCAGGAGTACAAATTGTATGCTCACCTGCAATTATCTCAGTGTTTGAAGAAATTACCATATCAATATCATCCATGATATCAGGATTACCAGCATTTCCTATCCCGACAATTTTTCCATCTTTTATTCCAATGTCTGCTTTGATAATTCCTAAAATTGGATCCATTACAATTGCGTTAGTAATTACAAGATCAAGTGACTCTGCTCTAGACACTCCACTTGCTTGCCCCTGCCCATCTCGTATGCTCTTTCCTCCACCAAATACAGCCTCATCACCATATTTGATCAAGTCTTTTTCAATTTCAATAATCAAATCAGTATCTGCAAGACGGATTCGGTCACCCACAGTCGGACCAAACAAATCAACGTATGTTTTTCTTGGAATGTTCAAAGTCATTGTGTCATCCCTTTGAATCCTTTTTCAGTAACTTTTTTGAATGCCTCTTCTTGCTTTTCATCTAGACTTCCATTTACCAGACCACTAAATCCATAAACAATTTTTTTTCCACCAAATTCTGTTAGTTCAATTTCTTTTGTGTCTCCTGGTTCAAATCTCACTGATGTTCCAGCAGGAATATTGAGATGATATCCGTAAGACTGTTTCCTCTGAAATTCAAGAGCCTTGTTTACTTCAAAAAAGTGGGTATGTGATCCTACCTGTATTGGTCTATCCCCAGTATTTCTAACACTAACAGTTGTAGTTGATTTTCCCACATTAGCAATTATGGATTCATTAGATGGGAAGTATTCGCCAGGAATCATAATTATCACACAATAGGGTCATGAACTGTTACCAGTTTAGTTCCATCTTCAAATGTTGCCTCCACTTGAATAGAAGCAATCAGTTCTGCAACTCCAGGTAACACATCATCTTTTGATAAAACATTTTTTCCGGAGCTCATAAGTTCTGGAACATTTCTTCCATCTCTAGCACCTTCTAAAATATGATCAGCAAGAATAGATACAGCCTCAGGATGATTAAGTTTTAGTCCACGATTTTTTCTTCTACGAGCAAGTTCTGATGTAACAAAAACATTTAGTTTTTCTAATTCTCTAGGAGTAAGCATCAATGAATTGGATAGTGAATTATAGTATTTAATCATTAAAATGGTAAAAGAGTCGAACAAAGTATAACTTTGGCAAAAAACAAAGTTACTTGTGATAGAAGTTAATTCTCCCATAGGTAATATTTTTCATGATAAAGAATTTGATGATTTAAGAAATGAAAGTTTTGAAAGACTCAAGATTTCACGAATAGAATTAGAAAAAAGAATTTTGAGAAGAAAGACAGATCGTGGAACAGATGTAGGTTTGAATTTAGACCCAGGTGTAAAACTTCACAATGGAGATATCATCAAAAATGGAGATACAAAAATTGTTGTAGAACAATTACCAGAAAAAATAATTACAGTTAAACTAAAAAATGAAAAGATGACAGATGTGATGGTACTTTTAGGACATATAATTGGAAACAGACACAGACCCATATCCATTCAAGGAGATGAGATTTCATTTCCAATTCAAGCAGACTCAGAAAAGGAAATATTCGCAAAATTGTTTCAAAGCATTATCAGCCATATTGACATGACAGTAGAAGAGCAAATATTTTCCCCTCAATTAGGTGCAGATGTACATGAACATTGATGAGATAGAACAAGAGTTGGGAGTAATGCAATTATCTGACTCATTTTTCCCTACAGGCATTTTTGCTACTTCAAATGGATTAGAATTTCTTTTCACAGAAAAAAAAATTCAAGGCATGACTGACTTGATAGAAATTATCAAAACCAACATTATTCAACAGATAGGCCCATCAGATTGTGTTGCACTTGCAAATGCATTTGATAGTGCAAATGAATGTGATTTTGAAAAAGTAATTGAAGCAGATAGTATTGCTTTTGCTACTAAATCAATTAAAGAAATACGCAATTCATCAGTAAGATCTGGTGTTCAGTTAGTAAAGTGTGTTTCAGAATTTGTAAAAGATGATGAAATTTTAAATCAATACAAAAACAACATAACAAAAAACAATGTACATGGGATATTTCCTGTGGCATTTGCAATTTGTTGTAATGCATTAAAAATTAAAAAAGAAAAAAGCATGACGATGTTATTGTATGGTTTTACTGTAGGGGTTGTAGGTGCAGCATTACGATTAGGATTAATTCAACATTTTGAAGCTCAAAAAATAATTCACAATATAAAACCAATCATCAGTCAAACTATCAAAGAATATTCGAATGAATCACTTTCTGAAATGTGGCAATTTGCACCCCAAATAGATATTGTTCAAATGTCACATGAAAAAATGGATTCTAAAATGTTTATTACATAAAAATTAGATTTTTCATCATGACTCACATCGCAAGAATCGGTATTGGAGGACCAGTTGGTTCTGGTAAAAGCATGTTAATTGAACGCTTGGTGCCAATGTTGGCTGAAAAGGGATACAGTGTAAGTATAATCTCAAATGATGTAATTTCAAAAGAAGACGCTGACAGAATGAGGGATAATTTAGCTACAAAAAGAGGACTACTTCCAGAAAATTTAGTGATTGGTCTTGCAACAGGCGGTTGTCCACATACTGCAATCAGAGAAGATCCTTCCATGAATCTTGCAGTAATAGAAGAAATAGAATCGGAGCATCCTGATCTTGACCTTATAATTATTGAAAGTGGTGGGGACAACATTACAACTACATTCAGTCCCCTTCTTGCAGATTATTTTATTTACATAGTTGATGTTGCAGGCGGAGACAAATATCCAAGAAAGGGCGGATTAGGAATTGAGAGTTGTGATCTTTTAGTAATTAACAAGATAGATCTTGCCATTATGGTTGGTGCAGATCTTGATATCATGAAAAGAGATGCAGAAAAGATTAGAAAAGAAAAACCATTTGAATTTATCAATTGTAAAACAGATAAAGGCATAATGAAGATAACTGAACACATTATTCATGATGTCTTGTTGGATTCTGCACCAAAATCAGAACTTACACAAAAGGTGTGATTATTGAATAATCTAGAATATTACACACCAGATGACATACCAAAAGAAATTCAGACATATGATTCTAAAATAAAACAATTGGAAGTTGGAAAATCAGGAAAAGTAGGCATTCTTGATTTGGAACTTCAAAAAGATAGTAATGGTAAGACAATTGTTACAAAACAATTTTCTCAAGTTCCGTTACAATTTCAACGAGCATTATATCCTGAAAACTCACTTCCTGAAATGGCATATCTTTATGTTATTTCTCCATCAGGAGGAATTCTGCAAGGAGACAGGTACAGAACTGATGTATCCTTAAAAAATAAAGCCGTTGCCCATATGACAACTCAAGGTGCCACTAGCATCTACAGTATGGATTCAAATTTTGCATCACAAATTGTAAACATCACAGTTGATGAGAATTGTTATTTTGAATACATCCCTGATCAAATAATACCAAACAAGAATTCAAGATATTATCAAAAAGTTAATCTGAATATTCACGATAATGCAACTTTGGTATATTCAGAAATTTTAACTCCTGGAAGAGTTGCTATGGAGGAATCTTTTGAATATGATATTTGTTACCTAAGAACACACTGTAAGAACCAAGATAAAAAAATAAGATTTTTAGAAAATACAAAAATTGAACCAAAAATACAAAAATTGAAAAATTTTGGAATACTAGGAAAGCATAACACAGTTGGAACAATGTACATCTTGACTAGAAAGGAAATTGTAATTGAACTGGAAAGTTCAATTAATGAAAGTATCAAAAAGACAGATACAGTTTCAGTGGGCACATCTATTCTTCCAGATGAATCGGGCATAGTCATCAGAATTTTAGGAAACAAGACAGATAATATTTCTGAGGTAATTTTCAAGATACTTGAAATTAGTAGAAAGAAAATTCTTGACGCATCAATTAGTAAAATAAGAAAAAACTAGGCTTAATGTCATACATGAAATATGTAATACACTAGGGAAGAAGTGAAATATTCATTTCTTCTTCCGATTCAACAGTTTTATCAACCATTAATTGATCTTGTTCACCTAGTTCAAATGGATTTCCTGATTCGTCTGAAGAGTCAAATCCAAAATAAAAAATCAAATTAATTACAATAAACATTATCAAAATTAGAAGTAATTTAGTTTTAGTCGATAGGGTTTTGTTAGAGTCCGGTCTATTTGCCATAGCGTAAATTCTGATTACTCATTTTTATCTATGCCTAAAATGAAAATCTCACCATAAGATTTAAAATTACACTTGACATGAGAAAATAAATTTGAGTGAAAAAAAGTGAATGGTATGATGAAGTTTTTGATTTTTTAAAGAATGAGCACCCTGAATGGGAGAAATTGTTATCAGATGATCAAAACAAACCAACATACAGTAGAATTTACTTTAATAGAACAAATTTTGCAAAAATTTAATCTAAAAATTACCAACATTTCACATACAGATTATTATGGCATAATTTTTGGAATTGAAAAAATATAAAATCAAATTATAATAAGAATTAAAGAAAATAATGTAGTTTTATCATATTTACTTTGGAACAATAATATTTTAATAATCAATTTACCATCAAATTTCAATGGATTACCAGAAACTGTGTAAAGATATTCTTGAATTAGATTCAAAAATAAGGTTTGCGGGAGTAGTAAATACTAAAGGAGTTTTAGTTAACAATTTGGAACAGAAAGGAGTAGAGCAATATTTGTCCCCTGATGAATTGAAAATGTCCATCCATTATTCGATGTGGGAATGGGAAAAATCTCAAAATTTATCCCATGAACTTGGTTTTGAGAAGTCTTCAGTTTTAGAATATGACAAGGTAACTTTAATCAACATACCAATAGACAATAGCAACCTATTTGTGGCAAGTCTTGAGCCTAATGAAGATTATTTTAAAATGATTTCAAAAATAAAAACAACAATACAAAATTTCAGTAAAGAATGAGCTCAAGATATCATTTTTTAGATTAGAACTTTTTGATTTGGTGTAAAAATTACTAAAAACCATCTCACCAAAAGCGTACAAAACTCTTAGTTAGTATAGTAATTAGACAGAACAAATCGACGTAAATCGTGCAGAAAGAATTTCCTGAAGCTGAAGTCTTTGAGACAAAGAAAACAGAATTGAAGAATCCAATAATCTTTGCAGGCTTTGTCGGAGCAGGTCTCGTAGGTCCTGTTGCAATTAATCACATTATTGAGAAATTAGAAATGGAGGAGATCGGAGTAATGAGATCAAAGTATCTCCCTCCATCAACAGTTTTCATGAGAGGCAGATTACGTCATCCGTTTAGATTCTATGCAAACCAAGAAGGAACAATCTGTGCAATAATTTGTGAGATAACATTGAAGTTGGAAGGACTTTACTGTCTGGTATCATCAATTTTAGATTGGGCAGCACAAAAAGGATCCAAAGAGATTGTTATCCTAGATGGAGTTGCAAGTATTGAACATGACAACAAAGCATACTGTGCAGCTGAAGAAGATCTGGTAAGAACAATGGCAGACAAGGACATCAGTATGATTCCTCAAGGATTTATCACAGGTATTCCAGGCGGCATACTAAACGAATGTCTAGTAAGAGAGATACAAGGTGTAACACTATTAGTAAAAGCAAACAAAACGGAACCGGATTCTACTGCAGCAGCAACTCTGATTGAGGCATTAAATCGATTCTATGAAATGGATATAGACACTACAGAGCTTCAAGAAGATAAAGAGAGAATCAGTTCAGAATTAAGTGAATTATCCCAAAAATATGTAGAACATAGAGAAGAGAATTCTGGAATGTACATGTGATCGAAACAATAGGCAAATTCTTTTATTCACAGCAAATACGCATCAAACTATGGTTCTAACCTACAAAAAAGCAGGTGTAGACATTTCTAAAATTAAACAAAGCCAAACAGCAATTGGCAAACTAATTACATCAACTCACAAGCTTCAGAAAAAAGCAAAGATTGCTCATGGATTTGGTCATTATGCAGGAATTGTAGAAATTCCAGGAGGTAAACTTTTGGCTACCCATACAGATGGTGTTGGAACCAAAGTTGTAATTGCAAATATGATGAAAAAATATGACACAATTGGAATTGATTGTATTGCAATGAACGTTAATGATATAATATGTATTGGCGCAACGCCAATATCATTTGTAGATTATATTGCTGCAAACAAAAATGACGTAAAATTATTTAAAAAAATTGTCGAAGGGCTAGTCAAAGGTGCAAAAAAAGCAGCAGTTCCAATTGTTGGAGGAGAAACTGCAATTATGCCAGATTTAATTTCAGGTAAAGGATTTTCGTTTGATTTGGCTGGAATGGTATTAGGATTAGTTTCAAAAAAAGAAATGGTGTTAGGAAATAAAATAAAAGCAGGTGATGTCATAATCGGTGTAAAAAGTTCTGGAATCCATTCAAATGGTTATTCACTTGCAAGAAAAGCATTATTAACAAAATATTCTCTAAAAGATAAAATCAAAGGAGTTGGGGTATTAGGAAATGCATTACTTACCCCTACAGAAATTTATGTGAAACCAGTTTTAGAAGCAAATCAAAAATGCATAGTTAATGGGTTAGCACATATCACTGGGGGGTCATTTACAAAACTACTTCGACTAAAAAATATCGGATATGAAATTGATGCACTGCCAAAAATTCCACCCATTATGGGTCTGATTGAAGAGCAAGGAGTAAAGCAAGAAGAGATGTACAAGACGTTTAACATGGGTGTTGGTTTTTGTTTGATCTCACCACAGAATGAGGTTAAAAAAATAAAAAAAATCTTCAAAAAACATAGAATGACTATATATGAAATTGGGTATATTAGTAAAAAGAAAGGTGTCTTTGTAAACTCTAAAAAAATAGAATAAATAGCCTCAATTTTAACCAAAATTGGTCGTAGATATTGCAAAAAATTATGCCAATTATTGGAATCACGCTTGTCGTTGTAGTCGTTATGATGTTTACATTACCTGAAATGATTGGGTTGGAGTTTACAGTTGCAATGGCGTTAACCATGTCAGTTTTGATTGGAATTTACGTGATTTTAGTTACAGAAGTAATTCACAGAACAGCACTTGCGATGATTGGAGCACTCATCATTCTTATTGTTCTAATTTACACGGGTCTAATTCCTGCACATGATAGTGTTGACTTTGTAATAGGATCCATTGACTTCAACACAATTGGATTACTTTTGGGAATGATGATAATTGTTGGAATTCTTGGAGAGACAGGAATTTTTCAGTACATAGGAATCAAGGCAGCAAAACTGTCCAAGGGAAATGTTTGGAAGCTTTTGTTATTGTTGTCAGTTATTACAGCAGTAGGTTCTGCATTTTTGGATAATGTTACTATGGTTCTTCTTATGGTTCCTGTAACTATTTCTATTGCAAGAGTTCTAAACATAAATCCAATATCTATCATTCTTGCAGAAATTTTTGCATCAAACATTGGTGGTGCAGCTACTCTAATTGGTGATCCTCCCAACATTTTGATTGCATCTGCTGCAAATCTTGAGTTTATGAATTTTGCATACCACATGACTCCAGAAGTTATTATCACATTTTTAGCATCTTTAGTTGTTCTCAAACTCTTGTTTAGAAAAGATCTTAAACAAAAGCCAGAGAATGTTGAGAAACTTATGCAAATTGATGAAAAAAAAGAAATCAAAGATCCTGTACTACTCAAAAAAAGTGTGATAGTTCTTTTTGGAGTAGTTATGGCATTTATGTTCCATGGAGTTTTAGATATGGAAGTTTCAATTATTGCATTGGCGGGAGCTGCAATTCTTTTGGTAATCACAAAAATTCATCCAGGAAAAGCATTTGTTCATGTAGAATGGACTACCTTGATGTTTTTCGCAGGATTGTTCATTATTGTATCAGGTGTTGAATTAACAGGAGCGCTGGAACTCTTTGCTCATCAAATAGTTATTGCGACTGGGGGTAATTTTGAAGCAACAGCAGTCATGATTATATGGTCATCCGCATTTGCTTCAGCATTTGTGGACAATATCCCTTATACTGCCACAATGATTCCAATTATTGAAAACATTTCACTAGACCCAGTCATAGCAGAAAGATTAGGTACTTTCGATTACAATCCTTTGTGGTATGCATTAGCAATAGGTGCAGATTTTGGAGGAAATGGAACTTTAATTGGTGCAAGTGCAAATCTTGTAGCCATTGCAGTTATGGAAAGGCACGGTTATCGTATGATGTTCAAAGATTTCATCATAAAAGGAATGCCATACATGGTTGTAACAGTTGCAATTGGCACAGTAGTATATTTGGTAAGGATTATGCTAAATGTATAACAATATCTTTGGCTTTTTATTTGAGATGAGTTGGTGTAAAGCATGGTATTAGAAAAAGAATTCAAAGATAAAATAAGTTCGTTGATTGATGAATGCCTTATCCCTCATGGAATCCAGACACACGAATGTGATCAGGAACATTGGAAATTTAGATCTGAAGAAGATTTCAAATATGGTCATAAAGCAGGGGTAGTAACTGGAATAACTCTTGGATATTATATTGCAAAATATGGTAAACTTCCTGCAAATGAAGATTTAACGGAAATGACAAAAATGGTTGAATCACGTAAAGATGAGATTAAAAAAAGTTTTGCAGACATACACTTTTTCTACAAAGTATAAAATCACAGCATCCACAGATAACAATTGAATGCCAAAAGAAGTTTATCAGTAATAATAGATGGATTACTCAAACTACAAGTCACAAAGTCTTAAATGATATAAAAAAATTGAAATGACAGCATATGTCAGCAGAAATAAGCAACGAGTCATTCAGAGCAAACATGATCGCACAGATTAAAGGAATTCAGGAAGCACTAAACGAATTAAAAATTATCAAAAAGAATGTTACAAAAAAATCAACTAAGAGAAAATCAGCTAGAAAGAGTGTAAAGAGAAAATCAGCTAGAAAGAGTGTAAAGAGAAAATCAGCTAGAAAGAGTGTAAAGAGAAAATCAGCTAGAAAGAGTGTAAAGAGAAAATCAGCTAGAAAGAGTGTAAAGAGAAAATCAGCTAGAAAGAGTGTAAAGAGAAAATCAGCTAGAAAGAGTGTAAAGAGAAAATCAGCTAGAAAGAGTGTAAAGAGAAAATCAGCTAGAAAGAGTGTAAAGAGAAAATCAGCTAGAAAGAGTGTAAAGAGAAAATCAGCTAGAAAAGGAACTAAAGCTAAGAGAAAGACAAGTAGACGAAGATAGATTTCAGGTAAACCAAGTTATTTAACGAATTTATGTCCAAATTAGTATGAGAATTCATGAGTAAATTAGATTCTATTTTGTCTAAAGCATGTAGTGAAATCACTCAGAACTTGCTGACAATCAATGATCCTAGTAAAAAACAGGTAAAACAAGAAATCATAAAAATTTGTGCCAAATATTCACTTGATAGAATTCCAAAAAATCATGAGATTTTATCAATGGCAAAAGAATCCGATTTTGATAAATTAAGAAAAGTTTTGTTGAAAAAACCAGTTAAAACTGCATCAGGAGTAGCAGTGATTGCACTCATGCCAAAACCATATGCATGTCCACATGGCAGATGTACATATTGTCCAGGTGGAATTGAATTTAATACTCCAAACAGCTACACAGGAAAAGAACCATCTACACTTAACGCAATTGGAAATCAATATGATCCCAAATTACAAATCATGTCAAAAATTGACAAGCTAATTGCATTTGGACATGATACATCTAAAATGGAGATCGTAATTGTTGGAGGTACTTTTCTCTTTATGCCAAAAGACTATCAAGAGAATTTTATCAAATCATGTTATGATGCGCTAAATGGAACAGATTCAAAAGATTTGCAAGAAGCTAAATCAAATAACGAACATGCACAGATAAGAAATGTAGGATTTACAATTGAAACAAAACCAGACTATTGTAAGAAAAAAGATATAGATTTAATGTTAAACTATGGAATCACACGAATAGAGATAGGGGTACAATCATTACAAGAACGAGTTTATGAAATAGTTAACAGAGGTCACAACTATAATGATGTGACAGAATCATTTCAAATTTCAAAAGATGCAGGTTACAAAATTGTTGCGCATATGATGCCAGGTTTGCCTACAATGACACCAGAAGAAGACATTGCTGATTTTAAAAAACTATTTTCTGATTCACAGTTACGTCCAGACATGTTGAAGATTTATCCATCACTAGTAATTGAAAACACACCACTCTATGAAGAATACAAACAAGGAAAATACACTCCATACTCTGATGAAGACATGATCAGGGTATTAACAGAAGCAAAAAAGAATGTTCCAAAATGGGTCAGAATCATGCGTGTACAAAGAGAAATTTCTCCAAATGAGATCATTGCAGGACCAAAATCAGGTAATCTAAGACAAATCGTCCATCAGAATTTAGCCAAACAGGGGCTTTCATGTAGATGTATCAGATGTAGAGAAGCAGGACTTTCTAACAAAAAATCAGATGGTGGAGATGTGAAACTAAACAGAATAAATTATGACTCCTCAGATGGAAAAGAGGTGTTTTTGTCTTATGAAGACAAGAATGAATCCATCTATGGGTTTTTGAGATTAAGAAAACCAAGCAATAATGCTCACAGAGATGAGATAAAACAAGATACATGTATTGTAAGAGAGATTCATGTCTATGGAAAATCATTGAAACTTGGAGAGAAAGAAGAAAATGAGATTCAACATTCAGGGTTAGGAAAAAATTTAATGAAAGAGGCAGAAAAAATTTCCAAAGAAGAATTTGATGCAAAGAAAATGTTAGTTATTAGTGCAGTTGGTACAAGAGAATATTATCAAAAGTTAGGGTATTCGTTATATGGGCCATACATGTCCAAAACATTGAATTAGTGAAAAGAGATGTCAGAACAAGAAGTTATTGGAAAAGGAACTTGGATAGACAAATTAGCTTATGAATTACTTGAACGTGAAAAATCTCTTGGAAGAAATTTAGATGTTCTCAAAGTTGAAAGTGGTCTTGGTGCATCAGGAATTCCACATATTGGGAGTTTAGGAGACGCAGTAAGGGCGTATGGGGTTAAATTAGCATTAGAAAATTTTGGTTACAAATCAGAACTAATTGCTTATTCAGATGATCTAGACGGATTAAGAAAAATTCCAGAAGGGATGCAGCAATTTAATTTAGAAGAACACATAGCAAAACCAGTATCACTAATTCCTGATCCTTATGGATGTCATGAATCATACGGCATGCATATGAGCAGTATTCTTTTAGATGGACTTGACAAAGTAGGGATAAAGTACGAGTTTAGAAGAGCTGTTGATACTTACAAGCAAGGATTACTAAAAGACCAAATTCATACAATCTTGCAAAACAGTACAAAGATTGGAAAAAAAATTTCAGATCTTGTGGGACAGGAAAAATATCAAAAATACCTGCCATATTTTCCAGTTTGCGCAGAGTGTAGTCGTCTATACACAGCAGAATCTACAGAATACATTGCTGATGAAAAAAAAGTAAAGTACAGATGCCATGATGTTGAAATTGGCTCAAAAAGGATCAATGGGTGTGGTCATGAAGGAGAGGCAGACATCACAAAGGATCTTGGAAAACTAGCATGGAAAGTAGAATTTGCAGCAAGATGGTCAGCATTTGACATCAGATTTGAAGCATATGGAAAAGACATAATGGATTCTGTAAAGGTAAATGACTGGGTAGCAGATGAAATTTTAGGATTTCCACATCCGCATCATGTAAAATATGAAATGTTCTTAGACAAAGGAGGAAAAAAGATTTCAAAATCATTGGGCAATGTTATAACTGCACAAAAATGGTTAGAGTATGGTAGTCCAAAATCAATTCTATTATTACTATACAAAAGAATTACAGGTGCACGAGAACTTGGATTTGAAGACATTCCATCTTTGATGAATGAATATAACGAATTAGAAGACACTTACTTTGGAAGAATCAAAATAGACAACCAAGCTAAACTAACAAAATTAAAAGGACTCTATGAATATGTGAATCTCCTTACGCCTCCAAAACAATCAAGCATGCATGTTAACTATAGACTTTTAATTGAATTAACAAAAATATTCAAAGAAGACAGAGGGGAAAGAGTAATGAAAAAATTGCTAGATTATGGAGTAATAAAAAACCCTGAGCCAGCAATTGAAAAACTCATTGATCTTGCAGGAAGCTTTTCAGATGAGTTTGATGAACAAGAAAAAATACAAATAGATTTAGATAATTCCATAAAAAATGCATTAAAGATACTTGTAGATACACTTAGTGCAGAAAAAGAACCAGAAGACATTCAAAATACAATTTATCAGATTGCAAAATCAAATGATGTACAACCAAAAGATTTCTTCAAAGTACTATACCAAATAATATTAGGAACATCAAGAGGGCCAAAGATAGGACCTTTCATTTCAGACATTGGAAGAAAACAAGTAGCAAAAACACTTTCAGAGTATGCATAATCATGGTTCATGGAGAACATAACAGATCAAGAAATAATGGCGGATTTGCTCTGATAATTTTAGGTGCATTATTACTATTTCTTGCACCAAACATATACCCAGAAATGCCAGAATTAGGCACGATGGCCTTGCTTGGCGGAATAATTATTGGCAGTATTGGATTTTATCTCAAATTTTTTAGAGACAGGGTTAAACAAAAGTAAAGAAAGATTCATCTTTTGGGAATAAGTGGTAATGATATGGGACTATTTGGAAAGAAAAAAGTAGAAGAAACAATTTCTGATAAAAGTGAAGAACACATACTAAAAGAAGAGTTAGAAACTGAAGTAGAAAAAATTCAAAAGGAGTGTAGACTAAAACAAGAGGAGCTTGATGATATTACACATAAAATTAAAACAGTAAAAGAAGAATACAATTATGTTGTTAGTAATTTAATGGTAGTTAAAAAAGAGATCAATCAAAAAAAGATGGAACTGGATGTAGTCCAACGAGAACACAGAGAGATTAAAGAAAAAATTAAAAATGCTGAACAAATTAAAGATTCAAAAGCAGTTAGTGAATTTAATAAAACTGAAGAAAATTTTTCAAAAATAAAACAAGAATTAGATGAAATGACAAAAGAGTATGATAAAATTAAAGAACAAAGATCACAAGAACAATCACTACTCCAGAATATTAAAAAACAACAGATAGAATATGGAAAAGAATTAGATGAAGCAAGGATTAGACTGTATAATGCAAAAGAAGAACTAGATAAGAAGGATCATTTTCAAGATACAAGTATTCTAACTTCAAAAGAAAAAGAATTCATCCAAGGAACGAACGCAAATCAAAAAAGTTCTGCAGGAGTTATTGAAGCAGCAAGTGTAGTAGTAGGATCATTAAAATCAAAGCTTAACATGGCACAAAAAGAACTCGAAGCACTTCAATTACTTGTAGAAGAGGAAAGAAAAGAACACGAAAAAACTAAAAAAGAATTAGAAAAACTCAAGGCATCAACAAAATCATTTTAATAATCATAAACTTTCAAAATACTTTTTCCATTTTGATTTAATTTCTTGTTCTGAAATTCCCATATCATACAATGGAGAAGTCACTTCAGATACATCAGAGACATCAACTAAGACAATTGAATTAATTGGACTCTTGATTCCTTTTTTTCTATAATTACTAAGAATCTCCTCATATAGGGAATTATCCTTAATAATTCGAGCTTGGCCTTTGAATAGATAGCCTTTTCGTAGAAGAGGGTCAATTACATTAATTTCCACATAAGGATTATTTTGTAAATTTTTTACAGTATCAGGTGAGCGAATATCTGCAAATGCCAAAAGTTCTGATGTCCAAGCAATGATAGTTCCTTTTGGAGAAAGGTTTGGTTTACCATCAGAGTCAACAGTTGCCACATAACCTAGCTTTTGAATATCTAGAAATTTTTTAATCTCGTGACTAATCATATTGATTGTTACTACAAATGACTACAATGTAATTAGTTTTCAAGATTATCGCATAACTTCAGTCATCCATTGAGAAAAGAAGAAAAATCCAATTCCACCTGTAATAAGTGCGATCCAAGCGACAACTTGTTTAGGTTTAGACATTATAAACAAAAATTTTCAAACTTACTATTGAATCTAATTAAATTTCCCTAGACAGTTATAATTAGACTGGCAGTAAATAACACTATTGGCAGGTATCAAAGATATTGGAAATTTTTTTGTCTTTATTGTTGGTGGATTAGTAGCAATAATTGTGGGTTCTTTTATGATTCGCGGAACCATGCATATGTGGGACAAGCCAGAAAATGGAAAAAAAGACGAGGAAGATAATGACTAAAAAACAAGTGTTGCCAAACAACATTAGAATTGCTCCAAGACTCTTCAATTAGAAAATCACTTGATCAATACATCAAAAGGAGAATTCAAGAGATACCAACTGAAATTAAACAAACATTTCCACACATCAAACAAATCTGGAAGTGTGATGATGAATTAGATTTTCTTTATGGATACTATGTTGGAAAAATTGAAGAGGGATCTTTACATTATCTGCTCAAAGCAACTCGTGCATCAGCTGGAGGATACGTAGATACTTTTGAAATACGAGGAATCATTGAAACACACAAAAAAGAATTGCAAGATACAATAAAATCTGCAATCAATTAGTGAAGTAAAAATACTACATCAATTATGATAAAACATGGTAGGACCAAAAGATGGCGGGTTTGGATTTGATCAATCTAAAAAATATACAAGTGTAGATAATCTTGATGAGATTTGTGTTCAGTGTCAAGCAGGTCAACACAAAAAATGTTTGAAGAAAGCAAAGCAACAAGAAGTTTGCGAATGTGAACAATGCATGATTTATGGGTAAATAGATCAGGCAGTTATTAATACCACAAAATATCACGATCAGATCTGTCAAATCAATACAAATTTGAATGCAGGTTTTGTGGAAAGTATTATGGTGAAGATCTAATAGAATTAGCATTGCACATTGGTAGAGTTCACGACCAAGCAAGAAACATGTATGTTGATTAAAAATTAAAGACCAGATAATTTATTTTCAAATTCTTGAATTTCTTTTGCATATGAATCAGAAACATTTTGTGAAAATTCTTTGTACGACGAAATAATTGTAGACAATGCCTCCTTGTAATTTGGATGTCCTTTCTTAATTACATCACATGATTCAAGCGAAGTTATATGACCTGTAACAGTTGCAATTGCTCCTTTATGATTGAATTTTATAATTCCACCAAAGGCCTCAATTAGCATGTAAGCAGATTCAGCTTTGCATTTGTATGTAACTCTGCCAGTTTCAGTGTTGAATAGTTGTGTAACACCACCTGGTTTTCTTGTTACAATAACTGTCATGAGGTATGAGAAAAATATCCAGTATTAATGATTTTAGAAAAAAGATTTTCTAGGCAGTTGTGTCAGCTGCAGAAGCTGTAGCATTTGCTGCCAGAGTCTTGTCGATCTCATTTATAGCGATCTTGTCTCTTCCGATCAGTTCAAACTTTTGTATCAAAGTTTCAAACTTTGTTTCTTCTTGAACTTGTTCATTAACAAACCATTCTAGAAATGCATATGTGGAATGATCTTTATCTTTTTGTGAGATCTCAACCATCTTATGAATTGCAGTAGTGACAGTTTGTTCATTTTTTAGTGCAGTCTTTAGAATAGACTCTAGAGATTTGAAATTACTTGCAGGTGATTTTGTAGCAGGGATCACTGCAGAAATACCCAAATTATTCAAATAATGAATAAATTTTAGCATATGTGTTCTCTCTTCATCTGACTGTGCATAAAAGAAACTAGCGCCACCTTCATACCCTGTAACTTCACACCAGGATGCCATTGCCATGTAGCTATTTGATGCGCTTGCTTCTAGAGTGATTTGGTTGTTTAGTGCTTTTTGCATATTTTTTGAAATTTTCACAGCATTTTCACACTTGAATTTAATTTAAACAATTCTAATTATTCAAAATTGAAATCTAGTAATAACAAAAACTATTGCAAATCCAGATAAAAATACAATTCCTGCAAAACTCAAAAGCTTCAGCAACATAGAAGGTTGAGAGTCTTTTGCAAGGTGTTTACCTGTAACTAGTCTAAAATTAAAAACGGCAATTACAGGTGCCATTAGAAACGACAAAACAGTAGCAAAGTCAACTAGTTCTTTTAGGTTATTTTCAAACTGAAATACAATTGTGAGAGCCCCAATAGCGATTACAAATAAGAAAATAACGTAAAGTTTATTGAATTTTGGGCTTGTTTTTTGCTCTTTTTTGCTAAAGCAATTCTACGGTTCTTTTCAATGACCTAGAATATCCATCCAATACAGCAATAATTGTACCAAACATCACAGTAAAGGCAGATGCTGCAATTATGATATAACTCCAATCTCCAATTGTTTGAGTGTATAGTGTTACTACTTTGTTTGCAAAAAGGGAATTGTTGTTTGGCAAGTCTTCACCAGACCCATAGAAAATAAATAAACCTAGTGTTACAAACATTACTGCAAGAATTCCTGTCATAAAATATGTTAATCTGAATTCAAAAAGAGTTTCCATGAGTTTTGGTTTATAGTTTGTTTCATTCTCTCTAATGTCCATAAACTATTCCAGCTTGAAAGATCAACAGCAGTAGACATCCATCCCATTAATGCAAGTAAGAAAAATATTCCAGAAGTATTCCAAAGTTCTTTTGGTACAAATCCTTCTACTGGCTCTATGGGACCATTATACAATGCAAACAAGAAAGCAGAAACCGTAGACACTACCAAAACAATAACTATAATCTTAATCAAACTATCAAGAATATGGTATTTTCCAACAGCTAAAATTGAAACACATATTGCAAACAAAATAATTAATGGCAGTACTTGCAAATAATATTCCAGTACCTGCAGTCTTTGAAAAGCGAGATAATTTCTCATTCATTGTATTTAAAAAACCTTCTGAAATCTAAATAGCATTAACAGTCCAGGAATCATCAACCCAAACACCGACAACTTTTGCACCTAAATTCCATGAGGAGATTACCTCTACTCCTTTTTTAATAAATTCAATATGCTCCTCATCAGAAACGGGATTTGCTGCACAATTATAATGCCCAGAAAAAACAATTAGTTCTGATTTGTGAGCACGAATAGATATCGTAGCTTTAGTTTTGAGTGATGCAGATATAGAATCTCTTGTGACATTCTTATCTACACCTGGTTCTGTAATTGCATCTACATAGTCAACAGAATAATTTTCTTTGATCCATTTTGCTAATGGAAGTTGTATTCTACCATCTATACAGGAAATAGAGGTTGCAAATTTTCCTTCAGACACAAATTTAGATAATTATTCTAGTTTAAAAATTATTTTTGATACAGAAAGCATTGGGATGTATGATCGTTTACCATGCCTATTGCCTGCATTAATGCATAACAGATTGTAGGCCCAACAAAATTGAATCCTCGTTTTTTGAGATCTTGACTGAGTTTCTCTGAAATTTCAGTTGTTGCAGGCAGATCAGATAGTTTTTTGAATTTGTTTTTGATTGGTTTGTGCTCAACAAACCCCCACAGATACTTGTCAAATGAACCAAATTCTTTTTGAATTTTGAGAAACTGTTTGGCATTGTTAATGGCAGAAGCAATTTTCAGTTTATTTCTAATGATAGATTCGTCTTTGAGTAGTTTTTTGATGTGTTTTTGAGTGTATTTTGAGACTTTTAGAGCATCAAAATTAGAAAATGCCTTTCTATAGCCATCCCTACGTTTGAGAATAGTACTCCAAGATAAACCAGCTTGAGCCCCTTCTAGTATTAGAAATTCAAATAACTTTTGATCATCATGTTGTGGCTTTCCCCATTCCTTATCGTGATATGTGATGTTTAGATCATCTTTTGCCCATTCACATCTCTTTTTCATAATTTAGGTATCAGTTAATATGAAATATTAGTTGTTAAACATCAGAAAAATTATGAAACTAAACCAACAGTTATTATAAATTAACAGAAATTTTTTGATCTACTTTATTGTTTCAGCATCATTATCAGCAGTAGTGGACACTTGTATCTTAATATCATTTCCAAATTTTCATGATTTCAAGAGAATGGGAAGAAAAATTTACAAATAGGTAATCATGAAAATATCGTATTATGTCCAGAAACATATTATGATGAGAATGGAAAAAAGATATCTTGAAAATGAAGTATTGCATTTTGAAATGAATTATGGTGATAATTGGAATGAACTGCGGTCAAAGGAATATGATAAAAATGGGCAATTAGAACATGAATCCAATTGTGATAATACTAAAACAGAGTAGGCAAATCAACACAAAGTACAATATATCACAACACTTAATCAAACACTAAAAAATCAAGTGTTCTGAGGGAGCATCTTAATCCAGCAACTGTCCTTTTCATTTGACAGCCAGATTAGCAAATAGTTTTATATGCATATTGCCATATATACAAATATGACTCAAAATCCTCAAGTTTTTGAGATTGAATCTAAAGTTTTGAATTTTCAAAATACACAAGAAGATTATGAGTTTGAAAAAACAGTTGTAATCCAAACAACTAACACACAATTTAATGATGATTCATGTACTGTATCTACTGGTTTAGAAGAAAATGAAGATATATCTCAAGCTGAAAAAGATATTGATCTTATCAACAAAAACCTTATGAATGTAGATTATTAAATAATATTATTGAATTATGATCATAAAGAAATAATTTTAGCAAATCCAAATTATCCAGATCAAACTATAATAAAATACAGGCTTCTATTAATTATATCTAGAAAAATACTTCACGATAATACAGATTTTGTTATATGTGTGGGAATTACAACGAGCCAAACGAAGTCGCCTTTCCTCATACCCATTAAAAATAATGACTATGCATCAAAAATGCTGAGTGAACAATCCCAAATAATGTGTCATCGTGTAGCAACAATAAAAAAAACTTTAATTGTAAAAAAATTAACAAGTATAAAACCATCATTATATGATGATGTTATAAATAAAATTAAAAATGACATTATACAAATATGATCTTTTATTAATATCAATATAATTTAGATTGTATGGGTCATTATGTTAAATTCAATATAGATAAAGAACCCTAGATCTAATACGAATTACAAGATAATAGTATTTTAAAATTACGTACTATTGTCCAACGTGTTGTAAAAAAAAATAAATGAGAAAACGACCTTAAATGTTGATGCACAAACTATCACGATTGTAGAAGCTGATGAATCTTTAACTGGACCAAAAAGTGATAAAGTTTACACTGGAAAAGAATTGATAGATGGTATAGAAAAGCGTAATATGAGAATAAATACTATATCTCAAGAATTTAACGAATATAATTTAGATGAGGGGATAAAAATTAAAATTTTTACTCAAGTGATATCTGCACATAGAACAAAATATAAAGACAGGAGAGGAGAACCAATATACCTAATAGATTCATTCACTCAGGTCGTTATTGTTCCCAACCCCAAACTAGACTAAATCTGAATAGCAAAGATATGTTTTTATTAAAATATGAATTATCCATATATTTTGATGCTATTCAGGAGTAAAATTAAGACTCGGGTCCTGATAAGCAGCTTGAATTCTTGTTAAGAGCAGTGTTTGAATTATAATCTAAACAAATCTATTTTGGCATTTTTCTTTTTCTATCTAATGTTTTGTAATTTCTAATCCATTCTAGCGTTCCTATTTTCTTATCTTTAATTATGTCAATTATTTGATCTACAAAATGATTCAACAACTCTCACAAGTTATGCGCATATGCAGGAGTCGTGCCATCAGTCAGAAACTCTGCAGACACAATACACCATGGCCGTATAACCAAAAGAGGAAGCATGACGTTACGATGGGCCCTTGTCCAATGCGTCCATACTCATGCAATACATGACAAGAACAGCGACATTACAAAATTTTACAATCGCATTAAGAAAAAGAGAGGTTCATCAAAGGCTGCAGTTGCCGCATCATCAAAGATCCTGCGAGTGATTTATTGGATGCTAAAAGAGAGGAGAGAATTTGTACAGAATTACAGTTAGGACTTCAAGTCGCGTTGTAATTAGTGAGGGACAAGCCTCGGTCAATAACTGCGAATAATCCTAACAAAGGGATGAAGATAGCATTGAGGTTAAAGCCTCGTATGGATACATGTCCGTCATCTTTTGTTTGAAAGCATTCCCTAGCGAAAGCTATGCCTTGGGATGCAAAAAAGTAGGAAATGTTTAAAAACAATTCACATGGATACTTTTCATATATCTATAATATGACTGAGATATGTTTTGACTTGAATTACGATGACATGCCAAATGATATAATTCCATTCAAAGTGTTTACTCCTTGGGAAAATATAGTGTCTGAGTTAAACTTACAATGAGAGATACCCTATATCTTTTAATTGTAATAGCTGTAACTGTAGTAACTGTAGTAACTGTAACAATTATCTTATTTGTTCCAATTATAGAAGAAGGATATGTTGAAATTAAAGATAAAGATATTCTGACAGATGAAAATGGTTGTGTTATAGACCCGAATAGAATGGAAGATGTTTGTGAGCTCAATTATATTTTCAAAAAAAGATACATAACCTTGTGGAATAACATAGTATCGAATCTAGGATTTGAGTCGTAGTCCAAAAACATCTCAAGTTGCTCAAGAAAGCAAAGAGTGGATTATTACAACAGAGAGTTGTTATTTTGTTGAACAAGGGAAATGCCAGGAAGTTATATAGTTTGGCTGTGAGAAAAGATATGGATGTTGTAGAGATTGCAGATGAGATATTTTCTGATTATTTGCAAAGTAAATCTGGGAACAAATCATAACTATCCTGTAAAATCAGATCATTGAAAACCACGTATTAATCATAACTTTTACCATAATTTTTGGATACGTTGTTTGCTTTGGGATTTTTTCATGTTTGTTTTATTTAGATAATAAAGGACGCTACAAGACTATGAAATCAAGTTTAATCAAAAGAGAATTGCTTGCATTGGTTTCATCATTTGGCGTAGGAGAAATAATATATCTCGTAGTAAGATGGACAACGCTGTATTATTTTCTTGAGATTGGAATAAAACCATACTTGGCATCATTAATTTTAGAAATCATTTCAACTGCATGTTACATGGTAACTGTTACAGTGTTTCTTAGAAAGACAAAGACATTTTAGTTATTTTGCAAGCTGGTCAACTAGATCAGTTGAAGTGATCAGTCCAACAATGACACCGTTATCAGATACTGCAAGTTTTCGGATTTTTTTGCTGCTCATTCTTTCTGCGGCAGCAACAATTGATTCATCATAATTGATTGTGATCAGTGGAGAAGACATTATTTTTGCAACTGGAGTATCAAATGGAAGATTGTTTGCAGCAATTTTTGTTGCAAAGTCTCTATCAGTAATTATACCAACAAGATTCTCATTTTCTTTGACAAGAATTGCACCTATTCCTCCTTGTTCCATCATTTTTGCTATTTGCAAAGCTGTGGTGTTAGGATTTACAGAGATTAGTGCTTTAGCCATAACATCTTTGACTAGAATTGAAGAGGAGTTGAAATCGTCAGGACTCATCATTGTTGTTATTGATTATGATATTTAAGATATTAATAAGATAATGAATGGTAAGCGGGCTCGACCGGATTTGAACCGGTGACCTAACGCTCCGCAAGCGTTCGCACTATCCAAGCTGTGCAACGAGTCCGAAAAGTTTTGAAATTTACGCTTAATTTGGATTGCTATTAGTCAGATTGGTTGCGCAAAGATGTAAGGAGTTTCTTCGGATTCATGAAATGTCCAAATAGTTGGCAAAGAAATAGTGTGAATGGATTTGAGATTATTTTTTTCAATTAATGTACCCCACCCGGCCTCATTTTTTGGATCTATATGATATTTTTGAGAGTAAGTGCCAGCAAATACCCATCCGACATTTGTAAGATTAGAGATTGAATCAATTTTGTCAAAAACTCCAGATGCCAATTCAGTTCCACCCATTTGTGCAAGACCACCAATGAAAAAGATCGGTTGTGTTAGATTCAATGAAGAATAATCAAATGCCACTGCATCAGAGCAGTATGGATGAAAATCAAGAATGGTCAAAAGTTTTTGTAATTCAACTAACATACTATCAATTTCAATACTGTATGATTCTAAATCTAAAACTTTAGCACAAAATGCAATTCTGCCATCTCCAGAACCAATATCAATTACTTCAGCATATCCAAGTTCTTTTGCAAGCAAGACACCAACATATGCAGACATTATCCATGTTGGAGAAAAAGGTGCATGACTTGAACCACACTGGATACTGTTTAACCAATATTTGTTAATGTCACCTTCATAAACAATACAAGAAGTCTCACCAACAGTTTGTTCATAAGAGTGATAATAGATAGGATTCTTTGTTGCAAATTGGTGTAACAATTCTAAATCTTGTTGTGGGACTGGAAACAGGTCAGATGTTGTAGTAGGAATTACTTCCTGAATTTGACTTTTACCAGCATAGTTTTTTGCAAATTCTTTTTTTAAATGGACCAGATTTTTTGCAAGTGCATCAATCATGAGACAATCCTTTGTCATATTGGTCAACAAATTCTCTAGTACTCATTTTTTTGCGCAATTCTTCATAGAGTTTTGCATCATTTTCAGTTTCTTCTTTTGATTTTTGCTCAGAGTTTCCAGACTGAAGATTATTCATTGTGTCTTGAATTGATTTTGCAAGTTTTTCCATAACCTGAGGATGTATAATGTGATTAAATTTCTCAGATATCACTTGCTCCATTTCTGCAATTTTATCTAGTAATGTGCGATGTTCATCTGAATTTAGCTGCTGCTTTAGCATAGTAATCATTGAGGAGACATTCATGATTTGATAGTATGTATCAACAATTTCATGTAAAGATAATTCAGATGTTGTTGCATGGTTGATCAGATTCTCAAGCTTTTCAGATTCAGCATTAAACATGCTCGATATATCATCAATAAAGGCCATATGGCAAAAATAATATCAAATTTTTAAAAATGTTGGTATTTGAAAAACTATGCTTCCTGTTCTGCTTGTTTAACAAAAACATAGTTCATTATCAAACCAGCAATGATTCCACCTAAGATTGGGGCTGCCCAATACAACCAATGGAATTCCCAGAATCCAGAGATTAATGCAGGGCCAAAGGTTCTTGCAGGGTTTACTGATGCGCCAGTTAGTGGAACTGCGACTAGGTGAATAAGAAAGACCATTCCACCAATTGTAAATCCATGCAATCCAGGAGATGCTTTCTTGTGAACAGCTACCATAAAGATTACAGTTACTAAGAAGAAGGTCAAAACTGCCTCTACTGCAAATGCAGAGCCAATGCTATTATTGATTAATTCACTTGGACCTCCTTGAGTTGCAAAGTTTACTTGGGCTCCAAGTTCTGGCAAAATTGCTTTAAGTGTGGCAGCTGCTGCTACTGCACCAATTAATTGTGAAATAATATAACCAACACCATCTGCAATTCCAATCTTTTTTGTAATCATCATCGGGATAGTAACTGCAGGATTAATGTGAGCGCCAGATACATGCCCAAATGCATAGACCATAAATGCAATAGCGCCTCCGTGTCCAAGAGCAATAAACAATACAGATTGTGTTGTTAATTCTTCTCCAAATGCAGAGATTGCTAAAATTACTGAGAGAGGACCAAAAAATACCAAGCCATAAGTTGCAATTGCCTCAGCAAGGAATGCTCTCGTATTAACCATTAAGAAAAATCCATTCCAGTTTCCATATAAAAGATTCGAACCAAAATTATGATCAGCGTAGGTCAAAAAGTAATTAATTATGGAGAAATTCATTGTATGATGTAATGATTTCTGAAGGAGATCCTGTTCCAAAATTTGAGATAAATGATGCAAAAGGTAACAAAGTAAAATCTATAGATTTTAAGGGCAAAAAACATGCCATCTACTTTTATCCAAAAGATTTCACACCAGGATGTACTACAGAGGCTGACGAGTTTTCAAAAGACTATAAAAAATTCCTAAAAGAAGGAATTGAAATTATTGGTATCAGTCCTGATGATGTAGACTCTCACAAAAAATTTTGTGACAAAATGGGAATAAAATATCCACTTTTAGCAGATGTAGACAAGAAGGTCTCAAAGATGTTTGGTGTTTGGGGTAAGAAAAAATTTATGGGTAGAGAATACATGGGAGTAACAAGAAGTACATTTCTCATAGATGAAAAAGGAAAGATTTTCAAAATTTATCCCAAGGTAAAGGCTGCAGGACATTCAAAACAAGTTCTAGAGGATTTCCTAAGTTCAAATTAAAAATAAGAAAAGTTGGGAGTAAAAAATTAGAAACCTTTTGGTAATGCACCCTTTTTAGATTGAGAACCACTTGATTGAGATTCTGCTTGACGCTTTGCATTTAGCTCTGCGGCTGCTCTCATTAGTTCTTCATTCTCTTTTTGCTGGTCTGCCATTCTTTGTATGTAATCAGCTTCATACTCTTCCAATGATTGTTTTTTTGAATTTCCGGTATTGCTACTGGAACTAGATTGTGGAGGAGGTGCTTGTGTTGTCTCAGCTGGTTTTGGGGGTTCTTGTGTTTGTGCTTTTATTTCAACGCCTTCAACACTCATGGTAACACCACTAAAACTTCCAAATGTTTTACCTGGTGGACTGTAAGCTAATCTTTGTCTTGTTGCAAAGTATTGGTTTGATGGTTGTGTATAACCAGTAACCTTTGCTTTTTGCTCGTTCCAGTTTGATGTTGGAACTTTTCCCACAGGAGCATGTAGTCTCACAAAGTATCTGTTTGCCGCTGGGACATAACCTGTAACCTTTGCTCGGTAATCATGGAAAGAAGTCATTGTAGCATTTGAGTATGCATTTTCTAATGCAGTTTGAAATGTTACGGGAGCTGGTGGCGCTTTCTCAGCTGGTTTTACCTCTGCTGGCTTTGTCTCAGCTGGTTTTACCTCTGCTGGCTTTGTCTCAGCTGGTTTTACCTCTGCTGGCTTTGTCTCAGCTGGTTTTACCTCTGCTGGCTTTGTCTCAGCTGGTTTTACCTCTGCTGGCTTTGGTACTTCAAGTTGTGCTGATAGTTTAGATAATTTTGCTTCTAATTTTGCAATTTTAGTTTCTAGAGCTTTTTTAGTACTTGCTTTTTTTGTTGCCATTCCTTATTGTAAATATACACGGTTTATTTACATTTTGATTAGTGTTAGATCGTACTTTTAATTAATTCTCAAAGAGGCACAATAATTTACAAAATTTTCATCAGATCAATTGTAGATTTTGAAAATTATCAAAAAATCAGTCAGGCTCCCAAAATTGCATAACATACATGCAATTGTTACATCGCCATAGTTTGATATGAATACCATTATCAGTATCAGATACATATTTCCCACCTTCTATTTTAGTAACTTTAGGGAGATAGTTCAATTCAGCATTTTCAAGCCATTCGTTTTGCTGACAGTTAGGGCAAGCGATTTTTGGAGCCATGAATAATATAGAAAATGATCAAAGAAGAACATTACTATTAAAAATAGAAAATAAATGAATTGTGGGATCAGAAACATTTTGGGAACGTGGCTATTTGCACGGAGTTACTATCAATTTTGGAGAATTTCCATAAAAATCGTACAAATCTATAATAGATATATGCACAAATGAAATAATAGTTACAATGGACGATTTCGAGAAAGAGTATCCTGATTTTGACTGGAAGAACATACCAGCATACAAACATCCAGGTGGAAGAGATTGCCCATGTCCAAAACATGAATACATTAGAGAGCAAATCACTTTTACAAAACAGGTAAATCAAAAAGGTAAAGAACCAACCAAAATTACACTCAAGTTTTGTCCAGATCATTACAAAGTATACATTGAAGAAGTAATTCCTGCAATGCCATTAAAATATAGAATTCTAACAAAGATTGCTCTAAAAATAGGAGCAATTCAAGTTGAACAACTAAAGTATATGGAATCAGAATTATGTTTTTACTGCAAGTTCGGTTCTGGCGGTCATGACAGAAAGACTGAACTCCCACCAGTATAGATTATTCAGGACTTAACAGAATTTTAGGTTTGTTTGGAGTATCATGATGACATCGTTTTCCACATAGAGGGCATCTTTTTCTATCAAGAAAAATGCATTGACAGATATGAGAATCAAGATATGATTTGGCAGATTGATTTGGTTCACCGGTTCCGTTACAAAAAGGACATTGAGAGCCAAGTAATTCTATGGTTCCATTTCCCTTACAAACGACACATTTGTCATCAGCCAATACTGTTTTTCCTATGAGTTAGAACTAAAATACATTTGTTAACAGAACATAAAGAAAAACCCAGTTCTACGTAAATCCAGTTAAGCTTATACTTGAACTAACATCAGAATCATTGTGCCAATAGAAGACACTCATGAATTTGTTTCAGAGCTTGAAAAAAATGGTGAATTAAAGAGAGTTAAAACTGAAGTTGACTCTGATTTGGAAATTGCAGAAATATTGAGAAGAGAAATGTACTCTAAGGGATCTGCAATTCTTTTTGAAAATGTAAAAGGATACGACATGCCGGTTTTAGGAAATGCATTTGGATCCATGAAAAGATTAGAGATAGCACTAGAGATGACAGACTTTACTGAAATTGGCCAACGTATTGCAGATATGACAAAGATGGATATTCCATCAGGTTTTCTAAATAAAATTAAAAAACTTCCAGAACTCTCAAAGATGGCATCATCATTTCCCAAAGCAGAAACAAGTGGGCCAGTAACTGAAATAACATCAAGTGATGCATCTTTTGATGATTTACCAATTCTAAAATCATGGCCTAATGATGCTGGTCGATTTATCACCCTAGGATTAGTTGCAACAAAACATCCAGAAACAGGAGTAAGAAATCTGGGAGTATATAGAATGCAGATAATAGACAAAACTCATGCGTTGATGCACTGGCAAAAGCACAAGAGAGGTGCTCATCACGGAGACATTTCAAAAGAGAAAGGTGAAAAAATTCCAGTTGCAATAATTATTGGAGGAGAACCTGCAACAATATTTTCATCAATTGCACCAGTACCAGAAGGACTAGACAAGTACTTGTTTGCAGGAATTACAAGAAAAGAAGGAATTAAAACAGTAAAATGCAAAACGATTGATTTGGATGTTCCTGCAAATGCAGAGATTGTTTTAGAAGGGTACGTAGATCCAGAAGACATTAGAGACGAAGGACCATTTGGAGATCATACAGGATACTACACACCAGTTGAGCCATATCCAACATTTACACTAACAGGAATTATGAGAAGAAAAGATCCAATCTATGTTACAACAGTTGTTGGAAAACCAGTCTTGGAGGATGCATACATTGGAAAAGTTATCGAACGATCATTCTTGCCATTGATTCAAATGCTCCAGCCAGAAGTAGTAGATTATAGTATGCCATCAGCAGGATGGTTTCAAGGATTAGCAATTATTTCAATCAAAAAAAGATACCCAGGACAAGCAAAGAAAGTGATGATGGGATTATGGGGGATGGGACAACTATCTCTAACAAAGACGTTTGTGGTAGTAGATGATGACATCAACGTACATGACATGAATGATGTCATTTGGGCAATTACTACAAGAGCAGATGCAGCAAGAGATACAATAATTATCAATAACACTCCAACTGACACTCTTGATCCTGCATCTCCACTTGTCAATCTAGGTTCTAAGATGGGTATTGATGCAACACAAAAAACCAAAGAGGAGGGATATGAAAGGGAAATTCAACAGCAAGTAAAAGTTGATGATGAAACAAAAAATCTAGTTGACTCTAAGTGGTCTGATTATGAATTATGATGTGTTAACCGGATTGTAGAAATTATCTCTCTCTTCTACCTGATATCCAATCTGATGAATTGCATCAATGATTTTTTTATCTGTTAGTTCAGTTGAGCGAGCACCTGTGCATGAAACAACTTCTTCTCCAATGAGTGTACCACCAAAGTCATCAGCACCATATTGCAAAGCAAGTTGAGCCATACCAACTCCATTTGTCAACCAAGAAGATTGAATGTGAGGAATTAAGCCATCAAAAACTAATCTAGAGATTGCAATCATCTTCAAAAGTTGAACTCCACCAGTCCCATATTCAACCAAACCTTCTTCATGCATCAAAGTATTGATTGGTTCAAAATTCCAAGAGATAAAAGCCATAAAGCCTTTAGTTTTTTCTTGAAGTTTTACAATTTTAAAAAAGTGATCAACAATATCTTTTTTGTTTTCTACATGACCATACATCATAGTTGCAGAAGCTGGTAGTCCAAGTGAATGGGCTTCATTCATTATTCTAATCCAATCAGCACTAGAAATTTTCTTTGGACTAATGACATCTTTAACTGAATCAACTAAGATTTCAGCTCCGGCCCCAGGTACTGATTGTAAACCAGCATCTTTTAGTCTTGACAAAATTTCTCTGGTAGAGGATTTTTCAACTTTTGCAATCATATCAATTTCAGATGTAGATAATCCATGAACACCAACTTGTGGAAATTTCTCTCTAATCATTCTGAATGCATCTTCATAGTATTCGATCTTCAGGTTTGGATTGTGTCCACCTTGAATCAAAACTTGACGGATTTTAAACAGATCCCATGAAGTCTTTACTCTAGATTCAATTTGATCAAGAGTTAATGTGTAAGCGTCTTCAGCACTGGGTGGTCGATAAAATGCACAAAACTTACAATCAGTGATACAAACATTGGTATAATTCAAAATAATATTATTGATAAAAGATGCTTTTTTGCCAAATTGTTTTCTTGTTAAATGTCCAGAAACAAGTCCCATAAGATGAACATCGTTAGACTCTAAGAGTCTCAAGCAGTCTTCAGGTTCAGGTCTTTTACCATTTAGAGAATTCTCCAAAATATCTTTGATATCGCTTTTTTGTATCTGTTCAGTAGTTTGGCTCAATTGTAATTCATCTTTTTTAATTTGTATTTAATCCTTGATAGAAAAAATTAACAGAAAAAAGAATTGATTAAGTGAAGAATTTAGGCTCAAGTCTGTTTGAACCCAAGTGTGTTGGCTCACGTTATTTTTAAGTAGGGATAAAATGGAGATCAACACATGGTATCAGGAAATCAAATTAGACTCAATCGAATTCTCAGAAAAGGAAGAATGCTTTGTATTCCAATGGATCATGGTATTTCAAATGGACCTATTGAGGGTCTCGAAGATCCCGCTTCTACAATTTACAAATGTGAGGGACATGGACTCACAAGTGTAATTATCAACAAAGGAATTCTCAAAACATTACCTAAACCAACCAAAGTTGGCATTTTAGTTCATTTTTCAAGTAGCACTTCATTATCATTATCACCCAATCGCAAGATGTTAACTGGAACAGTAAAAGAAGCTGTGGCATTAGGAGCAGATGGTGTTTCATTACACATCAACATTGGCGGTAAAGAAGAACCAGAGATGTTAGAACAACTTGGAACAACTGCTGATCAATGTCACAAATGGGGAATGCCATTATTGGCAATGATGTATCCAAGAGGAGAAAACATCAAGGACCCTCATGATCCTGAAATTGTTGGACATGTTGCAAGAATTGGTGCAGAATGCGGTGCGGATATTGTGAAAACATTATACACAGGTGATATAGATTCCTTTGCAAAAATTGTAAAGAGCACACCAGTTCCAATTGTTATTGCAGGTGGACCAAAAGCAAAAACAGATTTAGATATTCTTCAAATGACTGAAGATGCCATGTCTGCAGGAGCTAAAGGTGTCACATATGGCAGAAACATCTTTGCACATAAAACACCTGAAAAAATAGTAGAGGCATTAGCTGAAATAATTTTTAGGGAAGGAACAGCAAAGGAAGCATTGAAAAAAATTGAGTAAAACAAGAGAATTAATAATTACACCTAAAGTGCCAGAGTCGCAATTAACCAAATTTCTTCCTCAATTAGAAGCTGAAGGAATCAAGATGGTGTATCTTGACCCCAAAAAACTAGGCAAGAGAAAAACAAAACTACAGACAGTTTTTCCTTCAAGTGCTGCAAAGTATGTGGTTCTTGAAAAAGGAGCATCCAAGCCTAAAGGCAAGAAAGTTGGAATGAAATTCCAGGTATCATCGAATTCAGATATTGAAAATATTCTTTCTGCTGCAAAGAAAGGATTAGACTTTGTTATAGTAGAAGTAAAAGACTGGAAAATTATTCCTCTTGAGAATATTATTGCAAAACTCCACAAAATACATACCAAAATTTTTGCAATTGCCAGAACGCCTAAAGAAGTAAGAAAAATGTTTTCAATTTTAGAGGTAGGAGTTGATGGGGTAATTTTCAGCACATCAACAATTAATGAAGTAAGAGAGGCGATGGTATACCTAGGAACCAGTAGTTTTGATATGAAGCCTGCAAAGATTATTGAAATAAAAGAAGTTGGAGATGGCGAACGTGTTTGTGTAGATACAGCTTCAATGCTTCACAAAGGAGAAGGAATGCTAATTGGAAACAGATCAAACTTTTTGTTTCTAGTTCATAATGAATCAGTAGGATCATCATTTACATCCCCAAGACCATTTAGAGTAAATGCAGGTGCTGTTCATTGTTATACTCTTGCACCCGATGGTACGACCAACTATCTCTCAGAAGTTGAAACAGGTTCCGAAGTATTAATTCTTAATTCTAAAGGAAAAGCAAGAAGAGCAACAGTTGGAAGATCAAAGATTGAACGAAGACCAATGTTAATGATCAAAGCATCTGCAGGAGAGGAAATAGGCGGAATTATTGCACAAGATGCTGAAACAATTCGCTTTGTAAGACCAAATGGGCAACTAGTATCAGTTACACATCTAAAAAAAGGAGATATGGTTATGGTACATGCAAAATCCGCTACGGGTAGACATTTTGGAATGGAAGTTTCAGATGAATACATATTAGAAAAATGAAATACAAAACTTGTGTCTCCATTGCAGAAAAAACTCCATACAAAATAAAACAGACATTAAAAATTGCACTAAAAAAATCAGATTATGTTGAAGTCAGATTTGATTTTTTAAAGATTGAACAAATTCCAGAAGCAATAGAGTTAATCAAAAAAGATCTAAACAAGATTGTATGTACACTAAGACCAAAAACAGAAGGTGGAAAATTTTCAGGAAATGAAAAAGAGCGAATTTTGATTCTAAAACTAATTGCAGAATACAACCCATTCCTATTAGATGTAGAATTTAACACATTGAAAAGAAATTCATCATTAAGAAAATATCTAAAATCAACAAAAACAAAATTGTTGGTATCATGGCATGACTTTAAGAAAACACCAAGTTCTGCAGAACTAAAAAAGAAAATGAATCAAATGAGTAAATTTTCATCTAATGTAAAAATTGTATGTACTGCAAAAACAACGGATGATTCCAATAGAATGCTTGAGTTATACAGCAAAAAAGGAAAAAATAATCTAATATCATTTGCAATGGGTGATTTTGGCAGAGTTTCAAGAATTTTGTGCCTGTATTTAGGTAGCCCATACACATATGTCTCATTGGGAAAGGCAATTGCCCCTGGACAGTTCAGTGTTGATGAAGTAAAAAAAATTACAAATCTAAAAAAATAACCAAATCAACAGTTGAGAGTTTAAATCAATCTTATTACTCAAGAAAATAAGATGGGGAAAACATTTGCGATAATTGGAGATCCAATTGATCATACATTATCTCCAAATATTCATAGTGCAGTATTTAGAGAATTAAATTTAGATTGTTCATACATTGCTTATAGAATTCCAAAAGGAGAGTTAGCAGATGGAATTGAAGGATTGAAAAAAATTAAGGTGGATGGATTCAACGTTACCATCCCTCATAAAGTTGAGATGATGAAATATCTTGATAAAACGGATGAAGCATGCAGTTTGATTGGCGCAGTTAACACTGTTGCAAATGAAAATGGTATTCTTAAAGGATACAATACAGATATGGAGGGATTCATAGAACCATTTAAGAAAAAGGAATTAAACATTAAAAATACAAAAGTGCTTCTTCTTGGAGCAGGAGGAGCTGCAAGAGCAATAGTTGCAGGGTTTGCAAAAGAGAAAGCAAATAGCATTACTATTGCAAACAGAACACTAGAAAAGGCTGAAAAGTTGTCAGAGTTTGCAAAAAAAATAGGATTGAGTGCTGATGCAGTAAAAATTGAAGAGGTTAATGATACTGCAAAAGACTACGATATTATTGTTAATGCCACATCAGTAGGTCTAAAGAATGAACCAAGCCCTATTTCATTAGAAGGTATTAATGAAAAAACAATTGTATACGATATTGTATACATGCCAATGAATACAGATTTTATCAAAAAAGCAAAAGAAAAGAAAGCGATTATTATTTTTGGATATGAGATGCTCCTAGGCCAAGCAGTAAGATCCTTTGAGATTTGGCACGGCGTAAAAGCACCTTATAACACAATGAAAAAAGCATTGTTGGGAGGATTTTGATGGCAAAAGCAATAGCTACAGTGCATGGAGCAATTTCCCTCGTAAATGCGATTGCAAACCAAAAAGGTGCAACATTAGGAATTGCACTAAAAGTAGAAGCAGTAGTAGAAACTAGTCCTGGGAAGGGGATCATACTACAATCTAAAAATAAAACCCTCAGTTCTCGCTTGATCAATAAAACTGTGGAAAAAATAGTTTCAAAGAAAGATTTAGAGCAAAACAAAATTACAATTACACTTGATTCAGAAATTCCAACTGGGTTTGGACTTAAAAGCTCAAGTGCTATTTCATCTGCAATAGCATTAGCGTGTGCAAATATATTCAAACCAAAATTTACTGATCAAGAAATTTTACTTGCAGGAGTTGATGCGTCAATTGAATCCAAAGTAAGCATCACAGGTGCCTTTGATGATGCATGTTCATGTTACTATGGAGGATTTAATGTTACAGATAATGCAAAGAGAAAACGAGTTCATTTTGAAAAAGGTCCAACTAATTTAGTTGTGGTGATCTTTATCCCAAAAAATAGAAAAAGGGGCAATTTAAAAAACCTCAAAGTTCTTTCGACAGTATTTGAAAATGCATGGGAGCTGGCAAGGAAAAAAAACTATTGGGAAGCAATGATCATTAATGGGTTAGCAACAGCATCAATTCTAAATTCAGATCCTGAAATAATCACTAATTTAATTAAAAAGGGGGCACTTGGGGCATCAGTTTCTGGAAATGGACCTGCTGTTGCAGCAATAGCAAAAAAAGAAAATGAAGCAAATATAAAAAAAATATTTTCAACATTAGAAGGAAATGTAATTATTTCAAAAGTTAGTAACAAAAAGGCTGAAGTTCATGAATTGTAAAGTTGAAAAATCAAAAATTTCAGGACAAATAGTTTGTCCTCCAAATAAGAGTTACACACATAGAGCAATTTTTCTTGCATCGCTTGCAGGAAATAACAGCAGAGTGGATAATGTATTGTTATCAGCAGATACCATTGCAACAATTGAGACCTGCAAAAAATTTGGAGCCGAGATAGAAATAAAAAATTCGTCAATTATTGTCAAAAACCCAATCAAATTAGGCACAAATGTGCCTGAAATCAATACAGAAAACTCTGGAACAACAATTAGAATTGCATCAGGTATTGCTAGTCTATTTTCTCAAGAGATTATCTTAACAGGAGATTCTAGTCTACAAAAACGACCAATGCAGCCTCTATTAGATGCACTATCAAGCATAGGAGCACAATGCAGCTCAACAGATGGAAAACCACCAATCAAAATCAAAGGAAAAATTTTAGGTGGTGATGTTACTATTCCAGGAAATTATTCAAGTCAATTCATCTCTGCGTTATTAATTTGTGCGCCATTGACAGAAAATGGAATTAATCTAACCATAGAAGGAAATTTAGTATCAAAACCATATCTTGATGCAACAATTGCAACAATGAAAAAGTTTGGAGTATCGGTTCAAACATTAATTCCATATAAAAGATACAGCATAACACCACAAATCTACAAAAGCACTACATTTACAGTACCAATTGATTTTTCAAGTCTTGCACTACTCTTGTCAGCTGCAGTACTTAATGGAGAAGAAATTAAAATTAAAGGTGATATTGGAAACTTGCCGCAAGGAGATGAATTGTTTATTGATATTTTAGAACAATTAGGAGTAAATGTTATCATCAATGATGGAAAAATTAAAATTAAATCTCCTCAAAAATTAACTGGAGGTAGATTTGATCTAAGTAATTCTCCAGACCTTCTTCCACCTCTTGCAATTTTGGCATTGAATTCAGCAAGTCCAATTGAAATAGTTAATGTAAAGCATGCAAGACTAAAAGAAACAGATAGGATCGCAATTGTATCAAGGGAGCTTGTAAAACTTGGAATAAAAATTCAAGAAAAAGAAGATGGTATGATTTTAGAATCATCAGAAAATTTAAGAGGTGCGGAATTAAATTCTGAAAATGATCATAGACTATTCATGGCATTTTGTATCGCGGGAATGTATATAGGGAATTGTACTGTAACAGACCCTGAATCAGTCAAAATTTCATATCCAAGTTTTGTAGAAGAGATGAATAATCTAGGTGCAAAAATTCAAACTTGGTGAAACAATTTTTAAAAAAAATCAACTAAAATAGATAAAGATACAACTTAAAATCACGCCTATTTTTCTGAGAATTACCTAAAAACTAGACCTAGGGCACGATTATAAGCATCATTTAGCTTTGATATTGTGTTGCCGGGAAGTTCTATTGGTCAGCATCTTGTTTTAACAAGTTTTGGAGAAAGTCATGGAAAAGCCATTGGTGCTGTTTTAGATGGTTGTCCTGCAGGATTAGAAATTGACGAAAAAGAAATCCAAAAGATGTTGAACCAAAGAAGGCCAGGTCAAAATATTATTTCAACTCAAAGAAAGGAAGGAGATGTTGTTGAAATTATATCTGGAGTGTTCAGAGGACATACCACGGGTGCTCCAATTACAATGATGATTTGGAATAGTGACCAAAAATCAAAAGACTATGAAAATTTGAAAACAAAACTAAGACCAGGGCATTCAGACTATCCTGCTATGATAAAATATAACCATTATAATGATTACAGAGGAGGAGGAAGATTCTCTGGACGATTAACTGCAACACATGTAATGGGAGGAGCTATTGCAAGAAAATTACTCAAAGTAGCATTAGGAATTGAAACAAATTCTTACACAACACAAATTGGAAAAGTAAAGATGGAGAGAACATTTAATGAAAAAATGATCAAATCAATTTACAAAAATGAAGTGAGATGTCCTGAAAATAAAACTGCAAAAATGATGAGGTCGGGTATTTTAGATGCAAGAAAAAAAGGAGACTCTCTTGGAGGAATAATTGAATCAGTTACAACAAATGTTCCAGTAGGATTAGGAGAACCAATTTTTAGTTCGTTAGAATCAGATTTGAGTAAAGCAATTTTTTCAATTCCATCTGTGAAAGGAGTAGAGTTTGGTTCAGGATTTAGAGGTTCAGAACTTTACGGTTCTGAAAATAATGACTTGTATACCATTAAAAAAGGAAAAATAATTACAAAGACAAACAATTCTGGTGGAATTCTTGGAGGTATTTCAAATGGAATGCCAATTACTATGAGAATTGCATTCAAGCCAGCATCATCAATTGCACAAAAACAAAGCACAGTAGACATTAAGACCAAAAAAGAGACAATGCTTCAAGTTAAAGGAAGGCATGACCCATGTGTTGTACCTAGAGCGCCACCCGTAGTAGACTCACTTGTAGCCTTGACCATAGCAGATCACGCACTCCTTGCGGGAACAATCAAGCCTGTGTTGTAAGAAAATGTCAGATATCAATGATCTTCGAAATAAGATGGACGAAGTTACTCTGGAAATGATAAAGCTGCTAAAAACTAGAACAGATATTGCAAAAGAAATCGGGGAAGTAAAAAAGAATATGGGTAAGGGAGTTACTGATGAATTACGAGAAGATAACTTACGGGGTAAAGTAATCTCATTATGTAAAAACATAGGACTTGATGAAGCAATTGCAACAAAATATTTGAATTTCCTATTTAATGAGTCAGTAAAAGTTCAATCGTCAAATAAACAAACACACCTATCTATTTTCTTAAAAGCAAAATCACTTGAGCAACAAGGAAAAAAGATTATCCACATGGAAGTAGGAGATCCAGATTTTTTGCCACCACCCGTTGTGAAAAAGGCTTTAGAAGAAGTGTTTGATAAAGGATTTCTAAAATATGGTCCAGTAAGGGGAATGCCAATATTTAGAGAAGCACTTGCAAAATATATTTCAGGTAAATTCAACACTAATGTTACACAAGATAACATTATAGTTAGTCCAGGTGCAAGATTTTCAATTTTCACTGCAATATCAACACTTCTTAATCCAGGTGACGAGATGATTGTGATAGAACCTGCATGGCCTGCATACAAAGACTGTGCACTAAACTCTGGAATTAAAGTTAGAACTATCAATACAACTCTAGAAGACAAGTGGGAACCATCTTTAGAACAAATAGAAAAAATGATTAATTCAAACACAAAAATGATTGTACTAAATTATCCAAACAATCCAACGGGAAAAATTCTTCCTGAAAAGTTACAGGATGACATAGTTGACCTAGCTAGGAAAAATAATCTCTATGTGTTAAGCGATGAGATTTATTCACAATACGCAAAAAGTAGTTGGAAAAGCATTCTAAGTTACAATTATGAAAAAAGCATTGTTACTCAATCATTTTCAAAATCTCATGCCATGACAGGATTCAGAATTGGATACGGTATAGCAGATGCAAAAATTATTGAAAAAATGGCAAAATTAGAGGCATTGTGCCTAACAAACGTCTCAGAACCCATTCAATACATAGCTATGAAAGCACTTGAGGCAGATACGACCAATAATACTAATACAGTACAAAACAGACTAGACATATTGGCACAAAAAGCAAAAGAGATGGGGTTAGATTTCATCATTCCAGATGGAGCTATGTACCTTTTTGCACGAGTTAATCAAGAGGGATTTGATGGGGTTCAATTTGCCAACAGCACACTTGAGAAAGGGTTAGCAGTAGCACCAGGAGAGGGATTTGGAGATTACAAAAATTTTATTAGAATTTCTGCATGTCAAGAGGAAAAAATACTAATGGACGGAATGAATATACTGAGTAACATCATGAGTGAGAAACAATGAAGAAGAAAGTTACAATTCTTGGTGCTGGTGGCCAAATGGGGAAATGGTTTACAAAATATTTTGCAGATAAAAATTTTGAAGTAACAGGTTATGATTCAGAAAATAAAGTTACAGGAAAAGACATCATAGTGTCAGATTCTTTGGTAGGAGCAATTCTAAAAGCAGATTATGTTGTTCTGTGCACTCCCACAAGAAGAACACCAGAGATTATTAGATTAATTGCAAAAGAGATGCAGCGTGGAACATACCTCATTGAAATTTCATCTGAAAAATCTAAAGTAGCATCATCATTAGCAAAGATGCCAGCTAAGATTAATCCAATTTGCATTCATCCAATGTTTGGTCCAGGAATAAAAACAATCAAGGGCCAAAACATAATTTCAGTTCCAATTAAAGATGCCAAAAGTGAATTAACTGTTGCAAAATCGTTATTTGAAGGAGCAAACTTTGTTACAATTGATGCAGTCGAGCATGACAAAAAGATTGCAGTGATTTTAGGATTAACCCATTTAATAAATGTCGTTTTTGCAAAAATTATCTCAAAAGATGAAAAGACGATGCTAACAGAAAAAATGTCAGGAACCACTTTTAGAGTGCAAAAGACATTAGCAGAAAGCATAATGACCGAGTCTCCAGAATTAATTGAAACAATTATTGCAAACCCAGAGATTCGAAGGGTTGCTGAGGAACTTTGGAAAGATGTAGGCAGATTACTCACGGATGTTCAAGAATCAAAAACCGAAGATGTAATTAACTACATCAAAGAGGTTCAGGAAAAACTTGCCGAGCATACAGACATCAATGAGTCCTACAAAAGACTAACAAAAATGGTAAAGGCCGTTGAAAAATAGCAGATATGCGTTCAACAAAGATAGTTACATCTTTCATTAGAGATAATGAAAAATTATTGATTCTAAAGAGAAGTGATAAAGTAAAATCAATGAAAGGGTTATGGGCAGGAATTAGTGGAATCATAGAAAAAAATGAAGAGCCTCTAAAAAGAGCAAAGATTGAGATTTTTGAAGAAGTTGGAATGACAGAAGATATGATCACGCTTGTTAGATCTTCAGAAGAGATGAGAATTAATTCACCGCAATATGAAAATCATGAGTGGGAGATATTTCCATTTTTGTTTGAAGCAAAAAATCCAGCAATTAAGCTCAATTGGGAAAATTCTGATTTTAAGTGGATAAATGTAGAAGAATTAGAAAATTACGAAACAGTTCCTAGTCTTCAAAAAGTGTTATTCAATCTGTTGTAAATTTTTATTTTCTTTTTCATACTTTTTTTGCTGTGGCAACATCATGTAAACACAAGCACCACCACACATTGTACATGGAACATTATTTCCAGGATGTTGTCCTGTTCTACTATGAATTTTAGCTGCAGCCTCAGGATCGATGGATAGTGCAAGTTGTTTTTCCCAATCCAGAGTACGTCGAGCTTCAGTCATTTCCATATCCCATTTGATTACCTTATCACGAATTTTCACAAGATCACCGGCATGAGCTGCAATTCTATATGCAATCAGTCCTGCTTTGACTTCTTCCACATTTGGTAAAGATAGATGTTCAGAAGGAGTAAGATAACATAAAAGATCAACTCCTTCACTTGCTGAAACTGCAGCCCCAATTGCACTTGCAATGTGATCATGGCCAGATGCAATATCAGTTACCAAAGGACCAAGAACATAATATGGAACATCACCAATTAGAGACTTTGCGAGTCGAACATTTGCTGCAACCTCATTTAGTGGAACATGTCCTGGTCCCTCAACCATCACTTGAATATCTTGTTCATGTGCACGTTTTGTTAATTGTGAGATATTGATCATTTCTTGAACTTGTAATTCATCATGAGAATCTAAAATTGAGCCAGGTCTAAGTGCATCTCCAAGGCTAAATGTGACATCATATTTTTTGGCAAGTTCAATCATATAATCATAATGAGTGACATATGGGTTTTCTTTGTCATGTTTTAACATCCATGCCGCAGTAATTGTTCCCCCTTTACTTACAACACCACCATATCTCTGAACTTTTAGGATTCTTTTTGCAATATCTTTAGTAATTCCACAATGAATTGTAACATAATCAACTCCATCTTTTATATTATTTTCAAACGCATTTAGATAATCATCTTCAGTTAAATTCAAAGGATTTTTGTGAACCTCGACTCCATAATTGTAGGCTTCATAAATTGGAACAGTCCCAAAAGTGATTGGAGCAACATCCAAAAGAGTCTGTCTTATTTTTTTAACATCACCACCATCACTAAGATCCATCATTGTATCTGCATGATATTTTACTGCAATCTTGGCTTTTTCAATTTCTTCTTCCAAGTTTACATTTAGTGTGGATGTACCAATGTTGACGTTCACTTTAGTTTTAAGACCTTTGCCAATTCCAACATTATGAATTTTTTGTGGTCTAACATTATTACTCGGAATTATTATAGAACCGCTTGCAATTTTTGGAATCAACCAATCAAGTGAAACATCTTCATCTTTTGCCACTTGTTTCATTTCATCAGTAGCAACACCACGTCGTGCAGCAGTCATCTGAGTTGTCATAAAGTTATCTATGCTTTTACCTGATTTAAACAATCATGAAAGTTGTTAAATATTATTGATCGCTTAAAAATTTTCCCACACTATATTAAGAAAATTGATCGATCTTATATGTCATAATTACGTATTGATACTTGTGGGAACTATCAAAGAATGCAAACATTGTGGCAGAGAATTTTATAATATGAATGATGAATTTTGTTCGTTTGATTGTGTTACTCAATCATCAGCCTAACAATTGAAATCAATTCAGATGCAATTCTTGTTCCAAAATAAATCTTTCAGATTTGATTTTAGATATTCTGTCTAAAATAGGCTCGATTATACGTTCAGAATCAGATGGATTTTCAAAATTTTGTCTGATCTCGCCAATTCTTTGTATCAATTCAATTTCAGATAAAATTAATGAAATATAGTTCCAAAGTTTTTGATTTTCAGACTTTACAGATTCTATTTCAGACATGTTTGTTATCTAGGTGGACTCCAACTCTCTTCTATTCCATGATCAATACTTTCAGAAACAAGATATTGTTTTCCACATTTAAAACATTGCCATAGGAATTTATCATCTTTCTTTGCTTGATATTGCATAGGTAACAAACAAGTTGTACACCGTAATTCTTCAGGTGGTGAATCACTTATCACAGGAATTTTAGGCACAAGTATTAAGCAAGTCATTGAAGTATAAAATTGATATCAAAAAATTCAATCACACATCAATAAAGATTGGAGATTTAAAGGAAAAACAGATTAGTACTGAGAACAAGAAAATATTATGAATTTACTTTCAATTGGGGGTTCTGATCCTTCATCAGGTGCAGGTATTCAAAGTGATATCAAAACTTTTTCTTCATTTAATGTACATGTTTTAACAGTAATTACTGCAATTACAGGTCAAAATACTTCAAGTTTTGGTATGATTGAACCAGTATCACAAAAAATTCTAAAAAATCAGTTAGAGTCTGTGACATCAGATTTTAAAATTGACGGGATAAAAATTGGAATGGTATATAATTCTCAAATCATCAAAATACTTTATCATCAATTAAAAAAAGTAAAGGTTCCAATAGTTATTGATCCTGTACTTAAATCAACTACAGGTGGATCATTAATAGAAAAATCAGCTATCAAAGATTTTCAAAAATTCATAGTTCCTCTTGCAACAATAATTACACCAAATAAATTTGAGGCTGAAATCATATCAAAAACCAAGATTAATACAAAAAATACACTTGAAAAAGTTGCAAAGATAATTCAAAAAATGGGAGCAAAAAATGTTGTAATTACAGGAATTAAGACAAAAAATAATCAAATATCAGATTTCATACTAGAAAAAAATAACAGATATTTGATTTCAGGAGATAGAATTTCTAAAAGGAATCATGGTAGTGGATGTAATTATTCTGCAGCCATAATTTTTGCACTTGCAAAAAATAAAAGCATAAGAGAATCAGTAAGATTCGCTAAGCAATTTACTTCCAATTCAATAAAAAATGCAAAAAAGGTAGGAAAGGGAATTGTAATAACAGACATTCAAGAATATGATAAAATCAATTCAGAATTATCAGATGCAATTACTAAATTTGTAGAAATCAAAAATATTTATAAAAATATTCCAGAATGCCAAACGAATTTTGTATATTCCAAACAAAAACCAAAGTCAACAAAAGACATTCTAGGAATTTCTGGAAGAATTGTCAAAACTGGAAAACATGTGCAACTTGCAGGAAATTTGGCATATGGGGGCTCAAAACATGTTGCAACAGCGGTGTTGGCAATGAATAAAAAATTCCCACAAATTTGTTCCGCAATAAATCTAAAATATCAAAACTCAACCATATTAAAAATAAAAAAATCAAAATTAATAGTTTCGAGTTACAATAGAAGTCAAGAACCTGAAAATGTAAAATTAAAAAGTTCCACAATAGAGTGGGGAATGAAAAGTGTAATGAAAAACTCAAAGAAAGTATTTGATGTGATTTATCACAAAGGGGATTTTGGAAAAGAACCAATGATTATAGTTTTTGGAGAAAATCCAAACAATGTTTTGAAAAAAGTTTTAAAAATTATTTGATATACGTTTAGTCAAAATTTATCCTTGAACATAAATAGTCAACACTCAAATAGTATTTGTGAAAGCAGTTATTCTTGCTGGAGGATTAGGTACAAGACTTCAACCATACACAACATTTCTTCCAAAACCAATGTTACCATTAGGTGAAAAACCAATCTTGGAACATCTAATTGAATGGATAAAAAAAAATGGTATCAAATCAATTGTTTTGTGTGTTAGTTATCTCAGAAAAACTATTGAAGAGTATTTTGAAGATGGAAAACAATTTGGAGTTAACATAGAATATGCAATTTCAAGTAAACCACTAGCTACTGCCGGTCAGCTCAAAACTGCAGAAGACTTCATAGATGATACTTTTGTTTGCATATATGGAGATTCAATTTTTGATTTTAGTCTTAGAAATATGATAAAGCAACATATTAAAAAAAAGGCATTTGTTACAATGAGTCTAAATGCATACAAAACCAACTTGCCTTATGGAGTAATTGAGACCTCCAAAACTAGGAAAGTCTTAAGCTGGAATGAAAAACCAGAGATCAAAGCTAACGTAAACATGGGATGCTATGTAATGGAACCTAAAATTATGAGTTTCATTCCAAAAAATAAGCCATACGGAATGGATGATGTTATAAAAAAAGCAATGAACAGAAAAAAATTAGTGAGTAGTTTCATTACAAAGAAAGGATTTACAGATATTGGTAACAAAGCATCATACAAAAAAGCATATCAGGACTATATTCAAAAACTAGGAAAGAACTGAAAATAAAAATGAGTGAGCCAATCATCAGAGAATTAAGAAAGGAGGATCTTTGGAATGGATTTCTAACAACACTTGATTCATTAAGACAAGCAAGTGATATTGACAAAAACAATGCTGAAGAGATTTTTGAAAAAATTAATTCAAATCCAGATCACATAATAGCAGTTGCGGAATTAGATGGAAAAATAGTTGGAGCCACAACACTTCTAATTGAACCAAAATTCATTCACAAAGGAGGACTAGTGGGGCATATTGAAGATGTTGTAGTAGACAAAAACTTTCAAGGACAAAAAATTGGTGAGAAAATCATAAAGTATCTTCTCGAGTTTGCAAAGAATCGTGGCTGTTACAAGACAATTTTAGATTGTACAGATGATGTAAGACTATTTTATGAAAAACTCGGTTTCAAGCATATTGCAAATGAGTTAAGATTTGATCACATCTAAAAGTATTCTTTTTTAGGACGAATCTTTTTCTGTTTTGATAAATAAGCCCCAACACCCATAACAGGAATGGACAACGCCATAAACAAGATTGGTAAGTATCTTACGGCATCTGTAATATAATCATCTTCAATTCTATTTATCATTGAATAACAAACATACATTCCTACTAACAAAATTACTCCACCTGCAACAATCATTCCTCCAATTAGTTTTGAACCATATCGCTTTGACATGATAAACGCAACTCCAGCTAAAATTCCAGCTGGGGCAACACCAATTGAAATGAATTGAATTAGTTTAGAATCTGGTTCAAATGTTCTTAAAAATCCGTCATCCTCAGGGATGTTAATCATAAAGTTGTAAACTGAAATCATTTCTCCTGCAAACATTGCAAACAAAGCAACACTAGTGATTGCAAGCCATTTCTCCATTGCCATGATTCTAACAAATTTTAGTTGATAAATAAACCATTCAGAAAATCATACAATTCCAACTATGTTGGCTAATTCTTTCCGGCATGCTGCACCAAGTTTTTCTGCAGCTTGTTCAGGAGAGATATCATTTAAGAAAATTCCATATCCGCGTTCTAATCCAGACCAAGGTTTGGTAATTGGGTATACTTCAATATGCCAGTGAATTTGTTTACTGTTTTTCTTTTCAGGAGAAAGATGAAATACCAAATTATATGCAACATTTTTGACAGTTTGTGAAAGGCCGCCCAAAGTTGATCTAAGAATTAATGATAAATCATTGATTTCTTTTTGAGTGATTTTTGAGAAACTAGTGATATGTTTTTTGGGAGAAATCCAAAATTCGTATGGATATGAAGGAGCCCATGGGCAAAATGCAATAAATCCTTCTGTTTGAAGAACTTGTCTGGGACCAGCAATTTCCTCATTTACTACCTGACACATAGGACAGACACCTTTTTCATTCAGAATTCTGTGAGAGGCTTCTGCTTCCTCTTCAATTATTGGAGGAATTGTGGAAAGTGTGAGAAGATGAAGGTGAGGATGAGGATTGGTATTACCAGCTAATTCACCATGGTCACCATAAATTGAAACATAAGTTACTCCTTTTTGCGTATAAAGCCATCTCAATCTATCTTGAACAACAACAAGAACGTTTGACCATTGTTCAGTATCGATTGTTGCAAATGTGTCTTTTTTATTTGGTGATGCAACTACAATGTAATGATAACCATACGCAGGTTCACTATAGAAAGGTCTATCACTGTAAGAATTTTCAGTATCAATTGAAACTATGGGATTATTACTTTCAAAAACTCTAATTGACCAATTTTTTACATATTCATCTTCATTATCTTGAAGACGTTGTAACATTCCTTCTCTTGCAACAAGAGACAAAACAGAAGGGTTTGTCATGGATTCATTTCCAGGAGCGAAAGGAAATTTTTTTGGATCAACAACTTTGTCATCTTTTTTTGAAATAATCATGAAACGCTCAGAAACATAACCCTTGCGCATATCTCCCATAATTATTATTGAAAGTAAATGTCTGTTAAAACGTTTACTAAGATCTAATCAATGTCAAAATTAAAAAAAATGCAATAAAATTTTTACAATATTAGGGAAATCTCATTTTTATCAAAAAATGAATGCTTTTGAAAATTAAAAAACTATGAAAAATTTATTTTATATTTTATTGTGATCGCATATTTTGATGTAAACTTTAAAGGAAAGTATCAGATCTTTGATAGACATGGTTATTATGGATAATTCAGATATTCACATGATCTATGTTCTTTTAGATGGTGTCGGAGATCTTCCACATCCAGATTTGGATGGAAAAACGCCATTAGAGGCTGCAAATACACCAACTTTAGATAAAATTGCCAGTAACGGAACAATAGGGGAAGTAATTTCTGTTGGAAAAGGAATTGCACCAGAATCAGACATTGCTGTTTTCAATATGTTAGGATACAAATTCAATTATACAGAGTATGTTGGTCGCGGAGTGATTGAAGCTATAGGTATTGGAATTGATTTTAAGAATGGAGATTTAGCATTAAGAGGAAATTATTCTACATTAAATGAAGAAGGAATAATCATAGATAGGAGAGCAGGAAGGCATATTGAAAAAGAAGACACATGTGGAATAGCAAAAGAAGTTGAAGAAAAGATCAGATTTTCACATCCTGGTACATCAGTTGTAGTTTCTCCAACAATTGGACACAGAGTAACAGTCAGAATCAGAGTAGGCTCTCAAAAATTATCTGCAAGAATTACCAATACAGATCCAGCATACAGCAATATTGGCGGTATGGGAGTAGCAAAAGCCGTTGGGGATTTCCTAAAAATTGAAAAATGTTTGCCATTAGAAGGAACTGAAGATTCTAAATTTACTGCAAATCTAGTAAATGAGTTTTCAGAGCAATCAATCAATATTATGAAAGAAAGTAAAGTTAACAAGAAAAGACAAGAACAAGACAAAAAGCAACTAAGTTGTATTTTGCTTAGAGATGCAGGTAACAGATATCCAGATGTAATTCCGATTAATGAAAAATATGCTATGAAATTTTCATGCATAGTTGATATGCCAGTAGAGCTTGGAATTTCAGAAGTTCTCAAGATGAAAGCATTTGAAGCAGGTGGACTAACAGATTATGAAGAAAAAGCAAGAGTAGCTGCTGATGCTATGGAAACTCAAAATGCAATATACGTTCATCTCAAGGGACCAGATGAATTTGGTCATGATGGAGATGCAATTGGAAAAACAAAAAACATAGAAGAAATTGATCAGAGATTCTTCAAAACTCTTGTCGAAAACATTGATTCAAGTAAAGTTGCAATTATCATTTCAGCTGATCATTCAACGCCATGTATTAACAAGGGACATAGTGATGATCCGGTTCCAGTTTTAGTGTCAGGTGATTTTATTAAAAATGACGGAACAACAAGAATGACTGAAGAACAAGCTAAAAAAGGAAGTATTGGTTTGCTTCAAGGTGCAGAAGTAGTTCCAAAAGCTTTAGAATTAATTAAATCTCAAAAATAGTCAAGTTGTTTGCTTGTTGCATTTCAACTGCTTTGTTTCTAATTCTATCTACATCTATAGAGTGATATTCAGAAGGAGAAGTGCCTAATTTTTCTAAAACTCTATGTAGCATTCCAATTCCAATACTGAGTTCATCTTCTTGAGCATGAGCAAATGCAACTGCAAATAGAATTATTCCTTGAAGAAGTTCTTTTTCTCGTCCAAAACACTGTTTCCAAGCACCTTCCAACGCCTCATGGCATTCCCAAAATCTTTCATTGTTAAAGTAAAAAATTCCATCTTTGATACCTTGCTCTTTATCGATCTCTTCTTCGATGACATGTCGAATATTATCTATAGACCCAATTGGAGATAGTGTTCCAACAAGTGTGTCTAGATCTTCTTTTTCAACTCCTACATCCAACTCTACAAATTTGCTAGCAATTCTGGCAACTCGAACTGATGCATTCAGATCAGATGTAAGATCTCGAGCCTTGTTAATTATCTCACGGGAATGCTCAGGACCATAGCCTTTATTTTTAAAATGTAGCATATAGCGTTCCATGACATTTCTCTGCAGGAATTTCTTAAATTTCTTTTCTAATTACAATCAAGGTTTATATGAAATATCCAAAGGATTTTGGGTACATGTCCATTATTGAGACCATTACAGACGTAGACAATACATTCCTATCTAGAAGAGAACTAACATGTAATTTTACAGGATTGGGAGGTAAACTCAAAAAAATGGAAGCAGTAGAGATGGTTACTAAAAAATTCAAACTGGATGGTAAAGTTGTGATTCCAATGGGATTGAAAAACCATGTAGGAAAACCAGTGATTACGGGAATTTTCTATGTTTATGATGATGAAGGGTTGGCAAAAAAACAGGTCAACCCAACAATTTTCTCAAGACTAGAAAAGACAAAAGCAAAACTAGCAGAAGCTGAAAAAGCAACAGAAGAAGCACCAGCAGATGAGAAACCAGCTAAAGATGCAGAAGTTAAAGCAGATGAGAAACCAGCTAAAGATGCAGAAGTTAAAGCAGATGAGAAACCAGCTAAAGATGCAGAAGTTAAAGCAGATGAGAAACCAGCTAAAGAAGAGGAGAAATCTAAATAATGGCAGGTAGAAAAGGTTCTAGTCCAAATGTTTATTCATATTACAAAGTTGATGGTGACAAAGTAACAAAAACTAGAAAAGTTTGTGCAAGATGTGGAAAAGGTGTGTTTATGTCAGAACACAAAGATAGAAACACGTGTGGAAAATGTGGCTTAACAGAATTCAAATAGTGGGTTTTTATTAATTAAATAAATTTTTAATCAACAATAAGCAGTAACTACTAGCTTTTTTTGGTAATATCTATTACAATTTGGAGTAAAAATTAAACACCAAATGATTTGGTTCTTTGTTCACATTTTGCACATGGCAACCCGTGTATCTTAATCCCACACTTTCTACAGTGCATATCAACCCCCACAACATCATGAGAAGATGTTTTAATTGCCTTGATAATTAGAACTATCACTAATAGAATTCCTATTGCAATTCCTATCAGTACAAGTACCACATACTACATTACACTGCATTGTATATTATCTCTTTATTTCCATCATATAACATACAAATTTTGATTTTATCGTCAAGAATCTAGTTTTTTGATTCTTTTCATGTTAAATTGATTGAAAACTAGTGGCTTCATATAGGGTGAAAAGTCATCCATATCCTTGTCAAAAATACAAAATAAAATTAAATTAAACTTGCAAGATATGCATACTCACTTTTCAACTATTGCCTCAAAATATCGAAGTGTAAGAACACTCGATACAAAACCAATCCTACACATAAAAGACAATCTAAAAGAAAAATCTAAAATCAACATGGCAGATATTGGTTGCGGTGATGGTAGATATTCCCTAGAGTTTTTGAAATGCTTTGATAATTCATTTTACATTCACTGTGTGGATTATAATGAAAAAATGTTAGAATCATTAGAGAGTTATCTTGTCGAACAAAATACTACAAACTTTTGTGTAAGATTGGGTGATGCAAACAGACTTCCACTAGAGAATAATTCAATAGATTGCATTGTTACCTTTAATGCAATACACCACTTTGATGTTCCAAAGTTTTTGTCTGAATCATTACGAGTACTCAAAAATGATGGACATATTTTCATATACACTAGACTAAGAAATCAGAATTCGAGAAGTATTTGGGGAGAACACTTTCCATTATTTGCAGAGAAAGAAGATCGTTTGTACGAACTAGATGAATTAGAACAGCATATAAAAAATGCAGATATGAATATTCATTCCACCCGAGTATTTGGACATTCTAGAACATCTAGTCTTGATAGACTAGTCCATCAAGCTCAAAACAATCACTATTCCACTTTTGCCCTATACGACAAAGAAACCTTTGATGAATCTCTAGAAATATTCCAACAAAATATCAAGAAAAACTTTGATGATTTAGAGAAAATCAAATGGCATGATGAGAATATTTTAATAGAAATAAGAAAACAATTCTAGAAAAACTTGTCAACATTTTCAAAGATGTTAATGAATTTAATACAATTTTTTTTTATGAATTTTAGAACTTTTTTCTTGTAATGCTTCAATTTTTGAAATAAACGCAGGAGCCAGTTTAATTTTAGAAAGAGATTCTACAGATAATTTTACAGTGTTAGTATCCAAAGAGATGTTGGTTTTAGGAAGATTTCTATCAGCCCAAAATTTTATGGCCTTGTCTTCAAGTTTATAATCACGAAAACCAGCAGGAAATTTTTTTGTGATATGAGATAACAAGGTACGATCTTTGAAGACTATTCTAGGTTCAAACAACCTAGTTTCATCACTGTAGACATTTTCAAATAAATTTCCAGAAATTTCATCTGAAAGTAACTCCATCTTTGAAATTTTTCTTATTAATTCCAGAAAATGTAAAAATTCGTGTGCTAGAATCGCATGAATTGTTCCTTTAAGCCCATAAGCAACTAGAGGTGCAGAAATTTGGATTACAACTTGAAATTTTTCTTCAAACATCACAGGAATTGTTCTTGCAAACAAAATTCCATACTCATAAGAATTTGGATCTGAAGAGGATATTACAAGAGAAGGTTCTACATACGCAACAGGAAATTTAATTCCTGAAGCTTTTTCAATTCTATTTATTCCTGCAACAACAATAGGAAAACGTTCTACTGTAAGATCATACACATCATCAGGAATTATTCCTTTTGTATGTGCATCTTTCAAACGTACTAATGGATCCAATGATCCTCCTTGACAATTTTGAATGTAAAAATGTTGATTTAATCAGGATCTGGCTTTTCCAGATTTTGCATGCTTTTTTCTACGTCTATCAGCTGTTTGATCAGCACGTCTTTTGTGTTTACCTTTTTTTCTTATTGGCATATTATTTTACAATTTTAACGCTAGTTAATTGTTATCATTGTACTTCAATATCAAGAAAATCAAATTCCTGACACATACACGATATATTAAGAATTTGAGAAATTCCAGGTGAGACATCATCACTATTTACAAATCGCTTTATGGGTAATCCTCCTTCAGCTTTGATAAATAAGGTAAATGTATTGCTAGAATTTTTTTTATACTTTACAGAGAAGATTTTTTTCTCAGAACGTTTTCCAGATTTTTCATAAACTACCACAGGACGTTTTTGGAGATCTTTTAATTTTTTTAGATTTTTTGAATCAATTTTATCTTCTGTAGAAACTTTCACCTCAATTAATGAATTGAATTTAAGAGGTTTTTTTGGAGATTCACGAACAATTTTGAGTTTAGTTATTTTAAGAAATGGGTATTTTATTGAAGTTGATTTTAATTTTCTTTTAAGAGGATTTTGAATTTTAACAAAAAATGGTCTTCCAGTACCTGAAACGAGGCTAGATTTGTCTTCACCACCAATCCATGTAAATTTAGCAGTGGTTCCACCAAATTTTTCAAAGATGAATTTGGAGATTATTCCTTCAACACTATCAAATTCTGAAATACCATGAAAATTGCAAGTTCTGCATCCTTTTCCAAAACAATTAGAACAAGACTTTTGCTTTTGTGAAATTCCTCTTAAAGTCTTGACATATCTTCCAGAAAGAGAAATTGATTTTGAACGCAATTGGCAAGATTCATCTTTGAAGTTTATTGTAAAAGTTACATCTGAATCCAAAAAATCAATATTCTTTTTTGTTTTTCTAGAAAATGATTTTCTTAATTCTCGGGATACATCAGTCTTTATGCCATCAATTCCTTTTAGTTTGTATTTTGAGCGAATGTAATCATCTCTATCAATAATAGAAGGTTTAATTATTGCACCTACACTAAATGAAGAAAAAGAATAATTTGATGAAACATCTATCATCATTTTCAAAAAATGATTAAGATTGTCAAACAGATTTCTACAGATATAGCATTTTTGAGTAGAGTTTAGGTTTTTTTTGAGTTTTTTGCCAAGAAGTTTGTTTGATGAAAGATGTAATTGTTTTGAAAATAGTCTCCCTAAACAATTGTCACATAATGGATATTTTTTTAAGATTAGATTTACAATAGGGATAATTTTTTGATAATTAGACATTTCAGAAGAGAGTTTTGTGATTAAAACTACCCTAATCCCATTTTTCTAAGTGTGCCTTGCATTTGGCGTCCTTTGGATGCCTTCATCATATTTTTCGAGTTTTTGTAATTTTTGATAAGTTCTTTAACTTCACCTTCTGGCCATCCAGAACCACGAGCTATTCGTTTTATTCTTGATGGGTTTAGCAAATCCAATGGATTGGCTTTTTCAGCTTTGGTCATACTTTGAATGATGTATCGCCATTTTTCTACTCTACCTTCCATCTGATCTAGTTGATCTTCTTTTACCATTCCCGACATACCAGGCATACTCTCAAGAATTCCTTTCAACGAGCCTACTTTAGTTACTTCTTCTAACTGAAATAAGAAATCCTCCATATTCATTTTTCCACTAGAGATTCTTTTCATTCTTACATCATCACCTTCATCTTCTAACCGTTTTGCCAGATCTAGTATTGCTTGGACATCACCCATTCCAAGTAAGCGTCCAACAAATCGTGTAGGAGAAAATTTTTCTAAATCATCAATTCGTTCACCAGTACCAATGTACATTATTTGTGCACCAGTAGCTGCAGATGCTGCAAGTGCACCACCACCTTTTGCAGAGCTATCTAATTTTGTAATGACCACACCACCAACAGGGATAGCTTTGTGAAATGCTTCTGCCTGACTGTAACATTGTTCTCCAATGGTTCCATCAATTACAAGTAATGCTAAATCAGGTTCTGCAACTTTGTTAATTCTAGACATTTCATCAAGCAAGTCTTTCTCTTCTTTGTGTCGTCCTGCTGTATCAATTAGAACTACATCTAATGGTTGTCCTGCAAAATGTTTTAATCCATTTTTTACAATGTTAGGAGAATCTTTGTTGTTTTCTTCACCATATACTTCAACACTTGATTTTTCACACATCGTTTTGAGTTGAACTAGTGCCCCAGGCCTATAGGTATCAGCACCTACAACCCCAACTGTGTATCCCTGTCTAGTTAGAAATTTGGCAAGTTTTGCAGTAACGGTAGTTTTACCACTGCCTTGGATTCCAAGTAAAATTATTTTGTTTTGTTTACCAGATTTAAACTCAAAATCAGACTCATTTCCTAGTAATTTTGAAAGCTCGTCATAAAGTATCTTTATAATATGATCTTTTCGTGAAAGGCCAGGAGGAGGAGTCTCATTTATTGCTCGCTCTTTTAGTTGTTCTGTAATTTCAAGAACTAATCGGACATTAACGTCTGATTGCAGTAATGCCATTTGAACGTCTTTATAGAGTTCTTCGATTAGTTCCTCATCTATGCCTGAAGACTTTACAATCTTCTTGATTGCAGCACCCAAACTATCCTTTAGTCCATCAAGCATTGTAATTCAATCCAGCATCCATTATTTCAAACCTTCCTCTATATCCATCCCATATTTTTTTGGCTTGGTTGATTTTGATCGATTTTGAAAAGAGAGGGCAGTCAACCACAAATGTTTCTGCTTCTCCTCCTTCAAAGTTCAAATTGAATCCAAATTTATCAGACAAATGCTTCAAAGTAGTAATATCAGATTTTGATATCAACTTTCCCAACCAAGTGTCATCTAAACCATCAGAAGATACAGTTATCATAATAAAAACAAAATTGGAATCTAGTAAATCATTCATGTATTGTTCTGGTTCGGTATTCCATAATGGTGTAACTGCAACCAAGTCTAATTTTGAGCAAAGAGACTCAAATTTTTCTTTTTGAAACTGGCTTTTGATTCCCCCATGAACCAATCCTTCAATATGGAATTGATCTTTAGCATTTTGTAATAATTTCTCTAGTGCAGATAATTCATCAGCAGTTTCATCAGACTTGGAATTAATGGTTAATTGAGGAATGTTCATAGATTGGGATTGTAATTTTGTCCATTGTAAATTGGGGTAATGTAGTAAATGACTTTCATCAGACTTTGTAAAAATGCTTAGAAGACATGTAACTTCATGTCCTTGTTTTTGTGCCAGATAGATAGCAAAAGTGCTGTCTTTTCCACCTGAAAAAAGAGAACCTAACTTCATGATCTAAAAAATATTTAATTCAACAAACTTTTCAGATTTGTTGAAAAAGGATGCTTCATTACTCATAATCCTCATCAAAAATCAGACGGCTTTTCCGCTCATCATCAGCACCCGCATTATCTCTTAACACGCATGATTTTAGTCATGCTATCTGAAAGTATTAGTTGTTTGTTTTGCATCATATAAAACCAGAATATGTTTACTGATTGGTTTAGTTCTTTTTATATTTATTTATAAAATGGTTCTGTGTAATCCATGGTACCCGTTTCTATTGGGTAATGTGGAGACCTAAAATTATGTAGGTGATTTTGTTGCATACTATGTTTGTTTTCTAATTACTTTATAATCTGCTTCATCTGAATTCCAGATTATTTTGACATCTTTGTCATCTTCATACAGGTATATTAGTTCCAGATATGATTTTGTTTGTGATTTTTGAATTAATTTTATAAAATGTTCTTTGTCTTGAGCCATCACATTGACAAGTGTCTGGTATCTATCACGAATTTCCAAAAGTTGATTATCATTTGTAGCTGATTGTTCTTCTCTTTGTTTATCAGACTTTATTTCAGCATACATTTCTTTGTATTTTTTATCTAGATCTGTAATTTTATACAAATGACTTGTATGGATTGATTTTAGTTTTTTGTATGCATTCTCAACTTTTAAATTAATTCGATCCTCACGTAATTGCTCTATGTTCAAATTATATGGGTTGAGAGTATTTTGCATCCTATTTCCTACATCATATTTTTCCCACATCTCAGCAGTGGCCTCAGTGGTACATACATAATCGTTTGAGTGATGTCTGTGCACCAGAACCTGTTCAACTCTGCATTCTGTATCTGCATTAGTTTGTCCAATAATTTTCCATGATGTGTCTTTGGGATTTGCAGAGATGTATGCAGGGTTTACTCTATAGTCTTGATAGTATTCTTGTAGAAATTCTCCTGACTTTAAGTAGTTAAATTGACCTTCTGCTTCAAATAAAATTTGTTGATTATAATATGCCATGTTGTGTTTTACATTGTTTAGTGCATTTATTGCCATCAGATCTGAAATCTTCATTTGTGCAGCTTTTGCATATGCTGTTTGTGCTTCCTTTCCAGTTCCTCCTCTATCCAGAACTAACTTCATAGCCTTTTGACCTTCCTTAATTTTGGAATATGTGTAATTGAGATTATCCAAAAATATACCATGCATTCTCGTAATGATTTGAATAGCTGCAGCTCTTGCCTCTTCTGGAGTTCCTCCTGAATCTATTATTTTTTGATAAGTGTTCATACCGGCAGTATTGTTTTGCCAATTATTCTCAATATAATCAGGATTAGTTTTTTTCCTCATTTCCTCTAGTCTGTACTCAAAGGTAAATTGTTCCCACTTTTGCTCTAGCTCCAGCAGCCTTGTATCCAGTATTGCCAATACTTGTTTTTTCTTTTCTTCTATCTTTGCTTGATCAGATGCTCTTTTTTCTATTTGTTCAATCCATCTCTTTGTTTTCTCTATTTTTTGTAAAATATCTTGTGCAACAGGATCATTTGTCAAATCTCCAGTTATGGTATTTTGTTCATAGGTCTGGGCATAGCTGTTTTGAGTGGATATTAAAAATACAATTATGGTTATTAGTATAAAAGCAAAACTAATCCTAGGAAGCATTCTTTAATTTATGATAAAATCGCTAATTAACTTGACTATTGATTTGTATGTAAGTTGTAATTCTTTTAATTCTAAACTTTCATAATCCATAGTAAAATTACGAATTTAGTCACATGCTATTCTTCATGTAAAGATCAGGAGAATCTAATTGATATTTTATACCATCAATAGGGGATGTTCTAATGGATTGATCTAAAGCATAACAGTGAGGAACATCACAACCTGCTATTCCAAACGCATCTTGACTAACGTATGTCATTCCAATTAAAAATAAAAGCGTAAATAAAATTAAAAACTTCATTTCATTATACTATGAAAAATTGGAATTAATTCATCAAGTGTGAGATAATTTGATGTAATTTTTAGTAGGGAATTATCATTAAAATGCCAAGAAAGTGCACTTCTATAACTATTAACATCATTACTACCTTCATACGCAAATACTAATAAAATCACCCTCATTTGAAAATTATAAAATTTGTTACAATTTAACATTTACATATCAATCAACTGAAACATCCTGCATTGAAAGGAGAAACACCAACAGAACAAGCTTTGATACAAGTTGATGGAAGAAACAAATGGATTACACTAATTCAAAATGCCTCTCCCTACAAGGAAAATTCAATATGACAGCTCCCTATAACCCGACAGAACCCTATAACTATATGAGACTTGGGCATAATGATTTACAAAAATAAAACCAAAACTTTTCTCTAACAACAAAGCATTCTTTTCACAATCCTTGGATTCTCACTTCCAATTACACAATTATAATACACTGCCAACTGATACACCAACATACAAATCAGCACGAATGATTGTACGTTCTCAAATCCTTTCATTGGAACTGTTCTAATGCTAAACGTATCCTTGATTATCTCAAAGAGTGCTTCAATTGATATTTTTCTCTGAGAATATAATTTCTGACCAACTGCTGAATTGTAAAACTCTGTCAACTTTATTCGGTCTGGTGGGCATAGAATGGTATTTTTTGACTGGACAGATTAATCTCATGGCATTATTCTTAGTTGACTCGTATAGTTTGGAATCATCATATGCCGGATCACACCATATGTTATTCATCAATCCAGAAAGTGACTCTATCAATTTTTCATATGGCTTGCTATCATGAACATTTGCAGCAGTTACACATGCAGATAATGGAACTAGCCTTCCTGTACTGCAACTCATGTGTAGTTTGTATCCATACGCCCAACCCTTTGATTTGGAGAATCCCCACTTGGCATTTGTGTCAATTCCTGCAATTGGTAAGTGATTCTTTTTGATGTCTGATTTGTGCCATACTGGACCTGAAGCTTTTAGCATTGAACTATCAACTGATGCTGATTCACCATTAACTAATCCTTCTGAGACAAACAAACCTCCTACAGTGCTAATAATTTCATTGATTGGCAAGCATTGAAATCTTCTGTCAATTGTCCTTCTGTCAGGGATTTAATCTGCAAACCTTGAGTAATTTGTCATTGGTACATTTGATTGAGAGAAAATAATGCAGTGTGTTGTTACTTGGAATTCTCATCCATGACTTTACGATGAATAATTACACCATTAGAACAGTCGAATGGACATATGGTAGTCCCCGTCTCATTGCATTCTCATACAGATATAGTGTTCCAGCCAGATACAAAACACCAATAAGAAATGACTCACATAGAATCTTGCTAGGTATTTTTATTTGTTTTGTAATCATTCCAATGAACAAAACATGATGAGATCCTTGGCTTTTTCTATTTGAATAATTTGAGAAATCGATTAAAAATGAGAATCGATTATGCCCATGTCTCAAATAGATAACAATGGTTACACAAAAGTTTACAATAATACTTCAAAAGGCATCAGAAGGCGGATATTCCGGACGATGTCTTGAGTTACCAAGAACTTTAAAATCAATTTTGGATCAAGCTGGAATTTCAAAAAATGAATTTTTTCAAAGATAATTCTTTATTTCTATAAATATTTTATAATTTTATAAAAAATCCCTAGTTTTCATCAGTATTTGATAATCAAGATAATTCGACACCATAATCAAATGAATATTTAAGATCAGATATCATTATTCTGTATTGTTGATCAATTGTCTCCAGTTGTAAATTATTCCCACGATATGAAATAGATACAATCTTGTTTTTTATTTTCATTAATGCCATTTTTCTTTCTTCCCTAGTACCACCGTGAAGATTCATAATACTTTGATTAATTTCTGTTTTGTTGTTCTCATATACGGATTTTGGTATAACTGATATGTTGGGCACATCTCTGAATAGTTTTTGAGCATCTCTCTTGTTTTCTGCAACAAAGTTTAATTCTTCAAGCATCCTAATTGATTTTTCAAATGATTCAAGATAGTTTGTACTCTCCAATGCATCGCCAGAGAATATTTCGTTGAACATATCATAGGCTTCCTTGTCTGATAATTTCTTACCTTCTCTGGAAGATAAAATATCATAGGTCTTTTTCACTATATCTTTATCGTATATATATCCATCATCTGAAGGCTGACTTAGAATGTAGATATTTGGCATATCTATTGTGTATGACTTGTCACATCGGTTTCTCCAAATTCTCCCCCATCTCTGTATTTGTGAATCCATTGTAGATATCTCAGTAATTAAGACATCAAAGTCTATGTCCACGGATGCTTCTACAATTTGTGTAGTAATCCATACACCTCTTGTTGCATATAGTATTCCTGTCTCTTTATCAGATTCTTTTTTTATTCGATCCTCAAAAGTAAATCTAGAATGCAAAAGATTTACATTAATATCTTCTTTATCCAGTAATTTTTTCATCTGTATTGCAGTCTTTACAGTATTAATAATTATCAATATTTTTTTATTTGGATCTTTGGCATGATACTTAATTATTTCAACTGCTTGAGTGCTGTCAATCTTATCATCAATTAACTTTATTTGATGTCTGGCATGTGTTTTGTACTGTTTATCTGGTTTTGTTATATTTCCAATTTTCTCATCAAGATATTTTATACAAAATTCAGGTAGGGTCGCAGTAATTATGCAAAACTTGGCACCAAGTCTTGAGAAATCAACTAATCCATGCAGTATAGCAGCGATGATTCCAGGATCGTATGCTTGAAGCTCATCTATTATTATTCTAGAGTATGCCATAGTTGAATGGATTCGCTCATAACCAGGATAATGAAATACTGAGGAGAATATCTGATCAGCAGTAGATACAGAAACATGCATTGATAACTGTCGCGTAATATCTGTAATGGATAATATTTGAGACATACTATCGTTCTCAGAATTATCTTCTTGGCTTTTTAGATATTCTGATGCATTGCTATGTAACAGACCCACCTCATCTGCATTTAACTTAAAGGAGTTTTTTACTCTCTCATATATTGCATTTACTGAAGTTCTAATTGGTAGTGTGTAAAATGTCTTTTTACCAGCAGACCAATACAGTGCAAATTCAGTCTTTCCCATACCGGTTCCTGCAAGCATGATAATGTTCTCATCAAGATTATTTCTTAACGTATCAAGCTGCCATGGATTTGGGAATTGTTGTATGTGTTTTTTTATTTTCTCTTTTGTATAGTTTGGTGCATGCTTTAATATCGGTACATCAGCTGATGCACAATAGTCTGCTCTGTGTAAAAATCCCTTTAACATAATATAAAACATGTCATTATTAGAGATACGATAGAGTAATTGATGTTTGTATTTATCTCCAACTATAAGTTCATCTGAAAAATAATTTTTAATACCATCTATTTGTTCAGCAACAGGTCTGAGGTCAGCATTTATTGCCTGTATAACATAGTGCCATGACGTATTATTTACAAAGGTTTTTCCACGGTTATGATGATATGCAATTGCTTGGCATATGCAAGCCTGTATATTTTCTGGAAATCTTTTTATCTCTTTTAACACAAATGCAGGTGATAAAATATTATGAGGTATCTCTATGATTTTTTGTGTTTTTGCTTTTAGTAAATCCATGTCTTCGGACAATAATTCCATATTGTGTTTCTCACGTTGTTTGTTTATTGACTTACATATTTTATACTGAAATGGAGTACTAATCTTTCCCATGTCATGAGCCATACATGCAAGCTTCAGAGCATCCCAAAAATATTGTTCAGTATCACCTAAAAACTCCAGTCTTGGATACTCTTTTTCTAATTTTTTTGCATTTTGGATCACATGATTTGTGTGTGTCCACAATGTTTGTGGTTCTTTTATTGGGTTTGATTTGGCAAAGACCACCAAAGATATCGCTCTCCATCATTATATAATTGACTGTCACCAATAGTTTCCACGGATGTATTTTTTTCAAAATAATTATACAAAATCCAATCAAAGTTACGTAATAATTTTGATTCCTGTTTTTTACCATTTCCAACAGTAACGATATTAGGATGTATGAAAGTTGCAAGCCAATATGGAATGCCTTTGTCACGTATATTTTTTAGATCATGTTCTGCAATGTATGTTGATTCATCAATTACAAATGATGTAAATTCTGATGGTTTTTTTAATGTTATATTGACTAGATCTATTGATTCTACCTTGATTAAGTCCTCTGCTCTTCCTAAATATAAAAAACTAGGGGGTTGCTCAAATGCATCTTTAATTCTAGTTAGTAGTTCTATATTGTCATATGTCATGATATGTATTGTCAGCTTTACATCTTGTAATATATGCACCAAAATAGGATATGGTTTTGTTGTTGAATATTTTTTGTACCACTGATAATCACGTACCAGCGTATCAAAGCTGCCTGCAATGCTTATATTAATATCACCAACATCAAGAGGTTTTTTTATCAAAGTTGAAATCAGACCCAAAATAGTTGATGGAGGAGGAAGTGGATATGTCTCTATTACTTCACTGCTTACAGGATTGCGATATACTGCCTGAGTTTGATATAAACATAGTTTTAATGCTTGCATTATTAACTGTAATATTGTAATACTTTATCTTTGAGATGTGCAAATACGGATTCAGGAGAACCAACATTATCTGCTAAAGACTCACCAAACATATCTACAAGATCAGCATTATCATTTGCAAACATTCCATTACGGATACCAACAAACGTATCTTTTGCAATCTTTGAATTATTTGCAGTAATTTGTTGCTTTAAAGAATCTACATTTATGATGGGTTTATCAGATTGCCATTTTACAAATACAGTATTAACAAAAAATGGATTTAGTGTATCATAAACACCACCTATCACAAACAGTGGTTTCAAATCCTCACGTCTTCCTCTAATATCCCTATAAAGAGTAGATATTACATCTAATAGTTGACAGACACGATCAGACTTTGCATTGTTTCCAATATCATTTTCTCTTATCTTTCCGATATAAGCATCAAATTTTTCTTTATTCTTTTCATAATTTTTCTGGGGCATAATTTTGTTTGAGATATCATCATACTCAGAACCTATTCTGTGTAAATCAACACATATCGTATACCGATACAATGATTTGTGGGTTTCAATATTTGCAATGTTCGGTTGTAGTTGTTTTTTGTCGGCTTGATATTTGTTTGTGAGAAATTCAATATCTGAATCATATGGTTCTAAAGATATTGCAGGTGTTATTTTTACAGGTGCAACTCTAGTTCTAGTACATAATAGTTTAGTATTAGGTAACTCTACATCTGTCCTCATAAAACCAAACAGATCAGATTCTTCACTATCAGATACAGCAGAAGTTAATTGCACTACAGTAGAATCACCCTTACCAGAGTTAATAACATCTGATGGAGTCCAACCAAATTCTGTTTTACCTTGTGTAAATATAGAATAACGAATTGACTGTCTTGATGAATATGTATATGTCTTGCCATCTCCACGGTGTATTTTTTTAAGTATAGATAGATTACCATAACCTTCATCATAATTAAGGGATTGTCCCTCAAAGAGAATTGTTAATGTTAAGCCCTTTGGTTTATTCATCAGTAGTCTCCTTTACATTTGAGCAAAAACCAGACATAAATGCATATGACTTTTCTGATGTTGTGATGATATCTTTTCTATTTAATATTGAGATCATTGTATCTGGTATGGGCATGTTGTTAGTTATGTAAAGTTTTGTCAGAACATCAAAGAATTTGTTCATATTATTATTTCTTATTGCCTCAAGCAATACATATGAAAACGATTTTGATTTGTTGGAATTTCCTTTGTTATTATCCAGTTTTGTAGCAAGAGTATAACCATCTTTTTGTAATCCCTTTAAAATACCATAAACCTTTTTTGAATCAAGTTCAGTATCTTGGCTCATTGAATATCTCCCAAATTTTTTATTAATAACACTTCTTATTGCTGAGATCAAACATATATTAAAAAGTTGTTTTGTTAGATTTTGGTGTGTGTTAATATGTTGTTTGCACATAATATAAAATATATCAATTAACGGTTGAGATGATAACATTTTATCTATTACCATATTAGATAAACTGATTTTTGTTTTTTTGTTAATTATTAGAGTTGATTTGTTAAGAGTCTTAAATGCAGATATTATACTTGGAGTGGTAAACAACTCTGCAATATTTTTACCAACATGAAAGTATCTAAAATCAGGTTTGCCACTATCCTTTTTTGATACGGTTTTTAATTCCACAAAAAAACAATTATCTATAGTCCATTTGCTTTTTAATTTCTGTTGTTGTAGTAATATGTTTTCGAATACTGATCTATAGATGGTTTCCTTAAATGAATAATCATTTTTTATATTATGTTGTTTTACCACATCATTTTGCTCTAGTGTAGTGAATAGATCTGATGTATTTACAAAGATTTGATCTGCCTTGTTTACATCATCTCTTGCATTAAATGGAATAAGATTAAAGCCTGCCCACGTACATAACAGTAAGAGCTCACATACTTTACATATGAATAAATCAGATTGACCGTTGTAAAAAAAGTTTTTAAATTTACCATTTGAAACTATTGTAGATGAGAACATTCCTTCTGAGATGAGTATGTCATTAAAAGAGGTTAATGTTATCTTGTTTTGCTTACATAACTTACAGGTAACATGTCCATCATTCTGGTTACATTCAAGTAGCGATAGTGCAGGAATTACAAAGTATTTCTCAAATTCATCAAATCTTGATGATTTTTTTGAAATGTTATGATTTCCAATAATCTTTTTATTAAAGTAGAACCTTTTAAGAGAATCTGGAATAAATTTATAGCATTTATCATTTATGGTGACAATCTTTTTTTCAATATTTTCATTATTTTTCTTTAATATTGTTGTAATGATTGCTTTGTTTATCTTGAATTCTTTTTCCACATCACCAAGGAATTTTTTGAATTCTTTTTGATATTCTTTTAAGAGCCGAACCTGTGCGTCTGATGATTTTTTAAAGGATGAATAATCAAGTTTTATTAGTTTTTGATATTTTTTAGAAAAATTATCTAGATTCTTGTTGAATATCTTTTTTGATTCTTCATCATCTAATTCTTTAATTATCTTTGTTCTATTATTTTTGTTAAGCACAAAAGAGTTTTGCATGTATTGCTCTAAAACGGTATTAAAATATCTGTCAGCAAATGACTCTAAATCTTTTTTTGTTATCTCAATATATCCATCTGTAATTTTTGGTTTGATCCCTCCATTTTTTTGAATTCTAATATAACCTATTAATGCAGCATTTGTAAGCCAGTCACCACCATACATCTTCATTATCTGTCCACCTCGATAAATCCAAAGCCATTGCTTCGCCTGTATCCAATTCCTGCCTTGTAGAAAAACTCCAGAACCTTGGAATCAGCTTCCAGAGTAAAGAGTCCAGTAAAACCTAGTACCAGTCCACCATAATGCGTCATTACAACTTTTTTGTATTTTATGATGTTTAATGTAAACCCACCAATATCATCACCTCTATACATCACCCACTGTTCTGTTAGTGCTTTCTTTAATGAATCCATGAATTCTGGATCTGTAGGTGTAACATATTTTGTTTTGTCCTTATAATTGCGTATCACTATTGGTGAAAGAGTGTAAAACATCTTGACTTGTCTCTGGTAAAATCTATACTCATTCAAGTACACAAACTTTGGTTTTTCTATTGCAGATTCAAATATTGTGAAATTCTTAATATTCAACAATCCATTATAGATATTTGTTGCAAGTATGTGATCTGGAGATGAAATGTAAACCTTTAATGTATTTCCTATTTTTATGATATTATCTGAGATTTCAGGTTTTTTATCAAATCTGATGGCAAGACAAAGTGGTGTTTTTTGAAACATACCAATTGTATGTCCAATGTTTGCATCAAGTGATGTCTTGATTAGAGCCATAAACGCAGAACGATAATCTAGTGGAAATTTCGTTTCTCCTTGTATTTTATATTGGACAAAAAATCTAGTCAATTATACCACATGAAATAGTATCATAATTAAATTAGATCATATTAAACAAAAATAAATTAGAATTTATAATATATTACTTATATCGTATGTATCAACCTTCACGCACAAATCAACACTATTACACAAAAAGATCTAAGATCAACTAAATCATCATACAAAACATGTCAGGTTGTGGTCATGAGAAAATCATCATACAGCTGCAAGCAGAGATAAAACAACTAAAACTAATCATAGAAAATCTCATAGAATCAAACAAGGAACTGCAAAAAAAGCTGTCATATTATGAGAATGCGCACTCTCCGCCATCAAAGAATTCCCTTGAATGGAGAAAGCAAAAAAGACAACACAGACAGCCAGGCAAATCAAGACGTGGTGGAATAGCAGGACACGTTGGCAAGACACAGAAATTCAGACCAACTAGCACCAAACACCACAGATCAGATGCATGTCCCAAATGCGGTAGTGAAAATATTCATCAAACCAAAACCTGCAAAAGGATAATGGTTGAGATTCCTCCACCAACACCCTACGGTATAACTGAGCATGTTTTGAATCAATACATCTGCATGGACTGTTCTGATAATTTTCAAACCACGGGAAACCTTCCACTACATGGATGTTTTGATGGTTCAGTGATACGTGAGGTCGTCTCACTGTTCTCAAAGAGATTGACATACGATGCTATCAGAACCACACTCTATGAAAGATATGGATTAGAAATCAGCAATACAACCGTACAATCCATTCTTCGCAACGGTAGTGTGATGTTAGAGTCATTTTACAATACAATCCACAGCGAAATCGTGACTGAAAATATTCTCGGAATCGATGAGACAGGATTTTCAATTGATGGAAATACTGGATGGATGTGGGTTGCAAGAAGCAAGACTAGTGCACAGTATGCCTTGGAGTACAGCAGAGGTGCCAATGTTCTAAAAAAGTACTGGAAGAAATTCAAAGGAACCCTAGTGTCTGACGGATATGCTCCGTACAGGACAGTATTTTGTGATAACACAAAGCAGAGATGCACCGCACACCTGCAGCGCGATGCCAAATATCTGGCAATAAAATCACAGGACAAAAAGGCCAGGATTCTATATGAGAAACTCTCAGGGATGCTAGGTCATGCCAGGGTTTGGAGTGTAGGTAATCGTCATACAAAACGGCGGGAAACGTACAGGAATGATTTACTAAAACAGCTGGACCGTATCATTGCACGATATTTGAAAGGTGATACGGAGATGGTTCAGTTTGGCAAGAAGCTAAAGACTGCAAGGAACAGCATGTTTACGTTTGTCATGGATGGCGATGTCCCGTCAACTAACAATGATGCAGAGAATTCCATTCGAAAGTGCGTGATGCAGAGGAATGTTCGCGGGCAGATGAAGAGTGATCAGGGCATGAGGATGATCTCAGTCTTTCTCACATGCTTTGAGACATGGAGAATAAGGGAATTGAACATGTTTTCTGAGATGGCAAAATACATCTAAGTGCTTGATTCATACCTTATATCATTCTTATCAATACCAATAACTGTTTTTTCTATCCACTTTGGATTATTCACAGTAAATACCAATACTGAATCCTCAGACACATCAATTAGACTAGATATTTTGGATTTTAGTTCTGCAAGACCAGACACTGTTATCTCCCCTTCAAAAACTGAATTTTGAATCCAGTTTAGATATTGCTTTGTTGTGATTCGTACTGCATCAATGCGTTCTACGGCAATATCATATACTAGTATGGCATACATTATTTTTGCCTAAATCCTGTATATCGTATATCTTCTACAATATGCTTTACTATTTTATGGCACTCTAGTCTTATCAGTCGTCTATAACTTACATTTCGCTTTAATGCAGATATATAGATTGTACTTTCCATCTTTTCATTGTACTCTGATACAAAGGCTTTTCTTCCAGATTCTACCAAATAGCAACCATTCAAAGAGTCATCAAAATCTTTCTCACTTATCATCTTGCCATTTATCATCTTAAAGATGGTCTTATCTACAACTACAGGCTTGAATACTTCGGCAATATCCAAGGACAATGAATGGCGTCGATATCCTGGTTCGTGTAGATAGCTTACAGTAGAGTTTAGCTGTGACTGATAAATCTCAGTTAAGACATCGTTGTACATTATACTATTACCAAATGAGATTAGTGAATTTAGCATATTATGTGGTGGCATCCTTGTCCTTTTTTCCAGCTCAAACCCATCTCTTAGAAAGTTATCAAATGAATCATAGTAGACGTTCCGGCAATTTCCCTCAATTCCCATTAACTCATCAACTGTTTTGCATTTTGGTATTTGCTGCTGCAGGCTTTGAATTCTATCAATATACTCTGTTACATCTTTTTTCTTTGATTTGTAATAACGCAGATTTGCAAGCATGTTATGTGTTGCAGTTTTGATGAATTCAGATGCAATGTATAATCTTTTGTACTGCTCTAGATAATGCTGCACTTGCTTTACTATAACAAGTCCGGAGAGAAGCTTCTCACGAGGATAATAACTTCCAGCATAATTTCCATAATAATTGTAAAAGTGTATTGCAATTCCCTTTGTATTTAGAAATGATATTAATGCAGAATTAAAGTCACATTGACCAAAGATATGGAGAGCCCTGACATCCATTACAGGAATTGATTTTTTTGTATCATCTTTTGATAGGATTTGAATGGTATTTTGTGATCGTGAAATCCTACCACTATTAAATATAGGCGATTAGGGATCTACTGCCCCCAACATATTTCTCAGCAATAAATCAAACAAATCACTATTCCTGTTATTGTATCTCCATTCCATCTCCTTGAGGTACAGTAAAAATTTGCCTGAGCTCACCCCGTGATACTTTGCCATGTTCTCTTTGGTAAAGCTCCAAAAGCCTTCAATTCCATTAATGTAAACATCCCCTTTGCCAAACATCTTGTTGTGATCTACTGAGAGATGTTTGTATCCATGAAACACAAGCGAGTCATATCCCTTCCACTTGTCAGTGTACACGATACTACCTTTTTTCACTTTTCTAATTGTACTTTTCAGAAGGGTTTTAGCTTTAACGTTATTTACAATCTCAACGTGAACCCTCCCTTTTCTCTCCAAGATGCCAAACACAATGGTCTTGTTTTTGGCACCACGTCCGCGATTTCCCTTCCTTTTTCCTCCAAAGTACGCCTCGTCAGCCTCAATTTGGCCCTTTAGAACCTTGTCGGTATTTGCCAATTCCTCAAGTATGGAATATCTGATTGCATCAAATGCTTTCAGAACTGTTTTGTAACTCAGATGCATCTGCTCTGATGCAGTCTTGGCAGATACGGATAGCTCAAAGAGCTTGATCAGTGAGAGCCATTTGGAATATGAAATTCTAACCAATGAGAATTTGGAGCTGGAAAACGGTTTGAAGTCTTTTCGGCATTTTGTGCATCTCATTCTGTCTCTGCCTTTCATGGTGTAGAGGGTCTTGTTTTTACAAAAAATGCAGGAAAGATTTTCACCCCATCTTGATTCTAGGAATTGTATTAACAATGATTCATCAGAGATTGTTTTTGCAAATGATACAAAATCCATCCATTATTTTTGTGAAATATTCCATAATAATCTAGGGGCAGTAGGTACCCAATCACCTAAATATATAGTAATCTTTCATGACCAACAGTATTCAACATATGCACATTTATCGCATATTGGCTTGTATTCTGCAATAGGTGGCTTTTTTGCAGAGATTATCTTTAATGCATCATATATTGTTTTATCTAGAAAATCCTGCTTTTGTTTTGTAAGGTTTATCTTTACTGTTTTTTTGAGTTTGGGATACTCAAGTATTCCAGTTGTGTTAATGCCAAGTTTTTTTAGATAGTAGATATAGTATAATATTTGATACGTATGTGCATCATGTATTTTATCTGATTTTTTTACCTCATGTATTTCTCCTTTATTGACATAGTCAATGGATATACTGCCTATACGTATCTCTTTTTTCTTTCTCTTGTACGAATTCTTGTGTATGAGAGTTCCAAGTTTTACAAGTTCTGAGCTTGACTCAAAAGAAATATTATGAGAGTGTAGCCATAGCTTTCTTTTACATACAAAGTAATAATTTATCTGTGTTCCAGTTAGTTCTGTGTCATTCAACATATTCACTCCAACAGAACAGTTTTTATCTTAAACTATTTTACAATATTTGGATACAGTAATGTTTTTTGCTGATCTTATAAGGAAAGGACACGATCAGAGATAGATGAAGAAACAAATATTTAGCATTGGGATTTAGGTATGAATTTGGCGGGTTTGAATTGAACTATCATAGGATTGAAAGATTATACGCTATATGACTGTAAGATATCTTTCTCCTGTTTGAATTGAACTATCATAGGATTGAAAGCTACCTCCTGCACCATCTTCTCCTGGTGGGCCTTGCGTTTGAATTGAACTATCATAGGATTGAAAGTGAAATGGTCTGCACGCATCATCCACCTTGTCGTCAGTTTGAATTGAACTATCATAGGATTGAAAGAGTTCTGCGAGTTGGTATTTGTTTAGTTGTCTTCTGGTTTGAATTGAACTATCATAGGATTGAAAGTATCGCCTGCACGATTCTTGTTCTCGACTGCGTAGAGGTTTGAATTGAACTATCATAGGATTGAAAGAAGATGAAGGCGGCTGTGGGAATAGATACAAACTAGTTTGAATTGAACTATCATAGGATTGAAAGCTAACATGCATGATCCCACAATTATAACAAGTGTAAGTTTGAATTGAACTATCATAGGATTGAAAGTCTCAAGTCCCCGCTCCGCCTGATGAAGGAGGCCTCGTTTGAATTGAACTATCATAGGATTGAAAGGTTCGAGGGTTCATCACTATCAATTTCAAAAATTGGTTTGAATTGAACTATCATAGGATTGAAAGAGATAAGCAAATGCACGATAACATGCTGCTACAAGGTTTGAATTGAACTATCATAGGATTGAAAGTGATCTACAGGCAAGCGAAACACAAATAGATTCAGCGTTTGAATTGAACTATCATAGGATTGAAAGAAAATTCCGACAAACACACATCATATCTTCAAAAATGTTTGAATTGAACTATCATAGGATTGAAAGCAGCCAATCACGGACACGCATCCGAACTGTGTTTGTGTTTGAATTGAACTATCATAGGATTGAAAGTTGGAATAGGAGGCATCGATGGCTCCAACAAGTTGGTTTGAATTGAACTATCATAGGATTGAAAGTCAATCCCTTTGTGCCAGTATCAGGCAGTGACGTTGCGTTTGAATTGAACTATCATAGGATTGAAAGAGAGATCAACTAATTCCATGTAGTTTGGTGTTATTCTACATGTTTGAATTGAACTATCATAGGATTGAAAGCGTATCTTTTCTTTCTTCCACGATTTGGCATAGCCGTTTGAATTGAACTATCATAGGATTGAAAGGAGTTTGGAATCCTGAGATCAATGCTTGTTTGTCTGGTTTGAATTGAACTATCATAGGATTGAAAGATGATTATCGGGCAAGGGGGACAAGGTCAGATTAGTAGTTTGAATTGAACTATCATAGGATTGAAAGGACTGGATGCACTACCCGACCTGCTATCCTCTAGACGGTTTGAATTGAACTATCATAGGATTGAAAGATGTATGGAAGAGATCCGTCAGTCGTCAATGTCAGGTTTGAATTGAACTATCATAGGATTGAAAGGCAACCCCAAGTAAAGCGTTACCGTTGATTGGTGAGTTTGAATTGAACTATCATAGGATTGAAAGTCTTTTGAACATCAAGGAAACAGTAGCAAAATTACGTTTGAATTGAACTATCATAGGATTGAAAGATGCAACCTGATAGGAGGACATTCGCTTGAGTGCAGGTTTGAATTGAACTATCATAGGATTGAAAGCACAGGGAAGACGAGGTATTCACTTCACCAACCACAAGTTTGAATTGAACTATCATAGGATTGAAAGCTAAGATGTCCGATAATAAAGATACGTCCCCTGTCTGTTTGAATTGAACTATCATAGGATTGAAAGAGGATCGTAACACCGATTCCCAGCATAATTGCAATTGGTTTGAATTGAACTATCATAGGATTGAAAGACATCATAAGACCCTCAAAAAAATCCAAAGAACCATCGTTTGAATTGAACTATCATAGGATTGAAAGGCTATAGAAGAACCTGAATAAAACCATCTTTCACCAGTTTGAATTGAACTATCATAGGATTGAAAGCTGGTCAGAAATTTGATACAACTTGAAAATATTGCCAAGTTTGAATTGAACTATCATAGGATTGAAAGCCTTCATTTGCTAGTGGTGGCTGTGGGATTCCTTGGTTTGAATTGAACTATCATAGGATTGAAAGTTTCTACTTCCAACTCGTTCTTCCTTTATCGGATTGGTTTGAATTGAACTATCATAGGATTGAAAGATACAAGGTAAGACAATAGAAGCTATCTATGTTACAGGTTTGAATTGAACTATCATAGGATTGAAAGTGTGTAATCACCTGTTTTCTAATTGAAGCATTTCTAGATGTTTGAATTGAACTATCATAGGATTGAAAGAGTTCATGTCTGATGATACCCTCCATCTGTTTGATGAGTTTGAATTGAACTATCATAGGATTGAAAGTCTAAGGACCTCTTGTTAGAGAATTTATTAAATCTGTGTTTGAATTGAACTATCATAGGATTGAAAGAAGAAGTTAAGGAATCGTGCCAATAGTGATTAATCGTTTGAATTGAACTATCATAGGATTGAAAGAGCACTGATCCTTCAACCGAGGACAACCCAACCACAAGTTTGAATTGAACTATCATAGGATTGAAAGAGACTATTGTATTTGATATTAAATTTACAGAACAGCGTTTGAATTGAACTATCATAGGATTGAAAGTCTATCTGCTGGGATCAACAGCCAAGCATCTTGACCGTTTGAATTGAACTATCATAGGATTGAAAGGCAGCTACAGAAAATCTATCTTGTACTTCCTTGAGTGTTTGAATTGAACTATCATAGGATTGAAAGGAACAGGCTTTAACTTTTAGAATCGATCAAGATCTAAGTTTGAATTGAACTATCATAGGATTGAAAGAAGAAAGATTGCAGCACTTGCAAGGCGATTATCTCGAAGTTTGAATTGAACTATCATAGGATTGAAAGTATCCTCAGCAAATACACCCGGGACGAAATAGAGAAGTTTGAATTGAACTATCATAGGATTGAAAGAATGTATGATGATCATAATGGAAAAAACAATAAAGCGTTTGAATTGAACTATCATAGGATTGAAAGGGAAAAGAAAATATCCATACGGTGATAGATTACCAAAAGTTTGAATTGAACTATCATAGGATTGAAAGACTGATGAGACCATCACAGAAAGACTTGAACAGGAAGGTTTGAATTGAACTATCATAGGATTGAAAGGTTCCAGCGGTTGCACCAGTTGCCAATTTGATTCTAGTTTGAATTGAACTATCATAGGATTGAAAGCGAATTGCCGGCGGGCCTGGTGGCGGCATTGCACGAGTTTGAATTGAACTATCATAGGATTGAAAGGGCACACCTTCTATCTTGATTTGATCACCAGTGTTTAGTTTGAATTGAACTATCATAGGATTGAAAGTACTCTATCCACTTGATGTAATGTGCAGAGTGAGCATCGTTTGAATTGAACTATCATAGGATTGAAAGAAAATATCAGACCTGGAAGTATTGCCAAAGCACAGGTTTGAATTGAACTATCATAGGATTGAAAGCCGTAAATTCCACACAATCCGGCGACACCAAAAACAGTTTGAATTGAACTATCATAGGATTGAAAGGCGTGACACATTTGCATATGAAAAGCCACTTCTTCGTTTGAATTGAACTATCATAGGATTGAAAGTGAAGTCCATTTGGTCTTTGATTAGAGGCTACTAAAAATTTGAATTGAACTATCATAGGATTGAAAGTACCCAAAGAGCCAGACTGTCCACTTTGGAATCACTAGTTTGAATTGAACTATCATAGGATTGAAAGCCATCCCCTATCCTACCAGACCATCCAACCACTCCTGTTTGAATTGAACTATCATAGGATTGAAAGTCTATAATCTCACCAGTAGTATCATCGACTTTGATGGTTTGAATTGAACTATCATAGGATTGAAAGAAGATACGCACCGCCATCTTTGATGTCTTTAATGTTGTTTGAATTGAACTATCATAGGATTGAAAGACAAAACAGGGGAATTCACAATCCACTATAATGGAGCGTTTGAATTGAACTATCATAGGATTGAAAGCCATCACCGCCAGTACTGCCACTACCAGCAATCGAGTCAGGCTCTGCAAATGCCGGGATTAAAAACAGTGGTATTAGGAATATAAAAAAATAATACTTTATCATTGTCTAGCACTAAAATTCAGTATGTATCAACCTTCACGCACAAATCAACACTATTACACAAAAAGATCTAAGATCAACTAAATCATCATACAAAACATGTCAGGTTGTGGTCATGAGAAAATCATCATACAACTACAAGCAGAGATAAAACAACAAAAACTAATCACAGGGAATCTCATAGAATCAAACAAGGAACTACAAAAAGAGTCAAAACAACAAAAACTAGTCATAGAGAATCTCATAGAATCAAACAAGGAACTGCAAAAAAAGCTGTCATATTATGAGAATGCTCACTCTCCGCCATCAAAGAATTCCCTTGAATGGAGAAAGCAAAAAAGACAACACAGACAGCCAGGCAAATCAAGACGTGGTGGAATAGCAGGACACGTTGGCAAGACACAGAAATTCAGACCAACTAGCACCAAACACCACAGATCAGATGCATGTCCTAAATGCGGTAGTGAAAATATTCATCAAACCAAAACCTGCAAAAGGATAATGGTTGAGATTCCCCCACCAACACCCTACGGTATAACTGAGCATGTTTTGAATCAATACATCTGCATGGACTGTTCTGATAATTTTCAAACCACGGGAAACCTTCCATCACATGGATGTTTTGATGGTTCAGTGATACGTGAGGTCGTCTCACTGTTCTCAAAGAGAATGCCATACGATACCATCAGAACCACACTCTATGAAAGATATGGATTAGAAATCAGCAATACAACCGTACAATCCATTCTTCGCAACGGTAGTGTGATGTTAGAGTCATTTTACAATACAATCCACAGCGAAATCGTGACTGAAAAGATTCTCGGAATCGATGAGACAGGATTTTCAATTGATGGAAATACTGGATGGATGTGGGTTGCAAGAAGCAAGACTAGTGCACAGTATGCCTTGGAGTACAGCAGAGGTGCCAATGTTCTAAAAAAGTACTGGAAGAAATTCAAAGGAACCCTAGTGTCTGACGGATATGCTCCGTACAGGACAGTATTTTGTGATAACACAAAGCAGAGATGCACCGCACACCTGCAGCGCGATGCCAAATATCTGGCAATAAAATCAAAGGACAAAAAGGCCAGGATTCTATATGAGAAACTCTCAGAGATGCTAGGTCATGCCAGGGTTTGGAGTGTAGGTAATCGTCATACAAAACGGCGGGAAATGTACAGGGATGATTTACTAAAACAGCTGGACCGTATCATTGCACGATATTTGAAAGGCGATACGGAGATGGTTCAGTTTGGCAAGAAGCTAAAGACTGCAAGGAACAGCATGTTTACGTTTGTCATGGATGGTGATGTCCCGTCAACTAACAATGATGCAGAGAATTCCATTCGAAAGTGCGTGATGCAGAGAAATGTTCGCGGGCAGATGAAGAGTGATCAGGGCATGAGGATGATCTCAGTCTTTCTCACATGCTTTGAGACATGGAGAATAAGGGAATTGAACATGTTCTCTGAGATGGCAAAATACATCTAAGTGCTTAATAACTATAAAATTCATTATTTAAATGTCTAATAGCCATCAATATAATCAGTCAAGAACATTTGGTTTTTGTTTTTTTTACTCCACCAAAGTGGGTTTCAATCTTTATTGTAATAGAAATTCATTCGAAGATGTAATTACTCTATTACATTTACCGCTAACACGGTTTTAATCTTTATTGTAATAGAAATTCATTTGAAGTTGGATAATACTCAGATTGTTTAGTACCATCAGAAGTTTCAATCTATATTGTAATAGAAATTCATTCGAACAATCAAAGCTTGTGTATCTTCATAAATTTCCTCAAATCTTGATTCTTTTGTTTGCATAATTATTAAACATATAATGTTTATATAAACATTTTAAGTATAAACATATAAAGTTTATAAAGCATAATTTCTAAAAAATTATGTTGAGTACAAAAGTAGAAGGGAATTATTGGAAGCATAAATGTGCAATTTGTGAATCAATTTGGTATAGTAAAAATGAAAATCCTAAAGTTTGTAATAATGTGGAATGCACTAATAGAACCAATTGGAAAAATGGAAAAAAGAGAAAATAATTAAGATATGAACAGAAAGAAATTTCTCGTCATTGGAAGTGGAGGACGTGAAAGTGCTTTTGCCCTACGGCTCTCAGAAGACACACAATTGTATGCAATTATTTCTCACAAAAACCCACTCATCATAAACTGTGTCAAAAAATCAGGCGGGACGTATTTGGTAGGTGATGTTAATGATCCACATATAGTGTTAAAGTTTGTAAAAGAACACAATATAGATTATACTTTTGTAAGTGCTGACCAACCACTAGCAAATGGTGTTATTGATATTTTATTAGAAAATAATTTCAAAGCTATTGGCGGAACAAAAGAAGCTACACGTATTGAATGGGATAAAATTTATTCAATTCAAATGATGCAAGAGATATGTCCTGAATTTACACCTTTTTACAAGATTATTTGTAAAGTCGAAGAGTTAGAAGATGCTATATCTGAATTTGAATCAAGAGGTCTTGATGTAGTAGTAAAACCTCAAGGACTTACAGGGGGTAAAGGTGTCAAGGTAATGCCTGAGCATTTATCAACGTATAAGGATTGTATTAATTATGCTTCTAGTCTTCTCAAGAATAATGAAAAGGTTCTGTTGGTAGAAAAACTAGTTGGTATAGAATTTACAATTATGGGAATTACTGATGGTGAACATCTCGTATTATCTCCTGCAAGTTACGACTATCCCTTTAGATTTGAAGATGATACAGGGGCAGGAACAGGCGGTATGGGATGTTTTACTAGTTCAGAAAAAAAACTTCCCTTTATGAGTGATAAAGACTTGGAGGATTGTAAATTAATAATGCAGAAGATTATTAATGAAATGAGATCAAAAAATCTCTTTTTTAATGGTGTTCTTAATGGTGGATTTTTTAAAACTAAACATGGCATAAAATTTATGGAGTTTAATGGACGCTTTGGTGATCCCGAAGGACTAAATATTCTCAGTATTCTTGATGGTTCTTTTTCTGAATTATTAATACATATTTGGAATAAGACACTATCAGAAGATGTTGTCTCTTTTATTAAAAAAGCAAGTGTTACTAAATATTTGGTGGCAACTGAATACCCAGAAAAAAGCAATGAGGTAATTTCTTTTACTATTAATGAAGAAGCAGTTAATGATCTTGGTGTAAAGATATTTTTTTCCTCTTGTATCAAAACAGGCTCACACCAATATGAAACCTTAAAAAAATCACGGGTTTGTGCATTTAGTGTTGTTTCAGATAGTATAGAGGATGCTTCATTACAAATTAACAATGCTATTGACACATATGTTAAAGGTAAATTGGAGTATAGACGTGATATTGGCACTCAAAAAAGTTTGGAGAAATTAAAAAGAATGATTATGCCAAATCTCGTTTAACAGATATTTACCCAAAACAATTCACACAAACTAATTCATCATCAATGTATCTCTTTGATCTATCACTTACATCAACGCCACAACATTGACAATTATTCATACTTTGTAATATGCTGGTTTCAATCTTTTTGAATCAGCCATATCCTACGGAATTGCCCCTTTTTTTGCAGCAATTGATGATATGAGTACGACATGAAGGTAAACAACTAGTCATTCCAGCTAAGATCAGAGTCATCATATATCATACAGTCACACAGCATCTCCTGGGCCAGCATCTCTTGTATGGATAGTGATTCCAGCAATGCGGGATCTGATACTCTGTCCAGTCTTAATGGCATATCATATGAGAATGACTCTTCCAGAATTCCCTGAATTGCCTTACTATCAAAGATTAAGGTTGCCCTATCCTGCTCATCAATTACTAAGCTTGCAAAGTTTGAATGAATTCTAGTCATTACGCTTGTTGGCAGATCATTTCTTTGTTGTATATCTGGTCTTGTAATCTGCAACCAGGTGCCATAGTCATTTTGTGACCATATGTATCCATATTGGTCCTCCCAGACCTGGTAACGTCTGTCCTGCTGGGTTAGTGATATGGTCTCAAACGGATTCTGGTTGCCATGCTTTTGTTTTAACTCATGAGTTGCTGCTGCAAGCAATGCTTCACCTGTAAACTCTACACCTTCGTTGATATATGTGGTAGTAGAATAACGTTGTTTGTCAACTGCATTAATTGCCAATACTTCATGGGATAATGGTGCCATTATTACAAATGATATGGTAACATCAAAACACCTCTCTGCAGTATCTGATGATGTACATTTGACTTTGTCAATGGATGCGCTAGTCATGTCCTCATTTACTAGTACCTCTTTTTGCTCATGGACTATATCTGCAATGTCATAGCCTGCAGGACTGGTATAGTTGCTATTTACATTTACTATAATGTGGGACTCTGCATTAGTTTTCAGGCCAACTTCTGGAACTCCAAGGGATAGAGATACCGACTTTAGGCCATTTGTTGCATAGCCTTTGATGTGGACTGTATTGTTATCACCTATAATGCTGTTAGTCATATTAAAGTCAGTGTGCCAGTTGTTTGTAATGGTTAATGGCATGCCATTAAAGACAAAGCCGTTGTCAACTAGCTGTACTGCTTGATTATTCCAATGTTTGCCAAAGGTTGGCTTTGTTTTCCATTCATTAGAATCTCCACCTTTTTTCTTTGGTTTTTCAGTTCCAGGAGTTACACTAGTGATGCCACCATCTCCACTATCGGTGTCATCAGTACTTTGAGCAGGTACTGTGTATGTTCTAGTTACAGATTCAGCTGCATTGTCTGATGCATCTACAGAATCATAAGTGATATCGTAATCGCCTTGTGTGTTAACATCAACATTTCCAGTTGTAGTAACTGTAGAGCCATCATCAGCTGAGACTCCTTTAAGCAAGTCAGGTTGTAATGAGTCAGGTTGTAATGAGTCAGCTTGTAGTGTAACGGTAAGAGGATCAACTGTGATTACTGGTGGTGTTGTATCAAGTGTAATGACTATAGCTGGTGATGGACCAGATGTGTTGACTCCATCAGATGCTCTTGCAGTGAATGAGTTGGCACCTTCATCTAGTGCAACTCCTGCAAATGAGAAATTCCCGTCACCATCGGCAGTTATTGTATCAACTGTTGATCCTTCATTGAATAGTTCCACAGTTGTCCCGACCTCAGCCGTACCTTCAATCGTGATTGATGGTGTATTGACAGTTGCAGGTGGTGTGGTAATTGCAGGAACGGGTGGTGCTGTAACATCAGATTCTACTGTTACAGTTTCAGTGATGATAGTAGATAATCCATTGTTGTCAGTTACGGTATAAGTTACAACATAGTCTCCAGAAGTGTCGACATTTACTGTTTCACCGCCAACGTCACTAGATACAATTCCTGAGATATCAGATTGATTGGCAATTACACCTAGGGTGTATGGTCCGCCAAATGGTACTGCAGTTGCATAGTCAGCTGTGTTACCATCAACATCAAAGGTTGGCGGTGTGGTATCAACTACAGAAATTACAATTGATTTTTCATCTGGTGTGTTACCTGCTGCATCAGCCGGTGCAGTATATGTTACGGTGTAAACTCCTATAACACTAGTGTCAGGTGTATCACCAGAGACTGTTACTGTTTCAGAGTAATTTGGGTCATTATCAGTTACAGTAGCGCCAGGTATATTGTAAGTGTTGATTGCAGTTAACTCAATTGTTGTATTAGATCCTGCTGGTGTGATTACTGGTTTTTCTGTATCATCAAGAGATGGGTTTTCAGTTGATGCTATGGTTGTAGCTGCAACTAGATCCTCAGAGTTGTCACTTGTCCCAGCATCATTAGTTGATGTGGCATGATAAGTGTAGGATGTTCCAGAAGTCAATACATCATCAGTGTATGATAAATTATCACCGAGAGCAGAATCCAAAACAGTTGTTATTAAATTGCCATCTCTATACAACGAATAGAACTTGGCACCATTTACTGCATCCCATGTAATCTCAATTCTTGTTTCAGTGATTGTTCCTGCGACAAGTGTTGGAGGTGCAGGTAGTTCAGTTGGTTCTGTTGTATCAGGTGCTGCAGTTACTTTGTATATTCTGGTTTTATCATCAGCTGGGTTTGTACCATCAGTTGAAGAATAAGTGATAGTGTAATCGCCTACTGTGGTAACATCAACATTTCCGGATGTAGTAATTGTAGAGCCATCATCAGTTGTGACTCCATCAAGAAGTACTGGTGCAGGTGAGTTTAGTTCAAGAGTGATTTCTTCTGGAGTTACTGTGATTATTGGTGGTGTAACATCAGATTCTACTGTTACAGTTTCAGTGATGGTAGCAAATAATCCATTGTTGTCAGTTACAGTGTAAGTTACAACATATTCTCCAGAAGCGTTGACATTGACTGTTTCACCGCCAACTGTACCAGGTGCAGTTCCTGAGATATCAGATTGATTGTTAATTACACCTGGAGTGTATGTTCCGCCAAATGGTACTGCAGTGGAATAGTCACCTGTGTGACCATCAACATCAAAGGTTGGCGGTGTGGTATCAACTACAGAAATTACAATTGATTTTTGGTCTGGTGTGTTGCCTGCTGCATCAGGTGGTGCATCATACAATACGGTGTATACCCCTACAACGCTGGTGTCAGGTGTGTTACCAGAGGGTGTTGCCGTTTCAGAGTAATCTGGGTCATTATCTTTTACAGTGGCACCTTGTTCAGTGTAAGTGTCGGTTGCAGTTAATTCAGATGTTCGAGTAGATCCTAATACCGTGATTACCGGTTTTTCGGTATCAAGTGTAATGACTACAGGTGATGATGCGTCAGATGTGTTTGGTCCATCAGTTGCTGTTGCAGTGAATGAGTTGGCACCCTCAGTCAGTGTAACTGTAAATGAGAAAGATCCCGAATCAGCAGTTATTGTATCAACTGTTGATCCTTCATTGAATAGTTCCACAGTTGTCCCGGCTTCAGCCGTACCTTCAATCGTGAATGATGATGTATTGACAGTTGCAGGTGAGGTGGTAATTTCAGGAACTGCTGGTGCTATGGTATCAAGTGTAATGAGTACAGGTGATGATGCGTCAGATGTGTTTGGTCCATCAGACGCTGTTGCAGTGAATGAGTTGGCACCTTCAGACAGTACAGTTCTTGGAAATGAGAAATTCCCTGAACCATCGGCAATTACTGTACCAGCTGATGTTGCTCCATTGAATAGTGTTATAGTTGCTCCGGCTTCAGTTGAACCGCCATCAATTGTGATTGGTGATGCGCCAACAGTTGCAGGTGATGTGGTAATTGCAGGAACTGCTGGTGCTGTAACATCAGATTCTACTGTTACAGTTTCAGTGATGGTAGTAAATAATCCATTGTTGTCAGTTACAGTGTAAGTTACAGCATATTCTCCAGAAGTGTTGACATTGACTGTTTCACCGCCAACTATACCAGGTGCAGTTCCTGAGATATCAGATTGATTGGTAATTATACCTTGAGTGTATGGTCCGCCAAATGGTACTGTAGTTGCATAGTCAACTGTGTTACCATCAACATCAAAGGTTGGCGGTGTTGTGTCAGATACAGTAATTACAATTGATTGTTGGTCTGGTGTGTTATTTGCCGCATCATCTGGTGCATCATACAATACGGTGTAGACCCCTATGCTACTGGTGTCAGGTGTATCACCAGAGACTGCTACTGTTCCAGAGTAGGCCGGGTCATTATCAGTTACAGCGGCGCCTTGTTCTGTGTAGGTGTCAGTTGCAGTTAACTCAATTCTTTGGGTGGATCCTGTTGGTGTGATAACTGGTGGTGTGGTATCTGTAACTGTAACTGTTCTAGTTACTGTAACTGCAGGGTTTCCAGCCGCATCATCTACATCAAAGGTAACAGTGTAAGTATTAGCTGCATTGGTATCAACTGTATCTCCAACAACTACATCATCTGTGATATCTCCATCAGTGTTATCAGCTGCAGTAAAGGTGAATGGTGTGTATGTTTCTCCAAGTTCAACGGAGATTGAATCCTCATTGACTGTGATAGATGGTGATATGGTATCAAGCGTAATGAGTACAGCTGGTGATGCGTCAGATGTGTTTGGTCCATCAGATGCTGTTGCAGTGAATGAGTTCTCACCATCAGTCAGTGTAACTGTAAATGAGAAATTCCCGTCACCATCATCAGTTACTGTATCAACAGATGTTACTCCACGGAACAGTTCCACAGTTGACCCAGCTTCAGCCGTACCATCAATCGTGAATGATGATGAACCGACAGTTGCAGGTGAGGTGGTAATTTCGGGAGCTTCCGGTGGTATAGTATCAAGCGTAATGACTACAGCTGGTGATGCGTCAGATGTGTTTGGTCCATCAGACGCTGTTGCAGTGAATGAGTTCTCACCCTTAGTCAGTGTAACTGTAAATGAGAAACTACCTGAATCGGCAGTTGTCGTACCAGCTGGTGTCACTCCCTTGAATAGTTCTACAGTTGTTCCGGCCTCAGCCGTACCTTCAATCGTGATTGATGGTGTATTGACAGTTGCAGGTGAGGTGGTGATTATAGGAACTGCTGGTGTTTCAGTATCAAGCGTAATGACTACAGGTGATGATGCAGCAGATGTGTTTGGTCCATCAGATGCTGTTGCAGTGAATGAGTTGGCACCATCAGTCAGTGTAACTGCAAATGAGAAAGATCCCGAATCAGCAGTTACTGTATCACCAGTTGATGTTCCCCCCTTGAGCAGTTCTACAGTTGTCCCAGCCTCAGCCGTACCTTCAATCGTGATTGATGGTGTATTGACAGTTGCAGGTGAGGTGGTGATTTCGGGAGCTTCCGGTGCTGTGGTATCAAGCGTAATGAGTACAGGTGATGATGATGCAGATGTGTTTGGTCCATCAGACGCTGTTACAGTGAATGAGTTCTCACCTTCATCTAGTGCAACTCCTGCAAATGAGAAATTCCCGTCACCATCGGCAGTTATTGTATCAACTGTTGATCCTTCATTGAATAGTTCTACAGTTGTCCCGGCTTCAGCCGTACCTTCAATCGTGAATGATGGTGTATTGACAGTTGCAGGTGAGGTGGTGATTTCAGGAGCTTCTGGTGCTGTGGTGTCAACTACAGTAATTACAATTGATTTTTCATCTGGTGTGTTACCTGCTGCATCAGCCGGTGCAGTATATGTTACGGTGTATTCTTTTACAACACGGGTGTCAGGTGTAGCACCTGTAACTGCTACTGTTCCAGTGTAGACTGGGTCATTATCAGTTACGATAGCGCCTTGTTCTGTGTAGGTGTTGGTTTGAGTTAACTCAATTGTTTGGGTAGATCCTGCTGGTGTGATTACTGGTGCTGTGGTATCTGTAACTGTAACTGTTCTAGCTACTGTTACTGCATGGTTTCCGGCCGCATCATCCACATCAAAGGTAACATCATAGGTTCCAGCTGTATCGGTATCAGCTGGATATCCAGCAACAGCTACCTCACCGGTGATAATCCCGTCAGTATTATCATTTGCAGTAAAGGTGAATAGCTCGTACGTTCCTCCAAGCTCGACGGAGAGCGAATCCTCATTGACTGTGATGGTTGGCACCGTGGCATCAGGTGTAACTGTGACTGTCCTGGTTACTGTTACTGCATGGTTTCCAGCCGCATCATCCACATCAAAGGTAACAGTGTAGGTATTATCTACACTGGTATCAACTGTATCTCCAACAACTACATTATCTGTGATATCCCCGTCAGTGTTATCATTTGCAGAATAGGTGAATGCTGTGTATGTTTCTCCAAGTTCAACGGAGAATGAATCTTTATCAACTGTGATTACTGGTGCTATGGTATCAAGTGTAATGACTATAGCTGGTGATGCGTCAGATGTGTTTGGTCCATCAGTTGCTGTTGCAGTAAATGAGTTGGCACCCTCAGTCAGTGTAACTGTAAATGAGAAAGCACCCGAATCAGCAGTTACTGTATCACCAGTTGATGTTCCCCCCTTGAATAGTTCTACAATTGTCCCGGCCTCAGCCGTACCTTCAATCGTGATTGATGGTGTATCGACAGTTGCAGGTGAGGTGGTGATTGCAGGAGCTTCCGGCGGTATGGTATCAAGTGTAATGACTACAGGTGATGATGCGTCAGATGTGTTTGGTCCATCAGACGCTGTTGCAGTGAATGAGTTGGCACCTTCAGACAGTACAGTTCTTGGAAATGAGAAATTCCCTGAACCATCGGCAATTACTGTACCAGCTGATGTTGCTCCATTGAATAGTTCTATAGTTGCTCCGGCTTCAGTTGAACCGCCATCAATTGTGATTGGTGATGCGCCAACAGTTGCAGGTGATGTGGTAATTGCAGGAACTGCTGGTGCTGTAACATCAGATTCTACTGTTACAGTTTCAGTGATGGTAGTAAATAATCCATTGTTGTCAGTTACAGTGTAAGTTACAACATATTCTCCAGAAGTGTTGACATTTATCGAGTCACCGCCAACTATACCAGGTGCAGTTCCCGAGATATCAGATTGATTGGTAATTACACCTGGGGTGTATGGTCCGCCAAATGGTACTGCAGTTGCATAGTCAACTGTGTTACCATCAACATCAAAGGTTGGCGGTGTTGTGTCAGATACAGTAATTACAATTGATTTTTCATCTGGTGTGTTACCTGCTGCATCAGCCGGTGCAGTATATGTTACGGTGTATTTCCCTGCAACACTAGTGTCAGGCGTACCAGAGACTGTTACTTCTTCAGAATAAGCTGGGTCATTATCTTTTACAGTAGCTCCAGGTTCTGTGTAAGTGTTGGTTGCAGTTAACTCAATTCTTTGGGTAGATCCTAATACCGTGATTACCGGTTTTTCAGTATCAAGCGTAATGACTACAGGTGATGATGCGTCAGATGTGTTTGGTCCGTCAGACGCTGTTACAGTAAATGAGTTCTCACCCTTAGTCAGTGTAACTGTAAATGAGAAACTACCTGAATCGGCAGTTGTCGTACCAGCTGGTGTCACTCCCTTGAATAGTTCTACAGTTGTCCCAGCCTCAGCCGTACCTTCAATCGTGAATGATGGTGTATTGACAGTTGCAGGTGAGGTGGTGATTATAGGAACTGCTGGTGTTTCAGTATCAAGCGTAATGACTACAGGTGATGATGCGTCAGATGTGTTTGGTCCATCAGACGCTGTTACAGTGAATGTGTTGGCACCTGGATTTAGTGCAACTCCTGCAAATGAGAAATTCCCGTCACCATCAGCAGTTATTGTATCAACTGTTGATCCTTCATTGAATAGTTCTACAGTTGTCCCGGCCTCAGCCGTACCTTCAATCGTGAATGATGATGAGGAAACAGTTTCAGATGGCGTGGTAATTGCAGGAACTGGTGGTGTTTCAGTATCAAGCGTAATGACTATAGCTGGTGATGGACCAGACGTGTTGACTCCATCAGATGCTGTTGCAGTGAATGAGTTGGCACCTTCAGACAGTTCAACTCCTGCAAATGAGAAACTACCTGAACCATCGGCAATTACTGTACCAGCTGGTGTTGCTCCATTGAATAGTGTTATAGTTGTCCCGGCCTCAGCCGTACCTTCAATCGTGAATGATGGTGTATTGACAGTTGCAGGTAATGGATTAATTGCAGGAACTGCTGGTGCTATGGTATCTCTAACTGTAATTACAATTGATTTTTGTTCTGGTATGTTACCTGCCGCATCAGATGGTGCAGTATATGTTACGGTGTATTCTCCTGCAACACTAGTGTTAGGATCACCGGAGACTGTTACTATTCCAGTGTAAGCTGGGTCATTGTCAGTTACGGTGGCGCCAAGTTCAACGTAAGTGTTGGTTTCAGATACCTTAATTATCTCACTGGATCCTAATACCGTGATTACCGGTTTTTCTATATCAGGTGGTACATCAGTCCTCGCATCAAACCTGTCAGAAAGAACACTTGTTGCCCCAACTGTCGCTCTAACGGCATAGGTGTACTCTGTATCGGCAGTCAGGTGCTCATCAGTGGCAGTCAATTTAGCGGTTGTTGCCAGTCTTATACCAAGATTGTCGTCAGTAATCCTTAGCATGGTATAATCCGCGTCATCATCCACCGAATCCCATTCAATCCGAATGCTCGTATCAGTGACTGTTCCCACTCTAAGTGCAGGCGGGCCAGTCGTTACGGTATGCGTTACGACATTGGCACCGTCAAATGACAAGGCGATATCGCCAGCAAAATGACTCTCAAGATTAAATACGTAATCTAGTATTTTGCCCGCATCATCTGACGAAAAAGATTTGGTTTGGGGCGGCAAGTCGGCCAACGTGACAGTGTAATCGCCTGACACGAGGGGATTAAAGGTTACCAATGTAAAAGTGGGACGGATTTCAACCTTGAAAGAGCCTGCCTCGATTGCCGTCTGGCCAGCTGCGTAAGTAGGTACACCGGTGATGGTTTCCACAGGGGCAGATACCGTGTATGTCCTGATTGCAGATACTGCGTCATTGCCTGATGCATCTGTAGAATCATAAGTGATAATGTAATCGTCTGGTGTGTCGATATCAACATTTCCAGATGTAGTAACTGGAAAATTATCATTAGTTGTGACTCCTTCTAAGAGAACAGGTTGTGCTGAGCCAGCTTGCAGTATAACGGTAGGAGGATCTACTGCGATTACTGGGGGTGTCGTATCTTCTCCAGAGTCATTTACAGTAATTATGATTGATTTTTGTTCCGGTATGTTGCCTGCCGCATCAGCTGGCGCATTATACAATACGGTATATTCCCCTATAACACGGGTGTCAGGTGCATTGCCCGTAACCGTTACTATTCCAGAGTAAGCCGGGTCATTGTCAGTTACGGTGGCGCCAGGTTCCGTGTAAGTGTTGGTTTCAGATACTGCGATTGTCTCACTGGATCCTAATACCGTGATTACTGGCTTTTCTTCATCATTGCCTACCGTAACGGTTTCAGTGATTGTTGCAGCCTGTCCATTGTTGTCAGTTACAGTGTAAGTTACGGCATACTCTGCTGAGACATGAACGTTTACTGATTTGCCGCCAACTGTGCCAGATGCAATTCCTGAGATGTCAGATTTATTGGCAATTTTACCCGGGGCGTATGTTCCGCCAAACGGTATTCTAGTGGAATAGTCATCCGTGTTGCCGTCAACGTCAAAGGTTGGCGGGGTGATATCAGATATGGTAATTACGATTGATTTTTCATCCGGTATGTTGCCTGCCACATCAGCTGGCGCATTATACAATACGGTATATTCCCCTATAACGCTGGTGTCAGGGGTATCGCCTGTAACTGTCACTTCCTCAGAGTAATCCGGGTCATTATCATCCACAGTGGCGCCAGGTTCGGCATAAGTGTCAGTTGCAGTCAGATCTATTGTTTGAGTAGATCCCAATACCGTGATTACCGGTTTTTCTGCATCAGTATATGTCAGGGTGTCAAAATTGATGCTGCCACCAGCACCATCAGATACTCCGATCCTATCGGCCTTATTTAGTGATGCAATACTGGCAGCATCAGAAAAAGTATGGGAATTGCCGGTCAGACCAGTCCTAATCAGGAACGCCAGACTACTGTTTGGATTTTTAAAAACGACAGAATATGTACCATCGCTAGTTTCTATATCACGCCAAATTACCGTGATGGAATTATCATCATTTCTTACGACTGTTACAAACGGTTCGAGTACTATAGTTACCGCGTATATTCTAGTTACGGGGTCTGCTGCATTGCCTGATGCATCTGCAGAATCATAAATGATAACGTAATTGCGGGGCGTGTCGGTATTGACAGCTCCGGATGCAGTGACTGGGGAACCGTCATCAGTCGTGACTCCGGCAAGCAGGTCAGGCTGCGGCGAACCGGCAGGCAGCGTGACGGTACGGGGATTTGCAGTGATTACTGGCGGTGTGTCATCAGGTATTACGGCAGTCCTTGCATCAAACCTGTCAGAAAGAACACTTGTTGCCCCAACTGCTGCCCTAACGGCATAGGTGTACCCTGTATCGGCAGCCAGGTTCTTATCAGTGGCAGTCAATTTAGCGGTTGTTTCCAGTTCTATACCAAAATTGTCGTCAGCAATTCTGAACAGGGCATAATCCGCGTTATCATTCACCGAATCCCATTCAATCCGAATGCTCGTATCAGTGATGTCTCCTGTCCCAAGTGTGGGCGGGCCAATCGTTACGGTATGCGTTACGACATTGACACCGTCAAATGACAAGGCAATATCGCCAGTAAGATGATTCTCAAGATTAAATACATAAGATAGTATTTCACCCGTATCACCTGACGTAAAGGTTCTAGTTTTGGGCGGCAAGTCAGTCAACGTGACAGTGTAATCGCCTGGCATGAGGGGAAGAAATGTTACTAATGTAGCAGTGGGACTGATCTCAACCTTGAAAGAGCCTGCCTTGATTGCCGTCTGGTCAGGGGCGTAAGTTGGCACTGTTTGAGGCGCAGCAAGAGTGGTTGCGGCAAACTGGGCAGAAGGATGACTTGTCAGTTCCCCGGACGTTGACGTAATGGTATACCTGTACTCTGTTCCAGCAGTCAAGCTCTCATCAGTGGCAGTCAGTCCGGTTATTGGCACATCAGCATTGCCGCTCTCAGTGACCCGGGTCACGGTGTAGCTGTCGGCACCGTTCACTGCATCCCATGAGAGCGTTATGCCTGTACCAGTGGACGTGAAATCAAGTGCGGGAGTCTTGGGCGGTACTGTTGTAAATGTTATCTCGCCAGATACACCATCAGTGATGCCGGCCACGCCAATCTGATTGCCCTCACTGTCATCCACCCGGGCAAGTTCCTCAGGAATGGTAATATGATACGGGCTGGCAGAGTCGGTAAATTTGACATTCACGCCGCCTTCAACCACATAAATGGCATAATCTGCCCCAAGTATGTTACTCCAGGTCAGGGTGACGGCATTGTCCGGACTTCTTACCGCAGTCACAATTAGCGCAGGTCCTGTCGTTACAGATACCCTTGCAACCTCGGCACCGTATCTAATTGAGATTATAATATCTCCAGCATAATCATACCCGACTGCTTCCGTGATAGTTTCCGCTGTGCGTCCTTCCTCAATTGCAAAGTCAACCGGACTGCTGCCGGCGCGTTCAAGTGTGAAATCACCGGACTTTGAGGATGTGAAGGTTAGAATTACCTTGTCCCCGTCAGCATGAGGAGCACTGGTGAGGGCGTACTCCGGAGCAGATACCGTGTATGTCCTGATTGCAGATACTGCGTCATTGCCTGATGCATCTGTAGAATCATAAGTGACAGTGTAATTGCCTGGCCTGATGGTATTAACGGTTCCAGATGTAACAACTGGGGAATTGTCATCAGTTGAGACTCCGGCAGTCAAGTCAGGTTGCGGCAAACCAGCTGGCAGCGTGACGGTAGGAGGATCTACTGCGATTACCGGGGGTGTCGTATCTTCTCCAGAGTCATTTACGGTAATTATGATTGATTGTTGGTCCGGTGCATTACCTGCTGCATCAGCTGGCGCAGTATATGTTACGGTGTATTTCCCTACAACGCGGGTGTCAGGGATATTGCCTGTAACTGTTATTATTCCAGAGTAAGCTGGGTCATTATCATCCACAGTGGCGCCCCGTTCTGTGTAAGTGTTGGTTTCTGATACCTTGATTGTCTCACTGGATCCTAATACCGTGATTACTGGCTTTTCGGTATCAAGTGTAATGACTACAGCTGGTGATGCTTCAGATGTGTTTGGTCCATCAGACGCCGTTGCAGTAAAAGAGTTGGCACCCTCAGTCAGTACAACTACTGTAAATGAGAAATTCCCTGAACCATCGGCAGTTGTCGTACCAACTGATGTTCCTCCATTGAATAGTTCTACGGTTGCCCCGGATTCGGTCGAACCGCCTTCAATTATGATTGGGAATAAGCCGACAGTTTCAGATGATGTGGTAATTATAGGAACTGGTGGTGCTATAGTATCAGGTGCAGGTCCAGTCATTACAGTCTGCCTTGCAACTTCCTTATCGTCAAATGATAGGACGATATTACCAATATAGGAATCCTCATAATCAAATGGGATGTCTGCTCGGTTATCTATAGTGAATTCTGTAACAAGGACAGTTCTGGTTACTCCGTCCAATATAGCAGTGTATGTGCCTTTATTTTTGGGCTCAAATCGTACAAATACTTTGTCAGTAAAAACACTATCTACTAAAACACTAAAAGAGCCTTCCTCGATTGCCGTCTGGCCTTCCGTGTAAGTTATTCCGATTGATATCGAGGGATCAACCACAGAAATTACAACTGATTGTGGGTCCGGTTTGTTGCCTGCCGCATCGGCTGGCGCAGTATATGTTACGGTGTATACTCCTATAACACTGGTGTCAGGCGTATCGCCAGAAACTGCTACTTCTTCAAAGTAGGCAGGGTCATTGTCAGTTACAGTGGCATCAGGTACAGTGTAAGTGTTGATTTCAGATACATCTATTGTGTCACTAGATCCTAATACCGTGATTACTGGTTTTTCCGTGTCAACAAATGTCAGGGTGTCAAGATTGATGCTGCCATCAGTACTGCCAGATATCCCGATTCTATCGCCCTCATTTAGTGATGCAAGACGATTAGCATCAGAAAAAGTGTGGGAATTGCCGGTCAGACCCGTACCAACCATGACCAGTTCATCACTGTTTGTATTTTCAACGACAGCAAAATATGTGCCATCGTCAGTTTCTATATCACGCCAGGTTACCGTGATGGAATTATCATCATTTCTTACAACCGTTACAAACGGTTCAAGCATTGCAGTTACCGCGTATGTCCTGGTTGCAGATACAGCCGCATTTGTACCGTCAGTGGAATCATAAGTGATAGTGTAATCGCCTGGCGTGTTGACATTAACGGTTCCAGTTGTAGTGACTGGGGAATTGTCATCAGTTGAGACTCCGGCAAGCAAGTCAGGTTGTGATGAACCGGCTGGTAGTGTAACGGTAAGAGGATCAACTGTGATGATTGGTGGTATGGTATCAAGTGTAATGACTACAGGTGATGATGGTGCAGACGTATCGGTTCCATCAGATGCCGTTGCAGTGAAAGAGTTGGCACCATCAGCCAGCGTAACTTCAAATGAAAAATTGCCTGTTCCATCGGCAGTTGTCGTACCAGCTGATGTTTCTCCCTGGAATAGTTCCACTGTTTTCCCAGATTCAGTTGTACCGGCAATCGTGATTGATGGCGTATTGACAATTTGAGATGATGTGGTGATTATAGGAACTGCCGATGCAGTACTTGCGGCAAACTCGGCAGAGGGAGCGCTTGTCCCGCCAGAAGTTGTAGCCGTAATTATATAATTGTAGGATGTTGCAGGGCTCAGGTTCTCATCAGTGGCAGTCAGTGCGTCGCCTGAGAACACCGTCACATCATCACCTTCGACAACCCGGGTCAGAGTATAGCTTGCGGCACCATTTACCGGGCTCCATGATAATGTTATAGTGTCAAAAGTAGTACCCGTAACACGGAGTGCCGGAGTGTCAGGGACGGTCCTTACGGATAGCGGTGATGATAGCGGGCTTGTCACAGAATCAATGCTACGTGACTCGGCAGTAAAGGAATATTCCGTTCCGGCAGCCAGTTCAGTGACCTTGTGCGTTGTGCCAGTAACTGATGCTATATCTACTCCATCTCGGTACAGGAAATAGTCATGGGCACCGTCTACTGCATCCCATGTAAGCTCTACGCTTGTAGTGGTGATCTCCCCTGCCACAAGTCTGGGTGGCTCTATAAGCGTAGTTACATCCAAATCTGCAGATCGGTCACTTGTTGTGGAGACATCATTATGCGACTCGATGTGATAAGTGTAAACCGTTGCAGCAGCCAGTCCGGTGTCAGTGTAGGACAGCTCGCCAGTAGCAACTACGAGGGCGCCGTTCCTGTACAGCTGATATTCATGGACATCAAGCTGTGAAGACCATGCAAGAGTGATGCTCGTATCGGTGACTGCCGTTGCATCAAGTGTGGTAGGAGGAGGCTCGGTGACTATCAATATCCTGCCAATAATATCATTATCAAGGGAGAGGGTGACCGGGCCGTTAAAATTATAGCCGACTTGCACCGTGCTAGTCGATGGTTCACCTACATCCTCGGCTGCAATGGGGACATCAATATCATTAGATGAATCATCGCCGTATCCAATCGTGAAATCGCCAGGTACTAGCGGTGTAAAGGATATGGATGCATCATCACCGTCTGCTATGACGTCAAAGGATTGCGCAGCAGAGCCGATAGTCACTGCAAGATCTGCAGAAGTGGCACTTGTTCTGCCCTCAGGCGTTGTCGCCGTAATGGCATACACGTAATTGGTTCCGGCAGCAAGACCCTCATCAGTGAAAGTCAATACGTTGCCTGATACTATTATTACATCAGTGCCATCAGCGGTTCTGGTCAGGGTGTATCTATCGGCATTATCCACCGAACCCCATGAAAGAGCAATGCTGGTATCGGTGACGGCTCCAAGGACAAGCGCCGGGGTCTCAGGGACAGTCGTTACGAATACCCTTGCAACTATAATGTTATTGAATGAGACAAAGACATTCTCGGCAAAGCCATGGCCAACATACAGGGTAATCACTATCGTGGTATCCGGTACGCCGAGAATTTTTTCAGAATCCAGGGAATGGGTGCCGACAGAAAATGCGCCGGCAAATGCCGGTGTAAGTGATACGGTTATGATTCCGTCTGCATCATCAGTGACTGACAGAGTACCGTCTTTGATCGGGCTTGTTACGGCAGGTACCTGCTGCCTTGCAACCTCGTTATCCTCAAAGAACAAGATGACAACGCCGGCATAGTCGCCAATAGGAATTTGGACAGATGCACTGTTGCCACCTGTTATGGTAGTGGGGCTAGTCTCTGATTCTCCCCACTGGGCATAATATTCCCCGTCATTGATGGCATCAAAGGATACTGTTATGGTATCATCATCAATTCTGATAATCTCAAAAGAGGTTCCAACGATTGCAGACTGGTCGACGGCATAAGTTGGCGTGGTAGACAGTATGGGTACCGGAATCGTGGTTGCGATGACATCATTAGAATCGGCACTGTCTCCAGATGCAGACACTGCCTTTATGGAATAGGTGTAAGTTGTGGAGGGTTTCACGTCATCATCGGTGTATGATACAGTGGTACCCCCAGTGACTGGTATCTCTACTGTGTCTGTGCCGGCAGTCCTGGTCAGGATATAGCTGTCGGCGCCAGTCGATTCACCCCATGAGAGGCTGACGGTATTATAGGTGATTATTCCGGTAACAAGTGTGGGGGTATCATGTATAACAAGGGTTGGAGGCGCAGTAGATGTAGTTGCAGTAAACGGGTCAGATGGTTCACTTGTACCTGCAGAGTTTGTTGCCATAATGATATAATTGTAAGCTGTATCAGGATCCAGTCCGGCATTGGTAAAAGTCAGTGCGTCACCTGAGAACACCCTGACATTGTTGCCGCTCTCAGCGACCCTGGTCAGCGTGTAGCTGTCGGCACCGGCCACTGCACTCCATGAGAGATTTATGCTGTTATGAGTGGCAGATACAACAGTGCTGAATACGGGAGTGGCAGGCGCAGGTGGAGCAGACGTGGTTGCCTCAAACGTGGCAGAAGGGGTTGTCCCGCCGGCATTTGTCGCCGTAATTATATAATTGTAAGATGTTTCGGGGGCCAGGTTCTCATCAGTGGCAGTAAGTTCAGGGGTTGTCGGCACCGGCACGTCAGAACCGTCTGCAACGACCCGGGTCAGGGTGTAGCTGTCGGCACCCTCCACTGCACCCCATGAGAATGATACGGTTGTATCAGTGGCAGAGGTTACAGAAAGTACGGGTGCCGCAGGTGCGGCTGGTATCGCAGCAGTATTTAGAGAGAACTCCAGAGAGGTACTTGACCCGGCAGAATTTGTTGCCGTGATGGTATACCTGTACGTTGTTTCGGGGGCCAGGCCCTCATCAGTGGCAGTCAATGCGTCACCTGAGAACACTTCAACATCATTGGCACCGCCATTAACGATTCGGGTCACGGTGTAACTTGCGGCAGTGGCCACTGCATCCCACGAGAGGGTGATGCTGTCATGGGTAGTAGATGAAACGCTGAGTGTTCGAATGGTGGCAGGCGGGGAAGTTGGGGGATCGACTATGGAAATTACAATTGATTTTTCATCGGGTATGTTGCCTGCCGCATCAGGTGGTGCAGTATATGTTACGGTGTATTCCCCTACAACACTGGTGTCAGGAGTATCACCTGCAACTGTTACGGTTCCAGCGTAAGTTGGGTCATTATCTTTTACAGTGGCGCCAGGTTCCGTGTAAGTGTCGGTTTCAGATACTATGATTGTCTCACTAGATCCTAATGGTGTAATTACTGGCTTTTCTTCATCATCCTCTACCGTAACGGTTTCAGTGATTGTTGCGGCCTGTCCATTGTTGTCAGTTACAGTGTAAGTTACGGCATACTCTGCTGAGACATGAACGTTTACTGATTCGCCGCCAACTGTGCCAGATGCAATTCCTGAGATATCAAATGCATTGGTAATTATACCTTGGGTGTATGTTCCTGCAAACGGCACCAGTGTGGAATAGTCATCCGTGTTAGTATCAACGTCAAAGGTCGGAGGGGTGGTGTCAGATACGGTAATTACAATTGACTGTTGGTCCGGCTCGTTGCCTGCCGCATCAGCTGGTGCATTATACGTTACGGTGTATACTCTTATAACGCTGGTGTCAGGGGTATTGCCTGCAACTGTCACGTCCTCAGAGTAAGCAGGGTCATTATCTTCTACGGTGGCGCCAGGTTCGGCGTAAGTGTCGGCTGCAGTCAGCTCTATTGTTTCATCAGAACCTAATACCGTGATTAACGGTTTTTCAGTATCAAGTGTAATGACTACAGGTGATGATGGTGCAGACGTATCGGTTCCATCAGATGCCGTTGCAGTGAAAGAGTTGGCACCATCAGCCAGCGTAACTTCAAATGAGAAGGCGCCTGTTCCATCGGCAGTTGTCGTACCAGCTGATGTTTCTCCCTGGAATAGTTCCACTGTTTTCCCAGATTCAGCTGTACCGGCAATCGTGATTGATGGCGTATTGACAATTTGAGATGATGTTGTGATTATAGGAACTGCCGATGCAGTACTTGCGGCAAACTCGGCAGAGGGAGCGCTTGTCCCGCCAGAAGTTGTAGCCGTAATTATATAATTGTAGGATGTTGCAGGGCTCAGGTTCTCATCAGTGGCAGTCAGTGCGTCGCCTGAGAACACCGTCACATCATCACCTTCGACAACCCGGGTCAGAGTATAGCTTGCGGCACCATTTACCGGGCCCCATGATAATGTTATAGTGTCAAAAGTAGTACCCGTAACACGGAGTGCCGGAGTGTCAGGGACGGTCCTTACGGATAGCGGTGATGATAGCGGGCTTGTCACAGAATCAATGCTACGTGACTCGGCAGTAAAGGAATATTCCGTTCCGGCAGCCAGTTCAGTGACCTTGTGCGTTGTGCCAGTAACTGATGCTATATCTACTCCATCTCGGTACAGGAAATAGTCATGAGCACCGTCTACTGCATCCCATGTAAGCTCTACGCTTGTAGTGGTGATCTCCCCTGCCACAAGTCTGGGTGGCTCTATAAGCGTAGTTACATCCAAATCTGCAGACCGGTCACTTGTTGTGGAGACGTCATTGTGTGACTCGATGTGATAAGTGTAAGCTGTGTTAGAATCCAGTCCGGTGTCAGTGTAGGACAGCTCGCCAGTAGCAACTACGAGGGCGCCGTTCCTGTACAGCCTGTATTCCTGGACCTCGGGCTGTGAAGGCCATGCAAGGGTGATGCTCGTATCGGTGACTGCCGTTGCATCAAGCGTGGTAGGAGGAGGCTCGGTGACTATCAATATCCTGCCAATAATATCATTATCAAGGGAGAGGGTGACCGGGCCGTTAAAATTATAGCCGACCTTTATCGCGGTTAGTTTTGCAGACAACTTGCCAGGCGCGACAGAGATTGGAACATCATTGTCTGGATCATCGCCGTATCCAACCGTGAAATCACCAGGTACTAGCGGTGTAAAGGATACGGATGCACCATCACCGTCCACTATGACGCCAAAGGATTCTACAGCAGAGCCAATATCAACTGCAAGCTCTGCAGATATAGCGCCTGTTCTGCCCTCAGGAGTTGTCGCCGTAATGGCATACCTGTACTCTGCATCAGGACTCAGGTTGTCATCAGTGGCAGTCAGTGCATCACCTGAGAACACTGTCACATCATCACCGTCTGCAACGATTCGGGTCAGGGTGTAGCTGTCGGCATTATCCACCGAATTCCATGAGAGGGTGATGCTGGTGCTGGTGACGGGCCCCAGAACAAGTGCCGGGGCATCAGGGACGGTCGTTACAAATATCCCTGCAACTATAATATTATTGAATGAGACAAGGACATCCTCGGCAAAGCCATGTCCGACATCCAGGGTAATATCTATCTGGGTATCAGGTACGCCGGGAATTTTTTCAGACTCTAGGGAATTGGTGCTGACAGAAAACGTGCCGGCAAATGCCGGCGTAAGTGATACGGTTATGATCCCGTCTGCATCATCAGTGACTGACAGGGTACCGTCTTTGATCGGGCTTATCACGGCAGGTACCACTTGCCTTGCAACCTCTTGACTTCCAATCTCTTGATCTTCATCATCCACATCCCCATCAATGTCAAAGAAAAGGATGATCGCGCCGTCATAGTTGTCAATAATAATTTCGACATTTGCACTGTTACCGCCGACTATACTAGCAGGGCTGGTCTGTGAGTCTCCCCATACCACATAATATTCCCCGTCAACTTTGGCATCAAAGGATACTGCTATGGTATTATCATCAACTATGGTAATCTCAAAAGTTTCATCGATTGCAGACTGGCCGTCTATGTAAGTTGGCGTGGTAGATAGTACAGGTACCTTGATTGTATCTACAGTGACATCATTAGAATCGGCACTGGCTCCAATTGCAGACACTGCCCTTATTGAATAGGTGTATTGTACTCCAGATTTCAAGGCATCGTCAGTGTGCGTTCCCCCGGTGACCGGTATCTCAGTTATCACCGTGCCGGCAGTCCTGGTCAGTATGTATCTGTCGGCATCTGTCGGTTCGTTCCATGAGAGGCTGACGGTATTATGGGTGGTTACTCCCGCGACAAGTGTCGGGGTATCGGGTGGAGTTGGGGCAGCATCAGTGGTTACAGTATCCTCGGAAGGTTCGCTTGGCCCGACAGAATTTATCGCCGTAAGGGAATACGTGTAATCGGTTTCGGCAGCCAGGTTCTTATCAGTAAAAGTCAGGTCAGCGATTCCAGATAGCACCGTTACAGCAGGGTTGCTTCCAAGGGTTCGGGTCAGGGTGTAGGTGTCGGCACGATGTACTGCATCCCATGAGAGCGTTACAGTGTCATGAGTGGTACCTGTAATTCTAAGCGATGGCGCTGAAGGTACGAGTGGTGTGGGTCCGGTCGTCACATGTATCCTTGCAGCATCCTTGCCTCCAAATGAAAGGATGACATTATCATCAAATTCATACCCGACTGTTATTTCAGTCCCTTTTGGTGTTGATTCCGATACATCCCCAGCTGAGACGTCAACTGTCTCACTTGTATCACCTGCCGTAACCGTAAATGTGCCTTCCTTTAACGGTACAAATTCCACGCGTAATGCGTCTGCATTTATCGTATCAGTAATCACAAACGAGCCTGCTTGGATTGGTACGCCGTCTTCAGGCGGGGTCACTACATTCATCCTTGCAGCTTTTACGTCGTCTAATTCAACAATAACATCATCATCATAATCATGACCTACGGGGAAGATGATTGTTACTTTTGCACCCAAGTTAGTAACAAAAATGCTGGCAGCAGAGCCGCCATGTCTAAATACAAAGTTGCCGGCTTCTGTTGGCACAAAGTGCACATTTATGCTACCATTTCCAGCCAGCTCATAACGTAAAGAGCCTTCCCGGATTGCCGCCTGCCCTTCTGCATAAACTGGTTCGTCAGGATCCAGCTCAGTCGTTATAGATATCCTTGCAACTTCTGTACCGTCTGATGAAATGACAATATTATCATCACCATGAAGCAGCGGCCTTGTAACAGTCTGATCCTCACCTGAAACAACCGGGACATTCTTCCCACTATTACCAGATTCAAATCTAAGTGTGCCAGTCTCTAGCGGTGAAATCCACACATTTACCTCATTTCCCGGGAAAGGCAGTATAACGGCGAAAATGTTTTCGGCAAGTGCCGTCTGGTCATCTGCATAAGTTATTGTTGCAGACAAGGGAGTTACAGCCAACGTGGTTACATCCAACGGAGCAGAGATAACACTAGTAAGTAAACCAGCTGATGATCGGGAAATAAAACGGTACTCTGTTCCAGGATCTAATTCATCAAAAGTGATTGATGCATCAGTGGTACGTTCTGAATCATTTCCATCTATCCAGACCGTGTATGAAATAGCACCATCCACATCATCCCATTCAAGTGTTATAGACGTTGGAGTGACACCTGCCACCCTGAGTACAGGTGGATTAGGATGAATCAGCACGAGTCCACTTGCAACTTTTGCAAATTCACTAGCCCCACTGGGTTTGAAGGAAAGAACGATATGGCCAGAAAAACCAACACTCAGTTGTCTGTTAACCTCTAAAGGGTTACCACTATCCACCTGAGATTGAGCAACACTGCCATCAATAGGAACAATAGGAACAATATGATCAAGAACATCAGACGTAATCCTCCAATCACCGGCTTGCCGCGGAACAAAGGTCGCAGTTAGACGAAGGCTGTCATCCACTGTAATGTTAAAAGAGCCTGGCTTAATTGCCGTCTGACCATCTACATAAGTTGACGGTGTGATGATGACTGGGAAGGCCTCGGCACTTCCAAGGACTAGGGATACGGCAAGCAGCGACGCAAATGCGAGGCAGAGAAATGAATGCATGTTAACTGCCTGCAAGGGTGGGTTATATGACAAATGAGGCCAAGCCACTCCCCCCCATTAACGCAGAGAATAAAACCTTGCTCATATAACATTAGAGATGATTTCTGGTTATAAAAGCATTAAAGGGGTATCCATGTGAATTGTTTTTATACATTTCCCACTTTTTGGCATCCCAAGGCATATCTTTCGCTAGAGAAGGTTTTCAATCAAAAGATGACGGACATGTATCCATACGAGGCTTTAACCTCAATGCTATCTTCATCCCTTCGTTAGGATCTATCCGCAGTTAGTTGACGAGGCTTGTTCCTCAAAAATCATTACGCGACTTGCAGTCCTAACTGTAATTCTGTACAAATTCTCTCCTCTCTTTTAGCATCCAGTAAATCACTCGCAGGATCTTTGATGATGCAGCAACTATATCTTTTGATGAACCTCTCTTCTTTTTAATGCGATTGTAAAATTTTGTAATGTCACTGTTCTTGACATGTAGTGCATGGGCATGGACACATTGGGTAAGAACCCATCGTAGTGTCATGCTTCCCCTTTTGGTTATACGACCATGGTGTAACCGTGTCTGCAGAGTTTCTAACTGATGGCACGACTCCTGCATATGCGCATAACTTGTGAGAGTCATTGAATCTCCCATACGAAATCGTCTCCAACCCTACTGAGGACACCTCCTAGTGTGTTTTGCTGAATCAGGACATCTCAGATATGCCATCTCATTTTGTCTCTGCCTTTGGTACAGAGAGTTTTATTTTTGCAAAAAGTACGGGAAGGATTCTTGGCATATTTTGATTCCAGGAATTGTATTAATAATTCATCAGGGATTGTTTTTGCAAATGATACAAAATCCATCCATTGTTTTTGTAAAATATTCCATGATAATCTAGGGGCAGTAGATACCCAATAACCTAATTACATATAATTCTCAAATATGTGACGGAACCTAGTCGTTCCAGCTAAAATCAGAGTCATCATATATAATACAGTCACACAGCATCTCCTGGGCCAGCATCTCTTGTATGGATAGTGATTCCAGCAATGCGGGATCTGATACCCTGTCCAGTCTTAATGGCATATCATATGAGAATGATTCATCCAAGGTTCCCTGAATTGCCTTACTATCAAAGATCAGAGTTGCCCTATCCTGCTCATCAATTACCAGATTTGCAAAGTTTGAATGAATTCTAGTCATTACGCTTGTTGGCGAATCATCTCTTTGTTGTATATCAGGTCTTGTAATCTGCAACCAGGTGCCATAGTCATTTTGTGACCATATGTATCCATATTGGTCCTCCCAGACCTGGTAACGTCTGTCTTGCTGTGTCAGTGATATGGTCTCAAACGGATTCTGGTTGCCATGCTTTTGTTTTAACTCATGAGTTGCTGCTGCAAGTAATGCTTCTCCTGTAAACTCTACACCTTCGTTGATATATGTGGTAGTAGAATAACGTTGTTTGTCAACTGCATTAATTGCCATTACTTCATGGGATAATGGTGCCATTATTACAAATGATATGGTAACATCAAAGCACCTCTCTGTAGTATCTGATATGGTACATTTGACTTTACTAATTGTTGCACCAGTCATGTTCTGATTTACCAGTCCCTCTCTTTGCTCATGGACTATATCTGCAATGTCATAGCCTGCAGGACTGGTATAGTTGCTATTTACATTCACTATAATGTGGGACTCTGCATTAGTTTTCAGGCCAACTTCTGGAACTCCAAGGGATAGGGATACCGACTTTAGGTCATTTGTTGCATAGCCTTTGATGTGGACTGTATTGTCCTCACCAATAATGCTGCTAGTCATATTAAAGTCAGTGTGCCAGTTGTTTGTAATGGTTAATGGCATGCCATTAAAGACAAAGCCGTCATCAACTAGCTGTACTGCTTGATTATTCCAATGTTTGCCAAAGGTTGGCTTTGTTTTCCATTCATTAGAATCTCCACCTTTTTTCTTTGGTGTTTCAGTTCCAGGAGTTACACTAGCGATGCCACCAGCTGGTGTTGTATCAAGTGTAATGACTATAGATGGTGATGCAGCAGATGTGTTGACTCCATCAGATGCCGTTGCAGTAAAAGAGTTCTCACCTTCATCTAGTGCAACTTCTGTAAATGAGAAATTCCCTGAACCATCGGCAGTTGTCGTATCAACTGATGTTCCTCCACGGAACAGTTCCACAGTTGACCCAATTTCAGCTGTACCAACAATTGTGATTGGTGTTGAGCCAACAGTTGCAGATGGTGTGGTAATTGCAGGAACTGCTGGTGCTGTGATATCAGATTCTACTGTTACAGTTTCAGTGATTGTTGCGACTTGTCCATTGTTGTCAGTTACGGTATAAGTTACAACATATTCTCTAGAAGTGTCGACATTGACTGTTTCACCGCCAACTATACCAGGTGCAGTTCCTGAGATATCAAATGCATTGGCAATTACACCTGGGGTGTATGTTTCGCCAAATGGTACTGTAGTGGAATAGTCACCTGTGTTACCATCAACATCAAAGGTTGGTGCTGTGGTATCAACTACGGTAATTGTAATTGATTTTTGGTCTGGTGTGTTATTTGCCGCATCATCTGGTGCATCATACAATACGGTGTATTCTCCTATACTACTGGTGTCAGGTGTATCACCAGAGACTGTTACTGTTTCAGAGTAGGCTAGGTCATTATCTTCTACAGTAGCGCCTTGTTCTGTGTAAGTGTTGGTTGCAATTAACTCAATTGTTTCACTAGATCCTGCTGGTGTGATAACTGGTTTTTCTGTATCAGGTAGAGTTGGTGCTTCGGGATCTGTAACTGTAACTGTTCTAGTTACTGTAACTGCAGGGTTTCCAGCTGCATCAACTACATCAAAGGTAACATCATATGTTCCAATCGTACCGGTATCAACTGTATCCCCACCAACAGTTACCTTACTTGAGATATCCCCATCAATATTATCAGTTGCAGTAAAGGTGAATGGCGTGTATGTTTCTCCAAGTTCAACGGAGAATGATTCCTCATTGACTGTGATAGATGGTGCTGTGGTATCAGCTGTAACTGTAACTGTTCTAGTTACTGTTACTGCATGGTTTCCGGCCGCATCATCCACATCAAAGGTAACATCATAGGTTCCAATCGTATCGGTATCAGCTGGATATCCAGCAACAGCTACCTCACCGGTGATAATCCCGTCAGTATTATCATTTGCAGTAAAGGTGAATAGCTCGTACGTTCCTCCAAGCTCGACGGAGAGCGAATCCTCATTGACTGTGATGGTTGGCACCGTGGCATCAGGTGTAACTGTGACTGTCCTGGTTACTGTTACTGCATGGTTTCCAGCCGCATCATCCACATCAAAGGTTACATTGTAAGTATTATCTACACTGGTATCAACTGTATCTCCAACAACTACATTATCTGTGATATCCCCGTCAGTGTTATCATTTGCAGAATAGGTGAATGCTGTGTATGTTTCTCCAAGTTCAACGGAGAATGAATCTTTATCAACTGTGATTACTGGTGCTATGATATCAAGTGTAATGACTATAGCTGGTGATGCGTCAGATGTGTTTGGTCCATCAGACGCCGTTGCAGTAAACGAGTTCTCACCATCAGTCAGTGTAACTGTAAATGAGAAATTCCCGTCACCATCAGCAGCTACTGTATCACCAGTTGATGTTGCTCCCTTGAGCAGTGCTACAGTTGTCCCGGCCTCAGCCGTACCTTCAATCGTGAATGATGGTGTATTGACAGTTGCAGGTGAGGTGGTAATTTCAGGAGCTTCCGGTGGTATGGTATCAAGTGTAATGACTATAGCTGGTGATGCAGCAGATGTGTTTGGTCCATCAGACGCCGTTGCAGTGAATGAGTTCTCACCATCAGTCAGTGTAACTGTAAATGAGAAAGATCCCGAATCAGCAGTTACTGTATCAACTGTTGTTACTCCACGGAACAGTTCCACAGTTGACCCAGCTTCAGCCGTACCATCAATCGTGATTGATGGTGTATTGACAGTTGCAGGTGGTGTGGTAATTGCAGGAACTGCTGGTGCTGTGGTATCAAGCGTAATGAGTACAGGTGATGATGATGCAGATGTGTTTGGTCCATCAGACGCTGTTACAGTGAATGAGTTGGCACCCTTAGTCAGTGTAACTGTAAATGAGAAAGATCCTGAATCAGCAGTTACTGTATCACCAGTTGATGTTGCTCCCTTAAGCAGTGCTACAGTTGTCCCGGCTTCAGCCGTACCTTCAATCGTGAATGATGATGTATTGACAGTTGCAGGTGAGGTGGTAATTTCAGGAACTGCTGGTGCTATGGTATCAAGTGTAATGAGTACAGGTGATGATGCGTCAGATGTGTTTGGTCCATCAGACGCCGTTGCAGTGAATGAGTTCTCACCATCAGTCAGTGTAACTGTAAATGAGAAAGATCCCGAATCAGCAGTTACTGTATCAACAGATGTTACTCCACGGAACAGTTCCACAGTTGACCCAGCTTCAGCCGTACCATCAATCGTGATTGATGGTGTATTGACAGTTGCAGGTGAGGTGGTAATTTCAGGAACTGCTGGTGCTGTGGTATCAAGCGTAATGAGTACAGGTGATGATGATGCAGATGTGTTTGGTCCATCAGACGCTGTTACAGTGAATGAGTTGGCACCCTTAGTCAGTGTAACTGTAAATGAGAAAGATCCCGAATCAGCAGTTACTGTATCACCAGTTGATGTTCCTCCCTTGAGCAGTTCTACAGTTGTCCCGGCTTCAGCCGTACCTTCAATCGTGAATGATGGTGTATTGACAGTTGCAGGTGAGGTGGTAATTTCAGGAGCTGCTGGTGCTATGGTATCAAGTGTAATGAGTACAGGTGATGATGCAGCAGATGTGTTTGGTCCATCAGACGCCGTTGCAGTGAATGAGTTCTCACCATCAGTCAGTGTAACTGTAAATGAGAAAGATCCCGAATCAGCAGTTACTGTATCACCAGTTGATGTTGCTCCCTTAAGCAGTGCTACAGTTGTCCCGGCTTCAGCCGTACCTTCAATCGTGAATGATGATGTATTGACAGTTGCAGGTGAGGTGGTAATTTCAGGAGCTTCCGGTGGTATGGTATCAAGTGTAATGACTATAGCTGGTGATGCAGCAGATGTGTTTGGTCCATCAGACGCCGTTGCAGTGAATGAGTTCTCACCATCAGTCAGTGTAACTGTAAATGAGAAATTCCCGTCACCATCAGCAGCTACTGTATCACCAGTTGATGTTCCTCCCTTGAGCAGTTCCACAGTTGTCCCGGCCTCAGCCGTACCATCAATCGTGATTGATGGTGTATTGACAGTTGCAGGTGGTGTGGTAATTGCAGGAACTGCTGGTGCTGTGGTATCAAGCGTAATGAGTACAGGTGATGATGATGCAGATGTGTTTGGTCCATCAGACGCTGTTACAGTGAATGAGTTGGCACCCTTAGTCAGTGTAACTGTAAATGAGAAATTCCCGTCACCATCAGCAGCTACTGTATCACCAGTTGATGTTGCTCCCTTAAGCAGTGCTACAGTTGTCCCGGCTTCAGCCGTACCTTCAATCGTGAATGATGGTGTATTGACAGTTGCAGGTGAGGTGGTAATTTCAGGAGCTTCCGGTGGTATGGTATCAAGTGTAATGACTATAGCTGGTGATGCAGCAGATGTGTTTGGTCCATCAGACGCCGTTGCAGTGAATGAGTTCTCACCATCAGTCAGTGTAACTGTAAATGAGAAAGATCCCGAATCAGCAGTTACTGTATCAACAGATGTTACTCCACGGAACAGTTCCACAGTTGACCCAGCTTCAGCCGTACCATCAATCGTGATTGATGGTGTATTGACAGTTGCAGGTGGTGTGGTAATTGCAGGAACTGCTGGTGCTGTGGTATCAAGCGTAATGAGTACAGGTGATGATGATGCAGATGTGTTTGGTCCATCAGACGCTGTTACAGTGAATGAGTTGGCACCCTTAGTCAGTGTAACTGTAAATGAGAAAGATCCCGAATCAGCAGTTACTGTATCACCAGTTGATGTTGCTCCCTTGAGCAGTGCTACAGTTGTCCCGGCCTCAGCCGTACCTTCAATCGTGAATGATGGTGTATTGACAGTTGCAGGTGAGGTGGTAATTTCAGGAGCTTCCGGTGGTATGGTATCAAGTGTAATGACTATAGCTGGTGATGCAGCAGATGTGTTTGGTCCATCAGACGCCGTTGCAGTGAATGAGTTCTCACCATCAGTCAGTGTAACTGTAAATGAGAAAGATCCCGAATCAGCAGTTACTGTATCAACTGTTGTTACTCCACGGAACAGTTCCACAGTTGACCCAGCTTCAGCCGTACCATCAATCGTGAATGATGGTGTATTGACAGTTGCAGGTGGTGTGGTAATTGCAGGAACTGCTGGTGCTGTGGTATCAAGCGTAATGAGTACAGGTGATGATGATGCAGATGTGTTTGGTCCATCAGACGCTGTTACAGTGAATGAGTTGGCACCCTTAGTCAGTGTAACTGTAAATGAGAAAGATCCTGAATCAGCAGTTACTGTATCACCAGTTGATGTTGCTCCCTTAAGCAGTGCTACAGTTGTCCCGGCTTCAGCCGTACCTTCAATCGTGAATGATGATGTATTGACAGTTGCAGGTGAGGTGGTAATTTCAGGAACTGCTGGTGCTATGGTATCAAGTGTAATGAGTACAGGTGATGATGCGTCAGATGTGTTTGGTCCATCAGACGCCGTTGCAGTGAATGAGTTCTCACCATCAGTCAGTGTAACTGTAAATGAGAAAGATCCCGAATCAGCAGTTACTGTATCAACAGATGTTACTCCACGGAACAGTTCCACAGTTGACCCAGCTTCAGCCGTACCATCAATCGTGATTGATGGTGTATTGACAGTTGCAGGTGAGGTGGTAATTTCAGGAGCTTCCGGTGGTATGGTATCAAGTGTAATGACTATAGCTGGTGATGCAGCAGATGTGTTTGGTCCATCAGACGCCGTTGCAGTGAATGAGTTCTCACCATCAGTCAGTGTAACTGTAAATGAGAAAGATCCCGAATCAGCAGTTACTGTATCAACAGATGTTACTCCACGGAACAGTTCCACAGTTGACCCAGCTTCAGCCGTACCATCAATCGTGATTGATGGTGTATTGACAGTTGCAGGTGGTGTGGTAATTGCAGGAACTGCTGGTGCTGTGGTATCAAGCGTAATGAGTACAGGTGATGATGATGCAGATGTGTTTGGTCCATCAGACGCTGTTACAGTGAATGAGTTGGCACCCTTAGTCAGTGTAACTGTAAATGAGAAAGATCCCGAATCAGCAGTTACTGTATCACCAGTTGATGTTGCTCCCTTGAGCAGTGCTACAGTTGTCCCGGCCTCAGCCGTACCTTCAATCGTGAATGATGGTGTATTGACAGTTGCAGGTGAGGTGGTAATTTCAGGAGCTTCCGGTGGTATGGTATCAAGTGTAATGACTATAGCTGGTGATGCAGCAGATGTGTTTGGTCCATCAGACGCCGTTGCAGTGAATGAGTTCTCACCATCAGTCAGTGTAACTGTAAATGAGAAAGATCCCGAATCAGCAGTTACTGTATCAACTGTTGTTACTCCACGGAACAGTTCCACAGTTGACCCAGCTTCAGCCGTACCATCAATCGTGATTGATGGTGTATTGACAGTTGCAGGTGGTGTGGTAATTGCAGGAACTGCTGGTGCTGTGGTATCAAGCGTAATGAGTACAGGTGATGATGATGCAGATGTGTTTGGTCCATCAGACGCTGTTACAGTGAATGAGTTGGCACCCTTAGTCAGTGTAACTGTAAATGAGAAAGATCCTGAATCAGCAGTTACTGTATCACCAGTTGATGTTGCTCCCTTAAGCAGTGCTACAGTTGTCCCGGCTTCAGCCGTACCTTCAATCGTGAATGATGATGTATTGACAGTTGCAGGTGAGGTGGTAATTTCAGGAACTGCTGGTGCTATGGTATCAAGTGTAATGAGTACAGGTGATGATGCGTCAGATGTGTTTGGTCCATCAGACGCCGTTGCAGTGAATGAGTTCTCACCATCAGTCAGTGTAACTGTAAATGAGAAAGATCCCGAATCAGCAGCTACTGTATCACCAGTTGATGTTGCTCCCTTGAGCAGTGCTACAGTTGTCCCGGCCTCAGCCGTACCATCAATCGTGAATGATGGTGTATTGACAGTTGCAGGTGAGGTGGTAATTTCAGGAGCTTCCGGTGGTATGGTATCAAGTGTAATGAGTACAGGTGATGATGCGTCAGATGTGTTTGGTCCATCAGACGCCGTTGCAGTGAATGAGTTCTCACCATCAGTCAGTGTAACTGTAAATGAGAAAGATCCCGAATCAGCAGTTACTGTATCAACAGATGTTACTCCACGGAACAGTTCCACAGTTGACCCAGCTTCAGCCGTACCATCAATCGTGAATGATGATGTATTGACAGTTGCAGGTGAGGTGGTAATTTCAGGAACTGCTGGTGCTATGGTATCAAGTGTAATGAGTACAGGTGATGATGCGTCAGATGTGTTTGGTCCATCAGACGCCGTTGCAGTGAATGAGTTCTCACCATCAGTCAGTGTAACTGTAAATGAGAAAGATCCCGAATCAGCAGTTACTGTATCAACTGTTGTTACTCCACGGAACAGTTCCACAGTTGACCCAGCTTCAGCCGTACCATCAATCGTGATTGATGGTGTATTGACAGTTGCAGGTGGTGTGGTAATTGCAGGAACTGCTGGTGCTGTGGTATCAAGCGTAATGAGTACAGGTGATGATGATGCAGATGTGTTTGGTCCATCAGACGCCGTTGCAGTGAATGAGTTCTCACCATCAGTCAGTGTAACTGTAAATGAGAAAGATCCCGAATCAGCAGTTACTGTATCACCAGTTGATGTTGCTCCCTTAAGCAGTGCTACAGTTGTCCCGGCTTCAGCCGTACCTTCAATCGTGAATGATGATGTATTGACAGTTGCAGGTGAGGTGGTAATTTCAGGAGCTTCCGGTGGTATGGTATCAAGTGTAATGACTATAGCTGGTGATGCAGCAGATGTGTTTGGTCCATCAGACGCCGTTGCAGTGAATGAGTTCTCACCATCAGTCAGTGTAACTGTAAATGAGAAATTCCCGTCACCATCAGCAGCTACTGTATCACCAGTTGATGTTCCTCCCTTGAGCAGTTCTACAGTTGTCCCGGCTTCAGCCGTACCTTCAATCGTGAATGATGGTGTATTGACAGTTGCAGGTGAGGTGGTAATTTCAGGAGCTTCCGGTGGTATGGTATCAAGTGTAATGACTATAGCTGGTGATGCGTCAGATGTGTTTGGTCCATCAGATGCTGTTGCAGTGAATGCGTTCTCACCATCAGTCAGTGTAACTGTAAATGAGAAATTCCCTGAACCATCGGCAGTTGTCGTACCAGCTGGTGTCACTCCATTGAATAGTGCTACAGTTGTCCCGGCCTCAGCCGTACCTTCAATCGTGAATGATGGTGTATTGACAGTTGCAGGTGGTGTGGTGATTATAGGAGCTTCCGGTGGTATAGTATCAAGTGTAATGACTATAGCTGGTGATGCGTCAGATGTGTTTGGTCCATCAGACGCTGTTACAGTGAATGAGTTCTCACCCTCAGTCAGTGTAACTGTAAATGAGAAACTACCTGAATCAGCAATTACGGTATCAACTGATGTTCCTCCATTGAATAGTGCTACAGTTGTCCCGGCCTCAGCCGTACCATCAATCGTGAATGATGGTGTATTGACAGTTGCAGGTGAGGTGGTGATTTCAGGAACTGCTGGTGCTGTAACATCAGGTCCTACTGTTACAGTTTCAGTGATTGTTGTGGTTCGTCCATTGCTGTCAGTTACAGTATAAGTTACAACATAGTCTCTAGAAGTGTTGACATTTACTGTGTCACCGCCAACGTCACTAGATACAATTCCTGAGATATCAAATGCATTGGCAATTGCACCTGGTGTGTATGTTTCGCCAAATGGTACTGCAGTGGAATAGTCATCTGTGTTGCCATTGACATCAAAGGTTGGCGGTGTGGTATCAACTACGGTAATTGTAATTGATTCTTGTTCTGGTTTGTTACCTGCCGCATCATTTGGCGCATCATACAATACGGTGTAGACTCCTATACTACTGGTGTCAGGTGTATCACCTGTAACTGCTACTGTTTCAGAGTAATTTGGGTCATTATCAGCTACAGTAGCGCCAGGTATAGTGTAGGTGTCAGTTGCAGTTAACTCTATTGTTGTATCAGATCCTGTTACTGTGATTACTGGTGCTGTTATATCAAATGCTTCAGGTACAGGTTCACATATTTTATTATCTACACCAACACCCTTTACACAAACTTCATTAGCATCGTTTAGATCGATGGTACGAGTAGTACTGATAGTATGTTGATTTGATGCTCCAGATGGAGTGAAAGTATCAGAATCACTACTACCGTCACTAATAGTAAGAACATATTCATTGGTGATACTAGTTTCTATATTACTCCAGGATACTGTAACGGAATTATCAGCATTTCTTACAGCTGTTACAGTTGGTTCAGACCCAGTAGTTACAGGTAACTTTGCAACTTCGTCAAGGCCAAGGAAAATACTAACATTGCCATCATAATCATACCCGACTGTTTCTGTGTGAATGTATGGGACGGCTGCATCATCAATTCTAAAGCCAATGGTACGACCACCATCAAATTCAATTGTAAAATCATCGGTGTGTGACGATGTGAAGGTTATAACTACTTTATCTCCGTCAATATGAAGAGTATGGTCGATGGTGTATGTTGGAGAATCACCAGTCCTTGCATCAAACTCTGCAGAAGGATCACTTGTCCCATCAGAATTTGTTGCCGTAATGACATACTTGTAATCAGTTGCAGCAGACAAGCCAGTATCAGTGGCAGACAATGCATCAGTTGTTGGCACTGGTACATTATCATCGCCATCAACAATTCTGGTTAAAGTGTAACTGTCGGCATTCTCCACTGCAGTCCATGAGAGCTCTATGCTGTTATGAGTAGTAGCTACAATACTAAGTGTGGGAGTGTCAGGTATTGTAACAGGTGCAGTTCCAGTTGTAGTTACAGACTCAACATTAGAACTGGCACTTGCCGCAAGACCATTGAATGCTATGACATGATATGCGTACTCTGTTCCAGGAGTCAGACCAGTATCCGCGAATGATGTCACTCCGATATCTCTTCCTTGTACAATGCCATCCCTATACACATTATAGTGTGTAGCACCAGTCACTGCACCCCATGAAAATGCTATACTTGTGTCAGTGACTGCCCCTACAGAAAGTACGGGAGGTGCAGGCCCGGTCGCTACAGATACACTTGCAACCTCGGTACTGCCAAGTGAAATGACAATATCGGCATTATAATTATAACCTATGCCGTGGATTAGAAGGCGTTTATTTTCACCTATCTCAGCTTCCGAAACTTGGACATTAGAAAAGGAGACGCCATATTGAAACTTGTACGTGCCTGCCTTTAGTGGCTTAAAGTCCACGGATATCGTATTTCCCGGATCATTTAGCGTATAACCAAGAGAGCCTTCCTCGATTGCCGTCTGGCCTTCCGTGTAAGTTATTCCAGTTGGTACCGGGGTATCAACCACAGAAATTACAATTGATTGTGGATCCGGTTCGTTGCCTGCCGCATCGGCTGGCGCAGTGTATGTTACGATGTATACTCCTACAGCACCGGTGTTAGGCTTATCACCTGTAACTGTTACTGTTCCAGAGTAATCTCGGTCATTGTCAGTTACGGTGGCACCAAGTTCCGCGTAAGTGTTGGTTGCAGTCAGTTCTATTGTCCGGGTAGATCCCATAGGTGTGATAACTGGCTTTTCTGCATCAGGTTCTACCGTGACAGTCTCAGTGATTGTTGCGACTTGTTCATTGCCGTCAGTTACAGTATAAGTTACGGCGTATTGTCCTGGGACATTAACATCTACCGAGTTACCACCTACAACACTGGATGCAATTCCTGAAATGTCAGATTCGTTGGCAATTATACCTTGGGTGTATGTTCCTGCAAACGGCACTGTAGTTGCATAGTCAGTTGTGTGACCATCAACGTCAAAGGCTGGCGGAGTGGTATCAGATACGGTAATTGCAATTGACTGTTGGTCCGGTTCGTTGCCTGCCGCATCAGCTGGCGCATTATACAATACGGTGTATTCCCCTATAACGCTGGTGTCAGGGGTATCGCCTGCAACTGTCACTTTCTCAGAGTAGGCAGGGTCATTATCTTTTACGGTGGCGCCAGGTTCGGTGTAAGTGTCGGCTGCAGTCAGCTCTATTGTTTGAGTAGATCCTGTTGGTGTGATTACCGGTTTTTCTGTATCATTTGTGATTCCGGCCCTTACAGGTACCGTGCCGACTTGCTCACCGTCAAATGTCAGGGTGACCGGGCCATCATAACCATCCCCGACCGGTACCGTGGTGGTTGATGCCTTGCCTAATGCGTCACCTGCAATGGTGACAGTAACGCTCTGATCAGTGCCATATCCGATTATGAAATCGCCGGACCTTAATGGTACAAATGATGCAGTCGCATCATCAACGCCGGCCGTAACACCAAAAGAGCCTGATTCTATTGCAGGTATCTCAGCTGGCGTGCCAGGTGCTGCAGCCGAACCCGTGGATGCGATCAGATTGGCAGACTGGTCACTTGTCGTGGAGATGTCATTGTGTGACTCGATGTGATAAATGTAAACCGTTTCAGCAGCCAGTCCGGTGTCAGTGTAGGACAGCTCGCCGGTAGCAACTACGAGGGCGCCGTTCCTGTACAGCCTGTATTCCTGGACCTCGGGCTGCGAAGGCCATGCAAGGATGATGCTCGTATCGGTGACTGCCGTTGCATCAAGCGCGGTAGGAGGAGGCTCGGTGACTAGCAATACCCTGCCAATAATATCATTATCAAGGGAGAGAGTGACCGGGCCGTTAAAATTATAGCCGACTGTTACTGGAGTGGTTGATGGCTCGTCCACCTCATCAGATGCAATGGTGACAGTAATATCATTAGATGAATCATCGCCGTATCCAATCGTGAAATCGCCAGGTACTAGCGGTGTAAAGGATATGGATGCATCATCACCGTCTGCTATGACGTCAAAGGATTGCGCAGCAGAGCCGATAGTCACTGCAAGATCTGCAGAAGTGGCACTTGTTCTGCCCTCAGGCGTTGTCGCCGTAATGGCATACACGTAATTGGTTCCGGCAGCAAGACCCTCATCAGTGAAAGTCAATACGTTGCCTGATACTATTATTACATCAGTGCCATCAGCGGTTCTGGTCAGGGTGTAGCTATCGGCATTATCCACCGAACCCCATGAAAGAGCAATGCTGGTACCGGTGACGGCTCCCAGGACAAGCGCCGGGGTCTCAGGGACAGTCGTTACGAATACCTTTGCAACTATAATATTATTGAATGAAACCAAGACATCCTCGGCAAAGCCATGGCCGACATCCAGGGTAATCACTATCGTGGTATCCGGTACGCCGGGAATTTTTTCAGAATCCAGGGAATGGGTGCCGACAGAAAATGTGCCGGCAAATGCCGGTGTAAGTGATACGGTTATGATTCCGTCTGCATCATCAGTGACTGACAGGGTACCGTCTTTGATCGGGCTTGTTACGGCAGGTACCTGCTGCCTTGCAACCTCGTTATCCTCAAAGAACAAGATGACAACGCCGGCATAGTCGTCAATAGGAATTTGGACAGATGCACTGTTGCCACCTGTTATGGTAGTGGGGCTAGTCTCTGATTCTCCCCACTGGACATAATATTCCCCGTCATTGATGGCATCAAAGGATACTGTTATGGTATCATCATCAATTCTGATAATCTCAAAAGAGGTTCCAACGATTGCAGACTGGTCGACTGCATAAGTTGGCGTGGTAGGCAGTATGGGTACCGGAATCGTGGTTGCGATGACATCATTAGAATCGGCACTGTCTCCAGATGCAGACACTGCCTTTACGGAATAGGTGTATTGTGTTGTAGGTTCCAAGGTATCATCTGCGTGCGTTCCCCCGATGACCGGTATCTCTGTCGTGTCTGTGCCGGCAGTCCTGGTCAGGATGTAGCTGTCGGCCCCGGCCGGTTCGTCCCATGAGAGGTTGACGGTATTATAGGTGATTATTCCGGCAACAAGTGTGGGGGTATCATGTATAACAAGGGTTGGAGGCGCAGTAGATGTAGTTGCAGTAAACTGGTCAGATGGTTCACTTGTACCTGCAGAGTTTGTTGCCATAATGATATAATTGTAAGCTGTATCAGGATCCAGTCCGGCATTGGTAAAAGTCAGTGCGTCACCTGAGAACACCCTGACATTGTTGCCGCTCTCAGCGACCCTGGTCAGCGTGTAGCTGTCGGCACCGGCCACTGCACTCCATGAGAGATTTATGCTGTTATGAGTGGCAGATACAACAGTGCTGAATACGGGAGTGGCAGGCGCAGGTGGAGCAGACGTGGTTGCCTCAAACGTGGCAGAAGGGGTTGTCCCGCCGGCATTTGTCGCCGTAATTATATAATTGTAAGATGTTTCGGGGGCCAGGTTCTCATCAGTGGCAGTAAGTTCAGGGGTTGTCGGCACCGGCACGTCAGAACCGTCTGCAACGACCCGGGTCAGGGTGTAGCTGTCGGCACCCTCCACTGCACCCCATGAGAATGATACGGTTGTATCAGTGGTAGAGGTTACAGAAAGTACGGGTGCCGCAGGTGCGGCTGGTATCGCAGCAGTATTTAGAGAGAACTCCAGAGAGGTACTTGCCCCGGCAGAATTTATCGCCTTGATGGTATACTTGTACGTTGTATCGGCAGCTAGGTTCTCATCAGTGGCAGTCAGTTCAGTGATTTCAGATGCCACCTCTACATCAGGACCGCCATCAACGATTCGGGTCACGGTGTAACTTGCGGCAGTGGCCACTGCATCCCATGAGAGGGTGATGCTGTCATGGGTAGTAGATGAAACGCTGAGTGTTCGAATGGTGGCAGGCGGGGAAGTTGGGGGATCGACTATGGAAATTACAATTGATTTTTCATCGGGTATGTTGCCTGCCGCATCGGCTGGCGCAGTATACAATACGGTATATTCCCCTACAACACTGGTGTCAGGAGTATCACCTGCAACTGTCACGTCCTCAGAGTAAGCAGGGTCATTATCTTTTACAGTGGCGTCAGGTTCCGTGTAAGTGTCGGTTTCAGATACTATGATTGTCTCACTGGATCCTAATGGTGTAATTACTGGCTTTTCTTCATCATCCCCCACCGTAACGGTTTCAGTGATTGTTGCGGCCTGTCCATTGTTGTCAGTTACAGTGTAAGTTACGGCATACTCTGCTGAGACATGAACGTTTACTGATTTGCCGCCAACTGTGCCAGATGCAATTCCTGAAATGTCAGATTCGTTGGCAATTATACCTTGGGTGTATGTTCCTGCAAACGGCACTGTAGTTGCATAGTTAGTTGTGTGACCATCAACGTCAAAGGTCGGAGGGGTGGTGTCAGATACGGTAATTGTAATTGACTGTTGGTCCGGCTCGTTGCCTGCCGCATCAGCTGGTGCATTATACGTTACGGTGTATACTCTTATAACGCTGGTGTCAGGGGTATTGCCTGCAACTGTCACGTCCTCAGAGTAAGCAGGGTCATTATCTTCTACGGTGGCGCCAGGTTCGGCGTAAGTGTCGGCTGCAGTCAGCTCTATTGTTTCATCAGAACCTAATACCGTGATTAACGGTTTTTCAGTATCAAGTGTAATGACTATAGGTGATGATGGTACAGACGTATCGGTTCCATCAGATGCCGTTGCAGTGAAAGAGTTGGCACCATCAGCCAGCGTAACTTCAAATGAGAAGGCGCCTGTTCCATCGGCAGTTGTCGTACCAGCTGATGTTTCTCCCTGGAATAGTTCCACTGTTTTCCCAGATTCAGCTGTACCGGCAATCGTGATTGATGGCGTATTGACAATTTGAGATGATGTTGTGATTATAGGAACTGCCGATGCAGTACTTGCAGCAAACTCGGCAGAGGGAGCGCTTGTCCCGCCAGAAGTTGTAGCCGTAATTATATAATTGTAGGATGTTGCAGGGCTCAGGTTCTCATCAGTGGCAGTCAGTGCGTCGCCTGAGAACACCGTCACATCATCACCTTCGACAACCCGGGTCAGAGTATAGCTTGCGGCACCATTTACCGGGCTCCATGATAATGTTATAGTGTCAAAAGTAGTACCCGTAACACGGAGTGCCGGAGTGTCAGGGACTGTCCTTACGGATAGCGGTGAGGATAGCGGGCTTGTCAAAAAATTAAGATGACGCGACTCGGCAGTAAAGGAATATTCCGTTCCGGCAGCCAGTCCAGTGACCTTGTGCGTTGTGCCAGTAACTAATGCTATATTTACTCCATCTCGGTACAGGACATAATCATTGGCGCCGGCTACTGCATCCCATGTAAGCTCTACGCTTGTAGTGGTGATCTCCCCTGCCACAAGTCTGGGTGGCTCTATAAGCGTAGTTACATCCAAATCTGCAGACCGGTCACTTGTTGTGGAGACGTCATTGTGTGACTCGATGTGATAAGTGTAAGCTGTGTTAGAATCCAGTCCGGTGTCAGTGTAAGACAGCTCGCCAGTAGCAACTACGAGGGCGCCGTTCCTGTACAGCCTGTATTCCTGGACCTCGGGCTGTGGAGGCCATGCAAGGGTGATGCTCGTATCGGTGACTGCCGTTGCATCAAGCGTGGTAGGAGGAGGCTCGGTGACTATCAATATCCTGCCAATAATATCATTATCAAGGGAGAGGGTGACCGGGCCGTTAAAATTATAGCCGACCTTTATCGTGGTTAGTTTTGCAGACAACTTGCCAGTCGCGACAGAGATGGTAACATCATTGGCTGAATCATCGCCGTATCCAATCGTGAAATCGCCAGGTACTAGCGGTGTAAAGGATACGGATGCACCATCACCGTCCACTATGACGCCAAAGGATTCTGCAGCAGAGCCAATATCAACTGCAAGCTCTGCAGATATAGCGCCTGTTCTGCCCTCAGGAGTTGTCGCCGTAATGGCATACACGTAATTGGTTCCGGCAGCAAGACCCTCATCAGTGAAAGTCAATACGTTGCCTGATACTATTATTACATCAGTGCCATCAGCGGTTCTGGTCAGGGTGTATCTATCGGCATTATCCACCGAATTCCATGAGAGGGTGATGCTGGTGCTGGTGACGGGCCCCAGAACAAGCGCCGGGGCATCAGGGACGGTCGTTACAAATATCCCTGCAACTATAATATTATTGAATGAGACAAGGACATCCTCGGCAAAGCCATGTCCGACATCCAGGGTAATATCTATCTGGGTATCAGGTACGCCGGGAATTTTTTCAGACTCTAGGGAATTGGTGCTGACAGAAAACGTGCCGGCAAATGCCGGCGTAAGTGATACGGTTATGATCCCGTCTGCATCATCAGTGACTGACAGGGTACCGTCTTTGATCGGGCTTATCACGGCAGGTACCACTTGCCTTGCAACCTCGTTATCGTCAAAGAACAAGATGACAACGCCGGCATAGTCGCCAATAGGAATCACGACATATGCACTGTAGCCATCCTCGTAAGTAATAGGGGTACTAGTCTCTGCTCCCCACCCGACATGATATTTTCCGTCATCGGTGGCATCAAAGAATACCCCTGCCGTGCCATCGCCAAGCAGGATAATGCCAAAGGATTCATCGATTGCAGTCTGGCCGTCCGTGTAAGTTGGCGTGGTAGGTGTTATGGGTACTGGAATCGTGGTTACGATGACATCATTAGAATCTGGACTGGCTCCAATTGCAGACACTGCCCTTATGGAATAGGTGTATTGTACTCCAGATTTCAAAGCATCGTCAGTGTGCGTTCCCCCAGTTACCGGTATCTCAATTATCACCGTGCCGGCAGTCCTGGTCAGTATGTAGCTGTCGGCCCCGGTCGGTTCGTCCCATGAGAGGCTGACGGTATTATGGGTGGTTACTCCCGCTACAAGTGTCGGGGTATCGGGTGGAGTTGGGGCAGCATCAGTGGTTACAGTATCCTCGGAAGGTTCGCTTGGCCCGACAGAATTTATCGCCGTAAGGGAATACGTGTAATCGGTTTCGGCAGCCAGGTTCTTATCAGTAAAAGTCAGGTCAGCGATTCCAGATAGCACCGTTACAGCAGGGTTGCTTCCAAGGGTTCGGGTCAGGGTGTAGGTGTCGGCACGATGTACTGCATCCCATGAGAGCGTTACAGTGTCATGAGTGGTACCTGTAATTCTAAGCGATGGCGCTGAAGGTACGAGTGGTGTGGGTCCGGTCGTCACATGTATCCTTGCAGCATCCTTGCCTCCAAATGAAAGGATGACATTATCATCAAATTCATACCCGACTGTTATTTCAGTCCCTTTTGGTGTTGATTCCGATACATCCCCAGCTGAGACGTCAACTGTCTCACTTGTATCACCTGCCGTAACCGTAAATGTGCCTTCCTTTAACGGTACAAATTCTACGCGTAATGCGTCTGCATTTATCGTATCAACAACCACAAACGAGCCTGCTTGGATTGATACACCGTCTTCAGACGGGGTCGTTACATGCATCCTTACAGCTTCTACGCCGCCGAATTCAATGATAACGTCATCATCATAATCATGACCTACGGGGAGGCCGACTGTTACTTCTGCACCCAACTTATTAATAATAGAGGTGGAAGTAGAGTCACCATATCTAAATACAAAGTTGCCGGCGTCTGTTGGCACAAAGTTCACACTTATGCTGCTACCATCTACAACCGGCTCATAACGTAAAGAGCCTTCCCGGATTGCCGTCTGCTCTTCTGCATAAACTGGTTCATCAGGATCCAGCTCAGTCGTTATAGATATCCTTGCAACTTCTGTACCGCTTGATGAAATGACAATATTATCATCACCATGAGGCAGCGGCCTTGCAACAGTCTGATCCACACCTGAAGCAACCGGGACATTCTTCCCAATATTACTAGATTCAAATCTAAGTGTGCCCTTCTCTAGCGGTGAAATCCACACATTTACCGCATTTCCCGGGGAAGGCAGTATAACGGCAAAAATGTTTTCGGCAAGTGCCGTCTGGTCATCTGCATAAGTTATTGTTGCAGACAAGGGAGTTACAGCCAATGTGGTTACATCCAACGGAGCAGATCTGGCACTAATAGCGTTACTACCAATTGTTGTTGTTATGGCAGCAATAGAGTACTCTGTTCCAGGATCTAATTCATCAAAAGTGATTGATGGATCAGTGGTAATATGTGCGACTGCATTTATGAATAAATGGTATCCACGGGCACCATCCACATCATCCCATTCAAGCGTTATAGACGTCGGAGTGACACCTACCACCCTGAGTACAGGTAGATCAGGAACAATCCCCACGTTTCCACTTGCAACTTTTGCAAATTCACTAGCCCCACTGGGTTTGAAGAAAAGAACGATATCGTCCTCAAAACCAATACTCAGTTGTCTGTTAAAATCCCCTAAACGTGCATTATTATTTACCTCAGATTGAGTAACACTGCCATCAAGAGGATCAAAACCATCAGACGTAATCCTCCAATCACCGGCTTGCCGCGGAACAAAGGTCGTAGTTAGACGAAGGCTGTCATCCACTATAATGTTAAAAGAGCCTGGCTCAATTGCCGTCTGACCATCTACATAAGTTAGCGGTGTGATGGTGACTTGGGTGGCCTCGGCACTCCCAAGGACCAGTGATATGGCAAATAGTGCCGCAAATACGAGGCAGAGAAATGGGTACCTGATAATTGCCTGCAAGGGTGAGTTATATGACAAATGAGGCCAAGCCCACTCCACCCATTAACGCAGAGAATAATACTTTGTTCATATTGCAACAGAATTATTTATAATTTATAAAAGCTTTGAAAAGAGTTCAGTCATTGTATTGTGATATGGAGGTATGAGTCTATGAGTTTTATGCATGAACTTTTCTGCATACAGATCACCAAAACTATACAATTTGTGTCTGTTCAGAATCTTTACTTTGAGGCATTTTGAATTAGGTGATTGGGTATTCTGCCCCTAACACATACTTTAACAGATCAAACAAATTACAATCCCTGTTGTATCTTCATCTCCCTGATGTACAGTGTAGAACAATTAAAGCAAACATTGTTCCAGCAAAAAGTATCATCACGCTGTTTCATGATTACTGATAGTGGTTCCATATGTATAATATGTCAAAATCATTAATAACACAAACCTGAAAATATCTTAATTGCATACAACAGTTGAATGGAATCATACAATACATGCCAAGAACAGTGACATTACAAAATTTTACAATCGCATTAAAAAGAAGAGAGGTTCATCAAAGGCCGCAGTTGCCACATCATCAAAGATCCTGCGAGTGATTTACTGGATGCTAAAAGAGAGGAGAGAATTTGTACAGAATTACAGTTAGGACTGCAAGTCGCGTGTTAGATGTTGAGGGACAAGCCTCGGGTAATAACTGCGAATAATCCTGACAAAGGGATGAAGATAGCATTGAGGAACAGACCTCGTATGGATACATGTCCGTCATCTTTTGTTTGAAAGCATTCCATAGCGAAGGCTATGCCTTGGGATGCAAAAAAGTGGGAAATGTATAAAAACAATTCACATGGATACATACGGTTTTTTTGCCTTATATTGTACACAGATTTCCCTGCACCCCATGAATTGACTTTGAAATTGTTCTAGTATATGTATCATTGAGCATCTGACATTTCTTTATGAATCATGAAGACATGTTTGTGTTGTTAGATCCATATTATCATCAAATATTTACAAAATGATCAGTTTTAGGATGAGTTGACTGTATGATAAAATGCGTTATTATCAAGTAATACTTTTAATCCTCATTATTTTAGTTTTATCCATTACAACCCAATATTCTACATTTTGCCCATTTTCTAATTTGCCTTTAACTTCATCGTCAATCATAGATACATCAATTGTCTCAAATGTTTCAGAATCCATTACTTGTATGACGTCACCATTAATTGAAATGATTTGGCCAACTTTTTTGTTAATTAACGGGATGTGAATTTGCATGCTAACTGGTCCTACATGAGGTCTTTTTTGACCATCAAAAATTCCCTGTCCAACAATTCGTGCTTTTGCTGAACCGTGTTTTCCTGGTTTTGATGTATCATATTCAACAATTCTGCATGGTTCGCCACTTGGTTGATCAGAATGTGGTAATAGAATGTAAGAACCTATTTTCAAAGAACCGAGATCAGATGGCTTGCTCATGCAAAACAGTTTTTGCTCGAATATTTAACTTTTCTATTTTAGTTGATCAAGAAGGGAGAGACTCATCAAGTTAGTCAATGTTAATCCTTTTCTGTTAACATCACGTCGTGTTTGTTCGCAGTATTTCTGTAGACTTTGATGACTCTTTTCACTTGCAACTTCAATGACTACAATATTTTCAGAGTATGGAAATGTAAACTTTGAAGGATTTAAGCAACGGGTATTCATGTTTCCCAGTCCAGCTTTCTCAATTTTGTCTCTTTTTATCAAGAGGTTTGCAATTACTTGGAGGTCTTCATTATCTTCTCCATACTCTAGATAGTATACTGAAACAAAATTAGTTTCGCCTTTAACTTCTCTTTTGAAGAGATCATCTTTGATATTAAATACAAAAGAAGTCTTTTCTTGGTTATACATAGCAAGATCTTGTGATGTCAGTTCACTATCTTTGAATTTAGCTAGAAGATAATGATTAGTAGAATCAGAAAAGTATGGTTTGCTTTCACTAGAAAATGTGCCGGTAACAAAAAATAATTTTTCAATATTTTTTGAATTAATCCAAGTTTCTTTAAGTTCAATAGATCTATGAGTATGCAAATAGGGAGCAACAACATAACCAGAATAAGATAATGTTAGCTTTGACATTAAGCTTAAAAATCTGTCAAGAGTATTTATGCGTATAGTACGTTATAACGATCAAATTGACAAACCCACCTACGATAGTTTTTTAATAGTATAGATCTTCGTTTTCCTTGTCCCGTGGTAGCTCAGCCTGGTAGAGCTTCCGGCTGTAGTTGTTGGCTTTAGATGGCTGACCAAATAGCAGCATATCAGGCATACAGAAACCGGGTTGTCGGTGGTTCAATTCCGCCCCACGGGACCACAAAATTTTCTGGGAATTAAATATTGATTTAAAATTTGTAAGTTTGAATTATAGAAAATTATGTATTGATCACGCAAAATAATTTTACATATAATTATGAAGGATAATCAGTTACAATAAAAAAACGAACAACTTAAAATGTATGAAGTGATGGATTACATCATGGGGAAACGTATCACCATAGTACTTGATGATGATCTCTTTAAGAAATTACGTGAGAGACAATCAAGACAGATAAGGGATTCACCAAAATCTGTAAGTTTCTCCAGAGTGATAAATCAGGCAATACGTAAAGGTATAAAATAATTCAAAATTCATCGCTTATTGTAACTATGTAGTTAATTTTAGTTTGTGGACAGTTTTGATGTGTCTTTGCAAAAATCCTTCTCCTGCGATATATTTTTCACAATATGGACATTGAATTCTTTTAACCATCCCAACCTCAATATAGCTTTTTTGAAGTTCATAATTTTGTATATGAGCGTATCTAGATTAGAAAAATCCGTAAAAAAAAGATTACATATCTAACCTTCTAATTTAATTACCAAATCATATCAACATGGGATTTAACAATATTTTCATTATTCCTGTTGTTCTTTCAATTGGAATAACGTCAGATGTATCATTTGATTTTGTTCCAGATGCATTTGCATTAAAAGTAATAGATGATGGAATGCAGGAACCTGAAGATGACGAAGAAGATTAATCATTGGGATTTGCATTGCCAAGATTTGAATGAATAATCTTACTATGATTAGATCTTTTGTTTAATGACTGCAAATAGTGCTTTAGGCAATGGGTCAAGTGTTCCATAATATACAGTTGGTTTGATTTCTACTACTTCAAAATCTTTTTCAAATGTATCTAGAACTTTTTGCTGTGAAAATCTCTGCGGTCCCTCATCATCAGGTAAGCCTTTCCCTTCAATACTCATGACTTTTAGAAACAATGTCCCATTATCTTTCAAGATTCTCTTAATTTGATTTAGATATTTTTCTCTTAATTCTGGGTCAAATACATGAAAACAGCCCCTGTCTAAAATATAGTCAAATGAATCATCTGGAAATGCAGAGTTTAGTATATCATCTACAACAAAATTTACATCACTTGAAAGTTGTTTGGCTTTGTCTATTGCATTTTTTGATATGTCAGCTCCTGTGGATTCAAAACCTAATTTAGCTAATTGAATTGCCTGAGTCCCAGGACCAGTACCAAGATCTAAAAATTTTCCTTTAGTGAGATTCATGGAATTTATTTGATATTCTAAATCAGAATCAAGATTCTTTTCATACCATGGCATTTCTTCTACTTTATTTTCTTTATAGAATGAATCCCATTCGGGTATATTTTTTCTTTGAGTCATAATATGAAATTAAATGTGTATTCTAGTAAATTTAAGGTTGTGAAAAATAATAAAAAGATAGACTGATTTAAGAAAACAAAAGAAATCTTAAATTAAAAAATTCTATGCCTATTCTGATTTTTTGACTTTTTGTGCTGCAGGTCCTTTTTGACCTTCGCCTACTTCAAACTCGACTTTATCGCCTTCGTTGATGAATCCGTCAACGTCTGATTTATGAACAAACAGATCGTCTCCATCTTCTCTTTCGATAAAACCAAAGCCCTTAGTACGGTTAAACCACTTTACGGTGCCTTGTTCCATTTGATTTCCAAATAATTAATCACTATATTAAGTAAGTTATTAAAAACAGACCAAGTCAAAAACGAGATAGGCTAGAAATCTTTAGGAATGTGATTTTGTTCCTTTAACCATGTCACTTGAGGTAGAGTGAATCTCCAAATGATATCACCACGTTCATTTTCTTTAAAATCCCAAGGTGCAATAATCACAATATCATTATCTCTAATCCAAACTCTTCTCTTTAGTTTACCTCTAATTCTACCACGTCGGGTAACATTATCGGCACATTTTATCATGACATTTTCACCTCCAAGCATTTTCAATACCCTGCCAAAAAGTTCGCCTTCTTCAGGGAGACGGATCTCTTTAAGAGCACTTTCATTTTTTACTTGGCGCTTACCCATGAGGATAATTGGCATTGTAAACATATAACTGATAGGGTTTTTGATTATGTCAAATTCCAGTACATCACAATACACAAGGAATTTTATCTATTACAATGAAAACTAATCTGTGGAATTTAGGTGCATAGAAGATTGTTCTCAATGTTGTATTGAAAGGGAATATTATCCAAGTAAGAAATTTGGAAAGATAGGAGTGCTAATTCTTCCTGAAGAAAAAGAACGAATAGAAAAATTAGCAAAATTAAATGAATTAGAGATCAAAATTTTTCCAAGAATTGGGATTTCTGAGGACAAAAATTCAGCTCCAACAAAAATTTTGGCATATCAATTGATGGGAATTGAAAAAAATGGAAACACATGTCCTTTCTTAGATACAAATAGTGGAAAAAAATCACCACATGGTGGATTTCCATGCAAAATTTACAAAGACAGACCACTTGCATGTATGACTTATCCGTTAATTGAAAATGAACCAATTACATTAGATACCAAATGCAAGTTTTGTAAAGAACATGGAACAGCAGATCAAAATCTAAATTCCGAAATAGAGTCACTTCTAAAGATTAAAGAAAAAATGAATACGAATGCATCATTTATTTGGAGATTTGCAACAGGAGTGGGAGAACAAGAAGATCAGCAAATTTTAGAATCAGGTTGGATTTTAGAAGATTAGGCCAACCCTAAATGGTATGTGGGCAAAATTCAACCAAAAATACAAAAAGCATTAGAACTTTTGTGTAGTATGAGTGAAGATGCATGGTCAAATCTAGACAAAGTTGATCAAAAGATTATTGAGATTCTCAACAACAATGCTAGAACACCATCAAAAGAAATTGCATCAGAACTAACAAAATCAGGTCATGATGTTTCAGATAGAACAATCAGAAGAAGAATGGAACGACTTGAGAAAAGTGGAATCATTAAAGGGTATAAAGCGGTTCTGACAGATGTATCTGGAATTAACAAGTATCAAGCAATATTGATGAAACTAAAACCATCAGTCCCTTGAAGCAGTAAAAGATTCTATCAGAGAGTTCATTACAAAATTGGATAATTATCTTCTAGTAGCAAACATGGAAGGAGAATGGAACATGTTAGTAATCATTCAAGTCGATTCTGAAAAAGCAAACACATCACAGAAAATTGTAGAAAAGTTTTCAGAAGAGATAATTGATTATAGAATCAATGAGATTGACATCAAAGATGCCAATATACTAAACATGTCTTTGCTTTTATTGTAATAAAGAATATTCAGATTCTGCAATATCTAGTGCTTTTTTGACTTTATCAAGTGTAAATGGTTTTTGAATAAATGCGGATACGCCAGTACTGATTGTTTTGTTAACACGTGTGGTTGTTTTTTCATCAGCAGTGATAACTGCAATCTGTAAATTCAATTTATCCTCGAGTAATTTTGTTGCAACAACATCACCTTCAAGATCAGGCAGTCCCATATCAAGAAGAACCACAGGTTCTTTGTTTTTAGAAAATAGTTTCTTACATCCTTTTACAGCGTCCTTTCCATTCTCAAAAAGATAGATTTCAGAATTGCAAAGAGGAGAAAACAAAGGTGGCAGCTGCAAGACAGGATGCTTGCAACAATCCGGGCACATGCTAACTCTGAAAGTGTATTATACACAAAATCATGAACTGACACAGCGAAAGTATAAGATGCAAGGCATATCTGAGATGTCCTGATTCAGCAAAGCATGCTAGTAAGTATCCTCAGTAGGGTTGGAGACGATTTCGTATGGGAGATTCAATGACTCTCACAGGTTATGCGCATATGTCGGAGTCGTGCCATCAGTTAGAAATTCTGCAGACACGGTTACACCATGACCGTATAACCAAAAGGGGAAGCATGACGGTACGATGGATCCTTATCCAATGCGTTCATTCTCATACAATACATGCCAAGAACAGTGACATTACAAAATTTTACAATCGCATTAAAAAGAAGAGAGGCTCATCAAAAGATATAGTTGCTGCATCATCAAATATCCTGCGAGTGATTTACTGGATGCTAAAAGAGAGAAGAGAATTTGTACAGAATTACAGTTAGGACTGCAAGTCGCGTTTTATATGTTGAGGGACAAGCCTCGGTTGATAACTGCGAATATGTCCTAGCGAAGGCTATGCCTCGGGACGCAAAAAAGTAGGAAATGTATAAAAACAATTCACATGGATCAAACTTTGAAACATTTCCATCAACCAAGCTGGATACTACTTAATAGAAATGATTTGCCAAACGGATTGATGATTAAAATGACCCTGCTTGGACTGTTAGTCATAACAGTCGTAATAGGCATAATGCCTGCACTTGCAGAGACAAAAATCTTATCACCATTCAAACAATACAGTTCGGGAATACCAATAGATGAAATCCAATGCAGTGATGATAAAGTATTGATGGAATCGCCACGAAACACTCCAGCTTGTGTAAATGAAGGTTCTGTTGAAAAATTATCAGACATGGGATTTGTCAAAGTTGAGACAGTCAGTAATGCGTCTGATTTAAAATCAAATGGTATGGAATCTAAAACAATAACTATACAATCAAACTCACTAGACACATTTGATAATTCCACAGCTGGTGTTGGAGAACTATATGGCGCTGGAAATCCCATACCGATATGCGTCTTGCCAAGTTCCATATCATTACAGGTACCTGACAGGGTTCAAATTGGTCAGACTTTTGATGTTACTGTAACATCCTCATTTGAACTGACACAGCAACAACTAGATGATTATAATGAAACATATAGAACAGAGTTTGACAATGCCCGAGAATTATGGGATACATTCTGTTATATTGCTGATTGGGAGATATACTCTATTAAATCTCATGCAAATTACGATCTTTCTGGTACTGATCTGTCTTACTATGGAAAGACAATCCTTGAGCATTATTATCCGCCATTTGAGGTCTATTCTCACAACTTGACTGGATTGACTTTTGATGGCAACCCAACAACTTTCCAAATGACTATCAACGAACCTGTCATATATCTTGCCTCAGATATACATGATAGAGAAAATCTTGATTATCTCAAATATGATTCTGGATCTTTTACAGTACATGCGACTACACTACAACCATACGCTGATAATGCTGCTAGGGTATACACATCCATTGATGACGGCATTGTTACTTTGTCTGAATTTGAGCCAAGTAGGGCCCAAGCTAGAGAGCTTGAAGATTTGGAACCAGATGAACAATTTGTCCCTTATGTAGATTATGCGAATTCCCATATAATGCCTCATCATAAGGTCACCCCGTCAATTCCAAGTGATGGTGATGTCCCCGCTCAAATTTTTGTCGAGGGCTCTTCAATTTCTATAGTTACTGAAAAATCTGTTTTTAAGCAAAATGAGAAGATAAAAATTCAAATTGCAAATTCTGGAACCACTCTGCTGACTTTTTCTAGTTCATCGCATGGTCTTATGATCACTGACCTGTCTGGAATAGTCATATATAGGCCTATGAGTATGCAGGCAGAGTCCCATCTGGAACCTGGAGAGAAGGTAGAATTTTCATGGAATCAAATAAAAAATGACGGCGATGCCGCCTCTGAAGGTCTTTACAAAATATCTGCCAAAGGATTTGATAGCAAGGGAAATAACGTGGAAAAATCAACTATTGTTACAATTTGGAAATAGTTTTTTGATTCTCAAATAAGGTTCTGTAAATTTATAGGGGATACAGAAATACGGATCTTCTATGAATTGAAATTCGTGCCTGTTACACAATACTGAGATGCAAATTTTCCATGGGGATGATGGATTACGACTCCTGGACTTGGGTTCATTTCCTATGCTATCTGAATTACTTCTTTTTGTATTCACATATAGTTATCAGTATAGGAATTGATGTTCACAAAATAAAATGTGTTGCAACAATAAAACGGGAATCCAGAAAGAAGTAAGATAATTGCACAGGCAAAGCTAAAAAACGACAAACTTGATTCAGACGTATTGGCAGACTTGCTAAGAGCAGACATGGTGTATGAATCATTTGTACCAGAAAAATACCATATAGACTATACAGTCTGGTAAGAACCAGACTGAATCGCGTGCAAAGTGTCTCAAGACACAAAAACATGATTTATGCAATACTTGCAAAATATGATTACACCCACAAAGACATTCTCGCAGAAAGGAGTACGATGGTTGCATGAAATTAATCTGAGTGAGGTTGACAGAATGGCAATGGATGCATATCTTGACACCATAGATATGCCGCAAAAACAGATCAGCACAATTGAGACAAAGATGGCAGCAATGAGGATGGGAAAACAAGACTAGTGACCATTCCTGGAATAAACTATGTCACGGCATTGACAATAATTTCAGAGATAGTTGACATCAGCAGATTTGCAACAGCAGATTTGCAACAGCAGATTTGCAACAGCAGAAAAACTGGTCTCATATGCAGGACTTGCACCATCGCACAGGGACAGCGCAGATGTGCACAGGGGAGGCGGAATAACAAAGAGGGGTTCTGCATGGTTACGTAACGCAATGATAGATGCTGCAAATACTATAGTACGATTTGATGAAAGAATGGAATCATTCTATTTCAGAATAACCTAGCAGTAATGAATTGCTTGTTTTTAAGATGGGTAACTGCAATTTCACAATTTACGTTTGAAATCAATATTTGATGTTTTTATTTTATAAGATTTTGTAATGATAAATCAAACTATGGATTTATCACAGCACGACCGATAATTTTTCGTGCTTTGAGATCTTCCAAGGCAGTGTTTGCCTCATCGAGGGCATATCTTTTTGATATGACTGGTTTTATTACACCTTTTTTTGCCAACTCTATTAATTCAACCATGTCATCATAGTTACCAGTATAAGCACCCTGAATAGTAATGGATTTGAGAGGGATGGTCACAAGGGATAATTCAAGAGAGCCTCCAAAAAGTCCAACAAGTATAAGATTTCCTCTTTTTCGTAAAACTGCCAATGCTGTTTTCACAGTTTGAGGAGCATTTACAAAGTCGATAATACTGTCAGGTCCTTTACCATTACAAATAGAAATAATTTTTTCGGTGGAACTTCCGGTTCCAGAAGACACAGATCCAACTACATTAGTATTTACAACAAAATCTGCACCCATCTTTTTGGCAGTTTCAAATTTTTTGTCATCATTATCAATACAAATGATTTTAGCTTTAGTTACTGCTTTTGCGATTTGAATTGCCATCAACCCTAAACCACCAGCTCCAATTATCAACAGAAATTCTGGGGAATTAGCATTTGCTTTTTTGACAGCATTGTATGCGGTAAGTCCAGAACAAGCAAGCGAAGTTGCAGAGTCTAGATCAACACCATCAAGTTTTGCCAGATATTTGAAATTAGGAACTAAAGCATAATCAGAATATCCACCATCTTGAAAAACACCCATTGATTTAGGAGTATCACATAGATTTTCATTTCCCACTTTACATGCAGGACATTCTCCACAACCTATCCAAGGAAAGACTAGGACTTTATCTCCTTTTGATATTCCAGAAACACTATCACCAATTTCTTCAACAGTGCCAGCAATTTCATGCCCAGGAGTTACAGGGTATTTTACACCTCTATCTGTAACTTTCATAAATTGTCCATCCCCAAGATCATATCCACCTTCCCACAAGTGTAAATCACTATGACAAACACCTACAGATTTTACTTTAACTAGAACCTGATTTCCTTGAGGGGCAGGGGTCTCAAATTCTGATACAACAAGAGGCTCATTTGGGCCTGTGATTCTAGCAGATTTCATAGGCTAATTTTTTGTCATAACAATATAAGAGTTGACTGGAAGTGAGAGAAAAATAGAGCCCTTAGATATTATTGAATATGATAAAAGTTATCATATGGGCGAGTCAGAAACTCCAAATAGTATTTCTCAAGATCCAGTAAATATCCTATTTAGCCCCTCATCTGTTTCCAAAAAAGACGTTTGGGATATTGATCTGATTCAAATTTTAAATTTATTAATAAAAATCCTAGAAAAATCAGGTAAAAAGGATTTCAAAGTTGCAGGAATGGCAGCACTATCATCATCATTAATTTATAGAATGAAAGTTGAGAGCATTTTTGCATTACAAAGAGCGGCAATGGAGAAAAAACCAATGTACCAAAGAACAGATGTAGATATTGAATTAATTGACATCCCATTTAGGCATGAATCAACATATCCAGTTTCATTAGATGATTTATTGGGATTGCTTCAAAATCTAATAGGTACAATTGCAAATCCTCAATCAAGAAGAAATACACGATTAGAGATTGAACCAATTGAAGCTCCCGACTTTCAAGAATATTTTATTTCACTTGAAAGTATCATTGGGAAATACGAAGATTTGGTTATGAAAAAAATTTCATTAACTGGATTTGGATTGCTTCAAGATATTATTGCAGATCTTGATCAAACAGATTCAATTAGGTGTTTCTTTGCAATATTATTTTTAGCCAGAGACCAAAAGGTAGATCTTGAACAAATCGAAGATGATATCAAAATTACTGTAATAAAAGAGGAATTAACAAACTGATCAATTATGGAGAAAAGATTTCTTTAACTAGATTTCAGAGGAGTGATAGATAATTGACTAAAATTGTGAACATGGATGAGGCAACAGCAAGAATTGAAGCAGCGCTTTACTCAGCAGGCAGACCTCTCAGGGTAGAAGACTTGATCAGAGCCTCAGGCACAGAATCAAGAAAAAAGACACTAGAATTACTCAACAATATTATGAAAAAGACAAAGTCAGCATTCAAAGCACTTGAAGTGGTCATACTTCCAGATGAATCATATGTATTTCAATTAAAACCAGAATACAGTGCTACGGTAAAAAAATATGCTTCAAAACCTGTTCTTCCAAATGCGGCACTAAAGACATTATCATATATTGCATTTCAGCAACCGGTTTCATCAAGACAATTAGTTGAAGTGAGAGGAACAGGAGTTTATGCACATCTAAAAGAACTACGACAATTAGATTACATCAGTCATCAAAATGTCGGGAGATTGAAAATTTACACAACATCAGAAAAGTTCCAAAAATATTTTGGAATTCAAGGAGATGCAGAAGATCTAAAACAAAGACTTTTCTCCAAAATTAGAAAAACAGCAAATATGACACAAACAAATCCAACTCCTCAAATTGTTACAGAACTAAACTAAACAGATTTGAATCCAAGGCTAATTTTTTGCGTTTTGTATAAATTAGAGTAATTCAGACAAGGTTTTGTGAGAAAGTGCGTCGAGAATTTAGCAACTAGTAAAATAACTGGAGGAAGAAGACATCCACTTAGAATTAGACGAAAGTATGAAACTGACAGATATCCGAATGAACCAGTTAATGGAGCTCAAGTGACAATAACAAGACACGTACGTGGAAAGAATAGAAAGACAGCTTTGAAATCAATTGATTTTGTTAACTTATCTTCAGGAGATGCCAAAGTCAAGAAAACAAAAATCCTCAAAGTTTTAGATAATGCTACAAACAATGATTATAAAAGACGCGGTATTATTACAAAAGGCGCCATACTAGAAATACAAGAAGGTAAATGTAGAATAGTTTCTAGACCAGGACAAAACGGAATAGCTAACGCAGTCTTACTAAAAGAATAAGATGAAAGATTACGAACATGTCGTAATCTGGCTGGATTATTTCAACAAGAATTTAAAAAAATCAAAAGGGAGAAGAGCAGGATTAAAGAAATGTGTTTTTGATCCTTCATTAAAAGAATTAATTGATGCAACAAAAGCTGCAGGATTTGAAATTACAGAATCAAATGACAAGGTACGATTTCCAAAAAGACCATTTGTTAGGTCAGGATATGTTGTTTTACCAAAAGGATCCTCAAAGACAATAATACTTGACAAAATTTCTGAAAAACTAATTTTAAAAAGGTCAAAACAGTCAAAATAAAATCAAATCTAGCTCTTAGCTAAAGTAAAGTTGACAGAAGTATATGATAAGAATATCATGTTATAATCTTTAATTGCAGGAGGTAGGCGAAATAATGCACCTAGCCGGTAGTGGCAGGGTAATCATTCAGCTATCAGACAAACTAGTTGAAGGACAAATACTCTGTGACAGAAAAGGAACTAGAGTTGCAAAAGTAATGGAACTGATTGGTCCAGTAAGTAGACCATTTGCATCAGCAACTCCGTTAACAAATAATATCAAAAAATACATTGGCAAAAGTGTTTTCGCATCTGAACAATCTCCTGTAAGTACACCAAAAAAATTTAGGAGAAGAAAAAAATGAACATACTAGAAACCCAAAACTGTCCTGAATGTAAATCAACATTAGTTGATGACATGCAGAATGGTGAAATAATCTGCTCTGGTTGTGGCGTTGTAGTCGCTGATCAGATTGCAGATAGTGGTCCAGAAACAATTAGTTCGAATCTTGAAGACAAAATGAGATTAGCAAGAGCAACCGGACAAACAACTTATTCTCAACATGACTTGGGAATAACAACTGAGATTTCAATTAGTGCAAAGGACTTTAGTGGAAAAACAATCAACCACGAAGTTGCAAATCAAATGCACAATCTCAGAAAATGGCAACAGAGAATACGAGTTTCCTCACCAAAAGAAAGAAGACTTGCAAATGTTTTAGCAAAAATGGGCGAGACATGTGATGGTCTTAGTCTTTCAAAGAATGTGTTGGAAACTGCTTCTATGATATACAGAAACTTGGATGGACATGTTGATGTGAAGGGAAGAACAGTAGTTAGTATTACAGCTGCTACAATTTACATGGCATGCAAACAATGTGCAGTAGTAAGATCACTAGAAGAAATTTGTCGAGGAATTTGTCCAGCAAAAGATGTTAAATCAAAAACAAAACTTGCAGCAAGATACTATAGAACCATGGTAATGGAAATGGGACAATTAACTGCCCCAGTTGTAACCATGGACAAATACATCTCAAAGATAGCAAACATGACACAAACTGAGGTTAGAGTTGAAAGACTAGCCTTGGAAATTGCAGAAAAAACCAAAGATAGTAGCATTTCAGATGGAAAGGCACCAAATGGAATTGCAGCAGCATATCTGTATGTCGCATCAGTCCTACTGGGACAAAACGTACTTCAAAGAGACGTTTCAAGTGTTGCAGGCGTCACAGAGGTCACTATCAGAAATAGATGTAAAGAGATTCTAACATGTTACAAACTCAAAATCACTTTGAGACCAACTCTGGCCTAACATTACACCCCCCCCCCTTTTTCATTTTATTATCAAGAATTACTGTTAGGATTAGCTAAATTTCGTCGGCATTATATATTGAAGTGAAATACAGCGCAACATGGCAGTATTAGAAATTAGAGACCTTCATGTAACAAGAGAAGGCAAAGAAATTCTCAAGGGAGTCAATCTAAAGACAGGTCCTGGAGAAGTACATGCCATCATGGGACCAAACGGTTCAGGAAAAAGTACACTAGCTTACACATTACTAGGACATCCAAAATATCAAGTTACAAAAGGAGATATTTTGATTGATGGTGAGAGCATTTTAGATTTAAAGGCAGATGAGAGAGCAAAGAAAGGATTATTCTTAGGATTTCAATATCCAACAGAAGTTTCAGGTGTAGGATTTTCTCACTTTCTTAGAACAGCTTACAACTCGTTAAGTAAAGCACTTGAAGGAGACGACAGAGAAGTCTTCATTACAGTAAGAGAGTTTCAAAAATATCTAAAAGAGAATTTAGCTAAAGTAGGATTGAAAGAAGAATTTCTATCAAGATATCTTAATGAAGGATTTTCTGGAGGGGAAAAGAAACGTGCAGAAGTTTTGCAAATGGCAGTACTAAAACCAAAGATTGCAATTTTAGATGAACCAGATTCAGGTTTAGATATTGATGCAGTTCAAGCAGTAGCAAAAGCAATCAGTCAAGTTTCTGGAAAAGAGGCAACAACAATCATAATTACACACTATGCTAGAATTCTAAAATTCTTAGACAAACTAGACTATGTACATGTATTTGCAGAAGGACAAGTCATGAAAACAGGTGATGCAACCCTTGCAGACAAACTAGAAGCAGAGGGTTATGAGTGGGTCATAAAACAAACAGCCTAATCAAATTTAAATAAAACATTTTTTCAAAAAACTATTGATTTACAAAGTTAAAGTGGAATTTTCTAAAGAATTTCTCGAAATCAAAGACAATCAAATTAACATTGGAATAAAATCAAAACCAATCAAAGGAGAAGCTAATAAAGAAATCATCAAAAAATTGGCAAAATATTTTGGAGTATCAACTGCACTTGTACATATAAAATCAGGCCACAAATCTAAACAGAAAATTATTGAGATTCTACAATAGAGAATTTAGTTTTTTGTTTAAATAGGGTTTCAAAATTGGAGAAAACATGTCAGAAGACAATGATCAATATTATTTTAATTTCTCATTTTTCAAAGTTGATCCCAAATGGAGATGGATGGCAGACTTGGCAAAAGAAGAATCTGCAAAAGAGGTTGAAAATATAATTAAAAATTCAGGAATAATGTTTAGGTCTTATTCAAATCTAGGATTAAGAGATGATGCCGACTTTATGTTTTGGTTTGCTGCAAAAACAGTTGATGAAATTCAAATAGTAATTGAAAAATTATACAAAACAGTATTTGGAAAATACATCATACCATCTAGGACATATTTGTCATGTACACGACCATCACTATATGTACAAGAACAAAAAGCGCTTGGTTTTCTATCAGGAACCGAACCGAAAAAACACGTAATAGTATATCCATTTACTAAAACAAGAGAGTGGTATCTATTACCAAAAGAAAAACGCCAAGAGATAATGGATGAGCATATAGGAGTGAGTAAAAAATATCCACAAATAATACTAAACACAACATACTCCTTTGGAATTCATGATGAGGATTTCATGTTAGCATTTGAAGTAGATGATATCAGAGATTTCCAAGACCTTATCATGGATTTGAGAGAAACTCAAGTATCTACATATGTAAAAAATGACATTCCGATGATTGTATGTGTCAAAAAGGATATCATCCCGCTAATTACAAGTATGGGCTAAATTTTTCACAAAAATTATTCAAACTACAATCAAAATATTTTCCGTATAATACTCAACAATCAATGATGAAAATCTCGGATAAACATAAATGATGAAATTTCAAATGGAGACAGAGAATTGAATTACAATAAACTAGGAAAAACAGACATCAAAGTATCAGAATTAGGATTTGGTGCATGGGCCATTGCGCTTGATTGGTGGGGTAAGAAAATTGAAGAAGATGAAGCAAAAAGAATGCTCAAAAAAGCATATGATTTAGGAATTAATCTTTTTGAGACAGGAGATATGTATGGTAAAGGAAAAAGTGAGAGACTAATTGGTGAAGTTTTCAAAGACATGAGAGATGAGATTGTTATTTCTACAAAATATGGTTATGATTTTGAAGGTGTAGAGCAAATTGGACACACAGAGCTTCCGCAGAAATTTGATGAAGACTTTACAAGAAAGGCATTAAGAAATAGTTTAGAGAGATTACAAACAGACCGTCTTGACATGTATGGTTTGCATAATCCAAAACTAACTCACATAAGAGATGATTCAATTTTTAATGTGCTTGATAGTTTTGTTGCAGATGAATCCATCAAAACATACCAAGTAGCACTAGGCCCTGCAATTGGTTGGACACAAGAAGGTTTAGAGGCAATGGATAGACCAAATCTCAGTGCAGTTCAAACAGTTTACAATATCTTAGAGCAAACTCCTGGAAATGAATTGATGAGAAAAGCTGAAGAAAAAAATGTTGGAATTCTAGTTAGAGTTCCAGAAGCATCAGGAATACTAACAGGAAAAGTAAATGCAGATACCAAAATTGATGAAAAGGATCACAGATCAGTAAGAAAAGGAGAATGGATTAAGGCATCATTAGAAAAAGTTGAGCAGATAAGATCAATTGCAGAAAGAAATGAATTAACCATTACAGAATTGGCGATGAAATTCATCATGACAAAGAAAGGATTTGCATCAGTATTTCCTACAATGGTAAGTGAAGAAGAAATAATCAATTATGTTGAAATGACTAAAGGGGGATACATTTCAAACTCAGATATGAAAGAGATTGAAGAGTTGTACAATACATGGCCTTCGTATGAATTAAAGGCAACACCTCAAGCAAATTAAACACCAGATGGACATTCCAATTGATTCACAAAAAACACTTGAAGTTATAGAGAGAATGAAGCTTGCCAAAATTGGCAAGTACGACAAATGGGAAAAAATTATTAAAAAAATCAAAAATAAACAGCCACTAAACCCAGTAGAACTAGAATACTATACAAATCTGACAAGAATTTACAAAGATTCAGCCATCACTAGCAGAAGTAAGATATATCATACAAAACTATCAAAGCAAGATGAAAAACCCCCATGCAAAGTATGCGGTGGGAATTCTCTATACTATTGTAACATGAATGATCAGTATTTTTGTACAGAACATATTGTTGGACACGATGAGAATGAATTCTAAGAAGCAGGTATAGTCTCTTCGAATGAAAAGGATTTTTCTACGAAATATTCAACTCGTACTTTTTTGAATTCACGTGAACTAAAGAGAATGTCGTATTCAGGAACATGGATTTGGTCTTGTATTGTCTTTGCCATCTCATGTGCTTCATCTTGAGTTTTACAATGAATCATTGAAAATACATTGTATGGCCAATCAGGATATGTAGGTCGCTCATAGCAATGACTAACTTGAGGAAATGCTCCTAGCTTTTCTCCAACTTCAGATATTTTATCTTCAGGAACTTTCCAAACTATCATTCCATTTGCAGTAAATCCAACTTGTCTATGTCTTAAGATTGCTGCAAATCTTCTCATCACCCCATTGTCTTCATAGTGTTTCATTTTTTCAAACAATTCATTTTCAGTAATTCCTAGATTCTTTGCAGCCTTTACAAATGGCTCATCAATGATTTCCATGTCTTTTTGTAATTCACGAATAAAGTTTTTATCGTCTTCAGTTGGTTCAAATTTTATATTTTTAATCTCTTTTTTTTCTTCAGTTGGTGCAATCTCGTGTTTCTTTTCATCTACCATGTCAAGCTTTACACCAATCTTGAATAGTTGTAGTGTAGGAAGTATTCGTACCTTTTTGATTCCTTTGAGAACATTGAATTTGTCAATTTCTGTCTTCAAATCTGCACCAGGCGGAACAGCCAAAGTAAACCAAAGATTAAACTGGTGTTCACGCTCATAATTATGGCTAACACCGGGATGACGATTAATTTGATTTGCAACATGTTCTAATTTATCATGTTCAATCTCCATTGCAACAAGAGAACTTGTGTAACCAAGTTTTCTGGTATCAAAAATTGCACTTAGTTGTCTCAGAATGCCAACTTCTTTCAGATTATTTAGATGCTCTTTGATAATTTCTGGAGTAGTATCAAATTTTTTAGCAATAGCATCAAAAGGTCGGGTTACAAGTGGAAACGTCCATTGAATTTCATTGAGAAGTTCCTTATCTAATTCATCCATAGAAGTCAATATGTCAATAACTTGTACATTCAATTAAAAATGTAGCTGGCATTTTACGCATTGATTTTTAATACATAAATAGAAACTCTAGTCTTTTTGATCGTTGATAGTTGATCTAAATCTTCACGGCAAAACAGTAGTGATTATTGGTGGCGGAAATGAGGCAGAAAAAAGAATCAATTCATTGTTAAAACAAGATTGTGATATTCTAATAATTAGTGATTCAATTAACTCACAAATTAACAAATTGGTAAAAACAAAGAAGATTAAATTGAAAAAACAAAAAATTCAAGATACAAAATTTATTTCAAAATTCAAACCAAACATCATCATCACAACCACCAATGATAAAAAACTAAATCAAAAAATCATCAACAGTGCAAAAAGAAAGAACATTATTGTATATAGTTCTGATAATCCAGAAGACAGCGACTTTTCAAATCCTGCAATAATTGATTTTGAAAATATGATTCAAATTGCAATTTTTACAGGGGGTCGCAGTCCAGCAATGTCAAAAAAGATTAGAATTCAATCAGAGAAAATATTCAAAAAGATCATCACAAAAGAAGACATTGCTCAAATTAAGATCCAACAGATCGCAAGAAAACTAGCAAAACAAAGTATACACACTCAAACTCGGAGAAAAAAATATCTTCAGAGCATCATGGCTGACAAAGAGATTGAACAGTTAATAAAAGACGGACAGTTGAAAAAAGCCGAAAGGCAAGCCATCACAATATTGAGGAAGTGGAAATGAATCAAAATATCATCAATGCACGTGTAACTTTTCGTAATTCACCAATCCACATTCTTGAAAAGTTCACAATAAAAAATATGGAAAATGCATATGAGCAATTCAAAAAGCATTCAGGACTAGATGAATGTGTAATTATTCAAACATGCAACAGAATTGAATTATTTGGTAAATCAAAAACATATGATCTAGATAAAATCAAGAAAACATGGGCATCACTTACTGGACTAGAAGAAGAGACATTTGATGAAAATATGGAGTTTGTTGAAAACCAAGAGGCACTACATCATCTGTTAAAATTAACATCAGGATTAGATTCCATGGTATTAGGAGAAGAGCAGATTCTAGGCCAGATAAAAAATTCCATTACTTCTGCTAGAGAGATAAAAGCGTCAGGAAAACATCTCAACACCTTATTTGATAAAGCAATTAGAATTGGAACTAGAATTAGAAATTCTAGTGGAATTGGTCGTGGCGGAATTTCAGTTGGCTCCATGGCAGTAAAACTTGCAGAAGAAAACATTGATGAATTAAAGACAAAGAGAATTTTATTAATTGGAACGGGGGAAGTGTCCACTCTAGTTGCAAAATCATTACAAAGAAGAGGATATGCATTTGATGTTGCAAGTAGAACCATTGGAAGATCACAGGCATTTTGTGAGACAATGGGCGGAACCCCAATCAAATTTGAAGAAGTTCTTTCAGGATTTGAAAATTATAACGTGTTGTTTGTGGCAACAACTGCACCATATTTTCTTGTAACACATGAAAAAATTATGGACGCTATGAAAGACAAAAACAATGGAATGATGATTTTAGATTTATCAAATCCAAGAACAGTTGATGAGAAAGTTGCAACTATTGGTGGAGTAAAATTGATGAATCTCGACCAAATTGCAGAGATGGTTGAAAAGAACATGAAGGCGCGATTAAACAAGGTCAAAACCATTGAAAATATAATTAACGAGGAAGTAACTGTATTAGAAGCCTCAATGAAAAGACTGGATGCAGAACCACTGGTAAAAGAAGTATTCAAAAAGATAGAGAATCTTAGAGAAAAAGAATTACAAAAAGCACTTCAAATGCTTGGTGAAAAAGATGAGAAAAAGATCAAGATTATTGAGGAATTAACAAAGGCAGTTGTTGAAAGCATTGTTTCAACTCCAATGAACAATATACGAAAAGCATCAGAGCAAGGCAATCCTGATGTAGTGGAGTTGGCAAGCAAACTATTTGACTATAAAAAACAGAATCAGGCAGACTAGGATTATATCTTACCCAAAGAGAATTTCTGATATGTCATTTCCATCTAGACGTCTTCGCAGACTGAGAACATCAGAGAAAATGAGAGAATTAGTGCAGCAAACCACACTTTCTTCAAAGGATTTCATTTGTCCAGTATTTGTTCAAGAAGATCTAAAGACTAGAATCAAGATAGAATCAATGTCAGAAATGGAAAGACTCCCATTAGATGACATTAATGATGAGGTAGGAACAATTAGTGATTTAGGAATTCCTGCAATCATGCTTTTTGGAATTCCAACTAAAAAAGATGAAGCAGGAACTTCTGCATTTGATGATAACGGGATTGTCCAAAAAGCAATTACTCAGATAAGACAAAATTTTGGAGATAAAATTGTGATAATGGCAGATGTTTGTCTATGTCAATTTACATCAACTGGTCATTGTGGAATAATTCAAGGAGACAAGGTGGATAATGATACTAGTCTTGATACACTTGCAAAGATTGCAGTCAGCCAAGCAAAAGCAGGAGTAGATACAGTATCACCATCTGCAATGATGGATGGTCAAGTTGGTGCAATTAGAAAGGCACTTGATGAAAATGGATTCACTGATGTTTCAATAATGTCGCATTCAGCTAAACATCGTTCAAACTTTTATGCACCATTTAGAGATGCTGCAGAATGTGCACCAAAGTTTGGAGACAGAAAGACATACCAAGTTCCATACACAAACGCTAGAGAAGCAATGCTTGAAGTTGAAACAGACATCAATGAAGGAGTAGACATCGTAATGATAAAGCCAGCATTATCCTACTTGGATTTAATTGCAGAAACTAGAAGAAAATTTAACATTCCAGTTGCAGCATACAGTGTTTCTGGAGAATATGCATTGGTCAAAGCTGCATCACAGTTAGGTTATGTAAATGAGAAAGACATCACAGAGGAGATTCTTTATTCTATTAAAAGAGCAGGTGCAGACATGATAGTAACATATTTTGCAAAATCAGCTTCAAAGTTTCTTCAAGAATCATGAGGGACGATGAACGTTATGAAATTCAAAGAGCGTTTGACCAATTACCACATGTTGTAGGCTCAGCGTGGGCAGTAATTTGGTTCAGAATGAAAGGAATCAAAAAACCTACCAGAGAAGAATATCGAGAAAAAGTTCTTGAATATTTTAAGATGGTAGAGCCAGTCTTTGATGCTTATCCAAATGATAAAGAATTTGAAACAATTTGTAGGTATATTGAATTTAGAAAAAAGGATGCATATACGAAGATAATGTCAGGAGAAAATGAAGAGACTGAAAGGCGATATGACAGATATGTTGATTATGGCTAAAGTTCCTGTTTTAATTGATTCAAAAATTCTTTTAGTATTCTAGTTCGCTTCTTTGCCTCTACTTTTCCAGATTTTGTGTTCATTAATGACTCTAGTTTTAATAATTTTGCAAAGAAATGATCAACAGTCCAAGTGTGATCATCAGGAACTCGTCTTTTGCAGAAAGGATCATCAATGTTGTAAAATGGTCTTTTTAGTGAGCCTCCAGTAGCAAAAACTCTAGCAATCCCTATCGCCCCTAATGCATCTAGCCTATCAGCATCCTGAAGTATTTGCCCTTCAATGGTTTTAGGAATTTTGTTTCGTGAAAAACTATGATCACTTATTGCATCAGAAATTATTATAATTTCTTCTTTAGTGAAATAAAGTTTTTCGAGTATCTTTTTTGATTTTTTTGCACTTTTAATTGAGGATGTTTTTGAGCGTTTGTCAGATTTAGGATACGAGGCTATATCATGTAACAATGCAGCACTTAGAACTAGTTTTTCATTTGCTTTTTCTTTTTTACAGATTTTTTGAGCATTTTTGTATACTCGCATAGTATGCTCAAAATCGTGTGCAGAATCATTTTTCATAATTTTTTTTACTTCCTTCTTTAAAGAATCAAGAACTTTCATTTAGAATCTCCACAGTTTTGGTTTTACAAACTTTATCTTTCTCTGAGTAATTAAAATGGTCCAGTTTATTGATGCAAAAAGAACAACCACTCCAATTCCAACACCATCAATTAATAAAATTCCAGTAAGACGGTCCTCGAAGATTTCCAGAAAGGGTGTCAAGACTGCATTTCCAAAATATATCATAACAATATAAGAAAGGACTCTGCCAAACCAAAATCCAATATAGATTCCAACACTCTTGGCACGCATTAATCCATAGGTGATAAACAACATGTTACTTGGAAGCGGAGTAGCACCAAATAGAAAAGAGGCGATAACATAACCATATCTTTTATGATTAAGATAATCTCCAATCATGTCAAGATTAGATTTTTGCTCTTCTGCAACAAATCGTCTAAAATAACCACTAATTTTTTTTAGAAAAAATCTCCCAATAGTTGCTCCAGTTGCACCTACTACAGCAAGAAGAATAACATTCAAGCTAGGATCAAGAAGATAAAATGATGTCAAGATGATCCAACTAGGTGGCATCAAAAGAGGTGAAGCATTTACACCAATCAGAACAAGAAAAATTCCAAAATACGAATATTGCCCAAAAATTTCAAAAATATCTAACATCTTTCTAAGATAATGTTGCTTTTTTTGTTTCTAAATCCTTGGATTGAAGAGCTAGTCATGGAAAAAACTCATTATGATCTAAAAAAGTAAAAAAATTACATGTTTTTCCAAACAATGATCATGTATTGTAACAAAATGGATCAATTATCCAATATCCTTATAAGTGATTTGTGCCTATATATAACCATGCCAGAGGTAGTTTGGAAGTGTTTTAGATGCAATCTATCATTTAAGGACGAAAATGTGGCTGAAATACATAAACAAATCTCAAGTCACTCTGTTTCCAAAGTATAGACACTAGTCACAGAATTACTAAAATTTTAGAAATATCATAGTTTTGATTAAAGTTTAGTGCAGAGGGTGGGATTCGAACCCACGAACTCCTAAGAGAAGGGATTTCCTATTTTGTGGATCTTGAGTCCCTCTCGGTTGACCGGGCTTCGATACCTCTGCAATGAGATTTGATAATGACCGATATTTTTCAATTACTATTATGAAAATATCAAAAATTGATCTGTTCTTTTTAGATTTTTTAACAAAGCTTATAATTGTGTGAATTTGATCTAAAAATACATGTCAGAATTCATACCAATTTCAGAAGCAAAAAAAATGCGAAGTGGTGTTAATGTTGAAGCTGAAGTTAAAAGTAAAGGAGATCCAAGAACTGTAAATCTCAAAAGCGGCGGAACAATTGATGTCTGTGATGCAGTTATTGCTAATGGTGAAACCGAAGATGACCAAATGAAACTCACATTGTGGGGTGACGATATTAAAGCAGTAAATGTTGGAGACAAAATTGTCATTACAAATGGATACACCAATGAGTTCAAAGGAGACGTATCTCTAACCAAAGGCAAATTTGGCAAGATGGATATTAATCCTTAATAAATCAAAAGTTTCTTTAATTTTAAATTCTTTTTGTTTTTCAAAAATTAACGTCTAGCTTTCTTTTTAGTTACTTTTTTCTTTTTAGTTGCAGTACGTTTCTTTGTTGCTTTCTTTTTAGTTACTTTTTTCTTTTTAGTTGCAGTACGTTTCTTTGTTGCTTTCTTTTTAGTTACTTTTTTCTTTTTAGTTGCAGTACGTTTCTTGGCAGCTGCTACTCTTTTGGCTACTGCACGTTTCTTGGCAGCTGCTACTCTTTTAGCTAGTGCATTTTTAGCTGCTGCACGTTTTTTTGCCAAGAATTCTTGGAATTTTACAGATACTTTTTCTAATGCTTTTTTAGCATGATCCTCGGCTTTGGTTTGTCTTTCTAATTCTTTTACAAACTTTTCAGCAGCTTTGTGGCTAGTTACCAAGGTTTCATGTAAGGATGGTTTTGATTTTGATTGTTTTTGGATTTTTGATGTAATTTTTGATTTAATATCAGCATATTTAGTAGAATCATCTAAAATCTTTTTTGCAGTTTTTTGCCTGCTTTTAATCTCAGAAATTAGTTCTTGAACATGGTCATTTAAAGATCGTAATCTAGACTCTGCATTCTGTTTTTCTTCAGGATTTTCTGAGAATTCAATCTCTTGTTCAGTTTGCTCAATTGTTTCTTTTTCTCGTGTTAATCGCTCCTCTGCTGCAGCAACTAATCTTCCAATGCTTTCTAATTGAGAGTTTTTGCGAGTAAGAATTTCAGAGGTATCAGAAACATCTTCACGTTCAGATTCTATTTTTCTATCTATAGAATGTAGACCTGAAGAAGAACGTCTTTCAATAGAACGTATTTCATGTAGTTGTTTTTCAGCTTTTTTCCTAAGTTTTGTTGCTTCCTGTTTATTTTGACGTAGTTGAACTACTAATTTTTCTAATGATACCACGATTGAATCAAACCAAGAGAGTCGGTTAAATTGTTAATATGATTAGGATTTGACTTGGAAGTAAAGAAAATTAACCAATCATGATCGCTTAAATCATTTGTGTGTTACATCTCTTAGATATTCTGGTCTTACTGGTTCCATGTTTGTGCTTTGACGGTATCTATCAAATACATTACAGGAATATACGATACATCCAATTATTCCAAGTGTTATCAAAAATGATACAAGCACTGTAACTACATCATGATTATCAATCAGATAAGATCCAATCAAAATAAACCACATTGGGGAAAATGAGGCAACAAACAAAAATATTCTGGAACGAAAACTGATCATTTCATCCACAGTAGGAACAATCTATGTTCTCTCATTCTTGTGTGTTTTGTTGAAATGTCAAAATATTTTGTTACGTTCTAATTGATTTGTATTTGACATCATCTTTTTAATCATCAAAGAACAACTAAACTCGTCAGGGTCGCATAGTTTGGTCTATTGCGTGAGATTGAAAATCTCTTGATCGATAACCTCGGTTTTGTGGGTTCAAATCCCACCCCTGACGGGTTTATGATTTCTCTGATTGGTAATTCCTTAAAAAGTTTCATTATCTGTTACCCTTCTCTGATTTCCGTATTCCAGCCCTTTCTTGGGGTTTGATACCACTCTAACATCTCTCTCTGGATGTTTTTTGTTGCCTAGTCAACCCATTTCTCGTATGATTCAGTCATTTTTGTTTCCTCAATTATGTCACCATTTACAATGGTGAATACCATGTCTTGTGGTTTTACATTTTTTGAAGCAATGGTAACTTTCAAGATGTTAATCCAGGGTCCTAATCCATCACTCATTGTAAAACACCTTCTTTAATTTTTGAATTTTTATTCGAATTTCTTCTGGCCATGCTTGGATGATTATTACTTCTAAACACCGTCTTCAAATCTTGAATATTTTCTAGAATATATCCTGTTATGTGAGGAAGATTATTACATACTGCATTATCAAACTCACAACCAAGTCTGTGTGCTTCTGATGTTAACAATTTGGAATCTAACTCTTTACTTAGTTTCATCACTTCTGGTCTTTCGAAAATTGCACAAGTCCCAATTTGCAGCGTAGGTATGATCTTCCTTGGTAAAGTAACCAGACTTTTTTGCATCCTCTATTTTTTGTTTCCAGGTCATTTAACAAACACTCTCTTCATTCTGTCATGATATTTTTGTTTCAACATATTATTTTTGGGCTTGGTTCTCAGTCTTGTTCTACAACAAGGACAACAAGTTCCCTTCCATGTGATGTAAATGTTACATAAACTACATCTTTTTTTGTTTTTGCCATAGTTTGTGCCATCAGAGAATCTGGTAGAGTGATACTTTGCACATATTTTATTGCATCTAATCATTTCTTGTCTCCACCAGTTCCTTGAGAATATCACCATGACATGCTTTGGGATGGCACCAGCATCCTAAAACCTTGTTTTTTAGTTCAGACAGATCTGCGATTAATTGTGGTTGTGTTAGAATCCATCTACCATACTTTGCAATCACCTGCTTGCGTGTGCCATCTCTTCTAATAACAAATGGATTTCCCCATTTGCTTGTTCTGTCAATTAAAATATCGTATCCCTCTTTTTTGTTGTGAACTATTCTAATCATTCTATTGTTCTCTGGTTCCGGTTCATTTAACAAACACCATCTCCAAGTTTTGGATTTTTTTGAGAATTTTTTTTTGCTTCGTCAAAAGAATCACCTTCCACAGCATTATCAAAACCAAGGTCTGTTGTTTGGAATAGAGGATCTGATATTATCAAGTCTGCATCTGGTATTTGAACATCCCGATAATCTGCATTGATGAGTGTATGATTTTTTAATTGTTTATAACTCATCTTTGTATCCTCGCCTGAAAAGTATGGTACAATTAACTATAATCAACACAACTAATGAAATTACCAATATCTCATAAATCATTTTTTAAAAAATATTAGTTAAGAGATTTTATTAAAACCATGGACTTTCACCCAAAAGATTTACCAATATCAAAGACATATGATCTAAAAGATGAAAAAGACGCATTAAGAGCAGTTGAGGACATGATAAAACTTGGATTTAAAAACAGAAAAGAAGGATTCAAGGTCTTAATGCCAAAAGAATCAAAACTTGCAAAAAGAATTGGATATACAGTGACTACAGGAGTAACACAAGGACTCGGACAAAAAAATGAAATTCGAGATATTAAATATTGGACTTATCACCACGATGAAGATCATTATGCAATAGTTTTGATAAGTAATACTTCTTTGACAGAATTAGGTTTTTGATTTATCAAAAAGTTTGTAAAGTTTTGTTCTCTTGGCCATCACTCCAGCAAGCATTATTCCAATAACGGCACCTCCAATGACATCCATAGGATAATGTTGTAAAACATAGATCCTACTAATTGAAATCATCACAGGATATAGAAATAGTAAATATGCACCGCGTGGGAATCGTTCAGATAGAGCATAACCCAAGATTATTCCAAATATCATGGATCTGGCTGCATGCCCAGAAGGATATGATGCATTAGCCCCACCCTCACAAAATAACGCGTATGTATCACGACTAATTTCTACAGGAAATGGTGAACCCTCATACTCAAAATCAGGTCTGTCCCTATCAATTCCACATTTAATGTAGCCAGTAAGTAATGTCGAAATCACAATCAGAATCATTAGGGTAATTCCAATTCTACGGGTTTTTGGAATAACTAACAGTACAATTCCAAATGCCAACATCCACAAAACCTCACCACTTTCTGTGACATATTGCATGATGGTGTCTAATGTTGGATTTCCAACATTTTGAGAGAAACCCAAAACTATACTTTGATCAAAACTTTCAGTTACTTCAAAGTATACCAAAGCCGAGAGAATGAGAAACAAAACAGTTAGCAATACAAAGGAACGCGACCTGATATCAAAAAGCCAATTTTGCAATTAATTAAACCTCAAGTACGTAGCTTTTAATTTTTATCAATACATAAGTTTTGAAAGTGTAAATCACCGTTTAGAAATAAGATTTGATAAAATAATTCTGATCGGCTCAAAGAATTTAACCAAGTGCATAATAGAAAAATCGTGAAGGTGCTCACATTAGATGATTTTGACCTGAAAGGTAAGACTGTTTTTTTGAGAGTTGACATGAATTGTCCAATCGATCCAGAAACAATGGGAATTATAGGTACTAAAAGAATTGAAGAAGCCACTGAAACTTTAAAGTCATTAAAAGACGCCAAGGTAGTTATCGCATCACACCAAGGTAGAGTTGGAAATAAAGACTATACTGGAATGGACAAACATGCAAAAGTTCTTGAAAAATTTATGAATAAAAAAATAAAATATGTTGAAGATGTAATTGGCGAAGCTGCACAAAATGCCATCAAGAATCTAGAGGATGGAGACATTCTACTTTTAGATAATCTTCGATTATGTGCTGAAGAAAATTACGAATTTACACCAGAAAATTCTGCTAAAACAATTATGGTTAGTCGTTTATCCAAATTATTTGATCTTTGTGTATTGGATTCGTTTCCAAGTGCTCATAGAACACATCCATCAATTGTTGGTTTTTCACAAGTTTTGCCTGCATGTGCAGGAAGAATTGTTGAAAAAGAAGTTAGAAATTTAGATGAGATAATGACTGTTGCCAAAGCACCACATGTGATTGTTCTTGGAGGCTCAAAAATACCAGATAGACTCGAGGCAATCAAATTATTGATTCAAAATGGTCGTGCTGACCATGTTCTATTAACAGGATTGATTGCTAATGTGTTTATGCGTGCACAAGGCAAGATCAAATCTTCTCTTGGTATCAAAAGAGAAGACGAGGTCGTAGCAAAAGCTCATGCATTGATTGGTGAATATCCTGATGTTTTTGCCACACCGATAGATATTGCAATTGACAAAGATGGAGAAAGAGTTGAGATGGATGTAAGAGAGACGGGTAAAGGTGATAAAATTTATGATTTGGGTCCAAAGACTGTAGAGTATTATTCAAAATTAATTTCAGGTGCAGGAACTGTGTTTATTAGCGGACCTGCAGGATTTTTTGAAAAAGAGAATTTCAGCTTTGGGACAAAAGGATTACTCAATTCAGTTGCAAACTCTATGGCAACAACAATTGTTAGCGGTGGGCACTTGAATAGTGCACTAAAAAAACAAGGATTAGCAGATAAAATTAATCATACTAGTACTGCAGGTGGTGCATTGGTACTTTATCTTACAGGAGAAAAGTTGCCAATGATTCAAGCACTTGAAGATGCTGCAATAAAATACAGATCTAAACAGAAGATTTACAAGAAGGATTAGAACAAATTCGTTTTTCAGATGCTCCAAGATAGATATCCTGATTACAAGCATTGCAATGAAATTTTTCAACAGGATCAAATAGCTTTAGCCAAATTGTGGTAAAATTCTGTGCAATGTTTCTTGCAAGGCCAGAATCACAAATTTCGTTGAAAAAGGATTCAACATCATCAATTATCCAAGAGGGATCAATGTCATTGTTTTCTTTGAGTATCTCAAAAATCTCATCATTTGTAAATTTAATATCAACATCATTGAATTTTTCAAAGATAATTTTTCTTATTTGAAGCACAATTGGCGTTACAGGAACAAAATCACTCATACTAGTAGAGATTTGCTGCATCTTCTTTTAATCTATCTACATCTTGAGCATCATCAAGATGATCTGCAAGATAGGTGTAAAGAGCAGATTTGAGTACCTTAAGTGAAAGTAAAGCACATTTTATTCTGACAGCTTGTAAATGCTCAAGACCTAGCTCACCTAATATGTCATTTTTCTCAATTTTTCTTACATCATCAAGACTCTTGCCTTTTGTTATTTCAGTTAAAACTGAAGAACAAGCCATACAAATTGCACAACCTTTTCCATCAAATTTAATATCAGTAACTTTGTTGTCATCAATTTTCATAGCAATATCAATACTATCTCCACATAATGGATTGGAATCATGGAAAATTACATCATGATCTTCAAGCTTTCCATAGTTTGTAGGATTTCGTGAATAGTCAACAATCATCTCATGGTAAATATCTGCATTGCCACTCATAGTTTGAACACCTTGGCTACTTTATTTAATGAATTCACTAGAGCATCAATGTCTTCTGTGGTATTGTAAATGTAAAAGCTAGCCCTTGATGTTGCAGCAACATTTAGTCTCTCCATCAAGACTTGTGCACAGTGATGACCAGAACGAACTGCGATACCTTCTCCGTCAACAATTTGTGCAACATCATGAGGATGTACATCTGCAAAATTAAATGAAATTACACCACCACGTTTTGAAATATCTTTTGTACCATAGATATGAATTCCTTTAACTTGAGATAATTTTTCCATAGCATATTTTGTTAACTCTACTTCATGTTCTCGTACATTATCCATTCCAATCTTTGTAAGATAATCAATGGCTGCCCCAAATCCTACAACATCTGCAATGTTTGGAGTGCCTGCTTCAAATTTGTATGGTAAATCATTCCATGTTGTTTCATACTTGTGAACTTCTCTAATCATATCACCGCCACCATGAAACGGGTTCATGGTTTCCAAAACCGATTTTCTAGCCCACAAAACACCAATTCCTGTAGGACCTAGCATCTTGTGCCCAGAAAATGCAAAAAAGTCACATCCGAGTTTTTCAATGTCGACTTTCATGTGAGGTACTGCTTGAGCAGCATCAATTAGCGTTAGAACACCTGCTGCCTTACATTTTTCAATAATCTTTTGAACATCAGTGATTGTTCCAAGAACATTGGACACTAAACTAAAAGTAACAAGTTTGACTTTACCTGTTGCAAGATATTTATCAAGATCATCTAAGATCAATTCTCCATCATCATCCATTCCAATGTATTCTAATTTGGCACCTTTCTCTTGTGTGAGTAGTTGCCAAGGTACAATGTTGCTATGATGTTCATATTCAGTAGTAACAATAATGTCACCTTCTTTGATGTGAGGTCTGCCCCATGCATATGCAACAAGATTAATTGCCTCAGTGGTTCCACGAACAAAGATTATTTCTTGACGATCTTTTATGTTGATAAAATTAGCAATTTTATCTCTGGTTGCCTCATATGCTTCAGTTGCTTCCTCAGCTATAGAATATACTGCTCTGTGAATGTTTGAATTATAATTTCTGTAATAATTAGTAATAGAATCAATTACTTGATTTGGTTTTTGGGTTGTTGATGCATTGTCAAGATAGATAAGGCGCTTGTTATCTCTAACAGTTCGCTTTAGAATTGGAAAATCTTTTCTCAAATTTTCAAAAGATGTTTGTGTACTTTGCATATTTTATATCTCTACGTAAACCTCGTTGTTATCTATTTTAACATTGTACACTTTGAGGGGTGTTTCTGCAGGAAGATTTTGTGGTTCTCCATTCTCTAAATTAAAAACAGAAAGATGTAATGGGCATCTCACACCTTCTTCACTGAGAAATCCAGTAGAAAGATCTGCATTTGCATGAGTGCAGGTAAGATCAGTTGCATGTATTTTCCCCTTGAGATTGGCTAGAAGAATTTTTGTATCATTAATAGTTAATCCAAAAAGCTGACCTTCTTTTACCTGCTCCAAACTACAAGCTTTTATCCATTCAGACAGAAAAATCACCTATACTTGTAGTGTTGTTCGATTTCGGCGTCTTCGTTGTAGCGTGTCTCCTCAATTTCTACAAACTTTGCTAATTCTTCATCTGTGTTAATTGAGAGTTCCTTATTTTCCCATTTAGATTCAATCAGATATGCAATCCATGCTCGTACTTGAAAAGACATTTTTCTTGATAATGGTTCTAGGAATCCTTCAATAATTGTTCTTTCAGCTTCACTATAGCTTAGACATCTTGTGTTAAGATAGAAGAGTTGTTCTTCATCTATTTGGGCGACAGATGCAGAGTGAGTAGCTTTGACATCATTAGTTAGAATCTCTAATCCAGGAATAGAATCAGACTTTGCATCTTTATCAAGTAGAATAGAACGACCTGACAGAAATGAATTTGATTTTTTTGCATTTTCTTTAATCCTAATCATTCCTTTGAAAAGAGATTTTGATTTGTTTCGAAGAATTGATTTTTCTACAACTCTACCTTCAGTTGCTCTACCTTCATGAGTCACATTAGTTTGAATATCAAATGATTGTTCATTGCTTCCAAAGATAACTTCAGAATCGTTACATGATGAACCTGGTCCGTTTAGAAAATACTCTATCTTATATCTAGATAATAGTGCACCAAACAAACCAGAATACCAGTTAACCTTTGCATCTTGAGCCAAGTCAGTTCTTCTTGTGCAGAAACTAACTGAGCTTTGATCCATCATCTGTAAAGTAGTGAAATCTAATTGTGCATTAGGTGCAAGAGTTGTATTTAGTAATTCTAGATATGCTTGTTGTTTTTCTGCCTTTGGGGAGTATAGTTCCTGAACAATTGTTGCCTTGCTGCTCTCATCTGCAAAAATAATATTTCTAGAGATAGTAGATATTCCATCTTCAGATAAACAAGATAAGATATGAATTGGTTTTTCTAGTTGGAGATTTCGTGGAATATGAATGAAAACTCCAGTATTAAATGCTGCATTGTTTAGTGCAGTAAATTTATCTTCATTAGAATTTGATGCTTCTAATGCTTTTTTTACTAAATCAGAATTGTTTTGAATTGCGTCTTCAAGAGAAGAGATTACAAGTCCTTTTGATTTTAGATCATCAGAGATATTGATTCTGTATGTATTGGTTCCAATTTGAATAATACATGTTTCATTTTCTAGTTCTCCAAGTCTTTTTTGAAGAAAACTAGGAACAGTGTCAGTAGTTGATGTAGATAAGGAAACTTGTTGTGGATCCATTTTTTGTGCATCAGTGTATTTATTGTATAAGGGAGAAATTTCAATTGGTAATTTCTCATATACAGATAAGGAATTTTGTCTGTATTCTTTTAGCCAATCAGGTTCATTTCTTGATGAAGAGATCTCACGGATATGACTAGTGCTAAGTTTTGAAAGAGTTTCTTGGGACATGGTTAATCAAATATTGGGAGTCTATCCCACAGAGTCATCCATTTCTAGTTTAATGAGTCTGTTTAGTTCTACAGCATATTCCATTGGTAATTCTTTTGTGAATGGTTCCATGAATCCATTAACAATTAGTGTTAGTGATTCTTCTTCTGTAAATCCTCTGCTCATAAGATAGAAAATTTGTTCATCACCAATTTTTCCAACTGTTGCTTCATGAGTGATTGTTGCATCGTCTTGATTGATTTCCATGTACGGATAGGTCTCAGTCTTTGATGTATCATCCAATAGTAATGCATCACATCTTACAGTGGCTTTAACATTTGTAGCACCTTTTGCTACGTTAAGTAATCCTCTGTAAGTAGAACGCCCATCTAATCTGCTAACTGATTTTGATGTGATTTTAGAAGTTGTATTTGGTGCAAGGTGAACCATTTTTGCGCCTGTATCTTGGTGTTGTCCTTTACCTGCAAAGGCAATTGATAATGTCTCACCATATGCTCGCTCACCCATTAGATAAATTCCAGGATACTTCATTGTTAATTTACTTCCAATGTTGCCATCAATCCATTCAACTGTTGCACCTTCATATGCATAAGCACGTTTTGTTACAAGATTGTAAACATCGCTACTCCAGTTTTGGATTGTTGTGTATCTTAGTTTTGCATCTTTGTGTGCAATTAGTTCTACAACAGCACAATGAAGTGATTCTGAAGAGTAAACAGGAGCAGTACAACCTTCAATGTAATGTACTTCTGCACCTTCATCTACAATGATTAGTGTTCTTTCAAACTGACCAATGTTTTCTGCATTAATTCTAAAGTATGCTTGTAAAGGCATATCGACTTTGACACCAGGTGGAATATAGATAAATGAACCACCACTCCAAACTGCACTGTTTAGTGCTGCAAATTTGTTGTCCTCTGGAGGAATAATTTTGCCAAAGTATTTCTTGAAAAGCTCGGGATGTTCTTTTAGAGCTGCATCAGTATCCAAAAATAAAACTCCTTGTTTTGCCAAGTCTTCTCTTAGACTGTGATATACAACTTCAGATTCATATTGTGCACCAACACCTGCCAAAAATTTCTTTTCAGCTTCTGGAATTCCAAGTTTGTCAAAAGTATTTTTGACCTTTTCTGGAACATCATCCCAGTTCTTTTCTACCTTATCTGTTGCTTTCATGTAATAATAGATATTTTGGAAATCAATAGAAGTAAGATCGCCACCCCAAGTTGGCATTGGTTTTTGCATAAAAATTTCAAAAGAACGTAGTCTAAAATCAAGCATCCATTGTGGTTCGTCTTTTAGTTTACTGATCTCAGTGACAGTATTCTTAGACAGACCTTTTTTGCTAAGATGAACATACATTTCTGTAGAGTCTTTAAAATCATATTTTGAATAATCCATGTCAAGATTTTCAGTAGCCATATGGAAAATAACTCCGTTATATTATAAATACATGAGTAAAAATAGGCAAAGCTAAATAGCTTGAGCTAAATTCTAGGAAATTGAATCTAACTTAAGCTCAACTTGATGATTGTTCGGGTATGGTATGAATTGTATTTGTATGTGTGATTTTTTCAATTCGTCTTATTTTTTGTAGGGTTTTCTCAAAGGAATCCATATCATCATATCTTAATTTACAAATAAAATCAAAAATGCCATATGTTCCTTGCACTTTATCACATAACTCTTTGAGTTTTGCAATTGTCTCAAGTTCATGTCCCATATCACAATTAACTAGGATGAATGATATTCCCATATGTAATGTATCAAATTTTGGGTATTAAGTTTAACTTTTATTTTATAAAACTATGAACTTAATAATATCAGAATACTAGTTTTTGAGTAAAATCAACAAGGTTTAGAACAAAGTAAATTCAAACAAAAACAGTGAAACTAGAAACTATCAATCTAGCAGACAATCTACAAATCTGCAGAATTTTAAATGGAATGTGGCAAGTCTCTGGAACTCATGGGCAGATTGACAAACCAATGGCAATTAAATCAATGATTGACTATCACAATAATGGATTTACTACATGGGATTTGGCAGACATTTACGGACCAGCAGAATCATTCATTGGAGAATTTGGAAGAGAATTAAACTCTGATCAGATAGCAAACACTCAAGCACTAACAAAATTTGTTCCAAATCCCGGTCCAATGTCAAAAAGCATTGTAGAGTATTACATTGACCAGTCTTTGCAAAAAATGAATACAGACACTTTAGATTTAGTACAATTTCACTGGTGGGATTACAATGATCTTAGTTACATGGATGTAATTGAGCATTTGTTTTCTCTTAAAGAAAAGATCAAACATGTGGGACTAACAAACTTTGATACAGAAAGAGTCAAAATAATGACTGATAAAGGATTTACACCAATAACAAACCAAGTACAATATTCGATACTAGACCAAAGAGCAGAAAAACTCATGGTACCATTTTGCCAAAAACATGAAATCAAAATATTATCATATGGAACACTGCTTGGAGGATTTTTCTCTGAAAAATACCTTAAAGCAGATGAGCCAACTAGAGCAGACCTTGATACTGCAAGCCTTCAAAAATATTACAACATGATTCAAGAATGGGGAGGATGGGAGTTATTCCAAGAATTACTAGGCACGTTAGATACCATTTCAAAAAAACATGAGTGTAGCATTGCAAATGTTGCTACAAGATTCATCCTAGACAGACCAGCAGTGGCAGGAGTAATTATTGGTGCAAGGTTAGGAATTTCAGAGCACATCAAAGATAATTTCAATGCATTTGATGTAAAATTAGATTCAGATGATCTTTTGGCAATATCTTCTGTTACAACAAAAGCAAACAATCTCTTTGAGACAATTGGAGACTGTGGTGGAGAGTATAGATAATTCAAATTATGCAACAGTCAAAGTGTTTTTCATTGCATCAAATGCACCTGCAACAGTATGAACTTCTGCAACAGTATTTTTTACTTTGAATTTTTTTAATTCATCTGAAGTAAATGGTCCAATAGATACTACAGATAGTTTTGCAAGATTGTCAAGTAAGGTCTCTGTTTCATAGTCTTTTGACATTATATCAAAGAATCCTCTAACTGATGATGCACTGGTAAACACTACACCATCAACTTTATTCTGAGAAAACAATTCTCTGAATCCATTCCATTGTGTGGTATCTCTAAATGCACATACATCATACAAATGAATTTCCAATACATCAATTCCAATCTTGTTTAACAATTCTTTGAGAAACGGGGTGGATGCACCACTACGTGGAATGATTACCTTTTTTCCCACTGCATGAATACTAGTAAATTCCTCACCAACACCAACTGATGAAAATGTAGTAGGTTGATGATTTACCTTGATTCCCTCACCCTCAAGTGCAGTGGTGGTCTTTGGTCCAACTGACATTACAATAGTATTTGCAACTGCTAATTGTAATTGGTCATACTTTCCAGCCTGTTTTGCAGTATCAAATAGTAGTTTGACTGCTTTTGAGCTCATAAAAACAGAATAATCAGGATTGTATTGTTTAATTGATTCCAAAAATTCATCAACAATTTTTTCTCCCTTACTAACTAGTTCAATAGTTGGTAATGGAATTGGTGTTACACCATTCTGTTGTGCAAGTGCAATAAATTCAGTAGCATCATCTTTGGAGCGAGTAATTGCAACAGTCTTTCCATCAAGCATTATTTCCACCCTATAGTGTCTGACAAATCAACTACTTTACCAATAATGATGTTACTTGGAGGAGTAATCTTGTTTGCTTTGATTTTTTTTGCAATGTTTGTTACTGTTCCTTTAATCATTTTTTGTTTAGGAGTAGTTCCATTTTGAATTACAGCTACTGGAGTATTTTTGGCCATTCCACCAGATATTAGTTGCTTGCATATAATATCAATTCTTGATAATCCCATCATTATCACAATAGTATCAACAGATTTTGCAAGTTTGGTCCATTTTACAATCTCTTTTTTCTTTTCAGGATCTTCATGCCCTGTAACAAACACTACTGATGATGAGTGTTTTCTGTGAGTAAGAGGAATTCCAGCATAAGTTGCAGAGCCAATTCCAGAAGTAATTCCAGGAACTATTTCATATTTTACTTTATTTTCTTTGAGAAATTCTGCTTCTTCTCCACCGCGGCCAAATATTATTGGATCACCGCCCTTTAGTCTAACTATATTTTTTTTAGACTTTGCATATTGTAGCATTAAATCATTAGTTGTAATTTGATGAGTTGTGTCATCTCCTACTGCTCGTCCAACATAGACTTTTTTAGCAGATTTTGGTATCATGGAGATAATTTTTTTGCTTACCAATCTATCATACAAGACAACATCTGCTTTTTTGAGTAACTCAACTGCTCGCAATGTAATTAATTTACTATCTCCAGGACCTGCTCCAACAAGATACACTTTACCGGTCATGTCTTATTCCATTCCTCCACTTTTTCTCTCCAATTTAATGCAAGTTCATTTACGCCTTTCTCACGTAGCTCCTCTCCAGCACTTTTACCAAGAGATTTCGGATCTTTTTTGTTCCCAGTCTTGCTTACTTGTATGGATTTTTTCCCATCTACAGAAAATGCCATTACAGTTAGTGTCATTTTAGAACCATTTGATTTTGCATATGCACCAACTGGGAATCGGCATCCAGAATCAACAAAGTCTGACAAAGCACGTTCTGCTTCAATCTCTAATCTAGAATTTGCATTTTCAATTTTTTTCAGCATTGAAATCGTTTGAGAATCATCTGCTCTTGCAACTATTGCAATTGCACCCTGACCAGGTGATGGAGAAAAATCATCAATTGACAATGGAGTAAACTTTACATCAACTCCTAATCGAGTGATTCCAGCTTGTGCAAGTATTACTGCATCATAATTTTCTTCTGATGCTTTTCTAATTCTTGTTTCAATATTTCCTCGAATTGGTTTAACTATTACATCAGATCTCTTTTGAATCACTTGCACAGCACGTCGAAGTGAGCTTGTTCCAATTACTGCTCCTGGTTTGATGGTCTCAAGTGTTGAGCCATCTGAGGAAATAAAGATATCATTAACTACTTCACGCTTTGGAATACAAGCCAAAGTAAGACTGTCATCTATTTCTGAAGGAACATCTTTGAGACTATGAACAGCAAAATCTACTTCCTTTTGTGCAACTGCTCTATCAATCTCTTTTTCAAAAATTCCTTTTTGGTCTATTGTAAATAATGGTCTAGTATCAGTATCACCTTTTGTGGTAATGGTTTTAATTTCATATTCCGAATCAGAGTTTACTTTTTTTAGTTCTGCAATAACCCAATTTGTCTGGGCTACAGATAATTGACTTCCTCGTGCACCTACTATGTACTTCAATTTTTCACCGATTTTAATGCAGCATGATATGCGTCAAGTGTTTTGTTTAGATCATTTTCAGTATGAGCATCAGAGAAGAAAACAACTTCAAACTGAGAAGGTGCAATGAATATTCCTTTTTTTAGTAAGGTGTTAAACATTTTTTGGAATTTTTTGGCATTTGCATTTTTTGATGTCTCATAGTCAATAACAGGCTTGTTTGTAAAGAAAATCTGAAACATTGATGCTGCAAAATTGATTTGATGAGGAATTCCCATATCTGTAGCCATATCATCTAGGGCTGTAGTGAATAACAGATTGAATCTTTCAAGTTTTGAATAAAGTTTGTTTTTGATTTTGTTAATTGTCTTAATAGAACTAATTGCAGCACTAACAGAGATAGGATTGCCAGCAAAAGTACTTGCTTGATAGACTTTACCTCCAGGAGATAATAAATCCATAATCTCTTTTCTTCCACCAACTGCAGATATTGTAAATCCATTGCTTAGTGCTTTGGCAAGTGTAGTAATGTCGGGCTTGATTCCAAAATGTTCTTGGGCACCACCAGGTGCTACTCTAAATCCAGTAACTACTTCATCAAAAATTAACGGAATATTATTTTCTTTAGTAATTTTTCTCAGATCATAAAGGAAATTCTTTTCAGGTAAGATTAAGCCCATGTTAGCTAAAATTGGCTCAACAATAACTCCTGCAATGTCTTTGTTTTGTCTGATTGTTTTTTTGAAATCTTCAATGTTATTGTACTGAACAACTAGAGTATTTTTTGAGACATCATCAAGTACACCATCAGAAACTGAAATTCCATTATGTGCAGAACCAGAACCTGCTTTTACTAAAACAGAGTCATGTGCACCATGATAGCATCCTTCAAATTTTATTATTTTTTTCTTTTTTGTAAATCCACGAGCCAATCTGATTGCAGTCATTGTAGCCTCACCACCGGTATTTACCAATCGTACTTTGTCAATGGATGAAAAATTTCCAATAATTAATTTTGATAGTTCTATTTCAGCTTCGGTGGGAGTACAATAAAGAGTACCTTTTGATAATTGCTTTGAAACAGATTGAATTATTTCTTTTCTTCCATGTCCCAAAAGTAATGCACCATAGCCATTGCAGAAATCGATGTAACGATTATTGTCTTCATCCCAAATGTATGCACCGTTGGCTTTTTTTGTGAAGAATGGATATGGTTCAAAATATCTAACAGGACTATTAACGCCTGAGGGAATCACTTTTTTGGCATTATTGAATAGTTTCTTGGAGTTTGACAATATTCAGCAGTATTATGGCTCATTATTATTCGTAATTTGAGGCTCTTTGGGCTTGGAATTTGCCACGAAATAGAAATGCTGCTATAATTGTTCCAACAAATGGTGCAGTCAAATATATCCACAGATTATCTAAGGTAGTAGATAGTAATGCTGGTGCAAGCGCTCGAGCAGGATTCATTGACGCTCCAGAAATAAATGCCAGAAATAAAATATCTAAACCTACTATTCCACCAATTGCAACACCACTAAATCCTTTCAAACCTTTTGTATATACAACATAAAATATTACACCCATAAGCATTGCAGAAGCTAATACTTCAACTGGAAATATGATAAATATTGAAAAATCATAGTTTGGGGCATTTGCACCAAGATCTGCATTGTCTCCAACAAAACTTAGAACAAATAGAGAACCTAATAGTGCACCAATTATTTCTGCTACAAAATAATATAGCACTTGAATTTTTGTAATATGTCCTGTAATGTAATAACCAATAGTTACTGCGGGATTAAAATGTGCCAGAGATATTTTTCCAAAAGCATACACGCCAATTAATAATGCAATGAATGGTGCAATAGCTGCAAACGGAACTCCTAGACCCCCATCAAATACTTTAGCATCATAAACAATTGAACCAGTAGCAAAAACTACAAGAAGAAAAGTTCCAACCAACTCTACAATAAAAATTTGTAAGTTAGAATATACCATTAGTTATTCCTCAAGTGAATTAATAAGATTCATTACTTTAGTTTTAATTGTATCACGAATTTTTTGCACCTCATCTAATGTTTTTTCTTTTGGATCAAAAATATTCCAATCAAGTACATCATTAACAAATAATGATGGGCAAGATTCTTTATCCATACATCCCATGTTGATAGTTTTAAAAGAATTTTCAATCATATTGTTCGACAATAATTTGGGTTGTTGATCATCAAGATCAATTCCAATCTCTTTCATAACTTTAACAACCAATGGATTTAGTTGAGATGAAGGAATTGTTCCAGCACTAATGGCATTGAATTTTTTTGGTGCATATTTTTTGAAAAATGCCTCAGCCATTTGGCTTCGTCCAGCATTTTCTACGCACACAAATAGAATATTTGCAGAATCAACCACAGAAATAATATAAATATCAGTTTATATAAATTTAAATTGATATGAATGGAATTAGTCTTTTAAAGTGTATTTGTGATGAAACAAGATTTGAGATTTTAGAATTGTTACAAAAAAACAAGGAACTCTGCGTAAATGATTTTGTTAAGAAATTAAAAAAAGACCAACCCCTAGTGTCACATCATCTAAAAACATTGAAGAAATGCGGGATTGTCAAATCAAGAGATGAAGGAAAAAAAGCAATGTATACAATCTCAAACAATCAATTATCAGAACTAATATCAAATGTCACAAAGACAAGTAAGAAAATTCCAGTTCTGTGTTCGGATGATGCTTGCTGTTAAAATTTTTCAGTTCTCACTACGCTAACATCACTCACATAAAGTACTAAAGCAAAATTGGCAAACATTGTTCTTGAGATCTCCTCAACGATATCAGATAATTTATCTTCTCTCATAATTACTTCAACTTTAGCATTTTTTTCATTTTTTAAACCTTGACCACGTAAACCACGTGCTCCATTTCCTTCTACTTCAAAAGTTGTATATCCAGTAATGTCATGTTTTTTTAAAATTTCAATGATATTTTTTTGTGCAAGAATTTCGCAAGTGATGGTAAGTAATTTTACGTTATAGAGTTTCATATCCAATCCTGTGTGATGTAATGGAATAAGTCTATCGATCCTTCTACATTATGTGTGATAGATGAGACAATAAACATGATAGGCAGTAAGACGATAATGTTGTAAGGAAATGTAATTCCTAATGCAGAGGTAATGTAAAGACTTGGTTTTGCCTCTGGGATTGCATTGCGCAATACAGCAGGTGCTGCAATAAATGATGCACTAGCCAAAAGCAATCCAAACATAACTGCACCACCTAAACTTAATCCCATGGCAGTTGCAACTAAAACACCAATAACTCCATTAAAGGTTGGCATAATTATAGCAAATGCAATAAGAAAAACACCAACTTTTTTGAGATCATCAAGTCTTTGACCAGCAATAATACCCATCTCAATCATAAAAATAACAATGGCGCCCGTAAACATCCCATCAAACACAATTTTGATTGAGCTAAAACCATCCTCACCAATTATGTAACCTATAACAATACATCCAAGTAGAATGACTATTGCCTTACCAGTAATTGATTCATGCAATACTTGAGAAAGTTTTGTCTTTGTTGCTTGCATCCCCATATCAATATCAGACACATCATCATTTGTGAAAGACTGTTTTTTTGCACGAATTTGTTTTGCAACTGCCATGTTTGTCAAAAATATTGCCATGATAAAGGCAACAGGCTCCAATACTGCCAGAATAGCTGCAAGATATCCCTCAGATGTGACACCTTGGTTCTTGAGAAACGACAGACCAACAGAGAAAGTCACTGCACCTACTGCACCATAAGTTGATGCTAATGCATACGAATCAAAGAGGTTGAATTTTCCTAATCTTCTCAAAATTTGATAATGATTCAAAGTAAACAAAAGCGAAATTCCAATTGCAACAACCATGGGGATTAGCATATTCTCAAAGCCAGTATTTCTCATCTCTATTCCACCATGAAGTCCTATTGCTGCAAGAAGATAGATTGGTAAAAATTCTGAAATTGCTTCAGGGATTTTTAAATCAGACTTTATTCTGGCAGCGATAATTCCAAACAAAAAGAACAGAATTATCGGGGTAAGAAGATTTGATTGTATTAATTGTAAAATTTCCATTTGAATATTTCAAAAAAAAATTGCTGAAATAAAAACCAAGGTATTGGCAAAAATCAAACAAACAGATGAATCGCATAAGTAAATGCAATTCCAAGTGCAGCACTGCCAGGAATAGTAATAATCCAAGCAAAAACAATTTGCCTACCTACCTTCCAACGCACGGCACGTTTTCTTCGTGCAGCACCAGCACCCATAATGGTACCAGTAATAGCATGAGTTGTACTTGCAGGAATCCCCAATGTGGCAAAAATTGCCAACATCAATCCACCTCCAGTTTCTGCTGCAAATCCCTGATATGGTTTGAGTTTTGTAATTTTCATACCAAGTGTTTTAATGACTTTGTATCCACCAAAGAAAGTGCCCAATCCCATTGCAGCGGCAGCTGCAAAGATTACCCATAGTGGCATTTCAAGTTCAGGAATCATTCCAGCTGAAAACAAAATTAGAACAATAATTCCCATAGTTTTTTGTCCATCATTTGCTCCATGAGTTAGAGCAAACCAAGCAGACGAAATTATTTGCAATCTACCAAAAGTTTTGTTCACAACTGTAGGTCTACGATTAGCAAATATTGTAATTATTAATCCAGTAAGTAAAAGACCAAAAATCAGTCCACCTATCGGAGCAATGACTATTCCTGTAAAAATTTTACTAAGACCACCAAGAACTAATGTTTCAAAACCTAATCCTGCAATACCTGCTCCCATAATTCCACCAACTAGAGAATGACTATTAGAAATTGGTAATCCAAAATATGTACATAATGTACTCCAACCAATTGCACCTGCCAAGCCACCTATAATCATATAAACAGTAATGTCATCTGGACTCACAATTCCTTTTGCAATAGTTGTAGCAACTGCAACACCAAAAACAAAAGGACCTACAAAATTCATGGATGCAGATAAGGTTACTGCATGAATTGGTTTTAAAACACGTGTTCCAATAACTGTGGCAATAGAATTGGCTGAATCATTGAATCCATTTACAAAATCAAATATTAATGCAATGATTATTGCAGCTATTGCTATTTCAATCATAGAACCATCAAGTATATTTTAGAACGATATCTTCAATGACATCTGCAACATCTACACATCTGTCTGATGCAGTTTCCATTGTTTCATAGATATCTTTTAGTTTAATGATTTTGATTGCATCATCACTTTCAAATAGTTCTCGTATAGCTTCTCTGTACAGATCATCTACAGCATGTTCAATGTCACTAGTATTCCTACAGTGTTGAATCATGTCTTTAGTATTTTTGATGTGTTTTAGCTTTGAAACCATATACTCGACTTCTTTTGTGGCTTTGACTAGTTCCTTGGCCATTTCTTCACAGTATGGGGGAGCAGTATTGATGTGGTAGCTGTATACTCTTGCAGCAATACCATCCATGAAATCAATTACATCATCAATTTTTGATGCAATTCTTTGCATGTCCTCACGATCTAGAGGAGTGATGAATGTCTTGTTTAGTTCTGTAAATATATCACGTGTTAAAACATCTGCTTCAGTTTCAAGTTTATGGATTTTTTGTCTATGTTCAGTATTGTTTAGATCTGAGAATAAAACCACTACTGCTTCAGAGGTTTCAACTGCTTTTTTTGCTAAATTATCAAGAATCGTTAAGAGTTCTGTTTCATTGGATTTTATCCACGATAGCCACAATCCCATATGTACTCAAATGAGAATTTAGAATTAATATGTTTGAACATAAAGTCTATTGTACTATATAGAAATAATCTATTCTTCGCAATTTAACAACAAATCACTTTGTGAATTAGTTGAAGGATAACATCTATCAATACCGGTACCACCGTCAATAGTATCAGAATCAGAATTGGCATAAATTAGATCATTGCCTGACTGCCCATTCAAGATATCATGACCTGAATTCCCCTTTATTGTATCATCTCCATCATCTCCAGAAATAATGTCATCACCGTATCCACCAAATATGCAATCGTTTCCTCCGCCACCTGAAATAACATCATCACCAGCTAATCCAAAAATTAGATCATCACCATCCGTACCTTGAATTACATCATCGCTTTGTGTTCCCTCAATTAGGTTGTAATCAGAATAAGTATTCCCACAAGTATTGACAGTAATTGTTTGTAATGCGCTAGAAGAATATCCAACATTGTCAAAAGCTATCCAGATAATTGTTGACACACCTAGAGAAAATGCATCTGGAGCATTATTGATAATTGCTTTGATTCCACTTTCATCAGTAGCCGTAGCTTCGCCAAATGAAACAACAGTTTGCATATCTGTAGCCTCAATTGTTAATGAAATTGGAGCGATAATTACAGGCGCTGTTTTGTCAGGTTGTGACTCTTCAATGATCTCATCAGAAACATCATCAGGAATATCATCAGAAATCTCAACAATTACAGGTTCTTCATAAAATTCAGTTTCATAGGATTGAATTTTGTGATTTGCAGAATCTATAACTAGTAATTCACCATTAATTCCAATTGCCATATCAGCAACAAAATCAAATGAATTTGAATATGGACCTAATTGATCAAACACATTTAGATTCAAGTCAGAATCCTGGGATAAATATAAAATTTTGTCATTAGCAGAGTTAGCAATAAACATCTCACCTGTTGGAGTAAGAGCTAGTGCCTCAGGAGAAAAAGCGTAATACAGAGAACGAAATGTAAATGATTTAATTAGTTCTCCATTGGCATCGAATTTTTCAATCTTACCATTTCCCTTATCAGTGACATAGACATTTCCATCTGCATCAACATCAATTCCAACAACATTTAGAAATTGACCTTCTCCAAGTCCGCTTGAACCAAATGATGAGATAAATTCTCCATCAGTAGAAAATATTTGAATTCTTTGATTGCCAGGGTCAGATACATATACAGTTCCATTGTGTACAGATATTCCATTTGGAAGGAAGAGCTGACCATCAAGTTTTCCTTTTTCGCCCCATTCTATAATAAATTCTCCATCTAGTGAAAACTTTTGAATTCTATTCAGATCACGATCTGCAACAAAAACAGAATCACCAGATACTGCAATTCCGGATGGATAGTGAAATTCTCCAGATTGTTTTCCGCTTTTACCCCATTCAGTAATGTATTCACCATTACTTGAGAACTTCTGAATACGTTTGTTTCCCAAATCACTAACATAGATGCTACCATCATCACCTACTGCAATAAATTGAGGATGTGAAAAATGTCCAGGTTCTACAATTCCAAATGAGCCCCATTCAGAGATAAAGTCGTAATTTCCAAGTCCAAAGGAACTCTGTGCAAAAGAATTAGCTAATAATAGTACAGAAAATGCCATTACTGCAAGGGTTAATTTCAATAAATCATAATGGCAAAATTAGAGAAACATACCATAGTTTGAAAATGTAACAATTTTTGTCAACTTTATGTCAAAATGGTTTGTTTACTTCACGCGTAAACACATAGCTTGCAAGACCAATCATTACAAGTACAAACACAAAGAGAACCCCAAGGCTAAATAATATCGGAATTCCACCTTCAGATACACCTGTCATCATTTCCCTTACCAGTAAAATGGTATAAGTAACAGGATTTAGTTTCGCAAGTGCTGCAAGCCAATCAGGTAATAATTCCAAGGGGAATAATGCAGGGCTTATCATGAATAGTGGCATTCCAAGAAAATTAATCACACCCCAAAAGGTTTCTTGAGACTTTGCAGTGGCTGCAACCATTACAGAAATTCCTGAGAATCCCAATGAAAACAAAATGACAATCACCATAATTGGCGCAATCATAAGGGGATTTGGAAAAGTAACGCCTATTGCTAAAGCAATTCCTATAATCAAACTAGCTTGCAAAGCTGATATCAAAGAAATTGCAGACATTTTTCCCAGAGCTATGGAAGAACGAGAAATTGGAGAAGTTAACGCCTTATTCATAAAACCATATCGTCTATCCCATAATGTATTGACACCTCCAAAGATACTAGTAAAAATTGCAGTAAGAACAATGACACCAGGTGCCATAAATTCAATATAGTCTCCCTGAAAACCAACGGATTGAATTAATGGTTGAGTTCCTGAAAAAGTATTTCCAATTACGATAATCCAAATTGCAGGTTGGATTAATCGAATCAAAACACCGCTCCTAGATTTTTGGTATCTCTTTAACTCTCGCCAAAAAATTGTACAAGTATCATACATCAAAGTATTCATGCACGTAACCTCTTCATCTTTGCATGTTCACGTTTTCGATTGAACCCAGAATCATCATCTCTAATTTCATGTCCAGTGTAAGAGATGAACACATCATCAAGTGTTGGTTGAGTGAGTGAGATAGAAGTAATTTTGATGTTGAGTTCTGATGAAATCTGAAAAATTTTTGGAATTACTTTAGTTCCATTTGATGCAAAAAGAGTAATCTTAGATCCATCTTCATTTATCTTATTTACAAATTCAATTTTTTTAATCTCAGATAAGAAAGAATTACGATTTTCTCCTTCTAAAATAATTGAAATAACCTCATTTCCCATTGCTTTTTTCATGTTTTCTGGAGAGTCAATTACCTGAATCTCTCCACCATCAATTATTCCAATTCTGTCACATAGTTTGTCTGCCTCTTCCATGTAGTGAGTAGTTAGAAATATTGTCATTTCATACTCGTCATGGATTTTTTTGATATACTCCCAAATTTTTCTACGAGTTTGAATATCTAATCCAACTGTAGGCTCGTCAAGAAATAACACTTTTGGTCTATGCAAAAGGCCACCTGCAATATCTAATCTTTTTCTCATACCACCAGAATAGGTACCAACTGGTTTGTCTTGTTTCTCAGAGAGTTCAATTAATTCCAAGAGTTCGTCAATTCTTTTGTTGATTTCGTTTTTGGGAATATGATTAAGTTTTGCTTGGAGTAGAAGATTTTCTCTTCCAGTTAGATACTCATCAACAGTTGTCTCTTGTTGAACATATCCAATATTCTCTCGTACTTGTTTTGCATTAGTCATTACGTCAAACCCAGAAATCAAAGCTTGACCAGATGTTGGTTTTAACAAAGTAGTGAGAATCATTATCGTAGTACTTTTTCCAGCACCATTAGGTCCCAAAAATCCAAAGATCTCTCCATTTTTTACTGAAAGAGAGATATCATTAACTGCAATTACATCTCCAAATGACTTTGTGAGTGATTTGAGTTCTATTGAATTCAACACCTTGATCGCATTTTTCAATTATAAATTGCTAAGTATTGATTCAGTCGATCCTCATAAAAAATTTAAAGAGTGTTTTGAGAATTCATTTCATGAAAGGACTTTGCCATAAATGTCAGTCATCAAATGTCGAAATAACAGTTCAAGATGGAATTCCTGTTTGTGCAGTATGTACTAAAAAAACAGATTAATCAAAAAACGTTATTTTGAAAAAAGTTTAAAAGAATTATTCAATTTTTTTGAATTCTTCTTTGGTCATTCTTAAAATGACTTTTTCGCCCACGCCCCAAATTTCTGATTTTGATAGTATCTTAGAGTGAATCAAACCATAAGAGACCTCAATTGATTCCAATTCACTAGTATCAGGATGTTTGTGTAATCGCTTTACTTTGCCAATTTTATGACGATCGATATCAACTACTGGGATTCTTGTTCTAACAGGTGGTCTGCTTAGAAGTAGTGTTTCTTCAGAAAATTTGTCAATATAGTCATTTGAAAGATAGTAATATTTGTTGAATCCTTGGCGGATTGTCACACCACATACGGTGAGTGTGTCTTGGTTAATGTGTATGTGTTTGACTTTGCCATATTCAATTCCCTCTCGGTCTATGACTTTTTTTCCAGTAAAGGAGTCTGCAGTTGCAAATTTTGTGGGCATTCCTTCTAGTTTTACTGACATGAACTGAAATGAACAGATTTGCTTATCATACCAGATATCAGAAATTTCTTGCAATGGGGTTAAATTACTTGACAGAAAAAAATCAGGTATGGAGATAAAGGAAGATTTGTTCCGACCAATTCTCACCACAAAGGGAAGAAATTCAGGAAAACAGCATTCAGTAATGCTTCGTGCAGTCAACTATGAGGGAAAAATTTACTTTTCTAGACACAAACCAGATGGCGACTGGTTCAAAAATGCATTAACAAATTCTGAAGTCAAAATAGAATATAATGATTTTGTTTTTTCAGGAAAAGCAAAGCTGGTAACAGATGAAGAATTGAGTAAAAAAATTTCCCAGTTAAAATATCCTGGAGAAGAGAGAGCAAAAGAAAAAAGAGTAACTATCGAAGTAACACTTGATTCTGCATAAATTATTTTGAACTAGAATTTTTCAATGATTTCTGCAAGTAGTAAACTGTCAGTCCAGCAAGAATTCCTGTAATTATAATAAATGGAATGAATAAATCAGACATCACTAATGTTTCAAAAGCCACATCACCTGCAGTAGGTATAATATCTAAATTAGAATCAGTAAAATCCTGAGATTCAGTTACAGGGGAAGATGCCATATAACTTCCTTCAGATTCATCAGCTGCAATAGATTCAGTTACAGGGGAAGATATTATATAATTTCCTTCAGATTCATCAGCTGCAATAGATTCAGTCCTTTCAAATGCTTTAGCAGATTCTTCACTTAAAGAAAATTCACTTGCAACATTATCATCTACAGAAATTTGTTTGTCTTGTTGCAACATTGATAATGAAAACAATCCTGAAATGCCAGTTGCAATCCCAAGTCCTGCAACTTTGTAAATATGTCTAAATGAACGAACAAGTAATTTACTTTCTTTTGTTTTTTCTGAAAATTTTGGCGGTACAATAATAATACTAAACTTTGTTGCAGAGTAAATCTTCATGTCTTGTGATTTGGAGTTTTTTTCAATCTTTGATATTTTTACCACTCCCAAATCTTGAAGTTTGATAAGATGATATTTTACAAGCTGAAGTGAAATGTCAGTCTTTTGAGCAATTTGGGTTGCAGTCAACTCTTCGTTGAAGAGTAATTGAAGAATTTTACGACTAGAATCATTTGAAAATAGCTCACCGAAGGACTTTATTTTTTCATCATCGGTGGCAAGAATTTTTATTTTTTCAGTTAGATCATCGTTAGAAATTTCATCAGGCATTAGAGTTGATAGAGTAAACCAGGCATATGTAAATTGTTTGGTAAAATTTCAATTTCACTAAACCTTTTATCTCAAACTACAAAATAGTAGTAATCACTAAATTACAGTATTCAAAAAAAACAATAACTGAAAAAAGTGAGGAGAAAAAATGAGTTCAAAAATTATAATTGCAGTTGCCATTTCGGTATTAGTTACAGTGGGAATAATGTATTCAATTGACTATGATCAACAACCTCAAGTTATACAAATTCCCACACCTGAGATAATTTATGTAGATAAATCAGTTTCAGAATATTTTGAAGGAACACATGATATCAAAAAAATATCATCACAAGAAGAATTAAAGGATATTCTTGAAGCATCGGCATTACTAGGAGGACATTTCTACGACAACAGAGACCGTTGGGCAAGCACTGGGATTGATGCATCATTTGCAATGTCTGAAATGGCTGTGACAATAGGTGCTCCAGTATCTGCTCCAGGAGGAATGCCATTAGGATCTTTTGATACAGCATCTAAAACAGAATCTGGCGGTTCGGATTATTCAACTACAAATGTACAAGTTGAAAACGTTGATGAACCAGACTATCTCAAAAATGATTCAAAATATGTATACATTGTATCAAGAAATACACTTTCAATTATCGATGCATATCCAGCAGAGTCTGCAAAATTAATTCTCAAAATTGCATTAGACATTGAATCACAGTATATCCAGAATATGTTCCTAAATGATGATAGATTAGTGATATTTTACAATGGACAAAGCGATGATGAGATAATTCCACAGTTTGACTTTGTTCCACGCCGTTCTTACAGCTCAGTTACACATGCACTAATTATCGATGTATCAGATAAAGAGAATCCGACTATTCTCAAAGATTATTCCATTGACGGTCATTTCAGAGATGCACGAATGATTGGAGATTATGCATACTTTGTCACCAACAGCAACATTGACTATCAATACCCAAAACTTCCAGTAATTATGGAGAGTTCAGTTAGGATCATGACTCCTGATGCATTTTATTTTGATAATGTAGAACAGTTTTCAAATTTTAACACACTAACTGCAATTGATATATTTGGAGATACAGTAAATTCAGAAACATTCCTTATGGGATACAGTGGATCATTTTATGTCTCAGAAGATAATTTTTACTTGACATACCAACAAAATATACCATTTGGATTTTACGAGAATTCATCACGTGATAGATTCTTTGATGTAGTTGTACCATTATTGCCAAATGACATTCAAAATGAAATTAAAATAATTCAGAATGATTCTTCAATGAATTCATCTACACAGTGGATAAAAATCTCAGAACTAATGCAAAAATCATATAATGAAATGGGCAAAGATGACAAGGAAGGATTATTTGATGAGATTAGAGATGCACTAAATGAATATGATGCAAAAATCCAAGAAGAGACAAGAAAAACAATTATTCATAAAATATCAATTGATGAAGGTGAAATAGAATATGCTGCAAAGGGTTCAGTTCCAGGCAGACTGTTAAACCAATTCTCTATGGATCAAAGTGGAGATAGATTTAGAGTTGCAACTACCACCGAACACTATACACAATATCAGGGAATTGTTCGTGCAAATGCAGTTTACATCTTAGATGAGCAGCTCAACATTGTAGGCGGACTAGACCAAATTGCACCTGATGAGAGCATTTTTTCTGCTAGATTCATGGATGATAGACTATACTTGGTAACATTCCAACAAATTGATCCATTCTTTGTAATTGATTTGTCAACTGATACTCCAAAGATTCTAGGAGAGTTGAAAATTCCAGGATTTTCAAACTATTTGCATCCATATGATGAAGAATACATTATTGGAATTGGCAGAGACACAAAAGAAATGGAAAATGGCAGAGTTCAGCAGCTAGGAATTAAAATTGCATTGTTTAATGTTGCAGATGTCAATAATCCAAAAGTTGCAGATGACGTAATCATAGGGGATAGTTCTACATATTCAGAGGCATTAAACAACCACAAGGCATTCTTCTTTGATAAAACAAGAGGAGTTCTCTCAATTCCAATTAGTGGATATGCAGAAAGTCTGAATGGAATTTCAAGTTCCAAGATGTTTGCACCAGATTACAATCGCTGGAATGGATTCTATGTATTTGATTTGGATAGTTCAGATGGATTCAATCTTAAAGGAACAATTACCCATTCTGCTGATGATTCACATTATTATGGAATGGGAAGTGCAAGGACATTCTATATTGACGATGTCTTGTATACTGCATCTGAGGGATATCTAAAGATGAATTTCTTTAACAACCTAGAAGAAATCAATTCAATTAAACTAGAAAACACTGGAAAATTCATAGAGTATATTGAAGAAGATATTCTACGTTAAGTCACACCAGATGAACTATTGTCGTATGCCCTCTTCTGTCAAATTCAACATCATTCTCAAATTCACTAACAGTTACAGTAAATGAGATAACATCACGTTGTTTGGCATTTTCTGCATGAAGTTTTAGATGTATATCTAACATTTCGAATTCGTCAGTTGGTAAATTATCTTCATCAAAATATGCGCCACATGTTGATTCTATTCTAAATCTGTCATGCTTAAAATGAAATCCAAGTTTTGCTTTTCTTCCCTTTCGTCCACTTGCTTTAACAACAACATCAATGATTCCAGGTTTTGTTTCAGTATAACTTGATTTGTGATTTATAAAAACTCCAATCTCAAGGGGTTTGCCAGCAGTTGATTCTGCCATCTTCTGGATTCCATCATTCATAACAACGTCAACTGCTTTGATAGATTGAGCAACCTTTGCAATCCATTCATTTGTTCTTGTAATGGTTGCATGAATTCCTGCACGTCTTCGTTTGTCTTCATCCTCAGGTAATTTGTAATAATCAACCCATTCCTCGTAGTTGTGAGAAATATCTTCGATAAAATCAATGCAAGTTCGTCTGTATTCATCAACATTATCAGTTCTCTCTGATGCATCATCAGTTCTCATACCGTCATAGTCCATGGGCATTGCCATACTCTATCTTAAACGAAGTTCTAAAAAAACCAACCCTGACATGAAATTAATGATTATAAAAGGAATTTCCATTGGATACAATGATGATATTTTCTGAATTGACATCTGATCTTCAGGCACAACTAAAAAGAGACTTGGCACAAATCAGATTCCTTCTAAAGAAGAATCAAGGAATGGGATATGCTAGAATTGTAGAGATTGGAAAAGAAGTTGGCAAAAAATACAATATCAAACTAATAGTAAACTTTCCAAAGGAAGGAAGGATTGATGAATTTGACATGTATGGGAAAAGAGATTTGAGTCTGATTATTGATTATGACAAAAAGAGATTCCCCATAGATAGGGAACTAATCAAGCAAAAGGCAAAAGAGACGCTTGGAGACATACAAACTGAAGATGCATACATGTATGAAGATAAAGAAGGAGTTAGAGTCTTTACAGATAATTGGAAGATTGACATCTTACCTCATTCATTACACATATGGACAGAATTTAATGAAAATGTAACAGCATTTTGTGATTGGTTAATGGAAAACGTATACCTGATGAAAAAAAATGAATAGTTTTAGTAATTAGATATTTTCAAGTTCTTCAAGTAATTCTTTGGCCTGATAGTTTTTTGGCTCTAATTCTATAATTCGCTTACAACAAACTATTGCCTCATCTTTTTGTTGCAGATCCAAATGAACATTAGTTTTGAGTTTAAGTATTTCAGCATCATTGTTGTCTAATTGAACTGCTTTTTCAAAATATGGAAGTGCTTTTTCTGAATCTTCTAAAATTACGTATAGTCCTCCCATGATGGACATAAAATCAGGATCAACAGAGTGTTTAGATTCCAAACTATTTCCAAATTCAATAGCTTCTACATATTCACCTTCTCTGATTAATTTTTTCAGACGGCGTTTAGGATATCTAAAAAGGCTTACCATTATTGCTTCGTTATTTTTTGAAAGATTTTATCAATTTGAATGTAGAGAATATCAGGAAGAGACGCTCATTATTCCTTCTGTAATCAGGAACTGAATTGCACTGATAAATTCAGCATCCGAAGAGTTTCCATCCACCCAAACACCTGTAGTGAATTTAATCCATGAGGGGATTTCAGAAGAGTCCCCATCAAAACCTTGTACGGTTGGCGGAATTACAATAATTTTATCTTCAATAAGGAACTTGATTGCGTTAATAAATTCAGCATCCGAAGAGTTTCCATCCACCCAAACACCTGTAGTGAATTTAATCCATGAGGGGATTTCAATAGGTTGTTGTACTTTGGGTGTAGATGATTCAAAGAGAGGGTTATCATCGATTTGAATTTCTACAATAGTAGATCCACCAAGTTTTGCATCTGGCACTTGATATTCAGGTCCTGTACCATGAACAAATATGACATAGCGAACAAGTCCTGCATTTTCTTCTACTGGAAGAACAAGATGAACCTGACCGAATCCAGTAAACAAGTCATTTCGTCCACGGTCTTCAGCATATGAGCGCAGTATGTTACCACTCTCATCTACAACCCAAATGTCATAATGAACTTGATCAATAAATTCAACATCATTGTATGGCTTCATAAAGTTAATTCTCCAGTCAATAGGACAACCTTCCATAGGAAATTCTGGAGCATAATTATATTGAATCAGGATAGTGTTGGTGTTTGTATTAACATGTTTGCCAACATGATTAGAAAATTCTGTATCGCATCCCAACAACTCTTCTTGTGAGATCGTCTCTACAAGATCTTTGAAAGGATCAACTGTTACATTTTCTTTGTAATCTAACAAAGTGTATTGATGCATAATTGGAGGAATACCTGTTGTAACCCAAACATAAGTTAATGCTTTAACAGGAAAAGGAAAATCATCTACTATCCAAACGTAATTCCAATTACCACTCTTCCAACCAACAACAACCGTATCAAAAGTTCCCGCAGGAACAGATATTGTTTCTACTCGGACTGGAATTAATTGAGCACCACCAATTGCGGCTATCTTTCCCCATGCTGGAGATTTGAATTCTTTGGGACCAAGAATTCTATCACCTTCAATTTCAGTAGCAAAAGCACCTAACCAAGCCAAAGAAGATTTGAATGCTATATGATAATGAAAAAGATCATTATCATATGTTATAGGTTCAGGAGAAATTGCCCCAAGACCCATTGAACCTACGATGATCTTATTGCCATCAAAGATTGCAACTTTTGCATCCCACAATGTTTCAGATTCATATGGTATTGTTCCCTTGATCCACATTTTCAATTTAATAGGTGCACAATCATTAAGATCTATTTGACACAAAGAATACTCAAAATAATCTCCAGCTTTTAGACCCTCACCTAAATACCATGAACCTTCAACATCAACACCACCTGCTGTACCGGCACCTTGACCATAAGAAAGATTTGAAAACCCAAAACTGGAAAGAATAGCCAAGAACATAAATGCAATAATAAATTGATTCACAACAATAATTGTGGAATATCCTAGTTAAACGTTATTCAGGTTTGTATAAAATAAGAATACTCATCAACAGGTAATTCAAATAAGCAAATATAGAGTAAAATTTACAGGGATTCAGAAATGTGTGAATGCTCAAAAGTACACTTGTTTGAAGTAGAGTTCAAAATGGATGGAATGACTGTAGTTCCAACACACAAGAATTGTGGATTTTCATTAGATGAAAAGCAAGCAGACAAGTTCCAAAAAGAATTAGTAAAATCATGGGGCTTTGAGGAAGAAGACGAATAATTTTAAAAAATAAAAAATAAGATTGTAATTAGCTATTTTAGGACATTTGTCCGACAGCTTCTTTACAAACGTCGGTTTTACATTGACAATCTGCACTGCATATACAATGACCTTGCATTGCACAATCACATGCATAATCAGGATCGCCGCTATCTGCTTCGCATCCACATGCTTGATCTACCATGACAAACCAGTAATCCTACTTGTTTTAAAAGGTTGGTACAAAGGGCTAGAAAATTAGGCTTTAGATACAATCTCAAGTATGTCATTACAGGATTTCTGGACAAGTTCAGCTTGTTGCAATAATAAATTAGAATCAGATTCAATATCAAAGGCAATCTTTAGAATATGGATAAGGTCTTGCTCTCTGCTCAAAGTATTCTTGATTTTGATGAAATTCTCTTTGTTGATATATCCAAAATAGAAATAGCAATCAGAAAGCATTGAATTATCTACAAAGAAATCATGTTTTTGCTGAATAATTTGAGAGTGATTATTTTTTTCAACCAAATCAGAGAATCCAATAGTTGATTTTAGCATACGTTCAAGCAAAGTTGGAGTAGCCCTTTCAATTCCAATGGTTTGAGTGGCAACTGAGATATGCTCATTGATTGAACTTTTTTCTAATTTTCGAAGTAGGTCTAGCATATGAGAGGGACTTGATCTTTGATGGTTTAGTGAGGATATTGCATCAGCTAAATAGTAAGATGCACATTTTTGCCAACATGGAGCAAAAACATCAGAGTTTTGAATTGCTTCTTTAGTTTTTTGACAATAAAACATGGATTCAATCAAAGAATTTTTTGCAAAATCAGAAAAGAGTAAAGAATGTTTTTTGTTAATTTTAGATAATAACATCCGTAAATCCCATGATTCATCTTGAATTATCTGTAAATTGTCATATTGAAGAAGTTTTTGTGAGGTAGTTTCAGATAAGGATGCATGATAAATAGTTACAAATTCGTTTCCCGACTTGATGATTTTTTTTGGTTCTGATTTTTCATCAAACACAATAACATCATATGAACATGAATCAAAATGAGAATCAGAAATTCTACATCCACCCAAACCAACTGGAAAGTTAGATAATTCATTTTCTGCTATGAATTTTTCAATATCCATGTAATTGGTATATTTGATTTTTCTATAAAGGACGCAACTCACAAAATTTTACAAATTCATTCAAGCATTTCCTTTAAATTGAGATTGAGATTGTTTTTCATCAGGCTCCTATAGTGTAGTCCGGTTAAGCATTTTGGCTTCTCAAGCCAAAGACTCGGGTTCAAATCCCGATGGGAGCATTACACATCTGGTTTAATATCCTGCATGTTCTTTTATATACAGAATGTCAAAACAGCAAATTTCGAGATCAGAAAAAGGCTCGATCAAATTATACAATTATGACAGAATTATTTTTAGAACATTTGCATTAATGCAAAAAGACCTAAGTGAAAAGAATGTTTTACTAATCAAAAAGTTTGATAGGGTTTTGGTAAATGAATCATTGTCTGATGCAAGAAGATGGTAAGTACTTGGTAAGAAGATGCCATCGATGATGCAAGATGCCATCTAAATGGATAGGATGAGGTGTTGAACCAAAATCATGAAACCCTATGAGGGTGTGTGGACTGACTGGTAGTCAACCTTTTTGCACACTATATCGACCCCATTTAGAAGTAAATTATCAAGAGTTTAAAACAAAAAGATTCTGGATTTGTTTGAAGAAAATAGTATTATTGCAGATAGGTAACAGATTCATACTTGACAAAAGATAATTCTGAAGATTCAGGAATTGATTACTATCGCGATAATGCATTAACTACTAAAGAAGAAGATGAATTTCAACACAAACATTATGTTTCAGTGTTAAAAGATATCTTGTTAAAATCACAAACCCCAATCAATGTGGGACTATGGAAAATGGGGGTGCCATTTCGGTAACTGACTAATGAGAACTTTTTACTTTTTCCTCCTAATTGCCTTGATGATGCCTATCCCTCAAGATAGTTTCAGTGCTGAATCTAGATTTTCATTGGATTGCCAATTAACACATGCGTACAACGAGCAAACAGACACATGCGATATTGACTGGAACTTGCGTACTGTGATTTTTCAGATTACACTTACAGTTATAGGAATCATTGCAGGACTAGTGCTAGTAATAAGAAAAAGGTATCCTGCACACAAGAAAAACACTTATTTTATTCTCAGCATGACTTGTCTCTTTTTTGGCATACATAGCTTACTGTCAACGTTTTATGGGGTTTTTACAAACGGCCACGATATCCCAAACGATCTTGAAACACAATTGATCATGATTATTGGCGTCATTATTAGCTTCTCTTGGTCTGCACCATTTTTTGTTGTTGGGCTGATGTAGAGAAACTATAAAAAACTGAAAACACGATAGATTGCAAAACTAGTATGCATCTAGCGCATGTTTTATCACAAGCAAACAAGTTATTCCATCTGCTCTCAGACACATCAATATTTACTCTTGCAGCCATGTTTTTCAGATTCTTGGAATTATACTAACAATGATTCATCAGAGATTGTTTTTGCAAATAATAAATTTCGTCCATTATTTTTGTGAAATATGCCATAATAATAATAGAGTGATCGGTTATCTGATCGCCCAAATTTTTATATTAGATTATTATTGTTAAAATTTAATTGCATAACAACATATTTCTTCTATTTTCTGTTTTGGCTCTAATTTGTGTGGCATTTATACATCCAGCTGTTGCACAGGAACCCCTCACAGAGGTAAAGATTGGGGCTCTGGTTCCAGAGACTGGTGCATCTAAATCCATTGGCGTGCATGCAAAACTTGCAATAGAAAAGGCACTTGAGGACTTTAACGCATATCTGTCTGATAAAGGTGCAGACTGGCATCTTGTTTTAGAAATTAGGGATACGGCTTCTGATGCTGATAAATCATTAGAAGAAGTTAAATCCTTCATAGATAATGACATACAATTTATCTCCGGACCCGCACGTTCCGATTCTGTTGATGCTATAAAGACATACATTGATGCCAATAGTATTGAATTGTCTTTAGTCAGCTATTCTTCTACTGCGCCCGAACTTGCTGTAATTGATAGCATTTATCGTTTGGTTCCAAGTGATTCAAAGCATGGGCCAGTCATTGCAAATCTAGTGTATAATTCAGGCAAAACAATTGCAATCCCTGTTTATGTCAATGATCCCTTTGGCCGCGGACTAGCTAATAGTACAGTTAAGACATTTGAGGGACTAGGCGGTACTGCAATATATCAAGAACAGACTAATCCTGATGCAATTTACACTAGTAACGGCATATTATCCTACAAAGATTGTGCTAATCTAGATGATGGCAATCCTACATGTGATGGTCAGTTTACAGATCTTGTCTCTGATCTAAATGATATAGTACTAGAACAAATCAGATCAAATGGTGCTGATAGAATTTTTGTTCTCTATGTCGGATTTCATTCGCCTGACTTTATAGCAGAAGCTATGAAATATCCTGCACTCAGGCTGGTACAATGGGTAGGCTCTGATATCGATGCACAAAAACAAGAGCTTGTAGACGACCCAGATATGGCAGAATTTCTATCTGATACAAACTTTAGGTCATGCACATTTGAGTTTGAATCAGACACTGAAAGATTTAGATCATTAAAAACAGCATTGGATAATGCATTTCCAGATGATATTCCATTAAAGTATGTGTATTCTGCATATGACAGCATATGGGCAATAGGACTGGCAATAGAGACAGCTGGTGGTGCAAGTCATATTTATGGAGAAGTGGATTTAGAGAAGGCAATAAATGAAAATGATAATGGCGCATTAGGTGATGTCACACTAGATGAGTTTGGAGACCTAGAAGAGGCTAACTTTGGAATATTTGGCATAGAAGACAGCGTATGGGAACGACTTGGCACATATTTTCCTGATGGTACATTTATTTTGACGTACGTGGATGATTCGACTATAATTGATGTGGGCGTATTGCTTGATTTGGACAATCATTTCTTTTATGAGGATGACTTTGCAGTAACTATGGCACTAGCTGCCCAAAACTTTGATGATGTTGACATACAACTGCACACTATAAACACTGGTAATGGTGCACTACCTGCATTAAATGCACTATACGATGGCACGTACGATGACTTTTACTATTCTTCATTAAAGGATACTATAGATGCAGCCACAGCCAATTATGATGCTCTTGCTGGAACATTTTCAATAGAGGGTTATACTACAGACCCTTATCCATTTGTTATAGATAAAACTGGTAAGATTATAGCTCATGGTACTAGTGCTGATCTAGTTGGCCAAAATGCTAATGACTTGGTAGGTAATTCTGACAGGGACTTTGCTTCTGCATATGATATACTTGATAGTGGTGCTCCAGAGTTGTGGTGGCAGTATACTTTTGCTAATACTGTAACTGGCAGTGATGGCATCAAGCGCTCTTTGCTTGTATTACACGAGCCTTCTGGACATATTATCGGTGCAGGGTACAACCCACCTATTGGGGATGCAGGTCACCAGCCCATCTTAGAGGCGATAGTCAATAAAGCAATTGACACATATGATGCTAGTTCTACGGATAAAAAGTTTGATGAAATTAATAAATCATTTGATCCTGCTGAGGATTTCTTTTACCCATTTGTGATTGATGGTACTACTTATCAGATAGTTGCAAATGCCAAATATCCTTCTTTAGTTAGTAAGAGTGCCGTATCTGTAGGTGTACCTGACAGGACCCCTGCAGATATTTTGTCTGATTTACAGACTGGTGGTACCTGGGTAAGTTACACCATTGATGACCCTTACACTGGATTTGAGCAGACAAGACGTGCATGGTTTGTACTCCATGACGGTTTCGTTTTTGCCTCTCAATACGTTATTGATGAAAAGATAAAATATTTTTCAGGACTAACTTTTAGCACCCCCGTTACACAAGCACAGCCATTCTTTGATGGTAACGATGCCATCTTGATCTCTCCCACCTCTGCTGCCACATCCCTTGCCGAAAAAGATAGCATATACAGGCTGGTGCCAGACATATCAAATGAAAAACAAGTGTTGGAAGATCTTTTGGAATCTGATGGAAAGACTGAACTTTTAATTTTCTATCTGGACAATGAATGGGGTGAAGGTTATCGTGAATTATTTGCTGAACATACTAACGCGCAGCCATTATCAGTAACAGGTCAAGATTATTCAGCAGCTGTGGCAAGTATGGAAGGATTCTACACTACACTAACTACTGGAGCAGATCCTTCTACTGATGCTGAAATAGCAGTATTGCTTATTGGAGCAAGCTCTCATTTTATTAGTTTGGCTGATAATATTGAAGCTGATAGTGTCTTAGGTAATCTAAAATGGTATACACCTGGAGTAATTGGATATGACCCTACCATATTGGAGAATAGTAAGGCATTAGAATTTGCTAGGAAGGTAAGCTTTACTTCTGTAATATTTGGCATAGAGCCAAACATTCTTGCACTGGAACTGCAAGACGCATTACAGCCCTTTGGGATAAGGTACCATTCATACCACAACTCTGTACATGATAGTGTGAAACTTTTTGGCGACCTGGTAACTGAACACGACGATGATGTCACATCAATACAAAGTGACTTGGATGATACTAGCACTTTTTATGATGGTGCATTAGGGAAGCAATACGCCCTAAATGCTGTAGGGGATTTGGATGCACCTAACGCTTATCATACAACTAGCATATCTGATGCCGACGGCTGGGTGAGAACTGATAAAACCGTATTTGGCATTGGTGCCATAGTTCCAGAAACTGGCAGGCAGGATGATGCAGGGGACCACAGGAAATATGCTACCTTTGTAGCAGTATCGAACTTTAATGGATATTTGATAGAAAACAATGCCGACTGGCGCCTATCCATAGACGTTAGGGATTCCCAAAAAAATCCTGATGTGATTTTAGCTGAAGCTGAAGATCTTTATAGTAATGGCATTAATTTTATCTCTGGTCCGTCCATATCATCTGGATTAGCAAAGATAAATGCGACATTAATTGAAGAAGACAACGCTGATTTGTCCTTGGTTAGCTGTTGCTCTACTGCTCCATCCCTTGCAGCAATTGATAATATATTCAGGCTAGCACCCAGTGATCTTCAACATGGCCTTGTCATTGCCAATTTATTGTATGATGATGGCAAAAGACAATTGATTCCATTACACATTGATGATCCATTTGGTATTGGATTTGCAGAATCCACTAGTGATAAATTTGAAAGTCTTAGCGGCACAGTTGATGATACTGCTAGAACCTATGCTTTCTGTGATGACAAATCCGACATTACATGTAAAGGCCAGTTCCCAGATTTAGTTAGGGGATTAGATGAGGCTGTTAGGGAATCATCTTTTGAGCGTGATGAGATTGCAATTTTGTATGTCGGTTTTGAGTTGGAGCACATTGTACAAGAATCACTACAATATCCTGCTTTACGTACTGTGTCCTGGATAGGCTCTGATGCACAAGTACTCAGTTCCAGTCTTGTTGATGATCCGGAGATAAAGCAATTCCTAGTTGATGTTGATTTTACATCATGTATATTTGATGCAGACCCTGCCTCTCCAAAGTATATTGGTTTGTACACCAATTTACAGTCTAAATTCCCAAATGATACCCCTAATGTTTATGCATATTCCTCTTATGATACCATATGGGCAATAGGACTTGCAGTGGATGCAGCAGGTACAGATGCATCTCTTGACTCCATTGCAAGCGGTATACCTGGTGTAGTGCAAAGAAATTATGGTGCACTAGGTGATGTGTCCCTTGATGAATTTGGCGACTTGGCAGCAGCCAACTATGCAGTATGGGGCATAGAAGAGACAGGTTGGGAGCGACTTGGCACTTATTATGCAGATGGAGGATTTGATTCAACAGATCTCTCTTGCAGCATTAACTTGGAATCCCCAGCTATCAACTTTGGAAAAGCAGATGCTGACTCTTTACTATCTGCTGTGAAAGAGCAGATTATCACAAATACCAGCGTTAAAACAATTGATATTCTATCTGTATTTCCATCTGACTCTTTAGGCAATCCAATAGATTCTCCAGTAATTGAGGTGTTAATTGGCGATACATTTGAGCGTCTAGACTCTAAGAAAGAACTTGGAAGAGATCTGATACCCCTTGAAACAATTACAATAAAATATAGAATGAACTTTGAGCATGCCGAGTCTTTACTAACACCAGACACACTAGTCACTCAAAATATCGCTTATCTGCCAGATTGTGGATGATTAACTTGAGCATTAATCGTATACTTTTTCTAATGCCCCTGCTTGTATTGTCCATTCCATTATACCTTGTATATGCAGATCACCCAACAGGCACTGATGATTTCTCTATAATATTAGATCAGCCAGAAACTGGCACCTATGCTGGCTCTGGTCAGTTCTGGTGATCTAATATAGATAGTGGTCAGAAGTGACAAATATGGATCTTCTCAAGATTGCCCGACCCCCTTGAAAAAACCCCTGGTCAGAAGTGATATAAAAAATTCTTGAATACTACCAATCAGAATTTCCCAAAATATGTACTGTATAGTTTTGGTGATCTGTATGGGAAAAGTTCAGCATGAAATTCAATTCAGAGAGATCCGCATCTCTATATTATGTCAGATCACCTAGATTGACTAGAGTCATATTGATGATTATAGAAATCGTATCTGTACATCTGAATTTGCTAATCAACTATCTGTATTCTCTACTTGGGAAAACATCTCTAATGAATTAGGGTTGAGATGATCCCTACCCTTACTTTTTTTATTTTATTTATAATTTCACCTGTTTTTGCTGAACTAGATATTGAAGAAGTTAAAAAAATTGCAGAATCTAAAGTAGAATTATACAATATCAATTGTAATTGGCATGAACCATATTGTAATACTATAGCACACGGTCCTGTTTTTATGTGGTTTTTTATAATTCTAGCCGTTTTGACTCCAATTTTATTTATTATTTTTAAGAAATCAAAAAAAGGAAAATATAATTGAAGAGTTAAACCTTCAATGAAACCCTTTTTTCTTTTTTTAATAATTGGTGTAGTTTTGGTATTTGTTATCTTTATGATTCAAGAAGATAAGCATAATAATTTACTTGATTCTGAGAGAGAATGTTCTCAGAGATATGGAGATTCTATTTCATTTGCATATGAAAATAAGTATAAGTCTACAGTTGGCATTACACCTGTAATCATATCATCTTATGATAGTTTTAGAATTAATGAATGTGATTTTTGAATCTTTAGAAGATCGTGGAATTCTTATAATGCAAACATAACCTCAATTTACATTGAGTAAATTTCCACTCTTTTTTTTATTTTTACCTCTGATAATTGTTTTGTATATGATATTTCTTGATATTGAAAATGTAAATGATTATTGTCTTGTAAATGGTGGAAATGTTGAGTTTTGTGGAGATTATGACTCTGTTGTTAATTTTGCAACATATGAAACATTATGTTATGCATCAGAGTTGCGTGCTGATTGTGCTATAATAAATTCTAAAGGATATACAGAGTATACTCCAGGTACAAATCGTTGTGTTGTTTTAGATAAAGAATTGGATAATTGTGTAAAAAAATATTTCGCCGGTCCTAAAATTATTCAAGAATATAAAAAAATGATAGATGATTTTAAGTATTGATATGATCTTGAAAAGTCTAGTGTTTGGAACCTTTGATGATGAAGATATTATAATTATCAAGTTAACGAGTAAAATGAGATCTTAGATATTATAGCCAGCATGACCGGCTCTCAGTTCTGGTGATCTAGTATAGATAGTGGTCAGAAGTGACAAATATGGATCTTCTCAAGATTGCCCGATCCCCTTGAAAAAACCCCTGGTCAGAAGTGATATAAAAAATTCTTGAATACTACCAATCAGAATTTCCCAAAATATGTACTGTATAGTTTTGGTGATCTGTATGGGGAAAGTTCAGCATGAAATTCAATTCAGAGAGATCCGCATCTCCATATTATGTCAGATCACCTAGATTGACCAGAGCCAGAAATTCTTCGAAGTTATGAAAAATTAGATGATTCCATTAAAGCAGAATTACCCCTAAAGAAAATTTGGACTCTAGTTGAAGAAACTGACGACTAAATCAGATAGTCAATTATATCATTATCCAAAAAAATTGCATAATTTCAGTCACAAATTTTATTATATTTCGCATTTATGCGAGTCACAATTATGCGAAATGTTAACTAATTCGTTTTATCCATTCTTGAAAAAAAGCATCAGAAATGACATAGTCACTACTATTTTTTTCAACGAGTCCTTTCTCTTCAAGATATTCAACTGCCCTTGCCACAGTAGAGGATGCACCTAGACGATATTTTTCTCTAAAATCAGTTGAAAAAATATTTTTCTCACCAGATATTGCCATTGCATGTAGTAATGCCCTTTGTTTTCCCTTAGTGGAATCCCACATGGAAGTATATGCATAGTTTTGATTTTTCAAAACCTGTTCTTTTGCCTGAGTAATGTCATCTTCTTCTACACTTTTCTTTTCTTGTGACATACATTGATTCCATATCTCATGACAAATTTGTTGTGTATAGTATGGATGACATTGGGTTAATTGTAGAATTTGTGATATTACCTCCTTTGATACCGTAATTCCACCTGCTTTGAATCGTTCTTTTATGAAATTAGAAAATTCTTCTTCAGCAAGTCTACTGAGATTAAATGGTTTTCCAGCACGATAAAGAGGTCTGTTTTTATCATTAAACATTTGGTCTAGTAAATGCCTCTGACTTCCCATAAAGACATATGAGACATTTTTGTGTTGTTGCAATTTTGATCTTATGTTAGTCTCTATTTCCTGTCCATCAAGTTTTGTGATTTCTTGAAATTCATCAAATACTACTACCAGTTTCTTTTTCATTTTTTTTGCAACTCTTTCAGGGAGATCATAAAGTTTTGTCAGACTTGCATCAATGTCCTCTTTTCCTTTTGAAAGTTCTAATTCAATTCCAACATCAACATCCTCAGATCTTACGGTGAGTTTTATTGGTGGAATTAGATCTTTAATTATTTGAATTATTTCATCTATTTTTCCAGCTTTTGCCTTTGCAATAGAACTTGCAAGGATATTTGCAAATTTTTCTTTTGTAACTGCAGGGTATAGATCAACATAAACACAAACTATTCCTTGTTTTTTCAACTTATCCATCACCTTAAACATCAAAGAGGTTTTTCCATATCGTCTAGGAGAAAATATGATAAGATTGGTTTTGCCTGCTAAATCACGAGTTAGTTCATTTATTTCATTTTTTCTACCAGCAAAATTTTCACCACTAACTATGGTTCCAAATACAAAGGGGTTTGTCTTCATTAGTCTAATCTAGGCACAATAATATATAATATTTCGCATTTATGCGAGTCGCAATTATGCGAAATAAGTTAAGATACGATATTTTGGAATCATTGTTACTACATAATTTCAGTCATTAAAATTACTAGATAAAATCACAGAAAAATCAATCTACCAACTTACAATTTTTCTTAAATTCTAATACCTCTTTTTTTGAAACATTGATGGTTTTTAGTGCATCAATAAAATCAGAAACTGTTCTGATGGATTGTATTATTTCAAATTCTGTACCTGGAATACCTCGATGAATCCTTTTACTTCCGGCATCATAATACTTGTAGATTAGATCATAAGATGGAAGAGGAAATTGTTGGCTCTGGTCAGTTCTGGTGATCTAGCATAGATAGTGGTCAGAAGTGACAAATATGGATCTTCTCAAGATTGCCCGACCCCCTTGAAAAAACCCCTGGTCAGAAGTGATATAAAAAATTCTTGAATACTCCCATACGAAATCGTCTCCAACCCTACTGAGGACACTTCCTAGTGTGCTTTGCTGAATCAGGACATCTCAGATATGCCTTGCATCTTATACTTTCGTTGTGTCAGTTCATGATTTTGTGTACGATACACTTTCAGAGTTAGCATGTACCCGGATTATTGCAAGCATCAGACCTTGCAGCTGCCACCTTTGCCTTTTGTTTTCCTCTTCTCTTTGAGTTAGTCTGTGAAACACCCTTGTACATGGCAGTAACCTTTCAACTCTCAGGCCCAACAGTAGGTATACATCACAAGATATGAAAAAGATTTCGTATAACGTCTGTTAACTTGTTGAGGGGACAAACTTACAAATACTAAGTTTTTTATTATTTTTTATTGGATTGGGATAATGAAGAAAAAACATTGGATACTTTACACAATGCAATCAATGACATTCTAACCTTACCTGAATTTGACCCTGAAAAACCAATAATAATTCAATTAATAGTACTTTACCCATTTATTCCTACAAGACTTTTACAAATGGTTTTCTAACCAACAAAAATCATTAATCAAATTGGTTCGACTAGGAGTACTCCAAGCAGATAAGGATTTCATCACACTAAACAAACTGATTGCTCCAGAAGAGACTCCACGTCCTAAAGATGTGATTTGGTGCGAGAAGTGTTTTGCAATGCCGATATTAAAAAAATGTAGGTATCAAAGGCCATATTTGTGTATGAGTTGTAGAAAATAAAAATCCAAGATCGGGTAATGATCAAAAGTTTTTTTAACACACAGGTTAACAAAATACGTTGAAAAACACGTTTGTGGGGGATTTTGTAAATAACTGAGGCTTGGGCATAATGATTTACAAAAAAACCAAGACTTTTCTCTAACAGCAAAGCATTCTTTTCGCAGTCCTTGGATTTTCACTTTTAATTACACAGACGTTATACGAAATCTTTTTCATATCTTGTGATGTATACCTACTGTTGGGCCTGAGAGTTGAATGGATACTGCCATGTACAAGGGCGTTTAACAGACTAACTCAAAGTAAGCGGAAAACAAAATACCACATAGATGAGCATAATCCATTCTAATTTTTAACCGATTTCTCAAATTATTCAAATAGAAAAAGCCAAGGATCTCATTATGTTTTGTTCATTGGAATGATTACAAAACAAATAAAAATCCCTGACAAGATTCTATGTGAGTCATTTCTTATTAGTATTTTGTATCTGGTTGGAACACTATATCTGTATGAGAATGCAGTGAGACGAGGACGGCCATATGTCTATTCAACTGTTCTGATGGTTCAGTTATTCATCGTAAAGTCATGGATGAGAATTCCAAGTAACAACACACTGCATTATTTTCTCTCAATCAAATGTGCCAATGACAAATTACTCAAGGTTTGCAGATTAAACCAAATCCCTGACAGAAGGACAATTGACAGAAGATTTCAATGCTTGCCAATCAATGAAATTATTAGCACTGTAGGAAATTTGTTTGTCTCAGAAGGATTGGTGAATAGTGAATCAGCATCAGTTGATAGTTCAATGCTAAAAGCTTCAGGTCCAGTATGGCACAAATCAGACATCAAAAAGAATCACCTACCAATTGCAGGAATTGACACAAATGCCAAGTGGGGATTCTCCAAATCAAAGGGTTGGGTGTATGGATACAAACTACACATGAGTTGCAGTACGGGAAGACTGGTTGTTCCATTATCTGCATGTGTAACTACTGCAAATGTCCATGATAGCAAGCCATATGAGAAATTGATTGGGTCACTTTCTGGATTGATGAATAACATACTGTGTGATCCGGCATATGATGATTCCAAACTATACGAGTCAACTAAGAATAATGCCATGAGATTAATCTGTCCGGTCAAAAAATACCCGTCTACGCCGCCAGCCAGAATAAAGTTGATAGGGTTTTACAATTCAGCAGTTGGTCGGAAATTATATTCTCAGAGAAAAATATCAATTGAACCACTCTTTGAGATAATCAAGGATACGTTTAACATTAGAACAGTTCCGGTGAAAGGATTTGAGAACGTACAATCATTCGTGCTGATTTGCGTGCTGGTGTATCAGTTGGCAGTGTATTATAATTGTGTAATTGGAAGTGGGAATCCAAGGATTGTGAAAAGAATGCTTTGTTGTTAGAGAAAAGTCTTGGTTTTTTTGTAAATCATTATGCCCAAGTCTCAAATAACTTTTTGTCTTGTAAATCAATACTTTTAAATCAAACTAATTTTAGTGATTAAAATTCGAGCAAAGATGAAAATGAGACAAATTTACAAAATTAGAATCAATGAGATAATAGTTAATGCAGGGGCAAATAATATTTTAGAAAAAGTATGAGTGTATTACAAAAACCAATAGCAGCAACTATTGAAGTTGCATATTCCGATGTACGGAAACAGGATATGACAAGAGAAAACCAAAAAACTTGTTCACTTGTAATTAATATCATAGAACATATTTTTGATGAACATAATATTAAACTAAATGAAATATTGATTCCAAAAAATAAAAAAAATAATGTTGATATTTATTTTGAAATATCTTTTAATTCTATAAAAGAAATGGACATTATTAAAAATGAAATAATGAAAAAGACGGTTGGTAGTCTATCTTCTTTGGAAATTTTAGTTGATATTTAATTTTTATATTGTAAAATGATTACAGATTTCAGCATTGAAACAAAAATATAAAGTATGGATTGATAAAGAGAACATTGATTCATTAAGAATTGAACTTGAAAAAACCCCTGGTCAGAAGTGATATAAAAAATTCTTGAATACTATCAAGTCGGAATTTCCCAAAATATGTACTGTATAGTTTTGGTGATCTGTATGGGGAAAGTTCAGCATGAAATTCAATTCAGAGAGAAGATCCGCATCTCTATATTATGCTAGGATGACAAAACCTTTTTTCAGAGGGTTTATAATCAATAAATGGATTTGTTACGACATTGGATAAAGGGCACTTAACAAATAGATTTTGAATTTTAGTAATTTTTCAACGACCTTGTCTCATAATTTTGAATTTTACTTTCAACGCGTTATATTTTGTTGAACCAATTCAGCACCTTTTGCTAAAAAACTCTCTTTTAACACTGGAATTTCTATACTCTGAGCAATGATTTCTTTATTTTTTATATCGACCATTGTTAAAAATTAAACTAGTTATAGAATGACTTGTACAGTAATTTAAAGAATAGATGATTGGGTACCTACTGCCCTAGATTATCATGGAATATTTCACAAAAACAATGGACTGACTTTGCATCATTTGCAACGGCAGAAAAACTAATCGCATATGCAGAACTTGCATCGTCGCACAGTGCAGATGTGTCCTGATTCAGCAAAGCACACTTAGCCGCAGTAATTGGAGAGGATTTCGTATGAGAGTACAGGCATGAGATATGTTTATAGTCATACTATACACATACTATAATATGACAAAACCACACAGAACTGTTAACTTTAGTGTTGAATTGGATTCTGTATTAGGAATACTTGTATCATCCAGACAAGAAAGTATGTCTGGTCTTTTAGAAATAATGCTAAGAGAGCATCCAGAAGTTATCAAAACCCTTAGAATACTTAGAGAAACTCCAATGCCATCTTCAATGGTAAAAGGAACAAAACCAATTCCTGTTCATAATAATTCCAAAGTATTACAATCTATGTAAGAGATTTAGTCATTGGGGTCAACATCATATTATAATCTGAATTGTATTCAGATTCTCCAGTAATGGTATAATCAAGACTTTGGTATAATGAAATACGTTCTGGTATGGAATGCAATGTAATACGATCAAATCCAAAAGTTCTAGACATCCCCTCTAATGTAATAATCAATGCAATACCAGGGTTTAATTGATCAGATTCAGGATGTATTTGATTTGTTTCAACTAGATCCAAATGAAAATGATTATCTGAATCAATAAATGTCAAAAAAGCCATAACTTTTCCATCAAGGTCATATACCATGACATACCGTTTGCCAATATTATTTTCAACTAGATGGGCTAAATCAATATTATTAATTGGTAAAAGTTCATTAATAAATCTCTGTTCTGCATCAGATTTTTGAATTTCACGTATAGGTAATGTATATTCAAATTGCTTTCGTTGATACGACATGTAATAATTGTAAAAGAAATATGAGCTTAAATCTTTTCCTTATTTCAAAAATATTATTTCTGAATATATAAAAAATAGTAAATTAGTGGGAGGTATAGTAAAGATTTATGCATATTTGTTGAATTATTAATTGATGAAAAAAATTTAGAACAAATAATTTAAAATCAAATAGATTCTCTTGTAAAAACAAATATCATTAACAAGGAATGCTGATAAAGATATCTCGATCTTATCAGTACAAAGACTGTATCTAAAATTAAAAATAACTCTTGAAAATATTGCCAGTGTCCATTCTCTCTGAATATTTTTCTCCTGTCTCTTATCATATCATTCAGTCTTTCCATCTGTCCAAAACCAGATTCGCTCCAAACAATTTACAAGAGATGTAATAGATACATTAGGAAAACGACTTTACGAAATCAAACTTCCCATTCCAAAAGATGATTCGGTAATGAATACTGTTACAAAGGAGATAAAAAATCTTATTTTAGAAAAAGAGTGGTTGAGAAAAGAACAAAAAATTATTCGTGAGAAAGTACAAAAACCTTGTTGAAAATATTCAATTCAATAATTTTTTGCTTGTAAAATAGAGGTAAAATTACCTCTATGACTAGACAAATTGTAGTAGTAAACGATGCAATAATTACTGCTACTCTTTGCAACTGCTTTAGTGATATCATATTTACCACCTCACGATATCTCTTTCTAATCGCCTTTTTTGGCTAAACATCTAACAATTATATTTATTAACTAACTTCTTTTATCGCCAGTAAACCATTTTTTGTAATCTTTGTGGTCATGCAACATTAAACCAATTCCTGAAGCTGTCAGATTTGGAGATTTTGTTAACAATCCCGCGCCTGTCATTAAAAGTCCAGATTCACCATGATGCATTTTTGCAATATTTTGCCATTTTCTTTTTTGTTTTGATGTGGCATATCTTTTGTATGTTTCACCTGCAAGATATGATAGTCCTGCAACTATCAATAGTGGTATTACCATACAGTATCTTTCACTTACAATAATTTAAGGAGATTGTATTATTGCGATCATTGTAGCTCCCCAACTTTACACTAGAAATCCCTAACTTGCCACCAGCTTAGAAAACCCCGAGTTTTGGACAGTGTAAAATTTTCACCTAACACACACTAACTTAACAGAACCAATTTTTCTACACTGTTAACTATATGTGAATATAAAAAGAAGGAATTCAGATATAGTTAACAATTCTAATCGTTTGGGGTTGTAGATGTATGTCATCCGTTCCTTGTTTCCTCCCGTATCGCTGAATACGCATACATGAGTTCTTTTTAATATCTTCATGATTTTTTTCAAACCAGTCATATTGGCATTAACTTCTTGTATGGCGATTAGATCAAATGGTTTTATGATTTCTGCAATCAAATTATAACAAGAATTTATTCTTTCTTGGACATCAAAATTTGCTATATTCCAACTTCCTATCAACAATTGATTTTTCTTTGGTTTTGAAATTCCTTCAGGGATTGCCTTGCGTTGTAATTTACGAATAGCTTTGATCTCTACTTTTTTATTAAAATTATATGTAAATGTTTTAGGTCTACAAAAAGGAGGCACATTATAGTTAATTTTGTACTAGTACTAAACTCTTCAGGTATTACTTACTTGAAGTATTATTTCATGAAATTACTTTATTGTTTATTAAAACAGAAGATTCACTCTTTGAATTTATTTGATCGATGTTAATCCATTCTGGTGGAAATGGATGGATTTCAAAATAGTTTCTTTAAATAACAAAATTATGATTAACTATTGTTGGGGCTAAGAGAGATTGAACTTCAAGAAGAATATCGTTCAGATAGAAATGATATTGCATCAGAATTTTTCTTTCCTTGTCTGAGTAATTGTATAGAGTATGATAGATGCGTTGACTTTTTGTCGATTCAGACATTAGCTACAATATCTATGGCATTTGATAATTTTGTTATGGGTAAGGCAAAATTACGAATAGTTACTGGACATAGATTCAAAGCAGCAGATCTTAACTTATTTACAAAACTCTTTGATGAAAAATATACAAAATCATTTGAAGGAAACCAAATCAAAAACACAAAAATTGAAAAAATTGCAAAATTTTTTGATAATGGTCAAATTGAACTAAAAATTGCAATCCCAAATTCAGAAGAAGTTGCAAATTCATTCTCAGAGAGAATTGGGATATTCAGAGATGAGGATAATCAAATTGTTGCATTTACTGGTACATCCAGTGAATCATTCTCCACTCAAACAATAGATTTTGAATCAGTAGATGTGTTTACTTCATGGAATGACAAATCAAGGGTTGAAAGAAAGGTAAAAGATTTTGAGGAACTGTGGGAGAACAAGACAAAATATGTACAAGTTTATGATTTTATGTATGCAATAAAAAATAATCTTTTAAAATATTCATCAGAGTGGGTATTGCAAGATTAGAGTTGAAATGACTCTTCTAATCTAGCTTTGTTTTCATAGAAATTCATTTTATTGATTTTGTAGTAGATAACCTCACCACGACGTTCAATTACTGCAATAATTGGTTCTTTTCCCATTTGAGTTATCTCTTCAATCTTTTTTTGCAGATTACCCATCTTTTCTTGTTGTCCCTCATTAAGACCAAAGATTAGAAATTTTGCTCCCTTTTCGCCAAAGTGTCCTCGCTCATAAACTCTAAAGTCAGAACCAAAACCAAATCCATCTTTTACAACATAGCCACGATTTCGAAGATCACGATATATCAAAAATTTGGTTAGAATTTCAGAGTCTAGTTTTTGGGAAAGATTCATGAAGGAATTAAAATCGATCTGCTTTTTTCCTTTCTTTAGAATTAGTCTTTTAGCATATAGTAAGTATAGAGTCTCAAATTGTTTGAGAAATAATTTTTCTTTTTCAATTTCCCCATATCCCTTTTGTTCAAGTTCATGAATCATTTTCTTATCAGATATACAAGTTTGACCTGAAATTATCTGGCCCTTAACCAAAGGAGTTTCTTCCATAATGAAGAGAAAGCCAAAGGATTTCCATATAAGCATTGGAAAGCACGAAGAAGTGCTTGGTTAACCGTTAAAATATGGGCATTCTGGTTTGAGGATATCATGCATGGTGCAAATTACAGGGCTGGAAGAGGACAAGTCTTTACCAGAAAAGAGTACATCAAAGGTAAGCCACAAATTAAAATTGCAAAATTTCAAGGTGGCAAAAGAGGAACATACCAGTATTGTGTTCAATTAAGTCTAAATGAAAAACTTCAGATCAGACACATGGCAATCGAATCAACCAGATTGGCAGCAAACAAAACATTAGAGAAGACAACTGGAGAAACAGGTTATTATTCTAGATTAAGAATTTACCCACACAATCTTTTAAGAGAAAACAAACAGATTGCAACTGCAGGTGCAGATAGAATTTCAGAGGGAATGAGAAGATCATGGGGCAAAGCCACAAGTTTAGGCGCCAGAGTAAGACAAGGTCAATGCATAATGGAATTATACGTTAATGGTAGTGATCATTTAGCTGCAGCAAGAAAAGCACTGCATGGAGCATGTGTAAAACTACCAGGTACACCATCAATCACAGTGATTGATTGGAATAAAGCCTCACCATAGATTTTCTAAATTAGATTTCTTGGTTTTGATAAATTCTAAAAATTCTTGGAATTCCTCTTTAGTTGGTTCTCGATTAAGAATTCGTTTGGATTGATAGTAAAATGCGTTGTAAATTCTGCCTACGATAATACCTAAAGCAAATGATTTTGAATCATCAATGTTTGAGAGTGATTGAACTAATTGCCTAATTTCGTCCTTGTTTGAAATTGTATCTTGAATTTTTTGCTCTATCTTCTTGAGAATCATTTCATTCATAATGTATATTGTTTGAAATAGTTAAAACAGTTTAATTTACGATGTTTGGTATTTTATTTTACCAAAACAAATACGTTTTATGCCCAGATTTTTACAATGGTCACAACTAGTTAACTATCTTCGGTGGTTCTGGTATCCATGTGAATCCTTTAACTGTGTATTTCATAATAGGACTACCGTTGTTTATTTACGGAGTATGCTTTTTGATGCCTGGATTCAAAATGCTGCATTGGCCAATAAATAGAATTACGGATAAATAGAATTTCTACTATTGCTTTTTAGGTAGTTTTACTATATTATACTAGGTTATTCATAATGAACGTACACGAATATTTGTCAATTGCAACTTCATTAACAGTGGACAGAATTTGCTTGAAAACAGGTTCTGTGTAATCTTGGGGATATAGACACAAAACACGATCTTCTAAGGATTGAGGTCATTTTCCTGACTTGGTGGCGTTATCCTTTGCACAAAGCATCTGGCAGTTTTCCTCTATTGTTTTTCCGCCCTTATGCCAGGCAAAAATTATCCGCAATATTAGCAAAGCAAGCAAGAATGTCAACATGGAATATGGGACACAGACGCCAATGCATCTTCTCTTTGAGATGGAGTCCATGGCAAGGGCCGAGTATTATCTGGCGCCAAGAATTAAGAGCTAAAACAGATTCACTATCACATTATCAAATATCTGGCAATAGTTTTTCTCACATCTCATCATATGTCAGATTGTAGATATACTGTTATTTCAAACCTGTCAAAAATTCGCTATGTTGGAGTTGGAAGAAACTATCTTTTTGAATAACATTCTATGTTTCTTACATCTGTACTTTCTAGATTCTAAAAATAATGGGATATACTATTTTCTTTGATATTGGCTCGTGATTTGATTAAGTTTATTTCATTGAAGACTAATTTAATATCATGTCAAAGAAAAATAAAAAAATAGATAAAGAAATTTTAAAACCTATTTTTGAAACTTTAGGAGAAGGTAAAATAATTTGTGAGGATGGTTTTGAAAATAATGTAAAGTTTTGGATAAAGCTTAATCAGAATGGAATTACCACTGGCGAGTTAGAATTTATAAATATTAAGAACCCTAAATTATTAGAATATCTTAGAAGATCAGAACATTTCAAAATTAGAGGGATCAATAAGGAAGGAGAGAATGTTGCAGCAAAAGAATGTTTTATTACTGGAATACATGAAAAATGGAACAAAGTAATTTCAGTAAAAGCAAAAATTTCTATAGGGAAACTAGAGTTTCCATATAGAGAAATTAGTAGAGATTCCAAAGGAATTCAAATTAAATTTTATGTTACCAATATGTTCTCAACTTTTAGAGTTATTTTAGATACTGAAATAGGTGAACTCAGAATTAACCATTTCAGAGATATTGAGAAACTAGAGTCTATGATGAAGGAATATAATACACCGCTAATTACTTCCGTAATATCTTTACACATTCCAAAAGATAAGGTAACAACAACTCAAGAAACAATAACGATGGCAAGAGAATTCATTGCTAATTTTTTAAAATTAACAAGCCTTGCACAGACATCTTGGCATAGTGTAGTGGCAGTATCTGCTTATGAAATAAAATGCAATGAACAAATGCCAAGGATTTTCTTTGAGATTATCCATACTAAAATAAAACAACCTGGTAATTTTGGCTTAACAGATAAAATCAGTATTGCTTATTTCCTAAAATCTGTGTTAAAAGGATATTCTAAAAAGATCGATAAAAAACACGGTTTTTCATATGCGCTAGAATGGTATGTAGATTCATGGAATTCTGGAAACCTAGAAACTAGATTTCTGTGTGCTACAACATCTTTAGAACTTCTTTTAGAAAAATTTCATTTCGACAATAACACAGAATTCTTAATCTCAGATGACAAATTTGAAAAATTTAGGAAAAAAATTAAAAATCAAATGAAGCAAATTCTTATTGAAATGAATGTTGATGATAAAACACAAAGTCTAATGTATAATGGAATTGATGCGATGCAAAGAAGATCGTATCGTAACAAAGCTAAAATGTTGCTAGAACACTGGGAAATAAAATATGATGATCTTGAGATAACCCTTGAAGAAATAATTAAAATTCGAAACAAAATTACGCATATGGGACGTGTTAAAACAGTTGAAAATGATGATAGTATATTGTTTAGAGCATACAAGGGAATTTTTGTACTGCTTACTAGGATCTTTTTGGCTATGTTGAATTTTGATTTTGAGTATTGGGATATAATTAAAAGAGATTATGTAAAATTCACAGATGTTAGAATTGTTTAATTTTCATATTACTTATATTATGGAACTAAAATTCTTTTTAATGTATGCTATATGTATTGGTTTTAATTCATACATTTTAAAAATAAACTGATCTAAATTTTCCATAATTTTTTTGTTTTCTTCTCTTATGCCATCTAATGGATTTTTGTTTAATTCTAGTAATTTATTAACCATATCCACAATTTTTTTCTGTTGTCCAAATGTAGCTTTGAATACTGGAAATTTTCTATAAGTATAAACAAGAATATCTAATCCACCGCCTCTTTTTTTACCTTTTTTATGAAACCAATAATTTGCTAACGTTGAATTTAGTAGACCCAATAAATATTTGAGATCATAATCTGGGTTTTTATTAATTATTGACGAAAATGAAAATCCTACATAGTGTTTTTGGTCATCATAGCAAAATTGTGGTATGTTAAACATAGATTTACATAACAGTTTAGGGTCTTCAAAAAATCTCTGTTCTCTAAATCGATGAATTCCATACGGCTTGTTTGAAGAAGTAATAAATTTTTCAAATTTATCTAAATGCTTTTTTAAACTAGGAAAATCACCATTGGATATTTTTGTTTTAGTAAGTCTATTTGAATAAATAAGATACTGTTCATTAAATTTTATAAAATACTTGCCAACATCGTGAGGATCTAAGTATTTTTTAATTATTTTTCTTTCATTGTTACTTAGATGTAATAGTTCTAGTTCTGATTTTGATATAACAAATACACCCATGCCTTTTTTGATTCCAATGTCTGTATTTTTTTCTAATGCTTTCTTACTGATTTTATCAGGGGATTCTTGAACTCCTACACTAACATTATAAAAAATAGCTAACTCATCACAATTAGTAAAAATGATTCCTATATTTTTTGAAAAATCTAAATTATCATCATCTATTACATCATGAAATGGTTTGATAATAGGTGATTCTTCTATTATTTGTTCGTTAAAATTTTCTTTGTTTAATAAAACATATGTTGTTTTATCTGTTTTTGAAAAATTCTTTTTTAGATAGAAATGAAGCATATGTTTGTCATTTACTTCTTTGAATACTTTTATTCCACCAAAATCAATACATTTTGTGAGAATTAGGTTTTCTTTGATACGTTGAATCAATTTTGATGAGCCCTTTGATTTAATCCAATAACTGTTTGTAATGTATCCGAACCTTCCCTCGTTTTTAGTTAGATCTATGGCCCTATGTATAAAGAAATACCAATAATCCATTTTTCCTTGATGATATTTTTTATAAAGAGATCTCTTGATAGGTTTAAAAATTACTTTATTGTTCATCTCTTTGTTATAAGGCGGATTCCCAACCACAGCATCAAATCCAGGATTTTTCTTCCGTTTCCCATTTTCATCATAAAAGATGTCAGGAAACTCCAAGTCCCAATGGAAGAACGAATGCTCTGAGGCAGTTTCCTTAACCTGTTGCCATCTCTCATCGGAATAAAAGTCGAGGCTGTTCTCGCCGATTTTTGTGACAAAATCTGCCAGTTTGAAGATTCAATAAACAATTCTAAAAATTTGCAAAAAAATACTCGAAGAATTTTTAAATGCTTTATGATTGTCTGATGTATTCTGATTAGAACAAGCGATCTGTAAGACAAGAGATTATTTCTGAATTCTAACAATATTTTTTGGTGTTCAATGTTTTGGAGTAAAAAATGTTTTTTCTAAACCTTGTCAGATAAAATGATATGTTTACTTGTTGTTTTTAGATGCAAGTTACTTCTATGATAGAGATTCTAAGACAACGATTGTTTATTTCACATGATCATAAAGAACAGCGAAGCATAGTAAGCGAATATACCATAAAATCAAAAAGAAAAGAATTGACAAACATCATAATTCTGTCAGATAAATTCTTGCTAAACTTATTGGTTCGAGATGAGGATGATTCCATTTTACCTGTTATGACAACAAGGGATGTTAAAAAATTGATTAATCATTTTATTGAAAAAAGTTCCAATGAAACACAAGAAAAACTAGAGCATTTTAATTCAAAAATAAATGCGGAGGAATTACACATGATATGGATTAAGATTCCAAAAAATAAATCATTGTATAAAAATGAGGTTAGAACATTTACTCTAAACTATTCTCCACATCATATAGATCCGCCAAGATCTGTTTTGAAAATGAAAATTAAAAAACAACCCTATCCTTTGTATTATACTTTGTTTACACCTAATGACTTTGATTTTGCTCAAACACGATATGGTTTCATCAAGGATGGTAAAATAAAGCAGAGTTATCAACAGCCAGAGTACGTACAAAAATTCAGAACCTACAACTCTAATTTATTTCGAATAATATCCGATATTGAGGAGAGTTTTGAGATTTCGTATTCCTTTAAACCCACACGTACTTCTACTGCACCCACAAAGATAGGTCTTTTTGCACTTGCTGGTCTGTCTTCTGTAATTGTTGCACTCAAATACATTGTTTTTTTGGGCGATCCTCCAGATGTTGGAATATTTACCAAACAAATAGAAATCGGATTATTTGTAATTGGCGGATCGTTATTACTTCCACAATTGACTAACAATTATTCCATACGTGCTAGATACACACTGGTATTTGTTGCCAATTGCCCTTGGAATTGTGATTCTCATATGAAAACTAATTTATCAGAGAGAGAACATATGACATCAAGTGTTAAAGACTCGGATATTTTAGCCCTGTATGATTGTGATGAGAATTCTTTAGCATATATGATAGAACCCAAAGGCTCTGTTGAAATAACAGATGAAGATAGTGAAACAACAAAAGAAGATTTAGAAAACATATTGTGAACAAAATTAGATTACAGCAATTTGATTTCTTAAAGACAAGATACTAGAAAAGTAAAAAATAATTTCGAAATTTTGGCAATTATATCTATATTTTTTAAAATGTTACATCCTTTTCAAATTTTTTGTACATGGAAAGTAATTCGTCAACAGTGTACTTGTTATATTCCTTCATGTAAAAATTATGCCCTGCAAGAATATGACCCAATCCAAACTGTATGTTGTTTGCCTTTGTTATAAAGTATGATCTCATACTATGAACATGAATTCTGTATCTGTTTTGTTTACAGTGACTGTATTTTTCCATCAGGTCAGCTTTTTTTCTTGCAGCTGCAAAACGTTTTAGAACAAGATTGAGGGCTTGCTCTCGTGTTCTATTTCCACAGAATATAAAATCGGATTTATGAATTTTAATTCTGTAACGTATCATATCTGAAACTTGTTTTGAAAAAAATGTTATACGTGATCTGCCTGTTTTTGTTATTTTAGCAGGAAGTAGTACCATTACATTTGTACGTGTAAGATCGAGATGTGCTAGTCTTATCTGCCCTAGTTCACTTACTCTCATTCCACTTGATATCAAAGCCAAGAGTTGAAATCGAAATTCCAATTCTGACACACGAAGAATTTTCCCTATTGCACCTACAGTTATTGGAATTTCATATTCGTGCAATGTTTGTGGAAATCTTAGATTATGTTTTATCTCTCTACAATCAAGCTTTATTCTGCGATACCAAAGATAGGACCTGAGGTTGTTAAAATAACACATTATACTTGAAGCAGTTATCCCACGTTTACTGTTCCAGATTATCCATTCTTGAAGAATATCATAGATATTATCTTCATCATATATTGATATGTTTTTGACATCTATCTTACCAAAGGTTTCTATGTTGTTTATTGTACACTGGAATAATTTTTGAGTTGACTTTGATTTCATGCTCAATATTGACATATACGCTAATAGTGTTCTAGTGTTTTGTTTGCCATTATCTAACATATACATAATCACATTATGATTTTTAGAATGACTATATCACAACAAATGTAAGAAAAATATCGATTCTATGTTATTTCTAACTACAGTTATGTTGTCTTTCAATACTGATCCAAAAAAAATCACATTGTGTTAGTCAACTTTATCTTAGGGTTAGGAACATTTCATAATTAAGATGCTTCGAGAAGATAATGTAATTGACAACAAGGAGGTAATTCTAAAAGATGAACTGCTAAAGATTTTACCAAAGACTGAAAATGCAAGTATTGCAGTAGGGTATTTTTTCATTTCTGGATTATCTGTAATAATTCAATCCCTAAAGGACATAAACAAGGTTCGTTTGCTAATCTCAAATACCACTGACAAGACAACTGCCGAAGCTCTAATTGAAGGATTTCATAGTATCAAGGAAGTACAAACTGAAGTTGATAAGAAAAATTTTGTAAATGAGGATAGAAAAACTAATGTGATCTTGGACTCTAAAGACAACATAAAACAGTCTTTAGAACACATGAGTCAGACTAGTGAAGATAAAACAGTGGTAGAGTTACTCATTGAAATGATGAAAACAAAACAGCTAGAAGTTCGGGTATATCCAAAAGAGAAACTCCATGCAAAGGCCTACATCTTCCAGCCAAAAGATACTGATTTTTCCCAAGGTATGGGCATTGTGGGTTCTAGTAATCTATCGATTGCAGGCATCTCGCAAAACAGCGAATTAAATCTCAAAACATATAATTCTCCAGATGTTAACCAGCTTTTAAATTGGTTTAATGAATTATGGAAAGACGGACTAGAGTTCACCGAAGATTTTAATTTAATATTAACAAATTCATGGGCAGGAAAAATCTACTCCTCTAAAGACCTGTTTCTAAAAGCTGCATATCTAGAACATAAAGACAAACTGGAAGAACAACATGAGATTGATCCCATATGGAAACAAAAATTTCCAAAACTATTTCCATTTCAGAGAAATGCAGTTGATCAGGGTCTTACAATGTTTGAGTTGTATGGAGGAGTGATAATTGGCGATGTTGTAGGATTGGGAAAAACATATGTTGGAATAGCATTGCTAAAATATTTACAACGGCAAGAGTACAGACCTTTGATTATTTGTCCACCACCACTAATTCCCATGTGGGAAAAATTCTGTGAGGATTATGAGGTAGATGCAAAGATTTTATCACGAGGTAAGCTATCACAGGAAAATTTTGAATTGTATCAGGATTACAGATACAATAGTAGGGATTTGGTGCTAATTGATGAGAGTCATCATTTCAGAAACAGTGATTCAAGACAGTATGAAAACCTCTATCAATTCATGCAGGCTCAAGATGCAAAAGCAATTCTACTTACTGCAACCCCATACTCCAACAAAGAAATGGATATTAAAAACCAGATAATGTTATTTCATCAGACATCAAAAACATCTATCCCACCTGCAAATGAGACTGATCTTGACAGATACTTTGGACAAATAAAAAATGGCGATGCTAGCTTGGTGGATCTGCTCAGAAACATCATGATTAGACGAACTCGAAGATATGTTCTAAGTCAATGGGGCAAAGTGGACGAAAATGACAGAAAATATCTGCAAGTCGGGGGTGAAAACAAGTATTTCCCTAAACGTAAAATGAGAATAGAGAGATATGATATTAACGCAGTCTATCAAAGAAAATTTAAGACGATTGTAGGTTATCTTGCCAAGCCAGAATCAAACCCAGATGTAAAAACTCTTACTCTTGCCAGATATAGCTTGGGATTGTATCTAAAAGATGAATACAAAAATGTCGAATTATACAAAGAGTTAGGAATTGCTGGGAAAAAACTCATAGGATTAATCAGAACATTATTGCTAAAAAGAATGGAAAGTAGTCTTGAAGCATTCAAACAAAGCATCAGACATTATATTGACAGTCATAAGATTTTTCTTAAATTATTAGATGAAGGGATTATCCCAATAGGAGATGTGTCTTACAAGGAAATGTATGAAATTGCACAGTCTGATCCGGATTCCATAAACGATCCTGAAACTATTGATGAATTTAGAAAAAAGATTCAGGAATCTGGTGAGACAAAATACAAATTTGAGGCATTTGACATTGAAAAATTAACTTCAGACATTCAAAACGATATTGAGATATTTGAGACAATTGATGGTTTAATTCACAGACTCACATGGAAGACAGATAACAAGTTGCGCATACTACAAGATCTACTTGATAACGAATATTCTGGAAAGAAAGTTCTCATATTTTCAGAGTTTGCCACTACTGTAAAATATCTAAGTGATTATGTACGATGGAATGGAATCAAAGAGCGGGTAGATTCTGTTACTGGAAATGCTATAGAATGTGCAAGAAGGTTTGATCCTGTCAATAATCCAAGTAATGAATCAAAACTGGAAAAATCTGAACAAATTTCTTTATTGATTACTACTGATGTATTATCTGAAGGAGTAAACCTTCAAGCGGGTGAGGTTATAATTAATTATGATTTTCACTGGAATCCAACTAGGTTAATTCAAAGAGCAGGAAGAGTAGATAGAATTGGAAGTCAGAATGAATTTGTTATAGTGCATAATTTTCTGTTAGATCTAGAAATGAAAAAGGATTTTAAACTTGAAGAGCATGTTGATGCCAAAATTGATAAAATACATCAAATAATAGGAGAAGACTATAAAATACTCAAACCAGAAGAATCAATCAATACTAAAGACACTTATGCAATTTACAAGTGTGATGAATCAATTCTAGATAGAGAAGAAGTGAATCCCTTAGAGCCATCAAAATTTGAGAAAATCCTGCAAGATATACAAGTAAACAAACCAGAATTTTGGGAGGAGATAAGAACAATTCCAAACGGCATAAGAAGCTCAGATAATGTAAAATCAGGCGGTCAGTTGCTTTTGGCATGTGAAAGTGGAACTGAGCGAAGCGGTAAAGTAAGGAAATACTATATGATTAATACAAAAGAAGAGATCAAAGAGATAAGAATACAAAAAGCCTTGGAAATTTTAGAATCAGACGACGAAGCTGTTTATTCTACTCCTTCAGACTATGACAAACTAGTATCTGTGGGTTGGAAGAAATTTGTTGAAGACACAGAACAGATCCAAGCTAGGGAATCAAGTGTACGATTAAGTATGGCACAGAGATGGGTACTTGAAAAACTGATAAAAATGGATAGCATCAAAGAATTTTTGGATAAAAAAGAAGATATTGAAACGCTGCGAAAGGCATATTCCATTCCCATTCTAAAGAGAAGACTAAACAAAGAATTACTAAAAATTAAGAAAAGTAAAATGCATGATTCGGAGTTACTACAACATCTTAGCCAGTTGTATCTGCACTATAAGATACAAAACCAAATAAAACAAAACGAAGAAGAGAATAGCTCACCTCGAATTCTGTACAGCAAATATGTGAGAGATTAGATCTGGCTGATAAAAAACTAGAAACTTTGGCATACAGGTTAAAAGATCTGAACTCGTTACGAAACTTGTTTTCAGAACTAAACTTTGATTTTGCAGACAAGCCAGTAAATAAGGACAATTGGAATGACAAGCAAAAGGAAACAGTTTCAGAAGCAAGAATAATTGCAAGCAAAAATGATTATCAAATTTACTATGTCCAGACAAACACAGATTCTTTAAGAGAATGGAAAGGAATCTCCACAAAAATAATCAAAGACAATCATGGATTTGCCATGGTATGCTCGCACAATCCAGGCGGATTCAAGTGGGTATTTTCAAGCCTTTCAAAGGAATTCTCAAAATCATTCTCAGAGACAAGGCATGTTCCAATAGACATCAAGTCAGACACAGGTGTTCCAAAAACTTTTGTAGATTTTCTTGAAAAAATCAGAGTTGATGAGGATTCAATTGCATCATCAATTGTATCCAAAGTATCTGATGCTTTTGATTCATTTGCAATCCAGATTCATGATGAGTTAACAGTAAATGTGTTTGAGGCATTAAAGATATTATCTGAGGGAATTATTTTGGATAAATCAAATAATCTTACTTTGGATGAACAAACACTTGAAGATATTCGAGAGCCCTCATTTATTTTACTTTATAGGATCATGTTTGTCCTTTATGCAGAAGACCGTTCGGTGTTTCCAGATGAGAAATTCTATCACGATAACTTTAGCCTCAAATGGATAAAATCACAATGGATTTTAAAATCTGATCATGATGTTGTTAAATATCAGGTTCATGAAAGACTGAAAAAACTATTCAGGTTAATTGAGATGGGTAGTGAGGATCTGGACTATGATCCAAAAAAGTTTTCCATGCGTTCATACTATGGAAGATTATTTGACAGAAAAATCCATTCCAATCTAGAAAAATGGAAGATTCCAAACAAGAATCTTCTTGATGCAATAAGCTTGTTGACTAGAACCCGAGATAAAAAAGGGAATTATTTCTTTTTAGACTATGCTGCACTTGAGACCCGTCATCTTGGATCCATTTATGAGCATCTTTTGGAATATCATCTCACTGTAAAAGACGGCAAAGTATCTGACCTGCCAAATCCAAAAGAAAGAAAATCCACTGGAAGTTATTACACGCCAAAGTATATTGTAGACTATATTGTGGAAAATGCGATAGGTCCATTAATTGATGATATAATAAAGAAAACAGATGATCCTAGTGAGCAGGTTGATCAAATACTTGCTCTAAATGTCTTGGATCCTGCAATGGGGTCCGGTCACTTTCTGGTTGGTGCAACAAACTATATTGCAAGAAGAATCTGCCAGATAGAACACAAAGATGAAATAACTGAACTTGCATTTGTGGAGAGAAAGAGAGATGTTGCCAGACGGTGCATTTATGGGGTTGACATAAACCCCCTTGCAGTTGATCTTGCCAGTGTCTCACTGTGGCTTGAAACCCTTTCTTCTGAAAAACCATTGTCATTTTTGAGTGCACATATAAAATCAGGTAACTCATTGATTGGCTCTAGCATTGATGACATACTTGAGAAACAGACAACACTGATGGAATCAACCAAGGGACGCACACGCTTTAAGAAAACCGTGAGAGATTTCATCATGCTTGAGACATGGGAAGACGACACTGCTCAGGCAGTAAAGACAAAGATTGTAAAATATGGCAGCATGCAGTCAAAAGGAACCGTATACTATGATCTAAAGTTCCTACTAGATGCCAAACTGGCCAAGTCATTTGATGTAGATGTGCCTCCGATAGGTGATTTTGTCACAAAAATCGGCGAGAACAGCCTCGACTTTTATTCCGATGAGAGATGGCAACAGGTTAAGGAAACTGCCTCAGAGCATTCGTTCTTCCATTGGGACTTGGAGTTTCCTGACATCTTTTATGATGAAAATGGGAAACGGAAGAAAAATCCTGGATTTGATGCTGTGGTTGGGAATCCGCCTTGGGAGATTTTAGAACCAAATATTAATGAATTTTTTGGCTTATTACATAATTCAGATAAATTACAAAAATTTACATCGCTGAAAAAATCTGAGAAAAATGAAATTATTAAAAAACTGTTAGAGAATTCAGAAATTTCAAGTAATTGGAAAAAATACAATAGTGACATAGACATTCAACAAGAATTTTTTAAAAATAGTTCACAATATACATATCAGATTCCACAAATAGCTGTTAAACGAAATAAGATCAAATCTAATCTATATCAATTATTTGTTGAAAAATATTATCACCTCTTGAAAAAAAATGGCATTGCAGGTGTTATTTTACCTTCTGGAATATATACTGATTTAGGTTCTAATGGATTACGAAATATGTTGTTCAATAAAAATAAAATTATTTCACTTTATGGGTTTGAAAATAGAAAGGGAATTTTTAAAGAAATACACAGACAATTCAAATTTATTACATTGATTTTCTCAAAAGGATCCAAAACATCTGTTTTCAAATCTGCATTTTATCTTCAAGATGCAGATCAACTCTCAAGAATGAAAACAGAATCTATAGATTATGATATTGAAATTGTAAGAAAACTTTCCCCAATTGCTCTATCAATTATTGAATGTAGTAATAAAAAAGATGTAGAGATTTTCAAAAAGATGAGCGAGTTTTCAGCTTTATCATATCCTGAATGGGGTTTAGAATTTCAACGAGAATTTAACATGACAGATGATGCTCCTATTTTTAATACTGAAGGAAATGGAGCTGTTTTATTTGAAGGGAAAATGATTCATCAATTTACACATACTTTTAAAAAACCAAGATACTGGATAGATTTTGGAAAAGCTCGAAATGCAATTTCAAGTAGAGAAAAAACAAAAGTAAATAGAATCTTGAGTAAAAATAATAAAAAATCTAAATCCATACAACTACAAATCCCTGCTGATCATTTCCGAATTGGATGGAGACTGATAAGTAATGCAACAAATCAGCGTACATTAATCTGTACCATTTTACCTCCAAATGTATATTTAGGAAATTCATTAAATTACATAAGACCAATATTTTTTAATGGTTCAAAATTTGAAAAGTTTTTGAGTTATAAAGAATTACTTTACTTATGTGGAATGCTAAATTCATTTGTTATTGATTTTTTGATTAGACATAAAGTTGCAATTAACGTTAACATGTTTTATGTTAAAGAAATTACAGTTCCAAAATTAACAGAGGATGATCCATTACTTCTGGAAATTGCTAATAGAGTTGCAAGATTAATTTGTATCACACAAGAGTATGAAGATATAAAAAATGAACTCAAAATCAATGATGTAGTAACTAATGAAATTGAACGAAATGAATTGATGGCACAAATTAATGCATATGCTACAAAAATTTGCAATATATCAAAAGAAAACTTGGGATATATTCTAGATAATTTTCCTATTGTTGCAAAGGAATTTAAAAATCAAGTATTAATAGAATACGAAAAAATTTAACGATTTTTTATAGAAGAAAAAAAATGGATAAAGATTGAAACCAAACCCTTCTCTACAACAATTTTCTCTCAAATACATGAGTCGACTTATAAATTAAATTGATGAAATAAATTAAAATTAAACTAATCAAAATTAACCTAAATCAAATGTAGGAGAAGATGAAATAAAAATAATAAAATCAATCAAATGACACATTAGAATAATGTGTATCAAAACTTTCAAGATGCTTATTTTCGCTTCATATATTCCAGTATAGCTTTTTCTAGTTCTTCGCTTATCTTGCGTGCAGAGCCTGTCTTGTTTACAACAAACTTGATCCACCTGACCCAGATGTCCTTGTCCACGTTAATCGAGGTCTTGGCCTTCTCTCCCATAACAAGTGTCAATCTACCTCATAATTAAATTTGGCGGTAATTACCATTATCTTTTTATACCTTTTAATTATATGGTATAATGGTAATATGGTAAAACAACATACACAGACGGTACAGAAAAACGCCTTTAAGCATTATACAGTGAAACGTATTAACAATAATCGCTATCAAGTAGATTCTCAGAAAAACCAAATGAGGTATACTGTGACAAAGACGCTAAAATCTGATGTGTGGACATGCCAATGCTATGATTTTATTGACAGATTACGAAGTGGAAATGATGATAAGAGATGCAGTCACATACTGTATGTACATGAGTTTTTACATGGTTCACAGGATGTAACATCGAATTTTAAAAAACCAATGTTAGAAATTCCTTCAATATGTGTATATTGTTCATCTACAAAAATAGTCAAAAAAGGATTTAGAAAAACCAAGTATAGGGGAAAATTACAAATATATGGGTGTAAAGACTGTGACAGAAAATTTACAAATTCTGAAAGTGGATTTGCAAAAGTAAAATTTGAGCCAAGTATGATCTCAGAGGCATTAAATTTGATCATGTCTGGAATGTCTTTGCGCAACACAGCAGAACATCTCTCAAATGTAAGAGGGATACGGATATCTCATGTGACTATAGGATACTGGATAAAAAAATATAGCATTACAATTAAAGAATATGTGGATACACTCAAACCTACAATTGGTAATGCTTGGTCAGTTGATGAAAAGATGATCAATGTAAGAAAAACTGAACCTATTTCAAAGAAAGGATACTATAATTGGCTTTGGTCTGCAATTGATCCTAAAACACGATTTCTTTTGGCTACAAAAATATCAAATGAAATATCTGCCAATCTGAAGGTGCGCAGGGGATTAGACAATGATGATTCATCTCAGATCTATGCAGACTTGCTTAGAATACATCATAACTTTGTAAGACCACATATGGGTCTTGAGGGAAAGACACCAGCATTTGTTGCAGGTCTTGACAATGTAGACATTTCAAAAAAATATCAGTCTCATAAATGCAGCTGCCTCTAACAGACATAAATCAACAAAGAGTACTGAACCTTCTTCCATATTGGGAGAACTCATAAAATATGTAGAGATAACATGTAATGATGGATGCATGCAGATTAAGCCAAAGGGATGAATTGGTAATGCTGTATGGGCAGAGATCAACACAATTCTTCTTAAATTTGGATTCCAATGGTTCTTTAACAATTATTTACGATGTTGGCTTGGATTCCAAATACGCTTACGATACGATGCAAAAATATCACAAATTACTCAAAAACAAAGATCTGCAATATGATTACTTGTATGAGTGCCTCTATCCAAGGAGATACATATGAATAGCATATCTGGAAATTTAGGCAAACTATGCAAATATGTCAAGATTAACGAAAATGAAAATAAAATAGCCGTTATTCCGATAACTGATTGGATTGACAAAAAATATTGGAGAAGAATTAACGATATTCTGTCATTAAGGGGATTTATTTGGGTTCCAAGCCGACAGCAGTGGGAACAAGCATCTCTAGATTAAATCCAAATTTTTACACGATTATCAGATCACAAAGTTAACAGTTAATCTATTTTCATATACTCACGTCTGAATCCCTTTCAAATCGGACTTGTATTAGATCACAAAGTTAACAGTCTTGAAAAATCAGGAGAAAATTCATAGGTCTCGACTTAACAGCAATTTGGAGAGATCCCGTAAAGTTAACAGTACCTGAAAACAATATCTTTAAACGTACCAGAAATAAAAAGATGAGAAGTAAAATGCAAAAACTAATGCAAATAGCATTTACTGGCTATAATGAATCCAATGTTAAAAGCGCTGTAAAGACAATTGTAAAACATTCTCATAAATTTGATATTATTGTTAATGGCGATCCAATAAAAGAAGATGGTTTGATTAAGAACCAACCAAATCTACGTGGTTGTGATAATGAAGATCTCAAAATATATTCTCTTTCCATTGAAGGTATTCTTACAGATGCAAAAGATTTAGTCAGTTTGGAAACTCCCCTTGGAGTTCAAATAGATCTCTTACCGCTAACTGCATAAAGAAATGCAATCACAAAAGTGTAATTGCTCTAATAGTTGGCACTTGTAAAGATGAAATTGTCAAAGCAAACAAATTTGTTGTTAATCTTAAAACTAAGAAAAAATGTATGTATTAAGCACTTAGATGTATTTTGCCATCTCAGAAAACATGTTCAATTCCCTTATTCTCCATGTCTCAAAGCATGTGAGAAAGACTGAGATCATCCTCATGCCCTGATCACTCTTCATCTGCCCGCGAACATTCCTCTGCATCACGCACTTTCGAATGGAATTCTCTGCATCATTGTTAGTTGACGGGACATCACCATCCATGACAAACGTAAACATGCTGTTCCTTGCAGTCTTTAGCTTCTTGCCAAACTGAACCATCTCCGTATCACCTTTCAAATATCGTGCAATGATACGGTCCAGCTGTTTTAGTAAATCATTCCTGTACGTTTCCCGCCGTTTTGTATGACGATTACCTACACTCCAAACCCTGGCATGACCTAGCATCCCTGAGAGTTTCTCATATAGAATCCTGGCCTTTTTGTCCTTTGATTTTATTGCCAGATATTTGGCATCGCGCTGCAGGTGTGCGGTGCATCTCTGCTTTGTGTTATCACAAAATACTGTCCTGTACGGAGCATATCCGTCAGACACTAGGGTTCCTTTGAATTTCTTCCAGTACTTTTTTAGAACATTGGCACCTCTGCTGTACTCCAAGGCATACTGTGCACTAGTCTTGCTTCTTGCAACCCACATCCATCCAGTATCTCCATCAATTGAAAATCCTGTCTCATCGATTCCGAGAATCTTTTCAGTCACGATTTCGCTGTGGATTGTATTGTAAAATGACTCTAACATCACACTACCGTTGCGAAGAATGGATTGTACGGTTGTATTGCTGATTTCTAATCCATATCTTTCATAGAGTGTGGCTCTGATAGCATCGTATGTCAATCTCTTTGAGAACAGTGAGACTACCTCACGTATCACTGAACCATCAAAACATCCATGTGATGGAAGGTTTCCCGTGGTTTGAAAATTATCAGAACAGTCCATGCAGATGTATTGATTCAAAACATGCTCAGTTATACCGTAGGGTGTTGGTGGAGGAATCTCAACCATTATCCTTTTGCAGGTTTTGGTTTGATGAATATTTTCACTACCGCATTTAGGACATGCATCTGATCTGTGGTGTTTGGTGCTAGTTGGTCTGAATTTCTGTGTCTTGCCAACGTGTCCTGCTATTCCACCACGTCTTGATTTGCCTGGCTGTCTGTGTTGTCTTTTTTGCTTTCTCCATTCAAGGGAATTCTTTGATGGCGGAGAGTGCGCATTCTCATAATATGACAGCTTTTTTTGCAGTTCCTTGTTTGATTCTATGAGATTCTCTATGATTAGTTTTTGTTGTTTTGACTCTGCTTGTAGTTGTTTTATCACTTCGTCTTGTTGTTTTGTCTTTTTTTGTAGCTGTATGATGATTTTCTCATGACCACAACCTGACATGTTTTGTATGATGATTTAGTTGATCTTAGATCTTTTTGTGTAATAGTGTTGATTTGTGCGTGAAGGTTGATACATACGAAAAAATTTTCTAAAAAACAAAGAGATACTTTTAGTGTAGTTCATTTTGATTTAAAAGGTTCAACAAAATTAATGAGACTATCTATTTTTTTTTGATGCTCTTCACAATACAATGAAATCAAAATTTTCTTATCTTTAAAAAATTCTGCAATAGTGCCTTTCTTAATTGGTACATTATCAGGAACAAATGGAATTGTTTCTGGCTCTGTATCTTTATTCAAGTTGTAACAATCAATGCATTTTTCTTTTAGATAATCAAACCATTCCATGATGTGATTAGAATTATATGATATTTATTACTTTATTAATTTAATAAGCTTCAAAAATTCCACGTATGATTTTGTTCATTTTTGGCGGAGATGATTGTTTAGGTTTCTAATTCGTCTACGTTTCCTTGTTCTAATTTGGATTTTGTTGTGTTACCAATTTTAGTGCCAGAATGAATCAAATATGATGTGATTTTTTCATCACAACCATACAAAGCCTTAATTCTCTTTTTTTGTGCTTTATCCATTAGACATTACCTGACATATACTATTCACGTTTGTCTCATTAAAATCTGTTCCAAAAAAGAAGATTAGTATTAAAACAATGGTACAGGACCGTATTTTGTGATAACACAAAGCAGAGATGCACTGCACACCTGCAGCGCGATGCCAAATATCTGGCAATAAAATCAAAAGACAAAAAGGCCAGGATTCTATATGAGAAATTCTCAGAGATGCTAGGTCATGCCAGGATTTGGAGTGTGAGTAATCGTTATGCAAAACGGCGGGAAACGTACAGGAATGATTTACTAAAACAGACAGACCGTATCATTGCACGATATTTGAAAGGTGATACGGAAATGGTTCAGTTTGGCAAGAAGCTAAAGACTGCAAGGAACAGCATGTTTACGTTTGTCATGGATGGCGATGTTCCATCAACTAACAATGATGCAGAGAATTCCATTCGAAAGTGCGTGATGCAGAGGAATGTTCGCGGGCAGATGAAGAGTAGTCAGGGCATGAGGGTGATCTCGGTCTTACATGCTTTGAGACATGGAGAATAAGGGAATTGAACATGTTTTCTGAGATGGCAAAATACATCTAAGTGCTTGATTCATACAAAAAAACAGTTTAATATCCAAAATCAGCCTCTAGGATTGTTGCAGTTATAGTACAGTTTGGTTAATATTCTAGCTTGCCAAGTTAGTGACCCGGGTTCAAATCCCGGTAACTGCACTCTATTTTTGATTTTTTGGCAGCAATGCATTTCGAATAATTTCAAGTGCATCTTGAGCCTTTTCTGGACGAGGTAACTGGATCATAAACACATTTTCTTTTCCATATTGAGAATGTGGAGAAGAAAGCGCAAGCATGAACGTTTTTGCAAGAGATTCAAAGAATATAAGATCAGTTTTTGCATTAACTATAAATTTTTCAACAATATTTCCTCTTGAAAATATCAAAACAACTTCAACAAAAACATTTCCCAGGCCATCTTGTAAAATATTTAGATCAGTGTTAATCGATAAAGATGCTCCAGCAACTTTTGATAACATTTCATCATATTTTTTCTCTTCAATTATAATACAAGGAGTGGTATTACCATCAAAATCAAAAGTGGTAATTCCATCATGAACTTGTTCTAATAATTTTTCCAACTCATCAGGCATTTTCTTTCTTCTCCACAACAGGAATTACTCTATCTCCAGCTTTTATCAAAAAGGGAGTAATAATTGCAGTTATTATAGAAATCATACCAACCAATGGGAACAAGAAAGCACTGACTGCACCCATGTCTACTCCAACCTTCACAATTACAATTGAGAATTCACCCCTAGGTGCAGCTAAGGAAAATGCAGAACGAAGTGCTTTACCACGTTTTTGTCTAAATATGATATTCCCAAGCATATTACCTCCAAACTTCATGCCAACAGAAACTGCAATCAAAACAATAGCTATACCAATATAATTTTCAAGCTGGGAGACATCCATCAGCGCACCAACTGAGATAAAGAATATGGCTACAAACATGTCTTTAATTGGGCTTGAAAGAAGTTTTGAGATTTCGGCTGATTTTGATTCAGCAACAAGCACACCTGCCAAAAATGCCCCAATTGCTACAGACAATCCTACAATGTTTGCAAATAAGGAATATCCAAAGCAAAGTCCAAGAACGCTGAGTAGCAGAATTTCACGATGTTCGGTTGCTGCAACTCTATCAATTAGTGGAGGGATTAAACGAGTTCCAATAGTAAAGGTTCCAACAATAAGAGCAATTGCAACTGTCACTACTGCAATAATAGATTCAATTGATACAGTTCCAACTAATGCAATAGACTGTAATGAGGAAATTAGAATTACGGCAATTACATCTTCAACAATTAAAATGCCTAAAACAAGCAAAGAAGATTCTTTTTTGATTTTTCCTGTATCCTCAAGAATTTTAACAATGATTGCAGTACTTGATATTGATAGTGCGGCTGAAATAAACAACGCATCCATGAATGCCAATCCGAGTACGGTGGCAGTGTAAAATATGACACCCATTGTTGAAAACAACCCTATAGTTCCAATTCCAACTGCCTTACGACCAATTGTTTTGATTTTTGAATAGGGAAATTCAATACCGATTACAAAAAGAAGTAAGATGACACCAATTTCAGCAAAAAGATTCAATGCCTCAATATCAGATAAAATTCCTACACTTCCTGAAACAACATCAGTAGGACCTCCTTCAGGTAAAATCCAGGACCATAATGGAGACAGAGGACCAATCAGCATTCCTGCAAATAGATAACCAATGATCAAAGGTTGTTTTATTTTAAAAAATGCTAGTGTAACTACAGCACCAATTATCATGATAAAAGCCAAATCAGTAATGAAACTAGTATGAGGAAGTTCAGGGGTAATCTGTTCAATTAAACTGGTAACAGTGTTGTTAAGCGTGCTTTGAATTCCATTTGAATCTAATTGAAGCAGAATGTTTTGCATGTTATCATTTAACAAATTTGTTTAAAAATGATCGCTCATTAAAAATTTGAAAATAAAATTAAACAGATATCAAATAATTGAAAACAGGCTCAATGTATTCATAATCTTTAACCTCTTTATGCTCAGTGATTATAATCAAAATGCAGAGTGATGATTAGGTCAGCTGAATCAAATGTAGAGATATGACCTGGGGTATCTGACTGCGTCATTGGTTACGTTGTAATTACCTGAGTATTAATAGTACGGTACCATACCGTACTATATGATTCAGTGCGAATATTGTACAAGAGGGTTTATTGAAACCATGAATGGTTTGACTGAAAAGACATTTCATGAATTACTTCATGAGCCAAGAGTTGTAAACAAGTAACTCTTTACATTTTTTATTTTAGACCTAACTTTTTTATCATTAAATTTTTAATTCAATTCATATGGCTACCAAAACTACAAAGAAAAAAATAGTAAAACGAACAAAAAAAGTTACAAAAAGAGAGCCAAGCCCAGCCATACTATTAAAAAAGGTAGCATCAGTTTCAGATTCTAACAAGTCCTTACAAAAAGAGATCAAGGGAATGTCAAAAATTTTTGGTGAAAACCAAAAGATCCTGGTATCAATGAAAGGAATGATAGACACATTAACATCAACATTAGAACATATTCAAAAACAATCAAAACAAATCAACATCATAGAAGATGACACGCAGAAACTATACTCTGGATTAAATCAAGTAAGAACACAATTTAATCTAGTCAACAAGATCAATGACCAAACCACCAAATTACAAGAAGAGGTAAACAAAATTTCAAATGCATCAAAATCTCAAGGATTGTCTCAAAAAGTAGAAGATAGTGTAAATTCAATTAGAAACAATTCTGAAATGATTATCAAAATTGCTCAGAGAATTGATGAGGTAAGAGATGATCTCAGAAAAGTTTCTGGAAAAGCAGACTCATTTTTAGAAATTGGTTCTGAAATGAGTAAACTAAAAAATAGTGTAGAGATGATTTCAGGAAAAACTGGAAAATTAGAAACAGGCAATCAAATTATTGAAAGCCTAAAACAAGAACTTGGAAAAATCATTGAAGGTGCATCATTTACATCCAATCTTAATGCAGAACTAGAAGCAATCAAGATCACAATTGATGCCATATCATCCAAAGCATCAAAAATTGACTCATTAGGCGGAGTAATTGATGGCCTTAAACAGCAATTCGACACCATAGCATTAAAGACAAATTCCGTAGAGGGTTTGAGCCTAGAATCCATCAAAGAACTTGGAGATAAAATAAATAAAATTGAAGAAAAAGTAGCTTCTGTCTCAGACATTGTAAAAAGGCAAGATGCATCTACTGCAGAATTTCATAAAAAATCTGAAAAATTATTTGAAGAGATGCAATCAGTCAAAAATGTTACAAACAAAGTATCAAGTGATTCATCAAAAGAGATGATGGCGTTGTTAAAGCTTTCAGAATATCAATCAGGCATCAGAATGAACGCAGAATCAAAGTATGGAGATGTAAAAGATCTTGAAAAGATGGCATCACAAACTGCAGATATTGTTAATCTGTTTGACAGAATTTCAATAGAATCAGGTGAAAAAATTCCACTTCCCTATGAAGTTAGACAGTGGGCAGTAAGTAAAATTTTTGATTGTGCAGACAGGTGGGAAATTCGATTCAGTGATGTCTATTCAATGCTGACAAATGCAATTGGAAGAGACTTGTTTAAGGAAGTAGTAAGAATTCAGCAAGTAAGAGACATTTATGGAATTAGAGCAGTAGATGAAATCAGAGATGATTTGAATATTTCTTAAATTCCTGCAGCGTCAACTTCTTTGAGTTGTTCTTGTTTACGTTTCAATGTAGCAAAAATTGCCAAGATTGCAACAATCCAAATTACACTGTACAGTACATTTGGAGCACTAACATACATGTATGGAGTTGCATCCATAATGTTAATCCTCAAATGTAATGCCCTATCACTAATATCTATCATTCCCGTATGATATGCAGAACTGTCCTTTGGAACAGTTGAGATTTTATCAATACCTGTAAGCATTGTGTTTACATCATTTTGTATTCTTAGAAAATTTGTAGAATCTGTAGGAAACATCCAAACAGGATTTTTGGAGATGACATCACCATTTGCATTTGTTGCCTCAAGTAGATTTGGATTTTCCATAACAATATTCAAATCTGTTTGAATTGCTACTAAATGAGCACGGATTGCAACAGGATCAGATGAGCCTATAATTCCATCAAAATGGCCTCTCATTCTATCAAGAGGATAAATGTCGGTGTTGTATCCATTGATTGCCATAAATCCTCCAAAAACAATAATTCCAATTATTCCAGCTATGGAAAGTTTGTAAATAATTTTCGCCATTTTCTCGTTCTTGGTCATCACACGATTATCACTTGATTTATTTCTTTTAAATCGCGTATGAGACAGACTCATGTAGGCAATATAGAAAAATCCGACAGTTTGCAATCCAATAATTGGTACAAACACAGGATTGTTTGAAAATATTGAGATAAAGATTCCCATTATACCATATACACCAAAAAAGATCTCCAAGAGAGTAGTTTGTGAAAAAGGTAAATTGTATGCTTTGTCTTTCCAATCATCATCTTTTGTTATGATTCCATACTTTGGAGTTCTAAGAAATTCATTTTTCTTTCCAAGTACTGCATCAAAGACTGCAACAGTATTGTTTACTGACAATCCAGCATTGTAGACTAACAAGTATGGCAATATCTTTGCTTTTGATTTCCATGTCTTGTGATACATACTCTGTATAATCATAATGTATGCACCAGGCCCCATTGCAAGATATGTTGCAAATGTAATGAGAGGAAGAAAACTAATCACATAAAGGTTAACTTGTCCCGCTAACAAGACGGGTAGTGCCAAAAATTGTATCAGCATTAATGGATAAACAATGTGACGAGTAAGTTGTATGAATGCCTGAATCTTTGCTTCAACTGCAACTTTACGTTTAACAGCAATATCAAAAAGTAGTTTGATTGCACATTGAATAGAGCCTTTTGCCCATCTGAATTGTTGCCGTTTAGCTGCATTCATCTGAGCGGGAAGTTCTGCATCAACTACAATGTCAGGTAAAAACACACATTTCCATCCTTTCATTTGTGCTCTATAACTTAGATCAAGATCTTCAACTAGTGTAGCAGTATGCCAACCTCCAGCATCTTCAATACAGTCACGTTTCCAAATTCCAGCAGTGCCATTGAAATTCATGAATAGGTGAGAATTACTTTTGGCTTTTTGTTCTATGAGAAAATGAAAGTCAAGACTGAGTGCTTGTGCTTGGGTAATTACAGAATAGTTTTCATTTACATGTCCCCAACGACATTGAATAAGACCAATGTTTGGTTTTGAAAAGTAGGGGATTGCACGTTTGAGAAACCACGTAGGGGGAATAAAGTCAGCATCAAAGATTGCAACTAGTTCAGAATCTGTTATCTGCATAGCGTATTTCAATGCGCCTGCTTTGTACCCTTTTCTTGTTCCACGTCTTATGTGCTCAATTTGAAATCCTTGTTTCTTGTAATCATTAACTACAGTTTCAAGCAATGCAACAGTATCATCATCAGAATCATCTAACACCATAATCTTCATTTTCTCATTAGGATAATCCATGCTACAAACTGCATCAACCAGTCTCTTTGCAACATATTTTTCGTTGTATATTGGAAGCTGAATTGTAACTGACGGAGTTCCTATATCAACAGTGGACAAAACATCTTTTCTTTTTCGAGAAAGAAAAGCAAGATAGTAAAAATTGCAGGTATACATAGTAATTATAACAGCTGCGATGATAAACAGATCAAAAACAAACTGAGTGAAAGGATTGATTGCCATATCCCTAATTTCTCAGAATTACTATTCGCTATTTATACTTGCAATAAATTGTAATTACTTTACCTCAAAGATCTTGATTGCTTGCGGTGGACAGACGCCTTCACATGCAAGACAAAATATACAATCAGGTTCTTTTGACATTAACGGTTTCTGGTCTGATGCGGGATTTCCAGGAGTATCAAACCACTCATAAACATCTACAGGGCATGCTTCTATACATCCACCATCTGCAATACAGATATCATAATCTACTGAAACAAATTCTCCCCAAACCCCCATGATTCCATTGTTCTTACCTTTTCGCCCCCAAGTTTTGATAGAGTATCCAGCAGCATCATATACTGCAGATTGTTTCATTTTTGATTTGTATTCAACATCAATTGGACCAGGTTTTGCACCATCTGGAATTTCAATTTCGCCTTCATCTTCTTCACCTTCTTCTTCTGTCGCTTCAATGGCTTTAGCTTTTGCACCAAGGACAATTTTTGCCAATGGAGTAAGTTCTTCAAGTTTTTGAATCGCAGTAACCTCAGAGATCTTTTCTTTTTTCACATAGTAGGAAACCATCTTGTCAGCCAAGATAGTGTTACGTAAAATAGTATCAATTACCATTTTTGCAAAATGGTCTGCTTTCTTTCTATAATCCTGAACCCAGTTAGGATCACCGAATTTTTCAATTGGGAAAATTTGATAAATAATATCAACCACTTCCCCAGTAACAATTTCAACTGTAATAGATAATTCTACTTTTCTGTATCCTTTTGCATCAGGATCTTTCATGTTTTGTTCTTGCCAGCGATATGTTGCATAAATTCTGTCAGCATACATATCCATTTCAAATGTCTTTTTGAGTCCATCATGAATTGATTTTATTTCGTCGAGATCTTCAAGTTTTATTGGCAGCCTATAAAGTCCAATTTTGTATCCGTGTAATGGATAGACACCACGTTTTGCAGTTGGGGCCTCCATTGACCAAACTCGATCTTTTAGGAGTAAAGACATCTGACTTTTTTAGTGTAAATTAAGTTAAAAATGTTTGTCAGTCATCATCTGGACACGTGAGCTCTCGTAGTTCAGTGTATTTTTTCTCCATTGCTTCAGCATGCACCATTACCTGTGATAAATCAAAAGAGTCCTTTGAAAAATACCATCTAATAGGAACCCAATGTCCAATTCCATCCATATCATGAATCATTCCCTTATCAGATTTGACGTTTAGTTTTTCATCAACAGATGTTTCTTTTACAGTAAGGCCTCTCTTGGTGTTGTCTTCCAAGATAAGATCAGTATCGCCATCTTTGATAAAATAGAAAGAACCTTTCTTTAGAACAGGAAGGTCTAGAAGCAATTTATTTTTCCACAGGATTTCCTATCATGTTACCCCATTCAGTCCAAGAACCATCATAGTTTCGAACTTTGGAATAACCCAATAGATATTTTAGAACAAACCAACTATGTGATGATCTTTCTCCAATTCTACAATAGCATATTACATCTTTGTCTGGAGTAACACCTTTTGGTTCATAATTTTGTTTTAGTTCATCAGCTGCTTTGAATGTTCCATCAGCATCATTAACTGCAGTTGCCCACGGAATATTGTTTGCACCAGGAATATGTCCACCTCTTTGTGCATGCTCCATTGGATATTCAGGAGGAGCAGTAATTTCACCAGTAAATTCAGCAGGTGATCTGACATCAACCATTACACTATCTTCTCTTCCCAATGCTCTGCTAACATCAAATAGATAAGCACGTAATCCCTCATCCGGAGGTTGTGCATTGTATGTTGTTGATGGCATTTGTGGTTCATCAGTAGTGTAATCTTTGTTTTCTAATTCCCATTTTTTTCTACCACCATTCATAATTTTGAGATTTTCATGTCCATAGTATTTGAAAACCCAGAAAACAAATGCTGCAAACCAATTGTTAAAGTCACCATAAAGAATTACCTCAGTATCTGAAGTAATTCCATTTTTTGACATTAATGCTTCAAATTGTTTTTTGCTAATGATATCTCTTGTAATAGGATCATTAATGTCACGTTTCCACCAAATAAGACTGGCACCATTAATGTGACCTTTTTGATATCCATTTACTGGATCATAATCAACTTCTACTAATTTTCTATTTTCACTAGGAGGATTGTTTGATACCCATTCAGTGTCTACTAAAACTTCAGGGTGTGCGTAACTCATAACTTACGCGAGTTTGTATCCATACTTAATTGTTTTTCAAACGCAATAAAAATATCATTTTTATGTAAAAGAAGTTCAGAAGAACTGCTTGAAACTTCATAAAGTTGCAGTAGTAAGTAAAGTGGGTTCAAAAGACTCAGAACAGGCTGGAAAAGACGTTGTAAAAAAACTGTTAGCAAAAAAAACTATCGTCTATACAATTTCACCAATTGAAGTGGAAGGAGCAAAAAAAGTTGAAACACTGGAGGAATTAAAAAAGGTAAAATTAGACATGGTTATTACTCTTGGCGGAGATGGAACAACTCTTCGAGTTTTTAGAAACTTGAAGAATGAAACACCAATTCTAACAATCAACGTAGGGGGAAATAGGGGGATTTTATCAGAAATAACAATTGAAGAGTTTAATGATGCAATTGATCAAATTTTGAAAGGCAAGTTTTTCTTAGACAAAAGAGTAAGAGTAGTTGCATCATGTGGAGGAAAAGAATTTCCACCAGCATTAAATGAGATCTACATTAGTAGAACAAACTTGACTAAAACTGCAGAAATTGATATAAAATTTCAAAATGATACTGTAAAACAAAAAATGGATGGAGTAATTGTTGCAACTCCTAGTGGATCTACAGGTCATTCATTTTCATTGGGAGGTCCAATTTTGCATGAAAGCTTGGATGTTTTGATAATTACTCCAGTAGCACCAGTATACAGATTAGAATCAATTGTAGTTCCCGATGAGAAAATCGAGATCATGTGTTCTCATGACTGTAATATCGTAATGGATGCTCAAGTGGTCAAATCTGCAGGGTATGGAGAGCCAATAATTATTAAAAAATACAAAAAACCAGCAGTCTTTGTAAGATTAAAAAAACGAGGACTCAGGCAAATGAGCAAACTTGGATTTTAGAATTTTAGATGCCAGTGCATTTTATGCAGGAGTCCCGTTTAGATCATCTAGTGATTACTACACTACATCTCTTGTTTATGATGAAATTAGACACATAAAAAAAAATCATGGTGCTCTTGAAATTTTACTTGAAACTAATAGACTAAAAATCAGAGAGCCAGATGGGGAATCAACCAAAGTTGCAACAAAGGCAGCAAAGAATACTGGAGATTTTCCACAGTTATCAAAACAAGATATCTCCATCATTGCATTATGCATTGAAATGAATGGTGAGATAATTAGTGATGATTTTGCAATTTCAAATGTAATAAAGAATCTAGATTTGAAAATATCACCAATTATGACTAAGGGAATTAAAGATGTAGGAAGATGGATTCATTACTGTCCAGGATGCAGAACTAAGCATACTAATGGAAAAGAGTGTCCAGCATGTGGAACACCATTAAAAAGAAAATTACTCAAGGGATAATCATGTATCATGAAGAGTTTTTTGATTAGACTCTTTTAGAAATTTGCTTTTTGATTCTAGCATTTTTTTGATTTTCTTGGCTCGTGCTTCACCCAACCCTTCAACTTTTGCAAGCTCAGTACTTGTAGCAGTAAAGACCTTGAATGGTGTTCCAAATTTTTCAAGCATTCTAACTGCAAATTTTTCTCCAATTCCAGGTAAACTGCAAAGAACCGAAAGTTGTTGTTTTTGTAAATTAGAAGATTTTTTGATTTTCTTCAGATAAGGGCCCTTTGGAGCATCTTTTCTTGAACACATTGATACTAGTAATTTAGCTGTATGAGTTGCATTAGGGGTAGGAATTATTGGAATTTTAAAATCAAGTGCAACAGTAGAGATAGCGCCATAAAATATCAGAGGGTTATCAGTGATTTCTTCAATTTCATCAACGTTTCCCTCTACCAAAACAATAGGATGCTCAAAATGTTCTTTGAGTCTAGAGCACTGATCAAAAAGTCGTCCATCAAAAACAGATGAGATTAAATCGCGAATACTCTTTCGTTCTACAACTGTTTCGGGTGCAACAATATAATCACCTATTGGAAGTGTCTTCATTTCAACATTCAAACCAACTGACTTGAGAAGTTCAGGAATTCCACTTTTTCGTTCTCTTTCATCTACAATAATTCGAAGATTTTCTAATTTCATTGATGGTACTTGTACAGATTTGTTAATATCTTATTTGAAATCAGTGCATGGTATTATTTTCTAGGATTGTCTTCTGCAGGAGGAGAATTTGCAGAACCACTTTTCATCATTTCAGTAATTTTTGATTCTTGTTCTTTGAGTGATTCTTTGACACGAGTTTCTTGTTTTTCAAGAACTACCACACGTGTTTTTGCCATCTCTTGTTTTTCTTCTAATTCATCAACTAATTCTTTTTTAGTTGATTTAATCAAGACAGTACCAGCATGTTTGTATACCATATCACCTTCTGTGACTTTTTTTAATTCCTCAAGAGCTTTTGCTGTTTCTGCTTTTTCCATCTCAAGATGTTGTTTTTGAGTCATTATTGATTGAAGATTCTGTTGAGATTGTTGTAATTTCATTATTTGTTCTTGAAGCCATGGAGGCATCTGTGGTGCTGACATATTTATTCAAAAAATCTGTTTCATTATATCTTTATCGCTATTATGACAAAAGTCAACACAGAAGAGATATTTTTCCCTAAAACTCATAGTAAGAATTCCTTGTTAGGACATGTGGTTTAAACTAGATATGTATAAACGAACAATGCAGATAAACCTAACGGAGCAAGACCTAATACACCAGAGATTAGATACGATAGAGGCATTTTATTCAAGCATCAAAGCAGAACCTACAAAGAAATTATACACATATCTATTAACCAAATTTTTAGATTCATGCGGGAAACATACAAGGAACTTGAAAAACCAGATACTTTTAGTAAAATTTGTATCTTGTTCAAAGATTGAACACCAGCTTTGCATGATATTAGATTTAAAATCAATATGACTTCCAATGTAGATAAAAGAGGCATTAGAGATGTTATTAATCTAGATAATCTTCCCGCAAATTTTTCAAATAGAGGATTCAAGAAAGGCACACATTACACAATATCAAAAAAGCACAGAGATAATACTTGAATGCAGTAATAACCCTTGTCCTATAGATTTTGATGGTCTAAGGACATTACATAACGCTCTTTATCAGATTGAAACGCATTTAACAAAATTAAGAAGTAAAAACAATGATCTCCCATCATTGTCTTATCTTGCATGGATTCTTACAAATACACATTATAATATTGATGTGGACAGAAAAGGCGGGAAAATTAATTTACATTCAACATGGTATGATGTGAATGACCAATTATGGGGGGTATTTCGGTTCATTACTGCTATACATTGTATAGAAAAGAGTTGGCTAATGCAGTACATCAGGAACTAACGTACTGCAGAAACACCAGGAACCAAAGGATCTACAAAAATGAGATCTCACGAAAAACGACTTGGTATTTTTTGGCTTGATCCTTGATTAGAACATTCTTTTAAAATTGTGTTTTTGTTAGTCTTGAAATATTTCTCACAGACCCAAATTTCTAAGGGAAATTTGGCAGTTAGCGAAAAATTGAATCTTGTCTTTTGATAGAATACCTTAAGAGTGGATATAATTTAGATGATTTATTGAAATATCTATTAATTGCCCTTTTGGTTATTTGTTCTGTTACAGTTACAACGGTATATGCAGAAAGTGATAAGATACCAGCATGGGTTAAAGCAGTCGCTGGGTGGTGGTCAGAAGATAAAATTACTGATGAAGAATTTATCGAGGCTTTAGAATTTCTGATTGAATCTAATGTGATAAACCCAGATAGCTTTAGTATTTTAAAATTAAATGAACCTATTGCAGAACCAATTGCAGAACCAACTGCAGAACCAATTGCAGAACCAACTGCAGAACCAACTGCAGAACCAACTGCAGAACCAATTGCAGAACCAACTGCAGAACCAACTGCAGAACCAACTGCAGAACCAACTGCAGAACCAACTGCAGAACCAACTGCAGAACCAACTGCAGAACCAATTGCAGAACCTATTGCAGAACCAATTGCAGAACCAATTGCAGAACCTATTGCAGAACCTATTGCAGAACCAATTGCAGGAACAAACAATCAACCAATAAGAGAATATGATGAAAGTGGTAAATTGTTTAGTGAAATTCAATATCGTGAGAATGGAAATAAAGAATGGAAAGAATATTATTTTGAAAATGGAGATATAGCAGAAGAATATCATTATGATGAAAATGGAAATTTACAATGGGATTGGCTACATAATGAACATGAGGGATTAAGTCGTGAAACTCATTATGATGAAAATGGAAAAATTGAATTATTAAAATTGTATGTTGGTTTTAATGAATGGTTAATGTCTAATGAGTACTATGAGAATGGAATTATAAAATGGTCAGATAACTACCATGAAGATGGAAGTTCAGCAGGTGAAACCCATTATGATGAGAATTATGATGAGAATGGAAAATTTTCTGAAGTTTATTATGATGAAAATGGAAATTTGATTTATGAACGCTATTATGATGAATATGACAAATCAAAAGTTGAATACGCTTATTTTGATAATGGAGTAATTTTATCTCAAGTATTACATTATACTAATCCAAATGAATCAATAAAATCTGAGATCATCTATTATGAAAATGGAAGTATTGAATGGACTAAAGAATATTATGAGTATGGAGGCAAATACAATTCTTATGGGGAATTAAAGTATGAATCCTATTACTATGAGAATGGAAATATTGAACGGGAAAATAGTTATTATGAAAATGGAAAATTACAATTATCATTAAGTTATGAGAATGGTGAATTAATTAATGAATGGCAATATGATAAGAATGGAAAATTACAATCTCAATTACTTTATGAGAATGGTGAAGTAAAACGTGAATGGCAATTTGATGAGAATAAAAATTTACAATTGGAATTAAAATATGAAAATGGTGAACTGGTACATGAATGGCAATATAATGAGAATGGTGAATTACAATTATCATTAAGTTATGAGAATGAAAAAGTAAAAGAATCATGGTACTATGATGAAAATGGAAAATTACAATCTCAATTACTTTATGAGAATGGTGAAGTAAAACGTGAATGGCAATTTGATGAGAATGAAAAAAAACAATCTCAATTATTTTATGAAAATGGTGAATTAATTCGTGAATGGCAGTATGATGAGAATGAAAAAAAACAATCTCAATTACTTTATGAAAATGGTGAATTAATTCGTGAATGGCAGTATTATGAGAATGGTGAAAAACAATTATCATTCAAGTATGAAAATGGTGAATTAGATTATGAATTTCAATACTATGAGAATGGTGAAATAAAATCTAAATTCTACCATGAGAATGGTAAATTAGTTCGTGAATATCACTATGATGAAAATGGAAAAGAAATACAAAAACTTGTATTCCATGAGAATTAAAATTTTAGAAAAAAGGTAGGGTTATTTGATAGAGATTGTTATGATTGTAAAAATCATCTATGACTGAAATTACAATTAGATCTAAAATTGTTTTGTAAAATTTGAATCAATCTAGGTTAAGAGATTCAGATTCATCTAAGTAATTATCATCAATGTAGTTAATGCACTTGTGGTTAGATATTGCATAGTCAGAATATAAAATCAATCCACATCTTACGCATTTTTGGGCGTCTTCAAAATGAATCATTGAATAGCTTGGTAAATTTTATTTATAAAATTTTAGAAAAGAAGTGGGTATTTTGGTTCATTATTGCTATACATTGTATATCAAACACCTACAGAACCTATCGGCCAATAGGACTAACAGGACTTGGCTATAATCCTGTAAGTGTTACAATTGTAACTTTTACAGATCCTAAGAAATAACATCAGAATTAAGGACTTTTTACACTCAATTAATGGAACTTGGCTTTTGATAGCATACCTTAAGAGTGGTGAATTATTGAAATATTTTATTGAAATATCTGTTAATTGCCCTTTTGATTATTGGTTCTGTATCTGTTACTGCAGCATATGCACAGAATGACAAGGACATTTTACAAGAATGGAAGGATTACCTTGAATCATACAAGGATTACATGGAAGAATACAAACAATGGGCATATGATAGATTCAGCAATTATGAAGATGAAATTAAAGAGTTAGAATCAATCTATGAAAATGACATTAAAGAGTTAGAATCAATCAATGAAAATCTATCTAATAATATTCTTGTTAAAGATGATGAAATTATCCAAGTTACAGACCAACAGACTAGGCTAGGGGTTATTGAATCAGGCATATTGAACAATATCAACATACAAAAAATGCAGGATACAATAGATGAACAACAAAAGTTAATTGTTGATATTCAAAATAAGAAAAATCAATGTGAGGTGGATATTCATTATTATGAACAATTAGAGGATTCATATTCACATGTTGAGCATGAGTATGAAACTAATTGGCACATAAGTGAAATTGAAAGAAATACAGAATACTATAAAAATAAAATACATGATATAGAAAGTGAACAAAGAGTATTGCAGTTTGAATTAAATCAATGTAGAGAAAATTAAAATGGATAATTAAGTTTTGAGAATTGATATGAAATTGATTTTAGGTATTGCAAGGAGAATGATAACAATATGATATTACCCTCAAAACTATATGATAAAAATGGTCAGTTAAGGCTTGAAACTCATTATGATGAAAATCTAAATGAAGAATGGCATAAACGGTATTATGAGAATGGAAAGTTAGAATATGAATCAAAATTTTATAAAAATGGAAGTGAGGAATGGGCAAAAATCTACATAGATAATGGACAATTAAGAAATGAAGTTTATTATTATGAAAATAAGAATGAGAAATTTAGTAAATCATATTACAAAAATGGAAATATTGAAAGTAAAAATGAATGGTATGATGAAAATGGATTAACTTACTTTGAAACTTACTACAATGAGAATGGAAAAAAAGAATATGAAAAACTCTATGATGTTAATGATAAATTACTTTCTGAATGGCATTATTATGATAATGGTAATGAGAAATTTTGTAAATCATATGATGAAAAAGGATTGTATTATGAAGCAAAATCCTATGATAATGGAAAGAAGGAATGGAGAAAGTGGTATGATGGGGATGGGAAAACAATGAATGAAAAACACTATGATGAGAATTGAAATTTTAGAGAAAGGGTAGGGTATTTTGATATAGATTGTTATGATCATAAAAATAATCCATGACTAAAACAACAATTTCAACTAAATTATTTTAACAGATTTAGATGAATCTTGTTTGTAAAAATTATTTAGTGTGCTTATTGCTTCAAGTATTCTATGAGTGAGTACAAAAATTTAGGGATATTTGATTTTAATAAAATTTTTTCAGAAGTTATTATTGGTTCATCAAAAAGAGATTTAGAGGTTTTCAATTTATCTTTGATGTTAAAAAATATGGGATATTCAAAGAAAAGAATCAAAAGTGAGATTAAGAAATACAGGAAACAGAAAAAGAGGTTAGAGGCTATTTTTAATACATACTTGGATTGATACCTACTTTTTTTAAACAAAAAACAAAAACATCTTTTGGTTCTTGACCAGAGTTTTGATTCATGGTTTTTATTCCATTAATTAAGCCTGTTTCATAGTTTTTCTGGTTATCAATACTATTTTGTTGTCTTAAATCATTAATCGTTTTAGTAAAATTTCCGTGTTGTATGCTAAGAACTTTGTATAAATTTTCATTCTTAATGTTACAAATATCACAATTTGAAGAACAGTTTCCAGTTTTCATGTGTTCAATAATTTCTTTTTTTGCATCTAGTTTTATCTTTGGTTCTAGTGTGTACTTCAAGTCAGTTTCGCTGTAAATTTTAGATTTATTGCTCTCTTTTACTAAATCTGTAAGGTTAGCTATTGATTCACTAAGTTTTTTTGGATTGTTTTTTGTTTCAGTTGAATCATTTGGTTGATTAAGCCATTTTTGTAAGTAATTTTCTGGCTTTTCAGTTGGTTTGCTATCTGTTCCATTCCACCATTCTTCTAATGCACTTCTAGGTTCATCCTTTGGAAGGTTGGACTCTACCAGCACAGAAAGGGTTTAGTGAGTATTGTCAAAAGTGGGTATCTTGTGGTTGTGATAATGTTTCACTACACCCAGAACAAGACCATTAATCTGCGAACTATCCACATAGTGATCAAGGTAAGTAATATGTATTCAAGTTCATACAGAAAATTTTGAAAGAATTGAAATAAAAAAACTGAATATATATCTTTGAGATAAAAGATACTATGAAATTTTATAATAGTAGATTCCAAGCAATATATTGAAAGCTAAATTTGTGTTTCTTGGAATTTTGGCGGGAATATTCATGATTATAGCCCTACCTGTAGGAATTGTATTTTTTATATTCACCTGCCTATACTATTACAGCTCAAAGAAGACTGAAACGATAATCCCTAGTGAAAAGTCAATAACAGGTAATGAATCACCACACCCAGATTATCATAAATTGTTTAATGATGTTAAATATATTCATGAGCAAGAAAATTTAAGATAAAAAGTAATATATTCATTTTTAACGTAAGCTGATTTTTTGAAGATGTTAGGCATGAGAATTATATACATTTCTAAGCTATGGTGTTTTTTTAAAGTGGTACTTGTGGTTTATACGCCAAACAATAATTTTCTGTAATTATTTTTGTTATAATTTCACGCATAACAATAGAAACAAAAGACAATTTAATATTTTAAAATTTAATGATTAGCAAAAGTGAATCGAATTAATTTTACCTCATTTTCGTTATTGAAATGTTGAAAATATAACTTTCCAAAACCATTATATACAAAATAAATATTATCACTTGAATTACATGTGGATTTGTTTTCTAAATCATTAAAAGAATTTGCATTTTTAATACGATCAATCAATGGTAGTATTATGGCTTTTCTTGAAGCAGTTCTATTTTCCATTCATTTTTAAAAGTAGGTTTTCTATCTCGAATTAACAAGTTAATAGACTTGATTCATATTCATCTAATAATTCTTCGTATGAAGTTGGAATGTCTTCTTCTTTTAGAGCTTTTTTGATAAATTCAGTATCCTTGTCACTCCAGTTTGTTTCCTCTTCTGTCCAATGACCAAATGCAGGATTTCTTTTCATATTTTGAAATACCTGATTTAGTTTAATATAGTTTCGTCAAAAACGAAATCTAATAAAATAGAATAGATATTTTGACACACCTAAAAATCAGTGACAATTCGGATTTTCCCATTTTCTTCTATGAATCCTATTGTCTGACCTGATTTTAATTTCAGATAGTTTCTAACATCTTCTGGTATGGTTACTTGATAACGAACAGATATCGATCCGTTACTGTAAAAACATTGAATATGGACGTTTCAAAAGTAAATGATGATAAAGATAATCGATCTTTAGTTTTTGATGTTTGGATTAAATTAAATGGGAGTTTACTAATTCTGTTAGATAGAGACATACTAGATTCAAAAAATGGACAAAATGATGATGAATTTATTGTTCTAGCAAATGGTAAAGAGATAGTTTTTAGTGATGGTGTTCATAATGATTCTACAAGGCATATAGAAATTCCCAATATACCATATAATATTACAGAAATCGAAATAGTGGGTTCTTAGATGGTAGAGTATTAGCAGATGCACAATCTGGAAAAACAACACATGTAATTCAAATTAAAGAAAAATCATATATTGAATGTAATGAATGCTTTTCGCCAAAAATTATACAAATAAAATCTGGAAACACTGTTACTTGGTTTAACCAAGATCATGTAACTCATTCCATTAAAAGTGGCACTCCTGAAAATCCTGTTCATGACTTTGCTAGTAACAGTTTATCTACAGCTTGTGAATTTTCTCATACTTTTGGACAATCTGGTAGTTATTCATATTATTGTATATTACATCCTTGGATGAATGGAGTTGTTTTAGCTGATATAGATAAATCACAGCAAACTATACATCATGAAAAAATAACTGCAAGAAGTATATCTATTGTAGATCAATTTGATAGTGTTGTTTCACCTTCCGTTGGAGATAATCTATATATCAATAGTGAAATTAAAAAACCAAATATTACAGAAAGTGGAACAGCTACAAAATTAGGAATATCATTTAATGGCATAATCAAATACATGATATACATGATTCTATAGTTATAATTTAACATCCATAGGAACTAGTCATTATCCAAAAACAAGTGTTGAAACACGCTATATCTTTACCGATTCAATTGAATCATGGCTTACTTGAATTAGTCGAAGTGTAGAATTGAGATTTGCTCTCAAATGTGGCAAGTGTTCAGATTCAACAAAAATGCTTAACTTTTCGTTGAATTTTATCTCAGTCTTTACAGGATTTTCTGGATAAAATTCATTGTCAGTATTTACAGAATCATAAATTGCCTTTGTTTTCTCTTTTGCATCAACAGTGATTTTTGCACTAAAGTTTAATGTCATATGCTGTTCCAGCTACTTTAAAGCTGCATTTTTTACAAGACCAAATTCCCACAGCATCCCTACCAAATGTCTTTGAACCACATTCAGGACAGCTTCTCTTTTCTTTTAATAGAAAATGGATTTTTGTATATTGTTTCCTAAGTTTAATTCCATGTCTTGCACCTAATCCCTTAAGGGATTTTTTTGCTTTTGCCATTTTATTGACTTTCCTGTTGAGATGCTTTTAATTTTTCTCTGATTTTTGCACCTATTCTAACAGAAAGTTCTCCACACTGAACAATTTCGTCTTGTGTGAATCCACCAGTGCCACCTTTTTGCAAGGCACAAATATTTCCATCAGAATCACTAGTAATTGTAATTCTTGCATCCATACTAGCCCATTCATCGCCATTTGGATCAACAATAATGTGATTTCCAATTTTTCCCATAGTTACAGATACTGGAATTGTTGTAGTTGGTAATGGAGTCTCATCCTCATCAACACGTGTTACTTTATCATCAACCATAGTCCATTTTGGAGTTTTTGATGTAAGCAATGCAGCAGTAGCAGCATAAGAACATGCATCAAAGAGATTTCCATCATAATCAATAACTACAATATCAGCAAATACACCAACAACTGATTTGTCTTTTTCAATAACTAATTGTGACACATCAACCATGTGACTTTCTCTAATTCCTCTATCAGTAACTCGTGCCAATTCAATTACATGAGGTTGTGGTGGTCCTGTTTCAACAGTAGGATGTGAGAGTGGTAAAAGTTCAGCAGTACAAATGAAAATACCTTTGTCTCCCATATCTGGGAAAGGTCTATCTGGTTGGATTTTTACTCCACATACGACTTCGGTATCACCAAGAAATATTCTTGCTGAACCATTTGCTTTAGGAATTGCATTAATTTCAATTGAGATTTCTCGTGGTTCATCTAGTGCTCGTCCGTCTATTCTTTTTCCTTGTTCTAGTAATTCAAGAATTTGTATTTTTTTTAATTCATCAATAACAGTATGTGATGCCATATCTAATCACTTTTGGTCCCAAAGTATTTGTCATTGAGTGCTTTCTTTTGTAATTCATAAACAATTTTACAACCGTTGACTCCAACCTCTACACATTTTTTATATTCTTCAGGAGATAGGACTCCATCTAATTGTAATAACGTAATTTTTTCAAGACTTGGCATATAACCGATTGGCATATCTGCTTGACCTGCTTGGTCCTCTTCATTGTTGACATCAAGGACGATGGTATCTGCTACTTTACCTGAAGCACATGCTGCAACCATATCCCTCATTGGAATTCCAGCATCTGCTAATGCAACAGAAGCCGCAGAAAGTGCGGCGCATCTAGTGCCACCATCTGCTTGCAAGACTTCGATAAATACATCAACTGCTGTTCTTGGAAATTTTTCTAACATAACTGCAGGCTCTAGTGCCTCTTTGATTACTTTGGAAATTTCAATTTCTCTTCTTGACGGAGCTGGGTTTTTTCTGTCACTAACAGAGAATGGTTCCATGTGGTATCTAACTCGTAGAATTCCAGTATCAGTATCAGACATGTGTTTTGGATGTACGTCTCTTGGACCAAATACACCAACTAGGATTTTATTATCACCAAATTCAATGTATGCCGAGCCATCTGCATTTTTTAGTCCACCAGCTTTAATCATTATTCGTCTTGGTTCGTCGATTTTTCTTCCGTCGCAACGAATTCCATTTTCGTCCAATAGAACCATTGTAGCATCTCGTCCACCCATTATGATTCACCTTTTGATTCTAACATTTCTTTCACTTGATCAGTCAAATTAGCAACATGTGCTTTCTCATTAACCATTTGAATGGCTTTTTTAGCCTTTAATAATCCCTCGGGAGACTCGCATGAAACCACTACCCATCCATTTTGACCAATGGTAATTGCAGCATCAGTGGCCATCTCGATAGATTGAATCATTGTACCTCTTTTTCCAATTAGGCGTGGAACTTTACTTGGAGAGATTTGAATTAATGCTCCAGAATCTATTTTACCTAAATCTCTATCAGAAATTGTTACAAGCGGATCTCTTGTTCTATCAAAATTGGCAATTCTTGCAGCAACAAGATCTCCTGCTGTTAGTTTTGAAGTAAGTTCATCAGCATGAGCAGAAAAGTCTCGTCCAAAGACATCTTGTGCTGGTAAGAATCCAACATAACATGAGTTGATATCTAATTCCCATGACAAGGATGTATGGGAAAGGACTTTGCCAATTACTAGATCATTGATTTTTGGAATATATTTTCCAGTTAAGGAAATTACTCTAACAGAATCATCATAAATTTCAGAAATTCCAACAGTTGTTGAAATTATCTTATTTCCATCAAGTACAACATTTTGTTCAGGTCTAAAAGGTCCTGTAGTTACCACATCGCCTGGAATAACATATTTTCTCTTATTATCCATTACTTCATTACCTCAACTGTAGCAGAGCCTTTGGTTATAGAGCCCAATCTATCTATCACGTTTGGCCTTGCTGCAGCAGGTATTTCAAGTATTGCTTTTAGAGAACCATTATTTTGCCATTCTTCTTTTTTTAGAGAACCAACTGATTTGAGGACAGAGTATGATTGAGATGCAAATTGTGCTGGAATTACAATCTCCAATTGTAGATTTTCAGATTTTAGAGCAATTATTGAACGCAAGTTTTCAACAATATCTTTTACCTGTTCGTCTACGCTTTTTTGAGGATCTACTGAAACTCTAGCATCTTTCATAGCCTGCTCAATTCTTAATGGAGGATGAGGTAAGTGAGTTCTAGGATCGACATATGTTTTAGCAATAAACTCAACAATACGTTTTCTCTTTTCTTCAATCATTTTTCGTCGTTGGTCAGTTGTAAGATTCAGATCACCTTTCTGAAGAATTATTTGAGCAATTTCAGTCAAGTCTTCAGTTTTGAAAGCCTTTAGTAATTTTTCATTTGTAGGTTTTGTGCCTTTTCCTGAATCAGTGTAGATATCTTCTGAAACTAAAACTGCAGAAATATCCTTTTTCTTGCCTAGTTTGTAATCCAATGCAGGATCAGGCTTTACCAAAATCTCAAATTTTTCCCCTTCAAATGAATATCTTGCTACAGTAACATCAACCATTTCTAAAATTCGTATGATAATTTGGTATTTATCTATACGTTTCCCAGTAGGAGAGTAATTTTATTACCTTGCAGGTCTTTTGAAGCCTTGTTTAATTTTACAGTTAGATGCAGAAGAGTTTTGAAATTTTTTATCTGTTTTTTTCTTTTTTGATTTGCCAGTATCTATAACCTCCTTAACTTTGAAAACTTTTTCAACAGATGGTTTGACTTTTTTGGTTTTTTGAGTGTAAATTATATTTGATGCCGAAGAGTTTTGAAATTTTTTATCTGTTTTTTTCTTTTTTAATTTGTCAGTGTCTTTTGGGTTTTTTTGTGTCCATTTGATATTCTTGATGTCAGACGAGGAAGACTTTTCAATGGTATAGTCTCCTAATGATTTACCCATACCTCGTCCATTCAGATTATGGACTTAAGCGTATTGATAGAGTTTAGAAAATAAAGTATAATGAAAACTAGGAAATATTTTTATCAATATCGGCTCCACAATGTACGCAGAAGTATGACCCATTTTGAGTCCAATAATGCTCACACTGTGAATTGCTCATACCATTCATATGATATTATACTCGTAAGAGACCGTGTGTTCAAAACATACAACATCATACCAAAAAGAATTGATCCTAAAAATTGGCTCAGTTAAATCACGATAAATCAAGTAACTATACGTAAAACTAGCTAGATTCTTATGTGGACTTTGAAGATTTTCTTCAAGATTTGCCATCATTAGAAATAATTAACAAAGATAGTCAAAAAATGTCTGTAAAGCTAAAAGGTGTTTCATTACAGTACGCAAACGCACTTAGACGTGTATGTCTAAATGGTGTTACAGTCTTTGCAATAGACACTGTAGATATTATAGAAAACTCATCCGTCTTACCAGATGAAGGATTAGCACACAGATTAGGACTAATTCCAATAAAAACTGACTTGTCCAGATTTAATGAACCATCCAAATGTGATTGTCAAAGTGAATCTGGTTGTTCAAACTGTAGAGTCATGTTAGTTTTAGACTCTGGAGATTCAGATGTGACAAGAACTGTTCTATCAAACGAGTTATCCTCTGAAGATGATTCAATAAAACCAATTTCAGACAAAATCTCAATTGTTCAACTCACACAAGGTCAAAGAATCAAAGTTGAATGTTATGCAAGACTTGGACGTGGAACAGAGCATGCCAAATGGAACTCTGCAAACATTTCAACTCTTACTGATACAGACAAAAAAGATGAAAGTGTTCTCACTGTAGAATCAACTGGCGCTCTTAGTCCAGAGCAAATTATTCTCGCAGGTGTAGACGAAGTGAGTAATAGATTAGTTGAATTCAAAGACATGATCAACCAAATCAAAGAATAAACTAAGCATACACATTATATTTGGGTTTTAAGCCGTTTCATTATCATGACTAATCAAGTGGTTATTCGTATGGCAAGAGATCTAAAGAAGGCATCAGTCAAAAATGATGCCCCAATTTGGGCAAAATTAGCAGAATATGCACTAAAGCCATCTATTGCACGAAGAGATATCAACTTGAACAGAATTGCTCAATTAACAAAAGAGAACGATACAGTAGTCTTTCCAGGAAAAGTTCTTGGAACGGGTAATGTTCTTCACAAAATTACACTATGTTCATTTTCAATTTCAAATTCTGCTGCTGATAAAATTATCGACAATGGCGGAAAACTAATTAGTTTTTCAGATCTAATTGAGCAAAATCCTACTGGAAAAGGAGTGGTTCTACTTGGCTAATCAAGAAACAATTGTTAGAACGGATAGGCCAATAGTTGTTGATGCAACAGATCATATCGCTGGAAGATTATCATCAAATGTAGCAAAATTACTAATCAAAGGAAATAGAATTTCAGTTGTAAATTGTGAGAAAATTATGATGAGTGGAACAAGAAGTAACCACATCAAAGAATACAGAGAATTTTTGGAAATTAACAGCATCATTAATCCAAAACATGGACCAGTCCATTATAGAAGACCAGATACAATTATTGCAAAAATGATTCGTGGAATGCTACCATATGATAGAAAACCATCAGGTAAGGAATCACATCAAAGACTTAGAACGTACATTGGTTCTCCAAAAGAATTAAAATCACTAGAGAAAATTCAATTTGAAAAAGCAAAAATCAAAAAATCTCCATCAAACTACACTACAGTAGGAGAATTATGCAGAGTGATAGGGTGGACTGAATGACAACTCCAAAAACTGAAATTTATTTTGCAACTAGGAAAACAGCTAGTGCACATGTTTACATTACAAAAGGAAAAGGCAAAGTTAGAATTAACAATGTTCCAGTTGAGATGATCCCACAAGAAACCGCTCGTGAAGCAATTTTAGTACCATTAGAAATTACAGGAGATTTGAGAGATAAAATTGATATTTCTGTTAGAGTAAGAGGAGGAGGATATATGGGACAAGCCAGTGCTATTGCAACTGGAATTTCAAGAGCACTTACAGGATGGACAAAATCTAAAAAAGAACCAAAAGAACACCCATTCCCAAAATCTATCAGAGATGATCTTAGAAAAAGAATCACAGATTTTGATAAATATCTAGTAAGCGGAGACGCCAGAAGAAAAGAACCAAAGAAATTTGGTGGACCCGGTGCAAGAAGAAGAAAACAAAAATCATACCGTTAGACTGTGAAGGCTGTAATTTTAGCAGGTGGCAAAGGAACTAGAGGCAAGCCATACACTGAATATTTTCCAAAAGCAATGACTCCCATTAACGGTAAGCCATTGATTGATTATATTGTAAAATACCTAAAATCATTTAGTTTTGTAAAAGAGATCATCATAGTTTCAGATTTTAACGGATTAGGAGGACAAATCAAAAACTATTATGGAAGCCAAAAAAACATCACTTTTGTCCAAGATTCACAAAGTGGTACAGGAGGAGATCTGCTACACATTGAGAGAAAACTCAAAGATGAATCAGAATTTTTGTTATGGTTTGTGGATAATTTGTGTGCAGTAGATCTAAAAAAGATGAAAGAGTTTTTCAGAAAAAAAGATAGTTCTGCATGTATTGTAATTAGAACAAAAAGAAAAGAAGAAACAGGATTTGCAATTGTAGAGGACGGAATTATAAAAGAATTCAAAGAAAAACCAGTTATGAAATTACAGTTATCAGAGTGTTTGGGAATTTACATGCTTGGAAAAGACATCATTAAACGAATCAAGACAAAGCAAAAACAAAAGGAGATCAATCTTTCATATGATATTTTACAACAACTATCAAAAGAAGGAAAAATTAGTGCTTATGACATTGGGGACAAAGAATGGATTGATGTAGAGTCACCTATGGTTTTAGAAAGAAATGAAAAAATGGTAAATAAAATTATAAAACAGATGGGACTTTAGACTCTCTTTCAAATTCAGATATTTTCTCTTCAAATTGTAAAGTTTGTGCAATATCATCCAATCCTTCTAAGAGAATTTTTTTCTTGTAAGAGTCTATCTCAAAAGATATATCTTCAGAAGAAGTTTTGATGATTTGCTTTTCCAAGTCAACTTCAATTGTATCAAGTTCTTGTTGGAGTTTCTCAACTGTTTTTTGATTTAATGAGATTGGTAGAATTCCATTTTTGAAGCAATTGCTAAAGAAAATATCTGCAAAAGAGGGTGCAATGATTACAGAAAAACCATAGTCTTGAAGTGCCCAAACTGCATGCTCTCTGCTAGAACCACACCCAAAATTATCTCCAGTCACCAAAATTTTAGAATTATCATATTTGGAATCATTTAAGACAAAATCAGATTTCAGATTCTCTTTTACATCATATCTCCAATTATAGAACAAAAATTTTCCAAATCCAGATTTGTGAATCAATTTCAAAAATTGTTTTGGGACAATTTGATCAGTATCCACATTTACCTTATCAAGTGGGGTGATGATGCTTGTTACTTTTTTAAAAGGCTCCATTCTAACTCAAATCCATTTCTCTGACATCTACAAAGTGTCCTTTAATTGCAGCAGCTACTGCCATTACAGGACTTACTAAATGAGTCCTCCCACCAGTTCCCTGTCTACCTTCAAAATTTCTGTTTGATGTACTAGCACATCTTTCGCCAGGAGACAAAATATCAGGATTCATTCCAAGACACATACTACATCCAGCTTCTCTCCATTCAAAATTAGCATTAATGAAAATTTTATCAAGACCCATTTCTTCAGCTTGTTTTTTTACCATCTGAGAACCTGGAACGACCATTGCTCGAACGTTAGTTGAAATTTTTTGTCCTTTGACTACTTTAGATGCTTCAATGAGATCTTCTAATCTTGCATTTGTACATGAACCAATAAACACTCTATCAATTTTGATGTCTATGATTGGAATTCCCGGTTCAAGGCCCATATAGTCAAGAGCTTTTTCGGCACCTTTCTTTTGATTAGGATCACCTTTAGAAAAGTCATCAGGTGATGGAATGGATTCAGTTACATCACAAGTCATTCCAGGATTTGTGCCCCAACTAACTTGAGGTGCAATGTCATTGATATTCAAAGTGAATTGCTTGTCGAATTTTGCATCACTATCGGTTTTTAGATGTTCTTTCCAATAATCAACAAGAGATTCATAGTTTTTTGGGGTGTACTGTCTACCTCTAAGATAATCAAAAGCCTTCTCATCAGGTGCAATTAGACCTGCACGTGCTCCAGCTTCAATTGACATATTACAAATAGTCATTCTCTGCTCCATAGAAAGATCAGTTATGCCTTCACCACGATATTCAATCACAGTACCAGTACCACCCACAGTTCCAATATTTTTGATAATTGAAAGTACTATATCCTTGGCAGTTACTGCATGAGGATTCTTTCTTTTTCCTTCAACTCTAATTTCAAATGGTTTTGGTTTTTCTAACCATAAAGTTTGAGATGTCAAAACATGTTCAACTTCACTGGTTCCAATTCCAAAAGATAGTGTTCCAAAAGCCCCATGAGTTGATGTATGACTATCACCACAAACAATTGTAGAACCAGGTAAAGTAATTCCCAATTGAGGGCCAATTACATGAACAATTCCCTGATTAGGACTGTCAATATCAAATAATTTAATTCCAAAATCTTTACAGTTTTTTTCCAAAGTTTGAATCTGGACTGCGGAAGTTTGATCCAATATTGGAAGAGATCTGTCATTTGTTGGAACATTATGATCCATTGTAGCTATAGTAAGATCAGGTCTTCGAACTTTTCTTTTATTCATACGTAATCCATCAAAGGCTTGAGGAGATGTTACTTCATGGACAAGATGTCTGTCAACATAGATTAGAGAAGGACCATTTTGTTTTTCAACAACAACATGAGACTTCCATATTTTTTCAAAGAGAGTTGCTCCCATTTCAATCCTGGTCTGGCTTGTACTTGAAAAGACCACCTGCAGCAATTATCTTTCCGATAATTTCTGAAAAGGGTTTCATTTTGTATGTTTGATTTTTGGTAATATTTTTAACTTCATTTACAGAGACATTAATTTCGATTTCATCGCCTTCAGCAATTCCATCATATGCATCTTGATCAATTTCAATTGGTAACAAAAATGCACCATCAACTGCATTTCGATAAAAAATTCTTGCAAAAGATAATGCAAGTACAGCCTTTATTCCAGAATGAGATAAAGCGATAGGAGCATGTTCTCTAGATGAGCCGCATCCAAAATTTCTGCCAGACAATATGAAATCACCTTCTTTTACCTTAGAGTGAAAATCAGGATCCAATCCCTCCATGGCATGAGTGGCAAGTTCAGCATAATCGTGTACTTTTAGATATTGACCTGGAATAATTACGTCAGTATCAATATTATCTTGTGCATATTTTATGATATTACCTTTCATTTCAAATCCCTCGGATCAGTAATTTTGCCAGTAACTGCTGAGGCTGCAGCCACTAAAGGAGATGAAAGGTATGTTTGCGATTCAATATGACCCATTCTTCCTGGGAAGTTTCGGTTTGTAGTACTGATACAAATTTCATCTTTTGCCAAGACGCCCATATGAGCACCACAACACGCTCCACAAGTAGGAGGTCCAACTGTCACACCAGCATCTAAGAAAATTTTCAATAAGCCATTTTCCATAGCACGTTGGTAAATTGAGATTGCTGCAGGTAAAATTTCAGTTCTAATCTTTACTTTTCTGCCTTTAAGAATTCTTGCTACTGCTTCCAAATCTTCGTATTTTGCACCGGTACAAGATCCAATGTATGACTTATCTAATTCAACAGATGGAGCTTCTCTTACAACTGTAGTATTTGCAGGAGAAAATGGTTTTGCAACAATTGGTTCCATCTCTGAGAGTTCATATTCAAATATTTTGGCATATTCTGCATCATCATCACCATTTACCAGATTAACATTTGTGGCACCCCTACTAGAAAGATGATCAATTACTTTTTGATCTGGTTCAACAATTCCATTCTTTGCACCTGCTTCAGTAGTCATATTACATAATGTTAATCTGCTTTCAACAGACATGTCATCTACTCCACTTCCACCAAACTGCATGGTTCTGTATGCACCACCATCAGTTCCCATATCCCCAATTATTTTTAGAATCAAATCTTTAGCCATTACGTGATCGGGTAATTTTCCATTTATCTTAAAGTAATAAGTTTCTGGAACCTTAAACCAAATATTCCCATTCAATAATACATAAGCAACATCAGTATGTCCCAATCCACAAGCAAATGCACCTAAAGCACCAGTTGTGTTAGTATGAGAATCGCCACCAACATAGACATCACCTGGCATTACCAATGCTTCTTCATGAGACAAGGTATGACAAATGCCGTATTGACCCATACCGTATTTGAAGTGCTTTTCAATTCCATATTTTTTTGTAAAGTTTGATAGTTTTACAATGTTTTCTGCTGAAACTTTTTCTGCTGAAGGAACAAAGTGATCTTCTGCTACCCAAACTTTTGATGGATCCCATAATTTATCAACTGAAATTCCTTGATTCTTTAGTTTATCAAAGACCTTGATGACACCTGGTCCTGAAACATCATGAAGCATTACCTTGTCGACGTTAGCAAAAACAACATCATCAGGGGATACAGAGGATTTTCCGGACGCACGTGCAAGAATCTTCTCAACAATATTCATAAACAATAAAGCTTGTTTTACAGATTAAAAGCTTTTCAGAACAATAAAAAAGAAAAAGAGTGCTCAGAATATTGTGCAACTAACAGTTTTGCCACTATTAGCAGAGAGAATGGAAGGAAAATTTGATGTTTTTGAGGTCTTGTTAGAAACATTAGGAAAAAACAATACAAAATTGCAAGATGGGGATGTTTTAGTAATTTCAACAAAATATATCTCAAATTCACAGGGAAGAATTATTGAACTAGAAAAAATCAGAACTTCAGATGAAAGTGAAGAGATTTCAAAAAAGTTTCAATTAAAACCTGAAATTGCTGAAATCATCATCAGGGAATCCGACAAAATTTTTGGCGGTATCGGAGGATTTGTAATTACATCATCAGATAACATAATGGCACCAAATGCTGGAATTGATAAATCTAATGCAAAAAAAGGAAAAGCAATCCTGTATCCAATAAAGCCATATCTGATTGCAGAGCAGATTCGCAGAAAAATTTTCTTAAAATGGTTTATTCATGTTGGAATAATTTTGGTAGATAGCAGACTAATGCCAGCAAGAATTGGGACATCAGGAGTTGCAGTAGCATGTGCCGGAATTGAACCAGTTTTAGATATGAGAGCAAAAAAAGATCTTGATGGTAATCCATTAAAAGTAACATTTCAGGCAGTGGTTGATAATCTTGCAACAATTGCAAATCATAAGATGGGTGAAGGTGCAGAATCAAAACCATTTGCCATAGTTAGGAATTCAGGTGCAAAACTTACTGATAGAAAAATCAATTCTTCAGAAATGGCAATATCCCCAGATCAATGTGTTTACGTAAGAGGATTATCAAATCCTGCAAAGAGTTAGATTCTAACTAGTTCTGCTTAAATATTGGTATTTCTGGAACAAAATATGGAATATCTTACTACATATCCTAAAACAATTTCATTTCTTGATGGATTAAAACATAAAATTAATGTGGATAGTAAAGATGGAGTTGAGCAACTTCACATTGTGGTAAAGAAAAGTTTTGAAGAATTGATGAAAATTTTTACAGAAGAAGGATTTACCAAAGTAAAATTTGAACATAAGCAACCAGAACAAATTGGAAGTGGAATTAATCTAAAATTAAAAAAACCATGGGAGATGCATATCAGAATGGTTGATCTTAAAAAAGGATTAATTGGAATTCATGCAGAAGTAGAGGTTTCAAGAGACTATCTTCAACATCTTTTCTCGCAGAGAACCCCAGTTATTTATGAAGTAGAAGAGATTCTAAAAAAATACCAAGTAGAGTATAGCATTTGGCATGACAAAATCAAAAAAAATGTTCATACTATTTTAGACAACTATAAAGTTAAACTTGCAACACCAGGTATTCCAGTATTTGCATGGAAACCAATGTTATTTGTAATTGGAACAATAATGGCGCTTTATGGTTGGAAGTATTTCAACACAGTCTGGTAGTTTAAACGCCCAGAGTTTCAGCTTTACTTAATTCTAAAAATACTTTATCTCCAACTGCAAGACCCATGTCTTTGTATTCATGCATTTCAAGCTTCAATTGAGTGATACCTCCTTGCATTCCAGGACCTCCCATTCCACCACCAGCAAACATCTTGTTTAGATCCTTCATCATATCATTCATGTTTGTAAATCCCATTACCTTTGGGCTACCAAAAGGAGTTTGTGGATTTTGAGTTCCCTCTTTAAGATCTTTAATTGATGATAATGAGACTATGACATATGGTGCCCCATCAGGTGCTGCATCAATACTTTTTACTACAAATTCTTTCTTCATATCTGAAATTACTAACTCTTGCCATATAATTTTAATTTTAAGGTGAATTTGACCCAATATCACCAGATTTGAAGCTTTAATTACAATTTTTAAGATTTTAAGCTATTGCCAGAAAGTTTGAAGACCACATTACAGTATTATGGAGTTTCTCCATGGGAAATTGAAGTCCTATATGGATTTCTAAACTCTCATTTTACGGTCATTCAAGATGAAATTGAACCAAACGATGAGGATTTTGTGAGTTTCTTAGACATAAAAATTCCTCTTCCATTTAATGAAGCATTTTTTCAATGGTTTGATTTCAAACGCTGGGAAAAAATCAAATCAATTTTCAAAGAGATTAAAAGAAGAAGAGGTGGTAAAAATGCTTTAAAAATTAAAATCAACTTTTCTGGAAACCCAAGAATTGTTTTTACTGTAGATAGTGAGGATAGGCATTTGTTCAATAATTCTGTGGATAAAATTGATTTTATTTTAGAACTATTACCATATCATCTAGATCCTAAGAAACTACCAGTAGGAATTTCAGAAATATCGTACAAGTTTGATTCAAAATCAATTAGATGGCGTCCCAACATAGTATCACCTGAAAATAAGAAATATGTTTTCAAGGATGATTCGTGGGAAAAAATTACATGAGATCTTTCTGTAACGGCTCTAATAATTTATGGAGTTCTTTGTATTTTGATTCAAGAAATTCTAAAGCATTATCTAATTTCTTGGATTTTCCATATTTGTAACGAATTAGTTCACGATGATGCCAGTATATTTTTCCCTCACCAACTGAGAGAGTTGTAAAATAATCGGTTCCAATCAAATTGTCAGCAAGTTTTACATCATGAGGAAACAGCATATCAACGATAAACCATTCATCCCCGTCAGGATAATCAGAACCAGTCTCTACATCAAAAAATAGATGAAGTAAATCAGACTGCATTAAACCATTGTCATTTATCAAAGGATGTTTTACGGATGATTTTTTAAAATCTAGATTAACTAGCTGTGGTTCAAAGAAACCATTGATAATTGATTTTCTAAATATTTTATTTGCTTCACTAATATTCAAATGCAAAGTATTATGCTACAAAACTTGCCTATAACTTCTTAGGTTTAAAACACGAGTTAGACTTCTAAAGAATCCAATATCTTTGAAATATCAGTGTTGGAACGACCATTTTTGGAGATGTTTTGTTTTGCAGGAGAGTTTTCCACATAATTTGGAATTTTATCTTGTAATCTTACATTGTAAGGAGAAATAGTATCATTTTTGTAGAACACCCCAATTGGTATTTTATTTCCCCATTCAAGTGATTTAATGAGGGATTGGGATAGTTTTTCATTTATCTCGACTTCTGAATCATAATGAACTACTGGATCAAATCCTCTTTCTTCAAGTTTGTAGATTCTTGAGTGTCTTTTTTGTGCTTCGTCAACTAAATCAGTTCCTGCATACCAATCCCTTGTATTGATATCATTATACGTGGGACATGGTTGCAATACATCCAAAAAAGACAGTCCTTTGTGTTTGACTGCCTGAATTATCAAGTCTTTAAGATGTCTAACATCGTAAGAATAGCCACGTGCTACAAATGTAAAACCACTTGCAACTGCCAATCCAATTGGGTTTACATTATAATTTGTATTTGGAGTGGGCAATGATTTTGTTTGCTCTCCAAGTCTCAGAGTAGGTGATGCTTGTCCCTTTGTTAAACCATAAACTCCATTATCAAAAATGATGTATGTCATGTCTACATTGCGTCTGCCAGCTGCAACAAAATGACCAGCACCAATTCCTAAACCATCACCATCACCTCCCACTGCAACAACTGTCATCTCAGGATTAGCAATCTTGGCACCTTGTGCAAATGTCAAAACTCGTCCATGTAATGTATGAACACCATAAGTATTGATAAAATGTGAAGTTTTACCAGAACATCCAATTCCAGAAAACATTACAGTCTTGTCTCTTTGTACGCCCATCTCAGCTAATGCCATTTGAATAGCGTTAACAATTCCAAAGTCTCCACATCCAGCACACCAATCGTTGTGTACATCAGTTCTGAAATCAGCTAGTTTAAGCGCCATGCATTAGAACCTCCCGTTTGTTTGCTTTGTTCTGAATAATTTTTTTAAGAGAATCATAAATTTCAGTACTAGTCATTACTCTTCCGGTATATTTTAAGATAAAATAATCAATATCACGTTTAATATTTTGTGTAAATAGTTTTCCTAGCTGGCCAGAGTAATTTGCTTCAATGTCAATTAAGGTCTTGGCATCTTTTAACAAGAAATTCACATAATCAGTTGGAAATGGATGTAGAAGTTTTAATTGAACATATCCAATTGATATTCCTTCTTTTTTGAGCATTTCTAATGCATCAATGATAGGACCCTTTGCAGACCCCCATGAGATTATTGTAAAATCTTCAACTCCAAAGGATATAGCTTGCTCGGAATCAGGAATCCTTTTGAGTATCAAATCAAGGCGAGACATTCTTTTGTCCATCATTTTTACACGTAAGATTGGATCTTCTGTAATATGACCAGTTTCATCAGATTCATCACCAGTATTCCAAAATATTCCATTATCAATTCCTAATCTAGAACGAGGGGATATTCCATCATCAGCAAACTCAAATCGCCTATAGCCATCATTGACTTTCTCTAAGAGTTTACCTCTATCAATTGAGATTTTTTGAGTATCAAATCTTTTACAGGTAATAACTGAACTTGCAAGGAATTTATCCATCATGTGAATAACTGGAACTTGAAAAGTATCTGCATAATTAAAGCAGTTACCAGTATCATAGAAACTCTCCTCAATATCACCTGAGGCATAAACAATTTTTGGAAAGTCTCCATGTCCAGCATATACCGAAAAAAGTAAATCATCTTGGCCATGTCTTGTTGGAAGACCAGTTGATGGTCCACTTCTTTGATAATTAGTTATCACAATAGGTACTTCATTGATTCCAGCCCAACCCAACATTTCAGTCATTAATGCAAATCCAGGACCAGAGGTACAAGTAGCAGAACGTGTTCCAGTTAATGCACCTCCAATAGTCATTCCCATTGAACATATTTCATCTTCGGTTTGAATAACAACAGTAGAGCCAGGTCTATCCTCAACTATTTCTAAAAGTTCATTTGATTCTAGATATACTGATTCATCAGAAGCTGGAGTGATTGGATAGTAAGGTTGGAATCTACAACCACATGCCATCTTACCTAATGCAGTTCCCATATGACCTTGAACCAAAAGAGTTTCAGGTTCTTTTTCTGTACCAGGTAACATATGATTAAAATTTTCGAATTTTGCAGTAGCGTAATTATATGAATAATTTGCAGCTTGTCGATTAATTTCTGCAATTGCTGGTTTTTTTGCAAAAATTGTATCTATTGTTTTTTGTAAGGAATCAGGAGGCATCTTAACTAATCCCAAAGACAAAGACACACCAATCACATTAAACATTCTAACTAATCCTTTTAGACGAGGATTTTCAGTTTCTTCAGCAAGACTAGCAAGAATAGATTTGAAAGATACTGGAAACAACAGTACTCCTTTCTCTTTTGCAATCTCTAAAACTCCTGGAATTGTAAATGGTTTATTTTTTGATTCTAAATCTTTGTGTAATCTTTCTTTGAATGGTGTATCAAGAGTATTAACATCATCTGTTTTTATTTTTTCCAGATCAGAGTCATAAATTATACCACCACCAGAAATTACTTCATCAAAATGGCGAAAAATTGTTTCAGCATCAAATGATACCATCAAGTTTACATCATTTACAGTTGAATGGATTTTTTGATCAGAGATTCTTAATGTAAAATAACTATGTTCGCCTTTGATATTTGAATAAAATTCTCTTTTTCCAAATACCTGATAGCCCATCTCAGCACATACACGAGAAAATATGTTTGCTCCTGATTCTACCCCACTTCCTTGTGGACCGCCAATTAGCCATGTAAAATCAACCAAGCTCACAACATGTCACCTTTATTTTGAATAATAATGATCTGTTTTACCAATTTGATCAACCTCCAGTAGCTGCATCAAACAATGCACATTCGCATTTGTCACGCTCTCCACAATAAGGACATACACAAACACATTTTTCTAATGAATTTGCGCATTCTACACAAATAGCAAATTCTTCTTCTTCTTTAGATTCAGAAGACATAAAGGACTTACAAAGAAATCGTATAAATGGTTTGAGATAAATTCAAGACTGATGAAAAAAAAAGTGTTTCTTACAAGAATTTTACATGATTTTGCATTAAAAGAGTTAAAAAAAAGATATCAGATAGAAATTCATTCTGGAAAAATTCCCATACCTCAAACTGAGCTACAATCAAAAATCAAAGAGATAGATGGACTAATCTGTTTTCCATATGATAAAATCAATAAAGCAACAATAGATTTAGCTAAGAATCTAAAAGTGATTAGTACCTACAGTGTTGGTTTTGATCATATAGACACTGAATATGCCAAAAAAAAGAAAATTCGTGTAGGTTATACTCCTGAAGTATTAACGGATGCAACTGCTGATTTAACATTCTCATTACTACTAGACATATTAAGAAGAGTTTCAGAAGGAGACAGAATAATTCGTGATGGTAAATGGAGAGTAATCTATGGAGCACATGATTATGTAGGATTAGATCTTCAAGGAAAAACAATTGGCATTTTAGGTCTAGGTAGAATTGGAGGAACACTTGCAAAAAGGGCAAAGGCATTTGATATGAAGTTAATATATCACAACAGAAAACATGTTTCTAAAACCAAAGAGAAAACATTAGGAATAAAATATGTTTCATTTGAAAAACTAATTACTCAAAGTGACATCATTTCAATTCATGTTCCACACACAAAAGAAACAGATCAAATATTTAACATGAAAATTTTCAGAAAAATGAAAAAATCTGCATTTTTAATAAATACATCAAGAGGAAAAATAGTTAACGAAAAAGATCTTGTAATGGCATTAAAGAAAAAAATTATTGCAGGCGCAGGATTAGATGTATTTGAAACAGAACCAATTAGTAAAAAACATGCACTAGTAAAATTACAAAACGTTGTATTAGCACCACACATAGGAAGTTCTACAAAAGAGACCAGAATCAAAATGACAGAGATTACTGTGAAAAATCTTAATCTTGGAATGAATGGAAAAAAACCGATCTACTCAGTGGGGTATTGATTTTCACGCATGAGTTACAATCCTAAACAACACAGCAGTTTTTATATCTAAATTATAAAATAGTATCAGATTGAAAAAATTCAAACATACTAATGAAGAATTAGAATTAGCTAAATTACAATCTGAAAAAGAGAAGAAGAAGAAAGAATCTGAAGAATAATTTTTTTCTCCTTGTCTTTTTCAGACAAGGTTTTTTTTTAAAACTGAATTTTAGAAGAATATTTTTGGTTTAATTGGTCATATATTTTTTTTCTTTCAGAAATTAGTGTTTTAGACCCATCATACATTTTTGTAAAAAATGCTGCTAAAATACGCTCCCCATTTTTATTAAAGAATCTCACACTAAAACTAGTACGCTCAGGCTTTTCTTCCTGTACAAACTCTGCAGATTTTATCAATTCTGAATCAATATGCATGTGTGCGGGCCCATCATTATCACCAATAGTTATCCACTTTTCTTTTTTTCTGATACTAAGAGAATTACTTCTAATCTCACTTACAGCACCATTATTTTTTATGATAAGTAAAACATCATCAATTTTGACTAGATCAGACAGTAATTCTAAAAGCAACAATGGTTCTTGAAATTAAAATTATATCAATATTTAGAATTACTTTATATCAATTTGGACAAAATCATCTGCATCGCCATGAACACAATCAGTTCCAACTGTTTTTACAGGTGAAAAGCTAATTTTGCCATCATGAACTTTTCCTTCATTTTGGAGAATTCCAATTTTGCCAGATACAATTTGTTTATGTTTTGTACAAGCTACTCCAACCATATATTCATCTTTACCAGAAATAATTGATACAATAAATTCAGGAGGATTAACACATTGTTTTCCACCTTCTTTTACTGAACACCTGTCAGGAAGCATAATCAAATTTTGATTGTTATGGAATATTAATCTTAATTAGAAAAAATTCAGGTTGGAAAATTAGAAAAGGCAAGTAATTTCTTCAAAATTCCAAAAAGATTCTTTTGGTTTTTGAGAATAGTCTAAGAATCCTGTATCTTGTAATTTTTTTATAATAAATGCAGAATATGCTGGAGCACCAGTAGCCCCAGGAGAATTATAATTTACAATATGAAATGAATTTTTGCCAACAATCTCCAAAATATCTTTAACAAATTCACCCTTGGCAGAAATAACAGGTGTTCGTATTCCAGCTGTACCATGCTTGGTGAAATATTCAGGTTTGACTTTTGGAATGAATTGTTGTACTCGGTGAACCATTGCAGTTTTTGAGACAGAACTAAGGAATTCTTTAGAAAGCATAGATAGAAAACTACTATTTGTAAGAAGATGCTTCACATTTCCACCAAATATTTCACGGATTTTAGAAACTGTTGCATTTAATTCACCTGCATATCCTTCATAAGTTTCAGGAGTTGCTACAGGTACAGCATTTGGTCCAATCTCAGTTGTCCCATTAGATCTTTTAACCCAATGAGGATCTAAAAATGGAAATTCAGAAAATCGTGCTACAGTGTAAATATTCGTTTTAACTAAATCGGCATACGATTGATCACATATCCAATACTCTCCTCGAAAATGAAGATCATCGTATTCTTTTGCTAAATTACATTTTTTAGCAATATCTAGCGAGTTGCCACCAGAGCAATTTATCAGAAATTTTGCAGTTAAAGTAGAACCATCAGAGAAGGTAAGTTGTATCTCGGAGTCATCATTAGTGTCTGTAACTTCTTTGCTAAACAAAAATTTTGTCCCATTTTTTTCAGATTCTTTTTGTAACTCTTTGGTAAAAATTCCATAGTCTGTGGAAACATCCCTTGAACAATAAAGGCCAGAATAAGCATGTAGGTTTGGCTCTCTTTTTAAAAGACCTTTTGAATCAAGTAATTCAACCTGTTTTTCAGGAATTCCATTTTGAATAGACCACTTTACGTATTTCTCTAAAGTTTTATGTTGTTCTTCATCTGAAGCCACTTCAATTGTTCCAACCTCAAACCAGGGTAGAGATTTTTTCTTTGCAAAAATTTCCCATAAATCATGAGAGATTAGAGATGAAACTGCAGATATTTTTCTTTTTTTAGGATCTAGGTAAAAGGGAGAATGAACTACACCTGTATTTCTGCTACTAGTGTGCTTTGCTACATCATTTTCTTTTTCAATTACACATACATTAAGATCATAAAGTGTTGATAACCAATATGAAATCGTTGTTCCTAAAATTCCTGCACCAATAATGGCAATATCAAATTTTTCCAATGTAAAATTAACGCTCTATTAGAATTTAATTTATTGTATGGTATTAGTCTGTGCGTTCTTCTTCATTTGACGATATGTATCAATAAATCCCCGGGATATATCGCTATCTTTTGAACATAATGCATCATGAGCTTTTGATAAATTGTACCAAGGAATTGTTGGATACATGTGATGAATGTAGTGATATCCACCATTATGATGAAATAGATTTTTCAAAAATCCAAGATCAGATCTAGAGCCTGACTTTGTGTTATAATGCTCAGCTATTTCTGCCCAATAAAAGAAAACTGAATAAGATGTCAAGAATGGAACAAACCAATACAATGCCAATAGACGTAATGCATCAAAATACCAGAAAATAGAGATTACAGGTAACCAAAATATTGCAAACTTGATGGCGCTTTTTAGAGGATTCAATTTAATTGAAAATCTAAGATAAAAAAATCCAGCATATCCAGTAAATGGTTTTATGAACCATATCCAAAAAACATTCGTGTTAGGATTGTTAAGTCCTTGATATTCATAATCTCTAACAATATGATCTACTTCTGTATTTATTTTATAATGATGATCTAAGTGTTCCTTCCTATATTGAAACATATCTACAAAAAATGGTACAGCATAAACCCATTCTAGATAATCATTGAGTTTTTTTGTTTTAAATAAATTATAATGAGATGCCTCATGGAACAATGCTTCACCAATTGCATACTGATATGCACCAATTATCCATACTGAAATTAGATAAACAATCCAATCATTCATCCAAACGCTAAAGGCAATTGTTCCAAAAATTACTCCCCAATCAAAAATCAGCGCTCTAAATCCCCGTAGATCACTTCTTTGAACAAATTCATGAGCTCTAGGTTGTAATGTCATAGTATGATCTGTATGTGTTAACATAAATTTAAGACTTATCATAAAACAAGTAAAAAAATTATAAATTATTAATTTCATATATATCATTTTATGTGAAATAGATAATTTCCTAAAGTGTTAATATTTCTATTGAACTCAGAAAAGTAGCATAATTTTTAAAAAAATATAATCAAGTTGAGTATAAAACCAGATATGAAAGATATTTCCTTTTTTTTCAATAAAAAAATACTAAATCAGAGAGAATAAAAAAATTTGAAAAGACATTAAAATTTGTGGATAAAGCAATGTGGGTTAAAAGAGAAGAGAAATCAGATAGTTTTTGGTATAAAAGAGCAATATATTGTTGTGGACCATATCAGATTCTGTCTTTTATTTAGAAGCAATTGAAGAGTTTACTCACAATCATCCAATTAATTCAGGTTGGACAGCATGTTTTATGATTATAATTTATGCTTTATACAAACATATGAAAGCTCTATAATTAATTCCAGTCTACAAAATGAGGTTCTAAATCACCACATTTGAAAAATTAATAGAAAATTATGGCGCCGGGAGGGAGATTTGAACTCCCGTTCCCTTGCGAGAACGCGCTTTATGGTTAATTATTTCCAGGCGCGCGCCCTACCAGGCTAGGCGACCCCGGCACAAGTCTTACGACAAAATTATTTGGGAAGATTTGATTATATATTGTGTTATTTAGAAATTGAAAAACTATTTCCAAATTGTAACAGTAGTAGATTTCTCTACTTGATTTCCTTGATTATCTACTGCCTTTGCAGATATCTTGTAAATACCCTCCAAAACTGCATCGCCATCATTTTTTATTTGATCCCATGAAAATTCAATTTCATCACTAGGTTCCAGAGTAGAGATCATTTGTGCAGAAACTGGCAAATACAACAATCCTCCAGCTAAGGTAGTAATTCTAAGACCATATGATGTATCAGAGAAGATCATTGGAATAGTTCCGGAATTTACAATTCGAATTTTTATCTCTTCGCCTACTTTAAAATCAATTTTTTCTGTAACTACAGAAATTGATGGTCCTTCAACAAAAATTAATTGACTAGTATTTTTTACATCAAGCAAATAAACACCAAATGCAAATCCAGAAATCAAACCAACACCAATAAAGAGCACGAGGCTTTTTGCTAACAATTCTTTTAAAATAATTTCTTGATTTTTTAATCCTTTGGAGGGGTTGGTTTTGTTCTCCATTTTTTTGGATAAGTGTTTGGAGCCATAATGATTCTTCTTGTTTCAAATGCATATCCCTTAGTAGCATCACGAATTTCTTCTTCAGACATAGATGACTCTGCTAAAGCAACAGCCTCTCCTTTTTGTGTATAAATTCCAACAATATCTCCTTTCTTTAGATTTGGAGAAATTTCCAAAATACCAGGTATTGCAAGTTGTGCGCCATGACACATGGCATCTACTGCAGAATCACGAATTACTACTGACTTTAACTCACTAAATGCATATTCAACAGGCTTGATCATCTTCATTAATTTAGTATCATCTTTTTTCTCCTCCCAAACTGCAAATGCATCTGCAAGTTCATGAAGAGTCACTAAACCATCAGTTTCATAAAATTGATCCACTCTGGTTCGTCTAAGCTCAATCATTGTAGCACCAGGTCCAAGAATTTCTCCTAAATCATAGTACAATTTTCGGATATAGGTTCCAGATTCACATAAAATTCTAGTTAAGAGTAATCGTTCTTTTTGTTCTAACACTTCAAATTCATGGATAGTTCTAGTTCTTGTTTGTCTTACAACGGCTGAACGTTGAGGAGGTTTTTGATAAATTTCTCCTCGAAACAAATCAATTATTTCTTCAAGTTTTTCTTTAGAGGGTAGAGAATGAACTCGTCCTAATGCATGATATTCTTTTGGACCATAAAGTAAAACTCCTAATGCTTTTGTAGCTTCCCCAAGCCCCAATGGTAAAACTCCTGAAACTTGAGGATCAAGGGTTCCACTGTGACCAATCTTTGGAAGTTTCAAAATGCGTTTGGTCCAAGCTACAGTTTCATGACTTGTAGGACCAGGTGGTTTGTCCAATATAATGAGCCCATAATTTAGTAATTGCTCAATTGTTCTTTTATCATAATATGTTCCATAAGCATTATCTGTAATATCCTGATCAATTTCAATAAGATTTTCAAGTTGTTTGAGGGTCATAGTAATTTTCTCACAGTTTCTTTTGTAACATCTATTACTTGTTGGGCTGTAAGATTATCTGTATTAATTATTAAATCAAATACAGACGTATCATCGCCAAAATCAAAATTGTATAATTTTTTGTACAATGCTTTATTCTTGTCAAATCGTTCTTTTGTAATTTCATAAGCATCTTTAGAACTCATGTTATCTCTTGATTGCATCCTTTCAGTACTACTTGTATGAGAACCCTCTAACCAAATTTTGATGCCATCTTTGATTAGCCAAGGTAATGTGTAACTAGTGATTACCATTCCACCTTGATTGAAGAGTGCAATTAATTTATCATCCAATTTTTTGTCAAATTCAAAATTTTGTTCACGTTGGTTGAGAAATTTCATTCCATCATCAGTATCCCACCAATCATCACCATCAGAATCAAAACCTTGTTCTTTTGCCATTTCTTTTAGGACATCACCACCGCTAAGATATTGTAATTGAAATTCTTCTGCTAATCCTTTAGCAACAGTTGTTTTTCCCACTGCAGGGGGACCAGAAATAACAATGGATTTTGTCAAGTGCCCATTGTTGTTTTTGTTAGTTTCATAATCATACCACTAAAAGCAATAGAGGAAAGAAAATACCATGCCCAAAGATATATTGAATTTTCTTTGCCAAAACAAATATGATCTGGATCTGCTGCTTGCATGGCAGTGCATGTTAATGTGAAGAAATCTCCCGGAATTACATTTAGTGGAATTGGTGATATAGCTACAGTGTATGAGAACAATTGTGGCAGTACAAGATAAAATATCAAGATCAAAGGTATAAAGGTAATCATCATAGGTCTCATATTCATCTGCATCATTTCCATTGACATTTTGTTCATGTATGATGATTTTTTGTTTAGTTCAGCTGTTTTTTCTAAATCTTTAGATCTCATGGCCCTCATTCTTTCTTTTTGCCATGCACGAGTCTCTTTCATAATGCGTTTTAGTTTTACTTGATCAACCATCTTCTTTCTAACTCCAGCATTAAACAAATTGAGAACAATGCCAAATCCAGTTACGCAAAACATTGAAAGAATCAGTCCTTGAATTATTGGATCATCGCTTCCTAGAGCATGCCTACCTTCTGTAAGAGAATCATGAAGGAAAAGTAGTATAAAGTTAAAATCCATTTTTTACAGCCCTATTGAACTAATTATTTTATCTACTGCTTCATCAACCTTTCCCTCATCATTAAGAATATGTCTTACTGGGGAACCGGTAATCACTACACATGCAGAAATCATACCTGATTGATATTCTAATTCTTTTTTAATGTTAATTAGAGTAATTTTATCTCTATTTCGGGTATCATCTTTCATTCGTCTATTGTAGATTTCTTCAGATTTTGCAGAAACAGAAACAAAGTTTGTTGGTTTGATAATTTTTAAAACATGTTCAGGTAATCCAGGATAGTATCCTTCTGGAGAATTAATAAATGCGTGAGTGTCAATGATCACAATTTGATCATGTAGTGCAGCAATTTTTTCTGCAACAATTTTTTGGAGATTTTGTTGCTCTGTTACGGGTAATTTTCTGAGCCCATCTCTATCTTTCAAACCATTTTCCTTGGCGATTTCAAACATCATAGTTCCAAAACTCACTACATTGACACTTTTACCATGACTTTGTATGATTTCAACAATTTTGGATAACAGAGTTGTTTTTCCAACACCTGGTATCCCAGTCATTATAATTTTCTTATTTTCTTCCAAGCAAAGCACCCAAACGCGGCATAACGACTTCGACTTGTTCTCTCACTAACTGTGTATAATAGTTGATGAGAATATCTACCATAAGTAAAATTCCAATTCCAGAACCAAATACACCAAGAACATCAGATACACCTGCTAATAGACCCAAAATCATAGAGCCAATGATGGTAACTGATGGAATGTACTTGTTCAGTAATGCTTCAACTGGTTTGTTTGATCTTCTAAATCCAGGAATTTGAACATCTGCATCAAGTAAATTCTGAGCTGCACTCTTTGGTGATAAACCGCCAAGTTCTACCCATAACTTACCAAATACAACTACAATTCCAATCATAAACAGAACATAGCCTACTGCACGCATAGGATCTAAAATTGCAACATCTAAACCCCGTGGAGGAGTGATGTAATAGATGATACCACCTATTGGGGTATTAGGATTTGTTGGATCAAATTGCGCTATAAAATTCATAAAGAAATTATTGTTACGCGGGTTCATGTTTGACCATAACATTTGGAAGATGAAAACAGCATTTGCAGTTAGAGCAGATGCTAAGATTACAGGAATGTTAGATACATACATCAATTTAATTGGGTATACAGCAGAGAAACCCCTGTATTTTGTAGAGACAATTGGAATCTCAATTTTCATTCCCTGTGTAAATACAAGTATTAACAATATTCCTCCAGTTAGACACAGCCCAAAGATACTCGGCAGTTGATTTGCACGGAATAAAATATTTGAAACATCGCCATTCATTATAGATTGGCCTATGTACGGTATGATGCCAATCATTCCACCATCACCTGCAGGTAACGGGCTAAACATGCTCCAAAGAATCTGTTGAGCAACACCTGCCATAATGAATAAACTGATTCCACTACCAAGACCCCAACCTTTTTGGATTGTTTCATCTAAGAACATAATAATTATCGACGCGCCCATCAGCTGGCCAATCATTACATACAAAAAGTATGGTTCAGTAACCCCAGGACCATAAACTGCTATAGCATATACAATAGATTCGACTACAATGACAATGTATGTGACTATTTTAGTAGCTGTTTGAAATATTCCTCTTTCTTCAGGTTTTTTGAAATCAAATTTGAGAATGTCAGAACCTCTCAATAATTGCATCAAGAGACCAGCTGTAACTATCGGTCCTATTCCTAATTCAACTAGGGTACCTTGTTGTGATGCAAAAATAACTCTAGCAAATGCTAGAAAATCAAACTGTGGTGCTGTGGCTCCAAATAATGGTGTTTGGCCCATTACCATGTAAATTAATAATATAACGCCACACCATAACAATCGTTTTTGAAGAGTAATCTTCTTTTTTGGTTTTGGTACTTGAGGAAGATAAGGTTCTACTTTAAAAACGACTTTTCTGATAATTGCAGTAATACTACCTTCAGCCATTATCAGATAACACCTCTCCCCCTACTGCTTTTAATTTCTCTTCTGCAGATGCTGTAAATTGTTTTACTTTGACGGAATAAGCGTTAGTTAGTTTTCCGCCGCCAAGGAGTTTTTCATATCCTGCATTTTCAAGGTCTACGATTTTCTTTCCTCCTTCTTCTTTACCGAACTTGGAGAACAAGTCATCAAGATCTCGGACGCTAGCCCATTTCTTTGTAATATTTGGGTGAGGTGGTTTAGTTGAATCATGACCATAATGATCTGGGTCAAATTTTAGCATAGAACTGTAATGATGTTTCATCATACCGGTATTTCCAAGACCACCCTTATGACCACTTGCGCGATGTTGACCTACTTGTCCCCAACCCATATGTCGTCCTCCTCTAAGTCTTCTAGTTTTTCGTAATCTTGTTGCCATACTATATCATATTCCTTACCATATTACCAAGTTCTTTATTTTGTCCAAGGACACCTTTTTGACCATATAGTTTCTTAGTGCTTCTCTTGAATCCATGTCTTGGAGGTGCTAAAGCAAACCAAGGTTTTAGAGGTTTTAATTTAGATAAAGTAGCTTTGCCATCAGCCAAAGCTGTTGCCAACTCATCAGAACTTGCAAAACCAAGTTCTTTTAGATCTTCAGCGTTTATTTTCTTATAACCAGATTTTCTTGCTTTCTTTTCAATCAATTCTTTTGCCAAATCTGTGTCAAGTTCAACCCAAGATACGTAGTGCTGTACTTTTCTTAACATTCCCAAAGTATTATCTTTAGCAGGTAAGATTGTTGCACGATATTTTTTGTCTAATTTTAACAAAGTCATAGTGGTTGTTGCCCAATATGGACAATCAGCTTGACCTTTAATTCTAACAACAAGATATGCTTTTACCATTTTTATCAACCCTGACTAAATGTCTGTCTAAGACAATCCAATACAGCTTTTGAAGTTGAACTCATTGTAGGAGTAGAGCCTTTTGCAGTAGTCCATGCATCTTTAAGACCTGCTAATTCCAATAATCGTTTAATTTTACCGCCAGCAACTAGACCTAATCCACGAGGTGCTGGAATAATTTCTATTGTGACACTTCCACCCTTTCCTTTAACCTTGAATGGGATAGAATGTTTTTGATCACATCTGCATTCCCAACTGCCACATCCTAGTTTGATTGGATTGACATTAAGAAAAGCTTGACTTGTTGCTTTCTCAATAGCGATTCGCATCTGTTTTGATTTTCCCCTACCAATTCCCAAGTAGCCATTTTCATTTCCAGCTGCAACAATTGCTTTGAATCGGGTAGATTGACCATTTGAAGTCATTTTTTGAATAATTCCCACATCAACAACTTCACTTTTCAAATCTGGAAGTAGTTTCTTGATAATTCCCGCTTCTTGAATTCTTAATCCGGATTCAATTATTTCTTCAAGTGAAGTAATTTCTCCGGATGCAACTTTTTGTCCCAAAATAGTTTTTGGAACCCAAACCTCTTCTACGGGTTCTCTTCTTGGTCTTCTTGGACGATCGCTATTTCCTCCTGGTGGACCTCGTCCATATACAGGTGCACGTCCTCGTGGACCACCTCTTGATTGTCCTTGTGTGCCTTTGGATTGTGTTGCTTGACTCATTTCTATTTAACCTCACTATCAATAGTTGATTTCATTTTTGAAATATCATTTTTAACAGTAAGATGATCTCCATTTATTCTATCATCAGATGGAAATGTTTCTTGGTCAGCTGGGACTTTAAGACCAGCATCAATAACTCCTTTCAGAGCTGCTGCCATTCTTTGCGTGTATCTTTTAGTTCCGGTATAAAGAATAGCATCACTTGCACCTTTACCAAGTGCTTTCTTGCCTGCCAAGTATCCTGTAAGATATGCTGCCGGTACACTCTTTCTAGATCCTTTCCATCCTTTTTCAATTAAATATCTAGAATGTGCAGATGCAACAACCTTATCACCAGTCATACCAGGCGTAAGAATTTGGACTTGGGTATTTTCATTAGAAATATTTACAGTGATAAAATCACGTTTACCCATCAACATGGTTCCACGTTTTTTATAATTGGTCTTTTCTTCTCTAAGTCTTCTCAATATTTTTGAATAGGCCATCTATAGAAACCGAGTTTGAATCTTCTCTTATATACGTTAAGCGTGAATAAGAGCAGCAAGTAATGCCTTTTGAGTATGAAGACGATTTTCTGCCTCATCCCAAACAACTGATTGATAACCATCAATTACGGATGATGTTACTTCTTGTTCTCTTTTAGCAGGAAGACAATGCATAAAGATCGCATTTTTCTTTGCAGTTTTCATTAACTTGGAATTAATTTGATATTTGGGAAGAAATTTTTTAATTCTTTTTAGATTACTGTTATGAATAGATGAAAAGGTATCAGTAACAACTACATCAGCATTTTTAGTTGCAATGAATGGATCTGTAGTTAATTCAATGTTAGTTGATTTCTTTGATTCTTTAACAACAGTTTTGTCAGGTTCATGTCCTTTAGGAGTTGCAATTGATATGTCAATTCCAGATAATGCAGCACCATAAATCATAGAATTACAAACATTATTTCCATCCCCTATCCAAGCAATCTTTAATCCTTTGAGTTTTTTCTTCTTCTCTTTAATAGTCATAAAATCTGCCAAAGTTTGACAAGGATGAAAAGAATCAGATAAGCCATTTATTACAGGTACAGTTGCATGTTCAGACAGTTTATCTAATAATTCATGTTCATAGACACGCGCCATTATACAATCAGTATATCGTGAGAGAGTTTTTGCAGTATCCTCAATAGATTCACCACGGGATAACTGCATGTCATTTGATGATAAATTAATTGCATAGCCACCCAATTGATACATTCCAATTTCAAAACTTACACGTGTCCTAGTAGACGGTTTTTGAAAAATCATTGTCAATGTTTTATTTTTCAAAATAGGTTTGTTTCCACCTTTTTTGAGTTCTTTTTTTAGTTTAATTGAATAATCGATTAATTCCACAAATTCCTTTGGGGTTAATTCCGCTAAAGTGAGTAAATCTTTTGTTTTGAGTTTCATTTCCCAAATCCAGACATACCTTGTTTCTTTTTAGGTTTTTCTTCTTCAACTTTTTATTCACTAGACTCAAGTCTACCACGTTTAATCCACTCATGAATCTTATTTGCTAGTTTGTTAGCTTCGTTATCGTTTTCAGGTGGAGGGACATCAAATAGATCTGAATAAGTTGCAATGTCATTATCACTAATTCCTTCAAACGGATCATCAGAAGAGGATTCTGGTGTTGGGTCTGGTGTTGGGTCTGGTGTTGGGTCTGGTGTTGGGTCTGGTGTTGGGTCTGGTGTTGGGTCTGGTGTTGGGTCTGGTGTTGGGTCTGGTGTTGGGTCTGGTGTTGGGTCTGGTGTTGGGTCTGGTGTTGGGTCTGGTGTTGGGTCTGGTGTTGGGTCTGGTGTTGGGTCTGGTGTTGGGTCTGGTGTTGGGTCTGGTGTTGGGTCTGGTGTTGGGTCTGGTGTTGGGTCTGGTGTTGGGTCTGGTGTTGGGTCTGGTGTTGGGTCTGGTGTTGGGTCTGGTGTTGGGTCTGGTGTTGGGTCTGGTGTTGGGTCTGGTGTTGGGTCTGGTGTTGGGTCTGGTTCATCTATTTTCTTTACATCAACATCACCTAATGAACCAAAAACTGTTTCTAGAAAAGTTTCTTTATCAAATGGTTTTAGATCAGAATATTCTTGTCCAGTTCCAACATAAAGAACTGGAGTAGAAGTGACTTTCACAATTGACAAAGCGGCACCACCTTTTGCATCTGCATCACTTTTTGTCAAAATAGAAGCATCGAATTTTACACGTTCAAAGAATTCTCGTGCTTGGTTAACAGTATCATTTCCAGCTAAAGAATCACCTACAAAAATTGTCATATCAGGATTTACAACTTTGTTAATTTTCTCAATTTGTTCCATCAAGTTTTTGTTTGTTTGCATTCTTCCTGCAGTATCAATTAACACACAATCTGTTTTGTGGGATTTGGCATACAATACAGCATCTCTAGCAACGGCTGCAGGATCCGAATTATAATTCTGTGCAACAAGTTTTAGATTAAGACGATTAGTATGTTCTCGTAATTGTTCAATTGCACCAGCTCTAAAAGTATCTGCTGCTGCAACAACAATAGAATATTTTGCTTGTTGTAGCATATATGCAATTTTAGCTAAAGAGGTAGTTTTTCCAGTTCCATTAATTCCAACAAATAAAATCAAAAAAGGTTGTTCTTGTTTCTTTTTTTCGTTAATTTTTTCAAATAAATTAATTTTTTCTGCAGCGTCAAATAATGCAGAAATGCTTGAAATTAAACTATCTTTAACAAATTTTTCAATTTGATGTTTGTCAATTTTTGAACCAATTAATTTTTCTTTTAAATCAGATTTGATTTCATCAATTACTTCACTTGCTACATCAGATTCTAAAAGAGAGATTTCTAATTCAAAAAGAATGTCTTCAATATCTTTTTCTTTAAGTTCCTTTTCACCAAGACTTTTCGCTGCATTCGAAAATGCATCACGAAGTTTATCAAACATATTTTTATCCTGATTTTGGTTGTGACACAGATTGCATTAATTGATTAATTTGTTCTCTTCCTTGTTCTAATCGTGCTGCTGCATCTTGTTTTTTTGCAGCGTTATCTTGTAAAGCAACCTCAATTTCTTTAATATGTGCCTCAAGATAGTTTATAGCTGAAGGAAAATCTTTTTCCACGGCAACTCCTGCACCGATACTCAAAACAATTTTGCTAGTGGATGAAATTTTTGTAGGAACATATGTTCCGATTCCAATTGGAACAAGAGTTTCTGATTCAGGTTTTTGACTAAGAGATTTTATGGATTCAATTGCAGCAGTTGCCTCTCTTAAAACACTTAGAAAGGTTCCTTCTCTTTGAGATAAATCAGAAAAATATGTTTCAAGCATTTGCATTTGCTGCATTAACTGCTGTGCCTGTTCTTCACTCATTTACAACAAACCATTCTCAGATGGTTATAAATTCATTCACAGATAGAATTAAGGGTATTGAAATAAAAAAAATAAAGATTAGAACTTTATTTTGCTTTTGAGAATCTATCTTCGACTTCATCCCAGTTAACTACATTCCACCATGCTTCGATGTATACTGGTCTTTTGTTTTGATAGTTGAGATAGTATGCATGTTCCCAAACATCACAGCCTAACAATGGTACTAGTCCTTCAGTTCTTGGACTAGTCTGGTTTGGCATTGATTTGTACTCAACCTTACTTGAAGAAGGATTGTATACTAACCATCCCCAACCACTGCCTTGAATTACTGCTGTAGTGGATGAAAATTTCTCTTTAAAGTCAGAGAAGCTTCCAAAAGAATTGTTAATTGCATCAGCAATAGATCCTCCAGGTTCTCCGCCTCCATTTGCTTTCATGTTATTCCAAAATAGCCTATGGTTATCATAACCACCACCATTGAAATTAATTGCACCTCTTTTGTCTTCTGGGACTGAGTTAATATCAGACAAAATGTCAAGAATATCTTTTTCTTGAATCTCAGCTGGACATGTTTCAAGAGCCGCATTTAATTTGTCAGTGTATGCTTGATGATGTTTTGTATGATGAATCTCCATTGTTTTTGCATCAATGTGAGGTTCTAATGCATCATAAGCATATGGCATTTCAGGAAGTGTGTATTTTCCCATAAGAGCCTACTATTTGTTACCCTTATTATTTACTTCCCATTGGCACTGTAACGTTATTACCTGTTTTTGGTTTAGCTGTAAAAAACTCTACTAATATTTCACATCTAAAAAATAAAATCCACAAGCCTAAAATCTAGCATGAATTAACACCCGATCAAAAAGAGTTCTTATAAAACATGGTTTGTTTTAAAATCATGGTACAAAAAGAAAATCCATTCACATACAGAGAAATTAGAGTTAAAGAAGAACATGAGATTGCAATGGTTAGTTTACTAATGAAATCTGGTCAAAGGTTTTCAGCGATTTCAAAAACGGATTATTTAATATCAAATAAACAATGTAGTCAATTAACAAAAAAGAATATACCATATACAAAAATCTAAATATTAAATTGTCAAAATTAATTCCTAAAGTAAAACTGCATTTCAAATTACCAACTAGATATAATGACAACACAAGAATAGATGCAGAAGAATTTGTAAATGTAAAAGCTTATTTTATGAATACTTATGATGGTTATTATTATACATATGAGGAATACGAAGAAATATGGCATACAAAATCAAACACATGTTATATTGAATCAGGATCTACCCTAGTTTTGTACAATGAGAATCAAAACACAATTAGAATAAATGAATACATACAAAACTAGGTTTGATATGCTGTAATACAGATGGAATATTGGAAAAAGGAGATGAGATAGAACATAATAAAATACAAATTGATTAAAAAATCATTCTTCCCATTATTAGCATTAACAATAATTTTCTCTTTAGGAATATCTCAATCTTTTGCACAAGAATCTCTTATTTCTGTTCAAACAGATGACAATCATTATGATGAAGGTGATACTATTGTAATATCAGGTAGTGTAGATACAGTAATTGGTAAAACCCCAGTACGAATACAAATTATTCATGATGCAGCATACGTACATATTACACAATTACAAGTAGCACAAGATGGCAGCTTCACAGAAACAGTTCTTGCAGAAGGCGCATTATGGAAAACCGGTGGAGAATACATAGTCAGAGCATCCTATCAAGATGAAATAATAGAAACTGCATTTAATTATACTCCTGAATCAGAGTCAATTGAAACCACAAGTAATTTTGACGTAGATACAGGGAGTTTTGGAACATTTGATGTAGAGTATACCATCAAAGGAGGTACAGTTAAGGATATGATAGTAGATTCAGATACTTTTGCAATAATAGTACAAATTGATGCAACAGACGAGGGAACCATCACATTAGATTTGCCTAGAGAGTTCATAGGAGCTGAGAAACAGGATGGTAAAGATGTTGCTTTTATTATTCTGATAGATGGAATAGAAGTTGCCTATAAAGAATCTCCAGTACACCAAAAGTCTAGAGTGATAACAATTAATTTTGAAGAAGGGGATTCAGATATTGAAATTATTGGAACTTATGTTGTAACTTTTGAGAATATAGACATATTACAAGACTTTGAGGCTTCTGAGAATACAGGGTGTGGGAGAGGAAGCACTTATGATCCTAAAACAGAATGGTGTATAATAGAAAATGAAACACCGTTATCTTCTACAAAGATATTAGCGTTACATACTCAGACAGAGTCAATACCCACATGGATCAAGGGAATAGCTGGATTCTGGGCAGAAGACAAAATAACTGATTCGGAATTTATTGAGGCATTAGAATATCTTATTGGATCAAAAATCATTCAAGTAAATGATCCAAGAATTGAAGAGTTGAAAAAAGAAAATTCAGAATTAAGAGAGAAACTTGAATCTAAAGAAAAAACGGGATGGTCTTGATGGTGATTTCTTAATTATAATTTTTTCATGTTTTTTATAAGCAAATGTGGTAAGAAAATAACAAAGCCTTCAACAACTATAGGTGTATTTTCCCATGAGTTCTTTGGGAAATTTATTCAATTTATTGATTTAGTAAGCAATTCATTTTTACTTGTAAAAATAGTTAGAAAATTTGTGAAATTCTTAGTTTTTTCTATGATGATAGTATTTTTAGTGGGTTTTATTTTATCTCAATCTCTACAATCTGAAAATGAAATTCAAACATACTTGGATAGAAGTGTCCCATATGTCGGAACAGAAATTCCAAGAATTGATGGAATTGATGGGACAGGAATTAAAGTAGCAGTAATTGATACTGGAGTAGACTTTAATCATCCAGACTTATTTGGATGGGGTCCTGATGGAAAAGTAATAGGAGGATACAATTTCATACAAGAAAACCAACCACCTTTGGATACAAATGGGCATGGTACGCAGGTTGCAGGAGTAATTGCAGCTGATGGCCAAGTATTCGGAATAGCACCTAAAGCAAAAATTCTTGCTTACAAAGTTTCAGAAGATGGAGAAGGAGTATCATCAGAATTAATCACTAGAGCCATTGAAAGAGCAATTGAGGATGGTGCAGATATTATCAATATTAGTTTAGGAGTAAACAAAACAAATGCAAAGATTGAACGTGCAGTAAATAACGCATTAGAGAAAGAAATTTTTGTAGTAACTGCTGCTGGAAATGATGGTCCGGGGTTCAAAACAATTGGTAGTCCAGGTAGAAATTTTGGATCTATTACAGTAGGTGCAACATATAACAATCTCACTTCAAGTTTGGTTGCAACATTAGAAGTAGATGAAAAACCATATACTGTAATTCCAATGGTAGGTTCTACAAAACTAGAAGAACCAATCATAGGAAAAATAATTTTTGGAGGATTTGGAAAAATTGAAAATTTGAAAGAAATTGATGTGAAAGATGCAATACTAATTGTTGAAAGAGGGAGTGATGCAGAAGGAGAATTATTGTATTTTTCCATTAAGGAAAGTAATGCTGCAAATGCAGGAGCAAAAGCTCTGATTGTATACAATAATAGAGCAGGAGTTTTTTTGGGTGAATTGATTCATGAATTTATAAAACCAGGATACAAACCACAAATTCCAGTTGTATCCATTGACAGAGAAGAAGGACTTGAAATTATAGAATCTATAAAAAATGGTGGTGAAGCAAATATGCATTTATTTTACAATCCAGATTTTGTAGCACATTTTAGTTCTAGAGGACCAGTATCACCATTTTACATAAAACCAGACATTGTAGCACCTGGCGCATACATCAATTCCACGCAAAACAATGGAGGATACAATTTCACTAGTGGGACAAGCTATGCAGCACCACATGTTTCTGGAGCAGCAGCACTATTACTTCAGAAAAACCCAGAACTTCATCATCATGAAATAAAATCCCTATTGCTAACTACAGTTGAGCCTGTTTCAGATGCCTATGGACAAGAATTCTCACTACACGAAGCAGGTGCGGGAAGATTAGATATAGGAAATGCTTATGATGCAAAATTAATTATCATACCACCAAATTTTGTAGTAAATGTATCATCAGACAATCGAATTGCTGAAAAACAATTTGGATTAAAATTGATAGAGGGCACATTTGATGATTTTGATGTTAAATTTGAAGGATCTGAATTAATAAAATTTTCATACGTACTTGAAGGTAATAGTTTGCAAATTAAAATGAATATGACTCAAGAAAATTTTGGAGATTATGAAGGAAAGATAATCATCAATCATGATAACACTCGATATGTGATTCCATTTGTACTACATTATACACCAGGTTCAATCTCTGTAAATCAACAAGATCAAAAACTTTTCTTTGATATTTATCATCCAGAAGAATGGAGTTTTGCAAAAATTTCAGTCACAAATAGTAAAGATGGAAAAATAGACACTACAACTATGACACCAGACAGAAAGGCGTCAATAGAAATCTATGAAAATTCAGAATATTGGGTTGATGCTAAAATTAGAGTTGAAGGAAACACATCATCTGCATTTAACACAATTGAAATTAGTTCACTTCCAGAAAATTCTTACAGATCAGAAATTATTGATATTCCAGAAAAGCCAATTGTAATAATTGCAGGAATTGCAATAATAATAGGAATTATTGGACTAGTTAACAGAAGATAATCTATCAAGTAGGTTTTGGGCCAGCATCAATTATATCTGATGAAACATTTTCAAATTTCTTAAAGTTTTCAACAAACATTTGAGCTAAATTTTTTGCAGAAAGAGCATACGAATCTTTGTCAACCCAAGTATTTTTCGGATCTAAAATTTCAGAAGGAACATCATTTACTTCAGTTGGGACATCTAGATTGAATAAATCATCATGAACATATTTTACATTATCAAGTGCACCAGATATAGCAGCAGTGATCATGATACGACTATATTTGATCTTAATTCTTTTTCCAATACCATAAGGACCACCAGACCAACCAGTGTTTACAAGATAAACTGCAGTATTGTGCTGATTGATTTTTTCTCCAAGTAGTTTTGCATAAACTGATGCGGGTCTAGGCATGAATGGAGCCCCAAAACACTCAGAAAACACAGATTTTGGCTCTTTGATTCCTCTTTCAGTTCCAGCTAATTTACTGGTATAACCTGACATGAAATGGTACATAGCTCCTTCTTTTGTTAATCTAGAAACTGGAGGTAAAACTCCTAATGCGTCAGCAGTCAAAAATACAATCACTCCAGGATGCCCACCAACACTAGGAGTTACTGCACCTGGAATGTAATCCAAAGGATATGCGACACGGGTATTTTCAGTTAAACTGTTATCTTTGTAATTTGGTACATTATCATCAAGCACTACATTTTCTAAAACTGCACCTGATTTGATTGCATTCCATATCTCAGGTTCTGCTTCTTGACTAAGATTGATACATTTTGCATAGCATCCACCTTCAAAATTAAATGTACCATTGTCAGACCATCCATGCTCATCATCACCAATTAGTTTTCTATTAGGATCTGCAGAAAGAGTAGTTTTACCAGTACCAGACAATCCAAAAAATAATGTAGTATCTCCTTTTTCTCCAATATTTGCAGAGCAATGCATTGGAAAAACACCACGTTCTGGCAAAAGGAAATTCATTATACTAAACATTGATTTTTTCATTTCTCCAGCATATTGTGTACCTCCAATCAAAACAATTTTTCTTGTTAAATCAACTAGGATTAATACATCGGTTCGTGTCCCATCTATTTCTGGAACTGCTTCAAAATCATTAATACATAATATGGTAAACTCAGGTTCATGATTTTCCAACTCCTCGTTTGTAGGGCGAATAAACAAGGTTCTTCCAAATAGATTTTGCCAAACACGATCATTAATTACTCTAATTGGAAGGCGGTTTTCAGGGTCAGAACCTACAAAACCATCGAAAACAAAAAGTTCTTTGTTATCAACAAAGTTTTTCATTTTTTCAAAAAGTTTTTCAAATTTATCACTTGGAAATTGATGATTAATTTTGCCCCAACCAATTGTGTCACGAGTTTTGTCATCATATACAATAAAGCGGTCATCAGGAGATCTGCCAGTATATTTTCCAGTATTGACAGAAAGAGAGCCTGTTGAATTTACGACACCCTCATTTCTTTCAACTGCAAGATTCACCATTTCATCTACGCCTAGATTTCTGTGAACTTTGGCAGGATTGATTCCAAATGTGGTTAATTGTGATGAGAATTTGTCAGTTACAGCATTACCCACAACTTGAGTCAGAGGATTGCACCTCCAAAAATTATTTTATCAATCTCAGATTTGTTCATGAGATATTTCGATCCGCCTTGAATTTCCTTATTATCTCTTTCCTATCTGAAATTTTTTTTTGGCTAGGAACGTATTTATTTCAAAATTCAAGACTCACTCTTATGTCGATCAACAAAGAAAAGCTTGCAAAGAGACAGGAAATAAAAGGACACAATCCAGATTTTGTAAGACCAGAAAGTTGGCGTTATGTTAGACTACAAACTAACTGGAGAAAGCCAAAAGGTATTGATCACCATCAAAGAAAACAAAAAAGTAGAGGTCGTCCAGGTCTTGTTAAAGTTGGATATAGAGGACCTAAAGAAGCAAGAGGACTACATCCTTCAGGATTTACAGATAATTTAGTTCACAACTTAAATGATTTAGAAAAATTAGACCCAAAAAAAGATGGTGTTAGATTTGGACATAGTGTTGGTACAAAAAAGAGAAAAGAAATTGTGGCTAAAGCAATTGAAGGTAAATTCAAAATTTTTAATGCGAGAGTGAATGTAAGTGGTAGTAAATCTTAAAGCTAAGAAAAGACTGGCATCTAGAGTTACAGGTGTTGGAGTTCATAGAATAAGATTTGACACTGATCATCTAGATGATGTTGCAGATGCAATTACAAGAGAAAATATTCGAAGTCTCATTACAGCAAATACAATCAGGATCAAATCATTTACAGGTACATCCAAAGGTAGAGCACATACAAAGAAAGCCCAGAAAAACAAAAGAGGCACTACTCAAGGTGCCAAAAAAGGTAGAAAGGGTGCACGAGTAGGTAAGAAAGAAGTATACGTTGCTAAAGTTCGTGCATTAAGACGATTGTTAAAGATTGCAAAAGACAGAAAAGATTTGACCAATCCAGAATTTTGGATACTCTACAAAAAAGTTGGTGGAAATACTGTTAGAAATAAAGCACACCTTAGAACTTTGATGGATGAAATCAGAGAGAAGAGAGAAGATTAGAATCTAAAGACATTTTTTTCAAAATCCTTAATTTTACCATTTTCAATTTTAATGCCTTCATCACTTAGCAATTTTGTTTTGATATGTTTTCCATATGCATATCCACCAATTTTTCCGGTAGACATTACAACCCTATGACATGGAACGATCACAGGATATGGATTTTTGTTCATTATTTTTCCAATAACCCTCTGTCCATTTTTCAAACCAACTGCTTTTGCTAATTCGCCATAAGTTGTGATTTGACCTTTTGGGACCTCTAGTAATTTTTTGTAAATCTTTTGTTCAAGATTCAAAGTTTGATTACCTCAAGTTCTGTTGATTCAAGGAAACCAAGTACTTTCTGTTTATTGGAGCCAAGTCCACCCCAATCCAAAAGGGCAGCCTGTGCCATGCTATTTTGTGCAAGAATATGAGAGAACAATTTTTCATCAAGATTGTCTAATGCATGTTTTGGAATTACTGTTCCAAGTGCATGTTTTCCTTCAAGTAATTCAGTAGTAAATTTTGAAGGATAATGAGTTCCTCCAAAACAAATTGCTACAGGATTTTCTTTGATTGGTTGAGTAATCACTTGATGAATCAAAGTTGCTACTGAATTACATAAAGATACATCATTCCACTGTTTTTCAGATGTACCTATTTCTATGAAAATAGATGGTTTAGTCAATGCAGTAGGCCCATGGTGTGTTGCCTCAATAGTGATTTGGAATTCTGAAAATTGAGACTGGTTTTTCTTCAAAGTTTGAAGATATGCTTTTTGAAGATGTGGGTGAGGGATTGCGACTTGTCTTTCATTTCCACCAAATTTTGCTTCAGAAAAATTACCTGTACAATGACAAGTCAAGGCTAACACTCCTGATTCGGCAGCATGTTTTGAGAGAAACACAAATCCATCATAATCATATTTTTCTTCTAACCAATCCGCAGAAATTGCAGGGGTAGGAATTATTATCAAGTCATAATATTTTCCACGGAAAATATCACCTTCTTGTGTCATTTCTTTTGAAAGAAATTTTGCCATATTGTGACCTGCAGGGTCATCTTGATACGAAACTAGTAGCTCCATGAGATAAGAGATATAAGGACACCTTATTAATTTCCAGCAATGAACCCAAGGCAGACTTTGAGAAACATGGCTAATACTATGAAAATGGCCAAAAAACCAGATAGAGATGAGTATCAACAACATCTTAGATTGGTATTATTTGGAATAGCAGGAGTTGGTATGATTGGATTTATTATTCAGTTTGTCTTTTCGGTAATTACATTTGGTAGATAAAAATGTCAGAGGAAATAAAATCAACTGAGGAAGTTCAATCAACTGAGGAAGTTCAATCAACTGAGGAAATAAAATCACATTTGTTTGCAATTAGAACCACTGGTGGACAAGAAAAAGTGGTTATGAGATTATTAGAAGCCAAAGCAAATGCAAATAAAATTAACATTCAATCAGTTTTGCTTGTAGATAATCTAAAAGGCTATGTCGTAGTTGAAGCAATAAATCCAAGTGATGCATACATGGCAGTTGAAGGAATAAGACACATTCGTGGTCAATTAAGAGGAGAATTAGAATTCAAAGATATTGAGGGATATCTTATCAAGAAATCAACAGTTTCACAATTAGCAGTAGATAACGTAATAGAAATCACAGGAGGCCCATTCAAAGGAATGAAAGCAACAATTACCAGAATTGACGTTGAAAAAGAGGAAGCAACGGTAGTTTTGTTGGATGCATCATATCAATTACCTGTAACAGTAGACGCAAACTATCTGAAACTAGCAAGTGGGGCTTAGTAAGGATTAAATTTTTCATATTGAGAAGATAAAACATGGGAGATCAAAAAGTATCAGCACTTGTAACTGGAGGAGGAGCATCTGCTGGTCCACCATTAGGTCCAGCATTAGGCCCTCTAGGTGTTAACATTATGGAAGTTATCAAAGCAATTAATGATAAAACAAAAGACTTTGAGGGGATGAAAGTTCCAGTAACTGTTATTGTTGATACTGATACAAAAAAATATGAAATTGAAATCGGCATTCCTTCAGCTGCAGCACTCATTATGAAAGAAGCTGGAATCCAAAAAGGGTCAGGCGCATCAGGTACTGAATGGGCAGGAGATGTCACAATGGATTCAATTGTAAAAGTAGCAAATACAAAACTTGAGAAATCTTATGCTTCTTCGTTAAAATCTGTTGCAAAAACCATCATTGGTACATGTGTAGCATTAGGTGTAAAAGTAGAAGGAAAGACTCCAAAAGAAATTACCGTCGAAATCAACGAGGGTAAATGGGATGAAAAATTCCAATAATTATTGAATTAGATAAATAGGATCTTTATCGGTTTTTTGTAATTCCACAAAGGTTTCAGTATTTTGAATACCCTCTATCTTTCCAATTTTTTCAATTACCACAGAATGAAGAGATTCAAGGTTCTTTGCATAAACGTGAATCATTATATCAAATCTACCAGTAATTTCTGAGATAGACACAACTTCGGATGTTTCCATGAATTTTTTATGAATTGCATCCTTAAACTTTGGATCTCGATTGATTCCAACAGTAGCCTTTACACCAATACCTAAGAGAGAATCATCAATTTCTACGGTAAATTTTTTAATCAATTTTTTCTTTAGTAATCTCTTGATTCTACTATAAAGCACAGAAGCATTGATCCCAAGTTTTTTAGACAAAATAGGAACAGAGATAGATCCATCTTTGGTTAATTCATAAAGCAATTTCATATCAAGTTCATCAAATCTGTGCAATGTGTTAGAAAATTATGCTTGTGATTTAATATATGTAGGTTTTCAGACAAATTTCCCTTCGAATTACATCTATTTTATTGAAAAAGTGTAATTTTTTAAAATAATTAATAATCAAAAATCGTAACCTCTAAACGATTTTAGATACCACAGTAAGTCTACTTGAATGCGTAGAATAAAGATAGAGAAAATGAATTACAAGAGATCAATTTTTTAACTTCGAAGCACATTAGAAAAATCTGTGTATTTATCATATCTTGACTCATCTGGGCGACCTGAATATACGGACAGAGAAAACTATGTTTTAGCATCAGTAACCGTAAATGAACGTCAATGGCATTATCTAAAAAAAGAAGTAGAACGCATTAAAAGAAAACATTTTCTAGACAGGAATCCAGATAAAGTTGAACTTCATGCTAAGGAGATGATGAGCCATACTGGAATTTACAAGACATTATCGTGGGATAAAATTTTTGAAATTCTAGATGATTTTTTTGAATTCATTACAAATGACACAACTCGTCTCACAATTATCGCAGCATTGATAAAAAAGGATAAGTTACGTAAAAAAATTGATGTTGAGCTTTGGGGCCATCGTTTCTTATTTGAAAGACTTAATTCTTATCTAGATGAACAAAATGAATTCTTAGCACAAGTAGATAACCCTCACGAATATGGAATTATGATTGTAGACACTGAGGGTTCTGTGAAAGATCAAAAATTACGTAATAAATTATCTGAAATGCTCAGTGATGGAACTCATTACTCGGATTTAGGTTTTCTAATAGAAGAACCATTGTTTACAGATTCAAAATGGAGAAATTTGTCACAAGTAGTAGATTGTGTTGCTTATTGCATTAGAAAACATTATCGTACTAATAATAACCCTACAAGACAAACTCAAAAATGGGATGAATATTTTTCCAAGTTAAAAAATAGATTTCACAGTAAAAACGGGAATTATTTAGGATACGGATTAAAAATATTTCCATAATAACAGAAAGGTTAGGGGAGAAACTCCGCATTGCCTTCCCTTTGTGACCATAGGTCACAACGCTTATTGTATTATAGCAAGATCTTACTTAAAAATTGTAGGGTATTTACAAAAGTTGACAAACATTAATCAGATAATCCATTGTTATTTTGAAGTGGACACTAGCTAATCACATGAGACCTGATCTAAGTTCATTTAAATATGGCATAAGCAAAATCGGTCAAATTTTTGGGGATTTTATATACAAAATGGGCTTGGTGTATGCAGCCAACGATTTTAAGTAGGCTTTCTCGAAAATGTTCGTAATGATTACAGAGACACAACTTACTGAAGTGATTAAAAAAGTCAAAGATGAAACTAAACAGAGAAAATTTACTCAAGCTGTAGAATTAATTATTAATTTCAAAGATATTGATGTCAAGAAAGGATTTGCCCTAAATGAAATAGTTCAACTTCCAAAGACAAGTTCTCCAGCAACTGTTTGTGTTATGGCTACAGGTGATATGAGTCAGAAAGCAAAACAAGCAAATGCTGATGCAGTTATTGGAACAGATGAATTAGATAAATTTGCAACTAACAAAAGAGAATCTCGAAAATTTATTAACAAATATGATTTCTTTTTAGCAGATACTAAAGTCATGCCACTTGTGGGTAAAACTTTGGGTCAATTCTTAGGCCCTAGAGGAAAAATGCCAACACCAGTTCCATTTGATGCTCCAATTGAATCATTTTTACAAAGATTTAGATCATCAATCAAGGTTAGAACAAGAGCATCCTTATCCATATCATGTAAAATTGGAGATGAATCTATGGAGGATACAGACTTGGCAATTAATGCACATGCGGTAATTAGTGCAATTGAAAAGAAATTACCAAACGGTGAGAAGAACATCAAGAAAATTATAATAAAGACTACAATGGGCAAACCAGTAAAACAAGTACAAGAGGTTAAGAAGAAACATGCATGAAAATAGAACAACTTATCCTAAAAGAAAAACCCAAATGTATCAACAATTACAAGAGTTGCCAAAAAAATACAAAGTTCTAGCTATAATCAAAATGAACAAAGTACGTTCCACACAAATATTACCATTAAGAAAAATTCTCAAAGATGACGTAGAATTTGTAAGTATCAAAGACAAAGTTGCAAAAAAAGCACTTGAGAAACTAGATGTGCCTGGAATCAAAGACATGATTGGAGAACTTACAGGACAATGCATGTTCATGTTTACTAACATGTCACCATTCAAGCTAAATGTTCTTCTAGCCAAAAACAAAATCATGATGATTGCAAGAGGAGGCGATATTGCAAGTATAGACATTGTAGTACCTGCAAAAAATACAGGAATTGCACCAGGACCAATGCTTACAGAATTCAAAGAAGCAGGTATTCCAACTAAAATTGATCAAGGAACAATTTGGATTGCAAAGGATAGTACTCCTGTTTTGAAAGGCGAAGCAATCAATGAAAAATTAGCAGCAATTCTTGGAAAATTAGATATCAAGCCAGTAGAGGCTGGAATTTCACTTTATTCAGCACTAGAAGACGGACTCAAGTATGCTGAAGAGGAGATGGTAATTGATGTTGAAAAAATTAGAGGAGAATTTGCACAAGCACACCAAGAAGCAATATCACTATCTATTGAAGCAGCATATGTTACCCCAGAAAATATTTCACAAATACTCAGTACTGCATCACAATCTGCACGCTCCGTATCTGTTGAATCAGGTTATATGACTGATGAAACAAAGGAGCAAATATTGCAAAAGGCAGATGCTCAAGCAAAAGCAGTTGCTGGACAAGCAAAAGATTACAAACCAGCCTAATCAATACTACCTTTTACTCTAGGAAGATTCCAATTATACTTCATTGCAAGTAATCTGATTCCAGTTGCTGCAACAATTCCAACTATTGATGCAATTTGCATATTTATTCCATAGAAAAGAATAATGTAAAATATTACAATACCAATTATACTTGCAATTGCATAGACCTCTTTAACAAAAGCTATTGGAATCTCTCTGACAAAAACATCTCTGAGAATTCCTCCACCTATTGCTGTAATTACTCCTCCAGACATAATTGGAAGAAAGTCCAATCCAACTATTTGATATGCAATGGATGCCCCAATAATTGAAAAAACTCCTAATCCTACTGCATCAAAAATTAACCAGATATTCATTCGTTTTTTAAAATATGAATAGAGGAAAAACGTTGCAATTCCAGTAATTACAGTTATACCAACATAGACAGGATCAGAAAAAGCTGTGGGAAACCGACCAAATATGACATCTCGAGTAATTCCACCTGCAACTCCAACTACTGTTGCTAAAATAAGGATTCCAAAAATATCAGCCTTGTGTGCAATTGCTTTTGATGCTCCAGTAACTGCAAAAGCTGCCGTACCCAAATAATCAAAAATACTAATGAATCCATCTACTGGAAAAGAAAAATCTACCAATCAATACAAAGATGGCACTATTGCTAATTAAGATTAATAAAAATAAAGATCAAAAGTAAATTGAGAAAATTATCTAGCCAAATAGAGAAGATAATCCTTCCATGGCTGCTTCTTCGGTTTTACCGTCTTCTTTAGGTTTTTCCTCTTTCTTTGCTTCACCACCGGCTGCTGCATCTGCTGCTGGTGTGGCTGTTGCTGGTGTGGCTGCTGCTACAGGTGCGGCTTTAACTGCCTCGTCGATATTTACATCGACCAAGGCTGCAACTAGTGCTTTAACTTGAGCTTCATTAACTTCAGCACCAGAGGCTTTGACAACTGAGCTGATGTTTGTCTCATTGACTTCTTTTTCTAGCTTGTGAAGAAGTAAAGCAGCGTAAACATATTCCATTGTATCGAGATTTTCCTAGAGCATAATATAAAACTATGGAGAAATCATGCCTAAAATTTTAAAATTTAGTTCAAGATTCTAAGACTTCGACAAACAGAATAAAGTGTTCTTCTTAGGTTTTTATCAACTAAACTCTCCATTCTCTGTTTCAAAACCCGTTTTGCTTCATCTCTTTCTGAACCAAGAGGTAATGATAATACTTTATTTAGAAATTCGGATAGAGATTCTCGAATCCAACCATCTAACATTTGATACACTTGTGGAGGAATAATATCGCATTTGTCTTCATCAAGATTAACTATATCAGCATAATTTTCATATTCAATTCTATAGACTAAAGCTAGAACAACATTATCAGGTGTTGGATGTTCAAGTATTTCTTGTGAACGTTCTCCTGTTTTTCCTTGTTCTACCTTATTTTTGAGGCCAACAGGATTGACTATTACACCATTGACTCCCACTTTTTTACCATCAATACCTGTTATTACTCCAAAGATAAAGTCAAAAAAATCACCATTTTTTTTAGTAGCAAAAACATGAGCCCCTTCTTTTAGAGTAAGTTTTTTTCCAAACATGGATAAACTGAATCATGTAGTGTATTTAATTTATTATTAATCGACAATTCTTAATAATGGACTGGAGCATGCTCATCGTTGGATAAAAAAGAGATTCTAAAGGAATTTTCATCAGATCCTGATAGATACTATAAAGTCAAATTATTTGACGAACAAGGTTTTGTCAGAAAGGCTTGCTCAAAATGTGGTAGATTCTTTTGGACTTTAGATTCTGAGAGAAATGTCTGTCCTGATGATGCAGATGATGCGTATTCATTCATTGGAGAACCACCAACAACTAAAAGATTTGATTATACGCAAGCATGGAAACAAGTTGAAGAATTTTTTGTAAAAAATGGTCACACTTCAGTTAGTAGATATCCAGTTGTGTGTAGATGGCGTGATGACTTGTACTTTACAATTGCATCAATTGTCGATTTTCAAAGAGTGATGGGTTCAAAAGTAGTTTTTGAATTTCCTGCAAATCCATTAGTGGTCCCACAAACTTGTTTGCGTTTCAAAGATTTGGAAAATGTTGGAGTAACTGGAAGACACTTTTCAAGCTTTTGTATGATAGGACAACATAGTATTCCAAATGCAGATGGTTATTGGAAAGACCAATGTGTTGATTTAGACTTTAGATTACTAACTGAACAATTTGGAATTAAAAAAGAAGAAGTTGTTTTTGTTGAAGACGTATGGGACGGAGGTGGTTCATTTGGATCATCATTAGAATATTTTGTAAGGGGATTGGAGCTTGGAAATGCAGTATTTACTGAATTTCAGGGAGAACTAGGCAAGCATACTACACTGGACCAGAAAATTATAGACATGGGTGCAGGTCTGGAAAGATTTGCATGGATTACTATGGGTACTCCTACTGCATATGATTGCTGTTTTGGTCCAATTACAAACCACTTGTTTGAGAAAATAGGAATTGATTCAGATTCTGAAATGTTAAGAAAATACTTTACAGCAATTGCAAAGAATCTAGAGATACATGATGATTTAATTGATGTAAGAAAACATGCTATAAAGAATTCAGGACTAACTGATGAACAAGTGAGTAGAATCATCACCCCACTTGAAGGAATATATCTCATTGCAGATCATCTTCGTACTTTGATCTTTGCAATAGCTGACGGTGCTCTACCAAGTAATGTTGGTGGAGGATATAATCTTCGAATGATGATACGAAGAATTAATGGAACAGTTGACAGAATGAATCTCAAGATAGACATTGATAAATTAGTGGATATGCATATTGAATATCTCAAAGATACATACCCGGAACTGGATGCAAAAAGACAAGATATCAAGATCATCCTAAAAATAGAATCTCAGAGATATGTAGAATCCAAAGTCCATATGAAGAAAAAGGCAGACAAGATTCGTCAAAAAGGAACTCCATCAGTTGATGAATTAATTACATTATACGAATCAGATGGAATCACACCTGAATATCTCAAAGAGATAGATGCAATTTCAGAGATTCCTTCGACATTTTATGAAAAACTCTCTGATCTGCACCAATCAGATAAGAAAAAAACTGCAGAGCAACTAGCAATTGAAGACCTTCCTGAAACTGAGATGTTATTTTACAAAGATGATCCTATGTCATTTGATGCCAAAGTTCTCAGAGTAATTGATAATTTGATAGTACTTGATAGAACATCATTTTATGCAAGAGGAGGAGGGCAAGAACCAGATTATGGAACTATTTCAGGCTCAAAAGTAGTTGATGTGAATAAACACGGCGATGTGATTTTGCACAAGATAGATGGAGAGATTCCAAAAGAAGGAGAAACAGTATCATGCATAGTTGATGAAACTCGTAGATCAAACATTACAAAAAACCATACCAGTACACACATTCTAAATTCATCAGCTAGAGGAGTGTTAGGTTCATGGGTTTGGCAGCATTCTGCATTCAAAGATGATGATCATGCTAGACTAGATATCACACATCATTCATCCCTTACAGAACAACAAGTACAAGATATTGAGAGAGCTGCAAATGACATAGTTACAAAAGATATGTCAGTAACCATTGATTATTTTGATAGAGGAACTGCAGAGCAGAAATATGGATTTAAGATTTACCAGGGCGGAGTAGTTCCTGTCAAATCAGTTAGAATTGTATCCATCGAAGACTTTGATGTTGAAGCATGTGGTGGAACTCATGTCAAAAAGACAAAAGAGATAGAACTAATCAAGATTACTAGAACAAAACGAATTCAAGATGGAGTAGTAAGGATTGAATTTGTTTCAGGATCAACTGCACAACAATATGTTGAACAGCAAAAAGTTAAACAATCAAAGCAAGCTGAAGAATCAGCTCAAAAAGAGATTATATATAAACAAAGAGGAGAAGGAAAAGAAAAGGCTAGAGAAAAAATTCCCATACTATTAGAACAAGTTGCATCTCTGAGTGATACAACAACAATTGATGAAATTGAAATGACTATACAGAATTCTAGGAAGATATGTTTTACAGCTAGTCCACAATATGATGAATTCTTCCACACAAACTTTGGTAAAAAGCTAGTCAAGAATAATCCAAATTCAATTTATGTTGGAATCTTTGAATCAGGCCCAACTATTCGAATAATGGCATATTGCGGAGATGAGATAATAAATAGCAAAAATGCTGGAGAAATTGCCAAATCTGTGGCTGAAATCCTTGGCGGAGCAAGTGGTGGAGATGCCAAATTCGCTCAAGGAGGAGGAAAAGACACATCTAAAAAAGGCGAGGCAATAGCCAAAGCAAAATCAATGATTTTAGGATGATATAATGAACGTAAACTGGAATGAGATTGAATCAAAGTGGAGGGATAAGTGGAATGCAAACCATGACTTTGAGACAAATCCAAATGAGAAACCAAAAAAATTCATCACAGTAGCATATCCGTATCCAAACTCACCTCAACACATCGGACATGGAAGAACTTACACCATAGCTGACATTCATGCAAGATTTTATCGAATGAAAGGATACAATGTCTTGTTCCCAATGGGTTTCCATTATACTGGAACACCAATACTTGGCATGGCCCGAAGAGTAGAGTCTGAAGACAAGGAGATACTGAATGGACTACGTAACATCTATCATGTTCCAGAAGATGCTATCAAAACTTTTGTTGAACCAATAAAGATTGCAGACTATTTTCATGAAGAGATCAAAGCTGGAATGATAGAGATGGGTTATTCCATTGATTGGAGACGGGAGTTTACTACTATAGTTCCAGCTTATCAGAAATTTATTGAATGGCAGATTAATATTTTGAAAGAGAAAAACTTGATCATACAAGGGAATCATCCTGTTGGATGGTGTCCACGTGATCAAAATCCTGTATCACAACACGATACAATGGGTGATGTTGAACCAGACTTCACTGAATATATTTTGATTAAGTTCAAGTTTGGAGATTTTATCATACCAACTGCAACACTACGTCCAGAAACTATCTTTGGTGTGACAAATCTTTGGGTCAATCCGGGAGTAATGTATAAAAAAATTACCGTAGATGATGAAAAATGGATTGTATCTAGTGAGTGTGCACACAAGTTAGAATTTTTGGATAAAAAGATTACATATGATGGTGAAATTGCTGGCTCTGAGTTAGTTGGACAAAATGTCATCATCCCACATCTCAATAAATCAATTCCAATGATTCAAGCTAGCTTTGTTGAATCATCTACGGGAACTGGTCTTGTAATGTCAGTACCAGCTCATGCTCCATTTGACTATCAGGCTCTAGTTGATTTCAAGAAAGACCAGCCTCTAGGCTCAGAATATCAACTAATCAAACCTATCTCAATCATATCTACAGAAGAATATGGAGAATTTTCAGCAAAAGAGGCCTGTGAGAAATTTGACATAAAGAATCAGGATGACCCCAAACTTGAAGAAGTTACAACTGAGATTTATGGTAAAGAATTCTATGGTGGAGTTCTCAAAGAAAACTGTGAGCAGTTTGCAGGTAAGAAAGTATCCGAAGTTAAAGATACAATCAAAGATTGGTTAGAGAAGAACAAGTATTCAGATATTTTATTAGAGTTGACAAATACTCCTGTAAAGTGTCGTTGTGGAACTGAATGTGTTGTTAAAATTTTGTCAAACCAATGGTTTCTCAATTATGGGGATAAAGATTGGAAGGCAAAAGTTACACAGTGCTTTGATTCAATGAATATTTTACCAAATGAAATTGTAAGTGAATTTCATTATGTAATTGGATGGTTAAGAGAGAGAGCTTGTGCAAGACAACATGGTTTGGGTACAAAACTACCCTGGGATAAGGATTGGATTGTAGAGAGTTTATCTGATTCTGTAATTTACATGTCATACTATACAATAGCTCGATTTGTCAACGATGGAACTATTCAAGCTGAGAATCTATCAAAGGAATTCTTTGACTATATATTTTTAGGTGAGGGTTCAGCTGATAAAGTATCAGGTATTGAAGCTAGCACAGTAGAAAAGATTAGAAAAGAGTTTGCATACTTTTATCCAGTTGATTCAAGACATTCGGGTAGAGATTTAGTTCCAAATCACTTGACATTTTTTGTTTTTAATCATGTTGCTATATTTCCAGAAGATAATTGGCCACAACAAATTGTTGTTAATGGTTCTGTATTGATGGATGGTAAAAAGATGTCCAAATCAATGGGAAATATCATTCCATTGCGACAAGCAATACAAGATTATGGAGCAGATCCAATTAGATTGGCAATTATCATATCAGCTGAGCTGTTACAGGACGCTGACTTTAATTTAGAATCAGTTGGCGGAATCAAGAATAAGCTTGAATCAATTCTTGAGGAATGCTCTAGTCTAAAATCAGGCTCAATTAGTAATACTGAGGCTGAAGACAAATGGATTGCAAGTAGATTACAGAATCTGATTGCAAATGTTACAGGATCAGTTGAGAAGATGAGATTACGAGAGGCACTACATGAAATATTATTTGCATTTGAAGGCGACTTGTCATGGTATCTCAAACGAGCCAAAGCTAAAGGACGTAATAATTATGATGGAATACTCCATCAAATTCACAGTATCAGAGTAGCAATGCTATCACCATTTGCACCACACATATCTGAAGAGATGTGGGAGAAGCTTGGAAATTCAGAGATGGTATCAAAGTCGAGATGGCCTGTAGTAAATACTGGTGTAATAGATGCTAAAGCTATCCAAGCTGAAAACTTGTTAAAGTCAATTATTAATGATATTGTAAATATTCTCAAAGTTACAAAGATCACTCCAAAGAAGATTACTATCTATACAGCTGATTCATTCAAGTCAAAAGCTTATCACTCTATTTTAGAAAAAGTGATGGCAGAGCAGACCAACATGGGAGTAATAATGAAAGAACTAATTGCAAATCCTGAAACAGCTAACATTAAGAAAAATCCTGACTTTGTTCAAAAGACTATCAAAGATATTTTATCTGAACCAACTGAAATTAGAAAGACAAAACTAGAAGTTAAGGAATTTGATGAAAAACAGTTTATTTTTGAAGAGTTGATCTCAATTGCAAAGCAAGACTTTGGTGTTGAGATCTCTGTTTTTGCTGAAGACGATGAAAATATCTATGATCCAAAAGGCAAAGCTAGACATGCAAGGCCATTCAAGCCTGCAATACTAATTGAATAGTTATTTTTTCTCTTTTTTCAAGATGTCAATTACTTTAGTGTTAGATTTTATCCAAGTTTTAAGATAGGCAAAAAACAGATTCTCCAAATCATCAACTAGTCCTTCAAGTCTTGGATTTGATCGTATATCTGCAAGTTACTCATCTAGATTTTCTAGAATTACTTTTAATCCTTGGTTAGATGTCTCTAGCTTCGTAATTGCATTGCCTATATGCCCATAAAGTAAATTTGATTGGCAGATATTAAGTGAAATTAATATTATAATGTTACAAGATTCTGACAAAATTAGAAACTAGCATCAAAAATATTTTCAGATAGTATATTTAGGCATGAATTAATCGCAAAATATCTTGAAGATAGCAGTAATGGGTATGGGTGTAGCAGGCTCTTATCTAATGGCCAGACTACACAATTCTGAACATGAAGTAGTAGGGTATGAAAGAATGGTAGAGGAAAGACATGACTCTATCTGCGCTTGGGGTACGATAAAGTCAGAGCTTGACAAGTTCTGCGAAAAGACTGGCAGAGATTTTGGTGACTTTATGATTCATGATGGCAAAAAAATGAAAGTCAAGATGGGTAATGGTGTAAGATTTGATATCGGACTGCATGGATTATGTACGTATGACAAATTAGCATTAATCAAAGATTTTATCAAAGATTCAAAGGTACTGTATGGAACAGCACCAAAGCTTGAAGAGTTGGAAAAAGAATATGACATGATAGTTGATTGTACAGGATTTCATAGAATTTATCTACCAAAACTAAAAGAAGATTTCTTTTTGCCAACATATGAATACAAAGTGGAATATGAAAATGGCGTACCATTTGATGACTTTTACTTGGAGCCATTTCCAGGAATGTCCGGATACTTTTGGTACTTTCCATTAGGGGAAAAATGGGCACATATTGGTGCTGGAGATTATAACAAAAATCACATCAAAGCAACTGACGAATTCTTGAAAAAATATGGAGGTAAGGTACTCAAAACTAAAGGACGTCCAATCAGATTAGCCACACCGGATAGATGCAAACCATTCTATTCAGGAAAAGTAGTTGGTGTTGGCGAATCAATTGGAACAGTTTTTGCAATGTTAGGTGAGGGAATCATTCCATCTATGCAATGTGTTGATATTTTCTTGGATAACATGCATGACTTTGCAGCATATGAAAAGGCAGTTGATAAACACTTCAAGGTATATGCTAAGGTCTTTAATTTTGTTAGAAAAAAAATCCACAAGAACTTTAATTTCTTCAAGGCATTACCTGACTTTATTGCAATATTTCTATACATGAAAAAGCATGAAAAAAGATTTGGAATGGATATTAAGATTAGTAATTTGATGAAAGTCGCTAAAGCCTAACTGAAACTAACTGAACCAAACCCTTCCCTATTAGTACGATTTGATGCCATATTGTAATCGTAAATAATTTTTGAATATTCTTTGAATTCATCTTTCATTGGGTCCAAATTATCTGCCAAGTAAAATCCAGGACAATCACCAGTAAACTGATATGTTGCATGTACACGCGCCATTCCTTTTTCATTTTCAAGCCATGTACTAAATGGATAAAGATAGCACACTCCTGGTCTATCAGGATGCATGCTACAACCCCCTTCATTATCTAAGAATCTACATGAGATGTGTGTTCCATCATCAGCTGCTGTCTCATCTTTTTTTCTTTTTAGATTGATTGTAGTCATTGTAGTCATTTGCCCTGATGGTCCCGGTTCCTGATAGGTTACAGTAAGTGTTTCATTTTTTACAAACTCTGAAGGCTTTTGATATTTCAAACCTTTTCCAATCGTAATTAGATCATCAGAGGTTAATGGAAGTCTTCCTTGTCTATCACAACAGTTGTGACAGTCAGGCCAATAGCATTTCCATAAAATGTACTTTTTTTTTGAATTAAGGTATGGTATATGAAAAATTACATCTTTTACTTTTATTGGATAATCAGACACATCAGTGATTTTTCCTAGCGTAAATTCTCGTAGAATTGGGTCAATGTCCCAATCTTTTTCTAACAGATTTAATGATTCTTCAATTTCTTTTTGAGACAACTATCAAGTTATAACATCTTTTCCAGATGTTATTAATGTTGAGTGAAAAAGGAAAGTATGCTTCAGCCACAGAAAACAGGAGATTTGTCTGGGCTGAAATTGTTTGGCCTTTAATTTTAGAAATTAATGAGATTGAATTTTCATTAAAACAATTTCAAAACAAACGTGATGAAATCTGCAAACAAAAAAATGTCTCAATTACAGTTCCATCAAGAGGATTGGTTTCTTTGGTACTAAAAGGAATTTTGCGTAAAGAAAATAACAGTTATTCGATTCATTATAGATTAATTCCATACATGAGACTAAAAGCCAAATGTGATTATGCAACAGTAATTCATGAAGTCAGACAAAAATAATTACGATAAATGAATATATTCTAAAACATCAAAATTTCTTCAAGTAGCCCGATAGTCTAGCGGTCAAGGATTCTGCCCTCTGGATCTCAAGAGTGGATAGGCGGAGACGGCAGTTCGAATCTGCCTCGGGCTACTGGAAAAATTTCTATCTTGATGCTTGTGCGATTCTTTCTAGCTCATGTTTCTTCTTGACTGAAGGAGCGTTAGAATCGTTTGATGCTGCAAGTATTAGTTGTTCTGCCATATGTTCTTCAATTGGTTTTGGGTTGGAAAATGTTGCCTCTTTGACTGCATCGGCGATAAATTTCAAAGCCATATCAACTCGTCTAATTGGAGCAACATCAACTGATACATGGTATGTAGTACCACCATAAACAATTCTAGTTGTGTCTTCGTTTGGGGCAGAAAATTCTACTGCTCTAACTAAAACTTCAACTGGATTTTGTCCAGTTTTTAGTGCAATAATATCAAATGCTGTCTTTACAGTATTGAGAACTTTGGTCTTTTTTCCAGTCATTCTTCCAGTGTTCTTTGCATATTTCTTTCCAAAGTGCATTGTCTTGTTTATCAATCGTTCAACAATGTTAACATCAGCTTTATTGAATCGCTTGAGTGCTGAACGACCATAAGTGTATGGTAAAATTTGTTTTCTAAGTGAGATTGCAGTCTTTAATCCAGGATCTACAATCTCAATATTTGACAAATCCCATTTTCTAAATAATAATAAATTCTTTGTTTCTGCCATGTCTATCTCCTTGGTTTCTCTTTCTTACCAATTACTAATTCATGAAGTGATGTGTCATTTACTTTGAAAACTTTGAATCTAACACCAGGAATATCTCCCATTGCGCCACCTTGTGTTGCACCCATACCTTGAATGTGAACCTCATCATGCTCATCAATGAAGTTCATTGCACCGTCTCGTGGCAAAAATGCCGTAACTGTCTTACCGTTTTTAATTAATTGAACTCTAACACATTTTCGTATAGCAGAGTTAGGTTGTTTTGCAGCAATTCCTACTTTTTCTAAAACAATACCTCTTCCTTGCGGTGCACCACCAAGAGGATCAGATTTTTTATCAATACCAAGTTTTCTTCTCTTGTAAGTAGAGATTGCCCATCTCTGTTTCTTTTTCTTAGAATTCAAAACTCTACCAGCAAATAATCCGAGGGGTGATTTTCTTGTCATTCTTACATCTCCAATGTTCTTTCTGGACTGTTAATTAGTACGTTTGTGATATTGAAGTATCGTTTTGCAAGGAGACGTGCTTTCTCAGCATTCCTGCCTTCTCTTCCAACAACAATTCCTTTCTTTCTTGGGTCTACCAATACAATTGCCTGTTTTGACCCATCTGGTCGTGTGTTTATTTTCACTTCAGAGACAAGTTTTGAATTAAGTAAATTAGTCAAAAATTTTGATGGGTCTTCATCAAATTCTACCAATTCAACATTTCTCTTAAGAATATTTTGTAATGATTTGATATGCATGCCACCTTTACCAATTGCTAAACCCATTTTACCAGTATTAACTACAAAAATTACTCTATCTTGTTTTTCATCTTCAATACAATCACGTGCAGTTGCACCTGTAACATTTTGGAAAAGTGACATCATACGCATTTGATCAATTGATAGTTTTATTGCTTGTGTCATAAGAATGCCTTTTTATCTCCAACAAAAAATGTCTCATTTAAACTTTCATGAAATAAAATACAACTATTCATTTTTTTTCCTCAGCTTCTGTATCTTTTAGAATTGATTTGATGTTAGCATCAGTTATTGATGTAAATGAAATTGTTGAAATTCTAAATTGTAAGCCACATAGTCTACCTAATGCGACTGATGTTCCTTGAAAGTTCACTAATGGTATTTTTTCTTTTTTTGCATCTGATTCAATTTTCTCAAACATTTCTTTTTTTACTGATTGAGACAATACAAGTAGCTTGGAATTTTTTACAGAGTTCAAAACTTGTTTAGTGCCCATCGTTAACTTATCCTCTTTGAGAGCATCTTTCAATGATTTTTCAAGTATCTTACTCATGTTTTCCTTATGACGATCGTCTTAACAGGGCTTTATAGGTTTATTGAAAAATTTGATATAGTTAAAAGCAGAAATCTAGTTTAGAAACCAAATAGAGAAACTAAAGAAGAGAATACAAGACTTGCCTCTTCAAAAAAGTTAGTTGGTTTTTGTTTTTTTGATTCAAATAAAATAGTTTTTTCAGGTAAAGAGGATTTTTGTTTAACAATATTTTTAGTGTTAAATTCATCCACCATATCATCTACATTATGAATTTGTCAAGTTTCAGACAATGCAATTTCAAGATTTTTTTTAGCAGTAGTGTAATGAGGGTTTTGTGATAGAATTTCATTGTATAATGAAATAGCTTCATTATGATACCCTAGATTTGCAAGAACGTTAGCCTTGTTATTTTTAGCAGGGAGGAAATCAGGATCAATGTTGATTACTTGATCATAATACATTATTGCCTCAGAAAAATATCCCAATTTCCCTAAAGTGGAACCTTTGTTTACAAGAATTTCTACATCATTAGGATTGTCAATTAAGGAGTCATTAAAGAAATTCAAAGAACTATCAAATTTACATAGTCGATACAAAGCAGGTCCCATTCCATCATAATATGAAATTGTATCAGTGAAAGTACTTGAATCACATTTCAGATTAATTTGATTTAGTAATTTACCTAATTCTATATCTTCTACAGTAAGATTAGTTTGTTTTTTAATTTCATTTTTAGGCATAATTTTTTTTAAAGTATTTTTTTCTTGAATTGATTTTGCTTTTTTAATTTCAGAATTTTGTGTGTTCACAGTAGAAGTTTCTTGTATATCATTTTGGATAATTGAATTTTCATTATTAGAATTATAATTAATGTCATTTTTTTCTTTGTTAATTATTTTTTCAACTGATGAGATATTGTCAGTGTCAGAAATAATTTCATCTGATGATACTTTAGTTATTTCTTCAAGTGTGTTCAATTACGGATTGTGGATCTTTGTAATAATCAAAAAAAGACATTGCTTCTGTTTCTGCATAATATGCTTTTATTGAATATGTACCATCGACTCTAAAATTAACTCCAGATTTTACAAGAAAGCTTGTAGAGAATTCCAAATTAGAATCAATTGAGCCAAAATAAAATCCTGCAGGCATTCCAAATGGATCATAAACTCCCATTAACACTGTAGGGGAATCCAATGCAGAAACTAGACCGGTAATTTTGATAAAATCTTTGTCAGTGTATTGTGCTTTGTCAGTATAAAGCAAAATAATTTCAGTGTTTTCAAAATCATCAACTAAAATTTCAGATTCAGAATATTCAGAATCAATAACAAAATAATGATTTTCAGAAATCTGACCATAATCTAATTTTACCATGTATTCTCCAATTTTTTCATAAAAGGGAGAGTCAAGTAAGATGATCTTAGAGAAGGTTTTCTGAGGTGAAATTTCTAAATTATTTGCAGATAAAATTTTTCCGTCAGGATCATAGATGCTTATTGCAATAACTGGCATTCCAAAATCAAGAATTTTTCCTGAAATGATAAGTCCCCTCCATGGTATTGTTGCTGATTAAAATCAACAACAAATGAATCCGCAAAAACTTCTGTAAAAATAAAAGGTGATAATGCGGTTAACACTAGAGTTATTCCTAGCAAGTATACTAACACACGACTAAAAACATAATTTTCTATTTAATAATCACGCATAAATCATACTTTTCATTCAACTATTATCGAAGTTGACATTACAGGAGCCAATGGAATTAGTTCATCAAGAGAATTCCAAACAAAAGTTTCAATGTGATATGTTCCAGATTTTTTAGGTATCCAAGATTTGGAAACATCTAGACTTTGTTTGGGAGATAGTTCACCCTGAATCCATGAAATTGATTCTATAGAATCCATAGTATTTTTTACTTGAAAGAGATAAACAAAGTTCTGTTTAAAATTATGATCATTTGTTATAGTTCCAATTATTTGCAGTTGTTTATTTGATGAAAATGATTGTAATTGATTACCAAGACTATCAGACAAAAGAATTTGAGAATTTTCAAGTCGATTAAGTGGTGAAATAGACGAATCAATTTTTGCAAAAGTTTCAATTTCTAAATTATCGGATGTAGAATATGGTTTTGGTAATGTATAGTCATCATACTTGGCAAATATTTCATCTCCAGGTATTGAATGAAGCCTATTTCCACTAGAAGACAAAGTTTGAGACAAAGAAATGGTGGCAACAAATGAGCCAGAACTTTCAGATGTCTCCACTGCATTAACTTCAATTCCTGCAATGTCAGAATCTGAAAAAATTTGAATTGAGATTTGATCAAGTGCTTCAGGGTTTAGATTCATATCAAAATCAACGACACGTATCATTACAGAATCATCTGAAAAAAAACTCTCGTTAGAAAATTGAATTGTCCCAATATTCCAACTAACAGGAACCGACTCTATCAATACTACACCATCTGCAAATTCAAATGAGATTGTAATGGCTGAATCTCTGTCAACTTCTAAAAATCCACTAGTAGGTCCAGTACCAGTGGTTCTAGGTGTTGTATCAATATCTCCATCACCGTCAGCATCATGTGAGAAACCTGTAAGAATAACCTCAGCGGTGAAAATTCCTGAATTAACGTCTGTTTCAGTAAATCGATAAGGTTCTAGGGAATGGCCTCTTGTTGAGATTTTAATTGGATGATCTTCAGTACCTCCAATTGAATCAATTAGATATTTGTCAGTATTCCAACTTGGGACTATTATTGTAATTTTTATTTTGTCTGTCCACGAGTATGTTGCCTTGTCAGTAAAAATTGGAGAGTATGGTTCATTATAGTCAGGTATTGATTCCCCAAACGCAGGAAAAAGAATTAACGAAAAAAATAGAAAAGGCAAATACATGATAAAATTTATCAAAGATTGAATTTAATGTTTAATGGATAAATTTCTAGGAATCTTCTTTAGGAATAGAGACTGCCAAAATGTTATCACCACGTATCAAAATAGTTCCAAGTTTGTCAGATTTCTCATCAGATACGTATTCTGCATCATCCAAGGTCAAATTCATGTGAATATCAAATTCTTTTAGTATGCCTTGAATAGTGGTATTGTTTTTCATTCTAAGCAAAACAATTTTGTCTTTACTATTATTCATCAATGTTGATATTTCAAAAACCATAACTAACCACTAGATAATTTAATTTTTGTTCCTCATTTTTTCTTGCTTACTTGCATGTATAAATCAACAGTGCCACTTCCAATTGGAATGTTACTTCCAACAATTACGTTTTCAGTGATACCTTTTAGTTGTTCAATTTCTCCGCCAAGTGCAGCTTTTGCAATAGTTGGTACTGTAATTTCAAATGCGGCTCTTGCAAGAACACTATCTTTGGTACCAGCAATTCCATGTCTACCTATTTGTTGCATGTAACCTCTTGAGCACATCAAGTCAGATACCAGCATGATGTACCTATTATCAACTTCTAATCCTTGGTCGCCCAGAGTGTGGTTTAGTTCGTTAATCAATGCATTTCTTGCAGCTTCAATACCCAAAGTTCCTGCAATTTCAAAGACATTATTTGTTCTAACATTTTGTTTGTCAATACCTTTGACTTCAAGTATTTTGGCAATGTTAGAACCAGTTGTTTGTATAATCCATTCATCATCTTTTTGAACTAATGTGACACGTTCAATGTCTGGAACTCCTTTAACTGTAGTATTGAGAACTTTGTTTCTAATTGCAATTGCAGTTGGAGCATCACATTCATCAACTAGTTTTAGAGTGATTAATTCACCAGTTGTTTCCATCTTGAATTTTTTATTTGATGAAAGTGCTGTTTCTACCTCCGCAATAGAGCATCCTCTCTCTCTGAGTCTATTTTCGCTCAAAATTAGTTTAATTTCTGTAGCATAATCAGTTTCAGTATCAGCAATTAATGCACTTACTTTAGTTTGTAATACATTTCTTGCAACCTCGATTGCTTTTTCTCGGGATTTCTTTGATTCAGCATCAAGGTAAATATCCATAGTTGGAGTGACAGGTTTCTTTCTTGCATCAACTAATTCAATTAGTCTTGGAAGACCCAATGTGACATTTCTTTCTTTAATTCCTGCAAAGTGGAAAGTTCTCAAAGTCATCTGAGTACCAGGTTCACCAATTGATTGAGCAGTGACAATTCCTACTGCTTGTCCAGGTTCTACTTGCGCTTTATTGTAAAGTAAAAGTCCTTTCTTACATACAGTTTCTACACCGTCTTTACTCATGCCAGATTTCTGTAAGGTGTCAATTACGAGTGAAGTTAATCTTGGATTAAACGTCTTTGTATATTTCTTAGTAAGAGTATCAATTTCATCTTTTGTGGCTTTCTTTCCAGAATCAATAAGGGTTTGAGATTCAGCTAGTCTCTCAACGTTAAATGCTTCACCATGATCACTTTTTGCTACATCGATTCCATCTTCACCATAAAGGAATTGAACAATGTGACCGTGTGGATCTCGTACTGTCCCATCATATTCTAGTCTAATGTGTTCTAATGCGTTAATTAGTCTACGTTGCATGTAACCACTTTGTTGTGTTCTAACTGCAGTGTCTACAAGTCCTTCACGACCACCCATTGCATGGAAAAAGAATTCTAATGTAGAGAGACCTTCCCTATAATTGGATTTCACAAATCCATGTGCATCAGGATTGGGGTCATTTTCTACATAATGTGTCAATGCTCGATTATGGTAACCATCATTCATTCTATCTCCCCTTCTTGATTGTTGACCCAAGGCACCTGCCATCTGACCCACATTTAGGGATGAACCTCTTGCACCAGTGGTAGCCATAATTTTTCCAGCATTGCTATCATCAAGAGAATCATTTGCAGTAGATCCTGCTTTGTCTCTTGCTTTACCTAGTTCATTTACAATGTATGCCTCTAAGGCCTCTTCAGGTCTCATACCTCTTGTGAGTTTTAGAGTTCCTTTTTCATATTGACGAGTCAAGTCAGAAACTATATCATAAGTTGATTTAATATCATCTAGAATTTGTTGTCTATTTTTTTCTGGAACTTCAAGATCACCAAAACCATAGCTAAAACCATAATGTGTGATGAATTGTTTAACCATAATCAGAATAGAGTTAAGGAAATTTTTTCCAACTTCATTTCCATAGTCTTTTACAATTCTATGTAACACACTTTCTGGTTCTTCTGCACCAATGGATGTTTTATCAATTACACCACTGATTAATTCACCATTTTTAATTACAACATCTTTTGGTTTTCCTCCTGTTCCCTTTGACCATTTTGATGTGAGAACATAGTTGAAGTCTTTGGGAAGGAATAATGAAAATAGTTGTTTTCCAGTATATGCGAGTCCATCTTTTGTTTTAGTAGCAGGTTTAGGAAGTTGACCAGTATAGTTACCAAGCATTGCAAGGTTTGAAAATTCTTGGGTAGACAATGTTGTATCATCTTTAGTGAGAAGATATGCACCAGTAACAAAGTCTCTTAGTGCACCAATAATTGGACCACCATATCTTGGAGAGATTAATTGATCCTGAACCCTCATCAAAAGAATTGCTTCTGCTCTTGCTTCTTCACTTTGAGGAACATGAAGGTTCATCTCATCACCATCAAAGTCTGCATTGTATGGAGGACATACAGAAGGATGTAATCTGAAAGTTTTACCTGGAAGTACTTTAACATAGTGAGCCATAATAGACATTTGATGGAGTGATGGTTGTCTGTTAAACATCACAATATCACCATCGTCAAGATGTCTTTCAATTAAATATCCATTCTCAAGTGTTTCAGCAATTATAGAACGGTCTTCTACAAAATCTAACCTAATCTTTACACCATCAGGTCTAACGATATAGTTTACCCCTGGGAAAGTTTCAGGTCCATTAATCACAAGTTTTCTCATTCTCTCAATGTTCCATTCTGTAACAATTTCAGGAATAGTTAGTTTCATGGCAACGGCAGTAGGAACTCCAACTTCAGACAAATCCAAATTAGGATCTGGAGAGATAACAGTTCGGCTTGAAAAGTCAACTCTCTTTCCAGATAATGAGCCTCTAAATCTTCCTTCTTTTCCTTTTAGTCTTTGAGTTAGTGTTTTGAGAGGACGTCCAGAGCGATGATGAGCTTGTGGAATTCCAGAAACTTCGTTATCAAAATATGTTGTAGTGTGATACTGTAACAAGTCAACCAAGTCTTGAACAATTAGTGGTGGGGTTCCGGCATCTTTACTTTCTTTTAGTCTTTGATTAACTCTGATGATATCAACCATTTTGTGGGTTAAATCGTCTTCGGATCTTATTCCTGTTTCAAGAATGATTGATGGTCTAACAGTTACGGGTGGAACAGGAAATGCTTGAAGAATAAACCATTCAGGTCTAGCAGTGACAGGATCATATGATAATAATGTTAAATCTTCATCAATTATTTGTGAAAATCTTTCTCTAATGGTAATTGGAAGTAATCTATGTTCACCAATTTCTGTTTTCTCTACAAAGATAGTTGGCTTTGTAAAGATTAACTCGTATTGCGTTTTTCCACAATGAGGACATTCTTTTGCTTTTTTTGCTTTCTCTATGATTTGTTCTGGAATACGTTTTTGAGAAATTACAGTATAAGCAGCATGTTTGGTTTTAATTTTTTGGAATATGTCTAAATCTTCTTGAGGAACTTTGAGTCTTGCACAAGAACGACATGTTGATTGTAACAGTTTGTAGATATTATCAATGAATGCAATATGTAAGACAGGTTCTGCAAGTTCAAGATGTCCAAAGTGTCCAGGACACCTTGCTGCAGTGTTTCCACATGTTAGACATTTTTGTCCAGGCTCAAGAGTACCAAGTCTGCCATCCATAAGACCTCCTTGAACTGCCATTCCATCTTCATCATATGTTTCAGGAGCAGTAATTTCAGCAACAGAATATTTTCTAATTTCAGTTGGAGACCATACTGAGAATTTAATTCCATCAATTGCTTTTATTGCTTGAACAGACATTAGACCTTCTCCTTGATTAATAATCGTGGTGCAATGTTAAGACTCTGCATCTCTTGTAAGAGTAGTTTGAATGCATATGCTACTGATACAGATGATACTTTGGCTTTATCTCCACAAACTCTGCAGACATATTTTCTTTGTTTAACATCATGATATGCTACCAAACCACATCGTTCACAAACAAAGATATCAGATTTATCAGATTCATCAAGCAATCTATCTTTTAAGATCATTGAAGCACCATAAGCAATCAAACAGTCTCGTTCCATTTCACCAAATCTCAATCCACCACCTCTTGCTCTTCCTTCTGTTGGTTGTTTAGTTAACATCTGAACTTGTCCACGTGCTCTGGCATGTATTTTATCTGCAACCATGTGATGAAGTTTTTGATAATATACAACTCCAATAAAGACGTCAACTGGAAATGATTTTCCAGTTCTTCCGTCATACATTATTTCCTTACCAGAATATTTGAAATTATGTGCATCCATTACTTCTTTAACTTCATCCATTTTTTCTCCTACAAATGCAGAACCATCAAATCGTTTTCCACGAAATGCTGCAGCTTTTCCACAAATTGATTCCATCATCATTCCAACTGTCATTCTTGATGGGAATGCATGAGGATTAATCAAAACATCAGGAGACATTCCTGTTGCAGTGTATGGTAAATCTTCTGCTTTAGCTAAAATTCCAAGTATACCCTTTTGTCCATGTCTTGATGCAAACTTGTCACCAATCTCTGGAACTCTCATATCTCTTGCTCTAATTTTGTACATTTTCCCACCTTCGTTTGATTGAGTCATAACAACAGTATCTACAACTCCAGTTTCAGATGGTCTTACACCAATAGATGTATCTCGTCTGTAGGGACCAGTTGATTCAAACTCTCGGTATTCTTCCATAAATCGTGGAGGACTAGTTTTACCAATTAAAATATCTCCTCCTTTAATTGGAGATTCAGATGCAACAACTCCATCTTCTTCTAGTAATCGGTATGCGCGCTCGCCTTTGTAACCTCGTATGTTATCTTCAGCATTAGGAATCTCAAAGTTATCACGCATTCCACCCGGATATTGTTTTGCTTCAGCATCATAAATTCTAAAGAAGAAACTTCTTCCTAATCCTCTATCAACTGATGCTTTACTAAGTACAATGGCATCTTCAATGTTATAACCATCAAAGGGTAGAACTGCAACAATACAATTTTGACCTGCTGGTCTATCTTCTAATCCTAAAAGTTTCATTGCTTTAGTGTTAACAATTGGGACTTGTGGATATAGCATAAAGTGTTGTCTAACATAGGTACTAGTATTCATCATTGGTGTAGAAAATCCCAAGCTTTGTTTTGCCATTGCAGATTCGTATGTATTTCTTGGAGACTGGTTGTGTTCAGGATATGGAATAATTGAAGCACCTGCACCTAGAATTGCTGGTGGGAATACTTCAAGGTGAGTATGCTTTTTTGTGTCTTTGTCATCTAAAGTAACATAACAATTTTCTTCTTCATTTGCATCAATCATTTCCAAGACACCCATTCTCAAAAGATCATTCCAAGAAAGCAATTTCTTTGAAATTTTATCCAATAGTTCTTGTGTTAGCAGTGATTTGTTATCTTTGATAATAATTAATGGTCGTAAGACACGTCCAGCATTACAATTTACATAAAGTCTTCTTGTTGAACCCTCAATGTCAGACTTGTGAAATGAAACTCCAACATGAGGATGAATCTTTGAGTTTCGTCTAAGGTCCCTAAGTGATTCAGCTAGTTGCCCACCATCTTTATAATATCCAATTAAACGACCATCAACAAATATTCTAGTTCCATCTTTTTTCAAATCCTCTTTTGCATCAAAGAAATGGACTGTTCCAAGATCATAAAGTTTTTCCACAATTTCTTCAGAAGGGACATTAATTGAAATAATTCCAGATAGTGCCAAGTTTTTTACCAAACCACAATTCGAGCCTTCTGGAGTTTCACTTGGGCAAATTCTTCCAAAGTGGGTTGCATGCAAGTCTCTTGCCTGAAAATTTGGCTGAGTTCTGCTAAGAGGAGATTGAATTCGTCTAAGATGGCTAATTGTTGAGAGATAATTGGTTCTATCAAGTAATTGAGTAACACCAACACGTCCACGTCCCCAGTTTCCAGTTGCAATAGCGTTGTTTAGTTTATCAGTAATAATTCCTGGTCGAATTGCTGCAGCCACTGCATTAATTCCGCGTTTTTGGCCGGATCTTTCTAATTGATATTTCATGTCTCTGACAAGATTTCTAAATGCAGTTCTAAACAGATCTGCCAACATTTGTCCTGCAAATTTTATGACTTTGTTTCCATAGTGATCTTTGTCATCAGGTAAAATCCATCCAAGTTTTAATTCTAATAGTTTACAAGCTGCCTCACCTAGGAATTGAGCTTTTTCTTTTCTATTTTCAGGATGTTTGCCCAAGTGTGGTAACAATCCCCAATCCAGTAAAGTCTCTGCGCGTTTTATCTGAAATTCTTCTAACATTCCAGGTGCAATTCTTTTACTGATGTAGACAATTGCATCTTTTGATGTTGCAACGTCAGCTGCTTTTTCAAATGAACCTTCCAATTCATCTTGAAGATCATCTACTAATGAAACTACTCCAGCAATTTCTCTATCAGATTCTAATCCAAGTGCTCTCATCAATATGACAACTGGAATATCAACTGGAGACCCAGGAATTCTAGCAACAATTAGTCCATCGTTTTTCATTACAAGTTCTAGTTTTGCACGATAACCTACAATTGAAGAATAAACTTTAGCTTTGAAAACAATATTTCCACCTACAGTTTCTCTATCAACAATAATTTTGTTGTAAGAAAGATCTTCTAATCCTACAATGACTCGCTCAGAACCATTGATGATAAAGTAACCACCAGGATCATTTGGATCTTCTCCGTGTTCAATTAATTTTTGATTAGAGAAATTATGTAAGATGCATGCATTTGATTTTGCCATAACTGGAACATCGCCGATATGAACAAATCTAGATTCTAAAATTTTTCCATCTTCTACAACACTGGCTTCCATCATTACAGGTGCAGAGTATGAAACATTTCGCAGTCTTGCTTCAGCCGGTGTGATATGAGTAATAGAGCCGTCAAGTTCCATCATTCGTGGTTGTTGTAGTTTGACTTTACCTAGTTGAATCTTGTAAGGATATTCAGCATTTTCAATGTCTATTTGACTAACTTCGTTGATAATACTTTGAAGACCTCGTTCTAAAAATTCATCAAATGAGTTAAGATGCTGACGCGCAATACCTTCACGTTTTAAGATATCTTGAATTACCGGCCAACGTTTGTTAGAAGAATGTACCATCTATACTTCCACCACATATCTGTAATAGAGACTCACACCAGAGGTTGTACTTTTTCTGGTAATCTTAATTATATCACCTGGTTTTACACCAAGTCCTAAAATTGCAGGATCAGTTACAAAGATTAATGGTAATTCAGTTGGGTTGCAATTGTATTTTTTTAAAATTTCTTCGCCTTCTGATTTGGGAATAATTTCATGTTTTGGTACGTAGATATGATCAGGCACTAGAACTTGATTTTTCTTAGTTGCCATCTACGACACCTCCAAATAGAACATTAAATGAAACAATAAAGAATACACACAAACTGTCAAAAATTCACGTTCAGGTTAATATATATCTAATCTGAAATTCGTCACAAAGAGTGTTTTTTCTTTTTTTGTCAATAAATTTTTTCACAACCTTAAATAGTCTAAATTTAGGCGTAAAATTGATGAAAGCTCATCTATCGGTGTTTGCCTTATCTGCAATTTTGATTGTAAGTATTGGTATGGCACCAGCATTTGGACAAAGCTCAGTTGTAGTAACTACAGACAAAGCATCCTATTCAGAAGGTGAAACAATCCTAATTACAGGAGAAGTCGTTCAACTTCTAGGAGGATACCCCCTATCTCTCATAGTGATAGCACCAAATGGGAACCTTGTTTCCATTGATCAGCTCACAGTTGGTGAAGATAAAAAATTCAGCACCAGTGTAGCTGCAGGAGGTGCATTGATGAAAGCTGATGGAGCATACATAGTTACAGTTCAATATGGAGACAACAGTGCTAATTCAGCAACAACAACGTTTGAATTTGGTGGCTCTACAGTAGAACCTCCAAGTGATGACGATGGATCTACAGTAACTGATACAACTGTATCAGTTGAAGGTTCTAGTGATTTGATAGGATATGTGATTACTGGTGGAAAACTGCTAAATATCACACCTAATGTGGATTCAAATTCACTGATCATTTCTATTGAAGCCACAGAAGACGGCTCACTGACCCTCACAATTCCTAGATCTGTGTTAGATGCAACAAACGATGGTGAAGATGATGACTTCTTTGTCTTGATTGATGCAGAGGAAAGAGACTTTGATGAAACAACCACATCAACAGAAAGAATACTCACCATAGCATTCCTAGCAGGAGCTGAAGAGATCGAAATAATCGGCACATATGTAGTCCCAGAATTTGGCACAATTGCAGCCATGATTCTAGCAGTAGCAATTATCTCAATAATTGCAATATCTGCAAAGTCAAGACTTAGTATTATTCCAAGATACTAAATTTCATCTTTTTTCTCTTTTTAAATATACATAAATACCAAAGATATCTGGATTGAATTAGGATGAATTTAAAACGTTCTACAACATCAATGGCAATAGCCCTTATGGCACTGTCATTAATTTCAGTGGCCGCAATTCAGCAAGATGCTTTTGCTCAAAGTCTAGGAATGTCTATTACAGCTACGGCTGATAGAAATTCAGATACCATTACTGTAACAGGTAAAACAGTTTCAGACATTACAGATGTTACATTTAAAGTGACATCCCCAAGTGGAAATAATGTAGTGGCTGTATGGCAAGTTTCACCAAACGATAATGGGGAATTTATGGTAAATTTCATAGTGGGTCCAACATGGACTGAAAATGGATTTTATGAAATTGAAGCAATGCAAGCAGTACATGAAAATTCATTGTATACACTACATGTTCTTGTTGAAGTAAATGATGGTATGACTGAAAAAACTTCTGTAACTGAATCTAATTTAGATACAGGAATTATTGTACCAAACGTCACTACTAGAGATGCAGGAATTGAAATTTATGCAGAAGCTGAAATAGGATCAGATATGATCACAATTATCGGAATGACCGACAGAGTAAGTCAAGACATTACATTGACTGTAACTGCACCAAATGAAAATGTAGTATCAGTTGCTCAAGTATCACCAATGCTCGATGGAGAATTCACTTTTGTGATTACTACAGGAGGACCATTATGGAAACAAGATGGCTTTTACACTGTAACTGCACAACAATATGACGATCCAAAATATACTGCTTTAACTGAAGTAGATATCAAAGATGGCATTGTAGTCCCAGAATTTGGCACAATTGCAGCCATGATTCTAGCAGTAGCAATTATCTCAATAATTGCAATATCTGCAAAGTCAAGACTTAGCATCATACCAAGATACTAGAATCACAACTTTTTTCTCTTTTTAAATATACATAAATAGAGATAGGTGTAAATCGCAACAAGATGAACAACCGTACGTCGTTCGCGCTACTAGCTGTTTTGACTACAGTCGGTACTTTAACCATGTCATCAGCATATGCTGCAGGAGATCTTCCAGAAGCATGTGTAGGATGTTCCATGGAAGATGCAAGAGTAATAGCAAATGAGATATTACTTAAAGCTATTCCAGTATCTGTTTGGACAGATAAAACAGATTATGGTCACAATGACATGATTATGGTAACAGGTCAAGTAGCAAATGTATCTGTATTTCCAATTACAGTAACTGTTGTGAGTCCATTAAACTCCCTTGTTACAGTTGATCAACTCACAGTAGCAGAAGATGGAAGTTTTGAGACAACAATAAGCACAGCAGGTGCAATGTGGAAATATGATGGTACCTACATCATTAAAGTAAACTATGGTAGTGCTGAAAAAAGTAACAGCGCAAAAGTTGAACTAACTGGTGGAGTTGCATGGACACCAAACTACTCAACACCTACAACAGAAGCACCAGTAGAATGTGGAGCTGATGATATAACTGCAGGTGATCAATGTATACCATACAGTATTTCAGGTGCAATTGTAGTTGGCGGAATGCTCAATACTAATAATAAGTCAATTGTCATTAACATCAACGCTGAAGATGATGGAACACTAACAATAAACCCAGAAACTACAGTCATAGATGGTATCTTCATGATACTAGTTGACGGAGAAGAATGGGATGATGTTGAAATTGATGGAAACAAAGTAACAGTCATGTTCCCAGCAGGCACTGAACAAATTGAAATTATTGGTACCTTTGTGATTCCAGAGTTTGGCACAATTGCAGCTATGATTCTAGCAGTAGCAATTATCTCAATCATTGCAATATCTGCAAAGTCAAGACTTAGCATCATACCAAGATACTAAAATCACAACTCTTTTTTCATTTTTTCATTCTTGATAGTAAAAGAAATATACAAATGGGCATTTGAAAACTTGTGGAAACCAGAATAATTTATGGCATCATAGTTTTATTTTTTATTTCAACTGTAACTGCTTTTGCTCAAGGATCTTTACTTTCTATTCAAACAGATGATAATCATTATGATGAAGGAGATACTATTGTAATATCAGGTAGTGTAGATACAGTAATTGGTAAAACCCCAGTACTAATACAAATTATTCATGATGCAGCATACGCACATATTGCACAATTACAAGTAGCACAAGATGGCAGCTTCACAGAAACAGTTCTTGCAGAAGGCGCGTTATGGAAAACCGGTGGAGAATACATAGTCAGAGCATCCTATCAAGATGAAATAATAGAAACTGCATTTAATTATACTCCTGAATCAGAGTCAATTGAAACCACAAGTCATTTTGACGTAGATGCAGGGAGTTTTGGAACATTTGATGTAGAGTATACCATCAAAGGAGGTACAGTTAAGGATATGATAGTAGATTCAGATACTTTTGCAATAATAGTACAAATTGATGCAACAGACGAGGGAACCATCACATTAGATTTGCCTAGAGAGTTCATAGGAGCTGAGAAACAGGATGGTAAAGATGTTGCTTTTATTATTCTGATAGATGGAATAGAAGTTGCCTATAAAGAATCTCTAGTACACCAAAAGTCTAGAGTGATAACAATTAATTTTGAAGAAGGGGATTCAGATATTGAAATTATTGGAACTTATGTTGTTCCTGAATTTGGCACTATTGTAATGATAATCCTAATTGTTGGCATAATGGCAGTTATTGTAGCATCTAGAAACAAATTCCAAACTAATATTTAGTTTTTTGAAACAAAAGAATATTTTTCTTTGAATGGGGAAACTGCACGAAGTTCTTGAACTATTTTTTTGAGAATATCAACTGTTTGATCGATTTCTTTTTGGTCATTAAAAATTCCTATTGTCAATCGCAGAGAACCAGTAATTTGTTCAAGTGAAAATCCCATTGCTTGTAAAACATGGGAAGCTTTTTGTGTATTTACAGAACATGCAGAACCTGTAGATGCCGCAATTCCATACTCATCAAGTTTGATTATAAGATCCTCACCATTTACACCAAGAAATGTAAAATGGGCATTATTTGGTAAACGGAATTGAGGATGGCCATTTAAAATCACTTCAGGAATTTCATTTAGTACTTTTTCAACTAGATTGTCTCTAAGTTTTTTTATTTGAGAGATATTTTCATTTAGATTATTTTGTGCCATTTCACATGCCTTTCCAAATCCTACAATGCTTGCAACATTTTCAGTTCCAGAACGTAATCCATGCTCTTGTCCTCCACCCAGAATTACAGGATCAATATCTATACCATTTTTAATATATAATGCACCTATTCCCTTGGGACCATATAGCTTGTGAGAAGAAATAGATAGTAAATCTATTCCTAATTTTTTAACATCTAGAGGAACTTTGCCAACTGCTTGTACAGCATCAGTATGAAATAGAATGTTATTTTCATTACATATTTTGGATAGTTCAGAGATTGCTTGTATAGTACCTACCTCGTTATTTCCAAACATAATAGAGACAAGACTAGTTTTATCAGAAATATGGCTTTTCAAAACAGACGAATCAACCATTCCAAACTTGTTTACGGGTAAATAATCTACATCAAATCCATTCTGTTCTAATTTTTTACATGGTTCTAAAATTGCATCATGTTCAATTAAGGAGGTTATGATTTGCCCAGAGGTATTTTTCATGGCTATTCCTTGTAAGGCAGTATTGTTTGATTCAGTACCACCAGATGTGAGTAAAATTTCAGATGGTTCTGCATTGATTAAAGATGCAATTTGTTTTCTGGATTTTTCAATTGCTTTGTGAGCTAATCTACCATAACGATGTAGAGATGATGGATTTCCATATTGCTCTTTCAGATATGGTAGCATTGAATTCAAAACATCCTCATGAATCTGAGTTGATGCTGCATTATCCAGATAGATCAATCTGCAATCACATTAATTTTTCCCGGTTTATATCCATCCTGATCAATTTCAACTGCAGAAAATCCAATCATCTTTAGTTTTTCAGTGATTTTATTCAGAATAACATCAGTAAATGAAGATATCATTACTTTGTCAACTTCAATTTTTGCACAACCGTTAAGATCTCGAACTCTAACTTGTTTTACATTTGTAAGTTGTTTAACAATTGTTTCTCCAAATTCAATTCTAGTTAATGTCTCAGCTGTTACTCTTTGCCCCCAAGGTATTCTGGAAGCCAAACAAGAGTTTGATGGTTTGTCATAAACAGATAATCCTACAAATTTTGCAGCTTCTCTAATTTCTGATTTTGAAAAGTTTGTTTCTACAAGTGGGCTCCGAATGCCATTTTGTTTTAAAGCTTCAATTCCAGGTCTATAATCACCTAAATCATCCAGATTAGTACCATCAACTATTACTGAAACATCATGTTCCTTGGCCAATGCAATCAAATGAACTCCTAATTCCATTCTACAATGAAAACATCGATTTGAATCATTTTTTACAAATTCTTCATTTTCAAGTTCATTATAGTCCAAAAAGAGTTGTCTCATTCCTATCTCACTGCATATTTGCTTGGCAGAATGAAGTTCTTCCTCAGACAAAGTTTTGTAATCAGCAGTTACTGCAATTGCTGAATTTCCTAGTTTTTGAAAAGCAGCATATGCAACAAGTGCACTATCAACACCACCGGAAAGTGCAACCATTACCTTGTTTTTGGATTCAAACCAATTAACTAATTCATCCAGCTTTGTCATCATTAATCCTCTAATTTCTCAATCTCTTTTCTTAATAATGACTCGGTCTCCTTAATTGATTTGTCAATTGTATTAGATACATTTTTCAAGTCATCAAATTCAATTTTAAAATCAGTTTTTCCTTTAAAGGAGGATTTTTTGTAATTTACCTGAAAAGATTTTCCATTCAAAGTTAGAGAAACAGTATGAATTGTTCTAGGAACAGTAAATCTATTAGACTCAGAAATTCGAATTCCTAAGGTACCAGTTTCAAGTACTAGGGTATCAACTATTTCTTCAACATTTTCATCACTACAAATTACAGATACAAGATTTGTGGGTCTTCCTTTCTTGGTAATTCCATGATAAATTGAAACGTCTTTTGCACCTTTTTCCATAATTTTTTCAATTAGATTTCCCAGAATTTCTCCTGAAACATCATCCACATTTGTTTCAAGGATTTTTACGGAATCAATATTAAAATTATTTTCCGCACCTCTAACAATTTTTAAAACATTTGAAAAAGTTTCAAAATTTTTTTGTCCAGCACCATAACCAATTGAATCAATTTTCATGGAAGGATAATATTCTACAGCATTATTTGCTAGATTTACTAAAATACAAGCCCCAGTAGGAGTGGTGAGTTCTTCATTTGCAGTATTTCCTTTGATTATAAAATTTGAATTTTTAAAAATCTCAAGAATAGCACTGGCTGGGTTCGACATGGTCCCATGTGAAAAAGTTACATTACCTCCACCAACAGATATAGGTAAACAAAGAATTTTTTCATCAAATAGCCCTAAATCTTCTAAAGCAATTGTAATGCCAACAATATCCACAAGAGTGTCAATACTAGATGCCTCATGAAAGTAAACGGACTCGGCAGGGATTCCATGAATTGCAGATTCAGAAGAAATAAGTGTATCAATACAAGATTCTGAAAATGATTTTGCATCTTCTGAAAGTCCAATAGATTGGATAGAATCAACAATTGCCTGTTTGATTTCTGAACCTTTTCTTTCGTGAACATCTTCTTTGATTTCTAGAATTAATTGAACAGATTGAATACCATGTTTAGTAATTTTTTGAAAATCAATTTTTTTAATAGATGAGTTTGAGAAAAATTTTTCTGATTGTTTTATTCCATCAATTATCTTATTTTGGTCAGCACCTAAATCCACCAAGGAGCAAAGTAGCATATCTCCAGATATTCCAGCAATCTGTGGATCAATAACAACAACCATTGATTAAAAATTATCAAAAATGCTTATAAATTCGTCTAATATGTAATGAATTTCATTAGATTTAATTAATATATAGCAAAAGTGGCTATTAAATTATCAAATATTTACATTTTATCACAATAATGCAAAAAATAGAAAATTATGTTACCCAAAAAGATTCATGTTTCGGACATGAAAATATCTCCAAATCTGTTTCAATTGTAGGCCAAAATTCCCAATCACCTCTTTGATTTAATATTGATTCACCATCACTTTTTTTATTGATATAAATAATGAAATCTTCATCATTTAATTTAGCTTCTTTGATAAATTGAAGACCATCAGGTTTTTGAAAATTCATTTTCACGGATATAATGTGTCCTTTAAGTTTGGGTTTTAATTGACTAATTGAATAATAATACTGAAACCCCATATCTCCTAATGAATGAATTTTAGCCATCACATTATTATAAAATAATTCGCTATTTAAAATAGATCCTACATTCTGTTTAAGCAAATATTTTTGGTAAAAAGATAAAAAAAGAGATTATCCTTTCATAAAAAAATTCGTTAAATATGATATTTCAACCATAAAAAAATACTGCAATTCCAAAGGCTATTACAATTCTACGATAGTCAATATCGTTTCGATCAAACATTACTTTTTTTATATTTCTTCCATATTATAATAATTATGGTTATTGTAATTACAAGAAATAAAATTGGAAAAATAACAACATGTAATTCAGTAAAAGAAATGCCATCAATTGAAAAACTTGGGACATTCTCTAAACAATCCACTTCAGGATCACAAACAACATCTCCTTCTATCTGAGCAAATGCCATAATTAGAAAAAAATAAAAAAGGTCATCAATTTATTTGATAAATTATACCTATTAAGTTACACTCAGCTTGTACTAACTTTACGTACTCTAACTGCTACAAATTCAAGGAATGCAGACTTTCTCCAAAATTCTGTAAAATTCATGAATAATTTGCAATTTTGCCCATCATTCAAATTTCCCATGTCCCGAATCAAACACTGGTAAAATGCCCATAATATCGAAATTGTGATTTTCCATGTCCCTAATCGAACAGCAGGTGGAAATGTCCCGAAGATTGAACAGACGTGTTTAATTGATTGATCGTGAGATGATAAAATTTTAGTAAAAATAGACTATCGTCTCTTTCGTCTTTGGCCTGGTTTGTTTTGTCCAGGATATCGACCAAGAGCAAATCGTTTTTTGAAATTACCTTTGTTTGCAACACTAGAGCTGTCGCCTACAATTTTTCTTCCTTCTATTTTTGGAGTTTGTCCTCTTACTTTACCTGCTTTGGTAATAGAACCGTGTGTTGCCATGACAATAAATGCAAACTAGTAAATTTATGTATTTGTATGACTACCAGTATTTTGCTTTAATAACTTCAATAACTCGTTCGTGTTCCTTACTCTTCCTACGTGCATATTTCTCCATTGCACTAAGTGGAATACCACCAAGAGATCTTGCAAGTGCATTGAAGAATAATCTTCCAGGACCTTTTGCACCAGTTTTGGTCATAAATTTTTGAATACCATATTTGAAGTTGTGTTGCCATGTTTTGTATAAAACCCCTAGTTGTGCTGGAGTCATCTCATTTCCAATGTTAAAGAAATCAGATTGTTCTAGTAATCCAATTGGAACAAATGTTAGTGCAGTAGCAGTAAACATTGCATTTGGTTGTTCACGTTCTAATTCGTTGATTAAACGAATAGATTCCCATGAATCTTCAGGAGTTTCATCATTATCAAGACCCATGATAAGTGTAAATGCTGGAATCCAATAGTTTTCGTTCATCGTCTTTACACCTTCTTTTACAACCCAATGCCATTCTTCTGGGCGATAAGGTGCAAGTTTTCTATCTGCATACTTCTCAATTAATCTCAAACTTCCAGTTTCAAATCCAACTTGCACACCAATCAAATTATCTGGACCTGCTTTGATGATTTTAGATAGATTTGGAAGAAGTTTTTCATCAGCTATTGCTCCTGCCAATGTTCCATGTGTTGGATTTGTGTGCTCTACACCAGTAGACATGATTGCAGAGAATAATTCTTCAAGTGCTTCTCGGTTTGGTTCCATTCCCTTTGCAGTTCTTGGATCCATTCCATAAACAAAAATATCATCACTATGAATCCATGCAGATTTAGCACCACCTTTTTTCATATTCACCTCAATTTCTTTTACAACTTTTTCTGGTGGATAGTATCTCAATGATCTTAATGTAACATCACAGAATTTACAGCCTCGTCCACATCCACGCATTACTTCAACCATTCCATGCATACTTGGTTCAACAATATCAGGAATTTCATCCATGTCAGGTCTATCCCAGAAATTGACAAATCGCCCATGAATTCTTTTGCCGTTTCTTTCAAATTCTTTAATGTTTACTTTAAAGTCACTTCTCTTTCTGAAAGGATCCATATTTTCAAAGTCACCGTTAATCAAATAGTTGAAGAATCTTCCAGCGTGCCCATCAATTTCTGGTGCAATTCCACCAAGTTCTCCCTCTAGTATAGCATAGATACCAAATTCTTCAATTTTTTCTGGATCATAGTTATACTGCCATGTTCCAGATGCTCCAGAAATTACTTTGGCTTTACTTCCAGTTTTTGCTTTTGCAGCTTTAATTCTACGATGTAATTCAGTATTGTAAAATTCATCATAAGAGATTTGTTTTCTGCCATAAGTAAACGTCATAGTTACTGGACCCATTCCAAGAGGATCCATTTCATATGTTCCAACAACTTCTGTTTCAGGTCCAATGAATTGCTCAATATGATCAGGATGGGCAACAACAACATCTTGTCTGCTAAATCCATCTCGTAGTAAACCAGCTTCTAATTTTCTTAATCCATATGGTGCATAATTTGCAACACCATTTGTATGAGGAATATAGTTACAAATAAAATCAAATAAAATTTTTGGAGTAACTTGATTTCCAAGAATTTTGTACCAAAAACTACTTTTTTTTCTATGAGGGTCAAGAGCTGGTGCACATCCAAAAAAGGTTGCCAGAGATAATCCCCTATATGGAGACATCAGAGTACGATCAGCAGTTAAAACAATCTTTGGAGTTCCCATTACCTTCACGAAATTAATTTTATGATTTAGTTTAAACCTTGCTGGTTAAACTTGGTAGTTTTCTAAAATTCCAGCCTTGTTTCTGTAAAAATATCCAAATTCCTTGTTTGAGGAAAGATGTTCTCCATCAAATATTGTTCCATCCCTGCAAACAAGATCCTCGCCAACACAACAACTACCGCAAATTCCAACTCCACATTTCATCATTCGCTCGAGACTGGCTTGAACAAATATGCCCCTTGAATGTGCTGATTGGACTGTTTTATGCATCATAATCTCAGGACCACAAACATACACAGCATCAAAGCGGGTTTCATTGACAAGTTTTTCTACCAAATCAGTTACAAATCCTTCTTCGCCGTAACTTCCGTCATCAGTGGAAATAATTACTTGATGAGTATTGTTTTCCAAAAGACTGTTGGCCAAATCTTCAAAGAAGACTTCGTCTTTTGATTTGGCACCAATTAGAACAGTAACATCATCTGTAGGTTTTACAAAAGTAAGTAATCTCATCATAGGAACAAGGCCAGTTCCACCACCAACTAGCAAGAGTTTTCCTTCTTTGATATCAAAAGAGTTTCCATATGGACCTCGAACTCCAATTTGCCCTCCAACTTTTACATTGAATAAACCAGTAGAAGCAGGTCCGTGTTTTCTTACAGTGAATGCAGCCTTTCCAGGTTCTTTGGAAATCATTACACTCATTGGTAATTCATTTACTCCAGGAATCCAAACCATTGCAAATTGTCCAGGAAGAACATTTGACATTACTTCATCTGAAAAAACTAAAGTTCTAACAGTTGGAGTTTCATCAATTACTTTTTCAATTGTTACAATTGTTGGATGGTTATGATTTCTTTGCAATACCCACCATATCCGCTATTTTTGAAAAACCATTTCTTTTCATGTAGGAAATTATTCCGTTATTGATATCACTAAAAACATCAACCCAATTATCACCAATTGCACTACCAATTTGTATTGCAGAAGCTCCTGCCAAGAAAAACTCAACTGCATCTTCCCAAGTGGATATACCACCGCATCCAATTATCGGAATGTCATATTTTGAAGAAATTTCATAAACACATCTTAATGCAATTGGTTTGATTGGAGTACCAGACAATCCACCAAATTTATTGCTTAGAATTGGACGTTTTGTTTCAACATTTATTGCCATTGCTCTAACAGTATTGATTGCGGTGATAGCATCAATTCCGGAATCAATTGCAGTGCTTACAGTATTTAGATAGTGAGTTGTACCCAAACCAACTTTGGCAATTACTGGAACATCAGTTGAATTTTTGACGGTAGTTACAATTTTTTTTACCAGTTCTGGATCATCACCTACTTCTAAACCAACTTTAGCTACATGAGGACACGATAGATTCAATTCATATGCTGTAACTTTGCAGTTTTCAAATTCTTTTATCATCATTTCAAAGTCTTCAGGAATAGAACCCACCAAACTTACTATTATTGGAACATTTTGATTAGATTCAATTATTTTAGCAAAATTTGGGGCTCCAGGATTTGATAGACCTACAGCATTAATCCAACCGTCACCTTTTACACTAAAGATAGTTGGATTTGGATAACCTTCCCAAGGTTCCTTACTAAGAGATTTTGTCACTACAGCTCCTGCTCCAGAGCGATATAGACGATTAAATACATCCAATGAGATTCCCAGTATTCCTGATGCCAACATTACAGGTCTATCTAATCGAATTTGACCTATCGAGGTTGCAAGATGAGGTTCCACTTTGATTAATGAACCTAGTTTCGAATATAACAGTTGATTCATAATTCTGGTACCTTTTTTAAAGGTGATTTAGACTGAACTATTCATGTATTCTGTGATTTTAACAGAATTGGGAATCTCTGTTTTCAATGACGAAAAACTTGAAAAAGCATTTTCTTTCTCAAATCCAGTTAAAGAGTATCTTTCAGTGAAAAACAAAGAAGCAAAACTAAATGAGCTCATAAATTATTTATCTTCAATTCAGAGAGTGGTCACTGTTAGTGATGAATCATTACTTGGGATTTTAAAAAAATATTCCATTGACTGTCAAATCATGGATACCTCAGAGTTAGAAAAGATACAAACAACAAAACCACAGATAATTGTTGATTCGGGTTTTGCATCCAATCTTCAAGATACTTTAGGAAAACTCAGAGAATTTGCTTTAGGATTATCATCATCAATAGTTACCGAAGTATCACAAAGTCCAGATCTTCATATTATTCAAGCAATTAATTCACTAGATGAAATTGACAAGATAGCAAATGCATTAAGTTCAAGACTTAGAGAATGGTACGGATTACATTTTCCAGAATTAGATAACATTATTGACAGCATTAACGGATATGCACAAATTGTAATGGCTGGAAAACGTGAATCATTAACAAAACAAGTTTTTGAGGATGCAGGTTTTCCAGAGACAAAAGTAGAAATGTTATCTTTAATTTCATCAAAAAGTAGAGGTGGTGATATCTCTGATGTTAATTTGGCAATAGTGCAATCAATTGCAAAACAAATTTTAGATTTTCACGATTTGCGTAAAAAACTTGAAGAACATGTAGAATCTGAAATGGTATCAATTGCACCAAATCTTTCAGCAATACTTGGTAGTGCAGTTGGTGCAAGAATTTTAGGAAGAGCTGGAAGTCTCAAAAGATTAGCATCACTTCCTGCTAGTACAATACAAGTTTTAGGAGCTGAAAAAGCATTGTTTAGATCATTAAAGACAGGTTCTCAACCACCAAAGCATGGACTGTTATTCCAACATGCAATGGTTCATTCTGCTCCAAGATGGCAAAGAGGAAAAATTGCACGTGCAGTTGCTGCAAAGGCAGTCATTGCTGCAAGAGTTGACGTCTATGGAGAGGGATTAAACGAGACTTTGCTTGAAAAACTCAACATCAGAGTTGATGAAATAGGCAAGAAATATGAAAATCCAACTGAAAAAGATACCAGAAAACCTGAATTGTTTAGACGTGATGATAGAGGTGGAAGAAGAGAAGACAGAGGTTCAAGATATTCTAGAGGGGATTCCAGAAGACGTGATGATAGAGGTGGAAGAAGAGAAGACAGAGGTTCAAGATATTCTAGAGACGATAGAGGTGGAAGAAGAGAAGACAGAGGTTCAAAAAAGAGAAAGAAATTTGGAAGAAGGTAATCAATCATTTTTTTGGATTAAATCAGAAGGCGAAAAAAAACTAGCTACTGAAAATTTGGTTCCTGGAAATCAAGTATACAAAGAAAAACTAATTATCAAAAAAGGAATCGAGTATAGATTATGGGACCCATTTAGAAGTAAATTAGCAGCATCTATAATGAATGAACTTGAGGAATTTCCTTTTGAAAATAAAACCAAAGTTCTTTATCTTGGAGCATCAACTGGAACAACTGTAAGTCATATTTCAGATATTGTTGGTCCAAGTGGAATAGTTTTTAGTGTTGAGCATGCAAGCAGAGTTGCAAGAGATTTTTTAGACAGGGTTGCATCACTTAGAGCAAATATTATTCCAATTCTTCAAGATGCTAGAAAACCTAAAGAATACTTTTCTGTATTTGGAAAAGTTGATGTCGTCTATGCAGATATTGCTCAACCTGATCAAACAAAAATTGCAATAGATAATTGTCATTTGTTTCTAAAAAAAGGAGGATATTTCTTTTTAGTAATTAAGACACGAAGTATAGACGTTACAAAATCTCCAAAAAAGATCATAGAACAAGAAATAGAGAAACTAAAAACAGATTTTGACATTTTACAGTCAATGGATTTACATCCATATGACAAAGATCATGCAATGGTAATTGCAAAATATAGAGACTAATTATTATCTAAGATTTTTAGAATAGGCTTCCAACTTTTACGCACAAAACTGGGCATATCATGATTTTTTTTGTAATGTTTAGTCACAAATTTCACACTTACTGAATCTGAAGGATATCCACTTCCCAAATCATGGTTTTTTCTTAACTTTGTAATTGTTCTGTCTCTTGCTACTTTTGCAAGAATAGATGCAGCAGAAACTACCACAAATCTACTATCTGCATGATGATATGATTTAATTTTATGATTGTTAGATAGTTTAGAGATTTCTTTTCCAAATCTTCTTGGATTGACATCACATGAATCAACATATGATGTATCAGCATTTAGTTTTGAAACTACTTTTGCCATATATTTTGCCTCCAAATTATTTAGATAATGTTTCTTAACACTTGCATCAATGGATCTTGGGGGAATTTTTACAATATAATAATCATCAACAATTTCAATAATTTTTTTGTAGAGATGTTCACGTAATTTGGGGGAAAGTTTTTTTGAATCCCTTACTCCTAGTGAGGACAGTTTTCTTAATTTTCTTTTATCCAAAGAAACACCAGCTATAACTAATGGCCCCAACATAGAACCACGTCCAGCATCATCAATACCACAAATTTGCACGAATTTTATCTTAAAGCACAAGTATTAAACCGTTAGAGACTTAGAAAAGCAGAAAATAATTGGAAATTCCAAATGAATCTTTTCAAGAAATTGTAGAGGGTAAAACAAAACTGCTTGTCCCAAAAAAATCAATTACAGAAAAAGTTCCACCAAAAAAACCAGTGTTTTTCAATCCAAAGGCGAAATTGAATAGAGATTTTTCAGTAATTGCATATGCTGCATTTCTAAAAAATTTTCAAGGTCCAAAGATTTTCTTGGAAGGATTATCAGGAATGGGTGCAAGAGGATTACGAGTTGCAAATGAGCTAAAAGTTGAAAATATAGTAATCAATGATCTAAATCCATCAGCTCTAAAAATTGCTGAATATTCAGCCAAATTGAACAATATAAAAAATATTGAATTTTCTGAAAAAGAGGTTTGTAGGTTTTTGAGTGATCATTCAAAAAAAGGAGAAAGAGGCTCGATTGTAGATATAGACCCGTTTGGATCTCCTGCAGCATTTTTTGACTGTGGTATTAGAGCGACCATGCATGGCGGGGTTTTATCTACAGCATCTACAGATCTTCAAGTGCTAAATGGACTCTTTCAAGGAGCATGTAAGAGAAAGTATGGAGGAATTCCAGTTAGAACTGAATATGGAAAAGAAATTGCAATTAGATTAATTCTTGGTTGCCTTAGAATGGTAGCAGCAAGACTAGGAGTTCAAGTGATTCCTTTGTTTGTAGAAAGTAACATGCATTACTATAGAACATATGTTAAAGTTCTAAACAGACCAGATCAACAAGAAAACATAGGGTATATTCTACACTGTAAAAATTGTGGACATAGAAAAATCACATTAGAGCAAGAACAAGAATGTGAATTATGTAGATTAAAAATCAGTATTGCGGGACCTTTATGGATTGGAAATATTTTCGACAAAGAATTTATTCAAGACATGTTATTAGAAATTCAAAATTTTGAAGTAGACAAGGTTTGTGAAAAAACTCTCCACAAATGTCTTGAAGAATCAAAAATGCCAGGAACATATTTTACATTAGATGAGATTGCATCAAAAATGAAATCATCTCCTCCAAAATTAGAAAATGCAATATCAAATTTGCAAAAAAATAATTTCATAGCAAGTGTTACATCATTTAGTCCTACAGGATTTAGGACAGACGCAAAAATAAATGAAATAATGAAAATATTTCAGACTATCCAATAAAACCCAGACAAACACAGTATAATTCACTACTTTGTTTTCTACTAGCTTTAGGTTTTGTAAGATTTATTCTGACAAATTTTTTCTTTACGTAATCTCTGAATTCCATCGAGTGTTCACCATCAAAAATTTTGAAAACAGCATTTCCTTTGTTTGCTAAAACTTTATCCATAATTTTGGTACAATCATAATTCAAAGAGATTTGTTTAGCATGATCAACTGACCAATTCCCACTAACTTTGGGAGAAAGATCACAAATTACAGCATTCACTTTACGTCCAAAATAGGACATTATCTCATCAATCACATGTTCATCTTCAATATTTTCTCTAATTAGATATGCACCAGGAATCTCTTCAACATAATCCAAATCAATTCCCATAACCTTACCTTGATTTCCTGTCAATTTGACAGCCATCTGAGTCCAACCACCAGGAGCACATCCTAAATCAAGAACATTAAATCCTGGACCAATTAGGCGATATGATTTGTTTAGATCTTTAAGTTTGAAAGCAGATCTACTTCGAAAACCTTGTTCATGTGCTAATTTTCGATAGTAATCTTTACGAGCATCTAACAGTTTCATTTGGACTTCGTAGGTTTTTTCAGTTCGGCAATTACCCAGTCTTCAATAAATTGACAATTTCTTGGACTGATTTCACCGTCAAGAGAACATTTCTGTTCAACAGGACAAACCAAACAAGGTGCATTTACAATTGATTGAGTGCTAATTGGAGTCTTCTTTAAAATTAATTTGTAAGTCCAACGTTCCTTTTCAAGAAGTTTTGATCGTGTAATTGTTCCCATTCGTTCAAGTTTTAATGCTAGACGAGAACCAACCTGATTTGTAAGTTTAAGTTTTTTCCATAATTCACTTTGAAACATTCCATCTGATTCACGTTCCGCTAAAATATCACAAACTTTGTTGGTAAGTCTTTCCATGTCAACTTTCTCAATCTGAAAGTTTTCAATTTCTTTATCTGAAAGTTGTTCTTCTAATTCTTCTTCAAGAGTTAATTCTTCTATTCTTTTAATTTCTTCTAATTCTTTTTTAGTTAATTTTTTTACTTTTGCTGGTTTTGCTTCAGCTTTCTTTGCTGGTTTTGCTTCAGCTTTCTTTGTTTTCTTTGCTGGTTTTGCTTCAGCTTTCTTTGTTTTCTTTGCTGGTTTTGCTTCAGCTTTCTTTGTTTTCTTTGCTGGTTTTGCTTCAGCTTTCTTTGTTTTCTTTGCTGGTTTTGCTTCAGCTTTCTTTGTTTTCTTTGCTGGTTTTGCTTCAGCTTTCTTTGTTTTCTTTGCTGGTTTTGCTTCAGCTTTCTTTGTTTTCTTTGCTGGTTTTGCTTCAGCTTTCTTTGTTTTCTTTGCTGGTTTTGCTTCAGCTTTCTTTGCTTGGGAGGAATCTAGAGTTTCCTTTTTCTTTTTTAATTCATCAAGTTCTGCTTGAATTTTTTTTGCTTCATCAATTAAAGTATCTTTTTTCTTTGCCATCATATTACCTCATTTTTTAAATTCAATTTCTTATTTATCATACAATTATCCATTCCTATTTAACAGTAAATACCTCACTTATTGAAATATTCATGAGTTTTTTTGAAACCATTTGCGCGACTATCTCATAAGAGCCAGGAGTGTCAATTACTTTAGAGAACTCATCCCCTACAGGAAGAATTGTACTTCCTTGCTCAAAGCATTGCTCAAGGAATCCACTTTGAGTAATTACATCATTTTTTCCAGCAGAATAAATTGTAACATAAAGATCTCCACAGTCAAAAGAAGAATCATCAATTTTTACTTGGATTTCTATAGGTTCAGATGTTGAATATTGTTTGGATAAGCCAATGATCTCAATAGGAGCAGTATAGGTGGAAAATCCTTCTGAGGAAGACATTGGCCACATGTTTAATTCTCTATTGGGTTTCTGGAGAATATCAGCCATCACTGCAGAACCAAAAACTAGAGAAAAGATTACAGGTAATACAAATACAACAAGAACTTTCTTAGTTGCCAATTTGTTTTAAAATATATAATTCCCTTATATCTATTTAGCAAATTGAGAAAACTTAAGATCAATTTGACGAATGAGTTAAATCGTAGCCAACTAAATATCGCTAGATGCGACTTAGGAAATTCAGAGTTAGAGCATATCGCTGTATTCATGATTCTGGAGAAATTACAGTTGGTGATTTAGCAGCTTTTGTTGGGAGAAATGAAAGCGGAAAAACCACCATTCTTCAAGCATTAACCTTGTTGAATAAGGATGAACAAGTTTCAGAACTAGATCTTTGTGACGAAATGGATGAAGAGCTCAAAGATGAGATTAAACTAGCAGAGGGGGAATTTGAACTAAACCAAAATGAAATTAATCTAATAAAAGAAAAATTTCCTAGCTTACCAGACATAAAAAAAATTAAATTATTTAAAACAAATCAAAACCCAAAAGTCCAATATGAATTTGAAGAAATTGAACTTGGGGAAGATGATGATAAAGGACTCAATTCATGGGAAAATTTCTCGAAACAGATTCTCGAATTTTTAGACACAATTCCAAACCACATTAGAATACAGGTTGACACAAAATTCTTTGAAGAATCAGTTCCAAGGAACCAAGAAGCATTTGATAGTGGAATGGCAGAATTTAGTAATCATTTTCATGTCATAGCTATTCAAGAACCTAGAGTAATTGAAGAATGGGAAAAAATTTATGAAAATCCAGAAAACCAATTTTCAAATCTTCTAAGTGGTGAAAGTGAAAAAACAGCCTTGCAGAATTTTATTGCATCTGAATTGCATCCAAGATTTGTTTATTTTTCAGATTACAAAAAAATCTATGGAAATATCAATCTCAACGAATTTCTCAGAGAAGAAAGAGGTGAAAGGAGAGAGTCAATTGAATATGTTGAAGAATTTGATAAAGCAGAGACAGTAAGAAATCTATTCTATTTAGCTGAATTAGACATGAAAGAGTTAGATGAAGTAAAAGAGAGCCCATCAAAATGTATCAAACTTCTTAATTCAGCAGGTAACAGATTGACTAGTAAATTAAATCCAACATGGAAAGGAGACCCCATCCATGTAGACTTGAGATATAATCCAGGAAACATCATGAGTGTTGTAATTTCAGATGTTCATAAAGATGGAACAATTACAAACACAGGGTTGTTAAACAGAAGAGCAGAGGGTTTCAAGTGGACATTCTCTTTTATTGTAAACTTTGCAGCGGAAACACAAAGATCAGAATTAAGAGAAGCAATATTACTTTTAGATGAACCTGCAAGAAATCTTCACCCTACACAACAAATGGGAATTTCAGATTTATTAAAAAATTTAGCTGGTTCTAACCAAGTTTTGTATGCAACACATTCACCATTTATGATCTTTGACTATACTCCAGGCAATCTACTTGTTGTAGAGTTAGACAAAAGAAAACATCTTAGCAGGATCTTTTATGATTATTGGAATGCTGATGACAAAACATTAACGCCGATTTTGTATGGGTTATCCAGAGGTATAGTTGAATCTATTGTAGATAGAGAGATAGGAACAAACTCTAGACCAATAATTATTGTAGAGACAATGTCTGATGCAATGTATCTAAATGCTTTTGATAAATTCTTACAGGATCCAAATATATCAATGAATCCTCTTAATGTTGTTGCAGCATATAACAAAAATTCAGTTTTACCTTTGGCAATATTTTACAGAAATCATGGTTACAAGACATTTATTTTATTAGACAATACAGAGGAATCCAAGCAAATTTCTGCACAATTAGTCTCAAATGAATTCTCATCAGTTCAGACTATCTTTTTTGAGAGAGAAGGAAAAAAGCTAGAGTCAATTGAGGATTATATTGTTCTTGAAGATTATTTACACGTGGTAAACCAAACTTATGAAATAAAGTTGAGACAGGAGGGATTTTCAATTCTCACACCTCAAGATATTGCCTCTAAAGAAAGTAAAGGAATCTTGGACAAGTTGAGAAAAAAATGGCAAGAACACAGAGAAGACGATTGGGGAGAATTTGATAATGAAGAGATTACCAGATACATATGTGAAAAAATTACACTTGAAGAGACTAGTTTCCTATCAGATAAAACAAAAGACCAATTCAGATCATTGTATAGACTAATTGCTGAAAGAATCAGACAGTATCAAAACGTAGTTACAAAACCAGACCTGAACAAATTTCAAAAGGCAAAGGCTTAAGATTTAAGAAGGTTTCTCATGAAAAATACTGAAGTAAATAATAGAAGAATAGGAAAAAGGCTTTAGGTTTAAGTGAGAGATGGCTAATCCGAATTATATGAATAAATCCTCGACGAGAGGAATTTTCCTTTCAATTACATTATTATTTTCAATAATACTTATTGCAATTCCATCAAATGCATATGCAGAAGAAGTTAATGTCAAAAGTTTTGCATTTGAAGAGACAACAATAATTGAAATCACAAATGATTCTAATGAAGAAGTTAATACTTTTAGAATTTGGCTTGGAAGTGATTTTAGTTTTGAATCTTTTAAAACAGAAAAAGGATGGGTGGGTGAAAAAACTCCACAAGGAGTAATAATTTTCACATCATCTGAAACAATCAAACCAGGTGAATCGGCAAAGTTTGGTGTTAAAACAGATAAAGAAAAACCTGGAATTAATTGGAAGATATTAGACAAAGAAGACAAACAAACTAGTACTGGCATAGTGTCACCTGAGGGATTGCCAGATGTAATTCAAAATACAGAACCTAAACAAGAGCAAAGTACAGAAAATACTGATGTAGTAGTTTATGACATATCAGAATCAATCTTTAGAATAGTTCCAGAGAAACCAAATGTTGGGTCATCAATCAGAGTTACAGGAGATAAATTTGCTGTATCTCAAGAATTTGATTTTTACATTGATTCAAAAAAAATAGGTAGTTTTGAAACAGATGGAAATGGTCACTTTATGACTACAATGAAAATTCCTGAAGATCAAAAAGCTGACAGAGCAGATTTCAAAATAAAAGATAAAGATGGAGGAGAGAAAAAGATTAGTCTAAGAATAGGGGAAATTGAAAGCAGAATTCCAGAAACGGAAAACATCAAACTCACAATTCAAGGAATTCCAGATGTTATACATAGAGGTGACTTTTTAGAGATTTTTGGAACTGGAGATCCAGATAGTGCAATTACAGCAGAAGTTGCTAATTCAGAAGGAGAAATAATCAATTCAAGAACAGCAGAAATAGACAGTAAAGGGAACTGGAAATTAGATGAGCCAATTATTGTAGCATTAGACACTCCATTTGGCAAATACAGTGCAACTATCACAGATGGAAGACAAAATATACTAAAACATTGGACTGTAGAATCAGATAAAGTAATAATCATAACTCCAATTAGTTTAAAGTTTGAACCAGGTGAAGTCATGAGATTTAACGGAACTGCCTTACCAAACAAATCAATTGAAATGATATTAGAAGACCCTATTGGAAATGAGGTTTTTTCAGATATTATTCAAGTTGATGATTCAGGTTTTGTAGAATTTGAATTTCTAACAGAGCAAAGTACAGCAAAGGGAACATACACACTAATTGCAACACAAGAAAAAGAAAAAGAGTTTATTTTTGCAGGACTTGGACAATTACCTTCAATTCCAGTTAACTTAGAATTTGATGCATTAAACTACAAAGCAGGAGATATGGCAATAATTTCACTCACAGGGAAAGGATCAGATATCATTAGTTTACTAATTCTTGATCCTGATGAAAAACCAAAAGGAGAAACAATATCCATAACACTACAATCAGATGGTAGAGGAACATATTCTCTTAATCTAGATGAATATGCAACTGGAATATACACCGCCGTAATTAGTAAGGGAAGTACTCAAACTAAGGATGTTTTTACAGTTGGTGTGCAGAGTATTTGTGGTACAATGAATATTGACACTACCAAGGAGAGTTATGTACCTGGGGAACCCATTTTAATTCTAGGTGAAACAGAGAGAAAATGCGTGGCAGAATTTACATTAACAGATGTAGATGGAGATATAGTAAAAACAAAAGAGACAATCATAATACACACAGTTACAGACATAAAAAGTGGAGTCACAACAGGTAAAATTTCAGAAGAATCATTTAGGATACCATCAGATGCAAAATCTGGAATTTGGATAATCAAGGCAACAAGTGGAGCAAACTTTGCCGAAAAAGAAATTGAAGTTTTAGCAACATTACAGGAAGGAATGCAGATAATAGTTGAAGTAGATGATCTACGTACATCACATCTTGGAAAAACAATTTCAATCAAAGTGATTGAAGCCAAACAATCTGTGGAAATTAATATAATAGCAGAAGACGGTGAAATCATACAGACTTTGTCATTTGTAGCATCAGCCCAAGGAGAGATTAATCAGCCATGGATAATCCCTAAAGAAACAGAACCTGGAATTTATACAGTTAATGCAACAGATAATTTTGATTCTGCAGAAACCACTTTTATAGTGGAATAACAATTTCAAACAATTTTATTTTACTAAATCACTACAATTTCTATGAATCTTAGAGAAAAAATTGCCGAATATCCTAATTTTCCGAAAAAAGGAATTTTGTTTAGAGACTTTAGTCCAATTTTGAAAGATCCATCAGCTTTGTCTTTAATTGCTGATGAGTTTTCAAAATATTTTCATCCAAAAGATATAGATTTGTTTGCTGGAATTGAGTCAAGAGGATTCATTTTAGCGTGTCTTTTAGCCTCAAGATACAACAAAGGCATGATAATGATTAGAAAAGCAGGAAAATTGCCTGGAAAAACTGTAAAAATATCATACACAATTGAATATGGTAAAGACACAATAGAGATTCAGAAAGACATTATCAAAGAAGGGCAAAGAATACTCATTTGTGATGATTTACTTGCAACTGGAGGTACAGCAAAAGCATCTGCAAAATTAATTGAAAAAATAGGAGGTAAAATTTCAGGGTTTGCGTTTATCATAGAATTAACGGAACTAAATGGAATTAAAGGAATCAGCAAGTATGATTGTAAATCATTGGTGAAGTATTAATGGAAAAAGATGTTGAAATTGGAATTTTTGGAGGAACAGGAATTTATGATTCAGGTTTACTCGAAAATGCACAAGAAGTAGATGTCAAGACACCTTTTGGTAAACCATCAGATACCATAACAGTTGGAATTTTTAATGGAAGAAAGATTGCTTTTCTTCCAAGACATGGAAAAAAACATACTATTCCGCCACATATGATTAATTTCAAAGCAAACATTTGGGCATTCAAAGAATTAGGAGTTACAAGAATCATAGCACCTTCAGCAGTTGGAAGTCTAAAAGAAGAATTAGAACCTGGACACTTTGCATTACCATCACAATTTCTAGATTTTACAAAATCAAGAGAGGGGTCATTTTCAGAAGAAGGAAAAGTTATCCATATTTCAGTAGCTGATCCTTTTTGTCCGGAATTACAATCATCAATTCTTCAAGTAACAGACAAACAAGATTTGAAGATGCATAAAGATTGCACCTATGTCTGCATTGAAGGTCCACGATTTTCAACTAAAGCAGAATCAAAATTCTACAGATCAACTGGAGCAGATATCATTGGAATGACACTTGTTCCAGAATGTCAACTAGCAAGAGAAGCACAGATGTGTTATGTATCAATATCAACAGTTACAGATTATGATGTTTGGACTGAAAAACCTGTAACTGCTAAACAAGTCTTAGAGACACTTTCAAAAAATATAGAGAAAACAAAAAAAGTATTAACAGAATTGATTGATAATATTCCTAAGACCAGAAGTTGTTCCTGTGCTAAGGCATTAGCAGAAGCAGAATTTTAGTCATCTACAAATGATTCTTTTGTGAGTCCTTCTGGGAGGGTCAAATCTCCTTGAAGTAAGTTCTTTTGAAGTAAGATGATAACTTCCTCAACATCATATCCTAATTTTTCCAATTCTTTCTCAGTAGTTTTAGAAAGCTTTGCACCTACATTTTGTCCACCTATTCTACCAAATGCAATTGCAGTAAAACGAAATTCATTATCATCTAAAGTGAATTTACCAGTGATCTTTGCAGCCATCTGACTTCCATGAATATTATTAATGTGAACTGTAAGATTCATTTTAAAAACTAAATTTCAACAGCCTTGTTAATATTGTCATCAATTAAAAAGCTCCAATGTTTATCGTCTTCAACTTTAAAATCCTTAACCTTGAGTGGAATTATTTGCTCATCTAAACATTCATGTTTAATTTCACTATTTTCTTTTAGTTTAACTAATTGCCATTTGTATTTTCCTTGTTGCAATTTACATACTGTAACTGCCCACTTTGCATCAGAATCAATTTTGGGCATTCCCACTAGATCAGCTATCTCTTCAATTCCAAGTTGTTTTTCTTCACAGAATCGTTTCTTGCAAGCACCACATCTCCAAACATCAACTGAACCGATTGTTTTCTCATCTATGTTGATGTTTATTACTCCATAGTAAACAGGTTGATGTTTACAAGTTTCAGTGTCAATACTCAATGATGTTCACCCATAATCAGTATTATTTAGTTCTTGCATCATCATATGGTTTTTCTAAAATTGCTCCTAGATTATCAACAATTTTATTTCGTTTAAATTCAATATTTTCTCGCTCACACATTTTTCTATACATGTTAACTGCTGTAAATCTAGGATGCATTGCCTCAAACTCAGTTTCAGAAAAATCTATGAAAGCACCAAGAGCCATTAGTTCTTTAGCTGCCTTTTGAGCAACATCAGAAGAAATTTTTAATTTTTCTCCAATTTTTGTTGAAGACATTTTTCCATAACAGGTAACTAACAAATACACTTTAGCCTGAATAGGCGCTAATCTAATTTCAGAAACCAGATCATTTTCAATTCTAGAATCCATCATTTTTGAAGTGAATTACAATGAAATAAAAATGATCTATACAACTATTGTTTGACCAAAAATTTTTTAGAAATTTTCAAGGATATTATCATGGCAACAAAATAAACCATTGCGCCTGAAATGAATGCATAGATCAAATCATCAAGTAAAATCCAGGTAAGAACAAATGCAATAATTGATGGAATTGTAATAATTATGGCAATAATGGTTCCTCTTAATACAATTTCTCGCATTGTGAGTTTGGTAGATTTTTCATCATCAGACAATAGCTAAATTTTGAAAAATGGTAATAAAAACCAAAGATACTTTATATTTGGTAAACTCAGATTTTTACTGTTTGGCAAGTTATAAGAAAACATATTCAAATGAACAATCATTAAATTTTGTAATACCAATTATTATAATTCTATTTTTTGGAATAATCTATATCATGACACAAAGGGAAGATTCAGGCTTTGTGAGTTTTATTTTAATTGGGGCAGCTGCACTAACAATATTTTTCTGGGTTAGAGTTTTAAAGAAAATGACAAAGGACCAAAAGCCACTATACTCCAAAGTAAGAGAACAAGAAACAAAGAACTGGGTTTATGATCTGATTAAAAGTGATGGAGAATTTGTGTTTGTGGCTGAAGTATCAGGACCTGAAGATAAAATTGCAGTCAGACTAGTAGATGGGATTTTGTATATACGTGGAACTGGAGGATTTTCAAAAGAAGTTCCAATAGAAGGGGCAGCTAACATGCAGATATTTGATTTCAAATATAGAAATGGTGTCTTGACACTTAGAATAAAATAACTAAAGACTTTTTGCTAATTCTAATTTTTGTGGAAGATATTTGTCAGTAATATTAGTAAGACCATATTTTGAGAAAGCCTCCAATTCTGCTTTTCTTTTAAGTTTCAAAAACACATCTAGTTCTTTTTTCCAAATTCCTTCTTGATATCTTGGATCTTTTTGAAGATCATAACATCTCTTAATGTCAGATTCAGTCATAGGAATAGTTGGTAGTTTGTATTTTTCAATATCTGTAGCCCAAACTCCAACCCATTTTGCATCAGGAACTGTAAGTTCTCTTAGATGAGCAGCATTTGCAGAACCAGATTTGATAACCATTGCAATATGTTCTCCATACACATCTCCATCAGTAAGAATAATGACAGGTAATCCCATTTCATCATGAAGTCTTTTCAATAGTGTTCTAGTTGAACGAGGAGCTTGTCCACCTGTATTGATAATTATAGATTTGAATTTTTTATCAATTTGTTCTTCAACAAATCTTGTAAAAAGACCACCCTTTTCAACTGCAATTACAATTTCAGCACTAGTATCAACCAAGTCACAAGTGGTAAGACTTGGACCTATTGAATATCCATCAGGATGATTGGATAGATTCATTGTTTTTCCTTCATATCCAGGAATTGTATACTCTATATTCAAATCACCAAAGATTGAGCTTCGCTCTTCAGGAAATATGTGAAAATCTTCTCGAGGTTTAGATGTAACAGCTTCTAAATCCACAATGATATTATCTGATTCTGATTGATCTTCAAATTCAACAGCAAATGCTTGAGAGGAATAATAAACATCTCTCAGAGTGGATGATTTTTTTTCCTGAGTTAATCTATTTGCAAAGAATGCAAGCCACATCAATTGTGTAAAAGATCTCAACTGAGCAGAATTTTTTGCACTCCTCAAAGCAGAATTATTTCCTAGAATGTATTGTCTAAGTTTTTTATCATAAACTATGTTACTAACAGATCTACTAGGTATGGAGAATTTTGGAAATTGTCCATTATCTAAATCATCATATATTTTTGCACCGTGACTTTTAAGCATCTCAAGAATATTCTTTTGTTTTTCTTTGGATTTCTTGCTTAATTCTTTTGATTTACTTGTTTTCAATTGGTTTTTCCTCCTCTACTATTTTTTTAGGTTCAATTGAATTTGCTTCTTCTAATATTTTCTTGTAATTAGGTTCTTTTTTCTTGCCAGCAAGTTCTGTACAAAACTCTGCAATCATTGGAATATATTTTGCATAAAGATTAGATCTCTTTTTTGCCATTTCAGCTTGGCCTCTTTTTGACATATATGCTGCCAATTTTCTTGATAATAATTGCAATGCCAATCTTAACTCTCGTTCAATTTCTGGTCTGTCAGCAACATTTTCTTTTCCTGCCGTTTTATACGGAATTCTAGTAGAACAAATATGAGACACAATGACAAACGGAGGTTCACCTTTTACTTTGTATCTACCCCAATCAGCATCATTTACAACTTTGAGAACTACATCACTTCCTTCATCATAAAGCAATGGAATTCTGTTGGCAAATCTGTAAACATGTGGTCCACCAGATTTAATTTCACCACCATAAGCAATACCCATCTCAATTATGAAAGGAAATCCAGAATATGCAGATGCTGGACGTTGAACTACAGCAGTGAAATCAGGACTAAAGAATTTCTTGATTCCTTTTTCTAGGGGTTCTGCCCCTAGGGGTGCAAGACAATTTGAATCTGGAGCCATAAAATCTTCAAATGTTTGGAGTGAATTACTGAGATTAACCAACTCTTGGTTTGTCATTGTACCCATTCGTTTTTCAGGCTTGAATTTTGCAAATTTTGCAAATTTGACTGCAGTAGTAGGACCTACACGTTGGAATCTTTTAGTCAAAAATGTAGTGAGGGGTTCACCTTGAACTGTATGAGATAATAAATTGTAATAAGGACTTTCAGAATCCATATCAACTGATTTTGATTGTGAATCACCAAAATCCCAGTAAAATAATTTTTTGTTAGGTACATCAATATCTTCAATTCTAATTTTGTTTAATTTTTCAAAATCCATTTTTAGAAACGACATCAAAGCAATTACTACTCGAGTTTGACGTGGAAGAGCTTTCCCTTTTTTCCTTGCTTTTTCCATAATTGTAGCAAAACTAAGATTTTTCTTTGACAATCCTAAATCTTTTCTCATTTTTTCAATCATAGCATCATCAATGTTTGGTATTTCAAATAGTGATTCAACTATCATTCTTCGAATTCTTTCAACATCAATACCATGTGGATGAGGTCGAATTATTGTTGGAGGTGGAGGTATATTTTTTACAAATCTTGGATGATGGAATTTTTGTCCTTTAGGATCATCAAAAGTTATTGTTGCATAAGGGGTAATCAAAGAAGTTTCATAGACATAATCTCGAATTTTTGTACCCGCTTTAGAGTAATCACCTTCCAAACAAATGCTCACAGAAAGTCCATGTTTGGAAATTTCTTTTGTTTTATGTTTTACAATAATAGGTTTATTTTTTTGAATGTCCAATAATAGTTCAAATTCATCTTGTATTTTTCCATCTGTAGAACTTTTCACTGTAACTGGTTTGTTAGTTGTAATTTGACCATACAAAATTGCCATGGTTGCACCAAGTCCAAACATACCTCTAGCTTGTTTGAGTCCAAATTTGGAACCATAAAGGATAGTTCCAAATGCAAGAGGAATATGTTTTGAATCTACACCAGGACCATTATCCTTAACAGTCAAAATATAGGGTTTAGGATCAGATTTTTCAGGATCAACAGCTTTTATTGTTAAATGAACATCTGGAAGAATCCCTTTTTGATCACATGCATCTAATGAATTTTCAACAAATTCTCTGACTGCAGTGTAAAGGGAGCGTGTAGGATTACTAAAACCAGCTAAATCACGATTGCTGTAAAAGAACTCACTAGGAGATATTTGATTAAATTTTTCTTTTATGGAAGACATCTTAATCTTCCCACAATTTCATTTTTTCTTGTTTTGCTTGTCTATTTGCAGCTTCCAATTTAGTATATACTGGACCATGGTTACTTCCACTTGAAATAGCAGATATTGCATCAACAGCTATTCGTAATTTACTTGAATCTCCAATAATTGAAACAGTTCTTCCATAAACTGAGATATGCGTACCACTAAGATTTTCCATATTTCGCCTTGCTCTACCACCTTCTCCAATAATTCTCCCTTTTATCCTTTCAACATTTGCACTAGACTTTCCTGCAAACTCTCGAAGATCTATTACATGCAATGCATTTTCGCCATTTAACAAAGTCAAAGCATTTTCAGGTGAAAAACCTCGACCAATTGCTGTAACAATTTCTTGTGCTTTGAATGGTTGAATATTTTCAATATCTCCTTGAGATTTTATCAAAACTTCTCCTGTATCACCATCAATATCCAATAAGACATGACATAATTTTTCAATTTTTGATTTTACATTACCTGATTTCCCAATCAAAACAGCTATTCTATCATTTGGAATACGAATTAATTTTTCAAAGCTCATTTTACAATGTCCTCAAATACGATATTTTGATCTTCAACAGAAATTCCTCTTTTATTGAAGAATCTATTTATGTTATAAATATCTCTTTTAAGAAATTCCAGAGCATTAGGATGTCTAAGATCGACTGCAGAACCTAAATCAAAAACTACCAAACCATTTTCTGTTTTGAAAATATTGTATTCCGAATAATCACTATGAACCAGTTTTGCTTTATGATAGAGATCTTTGATAATTGAGATTGCTTGTTTATAATCATCTTCATCTACCTCTGAATATAACAAAGACTTTTCAGGAGCACCATTTTGTCCCACAAAATCCATTGCAAGCACATTATTTGTAACATATAGTGGCTGAGGAACAGGAATTCCGGCATCATAACACTGAGATAAATTACGAAATTCCTTTCTTGCCCATAAATAAACTAGATTCTTTGTACCTTTTTTTAGACGTGAGAATCTAGGATCGCCAAGAATATAGGGTTCACGTTTTTTAAAATTTGAAGTGCTCACTAAATAAATTTTCAAAGCAACGCTAACGTCATGTTCATCAACACCCCAAAAAACAACTGATTCCTTTCCAGCACTTATAGAGCCATTAACATATGCAATAATGTGATCTTTGATCATTTTGTAGAGAGTCATGACAGTAGGTTTGTCTAAAACTTCATTGACAACTTTTCCTTTTTTGAAACCATCTTCCAAATGTTTTCGTTTAGATTTTGATGCTAATTTATTATCTATTTTAGATTCTAATTTTCTACTAACATCATCATCAATATCATCAGACATTACAGAATTTTACTCCTACTAGATAAAATGGATTTCTTTTATGATCAAAAATGAAATCATAATGCACTCTATATTTTAAAAACAATTAGAAAAGGAACATCGGATATTGTTTTAATGCCATTTTCAGAACCAATCCCAAGTTCTATTGATAGAGAAATTACTTTTTTTCCGACCATGTTAATAATTGAAGAATTTTTTAATAATAATGATGCTTCTTCTGTATCAACTAATTTTTCTCCATAATAGCTTTCACTGATTTTCATGTTTAATTCATCTTGAGAAATTTGTTTCCCCAATAGTTCAACATCACAGATATTGAGCATTGTATTTTTTTGATAATTAGAAACTTTTACTGAGAATTGCATTATGCATATTTACCTTTTAGAGCAGATTTTGCACCACAAGCTTCACAAAGTAAAAATGAGATACGGTTTTCTTTTGTGATTTTTGTATCAGGACTTTTGCATGTACGACATTCAAGATAATCTTTCACATAGATTTGGAATAATCTAGTGAAATCATCAGGGGCTCGTCTTCCTACAAACATTGCCTTATCTCCTAATCTTTCAGCAGGAACTGCAAACTCTTTTGAGAGATATTGAAGAACTTTATCTGGATCTCTTCGTAGAATTTTTGGGAATTCTGAAAAATTACGTAAAAAAGTCTTTTGGCCTTCCCACATTACATCCACAACTGGAAGCTCGAATCTGGTTGAAGATTCTTTTTTGGAATCACCTAGTTTAGTCTGAATGCGTTTGAGTAGACTTTCATATTTTGCTTTAGTCACGAAAAATAATTCATGTTAGACCCTATATGGGTTTTGAAAAAGAGAAATCGTGTGGATTTTTTATAGATTATTCCATTTTTCCTATACGGAAAACTTTAGTTCCACATGTAGGACATGTACCTTTTACGGCAGGACGTCCATTCTTTAGTTTAGTTTCCTCGGGATCTTTAATGTCCCTTTTTTCTCTGCATTTTACGCAATATGCTGTAACCATTCTAAAATTTGTCAAACTTGGTGGTATTTAGGAAGAGGCTGTGAAAATTATTTAACTATAGACTAGATACGCGTAAATTTTTTTAGGTGTAAAAAAACAATAATTGTCAAAAATTTTAATGAATGTAAGTGTTTTTTGAAAAATTATGGTCAGAGTTATACAATAAGAGTTTTTTTTCTAATATTTATTTAACAAGTGATGATTTTTTAAAAGATTATCAGTTATAAACTCCCTAATTGTAAAGTCACAAAATGGCATCAAAAAAGGGAATTATAATCACAGTCACAATATTAGCTATAATCACAGGTGTAAGCTTTCTGTCATGGATAGTTCCACAAGACAATGAAGCAACATTTGTGATATCAGATTATGGTAACTATCTTGATGGGGTAATAAAGATCCACGAAGTTTTACAAGAATCAATCAATATTGAATATCAAAATCTACTAAATGGGGAAATTTCTCCAGAAAACTATATCGAAATAACAGAAGTAACATCATCTCAAACAACTACTCAAATAAGTGAATTTGTGACATCAAAACCGCCTGAAGAATGGGTAGATAGTTACATTAGTTATATGAATGCAATGAAAAAATTCAATTCTCACATTGTAGAAACCAAAGTTTTAGCCAATATGATCGAAAAAGGAAGTACAGAAGCAGAGATGGATGAAACCTTACAAAAAATAGAATCATTAAAAGTAGAATATTTGGAATATGTCAAAATGTCTGATGAGTCAAGACCGGACTAGCCTCAAAACCGAATTTTACTAATAATACTTGTTGGAAATCGTTAAAAAGCAATTTTGTAATAAACATTAGAATGTCCCAACAGTCAGATAAGGTGGAAAATGATGTCAATGCTTCCACTGCTAACAAATTACTTGTAATTTGTATTGATAGAGATAATGATGTAGGAGAAAAAGCAGGAATTGTCACACCAGTAGTAGGTAGAGATGCATGTATTGAGGCAGCACAAAGACTAGCTTTGGAAGACCCTGAGGATGCGGATTCAAATTCAATTTTTGCTGCAATCAAAACATATGAAGATTTAATCAGTAAAGGGTACAAAGTTGAAGTAATAACTGTTGCAGGAGTTAAGAACAGAGGAGTTCAGGCTGATGAAAAAATTCTTGCTGAGACAAAAAAGGTTTTAGAAAAATTTTCTGCCAATGGCGCAGTTATTGTTTCTGATGGTGAAGACGATGAAAGTGTTATTCCAGTAATTCAAAATGTTCTACCAGTTGTCTCTGTACAACGTGTTGTAATGAAGGTAAGTAGAAGTGTAGAGTACTCGTATGCAGTTTTTGGAAAATATCTAAAAATGATTGCTTATGACTCGAGATATTCAAAGTTCTTTTTAGGAGTTCCAGGAATTCTTTTGTTAATTGGTGGAATTGCAAGTGTGTTTGATTTTACTACAGAAATATTTGCTGTTCTTGTAAGTATTTTGGGTGGAGCATTCTTGATTAGAGCATTTGATATTGATAGAGCATGGTCAAATTGGTCAAAACCAACTCCGATGGGTTTTATCAGAATTTTTACAATGGTTGCAGGAATATTATTAATTCTTTCTTCAGTACCAGCTGGAATAAGTACAGTTGATTCTGAGTTAATTGAAGATAATCCAGAATTAATTACAATAATTACAGATAAAGTAATAATTGGTCAATTTGTTGCAGGTGCATTACCAATCTTATGGATTGGAATGGGTGCAATAGTAGCTGGAATATTGCTCAGTAATTGGATTGGCGGAGTTCCAAGACAAATAAGTGATATTCTAAGAATTATTGTTTTAGCAGCACTTTATCCTATTATATCACAATTTACCAACATAATAATTTATGATGAAAGTTCATTTACATTAATTCCACCTCTGTTAGGAGGACTAGCCGCAACTTTGATTTCAGCCACGATTCTCTTTAAGAAATACAGAAAACATAAAGATCAAGAGATGGTTTCAGACTAAATTTAGTCCCAAATCATCATAAAAATGAATTTTAGAAAAACACTGATATCTTCAATTATGTATTAATCATCAAAAGGTGATATGACATGAGCAAAATATTAGAGGTGATTTTTCAGTTAACAGGAATCTACAAGATCTATGGAAAGAGATTAGAAAATGAAGTTAAAAATGGAGATATTCCAAATCATGTTGCTCTAATTTTAGATGGAAATAGAAGATGGGCTAAAATGCACCTAGCCCTACCAAAAACAGGTCACTGGAAAGGAGCTGATGCAGTAGAAAACCTTCTTGATTGGTGTGAAGAATTTGATATCAAAATTGTTACATTATACGCACTTTCAGCAGAGAATTTGGACAGAAACGATGAAGAATTGGAGCACATCTATGAATTAATTCGTATGAGATTGGAGAAATTATACAATGATCCTAGAATTCACAGATGCAAAATGAGAGTCAAAGGTATTGGAAGAATTGAATTATTACCAGATTCGATCAAAGATGTTTTAAAACGATTAGATGATGCTACGAAAAATTATGATAATCATTTTCTAAATATTGCATTGGCATATGGAGGGCAGTATGAATTAGTAGATGCAGTTAAGAAAATAGGAGAAAAAATCAAAGATGGTTCTTTAAAGGTAGATGATATTAACAAAAAAGAAATTGAATCAAATCTTTACACATCACACTTACCACAACCATCTCCAGATATGGTTTTACGAACATCAGGAGAGAAGAGACTAAGCGGATTTCTGATGTGGCAAAGTGCCTACAGTGAACTAGTCTTTATGGATATTTTTTGGCCAGAGTTTAGAAAAATTGATTTAATGAGAGCAATTAGAACTTTTCAAGAAAGGAAAAGAAGGTTAGGAAAATGATAGAAGAAACGTCTGCTGGAATTGTATTATTTAGAAAAGAAGGATCAAAAATTTTGTTTTTATTATTGCACTATCCTTCTGGACATTGGGATTTTATAAAAGGAAAAATGGAGAAAGGAGAATCAACTCGTGAAACCGCAATTAGAGAAGCTAAAGAAGAAACTGGAATTACAGATATTACATTTTTAGAAAATTTTGAAGAATGGGTCAAGTATGAATTTCAATATCAGGGAGAATTAGTTCGCAAGAAGGTAGTGTTTTTCTTGGCTGAAACAAAAACTAAAGAAGTTATAATTTCACATGAACATCTAGATTATACTTGGATGGATTATAATACATCAATGGAAAAAACTACATTTGATAATGCAAAAACGGTGTTAACAAGAGCACAAATGCTACTTACCAAGACTCTGTAGCTGTAATGTCTCTGCCACACTTGCAGGATTTTTAGCATTAAGGATAGTTCTGCCAACAATCAGGTAATTAGTTCCAGCAGATACTACCTCATTTGCACTTCCACCCTGAGTACCAACACCTGGAGAAAATATACTCAAGTTTTTTCCTGCTTTTTTAGCGCAATATTGAATAATTTTTGGAAAAGTTGCACCTACCACAATACCATCAACTTTGGCAGTTAGAGCCCAATTCAAAAATAATTGATATAGTTGCTGTTTTTTTCCCATTTTTACTTCCATATCATAAGACAATTTAGCTTCTGGTGCACTCATATGACATAAAGTAATAACGCCTTTGTCATGTTTATGAGCAGATTTCACAAGATTTTTCAGACTATCAAGACCCATTATTGGATTTGCAATAACTGCATCAAATCCTAAATTCCAAAGATTCTCAGTTGTTATTTGATTAGTATTTCCAATATCATTGAGTTTAATGTCTGCAATTGTTTGTAAACCATATCTATGAGCTGTTTTGTTGATTTTGAGAATTTCTTTACCACTCAGAGGAAGAAGTAAATGAAAATTTAGTTTAATTCCACACAGAAAAGGATGTAATTGTTTGATATTTTCAATAGTTTTTGTTTCTAAGTTTTTGACTGAGAGATCATAATCATTTGCAAGAATCACGTTTCCATGTGTTTTTGAGGATTTTGAAAGTCTAGTTTTGAAGGTGACCATAATCAACTAACGGATGTGTGTCTTTTAATTTTATTATTTTGATATAGGAATAACCATGTTCAGATGGATTTTCTACAAAACTAGGTTCAGAACCATTAGCTGGTGAAAATTTTATGAAAGGCTTTTGTGGATCGCTATCTAAAACTACATGGCAAAAGTAGGATGTTCCTTCTTCATTAAAATTCATGAAAACCCCAATAAGCCATTTGTCATTGTGTGGAAATAGAAATAATGGGAAAGGGATTTCATCAAAACCCCAAGTGAGTTTTGCAAGACTGGACATGTCCTCTAATTCAATTGGTTGATATCTATCAAGAGTTCCATTACCGGGTCTCAAAGTTTTTGGAAGAGATTTAATTTTAACTATAGGAGAATAAAGTTTGCTTGCATCAGAAGTGGTATTTACAATTTCAGATTCTTCTTTTCCTCCTTTTAATCCATAGCAAAGATAATGACCGATATTTTCTAGATGAGTATAATATACAATTGGTTTTTCTTTAAGAATGTCCATTTGTACGGATAAAATTTTTTGCCCATTATAATCATGTAAGAAAGATACACGTGGTGCACGCTCAAGTGCACAAACAAGTCTAGAGAATTCCAAAGGTGAATTTACTTGAATGTAACGTGGTAATTTATCATCAGAAGAAGTTTGTAATTTGTTCATAGAGGTTTTCTGTAGATAATCAAATTAAACTTATCCAAAACTTTGGAGCCTAACTTCTTCTATCGATGACATCATTAGTATCTGGACCAGTTCCAATGATTGTTACAGGCGTGTTTAATTCATCTTCAATATTTTTTATGAATGCTTTTGCATCTTTAGATATATTATCAAATAAAGTTTCACCAGCACAATCAGGAAAAAGAACATCTAATTTTGTTATAGAGATTTGTGTTGCACCATTAAGCATGATTGCACGCCTAGCTAAATCAAAATCAAAATCAGCTGCACGCCTCTGACGACCAGTTACAGTACCAAATTCTGACCATCCTTTTTTTTCAGCCTCATCTAGTGAGAGCTCGTTCTCAAGAGGACCAGTTCCAACACGCGTGACATATGATTTGAAAACAACAATTACCTCATCAACTTTGGTAGGACCAAGACCAACATCAGCACATATTCCAGATGCAGTAACATCTTTTGAGGTCACAAACGGATATGTTCCATGCCATAAAGAAAGAAAAGTTCCTTGTGTACCTTCCACCAGTACATTCTCATTTGCAGAAAGTGCAGAATTTATTTCCTGGGGGACATCTACGATGAGTGAAGATAAAGAGTCAATGTCTTTTGCTAGTTTTAAAACTCTCATAGCCCTATCTGCATTAGCAGGACCAGTACCAGAGCCAGTACTTCCAATTTTTTCTTTTAGTTCACCTTTAGAATCTCGCGTTAGATGAGTTTCTTCGATAATACCACAGTGTTTATCAATAAACAAACGTCCTGACGCATTAAAATCTTGAATTTCTTTTTTCAAAATATCTGGATTGATAACGACTCCAGGACCAATCATTACTTTAGCATCTTTATTAAGAAATCCGCTTGGAAGCATTCTAACTTTGTATACTTTATCACCATCTCTAATTGTATGGCCAGCATTTGGACCAGCACCGCCACGTACTATGATTTTTGGATTATCTTTGATAGCCAAATATGAGATGATCTTTCCTTTACCTTCATCTCCAAAAAATCCGCCAACAACAACAGTTGATGTCATGCTGTTGAGATTCTATTTCGTTTATTTAAGCTAAAGTGTTTGCACATGATTTAATATCAGATAGAAATTCTTTTAGATCGATGGTAGAAGAAAATTTTGCTGGAAATATTATAATTAACTTGGCTAGTCTTCCAGACTTTTTAAGAAATCCAATTTTGAAAAAAAGAATGGTGGAATTTTTTTCGTTATCTGAATCTGAAAGAACAGAGATAATAAACAATGCATTAGAAGCAGGGCCAACTATTCCGTTTCCCAATTTTTCTAAGCTTTTCAGATCATGGCTGAAAATTTTAACAACTCTTTCAGAGGAGCAAAGAGATGGACTATTTTCAGCATATATAATTGAAGTATCACGATCTCCACAAAAATTAATCAATTTTCATTTGGATGGAATTCTAGAAATATTTTTAACATTAGAGAAAAATGAAAAAGAAATTCTTGCTGAAACGATTAAAAAAATCATCAATAATCTAGATGAAGTTGAAAAAAGAAAGATTCTGATGATAATACCAGATAATGCTAAAAAACACTTGAAGTTTTAGGCACCTGGAGGTTCATCAGGCTTTCTATTATCTTCATTTGAGTAATCGATTATTTCTCCCTCAGAAGATAATACGCCTACGAAGATCTTTTCATGTTTTTTTAATAATTTTCTATGATCAAGCATAGACATATCGAGTTTCATTTCATTCATTACCATTACTTGGTATTCTTTCCATTCAGCCCAACATTTGTTACAAGTAGGGTATTTCTCAGCAACAATGCCAAGTTGTTCATTATCAGGAATAGAATTTTTACATTTTGTGCAAGTACGACTCATGAAAATTAGCAATAATGAACTCCTTTTATCTTTTATTAAAAATAAAGCAATAATAATTATCAAAGACAAAATTAGTCATGAAGATAAAATGCCCAAAATGCAGGAAAGATGCTGAATTATCAATGGATTTCTCTTTAGTAAAATGTGGTTCGTGTGATTTAGAAATGGGTTATGGGGAATATGTGAAATTTATAGCACACAATGAATCTAAATATTCAGATATTCTCGGAGACTATACAGGTAGTACAGAAGGTCAATCTTCAGGTTCATTGGATGAATGGGATTAACAATATAGTAAAATCATTCATCAGATTAAAATAATTAGTTTAACAAGTTTCTAAACATCATTGGAATTTTTATTAGAAAATATACTCAATCTGATAGGGTTTTTGGTAGGACTTGCTATAGGAATAATGGCATTAATTGGATTTAGAAATACAGGTAGTCCAACATTATTTAGACTAACAATTGCATTTTTTTCAATAAGTTTAGGATTTTTTGTAATATGGATGGGATACATAGTAGAAGACTTTGTGATTAAATCAGGAAACATAGAGAGATGGATTCAGACTTTAGGAATCGCAATTCAAACAGTAGGATACTTTTTCATTGCGTTTTCTCATAGCATAAAATCATTTTTTCCAAAATCCAGATATTTTAGATCAATAGGAATTTTTCCATTATTCCTAGTTTCTTCGGTTCAGTTAGAACATATCTTTAGATCAGTTTCATTCATTTTGTTGGCTTATGGTGCCATTGAAACAATGTTATCATACTTTGAAAATAAAAACAAAGGTGCGATTTCAGTTGCTGTTGGATTAGCACTCTTAGCATTAGGGGAATTTTTAGGATGGTATTCATTTGTGTTCCCAGAATCAATCCTTTATTCTGCATCAATGATAATCAAAATTGGAGGATTGATAGCATTATTCATTCCAGTGAGCAAAGTACCCTTAACTAAGATGAAATTTGATGAGGGATTAGAATAATTTCAACATAGGCTCAAAATTTGTAGCAATTAAAAATTTGTCAATTTCTTTTATCTTTTTAGTATATTGGAAAATATCACTGCCCTCTCATAGAAATTACAACAATAATAGAATAGAGAAAATGGCCGAATATAGAACTCATATGAAAATTATTGGTGATATTCTAGAAACAACTCGAAATGATCTACAAGATGAGAATGGAGCATCAGTTACATATCTAATTAGAAAAGCAAACATATCTCATTCTAGAATTTCAAGAATCTTGAAAACTCTAGTATCACAAGGACTCTTAGAACAAGTAGATACTAAAGGTTCAAACAAATATAGAATAAGCCAATCAGGTAGAGAATTTCTTCAAGCATATTATACATTTACAAACTTTGCAGATGATTTTGGATTAAGTATCTAATCTTCTTTTTCATCTAATTCATCATCAAAATCATCTTCAAAATCAGTGTCCTCAAGATCAGAAGATGGTTTAGACATCTTTACAAGGGAAAACTGTTACTGATAAAAACTTATTCAAAAGTAAATGATAATTAAACAAAAAAGAATGGAATGGATATTGAAAGTAAATTGTGACAAAGAAGGAATTGAAAAAGCATCTCAAATTATCAATCAAGGTGGAATTGCCGTGTTTCCAACAGATACAGTATATGGAATAGGATGTAATCCATACAACAGAGATTCAGTGAGAAAAATTTATGAGATAAAATCTAGAGACATTTCAAAACCATTTCCAGTTTTAGCTTATTCAAAGGAGATTGCAGAAAGAATTGCTTTTTTTGATGAGTTTACTAAAAAAATTGTAGAGAAATTTTGGCCAGGAGCACTAACAATAATTCTAAAGTTAACTGATGCAGAGTTAAGAAAATCATTAAATGTAACTGATAAAATTGCCATAAGAGTTCCTGATCATAAATGCACGCTAGAATTATTGAAGAAATGTAATTTTCTAGTAGGTACTAGTGCAAATATTTCTGGACATTCATCATTTACAAATCCTGATGAATGTTTCAACAATATTCAAAAATATGATATTTTTGTTGATGGTGGGATAATTGCCAGTAAAACAGAATCAACCATAATTGAAATAGAGAATGAGGAGATCAAAATTATTCGAGAGGGCTCTTTGAGTTATGAGGAGATTTCAAGATTATGAATTTGATAATTACTTGTGCAAGACATTTTGAACCTGAAACTGAAGAAGAATTAAGAGATATTTTAGAAGAATTTGGAGACTCTGATGCAAAAATTTCAATCACAAAAATGTCAGGGATTTTAACTGCTGAGACAAAGCTAGAACCAATACAGGTTGTAAGAAAAATTAAAGAAATGCTTCTTGATGAACCTTGGAGTATCAGATATTGTCTAAGAATAATTCCAATTCAGAAAGTAATTGAAACAAAAATTGAAGAAATTGAAAAAGCTGTTACAGAAATATCTGAACAAATTTCTAATGATGAAACATACAGAATATCCATAGAAAAAAGAAGTTCGGATTTATCTAGTCAAGAAATTATTACAAAAATTGCAAGTAAAATAAAAAGTAAAGTATCACTTGAATTTCCGGACAAAGTGATCTTAATTGAAATTTTAGGCAATAAAACAGGAATTTCTATATTAAAAAAAACAGATGTACTAAGTGTTGAAAAAACTAAACGTAGTATTTCAGAGTAAAATTGCTGCCTTTTCTATCAAAATATCCTCCAAAGGATTATTTGAATAAACTGTATCAAGCAGTTTTTTTGTAATTTTAAAATATTTTTTGAGAAATAAATCATTATTTTTTGAAAACAGATTTACAGATAATGGTAATAATTCCAGATATAATGAATTTAGTATTTTTTTATTTCCTATTGCAATTAAAATGAAATTAGTTTTTGGTTTTAGTCCTACATGGGTGATTGCATTAGAAATTTGATTAGTCAATGCAAAACGCATCAGAATATCAGTTTCAAGTTTTTTTGAAAGTAAAATATTATTTTTTTCAGATTCCAAAGATAAAGATATGATTTTTTTTAAATGATAATTATTCATAACAAATTTGCTGGATACTGCCTGAAGTTGAATTTTTGGATATTTTTTTCTTAAATTATCAAGGAACTTTACATTAATTGTTTTTTGGCCTCTGATTTCAATTATTTGAATTTGTTTTTTTAAGACTTGGAAAGTTAGTTTTTTGGAAGAGCCTCCATGAATTACAGGTATAATGCTCACAAGATCATTGTTCTTTATCTTGGTAGATTTTCCTTCCATTGCAGAAGAATCAGCTCCATTTATTGCAATCAAAATATTTTCAGTATCAAGATCAGGAGTATTATCAGGTTTTAATTCTAACAATAAATCCAGTAATTCCTGAATGGATATATCAGATTTATCAATATGTAATTGTTCTGTTGAAAAAGATTTTTTTGCCCCACCAACAAATTTTACAGTAATCATGTTAATCTAATTCAAAATTTAGAAAATTAATGTTTTATTAATTATTCAGTTTTCTCTTCGGTAGTTTCAGCTTTTTCTTCTACAGTTTCAGCTTTTTCTTCTACAGTTTCAGTAAAAGTTTCTTTAGAAACTGTGGTTGGTTCAGAAGTTTCTGGTTGAACTTCTTTCTCAATGGGTTCCTCTGATTGTGAAGCTGCGATTTGTGCTTGTTTGGCTTTTTCTTCACGGATCTCTTTTTTGATAAATCTAGTGATATAACCTGATATTTTGTTTTTTAGGCTTTTAGAACGTATGATAGATATTTGATCTAAGACTTTTTTGTTATCTGCAAAATCTTCACCAAACTTTGATTTGTGTTCGTCTAGAACCTCATATGAGATACGCTTTATTCTATCCACTCCTCGATTAATGAATTGGGGTATTTTATACCTATATTCCAAGAAATGATTTTGAATTATTTTCTAGTAGAGATGCCATCTCATCAAACGTTTTTCCTAGAATTTTTGATGCACAAAAAATAATGCTAGGAATAAAGCTAATTTGTGCGGATTTCATTTCAAAACATCTAGAAAATCTTACAGGTCCATCAGTTTCAACAAGAATTTTTGATTCATCTGTTTTAGACAATAAAGTTTGCTTATCATTTGCATAAACCATTACAGGTCCATATGACACAAAAAATCCCATATCCATAGCTTTTTGAAGCTGTTTTTTATTTCCATCAAACCAGTGAAGTAAAGCATGTTTTGTGTTATAGGATGTCATTATTTGCAAAACATTATCAATGCTTTTTCGTGAATGAATAGAAACTGGTTTGTTAAATTTTTCTGCAATTGATAATAATGTTTCAAATACATGCATTTGTCTTTTAGAATCTTCATCACTGTTAACAAAAGTTGGATCCAATCCTATTTCTCCTATTCCAGAAAGATTTTGATGATTCTCTTCGATCAGATTTGTCATTTGTTCAAGTTCATCATTTGCACATTCAGGATGAATTCCAATGAAAGGTAAAACTAGATTATTTGTTTTTGCTAGTTCTAAAGTTTGTAAAGAATTTTCATTATCCATTGAAACACAACATGCTTTAATTTTTAGATATTCCATTCCCGTTAAGATAAATTGCATATCAGAAGAATATGCAGAATCAGACAAATGTATATGAGAATCAAAATACCATGTCATTTCTTTATCAATTCTTAAAATAGTCTGTATAAATCGATTCCTTAGTGATATTTTTTCATTCATTATCTTTTTTCGGAAAAAACTAAAATAGAATTCATGAAATCGTCAGAATTAGGATTATCTGCCATGTATAGAATTTTGAAGAAAGCAGGAGCTGAGAGAGTTAGTGACGAATCAGCAAATGAATTAAGAAGGGTGGTTGAAGAACTGGCCGATGGCATTGCAAAAAGTGCAGTGGATATGGCTTCTCATGCAGGTAGAAAAACGATAAAAGGTGAAGACGTAAAGTTGGCCTCAAAACCATTTAACAAATTCTAATCTGAAGAGTTTAATTATTCATTTTGTGTTTTTTAAAACGGTACTCTGGCAGAACGGTTATGCGTGGGCCTGCAAAGCCTATACAAGGGGGTTCGACTCCCTCGGGTACCTTATTCAACAACTACTTGTCCTTTCATCCAAGGATGAAGAGTACAAAAATAATCAAATGTGCCTGTTTCATCAAAAGTAAGGGTATAGGATTCAAATGGATCTAAATGCCCACTGTCAAAAAGATCAGTTGGTGTATCGTAAAAACCTGAAGTAATACTATGAAACGCTGAATCTTCATTTACCCATGTTACTTGTTTTCCTTTTTCAATTACAATTAGAGAGGGAATGTAACATCTATCAGTTTCTTCACATCCTGGGCGAGAAACTTTTGTTGGCATTATCACATCACCTTTAACAAAGGGTTCTGGATCTTCAATTGAATTGTTTGAAAACAGTAATGCAATAGTTACAAGAACTACTATTCCAGTTATGCCTATTCCAATTATTTTTTTTAACAAATCACATCACATCCAGAACAGAGTTATTACATAATAATTGGCGGTTTTACCAAGTATTTTGATTACTAACCTTTTGGTAGATGACAAAAATATTGAGTAAAAGGGATTATTATTTTATTATTATTTATGCCTGATTATTTTTTTTGCTGTTAATTTTTTCTGTTGATTCTTTGTCACTTTATACACCACAGTGTACTTTGTTCCATATACATCTGATTTAATCTTAGTGGTGTGTATGGTTATTCCTAATTTTTCCATTTTTTCTAAATCTTTGAGAGTTTGTTTTGGATTCTTACTAACTTTTTTGGAATTGGTAAAAGTGTCAAACTCTGCAATTTGTTTTAATTGTTCTTTAAAAATATTAGAAAGGGAAACTTTGTAGTTCACTTATTGGCTATTTTTTTAATGAATTTTAACATTGCTTTCTCTGCTAGATCGGCATTATTGTATGTACATGCTATGTCGTTCTCGCCTTTTTGGTATTTCCCAAACCCGCCATCTTCTACTAACTGAATGCTTTGTCTCATATTCAATCGCTTAGATGTGGATTTATAATTGTTTAAAGATTTCTGTTGTGCCATACTGTATGTATCAACCTTCACGCACAAATCAGGGCATGAGGATGATCTCCGTCTTTCTTGCATGCCTTGAGGCACGGAGAACCAAGGGATTGGGCATGTTTTCTGAGATGATGAAATGCATCCAAAATGCTTGATAACTATATGTGAATACCAAAAGAAGGAATTCAGATAGCATAGGAAATGAACCCAGATCCAGGACTCGTAATCCATCGTATTCCAAGAAAAGTCCAAAGAAACAGATTAGGGCAAAAAAAGACAAGTGCATGTATGTTGGCATTGACTTGCACAAGAACTGGTCCTGAGCCCAAAAGAAACTAGACTTTGACTTTTTCTCATCAAATGTATATGGTTCAGGCCAAATCCCACCACCTGTTATTGAACCATACAAGTCAAACATTTCAGAAAAAGTATTGATATATTGAGTTTGCTCATTTGGAGTAAATTCTATCTCATTAATCATATCATGAACGATATATGTAACCATAAAAGAGCGCGCATTTAGTGTTTTAATTGCATCGTTTCCTATTTACTCTGTGTGAGAATAATCCACACCATACACTGATACAAACTCATCTGCTTCATTACCATACAATGATATTAACACCCACTCATCACCAATTACTTTATAGATTTCATAATCAGATGATGCTAGATCTCCTGCATCATTAAGGGTTATTTCACCTAGTGCGCCATCATATCTACTGGCAACCTCTGGTAGTACTGCTTTAATTTCAGTAACATCACTGCTTTGAGATTCAATCATTGATAATCCAATCAACCACACTGCATCATATGCAGAATATGCATAAACAACAGGGACTCGCCCAAGTGTATCAATCAAGTGGTTTTTTACATGCATATTTTTATCATTATCTGATACTGCAAACAGCACTGCAGTAAAATTCACAGCATTTGAAAATTCCATACCTATCGGGTCCTCTACAATTGCAGGCTCTAGTGCATTACCATCAGTTCCAAACCATTGAATTGTACTTAGTGTGTCATGCTGTGATGCTGATTGCATAAAGTGTAATCCTTCACCAAAGCTGATTAGTATAATTGCTATATTCTTTTTATCATAATGTAATAGCAGGGTATTGACTTTCTCAGCAAGTAATGAAGTTGATGCAGAAAATTCCGGGGTTTCTGGATTATACCTGACTCCCTCATCAACTGTACCACCAAGACCTGTAAAGGACTCATTAATGGCTTTGACTAGTCCATCACCCCAGGAATCTCCCCTATACACTGGAATTATAACTTTGATTGATTCTTTTTGTGCAAGTTTTGCCAAGACGTTTGCGTGATTAGAATCATTTGGAACCAAACGATATACACTATCATTAGGGATTGCAAGGGATGGAGCAGTAGAGCAGCATGATATTAGTAGCATATTATTTGACTCTGCATACCCCTTTACGTGTGAAATATTAGAGCTAGTCTCAGGACCAACAACTGTCCCTATCCCTTTAGCATAAAGTGATGTTAGTTTTTCTAGTGCAATTACAGGATTAGTAGCTGAATCCTCAGTTACCATTGTAAGGTGCCATGGCGCATCCATTTCTTTTAGGAATGAGTTAAAATCAGTAACAGCTAGTTTTGCTGCAATGGATGTCTCTTCTCCATAACTTGATAGATCCCCAGTTAATGGTATTATAGAGCCAATTTTAATTTCATCAACTAGCTGGGATTCTATTTGTGAAGAATCAGATGTAATAATTTGTACTAGTACGGTTGCAGATATTATACCCAAAACAATTAAAATTGTTGATTTTCGTGATATCAATATGAATATATGATAAAATTATTCTATATATGTATTTAGTAAAAAATGAACATATTTTTTAGCATAGAAATTTATGATATGGGTAATTATTTTTGGTGATGATATTAAAATCAACTTTGAATAATCTATCTGAGACATCAGCTCTAGTATTATTATTTGCAAAAAATACAATTCATACAACAAAGAACTCTCAAAAATATCTAAAGTTATTGGACTTAACACCAGGCAATAAACTATTTACTAGTTGCAAAAAAATATGGCCAACTTATGATACGGTCATAAAGAATAGAAAAAAATGTATTATTAATATGACACTTGAAATTATTAGAAAAAGCAAAGTTTCGCAAATTGTTATTTTTGGCTCTGGAATGGATGTATTATCCATTGAATTATCATCAAAGATAAAAAATCTGCAAATTTATGAAATAGACAAATCAAACATGCTACTAAAAAACAAGCTCATAAGAAAAACAGATAGCAAATTATCCAACCACATACATTGTTTAGATATTAATCTACAAAACCCAGCTAGTGTATTTAACTCACTTTTAAAACAAGGTTGGAAAAAATTAGAGCCAACAATTTTAATTTTTGAGGGAATATCATATTATCTTGATGAAAAAAATCTATTTGATTTGGTTAGTTTATTTAAGACACAAACTAGACATAATTTCATAATACTTGAATATCTAGTAAAACAAAAACACATCGCTAAAAATCGAGTATACATAGCAGATAGAATTTTTGATATCATAAAAGAGCAATGTGATGTACCTGTAATGAGATACGATACTGATACAATCCAATTTTATATGGATAAAATAAATGGCACTATTTTAAACACTTTTTCACTTCAAGACATGGAAAAACAAAGGACTGGGAAAAATACAATTTTTAAAACAAAGAAATCTGGATGGATTGAAATATGTGAGATTGCCATCTAGGGTATTACATGAATTGCAATCTTGACCTCACTTTTTTTCTTTAATCTTATATCTTCATATTCTTTTATAATGTTGTTCTAGAACAATAGCATTGGATTTGAACAATGAAGTAATTAACAAACAACGATTACTGGAATTACAACAGTTTGTTCTAAGTAGAAAAACTACGGATATTCGAACAGAACTTTATGAACATATGGTGTCCACGACAATTTTTGAACATGGTGATAATGAAAACACAGTTATGATGACTTGAAAAATCATTTAGAAACAGATTATAACATTACTAAAATTCCAGATTTACATTTAAAAAATGCAATTGATAATCTGACTGAGGCTGGTGTACTTTCTATAATAAATCAGAAACTTGATATTTCACAAGTTAAGCGTAATGAAATTAAAAAAAGTCTAAAAGAAACACGTGATCTTGAAAACCAGATAAAAGATGATATTTTAAAGTCGCTACATGAAAAAATTCCTTCGATTTCAACACAGCAATGTGAATTGATTTTAGAAAAATTATCTATTCTTTTAGGAACTACTTTTGCAAGATATGGTACTACGTCAGCTCGAATTTTAACAGAAGGAATGCATAAACTTACTGAATTAAAAAAACAAAAGGGTTTTCAAGAAATTTATCAAAATACACTTCTGAGTATAATATCTGAAGATCTTAGAGATGATCTTGATAAATTTTTTAATGAATACTTTGGAAACCCTGATGAAAAGGTTTCAATATATTTATTTTCAAGAGCCCAGAGTTATGTTTATTTTAAAATTTTAAATCTTGATCCTGATTTACAAAGTTTTCAAAAAGATGCATGGGCAAAAAAATACATCTATTTAGATACTAACACATTCATGGATTTGATTTTTGAAGATAGTACATCACACAATACAATTGAAACTATCATTGCAGAAACACAGAATTTAGGAGCTCAAATTCTAATAACTGAAAAAACTGCTATAGAATTTGAAAGTTCTATAGAGAACTCAAAAAGAAAATATAACAATTTTCGGGTCAATCCTAAATTTACATCTACTTATAAAAATGCACAAAAGACGAGTCAGTTTTTAAGCACATATTCTCATGAACTATTAAAAAATCCTAAATTAACTATGGAGACATTTTACAAACGTTATCAGGAATTTAAAAGTCTGATGGATAGTAAGTATAACATAATTTTAGAAGAACTTGACAAAGATATTGATTTAGAAGATGAAGATGCATTACGACTAAAAACACAGATTTTAAATTTCGGTATATATAAAAATTCTGAACTAGTCAATCATGATGCTTACAATATTTTACGAGTTCATAAATTACGTGATAATAAACCTGATGTTACTGGACATAAAACATGGTTATTGACTACTGATTATGGTCTTCCAAGAGCTGAACGTGGCAGATATGGTCAAGATTTTATTTATGCAAGTGTTACTCCCGAAATTTGGCTTCAGATGATCTCACCATTTGTAGCTCCAGAAACTACTATCAATAACAGAAGCATTGCATTTACAAAATTATTAAGTAGTAATTTTAAATCACATAAAATACCATTAGAAGATTTATCTAATCTACTATCCATTTTTTGGAATACAGAGGGTATTGATCAAAAGCATTTAGAAATAATTATTGGAAATGATTTCATAAAAGAACACCTATTAGAAATGCGAGAATCCCTTGATAAAGGTGAAGAAATATCCTTAGCAAAATTCGAACCAATGATGAAAAAAGGGCTTGAATTAATTCAAGAAGACTTTGATAAAAAAATAGATGATACGTCTAGTGAACATAAAAAAGAAATGGGTAAAATGCAAACTACTATTGATGAATTAAATCAGATGATACAAAAACTTTCTGATGATAAAACAAAAACTGAAGGAGAATCCATTAAGATAAAATCTAGTTTCAAATATGTGATTCTTGCAATAATTGGTTCTATTGTTGTGGATATTGTGTTTTATCTAGGATTAAATTCGATTCCTAATTTCGAAATTCAATATGTTATAATACCCATAATTGGTCTTATTGGGATAGAGTCAACAATTATTTTCAAACTTAAACCGTGACATGTAATTTTTCCTTAATCAGATTCCTAATTCACACATCAATAATTGGGAAGCTAATCCATTTCCTTTCTAATTTCTTGTACTTTATTAATTGCATTTTGTGTGTGATTTATTATAATCTGAATAATTTCATTGTGAGAAATATCATAATCCATTTCATCATCTATAAACATTAATAATATTTCATCTAATTTTTCTTCATGTTGATTTTTAGTTTCTGTTTTCCTGTTTTTTGACATAATTTAATTATTATCCAATATTGCCAAATTTATAATTCTTTTGCTATTTTTATGTAAATATCATGTGAGATATTTTTAGGTTTATAGAAACTAGTTATTATTATTTAGGTAATTTGTCTAGAATTGAATCTAAATTTTTTTCTATATCCATGAATAGGTATGAAAATATGGTTATTTAATTATAATTAATAATTACTTTCGTTTACATCCCATATCTCATTTCATTACCCAATACATAACTGGATATGATGCTAGGAATCCAAATGGCAACATTATTGCTAGTCCAATCCAGAAGATAGAATCAAACAAAGATGCCACCATAAATCCAGGAATTACAAATACTATGGAATTTTCAGCAGTTTCCATTGCTGTAATGCTTGCAGTATCTCCCAATATTGAAACCTTTACTGCTTGTCATATAGACATTTTTTTTAGCAGAGGCACAATTGTAAAAATATAACCTGTGATAAATGCCAGTCCCACTGCTAGAATTATAGTTGAAATAAAATCTAAACTTAGTAACGAACCAATTATCATGCCTATTACTTCACCAATGTTACAACCAAGCAAACATCTTAGAGTACACTTTAGAGTTACTTTATGCAAAGATTCCATTTATTCAAATCCTAAATCAATGTTGGATATACCTTTAGCATTTGTAATTTCAGTTGTGACATTTTTTGTTCTTTATCCATCATTGAACCGTGAAATATATAATGAGGTCTCCATAACCCAACAGTACCCTTCAAAAAAATAAAAAAAGGTGTAATATCTAATTATTATTCAGAGCCAATATTAACTCAAACGTAATCAGATCTTTCACTATTTCTTGCTTTAGAGAAATTAAAAGAGAGATTAGCACAGTAGTGCTTATCTTAACTGAAACCTAACATTATTAGTATTCATTTTTTAATAAACATTACAAAATTATTTTGCTTCATCTACATATGTATCTGATTGTATAGTTGATATTATAATATCTGAATGAGCTTGATTTAACTCATCAGTAACACCAACTGGTCCTATACCATCAGAGGATAAAATATCATCTATTGGATCATCAGAATCAGCTATAGGTTGTTTTGAATGTCAGTTGATAAAAATAAAAGAGTTATTCTTTTTTGAATCCTTCTTTGTGTAGCCAGTAATATGCTACCTTGTCAGCAGGAATCCAAATTTTTTCTGTTCCTGCATCTACAATTATCTCTTTTGTAGAGTCATCAAAGGTGACATTGTGTTTATGGAGTTCGATTTTATCACCATTATCCAAACGGATCATTAATTCACCGTTTTTTTCAACACTGGACTTTATAGAATCATAGTTTGCCATTGTTTTGTAGAATATATAATACCATATTAATCTTACAAGAAGAATGTTAGAACTTTGAATATGGGAACTATCTTGTAGCCATACCAGAATACAGACTTTACAACGAGTTTAATAATTTAATGTATTATTTTTCTACTTTAATTAATCCAGCATTTCCTAGGCTAGCATCTCTTGTATGGATAGTGATTCCAGTAATGTGAGATCTGATACTCTGTCCAGCCTTAATGGCATATCATATGAGAATGATTCATCCAGAATTCCCTGAATTGCCTTACTATCAAAGATCAGGGTTGCCCTATCCTGCTCATCAATTACCAGGCTTGCAAAGTTTGAATGAATTCTAGTCATTACACTTGTTGGCAAATCATCTCTTTGTTGTATATCAGGTCTTGTAATCTGCAACCAGGTGCCATAGTCATTTTGTGACCATATGTATCCATATTGGTCCTCCCAGACCTGGTAACGTCTGTCTTGCTGTGTTAGTGATACAGTCTCAAATGGATTCTGGTTACCATGCTTTTGTTTTAATTCATGAGTTGCTGCTGCAAGCAATGACTCTCCCACAAACTCTACACCTTCGTTGATATATGTGGTAGTAGAATAACGTTGTTTGTCAACTGCATTAATTGCCAATACTTCATGGGATAATGGTGCCATTATTACAAATGATATGGTAACATCAAAGCACCTCTCTGTAGTATCTGATATGTTACATTTGACTTTGTCAATGGATACTCTAGTCATCTCCTCATTTACCAGTCCCTCTTTTTGCTCATGGACTATATCTGCAATGTCATAGCCTGCAGGACTTGCATAGTTTCTATTTACATTTACTATAATGTGGGACTCTGCATCTGTTTTTAGACCAATTTCTGGAACTCCAAGGGATAGAGATACTGACTTTAGGCCATTTGTTGCATAGCCTTTGATGTGGACTGTATTGTCCTCACCTATAATGCTGCTAGTCAGATCAAAGTCAGTGTGCCAGTTATCTGTAATGGTTAATGGTATGCCATTAAAGACAAAGCCGTTGTCAACTAGTTGTACTGCTTGATTATTCCAATGTTTACCAAAGGTTGGCTTTGTTTTCCATTCATTAGAATCGCCACCACTTTTCTTTGGTGTTTCAGTTCCAGGAGTTACACTAGCGATGCCACCAGCTCCACTATCGTTGTCATCAGTAGGTGGAGTTACACTATCGTTGTCATCAGTAGGTGGAGTTACACTATCGTTGTCATCAGTAGGTGGAGTTACACTATCGTTGTCATCAGTAGGTGGAGTTACACTATCGTTGTCATCAGTAGGTGGAGTTACACTATCGTTGTCATCAGTAGGTGGAGTTACACTATCGTTGTCATCAGTAGGTGGAGTTACACTATCGGTGTTATCAGTAGGTGGAGTTACACTATCGGTGTTATCAGTAGGTGGAGTTACACTATCGGTGTTATCAGTTTCAGGGGGAGCATCAAAGGTTGCTGTAGATAGAGTCAAAGTAGATGAGTCACTTGTCTGGGAAACATCATTGTGTGATTCGATACGATAAGTGTAAGTTCCAGGAGCGATGGTATTATCAAGGTATAATGGCATAGCACGACTTCCTTGGTAGACATTATCTCTATACACAGTGTATTCTGTGGCACCATCCACTGCATCCCATAAAATCTCAATAGTTGTGTTAGTGATTGTTCCTGCTCTAAGTTCAGGAGGTGCAGGTTCGGTGCGTATGGGTATGCTGCCAAATTCATCACCATCAAGTGAGAGGGTGACTGTACCATCATAATTATAGCCGACTTGTACCGTAGTAGATGATTCTAAACCTACATCACCAGATGCAATGGTGACAGTATCTGTTAGATCACCGTATCCAATTGTGAAATCACCATCTGTTAGTGGTGTAAATGATACGGTTGCCTCATCACCATCTACTGTTACACTAAAAGAGCCTGTTTGGATTGGAGATGTAGTTACAGTCAGGCTGACAGATTTGCCACTTTGCTGTAAAGCGGTAGATGAGAAGGCATGATAAGTGTAAGATGTGTAAGGATCCAAGCCATTGTCAGTGTATGATGTATCACCGGTACTTGCTATGATTTCACCATTTCTATATAACGAATAGACCAAGGCACCAGTCACTTCACTCCATTCAATCTCAATGCTTGTTTCAGTGATTGCTCCTGATTCAAGTGTGGGTGCGGCAGGTGGAGCATCTTGAGCCTCTGCACTTGCAAATGACATTGAGATTGCAATTACTGCAATCAATGCAGTGAATAGTACTTTATTCATATTTTTGTAAAAAAAAAGTGAGATTATAAAGGTTACTAAGATTTCAGAGTTTTACTTATAAAGTGTATACATATTTGCTGTTTTGTGCCTAAAAACACAGACCGATCAGAAATCATTTTGAGCGTGAAATAATAACTAGAGGCTATTTTTGATCTTTTCTAGTTTTTTGATAATAGTGGTAATGTTTTGCTTTTTGCCTTTTATCTCATTGCGTAATAATGCACGCCCAAGCTGAGCCACATCAGCTGCAATGCCTAAAATCTCATATGCGGTATCAACTTTTTTTCGGTATTTATCATGTATGATTCCCATGTTTAAACCACTTTGCAGATTTGTCCGTTTTTATATCTTTTTGTAATTGGTACGGTGCAGATTTGGGATGTCTTTTTTGACTTTCAGTTCCTGAGTTCTCGGGGCCAGTGTTTGGGAATCCGGGAAAGCCCGTATCTGGCGTATGATCCAATCTTTAGTCCTTTCTCGTTTCTTGTAAAGTGTTTTTTAAAAATGATAATCGGGCTTTGAGCTGCCTGGTCATGTTTTGTTTTGCCCTATAACTATACATCAGGCATGACTATTTTGATGGTATCTTTCATAGGGTATCATACCACATGGTTTAGTTTAAGATTTCACACCTAGTAGGGTTAAATTATTTATATAATACAATACTAATTTCTTAGTATGGTTAGAAGAGTTACAATTATGATTGATGATGATAATGAACGAAGACTACGTATTATTCAAGCTGGAATTATTAAAAATGAAAATTTATCGTATAGTTTCTCAAAGGTTGTAAATGATATCCTAAGAAAAAATTTGAAAAAATAGTCAACCCAACATTGGAACTAGCGTTCCAACACAAATGAGCTAATTAATCCCATACTAACTAGTCTTGATATAATCATACTTGTAAAACTCATATACTAGTGTAATTAAAAATCCCCTTTACTAATCTTTTTCTATTTATCCCGTTCTGTATTTTGTTCTTCAGACTCTACATAGTTATCATCCTCATCTGCAACATTCCACTCACTCTACCCAGTTCCTCTATCCTTATGTTTTGGATATTTTTGTATTATATTTTTAAGGAAAAAAATTATAGGTAGACAATTGTATCCCATCAAGGTTTTTTGATTTTTTTGGAATATATTTTGTATGAAATTAAAGATAAAACAATAAAATTTAAAATAAAAAACATTAAGAAAATAAATGTATTAGATGGATGTCCTGGCATATCAGGAGCAAAAGAACCTAAACCGAACAAAAACACATCCAAAAATAGTTCTTTTGTAAGAAATATTGTACCTACAACAAATATTATAATGCCAATAAATCCTAAAATTAATCTAAAACATAAAAAAGGAGAGGGCAAGAACTACCTTGATGTTATCTATCAAGAATACAAGTTCGCATGTATTACAAACAAAACATCTTGGTGGTATTTTCGATATATGATTAGAAGGTAATACATAATATCTGTCCGATTTACCAAGTATTATGATTACTAGCCTTTTGGTAGATGACGGGAATATTCTCTAAAATGGATCCTATTCCACAATTTAGGAGAATCAAAATCTTTATGAGTGTTTTATTTGAAGAAAATGAAAATTAATCTTTTAATCTTAATTACAGTTTCTATTTTTTTGACTCTAATTTCTTTTGTTGTTTTCATATATTCAATAAATTTAGTATCAGAATCACCAGAATTCCAGAGACATGGAGGAGGAATTGACCTTGATCCAGATTTATCTCCTAGTTACGCACATGATTTTTATGGATACTCGAAATATAATTCAATATTTGTTTCAGGACCAATCATGTTAGGGATTATCTCACTAGTATTTCTTGTACCAAATATAATTTTGAGGGTAAAAAAAATTCCCCCTAGAAAATACATGTTCATTATTGCAGCAGGAGTTTTGTTATTTTTTGGTTTTTCTTGGGTAGAAAGTGGTCTTCAATCACTATTAACTCTTGAACATCTTGAGCAAGAAACTGATTGGATTAGATCAATTGGAGGTTTGATACAGATTGGTACTGGAACAATTTTCATAATACCAGGAATTATTGCATTAAAAAAAGCAAAATTGAGAATTAGAAAATGAAAACTAGATACAAAATGTTTTTTTGTATTTATTACTCATAAAATCATTATTTTTACGGATGAATCATCAGTGTTTATCATATAGAAAAATCTGTTCGATTGTCTATGAGGGGTTGAAATAGTTTGAATTGAACCATTATAGGATGAAAACAGATCAGTTTTGGTGTCTGTTTTGTTTGATGTGTTAGATATGAACTTGATCTCTTGTCCTAATGGGAGGCGATATTGACGCTATTATATTAGACATTATTCTATAATTGGTTTATTAATATTTTTTAATAATCTCTTCTAGTTCTGATAAACTTTTTACAATGGTTCCACCTGATTTTTCTATAAAATGCTCTACTTGGAGATTTACAATTTGTGCAATATTGCTGCCACTCTCTCTAATATCACTTCTATACCCAATGATTGGCATTTTAGAAAATGCATAGCCAATTTCTACTGCCACTCCACTATCCACATCTACACCATCAAGAATTGCAACCATAAGGTCTGATTTATTTATCATGTCTTCATTTTTTTGTCCAATCATTTGATTGACTTTCTTTGCTTCAATTTTATACTGTTTTAGATCTGTGATTGATTCTAATTTATCAAACTCTTCTTCATATTGATTAGCCCATGGATCTAAGATATGAAATTTCTCTAAAACTTTGTGAAATTTAACCAGGTTATCTCCACCAAGTTCTATGAATCCTAAATGACTGGCAAGGTATACGTTTTTCAATTTTTAAACTCTACTGTTTACGCATAGAATATGCAAATACTATAGAACTTGATGCAAATATACTAATAAACATTATATCAGCTATTAGCCAAAAGGTAAGATCATCGATAATCATTCCAGTTACAACAAGTACTAGTCCTAATACTGAAAGTCCTAAAAAAAGACCATATAATTTTTTTAACATTACATTAGTTAGTAACATATGATTAGATAATATATCTTTCTTTTTCATAAAAAAAAATATTTTCAATTTAACATTTATTACAATCTACATTTTGATTTTCTAAACTCTTCTAGACTCCAAGTGTGATCAGAATCTAAAGTTTCTAAAGAGGAAAACAGAGCAAGGCATTCCTCATCATTTACACTTTTATAGAATATGTACTCATCCATACAATATTTAGGTAATTCTGAAATAACACGACAACCACCACTAACCAAATATTCTTGACAATAGTTAAAATTGTTTTTTATGATTGGTTGGCAGTTGTTAATGAAATCATAAACAAGTTGACGAATATTAAATTCATCATATTGTTTTTTTTGTTCAGAAATGAATGAAGTGGAAAAATATTTGTGCTGAGTATAATAACTAAATTTATAATCATAATCATCTGAAGCAAAATACACAACCCCATAAAGTTGTGGAGGATTTGTCTCATTAATCCCTATACCACGTATAAATATAGTGTTTGGATTTCCATCATAAAAGTTAAAAATTTTGTATGAATCAAGCACTTAGATGTATTTTGCCATCTCAGAAAACATGTTCAATTCCCTTATTCTCCATGTCTCAAAGCATGTGAGAAAGACTGAGATCATCCTCATGCCCTGATCACTCTTCATCTGCCCGCGAACATTCCTCTGCATCACGCACTTTCGAATGGAATTCTCTGCATCATTGTTAGTTGACGGGACATCGCCATCCATGACAAACGTAAACATGCTGTTCCTTGCAGTCTTTAGCTTCTTGCCAAACTGAACCATCTCCATATCACCTTTCAAATATCGTGCAATGATACGGTCTAGCTGTTTTAGTAAATCATCCCTGTACGTTTCCCGCCGTTTTGTATGACGATTACCTACACTCCAAACCCTGGCATGACCTAGCATATCTGAGAGTTTCTCGTATAGAATCCTTGCCTTTTTGTCCTGTGATTTTATTGCCAGATATTTGGCATCGCGCTGCAGGTGTGCAGTGCATCTCTGCTTTGTGTTATCACAAAATACTGTCCTGTACGGAGCATATCCGTCAGACACTAGGGTTCCTTTGAATTTCTTCCAGTACTTTTTTAGAACATTGGCACCTCTGCTGTACTCCAAGGCATACTGTGCACTAGTCTTGCTTCTTGCAACCCACATCCATCCAGTATTTCCATCAATTGAAAATCCTGTCTCATCGATTCCGAGAATATTTTCAGTCACGATTTCGCTGTGGATTGTATTGTAAAATGACTCTAACATCACACTACCGTTGCGAAGAATGGATTGTACGGTTGTATTGCTGATTTCTAATCCATATCTTTCATAGAGTGTGGTTCTGATAGCATCGTATGTCAATCTCTTTGAGAACAGTGAGACGACCTCACGTATCACTGAACCATCAAAACATCCATGTAGTGGAAGGTTTCCCGTGGTTTGAAAATTATCAGAACAGTCCATGCAGATGTATTGATTCAAAACATGCTCAGTTATACCGTAGGGTGTTGGTGGAGGAATCTCAACCATTATCCTTTTGCAGGTTTTGGTTTGATGAATATTTTCACTACCGCATTTGGGACATGCATCTGATCTGTGGTGTTTGGTGCTAGTTGGTCTGAATTTCTGTGTCTTGCCAACGTGTCCTGCTATTCCACCACGTCTTGATTTGCCTGGCTGTCTGTGTTGTCTTTTTTGCTTTCTCCATTCAAGGGAATTCTTTGATGGCGGAGAGTGTGCATTCTCATAATATGACAGCTTTTTTTGCAGTTCCTTGTTTGATTCTATGAGATTTTCTATGATTAGCGGTAGTTGTTTTAACTTTTCTTGCAGTTGTTTTATCTCTGCTTGTAGCTGTATGATGATTTTCTCATGACCACAACCTGACATGTTTTGTATGATGATTTAGTTGATCTTAGATCTTTTTGTGTAATGATATTGATTTGTGCGTGAAGGTTGATACATACAAAATTTTAGTGTCTGAAAAGATAATATCCCATTCATCAAAATAATTTCCAGAATTTACATAATCGGGTATCATATCACAAAAATAGTTAGAAAAAATATGAAAATATGGAAATAGATTGTTTATATTATCAGGATAATCAGGATGAGGGAAATTACCTTGCATATAATAAACAGAATTCATCTTGTAAATCATTCTACAATCTTTCAAATTTGTTGGCTTTGCGAATTCATGTATGCAAGTATCAGTTGAATTTATTATAAAAACACATAATGTATTATTATTTTTTGAAATGGTACAATCTGAAGTTATATGATAATCTGAACCAATTTTCAGTGTCGAATCTTCTCTTGTGTCTTCAATAAATCTTGTATTGCATTCTTTAGCAAAGTCAGCTGTTTTTTTTGCAAATCCTCTATCAGTTAATTTATCAACTGATTTTTCATTTACATAGATCAACTGGTTGTTATTTTTCTCCATTAAAATATAATCATCAAACAAATAAGCTGATGCTTCTATACCTGTAAATCCTAATATGGTAAAAGCAAATAAAAATACTACAATTTTTATCATATGGTAATCTTGGATCAGTTACATTTATCCATTGAATATTTCCTTGTTTTCTTTATTTTTTGAAAACCAATAACAATTAAAATAATAATTGCAAAAAGTATAGATCCATAAATCTGAAACTGCCCAAGACGTTCATAATCTGCTATAAAATGTTCTATATTCCAGCTACAATAAAATATCGCTTGACTAGGATACACACTACCATGTGTATATGCATTACCAAAATATATTCCAAGTGTATCTAAATTACTATAATATATTCCACCCCAATGACAAAGTGGGCCATAGTGAATAATAATTGGAATAATAAAAGGTAAGAATACTAAAACAGGAATGATTATTATTTTAATTATTTTTTCATGGTAATTTAGGGTAGGTCTTGACTATGGGAATCTCCATCTTTGAATACTATCTTGAATTTACTCATTGAATATAGTAAACTAGGTAGTTATTGTAAAGTTTGTTATAAACGATAGTAATTACATAATTACCAAGTTCTCTAAATATATAACATATTAGAAAAATAAAATGTCTCAAAATGGAAATGGTTTATTAGAATACATACCAGGTTCACATACACTACTAGTACAAAAAAACTCCAGTCTTCCTTTAGAAGGATTTGCAGAAAATGTTCAGGGAAGTATACAAGAATATGCTGAAAATGCTAAAAGTGATGTCGAGAAAGGATATAATTTTCTTCAATGGGTGTTAACTCGAGTTTTTGAGGCCACAGAAGATGATGCAGCAGATGCAATTGTTGATGGAGCAAACGATCTTGGAATTGATGCATATCTTCCAGTAGATTTTTCAGATAATACAATTAGATTGTTCCAGTCAAAATATGGTACATCACATTCACTAGAAGCAATTGCCAAATTCAAAGAAGATGTTAAACGACTACTTGTAAAAGATGTTACAAAAATGAGACCTGAACTAGCTCAGCTTGTTACAAAAATTAAAGAAAAAAATCTCAAGGTAAAATGTTGTTATGTTACAGATCAGAAAGTAGAATATGATGACGAATTTGTCGAAATTATAGATGGTGAGAAAATAATTCAAAAATTATGGGATAGAATTAAAAAACCTGCAGCAGGTAAAAAATCCTCAATTAAACTGGAAAGAATGCTAAAACATGAAAACACCATTCTAGGAATTTTAAAGTTACGAGAAATTACAGAATTTGTAAGTAAGAACAAAGATTATGTTTTTGAATCAAATATTAGACAATGGATGCAATTCAAGACTACAGTCAACAAAGGTTTACGTGAAACATTACAAAATAATCCGGGCAAATTTTTCTATTATAATAACGGAATTACTATTGTAGTTAATGACTTTGTAGAGTTGGGAGATAATTTGATTGAATTACATGCTCCACAAATTGTCAATGGTGCACAAACATCGAATTCTATTCTTGATCATTCAAAGCGAACAAAAAATATGGAAGGTTCCATGACAGTTACAATAATCAAGGCAGATGATGAACAAGAACAAAATAATATTACAAAGTACAGAAATTCTCAAAATTCAGTTAGAGGAAAAGATCTAGTTTCACTGATGGATTTTCACAAATCAATTAAATCACAATTAAAAAATTGTGGATACTTTTATGAAATTCAAGCAGGTTCCTTTGATACAAAATCAAAATCAAAACAGTGTGAATATGAAGGAGATGAAATATACAACAACTATCTTCCAGATAACCACAAGAAAGTCATTGTTGCCAAAGATGCGATTCAATCGCTAGTTGCAGGAATTGAACAAAGACCAACTGAAGCGTACAGTTCACCAGCACAGTTTCTTCCAAGAGGAAGAAAATATGATGACATATTCAATGATAATTTGAAAGATGATTACAGAATTTTGCTATATCCCTATCTTGTCAAAGAATATGCAAAAAAATCATTAAATTATGGAAAACAAGGAGGTCACAAAACAAAAAGATATGCAACATTATTTTTTGTAGCAGTCTACTTTAGAATATTACATAAAAAAATTCTTGAATCAAAAGATGACTTCAAGGTAGATGTAAGAAAACTAGAGCCTATTTTTCGTAGTTTCAAACTTAATTCCAAAATTCTAAAGTTAACAGATGTAATTGTGACTAAATTTCTGGAAGATACTGTAGTAGATGATGAAATTGAGTTAGCCAATACAAAACATAATTTCTTCTCACAACATGTTTGGAATAACACAATGCTTCGTGTAATTGATAAAAAAATTAGACATGAAGAAGACGATATTCTAGCATTAAAAAAACTAGCAAACAGTTTATTTTAAATTTTAAAGGTAGTAGTCCAACCAAGTAAAAGTCTTGCAGGAGGTTTACATTGGTCAGACAACCTACCTAAATTTAATCCAAATAAGTGATATTTAACATAATTTTTCAAGTACAATTTATTCCAGAATGTTTTTTATATAGATTAAAAAGAGGAAAAATGCTTTGGGAACAAAAGACAAATGTGCAATTTGTAGTGAAAAAACTGAACTTCATTACAAGTCTATGGATGAATGGGGAATAGAGGGTCCAATATGTGGAAAATGCTATTCAAAAAAACTTGGTGAGCACTATCCTGGAGAACATGTCAGAGTAAACAAGCATTTAGATTAATTTTGTTCTGATTTTGAATATTTATTTACATTAAGACAATTCCATGCAAGAGGATCATCTTTTACATCTTTTTCTTCTAAAAATGCAATATCAGTAATTGTTTTTTTTCTTTTCAGCAAGTTTACTTGAAAACTAGAAAATTTTTTGCAATCACAATTGTTGTACAGACATACATCGTTATCACCTTCATCATGATCTCTTGCTTCATGGCTACAATTGCACAAAGCATTCTTTTTTACATCACCAAGTGATTTTTTTGCATATACACCCAATCGAAGATATGCCTCTCCCCCATGACCTTTCTTAAATCTCTCATAATTTTCAGATTTTTGCAATACCTTAAAAAAAGACAGATTAGTGTCTGGTTTTTGAGAATCAGAACCAAGAATAAACCAGTATTTATCACCAGTTTCTACAAATCGGATTTTGATTGAGGGGTTTACCCACCAATGAATAGTATCATGCCAAAGAGAAGCTGATTGTTTTCTGTCAGTAACTAAAGGAATTACATTCATTCTAAGGTCATAGTATCTGTAAGCAACGCCCTCAAAGTCATCAAACCATGGAATAGATGATTGAGAAGACATAAAAAAAAATCATGTCAGAGCATATTTATCTGATCTGAATGAATGGTAATACCCTTATATCTTAGTTTTATACAAAAGCACGTATGGCTTCCTATAGAACCAGTATGCAGATTGTTGCAGATTTATTGACTGTTACTGAGCAATCAGGACAAGAAGGCATCAAAACAACATCTCTTCTAACAAAGGCTAACTTATCACATTCAAGATTATCTAAATTCTTAGAGAACTTGACAGGTGCTGGCCTAATTAATAGAATTGAGTTTGATGGTAGGAATACTTTTGTAATTACTGGAAAAGGTAGACAATACTTGGACTCTTATGTAAAATTTGCAGGTATTGCAGAATCATTTGGATTAGAACTTTAAAATCTATTTTCTAGATCTTCTTTTTGCATTTGCTTTTTGACGTTCTTTTCTTTCTGTATAGGAGCTGTAAATAACAATAATTGCGAAACCTGCAATTCCGCCATAAAATAATGGGAGAATTAATCGAAATTCTCCAGTAGCAGGATCTACAAATGCTATACCTATAGTTACAATCATAAACATTAGGAGCACCATAAGATACTTGTCCATAAATTGTGTGGTTTACAAAACCATATATCTTTTTGATTTTACAAGGGGATAACAGAAAAATTATGGTAAAAATGCTTGAAATGTTGGGATTAGTTCTTGTAGCAGTAATGACATTAGGTTTTGTTGGTGTGTTTGAGCCAACCATAAGAAATGGGACATCAGAGTTATTTTGGGGCTGTGCAGGTGGTGCTCTTTTGATAATAATTTATAGAAAAATGAAGAGAAAGCGAGAAGAGAAAGAAAGTTAGAGATATTTTAGAATGTGCTATGAAACAGTCAAACATGGATCAATCGACAGATCTATAAAGGATAATTTTACGTAAAGTATGAGGGGCATATGACAGAACAAACTAAACAGTGGTGGAAAGGGTTAGGAAAAGAATTAGAAACAGATATTGAAACATTCGTTGAATAATCCCTTAATAATTTCCTAGATAATTTTAAAAATTTACAAGAAAAGCCTCGGACGGGATACGAACCCGCGACCTAACGCTTACGAGGCGTTCGCTCTACCAGGCTGAGCTACCAAGGCACGTTTGGATAAATCCATCAGAGTTAATAAAAAGTCTTTCCGAGTTGGATTAATTGAAGAAAACAATTTCTGGAATTAGAGGCATATTTGGAGAAGATCTTAACCTAAAAGATGTATTAGAATTTTGTAATAATTTTTCATCTTTAATTAAATCGCAAAAATGTGTCATTGGGAAAGACACAAGACCATCAGGTTCTATGATGAAAGACACTGCCAGTGCGGCATTAATGAAGAATGGAATTGATGTATTCAATTTAGAAACAGTGCCAACTCCTGTAGTTTTTAGAGAAGCAAGAAAGTATGGCGCCGGATTGGTAATTTCTTCATCACACAATCCAATAAGATGGAATGGAATGAAGTTCATTATTGAAGGAAGAGGCATTAACGAAGAAGAATTACCTCAAATTATCGAACACCAAGAAATTTCAAAATCAAAAATTGGGACTGAGCAAGATATTTCATCATCATACATTGATGATGCTGCAAAAATCATAGGAAACATTGAAAATCAACCAGAAGTAGTAGTGGATATTGGAGGAGGTGCTGCAAAAGGCTTTGCACCGGATTTATTAAAAAAAATAGGATGCAAGGTAAAAGTTCTAAATGAAGAACTTTCAGGATGCTCCAGAGGCCCCGATCCTACATCTGATGAATTATCTGAATTAATTTCAGCATCCGATAAAAAAGAAATTGGATTTGCATTTGATTTAGATGCAGATCGTTTAGTTGTAGTTATAAAAGGAAAGAAGCAAATTCCAGATGTAACATTAGGATTGGGTGTTGCAAAATCTCTGGAATTAGGATACAAAAAATTTGTTTTAAGTATTGACACAAGTATATCAATTGAAAAATTCATCATTGAGAAAGGAGGTACTGTTCAAAGATCTAAAGTAGGAGAAGCAAATGTCATAGATCTCATGTTAAAAACGAATGCTCAAGCTGGAGGAGAAGGAAGCAGTGGAGGTTTCATTTTACCAGAATTCAATTATTGTAGAGAAGGAATTCTTACCAGTGGTTTAATTTCATCTATGTTAGGAAGTTCAAAATTTGATGAAATTTTAAACTACATGGGAAATTATTGTCAAAGAAGAGAGAAAATTGAAGTTGATTCAAATTTTCATGACAAAGTAATGAAAGAAGTAAATTCTAAATTATCAAAAGAATATTCAGAAATAGGTACATTAGATGGAATTAAAGGAACTATTGATGAGAATAGTTGGGTTTTGATTAGAAAATCAAACACTGAAGATATCATAAGAGTTTCAGCAGAATCAAACGATGGAGAAAAATGTAAAAAAATTATTAAAGATACATTAGAACTAGTAAAACAAAGCTATGACCAAGTTAGATGAATCCACAATAATCAAAATTTTTCAGAGAAAATTAGGAAATAAAAAATTTATTTCTGAAGATGTTGAAATTTTTAATTTAGGTAAAACCAAAATTGTAGCTAAAACAGACACTCTCGTAGAAAGTACAGACATACCATCCAAAATGAAATTAGCAGATGCTGCAAGAAAAAGTATTGTTGCATGTGTAAGTGATTTTGCTGCAAAAGGCATCAAGCCTCAATATGGAATTATTTCTGTGAATTTACCAAAGACCATTTCACACTCAAAAATTGAAGAAATTGGAAAAGGTTTCAAAAAAGCATGTGATGAATATGGTATTTCAATTCTTGGAGGAGATACAAATGCAGGTAAAGAAATTGTGTTTAATGTTTGTATTTTTGGAAAAACCGATAACATAGTTTACAGAAAAGGATCAAAAAAGAAGGATCTGATATTTGTGACAGGACCGTTTGGCTATACTTCTGCAGGATTGAATATGCTTCTTGGGAAGAAAAAGGGGAAAGAGAATTTTGTTAGAAAATCTATAAAATCAGTAGTAAAACCAAAACCAAAACTCAACTTTGGAATAAAAAATAAAAAGTATTTTTCATCATCAATGGATTCAAGTGATGGATTATCAACTACTTTAAATGAAATGTCAAAACAGAGTAAAAAGAAATTCATCATTAGCAATATCCCTTCGATGGAAGATTTACGATATTATGCAAAATCTCAAAAATTTGATTTAAACACATTAATTTTTCATGGAGGGGAAGAATATGAGATTGTATTTACAACATCACCCAAACATAGACAAATAATTAAAAAAAATGCAAAATTGCTTAAAACACCAATTATTGAAATCGGGTATGTAACATCAGGTAAAGGAGTTTTTCTTCAAGAGAACAACAATTACATTCGTTTGAAAGATTTAGGATGGAAACATTTTAGATAATTATTCACCATAGGAAAATTTTCGATCTACATTATTTGCAATATTAATTATAGAATCAGCTGGAAGAACAGAAACACATTCTTTCATCCATTTTTCATCAAGGTACATCATTCGTTTCATATCATCTTCAGGAAGTTCATCAAGATTTGATTTTGGATAAAGTGAATGAATTTTGTATCCTTCATTGGCGATTAGTTGACATTTTTGTTCCAAGGGATACAAAACTATATCATTGATCGGTGTTAGAAACTGAAAACCTATAGATCCTAGTAAAGCAATTGCAATTCCAATTCCAATAGCCAACAAAAGAATGGATACCACTAAAAGAATCCAGTTGATCACAGTATATGAATAATCATTAATTTTATGCCAGATGACCAAATTAAGGCAAAATTAGAAAATCAATGTTTTTTAAACCCTTTAAGACGTGAGTAGACATTGTCAGAAATCGAAGCAAAAGTTGAAGAAGTTTCAGTTGAGGAAACTGAAGCACCAGTTGAGGAAGTAAAATCTGAGGCTAAAGTAGAAACAAAATCTCAACCCGAGGTTAAAAAAGAAGGCCCTGAAAAATGGGGAATTGTTCATATTTACAGTAGTTACAATAATACAATTATTCATCTAACTGATCTTACTGGTGGAGAAACTGTTGCCATCAGTTCTGGCGGAATACATGTCAATGCCGACAGATACGAGTCATCACCATTTGCTGCAATGAAAGCGGCAAATTCAGTAGTTGAATCTGCAAGAAACAAAGGATTCAATGGATTCCATATCAGAGTTCGTGCAGTAGGTGGAGTTGGTTCTAGAGTTCCTGGTCCAGGTGCACAAGCTGCTATTAGAGCATTAGCAAGAGGTGGATTTAAGATTGGACGAATTGATGATGTAACACCCATTCCTCATGACACCACTAGAAAGAAAGGTGGGAAAAGAGGAAGAAGAGTTTAGTTAGCTTATATCTTTATTGTTACATTACAACCTCTAGAAAGAAAATAATCTGTCATAAAGTTTGCAAATTTTTGTTGTTGATCACCAGACGGATACTTTGCCAACATGTCAGAAAATTTTTCCTCTATACCAGTTTGTAAATTAGGCTTGAATGCTAATTTGAAAAATGTCCAGCCAAACTTTGATGTTGGTTCACTAAGAACATATCCATTATGTCCTTCTACAAGAGTTTCCATATGTGAAAGTGCTTTTTTAATTGATAATAAATCATCGACATAATTTTTTGTTCCAACTTCTAAAACAATATCCATTACTCATCACCGTCATCTGATGACTTGTTACTAAGTTTGTCACTTAAAGACACAAATTTTCCATCTTGTTCAATATTGATTTTTGTTGCCATTCTAACACTTAGTCCAATTGATCTAAATAATGTCAATAATTTTCCTCCGTCAATAACTTCATTAATTTCACCTGTTTTAATTAACTCAGATAATTTTACTACAATAATTTTAGTTTCATTAGGGAATTGGGATTCTGCATTTTCTAAAACTTCTAATCCTCTAAATCCCAATTGATTAACTAGTAAATCTCGTGGATTTTCAGGTGGTGTCTCTTTAGCAAGTTCTGGAGTTTTTTCAATTTCTTGTTTTGAAGAGATATTTTTTTGCATTTCAGCAAGTCTTTTTGCCTTTAATCTTTCAAGTTCAGAATCTTCTTCGCTCAACCCTTAATCACACCAATAGGCACTAATTTTGCAACTTTTGTGGCAATTCCCAGATTATGAGACACATTAACTACAGCATCAACATCTTTGTATGCTTGAGGAGTTTCTTCCACAATTCCATCTCGTGTTAATGCCTTGATAAATATGCCCTTATCATTAAGAGATTTTTTGACATCATTTTCATTATAATTTCTTCTAGCCTTTGTTCTGGACATTGTCCTTCCAGCACCATGTGCAGTTGAACCAAAACTCAAATCCATAGAATTGGGTTGACCAAGCAAAATCCAACTTGCAGTTCCCATAGAGCCTGGAACTAAAACAGGTTGTCCCAAATCACGATATTTTGATGGTATTTCATCACGATTTGCAGGAAAAGCTCTTGTTGCACCTTTTCTATGAACAACAACTTTTCGTTCTTTTCCATCAACTTTGTGTTTTTCTATTTTTGCAATGTTATGGGCAACATCATAAACTAATTTCATATCAAGATCAGATTCTGTTTGATTAAATACACGTTCAAAAGATTTTCTAGTCCAATGAGTTATCATTTGTCTGTTACTCCATGCAAAATTTAATGCAGCAAACATTGCTTTTCTGTAAGACTCACCTTCCTCAGAAGTATTTGGAACACATGCAAGTTCTCTATCTGGTAAATTGATATCATATTTTTCCATTGCCTGTTCTGCAACTCGAAGATAGTCACTACATACCTGATGACCAAATCCTCTAGAACCGCAATGAATTAAAACTGTAATAGTTCCTTCTGTAATTCCCATTCTTTTTGCTGCTTCTTCATCATGAATTTCTGCAACTTTCTGTACTTCAAGAAAATGATTTCCAGATCCTAAGCTTCCTAGTTGAGGAGCTCCTCTTTTTCTTGCCTTATCTGAAACTTTGTTTGGATCAGCATTTGGAATTTTACCATTCTCTTCACATACATCAGAATCATTTGTTGAACCATACCCATGATCAATTGCCCAGTCAACTCCTCTTACCAATACTTCATCAAGTTCTGAATGACTTAGTCTTACTGCACCTTTAGAGCCAACACCTGAAGGAATAGAGCTAAAAAGATCAGTAACAAGTTCTTTTAGTTTTGAGCGAACTACTTGTTCAGTTAAATTAGTTCGAAGCAACCGGACTCCACAATTAATATCATATCCAACACCACCAGGACTAATCATCCCTTCTTCTGCATCCATAGCTGCAACACCACCAACAGGAAAACCATATCCTTCATGACCATCAGGTAAAACAATACTTTGACCAACTATTCCAGGAATAGATGAAACATTTCGTGCCTGCATAATTGTTCTATCAGACAACATTTTCTGAAGTAATGGTTCATCAGCATAAATCCTCACAGGAACTTTCATTCCAAGATTGGAATCAGCATCAATTTGATATTGATTTTCTCCAATTTTTTTTGGAGTACTAGCAGACATGTATATCGATGAAATTTTCTTTCAATCCAATTTAAATCATCAGAAGAATTGTAAAGAATTTTAAATTAATTATAATTTATTCCAAAGTATGTTAGATAAAGCAACAATCGCACAAAAAGCAAACCAATTGCTTGCGGAACTAAGGGCAAATCCTGATTGGGTAATTGATGAAAGAAATTTCAAACAAGGGTATTTCAAGGCTTTAGAGTGGGTATTATCAGAAACAGGAATTAAACAAAGTTAATTTTTAGAATAATACTCTGACTTGAAATTGATGAGCTAATTTATCTATGATAAAATAGATTTTGTATTGTGGTTAGGAAAAAATTAACTAAAAAAGAGATAGAAGAACAGAAAAAACAGCAAAAAATCAGAGCAAGTGCTTCAAGAGCTGCACGAAGAAGTGGAAAAAGTATCAAAAAAGAAGGCAAAGTAAGCAAAGCCAGAGCCAAAACAAAAACTCCCAGATCACAAAAGAAAATAGCTACAGTAAGAAAATCCCGTTATTAAGCAGACTATAATCTAAAAAGGAACAATTTTTTGAGGCTAGATTATATCAAAATAACACCATACGCACAAAATCAGGATAAAGAAGTAGATTTATTTTCTCATAAATTGAAATCAAAATGTTGGCAATTTTACCTATAGACAATGGTCGTTATGGTACCAAAGAAATGATGGAAATTTTTGGTGAACAAAAGAAAATCAATTATCAACTAGAGATTGAAGGTGCAGCTGCTATTTCGCAAAGTGAGATTGGAGTTATTCCAAAAACAGTCGGAAAAAAAATTCTCAAAGCAGCATTATCAGGAAAAATTACTGCAAAAAGAATCAAACAACTTGAAGCAAAAAGTGATCATGATACTGCAGCACTAGTTGAAGCATTAAATGAAAAATGCACCAAGGATGTTAGACCATGGATTCATTATGGATTAACAAGTAATGATTTGGTAGATACCAGTAATTCTATGCAAATGCGAGATTCATTAAAAATAATTGAACCAAAAGTTGCAAAGATGGCAACAATTCTATCGCAAAAAGCTGTAAAATATGAAAACATTCCAGCTGTTGGTAGAACTCATGGACAACATGCAAGTATCATATCATTTGGATTGAAATTTGCAAATTGGGCAGCAGAGATGGCAAAACATGTAGAAAGAATTGAAGAGATTAAGAAAAGAATTCTAATTTGTAAGACACTGGGTGTTGTAGGAACTGGTTCTTTAATGGGTGCAAAATCACTCGAGGTTCAAAAAAGAGTTGCAAAACGCTTGAAACTTTACTCAGCAGAAGTAACCACTCAGGTTGTTCCAAGGGAGAGATATGCAGAATATGTGTTTGAATTAGCATTAATTGGTGCAACTTTGGAAAAAATTGCAGTAGAGATTAGAAATTTGCAAAGAACTGAAATTGGAGAAGTTGCAGAGCAGTTCAAAAAGGGACAAATGGGTAGTAGTGCAGTTCCAGTTAAAAGAAATCCAATCAAAAGTGAGAGAATATCATCATTATCTAAAATGGTACGAAGTCAGGTAGGAATAGCTTTTGAAAATATTCCATTATGGCATGAACGAGATCTTTCAAATTCAGCAAATGAGAGATTTGTAATTCCAATAGTAGCCATTCTAGTTGATGAAATGCTAGAAACCATGACTAGAATTATTTCAAACTTGATGGTAAATGAGAAGAGAATTGTGGAGAATCTTTACATCACAAAGGGGCAAATCTTTGCAGAATTTGTTTTAGAGGCACTAATCAAAAAAGGTGTTCCAAGATTTGTAGCCTACAAAGATGTTCAAAGAGTTGCATTTTTGGCAAATGACAAAGGAATGCAATACATAGATGCTATCAAAAACGACAAGGCATTTTCTTCAAAGTTAACTAATAAAGAAATTGAATCCATATTTTCACCAGAGAAACATCTTGGTGCATCACCGATGATTATTAGTAATGTAAAAAAATCGGTTCAAAACACAGTTAAAAAATTCATCTAGTTTTTAGTAATGCTTTGTGAATTTTAGAGCCATATTGTAATGCTTTTTTTCTTTTCGTACAAGAAATTTCTGGAACATTGATTTGGCTAGCTAATTTTCTTATGATATGTTTACGATACAAATCTTCTGAATCATTAATTTTCTCAGATAAAGGAACTGTTTTGGCATAATCTATGAATTTTGAAGACAGTAATGGCTGAATAATTGTTACACCAAACTCTGATGCAACAAGATTTACTGCTTTCATCATTTTTAATTCGTTATCTAATTTAGAGATCATAACTTCATGAATTTTAGATTCACCTTCAGAAAATGCTTCTCTGTATGCATTGTAACCACAAAACAGTTCATCTATTCCATTTGCAGTAATCACAGTATCAAGGTCTAAGCTTTTTGCTAGTTGAGAAACATAATGAAATGCAATACAATTTTCATTCCATGATAGATTTTCAGTTTTTATTGTTTGTTGAATTTTTAATGAAACAGTAGGAAAAGTTTCTGAATCAATTTCTAGAACATGATGAGGATATTTTAGATATTCATTAACTTGTTTTGCAAATAAAATATCATGGGATTCAGGAAAACCAATTGTCAACAGGGTAATATCATAATCCATATCTGAGCAAATTTTTGAAATTAATGTACTATCAACACCTCCAGAAAAAGCAATTCCAATTTTTTTGTCTTTCACAGTTTCAGAAATTGAATTTTTAATATTCTCAAGTAATTCTTGTTCTATCTGTTCCATATTCTCCCTCATAACAGATTCCATAAGAACGGTAATGAATCAAACCCTTTAACTAACAATTGATATTTTATGTAATACAGCATGATGAGATTATCACAAGCAGACATTGATGAAGAACTAAAGAGTCTGCCTGGCTGGAGTGTTGTAAATGAGAAACTACACAAAGAATTTCAGTTTGATAGTTTTAATCAGGCGTTTGGTTTTATGACCAGAGCAGCTATGGAAATTGAAAAAATGAACCATCATCCAGAATGGTTTAACGTATACAACAAAATCACCATAGAATTAACTACTCATGATGCTGGAGGCATCACAAAAAATGATGTCAATCTGGCTAAAATTCTGAATTCTTTAGTATAATTCCAAAAGACGAATTTTCAGGCATGGTCATTACAGAATTTATATTATATCCAAAGTTAGATGACTTCACATGGCTTCAAGTCCTACAATTCTAGACTCAGACTTTAGATATATCGATAAAAAGGGAAATTTACTTAGAACTAGAACCGAACTAACAGTAGCACAAATGCTCACTTTTCTTGATGAAGAATACCAATACAATCACAAACTCACATTAAAGAACGGAAATGAGGTTACAATTGATTTTAAAACAGAGAAAGGATTGATTGAAGTAATTGATAGTGATGAAGACATTGAAAAATACAAACAGATCAAAGAAGATTTTCCTCAAGACAAAGTGATGGCAATAGGGCATGCAAAATATGTTGCACAAATTAAAGAATTACAAGATTTGGTATTTTATGACAAGTCACCACAGACAGGTTCTATATTTTTAGAAGATGGATCATTTTCATTTGATTATGCACATATACTTCCATTAGTTGAAAAATGCTCGATCTTACATGGACATACATCTTCAGTAATGGTAGAGCTTGTAGGACAAATGAAAGATAATTTACTTGTAGATTTTGGCGTAGCAAAAAAAATTATCAAAGAAGTAGTTAACATATTTGATCATAAATTTTTCATTAACAGAAAATATCTAAAAAGTGAAGATGATTCACATTATCTAATTCAATTCGATGGTCCTAAAGGAATGTTTGAATTACAAGTTCCAAAAAACACTACTTATCTTTTAGAAGGTGAGGCAACTGTAGAAAATCTTTCAAGTGAAATAATCAAATTATTAACACCTAAAATGCCATCAAATGTAGAAGCATTAGGAGTTTACATCTATGAAGGTTACAATAAAGGATCTCATATTATTTCAAACATTTCAAGATAGTTAAGAGATGGAACCTAAAATATCAGAAAAAGCATGGAACCCAGAATTAGAAAAAAATATACTAAAAAAATGGGAAGATGATAAAATTTATGATTTTACACCACAAGAAAATAACTTTACCATAGATACACCTCCACCATATCCATCAGGCAGACCATGGCATATTGGAGCAGCAGCACATTATTCTCAAATTGATATGATTGCCAGAACAGCAAGAATGGCTGGAAAAAATGTCTATTTCCCTATAGGAATTGATAGAAATGGACTTCCAGTAGAACTGTACACTGAAAAAAAATACAAAATTAGAATGAGAGAAACAGACAGAGGAGAATTTCTTAATCTTTGCAGAGAAGCACTAGATGATTTAGAAGCTGAAATGATTCTCATTATGAAAAATATTGGAATAAGTGGAGACTTTACAAACTACTATAGAACCGATTCAGAAGAATACAGATCACTTACACAATCAACATTCATTGAATTATGGAAAAAAGGTCAAGTATACCTAGCAAACAGACCTAACAACTACGATTGGGTATCAGGAACAACTATTGCAGATGCAGAAATCATATACGAAGATTTGCAAACCAAATTGGTTTACATGAAATTCAAAATAAAAGATACAGATAAGGAAATAATTATTGCAAGTACAAGACCAGAATTAGTTTGTGCATGCAAAACAATTATTGTAAATCCTGAAGATGAGAGATATGCACAATATATCGGAAAAAAAGTAATTGTTCCTATTACTAATGCAGAAGTTGAATTAAGAACACATCATTCAGCTAAACAAGAATTTGGATCAGGGGCAGTAATGGTATGTAGTTATGGTGATCAAAATGATGTGGCATTATTTAGAGAATTGCAATTAGAAGAGATTGTCGCAATTGGACTAGATGGAAGAATGACAGAAGTTGCAGGAGAATACGCAGGGCTAAAACCAAAACAAGCAAGAACAAAAATCATAGAAGATTTGGAATCAAAAGGATTTGTAGAAAAAATTGAAGACATTAACCACAGAACACCTGTATCTGAGAGAAGTAAAATTCCCATTGAAATAATTCCAATGGAAGAATACTATCTAAAACAAAAAGAATCAGTTGAAAAAATGAAAAACTTGGGACAAGAGATTACATTTCATCCAGCAATGCACAAACAAATTTTGATGAATTGGCTTGAATCCATCAATATCGATTGGCCAATCTCAAGGCGGAGATATTATGGTACTGAAATTCCAATTTGGTACTGTAAAAAATGCTCAGAACCCTATGTTCCTGAGCCTGGAAAGTACTATAGACCATGGGAAGAAGATTGCCCAATTAGTCAATGTCCAAAATGTCAATCCACTGAATTTGTAGGAGAAGAACGAACTTTTGACACATGGATGGATTCTAGTATATCACCTCTTTTTGTAAGCAAATTTGGAAAAGATGAAGAATTTTTCAACAAGGTATATCCTGCTTCAATACGACCTCAAGCAAAAGACATTGTTAGAACTTGGTTATACTATACACTTCTAAGATGTGAACAACTTACTGGAAAGAAACCATGGACAGAAGCTTGGATAATGGGATACGGACTAGATGAAAAAGGAATGAAGATGAGTAAGAGTAAAGGAAATGCAATTGATCCTTTACCAGTGATTGAAAAATTAGGTGCTGATACTTTTAGGTTCTGGAGTGCAAGTGAGGTTAATCATGGATATGACTTTAGATGCAATGAGCAAAAAATAGAATCCACTAAAAAATTCCTAAGTAAATTGTGGAATGTATCTAGATTTTTGTCTAGTTTTTCAGTGGTTGAATCTGGAAATCCAAATACAACTGACAAATGGATTTTATCAGAATTAGATAATCTTGTAAAAGAATGTAAGAAAGGTTATGATGAGTATAATTTCTTTATTCCTGCAATAGCAATTAGAGAATTTACATGGAATTTATTTGCAGCACATTATATTGAAATGGTTAAAGCAAGAGCATATGGAATTAATTTTTCTGATGAAGAAAGAGATGGTGCAATATTTACACTACACAAAGTATTATCAACAATTTTAAAATTATTAGCACCAATTACTCCATTTATCACTGAGTATCTTTGGAATTCTTTGTACTCTGAAGAAAGTATTCACAAACAGAGGCAAGTTGAATCAGAAAATTTAGAAATTCAAAGTGACATTACAAAAGAAATTACAGAATTTAATTCCAAAGTATGGAATGACAAAAAAGCTCAAAATCTTTCATTGAAAGATTCAATCAAAATTGAAATTCCGGCAAACCTAGAACAATTTAAAAAAGATTTGAAATCTATGCATAATTTAGTAGATTGAGCCTAATTACACCTGCATAATACCATTTGTAATCAAATATTGAATTGCCTGTACAAATGTTTCATCATCAATTGCATCTTCTGCCCACCATCCAGCATTATTTTTAATCCAAGATGGGATATCGTTTCCAGCAGATTCTCCTGATTCAGTTTGAGGAATACTCATTATTTCTTCGTTAATCAAATATTGAATTGCCTGTACAAATGTTTCATCATCAATTGCATCTTCTGCCCACCATCCAGCATTATTTTTAATCCAAGATGGAATTTCATTTGAAACTTGTGAATTTAAAACAGAGTCACCAATTACAATTGTACCTTGACCAGAACTGCCACCATAATTAGGCAGATCTTGAGAATCAATTGTATGCTCAAAAAGCACTAATTTTATTTGATAATTATGGTTATCTTGAAAATTAATATTTTGTATATCAATTCCATCAACAGCTAGAATCCCAATTTTGTTTAAATTGTTACCAGTATTAGTAAAAATACTATTATCATTTGTCAATATTTCATATCCATATCTGACATTTTTTAGCAATTTATCATTTTGATCAAAGAAAGTAAATTTCAGAGAATGATCTGTATTGATTGAATTTTCAATTACTGAGACATTAATTTTTGCACCTGTATCCATATTAACAAAAATTGATGGTACATCTGCTGTTTGTTTTGGTGTTAATGTAAATTCAATATTTTCTTTGTTGTAATGCTCTAATCCTAGCTTATTATTTATCAACTTTAGATCAGAGTTGCCTACAATAAAATGAAGTACATTATAATCCTCATACGAATAAGGATCTAATATTACAGCTCTTTCTGAAAGATCAACCCCATCTACATTTCCTTGAAATGACATATTTTCAGCATATGCAGCAACAAATTTTGGTATTCTAATTTCATGATGAACAAACTTTGTATGATTTATGATAGATGGATTCCAGTCAAATGGCATATTAAATGAAATAGAATTTTCTTCTTCTTCAAATACAAAGTTATCAATTAATTCATAGTACGTTTTTGCAATGATTGAGAACTCTTCATTTGTTGTAGTGATATCAAAAATCTGTTCTTGGGATGCTGAAAATTGCTCTTGAATTTTTATTGGGTTTACTAGTTGTGTTGTAACTCCTGTGGCTCCAACAATTTCAATTTTGAGTGTGTATATTCCACCATCAATCAAAATTGGACCTTTAATCACAGGAGTTCCTGCAAGATCATAATATCCTCCACTTATTGGTTCTTGTGCACCAAAGTATTTTGTACATTTGAATTTTTTAGCTTCTTTACAATCTGCAACAGGTTGAATTTTTACTTCTAATGTTCCATCATAATCAAAGTATAATCCTCTGGCCAATAATTCACCTTCACGCAAAATATCAACTAAATATGTCACATCCTCAAATGATTGATTTGTAAGTACATCATAGACTTGTATTGATAAAGTAACATCACGAAAATCCCCTAATGTCACATCTAAAGGAAATAACTTTGTATCAATCCCAACTTGTCGTCCATCTAAATTAATTATAATTGGTTCTCCATGTCCAGGTCCAGCATAAACATCGTCAAACTGTGAGATTGTAAATACCCCAACTAAACATAATGCTAAAATGATTTTCGTCATGCATATCAAGCACTTTACAATTATTAAACTGTAAAATATTCAAAATAAACACTGAAAATTACTATATAAGAAAAAATAGAAAAAGAGTTGGAAATTAGAAACACGTACGCTTAGAGATTAATTATCAAAGTGTTTGAGTATTGCTTTGTCTACTAGTGCAACTAGTCTGCTTTCTTTAATTTCTCTTAATTTTTCTTCATACTTGTTTGCTTTTTCTAATAATTTTTCTTCAAGTCTATTTCTATCTAATTCAAGTTTTACTTTTCTTTCTTCCAATTTTTAAAGTTTTTCTTCAGCTTTTAGTTTTCGTTCTTCAGCCTTTTCTAATTCTTTTTCATATGCTTCAGAATATTCTTCACTTTCAGAAAGATCTTGAGCAAATGAATTTTCAATAGGGAATATTCCAAAAGAACCACCTAGCAAAATGGAGGCTAGAACACCAAATAATACAAATTTTTTGTCCATTTTACAAGGTCGACTAGACTATAGTTAAAAGGAATTGCTCAGTATTCATTACTGCAAACTAAGTTTTTGAGGTGTTAACAAGATTGACAAAAAACTTGTGTAATGAAATATCTTTAGTAAGTTCAGGATGAAACGCAGTACCAATCACATTACCTTTTTTGACTGCAACTATTCGCTCATTAAATTTTGATAGAACTTCTATATCAGAACCAACATCTGAAACAGATGGTGCTCTGATAAAGACTCCATTAAATTTTGGAATATTAATTGAATCCATGGATACATCAGCTTCAAAGGATTCTTTTTGTCGTCCAAAGGAGTTTCTTTCTAGTTTGATATCAAGAATATCTAAAAGAGGTTGATCAGTTTTTCCAACAACACGATCATCAGCTGTTTTTGAAAGCATAATCATACCAGCACATATTCCAAGTACAGGCATTCCATTTTCAATTTTTTCTTTTAAGACCTTCAACGAACCATTTACCAAAGAAAGTTGTCCAATAGTAGTACTTTCACCACCTGGAATTATCAAGCCATCTAATTGAGAAATTTCTTCAGGGGTTTTGACATCAGTTACTTTTCCATCAATTCCTAATTCATTGAGAGCAGCTCTTGTTGATAAGAGGTTTTCTTGAACATCACCTTGTATGGATAAGATTCCAACATTAAGACTCATGAAGAGCCACCACGTTCCTGCATACGTAATTCTAGTGTATTCACATCTAATCCTAACATAGATTGTCTTTCATCAATCATTTTTTGAGCTTCTTTGACTTTATCAGATTCATTCCAAAAAGTAGTAGCCAAAACTATAGCTCTTGCCCTTTCTTGTGCATCATCTGCATTAAAAATTCCAGAACCAACAAAGATTCCATCACAACCAAGAGACATTAGATATGCTGCATCAGCAGGAGTTGCAATTCCACCAGCGGCAAAATTTACAACAGGTAATCTTCCAAGTTTTGCAGTTTGTTCAACAATGTCATATGATACTTTGAATTCTCTTGCCATTCTAACTAAATCTTGATTATCACCAGAATCATAAATTGCCTTAATTGTTCTTAATTCATCATTAACTTTTTTAATATGAGTAATAGCTTCTGCTACATTTCCAGTTCCAGGTTCACCTTTTGTTCTAATCATTGCTGCACCTTCTTCAATTCTTCTTAAAGCTTCAGCCAAAGATCGTGCACCATTTACAACTGGTGTTGTAAAATCCCATTTCCAAATGTGATGAGACTCATCAGCAGGAGTTAGTACTTCAGATTCATCAATCATATCTACATCAGTTTCCTGTAGAACTAACGCTTCATTGATATGACCAATTCTGCATTTTGCCATTACTGGAATTGTTACCGAGTCCATAATGTCTTCAATAATTCTAATGCTTGCAGTTCGTGCAACTCCTCCTGCTTTTCTAACATCAGATGGGAGTTTATCTAAAACCATTACAGAAACTGCTCCAGCTTCTTCAGCAATTTGAGCTTGCTCCACTGTTGTAACATCCATTACAACACCATTCTTTAACATATGAGCAAAACCTCGTTTAAGAGTAGATGAGCCGCGTAAAATATCAATAGAATTTATTTTTTCTGAAACTATACCTTTAGCATCATGTCGGTCACCAGATAATGGGAGCATGTTCTAATTTTTACTAGAGGTTATTTGTATCTATTCAATAATTTTAGATATAATCTGATCTAATTCATATTCAACCATAGTAATTATTGGAGGAATGAATTGTGACGTGGCGTTTTGTTCAGGCCAATAAATTTGATTGACTCTACCATTAAGAGTCACTTTAACATTTGATTTCTGATAGTCAGTTATGTTTTCTAGAATTGAGAATGATTCTGATGGAATTGCTATGAAACCAGTTTCTTTTATCAATGCTTTAATTTTACCAAGTTTTTTTTCATCTAATTTTGACCGAATATCAGGTTGTAGATATCCTTGTTCAGTTACAGAGTATTTGATCGTACCATCGTTTTTAATATACAGAATTTCAGTTTTTTGAGCACCGACTCTTTCTGTAACACCATACGAAATTTTCCTTAGTTGATGTTTTGTATATTCAATTTCAATGAAATCAAAAGAATTGGCTGCAGAAGTTGGAATCTCATTTTTTGTAAGTAATGGAACTGAAATTAAGAGTGCTACAATTATTGGAATAGCACCTAATGCATAATGAATTGGTTTTACCATGATTGATGAACAGTTACAAATTCATGTTAATTACAAATAAATCTTGGTTAAAAATAACTTAAAATTCAAGTCTATTTCATTCTTGTTCGTGGGGTCGTAGCCTAGCCTGGTAGGGCGACAGTGTCTACGAATAGATCACCGCTAAGGGCTCCAGAGGTAAACTAAGCTAAACTGACTCACGGATGATGTAAGTTTGGAGCTGTAGTGACCCGTAGGTCGCCGGTTCAATTCCGGTCGGCCCCACGTTAAAAATTCTATCGATTATTTTTCAAAACATTTAGTGCAGAACCAGCTTTGAACCATTCAATTTGAGATTTGTTGTATGAATGGTTTAACAAAATTTCTTCTTTACTTCCATTATTATGTGAAATAATACATTTGACTTGTTTGCCGGGTTCTAAATCATTCAAATCAACTAAACTAATTTTATCATCTTCAAGAATTTTTTCATAATCATCTAGATTGTTAAATGTCAGTGCCAAAATTCCTTGTTTTTTCAAATTTGTTTCATGTATTCGAGCTAAACTTTTTGTGATTACTGCAACACATCCCAAATATCGTGGAGACATTGCAGCATGTTCTCTACTGCTACCTTCGCCATAATTATTATCACCAATAATCACCCAGCTCATTTGTTTTTCTTTATACTGTCTTGCAATTTTTGAGAATGATTCAAGTTGATTGTTTAGAATATTCTTGCCTTGACCTACTTTATCATTAAATGCATTAACTGCACCCATGAGCATATTATCGCTTAGGTTATCCAAATGTCCTCGAAGTGACAACCATGCACCAGCAGGTGAGATATGGTCTGTAGTACATTTGCCCTTGGCTTTTACCATTATTGGGAGTTCTTCAAAATCTTTTCCATTCCATTTTAGAAAAGGTTCTAAGCGTTGTAGTCTTTTACTATTAGGATCAATTATGACTTCAACATCGTCAGCAGTTTCAGGAGGTGCAACAAAAATTCCCTCAGGTATCATAAAACCTTCTTCAGGAACTTCAGGTGCTAGTTTTGGTGGTTCAAGTTTGAATTTTGTTCCATCAGCTGCAGTTAATTCATCTTTTAGTGGATTAAAAGAAAGTTTTCCTCCTAAAGATAAGGCAATAATCATTTCAGGACTGCCAATGAAGTTTAAAGTACTTCTACGACCATCATTTCTACCAGGAAAATTTCTGTTATATGTTGTAACAATAGTATTTTTTTGATCTTTTTCTAATTCAGGTCTATTCCATTGTCCAATGCAAGGACCACAAGCATTTGCTAAAACAGTTGCTCCAATTTCTTTAAGTGAATTCATTTGTCCATCTCTTTCTATGGTTCCTCGAATCTGTTCAGAGCCAGGAGTGACTAGCAATGGGATTTTAGCTTTGATTCCTTTTGCTTTTGCCTGTTCAGCTAAGCTTGCTGCTCGTGACATATCCTCATAAGATGAATTAGTACAGCTACCAACTAATGCAACAGAAATTTGATCAACATAATCATTTGATTTTACATCATCAGCCAGATTAGAAATTGTTCTTGCTAAATCAGGAGTATGAGGCCCAACAATATGAGGTTCCAATGTTGAAAGATTAATTTCAATTATTTTATCAAAAAAGTTTTCTGGATTTGCTTCAACTTCAGGATCTGCAACAAGTAATTCTTTATGTTGATTTGCTAATTCAGCTATATCCCCTCTGTTTGTATATTTCAGATAAGTTTCCATTCTTTCGTCATATGGAAAAATTGAACAGGTTGCACCAATTTCAGCCCCCATATTAGTAATTGTAGCTTTACCAGTTGAACTGATAGATTTTGTTCCAGGTCCAAAGTATTCAATTATTGAATTAGTGCCTCCGGAAACTGTTAATTCCTTAGCAACTTTGAGTATGATATCTTTAGGGGCTGTCCATCCATTTAATTCCCCAGTTAGTTTAACACCAATTCGTTTAGGGTAGAGTAATTCCCAAGGCATATCTGCCATGGTTTCAGCTGCATCCAATCCACCAACTCCAATAGCAATCATTCCGAGACCACCAGCGTTTGGAGTATGAGAATCTGTACCAATCATCAAACCACCAGGAAATGCATAATTTTCAAAAACCACTTGGTGAATAATTCCAGCACCAGGTTTCCAGAAACCACATCCAAATTTTGCACAAGCAGATTGTAAAAATTTGAAAACTTCACTATTCTCATCAAGAGAAACTTTCATGTCAACATCACCTTGAACTTCAGCTCTAATGAGATGATCACAATGCACAGTTGTTGGTAAAGATGTTTGTTTAAGTCCAGCTTGCATAAACTGAAGCATTACCATTTGTCCTGTAACATCCTGTAATGCGACTCTATCAGGATTTAGAAAAACATAATCTTTTCCACCAACAAAATTTTTGTTATTAATTTCATGAAGATGACCAGATAAAATTTTCTCAGTAAGTGTAAGTGGCTTTCCAACTATATTTTTATATTTTTCAATATTTTCTTTTGATTTCTGATAAACACGTGAAACAAGTTCTGGAGTAGTATTGATTTCCACATGATAGTATGAATGTGTCCCAAATTTAATATTTACAATTTAAACTTAAAAAATCATTCAAATAGACATGTAAATTCTTAACAATTATAAGCGAAATGTAGCTTTCTAATTGAGTATTGGGGAGTTGCAAATTTTCTAAATTGAGGTGTGAATATGGTCAATAAGGGTTTTCCAAAGTTTGGTATGTCACAAGCAGGTGCATTTGTTGCCGCTCTCAAAAATTACAATTTACCTGATTTCATTTTAGTAATGGTTGCAAAAGAATGTAAATCAGAACTTCTAGAAAGGGGTAGAATTGATGACAGATTACAAAGTATGAATGATGAGGCTTTGGAATTACTACACAGAGTTTTTGTTGGTTGTGCAGAAGATGACGCAGGAAAATACGCACAATATAGATTCTTTGCATATGTTTCAAGTATGTATCATAAATGTGAAGTTATAGTTAACGAATCAATTCCAGGTGCAACAGGTAAAAATCATAAAATTCTTGTTGCAGTAAAAAATAATGGGATGTATATTGCAGTTGCATACAACAAAGCAACCGGTAATCCTGTTAACAAAAAAGAGACTGCAAGATTTTATGAAATGGTAGATGACATTAAGAAAGGGGAGCATGGAACAATGCTAACAGATGCAATCTATGGTTCTTCAGTAGGTTTTAGAGGTGATGCATTAGTGGAACTTGAAAACTTGAGTAAAGCAAGAACTAATGATCCGGAAAATAAGTTGGATTTCAAAACAGCAAACTTTGAAAATAACATTTATTCTGTTACAAAGTGTTAACTTGAAAGATTATTTTACAGATTCAGTTGTGAAGTATCCATTGTTAGAAACATAGGTTTACCGTCAGTTTTTTGAAAATCTTCACCGTATTGTTCAAATTCTAATTGTTCAAACAAATGCTTTGTCCAAATATCATGAACCTCTTCAATGAATTTTTTGTGTTTAGAAATTCGCAATAACTCATGAAGTAATTCATGAGATACAGTAGTACAATTTTTTTCTGCAAGAAATAAAGTATCATTTGATTCTTTAAGTGGTTGCCACAACACCATCCCAAAATTTTCAGCATGATATCCTTCACATGTACAATCAGTCCAGAATGGTCTAAAATGAGTCAGATAGAAATGGTAAATGTCGTTTCCTCTTTGTTCATGATCACGTAGAAGAGTGTGTGTATCAAGTCTCTGAAAAATACTTCTAGGTTGTGTAATCAATTCATCGCATTGAATTTCATAATCTTTTCCAAATTTCTCTTTAATCCATACCTTGTAAAACTGGCTCATTTTTTTAATATATTCAAATTCAAATTGTCGTTTTTCACGATCTTCTTTTTTTATAACGAAAATAAAATGTAAAATCATAATAAGAAAAAAGGGTGTTTATGTTTGACCTTCAATACCCATTAGGGTAAGAGTTGAGCGAATCTTCTCAATTTTTCTGATCTTCCAAGTAATGGTTTCTCTAAGTTTTTCCACAGTATCAGATTCAATCTTGGCCAAAATATCGTATGCACCAAAAGTTCCATGAACTTCCTTAACACCTTCTAAGCCCTTTAGTTGCTGAATAATAGCTTCTTCTGAACCTAGTTCACAGTTTATTAAAACATAAGCTGTTGCCATGGATTAATTAAATAAGTCGACTATATCAATAAACCGAATTTAATTAATCGGTTTATGGGTAAATATGCTAATTTGAAAATAATCATAATTAGATTTACACAGTAAAGGTTACCAACGTAACAAATCTACCATCAAGATCAACCATTTGTATGTGATCACCACGTTGTCTATCTACATAAAATCCTCTTTTTACTAGAATCTTGTAAACATCACGCCAATTATGATTTCTAAGACTCAAAATTATGTAAAAATCTCAATTAATTGTTTATTCTCTTTTTTGGCTTTATTTTCTAAATATTCTAAAGATAACTGGATTGCTTCTTTCATATTTTTCTTTAATTCATCTAATGATTCACCCTGACTTATCGCTCCAGGTATTTCCAAGCATTGACCACTATATCCACCTTCATCTTCATTTTGGATTAGAATAGTAAATTTTCTATTATGATCTGATCCCATGTATTAACATGAAAATACTATAATTTATTTATTTTATATTACTGATTATGTGAAGTTGTCGTGTGCTAGATATGGATCTTCTCTAAATTGACTAATGACTTCAATAAACCAATTATATTCAGTTTTGAGAAATCTTTAAAATTACATCCCAAATTTGCTTTGGGACAGGCATTAAAGACAATCTTGAAATTCGGATAAGTTCCCAATCTTTGAATTTTTTTTCTTTTTTCATTTCATCAAGTGTTACTGGACGTTTCAATGTTTTTTTGTACTTGACATCTACAACAATAAAACGTTCATTGTCTTCTTTTGGATTAGGATATGGTTTTGAAGTTACTTGCATTATCCCCATAGCTTGTCGTTCATCACCTGTATGATAAAACAAAACAAGATCACTAGGTTTCATCTCTCTCATGTGCTTTAATGCAAGATTATTATGAATTCCATCCCAGACAGTTGTTTTTTCTTTTTTTAGTTGTTCAAAATTATATCCTCGTGGTCCACTAGGTTCTTGTTTTGCTAACCAATAATTCACCATTTCAATTTTTTGTATTACAGATAGATGTTTTATTGTTTTTTAATTCTTGAAAATGAGATTGTTCCCCGGTTCTGACTCGCACAAGATCATTGGTATTTTAGCCAAAACCTCCTTGGGTTCTGAAACCGGGGCGCCCTTAATGTGCCATGCCTGGGTGAATTAGAAATCATTGGTATCATTACGATCGACATCATCCCAATCCGTCTGCATGGTTGCTCTTAGGGCATACAATGGTCTACTTGGTCAAATATTAACCAGGTAGTTTTATTTCAAAGGAAACTATCGGTTCTCTAAGCTTAAAGTTGTCTTTAGTAGATTTACCAATTTCACCAATAATTCCGATAACTTTTCCGTCAACAGTAATGTTTGCAACATGCCCATTTTCAAAAGTTGGATGAGTGGTAGTTTTAGTTTGGCAAGTTTTTCCAAATATGGATTGAATAATAGATTGTAAAACAGATTTCATTTCGCTAAAGTTTGCATCTTTATGAGAGCTTGCTGCACAAAGATGAGTTTCTTCAGTTACAGAACTTGTTTTATTAAAAATAGTTCCTATCTCAAATAATTTTTGAGGATACGATTCATGAATATTTTTTGCCAAACTATCAATTAATCCAGGAAATAGCGAATCTCTAAGAATAGTATGTTCGAGACTTTTGGAATCTAAAACTGAGACAATTTTTGATGAATCTCTTTTTGTATTATCATAAAGAATTCGTTTGCTAGTTAAGCTGGAATTTAGAGCTTCCATATAGCCCAATCCAGTCATCATAGAAGAAATTGATTGCAAACTAATTGAGATGGGGTGCTTTTGGCCAAGTGTTTGAGAAGGGGATAAGGTAGGTTCAAGATTTTGGATTCCATATCCTAAAGCAACTTCTTCTACCAAATCCATTGATCCGAAAATATCAAATCTATATGCAGGAATTATACAAATGATATTTTTACCTTTAGTTGATGCATCTAGTCTAGATTTTTTCAATGATGAAATAATCTTTGAAGCATTAAGATTCAAACCAAGGGTTTGATTGATCAAAGAAGCGTTAACAGATATTTTCTTTTGTGCAAGTTTTGGTGAAGAGTTTTTTGCACCAGATATTTGAACTGATTCTAAAGTAAAACCTGCGCTTTGTAAAATAGTTGCGACAACTGAAAGCATATCTTCAGCATCTTCTTTATTGATTCCAGTTACCTCAACAAAGAGATTTTTTGTTTTAGTTGTAATAGTAGTTATTGCTGCGTTAATTATTGGAGGAAAAGAAACTGTTTTTTGATTTGCATCTAAAATTAGAGGTACTTTGGGTGAATTCCCTAGTATAGAACCATAATCTTTTCCCACATCAGTATCTTTAAGAATCTCAGAAATTAAAAGTTCTTTTTTAGAGGTTAATGGAATGAATTTGTGACTTCTATTTGTGGTTGTGTAAACTAAAGGAAATGAAATTGTGTCCAAGTCATGGATACCTATTGATGATTTTTTTCTCTTTCTTCCTATTCCAAAATGAAGATCTTCTTGCATTGTCATAAATTGTTTAATTGTTCTATCATCAATTTTTCCATTTGTTGCAACAATTCCAGTTACAAAAGGACGAATTTTTGATACTTTAGATTTTACAGAAATTTTATACTTGTTTGATTTTTTGACATTCAGTTTAATTGCTCCAGTTTTGATTCCAAGTAATCCTTGCAATCCTAGTGCAATTCCAAAATCAGTTGAATAATCAGGTCTGTTTGGGCTGTATTCAATTCGGATTAGGTCTTTGTTTTCTGATTCAATATCTAATCCAAGAAATGGTAATGAATCAGAAATTTGCTTTTTTGTAACTTTGCCAACTAATTTTTGAAGGCGCGTATATGATAATTCAACTACTGGCATTTTCTAGCACTCCTTAACCAACTCAAGTTGTTATTGTAAAATTCTCTCACATCATCAAGACCATACTTTAGCATTGCAATTCGTTCAATACCGCCTCCCCATGCCAAAACAGGTTTAGTGATTCCAAGAGGTTTAGTTACTTCTGGTCTGAAAATTCCCATTCCAAATAGTTCAACCCATTTTCCTAATCTTTCATTATACACCATAGTTTGTAGTGATGGTTCTGTATATGGGAAAAATGTTGGCCAGAATTTTATTTTTGTAATTCCAATTCGTTTGTAGAATTCTCTTTGAATTCCCATTAAATTTCTCAGATTAGCATCTTTTCCTACAACAACTCCTTCAATTTGATTAAATTCTACAAGATGTTTGTAGCTAACCTTTTCATTTCTAAATACACGTCCTAATGAAAAAACTCTTGCTTCATCAGGCTTGGTTTCAGCTAGATGTTTAATTGTAACACAAGTAGTATGAGTTCTTAGAACCATTTTTCTTGCTTCATTGATATCCCAATGATATCTCCAATTCTTTTTGTGGGATTCAGAAACTTTTCTAATTTGTTCTGGTGTTGCAATTTTTTTAGCAGAAATTCCATCTAGATAAAAGGTATCCTGTAATTCTCTTGCAGGATGATCTTGTGGAGTAAATAGAGCATCAAAATTCCAAAAGCTTGACTGAGACATGGTTCCATTGATTTCTGAGAAACCCAATGTAACGAATATTTCACGAATTTCATCAATAGTGTCTTTTAATGGATGAGTTCTTGCAGCAAAAACTTCAGGTACTTTTGCTTCTACATCTATTTCCCCAGAAGACTCTGAAAGTTTTATTGATTTTGCAGAATCAGTTAAAGAAATTTCTTTGGTCTTAACTACATCTTCAATTATAAAATCAGGTCTTTTCAAAAGTTCTGATAAATCATTTTTATCAGTTTTATCTTTAGATAATTTGTTGTTTCCAATTTGTTTGAGAGTTTTTTCACCAGGAAGTTCTGAAGGAGAATTTTTAAGCAAAATTTGATCAGAGGATGCCTCGACCCAATTATTTTTTCTAGACAATCCTATTGCGGGTCCAAAAATAGGTCCAAGTTCTTTTTGTAGATCAGATAATTTTTTAGGACCACTCTTTAGCAAATCCAGTAATCGTCTCTCAGGGAGTCCTTTTTGAAAAGATTCAATGCCATTCTTACCTAAACTAATGATGCTTGTTTTAGATTCATTGACAATTGCCAGATCTTTTAGTTTAAGCCACTCAATTCCTCGTCTGATCTGATCTGGTGAAAGTTTTGTATATTTTTCAAGGGTCTCAGGAGTTTGTCTTGGATTATCTTTTAGAGAGATGATAATTTTTTTTTCAATTTCATGAAAAACTTGTGACAACAGTAAAAGTTCGAAAAAGACTTTTTAAACCTTAACCTAAGTCAGATTGAATGTCAGCTGATGACTTTATTGTAACTCCTTGGCATGTTGAAGGGGATATTGATTATGATAAATTGATCAAACGATTTGGTACTGAGAAGATTTCTTCAGAACTACAAGATAGAATCAAGAAAATTACTGGTGAAGACCATTTCATGCTTAGAAGGGGTATTTTCTTCTCTCATAGGGAAATGAACCGAATTCTTGATGATTATAAAAAAGGTAACAAATTCTTTCTATATACTGGGAGAGGTCCTTCTAGTCATACTCATATTGGACATCTAGTGCCCTGGGTTTTTGCAAAATGGTTACAAGAAAAGTTTGATGTTAACATGTATTTTCAATTAACAGATGATGAAAAGTTTTATTCAAAACCAAATCTAACATTAGAAGAAACTGGAAAATTTGCATATGAGAATGCATTAGACTTTATTGCATTAGGTTTCAAACCAGAAAAAACAAAAATTATTATCAACACAAGAAATATTCAAACGCTTTATCCAATTGCAGCCCAAGTAGCAAAGAAAATTAACTTTTCAAATACAAAAGCAATATTTGGATTTACAAATGAAACGAATATTGGTATGATTTTTTATACATCATTACAATCTGCACCATGTTTTATTGAAGACAAACCAGTTTTAATTCCGTTAGGAGTAGACCAAGATCCTCACTTTAGATTAACAAGAGACATTGCACCAAAGATTGGAAAACCAAAACCTGCATTAATTCACAACATAATGATTCCAGGATTGGAAGGACCTGGCGGAAAAATGTCAGCATCTGATGAGAATGGAACAATATACACAACTGATGCACCAAATATAGTAAAAAAGAAAATTAACAAATATGCATTTTCAGGAGGACAACCAGATATTGAACAACATAGAAAGCTTGGAGGAAATCCAGATATCGATGTATCATATCAATATCTCAGAATATTTTTTGAACCAGATGACAACAAGTTAAAGACAATCTATGAAGATTACAAATCTGGAAAATTACTTACAGGAGAACTAAAAGCAATTTTAATTGAAAAAATTAACGATTTTCTTGCAATTCATCAAGAAAAAAGAGAAAAGGCAAAAGACAAGATAGAGCAATTTCTTTTTGAGAATAAATGAAAATTAGTATCGTATGTGATGACGAATATGAGGCTAAGAAACTTGCCAGTTTAATTTTCATAAAGGATGGTAAAGAAACCTACATCACAGCAATTCTTAATGTGATTGAAAATGAATTGGTGATTTCATTGAAGGATAAATCTGCTCACAGTATTGTACTAAAAGACAAAGCAAATGTTGAGAAATTTGCGGATTTTATTCAATCAGTAATTGATAAAGAACACAAGTTAGTTTCCACTAAAATTTTAGAACACAGCATAGAAATTGTGAAAGAGTGAATTTATAGAGTAAACACAGCATATACTGCTACTATTACAACCATAGCAACTAGAGAAATGCCCATTGCTTTAGAGTCGCCATCCATGATTCGATTTCAAAATTATTATTATTAAAGTGTTAATGAATTCTCAAAGATGATTTTAAAGATTATCTAGGAAAATATTTACTCTTTTTTGACTTTGATCTGTCTTCTGTTCGTTTTGAAATAGGTTCTCTAATTTGATTACAATTTAAGCAAAATACCTTTAATTCTTCTCTAGCAAGATCTGGTGCTGAAATATATTTTCCCCATGAGGCAGAATCGCCACCACGGCCAGAATTATCAGAAGTGACATTTCCAGAAATTGGACTTATTCCTAATGCTCTTTCATCCTTGAAACCACAATTAGAACAGATTTTTCCACCTAAAATTTCATATAATTTTTCTTTGATAGTTTCATAAAATTTGTCTGAACCATTTGCAAAGAAACTCTCTTGTTTTCTCAAAAATTTATCACTTCGCGGCTTGCTAGATCTAGAATTGTCTCTACGAGATTCTCGTCTAGATGAAGATCTTGAACCTCTATCATCCCTGGAATATCTTGAACCTCTATCATCCCTGGAATATCTTGAACCTCTATCATCCCTGGAATATCTGTCATTTCCAGAATCTTGTGGTTTGTTTTGTCTGAAACAATCACTACAGTATACTGGTTTGTCAGTTCTTGGAACAAATGGAACTTGACATTCAGTGCCGCAATCAGCACAAGTTACAGTTGTAGATTCTCTCCTATCATCTCTGGAATATCTTGAACCTCTATCATCCCTGGAATATCTTGAACCTCTATCATCTCTGGAATATCTTGAACCTCTATCATCCCTGGAATATCTGTCATTTCCAGAATCTTGTGGTTTGTTTTGTCTGAAACAATCACTACAGTATACTGGTTTGTCAGTTCTTGGAACAAATGGAACTTGACATTCAGTGCCGCAATCAGCACAAGTTACAGTTGTAGATTCTCTCCTATCATCTCTGGAATATCTTGAACCTCTATCATCTCTGGAATTTCTAAAAGATCGAGATGGTTCATTATCTTGTCTAGGATTTCTTCCAGACTTTTGCCTATCAGAATACCTTTTGTAAAGTTCCATATCTGGAGAATTTCAAACTTACTGGTTATAGATACCTTGACTTTGTTTTGTGCCTAGAATAAAAAATCTCATCAAACTAGAGATTTATCCATTTCAACTGACAGTATCTCTTGAACTTTGAGAAAATAGAGCTTTGTAGAGTATGGCATTGCATCCAAGTTATTGTCAACTGCAATCATAAAGTATCTGACTGCACGTTTTGAAATATCCAAATTAAATTTCATTGTAAGTACAGGATCTTGATGAACTTTGATTTTATCTTGAAGCCAAGGAGGTGCCATTTCAATTGTTTCTTTGATAATTTTCTCATACCAAAATGAGAGATTTTGAGGTTGCAATCCCTGCTTCAGATTTGAGACATCAGTATCAATTACTTTCATCATGTGATTGATGATTCCCATGAGGCTTGATTCTAGAATTTTGTTTTATTCCAATTACTCAAAGTTAGACAAGCTATTAGTCAATTGATAACAAGTTTCCCTCTGCGTCAATTTCAGAATTTTTGATTCGAGTGGTAGATATTCTTTTACCGTCTTTTGCCAGAGACATTGGAACCGTTATAATTTTCACAGGAGATAATTTCTTTTCTGCTCGAAGTTGGTTTAGAACTGTACCTTGATTACTTTTTTCATCGCTAACTACCAATGCTTCCACTTTTTTCTCTAAAACGGCAGGTCCAAAATCATTGTCAAGTTTACTAATTTGAAATGAAGAGTTTGGAAATTCTTTGGAAATAACTTGTGTTAAATTTTCGAGTCGCTTTTCATATTTGTTAATTGGTAGTTTTCCTTTTTTTTCAGCAAGTTCATCACTAGTCAATCCAATGATTACTTTATCAGAAATAGTAAATGCATTTGAAAGTAAAATTAGATGACCCCTATGAATTATGTCAAATGTGCCACCAGTGGCAATAAGAGAAAATTCAGACATGCAAATGTATAGATTTCTTTGAAAATAAAAGTTCTAGTTTTGAGATAGGTTTGTAACTAAATTAAAATTATTTTATGTTAATTTGATATTTTCATCAATCCTTCTTTTATCAAGAACTGAATTCCTTGTACAAATGAATTGTCATCAATCTTACCATCTGCCCACCATCCAGCATTACTCTTAATCCAATCAGGGATTTGGTTATCTTGTGAAACTGAACCTTGTTCAGTAGCAGGTATTTTCATCAATCCTTCTTTTATCAAGAACTGAATTCCTTGTACAAATGAATTGTCATCAATCTTACCATCTGCCCACCATCCAGCATTACTCTTAATCCAATCAGGGATTTCTGCATCGGTAGATAATTTTTGTTCCATAGATGCAGCACCATTAGGATTTATTACAAATGACATTTTTTCTACTGTTGCTTTTGAACTTCCATATTGAGCTTTGACTATAAATTTCCCATCAGAGAATTTCTCATTTAGTATTACGCTATGTAAGAATGTACCATCAGTATTGACTGAAGTTTTTTGAGTTACAATAAAGTTATTACTAGAATCAAAAATCGAAATTCGTAAATTTCTATCTTCATCATATTTGTTGACACTACCAGAAAATGTTATTGTGTCTCCAAGATTATATGATTCATTTTCAGAGTATATCTCTACAGTGTAATTGTTAGCACTGCTCTGTTCAGGAGGACCACCGTAACCTAATGCCTGCGAACTTGATAAAGATACAACAAATAATGACATCACAGTAATAATGAAAATTTTGTTAAACCTCTTAATCAGCACTCATTACAGCAGATTCTTTTTGAATTTAAATGGTGTGTGATTTTGAGATATGTTTTGATTTTAAATCTAGGTTACAATAATTAGAACAAAAGGACCACGTTCTGCTATTGGAACGTTGTTTTTATCCCAAACAAATGTCTCAATGAAAAATAATCCCTTTTTTTCTGGAATCCAGTCTATGCTTTGAGTTTCTAATCCTGTTCCAATGAATCGTCCATCAAATTCTCCAATATACTCAACATAAGGCATTTCTCCAGATTCTTTGATTTGTACATAATAGGTATATGCAGTTTCGTCAGATTCTTGATCTGCTGCAAACTGTATCAAAGTTTTACTTTTTATGTTAACAATTGAATCTACTGGAATTTCAGATAGTTTGTTTCCCATTGTATCTTCTACACTAACATCAGAAATTATTACTAATTTTGTATGGGCTTGAGAAGGAGAAATTGCTATATCAACAAAATCAGAATAAAAAACACTAGATTCTGCAAATAACAAAACACCTACAGCTCTTGAATCAATTTTCTCATCAAGATCAAAAGTAACTTCAGTGTTTAGTTCCATATTACCAAGTTCTATAGTAGAGACGCCAAGTATTCGTGGTGGCTCAAAACCATCATAGAAAGCAAGGTGAACTTTAGTATCAGCACTTGGAGCTCCTCCATTTCGTAAAACTCCAGAAAATTGTAATGTGGAACCTAAAAAGACCTCAGTAGAAAATACTGTAAGTTCCTTTGACTTTGATGTTGAAGAATCAAATCCCAAAAGGGATATGGATGCCTGAGTGATGTTAGGATTTGGGGTATCAGAACGTATAGCAAATGGAGATTGCCCATTAGGAGGAATCACTTGGAGTGTGGTATAGCCAACTAGGGCTTCTAATGGAGTAGAATCAAAATCATCAAAAAAGTTCACTTGAATTCTAACATTAGTTACAGGAGTCAGTGAATTGGTGTTTTCAACTACCCCAACTACAACGGTATATCCCTCAGAGTCCTGATATACAAAAGGACTTTCATTTTGTAGGGATACAGAGAGTGTGGGAGCATTGTCTGAATATTCTTGAGAGAATGCTTGTGAGAATGGAACTAGGAGTAAAATCAGAAAGACACTTGGAACAAGTTTCTGCATACAGATTTCTTTGAGATAGTAGTTTAATTTTGTGTAACATATCATATAGTGGACAAGAAAGGTAACTACGTTTAACCTAGTCTACACTATCATATGAAATAATAAAAAGAGATTAAAAAGATGTAAGTTTTATTTTCTCTTTGCGGTAATTGCTATCCAGTAAATCAAACCTGGTGCTAAACCAACAATGAGCGGAATAAATACTGGCCATCCATCTGCTGCGCTTGTCATAGAGTAAAACCGGAACTTATCCTATTTAAATCCATCCGGCAGTCTGAAATTCAGCATAGATCGGAGATGATAAAAAGTGGACCGGACGGAATTCGAATCCGTGACCCCCCGCGTGCAAGGCGGGTATACTACCAGGCTATACTACCGGCCCATACGAAGAATGGTTAATCTGTGGATTTTAATTGTTGTCTTCTTGACAAGAATTTTATTTGAAAACAAGATAGTTTCTACATGGTACTTTTAGAATCACAAGTCAAGCTAAAAGCAGGGGATATTGCACCTGATTTTGAATTATTAGGAATTGATGACAAAAAACACTCTCTAAATGTATGTATCAACCTTCACGCACAAATCAATATCATTACACAAAAAGATCTAAGATCAACTAAATCATCATACAAAACATGTCAGGTTGTGGTCATGAGAAAATCATCATACAGCTACAAGCAGAGATAAAACAACTGCAAGAAAAGTTAAAACAACTACCGCTAATCATAGAAAATCTCATAGAATCAAACAAGGAACTGCAAAAAAAGCTGTCATATTATGAGAATGCACACTCTCCGCCATCAAAGAATTCCCTTGAATGGAGAAAGCAAAAAAGACAACACAGACAGCCAGGCAAATCAAGACGTGGTGGAATAGCAGGACACGTTGGCAAGACACAGAAATTCAGACCAACTAGCACCAAACACCACAGATCAGATGCATGTCCCAAATGCGGTAGTGAAAATATTCATCAAACCAAAACCTGCAAAAGGATAATGGTTGAGATTCCTCCACCAACACCCTACGGTATAACTGAGCATGTTTTGAATCAATACATCTGCATGGACTGTTCTGATAATTTTCAAACCACGGGAAACCTTCCACTACATGGATGTTTTGATGGTTCAGTGATACGTGAGGTCGTCTCACTGTTCTCAAAGAGATTGACATACGATGCTATCAGAACCACACTCTATGAAAGATATGGATTAGAAATCAGCAATACAACCGTACAATCCATTCTTCGCAACGGTAGTGTGATGTTAGAGTCATTTTACAATACAATCCACAGCGAAATCGTGACTGAAAATATTCTCGGAATCGATGAGACAGGATTTTCAATTGATGGAAATACTGGATGGATGTGGGTTGCAAGAAGCAAGACTAGTGCACAGTATGCCTTGGAGTACAGCAGAGGTGCCAATGTTCTAAAAAAGTACTGGAAGAAATTCAAAGGAACCCTAGTGTCTGACGGATATGCTCCGTACAGGACAGTATTTTGTGATAACACAAAGCAGAGATGCACTGCACACCTGCAGCGCGATGCCAAATATCTGGCAATAAAATCACAGGACAAAAAGGCAAGGATTCTATACGAGAAACTCTCAGATATGCTAGGTCATGCCAGGGTTTGGAGTGTAGGTAATCGTCATACAAAACGGCGGGAAACGTACAGGGATGATTTACTAAAACAGCTAGACCGTATCATTGCACGATATTTGAAAGGTGATATGGAGATGGTTCAGTTTGGCAAGAAGCTAAAGACTGCAAGGAACAGCATGTTTACGTTTGTCATGGATGGCGATGTCCCGTCAACTAACAATGATGCAGAGAATTCCATTCGAAAGTGCGTGATGCAGAGGAATGTTCGCGGGCAGATGAAGAGTGATCAGGGCATGAGGATGATCTCAGTCTTTCTCACATGCTTTGAGACATGGAGAATAAGGGAATTGAACATGTTTTCTGAGATGGCAAAATACATCTAAGTGCTTGATTCATACCTCTAAATGATTATGGTAATTTCAAAGGAATTCTAGTAATTTTCATGTGTAATCATTGTCCATATGTTAAAGCAAAAGTTGATGCATTAAATGAGCTCTATGAAAAATTTGGAAAAGAGATTGCCATTATAGGAATTAACAGTAATGATTCTACTGATTATCCTGAGGATAGTTTTGATGCTATGAAACAAACAGCAGAAGAGAAAGGATTTGGATTTGATTATTTGGTAGATGAAACACAAGAGATTGCCAAGAGATATGGTGCAATGTGTACTCCAGACCCATTCTTGTTTAATAGCCAAAAACAGTTAGTTTTTCATGGAAGAATTGATAATGCCATGAAGCCTGATGATGCAGTTACAGAAAAAACAATGATTAACAATATGCAAAAATTATTGTCAGGTGAAAAAATTGAAAAGGATTTTGATCCGTCAATTGGCTGTTCAATCAAGTGGAAAGAAAATTAAATTTAAATGACTCTTGCCTAGAGAATTGTTCGTGGGCTCGTAGCTCAGCTTGGCTGGAGCGTTCGACTGATAATCGAAAGGTCATGTGTTCGAATCACATCGGGCCCATTTTGTCATTTATTTCATATTTTCAGATACTGTTTGAGACCATTGCAGAATATCCTCAAATTTTTCAGAAAATAGATCAGAATCAATTTTAGTCTTTTTGGACGTACTTCCACAAAGTACCAATTTCATATGTTTTCCATATTTTTCTTTAATTGGATTTATAGCGTCTGCAAAAAAGTTCAGACCTTCATCAGTTTGTGAGAATACAACTACTATCAAAATTCCTGGTTTTTGTTTCCAAACTTTTCCAATCAATTTTTGAAAATCAAGATCAAACAAGACATTGATTACAGAAGACATGTCACCCAAGTGAGAAACATTCCAGCCATCAGAATGATATGCAGATGATGCTGCTTCAGAAAACAAGAGGCTTTGGGTATCAGAGGATATTACAACTACGTTCTTTTTTGGATCCAAGTCAACTTGAAGTTGATTAAAGATTTGAAGAGATTTTGAAATGGTGGTTCTGAGAAGATTTTGCTCAGATGTCCCAATCTTACCATCATCATACAAATTCTTGACAGAATTAATGGCAGGTAAAATTGCTTCAAGTATCAAACGATTTACTGTTGCTCCAGAATGCAGACAGTTACGAATTAGAGAGTAAACTTGGTCTTCAGAACCTTTGATTAAATAATTAAGATACTTGGGAGTTATTTTGAAATAATCATCAGGAAAGTTGTAAGATTCTTGTCCTGGTTCTAAAAACCATAATGTAATGTTTCCAATATTTTTTTGTCGGAGTAATCCTTCAACTGCAAAAACCTTGAGATACTTTCCCATAGTAATTCGATTGACATTCATTTTTTCAGAAATCTCAACTCCAGACATTCCAGTCTTAGAATCAGCCAAAGTCAAAATCAGTTTTTTTCTAATTTCTTCAGTTGAATAGCCTCGACCCATAGTGCTTTTTGATTAAGGTATTGTATAAAGACTAATTTTCATCTAACGCCTTCAAAATGGTGCTGTCACCTTGGCTGTTGATATGATTTAGAATGATTTCTTGTTACATTTCTGTTGTTGAGAAAATGCAAATACATTTGGCGTGATTACACATAAGGTTTAACTGAAAGATATTCTGATTTAATCATACTTTGCTTAAACTATCCTTGTTTTTTCTAATTGGGTTCTCTTTGATTTTTCCTGTTTTTGCACAAGATGTTACAGATTCTACTATTTCGACAAATATGACAGATTCCACTCAAAATGGATCTGAAAATATATCATGGAATGTAGGAATTTTTGCCATAATTGGTAGTGCTATCACATTTATAGGAATTTTACTAACAATACGATTTGTCTACATCGACAAAAGACATGAAGAAAGAATTGAAAGCATACGAGATGATATAGAAAGTGAATTAGAAAATCAAGAAAAACTAGTAGATAAAAATCTATTCCTTAAAGATAATGTGCGATGGATTGCAGATTATATTTCGTCACTTCATATTGCATTAGCGGATGTAAAAAGACGTAGAAAAGGTAATAATCAAAATGGAATACTCATAGACATATTCTGCATGGGTTCTTTGTTCATAACAGGAGCATTTGCAACAACTGGATTTTTTGCAGATAATTTTCCTATTTTACTTATAATTATCGGAATTGTCGCATTTTCTCCTGTAACACATTTTGTAATTCAATTAACCAGAATAAAATACAAATTCAAGTTTAATCATTCACAATAGTTTCTTTAATCTCACTTTTCACAGTATATTCTGGATATGCAAGATAGATCTCTTTCAAAACAGATGTAATTGGTTTTTTATTTAGTTGTGTAAACTTTTCATATAGTTCTTTAATTATGTTATAATCGCCAGCAATTCTTCGTAATGCCATTCTGCCTTTCGTAGTTAAAGTATAATTTGAAAATTGACGTCCTGTAGTTGTAGGACTCATAAATTTTGTAACTAAATTTTGGTCTATACAAGTTTCTAAATCATTTCTTAATTCTTCACTGTATGGTCCATAAAGATAAGGTTTCCAATAGGTGTAGAAATTTAATCCATGTAATTCTTTAGAATAAAGTTTATGCATCAAAAATCCATATTTTTGTATACGTGTATTTCCCTTAATGGTCATTTCATTTATGAGGACAACAACACGGTCTAATTCATCCACATTATTCATACGTAATTCCATTATATCTCACTTACGGATATAAGGTATTCATTAATGGGTGTTTATTCACTTTTTACAAGCATTCTGAATTACTGTTATCCATTTATTGTTCCCTTGATCTCAATCCCACAGGCTTCGGCAGGAGTCTTTCCCTTTAGGGTCATATGAGGTCTGAAATAATTGTGATAAAGCTGACAGCCATCAAAGATTACAGTTTTTCTTTTTGATTCCCCTCATCACCTTTTCCCTGTCTCGCAACTCTCCGTTTAACCTCTCCATTTTGTTATTATTTTTGTCACCTTTCAAAGAGATGTGTCTGATGTGAATTGGTGAGCCTTTTTTTACTGCACCATATTCCTTTTTGAAAGCATCATGATATGCTGGCAACCCATCTGTAACAAAGACTCTAGGTTTTGTCTGCATAGCTTCTTTTCCTTTTCTGAGGAGATTTCTTGCATCATGCTTGAACTTGGAATCTGCTACTTCTTGAGCAAACCAAAATCTAGTCTCATCATCCATTAGGGCAAAGAGGTATTTTTTATCGCCCTTGACCTTGACGTAAACCTCGTCAGCTCGCCATGTGTCACCAACTTAAGGAATGATATTTTCAAGATAATCTTCCATGAGTTTTGTGTATTTTTTGACCCAAACGTGGATTGTCTTGTGTGATACTTCCTTCCATGTATTATTTTCAAGAATTTCTGTATGCTTCTAAGAGATTCGCCTGTGAAATATAGCTGTAATGCAGATGTTATTGTTTGAGGACTAGAACACATCCCTTCAAATCCTGCATTAAATGTGAATGTCTTAGAACAACCTCTACAGATGTATCTCTGAACATTTCCATACTTGTTTTTGAGGATTCCATATTTTTTGATATTAGCAGAATAACAGTATCTGCACTCATTAGTTGATGGTGGACTGATTGTAACCTTGTTTCTCTTTCTTGCTTCTTGTTTTAATTCTATACTAATTCTGATTGCTTTGATGTGTTTACACTCTACAAATCTATACTTGTGATCAGCACAGGTGCAAGACCACTTGTGCAGTTTTGTCATTATATCATAGATTCGATTAGTTGCAAGTGATTTGAGTTGAAAGTGTCTGTCATTAATTCTAAGGATATGGGTATTTGTATTCTCTAGGAGTTTTTGTGCTCTTTCTTCTCTTGAGATGTATTCTTTCATACTAGTTTATGGTACCATGTAAGAGTAACCCAATACACAGAAGGGTGACAGGCATATTATCAACAGTCAACTTCCACAGCACCTTCAAAATAAAACATTATATACTTGAGTACCTTATTGTACGGTAAGGAAAAGTAAATTGCCAAAAGCCGGATTCAAATCAATTACCGTTTCAGAGACTGTTTATGATAAATTCCATGATGTTTTTCTAAAGAGTAAAGACAACCTTGCAATGAAAGGTGTCAACAGCTTTTCAGGTTATGTAACTTACATGTTAGAGGGGATGATGCAGAAGGACAAGACCTTTGCAAGATATGCTCCAAAGATTGAAAAAATTTCTGTAGATGATGATCGTGTAATACTAAAAGATAATATCAAAGATAGAATCGCAGAAGTTGCAGTTCAGAAAGGAGAACTGTTCTGCCAGCTTTGTGAAGAAAAAGATTGTGTACATGTTGGTTTTGTGTTTTCACTGCCAGATGTTTACGAAGTTCTAAACGCTAGAGGAATCAAACATCCAAAATAGAATAATGGAGGAGGCGGGATTTGAACCCGCGAACTCCTGAAAGACAGGATCACCCATTATTTGATCTTAAGTCCTGCATGTCCAAAAGCACAAAGTGCTTACTTTGGCCAGGCTTGATTACTCCTCCAAAGGAGTAAAAATCTGTGTGAAATTTAACAGTTTTCCAATATGTTTTGTATCTAAATTGGGCATGAAAATTCAAAATTAACAGTTTTTTGGAACTGGTCTATTGAGGATCAATGCTCAATGTATGGATAAACCCCCTCTCCATTCAATCCAGATTTTACAGGACTAGTGGACTTTTTGGTTGGAGTATATCATCGATTATGACTATCATTATTATGATAATTCTTGGAATGTCATTAGTACTAAGAAATTGAGATTAGAAAAACAAGCCAAAAAACAAAGATTAGATGAGATTGAATCAAAGAAAAAATCCAAACAAAAATCTAAATCTAAAATGTGCAGCACTTTAACAAACTGGAATTAGAATTTTAGAGTTAAAACTAGAGTTAGTATTACTGTTAATTTTGAGCCTAAATTACTGAATCCATCAACATCTAATCAAAATATTAACAATAGTCTAATATTACTAGATTATCAAACTAATAGGATCAATCATGGGAAAACAACCTTACAAAGAATATCATGAAAATGGGGAATTGAAAGCTGAAATACATTTTCGTAGGAATGGAAGTAGAGAATGGGAAAAACAGTATTATGACAATGGACTATTAAATTATGAATTACGATATAGTGAGAATGGAAAAAAGACATGGAGAAAACAGATTTATGACAATGGACAATTATGTTATGAAAAGAAATACCATGAGAATGGAAATATAGAATTTATAATAATGTATTATAAAAATGGAAAATTACAAGGTGAAAAAACATACCAAGATAATGGAAATATAAAATATAGTAATAGTTATGATGAGAATGGGAAATTGAAATGTGTAATAGAATTCTATGAAAATGAGAATAAGAAATTGGAAAAAATCTATCATGAGAATGGGAAAATGAGAGATGAAGCAGAATTCCATAAGAATGGGAATGCTAAATGGCGTAAACGATATCATGAAAATGAGGAATTAAAAGATGAAACTGAATTCTATGAAAATGGGAAATTGAAATGGGAAAAAGTCTATCATGAGAATGGAAAATTGAAAGTTGAAATAAAATACAATGAAAATAAGAACGTGGAATGGAAAAAAGAATATTATGAAAATGGGAAATTAAGATTTGAATCACAATGGCAAGAGAATGGAAAAAGGGAATTGTATAAAGAATATCATGATAATGGACAATTATCTAGAGAAGATCAATATCATGAGAATGGGAAAAAGAAATCTTCAAATCAGTATGATAAGAATGGGACATGGAAGATTGAAAGACACTATAATGAGAATGGGAGTTTGTTTCTTGATCTGGGCCTAAGGTCAAATTTAACAGTTTAGAGAGTTTGAGACAAGGCTGAAGAATTATAAGGATTTTCTACAGGGTAAATTCATGCTTCGGTAGCTCAGTCTGGTAGAGCGTTACATTGGTAATGTAAAGGTCACGGGTTCAGATCCCGTTCGAAGCTTTTAATAATTTTTAATCAATAACTCAAAGTGCCCAGTTCTCTTTTTAGAGTTGGAGTTAATTGATCGATTAGCCTGAATCTTTCTTACTTTCCAGGGTTTCTTTGCAAACATATCTGCGACTTGCTTAGAATCAGAATTTGACAAAAGAACATTACATCCCTTTGAATCTAATTTCATACAAAGTTCTGATAGTCTACTCAGATCATCCAATGTAAAATTCTTGTTTGTATAGCTAGTAAAGTTGGCAGTTTGGCTAACTGGCTGATATGGAGGATCAAAGTATACAAGATCTCCTTTTTTGGCATCTCTTAGAACTGCCTCAAAATCACGGCATTTTATTGAAACTCTACTTGATTGGAAAATATCACTAACAGAACGAAGATTCTCCTCATTTACAATATTGGGATTTGTGTACTTTCCTAGAGGTACGTTGAATCTTCCTTTGCTATTAACGCGATACAATCCATTAAAACAAGTCCTATTCAAAAAGAGTAATCTCGATGTCTTTTCAATTTCGCTTCTAGGGTTAGTATCTCGAACAGAGTAATAGTAAGACTTTGAATCTTTTTGATAGTTTCTTTCATGATTCTTTAGAGAACTGATTAGTTCATCAATTCTGTCTCGAATAGTAGTATAGGCCAATACCAAGTCAGAGTTTAGATCAGAGATGTTACATTTTTGCCCATTTCGCTCAGTTAGGATATGAAACAGTAATGCACCACCACCCAGAAATGGCTCATAATAGGTTCCAAATGTATTAGGTAAATTTTCATTAAGAATTGGAATTAGTTGACGTTTTCCTCCAGCCCATTTTACAAATGGTTTTGGAGTTCCAAGAATTTGGCGATAGGTCTGTTTCAATAATGACTATTGCAAAATTCATTATCACTGAAAGACATAAAATAATTTGATCCCGAACTAACTTTTTCCTAGTCACACAATAGCTTAAATACAAATTTTGTAAATTTCTAAAATTTAGGAAAAATTGAGATCATAATTTTAGCTTAGAATACTCTAAGGGAAAATAATAAAATGAAAAGGTTGGATTTTTAGTCCCACTTTGACCAAGCGGCCATCCATCGGTACGTCCAAGTGTTAAGTTTAACACCCAACGCAGCCATCGTGACTGACAATACTGCACCGGCACCGGCACCCAGCGCTACTGGACTGTTATAGAACTTTCCTACCTGCGGTTCTATCGGTGTCATGTATGGTGGTAATGTTGGTCTCGGATATTTGAACGCCGTTTCAAGCGGGTCTGCTACTGTTATCAGGTTTACCATGTTAAACAACGGTAATGACATTCCTACCAGTACGCCGCCAAACAGTATCAAGGAGTGCTTGTTCTTCTTTGTTGCCCAGTAAACCAAGTCCAACAGCATTGCTGATGGTAGCCAAACTGGAGTTACAATGAAGTCATATGGATATCCAAGGGAAAACCATGCACCTTTTGCTATCCATGTGTATACTGTCATAATTAGAGCGTAGTACGTCGCTGTACCTGGAACACCTGTAAACGTTAGGTAATAACATGCACCTACTACAAGCATCAACGTTTGCGATATTGAAAATACCGTAAATGAAGTCCAAGCCCAATCGGTATAGAAAATGTAGTCTCCTGCATTAATTGTTAACAGTGTAGAGTTAACTGCAACTACTACTATGAATAAGTAGTGTGTACATCGTCTTAACCAGACCATATCCTGTAGAATAAGGGGTCAGTATATAAAATTATTGAGTATAATTCAGATCGATATATCTATTTTAATTGAAAATTAAAAAGAAATGTGACTGAAGGGGTTTCCTTCTAGTTACCAACCAACGAATAGTGATACGAAGAGTACGAATACAACGGCACCGCCTATACTAGCAGTAACTATACCATTACTTTTCTTGTTGGAACCTTCTTCCATGACTTTAACACAGAAGATGTAACCTATTGCCTCAATGATTGCGAGTACGATAAATGCAAAGTGACCACTTGCTGTTGGATATGCCCATGGATAATAGAAATATCCTGCTGCTGTTCCAGCTGCTGTTGCCAATATTGCTGCCCAGAATGAAATAGTAATCATACCGGTCATGTTTTCGACACGTCGTCCAATCATTTGTTCTACATCAGCACTTGATGCTCCACCAGCGCCGCCAGAACCGAATCCTTTAGGAAGAGTCATTATGGATTTATTCTAATGCAGAATCCTTTTAAATCTTTCTTAGGCTGCAGGTTCTAAAACGATCCAAATTAGATTCAAAATAATAAAAGAGAAAAAAGTGTGCTATTGCACTTTTTGTCTATGGAATTGATCTGCTGTACAATTTGCCTTCTAAGGCCATCTTGTACATCTCTGCAATATACGGATTCTCACCTGGAGTCTCTGCACCTAGTTCTACGAGTCGAGCATATACTCTGACTACGTATGCAAGTGCACCCATGAATGCAACTACTACACCCATGTTAAACATCCAGTGATTTGGAACCGAAAATATTTCTTCTACAAACCAGAAATGCCACATCTCATTGACTCCAATTGTAAACATAGTTGCAAGGTAACCAAGGATGGTCATCTTCAAACCTGTGTTCATTGAATTATTTGGACCTCTGAGAATTGGTATTTTTCTATCATAGATTGCTGCTGCTCCCCATCCAAGTGGTAATGTAATGAAGTGGGAATACAACCACCAGTGTGCTGGAGTAAATGCACTATCTCTGATAGAAGTCTGATGTAGAGAACCATCAACGAAGTTATCTACTTCGACTGATGCTGCAGTAGATCCCATAGCAATAACGATGAGCCAGACTTTCTTTAGTCTCTGGATCTCAACTTCTTTTGGGATTAATGCGGGCATCTGTGCCATGGTATTAATCATGTAAATTCGGAATATAAAGTAAGAGTTTTGGAAGCAGTGTATTTTTGTGAAATTATTTATAAAATCTTTGGAAAATTTTGAAAATACTTAATTTTAAATAATTTAAAATAGAAATAATTTTACTATTTTTTTACCACTTTCGTTGTTAATCATCAATGATTAACATACTGTTAGATATCGATCCTCGTTATGAAGGTAAAACATATAACGACGTGCACTATCTTTCTGAATATTAGGGATAAATATGGTCGAAAAAAAGATTCTCGTATTTGGACTAGCTGTTGTACTTGCCCTAGGAACATTAGGTTTCAACTGGGTTGAATCCATTCTTCCAACTGCAGATGCACACGGTGTCCAAGCACAACTCCAGAGTCGTTTCATTAGAATTGAAGATGAAACCTTTAACAGACAATCACTCCAAACTGGCGAAACCTTGACACTTCAAGGAACTCTAGTCAGTCTTGTAGAAAGAGACCTTAGAGGATGGTTATCCATTTTCTCAGAATCTACTAATGCTGGAAACAGATGGGAGATGTTGGCAAGAGACCCACCAGGAAATGTCTTTGATATTTCAGGAAACGCGGTTCTTGAATATTCACTATCTGCAAAAGCACTTGAAGCAGGTGTTTACCACGTACACACCCAACTCAATGTAGCACAAGTAGGTCCAGGACTTGGTCCAGGTCAAACAGTTGTCGTTGAAGGAGATCCAATAATCAAACCAATTCCATATACCAATATCGCATACCAATCAATTATCATTGGTGTTGGATATGTAATCACGTTTGCAACACGACCCTGGCAAGTAATTTAACCAACCAACCTTTTCTTTTCATTTAAGTAATCATTATGATTATCATAATTTATCAAATCATGTTTTGTTGAAGAAAATCAATACCAATTAGTCATAATCAATATCAGATATGAACAAAAGAAAGGACTTTAAGGAATCCATCTAAAGTCATCACTATGATTTGGCCTGGAATGGGTGATCCTGCAAAACGTAAGAAGACACTCAAGTTTTTAGCAATAACTGCGATTATTGCAATGTCAGTAGGTGCAGGAAGCAGTCTGCTTCAAGGTCAATTTAGCCAAAATGATCCTCTCAAAGTCTGCATTAATGATAAGGAAACTCCATACAAAATCACGGCAACACTAGAACTGATAGTTGATGGTAAGAAAGCAGACATTCCAGCTAACATTGGATTAACTGATGGAGAATGTCATAGAACCATGTATACGTTATCTGATGATGGAACGATTTATGCAGAATGGGAAGAAGAATATCCATTTCAGATAGGTCACTTTTTGTGGATGTGGGATTTTCCACTGAGAGATATGGATCAGAGTAAGTCAACTATGTATGTTAATGATAAAGAATCACCTCATTTCATCAACCATCCATTACAAGATGGATATCACTACAAAGGAGTGTTTACATCAAAGGCATATGATGAATCCAAAGACAGTGATTTCCTTCCACCAGAAAATTAAGTTTTAGACTTTGCAAAAAATTAAAGTAGAAAATATTCAACTAAAGGATTTTAAAAATAATGAAAAGAAGAAAAGAGATTTTACCAGTATTTGCCGTTGTCTGGAATCAGACCAATACCTTCTCTTTCAAAGTGTCTGTCCAACTCGTCGACCCATCTCTCACGATTGTCTTTGTAAGCCCAGCCGTGTACACGTAACCAGAATGAGATAACTCCAAGAAGGAATACTGTGAACATAATGGTTCCGAAGATGTAAATCATTACATCATAGAATAATGGATCATAGTTTGGTCCTAGTTGTCCTGTTATTGATGACAGGATGCTTAGGAAAGTACCTACGATAGGAATCATAATATTTTGGCTCTATTTGTGCGATATATACATTTCTTTTACAATCACAAAGTGTGAGATCAGTATTCACTAAAGATGACTAATAAAATAAGAGAAAAGTGAGAGATTATCCTCTACCCATTGCTGCGTATTTGCCAGATCTTCCTCTAAGGAATAAGGCTCCTGCCATACCACCAAAGATTGCTGCTGAAATAGCTGCTGCTCCAAATACACCATCTGCGCTAAGAACTGGAGTTCCTGAACCAGATCCTGGATTTGCTTCGGCAGATTCAATTCTTCGACGTTGTAGTTCGAGTGCTTCTTCTAGTGTGTATGTTCCAGTTTCGCCACCTGAACCAACGTTACCCATGTATTGTGCAAATGCTACTGTGTTATCTGCATAATAACCCATGGTGAATACAGCAACTAACATTGCTGCGAAAAGTACTTTTGTATTCATATCGATTTACCTGTTCGTTTTGAAGTCAAGTACATATTTAACTTTTATTCTGAACTCCAATTTTTGATATAATGTACGAGATCAGTATAAGTAACGTTTAATTTTGTTCTTAAATGAGCCGAATCATGGGACGAATGCACACACATAGACATGGAAAATCACATTCTATTAGACCAACAACATTACGTGTACCTTCTTGGATAACACTTAGTTCCAAAGAAATTGAAGAATTAGTTATAAAATACACAAAAGAGGGATTAACTCCTAGTCAAATTGGAATTAAATTAAGAGATCAGCACTCAATTCCTCTAATCAAACCAATTACCAAAAAAAGCATTGGTGAGATTCTAGAAGAAAATGATTTGAAAGCAGAGATGCCAGAAGATCTTGAAAATATTGTCAAAAAAGCAGTAGGTCTTCAAAAGCACCTCAAAGTAAACAAGGGAGATAATAGAAATGTTAGATCTTTGGAATTAATTGAAGCCAAAGTTCACAGATTATCTGTTTACTACAAAAGAATAGAAAGAATTCCTAAAATCTGGAAGTATAAATCCGTGGTTGCTCAACTAGAGTAATGACAAAATCACTTGATGAGTCACTTTCATTTTTCAAAGATAAAGTTACAGATTGTATAAAGTCTAAAAAGTCAATTTTTGTCACAACCCATATTGATTGTGATGGACTTACATCTGGAAGTATTATTACCAAAGCTCTAATCAGAGCAGGTGCCAAATGTACGGTTAGAACATCAAAAGAATTTAATAAAAAAGTAGCAGAGTCTTTCAAAACAGATTCTCGAGATTTTCACATAGTGACAGATTTGGGAGGAGGTTTTGCAAAGGATCTAAATGAATCCCTAGGAGATAATTGGATGGTTTTAGATCATCACCAGATTCCAGAAGAAGAGTTGGATGATCAAAACGTCATCAATGCTTGGAAATATGGAATTGATGGAGGAGTTGAGATTTGTGCAGGTGGCATGGCATATCTTGCATCAATGGCACTTGATGAGAAAAATTCAGATTTGTCTGCCATTGCAGTTGTTTCTGCACTAGGGGACAGACAAGACCAAGGAGAGAGAAAGTCATTTACAGGTAAGAATTTTGAGATTGCTAATACTGCCAAAGAACAGGGTTTGGTAGATATTGATTTGGATTTATTACTAGTAGGAAGAGAAACAAGGCCACTTCCTGATGCTTTGGCATTTACTTCACAACCATTTATCGAAGGTTTAACATGGAATAGAGATGCATGTCTTTCTCTTCTAAATTCATCAGGAATTCAGTTAAAGGACGAAGGAAGATGGAGAGTTCCAGCAGAACTAAATGAAGAAGAAAAAAGACTAGTAATTGAATCAATTACTAAATTTACTTCTGGAAAAAATGCTACTGAAATCATGTCAGAATTAATTGGTTATACCTATACATTTCCAAGAGAGGACAAGCGAAGCTTCTTGCGAGATGGGAGGGAATTTTCAACTATGCTAAACTCATGTGGAAGAATTAATCATTCAGGTGTTGGAATGGCAATATGCATGGGAGATAGAAATAAGATTCTAAGAGAAGGGGAAACCATTCTGACAGAATATAGAAAGAAAATTAGAGAATACATGAATATTTTATCAAATGAAAGATGGAGAATTTCAGAAAGTGAAACTTGTGTTATGGTGAATGGTGAAGGTATAGTACCAGAAACAATGACTGGAACCATCTCATCATTAATTGCAGGATCTCCAAAAAATGCTGGGAAAATTGTAATTTTGAGAACCAAGGCTGAAGAAAATACTATAAAGTTTTCATCAAGAAAGTCCTATAGTTGCAAATCTGACATAAATCTTAGTGAATTAATGAGAACAGGTGCTGAGAAATTTGATGGTATTGGAGGAGGTCACAATGCAGCCGCAGGAGCAAAAATAACTAAAGACAAATTGGATGAATTTCTAAAGTATTTGGAAGTAAATGTCATTAACGTGTCAAGTTCAGGTAGTTCTCAATAACATATCAAAAGAAAAGGCAGAAACTGTCAAAAAAGCATTAGAACCTGATAATGTAAATTTTCCAGAAGGATTGAGTCTTTATGTTGAAAATATTGATAACAAACTAGTTTTTAATTTTGAAAGTAAGGATAGCATGAAGCAGCTTATTGGAACGATTGATGAAGTATTAGAGCATGTCCAGGTTGCACTAAAGGTGATTGAATAATGTTAGATCCTAAATTAATCAAAGAAAAATCACAGATTATTCGAGACATGCTCAAAGTAAGGAATGTGGATTTTGATTTAGATGCACTAATAGAATTTGATCAAAAAAGGCGTGATTTTATAATTAAAACTGATGAATTAAGAAAAAAGAAAAATCAAGTAGCTTTAGAGATTTCACAAAAAAAGAAGGAGGGTAAAGATGCATCATCAATTCTAGTTGAGATGAAAAACGTCTCAGTTGAACTTGCAAAATTAGAATCAGAGCAGGAAAGTATCGAAAACACATATTCAAAATTGGCATTGACAATTCCAAATCTCGTTGATAAATCAGTTCCAATTGGGGTAGATGAGAGTGCTAACAAAGAGATAAGAAAATGGGGAAGTATCCCAAATTTTGATTTTAAAATAAGTGACCATATTGATATTTCTGAGAATTTAGATTTGGTAGACTTGGAAAGAGCAGCAAAAGTTGCAGGAGCCAGATTCTATTATCTAAAAAATGATCTAGTAAGATTAAACCAATCACTAATTCACTATGCATTAGATTTTCTTGCAAAAAAAGAATATTCTCTGATTCAACCACCATACATGATTAATCGAGAATCAATGGAGGGTGCAGTGATTGCTAAGGATTTTGAAGATGTAATCTACAAGGTTGAAGAAGAGGATCTATACATGATTGGAACATCCGAGCATGCTATGGCAGCAATGCACTCAAAAGAAATCATTGAGGGAAAAGATCTGCCCATAAGATACGCAGGTGTCAGTCCATGTTTTAGAAAAGAAGCAGGGGCACATGGAAGAGATCAGAAAGGAATTTTCAGAGTACATCAATTTGACAAAATTGAACAATTTGTATTTTCTAGACCAGAAGATTCTTGGAATGAGCATGAAAAAATGCTAACACTTGTTGAAGAATTTTATCAGAAATTAGAGATTCCACACAAAGTAATGCTGCTATCAACTGGAGATATGGGAAAAGTTTCAGCAAAGACTTATGATATTGAAGCATGGATGGCAGGACAAAATGCCTATAGAGAAATTGTTTCTTGCTCAAACTGTTTAGACTATCAAGCAAGGAGATTGAAGACCAGATTTAGGGATAAAACAAATGAAGATACACAATACGTACACACACTTAACAGCACTCTTGTTGCTACAACTAGAGTTCTAGTATCCATAATGGAGAACTTTCAAACAAAGGATGGACACATTAGAATTCCTCAAGTTTTACAGAGTTACATGGGAAATCAGAAAGAGATCTAGTAACATACCCTTATATTTTGGATTTAAAGGTCGATAATAATTGGCACGTAGAAAAGGTCGTACTAAAGACAAGTGGAGAGAAAAACGCTGGGTTACAGTAACTGCACCAGAATCATTTAATGTCGTCCCAATTGCTTATGTTCCAATTACAGATGATGAAAATGCAGTAGGCAGAGTTTTAGAAGTAACACTTTATGATATTCTAAAAGGGGATCCTTCACAGCACCAATATAAAATGTATTTCCAGATTGACAAGGTTGATGGCGATAAAGCATCAACGATTTTCAAGAGATTTGAGTATTCAAAAGAATTTTTGCGTAGTTTAGTTAGACGTGGTTCATCAAAAATTAATTTTATTATGGATATCAAAACAAAAGATGGATACATCTTTAGAGTAAAAGTAATTGCTCTAACCCATAAACAGTTAAACACATCTAGACAACATGCTCTCAGATTAATTACAAGAGACGTAATTAACAAGACAGTTCCAGAAATGACAGTAGATCAGTTTGTCCAAGCAACTTGTTACAGTAAAATAAATTCAGACATCATGGCAGCATTCAAGAAAGTTATCAGAGTAAGACATGTAGGTCTTGAGAAAGTAAAACTCATTAGAACTGCAGACAAAGAAACAATATTACTTGAAGCATAAACAACTAAGATTATTCTTTTACAATCATGATTGATAAGATTGAAGTAACAATTGATGTAATTATTCATGCAACTGAAGATATTTCAAGAATATTCCAGTCTTTTGAAGAATTATTGGATCTAAAAGAAGATGATTTCACAATTCACGAGACCTTAGGGCATTTTGATAATCCAATAATCATGTTAAATGCAGAAATTGTAAAAAAAGAGGCTCAAAATTTTATGAAGAAATTTTTAGGATTTTTATCAATTGAGCAAATCAATGAATTAATTGAAGAAATTGAAGAAAGGACAGTAGATTCCAGATTTCATATGAGATTAGACAAGCAAGAACTAATGAAAGGAAATCTTGCATTTGGAGAAAAAGAATCAATAAAAATAAAAATTCACACACCAATTTACAACAAAAAAAATACTGTTAAAACATTTACAGAAATTTTTCAAATTGCCAACTAGATTAAATAGGAATAATAGAATTATTCAATTTGGGAATGAGGAAATAACAGCCGCTCCAGTCTGAGCGAAAGCCTTGAAGACGCCGCGACGAACCGACCCCATTTTTGAATCGATCATGGAATTTTGTTTAAAGAATTCTATGCATTTTATCAGCGTATTATTTTAAATACGGATAGACAAACCTCATTATCGTGGCAGATTATGATGTTATAGTTGCAGGTGGAGGTCTTGCAGGTACAATTACAGCTCAATCCATCTCTCACTATTCAAATCAAAACCTAAAGATTTTGGTTGTTGATAGAAATACAGAATTTTTACCAGGTAGAAAATCATTGGCAGGATGGGTGTGTGGAGATGCATGTTCCAAAGAGGCAGTGGATTTCATGTCAAACAGAATTAAGGTTGAATGGACCAAACCAGAAATCGAACATGATGTAAAAGGTGTAATGGCATTTTCACCAGACAGAGAAACCGCAATTCCATTTGATGGGGCCGGGTACATGTTAAATCGTCAAAAATTACCTGAAATTCAAAATGAAAGATGTAAAAAAATTGGAATTGAGTTTGAATATGAGATTAATCTTACTGGTCTAATTTATGATGGTCAGCAAGTAGTTGGAATTCAAGGAGTTGATAACAAAACAAAACAGCCATTTAAGAAAACATCAAAAATTGTAGTTGATGCAACAGGAGTTACATCTACGCTTAGAAATGGACTTCAAAACTCAACTAAAGTGGAAAAAAGAATCGACAGAAAAGATTTGGAATCTACAGGCAGATACATTATGTACTTTGATCAAGGACAAAAAGATCTTACAGAATTTGATCCGGATTATTGTATAATTCATTTAGATCAAGATATTGCACCAGGCGGATATGGATGGGTATTTCCAAAAGGAGACAACAAAGTCAACATTGGTTTAGGAGTTGAGAAATCATTTTTGGATAAAAGAAACAAGAGATTGGGTAAGAAAGACAATGTAGCATCATTAATGAAAGAATATCTTGAAAGAAACAGAGCAATTAAAAATTCAAGATTATCAGAAGATCCCGAAGACATTAACAATAATTCTGGAGTGTTCCAAGTTTCAGTTAGAAGACAAAATGATTGTATGGTATCAGGAGGATACATGTTAGTTGGAGATTCTGCATGGATGCCAAAAGCAATCGATGCAGGTGGAATAGGACCAGCGTTAATTGCGGGAACAATTATTGGAAATAACGTATCTCAAGCAATAGAAGCAAATGACACTTCAGAAGCAAATCTTTGGCAGTACAATCTTGACTTTATCAAAGAGTATGGATACAAAACTGCAGGTCTTGAACTTTTCAGAGGATTAGTACAGCAAATGACTAATGAGCAAATCAGTTATGGAATGAAGCACTTTTTGGGAAATCTTGATGTTGAATCAATCAGCAAAGGTGAGCATCCAGACTTTTCAGGATTAGGAAAGATTGGCATGATAATTAGAGGTGCAATGAATCAGACAGTTGCAAAAGCGCTGAAATACACATCAGAACAAAACCAATGGTTAGTTGAACATTATAATAATTATCCAAAAGATCCATCAGGTTTTGATGAATGGAACAAAACATTTCATCAGAGATTTGGTGAGGCAGTTACAAAAGTTTGCACATTTGGAAATTAGATCTAATATTAAATATTGTTTAAATCAATGAAAACGTACTTTGGAAATACAATATCTAGATTGGAATAATTCAATTCAAATTCTGAATAAGGCACAAGAAGCTGGTCTTTTTGTGCTCATTATAGGGCCAAAAGGAACTGGAAAGACATCTTTGGTGAGAGATTTTGCAAAAAATAAGAGTATCAATCTAGAATCCATTAATTTTAGTCTAAGAACTAGAGAGAGCCATCTTATTGGCACAAAAACACTGACAGATGGAACTGTGAGTTTTGATGAAGGAATTTTGATTAAATCAATGAAGGAAGGAAACATGCTTTACTTGGATGAAATTAATTCAGCCGAAGCTGATGTTTTACTTAGGCTTGATGAAGCGTTAGATGATAGAAGACAGATTGTGTTAAAGGAATCAACAGGGGAAGTAATCAAAGCAAAAGAAAATTGGTTTGTAATTGCAACTATAAATCCATTAACACATAGTGGAACAAAGGAACTCCCACCACAAATACTAAGTAGATTTCCAGTACGAATTAGATTGGAATATCCACCAGAAAATATAGAATTAGAAATTATAAAAAAACATGTTACTGGAGAACACGAATCAGAGATAATTCAAGCAATTAAACTGGCAAACATACTAAGACAAGCTGCTGCTGTTGAAGAATTATTTTATTCTCCTAGCTTGAGAGAAACTATTGCATTTGGAAAATTGTTGGACAAAGGAATGTCTCCAAAAGAGACAGCATATTTTGTTTTTGGAAATGTTTACACACAATGGGGAAACATAGAATATCAAAAAGTAAGCGACATCATTACGTCAATGTTTGGTAATTAAATGCAAACAATTCAACTTCAAAATGAATCAATAGTAGAGATTGGCACCTTTCTTGTAAGAAGATGGTCTGAAGAAGATAAAATGATTATCGAAATCTCAGATAAGATGGAAACCAGAACAAGACTCAATGAAAAAAAAGTAATCATGACACCGCTTGAAAAAAGAATTGGTAATGATTTTCAAAAATATCGACAATTTAGAACATCATTGTGGTATGAAGCAATGAGAATGAAATTTTGTAAAAAGATTCTCAGCAATGATCATGCATTTGGATTCATTCTCAATACAATGGAAACACAAAGAGTTGAACAATTAGGCAGGAAAATTTGGAAAGGAATGGATGATGAAATTATCTTCAATTATGCCTATATGCTTGTAGCAAGACCACAACTGAACACAGTTTATGGAAATGCACGAATTGTAGAGGCATTTTATCAATATTTCATGTTTGGTGCAATTAAAGGAGAAATTCAATCCAGTCATTTTGAGAAAATTAAAAAAGCAACTGTATTTGCAAAAAAAAATGTCAACAAAGCAATTGAGGAAAATTATGATACTGATTGGCTTGAAAAAAATGTAAGCGAGATAGTAAAGATTTTGGATATTGATTCATTACTTACAATACCAATATCTTTACCTTTTATGAAATCTGGAATGGCATTAAATGAAGAAGAATTATTAAAGATTCTTAAAATAATTTCTAAAAACAAAGAAGGTGATTTTGGTTCAGCTAATTCTGCATCTGTATTAAGAGGGGATAATGTTTATGATGAATATCAGGTATTACTTGATGAAAACAAAAAAATGGAAAATAAGGGATTAAGTCCAGAAGCAATAGGAATTCAAATTCCATCTACAAGGAACGTAAATGAAACCACAATCTATGATATGAGTTTGATCAATAGATTAAAAATTAAATTTAAGGAATGGAAATACGGATGGAAAGAACAACATCAAAGATCTGGAGATGAGTTTGATGAAGAAAATTACATTGAAGGTCATGAACCATTTTTTATAGATGTTAAAAAATCCATTAAAACTAAAATTGTAATTTTGTTGGATCATTCATCAAGTATTGCATCAGATGCTCTAGAATACAAAAAAGCAACGCTAGCACTTTGTGAAGTTTTAGCTTTTCTTAAGGTAAAATTTGCAGTATATGCATTTAGTACTCAAAACAGATCAGTAGTTTGCTGGTCTATAAAAAAAGACAATGTAAAATGGAACAATATCACTGCAAAACGATTAGCACAGATCGTTGCCAATGGATCAACCCCACTAGCAGAAGTATATGATAAAATGTTTCCAATGTTGCAATCAAAAAGACCAGATATTTTTTTGACATTAACAGATGGTGAACCATCAGATCCTAATGCAGTAAGAAATATGACAAAATCACTCAAGGGGTTAGGCATCAATATGGTAGCTTTAGGCTTGGGTCCAAATACGATAAGGGCCACTACCATAGCAAATAATCTCAAACATTTAGGATATGAAAAAACTATGGCAGTTAGTAGATTAAATGATATTCCAAGTAAAGTGATTAGTATTTTAGAAGGATAATTTATTAGAATTTTGAGGAGAAAGACTTTTGGAAGAAACCAGTATTGATAACGTACTTCTTGAACGCTTTGAACAAGAAATTTGGAAGAAAATTCCACATTTAGAAGAAGGTAAAGTAATCAATGCAACACCGCTAATTGATCTTACTAGTGATTTTAAGGAATGTGCAAAAAATCTTTACAAATTAGATATTTCAGATTTGGATTTGAAAGTATATGGAAAATTTGATGCAAACTTGGTATCGGGTTCAATCAAAATCAGACCTGCCATCTACATTATGCATGATGCAATTAAAACAGGAAAGCTGAAGAGTGATCAAACAATAATTGAAGCAACGTCAGGAAATTTTGGAATTGCTCTTGGTCAAATGTCAAAACTAGGATTGACTGTTGTTTCTCTTGTTTCAAGAAAATTACAAGAAGGAGTCTTTAAGGAATTAAGAAATGAAAATATTCGCACAATAGATCTAGACATGGATATTTGTCCTGCTCCCGGAATGAAAGATAGTGATGCTGATATGTTAAAAGCAAAAGCAACTGCGGGAAACGTACGCTCTCAATTAGCTGAATTGGGTTTTGATCCTACAAAATTTGATGAGTCTATTGAGGAAATTGAAAAACTATTGGCTGCAGAAGACATTATTAATCTAGCAAAACTAATTTCAAAAATTTATGGTTGTTTTTGTCCAGAACAGTACGATAATGAATTAAACATTGATGCTCATAGAACAATTACAGCTGTAGAAATTGATCAGCAATTACATGAAAATGAAGATTCGTTAGAAGACTACAGATTAGTTTGTTCCTTTGGAACTGGAGGCACATCTGGTGGATTAAGTGAATACATGAATGAAAAATATGGGAAAAAGGCAATACATGTAGTGTTTCCATCAGCAGGTCAAGATGTTGCAGGAATCAGAACAAAGGCTAAAGCAGATGGATTAAAGTTGTACAATCCAGATGCATATGCTGCTGAACACGAGATGGATTTTGGGCAGGCAAAACATTTGCTAAAATTTTTTGTAGATAAGGGTCACAATATTGGTGAAAGCACTGCACTTGCACTATACACAGTATTGGAAATGGTAAGTGACGGTGATAAAGGAAAATTCATAGTTGTAGTTGCTGATGGTATAGAAAAGTATAGAAAAAATCTAGAGGCAATGTTCAAGAATCAGCGCATTCAAGTTTCATTGGATGAAGCAGCATCTAGTGTTCAAGATTATGATAAAATAATATGGGTCCATCCTCAATATACTCCAAAAGAAGCAGGAATTGAAATGATTGCTAAATCTTTAGGAGTAGATAAGGAAAAAATTGCAATTCCAAAAGCAAGCACTATAAATGAATTGTTATCAACACAGCAAATTCCAGAAGAGCTTAGCAAAGAACTAGATGGTTCTAAAGGTAAATCATTGCTAATTTGCATGGCTGGAAATACATCATTAATGACTGCTCAAGTTCTTGCAAGCAAAGGCATAGTAACTGAAAGCTTGAATGGTGGAATAACAAATTTGCCTGAAGGAATTGGCAAAAATCCCGGGGAATTTATTAAAGCAGCTACTGAATGATATTTTGAAATGTCTATCAGTATCACAACCATTTGCAGATTTAATAATATCAGGTAAAAAAATTATTGAGTTAAGAAATTGGAATACAAATTTTCGAGGAGAATTTTTGATTCATGCTCCAATTAAAATTAGAACCGAAGATTGTAAGAGATTAAAAATAAATAAAAAATTAGTTACAGGTGCAATCATTGGCAAAGCAGAACTTTATGAAGTGAAAAAATATAATTCAGTAAAGGAAATAAAAACAGATCAAAAATTTCATTTAGCTTCAAAAAATTTTCATGATAAAACGTTTGGATTTATGTTAAAAAATGTAAAATCATTTAGAATCCCAATTCCATGGAAGGGTCAGTTAGGATTCTTTGAGGTAAATTTACCTAAAACAAAAATCAAAAACAAGGAGATAGTGACAGATATCATTGATGAAGAATATCGTTACCAATGGATTGGACATCATTAGAAAAACCTGAATTTCCGGAAAATACTTGACTAGTATATATACAGGGCTATTTAAAGACCCATATTATGCCTCAAACAAAACCAATTGTTAGTGTTGAGAACGTAGTTGCATCTGCATCCGTTGACCAAAAACTTGATCTAATTGAAATTACAAAAAAATTTCCAGATACTGAATATCACCCAGAACAATTTCCCGGACTTGTTTTTAGATTAAAGACACCTAGAACTGCAACTTTAATTTTTAGAACAGGAAAGATGGTATGTACAGGAGCTAAATCTGAAGATATGGCAATTAAAGCTGTAAACACAGTGGTTCAAAAACTAAGAAAGGGAAAAGTCAAAGTAAAAAAAGATGCAGTAATTACAGTTCAAAATATAGTAGCTGCAATTAATCTTGGTGGAAAAATTCACTTAGAAAAAGCAGCAAGAACATTACCAAGAAGTATGTATGAACCAGAACAATTTCCCGGACTTATTCATAGAATGCTCGACCCAAAAACTGTGATATTGTTATTTGCATCAGGAAAATTAGTATGTACAGGAGCTAAAAAAGAAGCAGATGTTTATCGTTCTGTTCACAACTTGCATTCACTATTAGAAGAAAAAGATCTAATGATTTATGAATAATAATTTTACAAATTTTAATATTTTAAAAAATTAGAAATTGACTGAAGACATTTTTGAAAAGGAAAAGATCAAATTAACTCCTGAAACAGGATTTGATTTAGTTGGATTAGATTATTTTGCAGACTCTGGAAACCAATTGTATCTAGTTGAACATTTTGAAATGTATCAAGATGCTTTGAATGCTAAAAAAGAGCGAAAAAATCAAGATGAATATTTCATTTTATATAAAGATGCAGGGGGAGAGTTTTTCTGCAGATAAATCAGAAAAATAGTTTAACTTTACTAAATTTCACAAACTCTCTTATCATCAAGTTAAAAATTCCAAAATTATGGTAAATGAAACAAATGAATTAATTGATACCCTATACGAAAAAGAGAACTCGATTCATTCTGATCATAATACTAAACAAATTATCCGTAAAAGCCCAAAGGCAAAATATCAGATTTTTGACGAGTCAGAATTTACTCGTGGAAGGGAGGTCTTAGGTAACCTAATTGTACATGGAATGATAGCTTCGGGTGGAACCGACATTGATTGGCTTATCGAACACAGAGGAGGTTTTATCATCTTAGAATTCAAGGGATTTCATAATGATAAGATCAATATTCCAAAAGGCCAAATGATAGCATATGAAAAATTACATGAAAAGTTAAATCAATCAACAAAATGTTTTCTTTACGTTGTAGGATGTGATGACATTGATTTTTCAAATCCAGATTCAACAATATGGATTTTTGAGATGACTCAATGGAAAACAGGAGCAATTCCAAAAAATACTAGGGATATTTATGATGAAAGTTCAGGTAAACAAAACAAATTCATAGTTTATCGTGAACATATGGAAGAGATTAGTGTAGAGAAGCTTAGAGATATAGTTGATTTACATTGGAAAGAATTTGAAAAAATTATGCAGTAAATGAAAATGTATTTGATTTTGTTTCTACACCATTATCTATGTTAATTGTATAAGTACCAGAACTCTCCCATCCTGGACCTCCAGCAATAGCTAATGTTGAATATTGTCCATCACTTTTTATAGAAACTTGTTCTGTCCATACAAGTTCATTGTTTTTATTTTCAATTGAGAGATTTACAGTTCCAAAAGTATCAGAAACGCCACTAATTGAAATTATATCTTTTGTGTCATAGGATGATAAATCAGTTTGAATTGACAATGTATCTGAAATTGGATTAGGTGATGTTACATCAGAAACGCCACTAAATGAAGCAGCTACTACAATAATTATTACTAAAGCGACACCACCAATACCCAGCATCAATTTTGAATTTTTTGAATTAGAAGATAAAATCCGTTGAGGTGGAAGCGGAGTAGATTGAAATGTTTGAATTTGTTGAATTGGTGAGGGTTCTGGGATGACAACATCTGGAATTATTGGTTTGTCTTCAACAGATGTTTGAGTTTGAACTACTTCTGGCCTTCTTCCTAGGTGTTTTTCTGCTAATTTTTTGACATAATTTCTTTCATAATTACTAATGAGTTCATCGTTTTCACATGCCCTACAAATTTGCTTTAAAATTCTGTCATCTCCAAAGTCTTTGTCTAAAAGAGCCTTTGCATCATCAAGCAATGAATCAGTCATGTGTGTTTTCTCTCCTTGTTGATTATTTATGAATTCCTTGTTTAAGATTACTAATGATTGCTTTTTGAAAAAAAACTGATTTAATTCAATTTTTTAAATAAATCACCAAAATCTATTTTGAACAGATTTTTTGGGCTTGTATAATGACTGTTCTGATGTAATCCTTCGCAGTAGAATCAGAGACCCCCATTTGTTTGGCTCTTGTATAGAGATCATTTTCTTGAGGATTTATCAAATAATACTTCAAAAGATAGTTTAGTCTATGAGATCTTTTTTCATCACTTTTCATAAATTTCCTTTTTTTTAACACTAAAAAGGTCAGAGGATTATGAAATAACCAATTACTCAAAAGTGTATCATCAAATCCGAATAAGAACATATGATCTTTTTTAAACGATAGTAAGAAAGAAAGAAAAATGAAACGAATTGAGGCAACTATACAAACAGATAAGGTGTCTATTGTTTCGGATGCAATTAAAGACAAAGTAGGAGGTTTCACAAGAATGGATGGTGATGGACGTGGTTCTGGGAAAAGACATACTATTAGATCAGGAAGAGGTACAGAAACTATTGAAGCTGAATACAACAAGGTATCAACAATATCTACAATAGTTGATGACGATAAAGTAGAATCAATAATCTCTATCATTGTAGATGCTGCTGGCACTGGAAATAGTGGGGATGGAATTATAGTCGTAACCAATGTAGAAAGTGTTCTGAATATTGCATCAAAAAAGAGTGGTTCTAAAGCTCTCTAATCATTTTCTTGTATCAAATTAAAGAACACAGTATCATTTAATTTATAATAATTCTACTGAGAGGCTAACTACTCCTCTCAGTGCGGTATCCCTTTGGGAGACATGTTTTTTGAAGGGATGTATTATATTACAATCTGAGTATAAAAGCAAAGGATTTTGAAGAATTATTGTTGTCCTTCAATTCCCATTAATGTCAGAGTTGATCTAATTTTTGGAATTTTCCTAATCTTCCAGGTAATAGTCTCGCGTAGTGCTTCTACTTGACCAGATTCTACTTTAGCCAAGATATCATATGCACCAAATGTACCATGTACTTCAACAACTCCTTCAATCGATTTTAGTTCTGATATTACTGCATCTTCAGAACCCAGCTCACAGTTTATGAGAACATAAGCTGTTGCCAATTATGATTCAACTCCTATTTTCATATAGAAAATGTCATCTTGAAATATATAAGAATAATTTAATTTACTTTAAAATCCAATAACAATTTTGGTTAAATTATAAACAAATGTAAAGTAATATGCAACAATTTGATAAATTTTTTAAGATGGTGTATATGCATTGTTCATAATTTTCTCAAGTTCTTCAATATTTTTTGAAAAAGTAATTTTTGAACGTAATTTAGAGCCACCTTGCATACCTTTTGTAAATCTGATTGCTTGACTCTTAATATTTGCAAATTTGATTTTGTAGTGATTTGTAAGATGCAAATAATCAAAAAATGAGTCCAGACGATCTTTGAAAGAGTATTCATTGTAAGTGTTAGTTTTGAGATAATCATTTATTTGCTCAAACAAGAATGGGTTCCCCATTGCACCACGGCCAATCATCACATAATCACATCCAGTCTCATCAATCATAGTTTTAGCATCTTCAGGAGTTGTAATATCACCATTTCCAACAATTGGAATGCTGGATATTTCCTTAAGTTCCTTAATCATTTTCCAATCTGCAGTTCCAGAATAACCTTGATTAACAGTTCTGGGATGAAAAGTGATCATCTGAATTCCTTCATCTTCTGCAATTTCAGCAATTTCCCTAAAGAGAAATTTACTAGCATCTGTTACCCCAGAACGAATTTTCAGTGTTACAGGTTTTTTCACAGCATTAACAAGAGTACTGAATATTTGTTGAGTTAGATTAACTTCTTGTAAAAGAGCACCGCCTGCCATTTGTTGAGTAATATGTGGTGCAGGACATCCCATGTTATAGTCAATAATATCAAAATAAGGTTCCACAATTTTTGCAGCTTTCTCTAATGCAAAAAGATCAGAGCCAAATAACTGAACTGAAAGAGGACGCTCTTGCTCGGAATATTCAATAAATTCTTGGATTGTTTTAGTATCTCCTTTGAGTTGCTTTTCTTTTGCAATAATTTTATGAATGTTAGTAAATTCAGTAACAACTAGACCAGCACCCTTTTGTTTACATTGTAAACGAAGTGCAGGATCACTTACTCCTGCCATTGGAGCCAAAAATGCCCTACTAGAAAATTTTGGAAGCATGAGATAATTCTACAATCCGAATATATTTACTATATCAAAAATTTATGCAAAAAATGTCGTATTAGTTATCTGGACAGCCGTCATCGTCTCTATCTCCATCATAATCTTCAGGATCAAGAGGACATGAATCTTCATCATTAATGATGCCATCTAGATCATCATCATGGGCAAATCTCTGTTGTTCTGGAGCAGTATCTGGGCAGCCGTCATGATCATTGTACTTGTTCCATGTTTCTGGGCTTGTTGGACAGGAATCAATGGTATCATAATATCCATCACCATCAGAGTCAATACTTGTAGGTATGGTAGATTCTGCTGCTAACACATCTGGGCAACCGTCCCAATCCAAGTATCCATTAAAGTTCTCTTGCTCACCAATACATGCATCCCATCTATCATCTATACCATCAGTATCAACATCTGCAAAGATGTAAGATGGAGTAATAGAATCAGTTGAGTCAGGACCAGTCCATGCGCCGATACCGAATCCAGTATCCCAGATGTGAGATGGAGTAATAGAATCAGTTGAGTCAGGACAGCCGTCTTCATCTTGATAAAAGTTGTAAGTTTCAGGTTCTAGTGGACATGCATCAGAAATATCTGCAATACCATCACCATCAGAATCAAGTGTAAATACAAATTTATCAGGACAACCGTCTTTGTCATCAATGCCATTGAATGTCTCTGGTTGATTTGGACACAAGTCTAAAACATCTGGAATTAGGTCGCCATCAGTATCAGCAGTTAATTTATTGTCGTATATAGCATCAGGGCATCCGTCTTCATCTTGGAATTTGTTGTAAGTTTCTCTGGCATAAGGACATTCATCCACATCATCAGTAACTCCATCAAAGTCAGCATCTCCAAAGGAATCATAAGCTAAGGCATCAGGACATCCATCTTCATCTTGGAATCCGTTGTATCTTTCAGCTAATGTTGGACATTGATCTAAATGATCTGGGATTTCATCATAATCAGAATCAGGTAATGCAGATTTTGAGATTCCTGGAACATCAGGACATCCATCAGAATCCAAATAACCATTATAGTTTTCTGGCTCATCAAGACATGCATCCCATCTATCATCTACACCGTCACCATCAACATCTGCAAAGGGATGAGATAAAATGATAGAGCCAGTGGCATCAGGACAGCCGTCTTCATCTTTGAAAAAGTTGTAAGTTTCAGGTTCTAGTGGACATGCATCCATTGTATCTACAATACCATCTATATCAGAATCAAGTACAGAATCAAAGCTATCAGGACAGCCATCAGAGTCTAGGAATCCATTGAATGTCTCTGGTTGGTTTGGACACAAGTCTAAAACATCTGGAATTAGGTCGCCATCAGTATCAGCAGTTAATTTATTGTCGTATATAGCATCAGGACAACCGTCTTCATCTTGGAATTTGTTGTAAGTCTCTTTAGCATAAGGACACATATCAGAAATATCTGCAATACCATCACCATCAGAATCACCTGTAATTGAAAATTCAATTTCATCAGGGCAACCGTCTTCATCTTGGAATTTATTGTAATTTTCACGGTCTAATGGACAAGCATCAACAAAATCAGGAATGCTATCATAATCGGAATCAATCAAAGCATTAGATGTTGCACCAGATACATCAAAACATCCGTCCCAATCTAGGAATCCATTGTAATTTTCAGGCTCGTTTAAGCATTGATCCCATCTATCATCAATTCCATCACCATCAGTATCTGGGAAAGTGTATGTTGAATCTATTGTATCAACAGAGTCTGGACAGCCGTCTTCATCTAAGTAAAGATTGTAAGTTTCAGGTTCTAGTGGACATGCATCCATTGTATCAGAAATGCCATCTTGATCACTATCTGTTAAAATAAAGACATCGTCAGGGCAACCGTCTTTGTCATCAATGCCATTGAATGTCTCTGGTTGGTTTGGACATAAATCCAGATAATCAGGATAATTATCACCATCAGAATCAGCAATACCTTTTCCATCAACAGGTGATAAATCAGGACAGCCGTCTTCATCTTGGAATCTATTGTAAGTTTCCTTTACAGTTGGACAGTTATCTAGATGATCTTGTATTCCATCAAAGTCTGCATCATACCATGGAACAAAGTCTGCAGGACAGCCATCAATATCATTTCCATATTGTGGGTCATAATCTTCAAGAAGGTTAGGGCAAAAATCAAGAGCGTTTGGTACTCCATCTCCATCAGAATCAATTCCTTCAGTTGCAAATATGCTACTTGGTAACATACCAACGGTAGAGGTAAGTAAAAGTAAAAATCCTAAAAGATATTGTTTTTTCATTCTCTCTGACTCCGCTATTATCAAGTATTTATTAAGTTTCACGTTAAATAGATTCTTCTATAATTTTAAAATCAAGAAAAAGATTGTTTATGGATCTGGACAGCCGTCAGAGTCTCTATCTCCATCATAATCTTCAGGATCAAGAGGACATGAATCTTCATCATTAATGATGCCATCTAGATCATCATCATGGGCAAATCTCTTTTGTTCTGGAGCAGTATCTGGGCAGCCATCAGAGTCTAGATATTTATTCCAAGTTTCTGGGCTTGTTGGACAAGAGTCAGTCACATCTGGATATCCATCACCATCAGAATCAGCATATGTAGGAGAGGTTGATTCTGCACCAAGGATATCTGGGCAGCCATCAGAGTCTAGGAATCCATTATAATTTTCAGGCTCGTTTAAGCATTGATCCCATCTATCATCAATTCCATCACCATCAGTATCTGGGAAAGTGTATGTTGAATCTATTGTATCAACAGAATCTGGACAGCCGTCTTCATCTAAGTAAAGATTGTAAGTTTCAGGTTCTAGTGGACATGCATCCATTGTATCTATAATGCCATCCATATCAGAATCAAGTACAGAATCAAAGCTATCAGGACAACCATCACCATCTAGGAATCCATTGAATGTCTCTGGTTGATTTGGACACAAGTCTAAAACATCTGGAATCATGTCGCCATCAGAATCAACAGTAAATTTGTTGTCTGCTACATAATCAGGACAGCCATCACCATCCAAGTAAAAATTGTAAGTTTCTTTAGCAGTTGGACATTCATCTACATCATCATAGATGCCATCACCATCAGTATCACCGACTGTTTGATAATCAATAGCATCGGGACATCCGTCTTCATCTTGGAATCCGTTGTATCTTTCAGCTAATGCTGGACATTGATCTAAATGATCTTGGATTCCGTCATAATCAGCATCAAGTATAGCATCTGCAGTTGTGCCCTCAACATCTGGACAACCATCAGAGTCTAGGAATCCATTGTAATTTTCAGGCTCATCAATACATGCATCCCATCTATCTTCAATTCCATCACCATCAGTATCTGGGAAAGTGTATGTTGAATCTATTGTATCAACAGAATCTGGACAGCCGTCTTCATCTAAGTAAAGATTGTAAGTTTCAGGTTCTAGTGGACATGCATCCATTGTATCTATAATGCCATCCATATCAGAATCAAGTTTAGAATCAAAGCTATCAGGACAACCATCTTTGTCATCAATGCCATTGAATGTTTCTGGTTGATTTGGACACAAGTCTAAAACATCTGCAATGCCATCACCATCAGTATCAGCAGAAAGTTTGTTGTCTGCTACATAATCAGGGCAGCCGTCATCGTCTTGGAATTTATTATAAGTTTCAGGACTAAAAGGACAAGAATCATTTGGATCTGCAATGCCATCACCATCAGCATCACCAACTATTTGATAATCAATAGCATCGGGACATCCGTCTTCATCAAGATATCTATTATAATTCTCACGCTCTAAGGGACAAGCATCTCTATCATCTGGGATTCCGTCATAATCAGCATCAAGTATAGCATCTGCAGTTGTGCCCTCAACATCTGGACAACCATCAGAGTCTAGGAATCCATTGAAATTTTCAGGCTCATCAATACATGCATCCCATCTATCTTCAATTCCATCACCATCAGTATCTGGGAAGAGGTAAGATGAAACAATGGAATCAGCAGTGTCAGGGCATCCATCGTCATCTAGGAATCTATTGTAAGTTTCAGGTTCTAGTGGACATGCATCCATTGTATCTATAATGCCATCCATATCAGAATCAAGTTTAAAATCAAAGCTATCAGGACAACCATCTTTGTCATCAATGCCATTGAATGTTTCTGGTTGATTTGGGCACAAGTCTAAAACATCTGCAATGCCATCACCATCAGTATCAGCAGAAAGTTTGTTGTCTGCTACATAATCAGGGCAGCCATCACCATCCAAGTAAAAATTGTAAGTTTCTTTAGCAGTTGGACATTGATCTACATCATCATAGATGCCATCACCATCAGTATCACCGACTGTTTGATAATCAATAGCATCGGGACATCCGTCTTCATCTTGGAATCCGTTGTATCTTTCAGCTAATGCTGGACATTGATCTAAATGATCTTGGATTCCGTCATAATCAGCATCAAGTATGGCATCTGCAGTTGTGCCCTCAACATCTGGACAACCATCAGAGTCTAGGAATCCATTGAAATTTTCAGGCTCATCAATACATGCATCCCATCTATCTTCAATTCCATCACCATCAGTATCTGGGAAGAGGTAAGATGAAACAATGGAATCAGCAGTGTCAGGGCATCCATCGTCATCTAGGAATCTATTGTAAGTTTCAGGTTCTAGTGGACATGCATCCATTGTATCTATAATGCCATCCATATCAGAATCAAGTTTAGAATCAAAGCTATCAGGACAACCATCTTTGTCATCAATGCCATTGAATGTTTCTGGTTGATTTGGACACAAGTCTAAAACATCTGCAATGCCATCACCATCAGTATCAGCAGTAAGTTTGTTGTCTGCTACATAATCAGGGCAGCCGTCATCGTCTTGGAATTTATTATAAGTTTCAGGACTAAAAGGACAAGAATCATTTGGATCTACAATGCCATCACCATCAGCATCACCTATAGTTGAAAATTCAATTTCATCAGGACAACCGTCTTCGTCTTGGAATTTATTGTAATTCTCACGCTCTAAGGGACAAGCATCTCTATCATCTGGGATTCCGTCATAATCAGCATCAAGTATGGCATCTGCAGTTGTGCCCTCAACATCTGGACAACCATCAGAGTCTAGGAATCCATTGAAATTTTCAGGCTCATCAATACATGCATCCCATCTATCTTCAATTCCATCACCATCAGTATCTGGGAAAGTGTATGTTGAATCTATTGTATCAACAGAATCTGGACAGCCGTCTTCATCTAAGTAAAGATTGTAAGTTTCAGATTCTAGTGGACATGCATCCATTGTATCAGAAATGCCATCTTGATCACTATCTGTTAAAGTAGCGAAATCATCAGGGCAACCGTCTTTGTCATCAATGCCATTGAATGTCTCTGGTTGATTTGGACATAAATCCAGATAATCAGGATAATTATCACCATCAGAATCAGCAATACCTTTTCCATCAACAGGTGATAAATCAGGGCAGCCGTCATCATCTTGGAATTTGTTGTAAGTTTCCTTTACAGTTGGACAGTTATCTAGATGATCTTGTATTCCATCAAAGTCTGCATCATACCATGGAACAAAGTCTGCAGGACAGCCGTCTATGTTGGTGCCATATTGTGAGTCATAATCTTCAAGAAGGTTAGGACATTGATCTAAATCATTTGGCACTCCATCACCATCAGAATCAATTACTTCAGTTGCATAAACACTACCTGGTAGCATACCAATGGTAGAAGTAAGTAAAAGCAAAAATCCTAAAAGATATTGTTTTTTCATTTTACGAGACTAAGGGTCTGGACAGCCGTCGGTATCTCTATCACCATCATAATCCTCTGGTTCTAAAGGACACAAGTCATAGTCATTGATAATATTGTCTAAATCAGCATCATGTTTGTATCTTGATTGTTCTGGAGCAATGTCAGGACAGCCGTCATGATCATTGTACTTGTTCCAAGATTCTTTTTCATTTGGACATAAATCAATCTCATCATTTATGCCATCATCATCACTATCAATTGTAATATTTCCAGTTGGCACGACATCAGGGCAACCGTCATAATCAACATATCTATTCCAAGTTTCGTTTTGTTCTGGACACATATCCATCACATCTGAAACACCATCACCATCAGAATCAGGTTGAATGTCATCAACATCTGGGCAACCGTCATCGTCTTGGAATCCATTATAGTTTTCAGCAACTAGAGGGCAATCATCATATACGTCATTAATGCCATCATTATCAGAGTCAACTACAAATGATTCTGATATGAAATCTGGGCAGCCGTCATCGTCTTGATATCTATTGTAAGTTTCTTTAGCAGTTGGACATACATCAATAGCATCTGGTAATCCATCCAAGTCACGATCACTCTTTGAGAAATACTCATCTGGACAACCGTCTAAATCAAGAATTCCATTATATGTTTCTGGTTGGTTTGGACAGTGATCTCTGTAATCATTAATTCCATCATTGTCGGTATCTGGAGTTTCTTTATTATCTGCTACAAGGTCTGGGCAGCCGTCTTCGTCTTGGAATTTATTGTAAGTTTCTGGAACTAATGGACATTGATCTGACTCGTCAGGAATTCCATCAAAGTCTGAATCAAAGGTAGTAACAAAATCAGGATAATCTGGGCAGCCGTCTTCGTCTTGGAAGCCATTGTAACGTTCTCTGTCAAGAGGGCATTGATCCACTGAATCTAAGATACCATCAAAGTCTGAATCAGATTCTGACGGGTTATCAGGGCAGCCGTCATCGTCTTGATATCTATTCCAAGTTTCTGCAGCTGTAGGACATTGATCTAATGTATCTCTGATTCCATCATTATCAGAATCTGAAACTAGAACATCTGGACAACCGTCTGTATCCTGATAGTTATTATACACTTCTGGTTCGAGAGGACATTTATCTTTCAAATCAGAAATTCTATCGCCATCAAAATCTGATTCTGAAAATTCAGAAATAGTATCAGGGCAGCCGTCATCGTCTTGGAATCTATTGTAAGTTTCTTTAGCAGTTGGACATTGATCTAGATTATCAGGAATTCCATCCAAGTCACGATCATTCTTTGAGAAATACTCATCTGGACAGCCATCCCTATCTAAAATACCATTGAATGTTTCTGGTTCGTTTGGACATAAATCTACATAATCATTAATTCCATCACCATCAGTGTCTGGAACTCCACTAGCATCACTAAGAAAGTCTGGACAACCGTCATCGTCTTGATATCGATTGTAAGTTTCTTTCACATGTGGACATTGATCAATACTATTTGGAATTCCATCAAGGTCTGAATCAGTATCACTAGAATAAGGAGGAATGTCTGGACAACCGTCATCGTCTTGGAAGCCGTTGTATCTTTCAGGATCTAAAGGACATGCATCATCAGCATCCATAACTCTATCACCATCTATATCATTTAATGTACCAGTAAACGATGGAAGTGAATCTGGACAGCCATCATAATCAGAAAATCTATTGTAAGTTTCTGCATTATTAGGACAGATATCGAATTGATCTGCTATTCCGTCACCATCTTTATCATCAAATGAAGAATTTAATTGAACATCAGGGCAACCGTCTGTATCAAGATAACCATTATACACTTCTGGATCGTTTATGCATAAATCAATGTTATCTGGAATACTATCATTATCTGTATCAGCAAAAGAATAACCTGGAACAGAATCTGGACATCCATCATCGTCTTGGAATCTATTGTAATTTTCTGCACTCAGTGGACATGCATCTACAGGATCTGGAACTCCATCTAAATCTCGGTCACCTGCACCAAAATCATCTGGACAACCATCTCTATCTAAAACACCATTGAATGTCTCTGGTTGATTTGGACATGAATCTTTCGTGTCAACAAAACCATCACCATCAGAATCTGGTAATCCACCTGCTCCACCTTCAGAAATTGTGTCAGGGCAACCGTCATCGTCTTGGAAGCCGTTGTAATTTTCTCTGATATTTGGACATTGATCAAGATGATCTTGTATTCCATCATAGTCTTCATCATACCATGGAACAAAGTCTGATGGACAGCCATCAGCAGGGCCAACATGATCTTCTTGCAAATTTGGACATGCATCAACTGAATCGTCAATACCATCATTATCCAAGTCCTCAGCAGCAAAAGTGTAGTTTATAGGCATACTCGTTAATGTAGCTAAAAGCAAAACTAGGAATGATAAAGTATGGATATTTTTCAATGCTAAAATTACCTTGGGGATCCAGTTATTAAACCTCACTCTAGAATCGACTCTAAATTGTAACAAGTTTTAAGAAAAATTCCATGATGGACAAAAAACACGATCAATTTAAGTAAACAGAAATTAGAATAGGATTCATGAGTTGCTCTGGAGAAACAGTTGAAGAAGATGATCGTTTAATTCAGATAAAACCTGCAATAGCCAAGCAATTAAAAAAAGCAAAGTATGGAATTGCGGATCATGCTACAGTGGCATTATGTCATTGGACAAAAAAATCATTCAAACATGAAGGAAATTGCTACAAACACAAGTTTTACGGAATTTCAACTCATGCATGTATGGAGTTTTCCCCAGCTGGAATGCATTGTGAGAATCGTTGTGTATATTGTTGGAGACCAATGGAATTTTATGATTCATTAAAAATGGATCCAAAACAAGTTGCAGAACCTGAAGAGATCTTGACAAAATTGATGATTGAGAGAAAAGAACTGATCAACGGCTATTATGGAGATTCAAGAAACGATAAACAAAGATTAGATGAATCATTATTACCTAGTCATTATGCAATTTCACTTTCTGGTGAACCAACAATGTATCCAAAGTTGCCAGAACTAATCAAATATCTACACTCACTTAAAGCAACAAAATCAACTTTTCTTGTAACTAATGGACAAGAACCAGATATGATACAAAGACTACAAGATGAAGATGCATTACCAACACAATTGTACTTATCAACAAACGCTGCAGACTATGAATCATTTAAGAGAATAAACCAACCAAAATATGATGATTCATGGGAAAGATGGAACAGAACTCTTTCAATGTTAAAACATTTGAAAACAAGAACAGTTCTAAGAATTACTTTGATTAGAGATTATAATGACATAAAAGAAATGATTCCAGCATTTGCAGAAATGGTTAGAAAAGCTAGTCCACACTTTATTGAAATAAAATCATACATGCATATTGGTCGGTCAACTAATAGATTAGAACATTCTAATATGTTAGAAATGGAAGAGATAAGAAATTTTAGTGAACAAGTTGCAAAACAAAGTAAGATATTTTCAGTAATGGATGAAAGTTTTGTTTCAAGAATTTCAATTTTACAGAATAATGAACGATTAATTGATCGTTATATTCCTACTTGTGCAAATACCAATTAGAAAATTTTTTCAATGCTTTGTACCTATGTGATAATTCATTTTTGTTATTTATTTCAGCAAATGTTTTCCGGGTATTTTTTGGTATAAAAATTGGATCATACCCCCAACCTTTTCCTTTCTGTGAATACGATATAGTACCATCAAGTTTTGCATCAAAAGATTGTAGAGTTTTTTTATCACAATAGCTAATAATAGAGACAAACTTTGCCTTTCTGTTATTTTTTAAAAGATTAAGAATTCCTTTGTTTCCAATTGTTTTTAAAACATATGATGAATATGGACCTGGAAATCCATCAAGGGAATCAATGAACAAACCGTCATCTTCAATTATTATAGGTTTTTTACATTTTGAAAATGCATCTTTTGCTTTTTTTGATGCAATATCTTTAAGTGAATTTGATTGAATCTCTTCTAAATCCAATTTGAAAAAACCAAGTTTTATTCCAAAAGAATCTAAAATTTTTTTTGCTTCTTGATATTTGTGGCCATTTGAGGATACAAAAAATAGATCAAATGACTGTTGCATACCTACCACGACTTTCAATATCTGAAACTAGTTTGGTGATTTTAATGTAATTTGCATTTCCAACAATAGATTTGTAACCAATTAAGAAATTTTTCCAAGCAGGTTCCATGATTTTTGCATGAGCACTGTTAAGAATTTCTTTGATTAATCTCAAATCAACTGCATGATCTTCAGGTTTTATTGTATTTTGAGATAATCCAAAATCAATGACAAAAACAGTGTTTTGGAACAAAATGAAGTTTGATGTTGTCAAATCTCCGTGCATTACTCCATTTTTGTGCAATGTTCCAACTAATTTTCCAATTTCTTTGGATAATTCAATAATTTTTGATTCGGGTAAATCATGAACTGGTTTTCCAGGAATTTCCTGCATTACGATTATAGCTTTTTCCAAGTTCACAAAATAAACAAGAGGTGTTGGAATTCCAAACGACTTTACTAGAGATATGATTTGGGATTCTTTTATTGTTCTTTGTTTACGTATTTTTGAATCAAGAGAAGGATTACGATAATTTTTTATTTTTCTAATTTTGAGAATTGCTTTAGAATTTTGCCATTTAGATTGATATATGTCAGCTTCTGCTCCTTTTTTTCTTAATTTCATTAACATTATATCCAAAGGGATTCAATAAAAATTAATCATGGAAGACGGAGAGAGAAAAATAAAACAAGAAGATTGTAGTGAAGATAATTTAAGTTCAGGAATTCTGACATTAACTAACAAGAGATTAGCATTTGATAAAACAAGGGCACGATTGATGGATTTTTCTAAACATATGGGTGATACTATACTGGATATTTCATTAGAGGATGTAACCAAAACATGGAAAGAGGGATTGTTAATAAAAAAAGTATGTTTTACTGTAAAGACAGGTAAAGATGAACAAACTTACAAGTTTGGAGTTTTCAATACAAAAAGTTGGCTCAAAAGTATCGATGAGGCAATTAATAACAAAAATCAATAATCTACTTTAACTGAATCTAATCTCCAAGACTGTGTAACCAAAGTATCTTTGAGTAAAACACCTTGCTTGACTTGTGATTCTAAAAGCCCAGTCCAACATATTTGACTTCCGCAGTCTCCTGCATATTGCAATGGAACTGCAAAGAACTTACATCCATGTCGTTTACATACATCATGAAGCATTTCAGATAATCTTTTGTTAGCTGCAACACCACCTACTATCAATAATTCTTTTTTGCTAGTAAATGACAAGGCACGCTCCACTACCTCGCTAATCATTGCAAAAGCAGTTTCTTGAAGTGAATAACATGCATCTACTTTACTTTTCTTTGCAACGGATTTTGTAGCAGACAATAAACCTGAAAAAGAAACATCATTTCCTTTTACGGAATATGGCAATGTAACATAATTAGAAGATGCAGATGCTAACTCTTCTATATTTTTTCCACATGGAGAAGCAAATCCAATAGATCTTCCAAATTGGTCAAGTAATTGACCCAATGTAATATCTAAAGTCTCACCAAAAACTCTCCACTGTTTGTTAAGAAATGCCAAAAGCATAGTATGTCCTCCAGATACTAAAAGTACCAAAGGATTTGTTGCACCTGTAAGTAACTTTCCTAATTCAATATGACCAATTGCATGGTTGACAGGATAAATTGGAATTTTATAAAAAGAGGCTAAAGACCTTGCAACAACTGCACCAACACGCAAACATGGACCTAATCCTGGACCTGCAGCATAAGAAATAAGATCTAGATCTTTGATTGTAATATTTGCCTCCCTAAGACATTCAAACAATACTGAAGAACTATTCTCAATATGATGACGTGATGCTTCTCTTGGATGAATTCCCTCTCCTTTTGCAGGACGATAAATTTTTCGGACATCAGAAAGAATCCTTCCTTGCTTTCCTTTTTTTTCAATTATAGCGCAAGAAAATGTATGTGCTGTACTTTCAATTCCTAAGCCTAACATGTTAGCCCCTACTTAACGTGGATACAATTTTGATCACATCGCCATTTTTGAGTTTTTGATCACCACTGATTCTTTGTTTAGTTTTACAATCAATTGCATGTAAGAATCCCTTAGCAATATCGGCATGAATTAAAACTGCCAAATCTTTTGCAGTAGAATCCTGTGGAAGTAATTTTGTATCAGGTAAAATGATGCCATCTTTATTGGTTAGTTTAGTTTCATCTTCTACAGGGTATACAACAATAAAGCTCAGAGAATCAAAAACGGCAGTGTTTAGAATTTTCTGAATTCCAGTAGATGGGATTTTAGAAAATACATACTTTACCAAATCTAGTGCTTTTTGTTGAGGAGGTAGAATTTCTTTTCCTTCAATTATTTTAAAACCTTCATCTCCTGAAGAATAATCTACAATTCCTGCTTTTGATGCTTTTCGTAAAAGTAATTCAGTTTCGGCACTACAAGGAATTACAGGATCTGGAATTTTTTTAAGAATATCAAGATCGTGACATAGATCTGCTTTATTTGCAGCAATAATCATTGGTTTTGTATTTTTTCTTAATTCTTTAACAAAAGTTTGGATATCAGAATCTTCCCACTCTTTAGGATTTCTAGAAATAAGACCTAGTTTTTGTAACACTACATGTACTTGATAGTCTTTAATACCTAATCCAGAAAATCGTTTTGCAATGCCATCAGTAAGTTTGGCTCTTTTCTGATCTATTTCACGGGTAATCCTATCCCATTCTCTTTTGAGAATATCTGCAAACCATTGATCAAATTCATCTTGAACAAATACAACATCTTCTAGAGGGTCATGTGTCCCAACTGGAACTGGTTGTCCTTGAATATCAGTACTACCAGCAATGTCAACTACATGAATCAAAACTTCAGCTTGTCGTGCATCATCAAGAAATTGATTTCCTAATCCCTTTCCTTCATGTGCACCTGGAACCAATCCTGCAATGTCAATGAGTTTAACTGGAATAAAACGAATGCCATTAGCACATAATTCATTTTCATGTTGTATACCAAAATGTTTGCAAGCACAATCAGCTTTAACATAAGCCACACCAACATTTGGTTCAATTGTTGTAAAAGGGAAATTACCAGATGCGGCAGGAGTTTCAGTTGCAGCTGAAAAAAATGTGGATTTTCCAACATTTGCTTTACCTAGTAAACCAATTTGCAATATAGTCAAAAATTCAGTTCTACTTATTAGTATTACAGAAATCGTTTAATGCAGTTTATTGTGATTGTATAACATGTCAATTGTAATTACTGGAAATCCAGGAGTTGGAAAACACACTATTACGCAGAAAATTGCTGAAAAGCTCGAACTATCCATAATTGATATTAATAACATAGCAAGAGATGCAGGATTATTTGAAAAAAATAAGGATACAAACGATGTAGATACTGTAAAACTAGAAAAAATCCTTGAGCAAAAAATTTCAGAGAAAAATGTGATTGTAGGCCATTTAGCACCTTATGTTTTAGATAAAATTATGGTAAAGATAATGATTGTTTTGAGAAAAAGCCCTTATGATTTGATCTCAGTATACAAAGAAAGGAAATACACAGATGAGAAAAGTAGAGAAAATTTAGGTAGTGAAGTATTGGGTATTATTGCACATGATGTAATGAGCAAATTCCAAGAAAAGGCATTCCAAATTAACACTAGTGGCAAAAGCATTCAAGAAGTAGTAGAAAAAGTGACAACCCTAATTTCCAGCAACATAGGTAATGAGGAAGTAGACTGGCTTGATTTGGTTACAAAAAATAATGATTTGAAAAAGTTTTTTTCTGATTGATTAAATAACGCCTTTAAGTTTGTGTAATTACTTGTTTGAAATTTCTAAAACTGATTTAGCAGGAAGAATAGGTACTCTACATACTAATCATGGAAAGATTGAGACACCAGCATACATTCCCGTTATTCATCCAGTAAAGCAAACAATACCATCAAAAAAAATTCAAGCAATTGGTTTTGACTTAGTAATTACAAATGCATACATTACCAGAAATAATTATGGTGATGAAGCTGTAAAAAAAGGAATTCATAAAATTATAGATTTTGATGGTGCAATCATGACGGATTCTGGTGGGTACCAAGTTTTAGAATATGGCGATGTAAAAGTTTCACCACCAGAGATGGCAAATTTTGAAAAAGGAATCTTGACTGATTTTGCGATTCCACTTGATAAACCAACAGGATTTGGACTACCATTAAAAAAAGCAGAAGCATATGTTAAGCATACTCTCAAAGTATCAAAGCAGACACTTGATGACAGTGAAGATAATGGTCAAATTTGGATTGGTCCGATTCAAGGAGGGGAACATTTTGAACTTGTTGCAAAGTCAACAAAAAAGTTGGTAGATATTGGTTTTCAGATGTTGGCTTTAGGAAGTCCAGTTGAATTTATGGAGTCATATGAGTATAGATTACTAGCACAGATGATTGTAGCTGCAAAAAAACAAATGCCACATTCTATTCCTTTACATCTTTTTGGAGCAGGACACCCGCTAACAATACCATTTGCAGTAGCTTTGGGATGCGATACATTTGATTCAGCATCCTACATGCTTTATGCCAAACATCAGAGATACATCACAGATGATGGTACACGATATTTGTCTGATATTGTTGTATTTCCATGTAATTGTGAAGTATGTTCAAAATATACTCCTGATGAATTACGCCAGCTTGAAGTAACTGAAAAAATCAATCAGTTAGCAATTCATAATCTCCATGCAATAAAACTTGAAGTCGACAAGGTAAAGCAGGCAATCCATGAAGGAAGATTATGGGAATATGTAATGAAAAAGGCAAGGGCACATCCCAAGTTATTTGAAATGATTGAAGTCATGACAAATAATTATGAATTTTTTAGTGTGACTACACCAAAGTTCAAAGAAAAAGCTGTTTTTCTATACGATAAAGAAGATCAATTTCGTCCAGAGGTTCAAGCATATCACAATATGGTTAGAAAATTCAAATCAAAGAAAAAGAAACTAGTCATCACCAGAGAGTCAAATTCAAAACCAGGATATTTGTCTCATCAATATATCGAACTAGAAAGAAAACTCAAGGATTTTGATTCAATACAGGTATGCCAATATAACCCACAGTTAGGATTAATTCCAATTGAGATTTCAGATATTTTTCCAGCAGCACACCATGAAACTTCTAGGATAGATTTTGATCCAAAAGAATTCCCTACATTTGAAAAGACATGGAAAGATTTCTTTGGTAACAACAAGTTTTCAGAAATTCATTATGATAAAAATGACAAATTCTTGAAACATTTTGTAAAAACACTACCAAAAAAAATCAAGAAGAAATCTTTTGTTTAATTAAAAATAAGAAAAAAGAATGTGCTAAAAGATTCAGCTTATAGTGCTGCGTCTTCTGCCCAACCTTTGATGAAGACACCGTTTTTGTGAAGAGGAACTGGTTGTCCAGCAGTATAATTCATTGGTCTCATCCAAAAGATTGATTTTGTTGGGCATACACCGATGCATGCACCATCAGAAATACATCTTTCTGGATAAAATACAAATGCTTTACCTCTCTTCCAGCCTTCAACTGGTTTTACTCTAAGGACATCTGGACCAAGAGTTGTACAGATTTCTACACATAGTGCACATCCGATACATCTTTGTTCATCAATGTCTGGAAGTATTGCTATTGGCATAACAAAATTAAGATTGCTTGATGACTATTTAAACCATGATTGAAATTCATAACCCTGTTATGAAATTGATCGAGTAAAAAATATGCGCAAAAATCAGATTTGAAAATTTAAAAAACAAAAAGATAACGTGATTTGCACGTTTATTTTCTCATTGCGTCTATTTGACCAGAAGTAACCCAGTCAAGTAATTCTGCAGAAGATGGATTAAGGTCTGCTTTCTTATTCATAAGATTGTTAACCCAGATCCAATTGAGTTGGTTTAAGAGGGGTTTGTTTGCTTCGTCACCAGCACGTGTCTTAGAAACGAGTGCTTGATCTTGCAAGGCTAACCATTCTGTATAACTTCTTCCCATGAGGATCGGATCTTAGCTTACACTAATTAAAGCTTTTGTAGATTCTATAATAAGTATAATGATCGGATTGCTCTAACAAGGTTTTAACGTTGATTAAAATTTATCTTAATTCTTGGATGTTAAAGTTTTAGGAGCTGCAAACGAAGTTGGCAGATCGGGTTTTTTAGTTAATTGTAATGGAACAAATCTCTTGCTGGATTATGGGGTATTATTTGGTAGAAGGGGAACACCTCCAGGATATCCACTTCATGTAAAACCAAAAGATCTTGATGCAATCATAATTACTCATGCTCATTTAGATCATTCAGGAAATGTTCCATCCCTTTTTGTAAGTGGAAATACTGACGTCTATGCCACACCTCCAACTTTTGATCTGTCAAAGTTATTGATTGAAGATATGCTAAAAATCGAAAAGAACTCACATCCATTTGATCTGCCTGAACTAAACAATATGATGAAAAATGCTAAGGAAACTGGATTTAAACAAAAAGTTACCAAGGGAAATGCAACTTTTGAATTAAGAGAATCAGGACATGTAATTGGAGGTAGTACTGTTTTGGTAGAGTCAGAGAAAAAACGACTCTTCTATACAGGAGATATCAAAACAAATGGTTCAAGAATGCTTCGAGAGATGGATTTGGACATTGGGGAAATTGATTTACTGATTACTGAAAGCACATATGCCAAAACAGAACAAAAACCTAGGAGAGAATCAGAAAAGGAGTTAATTGAATTTGCAAACGAAGTGATGGATAGGAAAGGAATATTGTTTATTCCATCATTTTCAGTTGAACGCTCTCAAGAGATTGCATGTATTTTAAAGAGTGTAAATTTCAAACATAGAATTATCATGGATGGAATGGCACTAAAAGTAAATGAAATAATGTTTAGACATCCAGATTATCTAAGAGATCCTAAAATTTTTTCAGAGGCAATAAACAGTGCAACTGCAATAAGGGAACATGCTGAAAGAAAACGTGCAATGGGGGAGCCTTGTGTAGTAATCTCACCTGCGGGAATGTTAGTTGGAGGAAATGCTGTATTTTATTTACAGCACTTGGCATTTAATGATAAAAATGGAATTGCCCTAGTATCGTATCAAGGTGAAGGCACACCAGGTAAAAAATTACTTGAAACAGGAAAGGTATCAACAAGAGGTAAAGACGTCAATGTTTCAGCAGAGGTAAAACAGTTTGAGTTTTCAGGTCATGCAGATAGAAATGAATTGTTTGGCATGATTAAAAAAATCAAAGGAAATCCAAAGGTATGGACAGTTCATGGAGATTCTGAATCATGTGAAATGTTTGCTAAAGAAATTCATGAAAAATTTGGTTTAGAAACATATGCCCCTGCAGTAAATGATACAATTACTGTCTAAAATGCAAAACAACAATGCAATAAATGTAGAAATTTCAATAAACAGTGGTCAGGTATTTCTTTGGAGAAAAAATGGAGATTATTGGTATGGGGTAAATGGCCAAGATATTCTAAGGGTTGCCAGTTCTGGAAGCATCAAATCATATCAGAATACAAAAACAGATTTTTTTAGAAAAAAAGACAATATGGAGCAAATAATAAAGTCAATTTCAAAAGACAGTACAACTAGAAAGGCTGTAAAAAAATATCTTGGTTTAAGAATTCTCAAACAAGATCCTTTTCAATGTTTGATTTCATTTATTGTATCTTCGAATTCTAATATTCAAAAAATAAAAACTAGTCTTGAAAAGATATCAAGAAAGTTTGGGACAGAGGTCGAGTTTGAAAATCAAGAATTTTTTTTATTTCCTACACCAAAGAAACTTGCCAAAGCATCAATTAATGAAATTAAAGATTGCGGTGTAGGATACAGAGCTAAATTTATCAAAGAAGCTGCAAATATAATTTTTTTAAAAAAAATAGATTTTGAGAGTTTAAAAAAATCGGATTATTTTGAGACTAGGGAGAGTATTTGTTCTATTCCAGGGGTTGGGAATAAAGTTGCAGATTGCGTAATGTTATTTTCGTTAAACAAATTGGAGGCATTTCCATTAGATAGATGGATGATTAGAATTTTAGAAAAATATTTTTTTAATGAATTTCAACTTGAGACAAAGACAATTACAAAAAAACAATATGATATTCTTCATGAAAAAATTGTAAATCATTTTGGTCCATATGCAGGATATGCACAACAATTTCTCTTCAAAATGGAAAGAGAAAATTACCAAAAAAAGTGGCTGTAAACCCTTAAAATGGTAATTAATTGCTAGGTTTTTGGGCCTATGACGCAGCATGGATAGCGTGTTGGACTTCTAATCCAAAAGTCAAGGGATCGAAGCCCTTTGGGCCCGTTATGTATTACTACACTTATCGAGTCCCAAGATGCAAACATAAAGTGTGTAACTAAACATAACTCCCGAAGAAGAAGCCTCCTAAAGTTGGTAAGTTGAATGTAGTTTTGTAACATTCATTTTGTTACTTGGTAGTGAACTGTAAAATTCTATAAAGTGAATTTGTTTGTCTTGTTATTTTATTTTAAAAGCTAGGATGTATTCTTCTTCAATCTTGCATATTATATGATTTCTAACTGCAGTACATTATGCATGTGGATAAACTGTTCTTGGATTTTTAGCATTAGAAATTTTTGTAGTTGCATCCCAGATTAATTCTTGATCTGTACGTAATAGAAACTGAAATGTTACTTTGAACTCTCTATCAAAGTTCCTTTTCCAAATAGTTTCAATTGTCACTCAATAACTCATCTATTGAGGATATATTTACATTTGTGTCTTCTTTCTCAAACTTTCGTTCCAAATCCAATTCATGACGGGCAAAAGCCTTAGCTGCCTTTTCATCCCAATTAATTCTATCTTGATTCATATCATACATTGACCTATACAAGGTTAATAAATATGAACCATGTTAGTTCTGAGTAATCTGCGTGGGTTAGATCACAAAATTCTTCGTGTTTACTTTCGGGTGCTGAAACAGATCTAATATGATTATCCATGTGAATTGTTTTTATACATTTCCCACTTTTTTGCATCCCAAGGCATAGCCTTCGCTAGGGAATGCTTTCAATCAAAAGATGACGGACATGTATCCATACGAGGCTTTAACCTCAATGCTATCTTCATCCCTTCGTTAGGACTATTCGCAGTTAAACAGACGAGGCTTGTCCCTCAACATGCTTAACGCGACTTGAAGTCCTAACTGTAATTCTGTACAAATTCTCTCCTCTCTTTTAGCATCCAGTAAATCACTCGCAGAATCTGGGATGATGCAGCAACTACATCTTTTGATGAGCCTCTCTTTTTCTTAATGCGATTGTAAAATTTTGTAATGTCACTGTTCTTGGCATGTAGTGTATGGACATAGACACATTGGACAAGAACCCATCGTAGTGTCATGCTTCCTCTTTTGGTTATACGGCCATGATGTAATCTACAGAATTTCTGACTGATGGCACGACTCCTGCATATGCGCATAACTTGTGAGAGTTGTTGAATCTGCTAATATTTGCAATTTCTGCTGCAATAACTAGTGATTAGTCACCAATTCCTGGTATTGATTTTATTATCATGGCATCAGGACTGGTCTTTACGGCAGCATACACTCTTGAATTAATATCTTCAATTTGCAGATTAAGATGGCTTATCTGTCGTACAAATCCATCTATGCGATAGTCACCCAGGGAGGTAAGTCTTTTGTTGTATGTTACAGTGAACGTGACTCCTGGTATCTTGATTCCCTCCTGTAACAAAATTCCATGAACAGAATTTTTGAGAGATGTTCTCCACTGAACGAGTTTTTTTCTGTATCTTACCAGCTGGCGATGTTTTACTATCTTTTTGTTTGGAATATGGCATGTTGCAATGTATCCCCCGCGCAAAAGATCTGCCAGTATCCTGGCATCAATCTTGTCTGTTTTTTTTGATGCAGCTATTGCCTTTGTAAGATACGGGTTTGAGAGTGTTACGTTTTTGTATCCTAATTCATCTGTAAGAAACCTATACGTGCCATACCAGACTGATGATGATTCCATGACAATATTGGCATGAATTGGTATGTCTGTAAAATGTTTCCTGATTGATTCATGAGTGTTCTCAACTTTTATGTTTTGTAATATTTTTCCGTCATTATCCATTGTTGCTACTTGAAGAAATTTCTTGTGCAAGTCAATGCCAACATATAGCGAAGAGTCAAAGTTCGTGAACTAAAAATCATCAAAACAAAAGACTTTTTGATCACCACACACAATGAAACACATGAACAAGTTAGAACAGCTTGAAGCAGCATACAAAAAGGAAAACTCCAAAGATATAGTCAGGATGCTTGCAGTACTAATGGTTCTCAAAGATGGCAAGGAATTAGAGCACACCGCACAAACACTATACCGCTGTACAAACTGGGTACGCAAATGGGTTGATCGTTTTAACGTAGATGGCCTATACGATCACCCAAGGAGTGAAAGACCATGTGTAATCCCAAAGAAGCAAATGAATTGTATTATGTTCAAAATTATGTTGACACTATTTACACCTGTAATGCTGTAGCAGACAATATTTGATTCTACTGGAATAAAATTTCACACAACACATGTCAGAAAAATAATGCGCCAGTATGGAATGTATGGAATGTCTGCTAAAACTGCACAAAAATATCACATCAATCATGCAAGTGTAACAGATGTGCGCAGCTGGGCAGCAACGCATGAAAAAGAGAATTCCACACCTAAAAAAGAGTGGATTCACCATTGCAATGCTTGATGAGGCATTCTTTGTTAGGGATGTAAAAGCAGGACGAAAATATTGGTCACCAGTTGCCAAAAGAATATTTCTCCCATATGTGGGAGACCATGAAAGTTTGGCAGTATATGGAACAATTACAATCAATGGAGACCAACTGTTTAGAATTTATAAAAAATTCAACGGCATAACATTTGTAGAATATCTAAAAGAGTTGCACTACAAATATGGTAAAACTGCGTTGATACTTGACAGGGCATCAGTGCACAAATCAAAGAAGGTCAAGGACTTTTTGACAGATAATCCAGATGTTAGACTGATTTGGCTACCAAAAGGAACCCACCATATCTAAACATGATAGAGCAGTGTTGGAAAATAAGCAAGCATGTGTTGTTGGTATCAGAATATTATGCAATGTTTACAATAATGAATAATGCAGTGTCACAATACTTTGGAACAAAAAAATTCAAACTTGATGTTGTTAATTATATTTTTAGAAATCCTGCAAGGATGTTCACGAACTTTTGATCGTCGCTATACATGCTCTTGTCTTTCCCCCTAATCTGTTTCTTTGGACTTTTCTTGGAATACGATGGATTACGACTCCTGGACCTGAGTTCATTCCCTATGCTATCTGATTTCCTTCTTTTTGTATTCACATATAGCTATTGATTTGTGCGTGAAGGTTGATACATACTTTTGAACCTATTTAGATACAGAAATCTCAATAGTTAAAAAAATTCTAATTAAATTACTGATCGCAAAATCTAACCGATCAATAACATAGGTTTACAAAATAATTTTCAAGAAGGATGAAGATCAATTTCTAGTTAAAAAAATGAAATGAATTTTAATTAGATTGATGTAATAATTCATTCGAACATGTTATTACATAGAACACCGTCAAATTTTTAATGGAAGAATTCAACATTGAAAATGTTGCAGCAGATCGTTTCAATAACGATGATGACGAAATTGGATCCAATGTAATTAGTGTGGAACTTGCAGAAGAACAATTAACATTTCCGATGCCTGTACCACATCAAAGCGAGTTAAAAAAAGCAAACGATGCAAAAATTAAATTAAAATCTTCAATGCTCCAGTTCATTCACAGAGTTGAAACAGATGAACGAATTAACACTAAAGCCACAAAAGATAAGATTATTGAGAAGATCAAAATTATACTTGAAGACAATCCTGATTTGACAGTAGATGTATTTTTCCAATTCTGGAAAGATATTGCACCTACAGAAACTGAGCGTAAAAATATTCTAGAAATACAATTTGAAGCAGGTTTACTTATGATTGCAGATTATGAATCAAATCCAAATCAATCAATAGAAAAATTTGAAAAACAACTAAAAGAAGTATTAAAAAAATACCCCAAAAACATTATTTGTCCTACGCTAGATATGGGCATGAAACCTGTTGAATTATTTGAGGAAAAAATTCAAATATTACCTGATCATGGAATTAAAAAATTTAATGTCATCTATAGACATATTATTAATGAACAAGATAACTGGATTGCTCTTTCAAAAAAGATCTATGGTAAAGATATTTGGTGTAATGTAGTAGGTATTCCACAACAATATTTCACAAACTCAGATAAATTTGTATGTATCAACCTTCACGCACAAATCAATATCATTACACAAAAAGATCTAAGATCAACTAAATCATCATACAAAACATGTCAGGTTGTGGTCATGAGAAAATCATCATACAGCTACAAGCAGAGATAAAACAACTGCAAGAAAAGTTAAAACAACTACCGCTAATCATAGAAAATCTCATAGAATCAAACAAGGAACTGCAAAAAAAGCTGTCATATTATGAGAATGCACACTCTCCGCCATCAAAGAATTCCCTTGAATGGAGAAAGCAAAAAAGACAACACAGACAGCCAGGCAAATCAAGACGTGGTGGAATAGCAGGACACGTTGGCAAGACACAGAAATTCAGACCAACTAGCACCAAACACCACAGATCAGATGCATGTCCCAAATGCGGTAGTGAAAATATTCATCAAACCAAAACCTGCAAAAGGATAATGGTTGAGATTCCTCCACCAACACCCTACGGTATAACTGAGCATGTTTTGAATCAATACATCTGCATGGACTGTTCTGATAATTTTCAAACCACGGGAAACCTTCCACTACATGGATGTTTTGATGGTTCAGTGATACGTGAGGTCGTCTCACTGTTCTCAAAGAGATTGACATACGATGCTATCAGAACCACACTCTATGAAAGATATGGATTAGAAATCAGCAATACAACCGTACAATCCATTCTTCGCAACGGTAGTGTGATGTTAGAGTCATTTTACAATACAATCCACAGCGAAATCGTGACTGAAAATATTCTCGGAATCGATGAGACAGGATTTTCAATTGATGGAAATACTGGATGGATGTGGGTTGCAAGAAGCAAGACTAGTGCACAGTATGCCTTGGAGTACAGCAGAGGTGCCAATGTTCTAAAAAAGTACTGGAAGAAATTCAAAGGAACCCTAGTGTCTGACGGATATGCTCCGTACAGGACAGTATTTTGTGATAACACAAAGCAGAGATGCACTGCACACCTGCAGCGCGATGCCAAATATCTGGCAATAAAATCACAGGACAAAAAGGCAAGGATTCTATACGAGAAACTCTCAGATATGCTAGGTCATGCCAGGGTTTGGAGTGTAGGTAATCGTCATACAAAACGGCGGGAAACGTACAGGGATGATTTACTAAAACAGCTAGACCGTATCATTGCACGATATTTGAAAGGTGATATGGAGATGGTTCAGTTTGGCAAGAAGCTAAAGACTGCAAGGAACAGCATGTTTACGTTTGTCATGGATGGCGATGTCCCGTCAACTAACAATGATGCAGAGAATTCCATTCGAAAGTGCGTGATGCAGAGGAATGTTCGCGGGCAGATGAAGAGTGATCAGGGCATGAGGATGATCTCAGTCTTTCTCACATGCTTTGAGACATGGAGAATAAGGGAATTGAACATGTTTTCTGAGATGGCAAAATACATCTAAGTGCTTGATTCATACATAAATTTTCTTTAATATCCTCTGTATTTTTTTATGGAGTACATACTGCCTCTTTACAATATCCAAGATTTTCAGGAACAAATAAAAATAAAATTATTAAAAAACCGAAAGTAAGAATAACTTATGTATTTAATCCAGCAACTGGATATTTTGAAGAAACAGATACTCTAACAGATGATGAAGCAAGAGCAAAATCTATCAATCTTCTTGTGGAATATTCATTAATTATACATCAAAAAACTTCGTCAGAGGAATATTATTCAAAATTTGTTCCAACACAACCTGCACTAAACAAAATATTAAACTCTAGAATTTGATGGATGAAAATCCATATATTTTAAAATTATTTTTTTAAATTTTTTACTTCTAGATTTGGTCATTTTGGAACAATATGTTTCTTGAATGCCATTTTTAAAATTGTTAATTTTGATACAGTTTAATTTTTGTTGTTTTTCAATTGGACATTTAAAACAAATTTTTTTCCTATATTCCCAATTGTATTGACGTATGATTTTTTGGATATGGCTTCCTTCTTCTTGCCAATCAACATACCTATTATCAAAGGTATTTCCAATAGATGGCCCTTCTGTGTGTTGCAGGATCTTTTTGGGTTAGATCGCGATCTATTTAGATCTTTACTGCAATTTTAATTCTTAGAGGCTCAGACCATTTTTGGATTTCCAAATAACAAATCTGCCAAGGTTTGAACATTAATTCTCTCGAGATGACTTGTCAAATTCGTTCAAGCTCTTCAGTTTTGAAGTTAATTTACAATTGATTTAGAATAAAACTGAACGTTATTAGTTGCATTTTTTGCATTCGTAGTCATTGTTAACAGTCACGAAAAGTGATTCGTCAGGCAATGATTCTTTTAAGATCTTATCAATCTTAGCTTTCATGTCATCAGTCATACTATACTATACATTATCTATGATAAATAATCTCAGGTTGCGTGATTAGACCAAACGATGAGAATGTTATCAATGCTAGAATGAATATGGATATACCTATGATCATGGCTAAATGTGAGTAATCCCATTGTTTCATGAGTTTGGCATCTTTAGAAATAATGGCTTTTTGACCGACCAAAAATAGAATCATTCCAGATAAAATTTCCAAGGAAAAATACGGTATTTCTTTAAAATACATAGTAAGACCTAAGATGAAAAATGAAACTAGAACGGTTCCAACAAAACTAATTCTTGCCCAATCAAAGATAGATTTTGAAATTGCTAAGTTTATGTGAAATATTAATAATTGATCATGCTAAAAACAAACCAGATGTCATTGTAAAAATAAATAGTGCATCTAATTTTGTTGGTTTTTTATTCATTTTGAACCCCAGATTCTCTTTGTTTTGACAAATCATTTGACAAATAAGGTCTAGATGATTCTCCTAATCCAATATTTTTTACATAATAGCAACCATCTATGCATTTTTTGTGAATTGGTGATAGATCTCCAGGATGATAGTTGTATGGTTGCTGACCAAGATCTCCCATGTTACCAATGTTTGTTGTTAGTTCAACAAACTGTATAGTTTCAAGACTGGAAAGTCCAAACACAAATGGCATGATGTTTTGTCTTGTTTTTGTGTTTGTTTCCTGTTTTTTTACATACTCAGGATCATCAAAAATACCGTCTCGATCCTGTTGTACCTGACCTGCATCAAAGGCATTAAGGCATTCCATACATGCACGTTCTGGTCCTACTGTTTGTGCTCTAAACATTCCATGAACAAATTTTCCATTTGGAATGTAGAAACTTACACCTCCATCAATTACTGGAATCAATGAGGAATAGGATAAATGATTCAATACTTGTCTTGGCCAGGGTCTATCAACACAACTAAACAATACATCACAGTTCAATGCTTCTCTGAAACCATCTTCTTCTACAATACTACTATAGTATGTAACACATTCAAAGTTAGGATTAGTAGCAGATATTCTAAGGTTTTTTGCAACAATATCTGCCTTTTTTTCATTTACATCATGATCAGTGACATACAGCATCCTGTCAAAATTATGTTTCTTAACTAGGTCATAGTCCATCAATAAAATTTTGCCAATTCCCATTCGGGCTAATATTTCACCCACCGCAGCACCTATGCTTCCAACCCCAATAATGCCAACTTTTAACCTCATAATTTCTTCTTGTTTTTGCTCTCCCCAGATACTGGTTGTCCTGACTAGTTTTTCATTTGAATGTGAATAACTCTGGGACTTATAATGGATGATTAGTCTTTTGCCAACTATTCGAACTGCAGAACACCAAATGATTTTGTATGGTTGTGGATAACACCTAGCACTCCACACATCATCACCTGAGAGTGTCATTCCAACAAATGGCAATCTAGTTATTCCAAAAACTTCACGTGACAAAACATCTTGTTCATAATGTAAATCAGGAATTGAAACTCCTTGAGAACCAGTAGCACTTGGATGTGTATGAATCATGATTAATCCTTTCTTTTCTTTTCGAGCAAATTCTTTTACTCGATCAACATATTGTGGCATGGCAGAAACATTTCCATGACGAACTCTATCTCCAGTTTCAGGATAGATAATGTCATTTAGTAGTATAGTGATTCTATCTTTTCCGTTTGATGGTGACCAAGTTGCAAAACAAATTTCTTCATCATTCAGATCATCTAATAAGAAATCAGAAAGTTCTTTGTTGGCAGATTCAGTCATAGCTACATTATATTCCATTTACTTCAACTCCAAACATCGGTTTACATTATCTAGGTAGTATTGAGAACCACGATGATTTACATCCCAATTTGTAACTTCTCTACTCCAAAACTCCCAATCTCCACCTAATGGACTAGAATTCACATTTGTTATGTTCTCCTTAAAATTATGATCTTTTTTGATATGAAATCCATATGGTGCAGTAATTGGAAAATCTTCTGAAATTGGAAGACCTAAAGTAATTGAAATATTTGTATATTCTCCATTAGGAATTTTATATTCAAAAATGTAAATTGACTTATCTGCAATTTTTCTAACTTCATACTTGATTCCATTTTTTGTGAGAAATTTCCCAAAAATAGCTGAGGAGGGAGTTACCTCCGCAGCTGGATTGATGGATCCAGTAAATCTGGTTGTAAAGTGATCTCCGTTTTTTACTTCAATCACTTGATTAGGATCTTGGAAAGTTTTTGTTACTGGTCCTCCCTGTCCTTTACGTTTTTGAAGTTCGTACTCACCAGGTTTACCGCCTCCTAATGTAATCAGTTCTCCAACTAAAACTTGATTAGAAGTCAGCTCATGTTTTTTACCGTTTACAAAAACTACGGTTTTGTTCATGCCTTTATTACTCCTATGTGATTGTTCAGTTGGTGATGAGGCTGTATGATGTTTTTGCTTTGTTTTATTTCAGTGACCATATCTTATTAATCTATATTCACCTAGAATATAAATGTAATGAATAAAAATGAATAATTCTTATTAACCAATAGATCGTTCTACAAGTATGGCTGAAGTAAGGGATCTTCTAAAAGATGTAAGAGAAGGAAAAAACAATTGGCTAAAAAATAGAGATCCGGCTTGGAAAATTAATCCTTTTGATATTGTGGACATCAAGAGCAATAGGAAACTTTTTACAGGATATACTGAGCAAATTAAACAGTTTCTGGTATGTGTAGATAAAGGACAAAGTGCCTTGTTAACAGGTAACGTTGGTATTGGTAAAACTACATTCCTAGAATATGTATTAAATGGATTACCTACAGATGAATTCAAGTCTATCTTTATTAGAAAAGCTCCAAGTAGTATTAAGGTATTCTTTGCAGACGTTCTTGAACATTTAACAGAAAAAAGACCAAGAAATTTAGATGTAACAACTATTTTCAAAATGGTATCTGATGAAATTACCAAGTTTGTTGGTCAAGGGATGAAATTCATAGTAGTGATAGATGAATTAGGTGAGGGACATACAGATGTCTTGTATTGGATAAGATCTTTCCATGATATAGGTGGAGTAAGTCTTATTGCATCTGGACCTCCAGAAACTCTCAGACTTTTGGAAGCTAAACACTTTCCACTTGCAGATAGAATTTCAAATCAAATTTACTTAGATGGTTTCAACAAAGAAGATGTTTATGATTTTATAAATAAAAGAATACGATTTGCGTGTATTGAAAGTGATTTAAACAATGGAAGCCAAGGAGCATGTTCAAATACAAAAAAAACTAATTGTAATGGATGTTTAAGCCCTTTTACTCCAGATGCAATAGATGAACTTTATTCATTTAGTGGAGGAGCACCAAGGAAATTATTAGAAATAACTAACAAAGCTGTTAACAATGCAATGATTAATGAAATAGATATAATAGATTTAGATAATGTAATATCCACAGTAATATCTGGATCTAAATCACTTTATGAAAATTTAACCGAAATGCAAAAAAAGATAATTAATATGCTGAAAAGTGGACCATCATCCTCTAAAGTTATTGCAGAATTGTTAGGCTACCCAATTGGTTCCATTCTTAATCAATTAAAAGAATTAATTGATAAAGGAGCTATTCTACGAAGTGGATCAAAAAGAAATTATGAGTTTAAGTTGCCACCAGATTTGGAAAGATATCTTAGGAGGGGAATTTAGATGGGCGATATTAATTGGCTAAATGAACTTTATACCATATGTTCAGCACCAAATATTGACATACTAAAATTTTTGTGGTCTAATGGCAAGCCCCTAGATACTTATTCTATATCTAGAGGAACTCACATGTCAATGGAAGAAGTATATGAACATCTTCAGTCTTTAGAGATACAAGGATTAGTAAAGCTGAAGAGAATTAAAACAAAAGATGGTGTCAGAAGATTCTGGGATACAACTGTTAAAGAATTTATTATCATGATCAAAGCAGAAAAAGGAGATTTTACATATCAAAGTAACATAAACCAAAAATCTCTAGAAATTGAAGACATTACAACTAATACATCCAACAAAAAATTAAGTGATACTCAGAAGATTTCTACACTACCAACTACCAAAATTAAAATGAAACACAAGCATCATGGATATATTGAATTAGAAGGATCTGAATCATTTATTAAAAAACGTTGGGATGAATTAAAGCCTATTACTAAACGTGTAACTACAAGCATTAAAAAAAATTCATCTAACAAGAATAAACTAACCACAAAAAAGAAAACCAGTAAAAAAGGTTCAAAGTAAAATATCAAAAAATCATTGTTGTTCGTGCCTATGAGTTTGCAATCCTTGTAATTCGATAGCCACAATTTGCACAAAGATTGTATGTATCAACCTTCACGCACAAATCAATAGCTATATGTGAATACAAAAAGAAGGAAATCAGATAGCATAGGGAATGAACTCAGGTCCAGGAGTCGTAATCCATCGTATTCCAAGAAAAGTCCAAAGAAACAGATTAGGGGGAAAGACAAGAGCATGTATGTTGGCATTGACTTGCACAAGAAATTTCTTCAAGTAGCAACAATGGATAATGACGGAAAAATATTACAAAACATAAAAGTTGAGAACACTCATGAATCAATCAGGAAACATTTTACAGACATACCAATTCATGCCAATATTGTCATGGAATCATCATCAGTCTGGTATGGCACGTATAGGTTTCTTACAGATGAATTAGGATACAAAAACGTAACACTCTCAAACCCGTATCTTACAAAGGCAATAGCTGCATCAAAAAAAACAGACAAGATTGATGCCAGGATACTGGCAGATCTTTTGCGCGGGGGATACATTGCAACATGCCATATTCCAAACAAAAAGATAGTAAAACATCGCCAGCTGGTAAGATACAGAAAAAAACTCGTTCAGTGGAGAACATCTCTCAAAAATTCTGTTCATGGAATTTTGTTACAGGAGGGAATCAAGATACCAGGAGTCACGTTCACTGTAACATACAACAAAAGACTTACCTCCCTGGGTGACTATCGCATAGATGGATTTGTACGACAGATAAGCCATCTTAATCTGCAAATTGAAGATATTAATTCAAGAGTGTATGCTGCTGTAAAGACCAGTCCTGATGCCATGATAATAAAATCAATACCAGGAATTGGTGATTACTCGTCACTAGTTATTGCAGCAGAAATTGCAGATATTGACAGACGTTATACGAAATCTTTTTCATATCTTGTGATGTATACCTACTGTTAGGCCTGAGAGTTGAATGAATATTGCCATGTACAAGGGCGTTTGACAGACTAACTCAAAGTGAGCGGAAAACAAAATACCACATAGATGGTGAATGGGAGCATTCCGCTAGATCAGGCAATTTGATCAAAAAGGAGGTGATAATATGATCAGCATAGGAATTGATGTTCACAAGAAGAAATGTGTTGCAACAATAAAACGGGAATCCAGAAAGAAGCTAGAGCAGACAAGCTTTGATAATACCACAAATGGAATAATGGGTTTTATCAAACATATCAAAAAGACATATGGTAATGACATACAGGCAGTATGCGAATCAACTGCAAACTATTGGATCAGACTACATGACACACTAGAAGACCATGGAATTGATACAATTCTTACACATCCTGCAAAGACCAAGATAATTGCACAGGCAAAGCTAAAAAACGACAAACTTGATTCAGACGTATTGGCAGACTTGCTAAGAGCAGACATGGTGTACAGCTCATTCGTACCAGAAAAATACTATAGAGATCTATACAGTCTGGTAAGAACCAGACTGAATCGCGTGCGAAATGTATCAAAACACAAAAACATGATTTATGCAATACTTGCAAAATATGATTATACCCACAAAGACATTCTCGCAGAAAGGAGTACGATGGTTGCATGAAATTAATCTGATAGAATGGCAATGGATGCATATCTTGATACCATAGATATGATGCAAAAACAGATCAACACAATTGAGATAAAGATTGCAGCAATGAGGATGGGAAAACCAGACTACTGATGACCATTCCTGGAATAAACTATGTCACGGCATTGACAATAATTTCAGAGATAGTTGACATCAGCAGATTTGCAACAGCAGAAAAACTAGTCTCATATGCAGGACTTGCACCGTCGCACAGGGACAGTGCAGATGTGCACCGAGGAGGCGGAATAACAAAGAGGGGTTCTGCATGGTTACGTAACGCAATGGTAGAGGCTGCAACTACAGTACGATTTGATGAAAGAATGGGATCATTCTATTTCAGAATTGCAAAGAGAAGAGGAAAACAAAAGGCAAAGGTGGCAGCTGCAAGACCGGATGCTTGCAATAATCCGGGTACATGCTAACTCTGAAAGTATATCGTACACAAAATCATGAACTGACACAACGAAAGTATAAGATGCAAGGCATATCTGAGATGTCCTGATTCAGCAAAGCACACTAGGAAGTGTCCTCAGTAGGGTTGGAGATGATTTCGTATGGGAAAACCTAAGACCTCTCAATTAATATAGAATGAAAAGATGCGGTGAGTGTGGGATTTGAACCCACGATGTCTCTTACAACAATCGGGTCATAAGCCCGACATCTTACCATTCTAGATAAACTCACCATATCATATCTATGTGTTCAACCTATGTGTTCAACCCATATATAATACTATACCTTAAATGGATATATGAAAAGAAATTATATAATAGAATTATCTTAAGGTAGTTATGAGTATGAAAGTAGAAGGTGATTACTGGAAGCATGAGTGTAATCGTTGTGAGAAAATTTGGTATAGTGTTAATGAATCTCCTAAGAACTGTGCCAATGTAAAATGTAAATCTCCATATTGGAATAAACCAAGAGTTAGGATCTAAAATGAGTGAGCCAAATCAATTTAATACAGCAGCAGTGATAATGAGATTATCAAAAATGAACAATAGTATCAATCAACCAGATAGTGAAGCATTGATAATGATTACAAATGGTTCATTGGAAATACTACAACTAATTAGCAAAGTCATAATGTCTAATCATAATAAACAACAATTACCAAATATAATCCCAGAGTTTGACAACATTATTAAAAAAATAAAAGAGGGATTTGAAAAATATGTGGATTTAAAAATTAACAAGATTCAAATATTTACAGAATATTTTAGATCGTTAAATCATGATGTTACTGATGAGAAAAAAGATTTAGAAAATTTTCTAAAAATATGGGAACCGTTTAAACTAAAATTTCATAATTTTAATCTTATTAGTTACTCTTCTAATTTTGCCTCAGAAGATGAAATCAAGAAATTTCAAAAAGAAATATTAGTAGAAGGAAATCCCATATTTAATTCATTAAAAGAAATAGAAAATAAAATAGAACGAAGATCAAAGAACATCATACAAACTGCTGGAATCATGCAATTAGTAATGAAGTATTGGATATACTATTGGAATGATAATTACAAAATGAATTAAAATTTTCTCATAAAACTATGACTGAATTCACTCAACCTGCTGTAAATCTAGATGCATTTCATTGTCCAAACTGTGGATCATATTCTGATCAATCTTGGACGAATGTAATAAGAACAGGTCAGTATGTAAATTCTGTTAATGCTAATAACTTCATGGTTGGACATTGTAGACGATGTAGAGACATTACAATTTGGAAAGAAGAAAATATGATTTATCCATCAACAGGTAATGCACCAATGCCTAACCCAGATATGACTGATGAAATAAAAATTGATTACAATGAAGCGCGAGACATAATTTCACGTTCTCCAAGGTCAGCGTGTGTATTATTGAGATTGTGTATTGAAAAGATATGTAATGAGAAAAAAGCGACAGGTAAAGATTTGAATGAAAAAATAAAAAAATTGGCAGAGCAAGGACTAGAGGATAGAATGATAAAAGCGTTAGATTCTGTCAGAGTGATTGGTGGACAAGCAGTACACCCTTTAGAAATGGATTTGAGAGATGATGTAAACACAGCAACCAAGTTGTTTGAGATTGTAAATTATATTTCTGATTGGGCTCATACCAGAGGAAAAATTATAGATGATATTTTTGACAGTTTGCCAGATGGAAAAAAAGAGGCAATTAAGAAAAGGGATTCATAAACATAAACTACCATTTACAGCACCCTAACTTAACACTCTAGCACCCTAAATGAACACTCTTTGAGATTGGTTGAAAACATCCTAAGATTGAACAGTGTAAAGATTATGATCCAAGCTCCGTCAAGTTAACAGAACCGGATGCAGATATTCTTTAATATTTGAAATATACCAATATCGTAATTGTTTGAAATTAATGAAATCCGGGACTTTTCATAAAAATGCTCAAAAGCCCTTCGGGCTCGCTTAACAAAATTATTTATTCTGACTTGGAGATGATGTTTTCGTGAAAGATATAGAATTCAAACTAAATTCAACTGACATTCACCCAAATTCCGAAATTAAGGGGGCAATTTCTGTTTCATATCCTGGAAGATATGATGGAGTTGTGATAAATACTCAAATTTTGGATTCAAATGAACACATAACATACAAATCATATAATGGAAAAAATATTTCACAAAATGTCTCAAGATTATTTATTAACAAAGATGTGATGCCTGAAAACAAGGCAGAATTTATTGCATTAATAAAATTTGAACCAAAACAAGAACATGAAATAAAATTTAGAGTGTCAATTATTGAGCAACACAAAGAAATTGAAAGTCAAATAATTTTTGCAAAATATTCTATCTAGAACCTACTCTTTTCTACATTGATAGAACCAGTCATCCACGGATGTGGTTCACAGTGATAATGGATCTCTTGAGGCTCTGTAAATAGGAATTCATAGTCTTCACCAGGTTTTAGGACACCAGAAGAACCAAAGTCACCACTATAGCTATCAGATGCTCTATGATCAGGAGTTACAGTGTGGGGAGTATCATCCAAATTTTTCCAAATTACTTTGTTATTAATATTCAATAACGCATTTGCTTTATTTGGAACATAATTCTCGTTTCCTTCAATTACTGCACCTGGAACAATTTCAATGATAAGATCTTTTTCAGGATTTAGGATATGTTCAGATACAGATGGCTTTGCCAGAGATTCAGGAATATAAAATGAAGTGTAAAACACTATGGAGACTGACATGCCGATGATTAGTGCAATTACTCCTATACCATACGCGTGGCTTGATGTAGGTGCACTCATTTCTTCAATCCCTCAAGATCATCAGAACCAAGATTAGGATTGTTTTCTGCACCAACTCCCAAATCTGCCCGAGTCTGTGTAGGAACTTTTTGAGTTAATTCTTTTGGTTTTTCTTGTGCAGTGTCATCTGGAAGCTTACTTGGTTCAGATTTGGGTGCATCTAGTCTTGGTTTTTCTTCCTGTACTGGAACTGGCGGAGGTGGCGGTGCATTCTTTTCCTCACTCAAAGCATATCTGTAAACATGGAAGAATGCTGCAAATACCAACAAGATTATTCCAACAAAGAACAATGACATGTTCTTCATTCCTGTCAAAGCTGCATTATATGCTGCAATGTTTAGGAATACTTGGAATGCCAACAGTGCAATTAGTAGCCAGTTAATCCATTTTTCAGATAGGTTGATTGTGGCAACTTTCTGTGGACCTTTACTTTTTGCAAGTTTTGATTTTCTTTCAGCCTCATTTGCAAGTTTAATCATCATATATGTGAATCCAAATCCCAGTGGAAGCAGCAATATCATTGTAGCATAGAAGAATATTGGATCAATTACCAAACGCTCTACTAATGGAATTGAGACATCAGGTGAAATATAGAATCCCCAATATGTGGTAACCATAATCTGAGCGATACTGGTAATTCCAAATGCTGTAACTATCGGTCTTTCCCTCCATGAGAATTTTTTGTATCTATCAATGAACGGAACAACAATAAATGCGGCAAGAAATACCAACGGCCACAGCAGTCCTGTTACAAACTTGTCATATTGAGTCCTCATGAATGCATAAATTCCTGTAAGATACCATTCAGGAACCGTTACACCCGGCGGGACTGTCGGCTCAAACTTGAATCCCAGATCAATTGGAAACACGCCACCTGTGATGAGAATAGCGCCAGAAATTGCCATAACCATAGGAACATCAAATACCAAGAATCTTGGGAAATGAACTGCCATCAATCCTAGCATTACAATTGGTAGCAAGAACACATGTTGCGCATAGAATCTCAATACAAAGTCCGAGAACCCACTACCAAGTGCCGCATCGCGAATCGTCGGTCCGACAACAGGAATTGACGTAGTCAGAGACGCCGCAATACTAATTGCAAGTTCTGCTCTTTCACTAAATATAACATCATATCCAGTAAATGCTTCAAGAATAGTAACAACGCCGAGAATGACACCAGTCATCCATAAAACCTCATTTCTGATCTTGTATCGTCCACTAAAGTATTGGTAATACATGTGAAGAACAGCCAAGAGTACCATTGCATTGGAGCCATGATAGTGAATGTTTCTTATGTGGAAACCAAATGGAACATCATCATTGATGAATTGGACGCTATCCCAGGCCCTATCCAAAATGGGTTGGTAATAAAACATGAGCAGAGCTCCTGAAACCCCAAGAATGATAAATACAACAAAGGTAAGCATGCCCAAGAATCCAAACGGACTAACAAATCTAGCAGGGAATGAAAACTTTATTGCAGTAAAGATTGTTCTATCTATCCCATCCCATACCCAGTAAATGAGGGCGACTAGGCCGGTTCTTCTTTCAAGCGAAACGGCCATATCCAATTACTCCATTAGCATTTACATCAAACTTTGGCGGCAAGATATATACAAATCCATCCGAGTCAAATTCAAAATATAATTCAGCTAGAGTGTTAGATGGCGGGGCTTGCACTGATGCAGGGCCTACAAAAGCTGTTCCAGTAGTTGGATCATACATACTGCCATGACAGGGACACTCACCTCTCTTTCTTCCCTCATCTGGCCAATATTTCCACAAACACCAAAGATGAAGACATATCATGCTGTATATTCTGAGGGCAGATAGGTCATTTTTTGCACCACCTAATTCTTCAGGTAATCTTATGAATTGCCATTTACGAAATGCTTCTGCATCAAGTGCAGGATCACCAGTAGCTGGATATGTAATAACTTCAGAAAAATTAACCGGATAAGTATTGATATTTGCATGTGTGCCATCAGGTAAAATTACTGGTACTTTTTCAAGGGACGCCTGATTGGGGTTTGGCATAAAATTACCAAACGGAATAAATGGAGCAAACGCTAAACCTGTGCCTGCGGCGCCGATTAACTTTAGAAAGTCTCTTCTGGATAATCCGCCAGACTTTTTTGTCCCAAGCTCTGACATTCAGCTGACTAACTCGCCAAATTGCTTATAAACCTTGTTCAACTATTAGTTAGGTTTTATTCTAATGATGAATATGATAACAACTCCGATCGCAGCACCAACAACTAGTCCAATAACAATTCCAAGACTGAAAGATGAATCAGAGTTATTTATTGGAAAAGAATCATCAAAAGTAGTTTTTGTTTTAGAAATTGTGTCATAGTCATTCTCTAAAATAGAATCATCTGATTCAAACTCTGTCTCTGCTTGTTCAGTTTGGGGGGAGATGTTTGTAAATTTTACTGCAAGTGTAATGGGTTCTGTTGTGGAATTTCCTCCAAACAACGTAGAGTGTGTCAAAAGAGTGTAAGTGCCGGTTTGGTTGATTGGAACATAGAGAACAGTGGATGTATCATCCTTATTTTTTACAGGAAAAAATCCACCACCTTGACTAAAGATAGAATTACCCAACCAGTCAAGAGAGGGCCATCCTAGAAAATGACCAAATACTCCAGATGGAACATTTGTTTGGACGATTTGCCCGGATGGATCCATTACAAAGACAGCCAGATTAGTATCATCGGCAATCCATGAAAGTTCAACCGCTGCTGAATTAATTGATTCATCTTGGATGTCAAAATAATATTGTCTCCAATCTCCTGCCATATAGCGGCTAGCCATATCAAATGCGCCTTTGATGTATCCATTACCATAAAGAACATCATTGCTTTGTTTGCCTTTGACAATTACAAAAGAATCATTTTGATCAACTAATTGTTTTATTACAAAAGATACCGGAGCATTTACCAAATGTTTCTCTCCTTCAAAAGTAAGAAATCCCTGATAGACTCCAGTTTGCAGATCAGTTGGTGCAATCAATGTTACATCAATTGTAGCAGCATCTTTTGGGGGTACAGTAACTGTTTGAGATTGAGGCCAGATTACAGACCATTTTTCTTTTTGGTAATAACTTGCAGATAATGTGTAATCCATCGAGGTAGAATTCATATTTGTATCGCCCAACCAGTAAGAAAATCTTGTCGGGACGGGATATACCCCAACTAGGGGGGTTCCTTCAAATTTTTCATTCGGATCAGTGACTCTAAGTTCTTGAACAGTCCCCCAAGAGCCGGCTCTATTCACTAAGGACAATTCATCACTTGAAATTTTTGTATCATTATTATTGTCAAGCCAGTCGTAAATATACAAAGAAGAGATTTTGATATCACTGGCATAGACGCCCAAAGTATCATTCATGAATGAATCAAATGGAAAATTTACATCAAGTATCATCAATGAGGAATCATCAGGAATGGGATCTGTCTCATCAAAAAATTCATCCAGGGAAAAATGGGGTTTTACATCTGAAAGTTTAACATAATTTGGAATATAGGTTCCAGATTTGTTAAGTATTGAATCTTGTTGATGTACAGCAGTTACTCCGTTAAACTCATTTTTAGCAATTAACGATAATTTTTTTGGCACCACATTAATTTTGATTTCATTTTCAGAGGGATTAACTATAGTAAAAGTAGCAGAGCTTCTCTCACCTGGAAGTAATTGCCCTGCAAACCAACTAGTCATGGGTATAGAATTAGAAGGCAATTGGAATTTTTCAAATCCGATTGCAGTTGAATTCACGTTATCTATTGCGGAATCTAGAATTTTTTTGATGTTCTGGTATGATGCATCATTATATACCATAAACAATCCGTCTCTTCCATTCACATAATCCAAAGCTGAAGAGACATCAACTAATCCGGATCCTTGAGTAAATGGATCGTTTTTCAGATCAGTTGCAGTAGACATTAGAATATTTTTGATTGTGAATGGATCAATGTTTTGGGATTGGTTTTTCATACCTTCCATCAAAATTGCCGCACTGCCAGATACGATAGGTGCTGCCATGCTGGTCCCGCCAAACAGAGAAAAGGATTCATCCTTTGAATCTTTTTTAATTTTTAAGACACTTGACGGAGCAAATCCATACGCACCTATGCTCATCAAATCAGGTTTTGGATCACCAATAGAGCTGGGGCCCCTACTAGAGAAATCAACTACATCATTGTAATGAGATATCGTGTTTCCAAATCTGGGTTGATCTTTGAATGGGCCATAACCCACAAATACATTATTAGTGGTTGCTCCAACTGAAATTCCAAAGGGTGATGCACTTGGCAATCCTATTGTTCCATACCCATGTCCAGTGTTTCCAGCACTAGAAACTATTGTTACTCCGGGATAATCATCATCCAAGGAATGAGGTGTTACAAGTACGCTAAGAATCAATGAGAGGGCATCCATTCCAGGAGATGTCCTAAAGGAAGGAAATGCAGATACGCCCCAGCTGTTTGAAATTATATCAACTCTGGTCTTTCCTGAAAATTTCCAATCATGTTTTGCATTATCAAATCCAGCAGACCACAACCATCCATAAACTGTATCGCCAAACCACAATGCCTTTACAGGAAGAATCTTTGCACCAGGAGCTACACCAGTTATGGTAAATCTCTCAGTACTGTTATAGATGTCATAAACTTCATGTCCTCTTGAAGTAATAGATGCGGCACTGGACGTGCCATGTCCCACAAAATCAGTCATCAAACCAAAAAATTCGCCATCAGGATCTAGCGTAGGAAGTAATGTTCCATTAATTGCATTTAACGTATCATCAATGTCTGCAGTCTTATTTTGCATTACCCCATAAACATCCAAAACTTGTGCGCCAAATGTTCCCGCGCTATAATCATTTTTTCCGTCATTGTTTGAATCATACACAAGAAATTCTTTTCCACTACCTAGCACAATTGGTTTCTCATCAGTAAAATCAAAATCATACTCTGGTTCTTGATCTGCTTCCAGATCAAACCGGGTATAATCTTCCCACGAAGTACTCATATCAGGAATTATAGTATCATAAACTCCAGAAATGAATGAATCAACTACCAATACAGGTACAACTTGTATTTGTGCCAAAGGTCCTTGTGTAGCACCTTGATAAATTATACCAAGATGATACACACCACTTTTTGATTTGATATAATTTCTGTTATCATCACCAATTTTCATATCATCAGCCAAAGTTCCATTAAAAATTATTGAAGAACCTAGTTGTGGAAAAAATGAATTGTAAATTGAGATTTGACTTCCCTTTCCACCTTGGGACACATCTAGAAAAACTCCTTGTTTTGTTACATATGCTGAGGATGTCATGTGAGATGGAATAGGTTTACTATAATTTCTGATAATTTCATTTTCATCAATATATGCAAAAAAAGTTGCATTTGTTAAAACAATTCCTTGACCGTCAGGATCAAGCATTATAGGATGATTTTTCTCATCTCTGGCAAGAGAATGTTGAATGTCCGGATTGGAAAAATCAACGCCAGTATCTATAATTGCAATTGTTGTCCCATTTCCTGTAACACCATAGTTTTTTTGTGCAATATCAGAGCGAGATATCTGAGCAATTCTAGATGCGTCATCTAGGTCATCAGTGGAATGAAAATCCAATTGAAAATCTTCAATTACATCATATCCTTGAGAGACTAGACTTGATGCATTCTTCTCTGAAAGTACAGTTACATAAAAAAATCCGCTATCAGAATGAATTCCATGCAAAGAACTGTTTTTTAAGAGATCAGAATCTTGTGAGTTTGTTCCAAAAACTAGATACCGCTTGAAATTACTTTCGGCAAAAAAGTCAGAATCAATTTGAACAATACCTGAATCAAATTCAATTTGTTTTGGCATACTTTCTTCAAAGACCATATCACCAGGAACAAATGCGTAGGAATTTGTCGCCACAGTGGAAAGCAGTATTATCGAAAAGAAGATCGCCACTTTGGACATCAGTAAATTTTCTTTTGTTGTAGCATTATTATAACTGTCTTCTTCGTGCAAGAATTGTAACCTGCAAGGCTACAATAAGTCCAATAGATGCAATAATTGGTAACATCAATGCATTGAGTTGAGAGGAAGCTTCACTAATGGATTTGACAGAACCAGATATGGTTCCAATATTTTCATCAATTTGACTACTTGCATGCTCCAAAGTAGTATCAAATCCTTGAATTTCAGATTTCAGATTATCAAGCTCACTTGAGGTATCATCCAGAATAGAATTTAGCTTAATTATTTGATTAGAAATTCCGCCAAGATCTTGACTTAGAACGTTTGTTGCAGCAGAACCATGAGATGTCGTTCCCTGACTAAAAGCAACAACATGAAAGACATGTGTTCCTTCTTCTCTTGCAGTATAGTCAACAAAGTACAATCCTTGGTGTAATGCATTAAATGACTTGGCCAAAGAAACAGAAAGACCGGACGGTAAATGGACATGAGTTGTTCTCAGCAGTTCAGTGGGATCATTTCCAATTAAAAGACCATCACTAGTTGTTTGCACAAAGACTCGAAATGATTGATTCTTTGCTGCAGTTTCAGGTGCAAAGACCAAAGTATTCACAAATCTTTCCACAGTTACATCAAGCAGTTCAGTTGTAGATGAGAACTTTACATCAATTTTTTTAGAAACTCCATTCTGTTCAGTACTAATTACCTCAACTGTGTATGTTCCGTATGGAAAGCTTGTTGAAGGTTCTGGCCAGATAAACAGCCCATAATTAAAAGAACCGTCGGGTTTGGTAGTAATTTGATCAAATTTTGCAATTGTTTCATCAGGAGCAAAAAGTCGTATAATCAGGTTTTCTTCAGGCAATCCAGTCCCATAAATTTGTAAATTATGTGCAGGAGAGTAAACCTTACTGTTGGTAGATAACTCAAGTTCTGAAAATGAATTAGGAGTATTTACAAGTAGAAGAACCATCAATGCAGAAAATAAAATTTGCAATTTCATTTTAATTAATTGTTAATGGTCTACTAGATATTACTTCTGGAAAAATTGTCCATAACTATCGTTAAGTGGGATTCAAAAAAAGAAAAAAGGGAAAGTTTGAACTAGTTTTATCTTACGTTGACAGTTGTACTAACTGGTGGTGATAATGCCGTTGGATTATCAACAGACTCCCAAACGAATGCAGTAACAGTATATGTTCCTACTTCAGTTGGAAGCCATGATACCGATGGGCTTAATGATTGACCGCTTGTAAGTGCACCTTTAATCCATGCCAGTGAGACTGTAACACCGTTACCATCTTGAATCTGTACCAAGTATGCAAATGCTTGCTCTCTATCCTGACCATTTGCCAAGTCAGCGCTGATTTGTACCTGTTGGTCAACGGAAACAGAATCTAAGCTGTTGCCGAATGCATCAACGGTTCTCAAGTTAGCAACTGGTGCTCTCTCGAGAGGTGGTACTACAGTGCCGATTAGCGTAGTGGCAGTGATTTTAAATTCATCTGCAGTTGAGTACGGTTCTGGTAGTGTATTGTCCTCATATTCTGCGGTGACAGTATCACCTTCTGCGACTCTGAGTCTGTGACCAGATGATCCATCGGTAGTTGTGAAGAACACAGTACCTTCGAATATTCCGGTTTCCTCATTAGTCTCAGTTACAGTAAGGTCAATACCTCCACCATCAGAGTCAGAGAACACATCGACATCGAAGTTGTCGACTGCTTCTGGATTTAAGTTCATATCTGGGTCAATTATTCTTACAACACCTGTTCCGCTAGCTGGGTAGCTTGCCTCTAACCATTGAGTTTCACCTATATTCCATCTGATAAGTGATGAACCAACTACAGTTTCATCCTCTGAGAATTCAAAGGATACTGTAAGTCCGTCATCATCATCTGTGGCTAATAGTCCATCTGTTGGACCGCCGTTAGTGGATGGATAGGTAATACCTATGGCATCATTATCATCACCATCGCCATCTGCATCATGTGAGGTAAATCCAGTAAGGATTACTTCACCGGTGAAGATGCCTGTGTCGGTTCCAGTTTCAACGAGTTTATAATTGTCAAGATCGAATCCTCGAGTAGAGACCTTTATTGGGTCTGCACGTCCGTCTCCAATTTCGTCAATTAGATCACCGTCAAAGTTGTGATCTGGAGCGACAATGGTAATGTAGACTTTATCAGTCCATGTGTAAACTTTTTGGTCAAGCTTTACAGTTGCACCGAAGTTTGAAGTGAATAATGTAATGTTTACATCTTCATCTTCATCACCTACATAGTCAGATCCGGATGGACCCCAATCAGTATATTCTAGAATGATTTCTTCACCTCTTTCAAGGTTATTACCACTAAGAATTTCAGGAATCTCGATAACAATCTGGAAGATGCCAGTACTGTCACCTGTTTCTCTGAAGTCTGTTGGTTCTGGATCGAATGCTACTGCGTCAGTACCAGAGTTTCCCATGGTAGTAGTCTTTGCAGAAGAGTCCCATTCGATCAAGTCCAAGTCATAGGTCTCAGCACCATCATTGTCAAGATCAAAGTCTGGCTCAATGAGTGTTAAGATCATGTCGGAACCGATAATGTAAACTGATTTGTCGGATTGCAATACACCGTTTCTTAGATCAAATGTAGCAGAGTCAGTAACAGTATTTTCGTCACCTGATGCATCGGCAGGATCAGTGTATTCTACTTGGAGAATATCTCCTTGTAGGATACAGTAATTCTCACCTGGGTCTGAGGGAGCGTCAAATCTTGCTGATTCGTTATCTGCTGCAACAGCAGTGCCATCTAGTGGCGTATATTCTGAACCACTTGGGCATGTTGCTGATGCTGGACCGTCAGTGTATCGGATAGTGAGATCAAGTTCGTAAATACCTGAATTTGGTGCAATTTCATCAATTGGACCAAATTGTCGTGCTGAGGTTGCTGCATCATCACCGACGTCAATTAAGCCGTCTAATGCTGCAGGACCACCTGCGTAACCGAGTACGACCTCATCAGAACTTCTGATAACAGAGATTTTGACAGGACCTACGTTAGTTGTTGCGGTATTTGCGGCTATGAAATCTACACCAGCTGGGTTAATGTCAAAGTCTGGATCATTTACTCTTACGTGAATAGTTAGATCTCCGCTAACAAGGGCTTCTCCTGTTTGTAATTCATTATCACCACTTACACCGGTTTGATGTACTGGGAATAATGATCTACCGTCTGGAGATTCAGCATTATTGTCAGTAAAGTCACCAAATACACCAAATGGTACTGGGTAAACTGTTCTGTCAAGACTTACTGAGCCTGTGTTTGCGCGTACGCCTGCAGAGTCACCAACTTCTATAATTTCACCAGATGCATCTCTATAGTCAACATAGTTGACTTCGATATCAAGTCCGGTTGTGGTTTCTGGAATTCCTGTTGTATCTGATTTTCCATCTGGTCTACACCAATCTGCTTGGATTAAGAAGCTGCCTTCAAATACACCTGTTGCTGGACCGGTTTCTTTTAGTGTGAATCCGGTATCTGCAAGGCCATCAAAGCCTCCAGGATTACAAGCATCTTCATCTGTCCATTTAGCGTCGTCAAATGTAACATCAAGTAATCTGCCTTGAGAACCAAATGAGAAAGTCTCTAGGTCACTATCGACATCTTTTCCTACTTGGTCGTTATCTACATCAGCGTCGTTTGTGGCGACAACAGTGTAAACATCGGTAAGACTAGAGTCTACGTTAAGATCTACGTCTTCGAGAGTAATAATTACAGTGTCAGCAATCTTGTATGAATCTTGATTCAATGATACAACACCTGAATGACTTGGAGCTGCTTCTCTATCAGATACGGTTGTAGCTTCACCTTCTTGATCTATATCAAGATATGAAACTTGTGGTGCATCTTCATCAGTGAGATCCTCAATTACAATGAATGATGGATCATCAGCGATTGGAGCGATACCTAAGTAGGTATTCTTATCCATGATGTTTAGTTGGTTAACCATGACATACTCAAGGGATCCTACAAAGACACCTGTGTTGTCACCTGATTCTTCAACTTCAATTCTGATGATTTGGTTTGCAATCCTTTCGGATGCTTGCACACCATCATCACTAAAGCCGAATGAGAAGAAGTCTACTACGATTGGATTAACATCAACAAGGGTGTTGCCAGATATTGTTTTGTTATTATTTGTAACAATAGCAAGACCAATTGAATTGGTACCAGGGGTGTTACCATTGAATATTGCATCATTAGCATTGCTGCTTAAGAGTGTGAGGCTTTGTGCATCAACACTGTCAACGAGTAGAGTAGCACCTATTTCTTTTGCACCATTGATTAAACCAACAACATTTAGAATAATACCATCAGTGGTGTCAGTTGTATTCAATAAGTAAACATCATAGGTGCGTGTGGCGGATAAACTTCTCAAATCTACGTTTAAGAGGTTAAATCCAGTAAATGAAGTTTCATCAGTGATCGTACTTGTCAAGTCAGAGAATTTAGTAGCTAAGTCAATGATCAATGCAGTAGTATAATTAGTATCACCATTATCTACAGCGGTCATGTTTGTGATGAGTGCTCTTTCACTAAAGCTATCAACAGATATTGTTGCAGTAGCATTGAGGTTATTAGTACCGAGCATAGTAAAGTTACCAAAACTTGTGAGACCAGGCCATGCAACGTATAGTGCTTGCTGATCAATGTCATTAATGCCACCTGTTCCTGCTTCACCAAGTGTAAATGGATCACCAGTAGTTAATGCTGGAATGATTGTTATATTTGGATCAGATACTATTAGATCCTCATCTACTCTACTGTTTCTGTTTTGATCTGCATCAACTACTTCAACGGGAATCTCTTCACCAGAATTCCATTCATCATCGACTGCTTTAATGTCAACCGACCCATATGAGAAATCTGTTTCGATAGAGACGGGACTTGCGTTATAATCGATGGTTCCAGTTGTGCCTTGTTTAGCCTTGTCTGAAATTGCGAATATAGAAGTATCGCCGTTGTCAAATGTTTCAAATACACCAGAGTTTGGTGCACTTTCAGTGATGGTAACTGGTTGACTGATTACAGCCGTACTGTCACCATCAATTTTACAAGTAGATGCATCTTGGGGCATTTCACAAGTAATTCTAGAGTCATCATTGTCTTGAAGTATTAAGACATCTTGCTCTACTGATTGTGCGTCAAGATCAACAAGTAAGATACCGTTATCTCCGATCATCATAGTTGATAATTCACCTGAGATATCGATTACACCATTTACAACGTTTGCACCTGCTAGACCACCACTTTCGTCAAAGACTTGATAATTGGTAGATGCAGAACCTGCAAGTGTACCAAATGTCCAAGAATCTTCGTCAGTTGGATCAATGTTTAGCCAAGTATCAGTAATAGTAACGTGTACTTCAGCACCTTGAGGATAGATTGTTCTATCTTTGTCTAATCCAGTTGCTGCTAATTGATCTACTGTGTCAAAAGTTAGTCTAACCGTTTGAGGATCACCACCTTTGTCATAAAATACATCAATGTTACCAGTTGGGTTGATGTCATAAAGTTGAATGAAAGGCCAAATGTCTGTATTTACAAGACCAATTTGTCCTATGTTACCTGAGATGGATGTGTTTACATCTTCTGCTTCTCTAATCACGTTTTCTGCAGCTGTGCCATGAAGTGCAAGGTTTGGACCGAATGCAGTACAATCTGTTAATGCAGTTTGTGCATCGGTACCATTTGTTGCTCCAACCAATTGATTGACTGGAATAGCGACACCTGAAGTTTCACTGAATAGTATGGCGTTAGGAACACTTGAAAATATGTCAGAATTTGCTCCACAAAAGTTACCGAAGTTTAATCCTTCGTTTACAACGTCTTCTGTGGTAGAGTCTGCAATAAATGCTTGAGTTCTGTCTGCAAAGTAAGCATACCATTTACCATCAGTGCCTTGAACCATTCTAAGTTCATCGCCTCCAACGGTAACGGTTGGTTCACCTTTTGCTTCATCTGTATCAGTAAGACCTGGGTCACTGACTATAACCTCAATGACTTGAGGTCCTGACATGTAATTTTCAAAGACTGAGCTTTCTGCGGAGACAAATAGGTCGGGGTTGGCTGCATGTGCAACTGGCATAAAGCCAGGGAATGCAAATGTCATACCACCGGCGACCATAATTGTCATTAATGTAAGACTAGTTATTTTTCGTCCTAATTCGTTATTCATGTTATTGATAATTTTCTTTAGAATTTGTATTTAAGCCTAATGGACGATTTGTCCACAATTTGGGAAAATCTTGCGATTTTGTAAGAAATTCCAGATTTTTATAAAAATATTATAAAACTTGGTTATAAAAATCATATTTTACCTCTTTATCTACTGTTTGATCTTTAAATTTTTCATATTTTTCATATAATTTATGAAATTTTTACAGCCTATTTTACGCCCTGATCTCTTTACCAAGGAGACTTTTGTACAATGCTATTGCATCAGCCTCATCTTTTGAGCCTACCACAACAGCAGATCCCTTTTTCATAAAACTAACAGAGAGATCATTTGTTCTCATGGATAATCCCAGAGTACCTTGATTCTCAATTATGAATCCCTTTTCTTTTGCAATTGCAGTGACACCGTTTACATCAAGATCAAATGTTTCAGTTGGAGTAATCGAATAAGTTCGCTTGCCACGATTTCGTCCACACAATTCCTCTAGAATTAATTCTTCTTTTGGTACAACTTCAAGGTTACCTGTTCCACAGATTGGACATTCATCAGCTCTGAATGTTCTTGTACTGTTAAAGTCAAGATTTTCTAAATCAATATGTAAAATTCTTTCAGACAGACTGGGTTTTTTTCCAATAATAATTTTTACAGCTTCTGCAACTTCAATTCCTCCAACAATTGAAAGTATTGATGGATGTACTCCTTCAACACTACATGTTGGCATTGCGTCTTCATTTAATTCAGGAAACATGCAAAAATAACATGCACTTTGTTTCGGTAAAACTGTGAATGCCTGTCCTGAAACTCCAACTGCAGCTCCTGTTACAAATGGAATATTAGATTGAACACATGCTTTGTTTAACGCATACCTAGCATTGACACTATCAAGTGCATCAATTACAACATCACATCCTTCAATAACTTCAAGTGCAGTATAGTCATTTACAGAAACTGCTAGTGCCTCTATTTTACAATCAGGATTTAGTTTCTGTAATTTTTTTGCAGCAACTTCTACTTTTACTTGACCAACATCATCTTCATCAAACATTGTCTGTCTATGTAAATTAGATAGTTCAATTACATCTCTATCAACAATACGTAAAGTTCCAACACCCATCGCTGCAAGTCTTGATGTTATTGGATTTCCTAAACCTCCAGTTCCAACAACACAAACTCTAGAATTTTTTAATTTTAATTGTCCTTGATAGCCGATCTCTTCAAGCATTACTTGTCGTGAAAATCTATCAAGTTCCTTAGAAGATAGTTCTTTGGAACCACCGGCTACTGCAGGTAGGATGTAGATCTCATCTCCATCTTTGAGAACAGTCTCCATACCATCTGAAAATTTTGCATTTTTTCCATTAATGTAGATATTAATTAATGAGCGCGGTTTTCCATCGTTTTCTAAAACTCTTCTCTTAAAGTCATCACCCATTGATTCAGAGATTTTTGCGAATGCATTGGTTAGTGAATCAGCTGAAATCTCAGTCTTTTTTTCTCCTCCGCCCTGATTTAGAACAGAAGGTATTGTGAATGTAATATTTGCCATTAATTTACTACCGCCGATATTTCCTTTACATCTGCTTTCATTACTGTGGGCTTTTCTAAAACTTCCATAATTGATTCTGTTGCTTTTAGACCATTTCCAGTTACATAGCATACCACTTTATCATTTGCATCAATCCTTCCTTGTTCTACCATTTTTTGAAGAACAGCAATTGAGACCCCGCCTGCAGGTTCTGTAAATATTCCCTCTGTCCTTGCAAGAAGTAAAATTGCATCAAGAATTTCTTTGTTATTTGTTTCTTCTGCAAATCCATTGTACTGTTGTAAACGTTTCAATACATATCTACCATCACCAGGATCACCAATTGCTAAACTTTTTGCAACAGTATCAGGATGCTCAACTGGAATTACTTCATTACTATTTTTCTTAAATGCATCAACAATGGGAGCACAACCATGTGGTTGTGCTGCAATCATATGCATGTTAGAAACGTCACCAAGTAACGAAACACTTTGTAATTCTTCAAATCCTTTACAGATTGCATTAAGCATTGCACCACTTCCTACAGGGATGATTAGTTGATCAGGTACTTTCCAATCAAGTTGTTCTGCAACTTCAAACGCTAAAGTTTTTGAACCTTCTACATAATGAGAACGCATGTTAATATTTACAATTCCAATTCCTTTGGAATCGCCAATTTGTGCAGCAATTCTGTTTGCATCATCATATGTTCCATCTACTGCAATGTAATTTGCACCATATGATAATGCCTGTGCAATCTTTGCCATTTCAATATCACTTGGAGCAAAGACATGGCATGGAAATCCACCTTTTGCTGCATGTGCTGCAGTAGCTGATGCCAGATTACCAGTAGATGCACAACCAACGGCTGACAATCCAAATTCTTTTGCTTTTGATACTGCAACACCTGCAGGTCTGTCTTTGAATGAGAACGTAGGATTTACAGAATCATTTTTGATGTAAAGATTTTTCAAGCCTAGTTTTTCTCCTAGCTTGTTTGCTTTTGTTAATGGAGTCATTCCAGCACCAATACTTACAATGCTTGATTTGTTCTCTATTGGTAATAGTTCAAAATATCGCCAATATGTCTGCTCACGGTTGGAAAATGTATCTTTGGTAATTGTTGGAAAATCATACTTTACATCAAGGGGGCCAAAGCAGTCATCACAGATATACTTGAAAGCAGACTCGTATTCTTTTTTACATTCCCTACATTGCAGCGATGTTCTAGCCAAGACTAATTCTTCCTTTGATAATATACATAAAAAATCCTAATATCAAGTTAAGTAATACTTAATTTTAATGTGTAGAAAATATAGTAAGAAATCATCTCAGATATGAAAAAAATGAATCAATAAAAGGGGATTTTGAGAAAAATTGGCTGAAAATCAAATTTTGATAGATATCTGAGACATGGGCATAATCAATTCTCATTTTTAACCGATTTCTCAAATTATTCAAATAGAAAAAGCAAAGAATCTCATCATGTTTTGTTCATTGGAATGATTACAAATAAAAATCCCTGGCAATATTCTATGTGAGTCATTTCTTGTTGGTGTTTTGTATCTGGTTGGAACACTATATCTGTATGAAAATGCAGTGAGACGGGGACGGCCATATGTCTATTCAGCTGTTCTAATGATGTAATTATACATCGTAAAGTCATGGATAAGAATTCCAAGTGACAACACACTGGTGGGGATTCTCCAAATCAAAGGGTTGGGCGTATGGATACAAACTACACATGAGTTGCAGTGCAGGAAGACTGGTTCCATTATCTGCCATGTGTAACTACTGCAAATGTTCATGATAGCAAGCCATATGAAAAATTGAGAGTCACTTTCTGGATTGATGAATAGTATATGGTGAGATCCTGCATATGATGATTCCAAACCATACAAGTCAACTAAGAATAATGCCATGAGATTGATCTGTCCAGTCAAAAAATATCATTCTACGCACACCAGACAGAACAAAGTTGATAGGGTTTTACAATTCAGCAGTTGGTCAGAAATTATATTCTCAGAGAAAAATATCAATTGAAGCACTCTTTGAGATAATCAAGGATACGTTTAGCATTAGAACGTATAACCGCTCACGAATTTTTCCATATCTTGTTCCTTTGAGATAATCAAGGATACGTTTAGCATTAGAACAGTTCCAGTGAAAGGATTTGAGAATATATAATCATTCGTGCTGATTTGCGTGTTGGCGTATCAGTTGGCAGTGTATTGTAACTGTGTAATTGGAAGTGAGAATCCAAGGATTGTGAAAAGAATGCTTTGTTGTTAGAGAAAAGTTTTGGTTTTTTTGTAAATCATTATGCCCAAGTCTCACGTAGTTAGTATGTATCAACCTTCACGTACAAATCAATATCATTACACAAAAAGATCTAAGATAAACTAAATCATCATATAAAACATGTCAGGTTGTGGTCATGAGAAAATCATCATACAGCTACAAGCAAAGATAAAACAACTAAAATTAATCATAGAAAATCTCATAGAATCAAACAAGGAACTACAAAAAAGATTGTCATATTATGAGAATGCGCACTCTCCGCCATCAAAAAATTCCATTGAATAAAAAAGCAAAAAAGACAACACAGACAGTCAGGCAAATCAAGACGTGGTGGAATAGCAGGACACGTTGGCAAGACACAGAAATTCATACCAAATAATACCATATACCACAAATCAGATGCATGTCCCAAATGCGGCAGTGATAACATTCATCAGACCAAAATCTGCAAAAGGTCAATGGTCAAGATTCCCCCACCAACATCTTACGATGTGACTGAGCATGTCATGTATCAATACATATGCAAGAACTGTTTTGATAATTTTCAAACCACTGGAAACCTTCCACCACATGGATGTTTTGGTGGTTCAGTGATACGCGAGATCATCTCACTGTACTCAAAGAGATTGCCATACGATGCTATCAGAATCACACTCTATGAAAGATATGGATTAGAAATCAGCAATACGACAATACAAGCCATTCTTCGCCTCGGTAGTGTGATGTTAGAGCCATTTTACAATGACATCCACAGTGAAATCGTGAATGAGAAGATTCTTGGAATCGATGAGACAGGATTTTCAATTGATGGAAAGAATGGATGGATGTGGGTTGCAAGAAGCAAGACTAGGGCACAGTATACCTTAGAGTACAGCAGAGGTGCCAATGTTCTAAAAAAGCGCTGGAAAAAATTCAAAGGAACCCTAGTGTCTGATGGATATGCTCCGTACAGGACCGTATTTTGTGATAACACAAAGCAGAGATGCACCGCACACCTGCAGCGCGATGCCAAATATCTGGCAAGAAAGTCAAAAGACAAAAAGGCCAGGATTCTATATGAGAAATTCTCAGATATGCTAGGTCATGCCAGGGTTTGGAGTGTGAGTAATCGTTATACAAAACGGCGGGAAACGTACAGGAATGATTTACTAAAACAGCTGGACCGTATCATTGCACGATATTTGAAAGGTGATACAGAGATGGTTCAGTTTGGCAAGAAGCTAAAGACTGCAAGAAACAACATGTTTACGTTTGTCATGGATGGCGATGTTCCATCAACTAACAATGATGCAGAGAATTCCATTCGAAAGTGCGTGATGCAGAGGAATGTTCGCGGGCAGATGAAGAGTGATCAGGGCATGAGGATGATCTCAGTCTTTCTCACATGCTTTGAGACATGGAGAATAAGGGGATTGAACATGTTTCCTGAGATGATAAAATACATCTAAGTGCTTGATACATACGTGTATTCTTCTTTAAACACTGGTTTTGTACCGATTGTTACACCTTTTGCAGGTTTTTCGTCATCTTCAGACATATAGTATGTTATTACGAAGTATAATATAAAATGGACCAATTCCATGATTTGAATGGATCTAAGCCATTTGGGTCAGTATAGTTTTATTCGTGAATTTGGACCCAATATAATTAATTATTTTATCAAAAAAATTAACAAAGGAAATATATACTTTTATATGCTATAATTAGTATGAGTGATCACGACTTTTTAAGGTTAATCCAATTGACCATGATTTACATTAAAGAGTACAAATCAAATTATACAAATTCAGAAAATTCTTTAGCAATAAAATCCAAATAATCTTTTCTTTTAAATATCAACGTATCAATAGATTGTGGTTTATTTAATGTTAACCTTGTTAATGTATGAATTTTAACATCTTGTGGTATTATTCCCTTATAATCTTTTGGTGATTCAACATTACCTAACGTAAAATTATTTTTTGCTGTATATAGATAATCGCCTAATGTTTGTTTAGAAATTAAAGTAGTAATTAGATTATAATAATCAGTTGCAGTAGATTTCACTTTATTTCTTGATGCACTATATCTACGTGCAGTTACAAAAATTTTATTTCGATCAAATTGTTGTGCAGCGGCTAAATAATCTTTTAAAGATTCCATACCAGATCTAATAGAGGAAGGTATACGTAATCCAATTAATTTTTCAATATCAATCAGAACTCCAGCATCTACATCACTAATCTCAAAATTGGACCAAATCTTTTCTAAGATATCTGGATTTCTTAAAGAAGCATCTAACCAATATTTATCTAATAAATTATCACTATCTCTATTAATGGATGGTTTTATGTAAACCAAATTCTCAAGTATATCATCATTCAAGTTTCCTTCTAATTCAATGAAAAAAGATTCACTACTAGATAACTTTGATGCATCAAATACAAGATAATCATCAGTAATTACCCAACTAGTGTGTATATCGTTAAATGATTCGTCATACATTCTCATAATTTGGTATCCTGCATAAATAGGAAGTTTAATTTTATTATGATTTTTACGAAAGCCAGAAGGCACATTTAAAACAAAACTAATTATTCCTTTTTTTCTTTGATAGTCAATACTCATAGATTTGGCTTCAGGTTTAAAATCTTCAAAATATTTTTTTATACCATTAAACCATTTATCTAATTCATCATTAAGATTGATGTTAATCATTTATTTTCATATCCTCTACATTTTGATAGAAATTATCATTATCTACATCAATTAATATTGGAGTCATAATAGAAAGTTTTTGTGATTTTTTTCTACAATCTCGAAGTTGTATTAATTTTATAATTGGTTCATACGTATTTCCCAAAAGATCTTGATAGTAGATAGTAAATTTCAAATCTGTAAAATATTCATATAATTTTGTCTCAATTTCAGTACCAGAATCTACTCGGATATTAGATTTAATACTTTTAACAAGAATGTCAGTTAGTTTCTTAATTATATAAAATTCTAGCGTGCCATATAATGTATCCATAAAAGTAGTTTTATTTTCATCACTAATATTCTTAAGACTCTCAATATCATTTTTGGAAAAATTTGTAGAATTAAGTATATCATCAACGTATTTAGGATCTCTGAGTTTACTTTTAAATATATTAAAGTATTCTATCATTGATTTTTTATCAGAAATAGAATCAAGTCCAAAACTTTTATCCAAAACCCCATTTGCCAATATTTCATTAAAAAACATATCAAAAAGGGAGTAACCACCCTTAGTTACTATCTTTCCACCAATTTCTGCTTCTATACGAAGCGATACGTCACCAAAACCAATGAACTTAATATGAATAGGAATTTTGGTCTGTTTATTAGTTAAACTTAGTTGCTCGTCTATATCCACTTCCAACCTAGGTCTAAAAATACGTACATATTCATAAAAAATTTCTTCGACATCAGAGTTTGTCATTACAGTTATCACTATACGATTACTTGTTGCCAATTTAGAAAAATATTTTGTTGATGATAATATTATACCAAAATAATTTTGTCCGTTTTTAAGTTTACCTATTTTTGTAACGGTTATTTGATTGGTACTAGAAGTGTGTTCAGAAATATTAATCAAATCTTTTATTATAAAATTTTCAGGTAGTTTGATATTGATTTGTTTTATATCTTCTATTCTGTGGATTTTTACATAAAGAGAAATTGATTCTTTTGGTAAGGCCCATTTTGGGATTTCGGTAGATATTAACTTAGACAACATTAAAAAATTAACAATATAATTATATTTATGTTTGATCTTGGTTAATATTGATCGCCATTCTCCCAACCGAGTCTGTATGATTCAAAGTGTTATACAACTCATCCTATAACCCTCCAATACATAATAATTGATGCCAGATACACGAGTCCGAGATAGTTCTCGCAATTCCTTTCGTATCTGATTGCAGTTCTTCTAAACCCGCATTTGAGCCATGCAAAGAACCTCTCCACGACATACCTTGTCTTGTTGTAATTGTTTTTACGATTTTTCGGGGTGATGGATTTAGAATTTTTTTTGTAGGGAATGCTGTAGCCAATTCCATGGCACTTGAGATAATCCCTGATGTATGCAGCATCATAGCCCTTGTCTGCATATACCGATACGGTCTTTGCGAGTGCATCATCATCAAGAAAATCTGAGATGTTTTCTAGCACATCGATGAACTTGGTACTGTCATGGACATTTGCAGGACTGCACACAATTGAAACCGGCAGTCCTGTCTTCTCCACTGCGACATGCAATTTTGTGCCTAAAATCCTTTTGAATCCGTCATAACTATATGTGAATACAAAAAGAAGGAATTCAGATAGCATAGGAAATGAACCCAAGTCCAGGAGTCGTAATCCATCGTCCTCAAAGAAAAGTCCAAAGAAACAGATTAGGGGAAAAAAAGACAAGGGCATGTATGTTGGCATTGACTTGCACAAGAAATTTCTTCAAGTGGCAACAATGGATAATGACGGAAAGATATTACAAAACATAAAAGTTGAGAACACTCATGAATCAATCAGGAAACATTTTACAGACATACCGATTCATGCAAACATTGTCATGGAATCATCATCAGTTTGGTATAACACGTATAGATTTCTTACAGATGAATTGGGATACAAAAACGTAATACTGTCAAACCCGTATCTTACAAAGGCAATAGCTGCATCAAAAAAGAAGACAGACAAGATTGATGCCAGGATACTGGCAGATCTTTTGCGCGGGGGATACATTGCAACATGCCATGTTCCAAACAAAAAGATAGTAAAACATCGCCAGCTGGTAAGATACAGAAAAAAACTCGTTCAGTTTAGAACATCTCTCAAAAATTCTGTCCATGGAATTTTGTTGAGGAGGGAATCAAGATACCAGGAGTCACGTTCACTGTAACATACAACAGAAGACTCACCTCCCTGGGTGACTATCGCATAGATGGATTTGTACGACAGATAGACTATCTTAATCTGCAAATTGCAGATATTAATTCAAAAGTGTATGCTGCTGTAAAGACCAGTCCTGATGCCATGATAATAAAATCAATGCCAGGAATTGGTGACTACTCGTCACTAGTTATCGCATCAGAAATTGCAGATATTGACCGATTCAATGACTCTCACAAGTTATGCGCATATGCAGGAGTCGTGCCATCAGTTAGAAACTCTGCAGACACGATACACCATGGCAGCATAACCAAAAGAGGAAGCATGACACTACGATGGATCCTTGTCCAATGCGTCCATACTCATGCAATACATGACAAGAACAGTGACATTACAAAATTTTACAATCGCATTAAGAAAAAGAGAGGCTCATCAAAGGCCGCAATTGCCGCATCATCAAAGATCCTGCGAGTGATTTACTGGATGCTAAAAGAGAGGAGAGAATTTGTACAGAATTACAGTTAGGACTGCAAGTCGCGTTTTAGATGTTGAGGGACAAGCCTCGGTTGATAACTGCGGATAGGTCCTAACGAAGGGATGAAGATAGCATTGAGGAAGAAGCCTCGTATGGATACATGTCCGTCATCTTTTGATTGAAAGCATTCCCTAGCGAAAGCTATGCCTTGGGATGCAAAAAAGTGGGAAATGTATAAAAACAATTCACATGGATACATACTTTCATTGTGTGTGGTGATCAAAAAGTCTTTTGTTTTGATGATCTTTAGTTCACGAACTTTGACTCTTCGCTATAGGACTGATATTCCAACTATCATTTTATAATAAATGGATGGTGTAAAATAGAATCACTACTAAAAAAATTAAATCATATAAATATCATCACATAATATGTAATTATAATGAGTGAAGATACCGAAGAACCTGTAAAGGGTGTAACTATGGGTACAAAACGAATATTTAAAGAAATATACCACACAGAAAAAAAATCCAAAGATGAAGACAAGTGAGGAGATTCTTCTAGAAGAAGTCAAGGATCAGTATAACCGACAATTATCTAACTGGACTGAATTAAATCGCAAATCTCAAAATTTTTTGCAAATTAATGGTATATTATTATCTGTTGTTTTTATCGGAATTAGTTTTATAATGGAATTAGCTTCACAGTATTTAATAATATTAACTGTGTCCACAATTTCAATTATACTATCTTTAATCATTTCTATATTTAGTATTTTTAAAACATCCATAAAAGAAACTAACATAGAAATAGATAGAGATGCTGATCTAGAAAATAATGAAAAGAAAATAATTTTTGGTTTAATTAGAATTTATAAAATAACAATTGATGAAGTAACTAATAAAAATAATAAACGAACTGATGTTTTGGTTTATGCTAGCATGTCTTTGATGTTAGGATTGTTTTTTTTATTTATATTTATTTTATTAATTACACTAGTTCATTATAACATAACAATATAATAATCAAAACATTTGCTTAAACCAACTAGATATTGTGATATCCCTGGGTTCTGAATATCTATATGCTGATAAATTTTTAACGAATAAGCATTGTTATAGCGACGATCAAAAGTTCGTGAACATCTTTGCAGGATTTCTAAAAATATAATTAACAACATCAAGTTTGAATTTTTCTGTTCCAAAGTATTGTGACACTACATTATTCATTATTGTAAACATTGCATAATATTCTGATACCAACAACACATGCTTGCCTATTTTCCAACACTGCTCTATCATGTTTAGATATGGTGATCCTTTTGGTAGCCAAATCAGTCTAACATCTGGATTATCTGTCAAAAAGTCCTTGACCTTCTTTGATTTGTGCACTGATGCCCTGTCAAGTATCAACGCAATTTTACCATATTTGTAGTGTAACTCTTTTAGATATTCTACAAATGTTATGCCGTTGAATTTTTTATAAATTCTAAACAGTTGGCCCCATTGATTGTAACTGTTCCATACACTGCCAAACTTTCATGGTTTCCCACATATAGGAGAAATATTCTTTTGGCAACTGGTGACCAATATTTTCGTCCTGCTTTTACATCCCTAACAAAGAATGCCTCATCAAGCATTGCAATGGTGAATCCACTCTTTTTTAGGCGTGGAATTCTCTTTTTCATGCGTTGCTGCCCAGCTGCGCACGGCTGTTGCACTTGCATGATTGATGTGATATTTTTGTGCAGTTTTAGCAGACATTCCATACCGGCGCATTATTCTTCTGACATGTGTTATGTGAAATTTTATTCCAGTAGAATCAAATATTGTCTGCTGCAGCATTACAGGTGTAAATAGTGTCAACATAATTTTGAGCATGATAGAATTCATTTGCTTCTTTGGGATTACGCATGATCCTCCACTCCTTGGGTGATCGTAGAGGCCATCTACTTTAAAACGATCAACCCATTTGCGTACCCAGTTTGTACAGCGGTATGGTGTTTGTGCGGTGTACTCTAATTCCTTACCCTCTTTGTATGCTGCTTCAAGCTGTTCTAACTTGTTCATGTGTTTCATTGTGTGTGGTGATCAAAAAGTGTTTTGTTTTGATGATTTTTAGTTCACGAACTTTGACTCTTCGCTATACAAGAATCTAAAGAGTTTGTAGAATTTACAAAAAAATTGTATGATAATATGCCAAGCTTGAAAGAAAAATTCAAGTCATGATTGAATTTAAAGTCAAACAAACGATCTATATATAAATGATTGATGATTTTTCTAAATTCAATATGCTAAAAATAGAACAGGTTAAAGTTAATGGTTTTAAAAGCCTAAGGGAGACAGACGTATCATTAAACAAATTAAATGTACTAATTGGTCCTAATGGTTCAGGTAAAACAAATTATCTTGAATTTTTTGTGTTACTACAAAAAATTATTTCGCCTAATATGTCACCATCATATCCATTTAGTAGATGGGGAGGATATCAAAACATCAGTCATAGACTTGATCCTGAACAAATTATAGAGTTTGAAATTATTGGCAAAGTTGACAAATATTCATTTCACTATCATGCAAAAATAAATGGCATAAATGAATCAGTAAATTTTCTTTTTGAACGTTTGAATGTACCAGATGTATTTATCATGGATAGACAACATCATAAACTCATTATACAGTATCCTCAAAGATTAATAGACAAATTAGAAAAACCTCAGATACCAAATTTAGATGGGCTAGAAAGTAAACTTCTTAAATCATTATTAAATAACAGCTTTCAAGAATCAACAATTGGAGATTCAGTATCAATTTTGAATTTTATACATAGTTCTGGATTTACTCATGATAATGATTTTGCATATGGTTCGTTAAATAATAACATGGCAATAGTTTCTGATATGATTCCATCTAAGAATAATTTCCCGGAGATATTATTTAGTCACATTTTGAATTCATTAAATTTTTTCAACGGGGTTTATGTAAAATCTATTTGTGATGTACGTACTTCAACACTTCATGGTCATCAATTATTAGAAGAAGATGGCAATGGTTTGATTAATTTGTTATATAATTGGTTTAAACAAAACAATAATAGATTTCCAAGTATTATTGAAAATGCAATACAAACATTATTTCCAGGATGGGAATTAGGTTTTAATCTTAATCAAGAAGGCATAATCACATTAATTGTAACACATGATGGGAGAACATATGTACCAAAAAATCTTCCAGATGGATTATTGAAACTAATTTTTATTTTAGCAGCACTACATACCAAGCCCAAAATATTACTAATTGATGAGATTGAAAACTCACTGCATTATGATATAATCCGCTATATTATAGATGAATGCAATAATTGTGAAGATACTATTGTGTTTATGACCACACATTCACCACAAGTAATGAATGCATGTGATCTTGGTGACATTATACTTGCTGAACGTGTTGGTTCATCTAGTAGTTTTAGGCATGTTGAAAATATTGAAGAATTAACAAAACAATTAGTTGATATCAATATGACTTTTAGCGACACATATTTTGATGGAAATCTATGACGTTTTCCTGTCTTGTTGAAGATGCATATGGTGAATATTTTTGGCCTGAGTTTTTTATCAAAAAGAAAGAAGAGAGAGCATTACACAATATACCAACTCCTCGTAAATTTATATCGTGTACTAGAAATATACCCAAACTAAATAAATTAATTGGAAATTTCATTAAGAGCAATGATGATTTTGTATTGTTGATATTAGATGCACATGGGCAAGATGTCACCAAAGTTAATGGTGAGTTGTATAGAAAAATAAAACAAGAATATCATAATAAATTAAAAATTCATTTGTTTGATCATGAAATAGAAGAATGGATTTGTCATGTATTAGATTTAAAATATAACGATAAACCAGCTAAAGTGTTAAAACATAAAGAAAGATATGAAAAGAGAAATTTACCAAGATATGTAAGAAAGCTTGATTGTAAAAAATTAAAGAATTGTAAAAGTTATATTAGATTTTTAGATGTGTTAAATAATTAATTTTATTTTTGAATGTTTTTCTGGAATGTCTCTTCCTTTTAATAAATTAATTAAAGTATCTTTATCACTTTGTGTTAAAATTAATTTGTAATGTTTTTCTTTAGATTCTTCATAAAGATATTGGAATACAGAAAAATTCATACCTGTTGTTTTAATTTTACTTTGCACGTAATCAGCAGGAAATTTATCAGGTTCTTTGTCTAGCAACAATATATTGCCTGAGTGTTTATGTTGTAAATAATATACAGGAGCATCAGTGTTGCCGCTTAACACAGTATATCCCTACATGTTCTAGAACCAAAAGTATTCTATCACGAACATATTGTGTCAAGGTTATAGAATCAAGTATTGTAAGGTATATTATTTTGCACTATTTGAATATCTTTTCATATTCTGTAATAGCCGACTCGATTTTTTCAAGTGCTTCAGTTCTAGTATCACCATAAACAGAAATTTCGGGTCTTATTTCACATTTTGCCATATATCCTTTAGATAATGGAGAAATCATGTAAGTTGCGTTTGATGGTAATAGACTTTTAGTGGTACTCATTTTCTTCACACTCACAGGGAATCCACACCTATATGAATCTCAGGACTATAGTTCATCTGGATCATAGTATAGATCGCATGATCCATAAAAGATGATCGCTGTTTACTATTATTCATTAATAGGATAGTATGACTTCGTTCAGATTTATTGTTGTGCCCATTTGTCAGATATTTCTATATTCATCAGTAAGGTTTTTAGTGATTTTTGAAAAAATATTGTTGTGAGAAATAGTAAAGTTGCAATTCCAATTGTAGTTGGAATAATAATTGTAATTGTAGGGATAATTGCAACAAGTAATCAAGAAGATAATAAAATGGAAGTAGAAAATGCTCTAGATGGGAAATTAACACCAAGTGAGGAGATTACATCAGAAATTCAAAAAAAGTTGGATGAGATTGAAAAAGCAAATTTAGAAAATAAATATTCACCAAAACCAGCCGAATGGATAACTTCAGGACCATTCCAAATTGATCGTAGTGAATACATTTTAGGAGAAAAAGTTTTTGTAAGAATTGGAGCATTAGGTCCTGAAGAAAAAGGACAGATTGCTTTTCTTAGACCATTAAATAGTACACATTATTCAGTTTATCTTACTATCCCGTTTGATGGCAGCATTAAATCATCATTCAATTATTATTTTCCACCATCACTTTCAAGAGTTAAAGGACTTTGTACTGTAGGTGATTTAGTTGGAGATTGGAAAGTTGTATTTAGAGGAACAGATTATCCAAATTTAGAATTTAAAATAACTAAAGACTTTCTTCCAGGAACTGAAGACAAGTTTGAACCCGTATGTTAACTTATTTTTCTAAATTGTTATGAAAGCAAACATTCTCACCTAGATGACAAGCAGGTCCAGACGGTTCAACAAGATAAATAATTGCATCAGAATCACAGTCAACTAAAATTTCTTTAATTTTTTGAGTGTTTCCTGACTCTTCACCTTTCATCCAAAGCTTGTTTCTTGAACGACTCCAAAACCAAGAGTTCCCAGTTTTTTTTGCAAGCTCTAAAGATTCTTTGTTTGTATAAGCTAGAGTTAGAACATCCTTTGTGTTTGCATCTTGAACTATCACTGGAACTAGGCCGCCACTTTTCTCAAAATCTATATCATCAATTGTTTTTTGCATATTTTAAAATTAAAAACAGGTCTTATAACCTTACAGGAATTTCTTTTTCTTTAAGGTATGTTTTGACTCCTTTTACACCATGAGTTTCATAGTGAAAAATTGAAGCAGCCAAAGCAGCATCAACATTAGATTCTTTAAACACATCAACCATATCACTTGGTTTTCCACAACCACCAGAAGCAATTACAGGAATAGATACAGAGTCAACAATTGACTTTGTGAGTAAAATATCATATCCATCTTTAGTACCATCTTTATCAATACTGGTTAGAAGAATTTCTCCAGCCCCAAGACGTTCTGCTTTTTTTGCCCATTCAATAACATCAATTCCAGTTTCTTGTTTGCCACCATAAATGAAAATTTCAAACCAAAATTTTTTGTTGTTTTCTGAAAAAATAGTCACATCGTCTTTAATGTCATAGTTTCTTTTGGCATCAATTGCAACTACAATACATTGACGTCCAAATAATTCCATCAACTCAGTGATCACTTTTGGGTTTTTTATAGCTCCTGTATTGATTCCAACTTTGTCAGCTCCATTAAGAAGAATATTTCTTGCATCGTCTATTGATTTTACACCGCCACCTACAGTGAATGGAATATCAATTACTGATGCAACTTTTCGTACTAAATCTTTGATTGTTTCTCTTTGTTCATCAGATGCAGTAATATCTAAAAATACAAGCTCATCGGCTCCTTCATTACTGTATTTTTTAGCCAGTTCAACAGGATCACCTGCATCTTTAATTGATTCAAAATGTAATCCTTTAACAACTCTACCATTTTTGACATCCAGACATGGGATAATTCTTTTAGTTAAAGTCATGATAATTTTTTTGCTTCCTCAATTGAAATTTTGTTCTCATATAGTGCTTTTCCAAGAATTACTCCAAACGCATTCTTTTCTTTCACATCTTTAATATCAACAATATTTGAAATGCCACCACTAGCAATAACATTAGTTTTGTCCAAGTTACAAGATTGCTCTAAAAATTCCAAGTCAGGACCGTCCATAGTACCATCACGACTTACATTTGTCAGTAAAAATTCAGTAAATCCCATCTCAAGAAATTCTTTGATAGCATCAATTAATTTAATTCCAGTTCTATCTTGCCAGCCATTGATTACTATTTCACCATCAATATGATCAACTGAAATTACAATTTTTTCAGATCCTAAGGACAAAAGCAGTTTTTTAAGAAGTTCTTTGTCTTTAAAGGCCAAAGTTCCAATTACTACTCTATTTGAAATTTTAGCAACATCTAAAATTAATGATTCATCTCGTAGACCTCCAGCAACTTCAACAGGGATAGATACTTTTTCGAGTATCTTTTTGATAATTGAAATGTTTGTACCTATTCCTAAAGTTGCATCCAAATCCACAATATGCAACATATCAGCACCGTTTGCTTCCCATTTTTTTGCAGTTTCAACAGGGTTATCACTATACACTGTTTTCTGTTTTGGATCACCTTTGTAAAGTCGAACCACTTGTCCATTCATTAGATCAATTGCAGGAATAATTTTCATTTTTTACACACATCAAGAAAATTCTTTATCATGATTTGTCCCACAGATCCGGATTTTTCTGGGTGAAATTGAGTTCCAAAAAAGTTATCTTTCTCAACTACTGCTGGAACCTTAAGACCATAATCTGATTCTGCAGTAATTACGTCATTAGAATTTGGTTTAACTCTGTACGAGTGGACAAAATAAACCCAAGAACCGTTTTCAACTCCTTCTAAAAGTTTACTTGGTTTTTTTATTTCTAAATCATTCCATCCCATGTGGGGTACTTTCATGGAGGATGGAAGAACAATCACGTCACCATCAATTATTCCCAAGCCTTTTTCTTTTCCCTCTTCACTTTTGTCAAAAAACATCTCCATTCCAAGACAGATTCCAAGAACAGGAGTAGTATTAACAAAATCCATAAATCCAGTGTTGGAGTATTTGGTTATGCTTTTGATGGCAGGATCAAAGTTTCCTACACCAGGAAGCAACAAACCAGAATATTCATTAGGTTCATCAAAATCAGTTATTACATCAACTGAAGCTCCTGCCTTTTCAAGAGAATTCTTGAGGCTGAAAATATTTCCAGCACCATAATCAAAAATTGCAACACTAACCATTACATTGAACCTTTTGTACTTGGAATTCCTTTTTGTTTTTTATCTATCATAGATGCATTTCTAAATGCAACAGCAAGTGACTTTATTGCAGATTCTACTTTGTGGTGATCATTGTCTCCATACTTTACAGTAAGGTGTACACAACAATTCAGATTTTGTAGTAGCGATTGGAAAAAGTGTTCAAGATCTTCTTTGGAGATGTCTTCAATTTTACTTTGTTTAATTGATAAAGTTAACTTCCAAAATGGACGTTTCACCAAGTCAATTGAAGCTTCAGCAAGAGACTCATCCATTGGAACAGATGCATAGCTAAATCGGGTAATTCCATTTCTAGAGCTTAATGCTTTATCTATTGCTTGTCCTATGGTAATTGCAGTATCTTCAATAAGATGGTGTTCAATTCCATCATTTGATTTTGCATCAACTTTTAGATCCATCATACCATGTTTACCAAAAGATACAATCAAGTGATCAAGAAAATTGATGCCAGTTTTGATGCTTGTTTTTCCAGATCCATCCATGTTGACAGATACTTGAATGCTAGTTTCTTTGGTACTTCGCTTGATTGATGCCTTTCGTGGTTTCATATTTATCACAGGTTATGGAATATGCTTTATTCTAAATTTAATACCTTTGGAAGTTGATTGATAGAATTTAATACTAGAATAGCGTCATTACGCTGAAATAATTCAAGTTTTTCTTGAGGATTCTTACTTGTGCCAATAATTCCGCAAAAAGTAGTTTTACTTCCCAAGTTAGTGGCCTTTTTTGCCATGATAAAATCCTCCATAGAATCTCCAACAAACAGAGTTGAGACGCTATTCATTCCTTTAATTGCATCTAAAAGTGATTGAGGGTTAGGTTTTGCAAGTTCTCTTGATTCATCTTCAAGAAATGTAGAATTTTTCAAGTCAAATTTCTCCAATAATGTCTTTAATGAATGACTTGCAGATTCTTTTCCTCTTCCAGTTACTATTGCAATTTTTGAATCAAATTTTTTTGATAGTCTTTCAATTAATGAATTATTTAAAATTACATCATCTTGTTCAATTAAACCTGATTCAGAAAATTTTGAAGTGTTGTTAAATAACTTTTGATATAATTCAGGTCCATAAAAAAGTTGATCAAATATCTGATACAGGGAATTATCATGATGCATACCAGGATAAGATAATTGTTTTTTAATATCAGAAATATCAACTTGATTTGCTAGATATTTTTCCACAGAGGAAATACCACTCGAATCAGAGTTTTTTATCACATCAAAGATAAAACTTGTTTGATCTTTTTCTAATTTTTTGGCAGCAACTAGAGAGATTATTGCAGCATATGTAAGATCAACTTCGTCATTGAATCCACCTGTTGATTTGAATCCATCAATTATTTTATAATCCACAGTTATTGTATCATTGATTTTTGCAAAATTTTCTAACACATATTGAGTTGTTTTAATTATTGCTTGATCATATGATTTTGTAATGTCAATTAAAACACCATCACAATCAAAAATTATTGTATCAATTTTATTTAGAACATCAATACCAGAATCATCAATATAGATTCCTTCAGATTTTTTGGTTAAAGTCATCCCAATAGATCTCGAATAGCTAGTAAAAATTTTGAATTCATTTCTTTCGTTCCAATTGTCACTCTAAGACATCCTTCATGATCTCCTATTTTTCCTAATTTTCGGATTGAAATCCCTTGCTCAGCAAGTGCTGAATAAACTCGTTTGTGGATTCCCTTGGCATCAAATAGCACAAAATTAGCCTTGGAATCAAAGACTTCAAAGGCATCATATTTCTGCAAAGTCTCAACAATTCTCTTTCTTTCAATTTTGATGTTAGTCACTGCATCTTTCATAAGATTTGATTTGTCCAAAGCTAAAATTCCCGATTCAATAGTAATGGTGCTTAGAGGGTATGGATACTGAAGGATGTTCATAAAGGTACTAGTGAATTTTTTATTTGCAATAAAATATCCTAGTCTAAGTCCAGCCAAGCCAAATGATTTTGAAAGAGTTTGCACAATAATTAGATTTTTTTGAGTTTTTACCATACTTGATAAAGAATAGTCACCAAATTCACCATAAGCCTCATCAATTATCACAAGGCCACCAAAAGATTTGATGAGTTTTTGTAATTCATTTTTTGAAAATTGAAATCCTGTAGGATTGTTTGGAGAATCAAGATACAATATATCTGCATTTTTAGATTGTTTGACGAAATCTTTGATATCTAGTTTCATATTATTTGAAAATGGGATTGCAACCAAAGGAATCGAATATAATTTACATCGTTCTTCAAAAAAACCAAAAGTGGGATTAGAGGTAAGAACTTTGGTTTGTTTTGATGCAAAATTAGATAGTATTAAATCCAAAATTTGATCAGAGCCATTACCAACACCAATCATTGATGAAGGCATTTTAACAAATTTAGATATTCTCTGGATTAAATGTTCTACACTACCAAGTGGGTATTCTCTTACGTCAGAATTTTTTCTTGCCGAGGATATAATGTCATTTTGAAATTGTTTTGAGATTACATAGTTTTCATTGGAATCAAGCTTTAGTGCATTCTGATTAAGCTCAGGTTTCTGATAGCCTCCAATGGAAGAGAGTTTCTTTGTTTGTTCTTCAAACCAATTTTTTTTCATTTTAATCTACCTCTAACTGCTTCATAGTGGTTAGGAAGCCCTTCAGCTTTTGTTAAAACGTCAAGGTATTTTGAAATTTTGGACAATGAAGATTTGGATGAAATAACTTGTGTATTTACCTTGATAAAGTCCAAAATTGAAAGTGAGCCTCGAATTTTTCCAAATCCGCTAGTAGGAAGAATGTGATTTGAGCCTAAAACATAATCACTAGCAGATGATGGGGTATAGTTTCCAAGCAAAATCAATCCGGGGGTAGTAATTTTTGAGGAGAGAGATTCAGGATTTTTTGTCATTATTTGCAGGTGTTCAGGTGCCAAGATATTTGCAAGTTTTATCATGTCAGATTTAGTTTTACAAATTGCAATAAATCCATTATTTTTTAGACTAGACTTTACTAAATTGTTTCTTTGAATTTTAGGTATTAATGCAGAGATAATACTGTTAACAGATTTTGCAAGTTTTACAGAAGTTGTAATCAAATAACAGAAAGTGTCACTGCTGTGCTCTGCTTGAGAAACAAGATCTAACGCAACAAATTTTGGGTTGGCTGAATTATCTGCAACAATTCCTAATTCAGTAGGACCTGCAAGCATATCAATTCCAGTCTGATCACTTATCAAAGATTTTGCAGTAGTAACAAATGTACCTCCAGGGCCAACAATTTTGTCAACTTTGGTAATGGTTTTAGTGCCATATGATAACGCCGCAATTGACTGTGCACCACCTGTTTTGTAAATTTCATTAGCACCACAGATATTTGCAGCAACAATTGTTAATGGATAAATTGTTCCATTTGAATTTGGAGGGGACACAACCACAATTCTTTTAACACCTGCAACTTTAGCTGGAACTACAGACATTATTGCAGAGCTTGGATATCTTGCCAATCCACCTGGTATGTAACATCCAACACTTTCAATTGGAACAAATTTTTTGGAAATTTTAATTCCGTTACTGTTAATGGTCTTATTTTTTAAAAGGGATTTAATTATGGATTCTGTTTTTTCAAGTCTAGCTTTCGCTAAACGTAATGCAGCAATTTCAGTTTTAGAAACTTTAGAGTATGCATTTTTTATTTCTGTTTGAGATAAACGTAATGAAGAGATATTTGCACCACTGAATTTTTTTTCATATTTTCGAATTGCCTCATCACCATTTTTTTTGACATTTTTGAGAATTGATTCAACTATGTTTTTGTTTTTTTGAGGCTGTTTTGGGAGAATTTTTGCTGCAAATTTTTCAACATTAGTTACTTTGATTATTTTTATCAATTTTCTTCGTCACGTTTAATCTCCTCAAGATCTAGTATTTGTCGCGGTTCATGAACTACAAGACCTTGAGCAATCTTCCTTAGTTTTGGAATAAGTTTGTAAAATTCATCTTTTTTGATGACTGTGTTTATTCCATACCATCCTTTCTCACTAAGTGGACTAATAGTTGGTTTTTTGAGAGATGGCATCTGTGTTAGAAGTTTTTTTAGATTTTTCTCTTCGACATTTAGGTAAATGTGTAGGTATTTCTTACCATAAACAGCTCCTCTCATAAGAGTTACAATATCAAATATCTTTTCACGTTTTTTTGGATCCTTTAGTGATTTCTTGTTTACAATCAAGTGTGCAGTAGATGTAAGCACCTCATCAACAATTTTTAATTTATTTTGTTTTAGAGTTGTGCCAGTTTCAGTAACATCCATTATTGCATCTACATCCTCAGGAGGTTTTGCCTCAGTTGCGCCAAATGATAAGTGAATTTGGACATTTTTGTTAGTTCCTAGTCGAACCCACGGAGTTACAATTAGAGGATCTTTGGAACCATAATATTTTTTGTAAGACTTTGATTGTTTTAGAAATTTGGAGGCAGTAGTAAGATATTCTGAAGATATACGAAGTGTTTTTTTCTTTTTTCCATAATCTGCAATCATTTCATCAAGATTTTTGTAACTATATTTATCTGGAAAAGCTATCACTAGTCTAATTTTACCATACTCTAAATCTAAAATGGGTTCAACATCAGAATTTGTTTCACCTACCCAATCTTTACCAGTGATACCTACATCATACAATCCTTCTGCAACTAAAGTTGGAATCTCTTGAGGACGAAGCATCTTGACAATAATATTTGGATCATCAAGGTAAACTCGATAGGTTCTACTTTTTCGGGTAACTTTGGTCCAAGATTTTTCTAATAATTTGAAAGTAGCATCCTCTAGACTTCCTTTAGGAATTGCAAATCGTACTTGAGACATTTATGGATACCAAGAGTACTGTATAAAAGCCTCAATTTAACTTTAAAATTTCTAGCGTAAAGTTTACAAAAATCCTAACAATAAGTGTGACAATGATTGGAGCTGTAATCTCTATATCCTATTTTACATCTGAGCCAAATTTAATAAAAGATTACACTAAATTCTTAGGGACATTTCATTTTCTCTCAAAATTCTGTAAACTTGGGGAACCATGGTTACCCCAATTCAGATATTATAAATGGATTTAATTGGGAAAATGAAAATACACATCCATATGAATTTGATGATAAATGTGAAAATTGGGAATTTTATCTCATTTCAAATGGTTTTATGTTAAATTGTTATCCGGAACATGTAATTTGGAAAGATAAGTTATTATTAAAAACAATTAAAGAATTTTAATTATTCATCTTTGACAATAACTCTTTAGCTCTATCAAGTGAAATTTTCTTTTCTTCAATCATTTTTTGAACAATTTCATCTATCTGCTCAGATGTAGCTCCTGCTGCTGCAGCAAGATTTCTTGCATGCAGACGCATGTGTCCTTTTTGAATTCCTTCAGTAGCAAGAGCTCGGATGGCACTGTAATTTTGAGCTAAACCAGTAGCAGTCATTACACATGCAAGCTCTTGTGCTGATAAAACTCCAAGAATCTTTGTGCAAACTTTGGCAACTGGATGAACATTTGCAATTCCACCTACAATTCCAACGGATAATGGAATTTCCAAGGTTCCAACTAAATTACCATCACCATCTTTACTCCATTTACTAAGAGATCGATATCTGCCAGATTTTGCAGCATAAGCATTTGCTGCAGCTTCAATGGCTCTACTATCTTGACCAGTTGCATTTGCCACAGATATGGTTCCATTCATGATACCTTTGTTGTGAGTCACTGCTCGGTAGACATCATTATCAGCAAATTCAAATGCTAAAATAATATTATCAACAACAGTTTCTCCTCCAACAGCTTCTTTTTCAAATACTGCTTTTGCTTTAGCAATTCTTCTAGTCGAATAGTTTGATAATATTCGAAGTAATGTTCGTCCACCTGTAATCTTTTGAATTAATGGTGAAACAGCTTCGCACATTGTATTAGTAATATTTGCACCCATCGCATCTCCAACATCAATTAAGAGTTCAACAATAAGCATTTTGCAGGAGGGCGTATCAATTTCTTTACAAGAGATTTCTTTTGCACCTTTATTCATTTTAGATAATGTATTGCTTTTGGAATTTGCTAGTTGAAGAATTTCATTGGAAGAATTAGTGATTTGCTGAATTGCAGAGGGAATATCAACATCTAACACTTGTATTTGACCAATGCTATAAGATTCATCTGCTGTAACTTCAAATCCACCTTTAATTCGTGCAATTTTGGCTCCTTTGGATGCTGCTGCAATTACAGATGGCTCCTCAATTACCATTGGAATTATGTAGTCTTTACCGTTAATCTTGAAGTTTGTTGCAATTCCTAAGGGAAGAGAAAATGTACCAATGGCATTTTCCACCATTTTATCTGCTTTATCATATGAAATTCCTCCATTGTTGCTTTGCAAAATATCTAATTCTTCATCAGAAAGGTTTGAAAAATTTGCAACAATACCCAATCTTTCTTTTCTTGATTTTTCAAAAAACTTTGAAATTGACGAGTCTGGCATTTTATTTTAATATCCTCAATAATTTATCATCCATTCTATCTGGAAAACCTTTTCCATCAGTATTTGAAGTAATTACATAAAGACTTCCATCAGGACCTTGTACTACATCACGAACACGGCCAATCCCACTTAGAATAGATTTCTGAGAGCTTAGTCCCTCTTCAAAATCTAGCTGATAAAGATTAGTTGCCCTCATAGAAGCCATTATGAATGAAGATTCAAAATCAAGTTTATCTCCAGAATAAAACAAGATACCGCCTGGTTCTATGCTTGGATCATAACAGAGAATGGCATTTTCATATTTATCAATACCAGAACATTGTTGTTCAGGCCAACCATAGTTTTTTCCTGCTTGAATTAGATTTATTTCATCATTTTTTTCAGGCCCAAATTCGGCTACAAACATGTTGCCATTATGATCCCAAGTCATTCCTTGAGGATTTCTATGTCCTAAAGAGTATACTGGGGAATCAGAAAATGGATTATCATCTGGAATGGTACCATCATCATTTAGTCTTAAAATTTTTCCAGATAAAGAATCAAGGTCTTGCGGAAGATGAGACGAATCAGAAACAGTTCCAGTACCTACATACAGTTTTCCATCAGGTCCAAATTTTATAAAACCACCATTTGTAAATGTGGAACCAGGAATTTTATCAAGTATAGTTTCAGCATCTTGCAATTTATTTTCAGATTCAGTTATTTGCAAAATCTTATTCCACAAATTTCCATTTTCTTCATATGTCAAAAATACATAGATGTAATGATTGTTTGAAAAATCCGGATGAAGCGCAATACCTAACAATCCCCCATCAAACACATTGGCAGAACGAAATACAGCTAATGGTGATTCTAACAGATTATTGTCTTGAATTACTCTAATGAATCCATCTTTTTCAGTAACAAAAATTCTGTCCTCAGAAATAGCAATTGCGCGAGGTTTGTCAAGGTTTTCAGCTAAAATACTTACAGAAGCACTTTCAGAATTTGAAGTGGGTAATGGTAATGGAATAGGATCTGATGGAGAAGTTAAAACAAAAACAGAAAATATCACAACAGCAATAACTGCAATGATTCGAGTTTTTTTATCCACAAAGAGATAAGCTTTTCAAATCCTATTAATTACTTTCAAGAATTTGTACTCTATTCCATTTTAGTGTCATTTCCTTGATTTCAACAAAGAGACAGGCAATACAATGACATGAGAGAGCACCCCTTATTATGAGGTATTAATACACAACCAATGGGAAATCTATGACTGATAATGAATTGACATTAAATCCAGAAGATCGAGTATTGTTCATAATTAATGATAATGTCATACAAGGTGCTACAAGATTTCAAAAGTATGGTTTTGTAATATTCAAACAATATCAAAAAGAATTAGCAGAATTAAACCTAAGTTATAATCGATCTTTTAATTTTTATGAGGATTGGAAACCACATCGTTTTGGTCCATATAGTGAACAGTTAACTCAGGATATTAAGAATTGTGTTACAAATGGAATATTAGATGAAAAGATGATTGACAAGGATCGAGGCTTCAAACAGTATTTTCTCACACTTAAAGGACGTATCAAATGGCGTAAGATATTCTTCAATACAACAGATGAAGTAATTAAAATTAATAATAAGATTAGATATTTACAAACTATGAAACTCGTTGAATTGTTAAGGCAGGTTTATGATGCATACCCAAAATACACTACAAAAAGCAGAATAAAAGATTCTCTAATCTGATTTGAATTTATTTACATACCTTACATGTCGAAGGAAATTTACTAATGGCACTAAAAATAACAGCATTGAAAAGGTAACAAGTAATGTAAATCTTATTGAATCATCAAAAACACCAAAAGTTGTTATAATTCCCAATATTATGATTCCGAGCAAACTAAATATATCAACCCATATTCCAATTCCTCTATTATCTGCACGTTTAGATATGTATTCTCCTACTGAAAAGCTAACCCTTAATTGTTCTGTAATAATTTTTTCATTATCAGAATCGGGCTTATCTCGTTCATCATTTAATTCCTGTATTTTCATTTCATTGGTTCGAATTATGTTGCTGTATCTATTATCTAGATATACAAAACGTGAAGCTAATAGGATTCCTATTACTGTAACCATCACAGCCATGATTGTAAAAATTCCTAAATTCCATGGTTCCATTCATAAATTTTAAAAACTTAGTATAATAAACCATTACTTGAGAAATTGTTATTATTATAGGAATATAGATTTGATTTGTAAAACCACATCAGGGGCTTGGTGGTAATACTCCTGCTGAAGTGGCTGGAATTGATTTGAGTCTTGGTAAAGACAAGTATCAGGATTTGATCAAACTGTCAGGAACTAAAGTTAACTTTGTAAATAATCTTGGAAAGAGAATCGATAAAGTAACCATAGTCAATGAGGGCGATTCCATCAAGATTGCCCCTAGATGCTGGATTGATAAACCGATTTGGAGAGAGATTAATGATATTTTGAGTCTTCACAAGTTTTGTTGGTTATCAAATGACAAGGACAGTTGCTGGATTAAGATGCTCCCTCAGAACACTTGATTTTTTAGTGTTTGATGAAGTGCTACGGTATATGACACTTTAACTGATTTGGCTATTCTGTTTTTTTTTGGTATTATCATAATTGAACGTCTGTGTCTCACCTTTTTCATAAGATGCACTTTTCCAATCCTCAGAAAACTTTGCTGATCTTAGCTTAATTTCATTTTGTGATAACATGATTTTAGATATATTTTATCTGTTCCTGGCTACCTATAATTCGACATTTTCGTCACAATAATAAAGTCTTAAAAAGTTCAGAACAAAAATATCCCGTTTTTGTTTATTTTCAAGTATTTCTTTACCTGGTTTTGAAAATTTATACATTCCATATTCCATGGATTTTGAGTCATATCTTATAACACAATTTGACATTAAATAGGTAAAAAAAGTACAAAGAAGATCCTCTTCATCTCCCTCATATTTACCCCAAAACAAATCAAGTGGCTGGATGCTGTCTTTTTTTAATATTTTATCAATAAAATTAAATACAGAATCTTTATCCATACAATTTTAACTAAAAAAACTATTTATCTTTTTGGACTAATATACTTCTACATTAGACACAATACCACATTTTTATGATTACCTCCTTGTAAATTTTTTCTTTTCATTCTCATCACAATATCTCTTGAAACTCTTGTTTTATGCCAAATCTTGGAATCTTTGCCTTCTATTCAAATCACCTTCCGGTCTTTGAACACTTTGATGAAGTGTTCCTAAGATTATCCATGTGAATTGTTTTTATACATTTCCTACTTTTTGGCATCCCAAGGCATATCTTTCGCTAGAGAAGGTTTTCAATCAAAAGATGACGGACATGTATCCATACTAGGCTTGTCCCTCAATGCTATCTTCATCCCTTTGTTAGGATTATTCGCAGTTATTGACCGAGGCTTGTCCCTCACTAATCATAACGCGACTTGCAGTCCTAACTGTAATTCTGTACAAATTCTCTCTTTTAGCATCCAGTAAATCACTCGCAGGATCTGGGATGATGCGGCAACTACATCTTTTGATGAGCCTCTCTTCTTTTTAATGCGATTGTAAAATTTTGTAATGTCACTGTTCTTGGCATGTATTGTATGAGTATGGACACATTGAGTAAGAACCCATCGTAGTGTCATGCTTTCCCTTTTGGTTATACAGCCATGATGTAATCTGCAGAGTTTCTAACTGATGGTACGACTCCGGCATATGCACATAACTTGTGAGAGTCATTGAATCTGTTAATATCTGTAATTTCTGATGCGATAACTAGTGATGCGTAATCACCAATTCCGGGTATTGATTTTATTATCATGGCATCAGGACTGGTCTTTACAGCAGCATACACTCTTGAATCAATCTCTGCAATTTGCAGATTAAGATAGTCTATCTGTCGTACAAATCCATCTATGCGACAGTCACCTAGTGACATGAGTTTTCTGTTGTATGTTACAGTGAACGTGACTCCTGATATCTTGATTCCCTCCTGTAACAAAATTCCATGAACAGAATTTTTGAGAGAGGTTCTCCACTGAATGAGTTTTTTTCTGTATCTTACCAGTTGACGATGTTTTACTATTTTTTTGTTTGGAACATAGCATGTATCCTCCACGCAAAAGATCTGGCTAGTATCTTGGCATCAATCTTGTCTGTTTTTTTTGATGCAGCTATTGCTTTTGTAAGATATGGGTTTGACAGTGTTTACGTTTTTGTATCCCAATTCATCTGTAAGAAATCCATACGTGCCATACCAAACTGATGATGACTCCATGACAATATTGGCATGAATTGGTATGTCTGTAAAATGTTTCTTGATTGATTCATGAGTGTTCTCAATTTTTATGTTTTGTAATATCTTTCCGTCATTATCCATTGTTGCTACTTGAAGAAATTTCTTGTGCAAGTCAATGCCAATATACATGCCCTTGTCTTTTTTTACCCTAATCTGTTTCTTTGAGGACGATGGATTACGAGCCCTGGAATTAGATTCATTTCCTATGCTATCTGAATTCCTTCTTTTTGTATTCACATATAGTTAACAGAGTAAGAATTTGATAAGCGTATATACGGCAGATCATCTTTTATCGATCAGCGGGGTGGGGAAGTCAGGTCATCCCGGCGGGCTCATAACCCGCAAATCAGTAGTTCAAATCTACTCCCCGCTACTTAGTTTCTATAAACGCAAAACCATGAAAGAGATTTATCAAATTTTGAGATTTTGTTAGAAATTCCAATTCGTTGCAAAGGTCTTGTTAGGTGTCTATGTGCAGACATTTTTGGAATATACAGTTGTTTTCTGATCTTTCTTGAAATTTCAATAGTTATTTTTTTAGAAGCTTTTTTTCCACATCGAATACACTGAAATCCTTGATTCTGACCTTTGGATTTCATGTTTTTGTTACATTTTTTGCAAATTGGATTAGATTTTGAAAGATTCTTTTCAAGGTGAATGATATCAATAAATTCGAGATTAATGATTCGAGGAAATTTTTTAGATGCCTTTCGAACTCCTCCACCGACACATATTTTGTCTCCTTTAATCAAATTCAGAGCAACAGATGAGATTCCTGTCGGTTTGTAAACTGCACACCAAAATTCATGACTTTGAGAGAAAATTTTAAAAAAGACATGTCCGCCTTTGACAATTTTTGGTGTATCTGATACAATTCCGGTGATTTTTCCAGAAGCATAAGGTTTCATATTTTCAAAATTTAATTCATTTTTCAAATGATCTCCAGTTCCTTGATTAGATTTGAAGATCATGTAACCATCTAATTTTTCATCACTTTTCAGAATTTTTGTAGCATACAATAATGAATTTACATTTTCACCTCTAACACCATAAAATACAGGATCAGGGCCATGCGGAGTAATTAAAATTCGTCCTTTTTTTGTATCAAAACTATTAAACGTATTTGGCAAAGTTTTTTCCTGCATAATTTTTACACTTGAAGCAGAAAGTTTTCTTTCTTTTCCAAATTTTTTTCTTTTACGATAACTTAAAAGTTCTAAGGTATGATCTTGAAAATCATACCCTATTGCACCAATTGCACCAACAAGTCCTTGACCATTTCCTTGATAGAAAAATTCAAGATCATTTTTTTTGGCAAATTTTTTTGCATTGTTTCTATTAATTAATTGCCACAAAGCTAAGTTACTAAAATTAGTAAACTCAGTAGGAATTGCATCACTTTCAAAAAATACTAAACCAGGATTTGCCCCATTTTTAACATCAGAGTATCTTGAAACAAGATTTTTAATTTGATTTTTTATCTTAGAAGGATTTTTAGTCTTTATTCTGATTGAAACTGCTCCATTACCACGAGTTTTCCATGGAATATTAGGATTAAATCGAATTAATCTTGGAAAATCAAGAAATTCAGCGTCCTGTTTTTGAAGTAAATCAACAATTTTGTATGCTAGAAATGTGGTACACATTCCTTTAGGAGAATCAGTATCATCAAATCCAATATTGAGAACAGTTTCATCCATAAATCAATTGAACAACTCAGGCATTTTTAGTTGTTGGAGAGTACAGTTGGTTTAAATTAATAAAGTTAGATTCCAAGCTAAATTGATAATAATAGATGAAGAGAGAATTTTCAAAGAAATTGAAGATAAAAATCCAGCATCAGTTTCATTAAACGGTCCTGATGGGATTTTACCTAAAGTTCAAGAAACTGCTATAAATATTACAAAAAAATTTGGGATTCCAGCATATGTTTTAGCAGATACAACATGGGGAACTTGTGATCTGAATTCAAATGGTTCAAAAGTTCTTGGAGCAGAAATTCAATTTAACATTGGACATACAATAAATACTGAATCACTAGAAAAAAATTTAGTTTTAATTGATGCATTTGATGATGTAGGATTTGATAGTGTTGCAAAAAAATGTGGAAGTATTTTAAAAGGAAAAATAATTTCATTGGTTACAGATAGTCAGCATTTACATCAAATAGACAAAGTTGAAAAAATTTTAACAGGGAATGGAATTAAAGTTAAAATTGGAAAAGGAAAAGGGCAATTGAATGATGGTCAAGTGTTTGGTTGTGAGTTTTATCCTGCATCAAGTCTAAAAAAAGAGGTTGATGCCTATGTATTTTTAGGTCAAAGTAATTTTCATGCAGCGGGAATTGCTCTATCAACAAATTTACCAACTTATGTTTTAGATCCTTACTTTAATGAAGTAAGAGAAATTACAGAATTTGCTCAGAAATTAAAAAAGAAAGCTACTCTTGCAATATACAAAGCAGCTGAAGCAAAATCATTTGGAGTAATTATAGGACTAAAAGAGGGACAACTATCCAAAGTGTTTGCTTTGAAAATTAAAAAAGAATTAGAAAAAGAAGGAAAAGAGGTTCAGTTATTTGCACTAACTGACATTACAAATGAAAGATTAAGAAATCTTAAAGGAATTGATGCTTTTATTCAAGTAGCATGCCCAAGAATATCTACAGACAATCAGTTTGACAAACCAGTATTATCAACACCTCAGGCAAATGCACTTCTCAAAATTTTACGAAATGAAAGTATTGAGGAATATTTAGAAATTCCTCACTGGTTATAATCACGATACTAATTTTTTGAACTTGGAGTTATCTAATAATTTTTCAAATGATTTAGATTTTTTTGCTTTGATTTTATATTGAATTCCTTGAATAATTGCACGTTCTAGAAGAACAAGTGCTTCATCAACTTGTGAGAGCATGATGAAGTTACATGATTTATCAAATAAAACATCACCATTATTTGGATAAACTTCCAATATACTATTACAGCATAAAATAGATTCATCAAATTTTTTCATAGAAAATAAAATTCGTTCTTTGTGATATAAGGCAATATTGTATTTTGGATAATCCTTTAAAATTTTATCACATAATGACAATGCTTTAACAAAATTTCCTTGTTTACGAATAGTTGAGATTTTATTTACTAACACAGAAAGATCGTTTGGACATATCTGAAGAGCCACATCATAGCACTTTATGGCATTATCAAAATCTTTGAGTTTACTTAGTGCATATCCCTTATTGTTTAATGAACTGAGATGTTCCGGATTATCATTTAGAATTTTATCATAATATGCAATTGCTTCTTTTAGTTTTCCTTGGAGAAATAATCTATTTCCTTCATCTAAAATTGAATTTATTTTAGGATCTACCATTATCAATCATGATCCTGGTTTCATTAAGATTTTTCCAAAAAGTCCTTTGCCTTTCAGCATTTTTGTGTGAGCCTCTGCTGCCTGTTCAAGTGAATACACTGAATCAATTACAGATTTTATTTTTCCTTGGGACATCCAATAGAGACCAAGTTCTAATTCAGCTCTAGTTCCTTGAGTTGAACCTAAAATGTTGATTCCTTTGAAGAAAATGTGACGTAGGTCAGTCTTTGCATCATAACCTGTTGTTGCCCCAGTAGTAACAATTGTTCCACCATAATTTAGCAAAGTTAGCTCTTTGTTCCAGTGAGAACCTCCAATATGTTCAAAAATTACATCAACTCCAGATATATCACCAGAAGGTTTCGAGATTTTTTTTGTAATTGCTCTAACTTCTTTGTGCCAATCATCATTTCTATGATCTACTGCATAATCAGCTCCCAAGTCCAGTAATTTTTCCAACTTATCAGGACTAGCAGTGGCAATTACAGTACATCCAAAAAGTTTTGCGATTTGAATTCCATAATTTCCAACACCTGAACTTCCACCCATAATCAAAACTAATTGTCCAGGTTGAATTTTTGCTCTTCCAATTAGCATGTGCCATGCTGTCAGTAAAGTCATTGATGCAGCTGCAGCAGCATCATATGACACATTTTCAGGAATTTTCACAACATTGACTTCAGGAAGATGAGTTTCTTCACAATATCCACCCCAAAGCGGACCTGTTTCAAAACCCCAAATAGTTCGTTTTCTACAATCATATTCTCGTCCATCAGTACATGCTTTGCAAACTCTACATGACATATTTCCATGGGAAACTACTCTGTCACCAACTTTGATAGTTTTTACATCACTACCAACTGCAGTAACTTCCCCTGCAGCATCAGTTCCAGATATGTGTGGTAATGGAATTGCCAGTGGTTTACCTCTCATTCCCCAAATATCATCATAGTTGAGTGATGCTGTTTTTACTTTGAAAATAACTTCATCAGGTTTTGGTTTAGGGGAAGGAATATCTTTGATTTTTAAGATTTTAGAAAAATCATCATCAGTAGTATATTGATCATATACAAGGGCTTTCATGATTTTTTTCAAATTTTTGGAGATATATGATTTGCCAAGATCTTTCACACCGGTTCTCCCATACGAAATCGTCTCCAACCCTACTGAGGACACTTCCTAGCGTGCTTTGCTGAATCAGGACATCTCAGATATGCCTTGCATCTTATACTTTCGTTGTGTCAGTTCATGATTTTGTGTACGATACACTTTCAGAGTTAGCATGTGCCCGGATTATTGCAAGCATCCGGTCTTGCAGCTACCACCTTTGTTTTCTTCTCTTTGCAATTCTGAAAGAATAGTGAGATATTCTTCATCATATAAAACACCTTCAACATCAAAAATTACTAGCAATTGGTGGAGTGGACCCCACTAAATGAGAGCACTTTTTGCATAATTTTACATACAATTACCCTCATTCATGTCTCATCTCCCATTTTTCCAGAAATTCATCTGGCGTGATGTATCCAAGTGCAGAGTGAATCCTGGAATCGTTGTAATCCTCAAATGCCTTGGCAATTCTTGTGCTGATTGGAAATTTTCAAACTCGTGTGGCCAGAGATATTCCTTCTTTAACGTTTTATGAAACGATTCGACATGACCATTTTGTTGTGGTGTATGGTGCCAGATGAATTCCTGTCTTGCACCCAAAAGCAGGATTGCTTCTCTGAACTTTCGGCTTACATATTGCGAACCATTGTCAGTTCGTATAATCAGTTTGGCACAATCCGGATTGGAAGTTGCAATTGCATGAATGATTGATTCTGTTGCAGCATCTTTGCTTGCAGTTACATCAAATATGTATGAAATCCATTTTCTGCTAAATGTATCTATGACATTAAAGCAGTAACACCAACCATCAACTCCACACCAGACATATGTCATATCTGTCTGCCACAACTGGTTTGGCGCAGTCGGTTTGAAAAGTTTCTTTTTGGATGCCATGATGTCTTTTTTGGTCTTTGCAGGTGCAATCCAGCCTAGCTTGTGGAATATTCTGCGAATCTGCTTTCTGTTTACAGGCAATCCAAGCTCCCTTGCTGTGGCTGCAGCCATCCTACGGGTTCCATATGTTGGCCTGGCATTTCCAATCTTTTGGACCATTTGGGATACGGTCTTGTTTAGTGGAATGTTTCGGGGGGATTTTGTATGGTACCATTTGTTGTGTGATATCCCAACGTATGATAATGATTTTCTCAGACTCAATTTTGCAGTGAGTTGCTTTGCAATGATCATCTTTTGTGTCCCTCCAACATTTTTTTAAAAGTGTCATTGACGATGGTCAACTCACCTACAATTCTTTTTAGAGTCTCATTTTCTTTTTGTAATGTCTTGCATGTATTGTCATCAGATCCTGCTGTTTAATGCGGATTTGCCTCCATCCACAAACTTTTCTTTCCAAGAGTAGAATGTCTGCGGATGAATGTTGTGCTTTCTGCACAATTCTGCAGTTCCAATGTTGGTGTTTAATGATTCAAGAATTATTCTTGATTTTTCTGCAGGTGTGAATTTGCTCTTTACCATGAGTGTGAATCTCCTAGATCCCCTGAAAAGTGTATGTAGACGTTCTCATTCTAGAGGGGACCAGACCAAAAGATATTGAAAGAATTATGTTGTTAGTAGTGTTATTCTACTATTACAATACCTTCTGCATTAGGATGTATATGAGAAAAGTATGGATATTCTCCTGCATTATCAAAAACATGTGAAAACTGTCCACCTCTAACTAAATTATCTACTCTAAATTCACCATCATATGGTTTAGCCCTATCAGTTCCTTGAACAATGACATGTCCAAAACCATCATTTACTACAAAAATAACCTCCCCACCAACTGGTATTACTGTTCTATCTGGAGTAAAACACGAAGATTTCCCATCTATACAAGCAACATTTACATCAATTGTAATTACTTCTGCATGGCTTCTATGTGCATTAGCAAAATTCCCATTACTAAATGGTAATGGTATTTTGTAATATTTGACTTCAATTGATTCGGATGGGTCTTTTGATATTTCATTTATTGTTGGAGTTGACTCATATATTGATTGTTTAGATACTGGATATTTTTTAATTAGATTACCATTATCATCATAAAGAACCTTAAAGTTTCCATTTTCATAATACTCTGCAACCAAAATATTATTTTTATAATAATATTTTTTGTTTCCATTATCATCATACTCTATTCGTGTTAGGTCTTTGGTTGTTTCTGGTGTTACCTTTGGTTCTAGTGTTGGTATTTCATTTATTGTGGGTGTTATATCTTCAATGTATCTAACATAATCAAACTTTTTAAATCCACATTGATCATCATAATTCACTGTTATTTTATAAAAACTAGATACATGTTTGTCATAAACAGGATCAGAACCTAATATCTCATCTATAGTATTTTTATTGAAACTTGTAGAAAATCTTCCATCATCTTTATCTAATATTCTTCCAAAATTGTTAGGATTATCACTATTCCAAACAGTGCCAACTATTCCAGAACTAACAGTAATTCCAATTAAATCAGTTTGACGCAGTTCGTCATCAGTAAAAAAATTGAAATAGACTGAAACATATTTATCATAATCATTTGATTTAATCACACTTCCCTCAACTACAATTTCATTCTCATTTGGCATATGATAGATGTATTCTGTATTTCCCAAAGTCTGAGATGTAGGAAATTCTAACTCAATGGTTGGTATTATCCAATTTCTGTTTGAATCTTCACATAATTTGTCATAATAACTATCTGGTCCAAACCTAAAACCATCATGAAAAGGTCCCATACCTCTTTCTTCATTTAATTCTAATGTTTTTAGATGATGTGCATATTGAGATTCTGCAGTAAGTAATACAAGATTTCCATTAGAATCTAAGGCTTGACCATCTAACAAACCATCTTGTTGTTTTTCTTGTTTATAATTCTCAAATGTTTCTTCTATTCCAGTTTTACTATATTTTTTAATTATCTCATCATTATAAAATTCATTAAAATAAGACTTAAAACTTCCACTTTCATAATACTCAACAATTAAAAATCCATCACTATCAAAAATCTGTTTAATATTTCCATTATCATAATAAACAACTCTCATATCTTCATTATTTTGATCTTGTGTTATCTGTTCTTGTTGTTGTGTTATTAGTTCTGGTGTTAGATATTTTGAATGGGTATCATAATCAGGATCGTTATAATTTGGTTCATTTTGATAATGTGCAATCTGCAGCTTTAATTTTTCATTTTCAGATTCAAGTGTTGATATTTGATTTTTATACCAATCAAATATATCATATGCCCATTCTTTCCATTCATAAAAATAATCCCTTGAAACTGGATGACTATCAGCAAATGCTGGAATAAATGTAATGGTAATTAACAAAATAAAGACAAATTTAATCATAAAGTATAACCTAGTTTTACCGCATTTAAGTTATATTTGGTATAACTTTGTGTACGAAAATCAAGACAGCCATATCAATAGATTATGAACTCCTAAAGTGGGTAGATCATGAAGTAAAAAACGGAAGATTTGCCAATAAATCTCACGGTATATCATATTGCGTTAGAATTGTAAGAGAACGGAAAATTAGTTAAGACGATCTTAAGATGTAAATGTATTACACTTAATAATGATAATTCATTATTCACCATATTGTCCAATAACGATATCAAAACAGATGTCTGGTGTAACGGAGAGATAGATAAAAATAATGATAAAAACGATTTTAGAAAAGATGTGTGTGGAGCATGGATAAAACTTTCTGCACATGGAGATAGGCAATCAGATTTTGGTTGGGAAATCCATCATATAAAAGCTGAATCAAAAGGTGGGTCAAATAATATCTCAAATTTAATTCCACTGCATTGGAAAAATAATCTAGATACTGGTGATGATGATAAAATAACTTGTACTGTAACATCTAATGGTAATAAAAATAGTGGTCTATAAGATTCTCCCATACGAAATCGTCTCCAACCCTACTGAGGACACTTCCTAGCGTGCTTTGCTGAATCAGGACATCTCAGATATGCCTTGCATCTTATACTTTCGTTGTGTCAGTTCATGATTTTGTGTACGATACACTTTCAGAGTTAGCATGTGCCCGGATTATTGCAAGCATCCGGTCTTGCAGCTGCCACTTTTGTTTTCTTCTCTTTGTAATTCTGAAATAGAATGATTCCATTCTTTCATCAAATCGTACTGTAGTATTTGCAGCCTCTACCATTGCGTTACGTAACCATGCAGAACCCCTCGCTACGAGAGGGATTCGAATCCCCGAACCTATCGGGCAGAAGATTAGAAGTCTTCCCGCATACCAGACTTGCGTACCGTAGCATTAATTTTTTTAAAATAAAAAGAATCTACCTTATGCCCGATAGGAGTATAAGGCTTCATTTTTTGTCTTAATTGTGATAGCAAATCACAGGCAAAGACAAGCCAAACTCAAGTTAATTTTGATACACAGAATAATCATATAACTATTTTACTATTCTAATAGAATTTTAATTATAGAGTGAGGCGTTTTGGATTATGGTTAACCATTTGTTATCCCCTTTAATCTCAATTCCAGCTCTATCGGCCTGATGGTTTACCTGACTTTTTGCTGGATTCTCCATTAGGACCTTTCTTATTTTCAATAGTATCCATGTTAAGAGTGGCCTCTAAACACATTAAACAATTTCTGATAATTTGTATACAAGTTCATATTTCAATTTTTTAAAAGATTGAATACTAATGACTCATACTAATTAAGAACATAGTTTTACTCTACGCATATGCCATGGAATAATAATAACACAATAATTGAAGCCAAAAATAGAGTAAAACAGTTTGATTGTGATCGAGAATTTGATGACATTACATCAGGAAAAACTATACCAAAAATTGATGACATGAGATTAGGGGAAGCCAAAGAATTTGGACTTGTAGTAATGCATATCGATATGAATAATTTTAAAAAACTAACAGGGAATTTATCTAATGATGAGAAACTACGATTTCTTAACATTTATCTTTCAGAATTAACTTATGTAATCAGAGATTATGATGGATTCATAGAAAAATATGTTGGAGATGGAATTACAGCCTTATTTGGAGTGGGAATAAGTAAAGAAAAAGCAATTTCAAACGCAATAGATTGTGGATTGACAATTTTAACTGAAATTAATTATGCAATAAATGCATATCTTGACTCAATAAAGTTACCTCGTTTTTCATGTTCTATTGGATTAGATTATGGGAACATATGGGTTGCACGTGTAGGTGTACAAGGAATGAATCAATTAACTTTAGTTGGTAATGAAGTAAGCATAGCAAAACAATTAGAAGAATTTGCTGGAGAGCATCAAATATTTTTAGGTGATTCTGTATATTCGGAATTATCTCAAATGGAACAATCGTATTGCACTATGCAAAACAATAGAGATGACTTTGAGTGGGTGGATATTGCAACTAACAAAAAGTATAGATTTTATCATTATAGTGCACATTGGAATGGATATAATTAATGAGTAAAGATACAATGGATGAAAAAATTGAACTTGTAAAATCAATCCTCCAACATAATGTAGATCTGATAAATTTTGCAGACACAAAGGCAGGATTGATTTTAGGTTCAGCAGGAATCATCATGGGTCTTTTAGTGTTTTCTGAGAAAATAAATTTGGACAAATATCTTATATTTGGATTAATAACCACGATAGGGTTCCTGAGTGCCACTATTTTTTTCTCATTCCTAGTCATCTTTCCTAGAATTACTCAAAAAACTCAATTTGAAAGTATAATTTTTTACAAATCTATAACTCAACAAACAAAAGAAGAATATAGAAAAAGGGTACAAATGATGACTGTCGAAAACATATTACAAGATTTTTTAGATAATATTTACAGTATAGCAGATATTCAAAGTGAAAAATTTAGATATTTACGAATAGCATTAATTTGTATGATTATTTCTGTGATTTCGTTATCTGGAACTCTTATCTGTCATTTTTTTAATAATTAAATCAGTAAAATCCGAAATCAGTGAAGAAATATTCTATATCGATCTAGATAAATGCACATACTGATCAGATTTTCATGTCCCCAAGTTTACAGAATTTTGAGAGAAAATGAAATGTCCCTAAGAATTTACAGTGTAAACACGAAGAAGATACACCCACAAAGTTAACAGGACTTTCGCACCACAAACAATTATAATCATAACAGCAAAAATCACAACATGTCAGAAAATACAGCATTTCCAGGTGACAAAATAGCATCTATTGAAGAATATGAGGCTGGATACAACACTTTTGATGATGGAAATATGGTCAGAGCAGCGACTGTAGGAGAAAAAGACATTGATAAAACAACACGTATTGCAAGCATTAAGCATCCAAAACTTCTATCAATTCCAAAAGATGGAGACATTGTTATTGGAACAGTTGCAGCAGTAATGTCATCTATGATTGCTGTATCAATGGATTACATTAATGGAAAACCTACTACATCAAAAGTGGAATGCATATGTGGAACACGAAATATCAGAATAAGAAACGTGGCACTAGTTAACGATATAGTAACATTGAAAATTCTTAGTCATCTTAATGGTACAATTCATGCAACAATTAGTGAACCCAATTTAGGAGTTTTATTCACAAAATGTAGAAAATGTGGAGGTAAAGTTGTACCAATGCGTGATGCTATAAAATGTACAGAATGTTCATGGATTGATGAAAGAAAACTTTCATCAAACTTTGGCAAAACTGATTTCTTTAATTTGAGAGATTAAAAAATGAAACATGTTTCGTTCCAGGGTGAACGAGGTGCATATAGTGAATCTGCAGCAAGATCAGTTTTTAATGAAGAAATTGAAACTATTCCTCTTGCAACATTTGCAGATGTTTTAGAAAATACATCTATGGATAAAACAAAATATGCAATTTTACCTGTAGAAAATTCATTGGAAGGAAGTGTCGGTGAAAGTTATGATCTACTATACTCAACAGCTCTAAATGCAACAGGTGAAGTTTATCATAGAATTGAACATTGTTTGATTGGAGTTGGTAAATTGGATGAAATAGATACTGTTTATTCACATCCGCAAGCTTTAGGACAATGTAGAAAATTCATTGAGCAACACAATATGAAAACAATTCCTGCATATGATACAGCAGGTAGTGTAAAAATTGTCAAAGAATTAAACAAAAAAAATTGTGCATGCATAGCTAGTAGAGCGGCATCAACCATACACAATATGCCCATTATTGCTGAAAATATTGCAAATAATCTAAACAACTATACTAGATTTTTGATATTATCAAAAGAAAAATCACCTAAAACAGGAAATGATAAAACTTCAATTATTTTTTCCATTAAACATGAACCAGGTTCTTTGCACAGAATTATAGAGAATTTTCACAAGAATAGTGTCAATCTTACAAAGATAGAATCTAGACCAACAAAAGCAAATACGTGGGAGTATAATTTCTATGTAGATTTTGAGGGACATGAAAAAAATCCACAGATTTCAGAAATGCTAGATAAAATAAAACAAGAAACTCTTTTCATGAAAGTTTTAGGTTCGTACCCTTCTGCAAAACTAAGCTAAAAGCCTTTGGGTTTTCTTAATGTAAAGCCCATACTAAATCCAATGATTACCATTCCAGAAATAATTACCATAAAATCAAAGGTAAACCAGATTGGATCAGAGGTTCTAATTAAAACTCCTGTAATTTCTAATTCTGTATTTCCAGTGTTTTGGATCTGGATTTTTGTTTCACCATCTGCTACATGAACCCAATCTAACTTTAGCTCATTTTTGTAGGATGTTGTATTTGGAATCTGCAAGCCAGTACTTGGACTTTCAAGTTTAAGATCAAAAGCGTCCCCAACAATTTTCATGGATTGTGGTGTGTGATTAGGAGCAGGGATTGTATAGAATGCGGAATCACCAACTTCTACAATATAATTTTCATTAATAGTGATTGTTCCAATATGTTGAATTAAAGAAACACCACCAATTCCCATAATTACAATTCCAATTATCAAGCCAATGATAGTTCTTTTTGATAACATAATTCAATAATTTTACATGCTGTTTAAAAAATTAACTACATTACCAGCGATCCTATAATGGCATTAACTCGGTCTTTAAGTAACTCAAAGAGGCTCAAATCTAAAGTGCAGTTAGTTATTCAAAGCAAAATAGAAACCTATCTTGAGCGTAAATTCAGGATTTCAAGAAGCCATATCGAGTGAGAAAGATTAAGATCTATATTAGAATTAATTTACCAAATCAAAACTGCTTTGAAAATGCTAGATAAATTAATTCTTAAATAAAAGTCGGTTTTGAAAGTTTTGTAAAAATATGAATCCTGTAAATTATGAGGATGGTTGGAGAAACCATAGACGATATAATTGACTCAGATTCTCGATTGCACAATAACGAAGCTTTCCAGTAATACCAAGTTTGTCAAATAATGAACCAGTTTGATAATTCGAATGTTGTTTAAGCAGTTCATCAATTGTTTGTTCTGATTTTTCATAAATATCCTTTCTTGGAGTACGTCCACGATACAATAAAGATGATGTTGATGTTGCTTGCTCAATAGGATTAGACACTGATTCAGGAAATATTTCCCACTCTCTCTCTTTTATTCAATTTTGAAAAATGATCACATAGATAAATTTAGTTTTGAGAAACAAGATGATCTATTTATATAAAAGATCAGAGTAATAGTATGTGATTCATGTTATCGATTCTTTTTGATGAAATGTATGAAGGACTAGAAGAGAGATTGATAGAGCATGGCTATGAAGCATATAGTGTTAGAAAATTACGAGAAAATAAAAATCTGAAATTACAATATGATTATTCCATAATCAAGTATGTTGAACAGAACAAGATGATCCTTATTACTGAAGAAATTGATAACAAAAATGGATGTGATGAAAATGACATTCCATGTATTCGATTAGGACAAAATCCTTCTGCAGAAGAAATGATTCAGCAGTTAGAAAAATACAAAGAACTTACTTAATGTAATTCTAAAGTTTAAGTAACTACATCAAAGAAACATCATGAGGTTGACTTTCTGCAAATCCAGCTCTCGACATTTTGATAAATTCTGCATTATCTTGCATTTGAGGAATTGTATGCGCACCACAATAGCTCAAACCAGAACGTATACCACCTGTAAGTTGTTTTAGTATGTCAGTTACAGTTCCTTTGTATGGAACCATTGCCTCAACTCCTTCTGCAACGTAATCATTGAGATCATCATCAAGTGAAAATGAGCCTGTTTCCTTTGATTTTCTGCCAATTGAGGCTGCAAGGGAAGCCATTCCACGATAAACTTTGAAGCGTTTCCCATTTTTAGTCAAAACTGTACCCGGAGATTCATCAGTGCCTCCAAGCATACTACCTACCATTACAGATGATGCACCAGCAGCCAACGCTTTTGTTGCATCACCAGAAGTTCTAGTACCACCATCAGAAATTATTGGAATGCCGTGATCCTTGCCAATTTTTGCACAATCCATTACTGCAGTTAATTGGGGTACACCAGAACCAGTAATTACTCTAGTAATACAAATTGAACCAGATCCGACACCAACCTTTACTGCATCAACTCCTGCTTTTATCAAATCTTCTGCACCTTGAGCAGTTGCAATATTACCTGCAATTAATTCACAGTCTGGAAATGCTTTTTTGATATTACGAACTGTGCTTAGTGCATTTTCACTGTGACCATGTGCTATATCAACAACAAGTATATCAGCTCCTGATTCTAAAAGAGATTCACTTCTTTCTAAAAAGTCACCTTTTACACCAACTGCTGCTCCAACTAATGGTCGCCCTTTCTTATCTTTGGATGCATTTGGATAGTCTGCATTATTTATAATATCCTTACTTGTAATCAATCCTTTGATAATTCCTGAATCATCAACTATTGGTAATTTTTCAATTCTATGTTTGTGTAAAATTTCTTTTGCTTCATCTAATGTCACACCAGGTTTTGCAGTTACAACATCTTTAGTCATAACATCGTGAATATGATTACTTGTATTAGCAAATAGTAAATCTCTCTCAGTTATTATTCCTACTAATTTAGAATTAGAATCAACTACTAAAAGACCAGAGATTTCCTTGTCTTCTGCATAGTCTAAAGCATCTCGAACAGACCTGTTAGAAGAAATAGAATAAGGATTTTCAATTATCACACTTCCTGAACGTTTTACTTTGAGAACTTCATTGGCTTGTTCTTGAATAGATAAAAATCTGTGAATGATTCCTATACCCCCAGCACGAGCCATTGCCATAGCCATAGAAGATTCAGTAACAGTATCCATATTTGCACTTACAAAAGGAATGTTAATTGAGATATTTCGAGATAATTTAGTACTCAGATCGGTTTGACTTCTACTTGTAATATCTGAATATTTAGGTACAAGAAGAACATCGTCAAAAGTTAATCCTTCTTTGAATTCCAATGAAACCTTGTTAAGAAAGTTAAATATTGATTATAAGCCTTTGTATCGTTTTGAGAGTTTCAAAGATATGGTAATTGCATTCTTAGTTGCCTCAACATTATGAGTACGAATAATGTCAGCACCATTTATGACAGATATAGCTTCTGCAGCTATTGAGCCAAATAATCGATCAGAAGGATTTTCTTTTTGTAAAAGATTACCTAGAAAGGATTTGTTTGAAACAGAGATTAAAATTGGAAAATTTTGTTTTATAGAATTTAAATTTCTGATTATGGATAGATCTCTTTCTACCCAATCTGATTTAATTTTTGTAAAAAATGGGCCTTTTCCAGTTTTTCTAAAAAATCCAATAGCAGGATCTAATACAATTTTGTCAGATGGAATATTTGATTTTTTTGCAATTTTCAAGCTTTCTCTAAGCAATTTTTTGGTTGTAGTTACAGCATTCCCGGAAATGGTTTTGGAATCATATGCACACAAAATCAGAGATGGTGTAAATTTTGAAATAATCTCTTGCATTTTTTTATCATACTTTAATCCAGAAATATCATTGATTATTTCAACTCCTTGTTCTAAAGCATCTCTAGCAACTTTAGACCTACAAGTATCAACAGAGATTGGAAGATTAGATATATTTTGAATTATTTTAATTGCATCAAGAATTCTTTTTGATTCAACTTTTTCAGATACTATCGTAGATAGGTAAGGTGCAGTAGACATACCTCCAACATCAATAAAATCTGCACCATCATTTTCCATCTGTTTTACAGAATTTTTGATGGTAGTTTTGGCGGTATTGACAGATTTTTTGTAAAATGATTCAGGACTGGTGTTAAGAATGCTCATTATACGTACAGTATTTTTTCTACCTACGTCGACATTTCCAATTCTGGTCACATCATTTATCAAAAACCAATGTAATTTGAGTTATATGATGACTTTAGGTTGGAGAGAAAAATATTCAGATATTTTAAACGAATTCAAGTATAGTGAAAAAAAGGATAAAGAATCAGCCATACTTTTGAACTCAATTCTGAAAAAATCAAATGTTAATGAAAAAATTACCAATTTAGTAAAAGGTAAAATAGTTTTTGTGATAGGTTCGGGACCTTCATTATCAACTGCTATTCCAAAATTGAGAAATTTCAGAAAATCAATAAAAATTGCTGCAGATAGTTCAGTTAAACATCTTGTAGAAAATGGGATTATTCCAGATATTGTCATTACTGATTTAGATGGAGACGAAAATACATTAAAAAAAATTGCTAAAACAAAATCAATATTTGTTGTACATGCACATGGGGATAATATAGAAAAACTAGAATTTTCAAAAAAATTTAAAAATTGTATTGGAACAACTCAATCAAAATCTTTTGGTAAAATACAAAATTTTGGAGGATTTACAGATGGTGATAGGGGAGTTTTTCTAGCTAATCATTATGGTGCAAAAAAAATTATTTTGTTTGGAATGGATTTTGGAGATCGGATTGGAAAATTTTCAAATACAAAAAAATCAGAAAGGAAAATAAAATTAATGAAATTACAAAGAGGAAAATCACTTTTGGAATGGCTATCAACTATTACAAAATCAGAATTGTTTACCACATCAAAGCCAATTAATGGGTTTAAAAAAATATCATACAAAGATGTAGATATTATAATTATCTAGAATGCATTTAATACCCATCCCTCATTTATCAAATTATGAAATTCTCAGAAGAACAAGTAAAAGATATTGTTACTTTGAAGGAAAGTTTGATCGGGCAAATTGACAAACATCATGAATCCATAGAAATGTTAGAAAAAAATATCATAATTTTAGATTTATTCTTGAAGGATTCTAGTTTTACAAAAGCGTCACAGTTAGAAACAACGAAAGTAGAGATTCAAAACAAAATAGAAAGTGTAAAAAAACCTGAAGAGAATTCAATCCCAATTAAAAGAGCAGGTGATGGTAAAGTACTTGCTAATGCATATGTCACACCAGAACAAGTTTCCATAGTTTTAAATGATGAAATTGAGATTAGCGATGATACTCCACCCTTCAAATCATTTTTCTTAGATAGAATTATCGGAGAAATGAAAAAGAAGGATTTTGTAGAAGCAGAAAATGGGAAAATCCAAAAAGAATCAATTATTGATTGCATAATAAACAAGAATGGAGCAGACATTAGGGAAATTATTATCAAAAACTATAGGCAAAAAGAAAGAGTAAATGAGTTAATCAACACAGCAGGGTGGTCATTAACGCGAATGCTTGAAAATATCAAAAAGGGATGACATGGATAAAATTCTAGTTTTAGATTTTGGGTCACAATACAGCCATTTGATTTGTAGAAGAATTAGAGAATTTTCTGTCTATGCAGAACTTGTTCCTTTTGATATTAGTTATGAAGAATTACAAAAACATAATCCAAAAGGAATAATTTTTTCAGGAGGTCCAGCAAGTGTTTATGATTCAGATGCTCCAGTTCCAGAAAATAAAATTTTTGATATGAGTTTACCATTACTTGGAATTTGTTATGGACATCAATTAATTGTAAATAAATACGGTGGTAAAATAAAAAGAGCAAACAAAGAATATGGTTCATCCTTACTTACAATTGATAATGATAAAGATCTTCTAAGTGATGTAGGAGAGTCAGTCAGAGCATGGATGAGTCATGGTGATGAAGCAGAAGAAATTCCTCCAGGATTTCAAGTAATAGGCCATACAGAAAGTGCAAAAGCTGCTGCAATTGCATCAGAGGAAAAATCAATTTATGGAATTCAATTTCATCCTGAAGTGGTACATACAGAACAAGGTACTGAAATTCTAAAGAATTTTGTTTTGAAAGTATGTAAAGCAAAACAAGATTGGACTATGGAGGGTTTTATTGATACAGCTGTAGAAAAAATTTCAAAAATAGAAGGAGATGTACTTTGTGGAGTTAGTGGAGGTATAGATTCAACTGTAGCGGCATTACTAATTCACAAAGCACTTGGAAATAAACTCAAATGTGTTTTTGTAAATAATGGTTTGTTACGATTAAACGAAGAAACAGAAATTGAGAAAATGTTCAAAGACAATTTTGATGTAAATTTTACAGCAGTTAATGCAGTTGATGAGTTTCTTGATAAACTCAAAGGAGTAGAAGATCCTGAAAGAAAAAGAAAAATTGTAGGTGAGGAGTTTATTCGTGTTTTTACTGAATTCTCTGAAAAAAATGGCCCTTTCAAATGGTTAGCTCAAGGTACACTTTATCCTGATGTAATTGAAAGCGGAGTTTCAAAGGGACCAGCATCTGTAATAAAGTCTCATCACAATGTAGGAGGATTACCAGGTTGGCTCAATTTAGAAATTTTAGAACCACTAAGAGAATTATACAAAGATGAAGTAAGAAAAATAGCAAAAATTCTAAAAGTTCCAGAGAAACTTTTGATGAGACATCCATTTCCAGGTCCAGGACTAGCTGTTAGAATAATAGGAGAAGTAACTCCAACAAAACTTCAGATTGCCAAAGTAGCAAGTAAAATTGTCGAAGATGAATTAATGGAGGCTGACTTGTATGACAAAGTTTGGCAAGCATATGCTGCAGTTGGAGACGATAAAGCAGTAGGTGTTGTTGGTGATGAAAGAAGATATGGAAACATTGTTATGATACGAGTTGTAGATTCTATTGATGCAATGACTGCAGATTGGACAAGACTTCCACATGGTCTTTTAGAAAAAATTAGTAATAGAATTACAAATGAAATTGAAGATGTTACATGGGTAACGTATACCATTTCAAGTAAACCCCCTGCAACAATTGAACCCCAGTAGTGAAAAATATGGAATATGAAAAAATTTGTAATGAAATTTTAGAATGTGATGAAAAAATCAGATATGTAGGAGCGTATGATTATGGTGAACTTTATGATAAGATGAGGCCAGGGTTGAAAAGTCATTTATCAAAAGAAGAAACTGAGTTGTCTTTATCTCAGGCAATTTACAGATGGTCTACCCGTAAAAAAACTGCAGGGAAAATTGGAAGGCCTATTTTTGCATTAGCAAAATATGAGAAAATTTATCGAGTAACTATTCCTATTGGAGGGGCAGGATTGATTTTGATTAGCACAGAATTAGATGCAGACGTAATTAAAATTGTTGACAAGATTTTAGAAATTAAAAACAAATATTCTTGATGTTTACAAATTAATTAGAATTTACATTAATAGTTCCTTGGGAAATTAGATATTCTATTGCTGCTAGTAATTCATTTTCTGAAATAGTTTCATTTGCATACCAAACAAAAATATCATGTACCCAAGAAGGAATTTTATCTGATTCTATACTGTCTTCAACATCATCATATTCTTCAGATGTTACTGATTATTCAGGTGTTACTGATTCTTCAACTTCATTCTGAGTAGCAATTATTGGCATACTTTAGTTAATAATAGAAAATTCTTCAACAGCTCCACTAGAACCATATTGAGAATGAATTCCAAGTATATAATCTCCTATCAAGTCTTCATCGTTTTGACCAGGTTCAATGTAGTGTAAAATTTGAACTCGAGACAAATTATCTTCTTCTCCACTAATAGCCTTAGGTAAAATTTCAGTGTATTTGGTAATTTCTCCATCACTTACTCTAGTAATTTACATGTAGGTATAACCATCTTGAGGATTATAGTTTTGGATTAGAATATCAGCCCTAATCATTTGTGGACTCGTCTAAATCAATTATATTTCCAGAAACAAAATCTATTGTAATTATGGGTAATTCTTCATCACCATAAACTTGATGTGCTTGAAATAAGATAATTACAGAGAGCAAACCAAGAATTATCTTTGAAATCAATTTTCTTCAAAACTCTTTAGGTTTTGATAGTTATATCTATAATCTATATTTTGTTTGACAAATAGATTCCAAAATGGAATTTATCAGTCATAATAAACACGCACCAAAAACCCCAGCAGAATCACCTAATTTGTTTTTCAAAATTGGGGTATCAACCAAGTCTGAAAATACCTTGTTGTGAACTGATTCTTTTCCTTCAGTATACAAAAAATCAATATTTGATAAACCACCACCTAAAACAATTACATCCGGATCTAAGATATCTATAACATTAGCAAGACCATATCCAAAATTTTCTAAAAATTCATTTTTCCATTTTTGTCCAATCTCATTATCAATATTTGAAAGAATGTCAGAAAGAGATTGTAATTTTCCAGTTAATTCTTTCCATCGTTTTTCCAGTGAAGGACCACTGATGTAAGTCTCTACACATCCAGTTTTGCTACAATAACAAGGATTTCCATTGCGATGTATCGTATGATGTCCCCATTCACCTCCAATGTTAGTTCTACCAGGATGAAGTTTTCCATCAATTACAATTCCACCGCCAACACCAGTGCCCATTATCACTCCAAAGACTACACCAAACCCACTAGCAGCACCCATTTTAGATTCAGCCATTGCAAAACAGTTAGCATCATTTTCCATTGATATTTTTTTTTCTAGTTTATTTTCTAGATCTTCTTTTAGGGATTTTCCAATCAAGCATTGTGTATTACTATTTTTAATTAATCCAGTTTGTTTAGAAATTGCACCGGGTGTACAAATTCCTAAAGAAAAGTCTGAGATGTTTACAGAAATGTCTAAGACCAAAGATGAGATAGCATTGATGATTTCTTGATAACTATTTTTTGGAGTTAAGACTCTTTTTTTCTCTAAAACATTTAGATTTTCATCAAGTAAAATCGCTTCTATTTTAGTACCACCTAAATCAACACCAACCTTATACAATGATAATTTAGTAAAATTAGAAGGCTTAAGTTTTAACTAAAACTTATCCCATTGGAGGCATACTGCCACCTGAACCGCCAGATACAGCAATTACGTCATCTATTCTAAGAATCATACATGCTGTTTCTGTTGCAGATTTGATAATCTGTTCTTTGACTACAATTGGTTCTACAACATCAATTGCTAACATATCAGCAATCTTTGTGTTTCTAGCATCAATACCAGTCCATTTACGACCCTGATTTTGTTTTGCTCTAAGATTAGCCATGGTATTAATTGGATCCATTCCTGCATTTTCAGCAATAGTTAACGGAATTGTTTCTAATGCTTCAGCATATTTTTTGATTGCAAGTTGTTCTCTGCCATCAAAATTATCTGCCCAGTTCTTGAGTTGTGAGGCTGCAAATGATTCAGGTGCACCTCCGCCTGCAACAATTTCAGGTTTTTCAATTACATCTTTTACCACCATTAAAGAGTCATGAATTGAACGATCAACTTCATCAATTACTCGTTGAGAACCACCACGTATTAGTAAAGTGACTGATTGTGGATGTTTACATCCTTCAATGAATACCCATTTATCAGATTCAACTTTCTTTTGATGAGCCAAATCAGCATAACCAAGGTCTTTTTCTGAAAGATCATCTAGGTTGCTAATTACACGTCCACCTGTGGCTTTAGAAAGTTTAATCATATCACTTTCTTTGACACGACGAACTGCCAAAATACCGTGTTTTGCAAGATAGTGTTGTGCAATGTCATCAATTCCTTTTTGACAAATCAAAACATTAACTCCAACATCATGTAACTTGTCAACCATAGTTTTTAGCATTCGATTTTCTTCTTCTAAGAACATCTGCATTTGAGTTGGATCAGTAATTCTAATTTCAGAACTCATTTCAGTTTTTTCAATTTCTAATGCTGAATTTATTAATGCAATTTTTGCTTTTTCAATTTTTGTAGGCATTCCACTATGAACAATTTCTTTATCTAAAACAATACCTTTCACAATTTGCGTGTCTTGAATTGAACCACCAGATTTCTTTTCGACTTTGAGATTTTCAAGATCAACAGTGTAATCATCACCTTTCTTGGTTACAATACTAAGAATTGCATCAACTACAATTTTTGATAAAATACCACTATCTTCAGAAATTAATTTTGATTGCATACTAGTTATTGCAATTTTAAGAAGCGATTCTTTATCATCAGGTCTTATTTTCTTTGATAATTCTGAGTAAATTTCAAGAGTTTTTTCAGCAGCTGTTTGATAACCCTCAACAATGGTTGAAGAATGAACATCTTTTTTGAGAAGATCTTCTGCTTTGGCTAATAATGCACCTGCAAAAACAACAGATGAAGTTGTACCGTCACCTACTTCATTATCTACTGTTTTAGCGATTTCAACTATCATTTTAGCTGCTGGATGTTGAACATCAATTTCTTTTAGAATTGTAGCACCATCATTGGTAATAGTTACATCACCTAAAGAATCAACTAACATTTTATCAAGACCTCGTGGTCCAAGACTACTTTTAACCAATTCTGCAACTAATTTTGCTGCAGCAATATTGTTTTGTTGAGCATCTTTACCTTTTTGCTGTAATGCGCTCTCTTTGAGAACTAAAACAGGTCCATTTGGTCCTTGTTGAATTGAGGCCATAGATTCTGCATCAATCCCCTAAATCCCCCTTTTTAACATTACTTAGTTGATCGGCTGTATGTAATTTCGTTTTTTCACATCAACAATGCCACCTGAGAGAATTCTAACAGATGGTAAAGCCAAAAAAGGTAAGAATAATGGGATAAGATGAGGTCTAGCAAATTTACATCCTGAGTCTACAATAGAGTTATTGATTTTTTGAAAATTTGATGAAACCTTTTCAAAAGAATCTGTGGAAATAATTCCTGCAAATTGTAAAGGTAAAGAAGCTAGAATTTTGCCAGATTTTACTACAACAAGTCCGCCCTGATTTTTAATAATATGATTAGATGCAATTGCCATATCAGAATCATTTGAACCTATTACGATCATATCATTTTCATGAAAACTCCAAGTGGAAGCAAAAGCACCTATATCTGCTCCAAAGTTTTCAAGAAATCCAATTGCATGTCGATTTGTTCCATGAGTTCTATCAAATGCTGCAACTTTCCATATATCAGAATCAAAAGAGGCAGAAACATGACCGTTTTTTGAATGTAGTTCAGCTGAACCAATTTTGGTAATGATTTCAGTTTGCATAAAGATAGTATTTGCAAGAACATCTTTCTTTTTTGATTTTATAAGAAAATCATTTTTTGAGAATTTTTTTAGTTTAACAGTTTTTTTAATCCAAGGTGAGATTATTTTTTTCTTGATAGAAGTTACAATACTTCCATTTGAAACTACAAGTTTACCTCCCACAAAGACTTTGTTTGGTTTGAATGATTTCAAATCATTGAAAACAAGAATATCTGCTAGTTTTCCAGGTGCAATTCCACCAAGATCTTTTCTCATATTGTAATAGTCAAAATTATTCCTTGATGCAATGGTAATTGCATCTATTGGTTTTAGACCAAGTTTTATTGATTCTCTGATGCAATGATCAATATGACCAAATTTTGTAATATCTAGTGGATTAAGACCATCAGAGCAAAACATCAGGCGATTAAGGTACGTTCCATGAGACAAAACACGAGGAATGATTTCCTTTAAATCACGTCTTATAGAACCTTCTCTAATCATTACCCACATTCCAAGACGCAATCTTTCTAATACTTGATCAAAATTAATTGGTTCGTGACAAGAGAGTATACCTGATGAAACATATGCGTTGAGTTTTTTTTCACTTATACCTGCAGTATGTCCATTAATTATGCAATCACACTCTAACATTGTTGAAAGAGATTTCATTGTTTTTGGTTCACGTAAAGTAACTTTAGTCCATGAAAAAACTTCTCCCAAGCCAAGAACATGAGGATGTTTTATTGCAGTTTTTTCCTGCGATAAAGAAAAAGTTTTACTGTTGCTAAATTTTGCATCAACAGGAAGACCTCCAGGAACCACTTGAAAAATTCTTATCGGTAAATCTTCTCCAAGTTTAAGAAATTCTTGAAAGCCTTTGTAACCTGTAACACTAACAATATCAATTGGATCAGAAAAAAGAGAAGTAACACCACAAAGAAGTGCCTTTTTTGCAAATTCAGACGGTAGAACAAATTGATCAATATGTAAATGAGGATCTGCAAAACCCGGACTTACGTATTTGCCATTTACATCAATGACTGTTGTTTTTGGACCAATTGTATGCGCAGCGTCTGGACCAACATATGCAATCCTATCATCAATTATTGCAATCTGAATTTTTGGAATGATTTCTTTAGTATAGACTGACAATAAATTACAGTTTTTTAAAATAAGATCGGCTTTTTTGTCACCCATTGCTACCGAATTCAAAGAGATAATCGAATTTGCTAGGCTTGAATTCACGGTTATTAATTGGATTTTGCATCTATTATAGATTCAATGCTTAAATTACGGTTGGAGAGGTTTTGTTGATATGAACATGCCCAAGGTGATCAGAAAGTATTGTCCAAAATGTAAAACACATACTGAACAAAAGGTCTCCATTTACAAGGCTGGTAAAAGACGTGGTTCAGCTAGAGGCGAACGCCGACATGCAGAACGTAAACATGGATACGGTGGACAAAAGTTCCCAAAACTAGCAAAACCAGCCAAAGTTACAAAAAAAGTTACTCCTATTATGACATGTACTGTGTGTAAAAAGAAATACAATAAACCAGGCATTAGAATTAAAAAGTTTGAGTTGGTGGCAGCATGAAAAAAGATCATATTGAAATCCCAAAACCATCTAGCAAATTTCAAAAAGTTAACTGCGATGAGTGTGGTGAACTTCAAATAATTTATTCTCATGCATCGACAGTAATTGCATGCAATTCTTGTGGTAACACCATTGCAGAACCAACAGGGTCAAAAGCTAAGATAAATGGTAAAATCTTAGGTAGTGCTGAGTAAATCATAGTCTTGCTTTGTATTTAGATTAAATGCAACTCTTTTATCGTTAATTATAACAAAATTTTCTTCTAAATTTTCAAGTGAAGTAATTTTTTCTGAATTAATTATAGAAATTCCAGTATAATGGCATTTTTGATTATCAAAATTTACAGAATAATCAGATTCAATTCCAATTGTAGTTAAGAATTTGTTTGTGACAAGAATACTAGTCCAAACATTTTGAGAATTATAGTAAGTTACAACTTTTTGGATGATTTCTTTATCTAATAATGGTAAATCTCCAGAACTAACTAAAACTAGATCATTGATAGTTTTAAGTACTAAATTTAGATCTTCTACATAACCAATTCCAGGAGTATCAAAAGTTTCAACATTATTTTCTTGCAGTAACTTTTTTGTTTTAGGAGAATTGGAACTAGTAATCGCTAAAATTTTTGAAAAACAATTTGAATTTTTTAACGAGTCAATGACATGGAGGATTACAGGTTTTTTGTATTGGAGTAATAGTTTTTCATCACCTAGATTCATGCGAATGCCTTTACCACCTGCCATTACAAGACCAATCATATCGATACAAATACCATTAGAGAAGCCAATCTTGTAAGTTCGTTAGTAGCACCAAGAACATCACCAGTAATTCCACCAAAACTACGAGTAGATATCGCTAGAAGAAATAGAGTTAGGGTAACAGTTACACCAAGCATTAGTAATCCAGTAGTTTCACCAATAACAATTACTGGAATTAGCATGATGATGAATGCAGCTGCAAGTTTTTTCTTATCTTTCATAATCTTTACAAAAGGAGAATTTGAGCCTGGTGAGGCTGAATTTCCCAAACTTGCCATTAGTACCATTGAGAATTTTGCTAAAATTTCACTTATCAGAATTGCTCTAAACAAATCAAATCCACTTGTGAGAGAAACTGTAATTATCAAACCAATAAGATACAAAACAATTGCAACAACTCCTGCAGAACCAGTAGAAAGATCTTTCATTGCGTTTAGCTTTTTATCTTTGCTTCCCTTTACCATAAGTCCATCAGCAAAATCAGCTAAACCATCTGCATGATGTATTCCAGTAACAATTGCAATAGATGCAACTACTAACAAGCTAACTAGTAAAGGATCTAAAACAAAAGATAATCCAAAACCAAAAGAACCAACTAAAAATCCAATTGCAATTCCAACAATAGGAAAAAGATACATGTATTTTGCAATATTTTCTAGGGTTGCATTTGATGATGGAAAAATTGTCAGAAAAGAAAAAACAGAGCTAATTTCTTTAAGCATGAATCCACCATCCGACCAGTGATAAAACAGTAATTATTGGAATGGTTACTATTCCAAAGAAAAGAATTGAAGTAAGTTTCATCATTGTAAGTGCAGAGTTTACATGTTCTTTTGTTAGAATAATTTCGCCATTACCTAACTTGTAGTGATTTATTTTTTCAAACTTTGTTTCAAGAGCACCTGCAAGCGCAGCCATAGGATATCCTGCATTAGGACTTTTAGTTTTTCTACCATCTCTAATCATTATCTTATATGATTCCTTCCAATTGTTTTGTAAGATGGCAGCTGAAATGATCATTACTAATCCTGTGAGTCTAGATGGAATATAATTTAAAATTGTGTCACAAGTTGCTCCAAACCATCCTACATTTTTAAAAATATCAGTTTTGTATCCAATCATTGAATCTGCAGTGTTAATTACTCGATACACAAATGCTCCAGGTAAGCCAAAAAGAGCAAAGTAGAACAGAGGTCCGGTAATTCCATCTACAGTATTTTCACTGATACTTTCAAGTACGCCTGAAATAACGTGATTTTTGTCCAAATTCTTGGTATTTCTCTTAACAATCATGGATAGATTTGTTCTAGCTAATTCGAGATTGTCTTGATCAAGTGACTCCAATACTGCTTTGGCATGTTTTTGCATTCCACGAATAGCAATGGTGGTTTTTAGTAGCAATCCACCAACAATTACAGATACAATTAATGAAACAAAATCAATTGGAATCAAAGATATTCCAATACTTGACATTAAAAGCAATAAAATTACAATACTTGAAGTAATTGTAACAACAAGAATTCCTCCAAGTTTTTCTATAATCTGATTTTTATTTTGTGCAATAGGTGTTAGTTTTGCAATTAATCCTCCAATCCAAGCTGTTGGATGATATCTATTTTTAGGATCTCCAAATGTAAAATCAAAGAATATTGCAAGACAGACAATAAGAATAGATTCTAGGATCATTGTAACATCCTCTCAATTGATTTGATATCAATGTTTGATTTTACTGTTTTTGCTAACTTGTTTAATTCATTGTCAATTTTTGAAATATTTTTCTTAGTCCAGGCAATATCTTTGGGTTTTGCATTAAGCGAATCCTCCTCAGGTAAGTTCAATGGCATCATTGGAATAGTACCCAATACAGGTACCTTTGTAATATTTTTGAGTTTTTGAAATCCTGGTTTTAATACATCAATATCTCCTCTAAATTTGTTAAAAACAAAACCTTTTACTAATTTTTGATATTTTTTTTCAATTAGCGCCATTGTTCCAACAATACTTGCAAATGATCCTCCTTTGTCAATATCAGTGATTAGTAATACAGACGCATTAGCCTTTTGTGCCATCTTCATGTTTGCAATATCAAATTTTTGTAAATTAATTTCAGCAGGAGAACCTGCACCTTCTAAAATTATTAAATCAAAATTTTTCTGTAAAGTTTTCAATGATCTAGATGCAATCTTAATTCCCTCAAAGTTAACAAATTTTTCATAATAGTCTTTTGCATGCATTTTCTTGTAGCGTTTACCATTTAGATACACCATGCTATAGTAATTTCCTAATGGTTTGAGTAAGATTGGATTCAAGTCAGAGGTAATATCACATCTAGCACCAATAGCTTGAATTGCTTGAGCACGAGAAATTTCAAAGTCAGGCGTGATATATGCAAAATTTGACATATTTTGTGATTTGTATGGCGCTACGCGAAAACCTTTGTCTGAAAAAATTCTACATAGAGCTGCAACTAATGTTGTCTTTCCAGCACCAGAAGATGTTCCTTGAATCATTAAAGATTTCATGTAATTATCTCCAATGCTCTTACTAGTTTTAGATTATCTTTATGAGACTTTACAGCAATACGAATATAATGATTATTTAATCCTCTAAAATTTTTACAATCACGAATCAAGATCTTGTGTTTAAGTAATTTTTGTTGTAGTTTTGTTGAATCATATTTTGTTTTAATTAAAATAAAATTTGTAGATGAATCATGACATTCAAATCCATCTAATTTAGCAATTTCATTTTTTAAATATCTAAATTCTTTTTTAATGACTAATTTTGATTTTGTAAGATGAGATTTATTTTTAAGAGCAATATTTGCTGCATCTTGTGCTAGAGTGTTTACACTCCACGGAATTTTTATTTTTTGCAAAATTTCTATCATTTGTTTAGAAGCAGCAGCATATCCAATTCTTATTCCAGGCAATCCAAAAGATTTTGTCAAAGAACGTAAAACAAAAAGATTATCATATTTTTTTACATAGGATATAATAGATTCGTTTGACTTTGGAACTAGTTCAATAAAACATTCATCAACAAATACAATTGAAGATAATTTTTTTGCAGTTTTAATTATTGAGAGCAATTGTTTTTTTGACAAAAGTTGACCAGTAGGATTATTTGGATTACAAAGAAACACACATCCATTTAGTGGTATTTGTGAAATAAATGAATCAATGTTTTCAGATAAATTCATTGTTTTAAAATATGAAATTTTACAGTTGTTGAGTTTTGCTGCTGTTTCATATTCTTGAAATGTTGGAACAGGTATCAAGACTTTGGTTTTGTTTGATAAAAGTGCAAAACAGAAATTATAGATTATCTCAATTGCCCCATTTCCAACTAATAAATTTGATTTCTGTAAGCATGTGTATTTTTTTAGGCTTGAAATTAGTGTTGATGAACGAAAATCAGGATAGTTTTGAATATTGTTTAGATTTTTTTTGAGATTTGTCTTTACAGATAGTGGAATTCCAATAGGGGTAATATTGGAACTAAAATCTATAATATGAGAATTAGGGTTTTTGATGGAATTTTGTCCACCATGTATTACTGGAACATGTCTAATGATGGATGATTTTGTTCGTATTCTCACAGTTCCAAATAGAATTAGGCGATTTAGTATGTTTTGGTAATTCAGAAAACGATTATTAATTGAAAGCGATCAATTATCAAATTATGGATAAGAAAAGAGTAGCAATTATTGGTGTTACAGGTTCTGTAGGTCAGGAATTTGTGCAATCATTGAACAATCATCCATGGTTTCAAGTGACTCAAATTGCAGCTTCTGAACGTTCAGCAGGTAAAAAATACCTAGATGCAATCAAAGATGCAAACGGGATTATTGCATGGGATGTTGGTGGAGAAATACCCGAATATATCAAATCAATGACTGTCAAAAAAATTGATGATCTTGACGTATCACAATTAGATCTAGTATTTTCAGCAGTTGAATCAGTAGCTGCAAAAGACATTGAAACTAAAATGGCAGCAGACTTGCCAGTAATTTCAACTAGTTCTGCATATAGGTATGAAGAAGATGTTCCGATCCTCATTCCAGGAATAAACGATGAACAAGCCGAATTACTTGAAATTCAAAAGAAAAACCGCAATTGGAAAGGTTGGGTAGCACCACTGCCAAATTGTACCACAACTGGTTTAGCAATTACACTAAAACCATTACTAGAAAAATATGGAGTAAAAAAAGTGTTGATGACTTCAATGCAGGCAATCTCTGGTGGTGGAAGATCAGGAGTATCAGCAATGGGAATCACAGATAATATCATACCATACATTCCAAAAGAGGAAGGAAAAGTCAGAATTGAGACAAAAAAGATCTTAGGAAAACTCGTAGACGGTAAAATTGAGGATGCAGATATCAAAGTTAGTTGCACATGTACTAGAGTTCCTGTAATTGATGGACATACTGAATCTGTCTTTGTAGAAACTTCAGAAGATATTGATCCTGCAAAAGCCAAAGAACTCTACAACTCTTACAATCAAAATATTTCAGTTGAAGGGTTACCATCAGCTCCAGAAAAATATTATGCATTTCATGAAGATCCAACAAGACCTCAACCAAGAATGGAAAGATCTGTTGGAGATGGAATGACTACAACAATTGGAAGAGTTGAAAAAGAGGAACTGTTTGATAATGGACTCAAATACATATTGTTTTCACACAACAAGAAAATGGGTTCAGCAAAAGGTGCAGTTTTACTAGCAGAGATGCTATACAAAAAAGGCAAGATTTAGGATATTTTTTGCAATTTTTACAATAATAACTTTATAAGAACCAGAAATCTAGATCGACTCAGGTGTTTTGAATGGTAAAAGTAGATAATTTAGATTTACAAATTTTATCAGAATTAGCTAACGACGCATCAATATCGGTTCCACGTTTATCAAAAAAGATCAATGTTAACTCTTCGGTAATATATTCAAGAATCAAAAGATTAGTTAAAAGAAAATTAATTGAACGTTTTACAATTGTTGTCAACGATGCTGAACTTGGCTACAAAGTCAAGGCATTAACTGGAATTAATATGGATTCAAAAAAGCGCGATCATATAATTGAGGAATTATTCAAGATTGATGGAGTTAGAGAGATTGCAGAAGTTACGGGTAGATTCGATATACTGGTAACGATGTATTCAAAATCATTAGAGCAAATGCATAAAATAGTCTCTGAAAAAATTGGCAGAATTGAAGGAATTCAGTCTTCAGAGTCATTTATTGAGATGAAAACACGAACTAAGGCAATGCCATATATGTCAACACAGGATAGTGACTAGCATTGCAAAAAATCAAGTCAGAATCTCGTGTTGCCGTATACTATGAATTAACAAAGCCAAAGATCTGGTATTTACTAGTTTTTACTGCATTTGGGGCAGCACTAACTGCATCCAATATTTATGGTATTGAAATTTCTCCAGCAACATGGCTGTTAATGTTATTTTCAGTTGCAGCAGGTTCAGCAGCTGCTAACACTTTGACAAACTATCACGACAGAGATATTGATGCAATAATGGAGAGAACAAAGGAAAGACCTCTACCATCAAAAAGAATCTATCCTGCAGTAAAAGCAAGAAATTTTGGATTGGCATTAGCTGGAATATCACTAGTTTTAGCATTTGGGATTTCATTCACTACAACATTAGAACAAGGTGCGTGGGCAACTGCATTCATTGCATTTGCATTGGTAAATAATATTCTTGTTTACTCGTATGCATTAAAACGAAGATCAAGGACAAACATAATTTTAGGAGGTTTATGTGGCGGTGCTCCTCCGTTGATTGGATGGGTAGCTGTAACTATGTCAGATTTGTGGACGATGGGTCTTGCAATGGCAGGATTGGTGTTTATTTGGATTCCAATGCATATTTGGGCTTTGACATTACATTTCAAAGAAGATTATAACAAAGTAAATGTTCCAATGTTAACTGCAGTACAGTCTGAAAAAACATCAGCAAGAGTGATTGCAGGTTCAACTGTTGTAATGGTATTGTTTTCAATTGCCCCATTCTTCATAACAACAGAAAGCGGTGAAGAAATGGTAGGCCAGGTATATCTATGGACTGCAATTGCATCAGGTGCATTAATGATGGCATTATCAATATGGGTTATAGTAAAGCCAATGGAAAAAGCCGCATGGACTTTGTTCAAATTTTCTAGTCCATATTTGGCAGTATTGTTTATTGCATTAATGGTAGACTCTGCATTATAGAGTATCTTCATCATCAAGACTGTTAAGCTCTTTTGTGATTTTAGAATGCTTTTCTACTAATTCTGTAAGCTCGTTTTGTAATCCAATTGAATTCCATTTTGAGTTAATTAGAGAAGACAGTTTTGCAACAATACTCCATTGAAGGTTATTTTGATCATCAATTAATTCTAAAAATTTTTTCCCTTTTTCATCATCATTCATAATTTTTCGATATTATGCAATGATAAAAAGTTAGCAGAAGGTAATAACATAATTTCAAAGTTTTATTAGCAAATATTGATTATTTGTCATATTGCAATGTAGTATTTCAGAATGTAAGCTAAAATCAATAGAAACAGTAAAAATTAGTTTTAAAGAAACCAGAAATCTATGCAAGGAGCACTACAAATTATTCAAAAATAAGGACAAAAAATATCTTCCAAATTTTAGCAAAGCAACAGGATTTCAATAAAAATTTATTAGATTTTTTCAAACTTGAAAATTATTGAAAGATTTAACATCTACTATTTTCAAACTATTTTATGGCTATCAAGAAAAAACGTACTCTAAAAAAGAAATCAGTCAAAAAAACAACTACTAAACCAAAAAAACAAACAAAACCTTCTACAAAAAAACCAGAATTTGAAAAAGCTTGGACAGAATACAATACTGCATTAAGCGGTTGGAAAGAATCTCTTGCACAATGGCAAAAAGCTACTAACGAAACTTTAATGACATATAATGATGCATGTCAAAAAGCGATAGAATCAGATTCAGAATTATTAAAAAAAGTAACTTCAAGTTGGGAGAAAACATGGGAAGAAATTGGTCCTGAATATATCAAACAACAAACAAAGATGATTGAAAGTATTTTCAAAGAAACCAATATTGAATCAATAAAGAAATTCAATGAACAATGGGAAAAATTTCTTAAAACATCAGGTGATGATTCAATTATGGCATATCAAGAAGCCATCAAAAAATTTAATCAGGCATGGCAATCAAGACAGATGTAATTCTGTAAAATTAGAAATTAAGAAAAATTTCATTATTTTTTCATTTTTACAACTCGGAAAACTTTGCAGTTACAAACAGAACAAAATCCCTTAACAGCAGCTCTGCCATTTTTCATAGTTTTTTTGGGATTCTTAATTTTTCTTTTTGTTTTACACCTTGCGCAATAGGCTTGTGAAGAATTAGATTTTAAAGTACTTTTTTTAGTAGTTGAACCACCAAGTTTTTTATTTTGTTTTCGTATTGGTTTGACAATTTTACGCTTTATATGAGTAGATTTAGATTTTTTAATTTCTTTTTCTAATTTGTTGATTTGTTTTTGTAGATTATCTAATTGTGCAATTTGTTGAGGAGTAGCTTCTTCCTCTTTTAGTTGAGATTCTGATAAAATATGAGCAGACAGTAAATCTTCTAATTCATTTATTTGTTTTTGTAGATTATCTAATTGTGCAATTTGTTGAGGAGTAGCTTCTTCCTCTTTTGGTGTTGGTTTTGGTGTTGGTTCTGGTTCTTGAACAAGTTCTTTTGTGAATCCTTTTGGTAATAAACCTCTAGGACTTGAAGGGGGTTCGGGTGTTGGTTCTGGTTCTTGAACAAGTTCTTTTGTGAATCCTTTTGGTAATGAACCTCTAGGACTTGAAGGGGGTTCGGGTGTTGGTTCTGGTGTTGGTTCTGGTTGAAATTCTAATTCTTTAATGGATTCAGATTTTACAACTGGTCCTTCAGGTAAATCACCAAGATGATCTAATTTTACTTTGTTTTCATCAATTCGGATGTATGGATTGCCACCAATTGAGAAAGTTTGTATTTTATGTCCCTTTTTCCAGGACTCCTTTCCACTGTAAATTGTAATGTAAAATAATCCATTTATGATATCAGAATGTATGGTCAAACGATCTACAGGCTCTCCCACAGTAATTCCTTTCTCAGTATCTTGATGGCGTATGGCAACAGAGATCAGATGGTCAGTATCATAACTAACCTTAGAAATATAGTCAGCCCATTTATCCACTAAAAAATGGTGAATATATTCCAATAAATAAGCACGCAAGAGCTAAAAAATAAGATTATAATTGGTTTAAGAGTACTATGATTAAATGGAAATCTCAGTAGAACCATGGAAAAAATTGATTATTCATGAGGTAATTGAATACAAATTTGATGATTGGGTCAAACAGATAGCATTTAGCACAAGATCCTCAGGTGGTGGAATTCCCACAATGCAGTGGACAAACGGAATTGTATTTGCACCAGCAAATTTTCCAACAACAAATATCACAGTTGAAGAACAATTGAAAGGAACTCTACATTGGTCATCAGTGTCTTTTGCAATTAAAGAAAAATTTGAAAAACAGATTGTAAAAGAAAACGCTACCATTAATCTAGTTGATGTCAGTGTAAATGAAATTTTCAAAGAATTAGCAACAAGTTTGAAAGCACAATCAAAATATGCTACTTCTGAATCTGGCAAAGACTAATGGACATTGAAAAAACAATAGAAAATTGTGAGATATATCTAAAACAGATTAAACAATATGAGCCTGAGCCTTACTATGTGAATTATTTTTTTAATAAATACATAAATTCTGTAAATGATACATTTAATGGAATTTTTGAAGAAGGAGACAGGGATTTTGGATTATTTATTTCAGAAAAGATTTCACAAAAAAACTTTGATAAAAAAGCAAAAATGAAAAATGATCAAAATGCAATAAAATTTTCAGAATGGTATTCAATACAATACAATCAAGAACATGAAAGTCCATATCCAAATTTTATAAAAAAAATTTGTCAATTTAAAAATAAATTTGAAAAACTACCTAAAATTAAAATCATGATCAGAGCATCAGATAGATACAAAGATGATATCTATCAACAGATTAAAGTTGATTTGAGTAATGAAAAATTACGCTCAAAAGAAGAGTTGAGTATTGAAATCAATAGACAATTACCAATATTTTTAGAAATCATAAATCGTAAAAGAGATAAAAATAACGAGCCTAAAGTAGGAAAAACCCAAGTAATTGCATCTACATTTCTAGATTTTGAAGAATGTGAAGATATTGAAATTGCATATGCATCTGAAATTTACATTCAAGTTATGAGACGATTAGTTGAAGAGTCAAGAAAGAAAATTAAAGAATTAACAACTTGAAAATAATTTATTGTGATCTTGGCCACATAGAATTCCAAGTTTCAGCAAATTTTTTCATCGTTTCGCCATAAGCTTGCATTTGTTCTAATCCAGATGAACTTAGAGTATTTTGCCAATTTTCAGCAAATTGTTTGAAAACAGAAGCATTAGAATCATTGAGAGCTTTTTGCCAATTCTCTCCAAATTCTTGGAAGTACTTCATTCCTGCATCAGTCATTGCTTTTTGCCAATTCTCTCCAAATGATTTCATGGTGTCGGCACTAGATTCAGTAGTTGCTTTTTCCCAGACTTGATTGAATTTAGCTTGCATGTCATTACTTGCATTTTGCATTTGCTCAAAAAGTGATTTCCAGCCTTCAAGAGATTTTGTATATTCTTGCCATAATGAATCCCATTCGTTGTTTTTTTCTTGTTCAGACATTAATTAGAGACAATTTTCATTATTCTTAAAGGGATCCATGAAAATCAGAAATGGTTATTTTTGACGATTTTTTAATCGTTTTTCCATCCTAATTTTACCTTCTTCAAACTTGGTTCTATCTTCATCTGTTTTAAGAGCTAGTCTTGGAACATGCATTGGTTTTCCATTTTTGTCAAGAGCCACAAATGTAACAAAAGCATTTCCAGTAATGGTTCTTATTCCAGTGACAATATCTTCGGCTTCAGCTTTAACTTCAATCTCCATTGACGAGTTGTGTACATAATTTATTCTGGCATTCAGTTTGAGAACATTCCCGACAAAAATGGGTTTTAGAAAATTAACACTATCCATAGATACAGTGACTGCATTTGACTGAGAATGTCGTTGAGCTACAATTCCTGCAACCATATCAATATGTTTTAAAATTTCACCACCAAACACATTTCCTGCCGGATTTGCATCTGTAGGAAACATCCTAACAATAACTTCTGCATGTGATTCAGAAGGACTTTTTTCACGAATGTTGGAATTCTCAGATGACATTTTTAATCTCTCAATAGTTTCTTAATTCATCCAATTTAATTTAATCAGTTGACTTTGATTATTTGAAATATTTCTCTAGTTTGATTTTGTCGATTTTTGGAATTTTTGCTATTTCAAATCCTTCTGGACGTTTTGAAAGAGATCTGGTTGCATCAATACCCAGTTTTGCAGTTTGTAATTTCTGTTGATTACTAGAAGGATCAAGACTAGAACCACGAACATTTTTGATTATAATCAAATCTTTATCCGCTTGGAATCTTGTAGCCATAGCATATTCTACTGATTCAGCACTATTAGGATCAATATCCTCATCAACTATAGTTACTTGTTTTAGAGAGCGATGAGAGGCAAATGTTTTTTTAATTATTTTTTTAGGATCAGATTCACTTTTCTTTTTAATTTGTACAACAGCATGTAACCAATTGCATCCGCCATTAGTCATTGAAACTTGTTGTGTTTGAGAATAAGTTTTCTTTAATTCTCCATTTAACTTGGATTCAATTGGCATTCCCATTAGTAATCTATGCTCTGAATAACCAGATAGAACATCATGGAAAATTGGATTATTTCTAAAATATAGATTTTCAAGTTCAAAAACGGGTTGAGATCTTTTATGATCATATGTTTGAAGCATTTCAACCATCCATTCACGATGAGTTTTATCACGAAGAATTTTTCCTTCCATTACAATTTCAGCACCTGATGGTACATTCAGTCCTGTAGAAGGAAGTTTTGCCAAAGTTAATTTTCCGCCCAAAAGAGAATTTGCAATATCAATTTCATCTTTTCCCCATTCAGCTTGATATGCACCTGCGATAGAAATTGCAGGATGAACACCTACAGTAATTGCAATTTTTAGATCTTCACCATGTTCTTTTGCATCAATAAAACATCGATGAAGATGACGTCCTTCTACCATTCTCATGGAAAAATGAGTTTTATCAATTGGCATTAATCTATGAAAGGAAGAATTTTGTTTTCCAGTTTCAGGATTCTTAGCATAAACAATAGAAGACGTGATAAATGGACCAGATTCCTTTTCAAAATGAGTTACAATAGGCATGGAAAAGAGATTTTTTGACTTGTTTTCCATGAATTTTCCTGAAGGAATAATTTTTGGTTGTTTAGCTTTTTTAATTGCTGAAATGACTTTTTCATGAATATTATTTTCTGTACCTCCAACTGCCAGAGCAAATCTTTTTCGAGTGCCAACTAAATTAGCAACTAAACTAAAATTGCTTTCTTTGATATTTTCAAATAAAATTGCATGTGAACCGTCAATTTTTGCAGTAATTCCTGCAATTTCAAATTTTGTCGAAACTTTTGTTTTTATAATTTTGAGATCTTTACTCTTTTTTATTAGAGAAATATAATTTCTTAAATCAGTCATTATCTACCATTTCCATTATCTCAAACATTAAGGCTTTTGCAGTATTAGGTTCTAGTTCTTTTTGAATAAACGCAGAAACTAAAGCAATACCTCTCATCCTAGTGCTAATTTGTTCAGCAACAAGTTTTAGAAAAAGAGATTCATTCCTAGATGGAATTACAGTTGTCGTAATTGGAGTAGGCCCAGTTGCTAAAGAAACAACCATAGAACCTATTTTGTTGATACCCTCTGAGACAGAAACAAAATATCCATTCTCAAATTTTTGAATTTGTAAAAAAAAAGTACGGCTCTCCAAATTTACCATTTTCTGGGAAAATCCACTTGGAGAGTTCAATAAGCTATGAACAAATCTTATGCTTTTATTGCTATTGATTCACTTTCTTGGGAAGTTTTGATACTTGGATTTTTCTTGCAATTCTTTTCGTGTTTGTCTGCATAAACAAACAATTTTTCACAGTGTATGCAAGGAGTTTTTTCCTTTTTTGTTGCTTTTGATTTTATTGCTTTAACAGTTTTAGATTTTGATTTTGATTTAGCTTTTACTGCTACATCAACTTCAATCTCTTGTGATTTACTATCTGCTGCTGCTTTAGCTTCAATAGAATCAGCTTCAACTCTAGCACGCAATTTTGCTTTGTATTTTAGATTACGTGGTTTAGTTCTTAATCTATATCCACAACATGGACACCAAAGTCCTTCCCATTTGATGAAAATTTCACAAATTTGGCATCGACGTTGTCCAGAAGCATATCTTCCGGTTCCAACAGGCTTTTGAGCCTTGTATCTAACACAAATTCCTTTACATGTCATCTTGGTATTTTATTATAGAATTCACAACTATATAAGAATAGATCGATAAAATCTATAATAAAATCAGAAAAAGATGAAAATATTATAAATTATTTTGCGATCAAAGTTATTAGTTTCAAAAAAAACGAAGAAATCATCAATAAATATGTATAGTTTTTTAGAATACTTTATTTTTTGAAAAAATAATATGTAGTAATATAGTTGTTTAGCTAAAAATTTCATTTTTTTTCCAAAAAAAACAAAAAAAATTCATTATATCCACATATTTTTATCATTGTACAAGGAAAATGAGAGTAAAAAGTGGCAAACTCACATAATTTTCAAAAATTGTTAAAATTTTTGAAAAGGAATTTTTGATTTAACCTGTCATTGATAAAGGAAGAATAAAGTGTCTATATCCTTCTCGTTGTGAGATGTACTTTGCAGAAAGCATGTCTCGTTTTCCTCTTTGATTGAAATTTTTAATTTTTAGACTAGTTTTTTGTTCATCAACAAATTCTAATTCAAAAGATGAACAAAAATTTAGATTAAGTACAGTTACAATTTGTTTTGCAATTTTCATATTTCCATTTCCAATTTTTATAATTTTTCGTTTTGCTCTAAGACCACCTAAAACTTGAATGATATGAAAAACCAATTTTTCAACTGAAGAATAAAATGAGCTCTCAATTTCTTTTCCATAGTAAAATATCGACAAACCAATTCTTTGTCCTGGATCAATTCCTAAGATTAGATCTTCTTCAAAATCTGGATTGAGTCTTTGCATCATTATACCTCTAATTACAGTAGGATGATGCTCAAAGATATCTTCATGAAGTAAGAGTTTTTCACAGTTTTTTGGGGACTCTTTTTTGGTAGTAAAAATTAGATGCCCAGAATAATCTAGAATTTCTTCAGGAAGTATAGAATCAAAAGATAGGTTGAGAATTTTAAGATAGGTTGAGAATCTATAGTATGGTTTACCATAAGTAGTTGCAATTCCAATACGAGCGTTCAGTAAAGGATCGATATTTGACTAGATGTAATATATGATTTAGATTTATGCTTTCAAAACAGTTGACACGACATGTTTTACTGCTTCATCAAAATTAGCATCAATTTTTGACTGGATTTCAGATAATTTGGCCTCACCTTCTTGAGTAATTTTGGCAGATTCTGTGGTTGCCTTTTCTTTTGATGCATTAATGATTACTTCAGCCTCTTTTGTGGCTATTTCTTGAGTTTTTTCTAATAATACATCAATTTCAGTTTGAGTCTTTACAGCAAGTTGTTTTTTCATATCAGCTACTTTGCCGTTTAGGGAATCTAGATCATCTTCTAATGCGTTCAAAGACTTGATTATTCCAGTAACTTTAGATTCAGCCATACTGCTCATTATACCCAAAATTCAACAATTCCATTACTTAAATCATTCATTTGGTAGGCATGGATCATACCTAAATTTGGTAAAAGAATCATGATTTCCAATTTGGAAATTTTGAATATTTTTGAGCTGGATTTAGGCTAAAATCACTACCAAATCAGAAATTTTAGATTGATTTCATTTCCGCGGTCAATATTATCAATTTTACTTATAGATTATCATGAATGTAACACAAGCATACAAGAATCATAAATTTTCTAGTCTAGTGATTGCTGGACTAGTAGCAACTCTTGGGTTTTACATAGCAGCATATGTTGATATGGCAATTACGGGTGGGTACCACTTGACATTTCAGCTGTACTAGGAATGTTAGTTATTGAGAACACGAATCAGCTCATATCATTGGAAATCTTTTCCATATAGCTAATGGTATAGGCTTGACGTTATTCTTTGGTTATGTTTTCTTCCCAATTTCAAATAAAATAATGAAAGGTAGAGTATGGCTTCATAGAATAATCTTTGGAGTAATTGTAACAGCTACTACTGTATGGTTTGGAATGTTGCCTGCATTAGGTGCAGGTATTACAGGAGTAAATATTGCTCCAGAAGTTCCAGCAATGACCATGTCCAGACATATTGTATTTGGTGTAATTATTGGAATTCTATCAAAACCACTTTTGGAGACAAGGAAATGACAACAATGATTAATAGTAGAGAGTGTCCAAAGTGCAGTTCAGATAAAATTGAATGCAAAGATGAAAAATTTTCCTGAAAATATTGTGGATTATTATTTTGTTGTTTTGGAGGAAAATAAATGAAAAAAATCTATTTTGGAATTTTACCAGCTGTGGCTTTTTTGTTAATTCTAACTAATGCATTTTATGGTCATTCTCTGTTTGTCTCTGCTCCAGAACAGGTAGTAAACAAGTATGAAGTGTATGTACATTTACAACCTGAATGGGATGTTTATCAAAAGAACATACTTTTTGAGATAACAAACGCCTGGTATAACATAGACTCTACTCAAACAAAATTTGAGAAGAATGTTGATAATCACACCTATAATGAATTACAATACATTGGAGACAAATCGTATGTAGAACTAAATCCTTGGGATTGTCAAAGAATATGGCAGCCAATATTGTATAAAAAAGTAATAGATACGCTTCGTAATGAGATAGAATTATTTCAAGGAAAACAACTAATTTCAAATTCAGTGATTCTCATGTATCCGGATATTGAGAACAAATCATATAGCAAGGATGAACAAGAATTAAAAATTAAAGATGGATATTCTCAATTTATCCCAATATGCACATCAAAAGAAAACACTTCATATGATTATAGTGTTAAAATCAATAGTGATAATGTAGGATTTGATGTTTACTTTGTTTCATCTAAAGTACAACAAAATAATTTTCATGATTTCAAAAATAATTTTGAGTTTTATACTACAGATGGTTGTTATGCTAAAAATAAGAAGAGTTTTAGTGGAACCTGTGATGAAATAGGAAAAAATAGTGGATTGTTAATCGTAATTCCTAATGAACTAGATAGACCGCTAACAAACATTTCTGTAGGATTAAAAGAAAAAGGAGGTGAAATTTAGTATGACGTTATATGGAATTTATGGTAGACATGAAATAGCAACTTGTCCTTTAAACAATGTAGATAGTACAAAAATCGTTATACAAGCTGTCGATACTGATTTGTCAAAAGTATTACCAAAATACAAGATAAACAACAACATTTCAGAGTGTTGCAGAATGGGCCAAAAAAGTTCACGGACTATAGGGAATAATTCAAACCCTAATACTTTTTTTTATTATAATTTTAGACTCAAAACATATTGGCAAACCATTCATTTTTAACCAGTTTTTAGGAACAAAAATGGAAAAAATCAGACTTTATCCTGAAGTTAGAAGTAATATTGCCCTTGCAAGATCGCCTTTAGCTTCCTCTAAAGCATTTTTAGCTTTTTCTTCATCAACTCCAGCTTGCTGACTAACTAGCTGAATATCTTCTTCTGAGAAAATTGGAACCTCTAATTCACTTTCTTCATAACTGTCTGCAGTTACTGTAAAAATAGAACTATCTTTTGTTTTCATTTCAGTAACAGATGGTTTGGAAATAATAATCTCTTTTTTGTCCGTCTTTATTATTACCTCTTGAACATTTGGGAGTTCACTCATATCAAGACCCATCTTGTCCATCATTCTTCGCATTTCGCGATTTCCTCCTCGCATCATAATTCTATTTCCTCTTTACGACTTTTTAAACTATCTCTGACCTTAACGGCTACGCCTCTATCAAAATCTAAAATCATCTCACAGGATAGAATAGCCTTACCAACTGCAATAACTTTATTTTTGAACAATACTGGAGTATCAGCAGAAATACGTACTTTTTTTCCACACCATACAACATGTTTACAAAAAACAGATCTTCCTTCCATGACAAACGGAGCAGCGTCTTTATTTATCTCAAGACAGTTTTCTCGGAATGCTTTACTTTTCAGTAAAATTTGAGCAAAATAAGTGCTAATTGCTAAACCACCATCAATTCTCAAAGTGCATAGTAATCTTCCTTTATGTGAAACAGTTCTTATCCTTCCAGTTTTTCGTGAAAAAGTAATTTCAACATCTTTTGGCAAATATTTTGATACACCATTACCAAATAACGCATCAAGTGAATGCTGAAGCTTTAGGATTTGATCCATACACATAGGCGATATTTTCTAAATATTAGTTCAATGTTTAACTATATTAGAAGTCTCAAACTATATAGACTGGTTTTTTCTCTTTAGATCATGGAAGAGAGGGGAGAAACAAGGAAAATTCAATTTACAGGAAAATCATCATACATAGTTTCATTACCAAAACAATGGGTAGTGGATCTAGGTCTAAAACAAGGAGACCAAATTAGAATAGTTAGAAAAGGATCATCGACATTAGAACTTTATCCACCAAAATTTGAATCTCGTATACAAAAAAAAGAAGATGCAACGATAGAAATTAGCATTGAAGAGGAAGCATCATCAATTGTTAGAAAATTAATTTCTCTGTATTTTTTAGGATTCAAGACTATTAACGTTAAACCAAAAAATGGTAGATTAAGTCCCAGTCAAAGAAAAACTGTAAAAGAAGCAGTTAAGCGGATGTTAATGGGTTCGGAAATTATTTCTGATTCAAGTGGAGGAATTACAGTACAGGTTCTTGTAAATTTATTAGAATTATCAGTTGATGGAGCATTCAAAAGAATGATTCACTTGGCTAGATCAATGTCTAGTGATGCAATTTTAGCAGTAAAGGAGAACAATTTAGATCTGGCTCAAGAAGTAATCAATACTGATGACGAAGTAGACAGATTTGGATTTTACATTATTCGTCAATTAAAGATAGCAATACAAAATGAACACATGTTAAAAGAGATGGGTTTTAGAAATGCTAGAAATTGTCTTGGATATAGATTAGTTGTAAAAAATATAGAGAGGGCAGGGGATCATGCAGCATTTATTGCAAAAGATCTTCTCGAGTTCAAAAAGCCAGTCAAAAAAGAAATTTTAGAAAAACTCCAAGATATGAATGAATTTTGTTTATCGGTCTTGGATGACTCATGTCTGGCATTATTCAAAGAAGATTACACACAAGCAGAAAAAACCATTGAAAAAACAAATGAAATTTCCAAATATGAGAAAAAAGTTAGAGATGTTTCAAAATCACTAAAAAATGAGGAGGAAATTTACAGAGTTAGAAGAATGACTGAAAATATTAGAAGAGTCTCTGAATATGCTAGTGATATAGCAGAAATTGTGCTAAATATGAATATAGAAAAAACATTGAAAAAAACTGAATAATTTATCAAAACAGGTAGAATCTTTAACGTGAATTATACTAAAAATATCGAATCAGAATGAAGTCTGCAATTTTAATCACGTATGATAAAGAAGATGCAATTAATGAAGCCAAAGGATTGTGCGACGCTGCAAGATATCAAGTAGTTCATACAATTACCGCAAAATTTCTACAAAAACGAAAATATGGAATTAGTGGCGGAATTTTGGAAAAATTAGAAGAATTATCAGAAAAACTCAGACCAGATGTAATTGTATTTGATGAAATTTTAAAACCAAGCCAAAACTATAACCTTGCATCTGCTTTACATAGAGAAGTTTTAGATAGAGAAGCATTAATTCTTGAAATTTTTGAAAGTAGAGCATCAAGTGCAGAATCAAAATTACAAGTAAAATTAGCTCAATTAAGATATGAGATGTCCAGAGCGAAAGAAAAAGTTCGTCTTTCAAACATGGGAGAACAACCAGGATTTATGGGAATAGGAAAATTTGAGGTTGATGTTTACTATAATGATATCAAACACAGAATGCAGACAGTAAGATCTAAACTGGAAAAGGCAGAAAAACAAAGAGAGCTTCATAGACAAGGAAGAAAGAGGATGGGATTCAAAATAATCTCATTAGCGGGTTATACTTCTTCAGGAAAAACAACATTGTTTAACAAAATGACAGGAGAAACAAAAGAGGAGAGTAAAGAACTGTTTACTACACTTTCTACAACTATACGAAGAGTAACAATTAATCAAGAACCATTCTTAATCTCAGATACAGTTGGTTTTATCAGTAAATTACCTGCATATATGATAGATGCATTCAAATCAACATTGGAGGAATTAAGACATACAGATATCGTAATTGTTGTAATTGATATTAGTGATTCATTAATTGAATTAAAAAAGAAATTTGCTAGTTGTATGAGAACGTTAGGTGAATTAGAAATTGAAAAAGAAAAGTTGGTCTATGCATTAAACAAAGCAGATTTGGCAAAAAGTGAAGAGATTGAGCAGAAAATCAACATACTTGATTTAACTGAAAATAAAAAATGGGTTTCAGTTTCTGCAAAAACAGGAAAGAATGTGATCCAGCTTGAAGAATTAATCAAAGATATTATGAAAAGTCAAAATTCACCTAAATTTGAGAAAAATATTTTGGAAGGAGTTGAAAAATAATTTGGTAATCGAGGTAGTTAGAATAGGACAACGTCTCGTAAGAGATGATAGAGTTACAACACATGTTGCACTAGTTTCAAGGGCATTTGGTGCAAAGAGAATTTTTATGACTGAAGTCAATCCTGAAATCAAAGATTCTCTAGAAAAGATCAATAAAACATGGGGTGGAAATTTTGTGGTTGAATTTATTGATAAGTGGAGATCCATTGTAAAAAAGAAAAAGGAGGAAAACTTTGGAATTGTACATCTTACAATGTATGGAGAGAGCATTAATGATATACAAGAAGAACTTCGAAAAGAAGAAAATCTGTTAGTGGTTGTCGGTGCTGAAAAAGTCCCAAGAGAAATTTATGAATTAGCAGACTATAATGTAGGAGTTGGTAATCAACCTCACTCTGAGATTAGTGCACTTGCAATACTTTTAGATCGTATCCAAAAAGGTGAACAATTTGAGAAGATATTTGCAGATGCAAAAAGGAAGATTATACCCACAAAAAAGGGCAAAAATGTACAAGTAAAAGAAACAAGGGATTAATAGTAGAAAATTAGGATGGATTAGAGTTGGTAGACAAATACGAAGATCCTTTTGTAAGAATTGCTTCAATGATTGGAGGAGATGAATACCTCAAAGTAGCAAGATCTCTTCTAAAAGCAGAAGATGCAACCGACGAAGAAATTGCAAGTTCTACAGGCCTTAGAATCAACATGGTAAGAAAAGTATTGTATGATCTATTTGGAAAGTCACTCATTACTGGAATTAGAGTAAAAGATGAGAGAAAAGGTTGGTTTGTCTATAGATGGAGAACCAGAAGAGAAGAAGTTGAACATTTTATTGAAAATCAAAAAAAGAAGATAACAGAAAGATTACAACAAAGATTTGATTATGAAAACGCTTCTGACTTTTATCATTGTGGTAATGAAGATTGTTCAAGAGTGACCTTTGAAGATGCACTTGAAGGCATGTTCAAATGCCCATCATGTGGAAATGTTCTAAACCTAAAAAAGAATGATAAATCTAAAAAAGCATATTCAAAGAAAATTGATGAAATTAAAAAAGATATGCAACAAATATTCTGATTAGAACTGAAAATGGTACTAGTAGATTAAATATAGGCAAAATGGGTGAAATATCCTTGGCTCAAATCACTACAGTAAATCCAGCTACTGGTGAAGAAATTACAACATTTTCTACAATGGATAAAAATCAAGTGTATGAATTAGTAGGAAAAGCTAAAAGAGCATTTCCAGAATGGAAAAAAGATTATGAAAAACGTAGAAGTTACATTTACAATGTAGTAGAATACCTAAAGAAAAACAAAACAAAACTTGCAAAAGTTGCAACAACCGAAATGGGTAAACCTCTCAAAGAATCAATTGGAGAAGTCGAAAAATGTGCTTGGGCACTAGAATTTTATGCTGATCATGGCGACAGCTTTCTTTCTGATGAAGTATTAAACACAGATGCAAGAAAGAGCTTTCTAACTTTTGAACCACTAGGGGTAATTGGGTCTATTATGCCTTGGAATTTTCCATATTGGCAAGCATTAAGATTTGCAGCTCCATGCTTAATGGGAGGAAATGTAATTGTAATGAAACCATCCAGAATAACTATGCAATCAGGAATTGAAATTGAAAAAGCATTTACTGAATCAGGTGTGCCAGATGGAATTTTTCAGACAGTAGTAGGAAGCGTAGATTCCGCAAACCACCTAATTGACTCTGATGTCAATGGTGTAACCTTTACTGGAAGTACAAATGCGGGAGCAAAAGTGGGTGAAAGAGCTGCAATGCATTTGAAAAAATGTGTTTTAGAATTAGGTGGAAGTGATCCTTTCATAGTATTAGATGATGCAATTATTGAAAAAGCAGCAGAAGGAGCAGTAAAGGGTAGATTCATCAACTGTGGCCAAAGTTGTGTAGCTTCAAAAAGATTCTTTCTTGGAAAAAATATTGCAAGAGAATTCATTGAATTATTTATCAAAAAAGCATCTCAACTTAAAATTGGAGATCCTATGTCTATGGAAACCGACATCGGGCCAATTTCAAGTAAAGAAGGACTAGAAACAATTTCTGGAATTGTAGATGATGCAAAAGAAAAAGGTGCTGAAATTCTTTTGGGGGGTTCTAAGATTGATGGTAAAGGATTTTTCTATAAACCAACAATTCTTACAAATATTAAATCAGGTATGAGAATTGCAAAAGAAGAAACATTTGGACCAGTAGCACCAATTACAATAGTGGAGAATGAAAGTGAGGCAATCAAATTAGCTAATGATGTTGAATTTGGTTTGGGTGCAAGTATTTGGACAAGAGATCTTGCAAAAGCAGACAAGATGTCTAGACAAATTGAATCAGGAATTGTCAGTGTTAACAATGTAGTAATTTCAGATCCTAGAATTCCATTTGGAGGAATAAAACACAGTGGATTTGGAAGAGAGTTATCAAGATATGGAATGTTAGAATTTGTAAATATAAAATCAGTTAGATTTTATGATAATCTTACACATCATCACTACGTGGAATAGATTTTTTATAAATGAAAATTACTTAATTTATTTTAAGAAAAAGAATTAAAAGATAAAATTAGTTAACGGTTTTTCGTTAACCAGTGGGGTTTAACGATTAGAAAGGTTTTTTGATTTTACAAACTTCCAAATCTTTTTTGTCATTTCACTTGGTGGAATTGGTTTATTTCCAAAAACTTGTTCTACAGTTTCTTTACAACCTGCAAAATTTATTGCATATCCACCAAATGGTAGTTTTTTTGTTTTTGATTTAGTAGTCTTCTTTTTTGAAGTTTTACTTTTTATCGTAGCTTTCTTTTTTGTTTTACTTTTTGTTGTAGCTTTCTTTTTTACTGCCAATTTCTTGTAATTTTATTTTAAATTAAGTATATAACTTACACCTTAACATAATGCAAAACAAGGTGATTTTTGAGCCTCTTGATTAATTTGAGATTCAACTTCGGTGAACTTGAAATTTTTGCAAAACCCTGTCCTTGAACAAAAGAAATAGCATCATTACCTCCAATTAAAAATGGAGATATGGTAACAATCAATTCATCAAAAAGATTATGTTTAATAAATTCCCAATTAATGGTCCCGCCACCTTCAACAAGAATTGTTTTGATTTTTTTATCTGAAAGTTTTTTCAGTAATAATTTGATATTTACAGAATTTTCTCCAGCAATAATTACCTCTACAGGAAATTTATGTAGTTTATCAAGACTTGATTGAGAAATTCTTTTTGATACAGCTATGATCGTTGGAATCTCATTGCTTGTTTGTAGGATTTTTGATTTTTTAGGTATAGTACCTTTAGAATCTAAAATTATTCTAATTGGATTTTTTCCTCTAGTATATCGTACAGTTAACAAAGGATTATCTTGTAAAACTGTATTTTTTCCAACAAGAATTGCATCTACTTTAGATCTTAGTTTATGAAGTCTTACACTATCTTGTTTTGAAGATAGTTTTGAATCACCTGTACGAGTTGCAATCTTTCCATCAACTGATGTTGCTGCACTTAAAATTACATAAGGTCTAGATTTTTCCATATACGATTTTACCTCCAATCATTACTGCTTTAATGGCAGTTTCTGATGCTCGATGAACTATTGATGCATATGGATTATGCATTGGTTCCAAATCTAATGCATGCTTGTCAAGAAAAATACAATCTGCAATTTTTCCAGTTTCGATTACTCCAATATTTTTTTTCAAAAGTTTTCCTCCATTTACTGTAGCCATTTTAAGAATTTCTTTAGGATCGATTCTTTTTTTATGAATCCCCATAATTGCTTTCCAAAGAAAATCCATTTCTCTAAACATGTCTGGGGAATTAATCATCACATTATCAGTACCTAAAGCTAATGTACATCCTGCCTTTTGCATCAATTCTATGTCTGGAATTCCCTCAGCTAGAGACGAATTAGCCCTTGGGCAGATTACAATTCCTCTAGTTTTTTTTGCCACAGCACAAAGATCACCTTTAGAAGCATAAGTCATATGAACCAAAAAATGAGGCTTTAGAGATAAAGCCCGAACTGTTTCAGATTTTCCAGTGATTTTCTTTGATGTAGAAACACTTTGTTTAGTTTCAGAAGAATGTATGACTCTAAGTTTTGGCGTTTTTGAATAATAATTTAATACTGATGTGCTATTCTCATTTGCACCACTTATACCAATTCCATCGCATTTTTTGATGAGTTTTGTCAGATCTTCAGTTTTTTCTCTAGGAAAAGGTTGGTTTTTTCTGATTTCAGATGGTTTTTGATAAAATTCCACTCTACCTAGAATAATTGAACGTAAAGGAATATCAGATAATACTTTTTTGAGTAAAGTAACACCATCTAATTCACCTTCTCTAAAATCAACAAATGTGGTGATTCCTTTTCGAATCATTGAATGACATGTGTTTTTCATAAAATTAGCTAGATTTTCTTGAGATGTATTTTTTAGGATTTTTGATTTGGCTCCAAACACAGGATGAATTCGTTTATCAACAGAACTATTTAGTGTGACATCTTTTCCAATTGAATCTCCTATGTGTGTGTGAGCATTAATGAATCCTGGAATTAATAAAAGACCTTCACAATCTATAGATTCTTCTTTAACACTTGGTCTAATTTTTGGTTGAATTTTTTTAAATATTTTATTCTGAATTTTGATATTAGTATTTGAAATGAAATCTAATTCTTGACCTGATAATACACTTAGATTTTTAATTAACATGATAATTCATAAACTTCAGGTTTTTCTTTTCCTGAATCTCGAATTTCTCGTATAGTGTCAAGAGATTTTGTGGCTAGTTTTACAGCTTCTCTAGCAGTATATGCATTACCAATTCCACAATTCAAAGAAATTTTGTCATCACTTTTAACTATGTCAATAAAATTCTGGACAGATTTTTTTGCATCATCACTTGCAATTACCATAAAGTTATCACCGCCCATAAAAAAGGTAAGAGAATCTTTTTGTAGAAAAAATTTTGACATTTTTGAATATAACGCAAAAATTATTGATGAAATTTCATAAGGAGAACTAGTTTGTCCCTTTGAAGTAAGATCATCTACATCCAAATGCATGATTGAGACTTTTGAATCAGATTTACCATTAACAAAACCAAAAATATTATGTTCCTTATTTAATACGGTTTCATTTTTCTTTCCGTTATGAGCCTTTAAGTTTGCTTCAAATGGAGATTGACCAAAACCGATTGAGATAGTCAAACGTACATCAAATGATTTTTCTAGTGATTTTTGGATTTGAATATGATCATCCAACTCAAGTCCATTTGAGACTACAAAAAATTCATCTGCTCGATTAAGAAAAACTAGGCAATTTTTTTCAGAAAATAATTTCTGCACTTCTTTGTAGAGTGATGCTTGAAGCATTTGGAGTTCATGTTCTCTATCACTTCCTAATGTCAGTGTCCAAGAACCATATCCACTAATTTTCAAGATGCTAAGTTGAATCATTTTTGGATCCTCTGTAGTTCTTTAGAGATTGCCACAACAGCTTCAACTGCACGTTCTGCAACAGGTCTTATTCTAGCATAAGCATGCCTTTCTTGCATTCCAGGACCAGATATTCCCAGAGAAACAGGTTTTTGGTATTTTATGGACAAGTCAGAAAGGGATTTGGCCGCAACGTGGGAAATTACCTCATCATGCTTTGTTTGACCCTTAATTATCGCGCCTAAAGTGACTACACCATCAACATCTTTTTTCTTCAATAATGCATCTACAATGATAGGTATGTCAAAGGCTCCAGGAACCTTGCACGTATAAGTTATTTTTAATTTCATCAAGTTTGCTTTTTCTTGAGCTACAGAAAGCATCCTAGATGTCACTTTTTCATTGAATTCCGAAACCACTACAGCAATATTCAAAACTAATGCACCTTGGCGTATTCTAAAAGTTCTTTTCCATCAACCAATGGAATTGCATTTTGTTTTGCAAATTGTTCTGCTTTATCCACAGATAATGCAGCATATGTTTCAGCATCCATCATCTCACAAATTGCAGTAACTGGTGTCAATCCGGCTATTTGAGTTAAATAAACAGACATTTCAGTATGTCCCTGACGTGCAGCAAGCAACCCTTTAGATGCTATCAATAAAGGAATATGACCTGGAGTTTTAAAAGATGATGCAAATTTTTTCTGTTTGTTTTCAACATTAAAGATTTTTGCCATCTCTTGAATTGTTAATGCTCTATCTTTGTCAGTTACTCCGGTGTAAGTTTGATAATGATTTACAGACAATGAAAAAGTTGGATGATCACCATAAGGTGCTAAACCCATAATCATCTCCTTGTTAGATATTGGAGAATCAGAAAGAATTTCATGCATGTATCTTAATTCAAGAGATGCTGCAAAATTATGATCTAATGCAATACATAATAATCCACCAGCATGTTGACGCATTCTTGCAACATGTTCAGGTGTAACAAATTCTGCAGCTACAACCATGTCAATTTCATTTTCTCGTCCAGCTGAATCAAACAATAAAACAAACTCTCCACGTTTTAGAGATTCTAGTGCAGGTTCTAGATACATATACAAAAATTCTTAGAATCTAATTATAAAGTTTACTAAAAAAGTAGTAATTACCACTAAAATTGTAGATAATTGGCTTTATTTTAGAATGTATTTTCCGAGAATATCAGTTTCAATATTAACTTTGTCGCCCACTTTTTTGGTTTGAAAATTTGTAACTTCAATGGTGTGAGGAATTAATGATACTGATGCAAGAGTATTTTTTATATCAACAACCGTTAAACTGATTCCATCTACAGCAATAGAACCTTTCTTCACGACATATTTTGATAGTTTTTTAGGAACTTCAAACCAAATTTGAACTTCTTTAGATTTTTTTATAATTTTTTTAATAATTCCTACTCCATCAACATGACCTAAAACAAAATGCCCTTCTAATCTATCACCAGCTTTCAAACTTCGTTCAATGTTTACAATTCCACCAACTTTTAGATTTCCAAGATCTGTTTTTTTTGTAGTTTCTTCAATCATTTCAAAAATACAGCTTGATTTGGATAGTTTTGTTGCAGTAAGACAAACGCCATTAAGGGCAACACTTTGTCCAATTTTTAATCCCTTAACATGTTTTCCTAGATTTACAGTCATTTGAATAGCACTTTTATTTTTTGTATTTTTAGAAATCTTTTCTACTTTGCCAATACCTTCAATGATTCCTGTGAACATCGAAAACTATTAGAATTCTTTGTATAAAATTATTTAGAATCATATTCTTCAAACTCATTCTCACATAGTTGATGAAAAACAGAACATTTATTTTTTTTAGCATCCATTTTGATTTTTTCCATTTCCTTGTTGAGTATACCTTGTGCGGCTAAAAATGCATCATCATCCATACCTAATTTTTTAAATAATTGTGATTTTACAAGAGGTATTTCTTTTAAGCTTGAATCAATAGTTTGGGCCTTATCGTAATTGTCTATTGCATCTTGATAGTTACCCAAATGACTAAGAGAAATAGCCTTATTCATTAAAGCAGTGACATCATCTAGATCGATTTCAAGAGATTTGTCATAATATTCAAGAGCGTCTTGATGTCGATTTAGTTCATTTAGAGACAAGCCCATACTGTTCAAAGCCCAGGTATCTCTAGAATTTTTAGAAAGAAGTTGTTTACATAGTTTTAGAACTTGTTCATATTGCTTTAAATTTTCAAGAGCATGGATCTTATTTTTTAGTGCATAGGTATCTGAGTTCTTTATTTCTAGAACTTTATCACAATAAACAATAGATTCTTCATATTTTTTTAAATAAATTAGAGATAGGGAAATATTTTGAAGTGCAACCATGTCATTAGGGGTTTTTTTCAGTAAATTTTTGCAATAATTGTACATATCATCATATTTTCCAGAATTAAACATTCTAGTAATTACATTTGAAGGATCAGGAAGATCAATCATCTCACTATAATGTTATAAAAATTCATTATCTATAACATATTCTACTAAGAGAAATTCTTGAAAAAAGATATTTTTTGTTGATTATTTTAAAGACTTGCAAAGTGTTTCATTCAGTACTCTAGAATAACTATATGATGACTGTTCTTGTGAAATCAGCTTTGCTTGTCTGAGTTTCTTGTCAGGATCTTCGTCGATCATAATTGTAACACGTTTACTCATGCATTAGTTATATGAAGTTTGTAATATAACATTTTATGACAAGTTCCAAAAATGGGAACAGTTTAACTATGAATAATAGAAATTACTTGATCCATTTTGAATGGTTTGTGAATTAGAGGTATCTGAAGCTTTTCTAATTTTTCTTCAATAGAGTAACTTCCATCTGCTGTAATTGCAATAATTTTTGCTTTGGGATCAATTCCTTGAATTTTTTTAATAGCATAAAATCCACTGCCATTAGGCATCTCTAAATATAGTAAAAAAAGCAGTGCTTTGATATTTTCCATTATTTAGAATTGTTACATGGGAGGTATTGATAAATTAATTTCAGATGTACTATCTAAGGAAATTAAAAAAAATGGATTTAGATACGTTAAAGAAAGTTGAACGGGAATTATTTTTAGATCATGGAATGTCAATAAAACTTTCAATTGAACATTTTCAAAAATTTACAAATACACTTAAAAAAAATTCCCATATAGATGTAAAAAGATTTGAAAAAAATTGTATTGATAAAATTATTAAAGTAAAAAAAAGAGATGATAAGTAATCATGTAACTATAGTTAATACTTTTAGAACTATTTAGTGAAGCAGAAACAAGGAAAATTATTTCAGCTCTTTTAGAAAATGAATATACAATTCCACAGATACTTGAAGAATCTAAAGTTCCTAAAACTTCAGGATATAGAAAAGTTGAAAATCTTATACTTGATGGATTAATTATAGAATCAGGAAAAATACTTGGTGAAAGTAAAAAGATTTCTAAGCTTCAATGTGTTTTTCAAGAAATTAAACTAGATATTAAAAAAGAAAAAATTATAGTTGCTGGAATTATCTCTAAAAAAATGTTTGAGAAAAGTACTAGTATGAAATCAGTTATTGAAGTATTAACCTAGAATTAAACTAGATGGAAATTATTGTTTTACAAGTTCAAGAAGCGCTTTTGCTTGCTTGAAATGTACCTCATCTATCATTTTTCCATCAACTGTTGTAGCACCTTTTCCTTTCTTTGTTGACTTGAGATAGATTTTACAGACTTTCTCTGCCCACAAAATTTCACTTTTGTTTGGATGAAATAATTTGTGTACAACAGGAATTTGATCTGGATGTATGATACTTTTTCCAGAATACCCAAGGCTTTTGCCAATTTTGCAATCTTTTTCTAATCCATTAGAATCTTTAAGATCTTGCCAAATTGCATCTATTGCTACAATTCCAGCTGCATGTGCATCAACAGGAATTTTGGCTCTCGAATACTTGGCTCCTTCTGATTCTTTTGTGTATTCAACTCCTAAATCATTTAACAAATCAAAAACACCAAAAACTACTGCAGAAACTCTTTTTCCAAAAGATGCAATACTGAATGTGTTAACCACACCTTCCGCAGACTCGATAGAAGGAATTATTTGAATTGGTTTTAGCTTTCTGGTCTTTTCTAATAATGATAGAATTTTTTCAATTTTTTTCAAATCTTTGATATTGTTTACTTTGGGAATGACAATTCCATCAATGCCTGTTTGAACTACTTCTTTAAGATCAGAAGGAATTTTTCCAGATGATGGAGAATTAGTACGAACAAAAATTGAAGGTTCGTATGATTTATGAGATTTTAATGCAGATTTGATTAGTTTCCTTGCATTAGCCTTTTCATCATCTGGAACAGAATCTTCTAGATCAAAACATACAATATCAGCCTGTAGTTTTTTTGCTTTTTCAAGAAATCTTGAATTATTTCCGGGAACAAAAATGAGACTACGAAAAAGCTGTGTCATTAAATGACTAAACGCCCTCTGGCTTCAGTAAGACTTTGCCAAAGAGGTTTCCAGTTAACATCTTTGTGTGAGCCTCTGCTGCTTCTTCAAATGTATTGGTTGAATCAATTATTGCTTTGATTTTACCTTGACCCATCCAGTAAAGACCTTGTTCTAATTCAGCTTTGGTTCCTTGCGTTGAACCTAAGATATTAGTTCCTTTAAAGAAGACATGTCTTAGATCAGTTTGGGCATTGTATCCAGTTGTTGCACCACATGAAACAAGGGTTGCACCATATTTGAGTAAGGTTAGTTGTTTGTTCCAGTGCGTCTCACCAATGTGATCAAAGGAGACATCAATTCCTGGTGCTTCACCTTTCTTCTTTGCTATCTCTTTTGTAATTGCTCTAACTTCTTTATGCCAGTCTTCTTTTCTATGGTCTACTGCATAATCTGCTCCAAGTTCTAGACATTTATCTAGTTTATTTGGACTTGCTGTTGCAATAACATCACAATTGTATAGTTTTGCAATTTGAATACCAAAGCTGCCTACTCCAGAACCACCACCCATAATCAGGACAGTTTGTCCTGGTGTAATTTTGGCTCTTCCAACTAACATATGCCATGATGTCAGTAAAGTCATTGATGCAGCAGCTGCTTGATCATATGATAGTCCTTCTGGAATTTTTGCTACATTAACTTCTGGTAGATGAGTAATCTCAGAAAATGCTCCCCATGTTGGACCAGTCTGGAATCCCCAAATAGTTCTTTTAAGACAATCAAATTCTCTACCATCAGTACATGCTTTACAAACTCTGCATGACATGTTAGAATGAGAAACTACTTTGTCTCCAACTTTGATATTTTTAACATCATCACCTACTGCAATTACATCTCCTGCTGCATCAGATCCTGATACGTGTGGTAATGGAACAGGAACTGGATTTCCTCTCATTCCCCAAATATCATTAAAATTTATTGCAGCAGATTTAACTTCAAAAACTACTTCATCTGCTTTTGGTTTTGGATCATCTATATCCTGGACTTTGAGGATTTTAGCAAAATTATCATCTGGTGCGTATTCAGTGTATACAACGGCTTTCATGACTAAACCGAGTTATGACCCATAATTATATTTTATTGGGATCATCTTCTACTCATCTTAAAATCACGTTTTGGTTGCTGAATAGAGAGTAATATTTGCTTTAGTTGATCATCAGTTATCTGACCTGGAATTTTTCTTTGAGTTGCCATTCCGATAAGATATTGTTCTACAAGATTTGATAATTCTGGTTTTACCATTTTGATATTGTTTAATCGTGATCTAGCTTCTGATGTAAGAATTTGTTTTAGAATCTGATCTTTTTGTGCTGAAATTTCTGTCTCACTATGTGAATGTTCATGAGGTTCTGTTCCATCATGAGAATGAGGTTCTGTTCCATCATTATGAGAATGCCCATGATATTCTGGTTCATCCGAATTTGGAAAACTCATTTTAAATCTAAGAGTATACTTTCAATTGAGGATTTTCTACAATTAGTTCTTTAAGAATTTCTGTTGCTAGTCTATCTAGTTTTTGCATTCCTTGTTTGGAAATAATACGGCCTTTCTTCTCAACTTTTTCTACATAACCAAGTTTTTCTAATCCGTGAATGGCATTACGAATAATTGCGCCACTAGCATCTTTGTGGTGTGCAGCTCCGTATCCTGATGGTCTACCACCACCATAATCATTTCTTAATTCATTAATTCCAATAGGACCATTAAGGTAAATTTTTCTCATCAATGATGCACATCTAGCATACCACCATTCTCTGTCTTGAGGTGGTTTATCAGCATGAGCTCCAGTTTTGACAAATGGAATCCATGAAGGTGCAGGAATATCTTCATTCTTTAGAATATTTGCTAGTCTTCCTATCAATACGTCTGCTGGTACATCATACACCTTTGCCATAAAGTGAAAAAATTGAGAATCGTCTTATAAATCATTGAGGTATTGTGTCTAGTTTGTTAAACATATTCAAGCACGAATTGTTCAGATCTATAAATTTAGTAAAAAAGACATTGATTTTTTGTTGTTTAGTTTTTCTAAGATTATTTTTTTACTTTGATTAGTTTTAGTAATTTTTTTGCTGATTTATCATTTGGATCTTGAGAAACTAATTTTCCTTCAAATGCTAGAGTTAGAATACTTGATTTTAAAATGTCAAGTTGTGACAACATTAAGTTAGTAATTTTTTCAGTGTTTTCAATTAGTGAAAAACCTTGTTCTATTCTAGATATGATTTCTTTTTGTTCTTCAAGAGAACATATTGGAAACAATATTTCCCTAATTTGTGCGTAGTTTAGTGCTTCTCTAGTTTGTCCTTGTTGCATAGAAAAAATTGATTCTTGACATTTTGGAGAATTTAGCCAATTACTAAGAAATTTTGGATAGATTTTTGAATGACAGCGAATTATGCAAACATGTTGATTTACATTTGCAAGACCAAAATTATTTGGAATGACAGTAGATCTTCCTATAGATACAACCTGTAATGTTTAATAAAACATCACCATCTTGAATGTGACTTCCATACATTGAATTATGTAATTCTTCGTCAACATATACTATATTTTCTAGGTGTAATCCATCAGGGTGAACATTTTGGCTTCTAATAAAAGGAATTCCATGATCTTGATAGACAGATTTTCCCCCTTTTGGAGTTACTCCACTACCAACAAATTTTTCTACTCTCCCAATTTTAATAAATTCCCAAGATGTTGGAAGAGTTTTGGATTCGTTGTTCACAGCTAATTTATAATTTGAATGATCATATTCTTTGTCAATAGTTTCTAAAATTTTCTGAAAAGTTTTTGTTTGAAAAAAAATCATTTAATCTATGAGACAGTGGACAAGAAATCAAATCATGAATGGAATGCAAGAATTAGTGACTGAGATAGACTTTATGAAAACCTCTGAAGACTATAATGGTGAAAAAGGAGGGATTTGGACTTGTGGAGATACTGATTGGATATTCAAAGGACTTTCTCCATTTGATCATAGTGTAGAATATGGTGATTTTCCACGTTCATGGGTTAGGGGATAAAAAATTTGGAGAATTGAATGTAAACACGATGTATGTTGATGGTATTCACAGAAAAATTTTCAGTTGGTTAGAAGAAAGAGGTTGGTATCCAAAATGGTATGATGGGGGTACATTATTTTTTTGGAAACACGAGTAATTATTGAGAATTAGTCTTATTTCCACTCTGAAACAATCAAACCTATTCCATATACAAAATAGAATTTCTATATTTCATTCAGCAGAGTCTGGTTCTTTATTGGATTCTGAATATTTGTTACTTTGAATTTTCTTCTTAAGTAAATTCAAATACATTTCTGCTATTCCTAATGTATCATTATCATTAATTTCAATAGTTCCTACGCCTTGTACAGTTAATTTTCCTAAAGTGGAAATTGTTTCATTAACAAGGGTTGGAGTTTGTTCAACTGATGTTTTTCTAGATTTTGATTTAAGAGTCTGTTTTTTAGATTGTGATTGTTTTACAATATGTTGTCCAGAAACATCTATCTCAATGGATTCTGGAATCAAACCTGCATCTTTGAATATGAATAACAAAGTTCTTGCACCAGTTGCATATGGTGCACTCATTCCACTAATTCCTCCACCTGGAGATAATCTTCCTAGTGTCTTGATAGAGGAATAAAAATCTTTTAATTCCATATTTTTATTTAGTTTTAATTTATCTGATAATGAACTTAGATGAGAATCTTCGATTAGTTGAAGAGATGTTGATTTTAGTAGTTTTTTATCTTCTGAAAAGTGTGCTTTTCCATAGTCTCTTCCAAGAGGAGTAGTGAGTTTGTATTTACGCAATTCTGATTCCTCAACTATCCCCACTGATTTTAAAAATGATATATTTACACCTAAACTTGCTCTGTTTAATGATGTAAGTGAAATGAGTTTTTTTACAGAAACAGGTTTAGAATCTGCTTGTTGTTGATATAGTGCTTTGTTAATTAACGTAAATTTATCATATCCTATGTTAAATGGAATTCTCCATTTCTCTTCATTCACATCTTCATCTTTTTCTTTGCTCATATTTTTTAGCCTGGTTTTCGCTATAAAACTATTAATCACATTTTTCATTTCATCTAATTCCACTCCAATAGCTTCTGAGGCTGTTTTATAATCAGAATTCTCAATTCCTGAAAATGCCTTTTCTACATCTTTTTGAGATAATAATTTCAATACTTCTGACTTTATTTCCTCTAGTTTTATGCCTGAATACCACATTAGAGCATAGATATCAGCAATGTCTTTCAATTTTTTATGATCTTTTGTTCTTCTTGGTAATGATATGAGTTTGGTAGCAAGGAGTACTTCTGGTTTTGGAAGTCTAATTTTTACTCCAAATTCTTCTATTTCAATAAATGCTCCTTTTTCAAATACTAATCCTAATAGCTTTTCGTCTGGAGGTGTAACTCCCAAAACATCATGAATGTTGTCAGGGATATTATCTACCATAGGATCTACATACAAATCAAATAGGTCATAGAGAGGAACTTTTTTTGCTTGTTCTGGTGTTAGTGCCTTTTGGGTTTCTCTATGATAGTGTTGAACTAATCGAAAACTAACTGAGTAAAATCCAATTTCTTCTAATGCTTTGATAGATTGATTAAATGCTGAATTTATCAACGATTCTTTAGATTCATTTTTTTCAAAATGAAATCCTAAATCAATATCTTTTGAACCATGATAGTCTCTTCCTTTGTCATTTTTGTAATTTACATTTACAGTCAAGTAAACAGCCCAACCACCGAGTAAACAAAGAGGTGCTGTCACTTTTGAAAATACTGTAACTAAATTATTTTTTGATATGTCTGTCTCATAATTTTCGTAAAGCATCTTTCTCCACCTTTTCTAATAACATATCTCCTGCCTCAATACCTACATTACCTTCTTTATACAAATCAAATATTATTTGAGGTATTGATACTAATGTGAAACCATCTACTTGAAATGATTTGTAAAATACATGATCATCTCCAATTAAAATTCTCATATTTCCTTCACCTACTAATCCATTTTGTACTAACAGTTCATGCCACTTTAGTTTGTCTGATGGATATATGTAGATATCAGTTCGTGATGGAAATAGATAATTTTGTATTTTATTTTCTGCTTGGTATGTTGTAAGTGCATATTCTAGATTAGTTTCTTTCAATAGTTCTAATGGTCTTTGAATCATATATTCTCTATATTCTGGAATAGGTTGCCATTGTTTCCACCATGCCATTAATGATTTGAAACTCTTTACTTTGGTTTTTTGAATAATTCCTTGTTGTTCTAATTTTTTTAATAAATTATGAATCCATGGATATCCACTATCTGCTGATTTTGCTATCCGATATTTTGTTAGTGTTCCATTAGGTTCATTAAACAATATTCTTGCCACCCTACCTTTGATATTAGTACGAGTTTCTTTTTTCATTATATCGTTTTATTTTAAATACTATTTCTAATAAAGATATATCGTTTTATTTTAAATAGGAATCGTTAAAACGATAATTCATGCCTATAATGGATCGGTTTGATGGAAAATAGTATGTATTTTTTCTTTAAATAGAGTTTTACAAGTACAACATGATAAACATATTCCATACTATAATGATCTGATGTAGAGTGTTGAAATTAATAAAATGATCAGTGATTTTATGCCTAAAAGTCATGATTTGCCAATATGTTTCGAGTTTAAATTTTAGAAAATAATAAAGACACGTTATAATCGATCAATCATTCTTTCTACTTCTTTATCAGAAAACTGTTCATATCTATTTTGAATAAAATAATTGATATTTTTCAAGTCTTTTACATTAACGAATTTGTAATGATTGTCATATCTCATGTTTCCACGTATTGACAATAATACACTTGTTACAGGATGGGATTGCCAGAGGCAATAACACCTGCGAAACTTGTACTACGACAGCAATTTTTCTAATATTCTGGAATCCTCTCCAGATAGTGATTTATATTCTCAATATCGTTTTTTCAATTAAGTTACCATCCAGCAGACCATGGGATTGCCAGAGGCAATAACACCTGCGAAACTTGTACTACGATGGTAGCCTTTTTCCTTTTCTGAATAAGACACCAGATAGTAGTTTATTATGCAGTTTACCGTATTGTTATCAGGAAGTAGCCCAGCAGAATTATGGGATTGCCAGAGGCAATAACACCTGCGAAACTCAACCAACGGCAACTTCACTTTTTATTTATTGTTAAGTAAATTTCCAAAGGTAGCATTTGGCAACTTTTTCTGAATTTTTGGTTTTTAATTTATTATCAAATGCCCAAGGAATCAAAATATCATTGTTTTTATCAATAATATGTTGTTTTAATGCACCACATAAAATATCGGCAATTTGAATTGGCTCTGATTCATGTGAGTCTTTTAACACATTTAATGGTTCAAAAGAATTACCATCAGCTAATATTTTCACAAATTGTTTTACTATTTTAACAGGAGTTAATGGTTGAAAATCAGAATCACAGTGTATTGGGATTTCATTTGATAGTTTGAACAATTCTTTTCTTAGTAATATTCTTTCATCACTTTTGTAATCATAATTTGTAAACCAACCATTAATTAATTTTATAAAAACGTCTACTGGTTTTCATCAGGATTTTTCAATGCGTTAGTTTTAATTATAATAACCATTGTACAAGAAATTTTCAAAAGAATTTCTAGTTTATCAGAAACGACTTTTCTACATTCTGGATTTAATTTATTCCATTTAAATTCGTCCCCATGATTATTTTTTGCTTTTGGAATTGCAAGTATTTTTTCTAAATAATGATAACCTGCTGAATGATTATCAAAAAATGCTATACATACGTAGATATCATCATCTTTACTACTGGTATCAATACCAACTGATAACTTGCTAAGAAAAGGTACTAGGAAGATATCTTCACCAATGGAGTACTGTTTTACTTTTCTTTCGTTATTACTTTTTTCAATCCAACCCTTTTTTTACGATACAATTCACTTTTAGCTGTACCAATAAAATCGAAAGGCAGTTCTGAAAATAATCTATTCATTTGTGTTTTTGATCCAAATTCGGGATCAGATCTTAGAAAGTCATATTTTCTTAGGATGGTAGGCTCTAATGTGAATTGTTTAGCCTCAATAACTTGGGTGTTCTTACAGTAACTCCATCTAATGTAACAGTAATTTGAGATGTCTTTCTACGTTTACTTTTGATTAAATCATACTGAATAACAGAGTTGCCATACTTTACTTTCTTAATCATAAGTTATCCTTGTTTAGTAGCTTTAGAATTTTTTCTGATAGTTTTGAAATGTCATCTTCTGGTATTCCAGATGAATCTAAAATGTCATATGTTATCTCTTCTGTTTTTCTTTTAACACTAGGTTTGTTGTACCATTCGATAATTTCTGTTTCTGGTAGTTTTTCCTCTTGATTTTGTAAGAATTTATCAATCCAGTGAGCTCTTCGGTGAATGTTTTCCTTCTGAGTGATTTTTGAGAGTTGTCTTGCCAAATCTGATTAAGAGTATGATATTCTGTGTTAATAACAGACTTGTGAATACTATTGAGGTATTATTTTCCGGTAAGTATGCCCACACAAGTAACAAGAAATTCTGATCGACTTTACGGATGCTCTTCCTAGACGAATTCTAGAATTAATTCCAGGCGCAATAAAGGACTTGCATTTTTTGCAAAAAACCATCCGGAGTTCATACGGCATTCGAATTTTATGTCTACTGCTAATCCTACGAGCAAGAAAAGCTTGTCTTTGAGAAAGTTCAGGATTTGTTTTTGCATTAGTTATTGCATTTTCAATAAGAATTTGCATTCTCTCCATTGCAATTTTTCTAACTGCAGGTTTCACAATTATTTCTTAAAGTACACCTAAAAATTGGTTCTCATTATTATGAAAAAATGCAGTCAGCGGGATTCGAACCCGCGTCACAGGGTTGGAAACCCCGAATACTAACCAGGCTATACTATGACTGCAACAAAATGCAAATTTTACTTCCTACATAAAAATGGTTTTTTCGTACTCATAAAGAATCCTAGCAACTACAACATGACCCTCAAAGGATTCATTGCCAACAGAATATAGAGTACTTAGTTTGTTTTCAATCAAATCAGAAAAATTTCCTTTTTGGAATCCTCCAAGCACAATACATGTATCATCTGAAATCTCTGCTGCAATTTTTTCATAAGAGTTTAGTGTACCTTTAGTTGAAAATCCAATTACTTTTGATGGGTTGATTTCATCTAGTAATTCTGAAAATGTTTTTTCCCTAATCTCAAGTAATACATCATTATTTGCTATAATTTTTTTTTCTTGGTACAGTTTTTCAATTAAACCTTCAAATCTGTGATATGATTTTGGTACATGAACATTTTGACCAAAGTATATCACTTTATCATCAATTGTATGAACAAAAAGTTTCATTTTATTTTGAAGATATAATGGAATTGTGGTAGATTCAAGTATTGAAAAGTGTACTAGATCTGGTCGTCCTCTTTTCATTTCATTTTTAATTCCTTTCATAGCTGCAAAATGCCAAGAATTATCTAGTAAAATTTCTGATGTACGTTTTCCAAGTTTTCTTGCATGAGAAACAACTGATGGATGATATTTTAATTCAGATGGAACAAGTTCTAGTGCAGATTCAGATAAAATCAGGGAAATCATTTAGTTTACCATTGCAATTTGTTTTTTAAATTCATCCCATCCAGATTTTGGATTACCATCAACATCAACAAGACCAGCATTGCAAACATAATAGTTTAGTCTTTCAATAATGTATTCACTACTACCCAATCCAGAACCTCCTCCAACACTGATACTTTTATCACCAATGTCTTGTTGTTCTGTAATGCAAGTGCCCTCTGGTTTATCATATTGCCTATACCATGTTAAAAATTCAATCTCAGACTCATTTTCTGAATAAAACTCGAATAATTTATCCAAGAAATCTTTCTGAGAAGCAATATTTCCACCTACAAAATCGGATGTACTCCAACTAATCTCAAAAAACCCAACTTTTTTGTTTGGTACAATTTCAAATACTTTTTCTAAATCTTCTTTGGCTTCTTGAGGAGTCTTTACAATATCATTTAGAGTGTCAACTGGAAAGTATGAAAATGCGACAAAATCACCAATTGCTAGATCACTAACAATATGTGCCAAATCTTTATTCAACACTTGATGTAATGCAAACGAATTTCCAAACTTTACATCAGGATATTTTTCTTTTATTTTCTCATAAACTCCAGAAAATAGCTCTTTGTATACGGAAATATTTTGTTCATAGTAACGAAATTGAGATTCTGTCTCACCACCAATAATTACAGTATCTATGATATTATACCGTGAAAGAATTGCATCAAGGACATTTACGAGTCTTTCTTCTCCAAGAGAGTTAAGAGATGGTTTTCCAATCCAATTAGGAAATGGACCTAGTGTTTCTCCATTAATTACAGAAAAAAAGAGTGTTACTTTGAGATTATTTTTTTCATTTAGTCCAAACATTACATCTGATTGTTGCCAATCAAATTCCCCACGTACAGGTTCAACTATATTCCAAAAAAGGTAGACATTACTTCTTCCAATTCCAGTTTTTGATGCTTCAGAGTAGATTTGATCTAATTCTTGTAAGGTTATAGATTGATGTGGAGAATTAATTACAAGGCCAATTTTTTCATTAGTTTTTTGACTAGTAATTTCTGAACTTGGTAAACTCAAAACTGTAGCTGCCATTGCAATAACTACTACTAGACCTACAATTACGCCTAGAATCTTCATATTCATACTGATTGGAAAATAAAAGAAAGTAAAAAAGTTGTGATTCTGTTATTTATCCAGAAGTACAACCGCTGTATCCACATTCAATGCAGATACTACAACCTTCTACAAAGACTAGGTTGTTTTTGCATGTTGGACACAAACGATCTTCTGAAATCTCTTCTTGTATTATGGGTTCAGCTTTAAGATCATTCTCATGAACTTTAATTGCAAGTGCAGCATTGACTTGTGATTTAATGTATGGATTTGTGATATTTGCGGTAACATAACCAGTAATGTACTCAGTTGGAGTGACCTCGAATGTTTTTTGGGCGTTTTCACTTGTCATGTGAAGTACTTGCTTGTGTCTAGAACCATCACGATAAACTGTAATTCCTTTTAGTCCTAATTCATGTGCTAATAGATATGCAGATTTTACATCTTCTGCGGTAACATCATATGGCATGTTGATTGTTTTTGCAATTGCATTTCCAATCCAATCTTGCCATACTCCCTGAGCCATAAGATGATCAGCCCAATGAATATCCATTGCTGTTACGAAAACATCTTGCATCCATTGTGGAATTTCATCTAGTCCTTTCAATGAACCATAGTTATCTGCAATCTTTGCAAGAATTTCATCGTTGTATAGATCATTTTCTTTTAAGACTTCTTCAACAATCTTGTTTGTATAGAAGAATCTTCCAACAGTAACTCTCTTTTCAAACACAAGAGCAAATGCAGGTTCCATTCCGTTTGAACAGTCTGCAATCATAGAAAGTGTGCCAGTTGGAGCAACTGTGGTAACCAAGACATGTCTAATACCATATGTTTTGATTTTCTCAATTAATGCATCCCATTCATAGGAGTGAGATTCTTTAGGTTTTTCATAGTATCCAGATACAGGAATCTTTCCTTCAGGATATTCTGTCTTTGAGCAAAGTGGGAATTCACCACGAGATTTAGCAAGGGCAACACTTTCTTCCATTGAATAGTATGTTAGAGCTTCAGCTAGTTTGGATTGAAGTTCATATCCTTCTTTGGAGTTGTATGGAATTCTTAGTTTGTATAAGAGATCAGCAACGCCCATCACTCCAAGTCCAATTCTTCTAGACTCTTTTGATGCTACATTGATTTCTTCAACTGGATAGTTATTTACATCAATAATATTATCCAGAAATTTTGTTGTCTTTCTAATTATTTCTTCATATCTTTGCCAATCAAATTCATAAGTTCCATTGGCTTGTCTCTTGACAAAATTAACCAAATTGATAGAACCCAAGTTACATGATTCGTATGGATAGAGACTTTGTTCACCACAAGGATTTGTTGCTCTTAGTGGTGCTTGTCTGGCTTTAGCAAATACATTGTATTTGTTAATTTGATCAAAGAAGATCAATCCAGGTTCTCCACTTTTCCATGCAGATAGTGCAATCAGATCAATTAGTTGATGTGAATTAATTTCTTTAACTGGTTTGTTGTCACGTGGGCTACGTAAGACATAGTTGCCATCATCAGTGTTAACAAGTGAATTCCAAAAGTCTTCCCAAATACCAACACTTACGTTGAAATTTTCTAAAACACCTGGTTCTGTTTTACTTGTGATGAATTTTTCAACATCAGGATGCCATGCTTCAATGATTCCCATGTTCGCACCACGTCTTTTTCCCCCTTGTTTGACAACTTCAGTCACAGTATTGATGATATTCATGAAGGATACCGGCCCTGATGCAACACCAGATGTTGATGCTACGATATCACCTTCCTCACGAAGATCAGAGTAGTTTATTCCAACTCCACCGCCTGATTTGAAGATTAATGCTGCATCAGAAGTTGTTTTCATAATTCCCTCCATTTTATCATCCATTCCTAGAACAAAACATGCAGAAAGTTGTCCCAATCTTCCACCGGCATTCATCATTGTTGGTGAATTTGGTAGAAAGTCTTGTGAGATCATCATCTCAAAGTATTCAGCTATTTTATCGGAATAATCATCAAGTTTCTTTGCTGCAAGTAATGTCAAAAGATCTTTGAAGCTAATCTTCATCTGACCTTTGTTTGCAAGTGTTACATAATGATTTATCAAGGATCTGAAATGCCATTTGTTGAGATAATAATCTCTAACTTTGAATTTATAGTCAAAGGCATCTAGTTTTTCAAGATAAGATTTTGCTTCATCTATATCTTGTTTAGTATTTCCTGCTTTGTCAAATACTTGTGAATCATATAGAATATCACCAACTCCTACTAGAATTGCAACTCTTTCAAACATTTGAGTTGGAGATTCAATAATCTCATTTTTTCCATTTCTAAAAAGATATCTTGATGCTAGAACTCTCAAGCAGTTCAAATCAAATTTTTTAGAAACTGGATCAAGAGACTTTAGATTCAAGACTCTCTTTTTTTCATCTCTTAGTTTTCTTCTCTCGTGTCTGTAAACGATGTATGCTTTTGCTATATCGCTATTACCGCTATCAATTAAAGTTGATTCTACAATATCCTGAATATCTTCAACAGTAGGCGTTCTAGAGCTAGTAAATCCTTGTTCTACTAATTTGTCAACTACGCTATTTGCTAGTTGATCGGCTAGACCACGATCGGCTTTAGAGGTGGCTGCTAATGCCCTGAATATAGCATTTGAAATTTTATCTTTATTGAAATTCGTTACTGCGCCACTACGCTTACGGATCTCATTGATAGTATTTTCTATTTGTGAATTGTCCAATTATAGTCTCCCCGTAGGTGTTATGATAGATGTGGGTATAAATGATTCTGCAATTTTTTCTCAAAGCTCGGTTCAATAATGTTGACACATCTAGTATGAAGCTCATATTGAAAAAACTTTAACAATGAAAACAATGATCGCTACATCTAAAACTGATCAAAAAGTTTTGAAAAATGATCGTAACTAGTTTTTCATTTACGAATTTCAGACAATGTATGGTGACTTACACCTTGGACACTTGTCTTCAAATGGTTCATCTTTGAAACCACACTCACCACATATTGCAATTTTCTTAACAGGTTTAAAAGAAGAGACAAGCGTAGATGCTTTCTCAATTGATTTTTTGATTTCATCAACCTTTGCATCTTTGTCAATTTTCAATGTTACAAGTAATCCTCCATTAAGTAATTTTGAGAACTTTGTACACTCGGTGATAAGCTCACTTTTGTTGGTATAGCCACCAATTTCAGAGGCATTTATCACCACTCCTTCAGAATAGGAATCACCATCCATTGAATTGAGGGCAGAATTCTTGCCATATTTCTCACCATCAAGAGTAGTAAAACGATTTGAACCTTCAGTTTCAGTCATACAAATAGCCACAGGAGCACCTAATTCTTTGCCTTTTTTGGCTGCAACGTCAACTGCGGTTTCAATAACTTTGTGAAGAATATTACGTCCTTCTTTGTTGTCTTTTAATCCAAGGATGTTAAAGACTGATTCTTTAAGTCCTACCAAGTTTACAACAAGAGAAACAGAACTTCGTTGCATGTATTGAGTATTCTTTGCAAGAATTGGGTTAAGTCCTCTTCTAGTAAGATCTGAAATATCTTTCTTTCTTAATGCCATTGAAGATAACGCAGGTTTCATTAGTAATGCAAGTCTTGCTCTAAAGTAAGTTTCATCTTTGTTTGATTCAAATGCAAGTCTTGGAAGATTTATAGAAATAGATTGCAGTGTTATTGAAAGTGGGCCTGTGTTCTTTATAGATCCATTTGTTACACCATTACTAGACGTTTGACCTTGAGCAAACATTACTTTTCCACCAAGTGAAATTATTTCTGATACTGATGCTGAGACATCAGTTATCTTTCCTTTGTCATGATCTATTATCAGACCAATTTTTGGGATTGGTGTTATCTTTGTATAATTTTTGTATGCAGTAATAATTGAATTGATTATTTTTGTATCAGTTCCCAACTGTAATCGAATTGAGATGTTAGTACTTTTTTTGGTGTATTGGGAAGATGTGGATGCAGTTGCAAATGCATTAGTTAGTTTTTGTTCAAGTTCTGGAAGAGATTTTGAATGTTTTGAAAACACCTGAACTAGTCCATCAAGCACAATTTCTTGTGAAGCTTCTTTGGAAAGAAGAGAAATTATGATAGATAATGAACTTGTAATCTCATCAAGTTGTTTTGATGCAGGAATTCTTGATATGCCAAGATATTTGCCACCAAGAACAATTCCATCTTCAATCAATTCTTTAACATTAACAAATATTGTATCAGGAATCATGGACCAGATTCCAGGATTGGTAACATGCAAGTCTCCAGAAAGATGAGAATCTGCAACATCTTTTGGTAGGATATTAGTAAGTAAATGTTCAGCAAATACTCTCTGTCCAGTGTTAAACAGCAAGCCTTCAGCACCGTTATTCGCATTATCCAAGTTGGAAATCATCTCCTGAACATCAAAAACAGGCAGACCTAGGCGTGCTAGTTTGTTTCTATATTCCTCGTGACCATGTTCTAATAGAACGGAATTTACCAGTTCTCTGATAAGTGAGCCTGTTAGATAGGTGGTCTGATATTTGTAAATTCTATTTTCAACTTCTTCAGTAATTTTTTGTGCTAATTCTAATGGAAGACTTCCTTCACGTACTAGTGATTGAATAATTTTATGAGAGTTAAACTCTTCAATGGATTCATGTGATGTTCTAACATACATTTTCCCACTTTCAATAATTGATCTTTCTTCAATTTGTCTTGCCAAGCTCAAAACTAGTTTTCCAAGATTTGTAATAGTATAACGTCTTTCAGATTTGTTAAGTGCAACAAGGGATTGTCTTAGTAGTTTTCTCAAGTGATATGCAAATTTACCACTTTCTTTTTTAGACTTGAATCCAGCCAGGGATTTTAATTCAGAGTAAGTCAAAGGACCCTTAGAATTTAGGATTCGGAGAATATCAATTCTATTTGGACTTGCCATAACAGAGAAGATCATTCTGACACGTTTTGATGTGGACTGTAAAATTCCACTTCTCTTTAGTTCTGGTTCTGAATCTAAGTCAGAATCTAATTCTTCTTCCAATTCCATGCATTTTTCTTAATCAAGAGGTAAATAAGACTTATGACTGCACCAATTCAGACAGTTTTTGATCAGATTTGTTGTTAACAGACAAAGATTTCTAATTTTAAAGATCTAATTTTTAAAAAAATAGAAAAATGATTATGTCAAGAGATCTTTTGGGATCAGTTTTCTTTGACGTCAAGTGAAAACTCGGATGTAGAAAGTTTCTGTCCACATGATGGACACTTACCACTATATGAGTTCATTACATCTTTTAGGGATTTTAACATCTTCATGTTTGTAATCTTTTCTCCACATTTACCACATGTAACTTCTACAGACATGAAAATGATCACTTATGCAAAATTATTAAGAATCGATTTTGATTTTTTTTAATAATTCAAGCAAATTATTTTACTGTTTTTCAATGATGATTCCACGATCATCAAAACCTGTTATTTTAGCTCTTATTCCAACCGGCAGATCTTCAGGGGTAGCAATTCCTGCCATAAATCCAGAAATTCTCAAATGTGTGTCATCTAGTTGAAGTACGACAAAGGCATATGGTGTATATTTTTCAAAGCCTGCAGGAGCGACAGTAATTATGGTATAAGTGGCAATTGTGCCTACACCATCTAAAAGGACATCCTCAAATCCCTTGCTGCCACATTTTAGGCAATAATAGGCTGTAGACAAATGAAGATAACCACAATCAGTGCATTTGTGAGTTAGGAGTTTGCCTTGTTTGGCATTTTCAATAAGTTGCTCTTCAACGGACATTTTACACACTTTGGAACACATGAACAGCACAACTTGCACCAGTTGCGCCAAAGTTATGAGTTAAACCAATTTTTGCATCGTTAACAGTTCTTTGACCAGCATTTCCGGTAAGTTGATCAAATACTTCTACTACTTGTCCAACACCTGTAGCTCCAATTGGATGTCCTTTTGATTTAAGACCACCTGAGGGATTAATTGAAATATCAGAATTTAATTTTGTTTTATCTTCACGAATAGCTTCAACACCTTTTCCTTTTTCAAAGAATCCCAAGTCTTCAGTGTCAACTATTTCTGCAATTGTAAAGCAATCGTGTACTTCAGCAAAGTCTATATCTTTTGCTGTAATGCCTGCCATTTTGTATGCAGCTTCTGCTGCAATTTTTGTACTTGGAATTGTTGTTAGATGTTCACGTCCTTGCAATGCAGCGGATGAACCACCTCTACCAGAACCAATTACTTCAATGTAATCGCCACCATTTTCTTTTGCAAACTTTTCAGAACAAAGAATTACAGAGCTTGCACCATCAGAGAATGGACAACAATCATAAAGTTTGAGAGGACTTGCAACTACTGGAGAATTCATTACATCATCAATTGTAATTTTCTTTTGCATGTGAGCTTTTGGATTAAGTACACCATTATCATGATTCTTTACTGCAACTTTTGCAAAATCTTCTTCAGTTGCATCAAACTCTGTCAAATAAGCTCTTGCCATTGATGCAAATAATCCTGGAAATGACGCACCAGCTTGACCTTCATAGAAAAAGTCTGAACAATATGCAAAGTAAGTTGTTGTCCATTCAGTTCCTGTGTGAGTTACTTTTTCAACACCAGTTACCAAAAGACAATCATAAAATCCGGCTGCAACATTTGCATAAGCCTCTCTAAAAGATACAGAGCCACTTCCACATGCAGACTCTATTGTCAATGATGGTTTATCTGGAATTCCTAATCTGCTCATTAAGACAGGACCAAGATGTACTTGCTTATCTGCAACTCCAAAGACATTTGAAATGTAGGATGCTTTGATATCTTTTGTAACAATTCCTGCGCTTTCTATGGCTGAAACTGATGCTTGAGTAGTGATATCGGCTATACTATCAGCCAATTTACCATATTTGGTACTACCAGCACCAAGAACACAAACCTTTTCCACTAATGTCACTGACCCAAGTCCCTATAAAAATTGTTTTAGTAAATTTATCATGATGTCACCAAAGAAGAAGAAAATTCAAATTGTTCAGATAAAAAAAACCATAATGAGACATGTAGCAAAAACTACAAAGTCACAAACTAACGTCTTCAAAAAAGAAATTATTCAATACTTTGATAGTAATGGATTCCTATCTTGGTCTGCAAAAGAGAAAAAATACATGATTCTAGGAACTAATGCTCCAAAAAAAGGGCTGGTACAATGTCCTCATTGTAAACTTGGAGAGTTAATGGTTATTAGATCACCAAAAACAAGAAAGCGATTTATGGGCTGTTCGAACTATTATGGAGGATGTAAAGCATCATCACCGTTATTACAAAAAGCAAAACTTAGAGCAACAAAGAAACCTTGTGATGTATGCAAATGGCCAATGATAATTTTTCGTTATTCACGAAATCAAAAATGGACTAAACAATGTTCAAACTTTAATTGTGAAAGTCGAAAGTCTAAGCCTTCAAAGTAGAATAGATATCTGTTCTTCTGTTTTTAAGCAATGGTAAAACTTTTCTTGTTTGTTTTACTTTGTTCAGATCAATGTTAACAAAACCTATACTTTGTTTCTTTTTCATGTCAAGCAAAATTTTTCCATATGGATCAACTACTAAACTTCTTCCACAGTAAATATTTCCAACTTGATCAGGTGAAATTACATAACATCCATTTTCAATTGCTCGTGTTTTGTTTATTGTAATCCAATGTTCTTCTTTCATGTTACCTTTTACCCAAGCAGAAGGTGCAACTAAAACTTCAGATCCTGCAACAGCAAGTGCTCTTGCTATCTCTGGAAATCTTAAATCATAACAAATCATCATGCCAATTTTTCCAAGAGATGTCTTTACAGGCTTTGTAATCTTAGAACCTGAAACCATTTTATCTGATTCTCTAAATCCCAACGCATCATAAAGATGAATTTTCCTATAAGTTGAGATTACTTTACCTGATTTGTCAATTACAAAAGAAGTATCATATACACGATCTTTTTTTCTACTCTTTTCATAAAATGTGCCTATAACTTGAATGTGATTTGTTTTTGCAGCTTTTGCAATCGTTGTAACAAAATTTCCATTAATTGTTTCAGCCAAGTTTGTAAGTTGTTTTGCAGTTTGAGAAGAATTTGTATAGAACATCATAAATTCTGGAAATGCACATAATGTTGCATTTTTTGAAGATGCTTTTGAAATATATGTAATAATTTTTTTTAGATTATCTTCTTTTTTAGTTGACGCTTTGAATTGAACAACTCCAACTTTCATATGATTGATTAATCAAATGACAATAAAAGGATAAACTCGTTTACATTTTAGAATGATTGTAAATAAGCACAAAAAATATCTTGATAATTGGATCTTAAGACCAGCAATGATTAGTTGTTTGGTGACAGTTCCAATTGAATTAAGTTTGAAAAAATAGTATATAGATCGTACTGATGATTCCTACTATTCTCTTTTAAATGAAATTTCTCAAATGATTAATGGTATTCCTAGAATAGTCATCTGCTAGTTTACTACCGTCCAAGGATTGGGCAATTTGACCCAATCTTTTTTGTTAAAATAATAAAAAATCTAGATTTGTATCATACAAAGATGATTTTCTCGTACTATACACTAGAACACAAATAACCAGATATTCACAACTGCTTCCCTGCTAAAAACCAATTTTCTTTAGGATTGTCTTCAAAAACAACAATTACATGATTTTCTTTTGTTTTGAGAATATCTACTGCTGATTTTGTGATTGCTTTTGCAAATTCATCTTTTTGTTGCTGTGTTCTACCAGGATACATTGATACTGTAATCAAGGGCATGATAATTCCAAATAGATTCAGCGATTTATGTTTTCAATACTCTGATCTGTAACCATATCTTGTACCATACATAAAATCAGAACTGTGTGTTTTTTTGTAGATGTAACCAGTTGCTAAACCAATCACAAATCCACCAATGTGAGCAAGATATGCAACTCCTCCACCTGCAATACCAAATCCTCCTATGAAGAATGGAAGTAAGTTCTGAAAGACTAACCAGAATGGTAAGAACCATCGAGCTTGAATGTGCATCATTCTCCAAAAGAATCCCATCATCAAGAAAGTCTGAATCCTTGCTTTTGGGAAAATTACAAGATATGCTCCTAGCACTCCAGAAATTGCACCAGATGCGCCAACTGCAGGAATAACACTGCTTGGATCACCAAAGACGTGAACTAATCCTGAAGTCACTCCCCACATTAGATAAATTCCAAGAAATTTTATTTTTCCAAACTTTTGTTCAATGTTATCACCAAAGATCCACAAGAACCACATGTTACCAGCAAAGTGAAGCAGACCACCATGCATGAAAGTTGAACTAATCAAAGAGATGTATGGAGTACTAGGACATGAAATTCTAACAGGTCCTGCACCAAAGTCAATTGTAGAAAAAGTTGCACCAGTCACACAATTTGGAACTGCCCCCCAATCATAAAACATTACAAATGCATTTTGATTTGAAAAATCAAAAAACTGTCCAGTAATTGCTACTTCAATAAAAAATACAATTGCATTGGCAATAATTAATGCTACAGTTACTTTTGGTTTGAAACCTGGGGGATGTGGATTTTCATCACGTAATGGAAACATTTGATGTTTAGATTTGATAAAAATCGTATAATAACATTATTAAAACTATGTCCACTTGGTAGGATCTTTTTTACGAATTTGCTTTCCATCAATTGTAATTTGATCTTTTTCTTCAAAAACAGTATGCCATTTCCCATTACTTGGAAAAATTTTATTCATTTCACTGACTTTGTCATTAGTTGGTGCTTTGTTCATCAAAGCGCCCCATCTCATGTTTGGGACTTTTGGCATGATATCATTGATGTCTTTCATTACACTATCACTCTACAAAATTTATTTAAAAACTTATGATTGAATCCTCAAAATTCCTTCTTTGATTAAAAATTGAATACCTTGAACAAATGAATCATCATCAATTGAACCGTCTGACCACCAACCTGCGTTGTTCTTAATCCATGATGGAATTTCATTTGGACCAGAACTAGGACCTTGTGTAGTTGACGGAATCTTTAGAATGTCTTCTTTGATTAAAAATTGAATACCTTGAACAAATGAATCATCATCAATTGAACCGTCTGACCACCAACCTGCGTTGTTCTTAATCCATGATGGAATTGCGAAAGGTGATGATACTTTTAGTGGAGGTGATGTAGTGTTTGTGAGACTTGGTCCAATCTCAATAACTCCTGAACCAATGCCAGCATACTTTGCGTCATAGTCTAATCCTGTTCCATAAACTAGAATATCAATTCGGTATTGTCCTTGTGATGGAATACGGATTTTTTGAACATCAATTCCTTCTGTAGAAACAATACCAGGATTTAGAGGATCATCTCCAGAGAATCTTTCTAATTCTTGTTCATTCTCATCAATGAATGAAATTGCATACCTAATGTCTTTAATGAGATCTCTGTTTTCATCAAAGAATGTTATTTCAAAAGGCACGTCATCACCGGCACCATAATTTCCATCCCATGAAATATTCACAGTGGTTGGAACTTGTATTTCATAATTTGTAGTGTCAACAAGATAAAATTCAGTTGAACTTTTTGATACTTTACCAAGTGGAACTAGTTTCAAGTCCATCTTTGTGTTGTTATAGTTATTTGGTCCCAATGCTTGATTAATTTTTTGTAATTCATTTTTTGTAATTAGAAAATGAACAATGTTGGTATCCTCATATGAATAAGGATCATTAAGTAATGCTCTTTGATCAATTTCTATACCATTAACATATCCTTTGAATTGTTTTCCTTCTGCATAAGGTGTAAATGATTTTGGAACTCTGACTTCTTCATGCACAACTTGTACCAAGTCGACATAATCTGGACTCCAATCAAATGGCATATCAAAAGAAATTGAATTGTCAGATTGATCAAATTTGAAATTATCAACTTCATCATAGTATGTTTTTATAACAACTGGAATTTCTTCAGCGTTTGCAGTCTGGAAAAAAAAGTCTTGTTCTTGTGCAATGCTAATAAAAGTATCATAAGTTAGTCTTTCTAGAAGTACAGTTCTTGGACTAGTAGCAGCTTCAATGTCAATGGTAATTTTGTATAAACCACCTTTTACAAATATTGGACCCTGAATTGTTGCTCTTCCACAAGTATCTAAGTTATCATCAGTACATGCTGGTCCTTGTACGTATAGAGCTCCGGGAGCACTAACATGTTCAGAACCAAAATAATCTGTACAGGTTATAAGATTAAATTCATCACACCCAGATATTGGTTTTATTTTAACATCCAATCTTCCATCTGGGTCATAAAACAAATTTCTGGCTAAAAGTTCGCCACTTTGCCATAGTTCTACTCTGTATGTTACTTTGTCAAGATTCTTATCAGTTAATGTATCGAAGAAACGTACTTGCATGTTGGCAGAACTAATGTCTCCTATTGTAATATCAGATGGACTCAGTTGTGTTCGTACAGTTACTTCCATGTCACCAAACGTTAGAGGTGGTGCTTGATCTCCTCCAAGTCCATGTCCAAATGCACCTGGAAGAATAGCTGGAACTGTAAAAATACCAATAATCATAATGAATAATGCAAACTTGTGGTACAACAATAAAATTATGTTAATTCCATATTTAAAGCTGGTACAGAATTTCTATGCGTGATAATTCTTTTTAGAAAAATAAAGGACGATTTTTATTTGTCATACTCAAACATGAATTATGAAATTTCTATTTGCATTGTTATTCATTCCGCTTTTAATAATTCCAGCATATGCTGAATCTCAAACTTTACCAACAGATGCAGGAGCATTAGATGTGAAAATATCTTATGACGAAATTATTCCAGGTGAATTAAATAAAGTGTTAATAGAATTTATCAACCCCGTATTAAAAAAGACTCAAGTACATATTGATTATACACTTAAAATTTCAAATGAAAGTGGAGAGATAATATTTACTACTCCTGAACCATTTGTGCATACATCAGAAGGGTTTGGAAATATTCCTATAGAGTTTCCAGATGAAGGAGTGTATTCAACAGATATTGAAGTTGAAGGAATTTTATTTACTCCAATTCCGCCAGAAACAGTTTCTTTTGTTATTATAGTAGGTGAGGCTCATGCACAACCTATTGAAACACCTGACAACGGAGAAAATGGCGGTTGTCTTATTGCAACTGCAACATTTGGTTCAGAGATGGCACCACAAGTACAACAATTAAGAGAACTTAGAGATAATACTATTTTATCAACAGAATCTGGAACTGCATTTATGGCTGAATTTAATCAATTCTATTATTCATTTTCACCAATGATTGCTGATTTGGAAAGAGAGCAACCAATTTTCAAAGAAGTTGTGAAAATAACACTAATTCCAATGTTATTATCATTGTCTTTACTGAATTATGTTGACATTGATTCAGAACAAGAGGTGTTAGGATACGGAATATCCCTAATTCTACTAAATATTGGAATGTATGCCGGAATTCCTGCATTTGGAATTCTAAAGTTGTACCAATTTAGAAAAAATTAATGCTAATTCCAGAGTTCTAGTGAGGTTTTTATGTATCAATACAAGTAATCAACCTATGAAGACTAAAGCAATTTGCTCTTTCTTTGTACTATTTGCTATTGTAGCTGGAATAGGTGCAACAACCCCAGCTGCTTTTGCAGATCACACAGAAGTCGCAATTGAAACAGCAGATAATGATCTAGCTGTAGCTGTTCCAGGTTGTTTAGAAACTGAAGTAGGTTGTTACACTCCAAACACGACAACAATTGAAGTTGGTGGTGTTGTAACAATGACAAACGCTGATGAAGCTCAAATACATACATACACATCAGGAACGGTAGACGGTTTTGCCGCTACTGCAGATGGTACATTTGATTCTGGTCTCCTAAATCCAGGTGATTCTTTTGAATACATTGCAGACACTGCAGGTGAATTTCCTTACTACTGTATACTTCATGTTTGGATGCAAGGTGTGCTCATAGTAGAAGAAGAACACATGAAAGACGATGTAGAAGAAGAACACATGAAAGACGATGTAGAAGAAGAACACATGAAAGACGATGTAGAGTTAATGGTAACAATTACCGACTCAGCTGCAGAAGGTGTAACTCAAGTTAATCTTGAATTCAGCACAATGCACGTCAACTATGAAATTATTGCAATGCAAAACGGTGAACAAATCTTGAAAGAAGCTGCACACGCCATGGAAATGACTGGTGCAAGTCACATGATAGATGCTGTTGGATCTGATGAAAGCCCAATAGATATCAAAATAGTTTCTTTAGGTATTGGACCTCCAGGAGATGATCAAGATTGGACTGAACCAAAAGGTATGGTAGCAGAGAAGCAAGTTGTCCCAGAATTTGGTACAATTGCAATGATGATACTAGCTGTTGCAATCATAAGCATCATAGCAGTAACTGCAAAATCTAGAGTCGTTCCAAGATTTTAGGAATTCCTCTTTTCTATTTTCTTTTTACTAAAGCAATTATGGCTAAAATAATAGCTGCTGCTGCAATTGATAATCCAAATATTGCAAAGTCATATGCTTCTCCATCATTAGATGATACAGAAGTTTCACCAGATTTTAGTTTTGAAACATCTTGTTGTATAGATGAAATTGCATTTTTTAGAGCAGTAAGATCTGTTGATCCTTCACTGCTTTTAGGAGGAAAATCTAAAACAGACGTACTTTCTACATCTTCAATTGGTATTTGAACATCAACAAGAATTCCACTGATTTCTCCTTTTAGTTCAATAACATAACTTCCAGTTTTAGTGGGAATTATAGAGGAAAAATAGTAACCAGGTCTTGGATCTGAATTAATATCAATTTTTTTGGTAGCACCGCCATACATAGCTATAGCCTCCAAATTTTTGAAGACACTAGTTACTCCTGTGTATGTTCCTTCATTTTCTCCAGATTCAGTAATTTTAAAGACAATATCATTTCGAATTCCCACAACAGGTGGTTCAATTCCCCAGCCTACTTCAATTTTGTATTCCCCAACTTCTACCGTAGTATGTGCAAAAGATGGTACAATCATACCAATTGAAAACAATAATGCAATAAAGCCAAAAATTGCTACCTTCACGACTAACATAGAATGATTACATGTTATTATCTTTACGTGAATTGATACAAATTCCGAACATATGAAAACTGTTTAAATTATGAATGATGATCTGAAGATCAAATGAGAAAGTTTCTGATAGTTTTACTAATTTTATCATCAATGTCTATTCCATTTGCAGCAGCACATCCATTTACAGAAGAAACTATTCCCAGCTTAACATCTAATACACTTACTGGTACTACGGAAGTAATTGTATTTTTTTCAGAACCAGTTGATATAGACTTTAGTGAAATTAAAGTATTCGATACTAATGGAAATCAAATAGATAGTAAAGACACTAGTTACTATGATGGAGATCTATCTCTTATTGTTACAACTCCTCCACTAGAAGATGGAGTATACACTGTATCAACTAAAGTTCTCTCTAAAGTTGATGGACATCTTGTTCCAGATGCATTCCTGTTTGCAGTAGGAGATGTTGTAATTGATCCTTCTATGTTAGAATTAGAAAGACCATCAGAGATTGTATTTTTGCCTGAAGCTGGTGCAAGATTTCCTGGGCTTGTAGGTCAAACTATAGTGTTAGGAGCAATAATTGCATCTTTAATCATCTGGGGAACACAAAACAAACAGCTAATTAGAAAAGAATTAGACCAGATAGAATCATTCCATCATGGAAAATTCATGTCGCTTACAGGGATTGGATTAGTTTTAATTTTTGTCTCTAACATTTTGATGATTGCAGTACAAAGTATTAGATTAGAGGTTTCTCCTATAGATGCAATTCAGACTGATTTTGGTACAATGTGGATAATTAGGATGAGTATTACAGTAATTCTACTAGGAATCTGGTTTGGATTAGATAGAAAAAAAGTTCTATCAAAGAAAAATCAAATTCCAATGCTTATAGCTGCACTTGCATTAATTGGAACTTCAAGCTTAATTGGACACGGTGCAGCTAGTGGAGAAACACCAGCGCTTGTTTTAGATTACATACATAATTTAGTTGCAGCAGTTTGGATAGGAGGTATTTTCTATTTTGTTTTCACATTACTTCCAACATTTTCTCAGCTAAAAGAAACAAATCGAGAAAAGATGAGTCTAGTCCTGATTCCAAGATTCTCAATAGCATTCATCATTTCAGTAGGAGTTGTAATAATTACAGGACCAACACTAATGTGGTTCTTAGAAAACGATGTAGGATTAATTACTGAATCAATTTATGGTCAATTAATTATTTTAAAAATTTCAATTGCAGCAATTATGATTGGTTTAGGGGGATTTTTCCAGTTTAAAGTTCAAAAAAATGCTGAAAAGGATTTTTCATCAGGAAAAATTTCTGTTCATAAAAAACTAAAGAGATCACTCAAAGTTGATGCCGCACTAGGGATTATTATTCTGGGAGTAGTTGCATTGCTAACTAATGGGACATTACCAGCAGGTGAAATTCAGAAAGTTGATGCTCAAGAGATTGTTTATGGTTTTAAGACTCTAGAATTTACAGAAAATACAAAATTTGATATTGATATTTTACCATTTTCTAGTGGAACAAACACAATTCTAGTTAGAGTAAGTGACTTTGAGGGAAAACCTCTCTATGATTCAAACCAGGTTAAAGTAAAGATATCAAATCCATCAAAAAATATTTCACCAATTGAAGTTCCTATGGAAATGATCAAGCAAGAAGAAGACAAACCAACTGAGTTCCAAGGAGAATTAACATTTGGATTTTCTGGAGAGTGGCTAATAGAGATTGAAGCCCAAAGAACTGAAAATGCAAATGAGCCAAAATTGCTGAATTTACTTGTAAAACCTAGACTAACAGACATTCAAACCCAAGTAATTGAGTATGAATTGCCAGAAGATGCAAAACCTCTTTTCCCATTGTATGATGGAAAGAATTCTATCTGGATAAGTGATGCATCGGCTCCACGATTATGGCAATTTGCACTTGATACACAAGAATTTTCTTCGTATTCATTTGATGGACTTACTACAACATTTCTAACACAAGACAATAAAGGAAAGATTTGGTTTATTGATACTCCAAGAAACCAAATTGGTTTCATTGATCTTGAAAGTAAAGAAATTACATTAAAAACAATTCCTGAATTAGATCCAGTAATTTCACAAAACTCTCCACTTGGCATTCAAGCCGACTTTGATGGAAATATTTGGATTACAATAATTAACAAAGACAGAATTGTAAAATATGTACCAGAACTTGATGTGTTTGAAGAAATCAGACTAGAAACAGAATCATTACCATTTGCTTTAGCAGTTGATGCAGATGGAAGGATTTGGTATACTGCAACTAATTCAGGCAAGATAGGATTCATTAATCCAAATGATAATGAATTAACTCAAATTTCAACTGAAACAATTCTACAAGGTCCAGAAGCATTACTCTTTGATAGTGATGGAAATCTCTGGATTGCAGAGCATACAGGCTCGGCTATCACCAAATTCAATCCAGTTTTAGAGACATTTGAGAAAATTCCTGTTCCACATGACGAATCTTTACCATTTGGAATGACATTTGATAAATATGGAAACATTTGGTTTGCACAACACACAACAGATAATCTTGGAGTATATGATCCAGACAACAATAATATGATAGAAATCCCAGTCCCATCTAATTCATCATTTATTCAATTCATGACATCAGATGGAAATGACAATGTATGGTTTGTTGAATGGCAATCAAATAAAATTGGAACAGTAAAGATGACAGAGATTCCCATCATTGCATCACAAATACAAACAACAAATGATTATGAAATAAAATATACAGAATTAGCATCACCTCTAATAGCATTTGGAATAATTGCAACATCATTGTTTTATGTGAAAAGTATACAAGATAAAAGAAGATTAAATTCTTTGATTAATTCTTAGATAATAATCCAGCAGATTTCATTACCATAGTTCCCGCAAGCAGACCAATTGACAACAAAACAATAGTTCCTGCAGGAGTAATATCAAAAACATAAGAGATTAGAATTCCTATTACCACGGAAAAGACAGAAAAACTCATTGAAATTATTGCTGTTTGTTTGAAACCTTTGCCATACATAATTGCAGTTACATTAGGAATCACAAACAAAGCTGAAATTAGCAAAACACCTACAAGTTGAATTGATGTAACTACAGTTATTCCTGCCATAAACACAATCAAATAATTTATTTTTTCTACAGGAATTCCACTGACTTTTGCCTGTTCTTCATTAAATGTAGAATAAAGAATTTGTCGATATAGTAACAAAACTACAATTAGAATTATTCCAGTTAAGGATAAAATTAGTATGGTATCATCTACGCTAACAAGAAGAATACTTCCAAAGAGAAAACTAAAGATATCAATCGTAAAACCTCCTGAAAATCCAATAATTACGAGCCCAATTGCTATTCCTGATGATAAAAGTACTGCAATTGATGCATCACCAGAGATGTTGTATCTATCTTTGATTTTTGTAATTATTAATGCACTAACTATTGAAACACCATAAGCAGTCCATAATGGATAAACACCTGCTAACAAACCTAATGCAATTCCACCAAACGATGAATGCGCAATTGCATCACCAAATAATGAATAACGTCTCAAAACCAAAAACAATCCAACAACTGAACAAAGAATTGCTATTGCAATTCCAGAAATTAATGCTCTATGCATAAAACTGTAAGTTAGAATTTCTAGAGACATGACTAATGATGATGCATATGTTCTTGCATCGAAGCCTCAGAATATTGCTTGATAAGTTTGTCATCAGAAAAGAATTTTTCAGATTCACCATGGAAAAATAATGTTCTATTTAGACATGCTACATGATTTGCAAGTTGATTAACTGCGTCCAAATCATGAGAAGACCAAACAATGGTAATTTTTTGTTTAGAATTTAAGTCGCGGAGAATACTATAGAACAATTCAATACTTTGTTGATCAATTCCTGTTACAGGTTCATCTAGAATCAAAATTTTTGGATTATTTACCAAAGCTTTTGCAATAAAGACTCGTTGTTGCTGCCCTCCAGATAATTCACCAATTCTTCTATTACTTAGTTCATGTATCCATAATTGTTGTAAAATTTCATCAATTTTATTTTCATCAGATTCATTTCTCAAACCCATTCTTACAACATCATTAACTGTAACTGGGAAATTTTTTTCAAAGATTGGTTTTTGTGGCACATATCCAATTTCTTTAAGATAATGTTTTGATTTTTTAATATCCTCACCAAAAAATTTGATAGTTCCTTTGTACTTTGTATTAAGTCCCAACATTGAATCAAAAAGAGTGGATTTACCAGCACCATTAGGCCCAATTATGCCTAGAAAATCTCCTTGATTGATCACAAAACTCACATCATCAAGCGCTTTAACATCAGGATATTGAACCGTGAGATTGCTAATTTCAACTACTTTCAACATAATGCCTCTTCTAGATTGTTAAGATTTTCAGTCATTTTAGAAATGTAAGTTCTATCAGATGAAACTTCTAGTGGAGATAAAATCAGAACTTTGCCATCTAGTTCGTTTGCAATTACTTCGGATGTTCTAGTATTAACATTCTCTTCACTAAAAATTACTTTAATCTTTAATTCTTTGGCTGTGGAAATTACATTTTCTAATGTTTTTGCTGTAGCTTCTCCATGTGGATCATTTGATGAAATAATTGTATGTTGATTCAGATTGTATTCATCTGCAAAATATGAAAATGCATCATGAAAAGCTACAAAATCATGATTACAATTAGATAATTCATTACGAATTTTTGAATCAAGTAATTCTAATTCTTCAATGTATTTTGCTGCGTTAGATTGATAATATTGTTGATTTTTAGGATCTGAATTAGAAAAAGCATTTGCAATATTTTGTACTTGTATTTTTGCATAGACAGGATTTAACCATATATGTGGATCTCCAAAAGTACTGATGTGTTCTTGACCAAGATTCTTATCTAAAATTCCATTACTGGTATCAACGATCACTCCTTGGTAATTAGTTTCATCTAGATTATCAACCCAATTTTCAAAACCTATTCCATTGATAATTATTAAATCAGATTTTTGCATTCTTTGTACATCTTTAATAGTTGGCCCCCAATCATGAGGTTCAACTCCAACTGGAACAAGCAAAGTAACATCTACTTTTTCTTGTCCAACATTTTGTGAAAATTCATGAAGTGCATAAAATGATGAGATCACTTGTAGTTTTGAATTATCAATTGTTGTAAATTGTTGATTTGAATTAGTTCCATAAACAGCAATGGAGCTTAATGGAATTATTACTGCTATTGCAATTATTGCAAGCTTGATTTGTATATTCACAAAACAGCTCAATGTAGATTATTAATAAATCTATAAAATCTTAATAACTTTAATTGCTAAACTTATAAGATAATTAATAACATTAGGCATATGCCAATAGTTTCAATCTCATTAAATGATGAGATTCTCTCAGAATTAGACAAATTACAATCATCTATTGGATTTTCAGGTAGGTCTGAAGCTATCAGAGCAGGAATCAGAGCGTTTGTTTCTGAAGAGAAACAAAAGTCAGATTTATCTGGAGATATTCATGCCATTCTTTTGGTTGTACACAATGATGAGTTTGATCATGTCGTTTCAGGAATTACTCATAACTTTGAGGATCTAATTACAACGCATCTTCATAGTAAGATTGAGAAAGAAAAATGCATGGAGCTCTTTGTTATGAATGGTGATGCAGAAAAAGTATCTACAATGACAAAAGATTTTCAGATAAATAGAAACATGGATACTGTAAAGCTTGTTGCACTTTAGATACTAAATCTAAATGAATTTCTTCTAGTAACAAAAATTACAGCTGTTGTTGAGATTATTAAAATAATTAGTGCAACAGTTCCAAATTCTGGTGCTACAACAATTCCAAACTCAGTTTCTTGTCCAGTATTTCGAATGTTTTCAAATTTTATTATCATGGGACCTGTTTGATCTTCAGCAAATGTGAATTTTTCAAAGTCACCACCAATTTGTGCCATTCCTGATGTGCGATAAATCTCCTTTCCATTTTGAATAATTACAAAGGTATAATCAGAATTTCTTAATGGTTCGCTAGTTTGCCCATCTCTAATAGTAAAAACAAAGTTTGTGTTGGTTCCAGGTTCTATCTCTACAGGATCCCATGAAAGATTTACTTTAAAATCCTCACTTTTTGTATATGCAACTAAAGGCAACTCAAGTTTTTCTTCAGTAGATAATACAAATACAATTTTTTCAGGTAATGGTTCACCTGATTCTTTCATTTCATTTTTCAAAAATCTCAGATGATCTTGCAACAAAACAAAATGAACTATTCTTTCATCTTCTTCTGTATAATCATCAATTGTTACTGAAGACTTGAACAGATCAATTCCATTTGCATTACCTGAATAACTTGGAGTCAAAAATTCAGTAAAATCTTTTGGAAAATGAGCTTCCACATGAACCACAGATACGTGAGACATTTGTTTTTCACTCCAATCAAATGGCATTTCAAATGTTATCTGTTTAGCCTCAGAATCATACTCGAAATTAGAAATTTTATCAAAATATGACTTTAAACTAAATTCCACATCTTGGTTTTCTGCATCTTTTTGAATGTAAGAGGTAGTCTCAATTACGCTCAAATCAGCATAATAAATTCCAGAATTTTCTATAATGTTAGTTGGTTCATCTATAGTTCTTACCTCAATTTCAAAAGTATACAATCCACTTGAAGTAAAAAGTGGACCAGTAATTTCAATAGGATTAGATTCGGTTCCATGCCAAGCACCAAGTATAGAGTCTTGTTCTCCATGAATCACAAAACTATCAAATCCTTGTTTTGGTGATATCTTAATTGGTAATACGCCGTTATCCGTAAAAAAATAATTTCTAAAAATCATTTCATTGTTATGAAACAAACCAATTAGAAATGTGATATTTTTTACATTTTCTTTTGTTTCCTTTTCAGTTGCAGTAATTGTGATTTGCTCTTGTTCATTTTCAAGATACATCGGCATCTCAACTGTAATTGAGATTTCTTTTCCTTGTACATCTATTGAAGAAATGGTATCAATTCCCAATCCATGTCCATAAACACTACTTGCTGGAAACAACAAACACAAAACCATTGCAAATATTCCAAATTTTGTTAATAACAACATTATTTTCATTTCATCAGGATTATTTTACTGTAAGTAATTCTTCAACTTTTTGAATCAAATCATTCATTGTTGTAACCTCCAAGATGGGTTGAAGATCATTTGGATCATTTGCACCAAGAGCAGACAATGAATAAATGTAATCTATTGTAGGTGTGTCAGTAGTAAGATAGTATTGCTCTAAAACGTGTTTTAATGTATGTGGTTCAACAACTTGAGGCAATGCTTGTGTAATAACTTTCTTTTTCCATAATTCAATTAGGTTTTCCCATTGGCTAAGTGAAATGTTCTCATCAATTTCTGGAATCATTTCAACTTCAGCCTGTATGTACATTTTCTCGTTGGTTCCAACTTTTTCATGCATTTCAGATATTTCTTGATGCCCTTCTACTGAAAGTGGATCATAGTTTGTAGGTTGAGGAATTGATGGTGAAATAATTTTTTTAATTTTAAATGAGTTTCTTCCGATAGTCTCAATGTGTAATTGTAATACATCAAGTTGAATGTCTTCACACTTTGTTATTTTGGCAATAGTTCCAACCAATTTAGGAGAATTCCAACCATTTACAGAATTTGTTTCATCAATCAGACATACACCGAACTGACCATTACCTAGCATACAATCATCAACTAATTGCTTGTAACGAGGCTCAAAGATTCGAAGTGGAAGTTCCTGTCTTGGAAATAAAACTAAATCTAAAGGAAATATGGGAATTACTTTTGTTTGAGTCAACTAATCATTATTGAAATGTCCCTAGATATATGGAATATGAATTCTCAAATAAATTAAAAACCATTCTCGTTAAGTATCAAACCTAATAGAGCTGCACGTGTATGCTTTCCATATTCAGCTTGCTCAAAATATTTGGCATTTTTTGTTTTATCAACATCAGTTGAGATTTCATCTAATCGTGGAAGTGGATGTAAAATTATTGAATCATCTTTCATTTGTTTTAATAAATCCAATCCCACTACATAGCTTCCTTTAACTTTGAGATATTCTTCTTCATCAGGAAATCTCTCCTTTTGGATTCTTGTTACATAAAGAACATCAAGTTCATCAATATGTTCTTCGATATCAGTAGATTCTGTATAAGATAATCTCTTTTTGATTTCATAAACTGAATCAGAACGTATTCTAAGAGATTCTGGAGAAATTAAACGAACATCAACATCATAGTTTCCAAGTCCATACAACAAGGAATAAACAGTTCGTCCATACTTTAGATCACCGACAATTCCAATCTTTAGACCATCAATCTTTTTCTTTTCTTTTTTAATTGTAAACAAATCTTGAATTGCTTGAGTTGGATGCTCTTCTGTACCACTACCCGCATTGATTACAGGTTTGTTTGAAACTTCAGATGCAAATCTACTTGAACCATCCAAGGTGTGTCTCAATACTAGAATGTCAGAGTAAATTGACATTATTCGTACAGTATCAGCAAGACTTTCACCTTTTTGTGTAGAAGAAGAAGAAATATCAGAGATTCCTAACGAACTACCACCAACTGATGCCATAGCAGAATCAAAACTAAGACGAGTTCTAGTACTTGGCTCATAAAATAGGTAAGCTAAAGTTTTTCCTTTACAAATCTCCCTTCGCTCTATTGGGTTTAGTTGCATCATCTTGTCCGTTGAGACAAAGATTTTCTCTAGTTTTTCTTTATCAAACTCCTTAATTGAGATGATATCTTTTTGAAAAAACTCATTCATTCTTTCAATAATATATACAGGAGACTATACAAAGTATTCTGATGGAACAGTCTGAACTTTTAGTTCGACGAATCAAGGAAGGGACTGTAATTGATCATATTGATGAAGGCAAGGGTCTTCAGGTCCTCAACGCATTAAGAATTGATGGTAAAGATGGTAGTCTAATTACTATAGCTTTGAATGTTCCAAGTGGAAAATTCAAGAAAAAAGATATCATTAAAGTAGAAAACAAATTCCTAAAAGATGATGATACAAACAAACTTGCAGTCATTGTGCCAAAGGCGACAATTAACATCATCAGAAATTACAAGCTAGTTGAAAAGAGAAGAGTTGCCCTTCCAAATGAGATTGATAGAATCTTTCGGTGCTCAAATCCAGAATGTATCACAAACAGTACAGAACACATTGAATCAGTAATGGATGTTATTGACAAAGATGGACAAGTACTCAAGTGTAGATATTGCGCAAGAGTGCTAGATGTAAACCAGTTAAAATATAATTAAATTTTAAAAATTTGAAAAAGATATTGTTGTGGTTTATTGTCCTAAGATGATAAACATCATAACTATACCATAGATAGCAATTGATTCTACCATACCTACAAAGATGAACACTTTGGACTGTAATGCAGGATTCTCACTAATTACTGCAAGACCTGCTGCACCTACTTGACCTAAACCAACACCGGCACCGCCTGCTGCAACACCAAATGCTATACCAGCACCAATTAGTTTGGAGCCATCACTCATGCCACCAGTAGATTCTTCTTGAGCATATGCTACATCTGTAAGACCTGCAGCCACTAATGCAATGGCTGCTACTGATAACAATAAAACAATAGGTTTCATCTGCCTGAATTCCTCATAATTCCATATTTAAATCATGATGATGTAATAGCATTAAATTTGATCTAGTGTTTTCTTTTTGAATGAAGTTATATCATCTTTAATTGATTTTACAAAATTTTCATGATCATTATCTAATGTCTTTTTGGAAGTTTCGAGCAGTTTTTTGATTTCTTCTTTTGTCATGATTTCCTATTTTGTATCTTTGCTTTAACTTTTTTTAACTTTGCGAATTCTTCTCTCTCTTTTTCTTCAAGAGCTTGAGCGATGAATCGAATATTGTGTTGATATTGTGGAATAATTACATTTTCAAGAGCATTTAACAATTTTTGTGTCTTTTCTAATGCTTTTGCAAGACTAAAGATAGAATTTTCATATTCTGCTGCTTTACAAATTTTTGGAAGCAGTTCTTTGATTTGTTTTGCTGCTCTATCAATTGAAGAGTTTGTATCAGCAAATCCATAAGGCATTGATTTTGTGTCTTTTTCAGTTACTGTAAGTGCTGGAATCTTTACATCAACTACTCTTCTTACGTGAACATCTACCTGCATTACAGGTGGTGTGGATTCTGCAACAGAGTCAACAGTATCAGTTCCTAATGCTAAATATGCCTCATTTACTGACTTGTAGATATCCTGTAAAGGATCCCAAATTCCACCTCTTGCTTTTGATGCTTCTACAATCATTTCTTCAATGTTTTTTAAGAGAACTTTACGTTTATCATCTAAAATTTTTTGAACCATAGTGGCGACTTGGCTAGATTTTTTAAATTTTAAAAGTTCGATTTTTGTTGCAGAGACATTTTGTCCAAATGACATTTTGTTATTCTTCCTGATAATATTGGTCTACGAATTTGTCTTTGATCTTAGTAATCTCGTTCTTTGGTAGTTTAGAAACAATCTTCCATAAGATACCAAGTGTTTCTTCAATGGTTCTGTTCTCATCAGTTGCTTGTGAAAGGAATTCTTTTTCAAAAATATCACCAACATCCATGTATTTCAAGTCAATTTCAGTTAGTCCTGCTTTACCTACAATACCTGCTAGTGCTCTTACTTCTTGTGCTCTAGAATATGCATCATAAACTTGATTAGCAACTTCACTATGATCTTCTCTGGTACTTCCCTCACCAATCCCGTCTTTCATCAGTCTACTAAGACTCATCAAAATATTGATTGGAGGATAAATTCCTTGTCTGAACAAATCTCTACCAACTACTACTTGTCCCTCGGTAATGTAACCAGTAAGGTCAGGGATTGGATGAGTAATATCATCAGATGGCATTGATAAGATTGGAACTTGGGTAACACTTCCTTTTCTTCCCTGTAGTTTACCTGCTCTTTCATAGATTGTTGAGAGGTCAGTGTAAAGATAACCAGGATAACCTTTTCTTCCAGGAACTTCTTCTCTTGCTGCACTAATCTCTCTTAATGCTTCTGCATAGTTTGTCATGTCAGTCATTACAACTAGAACGTGCATTCCTAAATCAAATGCCAGATATTCAGCGACAGTTAAAGCCACACGCGGAGTGATAATTCGTTCAATTGCAGGATCATCTGCTGTATTTAGAAATAGAACACTTCTCTTTAGTGCACCAGAATCTTCAAGACTTCGTCTGAAATATTCTGCTTCACTGTATTGCACACCAATTGCTGCAAATACTACAGCAAAGTCATCTTGTGTTCCAACAACACTTGCTTGTCTGGCAATTTGTGCTGCTAAAAGGTTGTGAGACATGCCAGAGCCTGAAAAGATTGGAAGTTTTTGTCCTCTAACTAGAGTCATCAATCCATCAATTACAGATACACCGGTTTGAATGAAGTCTTTTGGATATTCACGTTGTTCTGGATTCATTGGTTCACCATTAATGTCAACAAATTTATCAGCAATTGGATCTGGTAGTCCATCTTTTGGTCTACCTAGTCCATCAAAAACTCTACCAAGTACCTCTTTGGATACTGGCATTTCCATTACTTTACCTACAAATTTAGCATTTGTTCCAGAGATAGATAGTCCAGTTGTTCCCTCAAAAACTTGAACGACTGCTTTACCATTTCCTACTTCGAGAACTTTACCTAATCTTCTTTCTCCTTCTTTAGTTTCAATTTCAACAAGTTCATCAAATGCTGCATTTTCAACATCATCTACAACTACCAGTGGACCTTTGATTTCAGCAATCTTGCTGTATTGAACTCCGCCTTCTGTTGTCAATTTGATACCTTTACTCCTGTAATTGATTTGAATTGTTCTTGCATTTCTTTATCTAATTGATCAAGTTTTGGCATTTCATCATCTTTGATATCCATTCTTGCTTTAAGAAGTGAAGGAATTACAGACATTGTACGGATATCAACTAATGATGTACCTGCTTTGATTGCTTGTTGACCTTGATTGTAAAAGTCAACTAATAGTTTCATTAGCTTAAACTGTTTTTCTGGACTGCAAAAAGTGTCAACATCATCAAAAGAGTTTTGCTGTAAAAGACCAATCTTTATCATTCTTGCAACTTCAAGAATTAGTTTTTCTTCATCAGGTAATGCTTCTGGACCTAAGAGTCTGACAATTTCTTTTAGCGTATCTTCTCTTTGTAAAATTCCATATACCTCACTTCTTATCTCAAACCAATCTTTATCGATATTTTCACTCCACCATTTTGCAATATCAGCAAGATAACCAGAGTAACTATTCATCCAGTTGATTGATGGATAGTGTCTAGAGTATGCAAGTTTTGCATCCAAAGCCCAAAAAGTTTTGATAAATCTCATTGTGTGGGTTGTAACTGGTTCTGTAAAGTCACCACCTGATGGAGATACAGCACCAATCAAAGTAACTGAACCATCACGATCTGGACTTCCAATTGCTCTAACACGACCTGCTCTTTCATAAAATTCTGCTAATCTTGATGCAAGATATGATGGATACCCCTCTTCTGCGGGCATCTCTTCTAATCTACCACTCATTTCTCTGAGTGATTCAGCCCATCTACTTGTAGAGTCTGCTACAAGTACAACGTCTTTACCCATATCTCTGTAATATTCTGCAATTGTTACACCAGTGTAGATACTTGCTTCTCTTGCTGCTACTGGCATGTTACTAGTATTTGCAACAAGAACAGTTCTATCCATGAGTGGTTTTCCACTACGTGGATCTTTGAGGTGTGGGAATTCAACTAGAACTTCAGTCATCTCGTTTCCTCTTTCACCGCAACCAATGTAAACAACAACTTGAGAATCAGCCCATTTTGCAATTTGGTGTAATGTAACAGTCTTTCCCGTTCCAAATGCTCCAGGAATTGAACCGGTTCCACCTTTTGCAATTGGGAAAAATGTGTCTATTACACGTTGTCCAGTTAGTAATGGAACAGTAGGATCATAACGACTTTTGTATGGTCTAGGTTTTCTTACAGGCCATTTGTGATACATTTTAAGTGAAATGGTTTCTCCATCTTTCTCAGATGTAGCTATTTCAGTTTCTAAATCATAGTCTCCTTCTGAAACGATATTTGTAATTTTTCCACCTTTGTGATCTGGTGGGACCATAATAGAGTGTTCAATAAGATCAGTTTCTTGTACAGTTCCAAGTACATTTCCTCCAGTAACTTCATCACCAACACTAACAGTTGGTACAAAATGATATTTTTTGGTCATATCAACTGGGGTGGTCGTAATACCTCTTCCAATGAATGAACCAGAGGCTTTTGATAATTCTCTTAGAGGTCTTTGAATTCCATCATAAAGTTGTCCAATAATACCCGGACCTAACAAAACACTAAGTGGATTTCCAGTACCAACAACAGGCTCACCGGGTTTTAATCCACTGGTTGATTCATAGACTTGAATAAATGCAACATCACCAGTTAATCTAATTACTTCACCTACTAATTTTGAATTACCAACAGATACAGTTTCATACATTTTTGCGTCAGACATACCATCTGCTCTAACGGCAGGACCACTTACCCAAACAATTTTACCTTGAGCTACCATTCTAATTTCCCACTCCGAATTTGGAGGCAATTTCTTTCCTTATTAAAGGCTTCAAGCGTTCAATTCTTGCATCTATAGTGTTATCAAATGTCATTGTACCATCTTTTGATTTTATTATAACTCCACCAAGACAATCAATTGTATCAGATGATAATTCAGCTCCTGAGAATTTAGATAATGCAGATTGTACTACATCTTTGTCTTTAGCATTTGTAAAAACTGTAACTTCAGTTGTACCTAAAATTTTAGTTGATTCATCTAACAAAGTATTAATGAGATTTGAGTAATCTCCACTTCGATCAGCATTTGCTATTTGATCTAACGCTTTTGAAAAGACCTTGTCAACTCCTTCTTCTAATAACAAAAGTTGTTTGTTTCTAACTTCTAGTTCAGAACTACCAATAATTTGTTTTTCAATTTTGTTTGCTTCTTTGTTTCCATCTGAAATAATTTTATCAAATTCCTGTTCGAGTTTTGGAAGTGAGTTATCTAATGTTTGTTTAGAATCTGAACCTGAATTTTCTAGATCTAGTAGAATTTCTTTTTCGGTTTTCTTGAGAATTTTGTCAATAGATTTTTCTAATGTAGAATTAGGTGCCAATATGGGGTGGTCATTGGATAATAGATTTTAATGTTTGGGAGGAATTAAAATAATTCAAAAAAAATCATGTTTTCAATTTGAACTTAGAAAGATATTATAGTGTAATAATTGTCGTGGGAAGTGTGACTGTTGCAGATCTTCTGATTGGCAGTGTTATACTTCCAAGAAATGAATCTCCAAAAGCAATATCACGTCTAGCCGAATTTGAATGGTTTCATAAAATGGAGATGGAAAATGAAACAGTTACTCCTGAAATAGATGATCTTCTTTTACGGGCACAAAAAACACACCAATTTGTTGAAGATGTGATCAAGGGATTGAATATTCCTCTACGAGTTGGCATTATGGAGATTCTTTTCAAAGGGACTGTAATTAAAAAGAAAAATTATGAAATTGATGAGATCGAAAATTTGATTGCAGAACTAGAAAAAGTTCCAGATAGTATCACTAAAGCAGCTAAAGTATTAGAAGAGAATTCAAAGATTAATCACTCTCTTGAAGAATTCAAATCATTAAAAGAAACATTACAAGTTGCAAATAAACTAAAAGTTGACCTAAGTGGTTTTGGAGAGATGAATTATTTTTATACAAATCTATTTGTCATTAATACTTCAGATTTTGGAGAGATTGAACGATCATTAGAAGGCATACCAATTTTCAAATATGATTTAGAGTCTAAAGAAAAATCAGCCATAATAATAATTTCTGATATTGATGACTCTGATAAAATCCTCAAAGTTATGCGAGCACTTAATTCTAATCCGTTTAGTATCCCTAAAGATATTCCTCAAATTCCAAGTGAAGCGTATTCTTTAGCAGAAGTAAATATAAAAGAATTAACAACAAAACAAAAAGCAATTTCAAAAGAATTAGCTTCCATCACAAAAAAAATTCGACGTGAAATTCTAATAATGCATGAAAATTCGTTTGTGGTAAAAGAAGTTCTTGAAACATTACGTAAACCAGGAGGTACAAAGAATTTTGCAGTAATTCAAGGATATATCCCAAAGAAAATGGAAAAAAAATTCAAAGAAGTGACAAGCCAATGGACTTCAATTACTGAAGGAATAAAAGATGAAGAGTCACTTTCAGAACTTCCTGTTTATTTGGATAATCCAAAATGGGTTAGAACATATGAAGTAATCACTAGCAGTCAAGGAATCCCAAAGCGAGGAGAATTTGATCCTACATGGATGATTGCACTAATGTGGCCTATATTTTATGGATTAATGTTTGCAGATTTAGGCCATGGATTATTGTTAATGGGTTTAGGTTTATTATTCAAATTCAAAGGACAAGGTACTCTATCAAGATGGGGAATGTTACTTGCAATGTCTGGTGGAGCAGGTGCACTAGCGGGAATTTTTCAGGGTGAAATATTTGGTTTTCACTTAGAACACTTTGCAGGATTTGAAGCGTTGTTACATGAAGGTGGGCCACTTCATTCAATTGAATGGTTGATTGGTTCTATCAGTGTAGCAGAATTAACATTTGATCAAGTAATCATGATTCTTAAAGTATCATTATTCTTGGGAGTTATTCATCTAGGTTGGGCTTTTCTTTTACGAATTCGTAACTTTGCAAAAAAGAAAGACAAAAGTGCATTGATCTTTGAAGCAATTCCTAATTTGTTCATGTGGTTAGGAGTTTTCGGAGTAATGATGGGAGCAATAGGTTCTGGATATGATGTCATGAACATGTATTCGAAAATTCACACAGAAGCTGTTCCTTGGGTATCAGTACTTGTTGGAGAATGGGCAGTTGTATGGATAGTTGTCAGAGTTTCAATAATTATTATTCTTGCATGTGTTGTATTGATGATAATTGGTGGAATAAAACATAACAAAAAACATCCAGAGGATGGTGGTGATATGGTAAGTGTAATCATGGAAGTCTTACTTGGAAAGACCATTGAATGTCTGGCGCACTCGATTAGTTATGCGCGAATAGGAATTATGCTTCTAGTACATGCAGCTCTTTTGCTTACAGTTAATCAGGCCTATGAATCATTAGGAGGACTTAGCAATCCAATGTCTCTTGTACTAATTATTGGTGGACAGATAGGAATCATGATGATTGAAGGTTTGATTGTTTACATCCAGTCTCTAAGGCTTCATCTCTATGAGTTCTTTACAAAATGGTATGATGGTGGTTCCCAACCATTCCAACAATTAGTTCCAGAAAGGGTTTACAATACATATTCTTGGAAGAGTAAGAAAAGTAGGAGATAGAAAGAACATGTCAAAAGAATTCATAATTACTATAATTCCTGCAGGAATTATGCTTGGATTCGCTATTTTTGGAATAACAATAGTTAGTCCATAGTTTGTTGTAATGCTTGATGTTGATAAAACACGATTATTTTTCTACAGGTAAATCTAGTTTATTTCCCCATTCCCCCCAAGAGCCCAGATACACACGAACATTGGTAAAACCAAGTTTCTTTAATGCAAGAAACGAGTTAGCAGCACGATAGGCTCCTTGGCAATAAGTCACTATTTCAGAGTCTTTTGGGATTTGGTAAAGTTTGGATAATTCATCATCTGATTTGAAAGTACCATCATCATTGATGTTCATACTCCAATCAATATTGACAGATTTTGGAATATGTCCTACTTGTGCTGCCCGTACAACAGTTCCACTAAACTCCCCATCAGATCTAGCATCAATAATTTTTAGCGTATCAATATTGTCTATAATGTATTCATAGCTGGAAATGATTTTAGGATTAATTTTTCCAGAAAATTTTGAGGGTTGAAATGGATTTGGTTTTGTTTCAATTGATAGATTTTCTTTTTTCCATTTTTTCATGCCACCGTCCAATATTGATACATTAGGATGAGAGAAATATTCTAGCATCCAAACACCTCTAGCAGCAAGCATCCCAGAAACATCATCATAAAAAATAACTTTCTTTTCTGAGTTTATCCCAACAAATGAAAAAATTATCTCTGCTTGTTTGTTAAAATTTTGTATTCCTTCTTTTGTCGTATCTATCCAATGAAATGCAAATAGATCTAAATTGACAGCACCTGGAACATGTCCTTCAGAATATTTTCCAAAAGAACGGGTGTCAATTATCAAAATATTTGAATCATTAAGAATCGAATCAAGTTTAGTTGTAGAAATTAACATGATTTTGGTGAATTGATCAAATCTAAATTGATTTGTATTGAAAAAATAAAAAGAAAAGAAAAGGGTTTTTTCTATTCGTTAACGTATGCTCTTTCGCCGTGCTGGGCCAAATCAATGCCAATCTCCTCTTCTTTAGGAGTGACTCTGATTCCACCTGGCCAGATGGCATCCATGATTTTGAAGATTACAATAGTAACACCAAAGGCATAGCCTACTGATATTGCAGCACCAATGATGCTGATTGCTTGCTGTTCCATTCCTTCTGGAGTACCAGTCCATGCGCCGATACCGTCTCCAGTATCCCAAACGTGTGGACTAGCTAATGTTCCAGTCAAAATTGCACCTGTAAGACCACCCATTCCGTGTACTCCCCATACATCTAATGCGTCATCCCATTTGCGTGCATTCTTGAATGCTATAGCTGCATAACAAACTGTACCAGCAGCAATACCGATTATAATCGAAGCCATTGGACCTACCCAACCTGAAGCTGGAGTGATTGCTACCAATCCTGCTACTGCACCTGATGCAGCTCCAACTATACTTGGTTTTCCGGTATGTGCCCATGACATCAAAACCCATGTAACTGAAGCCATACCTGTTGCGGTATTAGTTACAGTCCATGCGCTTATGGTAATGCCGTCTACCATTACTTCACTTCCTGCGTTGAAACCAAACCAACCAAACCAAAGTATGGATGCACCTAGTACAACCATTGGAATGTTGTGTGGTTCCATTGGAACTTTGCCATATCCAAGTCTTCTGCCAAGGACTAAGGCTCCTGCCAATGCAGCGAATCCTGAAGTAATGTGTACTACAGTACCACCAGCAAAGTCTAATGCGTATGATGGCGATAAGTTTGGATCAAGGTCTAGTGATCCTCCTCCTATGTAACCACCTCCCCAAACCCAATGTGCTATTGGATCATAAACGAAGGTACCCCATAAGAGTACGAATATGATTAATGCGCTGAATTTGATTCTGTCAATCAAACCACCAACAATTAGTGCTGGGGTGATAATTGCGAATGTTGCTTGGAACATTGCAAATAGTTGGTGAGGTACTGTACCTGGCCAACCTTGACTACAAATATCTCCTTCTTTGAACTGCTGCATCTGGTATGCATTAGACCAAGTGTCTGCACAAGGTCCTGCTTCACCTAATGGAGCCCATGCTGAGACCATATTAAATCCAGCATAGTCCAAATTTCCCATGAACATATTTGCATCTGAATCAATTCCACCAAATGCTAGTGAGTATCCCCATAGAACCCATTGTACTGACATTAAACCAATGACTACAAAGGTCATGCCGATGACGTTTACTGCGTTCTTTGATCTGGATAAACCACCATAAAAGAATGCAACGCCGGGAGTCATGAAGAGTACTAATGATGTTGCCGTTAGCATCCATGCCATATCACCTGTATCTACCATACAAGGGAGCATACCGCCTTCGCCATCATCATACCAACACTCGTTAGGATTACCAGTGTAAATTCCACTGGTACCTAGTACATATCCGTCCATACCATCATCAACACTTTGTGCATATGCTTGTGACATTGCACCAGTTGCTGTGATTGATACTGCGGCTACAAGTAATAGAGCATACTTGTAGTTCCTAGAATTCATTAAATTAATCGAAATTGGAGAGCATTTAAGGATTGAAGACTAGAAAATTTGTAAAAAAGTAAATTATTATATTTTAGTATAATCTGATAGTAACATAAAATATGAAAATCAGGTCAGGAGTATAAATATGAAGGAAAAATCAGGTATAAAATTAGCAATTTTTGATACATTCAAGACTAAAGGTGACGAACTAACAGGAGAAGCAAATAGGCAAAGAGCGATCATTACAATACTTGCCAGTAATGTTAATCCTGCAGAAAGAACAAGAACAGGGATTTCTCAAAGAATAGCAAAAAAACAAGGAATAGCATGGAAGAATATCTATTCAGGAATATTTCGTGATATGGATGAGATTTTGCTTCCTATGAAGATTGCAGAGGAGGATGGAAGATTGCCTCTAAAAAGAGGTCCAAAGGCTCTTCAGGAAATAGGAATTCCATACTATCACTTAACCAAAAAAGGTATTTTGATAGCACTATCAATAAGTGAAATTAAAAATAGAGAAAATTTACTAAAAGATTTTTTTGCAAAGTCAGAATCTGCTGAAAAAGACTTTGAAAAAATTATCTCTACTCTCTTAAAGACTAGTCCTAATTTTACATATTCAATTTTTCAAAAATATGTCAAGGCTTTTTGTGATAATAAAATTAAAAATCTACTTCCTTTTGATCTATCAAAACTTAGAGAAATTTCAGATGAGTCTTTAGGTATTCAAAAGGAGTTTTTAGAGGCGTTCTTAAAACTATCCAAACAAGAAAAGAATGATGCCATCAGATTCCTCAATGAAATAACCGAACCACAAGTAAGATAACGCCAAACATTAAAATCAGTTATTTATTGAGATCAATCAAAATGGGTGGATCTAAAAACGTCTTTGCATCTGTAAAGTCTTATAGTAAAAGAGGAAAGTTACTAAAAAAAGCTGATTTTCAAACCTTGGCAGAATCAAGAGATCTTGATGAATTAATGACGAGAATTAAAAATACAGTTTATGGAGAAGCAGTATCTGAAGTAGAGAAACCTTACACATCTCAGGGTATTGAATCTGCTCTGAAAAGTCACCTAGCTGATGTTCATTATAGTATAGCAAAAACTGCTGGAGAGTCACGCATCTTAGATGCTTATTATTTGAAATTTATCATTTCTAATTTAAAACAAATTCTAAAAGGAAAAATTTTAGGAAAATCTCAAGAAGAGATTGAAATTCACATTAATCTTCGTGCAGAAGAACTAGTCAAACAAAGAGATATTGTAATCAAAGCACTTGTAGCAAAAGATCTAGAAGAAACAGTTGCAAGTTTAAGCCAAGTAGAATTTGGTGAAGATATTGCAAAAGCAGCAGCTTTGTATGCAGATAAAAAAAATATCCAAATCTTTGATACATATTTTGATAAAATTTTGTATACACGTCTTGTTAAAGCACTGAAATCTGGAGACATAGATGCAAGTAGATTAATTGGGATGGATGTCGATTTTTATAATATTCTGAGTGTAATTAGAGGAAAGTTTTGGGGACTTGATGAACAACAAATTCAAGATTTAATTATAATTCAATCCCCAGCTGCAAAAGATTTGCTAGGAAGAATGATGTCAGCTGGTTCGATAAGAGATGCATTTAACGAACTTTCTAGCACAAAATATGGTAATTTAGTTCCTCAAGTTGAAAATGAATTAGATGCAATAGCTGAGTTTGAAAGAGCTTTTGAAATAGCAATTTATAAAGCATCGTTAAACTCTTTCACAAAAATGTTCAGTTTAGCAACAACAGTAGGAATTACAAAACTAACTGCATACGAAGTAAGAAATCTTGCAGCAATTGCTTATGCAGTTGAACAAAAAATACCAACTGAAACCACTATGTCAAAACTGATTTTAGAGACAGAATAGACTGGTATGGAATATGAGTAAATTTCCAACGAAAAAAAATGAAACACCAATTGATATTCTCACAAATTGGGTAAGTATCTCTATGGCATTGATTTTTGCTCTACCATCACTAGGGATATTTTTGGGGATCTACTACGGAACAGGAAATTTGATTATAGGAGCAGTATTAGGATTTGGAGTTCATATTATTACACTTGCATTTTCAGGTAGAATTTCAAAATATCTAGACAAAATTATGAATTAACCTATATTGATCTAATTTCAAGATAATATACTATGATGGGTGATAGAAGTTTTCAAAATATTATTCAAAGTGCAATAGGTTCTATAGGAAAAGAATTAGAAATTGAGATAGATCCTAAAGATATTCAAACTATTCATCTTCAAGAAGTAACCCAATGTCTAAGACGCTCATATTATGACAGAATTGAACCCAGTGAAATTGAAAGGAGAGGATTCAATGAACTTCTCTCAGGATTATTAAGAAAATTAGAGTATGGAAGTGAGGCAAAAGAATTTGCAATAGACGATATCAAACTAAAGGGACAGGTCGATATGTTAGTAGATGATTCTATTCTTTTATTCAGATCGGCAACAGGTGAGTTAGAAAACCCAATTTCAAATGACGTTCTATATCTTAATGCATGTATGTGGATATATGACAAAGTCGACGGGGTGATTATATACATTACAGGAGATAGAAAAGAAACAACTTTTTCATTAACACGCAACAAAAAGATGTTTGAAGAAGTAATCAGAAGAGTTAGAGTTTTACATGATCTTCTTAAAGAACAAAAAACACCTATCTTAGAACCATCATCTGATTGTTCTAGTTGTCAATATTATGAAAGATGTTTTATGAAAAAGAAGAATACTAAACAAGTGTCCCTTTTAGGAATATTGGGTGCTGGTAAAGATTCAGATTAGATAAATGAAAAATATGAAAAAAAGGATTTTTTCCTTTGTTTAGTCTAGTGGTTCTGGATGTCCTTTACCACGAAGAGCGAAACACACTACTGCTAGTGCAATTGCGACTCCTGCTGCTGCGCCAAATGCGGCTATACCTGCTTCTGCCATTTGATAAAATCTGACTTAACGTGCTTTTATAACTTTGCCAATATTTTTTTGCTAAAAACAAACTATCATAATTTTAAAATTTTATGATACTATTAGGTCTATTTTGTAAAATCAAAGTGAAGTTCATTTTCTTGGCCACTTGTCATAGAACTTAGATTGTAAAAGACATCACCAGTAACATGCCAACTTGCCGTATTATCTTTAAGACTAGTCCACAGCTCAGGAGTATTTCCAGAATTTCTCAAATTGATAGTGTCTTTTAGTATGATAGAGTTATCACCAAGAAGAACATAATAGTTTGAACCAAATTCAACCATTCCTGTAGGTCTACTTCCTATTTCACCACCTGAGATTTGTTCAGATTCAGAATAACCTGTTTCAAATAATTGATAATCCATAGTTTGAACAATCACAGCACCAGGATTAGGATTAATTATTTTGAATGCAATCTTAATTGTAGCTGTTCGTTCTGAAATTTGGGTAACAGAAATATCATCTAGTTCAATTTCAAGAGGATTAACCAGTATAACATTTTCAGATTCTGCAGTAGTTTCACCTTGAGGTGCTATAACCATTGTAGGTCCAACCCAAAGAATTCCTCCTAATATGGCAATAAGTACTGCAACTGCAACGCCAAGAAAGATTTTACGATTCATAATTTTTGCTTTTCTCTAGATATCTTAAATGTTAAGACAGTTATTATACCATTGGAGGCAGGAAAAAAATATGCAATATTTTCAAGCAGTACAACAAGGAAAACAAAGAGCAAGTAAATCACAAATGAAGATGTTTGATGCAGCCGGATTTGGAATGTTAACTTTGACAACCAAAAAAATTGATGGGGATTTTCAACCAGTTGGAGAGGAGGAATTTACTGCTATAATTAATTCCCCAGATGGGGATATAGTAATTATTGTAGATAAAGATGGTTTTACAAAGGCTCAATCAAAGGCAGTGGAAAAAGAAAAAGCCATATCAATTTTCAAAAAACTTCGAGAATCAGGAATTCTTGAGTATCCAAAAAAGGATATTCAGATCTGGTCTGAAACAAGACCAACAATTCAAAACGAGATTTCTGAGTAATTATTTTGAAGAAAGAATAATTTCGGTGCCTACATTGCCACCCTTTATGGCCTTTTCAATAATTTTTGGATCAGCCTTTATGATTCTTGTTTTGATTTTAGATCGCTCAATGATTTTTAGAGCAACAATGTCCATCAAGTCATAGCCTCCTGCAATAGAATCTTCATGAACTAACATATTTTTCAAATTTTTTATTTCAATCCGTTTGAATTTTTTTGCTTTTTTGAATTTGTTTGGATCTCTGTCATAAACTCCATCAACATCAGTAGCGTTAAGGAATTGTTCAGCATGTATTTTTTCAGCAATCAATGCAGCAGTCCCATTAGTACTTTGACCAGGATGTAAACCACCTGTGACAACTATTAATCCATCATCTACGGCATGCCTTACTTCCTGTAAAGTTGTTGGAGGATGTGAATAGACCTTGTTCTTCAGAGCATAAATCAATAGTTTTGCATTGAGTTTCGAGATTTCAATTCCAAGTTCGTCAAGAGTAGATTCATCTGCACCAGAAGATCTTGCATGGGAAATATAATGTCGTGCAATACTTCCACCACCAGCAACAACAACTGGTTGACAAATTTTACTAATTTTTACTAGGAATTGAGCATAGTCTTTTAGCGCTTTGACATTATCTGTACCGAAAACTTTTCCGGATAATTTGATAACAATTCTTTTTTTCATTTTAGATCACTAAGGATTGATTTTGCAGCAATTTCAACTTTTTTTCTATTCTTTTGATAGGTATAAATTCTAAGAATATTCATGAATCCAGAAATTGCTGAAACCACAGGAATATCTGAAATTGGCATCTCCTTTGCAGAGGATCTTCCATTCTTATTTGTTATCAAAATTATAGATTTTGATTCGTTTTTTGAGGGTGTAAGAGGAATTGATGGAGTAGCAGAACTATCTACAAAAATTTTATTCTCATCAACTTTGGATTTTTTAGAAATAGCAGTTCTTAGTTCATTAGTTCGTGTTTTTTTCAAGTTAGTTTTACTAGTTAGAATTCTCTCAAATACACATTTTAGTAATTTCCTATTTTGATAATCTTGTGCAAATTGCCGTGCGCGTTTTAATTTTGAAGATTTTGATGACATTAGAGTTGATAAAACGTATTCATCTGTGAGTTTAACATATTCATTTAGATTAAAACTGGAAAAACCAAATTCGTCATCAGACAATCTTAATGCTTCAATCAGCATAACTTCTGCTGCTCTCACTGTTTTGTGGAAATAGACTGCCTTGAACATTTGATATCTAGAATACATCATTGATTCAAAGGAATACAATGCTGAACGTCCCAAGGCTAGTTTTTTCTGATGTACGTCAAGTGATTGAGTGATTCTTTTGTGATCAATTTTTGCGTGTTCTGCTCCTGTAAAATAACCATCTCTAAGTAAATAGTCCATCATATCTGCACTAAGTGTACCTGAAACTATTTCATTCATGTATTGAAATTTGGAATCCCCAAAAGCAATTTTTGTAATTAGTTTTTTGTCAAAACCATTTTTTGATAAATTATCACCAATCTCAGATTTTAGAATAATTTCTTTACCAAAGTTTTCATGTGAAATTTTTTTTTCCTGAATTATTTCCTCAAAAAGATGAGAAAAGGGTCCATGTCCTATATCATGTAAGAGACCAGCTAATCTAAGAATTTTAATGTCATCTGATTTGAGAATTCCTTTTTCATTTAATGCATAACCTGCTTGACTAGTAATGTGCATGACTCCCAATGAATGTTCAAATCTTGTATGTTGAGCTGCAGGATATGTCAAATGAGCACCAGAAAGCTGTCTAATTAGTCTTAATCTCTGAAAAAGTGGATCATCAATTATGGATAACTCATGTTCATAGACTCGAATGAAATCATGAATTGGATCAATTATGTCTAGATGATTTTTTTTCATAATCTTATTTTCTTTGAGAATGTTTTCAAAATTTCTTCATGTATTTCTTGTTTAGATTTTGATGCATCAATTATCTTCCAATGTTTTTTCTTGGCAGTTGTCCTATAGATTTTAGATATTTTTCGTAAAAATTCTTCATTTTTTTCGAATTTGTCTCTATGGGTTTTCTGTCTATGGAATGATTCTTTTTGGGTAATATCAAGTAAAATTATAAGATCAGCTTTTGGAAGGCCAGCATCAAGATTCTCAAGCCATTTTTGCTTCATACCATTTGCTAGACCATAAATCAAATTAGAATGATAATAACGATTCATAATTAGAACTGAATTTTTTTCTTGAGCTGTTAAAATTTCATGTAGTTTTTCCCATCTATTTGCAGCTAAAAGACAATGAATTACTTGAGGAGGAAATTTTCTTTTTCCATCCAAATATTTTCTGATTTCTTTTCCTATTGGAGTTTTGTAGTCAGGGAAATGAAATACTTTTGTTTTGATCTTTCTTTTTTTGATCGCTTTTTCTAATAGAGTTGATTGTGTTAACTTGCCTGCTTGATCTCCACCTTCAATTACAATTATCATAAGTTACCAAAACAGAGAAATTAATTGATTAAAAAATCTATCATGTTTGATTATTGGCAAATTATTTAATACCAACTCTGTCAGTATAACATTATGGCTGATGAAATTTCATGTCCTTACTGTGAATCAGTTTTTGAGAATAAAGAGGATCTTTCAAGACATATTGATAGAATTCATCATGGTTCAGGTCTTTTAGAGGGCGATTCACGAAAATTCTAAACTTGTTTTTTATTTTACTAAGAATAGTCTCATTATAGAATTTTAGCTGAAATCTATAGTATGTATCAACCTTCACGCACAAATCAATATCATTACACAAAAAGATCTAAGATCAACTAAATCATCATACAAAACATGTCAGGTTGTGGTCATGAGAAAATCATCATACAGCTACAAGCAGAGATAAAACAACTGCAAGAAAAGTTAAAACAACTACCGCTAATCATAGAAAATCTCATAGAATCAAACAAGGAACTGCAAAAAAAGCTGTCATATTATGAGAATGCACACTCTCCGCCATCAAAGAATTCCCTTGAATGGAGAAAGCAAAAAAGACAACACAGACAGCCAGGCAAATCAAGACGTGGTGGAATAGCAGGACACGTTGGCAAGACACAGAAATTCAGACCAACTAGCACCAAACACCACAGATCAGATGCATGTCCCAAATGCGGTAGTGAAAATATTCATCAAACCAAAACCTGCAAAAGGATAATGGTTGAGATTCCTCCACCAACACCCTACGGTATAACTGAGCATGTTTTGAATCAATACATCTGCATGGACTGTTCTGATAATTTTCAAACCACGGGAAACCTTCCACTACATGGATGTTTTGATGGTTCAGTGATACGTGAGGTCGTCTCACTGTTCTCAAAGAGATTGACATACGATGCTATCAGAACCACACTCTATGAAAGATATGGATTAGAAATCAGCAATACAACCGTACAATCCATTCTTCGCAACGGTAGTGTGATGTTAGAGTCATTTTACAATACAATCCACAGCGAAATCGTGACTGAAAATATTCTCGGAATCGATGAGACAGGATTTTCAATTGATGGAAATACTGGATGGATGTGGGTTGCAAGAAGCAAGACTAGTGCACAGTATGCCTTGGAGTACAGCAGAGGTGCCAATGTTCTAAAAAAGTACTGGAAGAAATTCAAAGGAACCCTAGTGTCTGACGGATATGCTCCGTACAGGACAGTATTTTGTGATAACACAAAGCAGAGATGCACTGCACACCTGCAGCGCGATGCCAAATATCTGGCAATAAAATCACAGGACAAAAAGGCAAGGATTCTATACGAGAAACTCTCAGATATGCTAGGTCATGCCAGGGTTTGGAGTGTAGGTAATCGTCATACAAAACGGCGGGAAACGTACAGGGATGATTTACTAAAACAGCTAGACCGTATCATTGCACGATATTTGAAAGGTGATATGGAGATGGTTCAGTTTGGCAAGAAGCTAAAGACTGCAAGGAACAGCATGTTTACGTTTGTCATGGATGGCGATGTCCCGTCAACTAACAATGATGCAGAGAATTCCATTCGAAAGTGCGTGATGCAGAGGAATGTTCGCGGGCAGATGAAGAGTGATCAGGGCATGAGGATGATCTCAGTCTTTCTCACATGCTTTGAGACATGGAGAATAAGGGAATTGAACATGTTTTCTGAGATGGCAAAATACATCTAAGTGCTTGATTCATACAATCTATAAGGTTTATAACCAAAAATTGACCACATAACACAAAATGGGACTTGTTAAAGAAGTAATCAAAGAGATTGGAAACAAATCAAGAGAATTCTATGAATTTGTATTGCCACCAGTTGACATGTTTGAAGAAAAGGATAATCTAATAATTAAAATTGACATTCCAGGATTTGTAAAAAAAGATATCAATTTATCAATTCATGGAAATGTTCTTTCAATTAATGCAAAAAAAGATGAGAAGGTTACTGGTACTATAATCTGGAAGCAACGACCAGATATTATTGATAAAAAAATTAAACTTCCAATGAGAATCAAAGAAGGTGAAGAACAAGTTAATTCTGCCAAATATGCAGAAGGTGTTCTAACAATTACTATTCCAATTAAGAATGCTGAAAAAAATATTCCAATTCAATAATTCTATTTTCTAAATTTTGCAAATATTGCCATAACAGCTAGAGCACCAATCATTCCAGCTATACCAGCGGTTTCGTTTGTTGGATAAACTAGTGCACTTCCAATAAAGATTGCAGAAGACAAAATACTACTAGACAAGAGAACATTAGACTTTGGTCTTTGCATGTACATTCGATTCTCATCCATGAATCGTTTTATCTCAGGAGCTATTGTGATGGTATCTTCAATTGATTTTGCAAACTTTGTAAAAGAATGTTTTATTTCTTCGATGTATGCATCTTTGATTAAGTGTTCTTCTTCTAGAATTTGTTTTAGAACCTTAACAAACTTGAAGTTGACTTTGTGTGTGTGATAGATTCCTTCTATAATTGAAGACATTCTCATGTATAGTGCAAGATTTTTGGGCAACATAAATGGAAATTTGCTCATTGTTTTATTTGCAAGCTCCATTAACGCTTTGACTTCCATCTCTTCTGGTTTTCTTCCATGCATTGCTTGCACTGTCATCTGTACTGCTTTCTCAATTACTGTTTTGTTATAATCTGGCATTAGCATTCCAAGATCACTCATTGCTTGCACTGTTCTAGATGGATCCTTTTCAACTAGTGCCAAGTATAATCTAATTAATCGCAATCTTGTTTCATTGTCTATTCTACCAACCATTCCATAGTCATACAAGATTATCTGGCCATCTTTGCCAACTGATATGTTACCTGGGTGTGGGTCGGCATGAAATATTGCGTGCCTGAGTAGCATTGTGAAAAAGACTTTGTGTACATCGATGACTAGTTTTTGCCTATCTAGTCCTAGTTCATCAAGTGCTTTAATATCTGTAATTTTGATACCTGGAATATACTCCATTGTGATTACATTTTTTGAGGTATAATCATCATACACTTTGGGTACAATGACGTTTTTGTATTCTTTGACGTTTCTTGAAATTGTTTTTAGATTTTGGGATTCTTTTGTATAATCCATCTCTTCGTGAATTGTTTCGATAAATTGTGCAAGCATTGCATCAACTGAGAATCGTAGATTGGGATCAACAAAACGCATTCCAATTGGCAAAATATTTTTTAGAACTTGTATTTCATCATTGACCATCTTTTCAATTCCTGGACGCTTTACTTTGACTACGACTTGAGTTCCGTTTATTTTACCTCGATATACTATACCTAGTGAAGCTCCAGATAGCTCTTTTGTTTCAAGCTCATCAAATTTTTCATTGATATCTCCAATGTCTTTTTCTATAGTTGGTTTGACTTTATCAAATGGTACTGCTGGAACATTATCTTGCAGCTTTGCAAGCTCTTCCATGTATGGTTGCGGTAAAATATCTGCACGAGATGAAAGCCATTGTCCTAGCTTGATGTAAACTGGTCCTAGATCTATACAGGTTTTTAAAACACGTCTTGCATTTTTGCGGAATTTTTCTTGGTCAATATTTTTTCCTTCTTTTTGTACCCATTCTCTTCTGTGTTTTCTCAGAGCTATAAGAGATGGTAAAAGCTTGATGATAACATGTATTGTGTGGATAGTTAAGATATTACTTCACCTTTGAGGCTTTGAGCTTTTTTGTAATTAGATATCCTGCATAACCTAAAACTAAAGAACCTATAATTCCTGCAACGGGAGATTTTTTTTGCTTCACAGCTGAGATTGCCTTTGCGCCACCTAGTGCAGCACATGCAAAACCAATTAGAACTTCAGGTGCATCATGAATTAGATGTCCAAGTGGGTTTTCTCTAGGATCAACTTTGTCTGTATGAACTAGAAATTTATCATCATATTCTCTAATGTGTAAATTACCATAACGATATTGTTTGTTTGCGCCATTTTTTTGTCCAAGGAAAGTTTCTTCTGCGTTCTCTAACATGAATTCTCGCAATTCTTTTGGCACTTCAATCTCATTTTCTGACATGATCGCAAGATCTAGTAATTGCTTATAATCTTACGGTCTAGAAAATATAGCGTGACTAATACAAATTTAGAAAAATGTTCAAAGAAGGGGTGTTGTGATAAATCCTACAATACTTCCTACTAGAAAGAGAAATACGCCCTTTGCCATACCCAATATTACCTCCTTAAGATATGATATAATCATGATGTAAATTTCCCAGAACTGGAAACTAGTATTAGATTAGGGTTTAGATTCCATTTGAGACAATTTTTCGATTATCTGTTCAAGTTCTTCTTTGTTTTCATTAACAACTTGTTTTATTACTTCGATCTCTTCATTTATTGGGTCTAAATGAATGTCAGTAGAGTTTTTGATCTGTTCTTCCAGATCTTGTAGGATTTGTTGATTGTATTGATTTATTTTTTCTAATTCATTCTTGTATTTCTCTAAATTTTCATATTGATTAGAGATTTCAGGGATCTCTACATATTCTTGATTTGTAAGAAAACCAAGAAGAATAACAGTACTTCCAACAACTAACACTGAAATTAGAACAACAATACTTAATCTCATTTTGAATTAACCTTACTTTTTTGTATTAGATTTGAAATTTAATTCTAACTTGTCTCAATTGCTGTCTTTTTACGCCTACGCATAATGTAAATTCCTGCCCCTATAGCCAGAATAATTGGGATAATCATCATTGTTAAATCAGGATCATCTTCATTGCCATTTGATGGTTCTTGAACAAAGATTGTTGCATCATGAGTTAGAAAGATCTCATCTCTAACACTATCTTTGTATCTTACAGTAACGGTAATGTCATGTTCCCCATATCTTGTTTCACCATCAAATTCTATTGGTAAATTAAATGGTACAGGTGCATCAACTTCAATTTCATCAATAAATTGAGTATTTGATTTGATATTAGAATCTCCACGAGGATCAATAGTTACAAAACCAAATAATCCATCATCATTTCCTTCATTAATGATTTCTCCAATTACCATTTGTGTTCCAGATAATTCAATTACATCTACATTAAAAACACGAAGATCAATTAATCCCTTAATGTAAAAATCAACAATCTTTGCAACTGTTTGTTGATCACCATGTGCATTATAGTATGAAATGGACAAAGGGATTCGTAAAGTATCACCTTTAAGTCCCTCAGGTACATATACTGTTACAGTAAAATATCTAGCAGATTTTGGATCAATATTTCCAATATCCCAGTTTGATTCTAAAATAACAACATTTTCTACATTAGTAGTTGATGATGATGTTGATGCACGCTCTGTCTGTGTGTTACTTGTAACAATATCTACACCAGAAATTGGAGCAGTTCCATCATTTGCAATTTCAATTATTACATCATTTGATTGTAAAGATGTAAGAAATAGTTCTAATGCTTTTACATTTATCACACTATCACCTGTTACTTTGAAATCAAAGTCAGCAAAAGCTGTTCTAACTCCAGATTCTCTTAATCTAGAATAATCAACTTTTACTGTTCCGGGATACTGTTGAATTTGTACATTTTTATCAAGATTTACAAAAAAAGTCAGATGAAAATTTGCTCCTGCCAATGAATTTGAATCACTGTCAGCACGAATTATCATGCCTGGACCATCAGATGCAGAGAACCCAAATGGTAATGATAGTTGACCTCTAATTCCTGTAATATCTTGCGTCCCTACATTTGCAAATACAACTGTAAATGGAACATTAGCATCTCCTGATTCAACTTCGATTTTTTGATTTAATGTACCAAAGTATGCATCTAAGAATTTGACATCACCAAAGTCTCTTTCAAAAGGAGAATTACCAAATCCTCCAGATGTTATTTGCGCAAATGAATTATCAAAAACAAATGGTGCAAGTGCTATGACAAATAATGATAACACAAGTTTGAGATTCATTATGCTAAAACCTCCACTTCTGATAGCTGTTCACCTTCAAATGCTCTACCATCTTTGATTGTAATTATTCTATCAACATTACCAAAACTTTCTCTTTCGTGTGTAACAATAATGAATGTTTGATTAAGTTTTTTTGCCATTGATTTCATTAATTGAACAATGGTTTCTGAAGTTACTGAATCAAGATTACCAGTAGGTTCATCAGCTAAAACAATTGATGGTTTATTGATTAATCCTCTTGCAATTGCCACTCTTTGAGCTTGTCCACCTGAAATCTTATTTGCACGTTTGTACATTTGATCTTCAAGTCCAACTGTTTTTAGTAAATCTCTAGCATCTTTTTCAGCAGTATCATTAATTCCAGAAATTTGTTTTGGTAACAATACATTTTCTAGTACTGAAAGATCAGTAAGTAAATTAGAAAATTGGAAAATGAATCCTAATTTTTTATTTCTGAATGAGGAAATTTTATCATCATTTAATGTTGTAGTGTCAATTCCATCAATGAAGATCTTTCCTTTTGTTGGATGATCTAATAATCCAATCATGTTAAGTAATGTAGATTTACCAGAACCTGAACTTCCAACAATTAAAACAACTTCTCCCTGTCCAATTGAAAGTGATACATTATCAAGAGCTTTTACTTTGTTTTCTCCTTCTCCGTAAATCTTACTTACATTTTTGATTTCAAGTACTTTAGACAGTTCTCATAGCCTCCACGGGTAACAGCTTAGTTGCCCTATACGACGGGTATAGTGATGCAATAATTGCCAAGGCAAATGAGGTCAATGCAGTTTGTACGATTTTTTCCCAGTTATAGGTGACTTCAAGAGGTAGACTGTTGTTAAATGTCATTTTTGATTCCTTTGCATAAAACGTATAGCCTAATCCTGCAGCAGTTCCTACTCCAGCACCGATTGCTCCAATTATCATTCCTTGAAAAATAAAAATAATTAGAATATCTTTTCTTTTAGCTCCAATTGATCTCATGACACCAATTTCTCTAGTCTTTCCATTTACTAACATCATCTGAATTGTGACAATAGCAAATGCTGATGACATCATTCCAAAATAACCTATTATGTTGATCATTGCAATACCAGATCTAAAACCAGCAAGTTGTTGTTCTGCTGATTCTTCTATGGTTTCTGCAAGAAAATCATCATTAGGAAAAGAACGTAAAAAGAATTCTTTTACTTCTAATGCTTTGGATGGATCACTGAGTTTTACTATCAATGAACCAGTTGCATCGGATCTACTCATCATATCACGTAAAGTATCAATATGTACAACAGCTGTATAATCAAATCCTTGACCACCAGGTGAATTTGCAATTCCAGAAACAGTAAACCTGCGAATTTGATCTTCTCCGTATCTATCAACTACAAGAACTTTGATACTATCTCCCACTTGAGCTCCTCCAAGATCTCTTGCTACATTTGCTCCGAGTACAATAGAATTTCTTGAGAAGACATAGCTTCCTTCTGTAACAGTTTCATGTACAGTTGATGCTCTAATATCACGGAATGGATCAACTCCCACAAGTGGTACTCTAGTTTCTTCAATTCGTTTTCCATTTTTTGTCATATTCATTTCGGCAGTTGATGAAAGCCGCGGTGTTGCCGCTTCAACATATGGAATTCTTTCAAACCAATTAACAAGTGATAAATCTGATTTGTCGATATAATCAGCTTCATCAGTAACAAGAACATCACCATTTCTGTAATCGCTGATATCTCTAACTATAGCATCAAACAGTCCTTGAAATATTACAAAATTTACATGAATTACCAAAATTCCAATTGTTACAGCTAAAACTGCGCCAATCAAACTACCTCTTTTGTTGAAAAGCATTCTTTTTGCTAATCTTAATCTATAATCCAATAGAGTCAATAAAATAGTCTGATATTTAATGTATTTGATGTATACTGATAAGATTATAGACAGTTTTATATCAAATAAGTAATTTCTATATTCTATGGAGTTGTTTAGATGATAAAATGGACAATTTAGATATGAAAATTCTAAGCAGGCTCTTGAATAATTGCAGAGAGTCTGACAGGCAAATAGGTATAGAATTAGGAATATCTGGTGGAGCGGTGCACACTAGAATTCAAAAAATGGAAAAAAGAAAGATAATTGAAGAATTTTTCATTAAGGTCGAACCACCTGTCTTGGGTTATGGTGTTTTGTACTTTGTTGTATCAGGTGAAAACATCAATGAGATTTTAGAACAAGTAAGTCTTGTAGGCGAGCCATATTTTGTAGTACCATGTATAGGTGGAATTACAGTTTGCAGTATTGTTGTAAAAGAAAATATAAAACAAAAAATTGAGCTTGCAAGTAAATTGATGAAGGATGTTAGAGTTCTATCAATTTTTGAAGCAGAAAGCCCTGGATATAATTCAAATCTTACAAAAACAGATTTAGAAATACTAGAAAAATTAATTAAAGATCCTAGACAGAAAATTGAAAATATTGCTAAGAATACAAACTTGTCAACAAAAACAATAACAAGATGTATTGAAAAATTACAAGAAAATGATGGAATTCAATTTACCTTAGTTTATGATTCTAGAAAAATTGAAAATTTTATTCCTTATGTAATTCTTACTTGGATAGAGGGAGATCTAAAAGAAACATTAGAAAATATGAATAATACTTTTTCTAAATCATATTTACAAATTCCTTTTATTGCAAAAAATCAAATTGTTTTATTTATGTACAGTGATAGTATATTCAAGATGGATGAACTGACTCAAAAAGTTAGAACCATTAAAAATGTAAAATCAGCTGATCTGTTCATTCCCAAAAAAATTTCATTTTACATTAAATGGTTAGAAAAGACTATTAGTAATTTTAAAAAATCATCTAAATTACATTTAACATATCAAACAAATTAAATAATAACAATTTCTAAGATTTCTTATGAAGAAAAAGAAGATCTATGAGGGGGAAATTATAGGTCTTAGTGTTTATGAGGGAAAAATAGAGGGAAGAAAAGTTAAACGTGAAATAATAGAACATCGAGGTGCTGCAGCAATGCTTGCTTTTGATGAAGACAACAAGGTAATTCTTGTTAAACAACATAGATTTCCTCATGGATATGTTTTAGAAATTCCTGCTGGGACATTGGAAAAAAGAGAAGAACCAATAAAATGTGCATTCAGAGAACTAGAAGAAGAGACTGGATATAGAGCAAAAAAGATGACTCCATTAATTACATACTATCCGTCAATTGGCTATAATACTGAGAAAATCCATTGTTTTGTAGCCTCAGGATTAAAGAAAATTGCTGATTTGAAACTAGATGATGATGAGATATTATCTGTAGTAAAAATAGATATGCAAAAATTACTTGGAATGATAAAATCTGGAAAAATTGAAGACTCAAAAACAATTTGTGCAGTATTGACTTATGCTACTAAAAAGAAACTATACTAATTATTTATTGTAGATAGGCTGAACAAGATCTGCTACATCTGCCCAAGATTGTGCTATTCTTTCAAACATATACACTAAATCAAGAAACTCTATTGGAATCTGTTTTTTATTACCCAATGTAGTTCTTAGTTTACTAAGTTCTGCTTCATATTTTTTATGCAATGATATTGCTTCAATAGCTAAAAGTCTATCTGGTTTTGTAAATGCATTAATAGATTTTTCTGCAAGTTTACTGAAATCTTTGACTACATCAAAGATCTTTTTTGAATGTTCTTTTGATAAAGATGAATCATATATGGAATTTGAAAGTTCAACAATTGAGTCACCTGCATTTTCAAGAAGATTTGCTGCAACCCTATAATCAAGAACATCAATATTTTCTAAATTAAATATACCAGCTAATCTTTTGTCAACAAGTGTACTACGGATTAAACGAACAAGTAAGAAATATTGTCTATTCACCTCAACATCACGATTTGCTAATGTTTGTAAATTAGACTTGTCATCTGAAATTAATCCGTTTGCCGCATCAGTATACATACCAAGCGAGATTGAACTCATTCGTTTGAGAATTTTTTCTGGATTGAGTGTTGTTGCATCCAAAAGAAATTGCATGTTAATGTGAGATGCATCTTCTTCAATGATTTCCATTCCAACTAATCTTCTCATAGAATTACGAATCTTTTCTCTATCTTCTCCAGGAACAAATGATTTTGAATTAATTTGAATTATATCATATCCTAAAAGATATGCTCCTGTAATGTCAGCTACAATATTTTCTTCTTTTGGCAATGGATAGGAAATTACAAGTTCTTTTGTTGGACGTTTCTCTTTGTTTGCAGAAATTGAAATACTACCTTGTCCGGTTTCAATCTCAACTTGATTGCCTTTATCTAGATTATTTGCATCAACCCACTCTTTTGGTAGCGATACTAGGATGCTACTTCCAATTCTTTGTAGGCGCCGAATAAATTTAGTCAATTTATACTAGTTTAAGTAATTTAAGCCATATTCTTATATTTTGTGTAAAATTTATACTAAGATCAATGGAGGCTACGGCATTTTGTCCTGCTCATATTACAGGATTTTTCAAAGCTCATTTAGATGACACTCAGAATTCTTTAGAAAATTTAGGTTCTATGGGAGCTGGATTCTCAATTAAACAAGGAGTTACAACAAGAGTAAAAATTGATACAAGAGATAATCAAGAATCAAACTTTAGAATCATAACAAAGGGATATCAATCAGATAAAACAGATGTTTCAGAATTTGTTTTAAATGAATTTTTAAAGCTTGGAAAATTTTCAAACAAGTTTTTTGATATTGAACATGAGATATCAATCCCAGTTGGATATGGTTTAGGTTCTAGTGGTGCTGTTGCATTATCACTATCATTTGCATTAGATCAAGCTCTTGAAACAAAATTAGAAAAAACAATAATTGGACAAATTGCACATAATGCAGAAATTAATTGTAAAACTGGATTAGGTGATGTTTTGGCATCATTTCATGGTGGTTTTGAAATTCGTGTGAAACCCGGAGCTCCAGGAATTGGTAGTGTAGAAAAAATCATGACAGAAAAAATTTCTATAATTATGATATGTTTCTCTCCAATTTCTACAAATAAATTCATCAAAGAACATTTATCTCAAATTAATGGTCTTGGTGGAAAAATGGTAAACAGATTATTAGAATCAAAAAATTATGAACATTTTCAAGACATGTCATTAGAATTTGCAAAATACGTAGATATTATGACTCCGAGAATGCAAAAGTTAGTTAATGAATTATTTGAAAATAATATAAAATGTGGAATTGCATTCTTTGGAGAGACAATCTTTTCAATGATTCCAAAAGAAGATGAAAATAAAGTTCTAAAGATTTTACAAAAATATCCTGATGGGATAATAATAAAATCAGAGTTGGATGATAATGGGGCAAGAGTTCTTTACAATTAATTGAAATTATATGCCTTTAATTCCTAAATCACATCCAAGAGCCAAATCACTTTTAATTCGTGAAAAACTAGTAAGTGGATTTGATAATGGATTAGTAGCAAAAGAAGGACTCTTGGCTCAGGGACGAGGAGAGGCTTTTGATTATCTACTAGGAGAAAAAACAGGCAAGGCTGCAAAGCAAGCCATCAAGGCTGCAGCTGCACAACTTCTTTTGGCAGATATACCTGTAATCTCAGTTAATGGAAATATAGCAGCACTATGTCCCAAACAAATCGTAAGACTATCAAAGCAGATCAAGGCAAGACTTGAGGTGAATTTGTTTTATGGTAATAAAAAGAGGAAACAGGCAATAATTAAGACGCTCAAAAAGAATGGCGCAAGAGAGATTTTAGGTACAAGTTTGACTTCATCTACAAAACTATCAGATATTGATTCAGCTAGAAGAATTGTAGCTAAAAATGGAATTTTTGCAGCTGATGTTGTAGTGGTACCTCTAGAAGATGGAGACAGGACAATGGCACTCAGAAAAGCAGGAAAAATTGTTATTACATTTGATCTAAATCCTCTTTCTAGAACTTCACAAACAGCCAACATCACAATTGTTGATAATGTCACACGAGCAATTGATTTGTTAATTAATGAATCTAAAAAATTATCTAAAAAGAATCAAAAAATACTTCAGAAAATTGTTGATGATTTTGATAACAAGAAAAATCTTACAGAAAATGTAATTCAAATAAAAAATAATCTTACAAGGAGAGCCAGAGTTGCATAAAACAGTACAAGATATTCTAAATATGAAAAAAGAAAAGAAGAAAATTTCAGTAATTACAAGTTATGATTACACTTTAGCTTCTCTATGTGATAAATCAGGAATTGATGTATTGTTAGTTGGCGATAGTGCAGGAATGGTAATGCTTGGTTATGAAAATACAATTCCTGTAACAATGGATCAAATGTGTATGTTTACAGAAGCAGTTAGTAAAGCAAGAAAAAATTCGTTACTAGTATCTGATTTACCATTTATGTCATACCAAGCAAGTATAGAAGATGCCATCAATAATTCTGGTAGACTAATCAAAGCAGGAGCTGATGCAGTTAAACTTGAAGGAGGTTCAATAATGGCTGAGACAATAAGTGCCATAGTTGATGTTGGAATTCCAGTAATGGGGCATATTGGGTTACAACCTCAAACAACAATGCTTTCACAAGGATACAAAGTACAAGGAAGAACAAAAGATACAGCAATGAGATTAATCGAGGATGCAAAAGAGCTTGAAGAAGCAGGTGTGTTTAGTATTGCATTAGAAATGGTTAGTCATGAGGTTGCAGAGATAATTTCTGAAACTGTTAGTATTCCCACAATAGGAATTGGTTCAGGAGTAAATTGTGATGGACAAGTGCTAGTTGTTCAAGATTTGTTAGGAATGTATGATAAGATAAAACCAAAGTTTGCAAAAAGATACATGAATTTATCAGAAAATATTGTGAAATCTCTTGAGAATTACAAAAAAGACGTAGAATTAGGCGTGTTTCCTGCGGAAAAAAACTGGTTTTCAATGGATGATGAAGAGCTAAAAAAGTTACGTGATCAGATTGGTAGCTAAAAAGAAGATAAAGAAAAAAGATCATCCGTCTTTAGATATTGTTAGTTCACATGGTGTAGAATTATCTGGAAAAAGAATTGTACTGTGTGTTGCAGGAAGTGTTGCAGCATACAAAGCAATAGAACTTGCAAGACTACTCATGAGACATGGAGCAGATGTTACCTGTGTCACAAGTAATGCAGCTACAAAATTAATACAGCCTGATTATTTCAAATGGGCTACTGGCAATAAAGTAATTACAAAACTTACAGGTGAACTAGAACATATTAGATTAGCAAATTACAATCAATCAGATCTAGTAATAGTATATCCTGCAACTGCAAATACATTAGGAAAATTAGCAAATGGAATTGATGATACACCAATTTCTACTATACTTACTGTTGGATTTGGATCAAAAATTCCAATCTTGATGTGTTTGGCTATGCATGAATCAATGTATGATAATTCAGCTGTAAAAAAGAACATGGAGTTTTTAAAAAATAAGATTGAATTTCTTGCACCTCAGATGATTGAAGGGAAAGCAAAAGCTTCAGAACCAGAAGATGTATTAGAATATGTCTTAAAGAAATTTGGATTAAGATCAGCATTAAAAAATAAAAAAGTGTTAATGACTGCAGGTCCAACAATTGAACATATAGATCCTGTACGAGTGATTACAAATCAAAGTTCAGGAAAAACAGGAGTTAGTCTAGCATCTGAATTAATTTCTGCAGGAGCCAAAGTTACTTTTGTTTATGGTCCTGGAGAAGAAAAACCGCCAAAGGGTGCAAAAATTATCAATGTTTTATCCAGTAAAGGTATGCACAATGCTGTTAAAACTGAATTAAAGAAAAAATTTGATATTGTAATTATGGCTGCAGCTGTTGCAGATTATGTTCCAACAAAGCCAAGTAAAAATAAAATCAAAAGTTCAAAAAATGAGATAAAAATTAGCCTCAAAAAAGTACCAAAAATTATAGATCAAATTAAAAAATATCAAAAAAATGTACTACTAGTAGGTTTTAAGGCAGAGACAAATCTCACAAAAAATCAATTAATCAAATCTGCTCAAAAAAAATTAAAAGAATCATCGTCAGATATGATAATAGCAAATGATATAGGTTCATCTAGATACAAAAAAAATCCTCAAAACAATCAAGTAATCATTGTAGATTCTAAGAAGATTGTTGTGTCAGGATGGATGAAAAAACAAAGAATTGCAAAGTTCATTAAAAAACAAATTGAACTAAAAATAAAATGAAAAAATCAGAACTTCGAAAACTAATTGCAGAGTATAAAAAAATTGAACAAAAATTAAAAAAAATAAAGGACAAAAAATTACAAGAGAAATTGGGTCAAATTGAACATAGATACAATCATAACAATCTCTATCAAATAACCCCACCTCTTTTCTAAAATTATAATTTAAAAATTATCCAACATATATTTCTCGTACTTCACTCAAACAACTATGATATTCATCATACATGTATAGAGCCTGAGTAGCTTGTTTTTCTAGTTCTGGATATTCCATCACTAACAATTCTAAAGATGTGAATACTTCTCTAGTAAGTTCAAACACTTGATTGTCTTCTATCCATATAGCAAACCCATAATAGTCAACTTCTGAATCAACTGAAACACAATGTTCTAACAAAGTTTTAGCAAAATCTTTACTTTCAGAAATAAATGCTTTACCAGATTGTAAATCAATTTTATCAGTTTCTAATTTTTCATTTTTAGATTCTTTAATATCTTCATCATGGATGTAATTAGCATCATATTTTTCTTCTACATCAAACAAACAATCATAGTATTCATAAAATACATCTAAAGATTGATTAGTTATTCTGTCTAGTTCTATTTTTCTTTCCTGTATATCGTACAAGTAATTAATTATCTCTGTTGTTTTTTCATTTACTTTGTTATCTCTCATCCATTGAATATGCGTATTGTACCTAGTTTCTGAATTAATTTTAAGACAACTTTCTAACAAAGTTTTAGCAAAATCTTTACTTTCAGAAATAAATGCTTTACCAGATTGTAAATCAATTTTATCAGTTTCTAATTTTTCATTTTTAGATTCTTTAATTGGCTCTTGTCCATCCTCATAATACCAACTATGATCATCTATTGAAGTTTCTTTACCTTGTTCTGTAACAACCTGTGGTATTTGGTCTATTGTAGCTTCTCTATCTTGTTCTGTAACAACCTGTGGTATTTGGTCTATTGAAGTTTCTTTGTCTTGTTCATCTTGTTCTGTGAAACTAGATACCAATAATGGAATAACAAAGAAAAATAAAATTAGAAATACAGACACTATGATTACGATTTTTTTCTTATTTGATGATTTTTTCTTTTTAAATTCTGCTGGAAAACTCAATAAATTCGATTCAAAATTACAGTATAATTAGGTTACAAATTGAATCTGACCATAGATTATTTTTACTATCATGAAACTGGCAGAATGCTAAAATCTGATCTAAAAGAGATTACATAAAATATGTCATAGATTAAGTGATTCTACAAATGAAACTCATTCATTCTGAATACAAACAAAGAAACATGAAAATTTGGAACGAAGTTGCTCCACGTTATCATAAAAGATGGGCTAGTGAAAGTATAGGACCATTTCAAAGTACTGCAAAATTGATAGAATTAGTAAACATCAACAAAGGTGATACAGTATTAGATCTTGCTTGTGGTACAGGTGTAGTAACAAAAAAAATTCGAAGAAAAATTGGCAATATGGGATATGTTATAGGTACTGATACTTCTATTACTGCAATTAAAATAGCAAAAAAATGGAATGAAAGAAAAACAAATTTGGATTTTGTGAATGTCGATGCAGAAAAGTTTCATTTTTCCAAAAAATTCGATATTGTTACTTGTCAGTATGCACTATTTTTCTTTCCAAATGCCCAAAAAGCATTAAAAAATATGAGAAATAGCCTCAAAGAATCAGGCAAAATAGGAATTTCAGTTCACGGAAAAAAAGAGAAAGTTCCTTTTTTTAGTAGTATTTTAGATTCAGTAATTCAATACATTCCAGATTATGTCCCTCCAGGTTCACCAAATCTTGATAGGTTCGGTACAAAATCTGCATTAAGAAAAGAGATCAGTAAAGCAGGATTTTCAAAGATATCTGTAAAGGAATTTGTTTTTCATTATAGTCCTGGAAAATTTGAAGACTATTGGAGAAATTATATCAAATACATTGCAAAACCTCTAAAAGAAAAGCTAGATGCGTTAGAGTATTCAAAAAGAAAAGAATTGAAACAGTTAGTAAAAGAAAAATCAACTCAATACACAAAGAAAAATGGAGAAATTGTATTTCCATGGCAAGTTTTAATTTTAACTGCAAAATACTAGAGATTCGGAGAAATAGAAATGGGTAAAGATAGAAAAGAGAAAGAAGAAAAACCAAAAAAATCTGATTTTAAAGCATTTCTTAGAAAAAGAGCACCAATTTATCTTGGTTTGATGGGATTATTCATGCTCTTCATAGTTCCCGATTTAATGAAAGGGGATTTAGAAGGTACTTTCCCAGAACTTACAGCTGAAGAACAACAGGTTCTTGATATTTTAATGGGATATGATGGACCAAATAATTCTGGATTAACTGTAATGGATGCAATTTCAATGAAAATTAGCGAAAAATACCCAGACGAAAAAATTTATGACAATAAAAAAACCAACGTTGAACTAACTGTATCAAATATAGATTCAGAAGAATATCAAGTTATTTTAAATTTCAAGTCACACAAAGGGGAAATGAATTATGATTGGAATGTAGATATGGATTCTGAGAAAATTACATCAAATAATCAAGAATCAAAATACATCATTGATTTAGTAGATTTTTATGATTAAGCTCAAATTGTGACTAAATCTTTAGTAAATTTGTGCATTACAATAGGTCGATCTCTTACAATTAACGAATCTTCTATTCTAATTCCAAATTTATTTTCAATATAGATTCCAGGTTCTACAGTAATTGCCATGTTTTCTTTTAATTTTGTTTCACTTCGATACGAGATAGTTGGAAGCTCATGTACTTCTAATCCAATTCCATGACCAGTAGAATGAATAAAGTATTGACCGTAGTTTTTTTCTTCAATGTATTTTCTACATGCAGAATCTACATCTTTACAATCTGTATTTGGTTTAACAGCTTTTAGACCAAGTTTTTGAGATTCTTTAACGATTTCATATGCTTCATTTGCTTGAGTTGAAATATTTCCAAGTGCAAATGTTCTAGTTGCATCTGAAACATATCCCTTGTATCTTAGTGTAAGATCAGTTACTACAAGATCACCATTTTTGAATTTTCTCTGAGTAACTTGAGCATGAGGTAAAGCACCGTTAGGACCTCCAGCAATAATAAGAGGATTAAGTGTAGATTTGTATCCAGTATCAAACATTTGCTGCTCCATTGCATATATCATCAAAATTGTTTGTAATTCTGATTCTTTTTGACCTACTTTCATCTTTTTTGAGCAAATATCGAACATTTCATCTATGATTTTAGAAGCTTTTTTGAGTATTTGGATTTCTGTTTCATCCTTAATGATACGAGAATTGTAAAATGGTTCTGTAGATGACTTGATTTTTGGAATAGATTTTTTCAGAGATATCATAATAGAATAGTTTTGGCAATCAGTACAAACTTGGTTTTTCTTAATTTTTTTGATAAGAGAAGAAATCAAACCTGTTCCACGTTCTGCTGTAATTACATCACAATCTTCAGATTCTCCTTTTGCTCTTCCCACTTCAAGTTCTGGAGCAATGATGGTTGTTTTTCCATTTTTTTCAAGTAATCCTATTGCCTCACCCCAAAATCCAGTCATGTAAAACAAATTTTCAGGCTCAAATGTGACTAGTGTATCACAGCCGATCTTTTGTGCATATTTTAGAAGATTTTTTCTACGCTGTTTCATACAAAAAAACCTCTGTTTCTCAATTTATGTATGATGTAAAGTTTGTATATGGAAATTTAGATTGAATCTTTATGACAGAAGAGAAGAAGAAAGTAGTTGCGTTACTATCAGGAGGATTAGATAGTCAGCTTGCAGTAAGAATGATGCAAGAACAGGGTTTTGAAGTTTCAGCTGTTGCAATAAAAACTCCTTTTTGTGATTTTGATTGTGGGAGAGGGTGTGGATTTGAAATTAGAGAAAGAGCTGATGATCTTAATATCAATTTAAAGACAGTTTATCTCGGTGATGAATACATTGAGATGTTAAAACATCCAAAACATGGAATTGGTGCTGGATTTAACCCGTGTGTTGATTGTAGAACTATGATGTTTGATGCTGCAAAAAAACACATGGAAGAAATTGGTGCAGAATTTATTATATCAGGTGAAGTATTAGGCCAACGTCCAATGAGTCAACATGCACCTGCATTAAGAACTATTGAAAAAGAATCAAATCTTGTTGGAAAAATTGTAAGACCATTGTCAGCTGGATTACTACCAGAGACAGATCCTGAGAAAGATGGATTGATCAAAAGAGAAAATCTTGGAATGATTAGAGGTAGAACAAGAAGAACGCAATTACAAATGGCAAAAGAATATGGAATTGAAAATCCACCTAATGCAGGTGGTGGTTGTCTGTTAACAGAACCACAATTTGGAATTAAAGCAAAAGATCTGTTTGAGCACATTGAAACTCCAACGATTAATGATGTTGATTTGTTAAAAATTGGAAGACACTTTAGATTAGATGAACAAACAAAATTTGTTGTTGGAAGAAATAAAGATGAAAATGAAATGATTAAAGCAATAGCATTACCAGGAGATATTTTACTTGAAGCTAAAGACTATGTAGGACCAGTTTCAATTTTACGTGGTAAAAATGCAAAAGCCCATGTAGAATTTGCATCAGCTGTGACACTAAGATATTCAGATGCACCAAAAAATCAACATGGAATTGTTTTAGTCAAAAACAAGAACTCATCTGAAGAAATTAGTACTGAAAGTGCAGAAGAGCAATCTTACATCAAATTCAGAATGTAGGCGTGAAATTTTCAAAAAATTAGTTAGTATTAAGGAAGAGTTTTTGAAGGAGTAGATCGGATTTTCAACAAGGATGCAAAAACAAGAAACCCCCACATATCTAAAGGCTATAACGATTAGAGACATCAGTGATGTTCATTCCATCAAAGAAGATATCAAAAAAGGGATGATTTTGATTCTAAGAGTTACACCACTAGCACAAAAGGATGTGGAACAACTTCGTAAAGTGGTTGAAGAATTGTATTCTATTGCAAAAAATTCTGGTGCAGATATTGCAAGATTAGGAGAGGAAAGGATTATTGTTGCTCCATCTAGTATAAAGATCTGGAAACCAGAATACGATCTAAAATAATTTTATTGCTTCTTGAATTTGAGGATAATGAGCAGGTACTCTATACATTCGTCTAATATTCATAGCAAGATTTTCTGATTTTTTACGTTCTCCGTGATTAACTAGAACTCTTCTAAGTTTTGGTCTTAGTCTTTGTACAAATGACATCAACTGATTATAATCACTGTGACCACTGAATCCATCTAGTCTTTCAACACTACTACTGATAGTAACAACTTCAATTTTGCCTTCTTTTCCCAACATAGATACTTGTTTAGAACCATCAAGAACTCTTCTTCCCATAGTTCCATTAACTTGGTAGGAAACAAACAATACTTTGTTCTTTTTGTCAGGTGCAATGTTTTTGAAGTATTCTAAAACAGGACCACCTTCTAACATTCCTGATGTTGCTAAAATAATACATGGTGAATTTTCTCTCATTGGTTCTTCTCTGGCATCTGCATGTTCAATATTAGTGAAATATTCAGAATCAAATGGATTATCATCAGTTTCTAAGATCTTTTGTTTAAGTTCTCTTGCCAGATATTCTGGATATGATTCATGAATAGCTGATGCCTCAGAAATCATTCCTTCTGTAAATACTGGTGCTTCAATCATTTCTCCTGATTTCATATAGTGATCAATTACCATCATGATTTCTTGTGCACGACCAACTGCTGGAATAGGTATCAAAACTTTTCCTCCATCTGCCAAAGTGTTGTTTACTGCATTAATGAAAGCAGATTCTACCTCTTGTCTACTTGGTTGAATATCTTCTTTAAGACCATAGGTACTTTCAATCAACAATGTTTCTACTCTTGGAAAATTCCAACTAGCAGCTTCAAACAAAATACTTTTTCCAAATTTTATATCGCCTGAGTAAACAAAATTATGATTACCATTTCCAATATGAAAATGACACAAGGCAGAACCTAAAATGTGACCTGCATTTGCAAGAACTAATTTTATGTCAGGAGAAATATCAGTAACAGTTCCATATGGCAAAGTAATTGCTTGTCTCATGACTTGTTTAACATCTCGTTCTGAGTAAATTGGGGTTCTGCCTTGTGCAGAAGCTACTTTGATTGCATCTAATTGAATTAGATTCATCATAGGAAGTGTTGGTTCTGTACAATAGATTGGTCCTTTGTAGCCATATTTACACAATGTTGGTAAGAATCCAGTATGATCCAAGTGTGCATGTCCTATTACTATTGCATCAAGTTCGTCTAGTGTCAGATTTAGAGAATCTAGTCTTGGAAATGCATCCATTGGCGAGCGAGCGCCAGGATTAATTCCACAATCAATTAATATTTTACTTTCAGGAGTGGATAGTAATAATGAGGACCTGCCAACTTGGCCAAATCCACCAAGAGTATAAAGAGAAACTTCAGTTCTTTGAGATAGTCTAGGTCTGAAAATTTCATCACCTACTTGTTTGAGTTGTTTACTCCTCTCAGAAGAGTATTGTTTTAGAGTTGCATTGATCGTTTGAATTGTACGTGAAGGTATGGTTGTAGATTTTCTAATACGTAATTTCCATCCTGTTTTTTCAGTAACTTCAGCATGATTGAATTCCTTTGCATCTCTTTGTAACAACCAAGGTCTTTTTGCTTCAACTGAGACTTCACCAGTGGCTGTATCAAAAATAATTCCCTGTAGATTTGCTTCTTTTGGAATACATTCTGCAAGAATTCGTCTAGATTCATCTTCAGGTTTTCTAATTGATTCGTCTGTTCTTACAACAATTCTTTTTTTGATTACATTGACAAGATTTGATATTAATTCATTATTTTCCATTAGATAACGAGGAGTTTTTGTGTAAAGCGCAATTCGTGGTCCTTCATATTCAATTTTTGTAACACCGGCCTCTTTGGGAATACTTTGCAGTATGGTAGCCATTATGTTTTGGCTAGAAGGTAATTCTTTTTGTTGTTGTTTTCTTTGCATAAAATCACTAAAGTTCGATGACTGCTTTCTTTTGTTCATCGGTTAAAAGACGGAATCCATCTTTATCCATTACTGCGATGTTAATTCCATCGCCAGTACCAATATTTCTAACTATTGCAGCTTTAACAGCTCGTAGAGCTATTTTTTTTGCTTCTTCAACTGTAAGGTCTTTTTGATATTCTTCTTCAAGTAAACCATAAGCTACTGGTGAACCGCTACCAGTTGTAACATATGATTTCTCTTCAACTGAACCAAACATATCGATATTAAACAATGTAGGACCGTTTGCATCATAACCACCAAGTAAGATATCAGCCATGAAGGGATAACCTCTATTTTGATGGAATATCAATGAGCAGAGTCTTGCAAGTGAATGAATTGAGATTGGACTTTGTTTTTCAACTCTATGTAAATTAGAATGATAACGTAAAATATCAACAATATTTTGTGCGTCTGCCACGCCACCAGCCAAGGTTAATCCTGCGTGCAAATCAATTTTTTGAATTTTCATTGTGTTATTGTTTGCAATAAAATAACCTGCACTTGCTCTCATATCAGCACATAATACAACACCATCGGTAGCTTTGATACCTACAGTGGTAGTCCCATGCAGAATTTTTTCTTCAACGTTGTTTGACATAAAATACACCTATTAAGATAAAATGGATTGCAGGTTCCCTTTTAAATAACTTTTTGATCCCTGAAAATCATAAATAATGACAAAAAATCAAGATCGCATGCAATCGCATACGATGGAACTTCCTAGGCTCATTGAAATTGGTGAGAAAAATATTGGTGATTTTGGAAAATTTCTAAATTCATTAAACAAACCAAAAAAAGTTTCTTTGATATCTGGAACAAACGTTCAAAAAGTTTTAAGGAAAAAAATTGAAAAATCTCTGAAAACAAAAAAAATTCGATATATTTGGCATACATCAAAAGATAATCAGATAAAATCATTGAATAAAATTCAAAAAGATGTTAAAAAAGACAATTCTGACTTAATAGTTGGAATTGGTGGAGGTCGTTCTGTAGATACAGCAAAATTAATTTCATATAATTTAGGTAAACCATTTGTAAGCTTGCCAACTGCAGCTTCTCATGATGGAATGGCAAGTCCATTTGTTTCTATAAAAAGTGACTTGCCACATTCGATTGTGGCATCTGCACCTATGGGTGTTTTTGTAGATATTGATATAATTAGAAAAGCTCCTGCTAGGTTGTTAGCTAGTGGTTGTGGAGATCTTATTGCAAATATTATAGCAGTAAAGGATTGGCAATTAGGTCACAAAAAGAAGAAGGAATACTATGGAAGATATGCAGCAGATCTAGCCATGATGAGTGCTAAGATAGTTATGGAAAACTCTTCTAAATTTGCAAAGGAAGGATTGGATGCAAGGGTGATTGTAGAAGGATTGATCAGTGCAGGAGTAGCATCATGTATTGCAGGAAGTAGTAGACCATGTTCTGGGGCAGAACATCTTTTTTCACACGCACTTGACAAAATTGCTCCAGACATTGGATTTCATGGAGAGAAGTGTGGGATTGGTTCTATAATGATGGCAAAATTACAAGGACAGGATTGGAAAAAAATTGTAAAGACACTAAAAGACGTTGGAGCCCCAACAACTGCAAAACAAATTGGTCTTAAACCAGATGTAATAATAAAAGCTCTAACTATGGCACAAGGACTACGACCAGAGAGATATACGATTTTAAAAGAAATTAAAATGACTGAAAAAAGAGCATTAAGCCTTGCAAAGAGTACTAAAGTAATTTGATTTAAGCAGCCTTTTGTTCAGGTGCTTTTTCTTTTGTTTCAGGTTTCTTTTCCTGAGTTTGTTTATTGACATGTGTTTCTACAAAACTTGTTTTTTCTAAAGTTGGAACAAACTTGAAGATATCTAATTGAATAAAGTGTTTCATTATTTGTAAACCATCTGCACGTAAAATTTCTTCAGGAATTGTAATGTTTACTTCTTTATCCTTCAAGTCAAATGCGACTTTTGAGTCCTCTACAGGTAATCTGTTTTTAAGAATTCCATCTACCTTGTCACTTGGAGAATCAAGTGATTTGATTACATTTACATCATATAGAATTGTTTTTCCTGCATATCTGTGATTGTAATCTATTTGGACTCTGCCAGATCCCATTAAACGAATAATTCCTCTTTTATTGTCAACTTCAATTGTATCGCCTACTGAAACTTTCTCTGCATCTTCACCTAGTTTTCTAATAGGAATCATTCTAACTTTTTTTGAATCTCTTTCACCAAAACCTTTGTCAGGTGTAACTTCAACTGTAAGTTTATCTCCAACAGATGTTTTTGCTAGGGCTTCATCTAATCCTTTGAGAACAGGATAAGATACTTCACCAATAGAAACTAGTTTTGGTTGATATTTGACATTTTGTTCATGAATGGAATGTTTTTTTGCATCCTCTTCAATGGTTGTATCAAAGACTTCGTCACTGTCTTTTACCTTTGCAGTATAGTCTATTAGAATTAATGAGCCTTTATTGAAAGTCAATGTGATCGGTCTCGAATTTCCTAATATTAAGTTACACGATTTTAGGCTATACAGATTAAAACTATTAGTGTAAGTTACTATATGTTATCTGAAATTCGTAAATGAAAAACTAGTTACGATCATTTTTCAAAACTTTTTGATTAGTTTTAGATGTAGCGATCATCGTAATATATTGTCAAAATTATGCCCAATATGAATATCATAGTAGTGTAAAAAATATTTACACGTTAGAAAATTTAAGATCAAAACTTTTGGACACATACGTTATATCCACAGAAGTAACAAATACGAACATGGTAAAAAATACAGATTCCTCTAAGTATAATGGGCACAGAAATTGAGATTCTTAGAGAACGTTTCTTTATCGATCATGTTTCTACAGATACTAGAAAATTAGAGCGTGAGTTTACATTAATCTCTAAAACTGACAATAAAGATGGAGTTGATAATATTTTCATCAAAGTATCTAAATTATTACCAAATCTCAAAATTTTTGATTCTGATGGTACTATACTTCCTCTAATTACAAACAAGTACACTGTTGCATTAATGGAGCAAACTATTAGTGATTCACAAGATCTAACATAGATTGCATCAATTACATCATTTTTACAAGATATACGAGATTACAAAATATTTCTTTTATGGATAAAATTACCTCATGACAAAAAATTCTATCCAAATGATTCTATAGTTATCATTATGAAATATGATGCACAAAAAGAAGATAGTGTAAATTCTTTTGATCTTGAATTTCTTTCTGAATCTGATCATGAAGTTTTCTATATTATTACACCGCCAAAAGATTATGAATTTGATAAGAAAAAAATTACAAAAACTAATGGCTTGGGAGAAAAATTACAAAAAGATTATTCTAAAGGTTGGAAAAATAAGAACGGAGATCTATTTTACTTTAATGAGTATTCAAATTCTATTACAATTAGAGTTAATCCAATGATACAAGCTAAAACATCAATTAATTATTTTTTTACTCCAGCTAAGAAAACTAAATCATTCGTAAAAGGTATTCTTGCTATATTGATAATAGCTCCACTTGTTACAATATTATCAAAAACATGCTATCCCATGAATGAAAATTGTTCTCGGATTCCTAGTATAATTGATTTAGATTTAATTTCTACAAAAATTCTAGAAATAGATATTTCAGTTATGGGAGCTGCTTTGATAATAGCAGGATTAATTCACAATTTAGATGTGCGTGAAAAATTCAAGTGGTGGTTCTTTATTCCTATAATCTTAGCCATCTTAGGCATAATTCTAAAAATACAGATTTAGCGTTATTGTTATTAGTAAGATCTTCCTATTTACTTTACCAAGATGATTAGTGAGAATAGTTCAAACCTAAAGTTGAATGCAAAAAATCTATTCAACTGTGAGAAGAATCTTCTAAGTTACGTTGTAAAATCAAACGTGAATTTAGAAACAAAAAAAGATAATGAGTAGATTCTTCTATAATTCTTATTTTAAAAAATAATATTTCAGAATAACCAAGTAGTAAACAAAAAAACGAGTTGTTATCTACTATGATTCAAGCATATGTTAACGCGAAAGAATCACTTTATGATATCAAGTTAACAGAGTTTAGAGAGCTTTTAGTTTTTCTTCTGCAGTGTCAAGTCCTGCTTTAGCATCTGTATCATATCCCATCATTGCTAATGTAGATGAAATTGCAGAAACGGTACGCATTACGTGATATGGACTAACTTCGCCCATACATCCAACTCTGAATACTTTTCCTTTAAGATTTCCAAATCCACCTGCTACCAGTACTTTGAATTTGTCTGCTAGTGTACTTCTGAAAGTTTTGTCTTCTAGTCCATCCAAATAATTTAATGCAACAATGGAAATCGAGCGATCTTCTTCGTTTGTAACATATGGTGTTAAGCCAATTGCACTTAATCCAGAGTATAATGCATCAGAACAAATTCTGTGACGTTTATAGACATTTTGTAGTCCTTCTTCTAACATCATTGTTAGTGCTTCTCTGTATGCATAAAGTAAAGGTAATGCAGGAGTGAATGGAGTATGTTTTGACTCTTCGTAATATTGGAAGTATCTGGCTAAATTGAAGTACATTGTAGATGGTGGGTTTGCTATCATGTATTTTTTGGCTTTGGCACTTACAGATATTGGTGAAATGCCTGGAGGAGCAGCAAGTGCCTTTTGTGCTCCAGTTAGACATACATCAATATTCCATTTATCTACTGGAAGTTCAACGCCGCCAAGTAAAGAAACAGAGTCTACAACGTAAAATGCATCGTTTCTAGATGTCAAGTCAGATATTTTATCAAGATAATTTACCATTGTTCCAGTAGAAGTTTCGTTGTGAACAACATAGAATGCTTTAACATCTTTATTGTTATCAAATGCTTCTTTTATTTGATCAAAAGTTGCATTTTGTCCCGGTGGAGTTTCGAGTTTAACAACATTAGCTCCTTGACCTTCAATAAGTTGTGATAGTCTGTTACTAAATTCTCCATTTACAGGAATTATGATTTTATCACCTTTTTTAACTAGATTAATTACTCCTGCCTCTACTGCGCCTGTTCCAGATGCAGATAGAGCCACAATATCATTTTGTGTGTCAAATACTTTTTGAGTTTTTTCAACAACATCAGTGTATAACTCAACAAAATCATCACTTCGGTGATTAATGATAGGTGCAAGCATTGCCCTCATTACTCTATTAGGTACATTTGTTGGACCTGGGAGCATTGAAAGATATTCCATTTGTAATCTACGATGTCAGTGAGATATTGGGTTTATTTATAATTAGAGATTTTTCAAACGATCTTTTGCATTAACGTTAATCAAAAAATTTTTTGTGCACTCAGGAACAAGATCATCCCATTTTTGATCGCTGGTAATTAATTCCCGAATTTTAGTTCCAGATAATACATCTCTTTTCAAGAATGGAATAGAAACTATTTGAACAGCCATCTTTGAATACAGATGTTTTGTTAATTCATCGTTTGAAAAAACGATATCAAATTTTGGAACAATTGTATCTATTTTTTCAATCCATTTGATATGATTATCCAAATCCGGAATAAAGTAAATTGAAATCCTCTCTTTTATTGAATTATCAATTGAAGATAGAATCATCTCTTTTCGTTCCTCAGCAGAGAAAGGATTGTTTTTTTGTGCGGGTTGATTAGAACTGCCCAAACCTACCCATAATTTATCAACTTTTGATAGTGCAAATTGTAATGCTTCAAGATGTCCCAAGTGAAAAGGTTGGAATCTTCCAATCAACAAACCGTTCATACAAAATATAGACAATTTCTTTTTAAAAAACTATCATAAAGAGTTCTAATTATTAAAAAACGGTGGATTTTCTAAAAATTAATGGAGGATTTGGTGAAGGAGGAGGACAAATAATACGTTCAGCAATTGCACTTTCGTGTATTACAAAACAACCAATTCATTTAGAAGATATAAGAAAGAACAGAAAGGTTTCAGGATTAAGACCACAACATCTCACAGCGATAAAAATTCTTCAAAAAATTGCAAATGCTAAAGTCATTGGAGCAGAGATTGGCTCTACTGAATTAAAGTTCATTCCAAGCAATATTGAAAGTTTAGAACTAGTTGAAGATGTAGGAACAGCTGGAAGTATTTCTTTAATTTTACAAGTTTTAATTCCTGTAGTTGCTATTTCCCAAAAAAAACTCAATTTAACAATTAAAGGAGGTACAGATGTGCTTTGGAGTCCTTCTATTGATTATACTCAACATGTACTAAGAGAAGCATATTCAAGAATGGGAATAGAATTTTCAGTTAAATTGAGCAAACGAGGATACTATCCAAAAGGAGGTGGAGAAATTAATTTACAAGTATACCCATCTCATGTAAAACAAGTATCATTTACAAAAAGAAAAACAAATTCTGTTAAACTAATTTGTACATTTTCAAAACTTTCAATTGAAAAAATCAAAAATCAAGTTGAAGAAATTAAAGAAAAATTAATTAAAGAAAATTTTATTGTTGAAACAGAAATTAAAAATCAACAAGCAATAGATTCAGGAGCATCTTTGTTAATTTACAGTATTGATGAATATTCGATTATAGGAGTTGATGCATTGTTTAATAAAAAAACACAAAGATTTGATTTAGATTTTGATGAATTTGTTAAAAATTCACTAGGGGTAGATGAGAATTTAGCAGACATGCTTGTAGTTCCTGCAAGTTTGGGTGAGAAAAAAACAACATTTCAGGTTAGAGAGATTACAAAACACCTGGAGACAAATTTGTTTGTAACATCAAAAATTACAGGTTGTAAATATGGAATTGGGAAATTAACTAATGGATTTGAAGTAATTATTGAAGGAACCTCAAACTCCAGCATCAAGTAATGATGCAAAAAACAGAATTGCTACTGATAAAAATACTGTCACTTCCCCAAGAATAATGATTTTTTTTCTTAATTTTTGAATTTGTGACTCTGACATTTGATTAGACATAATTTTTTCTTCAACATCTTTACGAATTACTCTAACATGTACTGCATATGTAATTACTAGTGCAATGACAAGAATTATCTTAATAATTAAAAATGTCCCATAACTTGTTGAGACAAGAAGTTCAGGTTTACCAAGCAATACATGAGAACTATACAATCCAGTTGCCATTAAAATAATCAATGATGGAACAGCAATTTTGTTAAATCGTTTTCCAACACGAATCATTATTTTCATTCTTTCTTCAAGAGAATTAGTCATTGTTTTTAGAAGTGGAGAGAATACAAGTCCAATGAAAAGTGAACCGCCAACCCATATTGCAGCTGCAATAAGATGAATCCAAGTGAGAATTGCTTGCTCTAGTACAGTCATAGAATATCATATTTGGAATCAAATATTATGTATTTGGATCTTAACAACCTTTTTTAGTTGTACATAATCTGATAGCATTGAAATGGTACTTCAAAGCAAGATGATAATTTATGTGGCATTAGCTGGATGTTTAGCTTTGATGGGAGGAATTTTTTACTATGGCAATCTCGATTCCGTGCAGATTGAGCAAGTTGAGATTGAATTAATAAATGTAGAACTAAGAGATGTTAGTACAATAGATAATCAAGTAAAATTTGATGTTACATTTCTTGTAAAGAATCCAAGTGATAAAACATTCACAGTTCCACTAATTGGATACCAGCTTTACGGTGATGGAATACTACTAGGTTCAGGAAAATATTCTACAGAAGATATTTCAATGCCAGGAAGAGCTGCATTTTTTCCAGGTGTAGAACTTCCTTTGAAAAATGTATTTGTTCTTGAAAAATCTGAAGTTAATTCAGAAATTTATCAAGATGCCATAGAAAATAGAATCACTAGTTTTTCAACAGAAGGAAGTATTACCACTCAATCTTCATGGATGACTATTGAAAAAGAATTCAAAGCAGGGTTTTAACTAAAAAAAGTGGGCCGAGTGAGATTCGAACTCACGATCACCGCCGTGTCGAGGCGGTATCCTAACCAGCTAGACTACCGGCCCATTGAAAAACAAGACTAGATGCTGGCATTATTAACGTTTAACAAAAGAAAGGATGAATAAAAAGGAAAAAAGTGTGAAATAGTTGACAGATGATTTTACTGAAGAAGAAAAAAGAGGCTTCTATAAGGCAATTTATTCAAGAAGAGATGTAAGATCTCATTTTATCTCAAAACCCATAGAAGACGATATTTTATCAAAAATACTGCATGCTGCACATCATGCCCCATCAGTAGGATTTTCTCAACCATGGAATTTTATCTTGATAAAAGATATTGAAACAAAAAAGAAAATAAAAGAATCTTTTGAGGAAGAAAAAGATCGTTCATCAAAATTAGTTGAAGAGCCAAAGAAATCAAAATATCTTTCATTCAAGCTAGAGGGAATTTTAGAGTCACCAGTAAATCTTTGTGTAACATATGATCCTACAAAATTTGGTCCTTTTGTTATTGGCAGATCAAGTATACCTGAAGCAGGGCTATACAGTGTATGTTGTGCAATCCAAAATTTATGGTTATCAGCAAGAACGGAAGGAGTAGGTCTTGGTTGGGTAAGTATTCTTTCAAATGAAACTCTAAAAGAAACTCTGGAATTACCAGAACATGTTATTCCTGTTGCATACTTGTGTTTAGGATATGTTGATGAATTTGCAGAAAAACCAGATCTTGAGACTGCAAATTGGTTACCAAGACTTGATCTAAAAGATGTTGTGTATTTCGAAAAATGGAACGACAAAGAAAATAAAAATTGGAATGGAGTTAAAGAAATGATCAAAGGTAATCTTGATTACGCTTAAATAATTAAGAGTGTTTTTTTTTACTGGGCTTGTGGCGCAGAGTCATTTGACGCGAAACATGGATAGCGTGGTACTCTCCTAAGGTACAGGTCGAGGGATCGAAGCCCTCCAAGCCCGTTAAATTTTAAAACTCATGGGAATTTATATACAAAGATAGATTGCTGAGAATATGAAAGTTGTAGTTATTTCTGGAAGCCCAAGAAAAAATGCGGTTACACAAGTTATGATGAAGTATGTTTATGATTATACCAAATCAAAAAACCAAGATACAAAATTAATTAATCTTTCAGATGGTCAAATTGAATGCTATAGAGGATACGGTGAAGAATACAATGAGGCTACAAACACAGCTGCAAATGACATTACAGATGCTGATGTTTGGATAATAGGAACTCCTATCTATAATTCGTTTTTTAGTGCAGCATTGAAAAATTTGTTTGAATATATCAACTATAAAAAAACTGCAGGAAAGGTAGCTGGAATGGCAATTTTAGCTTCTGGAAATATTGGTTTTACTGATGTCCAAACATTAGTCACACAATTATTATCATACTTTAGAGTAGTAGCAAATCCTAAAGCTGTGTTTCTAACCACAGAAGCTTTTACTGATAATTCTGTCTCAGATGTAAATGCACAAAATAGACTAAAAGAAATGGTAGATGAAACTTTGGAAATTGCTTCTAAATTGCAACAAGATTAAACTGTAAATATTCTATGAAGAGTTTGACAGTATAACTATATCAAAAATATTTTTGAATTAATCTTAGTGTAAGTTTAGTACTCTGAATTTGTATTCATAAGAACCATCTTCATTTACAATAGTTTGAGTAAAGTAATGTTCAATAATTATTTTCTCTAACATATTTATCATTATCAAAAATGTGTATTAAAAAAATTTTAGAATTTACAAATTATCCATAATAATACTTGCAAAAATTAGATTTAGTATTATAGAATAACTCTGTATTTAGAATAAAAAATTTATTCTAATTCATTTATTTTCAAACATAAAATATTAACATGACATAGGAATTATACTATTGAGTTTGAAAAAAGATCCAACTGAATTGTGTTCATGTAAATGCCATTATGGTGGTGCTGTAAGTTGTCCTAGTTGTAAGAATAATCATGGTGAGGCATGTTGCCATTGTGAAGATTAAGATTATTTACTCTTAGTTTTTCTTTCAGAAGCTAGTACTTTCAAATTAGCTAATTCAGTTTTTAGCGATTCAATCTGAACAAGAGTTTGCAGGTTAGAAATTTCTTGATTTAATCTATCAATTTCACTGTCTTTTAGTTTTACAGAATCTTTAAGGTCATTTAGTTCAGAAGATAATTCATTTTGAATTTGTTTGATTTCAGAAAGATTGACTTGGTTGCCTGAAGTTGTAGTAACAATGGTTTGTGTATTACTCAAGCTTTTTTTGGATGTCAGCGTGTGCTGATGATTGTTTATGCATGTAATCAGTACTTTTTTGGGATAACCAACACATCAATGTAAGAAACCATGTAACAGTGACTGATATGATGAAAATAGTATTCATATCTGGTGCAAAGTCAATAAAATATGGCCAAAGTCCTGTTAGTACTGCAGCAAAAACTCCAGTTACAAGAGTTGCCAAGTGATTATAGAAATATCCCATATAACTAATTTGAAAAAATCATTGTTTATAACAGTAATGCTAAAAATCATAAAATAATAAAATTAAAAAGAAAAAAGAGCCGAATTTATTCGTCTTTCTCAGAGGTAGTCGTTATTTTAGGCACATCAGATTGTAAGATTTGGATCTTTTGTAGTAATTCAGTTCTCAGATCTCTTGCAACTCTCCTTACAGTTGGTCTTGGAACACCAAGTTCATCAACAACTTTGGTATAGATATCCTGTTTGTCAGTTACCCCCTTGTCAAGATAAGAATTAATCGCTTCTTTAATTACCGTGCTTTGGTTTGTACGATTCAACGAATTCTAAATTTTATTTGTTCTATATAAGACTATAACTTCTGAGATTTACAAAATAACATATCTAATAAAGTCAGATCTTTTACTTTTTAAAAAAAATAAAAATTCTCAAAGTCTTTAACGATAAATTTATCAATAAAATATATATTAATAATTATAAATTTTTCAACATACTTAAAATATGTATAAAAATTTTAAAAGAGATTTTCACAAAAGACTCTTATGATAAGATAATAGATAGATTTTAGTGACTACAGCAAATATTGAAACCAGTTTTGGGAAAATTTCATTTAAACTTATATCTGAATTGGCACCAGAGACAGTAAGAAATTTTGAAAAATTAGCCAGAGACGGATTCTATGATGGGACTCTTTTCCATAGAGTTATTCCTGGATTTATGATTCAGGGTGGTGACCCAAATACAAAAACCGATAACAAAGGTTCATGGGGAACAGGAGGACCAGGATATAATATCAAGGCTGAATTTAGTTCAAGATCTCACTTGCGAGGCATAGTTTCCATGGCTAGATCACAAGATCCAGACAGTGCAGGCTCACAATTTTTCATAGTAGCTGCTGATAGCACATTTCTTGATAGACAATATACTGTATTTGGTGAAGTGACAGAAGGCATGGATATTGCAGATAAAATTGTAAATCTTGAAAGAGATGGCAATGATTGCCCTTTAGAAAAAGCACAAATGATTCGTGTAACTGTGGAATAAATGAATACAGAAATTTTCGGATTTTTAGTAATTTTATTGCTGATATCCGTTATTCCTATAGCTGATGCCCAATTTTCAATTGGTGAAAAAGCTGTACAAAAATCCGTAGAAGTTATTATAAATTCCGTAGGTGATGTTCATGTCAAACATGCTGTTCTTCAGTCAAATGTTCCAACTCAAATTGAATTGATTAATGGAACTGTTTCAAATCTTTCAATAACAAATGAACAAGGAAAAGAAAAACAATTAACAGTTATTGGAAATAATAATGGAGTGCTTATTCTGCCATCTCAAGGAAATTCCATTATAGAGTACGATCTTGATCATGTACTAAATCAAAAAGATGGCGTATGGACTTGGGATTTTCTATATGTTCAATTAACTACTTTTCTTTTTCCTGACGAAGTTGATTTAATATTTATAAACAAAAATCCTGTTTATTTTGATACGACAAAAGGAATTTCATGTCATGGTTGCCAAATGATTTTAGAATATTCTATTAATGAGCCAAAAGTTTTTAAAAATATAAAATGGGAGGATAAAGAATTTGTAGTAGAAATTAGAAGTTATTCTGATATTGATAATTTTATTTTTGATCAACCAACAAAGAGCATTATATTTGATGTTTCTGAAGAAAATAGATTTGTCTCCACAGTAATTCCATTAGAATTGTTGTGGGAACCATATATAGTATTTCTTGACGATAAAAAAATTATATCTTATGAATTCAATAAAAATGGAACTCATGTTGGAATTAGCATAAAACCTGATATTGCAGGAGAAATTAAAATAGTGGGAACCACAGTAATTCCTGAATTTCCAATAATTGCTCCATTAGCAATAGGGTTTTTGATGATTCTTGTTGTACCGTTAATAAGAAAATTTAATCTCCGCTAGAACCACACGAACAAAAACCATATTCATCAATTCTAACATTACAGACTGGGCATTTTTCACCATATTCCACTTCCCATGGTTCCTTTCCATAGAGCTTGAAATGATCATCAATTTCTATTGGTACTACCCTCTTCTTTTCCAATGATTTGTATAAGTATTCAAACTATACATACATTAGCAGAGAAATCATGAAAATTGAGTGCGGTTGTCATTGTATAAAGTGCAAAAGTACAGATCTTGAATCAAATAGAATTGGAGAAGTCGAGAAGGATGGATATTTTGATATGCATCATACATGCAACCAATGTAAGATACATTTTGATCATTTAGCTGGAGAAACTTTTTCTAATTGTGAAAAGTGTAATTATTCTGTTAGTTAGATACTAATGATTCTTGAACAAAATAATGCATTCTATTCTCATGAGAGTTTTTCTGAATTTCTTTGCTTGATGCCATTTTTGCTAAAGCTTTTGATACGTCTAATGGACCTGAAGCCCAGCCATATTCCCTGAGTTGTTCAACCGTTTCAGTGACTGTTCTTGGAGAATCAAAGAATCTACTTGTTTCTAAAATCCGTAATTTTGATTTAATTTCATGAGGAGTAATGTATTTTGGTTCATTAAATTCTGGTTCATATACTTCAGCATCATCCAGATAATCCAAACCATATTGAGCCGGATGTTCAGCTTCAGTTGATTTTTGGGTAGATTCAGTTTCATGCACGATTTTTGCATGGTTTTCTGGTAAATGGTGTGAAATACTACCTATGACTTCACCTAGTGTTTGATTATCTACATAGAAATCTCTAGAGTCAACTTCGATCTCATTTTCCCCAAGTTTGAGTTTAATTCTAGCCAATAAGAAACAGTCATTAAATTTTGATTTATTTTGTTAGCTCTAAGGAGATTTAAGATTACATCAAAACTTTTACACAATTTATTGGGATTTTTTTCCTTTTGAGTTAAAAGGTAATTTTACAAGAATTAATCATGAAATTTTCGAAAAAAGGAGGTCTAATTGTTCTCTTTGTACTAGGCATGAGTATTTTTGGATATTCACAGTATGCATCTGCATCTCAGATAGAAGTAAGCATTACTCAAAGTGAATTATTGAATGAGAATGAAAAAGGTTCAAACTATAATATAGAAGTACAATTTGAAAATCCTTCATTGTTAATATTAACTGCAGGCGAGACTGAATTCTTTATTATTGCTAATAATGAAATGGTGGGAAAAGGTATGTTAGAACCATTCATACTACAGCCATTAGATAGTAGTTATGTCAAGGGTACTTTTTATACAGATTCTAACGTTGATGAAGAATCTGAATCTATAAAAATTTCTGGAGTAACAAAATATGATATATTCTTTACATCTATTGATGTTCCATTTGTTTATTATCCAACAGAAGAACAAGCAAGAGAATTTATACATCAAAATTAATTCCTTCTCAAATGCTTACTGTTTTTGGTTCTGCTGCATTAGATACAATTAGAACCCCAAAAAAAATATTACGAAATGTTCTTGGTGGAGGAGCAACTTTTGCAGCAATTTCTGCAAGTAATTTTGTAAATACTGGATTAATTGCAGTAGTTGGAAAAGATTTTCCTAAACAGTATCATAATATTTTGTCTAAATATCTGGATTTACAAGGATTGACTGTAAAAAATGGTAAAACATTTCGTTATGATGGAAGTTATGACAATACATTAAGTATAAGATCTACTTTGAAAACTGAATTAAATGTAATAGCAGATTTTAAACCAACAGTTCCTGAAGCTTACAGAAAATCTCAATTTGTATATCTTGCAAACAATGATCCTGAACAGAATACTTCATTAATCAAAGAATTTGATAAGATAAAATTTTCTATGTGTGACACTATAGATTTTTGGATTTCTACTAAACGAGAAGCAGTGATTAAGATGATAAAAGCTGTAGATGCAGTTGTAATAAATGATGAAGAAGCTAAACTCCTTACAAAAGAATTCAATTTGATAAAATGTGCAAAAAAAATGATGCAGTGGGGTGCAAAATATGTAATTATCAAGAAAGGGGAGCATGGTTCCTTGATGTTTTATGATGATGTAATTTTCCCAACAGCAGGTTTTTCGTTAGAAAATATTGTGGATCCTACAGGTGCAGGTGACTCTTTTGCAGGAGCAATGATAGGATATCTTGCAAGTAAAAAATCAACTAAAATATCTGAGATCAAAAAAGCAGTAGTTTATGGAAATATCTTAGGATCCTTTGCAGTTGAAAGATATGGATTAGATGGATTACTAAAGATCAAAAAAGGAGATATTTCAAAACGAATAAAGATGTATGAAAAAATGATCCAATTCTAAAAAGACTTAAGTTAAATAATTTCTCAAATTTATTTATCATTGACACAAGAAATATCTGAAAACGATAGACTAGATACAATATTCAAACTTCAAAAAGGTCTATCAGAAATGATGAATCTGGATAGATACCCAAAAGATTCTGAAGGAAGAGTTTCTGCATTATGTACTGCAATAATGCATGAGGCAGTAGAGCTACAAAGGACAACAAATTGGAAATGGTGGAAAACACCAACTAAATTTGATGAAGGCGAAGCCAGAGAAGAATTAATTGACATATGGCATTTTGTTGTTCAGGCATCACTTGAGCTAAATCTTACGCCAGATGATATTGTAAATGAATACAAAAAGAAAAATGAAATTAATCGAAAAAGACAGAGAAACGGATACTAGGAAATTCTAATTTTATCAAAAATTGTTTCAAAATCAGTTTCATTGATTAAATTTACAAGAGTTATATTATTTTGAAAATATTGTATCTGAGATTTAGAAACTGTAAGATATGGATCTGGACTAGTTGAATTAATTATTCTATTATTTTTATCAACTCCATTTTTGTATAATTTAAATAATGAATGACCAGCTTTATGACCCCAAACTTCTTTTCCACAAACTATGATAGTGGTAATTTTTTTATTTTTATTTACATGTTTGATAATCGAATCAATGCCTTTATTTTCAGAAAGTAGTCTTCCTACTATTGATATGTGATTTAGAAGTTCAGAATTTGCAAACTTTTTGAGTAAATCTATGCTTGAAAGCGTACAAACTGCAATTGATGAATTAAGATTTCCTTGATAAGACTCCTCAGGAATAGGTAAAATAATCTTACATAATTCTCCAATTTTCTCGCCTAGAATATTCACAGTATATCACGCATAGTCTTTGCAATGAATTCAATATTTTTTTGAGTTACTTTTGGATGAATTGGTAAAGAAATTACATGTGATGCAGCCCAATCAGTAACAGGAAGTTTTGTATTTAATTTGTAATATGGAGTCTTATGAACTGGTGTAGGATAGTAAGATGCAGCACCAATTCCTTTTTCGTTAAGTTTTTTCAAAAGTTTATCACGTTTTTCAGTTGCAATAGTATAGAGATACCAATTAACACTTTCATTTTTTTGTTGGTGAGGAAGCTTAATTTTAAGATCAGAAATTAATTTTGATAAAAGTGTTGCATTATTTTTCCTAGACTTTAGAAAGTTTGGAAGTTTTTTCATTTGAATAGTTGCAATTGCAGCATTGATTTCAGGCAATCGCAAGTTTAAGCCAAATACTCTTGTATCATATCCATGAATCATTCCATGATTTCTAATCATCAATAATTTGTCTCTAAGTTTTTTGTTGTTGGTTACAATAAAACCACCTTCTCCAGAAGTCATTACCTTTGCAGGATACATACTATAACATCCCATTTCAAAGAAAGTGCCAGTATGTTTTCCTTTGTAGGTAGAACCTAAAGACTGTGCAGAATCTTCAATGATAGGAAGATTATATTTTTTAGTGATTTCAGAGAGTCTTTCTATATTTGCTACATTTCCATAAAGATGAACAGGTATTATAGCACGGGTTTTTTTTGTTATCTTTTTTTGTAGATCATCTGAATCTATAGTATAGTTTTCTTTTAGAATATCAACAAAAACAGGTTTTGCTCCTGTTGATACAATGGCATTTGCTGTAGCAACAAAAGTAAATGATGGAACTAGAACTTCATCACCTTTTTTAATATCCAATGCATAAAGAGCTGCCTGTAAGGCAGCAGTGCCAGAATTGACAGCAATTGCATATTTGGATTTTACAAAAGAGGCTACTGAATTTTCAAAAGCTTGAACATGTTTGCCTCCTTGATTAGCAGCTGAGGTTAAGGCACCATTTCGAAGTATAGAAGTTACTGCAGAAATCTCTTCTTTGCCCACTATAGGAATGTTAATTGCAATTTTCAATAGTAATTCTGTAAATAACTAGTCTATAAATCTCGTCGTGTATGCATGAATTTTTATATTTCAAAATTTGGAAATCGCATTATGAAGCCACGCCATCTTGAAAAAACTGATGCAGGTTACAAGGTTTATCTGTACATTTTTTATGTTTGTGGATTTATCATGGTATCATCTCTAGTTTTTGGTGTGTATGTAACAACGATCGAATGGATTGAAAATGGAACTTATGTAATGGGAGAAGCAATTCACAATACAACTATTCCTTTTGAAAATTTTGCAAGAGTGACAACTTGGATATTTTTTTCTACAATAATTGGATGGTATTGCGTCACTAGAATTGGTTGGAGAAGAACTGCTGGAAACAAAATAGTTGGTACAAGGATGGCATTACTTCAGTTAATGTTACTAGGATTTTCAATTATTGCACTCTATGAAGTATTATACAATTTTACAGTGTTAAATGCAGAAATTACTGCAGGAATTATTGATGGACAAGTTCCAGATATCGATAGATTATCAGTTGCTTATCCAGATCCAGATAGACCATGGAATTTAGTTTTTGCAACAAAAATATTTCTTGCGGGTTTTATCATTAGTACTCATGCATTTTATCTTAGCATAAAACCTAGAAAAAGCTTAGATGAACCAGAAATATAAATTGATCAGGTATTTTATGTTAATATTCGTAAAAACTATTTTTTCTAGTACGTAGAAATACTTTTGACATGGGATTATTTGGATCCAGTAAAAATGAATTAAAATGCAAAAAATGTGGGACAATCCTTACTGATCCTGAAAGATTAAAGAGACATCAGGAAAAAGCACATGGCAAGAAAAAAGTAAAATGTCAAAATTGTGGGACTGAATTTATGAGTGAAGATAATTTAAGAAAACATAAGAAAAAATGTAAGTAAAAATTTAGAATAACTTTATAGGCTTAGATCTCAAAAGTTGTTTTGATTTGGATATTTTAGAAAAAGTAGATTTGATTGAGAGACCGCCAACTGAAGAAGTAGTAACACATAATGAATTAATTGAATTATTCAAGACAAATTCTTCACCAAAACATTACATTGGTTTAGAAATTTCTGGTTTCTTACATCTTGGTAGTTTGATTAGCACCGGTTTCAAAATTAATGATTTTATGAAAGCTGGAGTAAAGTGTACTGTATTTCTTGCAGATTGGCACACTCTAATTAATGATAAACTTGGTGGTGATTGGGATGTTATTACAAAAGTCTCAAAATATTATGCTGAGGCTTTCAAACTTGTATGTCCAGGAGTAAATATTGTTCTTGGTTCTGAGCTTTATGATTCAAAAAAAGAGTACTGGAGGGAGTTTATTGAATTCACTAAACATATGTCCCTGAAACGCACAATGCGTACTCTAACTATTATGGGAAGAACTGAAGATGAAACAAAGATTGATCTTGCAAAATTACTTTATCCTCCTATGCAAGCAGTTGATATTCATTCACTTGATTTAGATATTGTTCATTCAGGAATGGATCAGAGAAAGATCCACATGTTAGTAAGAGAGATTTTTCCTAAAATGAAATGGAAAGTACCTGTTGCTGTTCATCACAGACTATTACCTGGACTTTCAAAACCTGCAGACACCAGTGATTCTCAAATATTAGGAAAGATGAGCAAGTCGGACCCAAATTCAGGTGTCTTTATCCATAATACAGATGATGAAATAAAGAAAAAGATTAGCAAAGCGTGGTGTGAAGAAGCAAATATTCAGAACAATCCACTATTAGAGATTGCAAGAACAATAATCTTTCATGAGTTTAATGAAATGAATGTTGAGAGACCTGAAAAATTTGGCGGGAATGTATCATATACAAATTATAATCAATTAGAAACAGGCTTTGCTGAAAAGAAATTGCATCCAGGGGATTTGAAACAAACTGTTGGAAGTTATTTGGTAAAAATAACTTCTCCAATTAGAGAAAAGCTAAATCTAAGTGAAGAACTATACGAGACAATAAAGAAAAACCACTAGACTTTTAGATCTGGATTGGTTTGTTCTTCTAAATTATATTTTGATTTGTATCCTCGTGGATTTATCATCAAATCTTTGTAATTGTATGTGGATGAATTTCCAATAATTACAGTACTAATCATGCCTAATTTATCAGAATGATTAGGTAAATTTTCCAGATCAGTCATAACAATTGTTTCAGATTCTCTGAACGCTCCTTTGATAATTGCAACAGGGGTTGTAGGTTTTCTATATTTTAGAAGAATTTTTCTAGTGTCTTGTAATTGATGAATTCTTTTCTTACTAGCTGGATTGTAAATAACAATTACAAAATCACCTTGTGCTGCAGCTTCAACCCTTTTTTGAATAATTTCCCATGGGACTAACAAGTCACTCATACTAACAACTGCAAAATCAGTCATCAAGGGTGAACCAACTATTGATGCACAGGAATTTAGTGCAGATACACCTGGAATGATCTCAACTTGTAGATCATCTTTAGGATTCCAACCACTTTCAGCAAGTGTTTCATAAATTAATCCAGCCATTCCATAAATTCCAGGATCTCCACTTGATACAAGTGAAACAATTTTTCCTGATTTTGCAAGATCAATGCATTGATGAGCTCTTTCAACTTCTTGTGTCATTGCATAACGGTAAACTGTTTTACCTTCAATCAGGTCTTGAACTAAATTTACATAAGTTTCATACCCAACAATTGTATCACTTTCAATAATTACTTCTTTTGCACGAAATGTCATATGGTTATGGTCACCAGGACCAACACCAACAATGTAGAGTTTACCAGTCAATTTTAAAACAAATTATTTGTCAAGTAATTTATCCGTTTAGTGAAATTTCTATTGGAATGGATCTATGAATGGGCAATTAACTATATGATCACTATTAGTTGGTCGTGCAATGCTTACAGATATCAAATCATCTGCACGAAATGAATCAATATCTGATTTTGTCTCTAGAATTTTTGCGGATTTTGCATCATTCCATTCAACTAGATAAATTCTCCACATTGGGCTGTAATTTGTATCACCAAGAGCAGCACCAGCAATTCCTGGTTGGAATCCTAGTGGACCAGAGCCTTTAATTCCATTTTTAAATTGGAAAAGATCAACTGCTCCAGAATGAGCTATTAGATTTGCAGAAGCAGGAGATGAAACAACTCCCATTGTTTCTGCAGGTTTTGAGGGAGTGGCATCAGTAACAATATAGTAGATTGTTCTTCCGTCAGGTCCCCAGCCTCTATGAGCCACAAAAGTTACAGTCAATTCTTCCTTATTGATTTCAATTATCTGACCACCACCGTATGACATTTCATCTGTAATTTCTTTATCAGAACGTACCATCATCTGTCCATCAGGCCAAACAATTTGAGGAGTGTTAAGAACAATTCCTGTTTCATTAAATTCAATTCTGCCACCTTCTTCAGCGGCAATTACATCAGCTGCAGATTCAAACATTATTTCTTTTTGACCTATTTTCCATGTAACTTCAATTACAGAACTCAATGCACTGTATTGTGATTCTTGTGATGGGGTACTAGAAAATACTTCATCTTGGAATCCATAAATTCCATCACCTTTAATTCCATTTTTAAAAATAAATAATTTTTGAAGAGCATCTTCGGGTACATTTGTAATGGCTGGAGCAAGTTCAACATTCCATCCTTGTTTTTCAGAGAGTGTTTTTGCATAATCTTCATCACTACTATCAGTTATAATGTAAAGAATTTGATTTCCTCCATGAATTCCTTTATGCATTGGGATTGTAGCTGGAACATTTGTTTTTGAAAGTAACAATGAAGGATCTTCTTTTTCTAATTCAATTTTTTGCATTATAACTTCAGTAGGTTGTCCTCGTATCCAACCATCAACACTAACAGTTACAGTGAATTCTTTTGAATTAGATGAATGCAATGCAAGTGCAGCTCCTGTAAACTCAAAAGAACCTGAATTTTCCTCCAAATCAATGAGGGATAAGCCATAAACGGTATTTCCATCAACAGTCCAAGTAGGTTGGCCTTTTGCCTCTTGAGAGTTAATTTCGTGTAAAACCATTATCTGAACAGGTTTACTTGAGGTAAAGGTCATTGAACCATCATAAAGGGTTCCTTCGTTCGGCGATAGGATAAGTGCCAATTGGTGATTTTGATGTCCTTGTCCTGGATCTTGAGAAGAGGTAACAGTTTGAGTAAAGTGGATTTTTTTCCTAGAACCTGCATCTACAAATTGATCAGATATTGAAGAAATAGAAATAATACTAGCTACAAAAATTACAATAACTAAAATAGTAATTTGTTTGTTCAATAAATCTGATTGAATTTATTCCCTTAAATGATTTTGTCTTAGTTAATTTTATCAAGTGTAAATTCATTATGTAGAGCTTTTACTGCTGCATTTGCATCAGAATTTTTTACAACAAATGCAAGATTAAGCTCAGATGAACCTTGAGTAATCATTGATACGTTAACTTTGTTTTTCTCAATTGCTCCAAAAACTTTTGAGGCTACTCCAACAGTTCCTCGCATACCTGAACCAATTAATGCAATAATAGCTACATTTGTAGTGACTTCTAGTTTTTTGATAATTTTTCCTAATAATTCTATTTCTAATGCACTAACTGCTTTGTCAAGATCTGTATTCTTTACTACAATTGTAATGCTTGATTCTGAAGGATTTTGTGAGATCATCATTACATTTATTCCGGATTTTGCCAATGTTGTAAATATCTTGGCTGCAGTTCCTGGTGTTCCAACCATACTACCACCCTGAATATCGATTAACCCATTATTTCGAACATTACTTACACATTTTACGGTATTTTTAGCAGATGAAGAAGTAGATACAGTTACTAGAGTTCCTTCATTTTTTACATTGAAAGAATTTCTAATCTTCATTGGGATTTTCTTTGTTAATAGAGGCTCAAACGTTCGTGGGTGTATCTGCTTTGCACCAAACATAGCCATTTCAATTGCTTCTATGTATGATACTTCTTTGAGTAATTTTGCATTTTTAACAATTTTTGGATCTGCTGTCATGAGTCCATCTACATCACTCATCAACCAAATCTCGTCTGCTTTAATACAAGAACCAATAGTTGTTGCAGTATAATCAGAACCTCCTCTACCAAATGTAGTTACATGTCCATGTTGATCTGCACCTGCAAATCCTCCTACAACAGGAATTGTTTTCTTTGAGAACAATGTATCTACTGTCTTTGATACTCTCAGTCTTGTTGTATCAAAAAGTGGTCTGGATTCACCAAAGTTAGAATCAGTTACAATTCCTACTTCTTTGCCAGTAAGAGAAATTGATTTTTTACCTGAATCATTAATTGCTGAGGAAACTAATTGTATTGATAATCTTTCACCAAATGAAATTAGATAGTCCATTGATCTGGGTGTAACTTCACCCAGTAATACCATTCCATCAATTAATGCAAGAAGTTCTGTAAAGTCTAGATCTAGTTCTGTTAGCAATTTTTTTCGTGTATCAGACTTTTTGATTGTTTGTTTTGCTAATTGTTTATGTCTATTGATAATTTTTACCGCAAGTTGTTCAGCTTTTGATTTATTTTCTTTTTTTATTGACTCAGATATTTCTATAAGATCATCAGTAGTTCCACTTATTGCAGAACAAACAACTAGAATTTGATGTTTTTTTGATAATGAGTTAATGTGTTTAGCTACATCTTGAATGTCTTTAGTAGTAGAAATTGATGTTCCACCATATTTTATTACAAGTCTCATTTCAAAATACTTGAATTAGTTAATCTTTAAATGCTTTAACTTTCCACGCGTGGAGCCAAGTAAAAGTGAATTCTACCAATATTTGCGACTTTGAATTCAATTCTAAGAGGCTTTGCGCTCGAAAACTCACATGTAATCAAGCCTGCAGTACTTCCTACGGCTTTTATCACTGGATTAAGATATTCAAGACTGTAAGTACCAATACTATCTGCTTTTGAAAAAATTTCTTCAATATCTTCATCATCTTTGTCAAGATCAATTACGACTTCACCAGAGTCACCTTTGCCTGAAAAATCTGCTTTTGAATCAGATGTCTGAATTGTTAAATAATCAGATACAACTTGTACATCACCAAGAACTTTATCAAATTTTGAAGAAGACAAAGTAATTTTTGAATCATAAGGAATTTTTGGTAATGGGGTATCAGTTGCTGAACTTTCAATTAAACGCATTTTATATTTTTTATTTTTTCCAACTGTTACAAGTAACATATTTTGCTCAGAGATACTAATCTCTATACTATCTTTTTTGTCTGCTCTTTTGATAAGTTTTGAAAATTCATCTATTCGTACTCCAAATTTTATATCACTATCGCATTCATATTTTTCAAATGCAGAATTAGGCCATGATATATCAATAAGTGCAACATGTGATGGATCCATTCCTCTAAAAGTAATTCCTTCTGCTGTTGCAACAAAAGTAGCTTCTTCAACAAGTGTTGATATTGCAGAGATTATTGCCTTTAGATCGTCTGAACCACTTGTTTTTGCTCCAAAAGTCAAATCAACTTTGTTGACTTTACGTTCAAGTTAAACGTTATGTGTAATCACGCCAAGTGTGTTTGCATTTTGAACAACGATAAAATCGAGTTGTAGGTTCATCTGCACTTCTAGTTTGAAACATCCACCAAACTGCTTCATTATGTCCACATTTTTCACAGTCCATTTTGATTGTTGAATATGATTCTTCTCCTTCATTTCCTTCAAAAGCAAGAAGTGAAAAATCTGGTTCTTCTTCGTTAGTGATTTTTTTTGTTTCCTTTACTTTTTGTCCTTCAGTATAACCACATTTTGAACATTGAAGGCCAGAAATACTCTTTTTTAATTTGACCTCACATTTGGGGCAAAATTTCAATCTAATTTACCTTAATTTTAGAATTAAATAATTTTTTGTATTCTTCTGATGTTTTTATTGTAGAATCTGTAGCTTTTTTGATCTCTCCTAGTGGTTTTGTGCTAGTATTGATTCTCATCCATATTTCATCTGTAAGGGGATGTTTTACAATAACTCCTGCAAAATCGACTTTGGATTCCTTTAGAAGCTCATGTTGAATAATATATAAAATTCCTATATCAGCCTCTTTTATTGAAATACTAAGTTTTTTTGGTTCTAAAGTAAGTACTTGAGCATCCATGTAATCGGAAAAAGAACTTATTGTGGATATAAATCATTATGAGCGATTAGCATGGGAGAAAGCAAGATTTCAGAGATTCATCTAGTAAAATCCAATGATGAGTACTCATCAGATGATAATATTGAGATTAATGTCCAGTTTTTAGTTGAAGGAGGCATTAGAGATGCGTTTAACGAGGAAAATTGGACAAAAGCATACAACAACAATGATGTTGGATTCAAATTGAAATATGGTGTGAAATTGACGTCAGGTGGAATTAGAAAGAAGGAATTAGGCAGTACTGTTGACACCTATAGAAAGGCATCAATCTTTTGGACTAGAAATCCAAAACTGGTAAATCCAAACAAAGACAAAAGAATTTGGGTTCAGGTAGCCAAAAACTTTGAGCCATTTATCAGACTTTCAGGAGAAGAGGTAAGACAGGAATTATTTGACTTTAATGAAAAATTTGTATTCAAAGCATCAGATTTGGGAAAAGGTAAACATAAGATTAGGTCTGAAGCATTTGCTTCGTGGCAAAAGCATGACTATACAGAGCCAGGAAGTGTCAAAAACAATTCCAACGAAATTGAGATCACAATCAATTAGGGATATAAGGAACTTTTTGTTTGAATCAACATGGCAAAATACGATGGACTACTAGGACAACCAATACTTGAAGTAGAAGAACCTGATAAGGAAGGTGGAATTACCTTTATTATTAAAGACAATAGATTTTTGTTCATAAAAGTAGTTGATGGGAAAATCGATACCATATCGATTCCAGAGTAGGTGAACATGAATGAAAAAATATGATTCAATCAAAATGGTAGAACTTGTAAAGGTTGAAGATCCTGATTCAGAAGGCGGATTAACTTTGATCTTTGAAGATAACAAAACCTTGAAGATTAAAATTGTTGATGGAAAACTAGTTTCAGAATTCGTCTAAACTAATTTTTTATATGTTTTTCATAAAAACCGATAGCCAACTCTTGTACTTCAGATTGAATAGAACCAGGTCTCTCATCTCGAATTTTTTTAATTGCTTCATCTGTTGAAAATTCTTTGTATTTTATAAAGTAGCATGCAAGAATTGTTCCTGCTCTTCCCATTCCAGCAGCACAATGAACCATTACTGCTTGATCATTTTTGATTTGTTCATGGATAAAATCTACTGCTGAATCTATTTTATCCATATCAGGTGCAGTAAGATCAGGAGTTGGCACATGAAGATAATTAACATTTTTTATCCAGTTATCAGGTAAAGCATTCTCAGTCATAGTTACAATTGATTTTACTCCTTGATTTAGAAGCCAACCAAATTCATCAAAACTTGTTGGCATTCCAGAACCAGCTAATTTTTCTTCAATTAACCAAGAAAAGTTAGTTGGTTTTTTTGTAACTTTACCATGAACCTTTCTCCAGATATTGCCGGGCTTGCTCATGTAAGATGGTGATATTTTCTATATTTTTAGCATTACGGAATTTTGTGTGAGTAAATTATGATGCTACTGCTCTTACGGGTGAACCTGTAGCATCTTTAAGCTTTAGTGGAAGAATTGTAAAATTAAATTCCTTTGATGGAATTTTATTCAAGTTTGCCAAGTTTTCTACAATCAAAACATTATTTTTTAATAAAATATGATGAACACTAAATGATTCATCTTTTCCAAGATCTATGCTTGGAGAGTCTATTCCAATTAGATTGATCTTTTTTGATACAAGATATTTAGCAGCAGATATGTCCAATCCTGGATTTTCTGTGAAATAATTATCTTTTTTCAAATTTTTTTGCCATCCAGTAAAAAAGAAGACAGATGAGTGGTTGGAAATCTTTCCATTCTTTTTTTCAAATAAAGTAATGTCTAATTTGGTAATGGAAGTATTCCTAGTCTTTTGGAGTTTGATTATTGTAGCGTTTCCAATGAGTCTATCAAGTGGAATTTGATCGATTTTGAGACCATTTTTAACAAAATGATATGGTGCATCAATATGAGTTCCAGTGTGAGAGCTTAAGAATAATAGTTCAAGGTTATATCCATCATTCTTTAGATCAGACCAAGAAATGAATTGCGGTTTTGGAGAACCAGGAAAGCTTGGAATGGATTCTGATATTGCAAGTGTTAGATCTATTGGTTTCACACCAACAAATCTTGATGGTGATTAATCAGTTTTTGAATTATGAAAGGTTAAATACTGTTTGATGAAAAATTTCGTGTGCCTACTGCATATGTTCTATTAAATTCAGATTTAGGATCAGATGAGTCAATCATTAATGAAGTAAAACAGATTCTTGCTGAAGAAGATGTTACATCTGAGGTTCAAGGAGTTTATGGAGTATATGACATTGTCTTAAAGTTATCATCTGATGATGCTGAAAAATTACGTGCAATTATCACTAACAAAATCAGAAAAATTAGCAAAGTTCAATCAACGTTAACTATGATGGTAATAGAAGAGCAAGAAGGTCTATAGTTTCTTTATTGCATCAATTACTTGAAGCATTTCAGATTCAGTGTTAAAAAAGTGAGGAGATACTCGTACAATCTTTTTTTCCATAATTTCTCTTACTGCTAAAACAATACCTTGTTTTTCAAGTTTATCTACTATTTCTTGTGAATCAAAACCATCAATATTAAAAGATACAATACTGGTTCTCTCATTTGGATCTTCGGGTCCATACAAAATAACATTTTTTATTTTTGATAATTCTTCTCTGAAAAGATTTGACAAGTACTGATTTTTCTCACGAATATTGCCCATACCAAAATTTAGCAGATATCTTACAGATGATTCTAATCCAACTATTCCAACATAATTTCTAAAACCAGTTTGAAATTTGTCAGGTAGTTCTTTGAAAGCAAGATCTGTATCATCATAAATAATTGCAGATTCACCACCAATTGTCATTGGTTCTAATAATTCACTTGATTTTCTATTACAGTAAAACAAGCCAGTACCCATTGGACCGCAAAGCCATTTGGAGCCGTTAAATGACATGAAATCACATTTAATTTTCGATACATCAATGTCACCTATACATCCTATAGTTTGTGCACTATCAATAAAGAATGGAACTCTATTTTGAAGAATATTTCCAATTTCTTCTACAGGTAATATTGAACCAGTATTATACAAAGCATGACTTAGAGTTACTAGTTTTGTGTTAACATCAACGTAAGATTTTAGATCATCTAATTTGAAAAAACCATTTTTATCTATAGGGAGATTTTTTATTGAAATTTTTTCTTTTAATTTAATCCAAGGATAAAAGTTTGCATGATGTTCATGTGCCATTCCACGAATTATTATATTTGATCTAGAATCAAAAGGGAGTCCATTTGCTACGATATTGATTCCATCAGTTGTACTTTGAGTAAGAACAACTTCATCAGGTTGACAGGAAATAATTTTTGCGATTATTTTTCTTACATTTTGTAGTTTTTCAGTAACAAATGATTCTGAATCCTTAGAATCAGGACCAATTGAATTGTATGATATTAGAAACTCGTTCATGGCTTCAATACTTTGAGAAGGCATCAAAGATACTGATGCATTGTTTAGATAGATTTTATCTGAATTAGGAAAATCATCTGAAATATCTTTTGATGCTAAATTCATTATTATATCTGTAAAATGCTAAAGTGTTGTTGGATAAAAATCCTAAGAGTGTTTTAGATAATAATTTAACACATATTCAAAATGAATTTAGACAAAACATACCGAGTATAGTGTTATGTTCAGAACCTTTCCATAAAGCAGAGTTTCTTAACAGACTAATCAATTCTGTCGAAAATCCAATTATTTTTGTAGATATGGATTTGCTTTACACAGGATATGTTGAATCTGGAATGATTCAGGAAAAAAAGAATGTAACAATTTTTCATCCTGATAAAGTAAGTTGGAAAAAGGAATTATTAGAAATCATAACTAAAGTATCAAAAGAGAAACTCCTAGTTGTAATTGACTCATTTAACGGAGTTTACAATATGTTTGATGATCTTGAATCTGCTAGATTCATCAATTCATGTATCATGTTACTCTCATCTGTTGGAAAACAAACAAGTTCATCTGTTGTTATAATTGCAATGGCAAGAAAGAAAGAGAACAATGAATGGGTATTATCACCAGGAGGGAAACAGATCATAAAATCAGGAAAAACAGGAGTTTTTTTCTTAAAAAAAATTGAAAGTAATTTAGTAATCAGCACTTTTGAAGATACAAATTCAAAGATATTCAAAATCGAACAAGAAAATGGTTGATTTGGATTTTTGTGCGATCAAATTTGAAACACCGTTATAACTCGATATTTTTAGGCAAATTATATAAAGACCAAATTAAGAAATAATTTCGTTATGCCAGTAGGAATTATTCCAGACATCAGCGAACAGATGTGTATCGGATGCGCACTATGTGTAGAAATCTGTACAACTCTTGGTCCAGATGTCCTTAGAGTAAAACCAGTTGAAGGCTGGAAGAGAGGTAAAGCATTTGTATTTTATCCAGAAAGATGTATTTCTGATGGTGCATGCATCGGTGTATGCCCAACAAAAGCAATCTTTTGGATGAGACCAATGGACTTTACTGTTGGACAACCAGTTCCACTCTACAAGAACTCAGTCTTCGTCAAAGGTTGGACTGAATTAATCGATTAGATTAGTTCAATTTAATTTCTTTTTATTATTTTAGATTTTAACAGCACCAAGCTTATTTTGTGGAAGATTTGGTTTTTTCTTCAACCAAAGTAATGCGGCAATAAATAAAACAGCTGAAATGAGAATGATGAATACCATCAACTCGTAATAAATTTCAAGTCTTTGAGCTGATTGTGAGTAATCTACGTCATGACCAGTTTTTTCGGGATTATCATAAACTACAGTAGTAAAATTCACTGATCTTTGTATTTTATTTTCAACATTTTCAGAGTTCTAGTGAGGTTTTTATGTATCAATACAAGTAATTTGTACAATGAAGACTACAGCAATTTGCTCTTTCTTCGTACTATTTGCTATTGTAGCTGGAATAGGTGCAACAACCCCAGCTGCTTTTGCAGAAGTCACAATTGTACCAGCACCAGGTTCTGCTGTACTAGGATGTGAAGAAGTGGATGGATGTTGGATTCCAAATACTGCAACAGTTAATGTTGGAGAAGTTATAATATTCTCAAACACAGATAGTGCAGCACACACATTTACAGCAGGAAATCCAAATGATGGTCCAAGCGATGTATTTGATTCTGGTTTATTAGCAGTAGATGCTTCTTATGAATACACTGCAGACACTGCAGGTGAGTTTGATTATTTCTGTATGATTCATCCTTGGATGCAAGGTTTGATCATAGTACAAGAAGCAGTAGCTGAGGAAGTTATGATGGATGAGGAAGTTATGATGGATGAGGAAGTTATGATGGATGAGGAAGTTATGATGGATGAGGAAGGTGGTGGTTGTCTTATTGCAACTGCAACATTTGGTTCAGAGATGGCACCACAAGTACAACAATTAAGAGAACTTAGAGATAATACTATTTTATCAACAGAATCTGGAACTGCATTTATGGCTGAATTTAATCAATTCTATTATTCATTTTCACCAATGATTGCTGATTTGGAAAGAGAGCAACCAATTTTCAAAGAAGTTGTGAAAATAACACTAACTCCAATGTTATCATCATTGTCTTTACTGAATTATGTTGACATTGATTCAGAACAAGAGATGTTAGGATATGGAATATCCCTAATTCTACTAAATATTGGAATGTATGCCGGAATTCCTGCATTTGGAATTCTAAAGTTGTACCAATTTAGAAAAAATTAATACTAATTTCAGAATGATATGATATGTGGTTTGAAAATTATTTTATGAAACAACCAGGTATTTAGTAAATTCTTGAAAAAATATAGAGTTGTTAACACAGTAGACATTTGTGTCCATGTATAATTTAGCAAAACCTTCTAGGATTATAAAATTTAGTTGTCTGATTTAATCCATTCAGATATCACTATATCTATGATCTTTTTTTATTCTGCCTTCTGGTTGTTGATTTCCATCTTTACTTCCATCATATAGAAGAAATTGTACAATTATGGATAATTTTTTACCTTGGCAAAATTCTCGGATTTCATCTAGATTTTTTATTTGTTTTGCAATTTCTTCTTTAAGCTTATTTTTTCTATCAACTGGATCCTTTGATGCAATTAGTGGTTCAAAATTTCTTATTATAATTGTAAATGATTGTTTCCTAAACAACATAATTTATTCAACTATTTTCTATGTCATGCCATTTTTTTCAAAGTTGCAGTATCTTCATGAGACATTTCAGAAACCAAGTCATAGTTGTAATCAGTTGCAATAAGCCACATCTGAATTCCAAAATGCCTAAATCCGTAATTGGCCCTAAAGTAAACTCCAAAGTCTGATTTTTTAAAACCCATCAAAGATAGAATCTTCTTGAAAAACTTGTTATCTCTGCCAACTTGACTTTTTACTATGCTGTCATATGTTTTAAATTCAAATTTAGTGTTGTTATTTTCCCAAAATAGATATTTTTTTCTTTGAGATACTCTATTGTTGTAAAATTTTTCTAACAGTTCTACAAATTCAGGATCCAAAATGTATTTGTGAAAATCAGTATGTGTTTTGTTTTCATGAATTTCAATATGACAGATTCTTCTAACATAGGAATAGGTTTTCTCGCCTTTGAACTTGGAATAGGCTACAACTTTTTCATCAGTTATTTTTTCATCATCTGCACCCTAGACGTTGATGCCAAAATAACTAGTATTGAAAATAAAATTAAAAAAATCATGAAGATTGATTAATTTTTAGAGAAGCCAAATTTTGATGCCCAACTACTTTTTTGGTTTTTAGTTGATTTCTTTGAAAGATTATCTAACATATCATATGTAATTGTAAATCCATATCCAACCATAGTAGCATCTTTTCCATAGTTCTCTTTGTTAGGTACAAACTCATCAGCTAAATCTTTGATTTTTTTGGTTTTCAGATCAAACAATCGGATTTTTTTGCCATTTTCAAGTTTGATTATTGCATCTCCACTTAGTCCTTGAATTGAAAAGCTTTCAAAAAATCGTATTAAACCATTCTGTTTTAATTCAATTACAGAATCATGGGTGAATTTTCCTCCATAAAATAAAATTTCACGTCCAGATAGTATAACATCATCTTCTACATTAAGAACAATAATTGTATCAGCATCAAGTAAAACTGTATTTACGACATTTTCAGCAATAATTTTTCCATTTAGGGCTGAAATGTGTGTTCTGTGTTCTTGAATTTGAAACACGCCAACTTTTATCTTGTCTGCAACCTTGTATTTTCTGCCGAAGATATTTCCTACTATAATATTTCCATTATCTGCAATAAGTCTGGCACCATTCTCAATTTTGTATTTGGTTTCTAAAGGATTGATAAATTTGAAATCTCCTTTGGTGAGATGTATATCTGTTTTAAATTCTTGTGTCCATGATGGACTAGTTATACTTCCCTGCATAACTATTGGACCATCATATGTTAGACTTCCTGCCATGAAATTTCCTTTGATTGATAATGCACCTGTTGCTTTTCTTTCTAGTTCAATTTCGCCAAGGGTTTTTGATCCAAATAGTCTTGTTGCAGTTGAGTTTGATCTATTCAGGGCTGCTGCCCATTCTTCAGCAGTTTTCATTTCTTTGGATAGTTGTTGACCTAGAATCTGATTCTTTCTTCTAACATCAGCTTCAGTATCACCAGAAAATACTCTTGAGTTTCTTAATTTTTCAATGTCTGTATCGGGATACTTTTTACCAATTTTGAGATCATCGTATGCTTGTTTAATTTTGATGAATTGTTCATTTTCTCCACCACGATCTGAATGATATTGAAGAGCCAATCGTCTAAATGCACCCCGAATTTCTTTCTCAGTTGAACCTTCCACAATTCCTAGAATATCATAATTACTTTCTACCATATCTTACACCAACTAGGTTAATTTTTCATGATTCCTATACTTGTAGGTTATTACACAATTGATAAATTCTAATTCATTTTTGATGTTTTGATATTATTTAATTCATCTTCAAAGAAGAATTTTTCAGTAAATGCGGGTTTTAAATCATCTAACCAAATTGCATTTTCATCATATTTTGCAAAGAATGGAGTTTCTACCCAATTAGGATTTCTACCCTGTAAAAATCTCAAAACAATTACCTTCTGATCATTTACAGTTGCGGTTCCAATTACGTGTACTTTTCCTGGAGTTGCAGACATGCTAGGCCCACGAACAGTTCTTGCTAATCCGCTTACTGTGGAATAGGCCTTTTTGAAAATATCATGCGCCTTAATGAGAGAAATCCCGAAGTAGTGTTGCGCCCCAGTATCTCTAACTACAAACATGTAATATGGAATACATCCTAGTTGAACTTGTTTTGTCCACATTTTTGCCCACATTTCTGCATCGTCATTGATGTGTGCTAAAAGTGGAGATTGTGTTCTAATTTGTGCACCTGTTGCTCTCACTTGTTCAATTGCACTTTTTACAGAATCTGTTGATAATTCATTCAGATGATTAAAGTGAGCCATAAATGCAAGATGCAATCCGTTATCAGTAATCTTTCTAAAAATGCCTAACATTTCTTGTGAGTCAGAATCTGTTAAAAATTTGTAAGGCCAGTAAGATAGAGCTTTTGTTCCAATTCTAATTGTTTTAAGATTGGGAAGTTTTGCATCAATTAAAGTATCAATGTATTTAGAAAACATTTTTGCATTCATAATCATTGGATCACCACCTGTAAAGAGTACATCGCTAATTTCTGGATGTTCTATAAGATATTGAACTAGTTGTTCACCTTCTCGCATTGCAAATTTCATTTCATCCATTCCAACAAATTGTGGCCATCTAAAACAAAAGCTGCAATATGCATGACAAGTCTGACTTTGACTTGGGAAGAAGAGACAGGTTTCCTTGTATTTGTGTTGCATGCCATATAACTTGGTACCATCTTTTAGTGTTGGAACATTAAGTTCCATTTGTCCTGCTGGATGTGGATTTAGTTGTAAACGAATTTCATTTGCAAGTGATGTAATTTCTTTTTTATCAGAATTATTTTTTAAAGCAGTTGCCATTTTTTCATAGTGTTCTGGTTTTAACATTCCTTTTTGAGGAAAAGTCAAAACATACATTGGATCATTTGGTATATTGTCCCAATCAATTAATTGTTCAACAACGTAGTTGTTTGCTTTGAAGGGTAAAACATTTCCTACAACTTCCATCTCAAATTGAGTTTCTTCAGAAAGATTCTGAATGTGTGGAAGTTCACGAAAATTTGATAATGTGTATGATTTTAGTGATGGTGAATCATTCCAAATTGATTTCTGATAGGTCATTCAGTAAATAGTACATTAACCCTTGATAAAAGTTACAGGTTTTTTACGCACAAAAATTTTTGAATTTAGCAAAAGTTTGATAAAAATTTCAATCAAAAGTGATAAGAGAAGTTAACTTTGTATTCTATATTAAACTGTGATTTAATTGAGTAGATATGACTGAGCACGAAGGTACAGGAATTTCTGTAGGAGAATTTGAAACAATACCTCAGATTCTAGCTTCTTCAGAGTCTCTTCAAGTGGCCTTTGTTCTTTTAATCATTGGTTTAGTAATTATTGGAATAGTTTACCATAAATTTTCACATTGGGTTTCTTCTCAAAAATTTAATTATACACGACCACATTCTTCTCGATTTGTTCGCAAGGCAGTACTGCCATTTTTTGCAATAGCTTTAGTGTCATCCATTAATGTATACATACAAACCGCTGAACTATTCGAGGTAGAGATTGAAGATGGATTAGGCGGTGCTGAAAAATTTGCAAAAATTCTTAATTCAATCAACATACTAGTAATTGGCTGGACAATATCACACCTAATTCCAATTGCTTTAGCAAAACGTGACAAATCAATTCTGGAAAGAGAAGATTATGAACAGTGGAATGACATGCGAGGATTTACAGATGATGATAATTTATTCTACAAATGCTTCAAATGGATTCCACCCAAGACAACTCCTTACGACATGAAAGATGATGAATTTCAAAAACATATTCAAGCCGAAGATGGTCTAAAATTTCTTGAAAAATATCGTACTTCTAGAGGTTTACCTATTGGTAGTTATGATAAACTAGTAGATGATCCATTTGAAGAGTGGAAAAAATCAGAGAGAGTAAAATATGAAAAATATTATGAAAATTGTATAGATGGAACAAACCAGACAGGGCAAAAGCTAAAACCTGGTACTACACCAGACGAAATTTATCCTATAGATGTATGGCGAGAGCAAAAGAGACAAAATAACTATGAACCATTAATTCCAAGTTCAAGACCACCAGGATATGCAAGAAAACAAAAAGCAGGAGTTCCAAAATCTGCAAAACAAGTTCTTCCAGTAGGAATTTTTGTTGCCACAGTACTTGGTGTAGTTACATGGTGGGGAGTAGATTTGGTAGTTTTGGCAACTGCAACTGGAGGACTTGCACTTGGTATAGGACTCGCACTAAAAGAAACAATGGAAAATTACTTTGCATATATCATGATCAAGAAAGACAAAGTTATCAAAGAGGGTGATAGGGTTACGTTGCCAAGTGGATATACAGGTCTAGTATTCAAAATTACACCTAGAGTAACCTATGTCAGACATGGTCTCAACGAATCTTTGGCAATAATTCCTACAAAACAAATCGTCTCAGAAGAAATAATCAACTTTACTAAGGAATTCAAGCTTGTTCCAGCAGTTATTGAGGTTGGAGTTTCATATCTAAACGATCCTGTGCAAGTAGAAGCAATTCTAATGAAGATAGGTAAACAGGCCATGAAAGAAGTTAAGGATGAACAAGGTAATCATCTTGCTAGACAGAAAAGATGTCCATACCTTGATGAACACAAACCAAGTTGTGGATGTGATAAAGAAATACACGTAGAAGTAGGTGATCCTGTTGTAAGGTTTAACAATTTTAATGACTCATCACTTGATTTTGCACTTAGAGTGTTTGTACGAGATTATGGTTCTCAGTTTAAGATGAAAAGTGAAATGAGAACAATCATGTACCAAGAATTCAAAGATTACGATATTAGAATTCCATGGCCTATCAGAACAGTATACCAAGGAGATGAGAAAAGAGAAGCAGAAGAGATTGGGAAATTCGATAAAATTCGTGACCAAGTGGTTAAGGAGTATAGTACTAAAGATACCGAGGGTTCTGCAGAAGAAGAATGATCTTCTCAAAACTTAAGAATCCCATTAAATCACATTTTCTTGTTGAGTAAGATATCAATAATTTCAGGAAAATCTTCAGAAGATCTAGCCAAAAGATTATCAAAAAAACTAAAAGCAAATCTTGTAAAATCAGAAGTTAGGGTTTTTCCTGATGGAGAAAGTAAAATTATTCTTAGAGGAAATTTATCTAAAAGAAAATCTGTTGTTGTACAGTCAATTTACCCCCCTGTTGATACAAATCTAGTTCAAGCATTATCATTAATTTCAAAAGCTAAAGAAATATCATCAGAAGTAATTGCTGTAATTCCATATATGGGATATGCAAGACAAGACAGAGAATTTTTGCCAGGTGAAATTATTACGATGAAAGTTCTTGCAAAATTGTTTAAAGGAGTTGGTGCATCGAAAATAATTGCTGTTGATATTCACAGTGTAATGGGTCTCAAGCATTTTACTATAAAATCAAAGAACGTTACTGCAATTCCAGATCTGGTGAAATATTTCAAGAAATTGAGCCTAAAAAATCCTTTAGTTGTCTCTCCTGATCAAGGAGGAAAAAATAGAGCGAAGGAATTTGCAAAAGAATTTGAATCAGAATATATTGCTCTAGAGAAAAAAAGAGACAAAAAAACAGGCAAAGTGAAAATTAAAACAAAAAATTCGGACAAAGTTACTAACAGAGATCTCATTTTAGTTGATGATATGATAAGCACCGGAGGAAGTATCATCAAGGCTACACAATTTCTTAAAAAACAAAAATGTAAAAAAATGTATGTTGCATGTACACATGCTCTTTTAATGAATGGTGCAGAAAAGAAGATAAGAAAAGCAGGAGTTACAAGTATTGTTAGTACAAATACAATTCCAGGAAAAACATCAGTTGTTGATGTTTCCAATACAATTGCAAAGGCAATAATATAATGCCAGAAAGTTTTTTTATTTTATCTAAAGATTATCTAGAACTTGCAAGTGATGAAATAATTGCATTATCAAAAATGTACGATAGATTTTCTAAAGTTAAAGTGATTTCTAATTTGGTAATTATTCAATCAAAAACAAGTTGGAATGAAATTGCAAAACGTGCTTCATTTGTTAAAGTTTCTGGACAGATATTACGAAAGATGTCAGGATTATTTTTAAATGAAGATAATTTAGAAGTGCTAAAAAATGCAAAAACCTTTGTTTGCAGAATAATCAATTTATCATCAAAACAATTCAATATTCCAGAATTAGAAAGCTCTATGGGCGATATGATATCAAAATTCTCTCATGTAAAAGTAGAATTGGAAGATCCGGATATTACAATATATTTAATTTTTACAGATAATGAGAATTTTTTTGGATTCTCAAAGCGAATTAAAGAAAAAACTAGACCAAAAAAAATCAAAAAATATCCTCATGAATTGGATTGGAAGCTGACAAGAGTTATGATAAACTTGATTGGGTTAAAAGAAGGAGAAACTGTTTGTGATCCATTTTGCGGTACTGGTACAACACTTTTAGAGGCTGAATCTATGGGCATCCATGCAATTGGATTAGATTTTGACGAAAAAATGTATGAGATTTCAAAGGAAAACCTCAAGGTAAATGGGTATAAATCAAAGGTTTTCAAGTCAGACTTTCAAGAATTGTCAAAACTTTCTGGAAAGTTTGATGGAATTGTTACTGACTTACCATATGGAAGAGCATCAAAAACATCAGAAAAACCCGAAGAGATCCTAAAGAAGTTTTTCTCAATTATGCCCAGACGTAAGAGAATGGCAATTATGTACAAAAAAGAATTAGATAGAAATTTGAAGTTAAATGGATTAAAAAAATATGAAATCTATAGGCATAAAAGCTTGACAAGGACAATTTTGATTAAATGAAACTTGTATTTTTAGGAACATCAGCATCTCAACCCACTGAAAACAGAGGACTGTCTTGTATTTGTTTAGAAAGAGAAGGAGAGATCTTAATGTTTGATGCAGGAGAAGCTGCACAAATTTCCTATATGAAATCAGGTTTGGGATGGAATAAAAAAATGAAAATATTTGTTACACATCTACATGGAGATCATTGTATAGGGATTCTAGGATTATTACAAACAATGTCTATGCAAAACAGAACTGAGGCTTTGGAGATTTTTGGTCCAAGTGGAATTGATGAATTCATTGCAGCAAACATAAAAATATTAAATTTTGGATTATCATTTCCTGTTTTAATTACTGTTGTCAAAGAAGGAGAAATTTTTGAGAATGAAAAATTTTCAATGTATGCATGCAAGGCAAATCACTCAGTTACTGCATTTTCATATCTATTTGAAGAAAAAGATAAGCCTGGAAGATTCAATATTGAAAAAGCAAAGGAATTAGGTATACCTGAAGGAGAATTGTGGAATAAATTACAAAACGGAAATGAAATTATTATTAATGAAAAAACAATAAGACCAGATCAGGTATTAGGAGAAAAACGTCCAGGTAAAAAAATAGGAATTTCAGGTGATACAATGCCAACTAAAGAATTAGAAAAATTTTTTGAGGAATGTGATTATCTGGTATTTGATTCTACATTTCTTGATGAAGAAAAACAAAGAGCAGAAGATACGTGTCATTCTACTGCAAAACAAGCCGCAATTTTAGGAAAAAACGCAAAAGTGAAAAATTTAGTTCTAACACATTTTTCAGCTAGATACAAAGATGAAGTTGGACATTTGAAAGAAGCACAAGAAATTCATAATTCTGTTACAACTGCAAGAGATCTTTTAGAAATAGAGATTAAATGAAAATGTTTGAGCTAGTCAAAGATCACATTAAAGATATTAAAAAAATTGTATTTGTAACAGGTGCCGGAATATCACAAGAAAGTGGAATTCCCACATTTAGAGGAAAAGATGGATTATGGAGAAACTATGATGCAATGAAATTAGCAACAATTGATGCGTTTTATGATAATCCAAAATTGGTTTGGGAGTGGTATAATGAAAGAAGAAGAAATATCTTTGCTGCACAAGCAAATCTTGGTCACAAAGCAATTGCTGAACTTGAAAAATATGTGCAAGTTGTGATATTAACACAAAATATTGATGGACTTCATCAAAAGGCTGGTAGCTCAGAAGTGTTGGAATTACATGGAAGTATTGTAAAAATCAAGTGTACAGTCTGTGATTATAAAGATGAAATAATAACTGAATTTTCTGAAACTCCACCCTTATGCAAATGTGGGAATATACTCAGACCCGATGTTGTCTGGTTTGGAGAATCTCTGCCACAAGAAATATGGCAAAAAGCTATGATTTTTGCAAGTGAATGTGATTTGATGGTAATTGCTGGTACATCTCTTGTTGTGTCACCTGCAAATACACTACCAATCTATGCAAAACAAAATAAAGCAATATTGATAGAAGTCAATCCAGAAAATACTGAGATGTCATCAGAGATGGATTTAGCTATAAGAGATACAAGTGCAGTTACACTACCTAAATTTGTATCAATGTTTAAAGAAAATTAAATTATGATTGTGAAAATATGGTATTAATTTTTGTATCAGAATCATCCCCAGGATTAAATACTGATGAGGTAATTGTACCATGATCTTCATGTTCAACAATCATATCTACATAGTAAGGAATTCCAGTGGCATCATTTACAGTAGTTTCAAACATTGAAGTAAAAAATGTGCCTGAAAAAATTTCTTTTTGTTCAGTTCTAATTACAACAGTAACACTTTGTGTTTTCCCACTTGAATCAGAATATTGAAGAAGAATATTGTTATCTAGTTGTTGTTTAGTAGACAAAGATAGTGTATCATATACTATTGATGAACTTGTAGTTGATTAACTTGTAGTTGATGAACTTGAACCACCTGTGAAAATATCTGTAATAGCTTCAATAGGATTAAAATTTAAAATCTCTTCACTAATGGTTTTTTGAAATGATTCTTTTACTTCAGATATTTCATTAGTAATTGTATCTCCAGCGTTACTAATTCCATTAGTTATAGAATTACTTGTTTCATACATTATTTGATCAATTGATTCATCAATTCTTTGGTCTGCAGAATCTGAAGCTTTTGAACCAAAGTTTGTTACATCATCCATTAAAGAATCAAATATGGTGGCAGAAGTAGTTGGAAAAATATTACCAATTTCTGTGGAGAATATCATACCTCCCAAGATTACAATTCCAGCTATTATGCCTAATTTTATGAACATTTAATATTAATTCAAAAAAAAGGATTTTAGATTCAAACTAAAAAAATATTCAACAATGATTAAATTTTCTTAGCTAAATTTCATCATCCCTAGAAACAATCCAATCAATAATTCTATCAATATATGATGAAGTGAGAATTACTTTAATGGGTCCTAAAGGAGATTCGTTTGCTTCTTCACAAATTGCTATTTTTTCAACAAAAGCTGCTTGTTTATTTAGATAAAACCAGGTAGTATAATTTTCTAAATTTTTTTCAAGATTACGTCGATAGATTTTTTGAGATTGTTTAGTGTGAACTGTTTCGTAAATCTTTTCTAAAGACTTGAGATCTTTGGATTGAGCACTAACTGAAAAAATTTCGGTTTTTATATTTGAGTATGTAAAAATATTTGAAATTGCTTTTTTAATTTTTTTAGGATCCTCAGAAGGATTTACTGAACAAAACATCTCTATTTTGCAACTGATATTTGGAATTCTCATTCTATCCAACTTTGAATAATTTTGAAGGCAGTTTCTATTAACTTGTCTTTTGTCAAACCAATATTTGATATGGCATAATCAGATAGTGCAATTGGACTACTAATTCCAACTTCTAATTCGCGATTATCTCGTTCTTCAAAGTGGTCTTTTGTTTGAGGATCATCTGATCTTCCTCTTTTTTGTAAAAAATCAAATCTAGTATCAGTTGATGCATGAATTGCTAATAGTTTTACACTACCAAGTTTTCTAAGGACTTGTATTTCATCAGTAGACCTAATTCCATCAATTAGTATCACATTAGTAGTAGAGGATTCTATTTTGGGTTTTACTAATTCTGCTATTGCACCAGGACCATTTTTTTTTCTAAGCTCAAGCATTAGTTTTCCAAGATTTTTTCTGGTTGATTCTAAGTTTCTTTTTTTTGCTTCTTCTCTAACAGCATTCCCCATATTGATAATGTCATATCCTTTTGGTTTCAATCCTTCAGCAATAGTAGATTTGCCAGCACCAGGCATGCCTGTTAGACATACAATTAGTTTTGTCAATACATATCAAAAAAGAGTCTCGTCTATGAAGCTACCGGAAATTATTATAAAGATACTTCAAAAAATGATATAATGCGAACTTTTGTAGCAATTGAAATCTCAAATGAGGATATTATCAATTCCATAAAAAAATTTCAAACTAAAATTAACATTGATGCTAAACCCGTAGAATCAAAAAATTTTCATTTTACATTACAATTTTTAGGTGAAATTTCAGAGGAGATCTTACAAAAAGTTATCCAAGCCCTTCGTAAGATTGAATTTTCAAGTTTTAGTGTAAACTTGAAAGGAACAGGTGCATTTCCCAAACCTAAATTTCCAAGAGTGATTTGGATTGGAACAGACGACAATGGAGGAAACATGTTAATTCAGTTATCAAAAAAAGTTGAAAAAGTGTTAGAACCATTAGGATTTTTTTCAGATAAGCCATTCAAACCTCATATCACAGTATTTAGAATTAAAAAGAAGGTAGGAGATATAACAGAAGAATTGGATAGTCAAAAAATGATAGATTTTGGAATACAAAAAGTAACTAGTATCAAATTGAAAAAAAGTGAACTTACATCAAATGGACCAATCTATTCTGATTTAGAGGAGATTAATGCAGTAAAATGAAACAAATTATTTCTAAAATTTCCAAGTCTGTCATTCCATCAAAAACAATAGAAAACTCAAAAAAACAAATTGCTGAACTAGCATTTAGCTTAGTTAAAAAAGAAATTGAAAAATTTACAGAAATTATAGGATTAGAATTTGGTGGTTCATTTGCAAAAGGTACTTGGTTATCAAAAGATGCAGATGTAGATATTTTTATCAGATTCAAGAAATCTACATCAGAAGAAAAATTTGAAAAGATCTCAAAAAAAATTGGTTTTGAATCATTGAAAAAATATTCTCCATATGTTAGATATTCTGAGCATCCATATGTTGAGGCTAAAATTAAGAACACAAAGATCAATGTTGTACCATTTTATGATGTAAAAATTGGAGAGTGGAAGAGTGCTGCTGATAGATCTCCATTTCATACAAAACTCATGGAAAAATCACTAACATCTAAAATGAGAAACGATGTTAGAATTCTAAAAACATTTTTCAAATCAAATAAAATTTACGGATCTGAAATTGCAAAACAAGGATTTAGTAGTTATGTTTCAGAAGTTTTAATCTTAAATTTTGGAAGTTTTGAAAATGTAATTAAATCAATATCAGGAATTAAAGAAAATCAAATTATTGGAAAGACTTCAAAGAAATTTGGAACATCAATAGTGATTATAGATCCAATTGATAGTAATAGAAATTTAGCTGCTGCAATTTCTGATGAAAATCTTGGAAAATTTATTCTTGTTTCTAGAGCTTTTAAAGAAAAACCTACAATAGGATTCTTCAAGTACAAAAAATCAACAGTTTCAAGGAAACATTGGGAAAATTTGTTGGTAATAAAATTTGACTTTAAAATTAGAAGCCCAGATATAATATGGGGGCAAATTAAAAGAGCCACTTCATCATTGTCTACTCAATTAGAATTAGGTGGATTTGACGTACTAAGAAGTAAGCCCCATACAGACCAACAAAAAGAAGTCTATCTCTTTTTCTTGCTAGAATCTACAAAAATTTCAAAAATGTATCAAAAAAATGGACCAGAATATTTTAGAGAAAATAGTTCCAAGAGTTTTATTTCTAAAAATATTGTAAATACGGAATTAATGTGGATTGGAAAGAATAAAAAAATAATTTCATTAGAAAAAAGAAAACATACTGAAGCAGTCAGATTCATGATAGAATTTTTGAAAAATAATCTTAGAACAGACATACCAAAAGGTCTTCAAAGTGATTTCAAACGAGGTTTCAAGGTTTCAGTAGGAAACAAAAATTTAAGCAAATCAATTAAAGAGGCTGCAAGTGAGTTGATTTCAACAGATGGCACACTCCTTCATTTCAATTAAGAAATTTGCGGATGAGCCATACTCAAATATTCTTGGATATCCAAAAGCTACCAGTAGACAAATTAGATCAAGAATTAATGAATTAGAGAAATTAAAAATAAAGTCAGTTTCATTTACAGGTTCTACTACACTTGGAAATTTAGCAATTTTAGGAAAAGGATACGTTGGAGTTGTAGTTCTAGCAAAAAAAGGAAGCAAGCAGGTTGCATTAAAAATTAGACGAACAGATTCGCAAAGAAATGAAATGCAAAATGAAGCAATATTACTAAAATTAGCAAATTCAGTAAATGTTGGACCAAAAATGTATGTTGTAAGTAAAAATTTCTTAGTTATGGAATATCTTGAAGGGATTGATATTAGACAATGGGTAAATGCGTTAAAAGGAATAGGTAGTGCAAAGAAATTAAAATCTACAATCAGAAATGTTTTAGAAGACTGTTATAGACTGGATCAGATAAGTTTGGATCATGGTGAATTAAGCAATGTTTCAAAACATGTCATTGTAGGAAAAACAAAATCCACCTTAATTGATTTTGAAAGTTCTAGCACTAAAAGAAGATCATCAAATGTTACATCAGTTACTCAAGCAATTTTTATTGGATCAGGGATTGCAAAAAAAACTCAAAAAATCTACAAAAATCCACCTAAAGAGAAAATTATCAAGATCTTAAAACAATACAAACAAGAAAAGACACGAGTAAATTTTGAAAAACTATTAAAAATTCTAAAATTGTAAAGGATCAATAGGATTTACTATATTTTTATAGGATATATTCACATGATCCTAAAATGACTAGTACAGATGCCATTACTAAACTTCCAACAAGAATAACTACAAGGTCATTGCCATAATTGCATCTCTGTCTGTAGTCGATATTGTATATAATTTGTATTTTTTTGATGGCTCATACTTTGATATTAAAGATGGGATCTATTTAGCAGGAATTGCAGGTTGTGGAATATACTCCATTTTAGTTGCCAAAAAATATCATGGTTCTGCAATGCTTGAAAAAGCATATCTGTTTTTGGGATTGGGATTTTTTGCGTGGTTTATAGCAGATGTTGGATATTATTATAATGAACTTGTATTAGAAATTGATCCTTGGCCATCTCCATTTGATGTAGGTTTTCTTGCAAACTATGTTTTTGCAATCTTACATCTAGGTCTTAACACAAAATACTTTAAACCAAAATGGTCCAACTCAATGAAAGCTCCAATTGTTGTAATTCCAATTATTGCAGTTTTTATTTTTACAATTACTGCTTATGACTCTTGGGGAGAATATGATGGACTTGTTTTTGACATAGTCTATAGCAATCTGTTTGTTATTGGGGCATCAGTAATGTTAGCACTTGTAGTTGTTGGGGCAAGTGTTTTTCGAACTTCGGTTCTCAAATCTACATGGTTATTGTTGTTAATTGGAATCTTATTTTGGGTGGTAGCTGATTCTGCGTATTATTATTTAGAAACAATTGAGGCATATACTCATAATTCTCCAATCAAAACACTGTGGATGATATCATTCATGCTAATCATTTATGCATTATACAAACATCATAAAGTGTTATGAAGATCATTTAGGATTGTACCGGCAGGATTTGAAGGTTTTTGGTGATTGTTTTGATATCAGTAGATATGAAAATATAATTAATTCCTGATTTACAAAACTCATTAAATAACTAATGTAGATACTCTTGAGATTCTAAAGTGGTTAGAGCTTCTTTAACATCTTTTTCAGTAAATACTGCATCTGGTTTTAACTCAAAAAGCTTTTTGTAAATGTATTCAACAGTATATTTATCTGTGAAAAACTGTTCTTTCTTTGCCCAATAATGTACTGAAGCTAACAACTCAAGATCTCGTGGTTCGTAGCTACTTAGAAATTTAGTTACTTTTGCAATTAATTTTTCTAAATCCGATGGAAATTCTATTTCTGAAAAATGAGTATTGTTTTCTTGAGAAAAAGTCATGTTTAGAATTATTGCCCCTTCTTTTCTTGTAGTAATTTCTTTTACGATGATTTTTCCGTTTGCTTTTAGATCTTCAGCAATTTGTTGAATTTCGGCGCATAATGGGCCATAATCTCCCCATCCAAATTTAAAAATATTGTGGTGTTGATTTAAAAAATATAGACTTTTTTGGAAGGCTTTCTTCCCTTTTATTCCAGGTGTTAACCCTTCAATTTCTGAGGCTTTTTTAATTAATAATAATGCAATATTATTTTTTGAAACTAATTGCAAATCCATCCATCTCCACCATGAATATAGATAGATATACTTGATCTTAAATATTTACAATTATTTTTCATTAACGATCAGGTAAAGAATAATCGTAGTTGCTTTTTAGGAACTCTCTTATTATATTGTATTTTTCAGGTATTACAAATCCTCTAATCATAAGAGGTCTATTTCCACCTAGCGTATGTATTAATTTTGAGCGCTTTTCAATTGGTTCAATCAATTTGTTGTTTTTATAATAGATTTGAATGGTGTTTCCTTCTGGCTCTGCTTCATTAGAGATTGGATAATTAGGCATTAAATTGTATGGAGCTCGAGATAGATCATCTGTGAGTAATTCATGTTCTTTTATTCCAAGTGATTCACTTTTCTTTAGAAGATGTGTTTGTATTGGTTCTAATTGTTTGATTGAATCATCAGGCATTTGTAAAATAGAGTCTGATTCTTTCCTATACGTCAATGGGGAATAGGTTTCAAGATAAGGTATTCGATTTCTTATCATTTTTGCAATTGTTTGTACTTCCTCTGGATTATCTTCTTGATATAATAGATTTAAAAACCAATTATCATCATATTTTACAAATTTATCGCAAACTTCTTTGGTGTTCAATTCTTCAATTTTAGGATATGATATAATTCCTTTATTCCTTAAAATCTCTGAACATTTCCATAACATTAATTCAAAAGCACGTTTTGTTTTATGAAAGTAAACACCTTGATACATGTGATGTCTTGCTACAATAAGCTGTTCTACTGATTCAAATCCTCCTTGTTTAACAACAAATCTTTTATCAACCACACAGAGTTGTTCAATAATTCTGTCTAGATCAAATTCTCCATACCAAACTCCAGTATAGTGAGAATCTCTTAATAGATAATCTAGTCTATCAACGTCTAGCTGTCCATTAACAATATGACTAAGATATGGTTTTTTGGGATAAGGATCTCCAGATATCAAGTTTTTTACAGTTTGAATGTCTACTTTTGCTTCTTCAATAAATGGTGTAAAATAATTATCAATTAATGCATTTGAATAATCTTCATGGCTTGCATTCAATAAAGTTTCTAAAGAATGTGAAAATGGTGCATGACCAACATCATGCAATAACGCAGCAATTCTAATGGTTTGCCGATCAGTTTCATCAGCATCAAATTTTTCTCCTAGATTGTTTGTATTAGTTTCCAATGAATCAAATGCCCTTCCAGCTAGATACATCGCACCAAGCATGTGACCAAATCTTGAATGTTCAGCTCCGTGATAGACTAGATGTCCTAAACTTAGTTGCTTAATGTTTCTAAGCCTTTGAAAAACAGGAGTATCTATAATTTTTAATTCGAAAGAATTTACATCAATAAATCCATGTAATGGATCTCTAAACTCTTTGACTTTTTTATTATTAGGTATTACAAATCACCTTCTAATTATAAGAAATATCTTGTATTATACTAGTTAATTCTTTAAGAAGTTCATCAAGTCAAAAGCTCAGAACTTGAGCTGTTTGCCATGCCTAGAGTAGTGAAAATATCTCAAAAATTCAATTATTTGGTATTAGATTCAAAAATTTTCTTAGGTTTCTAACATACATCCTTTTTGTTTCTAAGATACGCATAGATTCTAGAAAGTTATCGTAGACATTTTCTCCAATGTCTTCTAGCTTTATCACGTCAGTATTAGACGATGGTATTATTTGAGTCACTAAAGTGTAATGGGACCGGCAGGATTTGAACCTGCGATCACTAGTCCCCCAGACTAGTATCATACCAAGCTAGACTACGATCCCTTGTCACAAAGGCACAAAAAGAAATTATTAAATCGTCGTATTGATTAATAATAATAATGAAGATTTGTAACATTTGCCACAAGATTTCAGCTACTGATCAAGATCATTTAGATTGTGTTCAAAAAAGAAGCATCGAAATGGAAAATAAAGATTTTAAAAATAAAATTCCTGAAAAACTAAATCTGTCAATGGATAAACAAGAGCTTGGTGTTAAAGTAAGAGCTATCCTTGAACATCTTTCAAAAGAGAAAGAAGAAGAAATATAATCATTTTAAATTTGTTAACTTAACGTTCTTGTGTAGTAGGTCTTATCAAAATTTCATTAACATTAACATGTGACGGGGATTCAACTGCATACAAAATTGCATTTGCAATATCTTCTGCTTGTAATGCTTCCATCTTTTTTGTATTTTCAACAAATCCCTGCAAAGATTCATCAGTAATAGTATCATTAAGTTCTGTTGCTACAACTCCAGGTTCAATAGAAGTTACTCTAATGTTAGAACGTACACTGAATTCTTGTCTTAATCCTTCACTAAATGCTGCAATTGCATGTTTTGTTGCACAATAAACACTACCAGCTGGAAAAACAATTCTTCCAGCAACAGATGATAGATTTACAATGTGACCAGATTTTTTTTCTTTCATATGTAAAATTACTGAGGCTGTAGAATACAATACACCTTTGATATTCACATCAATCATTCTATCCCATTCATCTACTTTCAGGGTTTTGAAGAAACTTAGAGGCATCAAACCTGCATTATTTACAAGAATATCGATGGATCCCCATTTTTCTAAAACTGCTTTTGCAAAATTATCACACTCTTCTCTTTGGGTGACATCTAATTTTTGATAAAATACCTCTCCACCATTATCAGTAATTTGTTTTGCAAGTGCTTCTAATTTGTCGACTCGTCTTGCGCCAATAGCAACTTTAGCTCCTGCTTTTGATAATGTCAAAGCAGTTGCAAATCCAATACCACTGCTTGCTCCTGTAATTATTGCAACTTTATCTTTAATCATTTAATTTGAACCAATTCCATCATCGTAAAAACGTTTAGACTAAATCACTTTAGGAAAAAAAGTACTATCACCTTTATTAAATGAAAAATGACTAACTAAGCTATGGAGTCTGAGAAATGTGCTTATTGTGGTGATTTAACAGATATGCCATTTCATTGTAATTATTGCAAGGATCCATTTTGTGCTGAACATAGATTACCTGAGGAACATAGATGTGTAAAGCTAACACAAATTAGAGCAAAAAGATTTGGTGAGAAAAAAGTGATACGAGATGGGGGTAGAGACAAACCAAATATTTTCAAAAGAATATTCAGTAGATTCAAAGATTAGTATGGACTTTTTTCAGGAGAAATTTTTGCACGTCTGCCTTGATAAATTAATGCAATAGCAAGTGCAAACATTACCATTGCAGTTAACGGGAAATTTTGTGGTGCAGGCAAAATAAACCAATAATAAACTCCAAAACCAATTGATACAGCTGCTTGTACCCACAGTTTAATCCATTTTGGGGCTTTGATTAATCGGCTTATAACTTCAATAGCAAAGATTCCAATTACTGGATAAATTGAAAATAATAAAAAATCAAATACTTCTACACCTGTATGAGACATTTAATATGAAAATAAAACAGGTATAATTTTTACCTAATCATCCCAGCGAATTTTAGTTGCAGCATTTTTGGCAATTAAGGCCTGAGCGTTTTCATATGGAATGGTAGCAATATCTTCAGTTTTGAAAGGACCATATTTTTCAAGGTCAGCACCCACAATTTCTTCTACTTCTTTGAGAAATCTAATGACAATTTTCTTTGTTTTATGATTTTGAGCTAATGATTCAAGGAATTTTGATTTTCCATTAATTGTAGCAGAAAGAATCATTTCAATTCTTTCTCTTTGTTCCTCTTGTGAATCTAAAATGAATTTTTCTTCATCTAAAAGATTTCCAAATTGGATATCTTTTGATTTAGAAATTTTTTCTAGTCTAATGTATATCAGTAATGACGTCAATTCAGTTGCCATTTCTATCAAAGCATCCTTGATTTTACTCTCTACTCCATCAAATTCTTGTTTTCTTAAATTTCCTATAAAGTCAGAGAGATTTCTGTAAAAGTTTTGATCAATTTCTAATATAGAATCATTTTCAGTTTCTAGTAAAACTGTTTGATGTAAAGAGTTGATATCGATTTGATTTGATTCAGACATTTCTTACCTAATCCTTAAATGCTGGGTGTATTTGTGTTTGATTGAAGTAAAAAAATTGCCCTATAAAGTTAGTCATGGTAAAGCAATCCCAATAACATATTCACCTGATGAAGTTTTTGCTAGGATTCAACACGAAAACATTCAGTTTATTGATTTACAATTCACAGGTCTTACAGGCCATTTTCATCATACCACAATTTCAGCTAACTTGTTTACCCCTGAACAAATGAGAGATGGATTACCAAAATTGGATGGTTCATCAATTGTTGGCTTTACTAGTATTGATGATTCAGATCTACTTCTCAAGCCAGACCCAAATACATTTGCAATAATTCCTTGGATGACTGAAAACAAAACAGCTAGACTTCTTTGTGATGTTTTTTGGGGAGAAGATAGAGGAAGATTATCAAGAGATCCTAGAGGAATTGCGCAAAAAGCTGAAGAATATATCAAAACTCAGGGATTTGATTATAGTACATGGGGCCCAGAGGTGGAATTTTTTGTTTTTGATAAGGTACATTGGGATGTTTTAACGCCATACAAAGGACAGTCTTATTCAATTGAATCAAAAGAAGCTCCATGGAGCCAAGAAGGAGATGGATATCCAATGGGATTACAAGAAGGATATTATCCTAGTACACCATCAGACACTCTTACACCATACAGAAATGAATGTGTAAACATTCTGAATAAAAATTTTGGAATATTATGTGATAATCATCACCATGAAGTTGCAACTGCAGGACAATGTGAAATTGATATCAGATACGACCGCTTGACAAATGCTGCAGATGCTGCACAATCCTACAAGTATGTTATTAGAAATATTGCACAGAAATATGGAAAGGTTGCAACAATGATGCCAAAACCAATTGCAATGGACTCAGGTTCTGGAATGCATGTTAATGTTAGTTTATGGAATGGAAATGAAAATATATTTTTTGACCCAGATGATGAGATTGAATTAAGCCAAACTGGAAGATACTTTTGCGGTGGAATCATTAATCATGCCAAAGCACTATCAGCAATTTGTAATCCTACTACTAATTCATACCATAGACTCGTACCTGGATATGAAGCTCCAGTATACATTGCATGGAGTTCAGGAAATCGTTCTGCCATAGTTAGAGTTCCAAAACATCTCAAAGGAAAAGAATATGCCCACCTAAAGAGATTAGAGTTTAGAGCTCCTGATCCTTCATCTAATCCATATCTTGTATTTGCTGCAGTAGTAGCAGCTGGATTGGATGGAATCAAAAAGAAGATGGATCCTGGAGAACAAATACGTGAAGATATCTTCAAGATGACTAGATCAGACAGAGCTAAAAGAGGTATTGGTGTTCTTCCAAAAAGTCTTGGTGAAGCATTAGATGAGTTAGAGAGTGATAGAAAATTCCTTAATCCAATTTACACTAATGATGTAATTGATAAGGTAATAGAATTAGAAAGAAGAGATCAGCGTGAAATTGCCATTAGGCCACATCCGCATGAATTTTATCTATACTTTGATGTTTAGGCTCTTCCAGTAAGCTGAAAGATACAAAATAATGAAACCGCCATCAGAGCAAATCCCCCTCCTAGATATATTCCTCTCCACTTTTCAGATGTAGCAGCTCTATACAATAAGACTCCACCAGCAAGACCCATAAATAATATCAAAACGCCAATGATTACACCATCAAAACTTGTGTTAGTAATTAGTGGATAAAAGAATCCAGCAAGTAATGTAAAAAATGCAACTAGGTAAACGTACTTGAAACTAGTAAGTATTTTGGATGATGTTTTATTCAATGTTGTTCGTGAATGTAATTATCAAATAAACTTTTAAAGAAATTTTTCAAAATGATTTACATCATTCCGCCCATATCAGGCATTCCACCCATACCAGGTGGCATTCCACCCATACCAGGTGGCATACCTCCTTCTCCTCCGCCAGGTGGACCACCAGCAGATTTTTGGGTAGCAATTACATCATCAATTCTAAGAATCATACATGCAGCTTCAGAAGCTGCAGATACAATTTGAAGTTTAACTGTAAGTGGTTCAATAATATCACTTAATTTCATATTAGAGATCTTTCCTTTCATAACATCAATTCCAGTCCATTTCTCTCCTTTCTGTTGTCTTGAGCGAAGATATGTCATTGTATCAATTGGATCCATTCCAGCATTTTCAGAAAGTGTTAATGGAATTGATTCTAAAGCATCAGCAAATTTTTCAGCAGCTAATTGTTCTCTTCCTTCTAGAGATTTTGCCCAACTTCTTAGTTTAGTTGCAGCATATGTCTCAGGGGCACCGCCGCCTGCAACAATTGAAGGATTTTCCATTACATCTTTTACAACCATTAGTGCATCATGAACAGAGCGTTCAACTTCATCAACTACTCTTTGTGAGCCTCCACGAAGAAGCAAGGTAACTGATTTTGGATGTTTGCAGCCTTCAACAAATACCCATTTGTCTTCTTCAATTTTTCTTTCTTCAACAAGATCTGCACTACCTAGATCTTTTTCAAAAAGATCATCAAGGTTTGTAACTATTCTTGCACCTGTTGCTCTTGCAAGTTTTTCAAGATCACTTTCTTTAATTCTTCTAACTGCAATAATTCCAGCTTTTGCTAGATAATGTTGAGCCATATCATCAATACCTTTTTGACATAAAACTACATTTGCCCCAGAGCCAATGACTTTGTCAACCATTGTCTTTAACATTCTGTTTTCTTCATCTAGAAATGATTTTAGTTGTTGAGGATTAGAAATGTTAATTTTTGCATCAGTTTCAGTTTTGCTAATTTCTAATGCGGTATTAATTAATGCAATTTTAGCTTCAGTGATTTTTGTAGGCATTCCTCCATTAACAATTTCTTTATCAAGAACAATTCCCTGAATAATCGTCGTGTCTTTGATAGAGCCTCCAGCCTTCTTTTCTACTTTAATATCATCAATATCAACACTGTAAGTTTCACCATCTTTTTCTGAAACAGCAAGAATAGATTTTACAACAATATCTGCGAGTTGATCAGAGTCCTTTCTAACAAGTTTAGTTTGCATTGAGGTTTTTGCGATTTTAGTTAGAATGTTTTTATCATTTGCAGATACTTGGTCAGCAATACTTTCAAGAAACTGTTTTGCCTTTTTTGCAGATTTTCTATAACCATCAACAATAATTGTTGGATGAACATCTTGATCAATTAATAATTCAGCGTTATCAAGTAAAGCACCTGCCAATACAACAACTGAAGTTGTGCCATCTCCAACTTCATTATCTGTAGTTTTAGAAATTTCAACTAGCATTTTTGCAGCTGGATGTTGAACATCAATTTCTTTTAGGATAGTTGCACCATCATTGGTAATAGTAACATCTCCCAAGGAGTCAACTAGCATTTTATCCATGCCTCGTGGACCTAGGCTGGTTTGAACAATTTCGGCAACAATTTTGCATGCAGCAATGTTATTCTTTTGTGCATCTCTGCCTTTGGTTTCTGAACCGCCTTCCTTTAGCAATACAACTGGCATATTTCCTTTGGAAGTGGCTTGCATACCCATAAATGCTGAAACTCCAGATTCCCCTTTTATACCTTGCAGATCAGAATATGAAAATTTGAGGCAGCATCGGTGTTTTTAAATTGGGAAAATCAAATTTCAAAATATGGCCAAGTCACAAAATAAAGAATCTTACAATAAGATTTTCGCTAAATTAAAGGAACATCACAAATGGTTTGAAAATTCAATTCCATTAATTGCAAGTGAGAATATTCCAAGTCCTGCTGTTCGAGAAGCTATAATCTCAGATTTTGGAAATAGGTATGCTGAAGGATGGCCTGGGGAGAGAGTGTATGCTGGATGTATCTACATTGATGATGTAGAATTTGAATGTATGAAGTTGGCTAAAAAATTGTACAAAGCAAAATTTGCTGATGTAAGACCAACTTCAGGAGTTGTTGCAAATCTTATAGTGTATTCTTCTTTTACCAATCCAGGTGATGTAATGCTAGCACCTTCTATTCCTGCAGGTGGTCACATATCACATGGTAAAAAGGAGCATTTTGGAACTGCTGGTCTAGTTCATGGATTAGAGATAGAGTTCTATCCATTTAATGCTGAAGAAATGACAATTGATGTAGATAAGACAAAACAAAAAATAAAGACTCTAAAAAAAGATGGTCGTCTTCCAAAGATGGCAATGTTTGGTGGTTCATTATTCTTATTTCCACATCCTGTCAAAGAATTATCAGATTTTCTAAAGAGTTATGATATGCACATCAATTATGATGCAGCTCATGTTGCTGGATTAATTGCTGGTGGAAAATTCCAAGACCCTCTACGTGAAGGCGCAGATACTATGACTATGAGTACTCATAAGACTTTGTTTGGACCTCAAGGAGGACTTGTTCTCGGATCTAAAGAACATGAAGAGGTTATCAAAAAAGCAACGTTTCCGGGCCTTACAAGTAGCCACCACATTCATCATATGGCTGGAAAAGCAGTTGCTTTTGCAGAGGCTTTAGAGTTTGGAAAAGACTATGCAACTCAGGTCATAAAAAATGCAAAGTTGTTTGCAGAGACTTTGCATGATATGGGATTCAAGGTATTAGGAGAAAGTAGAGGATTTACAGAATCACATCAGATTGCAGTTAATGTTTTAGATTATTCTGATGGTGGAAAAGTAGAAGCAGATTTAGAAAAAGCTAACATCATAGTTAACAGACAACTCATTCCAGGTGATATTAAGGCAGGAAGAAATTATTTTCATCCTAGTGGAATTAGATTAGGAGTTTCTGAAATAACACGACTTGGAATGAAAAAGAATGAGATGCAAGAAATTGCATCTTTCATTAAACAAGTAGTTATTGAGAAAAAGGATCCAAAAAAGATACTTCCAAAAGTTAAGGCATTAAGAAAAAACTATCAAAAAGTCAAATTCTGTTTTGATAACAAATTAGGTGCTTACGAGTACGTCAAACTGAGATAGTTCTAGGCGTAATCAGTAAGAAGTGATTGGTCTCCTTTACTCTTACCAAATACTAATTCAATTTCGTCTGATAGAGCATGAATTCTTCCTCTTTGATATTCACCAACATCATATTTCTCAACAAGTCTTTTTGCAAGTTTTAGATATTTTTCAACAGAGCCTCTGGTAATTGTAGGAATTAGTTTATGACCACATACACATGTTTGAATTAGAGGCATCCGACGGAATGATTTTCCACAACCTGTGCACCTAAAGTTTTGTCTAGCGTATGCTCTAAGATTTCCCATAATATCTGGAACCAGATGTGTTGAAATGACATTTGAAACAATTTCTGAAGGATTTACCACATCAATTAATTCAGCATTTCTAATTTGCATATCAAATTTGTCAAGCATTGAGCCAAGTGTAGAGTAGGCACTACGAGATTTTGAAGTGGTTAGTGATGAAGTTGAATGTGTAAAGAAATAATCATAAAATTGCCTTTCAGTTTCAAGACGTGACTTGATAATTTCTACAGATGTTATATCTGATGCTTTGTTCTGTTGAAATGTGGACTCGAAGAATTCTAAAGGAAGATACTTTGTGACTTCAAGATTGTGTGCTTGTGGTTGAGATTCATGTGGTAAAACTAGAGGTTGCACAAGTAATGGAGCATCCATTAGCCCACCTATTCTATCAGAAAGAAATTGTCTTGAGAAATTAAGTAAGCTATCCATAAGAAGCATAATAGAATCAGCATCACCATCAGCATCTCTTCTTTTTGCAGAGTGCCAGTTTGGAGTTCCAAAACAAACATGTGTTTCAGTATATCCAATGATTCGTCCTACTATTCCAACAGAAGTATGTGGAGCTAAGCCAATTACTAGATGGCCGATAAGCTCTTCAGTATTCTTTACATTGTAAAATGAAGATTTTCCATAGAATTTCACTAAAAGAGTATCAATGTATTTACAAGTAGAAACCAAATAATTTCCACTATCATACGGAATTATCACATCTTGCATACGAAGTTCAACAATCTGTTCTAAGTTTGTAAGTGGTTTCCCATCTATGTCGTGAAAATATCCAAGCCCCTTTAGTTTCTCTATCGATGTTCCAATCCATGATGGTTTGAATTGGGTTAAGGGAGAATTTGTTGCATCAAACCTAACAGTTCCATCTTTGAAGACTGTAAGCCCAAAGTTTTGACGTGTAATTCCTTTTTCTAGAGGTTCAGCAATTCTATCTTGATTAATTAGCTCTTTGACGCCTTTGAATGGTTCTTTGACACGTAATCCCATTTTTTCCTGAGCTGATAGTAATTTTGTTTTTAGTGGAAATTCTTTGTGTGAGTGAGTTTGTACTTTGCGTTTACATTTTTCACAATATGGTTCAGTAAGAGTGTCTCTACAGTTAGAACATTTGTAGTAAATTGTTGTTTTAGTGCCACATCTAGAGCACTTGATGCCTATAGAGGGTTCATTACATTGGTCACAATGTCTATTGAATATGTTAGTAAAGAAGTGTTCATTTCTTGATGCCTTTAGAAGATCTCTGGTAGGTCCTCCTTTGTCACTAATTGGAAATAATATGTGTGTAGGAGGTTTCATTTGTCTAGCAGCTGCTTTTTCAGGTCTTCCAATTCGAACCCCAATAGATGTTGAAAATTTATTTTTAATTTGAATTCCTGATGATTTTGTTAAAATTTTTGGAACTGACAAATCACTAATTGTTGGTTTTTCTCTAAACAATAAATTAAAGAAAATTTTTGCCTCTAGATTTTCTAGGACTATAGTTTCATTTTCAACTTTATGAGGAGTGCCCAATTTTTCAAGGATTTTTTTTATTTCCACAAAGTATTCAATTGATGTTTCAGTAACTTGTTTTGGTTCTAAAAGTTGACCAAGTTCTTTTGATGAGATTTTATCCCAGAAATATAGATAATGTGGATAAAGTGGAATTTGAAAGTCAAGGGAAATTTTCAGTGCCTCATCTATTGTGGGTACTCTAGTCAGAAATTGTTTTAGATACTGATCATCAGGTTCATATTTTTGGATTTTTTGTTTTAGTTCCTCTATCCAAAATTCTTCAACATACCCTGAAGGAATAAGTTGAGCATTATTTTCAAGAAAGTCTCCAAATGAAATTAGTATATCTCCCAAGTGTAGGATTTTTTCAATTTCATTTTTAATTTCTAATCCATGTTTAATGTCTCTAATCTTTACAACATTGCCATTTTTTAGGCGAACTATTGGAGTATCAATAGAATCAACAAAAGCAATAGTTGCTCCTTTTCCTGGAATGTCAATTTTGATTTGTGTTCCTACAACTATGGTATGATCTAAAATTTCACCTACTACGGGATGAATTCCAACTGCTGCAAAGCCTGTATTACATGCTCTTCCATATCTTAATCGGAATCCACCTAACTTTTTAGGCATAGATAAGACTGATCTTCCTGTAATTACTTCACGCATTCTTTTAGCAGCTGCGTCTTCCTGATTTTCACCTGTTTGAACTACACCTTTAAGATCATTAAGCCACTCCCAACCATCTAGATTGTATAGTTCAATCCTTTTGAGAAGTTTTTTGGATCTTCCAATCAATCCATCATTTAAGACACGTAAAGCGCCACCTCTAACCCTATCAGTTTTGATGCGAATCATTGATTTGTGATTTACAACCTCAAATGGATCCGTATCTACTCCATCTAATTCGACTGGAAGGTGAGAAATGACATGTTCGATATCTTCATCTAAAATATGAAATTGAAAACTACTGGCCTCTCTTTCATAGATTCGTAATTCCTCTACAAATCTACCAGTTTCATCATCAAATGAATTTGCTTGGTATTTTGTTAAACCAACTGCTTTTCTAACATGGTCTGCAATTAACATTGTTACAGCAGATTCTGTTCCTCCTGCTGAACGCATAGGTCCTGCAATAGAAACTGAAAGATACTCAGTGCCATCTTTGTTTTTCTTGATTTTTACTTCACTAATTCCCTGTAAAGGCGCGATGGTTACTCCTTCTGTAACAATGGCTAACCCTACACGAACTGCAAGATCTAGTTTGTCTTCTAAGGTAGCATCAGAAAGAGAGTATTCACCAAGAGCAATTTCTTTTGATAAAATAAGTGCAGAGAGTTCCTTCCCGTTTGTTTTTAGTAGTTCTCTAAGAGGTTCAGCAATATCAATTTCGTGCATTTTGGAAACACGATCTGCCAAATCAAATGCGATTTTAGGTTCAATTATACCTGAAGAGTCTACCAAACTTGATTTTGCAACTGCTGCTTTCTCAAAGATGGAAACTGTTTCACTTGAAAGATTTGAGTAGTAATCATGATAATAATCTGGCATCTTAATATCACTAATACGAGAAATTGCATCGTTATCTGACATGATACAATTCTACTACTTGCTTCTTTGAATTACTTTTGCTATTTCTTGGAGTTTTTTGATGCTTCCTCCTTTTTCAAGGAATGTACCAATTACCAAAGCATCGGCTCCTGCTTTGACCAAGTTTTGGGCAGTTTTTACATCTTTGATTCCTCCTCCTACTATCAAGAATCCATTAAAAGCACGCCTTACTGTTTTGACCATCTCTGGAGTAACACTAGTTTTTGCACCAGAACCTGCTTCTAAATATACAAATCTCATTCCAAGAAATTGAGCGGCAAGGGCATATGCAGCAGCAATTTTTGGTTTTTCAAAAGGAATTCCTCGTGCAGAACCAACAAACCAAGCTGAGGTTCCATCTCCAATCACCAAATAAGCGGTTGGAAGTGGTTCTAAACCAAATTTGAGAACACTTGGGGCTCCCAATGCTTGTGCTTGTGTGATAAAGTATGGATTTTCTGAGTTCATTAGGGAGCTAAATAGGATTGCATCAGCATCAGGCACAACGCCTGTGACATTTCCAGGAAACAAGATTATTGGAATTTTAATACCTTTTTTGATGCCTTTAACCACTTGAGCCATCTCAATCTGATCAGTGGCTGAGGAGCCTCCAACCAAGATTGCAGATGCACCAATCTTTTCAACATCTTTGGCAAGCTTGCTTGATGCCTGTAATTGTGATACTTCAGAATCAATTAAAACAAATAACAATGCGTTTTTCTTTTTTAATTCTGATTTTAGGAACGATTCAACTTTGTTTCCAGTCATAGTGGAGGTTTGTAGATGACTCTTTAAAGTTTAATTGGAATGTCAGTATACAGATTTGTATAGCTATGGCAGACTCTAAAGAATCTAATTTTAACAATATTATTCGCCAAATCATCAAAAAATCTCTATTTACAGAGCGACAAATTAAAATTATTTTAAATCAGAAGGATCTTCTAGAATCTAAATTTCCTATAACAAGAGGAGCATATTATAGGCAAGTTGGGCAATCTAGAGAGAAATTAATCGCATTATTCTATTCAATTATACTTTTTCGCGGTCTAGGCATACTCTTACCTGATGATATTGATGTGATATCCAAACTTTCAGAGAACATTCGTGTGATGAATGATGGTGATATCTTCCCAGAAAGAGAAGAACAAATCACTAGGGTGATAGATATGACTATTCGAAAGGCATGTAATATGTGATATTTGTGATGATAAATATCAAAAAGTAGTTGATGTGTTTGTGATTATGTGTGTCAGTATGTTAATCTAAAGTGTGAAATAATGTTGTTCAATCACGATAAATCACAACATAGGCGTAAATTTGTGATGTTAGTAGAAATTCCTGATCCTGAAGTGATTTTGAGTGTGATTTTAGCATTTGTAGTTGGTTTAGGTGGATTGTATGTGTTTTACAAAGTACTTCCATTCATTAAATCAAAAAGTGAAATGTCTGATGTTCCACAATCTGAGCGTTTAGAGTACTACGAAAGGCAGTTAATTGATATGAAAATACGCCTAGATGCATTAGAAATTCAAGGAATTGAGCCTAAAACAGAGGATTCTAAGTTAGAATTAAAACAACTCTTAGAAAAGTTGTTAAATAACAAAGCAGAAGAAAATAATGTAGAAAAAGTAATTCAACCTAAAATAAGGTCTGAAAAACTAATTTCCACACCCAATATTTCTAGTATAGATCACACAAACCCAACAGATTATGTGTTGCAATTAATCACAAACAAAACTATGACATCACGTGACATACACATCACATTAAAGAGAAGTAGGGAACATACTTCAAGATTAATGAAGAAATTATTTGATGGTGGTTATGTTCAAAGAAATATAGAAACTAAACCATACACATATTCAATTACTGAGAAGGGAAAAGCAAAGGTTGAAGACGTTCAAACTAACCCAATTATTGCATAAGAAATTTTTTTAGTTTACCATAATAGATTTTTGTCCTTTCATTCAAATTTTCATGGAAACATAATAATTTATTATTAATTATAAATTATATATATTATAAAATTATAATAATAATATGTCTGTTCAAGAGAATGAAGTTTTGGTAAAAATCACTTCAGCCGGGACAATTTCTATTCCAAAACAATTTAGAAAATACATGGATATTCAAAAAGGTGAATATGTAAAGTTGATTCTTGGAAAAGATCAGTTAATTGTTAGGAAAATAACCATTTCTTAATCGGTTATTGTTGTTTTTGGCTTATCTTAATGGTTTGATAGGTCCATTCACGACCTGTTCTAACCCTATCAATCCTACCTTTTGATGAAAAACGTGACAAATAGGTCGATATTACACTAAGTTTTACTGGTTCGTTGAATTCATCTTCGTATTTTTCAAGAATAGTCGTGGAGGTAAATTTACCCATTGGGAAGAATTTATCCACAATATGCCAAATTTTTGAGCCTACTGAGTCCATGTTTGTTGTTTCGTGTTCTTCCTCAATATTCATCAAGTCCATCATTTCAAATATTTTGAGAACCTTTTCCCTGGTGACATTACCTTCTATTTTGATGTCAAATCGTGCACCATCTGTGTCCTCCATATCTATTCGAATACGTTTTTTAGCCATCTTTGAGATCTAAAGGATCAGATGTTAACAGTTCAATTGATCCGAGAATGTTTGTTAACTAGATTGTTTGTTAACATTGACTGCATAAGCCACGCCTAGTCATATTTTTATTATTAACAACATCTCATGTAAAATCCCCTCTAATTAAGAAATATTTATGCTTGGAGTGGAAATAAAGGGGTTGTTTCAAGCATATTCACAGTGTTAACATCAATCTTAACGCCTGGAATGGAAATTAAAGGGTCAAAATAGGTTTTTTATATAATTCCATAGCAGGATATTAACAAAATGTTAACTTTAAGGTAAAATTTAGATTCAACCCACACACCAATCTTTCCACTCTGTATTTTTTATAATTTTTTTTTAAGAAAATCAAAATCTAACTAAAAATAATTAATTACAAACTAAGCTAGAGTTATTGTTCTCTTCTTTACTCTCTTAATTTAGATATGGTTATGATATTATTGATAGGAAACAAAGGTGTGTGAGTATGTCTGATCCAATAGATAGATTACTTGATGCAGCAGAATCAGGTGAATCTATAATAAAAAATAGAGATATTCTTCAAACAACCTACATACCAAATACCATACAACACAGAACTTCTGAACAAGAACAAGTTACACAATCACTATTACCAATACTAAAACAATCAAGACCATCAAATCTTTTGGTTTATGGAAAACCTGGAATAGGTAAAACATTAGTTGTAAAAAAAGTAATTTCTAAAATTCAAGAAAGAGTAGAAAAATCAAATTTCCCAATTAAACTAGTTTATTCCAACTCTAAAGAAGAGACAACCCTCTATGGATTATTAGTTAGTTTAGGCAGGCAATTAGACCTAGGAAAGGAGGAATTACCCACAACTGGCCTAGCAATAAGTGAGGTTTTCAAAAGACTCCTCAATAAGATTGATGAAGGAAAACTTAACGCAATTTTTGTAATTGATGAGATTGACTATCTAGCCCAATTAGTATCAAAAACAGGTAAAGACATCTTATATCAACTAACAAGAGCAAATGAGCGATTAAAACAAGGTTCCCTAACTTTGGTGGGAATTTCAAATGATCTAACATTCAAAGAAAGACTAGATCCTAGAGTAATTAGCAGTCTTGGCGAGGAAGAGATTGTCTTTACCAACTATAATGTTGAACAAATTAAAACAATTCTTGAAGAGAGAATTAACGAAGCCTTTGTAGAGAATTCTGTTGAGGATCCTGCCCTAAATCTATGTGCGGCACTTGCAGGAGGAGAACATGGTGATGCTCGTAGGGCAATTGATTTGATCCGTGTCGCAGGAGAGATTGCTGAAAGACAACAATCAAACAAAGTTACAGTTGAACATGTCAGAGAAGCTTCTCTAAAAATTGAAGAAAACAAAGAGGAAACCTCGCTAAAATCATATCCCCTTCATGAAAAACTAGTCATTCTTGCAATTATGAAGGCAAATGGCTCTTCAACTGGAGAGATTTACTCATCATACAAAAATCTCTGCAAGACAGTTGGCCGGGATGAGCTAACCCAAAGAAGAACTACACAAATGTTGAGTGAAATTGAATTATCTGGAATCATTATTGGAAGACTGGTCCACCAAGGAATTCATGGTAGAACAAAAAAATACAAACTTACGATCTCATCTGAAATGATAAAAAAGACCTTCAAAAACGATCTAACTTTGAAGGATATTATCTAACTCTAAATTATAATTTTCATAATGAACTTGGAAAGTTTTTAGATTTACCATAAGTGCAATTCCTGGGTTCGGAGTCATTCCAACACTAGCCTGGAAAGGTGTTTGTTTTTGCCATGAACCCGAATTTACCAATAAAATTCCCTTATACATATCCAATTCTGCTCTATGAACATGACCTACATGAAAGATATCTGGAATATCCTCAATTACCAAAAGATCCTCCATCTCTGGGGCTATGGGTGTTTGACTACCATAAATTGGACTTAGATGTCTAGCCTTGAGAAGATGTTTCATTACATTTGTTGGTTTGTCATAACTTAGACCAGGTGTGGTCTTTACAATATCATCAATACTCTGTCCGTGAAACATCATTATCTTTACCCCGTTCAATGAAACTACGGCTGGGTTTCCAACCATTACTACATTTTCCATTTCCCATAAACTTGAATTGTATTTTTTTGGTATGGCTGGCTGTGGGAGGGCTCTTCTTCCAGGATCATGGTTTCCAGGCATTATAATGACCTTGATATTTTTTGGAATCTTTTCAATCAAACCAACTGTCTTTTTTAATTGCTCTTCAATGGTCTGGCAAACCAACTCTTTATCCTGATTTGGATATATTCCAACTCCATCAACTACATCCCCTCCAATTAAGACAAAACGAATTTTTCTTGCAACTGGATCTGGGCTTGATAACCACAAAACAAATTTCATAAATTCCTCCTCCATGAAGTACTTACTTCCAATATGAAGATCTGAAAGAAAGACTGCATACACTTCAGATTCTGATTTGTTGATAGCCTGATCTGGAATATCTGGCAGAATTATATCCTTTATAATAAATCCAGAATTCTTTCCTAAACCTATCCTTACCATTACAAATTGGTCAGTTAGAAGAGTGCCTGCAGTCTTTTGTAATTCATTATCAAAAACAATACCCTCAAACAAGCCTGATGGGTCCTCTAGAGTCAACTTTGAGATATTTCTCTCACTAATTATTGAAGTGATAAGACCACAGACGTACGTATCTCCTTCTTGTTTTGTGATTTTCAAAGATGCAATAGATTTGAGTTTTTTTGATTCTGGTCTATCTAAAATTATTCTTTTAAGCTTGTTAAAACGACTTGAAAATAATGCATTATACCCTTTAACTCCCTCACCTGTTGTTATTTTTTTCGTAGGATCAGATAATATTTTAATTTCACTTTGTAGAGTTAGGTCCTCCTTAATTCCAAGATATATCTCTAAATCATCTTGGTTGATCTGAAATAATTTTTGTTTGGTTTTTTCTTTAACTATCTCTTTTATGATCTTCTCTAATTTTTTAACATCAAAATTTTCTAAAATTTTAAAAGCATCTGGATGAATCTGGAATCCTTTGTTTAATGCATAGTTTAATGCAAAGGTTAACTCCTTTTTCATATCAAAAAATATCATCTGGTTTAATTAAATCTGTGCCTAACACCTAACCCTCAAATATTGTACAAAATGAGAAGGTAATATGAATAAAATTAGAATAATTACATTTTTCATATTTTTAGGAATTTTTGCTGCAGTATTTCAGATCGGCTCAATGAGTTCTGTAAGTGAAGAAGATGCAAATGCCTTCATGGCTGAATTTGAAGAACTTGTTTTAGATATTGATGCATTTGGAATTTTCACACATAATACCACTATTGCACTACCCATGTTTATTCCTGGGTTTGGAGTTGCATGGGGACTTTTTGCTGCTTGGTCCACAGGATTTGCTTTTGCCGCAATTGTTTCTACCGTTCCTGAAATAGGAGAAATTCCACCACTCTCAATTCTTTTCTTATCACCATTTGGACTGATGGAAATTGTTGCATACTCGATAGGCATCTCTAGAAGTTTCATACTAATTCAGGCAGTAATTAAAAAGATCAACCTTACTTCATTTCTCAAACCAACAGTCATTGAAATTGGAATTGTTGTGGCGCTCCTTTTGGCAGGAGGATATCTTGAATTTTTCATGATAGAATTGGCCCAACAAGAAGGCCTTGAAATGCCTGGATTATAATTTCTCTATTCACTTGCTGCCAATCTTTTTCTTAACAAGAAAATTACTATAATTACTATTGCTGTAGAAATACCATGTATATGTGAAAACTCTTCACCTAATATCAAAGCAGCGAATCCTAAACCAAAAACCGATGTAGTAGAATAAACAAGAATTGTTTTAACTGGACCGATTAATCTTATTGCAATAAGAAAAAACATTGTAGGTAATCCTACTCCAAGAATGCTAACAAGAATGATTGGAATCATTTGATCCCAGTTAACTTCTATTGGCATGTCCAATACAAAAATAACTCCTAAAGCAAGCGCTCCTCCTGAAAATGAACAAAGCTGCATTATTCTATGTGAGCTTATTTTGTTGCTTACAAACTTGTAAAGATTAACATCAATAGCAAGAAAAAACCCAGAAACTATTATCAAAATATCACCATAAAGTAGTTCTACCATAACCATGCCAGCGTGGGACATATCATACACGACAGGTATTACCATTACAATAGTAAATGATGATAAAGTATCTCACAGTATTATTAGTGGAAAAGAAAACCGTGATCGTTATATTCCATTTACTCCTGATGGAAGAATTTCAACTGGAGATATTGCACCAGGAGAATCAGTTAACATAACATTTGATGATATGGGATTTTACAGACTGTATGATCCAGATTATGAATGGATGAAAATTGTAGCATATGTCTTCCCAAGTTCAGATAATTTGGTTTTTGATGACGGAGAAAACTTAGGTAACTAATTTTCCCATTGCCATCTGTAATTCATATATGAATCCAAACTTGCCTGATTAAGCACCATTACAGACAAATCAGAAAACTCTTTTTCTTCCAAATCTTTTACAGTTCCTACAAAATTGGTTTCATTTTCAGTAGTTATTGCCTCAAAAACATGTACCTTCATTTGAGCAGTATCAAAATTATGCTCTCGAAGGTAAACTGCTATCTCTGAAGGCATAAAGTGCTTGTCTGGTTGTTTTGGCCAAGGTCTTGGAACTAAAATCACACTAAAACCATCAATCAATGCCTTTTGTAATTCTAATTTCTTATCTTCAATCGGAGTTGTAACATGCATTGTAATTATTTTAGATTTATCAAGAGGAACTTTGGCTCTTGATGCAGCAACCTGAATTGAACTAATACCAGGAATAATTTCAACTTCACCAAAAATTTCAATTAATCTATCCACAACTTCTGATTCAGAAAAATTCACATCTCCTGTAAATGGAATTACTAATGTTTTATTGCCAAGCTTGGGAAGAATTTTTTGATAGGACTCTTCCTGATCTTTCATAGTAACTTCATAGATCTCTTTTCCTTCAATTAGATTCTCTATTGTCTTTAGTGTGTATTTGTAACCAATTACAATATCACAATTCTGAAGAATTTCTTTTACAATCTCAGTTACATATTTTGATGAACCTGGCCCGACACCAACAGCATAAACTTTTCCCAATTTTACTTCGTAAATCTTTGTCTGTCTTTAATATATTGCACAAAAGGCTCCCAGTCTACCTTCATGAATTTTGTAGGCTCTTTTACAGGATATTTTACCCAATCTTGTGCTATTGCATATTGAAATTTTTCTTGTTTTCCATCTTTTTCATATTCTAATAGTAATGCGCTTCCCCAAATCTTTTCTTCAAAACTAATATTGGAAATATCATCAAATGCTAACTCTATATTTTTCTCATTTTCTAAATCATCCATTAATTCTTCTTCACCATAACCATCATGATAAATCATCGTGTTTTTTGATTTGATAAAATTAATTACCTGTCTTTGAGTAATAGCCTTCCACCACTTCATTCTGGCTTCTGTCTTGTATACAAACATCAAATGTTTGTCAGTCAATACTAACATGCCCTCTTTTCCACCAATTGAAAAGAACTTTTTGGATTCTCTCCATATTGAAACTAGATGTGCTTGAATCTTCTCATCAGATTGCATGTCGATTGATCTACTTGGCTTTGTTAAAAACTAATACAATTGGCTTTTAAGTATGGCACTTTGTGAAAAATAGTTGAATAAAATATTTTTGGCAATGACAATTTCATTAATTTTAGTTAGTGTTGGAAATCAAGCATTTGCACAATCAGTTGAGATCACTCAAACTCAAATACTTGATCCTGTAGTCATTTTAGAGACTAACCTTGGAAATATTACAATAGAATTTTTCAATAATGATGCACCAAATCATGTTGAAAATTTTATTAAATTATCTGTATCTGGATTTTATGATGGAACTGTCTTTCATCGAATAATTCCAGGATTTATGATTCAGGGAGGTGATCCAAATACAATAGACGGTGATCCAAGTACTTGGGGACAAGGAGGTCCAACAGAAAGAGTAGATGCTGAATTTAACACAATCAAACACAATCGTGGAATTGTTTCAATGGCAAGATCAGCTGATCCAAATAGTGCTGGTTCTCAATTTTTCATAGTTCACAAAGATTCTAACTTCCTTGATGAAAAGTATACAGTATTTGGTAGAATTGTAACTGATGAAAGTTTTGAAACACTTGATAAAATTGCAGCAGTTGAAATAGGATCTAGTGATATACCCATAGACACAGAACAAGTCAAAATAACAAAGGTCACAACTGTTCCTCGCTCTGAGGTGTCAAACCTTCTTGAATTACCAGATCCTGAACGTACACAATCTACTGTAACTCCGCCAACTGGTAATCAAAAATTTGAAAGCACTGAACTCGAAACTACATTTAGTGCACCAGAAGGTTGGTTCTTGCAGAAACCTGATAAAATACAACAAAACTCTCCTGATGTAATTGCAGTAGGACCAAAGATCGGTGCAATGAATCCTGTAATTTCGTTAACAGTTCAACAAACTAACCAAAGAACTCTAGATGATCTTATTTCTGAAAAGGCTGAGGAATTAATTGAAGGAAAAGAATCAGAAAACTTGAAGATAATTTCACAGGAAAAAACAACCATCAATAATTATCAAGCATATGTAACTAATGCAGAAGGATTCTTTTTATCCAATAACGAAAAAATTGATATAAAATTTAAAGAAGTTTTAATTTATGATACTGAAAAATTCTACACACTTGCATATGCTAATGGTATAGATGAATTTGATTCTCAACTTCCAAGATTTGATGAAACAATTGATTCTTTTGAAATATTATCCAAAGACTCCTCTAAGAATGAACTCAATGAAGAGGGAGGAGGATGTTTAATTGCAACTGCAACATATGGTTCAGAACTTTCTTCACAAGTACAACAATTAAGAGAACTCAGAGATAACAAACTACTAAACTCAAAATCAGGGGTTTCATTCATGAATACATTCAATGATTTCTATTATTCATTTAGTCCATACATAGCAGATTATGAGCGTGAAAATCCAGTTTTCAAAGAGATAGTTAAGCTTGGAATTACTCCAATGATTAGTTCTCTTTCAATTTTAAATTATGTAGATATGGATTCAGAAACTAAAGTGCTAGGATATGGAATATCTTTAATCATACTTAATTTTGGAATGTATATTGGGATTCCAGCTAGTGTGATTATTGGAATTAGAAAATATATCTAATTTGTATTATACAAATCTCTCGAATACTATAAATCTCTGAATATAGAATAAACAATAATGAAAGTAACTTGGGATGAAAACATTTGCATTCATTCAGCAAAATGTGTCAAGAATCTTCCTTCAGTATTTACAAAACAAGATGGAAAATTTGTTATCATACAAGATGGTGCACCTGAAGACCAAATTAGAAAGGTTGTAAAGGAATGTCCATCTGCTGCTCTTAAGATTGAAGAATAATCCCGTATAGATTACCAAACATCATCTACTTCATCAAGCAGCTTGTATTCTTTCTCAGTTTCACGTTTCATTAGTTTTAGTCTAGAAATGTCTCTGTCAAAAAACAAATCTATTGCCCAATCAAGGAACACTCTAAATTTTTTATCAAAAGTTGGAATTTTTGAAAGATAGACATTTCTCCAAATCAACCATGCCCAAAATCCAGAGATATTCATTCCCAAAAATGTGGCAATTCCTGATCTCTTTCCAATAATTGCCATTTGACCCTTGGAATTATATTCAAATTTTTCTTTTTGCGAATTTTTAATTAATGCCTTTAAGTTTTTAGCTGCAGTTTTTGCTTGAGCTTCTGCAATTTGTGCAGTTGGAGGATATGGCCTTTTTGTTTTCGGATCTAAAAATAATGCACAATCTCCTATTGCAAAAACTCCCGGAAAGTCTTGAACTTCAAGATAGTCATTAACTATGACTTTGCCCTTGTCAGTTTTGAACATTGATCTCTTGATTGTATTAACTGGAGTTACCCCAGCAGTCCAAATCATAGTCTTTGTTCTAATTGCATCAATCTCTGATGTGTCTAGTGGATCTTTTGGATTCTCATCTAATGATTTTGTGGTAACCTCATTTCCATCAAAACTAGTTACTGCTGTTTTTAGTCTAATGTCAATTCCTCTCTCTATCAACTTCTCTTTTGCAAACTCTGCTAGTTTTGGTTCAAATCCTGGCAAGATCAATGGCAATGCCTCTAACACGATAACTTTGAGATCTTCTTTATGTGTAGTTGGGTAGTATTTTCGTGCATCAAAAAGTAGATCCATCAATTCACCTGCAGTTTCAATTCCTGCAAAACCACCACCAACAACAACAAAATTCAAAAAGCTTTTTCGAAGAATTGGATTAGTCTCATTTTCTGCTTGTTCAAGCATATCAATAACTCTATTTCTTAACATCACAGCGTCATTGAGTGTCTTCATGGTGTAGGCATTTTTTTCCACATCTGCCATTCCAAAAAAGTTTGTCTCACTACCGAGTGCAACTATCAGGAAATCATAATGAATTGAGATACTTCTTTTATCTCCAGTTCCCCATAGGGTTACTAGTTTTCCATAGGGATCAATATTTTTAATTCTACCTTCATAGAACTTTGTTTTCTTGCAGATTGTTCTAATAGGAAAAACTATGTGTCTGGTTTCAATCATTCCTGATGCCACTTGTGGCAACATTGGTGTAAATAACATAAAATTATCTTCACTTATCATTACTAGTTCTATTTCAGGATCGTTTCCAAATTCAGATTCTAGTTGTCTAGTGCATTCTACTCCTGCAAAACCACCACCTAAAATCACAACTTTCTTCTTATTTCTAACCAATTGTGCCCTTTTCACAGATTGGGTGAATATATGCTATGAGCAATATTTTCAGGAAAATCACACAATTAGGTTCTCATAATATCTGAATGTAAGATATCATATGCCCTTGATGAATTCTTTTCATTTAAAATAATAACAATACTGTCTTGGCTGAAAAATGCATTTACTAGCTCAATCCCGTTAGCATGCAATACCTCAGCAACATAAGAAACTACATCAGATTGATTTTGGGATGTAGGTATTGAGATTCTAATCTTTGCAAGACCCGTACTGAACATATCCTCTCTGTTTGAGACATTGCTGAAGATCTGCCTAATGTCTTCCATATCTTCAGCAAGAAATCTAAAAGAATCAGATACTCTAAAAAATTCATAATTGTTAGTTATCTTGGAAAATTTATCTAAAATTGACATAGGATCTATTTCATTAGAATCCTTTATTGAAAATTTAATATCCATAATTCCATCAGTTAAAGCCAATCTAGCATTTTTCAAAACTGATTCCTCTTTGATCTCTTCTTTAATTTCAAATGAATCTGAATATCTTTTGATTGCAACTACCACTGTATTGACATTAACAGAATTTCCTAGAATCCTTTCAATCTCTGGTTGAATCTTTACTGCTAGTGCTGTGTAGTTTATCAGATCCATCTTCATGCAATCATAAATTGAACGATTTCTGGTAATAATCTCCCTTACAACCTCAGGCACAGACATACTTGAAACCCTCATTAAGATTATTATAATATGTCAGTTATAATAGGATTATGTAAGATATCAAAGAAAATAGAATAATCTTTATATAATGTCATAAATATTACATAAGATAGATAAATATGACAATGTTCTTTGATAGCGAATTCAATAGAATCTTCAAACAAATGTCAAACTCTTTTTTTAACATAGATGACATTTGTGAGGAATTCAAGGGAAATGGTTCTGACTCTGGTTCGTGTTGTTACGGTTATACAATGACTGTTGGTCCAGATGGAAAACCTGTTGTAAAAGAATTTGGGAACGTCAAACCAGACCAACTTCCAACTTCTGATACACGAGAACCACTTGTCGACATAATTGTCGATGAAAAAGAAAAGGTAGTAAAACTCATAGCTGAGATGCCAGGAGTTGAAAAGACTGATGTCAGAGTTGTTGTTGAAAATAAGATCGTAGATCTTTCAGCAGAACATGACGAAAAAAAGTATCATGTAAAAGTTCCAGTGAAACATAAAGTTGATGAGAATTCTGTAAAGGCTTCTTACAAAAATGGAATTTTACAAATAGTCTTCAAGTTAGTTGAAGAAGAAAAACCAAAAGGCAAAAGGGTGGAGGTTGAATAACCCCTCCCTAAATTTTTGAGGTGATAAAATGAGTGAAATTATTTTAAAAATAGATGAAATTCCACAACAACACGTTGGAAGAGGAATGGCCATCATTGATCCTAAGATTATTGAGGATCAGAAATGGGAATTAGGACAAATTTTAGAATTAACATACAACAAAAAAACACATGTAAAACTTTGGGAAGGTTTACCTGAAGAATATGGAGCAGGAATTATCAAAATTGATGGAATGACAAGACTAAATATTGGAGCTGGAATTGGAGATAAAATTTCTATAAAATCTGTAGATGCAGTTGACGCTGAACAAATTACTTTATCTCCAACTGAAAAATTACGTATTGATGAAGAACAATTACATGATGTTATGATTACCAATTTCCAAAATCATGTTTTTACTATTCATGATTCAATCCAGCTACCAACACAAATGGGTGGAAAAATACAATTTATTATAACTAATACAAAACCATCAAAACCAGTTATTGTTAATGATAATACCATCTTCAAACTTGGAACAATGACCAAAGCAGTTGATGCCTCAGTTCCAAGAATTACTTACGATGAACTTGGAGGCTTGAAAAATGAGGTTCTAAAAATCCGTGAGATGGTAGAATTACCCATGAGACATCCAGAATTATTTGACAAAATAGGTGTAGAGGCACCAAAGGGTGTATTACTATATGGACCTCCAGGTACTGGAAAGACTCTACTTGCAAAAGCAGTTGCCGGAGAGACTAATGCACACTTTATCTCACTTAGTGGTCCTGAAATTATGGGCAAATACTACGGAGAAAGCGAAGGGAAATTAAGAGAGATCTTTGCACAAGCTGAAGAAAACTCACCTAGCATTATTTTCATTGATGAGATTGATTCTATTGCTCCAAAGAGAGATGAAGTAACAGGTGAAGTAGAGAAGAGAATAGTTTCTCAACTCTTAACACTAATGGATGGCATGAAGTCTAGAGGAAAAGTTGTAGTGATTGCAGCTACTAACAGACCAGACTCTATTGATCCTGCACTTCGAAGACCCGGAAGATTTGATAGAGAAATTGAAATTGGAATTCCTGATGATGAGGGAAGATTCGATATTCTCTCAATTCATACACGTGGTATGCCAATCGACAAAAAAGTAGATCTTAAACAAATCTCAAAGACTACACATGGATTTGTAGGAGCTGATTTAGAAGTATTATCAAAAGAAGCTGCAATGAGATCTCTTCGTAGAATTCTTCCTGAAATTGATCTTGATGAAGACAAAATTTCTTCAGAAATTCTTCAAAAGATTCAGATTACTAGTGAAGACTTTAGAGATGCATTAAAAGAAGTTAGACCAAGCGCACTAAGAGAAGTCCAAGTTCAAATTCCTAATGTTAGTTGGGATGATGTTGGTGGTCTAGACCAATTAAAAGAAGAACTTTGTGAGGCAGTTGAATGGCCTATCAAGTACAAAGAGGCATTTGATTATGTTAATATAGAATCCCCAAAGGGAATTTTACTTCATGGCCCACCTGGAACTGGGAAAACTCTGATTGCAAAAGCACTTGCAACAATGACAGAGTCTAATTTTATTAGCATTAAGGGTCCTGAGCTACTCTCAAAGTGGGTTGGTGAGTCTGAAAAAGGAATCAGAGAAATTTTCAGAAAAGCACGACAGGTAGCACCATGTATCATCTTCTTAGATGAAGTTGATGCACTTGTTCCACGGAGAAGTAGTGGTGATTCAGGATCACATGTTACAGAAAATGTAGTCTCTCAAATTCTAACTGAAATTGATGGACTTGAAGAACTACATAATGTTTTGATAATTGGTGCAACTAATAGATTAGATATTGTGGATGAGGCATTGCTAAGACCAGGTAGATTTGATAGAATCATTAAAGTTTCTAATCCTGATGCCCAAGGAAGACATCATATCTTTAAGATTCATACCAAAAAGAAACCACTTGCAAGTGATGTTAACATTACAAAACTCGTAGAGTTGACAGATAGTTTTAGTGGTGCAGAAATTACAGCTGTTGCTAATAGAGCTGCAGTAACTGCTCTGAAGAGATATGTCAGTGGCAAGTCTCAAAACGTCAAAGAAATCAGGATAACCCAACAAGATCTAATTGATGCCGTAGATAAGGTAAAGCCTAGAAAAAAAGAGGCTCCTCTATCTCAATCAATAAAATAGTCTAAATACTAAGGAAAGTGAAGCAAAACAATGAAACTCTATCTTGATTTTAATCCCTGCCAAGAATGTAATACAATGATGGCAGAACTGAGTAGCCCTGAAATGTTGTTTGCAGATGAGAAGAAAAGAGCAGACGAATCTGCAAAATTTCTCAGACATTTAACATATAATCACAACGAAGTTGTTCAAGCTGTTATGGATGATCTTCCAAAGCAAAAAAAAGATCAAGAACCTGATTTTTACAAATAATCCTACTTTTTATTCTTAGAGTTTGCGGTTACCCCAAATTCACATCTACTCTTAGACATTTACCGTCTAATTGCCTGTCCAATAGTGAAAATTTCGCGATATCATGCCTATGCCCTTTGAGAATCTGTTACAATCCTTGACAAATTAATACAAAGACAGTTTTCTGCAAATTGTAACAAATGTACCTTGTATGGCAGTTTAATGTGTTACAAGTGTAATTTTGTAGCTAATTACGAAGGAATTATTCTATTACAATTTCTCTTCTTGATTAATTTGAGGCTTTTCTGAGTATCATTCCTTGTAATGAACTTGATCCATTTTCCTCCACGGATATGGTCTGTCTTTATTTCAATTACTGACATCAGAAATACTATCCCTCCAGATTTTGTTTCAAATTTGGTAAACTCGTTTTTCATATTATACAAAGCATTAAATCTGGCACAAGACTCTACTCCAACCCAAAACCATCTGTACACATCTGAATCCAATCCCCATTTTTCCTTGATGAATTTATCTGCTGCATCAAACACTTATTCTCAAATTAATAATCATATTCATATACAAAATTGTTCTAGTATGTTAGTGAAACAATCAAATGAAAAGTAGTCTTATTTTTGGTTTAACTTTTGTACTTCTTTTAGTTAGTTCCTTGCAATTTACATCAGCGTTTGAAACTGAACAAGAGCCAAAACCACCAGGAATTCCAGAACCTTCTCCAGAACCAGCACCAATTCAATTACCCGAACCTGATCCTGTTCCAGAACCATTTCCAGGAGATACTGATTTAGAAAAAATACAACGATTAACTGAAGAAAATGACAAACTAAAACAACAAAATACTAACCTTCAAGGACAAATATCAACTATAAAAAATGAAAATTCAAGATTACAAGCTGAAATATTGGAGCTAAATGATAGCGTTGAAAATCTTAAAGAAATAGCAATGGAACAAATACGAGTAATAATGGATTTGGTAAATAGACTGAAAGATGTGTTATTTGAAAAAATACTTTCTCCTATAATTAACCTGTAGAATTTTTTAAAAGTTTACTCTACTAGTTTTAATGTTTTCTTAATTAAGACAGATCTGTTTCTAATTGTAACATCACTTACTCCAGATTCCTCTGAAAATTTCTTTTGGCTAATTTTTACACCATTCATTATACATGAAATATACAATGAAGCAGCAGCTTGTGCCACAGGATGTTTTCCAGCAGTAATCTCTTCTTTTTCACAGCGCTTTAGAATCTCAAATGCATCTCGTTTGATCTTTTCTTTTAGATTCATGTTGTTTGAAATTTTTGTGATAAATGAATTAGTATCATACTGATTAAGATTTAATCCAAGTTTTTTGATTATGGTCCTCAAATCACGCGAAAGTATTCTTCTTTCAATATTTCCAGCTTCTGCAATATCATTTAACGTTCTTGGAATGTTATTTTCTCTACATGCAGCATACAAAGCGGCTGAAATCAATGATGTCATAGTTCTTCCTCTGGTTAGTTTTGCACTAACTATTTTTCTGTAAATGTAGGCAGCATTTTCTACAACATTATCTGGAATTCCTAACTTTGTTTTCATTCCATGAAGCAAAGTAAACGCTTTGCTTAAGGTAGCTGTATTTCTTGATTTACTTCTCTGATCCCATGTTCGTAGTCTATTGAATTCATATTTTGTTTTACTTGGTAATGCATTTCCAGAAAAATCTTTGTTGGTACCAATTACAGTTGATAATCCCTTATCAAACATTATCAATGATGTAGCAGGACCTGTTCTTGCTTGCTTCATAAAGCCTTCCAGAGTGTAACCATTGTTTTCATATGATGTATCAGATATGTTTTGCACTAGAATAAGACCGCATCCCCCACAAACAATTTCTCCTCTTTCAGAATCTGTTATTACGGGGTAGGTTTTGCAAGTGTCAAGTTGACACTTTACATCATAATCACTAAAATAATTTCCTGTCACTACTAACTATAATTGGTGTTTCTAAAATAAAAATAATTTGTTTCAGGTAATTTTGTAATCAAAACAAAGCTTTGCATACAAAAAATTCCTAAACTTTTCAAAAAATAAACTCTTTGTATGCTATACAATATACATTGTAATAAATGTTAAAATAATAAAATAATTTTTTTTATAGTTTATTTCTTAATTGAATCTAAAGAATGTCCACGATTTGTAATCATTTGTGTAACTGCTTCTATTGTATAATCAATTCCGTGTTCTTCTTCAAAATGGTCTCTAAATTTTTTGAGTTCCACTAAAGATTTTTCTTCGTCAAGAACAAACTCACATTCAAAACCATAATCTTCACATCTTAGTTTAAGATTCATCTTGTCTGAAACCAATATTGAGCTTATAAAAATCAAGTCTATGGTATGTATCAAGCACTTAGATGTATTTTGCCATCTCAGAGAACATGTTCAATTCCCTTATTCTCCATGTCTCAAAGCATGTGAGAAAGACTGAGATCATCCTCATGCCCTGATCACTCTTCATCTGCCCGCGAACATTCCTCTGCATCACGCACTTTCGAATGGAATTCTCTGCATCATTGTTAGTTGACGGGACATCGCCATCCATGACAAACGTAAACATGCTGTTCCTTGCAGTCTTTAGCTTCTTGCCAAACTGAACCATCTCCATATCACCTTTCAAATATCGTGCAATGATACGGTCCAGCTGTTTTAGTAAATCATCCCTGTACGTTTCCCGCCGTTTTGTATGACGATTACCTACACTCCAAACCCTGGCATGACCTAGCATATCTGAGAATTTTCCATATAGAATCCTTGCCTTTTTGTCCTGTGATTTTATTGCCAGATATTTGGCATCGCGCTGCAGGTGTGCGGTGCATCTCTGCTTTGTGTTATCACAAAATACTGTCCTGTACGGAGCATATCCGTCAGACACTAGGGTTCCTTTGAATTTCTTCCAGTACTTTTTTAGAACATTGGCACCTCTGCTGTACTCCAAGGCATACTGTGCACTAGTCTTGCTTCTTGCAACCCACATCCATCCAGTATTTCCATCAATTGAAAATCCTGTCTCATCGATTCCGAGAATCTTTTCAGTCACGATTTCGCTGTGGATTGTATTGTAAAATGACTCTAACATCACACTACCGTTGCGAAGAATGGATTGTACGGTTGTATTGCTGATTTCTAATCCATATCTTTCATAGAGTGTGGTTCTGATAGCATCGTATGTCAATCTCTTTGAGAACAGTGAGACGACCTCACGTATCACTGAACCATCAAAACATCCATGTGATGGAAGGTTTCCCGTGGTTTGAAAATTATCAGAACAGTCCATGCAGATGTATTGATTCAAAACATGCTCAGTTATACCGTAGGGTGTTGGTGGAGGAATCTCAACCATTATCCTTTTGCAGGTTTTGGTTTGATGAATATTTTCACTACCGCATTTAGGACATGCATCTGATCTGTGGTGTTTGGTGCTAGTTGGTCTGAATTTCTGTGTCTTGCCAACGTGTCCTGCTATTCCACCACGTCTTGATTTGCCTGGCTGTCTGTGTTGTCTTTTTTGCTTTCTCCATTCAAGGGAATTCTTTGATGGCGGAGAGTGTGCATTCTCATAATATGACAGCTTTTTTTGCAGTTCCTTGTTTGATTCTATGAGATTCTCTATGATTAATTTTAGTTGTTTTATCACTTCGTCTTGTTGTTTTGTCTTTTTTTGTAGCTGTATGATGATTTTCTCATGACCACAACCTGACATGTTTTGTATGATGATTTAGTTGATCTTAGATCTTTTTGTGTAATGATATTGATTTGTGCGTGAAGGTTGATACATACAGTCTATGATTTTTAGATTTATAATGAGATTGACATGAATTGCGCCTATATTCTCTCAAATAGCACTAATAATGTCAGTTTGTGTTAGGATATGGATGAAAGGTTTTGAATTTGTTTTTCTTGCAGCAGGTTCTGTACTTGGGCATATCTAAGATTCAAAGTTACTGAATCTCCTTTACTTTTCAATACATTACCTGTCAATGTTTTGATAGTCAATGTACTTGGGGCATTTATCCTTGGGGTATTTGTCATAATGTCACAACAATGGCACCTCGATGGACGATATTCTCTTTTTGCTGCAGTAGGATTTTGCGGTTCACTTACAACAATGTCTGCATTTGCACTTGATTCAAGTAATCTTCTTGAGAGCAATCACTATGGAATACTTGCAATCAATATTGCTGCAAATATTGGACTATCTATTGCAGCACTAATTGGAGGAAAATCCTTAATGAGTGCAATAATCAATAATTAATTAGAAATGGTCTATTCATACCAAGTTGTAAAGTTTCAAACAATTTCCTTTGTACAAGGAACACACTGGTCTCAATCAGTAGGTGATAAAGGAATACTTTACAAATCACTCAAAGATCCATTTTCAAAACTTATTGTTCAATCTTTTAATGGCTCAAAAAAATTATATCGCGTTCCTAAAAATAGAACAGTTATTGTAACTAATGACACTGTTCATTTTCTGGGTGAATTGGCATAACTATTTGAAAAACTTGTCAATTTGATCTCTATATTTTAAAGCAATTTTTCCAAAATCTGTAAAATCTTCTACAGTTGGATTTATCATCTTAATTGCAAATTGATTGACAAATACAGAGAGTGCACTACCAATAATTAGATTGTAAACACCATCAGCTATATTTTTTGAGTAAGGAAATACAACTCTGATAAAAGGTAGATATGTCTCAGTTTGGGAAATCATTAACTTGATGTGCTCTTCAACTACTTCTTCAACTTCAACTGGAATTGTCATAATTTTACTTGCATTGATTTCTTATAAATAGAAATTCATTTCTTAGGCGTAGATAAGTTACATTTCTAAATTCTTTAAACAAAATTGAATTTATAGCATCATAATTTCACTTACTAGTATTGCTTGAATTAGACAAAAAAGTATTTGGTAATATTACAACTAAGGAAATCATTGGTGCTAAACCACCTGCAACTCCTGACACCAAAAATATTCTTGAAAAAGAACTTGCAATTTTACTTGAAGAATTAAAATCTCTATCAAAAGAGGATCTTGAGAAAATCTTGGAACAACAAAAAATTTCTCAAATACATGTGAATACCAGACCAGGTGCTATGGCCTTGGCTCAAAACAAAATTCAATTATTCAATGAGTACAACAAAAAATATGTCCAAAATATAAAAGAAAAACTAGAATCTTAGATCACTCCAAAATATCTATTCTGTATTATTGGGCTCAAAATCTAAAGAAAAAAGTTGTTGATTAATAAATACCAAACAACGCAGAATTCTAGAATCATAAATGGTAAGTAAAACAAATGAATCGTGCCCAAGATGTGCACAGGGAAAATTAGTTACTGATAATGAATCTGGAGAGATGTTCTGCTCCAAATGTGGATTTGTAATTACTGAAAAATTACAAGAATCTGGCCCGGAATGGAGGTCATTCTCTCAAGACCAAAATGGAGATAAAGCACGAGCTGGTGCACCAACTTCATTAACAATGCATGACATGGGTCTTGCAACAATTATCAATCCAGTTAACAAAGATGCTTCTGGTAGACCACTTACAGCATCAATGAAAAGTACAATTGAAAGACTCAGAACTTGGGATAGTAGAAGTCAAGTTCATGAACCAGTTGATAGAAACTTTAGACAAGCATTTAGTGAATTAAATAGACTAAAAGACAAACTAGCTATTTCTGACGCAGTAATTGAAAAAGCAGCTTACCTTTACAGAAAAGCACTTGAAAAAGGACTTGTCAGAGGACGTTCCATTTCAGCTTTAATGGCTGCAGCACTTTATGCTGCATGTCGTGATACTTCAACACCAAGAAATCTAAAAGATGTAGAACAAGCTGGTAATATCAAAAGAAAAGATATTGCAAGATGTTATAGATTACTAGTCAAAGAACTTGACTTGAAGATGCCAGTAACTGATTCAGTCCAATGTGTTGCAAGAATTGCAAGCAGAATCGGAATTGCTGAAAAAACAAAAAGATATGCAACCAAAGTACTAAAACAGGCACAAGAAAATGAAGTTTCTGCAGGAAAAGATCCTATGGGACTAGCAGCTGCAGCATTATACCTATCTTGTGTCAGAAATGGTGAAGACAAAACGCAACGTGATATTGCCGAAGCTGCAAATGTTACTGAAGTAACTATTAGAAATAGATACAAAGGTCTCAAAGAGTCACTTGATTTATAATTCTAATTCATTTTTCATGAAATAAAGTATCAGTCTACTCTTTTTGAGAATCCTCAGGTGGTTTTTTGACAAATCCTCCTTCAACTGATTCAGGTGGAGGAATCTTCTTTGATTTTCCTAATCCAATTGTTGTAATTATTACTGATGATAAAATGATAAAGAATATGATTTGCGGATACGCTTCTGCATTTGGTAAACCCATTGTAATAGGAAATGTAGCAAGTACGGCTGCAGCTAATCCTCTAGGAATCATAGAGTTTGTAACTGCTCTATCCAATTTGGAGAATCTCTTTGTTAGAGTTATCTTACCAACAAACACTCTTCCTACGTAAACAGCAACCGTAATCAAAATTCCAAATACAATATATTCTATTTGTCCAAAACTTGCCAATAATCCAACAAACACAAAGAAAAATGATCTCACCAAAAACGTCAGTTGATTATGTGTTGGATCATCCAACTCGATCTTTGGAAGCTTAAATTTGAGTATTCGTGAAAGATGTTTTTTATTTCCAAGCATTATCCCAAATACTAGTGCTGTCAAAGCTCCTGATTCTCCAAATGAATTTGCTAAGAAAAACAAAACAAACAAGATTCCTAATGTAAGCATGTATGCATGTTGAGCATTTCCCAGCTTTGTTGAAACATACATCCAAGGAATTCCTACTCCAAATCCTAGAACCAAACCAACAACTATTGCTCTGCCAAGTGTTTCTTGCAATGTTTGTATATCAAAATGTCCTATTAACACTGCTTCAAATAATATGAATGCAGCAATCATGGCTAAAATATCAGTTAGTGCAGATTCAAAACTTAGCATTGATTTGACTTCTTCTGAAATTTTGATATTTCTAACAAGACCAAAAACAATTGCTGAACTACTTCCCCCTACAATTGAAGCTAACAAAATACTCTCTAACCATAACCATCCTAATGCAAAATGTGCAGCGAGTGTAATGATTACAACTGATAAAATAAAACCAAGAATAGCTAGTGTTACAGAAAAGTGTGCAGTTTTAATTACATGTTTGATGTCTAGGTGTAATCCACCATCAAACATGATGATTATCAATGCAAGTGCTGCAAAATATGGCACCACTTGGATAACAGCTTCTGGTTGAATAATCCCTAAAACAGGCCCTATAATTACTCCAAAAATCATCAAGAATGCTACATCTGGAATTCCTGTTTTTTTGAAGAATGCTTCTCCTGCAACTCCAAGAAAAATTACTACTCCTGCCGCAAGTAATATTACATGAGCTGAAGCAATTCCTCCATCTTGACTAGATAACGTTCCTATGGAATTTTGTAACTCTACAATTTTGTCTAAAATCAAACTTGGATCAAAATCAGAAAATGGAAGCACCTCACCACCTTGTCCTCTAATCAAATTCAAAATAGACAAAATTATGGGGTTCATTAATGACTGAATGTAAATATATGTGGATAAAAGTTAAACTGGATTTGTTTGATAATTTTAAGCTCCATAGTTGATTTTTAGATACACATTAAATGAACACTAACAATACTTTTCTTACTTGAGTGCAACAGAATCATTACGTGAGGATCACAAGCAAATTGGGCGATTAGAAAAAGTGATCATAAAGTGCTATACGGAACTTTATGCAGGAAAAAACATTCCTTTATCTGATATAGATAAAATTTCATTAGTTATAGATGAATTCTTAGATTCTATTCATTATTCCAGAGAAGAAGACGCCTATTTTCCCTGTGTTGCAAGCTATGATCATCTCAAAGAAGAAATCCACAAACTGTTAGTAGAGCATGAATTTTCTAGAAGAATCGCGTTACAAATCAAAAAATATCTCAAACAGTGGAAAGAAGGAAAAGATGCAAGAGAGCCTGTTGCCAGATATCTAAAAACATATTCGATATTTCTTATGGACCATAAAACCAAAGAAGAAAATTTTTTTGATAAAGCTGAAGCTGAAGTACTCTCAAAAGAAGAAGAATATGATATGTATGAGCAATTCAAATCAGTTATGGCCATTTCAAAAAAAATGGAAGATATGATTAAAGAAATTGAATATTTGGAAAATCAACCTTGGTTTCAAAATTAACGTAAGCTCTTTATGGGCTGTTAAGAAATTTGATTCATGAAGCCTTTTGTTATTTGGATGACTGGTCTTCCTTGTTCAGGAAAGACCACTATCGTAAAAGATCTGCAAAAAGATATCCCAAATTTGGCAATGCTTGATGGTGATGAGCTAAGAGAATGGTTCTCTCCAAAAGACTTTTCAAAAGCAGGACGTGATGAGCATAACAAAAAAGTTGCTCATTTGGCTAAGCTTTTGCTAAATCACGGTGTTCCAAGTGTAGTATCTTTAGTATCTCCATATGTTGGGAATAGAAAAGATGCTAGAGAAATTATTGGTGCAGGTGATCAGTTTGCGGAATGTTATGTTAAATGCTCTCTTGAAAAATGTGAAGAAAGAGATGTCAAAGGCATGTATGCTAAGGCAAGAAAAGGAGAAATCAAAGGATTTACAGGAATTGATGATCCTTATGAAGCTCCAGAAAATGCAGATTTGATAATTGATACAGAAGATGAACCACTTTCAGAGAGTGCAAACAAAGTAAAGGACTTTCTTAACGGAAGAAACCTACTCTAATTTTTTAAATTCTTCAACTATTTTATCGTGAATTAATCCATTTGTTACTAGAATTCCATTTTGATGAAAAACTTCTTTGTTATTGTATGTGATATCATTACCTGACATGTCAGTCATTTTTCCTCCGGCTTCTGAAATAATACAATAAGATGCCGCTGAATCCCATTCCTTCATTTTGTTTGTGGTTGTGATATATGCTTCAGCTTCTCCTGAACTGATCTTTCCAACCTTTAATGAACTACCGATGCTTGTAAAGTCTCCAATACCTAATTTTTTGATAAATGATTTTTCTTTATCTGAAAGATGGTGTCTTGATCCAACTACTCTACATTTTGAAAGTTCTGTTAATGTAGTTACAGATATTTTTCTCCACTCATTATTTGAATATCTAAATGCCCCACTTCCTTTTTGTGCAACAAAGAATGTTTTTTCTGTAGGCCAACTAATAACTCCAAGAATTGGTTTTTTATTTTTTATCAATGCAATCATAACTGTAAATTCACCTGTTTTATCAATAAAATCAGAAGTCCCATCAAGTGGGTCTACAATCCAAATTGTATCTTTTGATAATCTATTTTGATCATCTTTGTCCTCTTCTGATAAAATTATGTGCTCTGTCTGTGAGAGAATTTCTTTGATGATTTCATTACTTTTAAGATCTGCTTCGGTAATTGGAGAATCATCACTTTTTTTAGATATTTCAAAATTTCTCTGATAAATCTCCAAAATTGCATTTCCTGCCTCTTTTGCAGCCTGAATAGCAATATCTAATTCAGGAATCTTATCTGTTATGGGAATATCTTTCAACTAAAACTACCTAAGTTGTAAGTTCTGGCTTTAATGTCCACACAACTCCTAGAACAATAAATGGAATTGACATTACTCCTATAATGGCAAGTATGGTGTTAAACTGTGATTCTGAAACTAGTGGGTTGTTTACTATCCATGGTAGTGGTAATGTAATGATTACCCAAATAACTCCTAAAAGAATAATCAACTTAGCTTTTGCCTTTCTATCTTTCATCATATTTTGCCCTCAACAGTTGTATTAAATTCATGTGAATTCATTTAATTGATTCTCCTCCATCTACTGCAAGTATTGCACCAGTAGTCCAAGATGCATCATCTGATACAAAATACATTACTGCTTTTGCTACTTCTTCAGGTTGACCAATTCTACCTATTGGATGTTCACTATCCATGAATTCTCTATCTTTCTGAGTTTTCATAAATGGCTTTGTCATATCTGTATCTACTACTCCCGGACAAATACAGTTAACTCTAATCTTATATTTAGCATATTCAAGTGCCCAACATTTTGTTAGCAAAATTAAAGCAGCTTTTGAAGCAGAATATGCATCAGCATTAAATCCTTGATATGCTTTTAATCCTGCGTCTGATGAAATGTTAATTATTGAACCACCTGATTTTTTCAAATGAGGAATTGCTTCTTTAGTAAATCTAAATTGTCCTGTAAGATTCACATCTAAAACTTCATTCCACTCATCTTCATCAATCTCGTGTAATAGTTTGATCTTTGGAAAAATTCCGGCATTATTTACAAGAATATCTAATCTACTAAATTTTTCAATCGTTTTATTTACAACACTTTTTACATCATTTCTTTTTCTAATGTCAGCTGTAATACCAACTGCATTTGGAATCTCTAATACAGATTTTTCTAATCTATCCTGGTCCTTTGCTGTTATTACCACCGTTGCTCCATTTTCTGATAAAATTTTTGCTGTAGCAAATCCTATTCCACGACTTCCACCAGTTACTAATGCAATTTTTCCAGATAATCTCAATATTTTTTACACAAAAATTCGTAATTTATAGATCAACTATATCTCTAAATAGGCACAAAATATTTTATAAAATATCATAAAATCTTATAATTTATTATATGAAATGTTAAATAGTTAAAGTTACTATATTATATGATGCCGAAGGATATAATTCCTATCGACTAAAACTGCGTAGCCCCGCAGAACGAAAAAGGCAATCAGACGTTATAACGTACTGACCACGAGAGGAAATCTCTCAAAGTTCTGCAGTAAAGGGGCATACGCCTTTTATTTTTCTAAAATATCCACAGATACTGAACCCATTACATTTCCATTTGGATTGATAATTATTGAAATTTCTTGCATCTCAGTAATCCAAATAATTTCTTGCTCCTCATATTTCCACGTAAAATATTCAGAGGTTCCAGTTTGGTGTGATGTACTTTCAAGCATAAAATCTTCAGAAAAATCAAAATTTTCTCCATTTAATGTTATTGATAAGATCTCTGGACTACTCCCATTTGGAACAAATCTAAAAGAATATTCTCCTTTATCAATAGTAAATACATCAGTATAGATTCCATTATTGTACAGGTCAGGATCTGCAAGAGTTACATGAAATATTACATTATCATTTTTTTCAGATGGATCTAATGAAAAAATTGCTACAAAAATTATAATTATCATAAGCATGGGAATTATTACAATTTTTTTATTCACTGAAACACACTCTAAATTCCATTATAAAAATAAATTTCTAAATTAATGGGAACATATTGCATAATCTAGCCTCAGAAAACCACTAATGTTTAATTTTTGTTAGCAAAATTTTATCTACTGTAAACCAATATTCACCCTTGAAATTAAGTACATATTTTAAAATCAAACTTATGCCTAATTTGTCTAGTAAATGGTCAAAACAGTCACAACCCGGTATTACTGAAAAAATTAATGATACACTCAAGCCTAAAGGCCCACTAAAACCCAGAGTTCAAGATGGAATTAAAAAATTACAATTACAAATTCAAAAATTAGATTCAATGCTAACAAACTTACAAGAACGTGATACAAAATTATTTCAAAGAATTGTAGAGGCAACACAAAAACATGATATTCAAACCAGCAAGGTTCTTGGTAATGAGTTAGCCGAAGTAAGAAAAGTTACCAAAATTTTGAGTAGTGCTAGAATAGCATTAGAACAAATTGAATTACGCTTAACTACCTGCAGTGATCTTGGAGATACTGTAGTAGCAATCATGCCAACAATGGGTTTGATGAAGAATCTAAAATCATCTCTTGGAAAAATAATGCCAGGGGCTGAGCAAGAAATTGGTCAAATGGCAGAAATGCTTGGAGGCTTTATGACAGAAAGTTTCTCAGGAGATACAGCATTTGGAGTTGATGAAACTACTAACGCAGAATCTGAAAGTATTCTCAAAGAAGCTGCTGCTGTTGCAGAGACTTCTGCCGGTCAAATGTTCCCTTCAGTTCCAACAGAAACTCAAGAAACAACTACTGCTAAATTCCTCTAATTCTAAAATTTTTATTCTTCTAGAGAATCTCTAGATTCTTTAATTCTCTTAACTCTACTACCTTCATCACCAATTATTCTATCAATTCCTGATAGTCTATCTCTTAATGTATTGATGATTGTTCCTACTTCATCGGCTTCATCTTCTACTTGTTTTCTCTTAATTGAAAGATCCCTAATTCCTCTATTTTCCTCTTCTATGTATTCGCTAACTTTCTGTAGTTTTTCTTTGAGATTCTTAATATCTACTGATTCTTCTTCAATGTCTTTTTCAAGTAAAGTTCTCTTATCTCTTAGATTCTTAATCATTAAACCAACATAATCTATTGCCTCTTCTAATTTTGCACGTTTTCCTATTAATTCTCCAATTCCAATCTCACTTCCAGACTCTACAGTTGAAGTAGATTCTTCAGCATTGGTGTTCTCTCCTTTCCTTTCTTCTACCATCTCTCCTTCACCTTCTCTAAATTTATCAAACATTTTATGATTCTCTTTTCAATCTGGGAATAAAAAGTTACTATGAATCTCAAAGCTGACCTTGTGAATGATTTTTAGTCAATTAAAGAAAAAAATGGTGATTATCTCACCTATATCGAATTTCTGAATTCTTGGTTCGAGTTAATTGATTTTTCTGATTTTATGGTCAATTCTCCAACCTGAAGAAATTTCATATTTTGCCCCATCTCTGGATTTTTTAGACTATAATTCATAAAGGAAATGGCAATTACATTCTCCTCATCTATTTCTACAGCTTTTCCAGAAAATACGACTCTGTAACTGAAACTCTCATCTGAGACTGTTTTGTCCATTACATCATTTGTAGAAATTTTCCATAAATTTTCTCCAACCTTATACGCTTTACCATCAAAGATGACCTATCCCTGAATGATATGCTTGGTAATTTACATATGCCCAACTTGATGGTTGACCTTCAAAGGATAACCTTCTCTGTATATCATTTTCTGTAAAATTCCATCATTTTTCTAGCTGAAAAACCTGTTCCGCTTTGCGTTCCGCTTTACTGTTTCAAGATGTCCCTCATAAACCAATTAGTTGTATACTAAGACATGTCAAAACAACAATACAGGTCCGAAATGGGCATAATGGGTGATATCTTATACGTTACCGCTGATGGCGGTCGTGATGGAGTCATTATATCTACGATCTCTCGCAAAGCCAACCTATCTCACTATGCAGTATTAGACAAATGTGAGAAACTGGTAGAAGCAGGCTTGGTCGAATCCGTCAAAAATGACAGGAATAGAATCTTTCTGATTACTGAAAAAGGACTTCAGTTCTTCCAGGAATTCAAAAGATTCCAGGGACTCGTAGAAAGCATGAATCTAAGGTATTAAACCCATGAATCCCAAAATCGTACCAATACATAGAATAGAGTCTTTTCGAGAAGATGGAATGATTTTTGTAAGGACTGATGGTATCCTCGAAACAATGGTTAAGACACCTTTGATAATTGCTGGCTTAATTGTTGTTGCACTAACGATACCAATACAGTCCTCATTCAGCTCTACTCGAACTCTTGATCTTACTCTTTATTCAGATGGATCAGCACATATCTTTACTCAGGTAGATGTAGATCCTTTAGAGCCTGATTTTGAAGTTAACCTGTTTGGTTCATCTATTGACAACTTTGTAGCAGTTGGTGAAAATGGTTTTTTGCTATCTAGTGAAATAATTGGTGATAAAGTAATGATAGACACCTTTGGTTCCTCTGCTATTACAATTGATTATGATATTCATGACTTAATTTCAAAAGAAGGAAGAATTTGGACTTTTTCTCTTGATTCACCAACTGATTATTCATTATTGATGCCATCAAATTCCATTATTGTTGGTATGAGTGTACCTCCATCAAATATGGATCTAGTAAATGATCAAACAAAACTAGAGCTGAGTAATGGTTTATCCGAAATTAATTATATTTTTGGTACTACAAATCCACCGATTGTAAATCCTGTACAACCAACTATGGATATTTCTACATTAGCTCTAATTGGAGCTACTATTGCAGCAGCTATAGCTGGAGTAATAATTATAATTAAAAGAAAACAAACAAAACTTTCACCTGTCTTACAAACTGAAGTTATTTCTAAATCTAAAATAAATACAGACTCTCTTGATACTGAAACCATTTTCAATCTCAGACCTTTATTACGTGAGGATGACAAAGAAATTATCAAATTTATTTCTGAAAATGGAGGACAAGCTTTGGAAAGTGAATTAAGAAAAAAATTCCTTCAACCCAGAACTACTATGTGGAGAGCAGTAAAACGATTAGAAAGACAAGGAATCATTGAAATTACCAAAAAAGACTTGCAAAATCTAGTAAAATTGAAGAAAGAAATGGAGGAAGAAGAATGAAAAATATAACATCTTTTGGTCTGTTGATTTTAGTTGCAAGTATGGCTCTTGGAGGCATGACAAGTAACGTTTCTGCTCAAGATGATACTACAAGTCTTCTAAAGATTGCAAAACGTGCACAAGAACAAATTCATAATCAGATCTCTGCTGATTCATCAGATAAAGTAAAGAGATTATTTGAAGAGGGAACACAAGAGGTCAATGCATTAGAAATAGCATTAAGAAGTGATAATACTGGTTCTGCAGAGGAACATTTTCTTTCCGCTATGAAAATTTTCACAGAAATTTCTAGGCAATTAGTAACATCTGATACTATACCTCAAACAGAAACAGATTCTGTAAGAAGTGATGTTAAAGATCCATCAAATCTTCTTCAAAGATTGCAAGGATATGTTGACAGTCTAAAAACAATTGCTGAAAAACATAATGCTTTAATTGATTTTTCTGAACTCGATGAATTGTTTGCTAAAGCAAGACAACAGATCAGTGATCATCAATTTGCTTTAGCATTAGAAACCCTTTATGAAATTAAAGAAACTATAGAGGAAGTAAAAAGAGAACTTCATGAAGAAGCATCAAGACATGAATCTCAACGTGCTGAAGAATATGCTCAGAAATATCTAGAACAACTTGATCGATTAATAGAAAATGCCAAAAAACAGGGTGTTGCAGATGAGATTATAGAAAAACTAGAAACAGCCAAAGAAAATCTTTCTTCTGCAGATAATCCAAGAGAAATTATCAAGGAAATTAGGAAAATTATGTCAATTAAGGATCAGTTTGAATTAACAGAAAATGATGGACTCGAATCTAGAGTTTTACAAGTTGAAAAAACTCTATCTGGACTATCTCAAGAAGATGGAGTAGATCAAGATGATTTAGATGATGCTCTAGGTACACTTGAAAGTATTAAACAGCATTTGTATGAAGGTGAGTTTGATGCAGCCAACGATCTTCTAAGAAATTTGGCAGAACAATTACAAGAAATTAAAAATTCTCTTTGATAGATTATCATAAACTTCATATATATTTTCTAAACAGAATTGAGCATGGCATCTAAAGCAATTATAGTTGGGGTAGGAATTCCAATGATTGTAGTTGGTGCTTTGATGGCATGGTTATGGGCTCCAATGGAAGAATATTTTCAAAATCAAATAGAACTTGTTGGAAGCACTATTGGAATCCTAGGAGTAGTATTCTTTATTTCTGGATTATTCTATTCAAAAGAACCTTCGATGCATTAGAAACTCATTGAATAAATAATGAAAAAAACTACTATTATTTATTGAAAGTAAGACTATTTGAGATATTTACATCAGTTGAAGGTGAGGGTATTCTTTATGGAACAAAGACCCTTTTTGTTAGACTTGCAGGATGTCCTTTCACTTGTTTTTATTGTGATACCATAGAATCTCTTCCCCTTGATTCTGGCACAGAATATACAATTGAAGATGCAACCCAACTAATTGATTCTAATCTCAAAAACCAAACTTACAAAGTAAATTTTACAGGAGGCGATCCATTGATTCAGCACGAAGCCGTAGCATTACTTGCAAAGCATATTCAAGATAAAAAAATTCCTACGTATCTTGAATCATCATGTTTTGATATTGATAGATTTAATCATGTTTTACCCTTTTTTGATATTATCAAAATTGAATTTAAAACAAAAGATTCTGATTTTGTAGATTCTAAACACTATGAAAAATTAATAGTTCATGCAATGAAATGTCTTGAGTCATCTGTAAATGCAAAGAAAACAACTTACATCAAAATTGTAGTTAGCTCAAAAACTCAGTTAAATGATTTTGAAGAATTAACAAATCAAATTTTTAATATTATTTCTAAAGATGATATTGATGGATTTATTATTCAGCCTACTTATGGTATTTCTGAACCATCATTGGATCTTTTATTGAATTTGTATGATATAGTATATCCGCACTATATTGATGTCAAGGTAGTTCCTCAGTTACACAAATTCATTGGAGCCCCATAACACTACTATCTGCCTAAAAATCTGATTAGGTTCAAATACTAGAAAAATTCTGTGAAAATATCAAATGGACAAAGAACGTATAAAAAAACTCGTAAGAGAATTAATCATTGAAGTTGGGGAGGATCCTACTCGTGAGGGATTACGAGAGACTCCTGAAAGAATTGCAAATATGTACAAAGAAATCTTTGGAGGGTATGATTCTGATTCAGAATTAGCTGTGCAATTCTCAGAAGATTCTGATGTAGTTATTGCACGTGATATTCAATTTTATTCAATGTGTGAGCACCATATGTTGCCATTTTTTGGAAAAATTCACATTGCTTACTCACCAAATGGCAAAGTTTTTGGAATTTCAAAACTTGTCAGACTAGTTGAAAAATATTCAAAGAGACTACAAATTCAGGAACGACTAACTAAGAATATTGCAGATGAACTATATTCTCAAGGCGTTAAGGGCGTTGTAGTTTTTGCTGATGCAGAACATCTTTGCATGAAAATGCGTGGTGTTAGAAATAATGCAATGCTTTCTTCATCAGCATTTCGAGGAATTTATGAAAATAAAGAGGAAAAAGCGATCATAATGGCACTTATCAAAAAACGTGCCTCAGACTCTTACTTTTAGAATATACAAAAATTAAATAATCTATCTTTTCAATTACAAATATGGTAGTACATCCAAATATTCACATTCCAAAGGAATCATTTCCTCACTGGATATGGTATGCGGCAGAATGTGTACTTCTAATTGTACTCTCTTTTCTAGCAGCAGTTAAAATTACTGACTCTCTTGGAGAACTCCCTGTAGACATACATAACTATGTGATCACAGGAATTTTTGGAACGTTCTTCTTAGTTTGGTATATTGGAATTAGAGGTTTTATTCTAAAAAAGAAAATTCTTAGAAATAGATACTAGAATTATTTAAGATATTTTGTCATATCTGTAATACCAGCTTTCTGAAACGCAATTTTTCTGTTATTGCAAGATTCACAAACCCCACAATGATATTTTTTATTTGAATAACAACTCCATGTCTTAAAGATGGAATTACCCAAAACCTTCATTCCTGCTTTTAGCAGATCCTTCTTTGATAATCCTTCACGATAAGGTGACCAAATCTTGATACTCTTTCGTAATCCTGAATTTATTCCATCAAGCTCTCCCTGATTAAATGCAGCTTCTAGTTTTTTTGTAAAAGTTGGTCTGCAATCAGGATAATGTTTATCTCCAATATGAGCACCGTATACAACCAATGAAGCATTAAGTGTAAAAGCCCATGCTGATGCAACTGATAGAAATACTGCATTTCTAATTGGAACTACAATTGAGTACTCAAATTTACTTGGAATTTTTCTTTTTGTGCTTGTTAAAACATTAGAATCACCATACAATTCTTTCATAAAACCAATATCAATTACTTTATGCTGTTTTAATCCAAGTTTTTTTGCAAAAGATTTTGCTGCTAAAATTTCACTATTTGCCTTTTGTCCATATGAAAACGTAATACCGTACAACTCATACTTTGATTTCAAAAATGAAACTGCACAAACAGAGTCAATTCCTCCACTAAATACAATGACTGCTTTTTTCATAAAATCACACTAAAATTATTTTCTCTTATCTGCAGCACCCTTACTTGGTTTACAGATTATTATTTTACATTTTATTTTTCTAGATGAAAATCCTTTTGACATAGATAAACTGATCTTTTTTAAATTAGCAGAACTTTTTGAAAATGCAATTACTGAAGGTCCTGCTCCGCTTATTGTAACACCAAATGCTCCAGCTTTTAGGGCATTTTGCTTGACTTTAGCAAATCCTGGTATCATATGTTGTCTTGCAGGCTCAACTATCACATCTTTAATTGAATTTCCAATCAACTCTGGGTCTCTTTTCATAAATCCTGCAATAATCGCTGATGCATTTGATAGATTCAAAATACTATCTGTAAACTTGATTCTCCTTGGAATTACCCCTCTTGATACTTTTGTCTTCTTTTCTGGAACATCAACATCTGGAACTGCAATACACATTCTAAGATTTTTTGGAGGTTCTATTCTAATTACATCTAAAGGATTTGTCTTTACAATCACAAACCCTCCCAAAACAGAAGCAGCAACATTATCAAAATGAACCGAGCCTGCACTAGCTTTTTCTCCTGAACCTGCAAATTCTACTAGTGAGTTTCCATCAAGCTTGAGTCCAAAGAGTTTATCAAATGCTACAGCAGCTGCTGACGCTGATGCTGCACTACTTCCCATTCCAAATCCTGCAGGAACTCCTTTTTTGATTTTAATTTCAACACCATCTTTGATTTTGAATTTTCTTTTCATATTTTTTACAACCAATCCTGCAGTATTATTTTCAGGATTCATTGGAATACTGTCATCTGTAATTATTGTAATTCCACTTTTTGTTTTGGTTAATGTTACTTCATCATGAAATGCATCTATTGCTAATCCAAATACATCAAATCCTGGACCTAGGTTTGCAGTAGATGATGGTGCCTTTATGGTAATCTTTGAGACCAACTAATCTTCTACCTCTTCACCCAAGTTAAGAATTCTACTAAGGGCACCTTCAAGATTCACAAAACCCTCTCCTGTAACATTTGAAACTGGAATCAATCCTTGTGCAAATCCACCAAGATTCAAACCTCGTAAAATATTTGTAGTTAAAGTATAGGTTTCCCCATCTGCCTCTTTAGCAATTGCATTTTCTAACGTACTCAGACTTGTTGTCCATCGTAGTATATCTTTTAGTTTAGTACCAATTAGATCTGTTTTTGTTAATACATTAATTGTTGATAATTTCAAACGTAGTCTTATTGATGTTGCAAGAAGTGCAATTGAAACAAAATTTACTGGTGATGTGATCAATGCACCATCAAAAAGAAATATACTTGTTTTTTCTTCTGATGAAATATTCTCTACAAGAAAAGGTCCACTAGAACGATATGCAAACAATTCAATTTGTCCAGGTGTGTCAACAATTAGATAATCAGGATTTACTCTATTTACCTCATTTTGGATATCATCAATTTTTGATGCAATCAAATCATTGGCCATTATTAAAGCACCATTCGGACCAAGATCATATTGTTGCATTATAGACACAATATCCACATAGTCTCTTACATCAATATCACAAGTGTATGGTAAACTTTCGACACCTGGATCTAAATTCAAAATAGCTGCAAATGCTCCGTTTTTTATATAATATTCGTATAACTTTGATGTAAGCAATGATTTTCCTGCACCAGCTGTACCAGAAATAAAAATTGACTTCAATCCTGTCTAATTTTCTTTCTTTGCTTATATTTCAAACTAGCTTGATTATCATTTCTTCTTAGAAGATACCAAATTGGTATTGAAAAATCAGATAAAATTCCATCAGATCTTTAACTAATTCAATTCTATTTCATTTGTGATTCAAACTATATCTGAAAAAGAAGCTCATCTCAAAGATCTGGTAGTAAAATTACTACAAGAAAGAAATCTTTCAGATTTTGACATGTTAGATCCGTTATTTGCTGAGATCAAACAAGAACTTCAAAATCAACAAAAAAACATCGATTAACTCACATTTTTACGCCTAAAATTAGGCATACAATTTTTGATGACTATAATTTCATCAACTTTATTATTTGATTATTCAAAAAAATCATCAAATGAACTGGAGACTTGTAGCCATACCTATCACTCTAATCCCTATTTTCATTATTGCTATTCAATTTGACATAAACATTGAAGATGTCTTGGCAATTGGAATTTTGCCATTTTTAGGAGCTATTGCTGCAATGATGATGAAACTGGGCTTGCAGGGAATAAAATTTGTATATATCACACGAAAATATCTGCCAAAGTTTGATTCTGTTTGGAATCTAATTGGTGTAAGAGTTGGAAGTGAGTTTATCAAATTTACAACTCCGATGTTTATTGGAGCTGAATTTGTAGTCATATATTATTTGAAAAAGAAAAGAGTTGAAACTGCAAAAGCAACTTGGATTGCAATAATGGATATAGTTACCGAAGTTCTTGCTGCAGGCTTATTGTCAATTATGGCAGGAATTCTTGCATTCATGCATGGTGCATATGTAGTTGGTACTATAATTATGATAACTAGTTTAATTGTAACTATACTTTGGATTACCCTATTCTTCTTATCATCTAAAAGAATTATTCTAATACCAAAAGTTTGCTCTGATTTGGTCATACGAATTGGAAAAGAAAAAGGTGAGAAATATGTTCAACAAGCAAATACTTGGATGGAAGAAATATGTATGATGAGCAGAAAAAATCTAAAGACTACTGAATCAAGAAAAATATTCACAATTTCATTTCTAATATCAATTGTTTCTTGGTCATTTTATGGAATATCATTTATGATAATTGCTATGGGAACAGGATATGTGATTAATGCATTTGATTCAATTATGGCAGTAATGGGAGCAAATGCAATTGGAAACATGCCAATTACTATTGGTGGTTCAGGATTAGCTGAATTTGGAATTGTTGCATATTTGCATAATCTGAATCCATTTAATTTAGAAATCCCTGAAGGAAGTTTAGCATGGGATGCAGTAATTGGTTGGAGAATTGCAACTTATTATGTGCCTATAGGCATAACCTGGCTCTTGTTGGTTAAATTGGCTCTAAGTAAGATTCCAAAGAAAACTTCAGATAGCACTGATAAAAAAATAAAATAATTCATCGCTAGTTTATTTATATGGAAAAATATCCAATAGAAACCACTTTATCTTTAAACGATTTTTTTAATTTGTGGATTTCAAAAGTAAAATGGTTCTAATTACTGGTGCATCATCTGGAATTGGTAAACAAACAGCAATAGAATTTGCAAAACTAGGAGCTAACATAATTTTAGTTGCAAGAAGAAAAGATAAACTTGAACAAGTTGAAAATGAATTAAAAGAATTTCAAACATCTGTACTAGTTTGTCAATGTGATGTTTCAAAAAAAGATCAAGTAAAAGAAATGTCAAAAATGGTTTTAGAAAAATTTGATTCTATTGATATTTTGGTAAATAATGCTGGTTTTGCAATTTATGGTTCTGTATCTGATCTTAGTATAGATGAGATAGAATCCCAGATGGAAACAAATTACTTTGGTATGATTTACTGCATCAAAAATTTTCTACCATCAATGCTAAAGAAAAAATCTGCTCATATCATAAATGTTGCATCTGTTGCAGCAAGCTTTGGTTTGCCTGGAATCGCTTCGTATTGTGCATCTAAATTTGCGATGTTGGGATTCTCTGAGGGTCTCAAGTACGAGCTAAAAGATACCGGAGTTGGAATTACTGTTGTTAGTCCAATTATGGTTAGAACTGATTTTTTTGATCATTCTTCGTTTGAAAAAATGCCAAAATACTCTCCAATGTCACTTAGTTCTAAAGCAGTAGCCAAAGCAATTTTGAAGGCAGCAAACTCTCCAAGACTGGAAATCATAGTTCCATCTGTAGTACGTGGAGCAGTATGGATGAAGCATACATTTCCTTACTTTGTCAATCCTATATTGGGAAAATCTTTCAAAAAACAATTAGATTCTACAAAAGACTAGCTTTATTCTTCTGCGTCGTCATCTGCAGTCCCACTAGAGCTTACCTCTAACAATTCTAGTGATTTTAATTCAAATTGGTAAATTGCAGTCATCTCAATTTCTTTTTCTTTGTCTAGATATTCTGAAGCTTTTTTGCTTATAGGAGCTTTATGTTGATCAAAAACAAACTCATAAACTTCTCCCTTAACCAAATCATCAATTTTTATCTTTTTTACCAAGTCCATTGTAACAATATGTCTTCCATCTTCTATAGGATCATACAACTGCACATCTACTTTGTTATCTGCATTATAAAATTCAAGAATGTATCCACTTTTTTTCATCTCTTCTGGTTTCTTAAATTTTGCATTTTGAATTTCATCAGAAACCCAATCAGGAATTTCATCTTCTTTCTTTTTTACCATATCAAATTTACTCTAGTTTTCTGCTTTTTCTTTTTTACTTTTTGACCACCATTCTAAATAGTCATCATGTTTATCTTCACGTGTTTTCTCTCTTTGATTTAGTTTGTATCTAATGTCTGATACTTGTTCTCTTGTTGCGTATAATCCACATCTTTTACAAATGAAATGCTTTGTAGCAGAATCCATTTTCATTGGAATTTCAATTGTATCAAACAATTTGTATAAATCGTCTCTGCCTCTATTTTCCTCAGCAGTTTCTGCTTCATATTTTACTATAATCTTCTTTTTCTCTCTTGCTGTACACTCTGGACAATTAGGCACTGTTGATTTGGCTAGATTTTTTCCATAAAAGCGTTCCCACACTCATAACTGATCGATATTAATCTGACACGCGGATTTTTTCATCATCCCTTGCGGTCCGTTCGCCCATCGAAATCCCGCGTGCCAGATAAACAAAATTCAAAAAATAATGTATTATCTCTTTTCTTCCAAAGTTTGAGCCGCAATCTTTGCTGAATTCTTTGCCCCATTAGGAACAAAATTCTTTGAAAATTCACTCAAATGTTCCTCAAATTCTTCATAATTCTCTTTAATTTTGGAGATTGCTTGAGTTACTTGCTTTGTTTTTATGGCTAGTACACCTAGATTTTTCTCCTCTGCCCATCTAATGTTATTTGTGTGCTCATCATAAATTGGAATTCCAATTATTGGTTTTGATTTTTCACCCATAATCTCACCCATTACAGTATGAGAACCATTGACAACTGCATATCTACACAAATTCAGTATTGTATCTTTTTCTTGTTCTGAAAGAAAACCAATATCAATTTGTATCCAATCTATCTTTTTATCCAAAGCCTCTGAAATTGAATATTTCTTTCCATCTTTTCCTATAACAGAATCTATGTTTGAATCATTTCTTGCATGTGAAACAATTCTTTTTTCATTACTCATCTCATCTTGATGAAATGCTTCTTCATATCGCTGACCAGTTCCATCATTAGTTGATTTGTTTCCAGTTCTCATCCAATAACCAAATTCATTATTTTCAACTAATTTTTCAAGATCCGAACTATCTTCTTTTTTGATTTGTTTATTATTTGTAAAATATCCTACATAAGTTACCTTTTCTTCTGCTTCTTTTATAAAATTTAGATTATATTCACAAACAGTATATGGAGGTGGTGAATCTGCAACAAGAATTTTTGATGCTTTAACAATTTGTTTTGCAATAAAGATTAATGATGGATACAGATATGATCTTGAATTGTACAGTTTAGGTCTAAATTGGTTTGTTACAAACAAACTTGGTATGTTTCGATTTTTTGCCAAAATATTTGAACCCATATCTCCATCATTGATTACAAGATCAAATTTTTCTTTGTTGTAGAGTTTTCTTTCCTCTCTCAAATAGTTTGCAATCTGTCTTACCAATGGAGGGTTCTTTGAAACTGGTAATAACAAATTCATTAACGACATTGAAACACTTGGCCCAAATTTACCATCAATTGGTGTTGGCATTAAGATCTCATGAATTTTTTCTTTTTCATTTGGAAATTTTTTTAATAATTTCTCATAAACATGATCTTTGCTTGAAAAATGAACATCAAAGTCTTCTTTTATGTAGTCTCCTAATACGTCATTTAACCTCATCATTCGAGAATAATGACCACTTCCCCATGGATAGATGAATTCTCCTATTTTGAGCACAATATGAAACCAAATATGCCGTTTAAATTCTCAGTGATTTTCCTCTAGTGAATCTAAAATATCATGAAGATTGTTAGGTCCTACCTGAATTGAAATTTTTTTCTTTGTTTTAAGTGCAGATCCTACTTCTTTTTTTGAAAAAACTGGAATTTCATTTGAATTGATTGTGACTATTTTTTCCAATTTTTTGACATTTCTTTCCAACCCAATCTCTTTTGCTTCATCAAACAAATTGGTGTCTACTCCAGCAAGTGGAATTATTGGAATTTTCTTTTTTTCAAATACACGCTTTAATGAACTATCAATAAAATCTGTAGAAAATACTAATGGTGATAAAGCTAATGATATACGGCTGTTTGAATGTTGCAGCATTATCTCTAGTATTGAATTTACATAGATCAAGTAATTTTTAATTCCATTTGGTTTTATTTTTAATTGATAAAATTCTAATTCAATCCTGTCTTGTACTAATCTTGGAATTATTTGATTAATTATTTTGGCCAAATTCATTAATTCTGATTTTTGTCTATAACATACTATGATTTTAGTATCATAACCTTGTTTTATTGTCTCAAAACAAGAAACTGCAGATATTTCATCATATACTGCACAAATTGTTTTCTGATTTTGTGATTGATATGGAATACCACCCTTACCTTTATCTGAAAAAATACAGATGTATGCATTATTTTTTGTTAAATATGTATACAATAATTTATCGTAATCTTCTTCTGTTCCAGGACGAGCTCCTAAATTTGATTTTTTTTCTATTATATTTGATGTTGCTGCAATCTCTACATCTTTTGTAAGAAATCCTTTTGATACCCCTTCAACTTTTACTAGAAATTTCTCTCCCTTTAAGAGTAGATTACCACCTACAGATGTAATCTCAGAAACAATATCTTGAAAATTATTTTTTATATGTCTTGCAATTGCAATTTTTTCTATTCCAAAAAGTAAATTGATGGCAGATGATGCAAATACAGGATCATTTGCATCAACCAAAATCACATCACCATCACGTTTTACAGATTTGAATTGTTGATTTTTTATTTTAAGAATTTTTTTTATATTTGTAATTAGATGTGAAATTTTATTTCTTGAAAATATAGTTGGAAAAACTACAACATATGATATTTCATTCATATTTTCTATTTTGAAATCTACTTGTTTATAATTTAGGATAAAACTCGGGTAATCAATATAAAACAAATACTTTAAGTGAAAATATGACAAAATTCACACAAGAACAAGTAGATGATCTTAACTCAAGAATAAAGACTGCTGAAGAGGCACTTCAATGGGTCTCAGATAACCTTCACCCTAAAGTTGCAAAGGCATCAAGCTTTGGTGCAGAAGATTCAGTAATTATGGATATTATGCTAAAAATTAACCCAAAATTTAGATTCTTTACGTTAGATACTGGAAGACTACCACAAGAAACCTACGACATTATGGATGTTGTACGAAAAAAATACAATATTTCAATTGAAGTACTATTTCCTGATACCAAAGAAGTTGAAGATATGGTTAGAGAAAAGGGATTGAATCTATTCTATGAAAGTGTAGAGAATAGAAAATTGTGTTGTGAAATTCGTAAAGTACATCCAATTAATAGAATGCTGAGTACCTTAGATGGTTGGATTACTGGATTGAGACGTGATCAGACCAAAACTCGAGAAAATGGTACAATTTTTCAACTAGACCATGGACATGGAGGAATGCTAAAGATTAATCCAATAATTGATTGGACTTGGGATCAAATTCAAGAATATATCAAAAAGAATAATCTTCCACAAAACAGTCTTCTTGAGAAAGGTTATCCAAGTGTTGGTTGTGAGCCTTGTACACGAGCTATAAAACCTGGAGAAGATCTTCGAGCAGGAAGATGGTGGTGGGAAGAAGATGGAAACAAAGAGTGTGGCCTTCATATAGACCACAAATAGAGGATTTACATGTCAGAAAATAATTCAATTAAACCACACGGTGGAGTATTAGTTAATAGAATTACCAAAGTTGATCCTACTGGATTATTCTCAATTACAATTAGTGAGGATCTTGCAAATGATGTTGAAAATATAGCAGATGGAATTTTTAGTCCTTTAGAGGGATTCTTGGGACAACAAGACTTTGAAAGTGTTGTTTCACGAGGAAGATTAGCAAATGATTTAGCTTGGACCATTCCAACTGTTCTTGATGTTGATGAGTCTACTGCTTCTAAAATGAAAGAATCAGGAGATGTACTATTGAAAAATCCTCAAGGAGCTGGTGTTGCAGTATTGCATGTTGAGGAAACATATTCTTTTGATAAAGAAAAGACTGTACAAGGAGTCTATGGAACAACTGACTCATCTCATCCAGGTGTTGCAAAGACAATGTCCATGAAGGATTATCTAGTAAGTGGAAAGATTGACTATATTCAAAAACCAGAAGAGACTGAAATTAGAAAAAATAGACTAACTCCTAAACAAACAAGAGAAGCATTTGCACAAGCAGGATGGAAGACCATCTGTGCATTTCAAACCAGAAATCCTCCACATGTTGCACATGAAATGCTACAAAAGACATCAATTACAACACGTGATGGAGTATTTGTTAATCCAATTATTGGAAAGAAAAAGTCTGGTGATTTTGTTGATGAGGTTATTGTAAAATGCTATGAAACCATGATAAAATTATACTATCCAGAAAATAGATGCAAACTTGGAACATTACATACTGAGATGAAGTATGCTGGTCCAAAAGAGGCAATTCATCATGCAATTATGAGACAAAACTATGGATGTACCCACATCATTATTGGTAGAGACCATGCAGGTGTAGGAAAATTTTATGATCCATTTGCTGCACAAAAAATCTTTGCTGACTATCCAGAATTAGAAATCTCACCAGTATTTTTCCCACCATTTTTCTATTGCAAGAAATGTCTTACATACACAACTCCAAAGGCATGTCCACATGATGATGATGCAAAAGAGCAGATTAGTGGAACTAAACTCAGAGAGATGATTCAAAATGGACAATCCCCATCTGAATTTATTCTAAGACCAGAAGTAGCAAAAGTAATTTTAGATCATCCAAAACCTTTTGTAGATTAGATATTTATTAAATTAAATTTGCTCTAGCTTGTGAAATATTTATTTGCAATAGTTTTGCTTACAGGATTTTTTATCACTCCAGCATTTGCTCAAGATATGAATAATCCTTCAGTAATTATTGATACAATAGAAATCCCTGCACAGGAATTTAACATAGTTTTACGTGATGCACCAGTTATATCGCTTGATGATGTTCATGTTGTTAGCTGGCAAGTAACAATTGATAACAATCTACTTTATGCAAATCCAAATGAAGATGCTGTTATTAGAATATATAATCAAGATCTTTCAGCAACAGAATTTATTGAAGTTGGAATGGGTTCACAACCTGATAACAAATTATGGGTTGCAGTTAAAACTCCAAAGGAAGGATACATTGTAGTTTTTAGAGATTTGGATAGAGGGTGGTATCCAGAGGCTAAAGTACTCATATCTTACACTGATAGAGCAGGACTAACTGTCAACAACGGAGGAAGAATTGTTGTTACCAATTTAGCTATTGATGTATTTGCAATTGATTCTTACTCTGTTCATGGACTGGAGGGCTCTACTGATCCTCCTGCAGTAACTTCTGGAAGCATGATTGTAGAGTTTCTATCAGGTGATCCTGCAGATAATATCTTTGCCTTGTATCCATTTTTTCTTGCAATAGGTCTTTTTGCTATAGTAGGTATTCTATTTTTTACCAAAAAACGATAATTGATTTTTCTTACTGAATAATTGAAATTGGATTTTCAGATTTTGTATCTAAAGAAATTTTTTGCCCATTTTGAAATGATGAAAACTCTTCATCAGAAACAATCACTAGTGGAATGTTAGCTAGTGCACAACCTGTTGCAACTGTAAGATCAGCTTTTTGACAAATCATTGCAAGTGGTGCAGAATTATTTGATTTGATCGAATAGATAGTATATGCACCTACACTGCTACCAACCCCTGATGGAAATACTAAAACTGAATTTTTAATTGATTTTTCAAATAATTCATGACTCTTATCACTAATTATTCCTGTTTTCTTGTCTACTGTACCAAGAAAATTAATCGATGCTTCTGATTTTAGTATGATTCCTTCAACTTTACCTTGAACTAGAATTTTCCTCAACTTGTTTCATCTTCAATTATCTGTGATAATGGTTTTAGATTTACATCAACACCATTAGAATTTTTTAGATAAAATGCACCTTTGATACTGTTTGTAGTAACTGCATCAACCTCATCTTTACTGATTAATGGTGTTAGACATGTACAACAATCTGAAAGAACTTCACATCCTGCACGTTCTAATTCATTTGCATATCCTATTTTTCTTGCCTGTTCTTTTACGGTTCTGGGACAAAATATCATACATCTCTTCTTAAAAGATCGTCCTTTAAGCCTGGCAGTAAGATCTGAAATTTCTTCTAATCCTAATTGAGGACTACCAAGAGTAATCAAGTCTCCTTTTTCTGCAGTGTTTAATTCATCATGAACATTTTGCATCTCTTTCTCATCAAAGTCTACTTTTTCACAACCTGCATCTCCTTCTCCAAAACGAAATTTTGCACAAGTTCCAGAAGTTCCCATACCTCCACACATGGCCTTGCATTGACGTCTATCCATCTCTCCTAGACCTGATATGTTTACAGAAGTATCTCCAACCTTTCCTGCAAAAAATCCTAGCATTCCATAGGTTAACTCATTTGGATCATTCACTTTCATTCTAATTGTAAGATTAGGTGAATCTTCTTTTCGTAAAGAAGAATATGGACTCTTGCCAGTAATTGCACTTGCAAGTGCACTAAAAGAACTTTCTTTGTTTGTTTTTAGATGATCATAAGAATTTGCATGAATTGCAGCATTACTTTCTGCAAATGCAACTTGAGTTTCTTCTTTTGGTATATCAAATATTTCATATGGAATACATGAAAATGATGGGATAACACCCATTGTTTCATAAGAGTTTTTAATTGAAAGTTGTTTTGAAATAAAATTTTCATCTAAATTATAATTTGAAACATTATCTATATCAAATCCCATTGGATTCAAAGTTGTTTTTACTTTAACTCTTGCATTTTTACTAATACTTGATAATAATTCTTCTCCTGCATCGCCAATTGTATTGTAATTAACTCCTGATAGATGGGCCCATTCTATTGGAACGAGTCTTTCTGCATCTGTTGCTTCACCTGTTGCAACTAAAATTCTATATGCCATCTGCATAATTTCGCCTTGTTCACCTTTTAATGCAGATTCTTCTCCTCTAGTTAATTCCACGAGACATGTTAGTTATTACAGATATAATACTTGTACGTAAAATATTACATGAATATGGAAAAAATTTTACGCGGAATGATGTCTACTATGAATTCAGTTAAACCACCCAGAATGACTGCATTAAGAGAACTTCATGAGGTAGAGACTGGCGGTCCATTTAGTATTCTAATAGGTACTATTCTTTCAGCTCGCACTAAAGATGAAAGTACAACAAAAGTGTGCAAAGTTTTATTTTCAAAATACAAAAATGCTAAATCTTTGGCAAATGCCAAAGTCAAAGATATTGAAAAAATCATAAAATCCATTGGATTTTACCATGTAAAATCAAAGAGAATCATAGAGGTAGCAAAAATCATTGATTCTCAGTATAAGGGAATAGTGCCTGATGACTTGGAAACGCTAGTTAAACTGCCTGGCGTAGGTAGGAAAACTGCTAACTGTGTATTAGTATATGCTTATGAAAAGCCTGCAATTCCAGTTGACGTTCATGTTCATAGAATCTCAAATAGATTGGGTTTGGTAGATACTAAAACTCCTGAAGACACTGAACAAGAATTGATGAAAAAGATTCCAAAAAAATTTTGGCTTGACATTAATGATACCTTTGTAATGTATGGTCAAAACATCTGCAAACCCATATCTCCAATGTGTGATGTGTGTAAAATTAAAAGAAATTGTAAATACTACAAGCTGAAAAATCTTTAAGAAGTTAAAAATAAAAAGACAAGATTACTTTTAAAAAAATAATAATCTTATCCTACTGTGATTGTCCATTTAACAGAGAGACTATCTCCATCACTTACTGAAATTCCAGTGACACCATTAAGTAGTTGTCTTGAGAACATATTGAAGTCAGTAGTTGCTGTTTGGGAAGTTCCTCCGTAACATTGACCATTGGTAACTGAACCTTGATAATTGGCGTTGAATACACCTGATCAATTACATCAGTTGCATTACTGGTATCAAATGTGAATGGAATTGCAGTGTTTAATTCTACAACAGCGCTTGATGTAGCACCTGATGCTTGAGTTGCTGTTGGAATTACTAGTCTTCTAGCCATTTCTCCACCACCACTTTGACCAGCACCGGAACCATCCTTAGAACATGCAGCATCTGTATCGTCTGATGCGTCTGCTAATGTTCTGTTATCGATTCCTAGGAGAAATGGTAATACATCTGTGGACAGCTCATTTTGGAGATTACATTTATGTTTTTGTTGATCCTGTAAATGATTTGACACTTGATAAAAAAATGGATGAAGCAACTGTTTGTTTAGATGGAAAAAACAATAAAAGTGAAATTCATGATATTGACGACTTCTGTTTTTCTGTTTTGTTAGGAAATGATCAAGGTTCTATTTTTCAAGGTAATTCTTTAGATGAATCTATATCCATGAATAAAATTTCTAATCCTGATGATTTTATTGCAATTAGTTCTGTATCTGATGAAAATGATCGTTATACTAAAACACCTCATCCAAGTTATGAATTTAAAATTCCAATTCAATTACTAGAACGTTCAGATAATTATGGATTATATCTTTCAGTTTATGATGCCAGTTTAGATAAATTTTATTCATGGCCTGAAAATTCTACAAGAGATAATTCTTCTGATATTTCATCTCCATCTAAGTGGGGAGATATCATATCTCCTGATAAATCGCTTCCTGAATTGAGCCTACCAATCCTGGTATTTACAATCCTAATTTTTACAATAATTCTAGTACAATCTAAAGCAAGAATAGGAATTTTTCGATGGTAATAGATCAAATGTCAGATACAATTTTTCTAAAAAATTCTTGTGAACAAAAGATAACTTAGGCATGAAATTTATTATAAATTAATATTAATTTGTTTTAGGGTAGAGATGAAGTAAGGTTTGACTCAGAAGAATCCTCAAATATCAATTATTATTCCTACATATAACGAATCTCAAAATATTATTGGTATTCTTAAATCAATTCGCGCTAATATTCCAAAAGGAATCTATACTGAAACAATTGTAGTTGATGACAATTCTCCTGATGGAACCGGCAAAATTGTAGAAGATTATATTTATAGCATTAAAAAAATTGCAGAAAACACTATTGATGTGATTCATAGAAAAGCAAAGAATGGACTTTCTTCTGCAATTCTAAATGGAATTCAAAATGCCAAAGGGGAAACAATAGTTGTAATGGATTCTGATTTTTCACATCCACCACAAATTATACCAAAAATGATTGAAACCCTTAAACAATATCAATGTGATCTTGTTGTAGCTTCAAGATACATTACAGGAGGAAATATTCAAGGTTGGACAACTAAGCGAAAACTAATGAGTAAAATTGCAACTATAATTGCAAAAAAAGGATTAGGTGTTAAAACTAAAGATCCAATGTCTGGATTCTTTGCGTTTAAAAAAAATATTATTAAAGAATTAAATTTTGACACACTAGGTTACAAATTTCTTTTGGAAATTCTTGTAAAAACAAAAGGAATTAACATAAAAGAAATTCCATATACTTTTGAAAATAGAAAATTTGGTTCAAGTAAATTAGATAGTTCAACTGTTCTTGATTATTTTAAATCAGTATGGAAATTATACAAAAATGGAAAAATAAAAACAACAAATGAAAAACGCAATTCAGTTCGTTTTCTTTCAAAAGCTGCAAGATTCTTTACAGTTGGTGTCTCTGGATTAGCTGTCAATTATGTTGTTTCGATGCTTTTTACATCTGGGCTAACTGACTTTTGGTATATTCATGCAAATGTATTTGGAATAATTGCATCTATATCTACTAATTTTATTTTAAACAAAGTCTGGACATTTGAGGATAGAGACTTTTCACGAAAGAAAACGTTATCTCAATATGGAAAATTCAGTATTTTTAGCTCATTGGGTGCACTAGTACAACTAGGAATGGTATTTTGGTTAGTAGATTCTCATAATATTGCATATCCACTGGCTTTAGTTTCAGCTATTGCAACTGCTGCACTTGGTAACTTTATCTTAAACAAAAAACTCACTTTCAAAGAAAAACTTTGGGGCTAAACTCTATTTTCCGCTTAGTATAACCGCTCACGAATTTTTCCATATCTTGTTCAAAATTTAATAATGCTATTCCCAAAATTGGGATTTTCTAACGACTTTGGACAAACATATTCATCATTTGAAGCATTAAGTGGAACTGATGGAATACCAATATTCCGTACTTACTCTGATAATTTGGGAACAGATGATAAATTTTATTCCATTTGGGAAGATCCACAACTTCCTGGTGATCCAAAATTCTTATCACACTTACAAGACTTTGGAGAAACTTTCGATTATGAATCTCTAATTGGAAGAACTGGTTCATCTTCAGTAATTACTCTAGAAGCTGGAATTACTTACACCACTGATGAAACTAGCATCCCATCTGACTTTACTTTAACAGGTTCTGATTGTACAGTTAATGGCACACTAGTCGGTACAACATTCACTCCTGCAGATCTAGATATTGTACTCTGTACATTTACCAACACATTCTCATAATCAATAAAAAATTTCTAAACTTTTTGTGTTACAAAATACTTGGCTATAATTTTTTAAAAAATTAAAATAAAAAGAATGAACGTTCGTCCTTTCCAATCTACTCAAAGGTAGAAGTAGAGGTTTGTGACGAAAGTCCAGTTGAATAGGGAACAGACGGGAATTTTTCTCCTATCTGTTGCTCAGCTACTGCAGATGCTTCTTGTAGAATCTTTTCTGTTTCTTCACTTGAAGCATCAGACTCCATGCTAAATGAGTCTCCTGCAAGTGAATCCATCATAAGTCCATTAAGTGTCTGGGACATTGAATTCAATTCTGCGTCTGCTTCTGGCATGAATCTTCCTAGCGATGACTTCAATCCCTTCATTGTAGACATTGCTGGTCCAATTGCTACCATAGCATCACCAAGATCATGAATCGTTGTTAGTCTTAGTTGGACTTGTTCTAATGACATTCTTGCGTTGCCGAGCATCTTTGTAACTTTACGAATTTCAGCTAATTCGTTGGACAAAACTCTACTTGTGCTAGTATCATGTTGTTGCATTGCAGTCACGACTCTCTGAAAGAGTTGCGCATCTCTTTCGTGCAGTTTTGTTAACATAGAGTCCATTTTTGAGATTTGGACTTGTAGTTTGTTTACTGCAGTTTGGATTCGTGGTTTTAATGCACCTTGAGGCTTTACTGCTTCACGGAGTTTGCCAGTTACACTTTGGGTCTCTTGTCGAGCCCAAGTCTTATCGAATTTTGGCATGACTGGTCATTTAGAAATTTAGTCTTAATGGACTGTGTGCATTTAGATCGACTTTGGATTAAATTTAGCTAACAAACTATTATGCAAGAGTTTACGCCTAAAATTTATGGCTAAAATTGTGGTTTTTGATTCAGGCTTGGGCTCACTCTCCATAATCAAGGCTATTCAAAGAATATCAAAGTCTGACATAATCTATTTTGCAGATGAACAAAACTTTCCTTACGGGAATAAATCTCAAGCACAACTAGGCTCAATAATTAAAAAATCTATCAAAACACTTCAGGCACAATTTTCTCCTGATGTTTTGGTAATGGCATCAAACACACCTAGTCTTATACTGAATCTATCATCTGACAAAGTCATTGGAGTAAAACCACCTCTAAATGAAGCTCGTAAAATTTCTAAATCAAAAAGAATTGGAATACTTGGAACAAAGTCTGCAATAAAGAGTAAAGGATTATCAAACTACATTAAAGAAGAAGAAATTTCAACATCTTACAAAATTTTTAAAATTAACGGATCAGATCTTGTTAATCTTGTAGAGTCTGGAAAATTTATTACAAACAAACAATATTGTATAAAAATTATCAAAAAAGTCCTAAATGATGTTATTTCAAAAAATTCAATTGATACCATAACTCTTTCTAGTACACATCTTCCATTTTTAAAATCATTATTGAAAAATGAATTTCCAAATGTTCAATTTATAGATCCTGGATATATTGTTGCAGAAAAAGTTTTTAAAATAATTAAAAATAATCAATCAAAGAGAAATTCATTAAAAATTTTTACATCAGGTGATCCAGTTAAGCTTGAAAAAAATCTTATCCAATTAAAAATTAAAAACAAAGTATCTTTTTTATCTATTTGACTTTAGCTTTTCTATAGCCATGACTAAATTTTTTATCATACAATTTTGAATATTCATATGATTTAGGATTTATCACATCACTAATAATTACAATTGCAGTCCTTGTAATCTTTTCACTCTTAACTTTTTTTGCAATATTTTCTAGTGTCCCTTTAATTATTTTTTGATCATTCCAACTTGCTCTATACACTACAGCTACTGGTGTAGTTTTTTTGTAGCCACCTGCAATTGCCTCTTTAACTAAATTTGAAACAAGATGTATACTAAGATAAAAAATTAAAGTTGCTTTATGTTTTGCAAGCTCTGAAATTTTCTCTCGTTTTGGAACTTTGGTTCTTGATTCTGCTCTTGTTACAATTATTGTTTGTGTAACTCCTGGAAGTGTTAGTTGGGTTCCTAGTGCTGCAGCTGAGGCTAAAAATGCAGTAACTCCTGGAACAACAGTAGATTCAATTCCTTTTTTTTCTAAATTATCAATCTGTTCTTTTATTGCTCCATAAATTGATGGATCACCATCGTGTAATCTTACAACTGCTTTGTTTTTTTTTGCATTTTTGTAAAGTAGATCAAAAATTTCTTCTCTAACCAACTTTGATGCGTCATATAATTTTCCTTTTTTACAAAATTTTAGAATTTGTTCTGGAATTAACGAACCAGAATAAACTATTACATCAGCTTTCTGAATTAATTTTTTAGCTTTGATTGTAATTAATTCTGGATCACCAGGACCACATCCAACAAAAAAAACTTTAGACACGCTTTACCACCAATATTGAAAAATATTTTGTAGTTAAGGTTCCATCATTTACTTCACCCAAAGTCATTTTTCGAATAATTTCATTTTCGGTTCCAAGATCCTGTCCAATTGCAAATATAGAGTCATCAGGAAATCCAGATTCTTTTAGCACTTTAATTACTTGATCAAAATATCTTCCATCTTTAAGAAATATCATAGATTCAGAATGTTTTGCAATTTCTTTTACACTAGATAAATCATAGCAAGATGGAATTATAGCAACTTTTTCTGCACCTTCAGCAACACTAACACCAACCTTTGCTGCAAATGTAAATATCGAAACAATTCCTGGAATAACACTAATGTTCATGTTAGGATAATTTTCTTTCAAATCTTTGTGCATGTAGATCCAAGTACTATAAAGAAATGGATCACCAACAGTGAGATATACAACATTTTTTCCTGACAAAACTGTTTCTGCCATAATCTTTGCATTTCTTTTCCACGTTTGCTCAAGAACATCTTTGTCTTTTGTCATTGGAAAAATTAATTTTATAATTTCTTGATTTTTAGATTCATCAATTATTGATGATATTACAGATAATGCAATACTGGGCCTATCTTCATTTGAGGCTGGACACATGATAATATCTGCATTATGAATAGCTTTTACTGCTTTTACCGTAAGTAATTCAGGATCTCCAGGACCTACTCCAATTCCAATTAAAGATGTCATACAAATTCTGGTTTATGTTCCCAATTAAAAGCTAGATTATGATTTTGTTGCAGAAATTATTGTTACAGGGTTTCGAGCAAGCATCATAGTTCCTGTGCTTGTCTTTCTACTCTTTGAGATTGTAACTTGAGTTATATCCACAGAATCAAATTGTAATTTATCTAGTATTTGCAAAATAGTATAGAGAGTTTCAATCAATATAGTTCCAATCACAATTCTTCCACCAGTTTTTAACTTGTCTTGACATAATTCAACGATTTCAGCAGTGTCTTTACCTGTACCACCAATAAATATTGCATCAACTGGTTCTAGTGTGGGAATTTTTTCTTTTGCGTTTCCATGAATTAATGAAATATTTGCAAGCCCAAATTTTTTAATATTCTTTTTTGTTAATTCAATAGCATTTTCATCATAATCTATTGCCAAAACTTTTCCAGTTGATTCAACTTGAATAGCTGCTTCTACTGAAATTGAACCACTCCCACAACCTACATCATAAACTAATTGTCCAGGACGTAATCTTGCTTTACTAATTTGAATTACTCTTACTTCTTCTTTAGTAATTGGAACTTTCTCTGTGCGTTCAAACTGTTCATCAGGGATTCCAGGAGTTTTAAAATTCCACATCATCTATTCTTCCTTGTAGATCAAGAAATTGGTGAAGGAATTCCATTTGATATACTTCCTACATATGTAACAAGTGTGTAAGTTAGAATCCATGTGAACAAATACATGAAAATATAACTTCCTATACCTTGTGTTACAAGTTTTTTTCTATCGGAACGTGGTAACTGCATTTTCATTCCTTTTGCAACCATTATTGTAACAAAAAATAAAATTATCATAAAACCAATTGAAGACCATCTTCTTTCTTCACCTTCAATATCTTCAAAGATGAAAGTAGCCGCTGTACCTGCAATTATAGCTAATGCCACTCGCATCCAAAATAATTTATTTAATTTTCTATCTTTTTCATCTCGTTCAGCTTCATTTATCACTGGTTCACTTGAAGGGGCTTCCGGAGAAGTTTCACTTTCAATTTCCGGAATATTACTTGTTTCTTCTTTAGATAATTCTTTTTTAGAGTCATCTGTTCCTTTTGTCGGTTGTGATTTTTTCTTTTTGAATTTTGCCAAGTAAATTTCTAGCGTGACTCAATTAAACCATGTTTAATATCTTTGGTATCTTATGCACGTATCTGATAGTAAGAGTATAATTTCAGACTCTTAGTTGATGTTTATGGCCCTAGCTGGAATAGAATTAAGATATCTAGTTAATCAAATTACTGAACAAGTTCAAGATTACTATGTAAGTAATATCTATGGAATTACTAAAGACAGTATACTTTTCAAACTTCATCATACTGAAAAACCTGATCTGTTTATGATGATTTCAACATCTGGTGTTTGGTTGACTTCAGTCAAAATAGATCAAATGGAACCAAACAGATTGCTTAAGAGGTTACGAAGCGATATGCTTAGACTGAAATTAAAAAAGGTAGAACAAATTGGTTCAGAAAGAATTGCTTATTTCACATTTGAAGGATTTGGAAAGGAATTTGTAATTGTAGGGGAATTTTTTGGAGATGGTAACATCCTCATATGTAACAAAGATATGAAAATTCTTGCTCTACAGCATTCAATAGATGTCAGACATAGAAAACTAGGTGTAGGATTAGAATATACAACTCCTCCACAAAATGGTCTCGATATTTTTAACATTACTGAATCTGATTTTAATCAATTAAAAACATTAGATATTACTTCTGGAAAATGGTTAGGAAGAACATTAGGTTTGCCAAAAAAATATGTTGAAGGAATTTTTAAAATTGCTGAACTTGATTCAAAACAGATTGGAAATACTCTAAGTCACGAACAAATCAAAAAAATCTATGAAACAACAAAAGAAATTGTTACAAATGTAACAACTGGAAAACATGATAGTGTAATTATCTATGGGGATAAAGCTGAGATCTTACCAGTTAGATTAATGGAAAGTGATGAGGAATGTACTTCTGTTCCTGGATTTATGGAAGGACTTGATAGAGTGTTTACAGAAAGTATTGTTGAACAGGGTAAATCAATTCAATTTAGTAGCTCAAACAAAAAAATTCAACAACTACAAAGTCAACTAAGTGAACAAGAAAAAGCAATTCAAATTGTTAAAGAAAAATCAGAATACATAACTAAAGTAGCAAATTCCCTTTTTGAAATGGTTTCTCAAGGAATTATTTCCATTGAAGACCCAAATGCACAGAAACTTCTTGCTAATAACAACGCTAAACTTACTACAGAAAAAGGAATTACGTTATTAGTAATTCAAGACGAAAAAATTAAGATAAAACCAACTTCATCATTACAATCAATTGCATCAATGTTATTCAATGAAGCTAAACGACAGTTTGCTGCAATAAAATCAATCGAGGAAATTAAAACTAAAACAGCAAAGAAACTTGAAAAATTACAAAGTCAAACAGAAACTGAAAGAAATGCAATTGTAATTTCAGAGATACGAAAGAAAAGTTGGTACGAACGTTATAGATGGTTTTTTACATCTGATGGATTTCTCGCAATTGGAGGACGTGATGCTGCATCAAACTCTGCAGTTATACGAAAACATCTTGCAAAAAATGATAAAGTCTTTCATGGAGATATTTTTGGTTCACCATTTTTTATTTTAAAAAATGCAGAGAATGCATCAACACTAAGTATGAATGAAGTTGCACATGCAACTGTTTGTTTTAGTAGAGCTTGGAGAGAGGGAATGTATGGAGTAAGTGCATATTGGGTAAATCCTGAACAAGTAAAAAAAGCAGCACCGAGTGGAGAATTTTTACCAAAAGGATCATTTTCAATTGAAGGACAAAGAAATTTTATTAAATCAGAAACTCTTAGATTAGCTGTAGGAATTATTCCACAAGATGATAATTATGTTTTAACATCCGGTCCTACTGAAACAATTAAAAAAAATTCTATTTGTTATGTAATTATTGAACCACATGGAACAGAAATGGTAGATGCTGCTAAAAAAATTAGAATTGAATTTTTAAAATTAGAAGAAGAGATTGCAAAAAATATAAGCATTGATGATTTTGTTCGTGTTCTTCCAGCTGGACAAAGTCAAATCAAAAAAGTTAGCTATGGAGATTCTCAATAACTTCCATTGATCCAATTACTGGTCAATGGACTGTTTCTGTGGAGACTGAGGATGGATTTATCCAACAAGCACATGCAATGGAAGACATCTCTGTGAAGATAAAATACAGATATCACTCTGAAACCATTACAGCATTTTCAAAGTAATTTCTAAAACTTGTATAATTGATTTATGGAAATGCAATTGATTCAGATATTGTAGAATCAAGATCAGAAATCTTAATTCTACTTTGTTCCATCGAATCCCTTTTTCTTATGGTTACAGTTTCATCCTCAAGAGTTTGATGATCAACAGTTATGGCAAAGGGAGAACCAACCTCATCTAATCTTCTATATCTTCGTCCTATGGCACCAGAATGATCCAAAAATGCATCGCATTTTCTTTTAATTTGAAGATAAATCTCATCTGTTTTCTCTTTGAGACCATCCTTTTTGACTAGAGATAACACTCCAACATGAACAGGAGAAAGATATGGCTTTAGTGATAGAACAATTCTCTTATGTTCCTTGTCATCTCTCAAACTGTGCTCTAAGATGGTGTAAAGACTCCTGTCAATCCCCATTGAAATCTCAAAGATATGAGGAAGAACCTTTTCATCATTATCCATTACTTCAAATTTCTCCTTACTCTTTTTTGCATGACTGGATAAATCATAGTCAGATCTATAGTTACATGCAACTAGTTCTAGCCATCCTATTGTGGTTTCTACCTCAAAATCAAATGCCACTTCAGCATAGAATGCTTTTTCTTTATCACCAAGTTTTCTGAACCTGCTTTTTGCAATGTCTATTCCTGTCTTTTCATAAAATTCAGTCAAAATTCCCAAATAGTATGCAACAAACTTGTTTGGAATAGTACCTGATTCTACTGCTTCTTTACATGTCATAGAAATAGGTTCTGCATCTGTTTGGACTCTAATCACTGTATCTTGAATTTCTGAGAATTTATCCATCTCATCTAACTTTGATGGATTGCAAAAGACTTCAATTTCTGCTTGATAAAATTCTCTAAGACGAAGCAGACTCTGTCTTGGTGCTATCTCATTTCTAAAACTCTTTCCTACTTGAGCTATTCCCAAAGGAAGTTTTCCTCGCATGGTCTTAAAGAGTCTGGGAAAATCAACAAAGATTGATTGACATGTCTCCGGTCTAAGATATGCTTCTTCTTCTTCAGGACCAATACCAACTCTGAACATCATATTGAACTTCTTTGTTTTCTCAAAATCTCCTTTACATTTTGGGCACTTTATGTTATTTTGTGAAATAGCATTATCAAATTCCTCCAAACCTGCACTTTCAGGAATTTCAATTTTTGCGACATCTGCAATTGTTCTATCTGCTCTAAATGTTGAATTACATTTTGTGCATTTTATTATTGGATCAGCAAAGTTACTCAAATGCCCTGATGCCTCAAAAACTGATTTAGACATTATTTGTGAACCATCAATCTCAAGCATTCCATCTCTTCGGATTAACTCTCTTCTCCACAATTCAAGAAATTTATTTTTCAAACTAACTCCAGATGGTCCATACTCCCAAAATCCAGCTTGTGCATCAGCATAAATCTCACAGCTAGGAAAGTAAAATCCACGCTCAAGTGCCAATTTCATAACTGCTTCATAGTCCATTATTAGACTCACTCAACCATTGAATAAATTTCTACGCAAATTCCTTTGCTTTTCTGATGTTCTCAAAGTCATCTCTGTCATCATCAATTGGAGTCTCTAAAATTATTGGAATTTTTTTCTTGTTTGCAAACTTTACAACCGCAGCAATTCCTTTCTCTCCAATTCCTCCCAATCCTAAGTGATAATGTCTATCAAGATTGCAACCAATTTCACCTCTGGCATCATTTAGATGAAGAATTTTCAGATTCTTTATTCCTACATACTTGTCAAATTCTTCAAAAGTCTCCTTTACTTTCTCTTCAGTTCTCAAATCATATCCTGAAACAAATGCATGACAAGTATCCAAACAAATACCGAATTTTTTTGCAGGTTTTAATTGATTGAAAATTTCTCCTAACTGTTTGAATTTTGAACCTACAGAGTTTTTCTGACCAGCAGTATTCTCTAATAGAATAATTACGTCATTTTTTGTTTGTCCAGCTTTTGTCAAGCCTTTCACTAATTTCTTAATTCCAGCTTCTTCACCTGTTCCCAAATGACTACCAAGATGTGTTACAAGGTATGGAATTCCTAACTGTGCACATCGTTCAACTTCACTTACCAAAGTATCTACTGATTTTTCAAATCCCTCTTCTTTTGGAGTGGCAAGATTTGGTAAATATGGCATATGTGCACAAGTTGCAAATCTATCTATTTTACTTTCTTTTAGTTTTGATTTAAAATTAGTAATATCTTCATTGATGAGTTCTTTTGCATGCCAACCTCTTGGATTTCTTGTAAATATCTGAAAAGCAGAGCATTCTCTTTCAACGGCATTATCTATTGCCTTGTCAATTGACCCTGCTATTGATACATGACAGCCGATCTGCATTTAGATAATTTTCTAAAAAACATAATTTAAACTAGTGTTCAAATTATAAAACCAGATTTTTAAGTAAATTCGGTAAATCACTATCATGCTAGAACTTGGACAAGACGAAATTGCAAAATATCCCTTCTTGGCAGATGCTGGTCAATATCTCAAAGATAAGGGATTTACACTGGAGCAGTTTGGCACAGATCCTGATCTAAAACAGCTAGTTGACAAAGCATTTGATCGAATTCAGGTTGCAGCAGATGGAAAAATCTACAAATCTGATCTAATTGGAGATCATGTCTCAAAAGACGCAGCTTTGCCTAGAGAGGTTTTCTCGTTTCTTTTGGCTATCGTACTATTGAAACTAAGTGGTATGCATACTCTAATCAAGAGATTTTCACTTGCAGAGGCTAGACGTGCAGAAAAATATCTTGAAAAAGATCTAGCAAACATTTCAGACGAGTCAAAAAAAGAATTGGCAATCAGAGTAATTGATGATCTCTTTTCAGTTCAAGTTGAGAAACTTGATGATTACTTTGTAATTCCAGTATCTGATTATCTAAAACATTCAATTAATTTCCATGAAAGAGAATGGAAATTAATCAACAGACATGTAGAACATGGACAAGTCTTTCTTACTCCGCATGAAACAGTTAGACTGATAAGAAAAGAATTGGGAACATACATCAATTCAAAAATTATTAATGCAAAAACTCCTGCAATGATTTCAGGTTTTGAGGATTCAGTAAACAAACTTGTTTCATTATCAAAAAAATTTGTTACTTTTACTGTAACTACTGGAGAATATCCTCCATGCATAAAACATGCAATAGAAGAGCTTGAAAAAGGCGAAAACCTTCCACATTCTGGAAGATTCATGTTGGCTACTTTTTTACTCTCAAAGGGTCAATCAGTAGAACAAATTGCACCATTATTCAAAAATGCTCCTGATTATAACGAACGAGTTACACTTTACCAACTCAATCATCTTGCTGGAACTTCTGGAAGTGGAACTAAATACATTTGCCCTTCTTGTGAGAAACTAAAAACACAAGATCTTTGTTTTGCAATTCCAGAATGCGATAATATCATTAATCCACTACAATTTGGAAAGAAGAGAAAATAATGAAAGAAACTGACATCAAATTCTTAGAAGACTCGTTCAAAAAATATTATTTTGAACATTTTGATCTAATTCATGCACCTGAACGAACATCTGAAAGAGAATTTGGATATCAAAAATTCAATTCTGGAATGACTCGTCATATCTCATTAAAAGATGATAAGGAATTGCATCTATTATTTATGCAAAACATTCCATCTGATGTTTATTGTTCAAATGCATACTATACATTTCCTAATTTACCTATGAATGAAAAAGAATGGAAGGAAGCAGATCTGATTTTTGATATTGACGCAAAAGATCTTAATTTGTCTTGCAGAGAAAATCATACTGTATCAATATGTAATGAATGCAATGAAGTTTCAAAAAATTCTGATCACTGTTTAAAATGTAATTCTACAAAAATAGAAAAAAAATCTTTACCTTGTAAAAATTGTATTGATTCATCAAAAACTGAAGTATCTAAACTATCTGAAGTTCTAATTGATGATCTGGCAATAGCTAAAGAAAAAATTCATGTATATTTTTCAGGTAACGAAGGATTTCATGTTTATGTGTGTGATTCACAATTTCAACAAATTGGTTCTAGAGAAAGATCAGAACTTGTAGATTACATCATGTTTAATGGAGCTATTCCTGAAAAATTTGGAATGAAGAGATTCAAACCAAATCGCTCATCTTTCCCAGATTTTAATGAAAATGGATGGCGAGGAAGATTTTCTAAACATGTGTTTGGTTCTAAATCAAAACGCTCAAAAATAATTTCAGAGTTGCTTGTAAATGGTTATCCTTCTTTCCAAAAAACTCTTGATGATGTCTCAGAAAAAATTGGAGTAAAAATTGATCCTAATGTAACTATGGATATTCATAGAATTTTTAGATTATCTGGTTCTATAAACAGCAAAAGTGGTCTCACAAAAATTCTTTGTAAAAATTTAACAAAGTTTGATCCATACACTGAAGCATCTTTTCTTAGTGATGACTCAGTAGAAGTTTTTGCAAACTGTCCAATAGAATTTTCCCTCAAAAACAAAAAATTTGGCCCATATACCAATGAAAAAGTCACAATTCCTACATATGCTGCAGTCTATATGGTTTGCAAAAAACTAGCAACAATAGCTTGATTTTGCTGGTAAGACATTAATTTACCAAATCACAACGAAATTTGATTTTGTATAGTGCCTCTACTGATAAGCAGACACCTCCTCCTGATGCTGGAAAATTCGTCAGATTAGCCATTGTAGCCATAATCGCTGTTGTAATTTTTGTCACAGTTGGAAATCAGGGAGTAATTTTATCCATGAATTTCACCGAATTTGGTGATCAATTCACCAAACCTCTCTTTTACACTCTAGTCTCTACAATAATTCTATCTACAATTGCTCTTGTACGTGTAAATATTGTTAGAAGATCTTCAATTTTCTGGTATGCTATTAGTACAGCACTCGGATTTCTTGCCAAAGGAGGACAACAACCTTTAGCTAGTGATATCCAAAGTTTTAGAGATTACAAAATATCTACTGCACAATTTGTTATCTGGCAAATTACCAAGATTTTGCTTTTTGGAGCATTCTTTGCAAATATTATGTTTGGATTTGCAGCAATGTCATTCATTGATGGAAATACTCTAGGAATAGAAAATATACCAAAATTATTTTCTCTACCCTTTGTAACACCTGATACTGATCCAAATTATGCAGTAGAGAATGTTGTTCCAATGATTCCTGCTTTGGTGATATTGATTTCACCAGTACTTGCAGCAATTGGGTTACGTTTAGTTTTGTATGTTGGAATTCATAAAATTATTCAAGTAGTAATTTCGTACATTCAGGACTCTACTGAAGGAAAACCTAGATACCTAAGATATGTTTCAACTATTGAAGGGATAATTGGCATTGCCGTAATCTGGATAGGATTTAATCTCTTCTTTACAGATCAAATTGATTATAATACAAGATATGTGATTGGTGGTACACTTGTCATAGGTTTTGCATTAATTGCATTTTCAGTAGCAGATAGAATTCGAGCACGTGTTCTAACTCACATGTTTAAGAGAGACGTATACATTAGAATTATAACAGTTGTTGCAATTGCAATTATTATCGCAGGAATTGTTTCTGTTAACAATAGTGTTGCTGATGCAAAGAAGATTGAATATTTAGGACCATACACTGCCCAACAAATTGGAGTAAATCGACATCTTGGTGAGTTAAATAATGTACAAGAAAATATTCATAATGTAAAGTTAACACCCGTTTCTCCAAATAATATTGATAATTATGTACAAAAAAACAGTGATGTTCTTGATGTAATTCGAGTTTGGGATTGGGAAGGAGCTTTTGCCAAATTAAAGCCTGAAATCGGACTTATTCCATATGTAGACTTTGAAGATAATGATATTCTTCGCTTTAACAATACTTTGTATTGGACTGCTTCAATGAAGCCAATTCTACCAACAACTGTAAGCGCTGAGAACAGATGGTATAACGAGCATCTTGTCTATACTCACGTTCCAAATGGATTTCTTACTCTAGAAGCAACTGATGGTCAAATTATCGATAGTAGTGAATTTTTCAAACAAAGAGAGATTTACTATGGTGAGGGTGGGCTATTTGAGCAAACCTGGTCTGGTTATCCTACTTCGAGAGGTTCAGAAAGTGCTGAGCTTGGAGGAGCCATTTATTCAGGTTTAGGTGGAATAGACATTTCACCACCCATAAGTTGGACATTTGAGCCAAACTTTTTGCTTTCATTTCCAACTGAACCAGTCCATGTTATGAGATACAAAGATGTTCACGAAAGAATGGAAGCTTTGTATCCTTATTTTCTCTATAATTTGTTTGGAAAAGAATTAGATTCAATTCCTGTCACTGATGGAGAAAATTCCTATTGGTTAATTCCATTAATCATTGGATTTGATACAGGTGATGTTCCTTGGTCTGTTGGAAATCCTTTCTTACGTTTAGTAGGCTATGCACTTGTTGATACATACGATGGTAATATTCAACTACTCAAAACTGGAGATGATTTCTTTTCAGAAATGTTTTCTAGTCAATATTCTGAACAAATAATACCAATTCCTTCTTGGTTAGAAGAACAAGTTAGATATCCTGTTGAATTATTTAATTGGAAAACAGAGATGTACAATATTTACCATGTAACTAATGTAGAGACATTTATTCAAGCCAATGAATTCTATGAAATTCCACGAGGTCTTGATACTTATTATGTTGAAGCAAAACCGCCTGGTTTTGAACAAACTGAGTTCATAGGACTACTTTCATTGGAACTAAAAGGATCTCAAGGCAGGAACCTTGCAGGATACATGATTGTTGAAAATGATCTTTCTACTCTAGGAGACTTGCAGTTCTATGAAGTACCACTAAATTCTACAACTAAATTGATTGGTCCAACCGCAGTTAGAGAGGCACTTGATAGAGATCCAGACTTTGCTCAACTAAAGACACTCTTGAGAAATCCAAGAATTGGTGATAATATTTTGTATCATGTAGGTGAACATGACGTTTACTTTATCACAGTATACACTGCAGGTGCTGGAGGAGTAGTTGCCCAAATAGGTACTATTGCAGCAGTTGGAGCAGCATTTAATGGAGAATACTTTGTTGGGTTGGGCGATACACAAGAAGAAGCATTTGAAGCGTATTTGAAGAAAGTTTCTGGTGTAACAATACTTGTAACTACAGACGATGAATATACTGAACTAGCTAAAAATGACAGAATTGGTATCATAAAATTAGTTTTTAAAGAAAATGAGATTACAATTGCTGAACCAACATCTGTTCAGGTCCCACTATCATTTAGTGAAGGAGAACTAATTTTCTTTACTGAAAATGATCGTGCAGATACTGAAGAATTCCTCTCCAAATTCATTGATGACTTTGTAAAACCACGTAGTGATAGAGTATTCATGTGGCAAGAAGAAACTAGTCTCAATATTGGAACAGTGTTTGTTAAAGATGGAATACCTGAGATGCATTATATCTCAATTGAGGTAGGCAACTAATTGCTTCTAGTTGTTGATAACGGTTCCATATATACAAAAAATTTAACTGATTTTTTAAATAAAAAAAATATTTCTTTTGAAAAACAAACTCCTCAACTTTTAGATCTAAACTCACTTGAAAATTATGATTCTGTAATTCTATCTGGAAGAAGAAAAAATGAAAAAAAGACTAATGAAATCAATTCTAAAATTGTTATTTATTCAATTAAAAACAACATGAAATTACTTGGAATTTGCTATGGTGCCGAAATTTTGGCACTTACTTTGGGAGGAACAATCAGAAGGATTTCATCACTTCAAAAAGGAAATGAAATAATCACGATTTCTAAAGAAAATTCAATCTCAAATGACTCTTTAACCGTCTTTGAGAGTCATATATTCGAGATATCCAAGTTACCTGGTGTACTAGTTCCGCTTGCAGACTCGAAGAATTGCAAATACGAAATCATTCAATATGAAAAAAAGCAAATTTTTGGGACTCAATTTCATCCAGAGATGAGTCAAGATGGTCATGATTTGATTGAAAAATTCTGTTCTCTCTGATTGATTTTAATAACTCTCAAAATTTCCTCATTTCATGGAACAAGAAAGCCATGAATTATTATTGCCTCTTGTTGATGAAGAGAATATTTGTCTTCCATTGCCTATTAACGTGGTTTCAAAATATTGGAATATTGAATTACCTATGGCTGAAGCCATAGAAACTGCAAAACAATATTCAGAATCTAATGGTAGTGTTCTAATTGAAGGAATAGAATCTGCAGAAAGACATGGTCTTACATGCAAAATAATTCATTCATCTCTATCTGAATTAAAAAAAATTATTGATTCTGGAATACCTCCAATTGTTATTCTTCCAGGAATTCCAGAAATTACACAACATGCATCTGTCATTACAGGCTATAATGATGAAGAAAAGACAATCCTTCATTATATCCAGAAAGGTAATCAAGAAGGAGAACAACAAGAAGGAGCCATACCGCAAGATATCTTTGACAAGGAATGGTCAGAGGAAGGAAGATTAATGATAATATTGGCCCCACTAGAAATTTTGTCTTCTGTAAAACTTGAAAATGATTCTAATAACAAATCAAATCGATTGTGTTTTACCTCTGAGAAATTAAATATTCTAAAGAATTCCTCTGAAGCACTTGAATTACTAAAGCAAGCTATAGTACTTGATCCAAACAACTCAACTGCTTTACATCTATTGGGTTCAATGATGAATGAACAAAACTCTTCTGAATGTATCAAGTTTTATGAAAAATCCTTGGAAATCAACCACAGATCATATCTAACATACAATGGTCTAGGAAATTTTTATCTTAAAACAAATCAATTTGAAAAGGCAGAGAATTATTACACTAAATCTATTGAAATTAATCCAAAAAGATCTGCTAAAATTTACAAAAACCGTGCTTATCTTAGAGAAAAACAAAATAAAAATTCTGATGCAAAAGAGGATCTCAAAAGTTATTTGAAATATTTTCCGCAAGCCCCAGATAGAGGAGTAATAGAACAAGCAATTAGAGAACTATGATGCGGAGTGCGGGATTTGAACCCGCGGCCTTCAGCTTGGGAAGCTGACGTTATACCAGACTAAACTAACTCCGCCTGCGCAGACCTTCGGTCAGCCCTCTAAAAACAATTTTCCTCTTACTGAATTCAGTAAGATGGATCTTACTGTTTTTAGTAAGGCCCTCCAAGGTTTGTCTGCCGATCCGGCATACAAGAACTGGTTATACTCTAACAAAAATGCAAGATATGCAAGATGATATTTATCAATAATGTCAATTATATCAGTCCCTGTTTCTTAGATCTCCTTACTGTGAAATATCAAATGATGGAATCAGATTATGCCTATTTTATGCTGCAAAACTGTCTATGCTCAACTAATACAGATTCTACCTTATCTCTAGAAGGATCTATAAAAAATCTAGGAGAAAATCAGATGCTTAATTTAATAATGACATCAGAAAATCGTTCTATACAGGAGTATATGACATAATGAATCCAAATGAACCAATTGTACTTACAGGCAAGAATGCAAAAGCATTTGAAAAATATCAGAAAAGACAAGCAACACCAGAAGAGATAGCTTATTTTAAAAAATCTGAGAAGTTTTATCTCAAACACTGTCAACCAAGACAAGCACCAAAAAGTAAGTAATAATTACCTACACACATTCATAATTTTTATGGCTAGTTCTTCAACTAAATTTCAAATTGACGAAGATGCATTTGGCTTTCCAAAATTAAAATCTAGTCATAAACCTCATTTTGATTGTACCAATGAATTAGGTGAAGACACTCAATGCTTACAATATTTTATTGATAAAAGAGCATTAAAAAATCAAACTGCACATCTTGGTACTACTTACATCATAACTTACAAGAAAAATTCTATTGGTTATGTTACAGTAGCTACATCTAATATTCACAAAGATAAAATAATTAAAAAAAAGAGACCTGCCACTCGTGACGGCAATCTATATCCTGCATTAGTAATTCTTGATTTTTGTATTGACAAAAAATTTAGAGGAAAAGGTTTTGGAGAATATGTATTATTATGGTGTAATGGATTAGCACGAATTATCTCAGACAAAGTAGGATGTAGATATATTGTATTATTTACTAAAGATGCAGTTAATTTTTATAAAAAATATCAGTACCAAATTGCCGAAATAAAAAGAAAAGACAAATTCAAACTAATGTATGCAGACATATTCCCAGAGTTAAAATAATAATTTTAAAAAATTTAACATAAAGAAAATCAAATTGCAATTTCTATAGTCAAACCGAAAAAATATTTTTTGAGAAAATTACTACAAAGGTATTTAGATCTGGATTTTCCCATAGAAAAGATCATGCTAACAACAAATAACAATTCAAACGACATGTTCAGGGCATTGGAAATATCTTTCAATAATCGCAATAATGAAATTATTGAAGCACAATGGAAATTGAGTTAAAAATGAGTGAAATTAGGTATGGAAATGGTCATTATGCAGACATTATCCGAAACTCCTTTCATTTCAAGACCTTAAGGGATTCTGAACAAGTTCTAGTCTATGAAGATGGTATCTACAAAAGTGGAGGAGAAATCATAATTAAAGAAGAATGCCAAAAAATAATTCCAGACTGTAAAACTCACAATTGCAAAGAAGTGATCAATACTATTAGACGAGAAACACATGTTTCACGAGATCAAGAATTTGATAGTTATGAAAACTTGATAAATCTAAGAAATGGAATTCTTAATTTAAAGACAGAACAACTTCAACCACATTCTTCAAACTTCCTTTTCAGAATTCAGCTACCAGTAACATATGATCAAAATGCTATATGTGAACAATTCCAGAGGTTTTTAGATCAATGCCTTCCTGAGGAGAAAAATAAGATATCTGCATTAGAAGCGTTTGCCTCTATATTACTCCCAAATATCCATCTAGAAAAAATGTTCATGAATGTAGGATCTGGTGCTAATGGAAAAAGTACCTGCTTGAATGTTATGGAACGATTTTTAGGCTCAGAAAATGTTTCTAATATCTCAATTCATGATATGGAATCAGATCGATTTGCAAAAGCTGGATTAGATAGTAAACTTGCAAACATCTATGCAGATATTTCAAGAAGAGAAATTCCTGAACTTGGCACCATCAAAGCAATCATCAGTAGTGACTCCATAGAAGTTCAAAGGAAAAATCAACATAGATTTAAGATGAGAAACACTGCAAAGTCGATCTTTTCATGTAATGAATTACCTGAACTTGGTGAAAACTCACATGCAGTTTATCGAAGATTAGTTTTGATTGAATGGAATCAACAATTTACTCATCAGAATAAAAAATACAAAATTAATCAAAATCTTTTCAACGAATTAACAACAGAACATAAACTTTCAGGAATTCTAAATTTACTTCTTCTATATATTCAAAAAATAAAGAAAAATGGAAAATTGACATATGATGAAAATACCTCAAAATTACAAGAAATTTGGACACAAAAAGCCAATCCGATAGACACATTTTTGGATTCTTGTGTTGAGCAGGATTTTGAGACAAACTTCCAAGGTCTCCATCTTTCAGGTATTTTGCAAGTGGTGTAAGAAAAATAAAATCACTCCAAAAAAAGAAAAAGCTTTCAATTACAAAGTTTCCCAAAAGTTTGGTATTGAATCAACAATAGGGAGAATAGAAGGAAAAATAATAAGACTCTGGGAAGGAATTAGAATTATTTCTGTGTAACTATTGTTACAAGTTTTTTTAATTTCTTAATGGCTTCTTTTTGGCTTTTTGTTCCAACTGAAATTAATTTTCCATTTGCAAACACAGTGGTTCTTCCTATCATGGAATCATCCTTTACATACCCACATCTATACAGATCTAGATTGCAGCTCAAAAAATAATATCTGTTAAATTCTGCAATGTTTATTTTCTGGTTAAGATCTGCAGTACAAACAGTATTTTGTATTTTAATTTCAGGTAAAAGATTAGTTTTTAACTTCTGCAACATATTCATTTTTTTTCTTTAGGTTAAAAAGTAAGTGATATGGGAATAAATATTTTTAAGATCTAGTTGTTTACTGATATGATTATGTTTAGTAAGAAAAAACGAGAATTCCTCTCAAGAAACTTTAATCCTAACAAAAATTATGAGTATAAAATTATATTTTCAATAAAAAAACTAAAAATGTTTTATGAAAAAGAATTACCTCTCATCAATTTATCACCGAAGGTGTCTTGCGCCGTAGGCACCGAGCTTGGGAAGCTGACGTTATACCAGACTAAACTAACTCCACTTAGGACATATTTGATAATCATGATTAAATATCTTGATTGTGAAACTAAGATATGGATGCAAGGTGCCCAGAGTGTGAAAAAGTTGCAATTTTAGATGATGAAATTACGAAAGTTAAATGTCCTCACTGTAACTTTGAAGCAGATTATGATACCTATCTTGAAATCATGAAAGATAATGCAATCAATATGGCATCAGACTATATTCCAGATAGATCTGGATTGTAATTACCAATAAGGTACAGTGAAGTTATAGGGATACAGAAATACGGATCTTCTCTGAATTGAAATTCGTGCCTATTGTGGTTATGAGATATATGAAATCACGATCTTATTCGAATTCAAAATCAACTAATTTCTAAATTCAGATGAGATCGATTTAATATCTTAACTCAACAGAATTCAGTTTTGTATGAATTAAGTAATGGAGATACCAGAATATGAAAAAGCAGTAAAGTGGTTAAGGTAATCCAGATAAGAATCCATATTTGTCAACTTTTGAACACTAGATATGCTAGATCACTATGATTGATCTAAATACTCTTATACATTACTGTATTTGGATATTGTATGAAGGTTGTAGCAAGTGTAATTTTATCACTGGTTCTAGTGGTAGGATTAACCTCTGCATATGCACAATCAGAACCTCCATCAGTACCACGTAATCTAGAAGCAATTAGTGAACTACCTATTGGTGGAGGAACTGGATTGATCCAAGTAATAACATGGGATGCTCCAGAGTCTAATGGCAGCAGTGATATCGTTGGATATCATATAGAGTTTTCATATAATGATTCTATTAACAGAGTAATATGGGATTCCCATAGAGTTGATATCACTAGATATAATGTAGAAGGTTATGCACCTAATGATAGTCCAGATTTTTACACTGAATTTCCATATATGAAAATCTGTGAATCAACTGCATTAGTTACTGGTACTTCTGGTCCATCTATGAATTTTAGAATATCAGCAGTAAATGATCAAGGTAGAGGAGAAGCAGCACTCATAACAATAGAGAAATTAAATGTAGCAGAGATTCAACCTAAATCCTATATGGGACTAGGCTTGATAAATCTAAGTCTCGGCACTGGCAGCTGTGTAATACCAACTATGGGAAATAGTCCTGCTGTAGCATTAAGTGGTTTATCTGCTCGTGCTTTTAGCGTTGACTCTATTGAGAAAAAGGGAGTAACTGTACCTGAAACTAAAACTATACAAGGTAGAGACTTTACTACTATTGGTCTAGAACTGGAATGGACTAGTCCATACAACACAGATATCAGTAATTATGTGTTGATAGGAAAATATGCAGATGATACAACCATAGAACATCATCTTGTTGTTTCACCTGATTCAAAATCTTCAGTTGATTTAGCTATAACTGTTTTGGGTGAAGAATTATTCAAGTCTGTAGCTATAAAGTCTGTATATTCAGGTGGAGATACTGCGGTTACTGAGTTTATACCAATTACCAATCTCTCTGATCTTGGAACTTCAGGAAATCAAGTATCACTAGCACCGCCAGCAAAACCAAGTAATTTGACATTTGTAGCATCAAATGCAAATACAGTAAAATTATCTTGGAACAATCCTAATGATGACTCTATTACAGGCTACAAGATATTATGCCGAACCCCTGCAACTGAATCCAGTCTAAAAACCTGTATTGAAAATACAGGAACAGTCAGTAACAGTTACACTGTTGATGATTTAAAATCCAATACTGTCTATGTCTTTCGCGTAATTGCCCTTAACGAGTCCGGAGAATCACCACGCTCCAATTTTGTTAAATTATTAACTATTGGCGAACCCGTACCTTCCAACCCTGTTAAATCATCAACTATTACTAGCGAACCTCCATCAAAACCTCAAAACTTGGAAGCATCTGCTAATAATGATACAGTAGAATTATCCTGGACTGATCCACAAGATTCGACCATAGATGGTTACAACATCTTGTGTAAAGAGCGTGGTACCAAAGACTTGGCAGTATGTAATATCTATACTCTAAGTAATGACTCGCCAAGGGATTCATTTACTATCGAGTCATTAGATGATGGCAAATATGTCTACAGAGTAGTTGCATTTAATGAAGCAGGAGATAGCAAACGATCCAACTACGTACGAGTCAATATCGGCCAGTAATCAGCGACTTTTATTTTAACGGGAATTTGATACATGTCAGTGTCTGATCATTCAAATATTATTTTTACATAATGATAAAACACACAAAATGATAAAGCTTGGGAAAAAGTCTTTAGAGGTCTAAAAAAGATGGACACGCCAATACTAGATGGAATGAGGGTCTTACAATTTCACCAAAAAGCATGGCTCACTCAAAGGAAAGACCCCGGGCAGAAATAGCCCTGATTAATGTTGATGGTAAGAACAAATGGAAGACACTTATTCAAAATGCAGCCATGGATAGGGGGTATGAATAATGGAGTTCGTATCAGACAAGTTCAGATGTATCAGATGCAGGTGCGTTTATGACTTGGAGGAACGGGCTTTGGGATTATTCATCCCACAGTTCCCAACTGTTACCGTATATTTTTGCAAGAAATGTAATGGAAAGCCATTGGTTACGGAGGACAGACTTAATTTCTGCTCAATGTGCAAAGAGCAGATTAGGAAGGGCAAGAGGGTAAAAGATCCGGACACAGAAAAGCAGATTAACGTTTGTGACAAATGTTATGATGAGATAAAGCCCTGAATTTCAAAACCTGTTAATTTTTGAATTCGAATAAGATCGTGATTTCATATATCTCATAACCACAATAGGCACGAATTTCAATTCAGAGAAGATCCGTATTTCTGTATCCCTATAACTTCACTGTACCCTAAAACAGAGACTAGACACGCATCCACACTCACATTTCAAAGTAATTCATGCAAATTCTTCTGAAGAAGCTTATAACAAAGAATGTCAAAACTATCATGATTTTTCCCCATCAGAAAATGAAATACATCCTGCTAAACCTAACCAAAATATTCAATGTCCAGTTTGTGGGCAATAATTAAGTGATAAATAACATGGATGAAATTTCATTAGATCTAATTAAAACAGATGAGGATAAGAAATGGGCAATTTCTAGAATTGATCTGTATCATACAGGAGCAATTGATTCGTTAAACGTATACAAGATAGATTTGAAAATGCTACAACATTAGTCACTTCAGAGATTAAGGATATAAGCGAAATTACATCTTTGTAGCTTTTGGAATTTTTGTAACAGTTTTCTTAGGCTATAATTCATTATATCCATTAGAATAATGGATATTTTTTGTAATCTTAGTCCCTACTGTAATAGTAGCATTTTCTTTGTTTCTAATTTTTAATTGGTTGAATACATTAACTATGAATTTTTTTGTAGATCTTACTACGACAATTAGAGAGCAGGAAGAAAGAATGTTAGGATCTCAAGGATTTATGACTACATTTGTTGCATTTTTGCCAAAAGTAAAACCAGAATCTCTAGTTAATTATTTTGCATTTACAATGCTTTTGAATGAAGATGTCCTATTTTCAATTGGAAAATCATATAAAAAATTGGCAAAGAAATATTCTCTATTCAAAGATATTAAAAAAGAACTGTTACAAGGACATAAACAATTTACAAATCGTTCAGAATTCATTCCAATGTATTTCTCAACATTGGATAGAACATAACCAGTACCGCCAGATTTGATGGAATTCATAGATGTTACTCAAAGAATTCAAAACTGATTGATTGTATGGAAATTACATTAGATTTTATCAAAAATTGAGCCTAAATTTTTTGTCTATATGGCAAAATAGTTACCAATAGTTTCCTTTATCTGAGCAATCTAAATGAGACCCACAGTTGGGACAAAACATATGACATGCTTGCATATGTACCATCTTGTTATCACACTTTGGACATCTAATGTCTTCTCCCATGCCTATCTTTGTAAGTCTTGATTTAAAAATAATGTCCAAAGGTTAATTAGTCGTCAAACTTTTTTTTGGAATACTTGGCCAACTTCAAACTTACAATTTCAGATATCAAGGGAAAGTCTGTATCAAAGGAACTCAAAGACAGTGATGCAAATCCATTACTAGGTTTACAACTAGGAAATGAAACTGATGCTACAATTGTAGGACTAGCTGGAAAATTAAAACTAACTGGAGGAAGTGACAAATCTGGTGTTCCTATGAGAAATGATATTCATGGTGCAGCAAGAAAATATGTTTTACTTTCTAAAGGAGTAGGTTTGCAAGATGCAGAAACCGGACAAAGAGTGAGAAAATTAATGCGTGGAAATACAGTATCAGAAGAAATCTATCAAGTAAATTGTAAATTTGATGGAGAATTACCAGTTGAAGCACCTGCTGAAGATGCAGCAGAGTCTACAGAAGAAAAAACTGAAGATAAAAAAGAATAACTTAACATATACCGATTCTACATTTTGACTCATGCATTGGAGAGACACACTTCCTAATTGGTACATCAAAAAATATGGATATCAACCATGCGTTAACATTGGAACTGCTGGTCATGTAGATCACGGAAAAACTACTCTTATTCAGGCATTAACTGGTTCGTGGACTAGTGTGCATAGTCAGGAACTAAAACGTGGAATTACTATTCGTGTAGGATACTCTGATGCTGCATTTTACAAATGCAAAAGTTGTGAGGATCCTTTAGGATATTCTACAACCCCAAAATGTACCAATTGTGGAAAGAAAAGTGAATTATCTAGAGTTGTTAGTTTTGTTGACAGCCCTGGACACGAAAGTTTGATGGCAAACATGCTTTCAGGTTCTGCCTTGATGGATGGTGCATTATTACTAGTTGCTGCAAATGAAAAAGTTCCCAAACCACAAACAAAAGAACATCTCTTAGCTCTTGAAACTCTTGGAATTCAACAAATAGTTGTAGTCCAAAACAAAGTTGATCTACTTTCTTACAAAGAAGTCTTAGCAAACTATCAAGAAATTACAAAATTTGTTAAAGGAACTCATGCTGCAAAATCACCTGTAATTCCTATTTCTGCACAATCTGGATTAAACATTGATGCATTAATTGGATCTATTGAATCAACAATCAAAACACCAGAAAGAAATGAAAAAAAAGATACTATAATGCATGTTTTGCGTTCTTTTGATGTAAACAAACCTGGTACAAAAATAAAAAATATCAAGGGAGGTGTCATTGGAGGAAGTCTAACTCAAGGAGTTTTCAATGTTGGTGATGAAATTGAAATTAAACCTGGTGTTATGAATGAGAAAAAAAAGTCCTATGAACCTTTAGTGACAGAAATTACTTCTTTAGGAACTGCTGCAGGAATTGTTGAATCAGTAAAGCCTGGTGGTTTGGTTGCTATTGGAACAAAATTAGATCCTTCTATGACTAGAAGTGATTCATTTATCGGTTCAGTTATTGGAAAACCTGATACACTTCCTGAAAATTCTGTTCAGTTAAAACTAGAAGTGAATCTGTTTGATTCTGCAGTAGGAATTACTGAAGATATCAAAGTCCAGCCAATCCAATCAGGCGAACTACTTCGACTAAATATTGGAACTGCTCCTGTATTGGGTAAGGTTAACAAAATAAAATCAAAAAATATCGAGATTGAACTTAGAAGACCTGCATGTATCTTTGAAGGTGGAAATGTAGCAATTAGTAGAAGAATTTCTGAAAGATGGAGATTAATCGGTGCAGGAATAGTTGGTTGAAGTAATCTGTGACACAAATTTTCTAATTCATCTCGCAACTAGAAGAATCAAAAATATTGATAATCTGGATGTAGAAATCGGTCAAATCACCTTTGTCGTACCACAAGTTGTAAAAAATGAATTATCTAAATTAGAAAAAAACCCAAAAAAAACTCAAGACATTCAATCAACTCTTAATTACATAAAATTTTTTAAAATAATTCCTATTTTTGGCACATTTGCTGACAAAGAGTTACTTGATTATGTTTTAAACAATAAAGCAATTGTTGCCACAATGGATAAACAACTAAAAAAACAGATCAAGAATCATGGAAGTTCTATAATGTCTTTTTCAAATAACAGAATAGTTTTAGAATCTTAGAAAAATTTAACTTTGAGTATTTCTAAATTCTGATATGGAAGATTTTACTTTAGAAAGTGAAGCATTTGATAATGGTGGAGTGATTCCTAGAAAATATGGTTATAAAAATGGAAATCAAAGCCCCCCTCTAAAAATTAGTGGTGTTCCTGAAAACACATCATCTCTAGCTCTTATAATGGATGATCCTGATGCTATGGGCGCAGTTGGAAAAGTATGGGTTCACTGGGTTTTATGGAATATTAATCCAAGTACTATGGAATTAAAAGAAAATTCTATTCCATCAGATTGTCTTGAAGGTAAAACTGATTTTGGCGAAATTGGTTATGGTGGACCAGCTCCTCCAGATAAAGAACACACATACATCTTCAAACTATATGCATTAGATCAAAAATTAGATGCCGATAAAGACTCAACTAAAAAGCAAATAGAAGAAGCTATGAAGAATCATGTTATTGCAAAAACTAGACTCGAAGGAAGATATTCTCCATAAATTCCAAATATCTGTGATTTTTTATACAAAGAGTAATAAGCAAAGTTTTTTGAGAAAAAACAATTGTTAACAAATACAAAGCTTGTTTCTGTAGGTAATTTTGATTTAAAATTAAATCATCTTTTAATAATTGGAATTCTTGCTTTGTCATTCACTGTTTCTCTTTTACTTCGTTCACAACCAGCTGATTTTGGTTTTGAATTAAACGAATTTGATCCCTTTTTTAATTATAGAGCTACTCAGTATGTTGTCGATAATGGAATTGGCGCATATTTTGAATGGAATGATAGTCTGAGTTGGTATCCAACAGGTAGAGATGTATCTTCAAACTCCCAAGTAGTACTTCATCTAACGGCTGCTACCACTTATTGGATTTTTGGTGGAGGTTTAGATCTCTATGATTTTACTATATTATTTCCAGTGGTCTTTGGTTCTTTATCTGCAATTGTTATTTTTGCTTTAGTTAGAGTCATAGGTGGTACTACTGCTGGTTTGTTTTCTGCTCTGTTGTTTTCTGTTTCATTACCAATACTAATTCGAGGTCCAATTGGTTGGTTCAAATCAGAACCTCTGGGATTGTTTTTCAGTCTTTTGGCGGTATATTTACTATTAAGTGGGATAAATTCTCAAAACAAAAAAATAGCATTTGCAAAACTCGTTGGAGCTGGAATTTTTACTACCTTTTCTATTTCAGCTTGGGGAGGAAATCAATTCTTTATTATTCCAATAGGACTTTTCTTCATTGCATTACCCTTTTTGAGAACTGATCATAAATTCATCATATGGGCTATTCCTCTTTACACAATTACTACTGTCTTAATTTCTTTAGGAATTGAACGAGTAAGTTCTAGTTTTATTTTTGGGATGGGTGGAATTTCATTAATAGTTTCTACCATATTTTTAGTAATTTGTATTTTTATTCAACTCAAAAGTTCAAAAAACAAAACAAGAAATGGCTTGCTGTTCTTAGTTGCACTTTTAATTATTGCCCCAAGTATAATGATAATTAATTCTGATTCTAAATTTTTACCAGAAGCTAGTCATAGATATCTTAATGCATTGAATCCTTTTTTGACTACAACTGATCCCTTGGTAGATTCTGTAGCGGAGCATGCAACTACAACACAAGCACAATCATTTCTGTTTCACTCAGTTTTGATGATTTTTTCAGGTCTAGGAATATGGTTAATTATTAAAAATATTCAAAATAAAAATTCTAGTTTTATTAAAAATGATATGTTATCTTTTTCATTAATTTTGGGACTTGTTGGAGTATATGTGGGTTCAACTTTTGTTAGATTAGAAGTATTTACATCAATTGCAGTAATTATTTTAGCATCTTTGGGATTAACTGCTTTAACGAAAGAATTTTTCAAAAATAAACCTGACAATAAGAAACCAATTAGTAAATTGATCAAATTACCATTTGTTGCAGGAATAATCATTCTTTTGATAATCCCTCTGATTTATCCTGTAGGTGCAGATCTGTTTACTATCTCTAAGAGTCCTCCTACTATTCTAAATGGTGGAAGCTCGTATACAATAAGTACTACTGACTGGCTTGATTCAATGGAGTGGATAAAAAATAACACTCCAAAAGATGCTGTAGTTGCAGCTTGGTGGGATTATGGTTATTGGATTTCTACAATGGGCGAAAGAGCCACATTAGCAGATAATTCAACTGTTAATACTCGTATAATTGAAAATATTGCAAGAATGTTACTCAGTAATCCTGATGAAGCTTGGCACTTATTACAAGAAATGCAAGCGGATTATATTCTTGTTTTTGTAGCAGGTGAAAAGCTAAAAATTGATTCGCCAGATTCTTTCTATGTGTTACGTGGAGGTGGTGATGAATCAAAAAAACAATGGTTTATGAGAATAGCAGGATACGATGAATCAAAATTCTTACATTCAAATGATTCTGATGGCACTGATTATTTCAATAATGAAACTTTGCTTGGTAAGATGTTTCCCTTTTCTCCATTAGGATATGTTAATCCAAATGATTTTTCACAACAATCTCCAACTTATGTGCCTGGAACAGTAGGCATCTATGCTAAAGATATCAAATTTCCTTTTGATGGTGATGGACCATTAAGATTGGTATATGCCTCTTCAGGCTTTGTTGAAGAAAAACCTGGACCAATGCTTGGTGTTTTTATCTATGAAATAAATAAAGAGTACAAGCCAGTGTCTTAATTTTCTAAGAGTATCTCTCAGCTAATCTGTATCTCATATATTTGTCATCAGGTGAAAATTTTGCTGGATGTACAGAAACTGTATCTTCATTACATTTGGGGCATTTTTCTTTTAATGTATAATGATTACATTTTGAACATTTTCTTAATTGAAATCTCATTTTAATTTTCTCTGGTTTTCTTCGAGTCTTCTCTAGTAAATTTGAACGAACCTTTTTTCTTTTCAATGTTAGTTTGAATTTCAGCAATGATTGGCTTTAGTGACTTCTCAGCAGATTTGAAATTATCTGAAGTTATTGACAGTCTATACTTTGGTGCTCCCAAATATGTAATATCTATAGTAGAGTCTTTTTTTAGTTCATCCAATAATGTTTTTTTAATAATTTCTACTCCATTAGTTTTGTTGTTTGTAATTTCCATAATTCCTCTAATCTCAACTGATGGAAGTTTTATTTTAGAGCAAATTTCCTCAATTACAGTTAAAGTTTTTTTTGCAAGTTTGAGTTCCTTTACTGACCCAATTCCATTTCTTCCAATCTCAATGAATGCATCATAAACTGAATCAAATTTTGAAAAAATACTATCTTCCAGCTTTTCAACTTCTTCATCTGATAATTTTGCCTTGTCTTGTACATTTTGTAATAGTGTTTTACCCTTCTCAAATTTTTTAACTTCCTTTAGTTTTTGTTTTTTCTGATCTTTTGAGATTTGTTTTAATGACAAATCAATATCTCCTCGTTTAGAATTTACTTTCTTTACAAGCAGAACTTTTTTCTCCCCATCCCTGACAAATCTACTTATTGATCTAATCCAACCTGGAGCAATCTCTGAAATATGTAAAAATCCTTGGATATCATCATATTCATCTAATGTCACATAAGCCCCATGATCCATTACTTTGGTAACAGTGGCAAGAACAATTTCTCCTTGTTCAGGCATCTCTTGAATTTCAGTAGACATTTCTTCTAAAACTCTCAAGTGTGTAAATTAATGTTGCTGGTTAGAAATCTATCCCTTTTTTAGCTTTAATGCCACGCTGAAATGGATGTTTTATCTCTCTCATCTCTGTAACTAGATCCGCTACTTCAATAACTTCATCCTTGGCATAATTTCCTGTTAGTACTAAATCCACTCCTTGCGGCTTTGATCTGATTAAATCTAAAACATCATCCACTGAAATTAGTTCAAGATTTACTGCATAGTTAATTTCATCTAAAATGACAATATCATAGTTTCCTGACTGAATTTTTTCATTGCTAATCCTGATTGCCTCTTTGGCAATTTTTTTATGATCTTCCTTTGGACTTGTATCATCTATAATTCCAACAAATCCTTTACCTATGGCAATCATTTCAAATTCCGGTTCAAGCCTTTTAGACGAATCCATTTCACCATAGTGCCATGAACCCTTGATGAATTGAATCATGCAAATCTTCTTTTTATAACCTGTAGCTCGTAATGCAATTCCTAATGCTGCTGTTGTCTTTCCTTTTCCCTTTCCTGTATATACAATGATTAAGCCATCTGCTTCCATAGATGATCTTCAAATAATCTCACTAAAAACATTGAGCATTTCTCAAAAATAAACCAATTTAAACAAAAAATGATTCTAATCATGCAAATTGAAAATTCCAAGAATAGTATTAGCAGGCGTTACAAGTGGAGTTGGAAAGACATCCATAACATGTTCTATTATTCATGCCTTACAAAAACAGGGTTATTCAGTCCAACCCTTTAAGGTAGGGCCTGATTATATCGATCCTAGTTATCTATCCAGTATTTCAAAACATGATACATACAACTTGGATGTTTGGTTGATGGGAAAGAACCAACTTTTGAATAGTTTCATTTCTAATTCAAAATCTGATGTATCTATTATTGAAGGTGTGATGGGCTACTATGACGGTTTTGGTGGAGATTCTAATTATGCAAGCACTCATCATGTAGCAACTATAACAAAATCTCCTGTACTCTTAGTTTTAGATGCAAGTAAAGCTGCTCGTTCTATTGCTGCAACTGCTCTAGGTTTTCAAAAATTTCATAGAAATTCTCGTATATCTGGAATTATTCTTAATAAAATTGGTAGCAAAAAACATGAAATTTTGTGTAGAAGTGCATTAGAAAAAACTAAAATTCCAATTATTGGCGTAATTCAAAAAAACCCTCTACTAAATATGGAATCACGGCATTTGGGATTAATTTCAACATCTGATAACAAAAATTTAAAAAACCAAATTGAAAAAATATCAAAAATAATTTCAAAATCTTTAGATGTTTCTCAAATTATTAAAATTTTAAAAAATCCTATTGATCTTCCAAGAAAATCAAAACCTGTTCATAAAAAAATAAAAACTACCATTGCAGTTGCCCTTGATACTTCATTTAATTTCTACTATCAAGATAATCTAGAAGCATTACGTAGAGAGGGTGCAATTCTAAAATTTTTTAGTCCTATTAAAGATAAGAAAATTCCAAAATGTGATGGACTTTACATTGGTGGCGGCTTTCCTGAAGTTTTAGGTAATTTACTTGAAAAAAACCAAGATATGAAAAAAACTATCAAGAACTTGTCTGAAGATAACCTTCCAATTTATGCTGAATGTGGTGGACTAATGTATCTCACAAAATCAATTGTTTATCATAACAAAAAATACAAAATGGTTGGTCTGTTTGATGCTGAAACTAAAATGACTCAGAAAATGAGACTTAATTATACGAAAGGTAAGATTACTGCAAAAACCCTCATCTCAGAAAAACCACATAATTTTCAAGGCCATGAATTTCATTATTCGCAGTTAGATTCAGTCTCCTCTGATTCTAAATTTGCTTATGACTTGGAAATTGGTGAGGGAATCAAAAAACATCAAGATGGAATGATGCAGCACAATACACTTGCTTCATACGGTCATCTCTATTTTGATAGCTCAAACTATGCCCAAATTTTTGTTAAAAATTGCTTAAAATATTCAAGAAGCTGATTTTTCTCTAATTAACTTAAAGATTGCATTAATTATGGCAGATGCTGATGAACTTCCTCCTTTTCTGCCAATGTTGGTGATAAATGGCGTTCCTTCTATTTTTGATAATTCCTCTTTTGATTCTGCAGCACAGATGAATCCTACTGGAATCCCAATAATCAATGCAGGCTTTACTATGCCTTCTTTTACCATCTGAATTATCTCCATTAGAGCTGTAGGTGCATTTCCAATGGCTACAACTCCTCCATCAATATCCGATATAGCTGCTCTCATAGAGACTTGAGAGCGTGTTTTTCCTTCTTTTTTTGCCAATTCCATTATTTCTGGATTTGAAATATTACAAATTATGTTATTTCCAAAATCCTTTGGGTTTTGCTTATTCAATCCACCAATCACTCCATTAACATCAACTATGATGCTACAACCATTTCTCAAAGCACCCATGGCACTCTCAATTGCATCTTTGTGAAAAATTATTTTATTTTTATCTGCAAAATCAAAATCTGCTGTAGAATGAATAACTCTTCTAACAATAGGCCATTCTTTTTTGTTATATTGGTGTGTACCAATTTCATCTTCAATCATTTGCATACTTGCATCTTCAATTGATTGACCTTTTTTAGTTTGCATCTTCTACCTCTTTTGCCCTTTCTATTATCAAATCTATCATCTTCTCATCCACTCCTAAATGTTTTGTAATGTATGTTTTTTTCAGATTAGAATTTTCAAGTGCTGGTGTTAAATCATTATTGATGTCAGTTTTTACGTGTGCTCCTTCATGTAAAAAATAAAAAACAATTATTAGAACCTTAGGATTATCTTTTTCACATTTTTTTACTCCTTCAAAAATATCTGGTTGTTCAATTTCCAACCAACACCGACTTACATTTCTATAGGAATCTTTTAGTTTATTTACTATGTAGTTTAATGACATTTGTGCATTAGGATCTTTACTACCATGTCCAATAATCATTACATCTACATCTTTTTTTGGAAAAGTGACTTGATTTTCTTTAAGTGTTGTAGATATTCTATTTTCAACTACATCTACCAAAGTTTTGTGCATACTCATTTGCTTTGTAACAACAAATTTCACTTTGGTATCTTTTTGGAACTTCATTACATCAGTAACTGCATTTTTCACTTTTTTACCAGGGTACAAAAAGTAAGGAACTATAGTTAACGAATCAATATCTTCTTTGAGACATTTAGTAATTCCAGCCTCAATATATGGCGGAATTACCTCTAAGAAACAAAAATCTGTGAATACATAATCACTTTTTGCCTTAATTCTCTCACAAATAGTCTCTAATTCTTCAGATGCTTCTCTTTCTCTACTTCCTCTATCAATAATTAGTAATCCGCGCTTCAATTCATAATCCTCGCAATAGCTATAGTCAAATTTGGTGGGAATTTCTGTTTTTCTACAATTAATTTTCCACCAGAAACTTTGATTGCTGCAGCTTCAGATACACTTGCAGTTCCTTCAAACGCTTTTACCGTTTCTGAAGGATTTGGTGCAGAAATCTCAGATAAATCTTCTCTATCTACATATTCCACTGGAATATCCATCTCCTTTCCAATATCTATCAGTCCTTGAACATCTTGTGGTTTTTTTATTGATACTAGTTTTGCAATAGATTTTGAACTAAGTTTGAATTTTTCTAGACAATGTTCAATTCCTTCTCTGATTATTTCTTTTGAGGTATCCCAATGTAATCCAATACCAATTACTAAACTTGGAGGGCGATATATTACAGATTCCTTATCTAAATTCTTATCAATAATTCTATCAGAAATTATAAGATACGCTTTAGAATTTGAATTCTTCAAATCTTTGAAACTATCATAAATTGAGACATTTTTTGGTAATTCTTTATACCAATTTTTTTTTCCTATTTCTTGAAAAACACCAATAGGTTCTTCGTTTACCATATGTGCACTAATTTTAGTTACAGTAGAATCATCGTCAATTTTCCAATTAAATTCTCTTCCTACCATATCCACTGCTATAGTTTTGTTAACATCAGCTGCAGTAGTTATTACTGGCAAAGCACCTATCTTTTCTGCAATTTCTCGAGTTAACTCATTTGCTCCTCCAATATGTCCAGATAATACACTAATTACAAAATTTGTTTTATCATCAATTACAATTACAGCTGGATCTGTTTTTTTGCCTTTCAAATGTGGCGCAATTAATCTAATTACTGCACCTAATGAAAATATACACACTAGTGCATTATTGTTTTCAAAAAGTTCAATAATTTTTTCTGATGTAGGTTCAGAATACCATGTTATTTCGTTACCTTCATTTGAGAATTTAACCGGTGCAAAAATATTCCAGTCAGGAAATAGTTCTTTTAGATTTTGTCCTATATTGACTCCATTTTTGGTAATTGCGAGAACTACAGTTTTTTCCATAATCAAAACTTTCTAAATTTCATAAAATACCTTACTCTTCTGACTTTCTAGCTAGAATCTTTCCATCAAAATTAAACAATATTACATCAATTGGAACTTTTTCCTCAGAATGTTTTCTCATGTGTTTATACGTCTCACTACAAATTAACTCAAAAAATCCTTCAACATTATTTTCTTGAATTATTTCAGAAACATGTCTTGCTGTATTTGCTTTTTTAATACTTTCAATTGTTGTTTCTGTTGCATTTGACTTTTTTGCTAATTCTGCCAAAAAATTCATGTCTACCTTTGAACCTTTAACATGAGTTTGTTTTACTCCTGCAGCCATCTTTGCAAGTTTTCCAATAAAACCAACAACATATGCTTTGTTGATATTTTTTTTACCACATTGTTGAATTGTATATCCTGAAAAATCACCCATCTGTACAAAACAATGTTCTGGTAAATCAACTATCTTCTTTGCAAAATCTTCGCTTCTTCCACCTGTAGTTAGCACTACTGTATCATTTCCCATTGCAATTGTTACATCCAAATTCTGTCTAATTGATGCTGCATAAGATGCTGTAGAAAATGGAATAACAATTCCACTAGTTCCTAAAATTGAAATTCCATTCTTAATTCCTAATCTTGGATTATCTGTTTTAGGTCCTAATTCTTTTCCCTTGGGAACTGAAATCACAACTCTAATTCCCTTTTTTACCAGAATTTTTTCTCCAACTTCTCTTAAATTCTCATTAATCATTTTTTTTGGAACTGGATTTATTGCAGGTTTGTTAATTTCCAAACCTAAACCAGGTTTGGTAACTATTCCTACTCCCTCTCCTCCATCAATATCAATTTCACTTACTTTCTCTGTAAATGATAGTTCAACTATAATTTCTGCACCATGAGTGACATCAGGATCATCTCCTCCATCTTTAATTACAGAGCATTTTGCTTTATTGGATTCAAATTCACAAGAATGTATTGGAATATCGATAAAATCCCCTTTAGGTAATCTAATAGATACATTTTCAGTTTTTTGCTGATTAATTATTGATAATAATGCAGATTTAGACGCAGCAGTAGCTGAGCTTCCAGTAGTATAACCTGTTCTTAATTTTGTCTTTTCTTCTTCCACACCTATTGTATTCATTTTAGTGTATTAATTCTTGTTTGCTTAATGTTCAAATTCTTCTAAATAGATTTAAAATTAAAAATAACTTGAGATTTGTATGGTTAAAGGTAATCAGATAGTTATAACTGGAGCAAGTGGATTTATTGCAAGAAATCTCAGAAAATATTTGTCTAAAAAAAATATTAAACTAATTTCAATATCACGAAATGACTTTAAACAATTTAAAAATGAACACAAAGTCATCTCAAAAAATTATGATGAAAAGAGTCTTCTTTCAAAAATTCAAAATTCAGATGCATTAATTCATCTTGTTGGGATTGGAAAACAATCTATTAAAACTGATTATAATATGGTAAATGTTGAATTTACAAAATATATTGTAAATTTAAGTAAAAAAGCAAAAATTAAAAAATTTATTTTTACAAGCGGTCTTGGTGTTTCATCAAATACCTCATTAGGATATTTTATTTCTAAATATAAAGCAGAAAAATTAATTATAAATTCTGGATTAAATTATACAATTTTTAGACCTTCCTATATTGTTGGAAAGGATGATCTGTTTACAAAATATTTAAAAAAACAAATTAAGAAAGGAAAAATTGGGATTCCAGGAACTGGAACTTATTCAATTCAACCAATTCACATTAATGATGTAGTACAAATTATTTTTCAATCAGTTCTTCAAACAAAATTTAAAAATAAAATTATTGATCTTGTTGGTCCCGATTGTATTACTTTTCAACAATATGTTAAACTTTTTTCTAAAGGAACTAGAACAAGCATCAGAAAAATCAATCTCGAAGATGTTTATCATACTGCAATAATTAATTCAAACTCTGATTTTGGGGTTGATGATCTCAATATTCTCATTGGTAATTTTAAAGGAAACCATAACAAGTTAAGAAAAATTACTAAAATCAAATTTCAGTCAGTTGTGGAATTATTAAAGTCCGGCAGATTGCTTTAGTGTTTCAGCCTTGTCTGTTTTTTCCCAAGTGAATTCAGGCTCATTTCTTCCAAAATGACCATATGATGCAGTCTTTTTGTAAATCGGCCTTTTCAAATCTAATTGTGCGATTATTCCTGATGGTTTCATATCAAAATTCTTTCTAACCAGATCTTCAATCTGATTTTCTGGAATTTTATTTGTTCCAAATGTATTGACATAAAGTGATACTGGTTCAGCCACTCCTATTGCATATGCAAGTTGTACTTCACATCTATCAGCTAGTCCTGCTGCAACAATATTTTTTGCAATATATCTGCACATATAGCATGCAGATCTATCTACTTTGGAAGGATCTTTTCCTGAGAAAGCTCCTCCTCCATGTCTTCCAAATCCACCATAAGTATCAACAATGATTTTTCTTCCTGTTAAACCAGCATCTCCATGTGGACCGCCAATTACAAATTTTCCAGTAGGGTTTATGTGAATTTTAATTTCATCTTCCCAAAGATTCCCTAAAACTGGTTTGATTACTTTATCTATGATTTCTCTTGAAATTTCTTCATGAGAAACATCTGGTGCATGTTGTGTTGAAACTATAACTGTTTCAATCTTTGTTGGCTTGTCATCTTCATATCTTACAGATACTTGTGATTTACCATCTGGTCTAACCCATGGTAAAGTCTTATCTCTTCTAACTTCTGATAATTTCTGAATAAGTTTGTGTGCTAGTAAAATTGGCATAGGCATTAATTCTTTAGTTTCATTTGTTGCATAACCAAACATCAATCCTTGATCTCCTGCACCTTGTTCCTTTTCTTCAGTAGCTGATATGCCTTGACTAATATCCGGACTTTGTGAATGTAGTCTTAAATTGATTTGACAAGTATCTGCATCAAACATCAAGTCTTTGTTATCATACCCAATTTCTCTAATTGTTTTTCTAACTAATTCTTCTTGAGCCTTTTGATCAAAATCTGCATTAGATGTAACCTCTCCAGATACTGCCACAAAATCTGTAGTAACCATTGTTTCAACTGCAACTCTTGAGTTTGGATCTTGTCTGAGATATTCATCTAAAAATGCATCAGAAATATTATCACATATTTTATCTGGATGTCCTTCCGTTACTGATTCTGATGTAAATAGAAAACTATTGGTCATAAAATCACTAGCTAGAGTTCATTTTCTAGTTTGATAAATAATACATTATTGCCTCTTACTATTACCCTTCCATAGTTTGCAACTGTTTTGCCATGAAGTACTTCTTCAGCATCAGTCATAATCAAATTCATGTATGAATCAACATTATCCATCTTTCCTTTGTATTCTACTTCATTTTTCAGTCTTACAGTAACTTTCTTCTTGGTACTTTTTTGCAGAGTAGTTAAAGGTCTTTTTGCACTAGTTGTTTGTGACACTAATTATTCACTTGTTTTGCAACTTTGTTCTCTAGAATAAAAGCCTTACCTACTCTATAAAAATTAAAATTCTTTAAATTTTTTCTCCTTTTTCTAATAATTATACAAATGATCTCTACTGGTTTACAAAAATTGGATGAATTCTTATCGGGAGGGATTCCTGATGGTGTAATTGTAGATATTTTTGGTGAAAATGGAACAGGAAAAACCCAACTCTTACTACAATTATCAATAAATTCAATCAAAAATGGTGGCCATGTTCTGTATTTAGATACAACAGGTGGATTCAGACCTGAGCGAATACTGGAAATTCAAAATCAATCTGAAAAACAGATTGATTTTCTTGAAAAAATCACAGTATCTAGACTAACTAATACTTCAGAACAAATAAAATCTATAAAAAATCTTACAAACAATGATTTTTCTTTAATTGTAATTGATAATGTAACTGATTTATTTTCTTATGAATATAAAAAAGATGAATCTATTTTTGAAAAGAATTCATTATTTATGAAATATATACATGAATTATCAAAATTTGCAATTACAAAAAAAATTCCTATCATAATTACTAATATGATTAGAAATATTGAAGGTAATAATGTGGAAAATATGAAAAGTGCTATTGATCCTTTTACTCATATCAAAATACAACTTTCTAAAAATCAATCAAAATTTACAGGAAAAATTTACTGGGCACTAAACAAAGAATATTTTTCTTACAAAATACATACTTCGGGATTAGTTGATTATACTGAAGATATTTAACGGTCAATCATGAAGTTTACTAATGGCAGATATTTTTGATTCAATTCCAATAATTACTGTAGTTTTGTTTGCACTAGGTCTAGTAGGTATAATGGTTTATGAAAGATCAAAATCAACAGACGAATCAAATTCTTGAATCTTTATTTAAGAAATTTGGATTTTCCAAACTAACTGAAATTCAGAAAAAAGCCTCACCAATTATTTTACAAAAAAAAGATTGTCTTGTAATTGCTCCTACAGGTTCAGGAAAAACTGAATGCTCTGTAATTCCAATTTTTTCTCTACTAAAAAATTCAAAGAAGAGTGGAAAAATCAAAACTCTTTACATTACTCCTCTTCGAGCATTAAATCGTGATGTATTTAGAAGAATTACAAAATATGCTCATGAAAACGAATTATCTATTGAAATCAGACATGGAGATACTTCTCAAAAAGATAGAAAAAAAATCAGAGACAATCCTCCAGATATTCTAATTACAACACCTGAAACTCTAGTAATTCTTTTAACACAAATCAAAATGCTGAATGCATTATCTGATTTAGAATGGATTGTAATTGATGAAGTACATGAATTACTAGCTAGTGAAAGAGGTTCTCAATTATCCCTAAGTATTGAGAGATTAGAAATTAATTCAAAATATCCTCTCACTAAAATAGGATTATCTGCTACCGTTGGAAATTTTGAAGAAGCAGGAAAATTTGTTGTGGGTACTAAAAGAAAATGTGAGATTATTAGAGATAAATCAGTAAGAAAATATGATGTAGAAGTAAAGTATGTTGAAGGAACAATTTCTGATGTTGCAGAGAAAATCATCGAATATTTCTTAGAACTAGATTTAAACTCCCCAATACTTCTATTTACTAATACTAGAGGTGAAGCCGAATTTTTAGCTTCAATTTTAAAAGAAAAATCTTCTATTGAAATTGAATTACATCATGGTTCTCTATCAAAAGTAGTTAGAGAAGAAACTGAGCTTACTTTGCGAGAAGGAAAACGTGGTATTGTTGTATGTACATCTTCACTTGAGTTAGGATTGGATATTGGTTCAATTGAATTGGTGATTCATTATGGTTCTCCTAGACAAGTATCCAAATTAGTTCAAAGAATAGGAAGAAGCAAACATAATCGAAATGCATCAGCTAAGGGGCTGATTATAACAAACAGCCCTGATGATGAATTCGAAGCACGAGCTATACTTGATCGTGTTCAAGAAGGTTCAATTGAAGAGCAAAAAATTCATGTTGGCTCTCTTGACGTCTTGGCTCATCATTTAGTTGGATTATCAATGCAGCTTGGGGAAATTTCAGTTGAGCAAGCCTTTGAACTGATGACAAAAGCTTTTCCATTTCGGAATTTACAACTAGAAGATCTGATAGGCGTATTGGACTTGCTTGATTCAAACTATCTGATATTTTTTGATAGAACAAAAATGACTTTTTGGAAGAAAGGGAGGGCATTCAAGTATTATTTTGAGAATCTATCAACAATTCCAGATATTCTAAAATTCAAAGTCTTTGATAGTGTAGGAAAAAAAATTATTGGCTCATTAGATCAAAGATTTGTAGGTGATTTTGGAGATTCGGGAAATATCTTTGTTCTAAAAGGTTTACAATGGAGAATACTAAATGTTGATGAAAAATCATTTACTGTAAATGTTGAACCCTTTAGAGGAGGGGGAATTACTGTTCCATACTGGGAAGGAGAAAGTATTCCTATTGATTACAAAACTGCAAGAAAAGTAGGAAATTTTCGCAGTAAAGTTAAGAACGGTTCACTTGAATTAACCAATAAAATTATTGAAAAATTAAATTTTAATGAAATTCCTGATGAAAATAATATAATAATTGAATCAAGTAAATCTCAAGGTTCAATTGTAATTCATTCGTGTCTTGGCACCAAAATTAATTCTACATTATCTACATTACTTTCTTCAATGTTGTCTTCAATGTTGGGTTCTGTTGTTGATTCTCGTTCAGATGGTTATCGAATTGTTTTATCTTCTAGATCACGAATTTCAGAAAAACTTTTTCTTGAAATTATAACAGATGATTATGATCTATATTCTATTGTTACTGCATCTTTAGCTGGAACTCATAATGTTAATTGGAGGACATGGTGTGTTGCCAAAAAATTTGGAATAGTTGGTCGTGGAGCAATTTATGAAAGGAAATCTGCCAGATTTTTATATGAACGGTATTCTAAAACCGTACTTGTACATGAAGCACTACGTGAATTATTTCATGATAAATATGATCTAAAAAATTCTGATAAAGTTCTGAAAAAAATTCGTGAAGATAAAATACATGTTAAATGGTTAGAAGTTGACAAATTTTCAAAATTAGCAGAACCAATTTTAGATCATACTGCAAAATACTATGCAGCTCCAGCAAATCTTGATAAAGGAATAATTGATCTAGTCAAAGCAAGACTTGCAAAGACTAGACATCGTTTGATCTGTGCAAGATGTGGAAAATGGGAACGTGTGGTAGAAACTAATGAAGTTAAAAATATCTTGTTATGTCCGTATTGTAAGGCCAGACAAATTACTGCCACTTACTATTCTGACTATGATTTACCAAAGATAATCCGAAAAAAACATACAGGAAAAAAACTCTCTTCAGATGAAAAACACAAGTTTGATCGTGCCTGGAAAGTCTCTTCTTTGATAGAAAATTTTGGCAAGACTGCTATTACTGTATTGTCTGGATATGGCGTAGGGGCAGACACTGCTGCAAGAATATTGCGAAATATGGTGGATGATGAATATCTATTCAAGCAAATCTATGAAGCTGAAAGACAATATGTTGTAACAAGAGGTTTTTGGGATTCTTAATTTTTCTTTGTAATTTTAGAAAATGCTGTTGCAAATAGCTCTATTCTTCCTTCAAGTCCTGCTTTAGCATTTAATCCTGTAATTGATACTATTTCTCCCAATTCACATTTGTCAATTATCCTAGCTTGGTTTCTCCAACCTTTTATCCAAATCTGACCAGTGTCATCTTCAACAAACATTTCTGATAGTGCTATTGATTCTCCAGATTTTGTTTGAACTTCACGTCTTTCAGGAACTTTCAATATTATGGATTCAATACAATAATTTCCATCTACTTTAACATCATTAATTTTTGTTCTAAGTTGAGATAATGATGGAATAGATTCATCATTGTCTAATTTTCTTACAAAAGAATTTTCATCTAATGTAATTGAATTTCCATAAACTTTTGATGGCATACACTCTATCACATCTCCTTCTACACAAATACTAGTTGAGTTTGCAGAATCAATAATGTTGTAGATATTTTTTTTATTATCAACAGCTAAAATCATTTTTTTGCCATTTTCTGTTGTTGATATTGAAAGAACTCTTGTAATTACTGGTTCTGTTTCTTTTCCTCCTTCAATCTCAATGATAGTTGCATCATTGCCATGGATTTCTAATCCTTGATTTCCTGATCTTACTTTAACTCCAAGTAATCTTACTTTAGCTGATTGAGAAATCATATTTGGGATAGATGATTCATCTTTTCCCCATAGAACAACTCTCATTGCACTACCATCTTTTCCTTTTAGTCTCATTCTAAGTGCTTTTCCAGGCTTGCCACGAGAATTTGTAAATTCCATCCCACTGATTAATCCATCAGTTATTCCTGAAATTACAAGATCTTTTTGTCCTTCTTGTAGTTCGCTAATGTCTTTTGTAATGGTATCAATAGTTGGAATTTCACTTTCTGTATCTGCGGTTTCAATATTTGAGCCAGAGCCAATGTTTATTGTTGGTGAACCATCAAGATCTGATTTTACATAGGCCTTTATGATTTTGATTAAATCCCCAGGTTTTAGATTTTCAACACCTGGTAGATTCGCTTTTTCATCCCACAACTTTACACTTGCCGTAGAATTTTCATCGTATACGGTCATCGTTCTAAGATAAAATGGAGAACCATCTTTTCTTGAAAATTGTTTTGCTGGTGATAAATTTAAAACTCTTGTTTCTAATGAGATTTCTTTTGCTCCTGCATATAGATCTTTTAACCTCATTTCAACTTTTAGCGGTTCTGATAATGTGACTCCATAATCAGCTGCAATCAAAAATAGAGCTCCTTGATCTGTCAAATATCCGGCGCCAATTTTTTCTTTTTTCTGTTTAATTTGCTCTTCTACAACTTCTTTAGTTAATTCAGGTTTTTGTTCAAGTAATTTCTCAATAAGATTTTCAAATTCAGACAATTCATTGTTGGTAAACTTGTTCTATTAATAAAAATTTCATTAAATTGTAAAATTCGTTTTTTATTAGAATTGATCGCTTTATTACTAGTTCTTCAACGATAAAAGCTAAAATTTTCTAATTTTGAATATGTTTCATTTAGATTTAGTATATTATTACAAAAAATGTTCTGAATTGACTCATTAACTAAATTAGTGGGATGATCGCAGTTTTGTTATGTTTTGTATTGATGTTAACCATCTGTCAAAATCGTATGGTTCAGTCAAAGCTGTAGATGATCTTGTCTTATCTGTTAAATCAGGTCAAGTTTTTGGATTTTTAGGTCCTAATGGTGCCGGAAAATCAACTACCATCAAATTACTAACAACATTAATTCCACCTTCAAATGGCTCGCTTTCTGTTTTGGGCATAAATGCTATCAAAAACCCTCTTCAAGTTCGTCATAAAATCGGTGTTGTCTTACAACAACCAAGTTATGAGCCTACTCTGTCTGTTGAAAAATCCCTTGATAAATACGGGATGATGTGGAATATTCCAAAAACTGAACGTAAAAAAAGAATGGAGCAACTTTTGAAAGATTTTGATCTAGTAGAAATTCGTAAAAAAAGAAATGAAGATCTTTCAATTGGCCAACGAAGAAGAGTCCAAGTTGCACGTGAATTTATGCATGATATGGAACTACTGTTTTTAGATGAGCCTACTGCTGGCTTAGATCCAGGTGCTAGAAGAAAACTATTAGATTATTTAAAAAATAAAGTAAAAACCGGATTAACAATTTTTTATACAACACACATTCTAACCGAAGCTGAATACCTTTGTGATGAAATAGCAATAATTGACAAGGGAAAAATAATTACTGTTGATTCACCTGATGCATTAAAGAATAGATTTGGAAAAGAAAAAACTATAAAAATTCATTTATTAGAAAAACAATCTAACATATCTTCACTCTTATCTGGAATTCCAGACTGTAAAATTGATTTTGATACTGGAACTAACATAGTTATTCATTCAGAGCAATCAGAATTAGTATTATTACAAGTATTAAAGATACTCAATGATAGCTGTATAGAGATTGAAGATCTATCAGCTGTCCCAACCAATCTAGAAGAGATCTTTTTGAATATGGTGAGAGAAAATGCATCCAATAATTAGATTAGTGAATAGAAATCTAACAATTTCTCTTAATCCTGGATTTTTAATTTGGCAAGTAATTTTTCCTTTAATCTATATTTTTGTTGCAGGTTTTGCATATGCACCATTAATTAATGAAGTTCCTTTTGGTGGTAAAGATCTTGATTATCCTGCATTTTTGGCATCAGGTATGATTGGATTCAACATCATGAATAGTACACTCATTTCTGGTATTCTTATTTGGAATGACAGAAGGCATGGTATGTTTGAACAAATTATGTCAGGACCATTTACCATAAGTCATTATATTCTTAGTAATATCTGCACCATAGGCATAATTGGATTAGTGAGTGCATTTTTGATAGTTATAGTTGGCTATCCCGTGTTTTTTGAGTCTGCAGAATTCTCATTTATTACAATTCCCATAATTATTTTTGGTGCCATTACAGGTTCTGTATTATTTGGCTCATTAGCATCAATAATTTCTACCAGATTACGCTCAAGTGAGGGATTTAATGTAGTTATTAACACTGTTTTTCTATTATTTGCTTTTGTTAGTACAGCATTTTATCCAGCTGATGGGGCTCCAGAGCCATTACGTACAGCATTTTATCTAAACCCATTAACCTACCTTGTAGATGTAATTAGAGCAGGAATTTTTGGAACAATCACTGAATTTGTAATTTATGAAATGATAGTTCTTGTGGGAATTGCATCTGTTCTCTTTGTTATTGCATCAAGACTATTAACAAAACTAGATTTTTAGAAATTAAAATCATTTTTTGAACTTTTCATATAATTCATTAATTTTTTTAATTATGTCTAGATTTTCATATTCTACTAAACTTAGATTTGGAATTACACAATGTCCTCCAATAATTCCTGGATACATTTTTGGTCTATTGCCTAAATTTTCATGAATTTCATCAGCAAATTTCCACATTTCATCAAAATCAACACCTTCTTTTTCACAAATCATTTTTGTAATCTGGGCATAATTGATTAACCATCCATAATATGTCGTATCGACTAATATTTTTGCAAGTTCTGCTGTTTTAGTAGTTGACATCCAATCTACTTTTTGAAATCTTTTCTCTAAATCTGATTTTATTTCTGGATCTATTTGTTTGTCATCTGATGAAATAAATTTTGTATATTTTTTAATATCATCTAAAAATCTTTTATGTACTCCACGTACTGGTGAAAATAAAACTAGAACTTCAGATTTTTCTTGAATATTTTTTGTTGTTCCTGGTTTTACAGTAGAATGAACCAGAACTACTTTCAACCCTTCAATCTTACTAATCCAATTTGATGTAATATCGACAAATTCTGTTAATTCTCCTGGAAGACAAATATGAAGATATTCTGGATCCTCAATTGTAGAGTTTTCAGAATAGTTTCTGCATTTTGAGGTATCCAGATCAATTCCAATGCAATTGAATCCTCTTTCAACAAGTAAGTCAAATAGTGTCTCTCCTACCTCACCCATACCCAAAATAATGTCTGTCATCGTACCTAATTTCAGAAAAACTATCTATGTTATATTCGTGTTATAGCAATCCTTCATTTTTTAAATATAGTAGCCCGGGCCAGACTCGAACTGGCGTCACGGGCTTCAAAGGCCCATATGCTTGACCTCTACACTACCGGGCTGCTAAATCCAGCACTCTCATTCCCTTAATGAACTTTTTATTTGAATTTGACTCTTTTAACTAAAATTATTCTTTGATTACTTTGATCAATTTTTGTATAGGATCTTCCATTTGTTCTACAATTATTTTTGCTCTTTTTTGACTCATCTTATTTGATGATCCAAAAATTTTTGTAATGTGATTATAAACTTTATTTGGATTTGTTTCTCTTTTCACCAAATGTTTTTTTACCAAAAAATTCTCAATGATATTTGGAACTGCGTTATAAGATATTGTTGGAATTCCCATTAAAGCGGATTCTGCAGTCATCGTACCACCAGATCCAATAAAAACATCTGTATTGCTTAACAAATGTTTTCCATCAAATGACATTTTTACAATTTTAGCTTTTTTACCAAATCTTTTTTGAAGATTTTGAATTTGTTTAGTGTATCTACATAAAATTACAATATTTTCTTCACTATACTCTTCTACAATTTGTTTAATAATTGGAATTATTTTACTTGATTTTGATGTATATGCCGCTTCTTCTTCTTCGACTCTGATCAAAATATTTTTTCTTTTGTTCTTTTTAAATGGCAATGACTCTTCTTGATTTATTTTTCTTTTGATGGTAACAGCTGCATCTATTGCTTTGTATGATATGATATTCTTCTTATCAATTCCATATTTAGAAAATTCATTTTTTGGGATAACACTTGGAATGAGTAATTTTTGAATTAAAGGCAATGTTAATCGCATAACTGCATCAGCATGTGGTGAATCACAAAATGCTACATGTCTTATTCCTAAACCGAATGAAATCCTTGCTGCTTCGGGGGAACAAAAACTAATTGTTATATCTGGAGAAAATGCCTTGATTTTTCTAGAAAGCTTTCCTTTTCTATCAATACTGGCTTGAAGTTTAGCTGTTTTATCAGCTCCTCCGTGTTTTCCAACAAAAATAAGGTCAAAATTACGTATTTTTGCTAATTTTGTAACTTCTTCGTATTCTCTAGAAGTACACAAAATATTGTGCTTTTTCCCTAATTTTTCAATTATTAATTCAGAAAACAATAATTGTTTTGGGGTAAGAATATCTATCCATATTTTCAAGTAATTTTTGTAATTGTAGTAAGTTCAATAAGTTTTTCTTAGTCTATTACTAGCTGAAAGTGTAATGAGGGGAACAAAAGTTGTTGTTTATGGCCTAAGTACAGAAGGATATGCTATTGCATCTCAAATGGCAATAAAAGGTGCTGATGTTTACATTATAGATGAGTCTACTCCTTCAGCAATTTCACTTAAAGCAGAAATAGCTAAAACTTACCCAAATGTGTCTTCTCTAAAAGAAGATGAGCCATTATTAGCCATGGAACCAATTGACGTAGCTATTTCCAAAGCTCAATATCTTTTCTTTACTCCAAGAATTAGAAAAACAGGGCAAGATACTAAAACTGAAATTCATTCTAAATTTAAGGATGCAGTAAAATCATTAAAGAAGAATAGTTCCGTCATTTTTACTCTCCCAACAGGATTTGGAGGTAACAATGAAAATATTTCATTACTGGAACATGTAACAGGTTTTGAGGTAGGAAAACAAATTTCATATTTTTATTATCCATTAGAAGATCTAAGTCAACAACCAAAGATTATTGGTTCTTTTAATGGAAAGGAAGATTCTACATTATCTGATTTACTCATTATGGGTAAAAACGAGAAAAGATTTGTTGCTATTTCATCATCAGAACATTTTCATGCTATTAACACATTATCTAGATTTTCTAGTTTGTGTAGTATTTTGGAAGTGTGCAAGTATGCACAAGATGAAATTACCAAAAATGACTTATCCTCAGATGATTTTCAGGAAATATTTCTTGATGATATGATTAGCGGACTACTTGATCTAAAATCCCTGGGTTCCTCATTTGAGGGTGCAAACACTCTCATGTATCTAATTAATGGAAGTGTAAAAGGAATTGATGGATATATCAAGAGATTAATTGATGAAATTCGAACAACATTAAAGAAAAATGATCTTAAAGCTAGTAGAACTAAAATCGCGTTATCTTGGACTCTTGATCAACATGCAATGCGTGGAGATAAAATTGAAATGCTCCAAAATTTAACCACAAAATTACGTGATTACATAGGTGATGTAGAATCTTATGAAGATCCAAACTTTGATCTTTTTCATAGTGATAAAACAACAATTGTTGTGGCATGTTCAAAAACTGATCTTGAAAATATTGAAAAAACTAAACAAGATTCTAATCTAATTATTGTCAAAGCTAATCCTTTATGTGAAACTATTTAATAATAATTTAAATTAGCTAAATTATAATTTTGTTTAACTTGTCAAGTGAAAATAATTCTGACGAAATTCCTGTAGATGTGGTATCTGAAAATGAACCTGATTCTTCTGAAGAACCAAAACCAACAGAAATAGGTGTTGAAGAATTATCAAAATTATTAGAGTTAGAAAGACAAAAAGTATCAGAACATGAAGAAAAATTGAAACATGTTTTAGCAGACTTTCAGAACCTTAATCGAAAAACCCAATCTGATATAGAAAATGGCGTTAATACTAAAATTGATGAATTTGTCTTAGATTTTTTAAAAATATATGATGATTTTATTAGAGCAAAAGACGTTTTTTCTGAAAGTAAAGTCAATTCTGATGGCCTAAATTCTATTTTGAAAAATATGAATTCATTGTTGAAAAAATATAATGTAAGCCCAATTGATGCGTTGGGAGAAATTTTTAATCCTAATTTTCACGAAGCCATATCCACTATTACTGACTCTGATTTAGATGATAACACAATTACAAAAGAGATCAGGAAGGGATATATTTCTAAAAATAGGGTTATAAGACCAACATTAGTGGAAATTTCAAAAAAAGGATGATAAAATATGGCTAAAATTATTGGTATTGATTTGGGAACAAGTAACTCTGCTGCTGCAGTTGTAATGGGTGGTAAACCAACAATTATTCCTGCTGCAGAAGGAGCTACTGTAGGTGGAAAAGCATTTCCATCAGTTGTAGCATTTTCTAAAGATGGTGAACTTTTAGTTGGGGAACCTGCACGAAGACAAGCAGTAACAAATCCTGATAACACTATTGTTGCAGCAAAAAGAAAAATGGGTTCTGATCATACTTTTAAAATTCAAGATAAAGAATACAAGCCTCAACAGATCTCTGCCTATATTCTACAAAAAATCAAAAAAGATGCTGAAGCATTTGTTGGTGAGTCTGTGGAGAAAGCAGTAATTACAGTTCCTGCATATTTTGATGATAATCAACGTCAAGCAACTAAAGATGCTGGAACAATTGCAGGACTTGATGTAGTTAGAATTATCAATGAACCAACAGCTGCATCTTTGGCGTTTGGATTAGATAAATCTAAAGAAGACATGAAAATTCTTGTCTTTGATTTTGGCGGCGGTACATTAGATGTTACAATTATGGAAATGGGTGGAGGTGTCTTTGAAGTACTAAGTACATCTGGAGATACTCAGTTAGGTGGCACAGATATGGATGCAGTTCTAATTGATTACATTTCTGATGAATTCAAGAAAAAAGAAGGCATTGATCTTTCTCAAGATACAACTGCAATGGCAAGAATTAGAGAAGCTGCTGAAAAAGCCAAAATTGAATTATCGACAGTTATGGAAACAGATGTTAATTTACCCTTTCTTGCACATGATCAATCAACAGGTGCCAAAAATCTTGAATTAAGAATAACTAGATCCAAACTGGATGAATTAGTTGGACCAATTGTAGAACGATGCAAGCCTTCTATAACAAAAGCACTTGAAGATGCCAAACTCTCTAACTCTGATATTAAAAAAATAGTAATGATTGGTGGGCCAACAAGAATGCCATTAGTTAAAAAATTTGTTAGTGAAGTTGTTGGTAAGGAAACTGAATCCGGAGTTGATCCTATGGAAGCTGTAGCAATGGGAGCCGCAATACAGGCAGGAATTATTGCTGGAGATGTTACTAGTGATATAGTTTTACTTGATGTGACTCCACTAACACTAGGAATTGAAACTTTGGGTGGAGTTAGAGAACCATTAATTGAAAGAAATACAACAATTCCAACTTCCAAGAGTAAGGTTTTCACAACTGCAGCTGATAACCAGACAGCTGTAACTATTCATGTTGTTCAAGGTGAACGTCCAATGGCAACTGACAATGTTTCATTAGGAAGTTTTAATCTAACTGATCTGCCACCAACTCCTAGAGGAGTTCCTCAAATTGAAGTAAAATTTGATATTGATGCAAATGGAATAATTAATGTCACAGCAAAAGATCTTGGAACACAAAAGGAAGCAAAAATTACTATTGAATCTTCATCAAAACTATCTAAAGAAGAAATTGAAAAATTAAAAGAAGATGCAGAAAAATTCTCTGATGAAGACAAAAAGAAGAAAGAAAAAATTGATCTTAAAAATGAAGCAGAGAGTTATATTTACACTACCGAAAAATTAGTTAACCATGATCTAAAGGATAAAATTTCTCAAGAACAAGGAATAAAAATTACTGATGCTGTAAAAGAAGTCAAAGAAGTTTTAGATAAAGACCCAACTGAATTACAGCCTAAACTTGACGCATTACAATCTTTAGTCAACGAAGTAACAACTGAACTTTACAAAAATGCATCACCACCTCCTGGTGCCGAAGGACAACAAAGTGCTGGTGCCGAAGGACAACAAAGTGCTGGTGCCGAAGGACAACAAAGTGCTGGTAATGAAGGACAACAAAGTGCTGGTAATGAAGGACAACAAAGTGCTGGTACTGAAGACCAAACAACAGAATCTTCTCCAACTGATGAAACAAAAACTAACTAATTTTTCAAATTCAACCATTTATACAATAATTATGATTAAGAAATAAACCATGTCTGCAAAACGAGATTACTATGAAGTTTTAGGAGTTACAAAATCATCTTCTGTAGATGAAATCAAACAACAGTATAGAAAATTGGCATTAAAATTTCACCCAGATCGTAACAATTCTTCAGAGGCACCAGAGCATTTCAAAGAAATCTCTGAAGCATATGCTGTTCTTTCTAATACTGAAAAAAGGCAACTCTATGATCAACATGGACATGCTGGTGTAGGTGGTAGATACAGCAGTGAAGATATTTTTCAAGGTGCACGTGGAAATTTCAGTGATATATTTGGTCGTGGAGGTGGAGGATTTGATTCCATTTTTGAATCAATCTTTGGTCGTGGAGGTGGATTTGGTTTTAGTCAACAACGTGGTTCTGATATTCTCTTTGAAACCTCAGTAACTTTAGAGGATGTTCTTCATGGAAAAAACATGGAAATTAATCTACAAAAACAAATCCAATGCGATATTTGTCATGGTTCTGGTTGTAAACCCGGTACTAACAAGAAAACATGTGCTACATGTAACGGTCAAGGACAAGTACGACAAACTCGTAACATGGGATTTGCTTCATTTGTAACAACTGCACCATGTCCTTCTTGTAGAGGTTATGGGTCTGTTATTGAAACTCCTTGTGGAGATTGTGAAGGACAAGGTAAGAAAAATGGTTCAAAAAAAGTTACTTTTGAAATTCCACCTGGAATTGATTCTGGTGATTACACTGTTCCAGAAGAAGGAAATGAAGTTCCTGGTGGGTCTAATGGTGATTTGATTGTTAGAGTTAGAGTGCAACCTCATTCCAAATTTACTAGAGATGGAAAAGATATTTTCTATGATCAGGATGTCTCAATGGTTGATGCTGCATTAGGTTGCGAAATTATAGTGCCAACCTTGGAGGGTACAGAAAAAATTAAAGTTAATTCCGGTAGTCAACCAAATACAACTATGAAATTAAAAGGAAAAGGAGTTCCCCATATCAATTCTAGAGGTAAAGGGGATCAATATGTGAGAATTGTAGTAAATATTCCAAAAAAACTCAACAAACATCAAAAAAACCTTCTAGATGAATTTCAAAAAACTAGTGACTAATTGAGAAAAAATGAAAATTGCATTAGATGTAGATGGTGTGCTTGCAGATGTAATACAATCATGGCTAAATTATAGTAATACAATTAGACCAAAAATCTCTAAACATGATATTACTGATTGGAATTTTTGGAAGAAATTTCAGATCAATCGCTATGATTTTTATGCTGAATTAAATTCCTGTTGGAAAAATTGGAGTTCTATTCCTACTACTGAAGAAAATTTATCATCTACTACAAAAGATCTTTCAAATATAGGTCAAGTAGATATTGTTACAGCAAGAGAACGTTCTACTGATTCTTTTGTAAAAAATTGGCTCAATCATCATAATATATCATATGATAATTATGTGTCAGTAATTGATGGACCAATGAAGGCTAATTTAGATTATGATGTGTTTATTGATGATTCACCTCTAAATGCATTAAACATTATTCAGCATAACAAAAAAATAATTCTATATTCACAACCATGGAATAAACATATTTCAGACAATCGTATTCATAGAATTTCAAATCTTTCAGAGGCAACAGAAAAAATAAAACTGATTTAATCTTTTACAACTTTTTTAATAATAACTTGATGTCCATTTCTTACATGTGTGACATGAGTTGTTTTTAATAACTCTCCAATTTTATCTTCATTATAGAATTTAATATTATAGCGTCCAAGTATTTTTTTACAATTTATACAATACACTTCTCTAAATTCCATTCTATCACTTGATTAACTGGATGTGTTTGTTTCATGTATAATAAAGAAACTTATTCTAGATTTCAAAAATTTACAATGCGGGAGTCGCCCAGCCTGGTCAACGGCGTAAGGTTCAGATCCTTATCTTCTAGGAGTTCGTGGGTTCAAATCCCACTTCCCGCACTACAATCATATACTTGCTAACTTTTTCTTGATATTTTTTAAAAGAAGTTTGTTTACTGTTTCACCAGAGGCTTTACCTCTTAATTCCTTCATGGCAATTCCCATGAGTGGTCCAACAGCTCTTTCTTTTTGATTTTTAATAATATCTTGATTATTTTCAACTATTTCTTCAATAATTTTCTCCAAATCTGACTCATTTACAGCCTCAATTGCAGTATTTTTCATTGCCTCTTCAGTAGTCCTGGCTTTTCCAGCCATAATATTTTCAAAAATTATCTCAATTGATTCTTTAGCAATTTTTTCTACTTCTAACAATTCAAATGATTTTACAATATCTTCGTTTTGTAATAAATTAGAATTTAATCCACTTCTATCTAAATTAGTAATTGTAGAACAAAGTACAGATGCAATAAATGTAGGACTGACTTTAGTTTTTTCAACAATTTTTTCAAATAATTCCATGTATCGTGAATCAAAAATCTGTTCTGTAAGTTGTGTATTAATTTCATATTTTGTTTGTAATTCTTTTATAGATTCATCCCATGATTTTGGTATATTTTTTTCTGCATCTTCTAGTTCTTCTTTTGAAATAATAATTGGAGGAATATCTGTCTCAGGATACATTCTTGCAGCACCAGGCCTAGGTCTAAGAAATTTTGTTTCGCCTGTTTGAGTAGCTAATCGTGTATCTATTGGTATGCCTTCATTTTTGATGTGTTCAATTCTTAAAATTATCTGGCCAACAATAGTATGGATCTTTTCTTCAGGAATAGCTAATATCAAAAATCCATCATTTTCATTAATTTTTAGAAATTCTTTTAGATTTTCTAGATCTGGTTCTTCTACTCCATAATTAGGTAATTCATCTGAATGAAAAACACCACCTAGACCAAAAAATCGTACTAATTCTGCTACTTCCTTTCCTAATCTTATGCCTTCATATGGTGAATATCCAAACATTCCAGCCATATTTCTAAAAGATACGGCAAAAATTTTCTGATTTTTCTTTATGGCATTCTGAATAATCTCTGATTTACATTTTGAAAATAATTCTGTAATGTCTTTTCTATCATCATTATAGTTATGTATCCAATTTTTCTCTTGTAATTTTTTTGAAATTTTTAGTAATCCATGCTGTCTTTTTGCCTCATATTCTACAACTTTTTCTAATTGTTCTAATTGCTGCACTCCTTTTACTTCAATAACAACTCCTCCTTCTTTGATTGATACATTTACATCTTGTCGGATTGAACCTAGACCTCTCTTCACTTTTTTTGTACTTCTCAAAATTCTTCCTAAAGATAATGCAATTTTTCTAACTTCTTGAGGTTTTACTTCAAAAGGTTCTGTTGCAATTTCTACTAAAGGTACCCCAAGACGTTCTAAACCATATTTTCTTATTGATCCTTCTCCCCCTAAGATTTTAGCAGCATCTTCTTCAAGACAAATTGATTGAATTCCTATCTTTGTTCCTTCTACATCATAAAATCCACCCTGTGAAATTAACATCGTACGTTGGAATCCAGTTGTATTGGAACCATCAACAACTGTTTTTCTCATAGGATAAATTTCACTAAAAATATTTGATTTTAATGCAGAAGCAATAATTAATGCAATTTTTCTTGCGTCCTCATCTAATTCATGTGGAGGTTCCTCATCTTGCTCCACTAGACAGCTACTTTCTGGGTTTGCATAATACATTATTGTTTTTGATTTAGATTTTTCAAATAATGCAGCAGGATCAAACTCTCCCAATTCACTTTTTGATGCTCGTAATTTTCTCTGAAATTTTATAAAATATTCATCTGACTCTACTGGTGTACAATTACAAAACAACTTTTTGTTAGTTGCTAATTGCTGATGAATTTCTAGTCCTACTTTTACTCCAACATCATTTATGGAAAATTCTGACATTTCATTCTCCTATCTAACTTGATACTTCTGATGCAATATTTTTAAGCATAATTTTCTTCATTTCTTCCCCATTCTGAACATTTCCCATTGCCCACATTGCTTTTACTAGTGCTACTTCTGGAATCATATTTTCTAACGGAATTATGCCTAAATCAAGCAAATCTCGTCCACTTTCATACACTGTCATTCTAATTCTACCATCAATACATTGAGAAGTCATACCTAGAAAGATTCCTTTTTCATTTGCTTTTTTTACACTTTCATACATTGTATTTCCAATATGACCTAATCCAGTTCCTTCAAAAATTATTCCTTTATACCCCATCTCAATAATTTGATCTAATAACTTAGGATTGTATCCAGGATAATATTTTACTAAAGCAACACGTGTGTCTAGTTTAATTCTTGGTTGAAATTCACTAATTTTGAAAAAATCTTCAGAAATATTTTTTTGGATTTGATTCTCTGCAATAATAAATGCAGGATTATCTCCAATTGTTTGGAATGCTCCTCTTTTACTTGTATGATTTTTTCTTACTCTTGTTCCAGCATGACATGCTAAAGTGTCATCATTTTCATCTTGATGCATAACAATGTAAACTCCTTTAGTATTACTTTCTGTAATAAATTTTGTTGCTCCAATCAAATTTAATGCTGCATCTGATGAAGCACGATCTGATGATCTTTGAGATCCAACCAATACAATTGGAATTGGAAATCCTGCAAGTGCAAATGAAAGAAAAGATGATGTATAATGCATAGTATCTGTACCATGGGCAATAATGATTCCTGAATAATCTGATTTAGAATACTCATTAATTTTTTCAGCTATTTGTAACCAATGCTCTGGCATTATATTTTCAGAATATTCTGACAATAGAGCTTCTGCATCTATATTTGCAATTTTAGCAAGTTCTGGAACAGACGAATTCAATTCCTCAGCTGTTAATACAGGTGTAACTGCTCCTGTTCTATAATCAATTTTGCTTGCAATTGTTCCTCCGGTTGACAATAACAGAATTTTTGGCAATCCTGCAACTTTTTCTAGTTTTTCATCTTGCTGAACAATTATTTCAGCAGATTTGATTTTCTCAATTTTCTCAATTTTTTCAGTTTCTAAACCAATATTGTAACCACTTCTTAATTTCAAAACAATATGTTTATCGTCACTGTGTTCATATCTTGGCATTATTATGCCTGAATAAGTGATATCTGCCAATATCTTAACAGAATCTCCAACTGAAACCTGATTTGTCTTTAGGAATTCTAATGAATCCCCCTCATATCCTCTATGTTCTGACATTTACGAGAATTAGATTTGTTATTTTATTAAAACTACCTGTAATAGGAAGCTACTAGTTTTTCGCCCAACTTTAGGTCTTTTTGTTCTCTGACTTTCTTGACTGATTTTTCAAAGTGTTCCATAGTTACTTTAGCATCAATACTTTGTTTCTCAATATCTTTGACATCTGGATGCTTATCTAGGAACTCATGAATGACTAAAGAAACTGCAGTATTTGCAATTGCTGCTGTATCTGCACCACTAAGTCCATCAGTTAGATCAGCAAGTTTCTCAAAATCAACGATTTGAGAATTATTTCCCTCAGTAATCATTGGTATTTCTGCAGCACTAATTTTCAAGATACTCTTTCTGCTTGCTTTATCTGGTAGTGGAATTTGAATAATCTTATCAAATCTACCTGGTCTTAACAATGCAGGATCAATCATGTCTGCTCTGTTTGTTGCAGCTAAAACTATAACACCGTGCATATTTTCCATTCCATCTAATTCTGTAAGTAATTGACTAACAACTCTTTCACTTACTGCAGTTTCTCCTCCTGCTCCTCTGATTGGTGCTATTGAATCAATTTCATCAAAGAATATTACACATGGTGCAGACTGACGTGCTCTTTTGAAAATTTCTCTTATACCTCTTTCAGATTCACCTACCCATTTTGATAAAAGTTCAGGACCTCTCACTGAAACAAAGTTTGCTTCACTTTCTGTAGCAACTGCTTTTGCAAGTAAAGTTTTTCCTGTACCACTTGGTCCATGAAGTAAGATACCTCTTGGCATTTTATGTCCTAATTTATCATAAAGACCTGGATATTTCATTGGCCATTCAACAGCTTCTTGTAGCTCTCGTTTGACTTCCTCTAAACCTCCAACATCTGTCCACTTTACGTCTGGATTCTCAATGAAAACTTCTCTCATTCCAGATGGTATTACTTCAATCAATGCTTTTGAAAAGTCCTCCTGATTTACAACTAGTTTGTCTAATGTTTCTGGAGGAAGTTTCTCTTCTTGTAAATCAAGAATAGGTAATAGTCTTCTCAAACATTTCATTGCAGCTTCTTTACAGAGATATTCTAAATCTGCACCAACATATCCGTGGCTTACTGATGCGAGTTTATCTATATTGACATCATCTGTTAATGGCATATTTCTGCTGTGAATAGAAAGTATGTCCTTTCTTCCTTTTTTGTCTGGAACTTTAATCTCAATTTCTCTATCAAATCTACCTGGTCTTCTAAGTGCAGGATCAATTGCATTTGGTCTATTTGTTGCAGAAATAACAATTACTTTACCTCTTGCCTCTAATCCATCCATTAATGATAACATTTGAGAAACAACTCTTCGTTCAACTTCACCTGTAACTTCTTCTCTTTTTGGTGCAATGGAATCAATTTCATCAACAAAGATTATTGATGGAGATTTTTCTCTTGCTTCTTTGAAAATTTCTCTTAGTCTTGCTTCACTTTCTCCGTAAAACTTACTCATAATTTCTGGACCTGAAATACTGATAAAGTGAGCATTACTTTCATTTGCAACTGCTTTTGCAAGTAAAGTTTTTCCTGTTCCAGGTGGACCATACAATAAGACACCCTTTGGTGCTTCAATTCCTAACTTTTCAAAAATTTCTGGATGTCTTAACGGAAGCTCAATCATTTCTCTAACTTTTTTAATCTCATCAGTTAAACCACCAATGTCTTCATAGGTGACTTGTGGAACTCCACGTAGAGTCTCTCCTTTTTCTGCAATATGGAAAACAGTTTTTTGAGTAACTAAAACTGCATCAGCTGCTGGTGTTACTCCTATAACTTGAAAAGTTAAACGTCCGCCAAAATATGGAACCATTACATTGTCTCCTTTAATCAAAGGAACGCTCTCTAAAGCATCTGCAAGATATCTTTCATCAATTGGAGGAATTGCTTCTAGTGGAGCAACTACTATTTTTTCTGCAGCTACTGCCTTTATCTTTCTAACAGAAATTGTATCTCCAATAGCAATTCCTGAATTATTTCTACCAAGTCCATCAATTCTGATTATTCCTTTTCCTTCATCAGATGGATATAATGGAAGGCATTTTGCAACTGTCCTTCTTTTACCTTTAATTTCTATGACATCACCAGTAGAGGCATTTAGTGTATCCATAGAATCATAATCGATTCTTGCTACTCCTCTTCCAACATCTCTTGTATATGCCTCAAGTACTTTGAGTGAAAGAGCATTTTGACTCATAAAGAAAAGCCTCATGTCTAATTCTTATACCTTTGTGGTAATTTTCTTAAATAACACTGAAAAAATCACAAGCTTAAAATCATCTGTGCATAGGAAACGATCAGCTTGGGTAAGAGACCATTAGTTAGAAGACGTGGCCGTGGAGGACATCAATTTAGATCTACATCTACTGGAAAAGTAGGCTCCAAGGCAAATTATCCTCGTTTTTCACTATCAGAGCAACATGACGGTGAAATTATCGATCTGGTTCATGAACGTGGGCGAGAGGCACCTTTAGCTAAAATCCGATTTGAGGATGGTTCTGTTTCATTTGTTCCTGCAGTACTAGGAACCAAAGTGGGTACAACTTTACAATTTGGATTAAAATCAAAAATTGAAAAAGGAAATGTCATTAGTGTTCAAAACATTCCTGATGGAACAATTGTATGTAACATTGAAAAGCACTTTGGAGATGGTGGTGCTATAGTAAAATCCGCAGGCACTGATGCAACTATTTTCTCTCATGGTGATGAAGGTGTTACAGTTAAACTTCCTTCTGGAAAATTTACTACTCTTAATCCAAAAAACAGAGCCATGATTGGTACTCTTGCTGGAGGAGGATCTGGTGAAAGACCATTTATGAGTGCAGGTAATAAATGGAGAAATTTCAGAGCAAAAGGAAAGAAATTCCCAATTGTTAGAGGTGTTGCTCAAGCTGCTTATGTTCATCCACACGGTGGTGGTCGTCATCAGCACGTTGGACAAAGTTCAACTGTTTCAAGAAATGCACCTCCTGGTGCAAAGGTAGGTAGTATTGCTGCCAGAAAGACTGGTAGAGCTAGAATTAAAGAAAGAAGATAGTTTTTCTTTTAACCTAAAATTGATTAATAGCTCACTGAAATACAATTTGAATGTCGAATCAACGAATTAGAATTATTATAACTGGTAAAGTACAAGGTGTATTTTTTCGCCAAGCACTAAAAGTGATGGCAAAGAAAAATAATGTTTTTGGATGGGTAAAAAATCTCAAAAATGGTCGTGTTGAGGCTGTTTTAGAAGGAGATGAAGAAAAAGTTAGTAGACTAGTTGAATGGTCTCATGGAGGACCTGCTAATGCCAGAGTTGAAGATGTAGAGATACGTAATGAGAAATTTTCTGGCGAGTTTTCAAAATTTGATGTTTTGTATTAATGAATCTCTTCAAATGCAACTTTGAGCATTTGACTAAATTCTGAAATCTTCTGGTCTTTTTTAATCTGAATAGTTTGTACAGGTTCTTTTCTGTTTTTCTGAATTTTAATGATGACTCCTTCTCTTTGAGGTTCTACATCTACAAACCATCTAAATGTCATTGATTTACAAAAAACCACTCTGTGCATTCTAATATCTTCAACTACATTTTCTCCCAAAGAGAAGCAAAATTCTCTAATTGAATCAAAAAGAGGCAATACTGAACTTGGAATTTGTTTCTTAAAGTCATCATAACTTCTCTTATTGCCAAATGAGATTATTCCCTCCATGATTTTGCAAATCTGATTTTAATTATAAAGGTAGTAGATCTGTTGGCTCCAGTCTAGACGAATAGCCCCATTTCAAGGCATACAAGATCCGCCACGTTGACGAGGAAGCATGGATGTCCCACCTTAGGATTGCTCCCTCCCGGACCTCATCCCTTTCAATGGCTCGGTCTTAGAAGTTATCCCTTCGGATAATTCTAGTCCTGCAACCATCCGCCTCGGCGTGATTTCATTTCCGCACACCAAGCGGGAATTACTCATCTAGAGATTTACCCAACAGTTACTGATCTCTGCATATAGCCGGTTTCAGAATAGGGCACGGCTGGCACCCTGATCTTACCTACTACCGTTTTTCCTAAAGAAAGTATGTTATATTTGCATTAGGTTTGGTTCGCTTTTAGTTTTAAAACCATGTTACAAACTGAGCATATGTTGCCTGTACATTCATTACCACACTTTTCACAAATTGTTTTTTCTTTATAATTAGAATTCTTTACAATTTGAGATACTTTGAGAACTGATTGATACAAATTATTCTTAATTCCACTATGCTGGCTTTCCAATGAATTTAGAAATTCACGAATTTCGGTTCTTATTCCTTCACTCATGTGTGGACAAGGCTCTGATTGAAATGGTATATCGTTTGTAAATGCATAAAAAACTATTTCAGATTCATAGATCTCGCAAAATGGTTTTATTTTTCTTAAAGAATTTGTAGATGTATCAGGATCCATCCATCCAATTTTATTTGTATCACCTGAAAGCATGTTTATGACAAATGTTTGTAATGTGTCATCTAGATTATGACCTGTTGCAATTACATTTGCTCCAATATCTTTTGCTGCAAAATCCATTGCACGTCTTCGAAGGGTTCCACAAATTGAACATGAAGAAGTTTTTTTACTTTCTCTTAATTCTAATGCTTCATCAAGTGTCAGCTCAAACAGATCTTTGTAAGAGTAAACTTTGTGTTCTACGTTTAATTTGCTGCAAAATTTTTCAACGATTTCTAGTGCCTCATCTCTATACCCTGGAATCCCCTCATCAATTGTAATTGCCTTAATTCTAAAATTATGGGTTAGTGCCATTTCATGAATGATTTTTAGTAATGCCAGGGAATCTTTTCCACCAGAGACTGCAACAGCTACTAATTCATCGTTTTGAATCATATTGTATTTTGAAATAGTTTTAGCAGTTTTTCTTACGATGGAATTTGAGAAGCATTGTGAGCATAGTTTCTGCCCTGAATATTTTCTAGTATAGACTGCCTGGTTTTCGCATCTATCACATTTCATAAATTCATGTACTTTTTTTCATTAATGATTCTTTAGGTATTTTCTATATTGTAAACCATCCAGATTTCATGTATGATAAAGCAATGTTTAGACCAAACAATACAAAGGTAAATGCGTAAATTCCCCACATAACGCCATTTACTGCATTATCTGAAATTCTTTTATCAATAATTGTATGAACGAATTTTCCTCCATCTAATATTGGTAAAGGAAGCATATTGATTATTCCTATAAAAAATGAAATCATCCAGAGCCATAACAAGAACATTGAAACGTTTGGATCATTCCATTCAATGAAATTCATTACAGGTTTGTATGCAAATGAGTTATCTCTCATGATGCCTATCAATCCTCTTTCAGAATCTTCAGGTGCTGGCATAATGTCTACACCAAATTCTAATGTTTGACTATCTCTAAGTACAGTGACACTTGCAGTTTCCCCAGGATTTAAGCTGGGAAAATCAACTGGACTAAAAATCGGTATTCCATTAATTGAAGTAATGATGTCATTTGCTTGCATTCCTGCTTTTTCAGCTCCAGAATTTTCTATGATTGAAAGAACTAAAACTCCTTCAGGTAATTCATAAAATACACTTAGAAGTGGTTCAGGTAATACAATTGCAAAAAATGGGTTTGTTAATAAAATGACACCTAATACAAATGCAAAAAGTACATTAGATGTAGCTCCTGCTCCAATCACTCTTAATTTTGAAATCTTTTTTGCCTTGTCGAATTCTTCCTCATCTGGTTCTACAAATCCTGCAAACAATGCGATGAATATTGCAAAGCCTCCTGTCTTGATCCTTATTTTTTCTAGAGCAGCTACTATTCCATGTGCGCCTTCATGAATAACTAATACAATTGGAATCGATAGCAAAAAGTATGTAATTGCAGGTGCTGATGTCAATGTAACTCCTGGAATAAGTACTGTTAATTCTGCAAAATCATCTTGTGCAACAAAATAGTTTAATACATTATTTCCCAAAAACCAAAATGCAAAACCCATCATTAGAAAACCTGCAATTACGCTTATATCCGCAAAAACCCTGATTCCTCTCTTTGTTCTACTTAGAATTTTAATTAAAATTGAGTTAACTTGTTTGTTTTTGTATACGAGGCTGTATGCCTTTATCTCAAAGCCATATTTTTCCAATTTCAGGCCTTTTGCAACTGCAACAATGACAACCCAAGCAATTAACACATAGATTATCGGATTCTGAGTAATAAAATCAAGTTCCAAATTAATTGTTAATTTTTTAAAGTACGTACATTTATCGGTTACTATGAAACCAGTAATAATTATCTCAACTTATCCTAACAAAAAATCAATTACAAAAATTGCAAATGAGTTTGTAAAAAATAAGACAGTTGCATGTGTCAATATCTCAAAAATTTCTTCAATTTACTCTTGGAATGGAAAAGTGGAAAATGTATCTGAATATCTTGCAATATTCAAAACTACAACAAAAAACAAGAAATTGCTAAAAAAGAAAATTAAAGAAACTCATCCATATGATGTTCCTGAAATAGCAGAAGTTGACATCACTTCGATTAACAAATCATATCTAAATTGGCTAATAGAATCTACAAACTAAGATTCTACTGCATATCGTAATAAAGAAATTATTCCACCCAAACCTGTAACTCTTAGACCAATATCTGTGGATGAATCAACGCTGTAAATTTCTACTCCTTTGCTTTCAACATCATTTAGAAAATCTATCATTTTTTGTTCATTATCTTGAATTGCTTTGTCTGAAAATACAAGAGATTCAACTGCTCCTATTTGATTTGCACTAAATGTTTCATCAAAACCCATAGTGAATTTTCTACTCTTCTTGTTTGCAAGAAGCATTACCTCATCAATAATTGATGATGCCTTGGCCAGCTTACTATCTGACATTATCTCCTTCATTGATTGAGATTTTGTAAATATGTAAATCCCATCTTCTCCACCTGAATCAACTCCGTCAACAACTTGAACTTTGTATTTTTGTGTGTTTTGCAATTTTTGAATGAAATTAGAAAATCTTTTTTTTGTTTCACCAGGACCAAAAATTACTATCGAATCTCCTTCCTTGAGTACAGTTGACATTGCTAGTTGTACTTGCTCAAAGAATTTTTCAATATTAAAATTAGTTTTGTATCTTTTTCCACTAGAACCAGAATAGATATTTGGAATAAACTCTAAATGTGTTCCTCTTAGTTTTGCAATTCCACAATCACCAGTATCAATTGCAACAAGTACAAAACCTACCTGATTATTACTTGATTCTAGAAGATTCTTTTCAACTGGTAACCATTTTTTCTTTGAAATTGTTATTCCATCATTAATTTTTAAAATAAATGAATGATGTGAGCCGTGTGGTACTGATTCGTTACTTGATTCAGAAATTGTTCCACCAATTCTTAATCTATCCAAGACATCATCAAGTGAAATTTTTTCCACCATTAATGCAATTCTGACTTTGATCCTCTCTCCTTTGTCAGGTCTTGAATAATCCTTGTCTTGTTTTAAAACTCTAGTTGTATCTCCAATTATTTTGTCATCTTCTTTAATTATACGACGTAAATTCAAAAGATCATCAGAATCTTCTGGCTTGACAGAAATTGAATTCTCATCAATTATCTTTGTAATCATGATATTATTCTAATATACAAAAAGAAAAGAGTTTAGCTTGTAACTTCGTTGGCCTTTGTTTCTTCAGATTTTTTCTTCAGATAGTTTTCAACCCAATCTAAAGTGAGAACGCCTGATTCTGATAGATTTGTCAGAGAGTTTGCAGAAGCTTCCCCTGTTACTTTACCATTGTTTCTTCGCAACTGACGCCATTTTAGTGATGTATTGCCACTTTTTGAATTATAAATTATTCCAAGAATATCTCTTGCGTTTACAAATGTAATGTCTCTAATTTTTTTCAAAGTTACTTTATCAGCTGCTTCTACGTAAACTGATCCCAAATTATCTTCCCTTTCTGGAAATACTTCAAAATCCTCCAAATAACTTCTTGGTGCATAAGATTTGCATGTACTTGAAAAGATAAATCTTCGAAAACTTTCCACTGAAGCTGGAGTATCAATTGTAACCATTTTGAATGAATGATCTATTAGCCATTTATCAAGCTTATTGAAAGACTCAATAGGAATCTGCCTGAAATATGACTTGCGGGCAGTGATGAACCTATCCCTTTGAATGATGATGAGGATCTTGAGTTCTGAGCCTGCCTTAGGATTTTAATGGATGATTTACTTTGAGCAAATATGAAATCTTTAACTGAATATTTGACATTTAATGTCAAAACACGACGAGCCTTTGTGAACATTACTCCTAATGTAAGTAAGTTGGTTACAAAAAGCAAAATCCAAGAAGGACTTTGTCTTGTAAATGCAATGCATATCACTGCTAGTGTTTTCATTAATGACAATGAAAGTGGTTTGCATAAGGATTATGAAAAATGGTTAGAAGGCTTGGCACCACATGAACCAATTGATCAGTATGATCACAACAAAACTGGTGAGGACAATGCAGATGCTCATCTAAAACGACAAGTAATGGGACGAGAAGTGGTAGTTGCTATTACTAATGGTGAATTAGATTTTGGTACATGGGAACAAATTTTCTACGGAGAATTTGATGGAAAGAGACCAAAAAGAGTTTTAGTTAAAATAATTGGCGAATAGTTTTCTATCCAAAGTCTACATCGCGTTTTTGGCTTTGTGACTCATTCTTTCTTGCAGCTTCTCTAAACTCATCCTCATGATTTTGAGGTCCATGTCCACACTTTACACATGCTATCTTGAATCCATCATCATTTTTTTCATATGTTTCACAGCCGCAAAAACATGTCATGCTTAAATTTAATTTCTAAGATGATATATCTTTTAGGATATAATTTCACTCAAGCTGATTTACAACATTCGCCTATTGGAATATCGTGATCATGCGGACATTTTCTTGGATGTTTCAGCATTGTACACAGAGCATCTGTAAATTGTTTGTTCATATGATGCTCAATACCACATACCATTTCCTCATCAATTTCTACTTTTAGTGCGCTTTCCATGAGAACCTCTAATAATCTACTATTTCTCATCATACTTGCACCAACTCTTTGACCCTCCTCTGTGAGTTTTACTCCTGCTTTGTTGTAGTGAACTAACTCTTTGGTGTTTAATTTCTTGAGCATTTGAACCACACTTGGCTGTCTAACATTGAGCATTTTTGCAATAGTACTAATTTTGACATCTCCTCCTCTTTCTTTTATATGCCAAATTGCCTTTAGATACATCTCTATATGTTCTGCTTCTGCAGTTCCTACAAATAGGATTTCATCATTTAGTACGTCCATATCATACCTTCTTTGAGTCTTTTAATAAATATTCAAAGTATTGACGTGCAAATCCTGCCAATCCGGCATGATCTGCCCAAATTGCAACTATATCTGAAGAGCTTTCGCCTGCTATTTCTGGACCTAACAATATTACCACATATTTTTTGTCAGATATTATACCTCCTCCAAACAACCCTTTCTTGATTTTTACAGTTGCAACTCTTTTGATTGCCTTTATGTGTTCTTTATCCATTGTATCTGAAGCAAGTATTGTAATATCTACTCCTTTATCATGAAGTGATCTTAATTTTGGTAATGCTTGTTTGACTAGTTCTTCTCCAGCTTGAGGTAATGCAATCATTACTTCATTTCTACACGATTCTACCATCTCTAAAATTTTAGCAGCAATGTTGGCTCCCCCTGAAAGTACCCAAATGTCTGGTTTTTCACTTGTTCCACTTTTCTCATACAATGGAACTAATTCGTTTAGAATCACACTTTGATGCTGTAAAAAATCATTTTCCATTCTTTGTTTTGTAGTTTCTAGTCCTGTTGATGGTGATTTTGCAAAATATCTTGTTGGTCTTGAATCATCTGAGCCAATCCAACTTTTCTCTTCTAGAGTTCCCAGCACTTCATAAATTTTTGAATATGGCACTCCTGACTTTTGGCTAAGATCTGATGCTGTTTGTTCTCCTGCCTTAAGTAAAGCAGAGAATGTTCTAATTTCATAACTTGTAAGACCAATTTTTTCTAAAGCCTTTTTTGTTCTATCAGATATGCTCATGCGATCTTTTCGATCAGTTTTGGTATTTAAATCACATATGCCTACCTCCTAAACTCCCCACGGGGGTAAGTATGAAATGCATTATATACCAATTCAGAAAAATTCCCAATGTAGGTATGGCTCTAATTCAGATATCTAATCAAACGACTAAAAATCTAAGCAAAAAGACTACTATTCGATTCACTCAAAGTATCTGTCCTGATTGTAACATGATTTTGGATGCAGAAGTCTTTGAGCGAGATAATCAGGTCTTTATGACCAAAGTCTGTCCAACTCACGGCGAATGTGAGGAGTTGTATTTTGGCTCTTATCAAATGTATAAAAAATTCAGTACATACTGGGTGGATGGCAAAGGTGCTCATTCTCCAAACGTAATGGTTGACCGATGTTCTTGTCCAAATAACTGTGGATTATGCTCAAACCACCTATCTCACAGCGGACTTGCAAACATGATTGTAACTAACAGATGTGATTTAACGTGCTGGTATTGCTTCTTTTATGTAAAGAAAGGCCTTGAAGGCGCTTACATGTATGAGCCAGATCATACTCAAATCAGAGCAATGATGAAGACTCTAAGGGCTGAAAGGCCAATTCCAGGAAACTCTATGCAAATTACTGGTGGTGAACCAATGCTTAGAGAAGACATTGCTGATGTTATTAAAATAATGAAGGAGGAAGGTGTTGACCATATCCAAATGAACACAAATGGAATCCGACACGCAATGGATCCAGAGGCAGCAAGAGAAGTAAGACTTGCTGGATGTAACAACTTGTATCTTTCCTTTGATGGCGTAACTGCAAGGACAAACCCAAAGAACCACTGGGAGATTCCATATGCACTTGATAGTTGCAGAAAGACTGGTACTTCTGTAGTGTTTGTTCCAACAGTAATCAAATCAATTAATGATCACGAATTAGGTGGAATTATCAGATATGCACAAAAGAACATGGATATAGTCCATGCTGTAAACTTTCAACCAGTATCATTAACTGGAAGAATGGGCAAAACTGAACGTGAAAAATACAGAATTACAGTTCCTGATTGTGTTCAAAGAATTGAAGAGCAAACAAACGGTGAGGTAACTGTTGATGATTGGTTCCCAGTACCGAGTTGTATGCCACTAACAAATGTAATTGAAGCATTCTCAAGCAAACCAAAATATGAATTATCAATTCACTTTGCTTGCGGGGCTGGAACATACATCTTTGAGGATGCAGACACAAAGAAGTTTGTCCCACTAACAAAATTCTGTGATATTCAGGGAATGTTGGAATTATTTGAGGATAAGGCAGAAGAGATTCGTTCTGGTAAAAACAAGTACTTTACAATGCTAGAGGTGGTTAGAAAACTCAAAGGATTTGTTGATTCTAAAAAGCAACCAGCAGGACTAGACCTAGCAAAGATGTTTGGTAATATACTCATGAAGAGATCATTTGATTCAATTGGTTCGTGGCACGTCAAGGGATTGTTCCTTGGAATGATGCACTTTCAAGACAAATACAACGAAGATTTGGAAAGACTACAAAGATGTGATATACACTATGTAACTCCGGACCTTAGAATAGTTCCATTCTGTGCATTTAATGTAATTCCTGAATGGTATAGAGACAGAATTCAAAAGAAATTCTCCATTACTGTAGAGGAATGGGAAGAAAGAGAAGGCGTCAAACTAGAAGATGGCCTTTATCGTGGTCTTATGAGACGTGGTGCAGGCGATGAACTTGCTGCTGGTTGTGCAAAAAGTCAGATGTTCCATGACGCAGAACAAGCAACAATGTAAAATTTTTAAAAGAATTTTCTAAATCTTTTTACCATTAATACTAATCCCACTTTCAATTTCATTAAAGTGAGTGATTATTAGCTTTGAGTCTTTAAACCACTTTTTTACTTCTTTTGGATAATGTCTGTATGCATATTCAGGAAAATACCAATCAAAATTTGTTGCAACACTTTGTTCAAATGGAACACTCCCAGACCACCAACATTTTAGAAAATTCCAATAGATGAATCTCTGTACATCATAAGTTCCAGCTTTAATTTGAAGAGTTGGTATATCTCGTGGAATGGTTATTGTTTTTTTAATTTTTGAGAGATTTTTTCCTAATAATGCCATATCTTTAGAGAATTCAATACATTGTTTTTCAGTCATCTTTGTTGTAGATTCTCGTATGAAATTATCTGCAAACTCACGCATTGGTCCTTTAATCTTGTAAACATAAATTGAAATTATTCCTTTTTTCGCTAAAAGTTTTGCAAGTATCTTAAATGAGCTCTCTGTATCTTTTGTGTGATGTAATACTTGATCTGAGCAAATAAAATCAAAGAAATTTTTCTTAAAGGGTAGATTTCTAATATCTGCCTGTAAAAAATGGATATTTGGCAAATTTCCATATTTTTTGTATGCAAAGTTCACGCTTTCACTAGCATCTATTGCAAATACATCAGCTTTTGGGTTGGATGAAAATAATTTTGCGCTATTTCCAATTCCAGTTCCTGCATCTAAAATTTTTTTCCGTGTTTTCAAAAATTTATTGAAATTAGATGATGTTTTCCAACCGAATCGTTCAAGAAACCATTTCTTTTGACCATCAAACCATTTCTTAGTGTGATATGTTTTGTTGTAATTTCTCCATTTTGATGAAAAAGAATCTTCAGTTTTTACAAAATTTATTGTTTTATCTATAACAAGTCTAGGAATTCCTCTTATGATTGGAAACTTGTGTTGTTTTAAACAGACTAAATCCCCCTCAATAATTTCTTTTTTGATTTTTTTCTTAATTTTTAATGTAAACTTTTGACTACATTTTGGACATATTAGATATTTTACCAATGAGTCTTTCATGTTAATTTAGATTCAAAATGGGGGAAATAAAAACCAGTTGTAAGAATTTTTAACACACAACATTAGGAATTTTTTATATTTCTAATAATGTATTCGAATCCATCTCATTTGTAACAAAAATTCTATACCAAATCTCAAAAGCTAACAATCCTAAAAATTTATTGATATATTTTACATCTAGTTCGCTTTTTAGATTCTTTTCTAACCATGATAAATTAATCCATCCATCATTTACTATTCTTGCATTATGTAGATACATTTTACATAATTTGTAACCATGAGATTTCCACAGATTTGTAGTGTTTACTGAGAATCCTTGCTTTGTTTGTGTTAGTAGATTATTATCAATGTAATTTGAAAGTAACTTTCTTAGTGGAAGTTTTCCAATGTTATTTTTTTTATCATATTTTTGATTTGTTTCTAGATGAGTAGCATATGAAATCATCTCTTCAGATAGTAATGGGATAATTGATTTTATGCTAAAATGTTCATGGAATGCTGAATTCATTGGACTAAAATTAAATAACAATTTTCCATTGTAATCTGCCAAGAAAACTTGTTGTATTAAAGATAATGAATTATCAAAATATGGAAGAAGATTTTCATGTATTTTTCCCCATGAGAATTTGATCTTTTTGCCAAACAAATCTGCTTGATCTTGCACCCAATCCCTTTCATGGCATTGTAAATAGGACTCTGCTCGTTCAATAGGTGATGAATCATGATTTACTAAGGACAGAAATTTCTGGTATCTGAAAGTATATCCGCCAAATAACTCATCTCCTCCATCACCTGAAATTAAGTAATCACCATGTGATTTTGCTTTCTTCACAATATGGTACCAATGAAGATCCCAAAATGGTTGTTTTGTTATACTGATAGCTTTTGGCAGCTCAACAAGAAAATTATCTAAATGTATAATTTCATGATCAACATCAAAGTGTTCTGCTATCTTTGCAGCTTGTGGTGTTTCATCAACACTATCTGCAAAATGCATTGAAATTGCTGATATCTGTATATTGGGAAAAGTCTTACGTAATAATGCTAAATTTAATGTAGAATCTATTCCACCACTTAATGCAATTGATATTTTTTTACAATCATCATTAATGGAATTTTGTAATGTCTTTTTCATCGATTTTTCAATAAATTCTATTGATAATTTGTTATTTGTTGATGTAAAATCACTCCATGTTAATTTTGGTAGTGTTGGACTTATTGACGGATTATATCTTAATGTTAGAATATTATTAATCGAATCAGGTGATAAGGAAATCGAATTAGATTTTTCCACGACCTAATCCTCTGAAAACTAAACCAGCTTTCTTTGCTGCATGAATATCAATTATTCCTCTAGAATCAACTATTATTGGAGATTTCATTTTTGATGTAAAATATTCTGGTTTGATATTCTGGAATTCATTGTGAGCTGTGACTATGATTACAGCATCAACTTCTGAAATAACTTCATCTAAATCATTTGCAGTTTCTATTCCATAAACTGAAGTCGCCTTGAAATATGGATCAAAAATTCTAATTTCTGCACCTAATTTTTTTAATTCTGAAATAATTACTTCTGCAGGAGATAATTGAATATCTTTAACATTAGGTTTGTATGAAATCCCTAAAATTAGAATTTTTGATGACTCGAGTTGTTTGTTTCCTTCATTTAGAGCATCTTTTAGTAAATCTATCACATGATATGGCATAGACTCGTTGATTTCTCTGCCTAGTTTCACCATTTTTAGCAAATCTTCACTAATTTCTTTTGCGGAATTTAGCATTTGATATGAATTTACTGGTAAACATGGGCCTCCAACTCCAGCTCCTGGAAAATGAATTTGAAAATTATATTTTTTATCTGCTGCTTCTAGAACTGTCTTAATATCTATACCTAGTTTCTCAAACAGTATTGCTAATTCATTTACAAATGCTATATTCACATCACGAAAAATATTTGTTGTAAGTTTTACTGCATTTGCAGTTTTACAGTTTGGCATCTTTATCAACTCTACTGGGAAAACATGTTTGTAAATTTCTGTAATTATTTCTGTAGTTTTTACATCCGTAGCTCCTACTAGTCTAGGAAGTTTTTCAAAATCTTTCATGATTTCACCAGGATTAGCAGTTTCAGGACATACGCCAATCCCAACATCCTCACCAGCTTTAATTTCTTGTTCTTTATTTTCTATTAGATCAATAAACTCATTTTCAATAAAACCTGGTTCAATTGTACTTTCAACAATTATTATCGAACCAGAAACAACTAAATTTTTTAACTGTTTTGCAACTGTTCTTAATGCAGTATAATCTGGAACATTATTTTTGTCCATTGGTGTGGGAAGTGATAAAAGAATTATCTGAGAATTAGGTATCACATCTTCAATTTTTGTAGTGACTGTAAACTTTCCATTACTAATTACCTTTTCAAAAATCTCTTGATATCCAGGTTCATCTTTTAATGGAAAATCTTTATTTTTGATTTTATTTATTAATTCTTCATTAATATCTACACCTACCGTTCTAAAACCTGATTTTGCAAATGATAATGCTGTTGGTAAACCTATTCTCCCAATTCCAATTACACAAACGGATGTTTCATTTTTATCGATTAATTTTTTAATTTCATTAAGTTCTAATGAAAAAATCTTTTCTTGATTCATCTATCTTACACTCTATTTTTGATTTGTTGCATTTATTTCAGTTTATTAATTTGTTCATTTCGAGTATTTCTGAAGGCTTAAACATGTCTAAATATCATAATTTCTCATGAATTTTGCTGTTACAGGTGGTACTGGGTTTATTGGAAGTCATCTTGTGAGACATCTTGTAACTGAGGGACATGATGTTACAGTAATTGATAATCTGTTTAGAGGAAGAATGTCAAATTTAGAAGGAATACAGGATAAAATTCATCTTGTCAAACTAGATATTTTGGATTATGAAAAGATAAGGAGTGCTCTCCAAAATGTTGATGGAATTTTTCATCAAGCAGCTCTAACTTCAGTACCAGAGTCTTATGAAAAAGAAGATGAATACAAAAAGGTAAACATCACTGGAACAGAAAATATTTTCAAAATCGCAAAAGAATTCAAAATTAAAGTTGTTTATGCTAGCAGCTCTAGTGTTTATGGTAATATTGACAAAATTCCAATTACAGAAGATTTTGAACGCAAACCAATTAATCCATATGGATTAACAAAACTTGAAGATGAATATTTAGCTGAAAAATATTCTAAATTAGGTGTACAAATTATTGGATTACGCTATTTCAATGTGTATGGATTAGGACAAACTTTGGATTATGCAGGTGTAATAACTAAATTTTTAGAAAATATTTCTGTCGGCAAACCACCAATAATTTTTGGTGATGGTTCTCAAATTAGAGATTTCATTTTTGTTAAAGATGTTGCAAGAGCTAATCTTGCTGCAATGAATAGTTCTATTGATCATGATTTTTTTAATATTGGAACGGGAATTGTAATTTCAATTAAAGATCTTGCATATTTGATGATTAAAATATCTGGAAAAGAAATTGAACCTGTTTTTGATAAACTTCCAGATGGTGATGTTAAAAATAGTCAAGCTGATGTAACATTAACAAAAAAGACACTGGATTGGGAATCTGTTACGAAGTTAGAAGAAGGGCTTAGTACGCTGTTTTAAAATTTAAGAATTTAACAATTTTTCGTAAAATTTAATGTATTTTGGTAATAATACTTCCCAAGTAAGATTATTCATGACAAAATCAAATCCATTACTTGCAATCTTTTCTGCTAATTCTTTGTTTGATAATAATTCCGTGATGGTTTCTTCCAATTTTTTTGGATCATCTGGAGGTACTAACATTCCTGTTTCTTTGTGAGTAACCAACTCTGGAATTCCTCCTACATTTGTTGCAATAATAGGTATTTTTAGAAAAAATGCTTCTTTAATTACTTGTGGAATACTTTCCATTCTTGAAGGAATAACCAGAATATTTGATTCTTTGAGTTTAATCATTGCTTCTTTCCATTCTACATCTGTACAATAAACAATATCAGCATCAATTTTATTTTCTATTTTTCTTAATACATCAATTCCTTTTTCATAACTATCTCTCCCTATGTATACAATTTGTTTTTCTTTTTTTGGAATATCTGGTATATCTTTGAATTTTTTTATATCTAATGGAGCATAGATACAATCAAAATCAACTCCTAGTTTTTCTTTATATTGTTTTTTAACCATCATTGAATCTGTAGTTAATTTATCTGCCCATTTCAACACCTTTACTTCAGCCAGCTTTGCCACATTAGCTGTAGTTCTAGAATGTAATGCATTTACTTGATCAGAATACATTCCGTGCACTGAAAGAACTCGTTTCTTTGCTTTAACATATCGCATTGCAAAAGCTGATGGAACATTGAATGCATGAACTATATCATATTTTTCTCTACTAACAATTGATTTGATTGTACTAAATAACGCAAAACTAGGATTTTTTAATTTTTTAATTGGAATACTCGAAACTTGCATCAATTTTATTTCAAAACCGTTTTCTCTTAATTTCTCTGCAACCCTAGATGCATGTCCTCCAATCCCCCCTTCGAATCTAGGTGCAATAAATAAAATTTTCATGTAAATTTCATACCTCTAATTCCTAACAAATTTGATTAGATTTCCTAGTATATGATAAATTTCGTCTACAATAATCAATAATAAGTTAGATAATATACGTGCCTGTATAGCATGAAAACTGCAATAATTATGGGTACCAGACCTGAAATAATCAAACTTGCACCTATAATCAACAAACTGTCTACAAAAAATTCTTCTGTTATATTCACTGGACAGCATTATGACTATTCTATGGGTCTGAAGTTTATTGATCAACTTGGTTTAAGAAAACCTGATTATTCATTACAAATTTCTAAATCTAATCCTTCTATTCAAATGAGTCAAATTATTTTAAAACTTTCAAAAATTTTACAGGAGATAAAACCAGATACAATTATAGTTCAAGGTGATACTAATACTGTTTTATCTGCAACTCTTTCATCATTAAAGTCAGGATTTCCAGTTAGTCATGTTGAAGCAGGACTTAGAAGTTATGATTGGAGAATGCCTGAAGAACATAATCGAATTGCGACAGATCACTTGTCTGAATATTTATTTGCACCAACAAAACATGCATACAAAAATCTTATAGCTGAAAAAGTTCATGGTAAATCCTTTATCACAGGAAATACAATCATTGATTCAATAAATCAATACTCTAAAATTTCCACCAAAAAATCTTCTGTAGATGTTGATATTGATGATTATATACTAATGACTTTGCATAGAGCAGAGAATGTTGATAATAAAAATTCATTATCTGCAATAATTAAAGCTGTTTTACATTCTAAACAAGATGTTGTTTTTCCTGTTCATCCACGTACCATAAAACAATTAAAAGAATTTAATTTGTATGATAAAATTAAAAATTCTGAAAATATTCTCCTGATAAATTCTGTAGGTTATTTTGAAATATTAGAATTGATGAAAAAATCTAAGTTTATTTTAACTGATTCTGGTGGAATTCAAGAAGAGATTACATCACCTAGAATTATGAAAAAAGCAATAATTGTACGTAAAACTACAGATAGACCAGAATCAGTCAAATCCGGGTTTGCAGAACTTGTTGGTACATCTTATTCTAAAATTTTATCATCAATTAAAAAAACCTCAAAAAACCCTCAAATAAAAAATAAAAAATCGCCTTATGGAATTGGTAATGCTTCTGAAAAAATAATTAAAATTCTGAAAAAAAATTTATGAATTTGTATACAATATAGGCATATTTTGTGAACAATAATAAAGAAATCTTCTATTGTATAATCAGCAAGTATGTATCAAGATGATGATCTTCAACGTCTTTATGATGAAACCTACTTCTCTACTCGTTCTAGGCCTCCAATGTGGCAAAGAAGAGCAGAATTTATCGTTGAAAAATTTAAGCCAAAAACTGCCTTGGATGTAGGATGTTCTTATGGAGAATTAGTCAAATCTCTTAGTGAATTAGGAGTTGAAGCATATGGAATTGATGGCTCAGATTATGCAATTTCACAGGCACATCCTTCAGTAAAAGACAAATTATTCAAAGTAAATTTTAATTCTGACAAATTTCCATTTGATGACAAAAAATTTGATTTCATTGGAGGATTTTATTCTGTAGAACATGTTCATAACATTGAATTTTTTTCCAATGAACTAAAGAGAACCTTACAGAATGATGGGAAAATCTGGTTTTTAACTCCAAATGAAGGAGTTGAGGGGAGAAACGAAACTGATGTTTTTACAAATACTTTTAATGAATGGAAAAAAATTTTTGGCAATTTTGGTTTTAATGTAAATGAATTTAGTCCTCATGAAATGATGGCACTAAAAGGTAAGTTGAGAAAATATCAATTTTATAAATTCCCAAAACCAATTCAAAATATTATTAAAAAAGTTGCATATGATTACTCTAATAGAAAAATGAAAGATACTTCTTTTATTATGACTAAAAATTGACTATGCTAATTTAATGATCTTCTCAATAATAGTTTTCCAATCAAAATTTTCTACAATTTCTGAAGACTTTTTACCCATCACATATTGTTTATCCTCGTTGGATAAGATTTCTATAATTTTCAATGCCAACTCTGTGTGATTTTTAACAAAATATCCATTTTCTCCATCTATTAGTACATCCTTTGGTAAAGTACCAGATATGGCAATAATGGGGAGAGAGCTTGCCATGTATTCTAAGACTTTGATTGGAAGAGCGTTGCTTGTAACCTCTGTTTTTCTTAATGGGCCTAAACCGATTGATGCCTTAGATAACACATCTGGAATCTTATCATTTGAAATCCATCCCATAAATTTTACATTAGATTCTAATTTCTTTTCTTTGACTAATGCTTTTAATTTTGCTAATTCTGGACCTTCACCATATAACTCAATTTCAACATCTGGAATCTCTTTTATGACTAGTGGTGCGGCGTCAATTAATACATCTAGTCCTCTATGATGATACATTACACCAGAAAAAATTATCTTCTTTGAATTTGTCTGTATATGTTTAAACTTTGAAATATTTACTCCGTTTGGAATTATCTTAATCTTATTTTTATCAACTTTGTAAAATTTATTCACAATATTTTTTGTTTCTTCATTTGACACTAGAACAGTGCTTGCTTTGTTTAGTGCTTTAGAATTATAGACTTTTTCGATCATTCTTTGTATAGATTTTAGTCCGCTTGATTTTTGATATATTGCATCATCAATCTTGACAATTACTGGTAGTCCCAAATTTTTTCCACAATCTACAGCGGCATGTGGTGCCATGTGAAATGGATGAAATATTGTAAAAATAAAATCATAATGAGACTGTTTTCCAGCTTTCTCAGCTTCTTTTTTAAGATAATTTCTACATCTTCTAGCTGCTATCTTAATTTTATCGCTTGAGGGAATCTTTACTCTAATAATCTCTACATTTGATTCCATTTTTGGATCATAAGTTGGTCCATCCCATTTTAATTCTGGTGTTATAACAGTAATTTTGTGTCCTGATTTTGCTAGATTGTTTATGATTTCTACTGCGACTATTACTCCTCCTCCACTAATAGGCGGAAAATGAAAAATAACTGCGAGTACCTTCATCTAGTTTACCTTTTAAAGGAATAACTAAAGTGTTATGTTAAATTGAATGACGAGTTTAATCAATTAAAAAATTGGTTACTAACATCGGGTCTAACCATTTCTGATACAAATAATGAAAATTTGGGAGGAGTTTATTCTTATTTTGATACCTCCAAAAGTGAATATGGATTTGTTTATCCTGAAATAACTGGATATTTTCTTAGTACCTTACGATTTTTACATGAAATAGAACCACATGCTCAACTAATTGAAAAAAGCAAACAATCTGCAGACTGGTTGATGAAGATTCATGATAAATACGGAGGAATTATTCAAGGTATATACACAAAAGAAGCAAAACAAAAACTCATCTATTCATTTGATACTGGAATTTGTGCACAAGGAATTCTTGATTGCTATCTGTTAACAAAGAAAGAAAAATATCTTGATTTTGCACAGATGTTATTAAAATGGTTAACAGATGAGGCAATTGAATCAGACGGTTCTATAAAACCAATTTATAATTTATCTACACAAAAATTTGAAGAAGATGACTCTTTATGGTATAAACAGAAAGGATGTTTACATATTAAAAATGTGATTCCATTTTGTACTCTTTACAAGATTACAAACGATTCTAAATTATTAGAAACAATAAATAAAATTTGTAATGTTTATCCAAAATTTCAAAAAGATGATGGAAGTCTTTCTATTCATAAAAATAGTGATATAATTCATTTACATACTTTATGTTACTCACTTGAAGGATTATTACATGCATTTTTGGTTACAAAGAATAAACAATTTTTTGAGGTATGTAAAAAAGCCTTAGACTGGGTAATATCGCAAATTCAAAAAGATGGGAGTGTAAATTTATGGTTTAATTCTAGTTACAAACAAGCAAAAACTTCCTATCACACAGCTCAGTTAATTCGCTTGATGATTTTAGTTGATAAAATAGAAAACTCTAAAAAATATTCAAAATATGTACAGTCACTAAAATCATTTTTGTTAACATTACAAGCTAAAAGTAATGATCCAAAAATTAATGGTGGATTTTATGAAGAAAATTTTAAAACACTATTTGGATGGAAAAAAAATACTCGCCTTAATTCTTGGGGCTCTATGTTTGCCTTACAAGCATTTTATTGGATAAATAATTCTGAAAAAATTGTATCCTCTAATACGGAACACTTTTTGTACTAGAACAATTTTTTATAAACCTGTAATTCTGCGTTCTCCATCTTTTTCCCACTTATTTTTTTGATAGTTTCTAGAGATTTTTCTCTCAAATTATTTTTCAATTCACTATCTGTAAGAATTTTTTCAAATGCAATTTTGAAACTATCTGATTTGTTATCTACAAAATACACCGTGTCATCAATTATTTCTGAATAATCATCTTTATGTTTTGACATCACTATGGGAAGGCCACATGCCATGGCTTCTAAAACTGGAATAGGAATTCCGTCTAGATTTTCCATTGGTTGGGCGTAAATATCTGCAGATATGTAATAACTAGCCAAATCTTCATTTGCAACTGACTTGATAATTTCTACTTTGCTTGAAATCCCTTCATTTTCGATAAAATTAGTTAATTTTTGAAGATTTGGACCATCACCTATGATTAATAACTTCATATCCAAATCTTTGACTGCTTGTAGTAAATACATGTGATTTTTTTGATCAATTAGACGGCCTACGGATATGATTGTAGGAATTTTGTTTTTGAATTTAGGGGGTTTTTCAGGAGAAAAATTTTGCAAGTCAACTTTATTGTAAATTATTTGAATGTTCTGTCCATGCATTTTTTCAACGTATGGTACAATGAATTCATAAACACAAATTATAACATCAGCATTTTTCAAACAATAACTTTCAATTTTTTTTGATGTGTATAAGAGTTTTATGAATTTCAAATATTTTCTTTCTTTCTTTAGTAATTCTCTTTGTTGACTATAATTCGTATGTACTGAAATCACAATAGGAATTTTATTTTTTTTAGCAATCTTTGTTGCTAACCACCCTTGAACTAGTGGATTAAAAGCCCTAATTATTTGTGGATTGATTTCTAATATGATCTTTTCAATCTTTTCTTCAAATGAATGATAATTTGTAAGATTTACTTTTCCAATTTTATGAATAATTAATTCCCCTCTTCCTGCAAGCTTTGATACTTTTTCTGCTCCTATCTCATTATCAAAAAGAGAAATAACATGTATTTCATCAAAAAAATTACACGGATTAAAATACCCGTACTTAATTTCCCCTTTTTTAAAATAATCCTTTAAAGCATCATTTGGAAAAACACAAATTTTTTTCTTCAATTTTTCTCTTTTTGTGGTTTTATTTCATTTATTATTGCTTTTACAAGTATTCGTGTTCTATTATCAATAGCATAAGTGAGGGCTAAATATCCAATAATACCAATAGCAGCAAAACCTATTACTTGTGGTAAGAACTCAAAAATTGAAATTCTATATTCTAGAAATACTGTAATTAGTAAATATAGCAAACTAAAAACGACAAATGTCGCAGTTAGGTATTTGATTAAACTTGAATGATCAATTTTAAGTTTGAAACTTTTTTTGACTAATTTGTAGATGTATATCGTCAAAGGAATCTCAATAATTAGGCCTATCATTGCCCAGTATATTACTAATTCAATTTCAGCTTTTTCTGAATGTAGCAAAAACAAAATTATGGCTAAACTAGCAAAATAAATACCATTTCTTATTAACTGAAAGGTAGGATACAATATTAACTTACTAGATGCATAGTCTTTGAAAGTAGAATTTTTGTTCGTATCAACTTTTTCAATTCCTTGCAACGCTTGAAATAAAATTTTACCAAGTGTGGTAAAAAAAGATCTTATTGCTATAATTATTACAACTAATTCTGCAATTTCATATATTGGATTAAGAGCATATAATCCTGGTTTTGCTAAAACAATTGATAATCCTAAAAGTGGAAATGCAAAATAAAATAATTTAATTAAATTTTCTCCAAGAAAATTACGTTCTCCAGTTTCTAACAACTTGGGATATAATGCTTCAGAAAAAGATCGTGTATGATTTACTAAGAAACCTATGGTTCTTGCTGCAGTATAATATGCAACTCCAGAAACAGATCCAGTTATTGCCGAAAATACAATTACATCTGACATTGAAATCAATGATGGAATATTTCTATATGATGGAACCCAGAAAAGTTTTATCCATTTTTTTATGTATTCTTTTTTAATTGAATTTTTTAAAGCAAATCTTATCTTTATCCACATGATAATTATGCTTGGAATATATGCGCCAAATGTTGCAATAATAGCTCCTTCTAATCCCATTTGCATAAAATAGACAAACAATATGGCAAGTGGAATTTTTGAAATTTCAAAAGCTAAAAAACCGTAACTTACTACTTGTGGTTTTGAACCTAAAGCTGTAGCAGATAAAGAATCATTTATGAATATTACTGGAATTAAAATTGCTGCAAAAAATAACATTTCTGTTTCTGCATCTGATTGAAATGATACAAATGCTGCAACTCCAATATAGATTGCAAGTCCTATGATGGAAAACATACTACTTGAAAGAAAAACAGTTTTACCTGTTTTTTCTCCTCTAGCAATCTCTCTTGTTGCCCAATAAGTTACAATTGGATGAATAGCAATAGCATAAACAAAAATCCCACTAATCAATCCCCATGTTCCAAACTCATTCTGAGTTAATTCTCTAGTTGTTATTAGAACAAAGACTAATCCTGTAATAATACTCGATAATCTTATTGATAACGAAATTAATCCTGCATACGTGACTCTTATGTTTGACATGCTTCCTTAGATTAGAAAAAAGGTATTTTTTTGTTAAACATTCTTGTAGACATTATTTTGATAGCATATCTAACATTTTTACATATAATGTAGATTCATTTTTGGTAGGATTATCCTTCGGAATCCCTTCTCTCATCTCTTCTTCTTTTGGAACCATTTTTCTCATTAAATAAAACCTCAAAAGCAAAATAATATCTAATTTGAAACCAAAATGTTCTTCCATCATTAACTTAATTTTATCAACAATTTTACTTGCTGCTCCATTTCCTGCAAGATTTTTCTTAAAAGTTTCTAATGGTTCATCTCCTGTCATTGCCATAATATCATACAAGAATAACAAAAAATCTAGTAGGGGATTTCCTTTTTCTCTAAACAGCTCCCAATCTAAAACATGAGTTCTTTGTGTTTTTGGATTAAACAATATATTGGTAACCCAAAAATCTCCATGTACTGCAGTTTTAAAAATTTTATTTTGGTTAATGTAATTTTTGTATTGATTTAACCATTCATAATATTGATTAAGATCACCATGACTAACTTGTTGTAATCCTTTTTTTATTAATTCAATTTCTTTACTTACATCATTTTTATCAATTAATTCTTTTTTTGAATTATTTTGAAAATGAATCAACCAATTGATAGCTAAAGTAACTTCATCAAGATCCAATGGATTTAATGAACGACCCGCAAACCATTCTTCTACCCATGCTTTCTTTTCAGGATCTTTCATAATAGGAAACTTTCGTTCTAATTGTTCCAACTTTGTAGGAAATTTATTTCCATATCTTTTTACTGAAACAATTTTTTCTGGAATACCTTTTTTATTTAATAATACAAATAATACTTTCATTCTTCTGCTTAACATTAAATAATTTTCATAATTGGTATCTTGTTTTATCCAATCTTCTAATGTTTCTGTTAAAGGAATTTTTCCACAACAAAAAACAAATGATGGTGAAAAAATTTCTAATAGTTTTTGTATGAATGGATAATTTAATTTTTTAATTACTGATAACAATAATTTCTTCTTTATAGGTAGAGTTTGTTTTCCTATAAGATTATCCAAATTATTAAAAAACCATTTTAAAGATAATTCATCTTCTAATTTGCCTGAAAAATATGGTTTATCATAAGTAGGAAAAACCCAATAAGATTTTATATATAATTCATTTGTTTCAAACAATTCTTTAAAATTTGAATAACTTTGTTTTGAAACATTTTCTTGTTGTGTAAAATGATTTTCCTTTATTGATGATTTTATACCATATTTGTTTCCAATTCCAAAAATTATTTTTCCATCTGAATTTATTACTCGTTTTAATTCTTTTATTAACCGATTCTGATTCTGTAAAACATCTCCATCATAAAGTTCTGTAATTGTATCTAACAAGTCATTACACAAAATTAAATCAAAAAAATTATCTGGAAAAGGAAGTTTGAATAGTTCACATTTAGCAATTGATATATTTTCACATTTTCTTTGATTAAATCTAATTTTCTGAAATTCTAATAAATTATCATTAAATTCAATTGAATAAACCTGTTTGAAAATATTTGAAAGGCTTTCTATCTTATTACCTAATCCACTTTTAATTTCTAAAACATGATTATTGTTATTACCTATACAATGAAAAATTGAATCTACACTTTGATCATATTTAGTATTTATTAAACTACTTTTCAATTCTGGATTTTTATTAATAAAATTTTCAATAGCTAAACCATAGCTAATTTTGTTAATTTCATCAATTAAATTTTTTATTTTAGTATCAATTTCTTTATGTTTTATTGATATTGGAAATAAACTAATTTCATTTTCATACACATAACTTTCCTGACAGTCTTTACACGATAGACTATTTTTAATTAAAACTAATTCTGTTTTACATTGAGGACAATAAAATATGGGAATCAATTACAAACTCAAATAATTTAATTTAAATTTAACATTATGTATTTTTGCAAAAAAATGTTCTTTGTAATTAATTTATAGAAACATTTTTGTTACTAATTTTTCGTCTTATCTTACCTCTTATTACTCTCATAAGACCCACAAAACCATCATGTTTAATAGTAAACATCGCAACTTTGAATAATCTTGTTATTTCATTATGATGAATTTTATACTTGAAAGAATTTGTGTAAGTGTATCTGTTTTTTTCCATAAATTTACACAATAATTCTTTTAATTTAATTTCTGATTGTTCTGTAATTGAATTGTTGATTTCAAGTTTTTGTGCTAAATTAACAAGTTTTGATTTATAATTTGCTAGTGAAGCACCATGTATTAAGCAATGATAAAGTAATGTATAGAAACAATCTTCATTATTTGGAACATAAATACTATTTTTGAATAAGATCTTTTGTTTTAAGATATTTTTTGACCATTTTTCATCATAATAAGTATCTCCTACATATCTAAAATCAAATTTTACATTTTTATTTTCGATAATTACATATGGTGAATTTTCTTTTTTTGCTACAACATTTAGTTGATTTAACATGTACGGTAGATGTACTAGATCATCTACTAGTATGTCTATATCTGGATGTTCATCAGAAATTATACCTTCTGGGTATTTCTCAAAATTTCTTAGAATAACATAATTTGTTGTAGAATTCAAAAGATAAAAAACGTCTTGAAGATTTTTCCAACCTTTTGTTCCAAATAAATCTCCTTTAAACTCCTTAATCTTACCATTCCATTTCTCATCAGCTTGTTTTAGTAAGTCATCTGTATTTTTACCTAAAATTAATGTGAGATCATGATTTGCCTCTTTCTCATGAATTGAACCATGAATAGGAAATTCTCCTTCCAAAAATTTTCGTAAACCTCTTTTTGTATCATATACATTTACATCTGTCATCTGCATTCCCAGAGAAGTTTTTCTGAATTGATAAACTGGTTTTGGATCGAGAAAAATTATTACTAAAAATGATCCTGTTCCGCACTGTTTCATCTTCTTTTGAGGATTAGAAAGTGTAGGACCATAAAATCTACGTAAATTCTTTTCAAAATTTTCTTCAGTCCATGTCACTTCATAAACATCTACTATCCAGAATTTCTTTTTGAGCTCATTTAATAAAAAATCATATCTGTGCCTGGCCTTGTCCCAAATTATAAAATCATGAATTTCTTCTTTCATATCAAATCACTATTTTTTTTACTTATGAAATATTTGTTCATGAATCCATAAATACGTGATATAATTTATTTTGACATGATATTAAAAACTGAGATTGTAACTGAAGTTGACAATACAGATTGGGATAATTTGTTAATGAAAGTACCTACATCTACTGCATTTCAGATGAGCAAAAATTATGAACCATATGAAAAGGCTTTTGGTTCCAAACCTCTCTATATTACAGTTGAAGATTCTAAAGGAAACATTTTAGCCCAACTTTTGGCAGTTCAACATTTTATAAATAACAAACTACAAGATAGTCTTTTTCAATCGATTACATCTAAAATTAATAATGGTTCTAGAATTTATTGGCATTATGGGCCAATAATTCATAACAAAGAAAGAAGTAAAGAAATTTTTTCAAATATTTTAGAAGTATTGGAAAAATTTTCAAAAGAAAATAATGTTTTAATGATTACTGGTTCATCTACACCAATTTCTGATAATGTACACGATGAACAATTTAAACAAATGGATTACAATGACATTAAATGGGATACTTGGATAACTGACTTAAAATCTGATCTTGATTCTTTATACAAATCATTACATAACAAAACTAGATATGATATTAGAAAAGGTGAAAAAAATAACTTGAGTTTTGAAGTTGTTAATGATCGAACAGTTTTAGATGAATGGATGGAAATCAAACACAGTGATAATAAACAAAAAGATAAAATCATAAAAAATACTGAAGAATTTAATGATTATTCATGGGAATTATTGAATAAACCTGGATATGAAAAAATGTATGTTGCAAGATTAGATGGAGAATTAATTAGTGGAATAGCTAATAAATTATTTAACAACAATGTTGTTCAACATAGTGTAATCAATTCTCAAAAAACATTTCAAGGTGGAAGTTTTCTTACATGGAATACAATTAAATGGTCTAAAGAACATAATTTCCTGACTTATGATGTGGGTGGTGCAAATCCTCATCCTAATTCAGAAAAAGAAAAAGGTATTAGACATTATAAATCCAAATGGAATGGTAAAGAAATACAATTTGATTTGTATAATAAAATTCAAAATAAAACAAAATGGAAAATTTCTAAAGCTTTAAAAAATCCTAACTTATTATTTGAAAAATTTTTTAGAACTACTTAATCATTTTCTATTCAAGAGTTTGATCATAATAATTTGAATTAATATTGTTGAATATTATGACTTTTGAATAATATTATCAACCAAGGTTTTTGCATTCTGCATTGCTATTAAAACTCCTCCCATTCTGAATGTTTTTGTTCGTGCTTCATCTACTTCTGAAATTAGTGTACCTGTGTCTAATTCAGTTCCTACCGCATATTCATTATCAAATGAATTAATCAAATTTTTTAGAGTATTGTTATTAGTTTTATCTTGATTTAATGGGTAGAGATTTTTTAATCTAAGAATTTTATAATTTTCAATTTTTCCTTCTTTAAGAATTCCTATTTTTTTCAAATCTGATTTGATTTTATCAACAAGTAATTCATCATTTAACATCCAAGTTGATGATTCATCTTTAACTCTAATTTCTATATTAAGTAAAGTTTTGTTAGTTGGAGCAATTGTACTACTTAAGAAACTTTGCTGCGAAACTCTCCAAAAAATAACATCAGTATCATAAATATCTACTATCCATTTATCTAACACTCTAGGAGAATCAACAAAAAGAAAAGCCATTATTGAATTTAAGGCATCTTTTTCACCATTTTCTTTTAATTGTGATTTGATTTCAAACCATTTTTGAACTAAATTTAAAGGAAGTGCATAAATTATTACATCTGATTCTATTTCAAAATTTTCATTCTTTTTTACATATGTTATTTTTTTATTATTTTGATGTTCTATGGATTTTATATCCACATTTGTTTCAATTTTTCCACCATATTTTTCAATTTCATTTTTCAATCCATTGATCAGCGTTATCATGCCTCCTTTAAAATAACAATTAAAATAATTGGACTTATCATCATTAATTTTTGTTAATGAATTTTTTGAACTAACTGAATTGAACATTTTTTTTATAGTAACAGGAGGAAATTTCTTTTCTACCATCTTCTTTTCTGGTTCTATGTCAAAATACAAGTTATGAAAATATGGTCTGAACCAATTTTCGTATAGATAATTTCCATAATTTGATACAAGATATTCTTTTGTAGTATTTTGATGATATAATTTCAAATAATTTTTTGTCTTCATCTTGATCAAATCTATTACTAATTGCAATAATTTTTTTGAATTTAGTTTGGTTAAGAATTGATTTATTGTTGGAAATTCATTCCACATTTTTCCATGAAAAAACACTTTTCTTAAATGTCTAATATTATGTGGTAATTCTTCAAAATTTTCTGTACCAATAATATTGATTATATTTTTTGTAATTTCAGAATCATTCGGTAAGGTTACATAATGGGGACCGATATCCATAATGTATCCATTATTTTGTATACTTGTTGCAATACCTCCCACAAAAGGATTTTTTTCTAGTATAGTTACCTGTTGACCATGTTTAGAAAATTCTAAACCAATTGATAATCCTGACATGCCTGCTCCTATTATTACGATGGATTTTTCTTTAATTTCTAATTTTCATCAACCTCGATTATTGCTTTTTTCAAATCCCAGTCTTACTTTCAATTATTTTTTTCATTTGGATACGGTTCCTTTAATTTACAAATAATTATATATGATCTCCCATTTTTCAAATAATTTTTTGATTTTAAAAACCAAAAAATAAATTTTTCAATATTAAATAATTTTAATATTATCTCAGGAATTTTATAAATAGTTTTTAAGGCATACATAATCCAATTTGAATGTGGACCATATCCTTCTACAATTATTTCATAATTTTTTTCAAGAATCTCAATTTGTTGTTTATAATTCAAATATTTTTTTCTATGATCTATAGGATGTGTTTTCTTAAAATGACGACTTGTTCTATTTGCTCCTGTGATCATGAGCATGTTCTTCTTCTTTGAAACTCGATGAACTTCTTCCATTGCTTTTTTCCAATCTCCTTTAAGATTATTTATTACTGGAAATAAGTGCATTGCAGTTATTGTTTCAAAAATATTATTTTTGAAAGGCAAAAACTGAGCATCACAAAAAACTGTTTCAATATTTTCGTCTAATTTTTTTACTTGTTTTAAAGTATCAAAATTCATATCTATGCCAACCTTAAAACATGGAGGTGCACAACTTAAAAGAATTCCTGCGCCACAACCAACATCTAAAATATTATTGGTTTTAGTTTTTGACAATATGTATGATGCATATATTCTAGAATCAAAATGATCTCCATAAAAATGGGTTAATCCTACAATTTTAAATTTTTCGAAAACTTCTTTATGCATTTACAAATTAAATAATTTAATTTAGATTTAACATTATGTATTTTTATTAACAATAACCTACTTTATAATTAATTTGTAGAAAAATTTTCCCTCGTAATTTTTCATATATTTTGTTTCTGATAACTTTCATAAGACCTACAATTCCTGTTTAGTAGTAAATATAGTAACTTTTGTTAATACCCTTTGGATAAAGATGGCGAGCATGTTTGATTTGTTGATTCTTGAGGCGATTCTATGAAAATTCTATATGCTGGTAATCTTGCAAATGTTGGATATTACCATGTACGTAATTTTAGAAGACATAATTTTCAAATAGATTTAGTGATGGAAAAAAATCCTCCTCCTGCAAGTGATCCTTTTTTACGAAATAAAGAATTAACAGAGTATCCTAATTGGATAAAATTTTATGATAAAAACTCATCATCATGGAAATTTGAACTACTAAAAATAATGCGTGACAAAAAATATGATCTTATTCATGCTCATGTGGAATTTCCAATTTTTGCATATGCATCAAGACGACCCTTCATTTCTCAAATAATGGGTAGTGATTTAAGAGAAATGGCATTTACTAATTCTTTACGTGGTGTTCTATTGCGAAGAGCATATAGAAAATCAAAATTGGTTCTATACTCCATTCCTGGGGATTTTGAACGATTATCAAAATTAAAAGTAGAGCGTAAAATATTTCTTCCAATACTTTTTGATATTTTTGATTTTTTTAAATCTCAAAAAACTACAATTACAAAATTTACATCTGATTTTATACTCTTTCATCCACCTAGCCACATATGGGATGTTAAAGGAAATGATATTCTCATTAGAGGATTTAATAAATTTTTGAAGAATAATCCTAAAGCATTACTTATAACCGTCAACATAGGCCGTGATTCTCAAAAAAGTAAGGAGTTGGTAAAATCATTAGGAATTGAAAATAATGTCTATTTTTTAGAGCGACTAAATTCTTCCGAATTATTAAATTATTATAATTTAGCAGATGTTGTAGCAGATCAATTTATTCTAAATGGAATAGGGGGAATTGGTATGGAGACTTTTTGTTGTGCTAAGCCTTTACTTACCTCATGTTCACCTGACTGTTATCTAAACATGCATCCAGAACCTCCACCTGCTGTAAACGCTAAAACAGTAGATGAAATTTGTGATCAATTAGAATTACTTAAAGATCCTAATATTCGAAAAAAATATTCTATGCGTGGAAGAAATTGGCTAGAGAAATATCAATCACCAGACACAATTCATAAACAATTAGTAATTATTTATGAATCTATTTTAAATGGTGAAGATGTATATGAAATCAGTAAGAAAATTAAAAAAATATTAAACTAAATTATATTTTTTCCAATTTTTTAATAACATTTTCTAATTCAAAAATTTTCTCTTTCAATATTTTTATTTCCATTCTTGAGTTATACCCCAATGTCTGTTTCACTGATTTAATAAATTTTGTAGGTTTTATTTCAATTCCATCAACTTTAATTTCTTCAATCTTAAGAATCTCATCTCTTGTAATAATGTTTACCGTACCGTCAGAAGATCTTTCTACTACTTTTCCTATAATTCTACCAACATATTTCTTTGGTTTAAGAGGAATTGAAGCTTTTGTGATAACAAATTTTTTATTTTCATAAAATGAAAATCCCCCTGGAAAGGGTTCAGATTGACCTCTAATGAAATTATATATTTCAAGGGAAGTTTTGTTCCAATCTATCTCTCCATCATCAGGACCCCTATGGCATGTCCATGTAGATTTACTTTCATCTTGCTCTGTAAACATGATATTGTTATCCTTTATACTTTGAATTAAATCAATTAGTAATTCTACATGTATTTTTTCCACATCATTCATAATCTCTTTCATTGTTCTTTCTAATCTTAATGAAATTTTTTTCTTAAACGGTGTACCGTCTTTTTTTGAAACCAATTTTCCACCATCAATTTTTTCATCAAGCTGAAGCATTTGCATGCCTGCTTCTTTTTCACCATTTATGACATACCAATTAATTCCTGCAAATCCACGATATTCTGGTAAAAGTGTTCCATGTAAACCAATATACCCGTATTCAGATTTTCTCCAAAATTCTAAGGGAAGAAATGATCTCCAAATTCCTATACCAATAATAGCTTTTGGTGTAATCTCATTAACTTTTTTAATTGTTTCTAAACTTAGCTTCTCACCTGATTTGTAAACATGAAAAGGAATAGAATTTTCCTTTGCTATTTTTTCTAAATCTGGTAACCATTGCTTATCCCATGAATAATCTTCTTGAAAAATTGCAAATGGGATATTGATTCCATCTATTTTGAGAATCTCATTAAGAGTAAGAACGGCACGATGAGTACCACCCATAACGACAAATGTATCTCCTTTTTCCATTATAACTGATTAAATCAATATCTGCAAAAAACCTTCTCTTTAAAAAAATTAATGTGAACCCTTTTTTGTAGACAAATTTCATTTTTATATCTCAAAAAAATCAAAGCAATGATGTTTGGATTATCTTTTGATACTGATTGGGCTATGGATTCTATGATAGATGATACTTTAAATTTACTTAATGAATATAATGTTAAATCTACATTTTTTATTACTAACAAAATCAACTTTAATAAATTAAAAAATCATGAATTGGCAATTCATCCAAATCTAAATTCAATCATAGATCAAGAAAAAATTCTTGAAGAATCAATTCAAATTTTACCTTCAAAAGAGACTAAAGGGTGTAGATGTCACAGACTTTTTCATAATAGTTCACTGATGAAAAGCTATGAAAAACTTGGAATTGAATATGATTCAAATTATTATATGCCATATGAAAAAAATATTCAACCTTTCCTTTTTGAATGGACAGATGTATTAGAAATTCCCATATATGCTAGTGATATAGGTTATTTCTATAAAAATACTAAATTCAATCTTGATAAATTCGATCTATCTGATGTAGGTGTTAAGATATTTCTTTTCCATCCATTTCATATCTTTATGAATACTTCTAGTAATGAACATTATGAAAAACTTAGACCTTTTTTCAATGATGAAGAATATCTTTTTTCAAATAGAAAATTATCTACAAACGGTACACGTACTTTATTTATACAATTATTAGAACATCTAGAAAAAAATCACCTAGAATCATTTAGAATGGATCAAATAAATAAAATTTATCGGATGAAGAATTCACAAAAATGACTAATGGAAACTTAGATTTTTTTAATCAAAATGATCAAAAAGATATAGAGAGTATTAACAATATAATTAAAATTATTAAAAAATCAATTAAAAAAACAAATCTTGATTTATCGAATCTAACAGTTTTAACAGAAGCAGCATCAGGAAATTGGATGTTTGCCCCACTTATAGCTGCATATTCTAAATCTGCATCAATAGTCTGCATTACAAAAAACTCAAAATATGGAACTGCTGATCAAATTATGTCAAATTTTAATAATTTATTAAATTATCTTAACTTAGATAATATACAAATTCACAAAAAATTAACATCACAAATTTTACAAAATATTGATATTGTTACTAATAGTGGGCATGTAAGACCAATTAATAAAAAATTTATTGAATCCTTGAAACCTACATGTGTAATATCATTAATGTGGGAACCTTGGGAATATAGAAAAGATGATTTAGATTTATCTTCATGTTGGAAAAATAAAATATGTGTTTTAGGTGTTAATGAAGATAATAACATCATGAACTTGATGAAATACAATGGCGATATGATAACTGTGCTTCTTAAGCAAAATAACATTGATCTAAAAAATAAAAAAGTAATACTAGTGGCAGAAAATAAATCCGTATTTTACATGCTTGACTCTATTAAATTAACAGGTGCTTCATTATTTTGTATTAGTAAAACAATGAGTAAAGAATTATCTCAATATGGAGCAACAGTTATTGGTTCTGATCTTCAAGATTCACATGTTAAACCATATTTAAAAAATTGTGACTTAATAATAATAAATTCAGCACCCTTAAAAAATGAAATAATTGGAGGGAAAAATGGTATCAAGCCATCAGAATTAAAAAATATTTCTCCTAAGGTTATGATATTGGTATATTTTGGCTCTATAGATTATAAACAATCTCTAAAATCTGGAATTAATTGTATTCCATCCAAACCTAAAATAAATAGCCAATTAAATTGGACATTGGAACTACTTGGACCAAATCCAGTCATAGAATTAACTGTTTTAGGATTTAAAGCAGTAGAAAAATTAGCTAAATATAGAAAAAGTGGACTAGATTATGATTCTTCATTATCTAAAGGATTAGGAGAATTTTCTCTTGATTTTTCTTTAGAACAAAAAATGTTTTATCATAAAACATGAATTAAATAATAAAAAATTAAATTTTTAATTATGTATTACCAATTAATTCAAACACAAACTTTAGATATTGTTTTTATTAATTATTTCTGAATGAATAACATAAATTTCAATAAACAATTTGATAAGCAAATAATTCATTGGGTTGATCCTATTAATCTTGAATCTTTGGAATATAATGATGGTTATCTAAAAAATAAAAATATTAAATATAAAATCCATGATGGCATACCAAATTTTGTTAACAATGTTGATGATCCTATTCAAAAGCAGGTCCAAGATTCATTTGGTGACAAATGGACTAACACAAATTTTGCACAAAATAATAAAGAATATGAGGAAAAAATTAAACCGATATATCTTGAAATGATGGGATTAAATGATAAAGATCTTACGTTATTTGATAATAAATTGATTCTTGATATAGGAGTAGGTAATGGTGCTTTTGCAAAATTATGTGCTTCAAGAGCTCAAGAATTTCATGGTATTGATATATCCAAAGCGATACATGCTGCAAAAAAAACACTTTTAGGTATTTCTCCTAGTCCAATTTTAGCTCAAGCAGATTTAAACTGTCTTCCATACAAAGATGAAAGTTTTGATATTATTGTAAGTAATGGAGTTTTTCATCATACACCAGATACAAAAACAGCATTACAAAATTCTATAAAAAAGTTAAAAACTAAGGGAAAGTGTATTTTTTATATTTACAAAAAAAAATCACCTCTTAGAGAATTTTCTGATGACTATATTCGTTCACAAATAAGTGATTTAAGCTATGATGAAGCATGGGAAAAAATCAAACAAATTACAAATTTTGGTAAATCCTTATCTGAACAAAACCTCAAAATTGATTTATCTGAAAATATTGACTTATTGGGATTAAAAAAAGGTGAATATGATTTACAACGTTTTGTTTATGATTTTATATTTAAATGTTTTTGGAATGAATCCTGGGGTTATGATTACTCTAATTCATGTAATTTTGATTGGTATCATCCAAAATATTGTTGGCGACACACAGAAAATGAAATAAGGGATTGGTGTAATGATTTAAATCTAAAAATAATATTTCTTAAAGAACTACAAAGTGGATTTGCCTGTTGTGTAGAAAAAAATAATTAATTAACATCAACAAATAATTAGTTGATAACAAATTTCTTTTCTAATGAAAAAAATTAATCCTATTTTCTTACAAAATTTTCTTACTTTACGTTATGATCCATCTAATTATTCTTTAATGAATTTAGCTTCATACAGAGATTTTCTTCCAACAAACTCTGATAATAATGGAAAAATTTCAGAACAACTATTAGAACAATCAATAAGAACTAAAATACCTGATAATGATAAACCAATTGCAATATCTCTTAGTGCAGGCATTGATTCCACACTTTGTTTGGCATTAACACGTAAAATATTTCCTGGAAGAAAAATAACTGCACTTTGTGGTGTATTTGGTGAAAACTATGAAGAATCTAAAATTGCAAAACAAATTTCAGAACAATTCAATGCAGATTTTAAAATTGTTCATATGCAATCAACTTTTGAAAATATGTCTAAAATTATTTCTATTACAAAAAAACCTAGATGGAATACTTATAATCATTTAATTGCAGAAGAAGCAAAAAAATTTAGTTCCATTCTAATAACTGGAGATGGGGCTGATGAGATTTTTTCAGGATATACTTTTAGATATAAAAAATTCCTTGGAAATTTATCATCAAACGACAACTGGTTAAATAAAACTAAAAAATATTTAGAGTGTCATAATAGAGACTGGGTTCCTGATCAAGAATATATTTTTAATAAGAAAATAAACTTTAACTGGTCAAATATTTACACAATTTTTAAAAAATATTTTCAAAATAGTTTAGAACCTATCAATCAATTAATGTTAGCAGATTTTAACGGGAAACTTATGTTTGATTTTATTCCAACTAGTCATTCAATTTATAAACATTATAAAATCAAAGGTGTACCAATTTTTCTTGATAGTAAAATTATCTCATTTGCTAGACATATTCCAATTAATGAAAAATATGATCTTCAACAAAATAAAGGTAAATTGATTCTTCGAAAAATTACTAAACGATTAAAAATTAAACATATAGATGAAAAAAAAGGATTTTCCCCAGATTTAATTCTTGATTGGCAAATCAATGGAAAACAAATCTGTGAAACTTTTCTTTTAGATAAAAAAAGTCATATTTATACAAATAAAATAATCAATTTTGATTGGATAAATCGGATTTTTGAAAAAATTGAAAATGATGGTGATATTCGTTATCTCAACAAAGCAATTTCTATTTTAGCTGTTGAAATATGGTTTAGGTTACAAACAAAAGAATTAAAATCAACTGAGAAACTCATATAATATTAGAGATTTATCTCAATTTACTAAGAAATGTCTGAATCAATTAATGTACTAATCACTGGAACTGGAGGTGGAGGAACAGGGAGAGAACTAATGAAGGCCTTCAAATTATCTGACAACGATTATAATATTACTGCGACAGATATTTCACCTACAAGTTTTGGATTATATGAAACATCCTCAAAATATTTAATTCAATCTGTACATTCTGAAAGTTATTTGGATAGTCTTTTGAAAATTTGTAAAAAAGAAAATATTCAGGCAATCGTCTCAGGTTCTGAACCTGAATTAAGAAAAATTTCACAAAATGCTACTCTTTTTGAAGAGCAAGGAATCAAAGTACTTCTTAATCCTTGGGAAGTTATTGAGAAATGCACCGATAAATTAGAATTAATGAATTTTCTTAAAAAAAATGGATTTGAACATCCTAATTATGTCCTATATGAGAATGAAGATGATCTAAAGATATTTCCAGATTTTCCAATAATCATTAAACCAAGAATTGGAGGTGGATCTCAAAATGTATTTTTAGCATTGGATCTAGAAGAAGCACTATTTTTTACAAAATATTTAAAAAAATATGGTATGGAACCCCTCATTCAAAATTATGTTGGTACTTCTGAGGATGAATTTACTATTGGTGTTCTATACGCGGATAATGGAAAATTAATGACATCAATAGCAATGAAAAGAATGTTAGGAAGTGGTTTATCAACAAGACAAACAATTGTAGATCCTAAAAGTGGCAAAAAATATGTTATCTCATCTGGCATTTCTCAAGGGCTTATTGATGATTTTAAGGATATACGAGCTTCTGCCGAAAAAATCGTTAAAGCTCTAGGTGCAAATGGACCTGTAAATATACAATGTAGAAAAACTGATGATGGCATTATACCATTTGAAATCAATCCAAGATTTTCTGGTACTACTGGACCAAGAAGTCTAGTTGGTTATAATGAACCAGATATTTTTTGTAGATATCGTCTATTTGGAGATATTCCAGAAAAAATAGATCATAAGTTTGGTTACGTGGTAAGGGAATTAATTGAAAAATACATATCGTTTGATGAAATTAATAAGGTTCCAAAGTTATGATAAAACTTGTTATTCTTGATTTTGATGACACTCTAATTAACAATGAATCTCTTGATTATGAAAGTTTCAAAAATACGTCAATTTTTTTTAAATCATATCGTCCTACTAAAACAGAAATTAGAAAATTCAGAAAAATGGGTTTTGTAGCATCAGAAATTATTAAGATAATCCAAAAAAAATCTAAACAAAAATTTAATGAACATGAATTTATAAATTATAGAAAAGACTTTCTAGAAAGTACTGATTCTATCCAATACCTTAAATTTCAACCATATGCTAAACTTTTTTTTAAAAAATTATATTCTTATAATATTCCAATTGTTATTTGTTCATTACGTAAACATAAATCCATAATTAAAAATTTTTTTAATGCCAATAATACATATTTGTATATTAATTTTATAATGAATGATGAAAAAGGAAATCTTGATACTCGTAATGCCAAAAATAGTTTAATGGTAAAAATTAAAATGATTGAAAAAATTTTAAAAAAATATAGATTAAAATCATCAGAAGTATTATCTCTTGGGAATTCAATTTCTGACTATAGATCTGCAAAAAAATGTGAAATTAAACACTATACTATATTTTTTAACCACAATTATCTTCCAAAACCAAAATCTAAATTTATACTGTCGTTCAATGAATTTTTTCAAGTGCTAATTAAAATAAATAAGAATATGCTTAGAAAAAATAAGAGTTTTAAATATTAATTATTATCTAACTAAAAAATTTCTTGTGATAATTATATCCATTAGGAAGTAAATAATTTGCTTTAATGTTTTTTAATTTTGGAATAATGTCATTGAAATAACATGGACTCACAGAAAAAATTATTGGAATATTTTGAAAATTTTTAATTTCTTCTAATGAACGTATTTCAATTCCAAATCTTTCTTTACCTACTAAAAGATTGTTTTCATCAAAAAAACCAATTATTTTTTCTTTATCAATGAAACCATGTTGTATACCTACCAATGCTATTATGCCTAAACCAAAAATTCCTAATTCTTTATTTTTATTATTGACTTCTCTAAATGTGCCAAAAACTAAATTATTGAATTTTATATGTTCTGTAATGATATTCTTTAAAAACAAAAAATGATTTTTGATTTCTTTATTTTTAGAAGTTTTTTTACAAATTACAAAAAGAGGAACTTTTTCTGATGATTCTATTACTTTGATTATCTTTAGATTGTTAATATTTAGTAAATTTTCTAAAGTTTCTATTGTAAAGTGATTAAGATGATCATATACAAACAAATCAGCTGGGTTTAATTTAAAATTTGGAACGTCCAAAAATAAAATCCCATCTTCCTTTAAACAAGATGTTACAGCTTGGAAAAATAAATTAGGATTTTCTAAATGTTCGACCACCCCTAATGATGTGATAAGATCAAATTCTTTATCATATGATTTTTTGTTAAATACTCCTTCTTTAAATTCGGCTTTTGATAATTTTTCTTTTGCAAAATTTAGTGCATTTTGACTGACTTCAATTCCATGTAGATGCCACTTTGGATTTTTATATGAGAATTGTAGAAGAAAATTTCCTTTTCCACAACCTATATCCAAAACATTACCGTTATTTGGAAGTTTAACTCTTTCAAGTAAACAATTTAATCTCCAATCTGAATATGTGAAACTTTTTCCACCTGAATAGTACTTGAATTCTGCTTCTGATGACGAATCCATCAACTTATAAGATTCTCGATAAAATTCCTGTATTTTATTTCGGGCACCACTTTCATTAAAAACATGACCACATGAATGACATATTTTATTACATACTTGCTCATTAATCATATAAAAATCTGAAGTTATACTTTTGAAAATTTTTTTAAAAATTATTTCTGTTTTGGAATTGTTACAAACTGGACATTTCAATGATTCTCTTTTTATTTTACTTTATAAAAATACTATCTATTTGAATTTGATATATTTTTTTAATAATATTATTATATTTAATTTACTGTATAGTTCTAGATATTATTTGACAAATTCTTTCTTGATCTTCTTGAGTAAGTTTACCATGTAATGGTAATGTTAAAGCATTTTTGTATAATGATTCTGAATTTTCTAAATTTCCCACTCTCTTCATATTTTTATATGCTGGTTCTAAATGTAATGCATAAGTTCCTATTTGACTTTGAATATTTTCATCACCCAAAGCGTTTCTAATTTTATCTCGGTATCCATCTTTTTCCACAAAACAAGTATATGATTGAAAAGTTTGTCTTGTTCCTTCTCCTTCATATGCAGGAATAATTCCTTCTATCTTTGATAACATTTCACGGTAAATTGCTGCCTTTTCTATTCTTGTTTGAATTATACTTTCTATCTTTTTCATTTGTACTAAACCAATTGCACTTAGGATATTTGATAACTTGTAGTTTGTACCAATAATTTCAAAAGCAGTCCCCTTAGCCCCAAAATGTTTGAAAGAATAACATCTCTCTGCTATATCATCGTCGTCTGTTGTGATCATTCCTCCTTCTCCAGTTGTTATTACTTTTCTAGGGTGAAAACTAAAACATGAATAATCAGCAATTTTACCAACATAATCTGAATCTATTTTTGCACCAAGACTACAAGCCGCATCCTCTAAAACTTTCAAATTTAATTTTTTTGCAGTATGATAAATTTCTCTCTCTAATGGCACTCCTGCCCAAGATACGGGGCAAAATACTGTCATTGATTCATCATATGCTTCCTCAAGAATTCTGCTAGTCATATTCATACTATGAATATCTACATCCACAAGTACTGGTTTACCCCCTGCTAAAATTACAGCTTCTGCAGTTGCTGGGTACGTATAATCAGGTATGATGACTTCTTTTCCTTTAATATCTAGACATTCAAAAACGGTATGTAATCCTGTTGTGCATGATGTAACTGCAATAGCATGTTTGACACCTAGATAATCAGCTACATTTTGTTCAAATTCTTTTGTGGTTATACCTTCTGTGAGAAAACCTGTTTTCATAACTTCTCTTATTTTACTGATTTCATCTTCTCCAACTTCAGGAACAGCTAATGGTATAGTTTCTCTCTCTGACAATTATTTTTCAACAATTTTGCTGTATAATAAAGCTATGAGATAGATTTTTTAAAACAAGTATAGTGTCTTGATTATTGAAAATTCTAATTCTAGGTTCTGAAGGTTTTGTTGGACATAATTTAGTATATGGACTATCCAAAAATCATGAAATTTTGTGTGCTGATTTAATTGATAAATCTAGTCATCAAAATTATACAAAGTTTGATGTTACAAATTTTTCTAGTGTACAAGATACAGTAAAGGATGTAGATGTGGTAATTGATTTAGTAGCACACTCTTTGGTTTCCTCTATTGAGGGACCCGCAAAAAATGCACAAGTAAATATCATAGGGTTACTAAACATACTTGAAGCTTGTACAAAAAACAACATTAAAAAAATAATTTTTACTTCTGCTTCCTCTTTAGTTGGCGAACCAAAAACATTGCAAGTTTCTGAGAATCATCTAGCAACACCTAAAACTGCTTATGGAATTTCAAAACTAGCATCAGAACACTATTTGAGACTATATCGTGAACTCAACAATCTCAATTATGTTGTTTTCCGATTTTTCAACATTTACGGACCTCATCAAAAAAATGGACTAATTCCTTCTCTTTATTCACGTATAACTCAAAATCAACCTCTAACGGTTTTTGGCAAAGGAGATCAGATACGAGATTATGTCTTTATCCAAGATATCGTACCATTCTTTGAAAAAGCAATAACTGAAGATATTGCTGATAATAAAATATTCAACATGGGAACCGGAAAAGGAACATCAATTTCAGATATAATTAAAATTCTATCTGAAACTATGAATATTAAGCCCGAGATTGAATTCAAAGATCCAAGACCTGGCGAGATTGGAAATTTTGTAGCTGATCCAAAATTATTATCATCAACTTTTGGAAGCATTCCATCAACTAGTGTTGAAAATGGACTTAAACAAACCGTAGACTGGCTTAAAACTAAGTAAAAATTTCTTTAGGAAGAAAATTTTAACACTAGATTAAATTACTTGCAAAAATACTTTTGTTTAGTTGTCTAATATCAAATCACAATTAAAAAATGAAAAAAAACCATTGCAATTTATGGATTAGGAAATGTTGGAGGTCCTATTGCGGCAGCTTGGTTACGAAAAGGTGCTAAAGTAATAGGTGTAGATATTTCCAAAAAACTTCTTTCTAATATTAAAAAAGGAACCTCTCACAGAAAAGAACCACATATTTCAAAAATCTTTTCTAATGCATTAAAGAAAAAAAATTGACTATTACTCCTGATGGTGTTCAGGCATCCAAAATTTCAGATATTAAATTTATAGCAGTACCTGTTGGTCTCAAGAAAAATAAAATAGAATTAAATGCACTATTCTCTGCTACAACAGCTATTTCTAAAGGACTCAAAAAAGGTGACGCAGTAATAGTCTGTCCATCACTCCCATCTGGCACTACTGAAAATATAGTAAAACAAATCTTAGAAAAAAATAGCAAATTAAAAGCTGAAAAAGAATTTTACTTAATTTATAATCCTGAAAGAATTTTTGAAGGAAGAGCACTAGCTAATATTGAAGAAAATTATCCTGCAATAGTCTCAGGTTATGGCCCAAAAAGTCTAGAATTTGCAGATAACTTGTTAAAAATCATCTCAAAAAAAGGAACTCTGAAAATGTCATCCCTTGCTAATGCAGAAGCTGAAAAATTATTTGAAGGTGTGTACAGAGATGTTAATATTGCCTTAGCAAATGAGTTGGCAGACTATTGCGAAAGAGTTGGTGTGAATTACTGGGATGCAAGAAATGGTGCTAATTCAGGTTCTGTCGGGTTATCGTGATATAGGCACGAAATTATAAATTCTTAAGATTCGGTCTGTCTAGTTATCGAGGAATAAATCATAATTTATAATAAATTATTTTTAAGAATTTTGTCTGAGTAATGAGATATTCAAATCTACACGATCATTGGTAAAATTGTAATTACCTCTAACATCATGGGTATTGAATGTTCCAGGAATGCAGAACAGGCCTTGATAGAGGTCGATGGCAGGAACAAATGGATCACACTAATCCAAAATGCATCCATTCATAAGGGAAATTCGGAATAGAGTTTATTCCTCGATAATCCAACAGACCCTTAACAATGCCAATTTAAATAACCCATCCAATATTTGTTTATCTTGCTGAATGAATTAATTTCTAATTTTGTTCCAATTTTTGGTATGTGGATATATCCAGTTATTGTTAGTGTTATGGTGGGAATTGGCTTTAGCGTACTTCAGTCAATCAAAAACAAAAGAAATGAAAAAAAGCAAATTAAAAATCTACGTGATAGTGTTAGTAAACTTGAACGAGAAATACATTCAATCCAAGATATACCTTTGAACGGCAAAGTTATTCCTAAAGAAAATTCCCAGTTTGCGTGTTACAGTGGATTACTAAATGCTTTAACTTTCACTATTGAGTTTAAATGTAAAAATATAGATAGTGATAAATTATTTGAATTTGCAAAAATATTAGGAGAGTGTAAATCTCTATATGAGCAAATACTTAGAGAGAATAATATGGGTTTTTTTAAACTGATAATGGAGATTTTTGATCGATTTGAAAAATTAGAATGGCTAAAATTTAAATCTAGTAATAACGAATTATAAATCGGGACGGGATTTATCCCTCGATAACCCGACAGAACCTACTTTAGTATTCTTTATCAATTAGACAATTCTTGTTTTAACCAATGGTACAAAAAACTAAACTTAAGAAAATTGTATTGATTGGTGCAGGTGGATTTGGAAAAGAGGTTTTACAAACTATAATTGACTGTCAAAAGAAATCTAGGATTTTTGAGCTTGTTGGATTTATTGATGAAAATAAAGAATTGTGGGGAAAAACTATTTGCAACTTAAAGGTTTTAGGAGGAATAGATTGGATTGAAAATAATTCTGGTGTTGGCTGTGTAATTTGTATTGGAGATGGCAAAATCCGAAAAAAATTAGTCAAAAAACTATCAAAACTGAATCTATTTTTTCCATCAATCATTCATCCTACAGTAATACTTTCAAAATTTTCTAAAATTGGCGATGGGGTAATTATTCAAGGTTTTTCATATATTGTGCCAGATGTAGAAATTGGTAATCATGTTCATATTAATATGTCATGTACAATTGCACATGATACTAAAATAGAAAACTTTGTTACAATTTCACCTGGTGTACATATTAATGGAATGTGTTCAATTGGCGAGGGTTCATTTCTGGGTTCAGGTTCTGTTATTAAAGATGAAATTAAAATTGGTGAATGGACAAAAATTGGTGCTGGAACTATTTTGATAGATAATGCTGATTCGAAGAAGACCTATGTTGGAGTTCCAGGTGTGATTAAAAATTAATTAATAATATTTATGTAAAGAATGTCAAGAACACAAAATTCCTAACAAAAAATATTTTAAAAAAAAACAATCCGACAACAATGATTCTAATTCTTTTAAATCTATTAAGATAATTACAACAACCTTGTACAATAATCCACCATTCATTAATTAGAAAAAAACCTGAATTTGAATCACAAATATCTTTAGAAAAAGGTCTGTCTAGATTCATTAAAGATTATTCTTGATATAGTTAATTGCATCAACTGGCGTTGGATTCCTACCAAGCTTTACAGAAAGATAGATACTAGAATAATCGAGAAGATAAATCATACAAATCAATTTTGTTAGGATATTCCCTTCCTCACTTATGATCTCTTTGTACTCAATTTTTCTCCCATCAAAAAATTCCTTTAAGATATCCCATCGTTGTACCGTTTTTTCATAATCATCTTTTCCTCTTATTAATAGAGGTTGAAAGTTACTATCGTTGTCCCATGCGACTACACCATTGTGACATGCCTCAATAACATCTTCTGCCATTACATGAATCTTGCAGTTTTCCTGAAGAGAGTTTTTAAATCTAATGGCTACAGATTGAAGTCCCCAAGGATAGTATATTACAGGAGTCTGATTTATCCACTCAGCAATCTTGATAGCAGGATTTAACCCTGTCATATTTTCAGAATTTATCTTAGCATGAATTGAATTTAAATTATTAATTGATTCTGAAACATCTGATTCTTTTATCGGCAAAATAGGTTTTAGAACATGCAACATAGAATAAAGAAAGGAAGTAACTGATGCTCGTGGCGAATGAAATCTAGGAATGTTTCTATGAGGAATATTATTTTTCACGCAAAATTGTTTCATCTTACCACCATCAGAAAACGCTATGGTCTTCGCACCTATTTTCTTGGCATTTTCTAGAACCGACAATGATTCTGATGTATCTCCTGAAACACTAGTGACAACCACAATTGATTCAGAATTTACAGTTTTAGGAAGATGATATCCTTTTACAACTGTTACATGAGTATCTGTTTTTGATAATATGGCAGCAAAGACATCACTTATTGTACCCGAGCCTCCCATTCCAGCAAAAACAAAGTGTGATGTTTTTGGATAATCTATTTGATCAATTCCATCTTGGTATGATTGTAAAGCAATCTCTGGCCACATATCATAAATTTTATATATTTTCTGTGAATCAATTTTTTGCAAAGTTTGAAAGTTAATCAATCAACTAAATTGAGGATTATTTTCCATATAACACTTGATTTTTAATACAGTGTGAAATCTCTTATGACATCTTGGGACAGGCATCAGAAAACTATTCATCTTTGAGAACAGTTGAATGGAAAGACAACAAAGTCATAATGATTGACCAAACCAAATTGCCAAATGAATTGGTTTTTGTAGAATATGATGATTTTAATCAGGTTGCAGATGCAATTCGTACTTTAGTGGTTCGAGGAGCACCTGCAATTGGTGTATCAGGAGCTTTTGGATTAGCATTGGCAGTTTTACAGAGTAATGCAACTACAAAAGAAGAATTATTATCTGATTTAGAAAAAGCAAAGAAAATTCTCTTTGAGACAAGACCTACTGCAGTAAATTTAGGATGGGGATTAAAAAAAATCATGAATGTTGCAAAATCAGGAGATTCAGTTGAACAAATTAGAGAATTGGTTATTTCTAAAGCCAAAAAAATGGCTGATGATGATATTGAAATAAACAAAACCATGGGAAAAAATGGATCAGTTCTTTTTGATGACAATGATACAATAATGACTCACTGTAATGCAGGTGCATTAGCTACTGTTGCTTATGGTACAGCTTTGGGTGTCATTCGTGCAACCAGAGAGAGTGGAAAAAACATCAAAGTAATAGCTACTGAAACTAGACCAATTCAACAGGGTTCAAGATTAACTGCTTTTGAATTAAAACATGATGGCTTTGATGTCAGTCTAATTCCTGATACTGCCGTAGGTTATAGCATGGCAAATGGATTGGTCAACAAAGTAGTTGTTGGCGCTGATAGAATTGTAAAAACAGGTCATGTCTTTAACAAAATTGGAACATATCAAGTAGCAACCATGGCAAAACAACACGGGATTCCATTTTATGTTGCAGCCCCACTATCTACCATTGATATGGAAAGCAAAGCAGAGGATGTAATTATTGAGATGAGAAAAGGAACCGAAGTCACAGGAATAGGTGATAAAAAGACCGCTCCTGATGATATTAATGTGATAAATCCAGCGTTTGATATGACTCCTCCTGAACTAATTTCAGGTATAATTACTGAGAAAGGTATTGCAAAGGCACCATATGAAGAATCTATAAAAAAATTATTCGAAGCTAACTAATAGAAAGTTTTTATTGTTTTTTAAACTGCAATTTACAATATGAGTACAGTTTCTGCACAAGCAATTGAAGATTCTCTAAAACAATGCATGGATCCTGAAGTTCCACTAAATATTGTAGAAATGGGATTAATCTATGGAATTGATGTTGCAGAAAACAATGACGTTAATATCAAAATGACAATGACCACACAAGGTTGCCCACTACATGAAACTTTGGTTCAAGATGCAACAAGATATGTCAAAAAAGTTCCGGGAGTTAACAATGTCAATGTAGACATTGTATGGGATCCTCCATGGTCAATGGATAAAATGTCAGAAGAGGCTAAAATCAAAATCAAAAACATGGGTGCTGGACTGAATACTCCTGCCCCAATTAACTATGAAACTGCATTACCTCAAGGTGTTGGAAAACTGGTTCAGCAAGAAGACGGTTCTATGGTCTTGGCAAATGAACATGAACAAGGCTTTATGGTAAACCAAGCAATTGTAGACTTTTGGAAGTCTTGTAACGGTCAACGTAAAGTCACCGAACTAGTTGAAGTGTTTGCCAAACAAACAGGATTACAAAGAAACCAAGTAGAAAAAGAGGTAATGCAATTACTCCAACAACTACGTGAGGGTGGATTAATTGCCATTGCAGGACAACCTGATATACCAAATGTTGAATTTAAAAAATAATTTTAATCTAATCCTTGTTTAGGCCTGCCAACTTTTTTTTCTTGTTTAGGTCTACCTACCTTACGTTGTTTTCTAATTGATTTTGTTTTTTCTCTAAAGTCCATCCCTTTTTCAAAAAATTCCCAAATCAAAATTTTTACCAACTTTGAAATTTTCTGTTCAATATTTCGTTGATAATCAGGACTGTTCAAAATTTCACCAATATTCTTTCCACCAATTTTGATATCTTTTTCCTCTAATGCATCTGCGACTAACTCTTTTGCCAAAGTTAAACCTACATAGAATTTTACCCCCGAACGAATAATTTCATTAAAACTTAATCCATACTTTTCCTTAATTCTCTCAATTTCATCGTATTCATCATCAGGAAATCTAGCTCGAAGCGTACTCCATTCTGTCATATTTTACAAATGTTATCAGTCCTAATAACTTCTTAGATTGTTGCTTTTAGAATATGTAATTAGAATTGGCACCATCAAAATTAATCACAACCCCTGAAAGATACTTTATTTTATTCTCAATTATTGCTTTTACAAAGTTTCCAATCTCTTCTGGTTCTCCCAACCTTTTCATAGGTAGAGATTTTTTGAACTCTTCAACATTTTCAACTAATTCTCTAGTTCTGTCTGTATTGATTGGGCCTGGTGCAATATTGATACAGCTGATATCTTTTCCAGCATACTCTTTGCTTAAAATTTTAAAAACCTCACTAAATGCAGCACGATATGCAGAAGAAATTATCAGTTTTGGATTTGGTTCTTTAATTACGTTTGAGCTAATCAAAAAGATGTAACCTCCATCATTAATTTTGATATTCTGCAAAATAGTACAAAATCCCAAAAATAACTGATTGTGATACAGTTTCCAATCATCTTCAGTAATAGTTGAGAATTGCTTTGGAGCAGGACCTCCTGTGTTTAGAACTAGAATGTCTGTTTGATTGTGTGTTTCTAGAAATTTTTTTACACTATTCAAGTCTGATGTATCAATATCATCTTTGGAAGCTGCAAAAACATCAATTTCTATGGATTTTAGTGATTCTGAAATTGCTTTTCCTATTCCTCTTGAGCCGCCAAGAACAATTGCTCTAGTCATGTTATTTTTAAAATATTGCTTGATAATTAAATTTCTTTAATTTCAGTAATTGTTCCCTGAACAGAATCCATCTGAATAATTGCCTTTTTCTCATCCCAGCCTAATGCAACATACCAATCTCCTGCATCATCATGATACTTTGTTTCTAGCGTTTTGATATCATCTGGTTTTACATCGTATTTTTTTGCAATTCCAGATACTGCAAGTACGATTGCTTCTTTTTCCTTTTCCAGTCTTCTTTTCATCAGACCGATTCCTGGACTCATAATTTTCCTATCTTTCATGTTCTAATATAGTTAACTGAGACTTGAGCATAATGATTTACAAAAATAAAACCAAAACTTTTCTCTAACAACAAAGCATTCTTTTCACAATCCTTGGATTCTCACTTCCAATTACACAGACGTTATACAAAATCTTTTTCATATCTTGTGATGTATACCTACTGTTGGGCCTGAGAGTTGAATTATTACTGCCATGTACAAGGGCGTTACACAGACTAACTCAAAGTGAGCGGAAAACAAAATACCACATAGATGGCAAATGGGAGCATTCCGCTAGATCAGGCAATTTGATCAAAAAGGAGGTGATGGTATGATCAGCATAGGAATTAATATTCACAAGAAGAAATGTGTTGCAACAAAATAGGAATCCAGAAAGAAGCTAGAGCAGACAAGCTTTGATAATACCACAAATGGAATAATGGGTTTTATCAAACACGTCAAAAAGACATATGGCAATGACATACAGGCAGTGTGTGAGTCAACTGCAAACTATTGGATCAGACTACATGACACACTAGAGGACCATGGAATTGATACAATTCTTGCACATCCTGCAAAGACCAAGATAATTGCACAGGCAAAGCTAAAAAACGACAAACTTGATTCAGACGTATTGGCAGGACTTGCTAAGAGCAGACATGGTGTACAGCTCATTCGTACCAGAAAAATACTATAGAGACTATACAGTCTGGTAAGAACCAGACTGAATCGCGTGCGAAATGTATCAAAACACAAAAACATGATTTATGCAATACTTGCAAAATATGATTACACCCACAAAGACATTCTCGCAGAAAGGAGTACGATGGTTGCATGAAATTAATCTGATAGAATGGCAATGGATGCATATCTTGATACCATAGATATGACACAAAAACAGATCAACACAATTGAGATAAAGATTGCAGTAATGAGGATGAGAAAACAAGACTACTAATGACCATTCCTGGAATAAACTATGTCACGGCATTGACAATAATTTCAGAGATAGTTGACATCAGCAGATTTGCATCAGCAGAAAAACTAGTCTCATATGCAGGACTTGCACCATCGCACAGGAATGCAGATGTGCACCGAGGAGGCGGAATAACAAAGAGGGGTTCTGCATGGTTACGTAACGCAATGGTAGAGGCTGCAAATACTACAGTACGATTTGATGAAAGAATGGGATCATTCTATTTCAGAATTGCAAAGAGAAGAAAACAAAGGTGACAGCTGCAAGACCGGATGCTTGCAATAATCCGGGTATATGCTAACAAATTCTGAAAGTGTATCGTACACAAAATCATGAACTGACACAACGAAAGTATAAGATGCAAGGCATATCTGAGATGTCCTGATTCAGCAAAGCATGCTAGGAAGTGTCCTCAGTAGGGTTGGAGACGATTTCGTATGGGAGTCATCTATAACATCAATATCAAATGGACTGTTAATATCAGCCACTTTAATTATATATCTGACATTATCCATTACAAATTTTTGATTCTCACTACTAAGTTTGATTAACTGAATCACAAATTTTTTAGTGATTGACAGTTTCCACAATGTTGATAATTCCTTCCAAGTATGCTTTGCCTTCTAGATTTGAACCCTCAAAGGCGAACTCTACGTTTTCTGCTTCTAACTCATTTTCAAACTTTGTAATTTCTAAGACTTGTTCTTTTGTAAAAACTATCTTGTTGGACTATAGTATTGCTTGCATGTATTATCAATTTTATTATAGCACATATTCCTTTATCCGCTCTTGTGAGTTTGATTTCAACAAGCTGTTAATTTAGTTTGGTCTGATTAGAGTCTGATCGATGTATTATTCAAATATTGTTTAAAAATGATCCTATTCCATGATTTAGATGGATCTAAGTCCTTTGGATCTAGGTATACGATGTTTTGTTAGCAAGCATTAATCTTCTGGTTATTGTTTAAATTGTCTAAGAAAATCTAAAGTATTTCTCCATTTAAAGACATAAGGAATTGCTGTTACTGTTTCCAATTTATATTCCACATATTGTTCAATTGAAGAAAATGTTTTACCATCATGTTCAGTATTAATATCAGAATTGAGCATGGGCCAATTAATAACCCATCCATTTTTTTCTGTGGAATTTTTTAGAGGAATATCATATTGAACATATGTTGGTCCTTTATTTTTTGATTTTAATCTAGATGGATCTATTCTTTCAAGAATATTATGAACACTTGGTGCAGCAGAAAGTCCAATCCATTGTTGTAATGTGTGATATTCTGCCGCTTCATCAATAGCAGATCCAATGATCGAATTTGTAGATTCTACAATCAAACCATAGCTTAAACAACCTCTAAAATGAAAACCAGCTCCTATACTTGAAGCCATAATCCAAACTAACGCAGCACCGACATCAAGAATAGATTCTTCTTTTTCTCCTCCATAAACAGTAATGAAAATGGTGTCAGAAAACACAGTAAATTTCACATCATAATATTTTTTCTTTAATTCTTCAACAAAATGTTTTTTGATTAATTTGATAAATATTGACCAATCATTTATTATAACATTTGGATCATTTTGTTTCCAAATTCCTTTTGTACCTAGTCTATCCATAAGAACTAGAATACCCTCTTCTTTTCTTTCTACAAAAGTATATGTCTGAGTAGTTTCAGAGATGGCGCTCATAAAACTGCTAATTTAATCACACACTTATCTTTTTTTCAAAAATAATGTAATTTTTAAATTTTCTAATCCAAAACCGAAACAGATATCTTTCAACATGATAAGAAAAAATATGCAAAAAAGAACTCTAGCCCCATCTACAAGATATCTAGGTAGTAAATTGAGTATATCTAATTGGATACTGAAGAATTTGGAAGATATAGAATATAATTCCGTTCTAGAATGTTTTGGAGGAACAGGGACAATTGGATATTTGTTAAAACTCAAAGGTAAACGAATTACTTATAATGATAATTTAAGATTCAATTATTTAATAGGAAAATCTATCATTGAAAATAATAATCATAAACTATCCAAAAAAGATGTAGATTTTATCTTAACTTATCATACAGATATAAAATATACCAAGTTTATACAACACACATTCAAATCAATGTATTATACTACCAAAGAAAATCATTGGTTAGATAAAGTAATCACAAACATAAAGCATTTAAATTATCGAAAAAGGCCATTGGCATACAATGCATTATTTCAATCATGTATTAGTAAAAGACCATATAATTTATTTCATAGGACAAATCTATACATGAGATTAGCTGATGTTGATAGATATCATGGAAATAAAACAACTTGGGATACTCCATTTGAAACACATTTCAAAAAATTTGTAAATGAAATTAATTCTAAAGTTTTTGATAATAATAAAAAAAATAAAGCATATAACTTAGATGTTTTTTCACTTCCACGAAATCATGATTTAGTATATATTGATTCTCCATACATGTCTCATAAAAAACCTGTCAATTATAGAGCGTATTATCATTTTCTTGAAGGATTGGCAAATCATACTAAATGGAATAAAATGATAGATTATTCAACACGTACAAAACAATTATGTTCAGAAAATAATCCCTGGATGAATAAATTAGAAATCTATAATCTATTTGAAAAATTAATTAAAAAATTTCAACATAGTACATTGATAATTTCTTACAATAGTAATGGAATGCCAAATGAACTGGAAATGGTGAAATTATTAAAAAAATATAAGAAAAAAATTACCATTAAACGAAAAAATCATCGTTATGCTTTAAGTAGTCATTCTAATAGAGAATTATTATTCATAGCAAGTTAATTGGTATTATCAAAATGTTCATGTTTTAATCGCATGTATTCAGCCCATGTTCTAGAAGTCCAATTTTCAACTAATTCCTTACCCATTGTTTTACTAAGTTCATGTGCAAACATGATGGGAAGTGGAACAAGTATGGGTTCATCTAATTTTCTCATATGATCATTATCTAATTCAATTACTGCAAACCTTATAGCTGATAAAACCTGAGATAATTTTTCATTAATTTTTTCAGCATAATTATCATAGTATACAAATTCATATCTAGGAACATAGTAATTGTCAGAATTTGTGTGCCCTACAAAAAACATAGTTATTTTTGTGTCTAATGCATCTTCAACTATATTTCTAGCAGTTTTTGTTCTATTGTGTTTAATACCACCTAACGATGACAGATCATTTTGAACCTGTCTATCGGTTCTAGAATTCAAATTAGTTTTTACATAAAATGATCGTATAATAGGACAAGTAATGTAAATCTCACCAAAAGTAGATGCATTAAAATTTTCAGAAGGTAACAAATATCTCATAATATCAGAATCAGACAGAAGACTTTGAGTTATATTCCATTTCTCATCTTTCAAAATTTCTCGGATATAGTAATCAATCACAATACTATACATTTTCAATTCAACATTTTTTGAAACACCACAATAAAGAATACCTAGATCTTTTGCACGTTTCAATGTAGTAGTCATTCTAAGAATAGATTCACGTGTTAATTCTCCACGACGATTATTGGATTTAGAATTCATTGCATGATCTTGAGGAAAAATTGTTCCATCACGTAAATGAACATCCGGACGTTTTGAAGTACCGCCATGAGAGAAAATATAACTTTCTTCCACAAAAAATTGTCCAATATCCATGGCAGACTTTGTTGCCCAATCATAATCATTTTCATCTAAATCTCGATATTCATTAGGACCAATAATTACCCAATCTTCAAAATCTTGTGTACTTTTTGGAACTGCAACTTTAATCCAATTAGATTTAGAACTATTTTTTTCTTTGATGATTCCTGCAGCATTATTAACTACAATTGGTGTTGAAAAAGTTTTGTTGTAAAAGGGTAATGTTAATTTGAATTTATGTTGAGTTGCATCACTAGAACTTATTCTTAATGGGATATCTCCACCCCAAATTTTATCATCATCTTCCAAAGAAACACATATCAAAAATGTATCTCCTAAAACATATTTGTTGATATGTTCTCTAATTTTATCCCATTTGGGCGTTGCTCGAAAAATATTTTTTGAATCACTTCCAATAAATTCAAGATCATCAATCTTTATTCCGAGACCGCGAACACCAAGATTTACTAGTTGATCAACCCAAAGAAATTTTTTCGATTCATTTGAAGTTTGAATTTGTTTTACCAAAAATTGTAAACAATCAAAAAATAATTTTCTTGGATCTTCGTGCAATAATCTTTCTTTTACTTTTTTGATCGTATCTTCATGTTCTTCAAAATAACTTGCACTAATTAAAAATTTGGCTGTTTGAGTTACAGAAGGATCAAAAGCACGTTCAACTTGAGCTTTATTTAAAATCTCTTGAATAGAAATAGCATAATTTTCATCAGTATCAGTTATTATTATTCACCAATTTTATACAATGTTTTTACTTCATCAAAAATAGCAGGCGCCTTTCCTGAATCTACATCTTTAGTTTCTAATTCTCGTATTGCTAGAGGTATTGCATGTTTTATAGTTTCATAAGTACCTGATAATAAACAAGAACCAACTGGGGACTTGGGTAATTTTTCAATCATTTCTTTAGTAGCATCAGAACGTACACCTTGAAGAGCAGATAATTGATCTGGTTCTAACGCAAAAAGAAATCGAGTATTACATTGTCGAATAACTTTTTTGTCTATGTCAATTGGACTTTGAGTAATTAAAGCAAGGCAAATTCCAATGTGACGCCCCATCCGAACATTTTCTCTGATAATTTGTTTACATGCACTGGTTTCACCATCAGGAACGAATAGATGGGCTTCATCAATGAACATCATGTATGGAGGCACAGTTTTATCTTGTCGAAGTTTTTGTAGTTCTCTCATAGTAGATGCAAGGATAAGCTGTAATTGATTGCGTGTAAATCCATGACAATCAATATTGATCATATTAGTTTTCTTGAATATATCACTCCAATCAAAATCATTACCTATGAAATTATATGAATTAAGATATATTTTGACTCTTTGAGTAATAATATCAATAGTTTTTTGTTGAGTGTTTTGATCATTACAAACATCTATAATTTTTGTTATCAGATCATTTGTTCCAAAATTGTTTTTAGTTTCTCTAAGTCTAAGAAATGCACTAGATAAAATCTCTAAATGGAGTCTATGACTTACAGATGGTACAAGATTTAATACTTCATCTTCAGTTAGAGAAGATAATTTAATGGTATAATCATCTCCAGGACGCAGTACCACCCCATCAAGTTTTTGAGTTAATGCAGTAAACTCTTCTTGAGTATCAAAAAAAATCACAGGTAAATTGTGTTTATGAATTTCTTCAGCTATTACTTTTGCAGTATATGATTTTCCACCACCTGTAGTACCGCCAATAAAAATATGTCTTTGTATTATCTCTCGCTTTAGTATTACAGGAATTTTATTTTCTACTGAAATTGTTGTGGATAAATTTCCAACATACAAACCATCCTCTTTGTTATTTTTTATACCTAGAACTTGACTGATCATGTTTTGTTCAGGAATGATAACTCTTGATCCTGCACGTGGTAATATCTCGTGAGGAAAAATTGATAGGTTTTTCCCATTAATAGATACTTGATTCACAATTTCAACTTCATAAATACGAAATATAGTTAATGATTGACCTTCTTCAGGATGATCCGATGGAATATTCATAGAATGTCTTAGTGTGACTTTTTCTGGTGTGAAATTAGGATTGATTTCATGAGACGTGGTAATTTGGCCTACAAGAAAATCATGATCATTAACTTTTACAGCTACGATACTGGCTGGTGAAAAAAATTTATTTGAAAATGCTTTAAATCGAAATTTTTGGAATGATGGAGTTTCACTATCTGAAATTAACTCTCCAACTTCTTCATTTTCTTCAAGTAATTGGTGAAGATCATCGCCGGTATTTTCCATGTAGTATTTTAAAAAGTTGATTTTTTAAATGTAATCATAATAAAATAGTGAAAGCGATCAGATTTTTCTTATTGAATGAAACAGATGTAGTGGATTTTGATGATCTGATCACATTTTGCACCAGAACCTTTTTTATATTGACTAAAAATTACAACATAAAAAAATTGATCGCCTAAAAATTATTAAATAAAATATATTTTTTTAGCTTTTGATCCGCAATTCGTTAATTTAGTCAAACAGTAATTGCACTATTTATCCAGTTCTGACATATTACTTGAGACATGGGCATAATCCATTCTCATTTTTAACCGATTTCTCAAATTATTCAAATAGAAAAAGCCAAAGATCTCATTATGTTTTGTTCATTGAAATGATTACAAAACAAATAAAAATCCCTAGCAAGATTCTATGTGAGTCATTTCTTATTGGTGTTTTGTATCTGGTTGGAACACTGTCTCTGTATGAGAATGCAGTGAGACGAGGATTACCATATGTCCATTCGACTGTTCTAATGGTTCAGTTATTCATCATAAAGTCATGGATGCGAATTCCAAGTGACAACACACTGCATTATTTTCTCTCAATCAAATGTACCAATGACAAATTACTCAAGGTTTGCAGACTAAATCCCTGACAGAAGGACAATTGACAGAAGATTTCAATGCTTGCCAATCAATGAAATTGTTAACACTGTAGGAGATTTGTTTGTCTCAGAAGGATTGGTGAATAGTGAATCAGCATCAGTTGATAGTTCAATGCTAAAAGCTTCAGGTCCAGTATGGCACAAATCAGACATCAAAAAGAATCATTTACCAATTGTGGGGATTCTCCAAATCAAAGGGTTGGATGTATGGATACAAACTACACATGAGTTGTAGTACAGGAAAGGCTAGTTCCATTATCTGCATGTGTAACTGCTGCAAATGTTCATGACAGTAAGCCATATGAGAAATTGATTGGGTCACTTTCTGGATTGATGAATAGTATATGGTGTGATCCGGCATATGATGATTCTAAACTATACGAGTCAACTAAGAATAATGCCATGAGATTGATCTGTCCAGTCAAAAAATACTATTCTACGCCACCAGACAGAATAAAGTTGATAGAGTTTTACAATTCAGCAGTTGGTCGGAAATTACATTCTCAGAGAAAAATATCAATTGAAGCACTATTTGAAATAATCAAGGATACGTTTAGCATTAGAACAGTTCCAGTGAAAGGATTTGAGAACGTACAATCATTCGTGCTGATTTGCGTGTTGGTGTATCAGTTGGCAGTGTATTATAACTCCCATACGAAATCGTCTCCAACCCTACTGAGGACACTTCCTAGCATGCTTTGCTGAATCAGGACATCTCAGATATGCCTTGCATCTTATACTTTCGTTGTGTCAGTTCATGATTTTGTGTACGATACACTTTCAGAATTTGTTAGCATATACCCGGATTATTGCAAGCATCCGGTCTTGCAGCTGTCACCTTTGTTTTCTTCTCTTTGCAATTCTGAAATAGAATGATCCCATTCTTTCATCAAATCGTACTGTAGTATTTGCAGCCTCTACCATTGCGTTACGTAACCATGCAGAACCCCTCTTTGTTATTCCGCCTCCTCGGTGCACATCTGCATTCCTGTGCGATGGTGCAAGTCCTGCATATGAGACTAGTTTTTCTGCTGATGCAAATCTGCTGATGTCAACTATCTCTGAAATTATTGTCAATGCCGTGACATAGTTTATTCCAGGAATGGTCATTAGTAGTCTTGTTTTCTCATCCTCATTACTGCAATCTTTATCTCAATTGTGTTGATCTGTTTTTGTGTCATATCTATGGTATCAAGATATGCATCCATTGCCATTCTATCAGATTAATTTCATGCAACCATCGTACTCCTTTCTGCGAGAATGTCTTTGTGGGTGTAATCATATTTTGCAAGTATTGCATAAATCATGTTTTTGTGTTTTGATACATTTCGCACGCGATTCAGTCTGGTTCTTACCAGACTGTATAGTCTCTATAGTATTTTTCTGGTACGAATGAGCTGTACACCATGTCTGCTCTTAGCAAGTCCTGCCAATACGTCTGAATCAAGTTTGTCGTTTTTTAGCTTTGCCTGTGCAATTATCTTGGTCTTTGCAGGATGTGCAAGAATTGTATCAATTCCATGGTCCTCTAGTGTGTCATGTAGTCTGATCCAATAGTTTGCAGTTGACTCACACACTGCCTGTATGTCATTGCCATATGTCTTTTTGACGTGTTTGATAAAACCCATTATTCCATTTGTGGTATTATCAAAGCTTGTCTGCTCTAGCTTCTTTCTGGATTCCTATTTTGTTGCAACACATTTCTTCTTGTGAATATTAATTCCTATGCTGATCATACCATCACCTCCTTTTTGATCAAATTGCCTGATCTAGCGGAATGCTCCCATTTGCCATCTATGTGGTATTTTGTTTTCCGCTCACTTTGAGTTAGTCTGTGTAACGCCCTTGTACATGGCAGTAATAATTCAACTCTCAGGCCCAACAGTAGGTATACATCACAAGATATGAAAAAGATTTTGTATAACGTCTGTGTAATTGGAAGTGAGAATCCAAGGATTGTGAAAAGAATGCTTTGTTGTTAGAGAAAAGTTTTGGTTTTATTTTTGTAAATCATTATGCTCAAGTCTCAGTTAATTGACAAAATTACCCACAAAGTTGAGTTTTCCTAATTGATAACCTTTCAATATTTCCTACTAAAATGATATGGTAGAAATAAAATGAAATTAATTCAAAGAATTACAAATTCCACACTTGCAAAACCTGCAACTCTTGTATTCTTTATTTCAATTTTAGCAGTAACTGGTTCTGTTGTAGTAGTCTCCGCAGGACTCTGGGATGCCATATCTCACCTTCAAAAGGAACCAGAATTTTTCTGGAGCATTCAGCATATCATGGTGTACACAGGAGTATCTATGACTAGCTGTGCTGCATTCATGGGTTGCATTCTTTTATTTGGAAAATCAGTTCACAGATCCCTTAAGACTGGAATCATACTAGTTATTGTTGGTTCTATAATTCAATTAATTTCAGGCTTTGCTGATTCTTTATCTCATGATCTCTTTGGAATTGATGGATTGATATCTTGGTCTCATCAACCACTTGAGTTGGGACTAGTTCTTGTATCATTAGGAGGTGTTTTGATTATAAAAAACAGAGAACACACAAAACTCAAAGCACTTCTTCCATTCTCAATTGTAACATTCTTGTTTCTAACAACTTGGCTAATCTTTAATTTGGTTCTGATATTTGGACATACCATCCAATGCATTCCAGTCTATGAGATATTCTCATCAGGCTGTGCCATCTTGTAATTTTTTATTTTTAGATATGACATTACTATCATAATTAAAGAACCTACTAGTATCAAAACTCCTGCTGGAATCATTTGTAGAGAATTTGTATTACCCAATTCTACTTGTAAATTGATTTGATTTTTTGAAATATTTGTAACTTTTACAGTATGTGTGCCATCCTCAGTAAAATCAAAATATCCTACTGACATTTTTGTTTGAATCTTCTGTTCTTGGATTACATTGTCTTTAGTGTCAAGTATTTGGACAAATACCTCTTCTCCTGAAAATTCAGGCATATAGACTCTGTAAAATCCAATATCTGCACCTGAAAATTCTAATTTTAATTCAAAAGAGTTTGATTGTTTCAGTAAAATTGTATCCTGTATTTTTTCTGTCTCTGCAAAAATAAACGAAATCCAAATAATTCCTATAATTGTTAGTCCTAATCCCAGTTTCAATAGTGATACTTTCACTTCATCCTAGTGGAAAATTATTTGCCTAATAAGATAATCTAAAGGGCTCGGAGGGCTTCGATCCCTCGACCTAGCGGTTCGAAGCCGCTCGCACTATCCAGACTGTGCAACGAGTCCAAAGAAGTAAGATTTTAACAGGCCTAAATATCTGTCTAGATACTTTGAAGGTATCAAAAAAAGTAACTGGCGTTGAATATGCAATTCGGGATATAGTTCTTGCTGCAAGAAAAGTGGAACAAAAAGGAATCAAAGTTGATTATCTCAACATCGGTGATCCTGTACAGTTTGGTTTTCAACCACCAGACAATGTTAAGCAAGCATTGATTGATGCAATTAACAAAGGAGAAAACTATTACTCTGCATCTGAAGGTCTCTTGGAATTAAGAGAAGAGATTGCCAAAAAAGAAAATGCCAAAGGACTATCCATCTCGTCTGATGAAATTCTAGTCACTAATGGCGTTTCTGAAGGACTTGATATGGTAATTTCATCAATTGTAGAGGAAGGCGATGAGGTACTTTTACCGGGACCATACTACCCGCCATATGCATCATATGTAAGACTGCACGGCGGTATTCCCGTAGAGTTTGCAGTAGACATGAATAACTCTACACCTGACATTGATGATATTAAATCAAAAATTACCTCAAAGACTGTTGCTATCTGTTTGATTAGCCCCAATAATCCAACCGGTGTGGTGTTTAATGAAAACTCACTAAAAGAATTGGTAGACATTGCAAATCAAAATAATCTCTACATAATATGTGATGAAATTTATGATCAAATTGTTTTTGATGAAAAATTTGTGGGAATCGGCAAAGTTGCAAAAGATTCACCAGTAATAATTCTTAATGGTTTTTCCAAAGTTCATCTCATGTCTGGTTGGCGAATTGGATATATTGCATTTAATCAATCACCACAACTTGAAGCAATCAGAGAACATCTTCCAAAACTGGCAAGAGTTAGGATTGCAACCAGTCTTCCGGTACAGCATGCAGCTTTGGAATCTCTCAGAGGACCACAAGACTACATTAGTCACTTTGTTACTGAAATCAAAAAACGCAGAGACTTGGTTGTAAAACGTCTCAATGAAATGCCTGGTATCTCTTGTTCCAATCCAAAAGGTTCGTTTTATGCATTTCCAAAGATCGAAGACAATAGATTCAGTACAGATAAAGAATTTGTTACAAAATTGCTAGAAACAAAGGGCGTACTTACTGTTCATGGTTCTGGATTTGGCAAACAGTATGGAAGCGGACATTTCAGACTAGTCTATCTTCCCAGTCTTGAAATACTGGATTCTGCGATGAACAAAATCGAAGAATTTGCTAGTCAGTAGATCCACACTGAAAATTTTTCAGGAATTATTTCTATAATACAGTCAGTATCTTCTAGTAGTTCTTTTGCGGATTTGCTTTTTAGTGTCTTAAAGTATCGTAAAAGAATTTTTTTTGCAATTGTTTTTACTTTTTTATTCTCTAAAATTAAATTAGCGTCTCCTTGCCCCATCACTCCGTAAATATTTGGGGCATTAACTCCTACATCCACACAAAATGAGGCTCGTTTGTTTGTTTTTACATTTTTTGCCTTTTTTGTCTTGGTGTTTGTTCCTATGTAGATCTTTTTTCCACTAAACAAATACCAAACAGGAGCAATATGTGGAGTTTTGCTTTTATCAATTGTTGCAAGTCGTAATACTTTTTGTGATTTTAAAAATTTATCCCTTCTGTTCATGTTTTCTAAATCCTAATGCTATCATAAAAATACCAAAGGCAAGCGTTGCCATTGAAACCTTTTCATTTGTAATTTCTGCATTGAACAAAAAATCTTCAACAAACTCTGGTCCCCAAATAAACAACTGTCTGATCAGAACAATTCCTGCCATTACAGAAAAAAGCGTTCCAATTGCTGTAAACCAATTTCTGCCTCGTCTATAGTATTCGTGACTCATGATTAATGAAAAAAACAGACCTAGACAATTTTAATGCCGGGATTTTTAATCTTATTTTTTATCATTGCATTTAGCAAAAGTGGCGTTGACATTTCTGCAAAATAAGACAACTCTACTGGTCCCAAGTATATTGGCCTTAACCCTTTGATTTCATTTATCAGCCCATTTACCACCTGAACTGATTCACCATCACCACATACAAAGATGTCATAATCAAGTTCCAATGCTGGATTGACAAGTTTCTTTTCAGAAATTACATGGAATGCTGAAACCAATTTTGATTTGTTCTTCATGTGCTTTGATACTAGTTGATATGAAAATGGTTTGTTTTCTTTAATTGCTACACATTCAAATCCCACATCTGTTTTAGTCATTGGAACAATTGGAGATACAACAACACAGCTATCTTTGATTTCAGATAACATTCCAGAACATGCAGAATCAATATTATCATATGGAATTGATAAAATCAAAACATCACTCTCTTTTGCAACTGAAACATTATCATTTCCCGAAATTGTTCCCTTTATCTCTCCAAATGCCTCTTTTGCAAGATTAGTATATTCCACTGCCGATTCAGATGCTCTTGAAGCATCTCTAGAGCCAATAATTACATCATGGTTTTGTGACCATCTTAAAGCAAAACCTTTGCCCATTCCACCGGTTCCTCCAATAATTCCTACTTTCATGACAATCTACCTGATAATGTTATTATTATCTCTATTTGAATTTCGATCAAATTGGGACAAATAATTTTCCTTAGACATGGTCAGGCAAAAAATAATACTGAGAGAATTTTGGCTGGTAGGACCGAAGGTGTCCCATTAACTGATACTGGAATAAAACAAGCTGAACATACTGCTCAATTACTTGAACACATGGATGTCTCTGCAGTATACTCAAGTCCAATCGAAAGAGCAAAACATACTGCAGAAATTGTTGGAAAATATAATTCACTTGATGTTACAACTGATGATCGTCTAATTGAACTTGATATGGGAAAATTTACTGGCATGCCATATGATGAAATTCTTAACAGTCATGGTAATGTCTTTATGAAATTCTATGATGGTGATCTTGAAATTGCCCATAATGGAGTAGAAACTTTCTCTGATGTCAAAAAACGAATTCTAGGAATAGTTGATCACATAATTGAAAAACATCCTGATGAGAATGTACTACTTGTAACTCATATGGACCCAATCAAAGCAATGCTGTCAACTGTTATTGATTTATCTTCTATCAATCTTTACGAATTAATTCTGCCCAATGCATCTCTTGCCATCTTTAGAGAAAAGGATAGGAAATTTTCACTTTCAGGACTTAACGTAATGGATACATCACGTTTCGATCAAGGTTGGTAGCTAGTAATCTTGAAAACCCTTAAATAGAAAAAATAGGTTTCGTCAGTCAATCGCTAATGGAAAGGATTGTTGGATTATTCTTAGTATTGGCAGTTTTAGTAATGATTCCTGCTATAGATTTAGCATTTGCTGCAGGTGACGAGCCTGGAGAATATCTTGATCGTAGAGTGATTATTTGGAACTTGTTCTTTAGAATGATGACTGTTGCCTTTACAGTTGGTGCAGTAGTAGCAGGAACAATGGTTTGGTTAGTTTGGAGATTCAGAGAATCTCACCCAAAAGCAAAACCAACTGCATATGAGGGAACTGACTGGTAGAGATGAGTGGACACTCTAATTGGCCTGAATGGATTTACGTTGCAGTTGTAATTGCACTAATGGCGTGGGTTGGAGCAGAAGCATGGGAAGCAGAGAGGCTTGTGGAACATGTTCCTGCGGATGCCAAAGTAATCAAAGTAACCGGACAACAGTGGTTCTGGACTTTTGAGCATGAAGATGGAACAAAAGAAATTGGTGAACTGCATGTTGAAGTTGGAAAGGCATACAAATTTGAGATAATGTCAAAGGATGTAATTCACTCTTTTAATATCCATGATTATGTTGTTTTACTTGACGCAGTTCCAGGAAGAGTTAATGTTGTATGGTTTGCTCCAGATGCAGTGGGAGAACATGATATTCAATGCAGAGAATACTGTGGCTTGATTCACTATAACATGCGCGGAACTCTATACGTGGAGGAACCATCAACTTGATAACATTATTATCACAACTTTCTATTGTTTCAAGCGAGGAGATTAACCAATGGTTCTAGAATTAGAAAAGCCACGTCCAATTTGGCAAATAATGTTCTCAACACATCACACTGATATCGGCTTGCTCTATCTTATTTCCTCACTGGCATTCCTGTTCTTAGGTGGTTCATTAGCACTTGCAATCAGAATAGAACTGTTCTTGCCTAATGTTGAAGGAGCTGGACAAATTATTGCAGACTCGATGACCTTTAACAGAATCTTCACTGTTCATGGCACGACACTGATCTTTTTGTTTATCATCCCCTTTGCATCTGCAGTTGGTAATTACTTTGTTCCAATAATGGTCAGATACAAAGATATGGCATATCCAAAACTCAATGCAATTGCATTTTGGATGATTCCACCTGCTGCTGCACTAGTCTGGTTAGGCTTTGCAGACTTTACTTGGTACGCACAGCCACCATACTCCATCATTAGTGCTCCAGGCCCAGCAGCTGACATGTGGATATTTGGACTAAAGATTTTAGGTGTTTCATCAGTGCTTGGTGCCGTCAACTTTGTAGTTACAATTCTCAAATGTAAACATCCAGACATGTCAATTGGCCAAGTTCCGCTTTTAGCTTGGTCATTTTTGGCAACATCCTTGATTATCATTGTTGCAATTCCAACATTTGCTGCAGCACTTTTGATGCTTTTAACTGACAGACTAGGTGTTAGTGGATTCTTCAATCCTGCAATGGGTGGTGATCCAATTGCATATTCACACTTGTTCTGGTTTACATTCCATCCAGAAGTATACGTTTTGGTAATTCCGGCAATTGGCATGATGTATGAAATCATTCCAAGATTCTCAAGAAAACCAATCTACAGCTACAACTCTGGAGTCTTTGCGTTTGTAATGTTATCTCTTGTGGCTTTTTCATCATGGGCACATCACATGTTTGCAACAGGAATGTCATTTACTGAAAAAACAGTCTTTATGGTGGGAACTCTTGCAGCTGTTCCAGCATCTGCAATGCACGTGTTCAACTTTATTGCGACAATGTGGAATGGCAGAATCAAATTTGCAACACCAATGATGTGGGCAGTTGGAGGAATTGCACTGTTCTTTGCTGCAGGTGCAGGTGGCGTAGTTAACAGCGCAATGCCATTAGACTTTTCAACACATGATTCATACTGGGTAGTTGGTCACTTTCATCTCTTTGTAATGGGTACTATTGCGTTTGGTTCAATTGGCTATCTTTACTACATGTTCCCATATGTCACAGGCAGAATGTACAATGAAACTGCAGGTAAGATACACTTCTTCTTGTCATTTGTAGGTACAATATTGGTATTCTTTACACAACACGTACTTGGTTTGTATGGCATGCCAAGGAGAGTTTATGATTATCCGCCAATCCCAGAATGGATTGCAATGAACCAGATTGCATCTGTTGGTGCAATGATTATTGGTATTAGCATGGCAATCTTCTTGGTAAATATGATTTATAGTTCAGCTAAAGGAAGACTTGCGGACATTTATGACCCATTTGGTCTTGGTGGCAAGTATTACTATCCATTTGAGGCAAAGAACCCACACCATTAGGAGAAAGAAATGAGTAACGAAACAGAACACCCAATTGGCGAAGCAGCACATCCGGTATACCGAACAACTGCAGAAAGAACTGGAAAGATGATGATCATTATGCTGGGCATTTGTATTGTTGGTGGAATAATTTTCTTTGCAATGTGGGACTATTGGATTTCAGAACCTGCTCCAGTTGTGGCAATGATGGCCGGAGAAACAGATCATGCGGCTCCTGCAACAGCAACTGGCAAGACCATCACACAAGATCTTACATTTATTGAATCTGATGACTTTAGGACTTTGGCATTTAATGCATTGCCGAGTGAGGATGGTAATAATCCAACGATTCAGATGAATGTTGGAGATACAGTTGTCTTTAATGTAGATAATGGAGGAATATCATTCCATTCATTTGGTGTTACAAAAGCTGATGAAGGACTTGCAGGAATTATTTCTGGTAGTGAAATTGGCGCTGCATCAAATCCATTAAAACCCGGAGAGGATGGTTCTTCTGAATTTATTGCAGGTGAGGAGGGAACTTACTATTACATCTGTACAGTTCCCGGTCACAGAGAACAGGGAATGGTTGGGGAAATCATTATAGGTCCTGCACAAGGCGGCGGTTCTTCTGGAATTGCAGCGGCTCCAACAGGCGTATCTCATGAATTTACTTTGGACTTTGTTGAATCTGATGACTTTAGGACTTTGGCATTTAATGCATTACCTGGTGAGGATGGTCACAATCCAGAAATCCGTGTAAATTCTGGCGATGAGGTAACCATTACTGCAACTAACATGGGTAAATCATTTCATTCATTCGGGGTTGTTTCAAACCCTGAAGACTTTAACAGTGTAATTATGGACTCTGCAATTGGTTCAATGTCAGATGCATTAAAACCCGGTGAAGGCGACAGTATTACTTTCACTGCTGGTGCCCCGGGGGCTTACTACTACATCTGTACTGTTCCGGGACATGCATTACAAGGCATGCAAGGTAGCTTTATCATAGAATAGCTTTGGCAATTCAATATCTTGCACTAGTAACAATGATTGTTTTGTACTCTCTAATGTTTATTGGGGGATATATCTCGGCAGCTGGACTTGGCCTGACTTGCCCTGAGTGGCCACTGTGCCCAAGCGGGGTGCTGCCTGCTGAGGAATATCTGATTGAATGGACTCATAGGTTAGTTGCAGCAACGACTGGAGCATTAGTAATTGCAACTATGGTTGCCTGTCTAATTAACAAGAATGCTGACCTGAAGATCAAGGTAACAAGCTCGCTTGCAACTGTATTTGTCATTACCCAAATCACTCTTGGTGCTTTGGTAATTGATCTGAAACTACATGCTGTTTTAGTTGCAGTTCATTTGGGAATTGGAATACTGTTATTTGCAATGGTGCTGTTAACTACTTTGTTTGCATTTAGAATCTCTAGAATTCCTATAGAGTCTAAAATCTAAATCTTTTAAATTTTTTTGGCAAGTAGACAATTCCAACAACTATTACTAGACCCATGGCACCTACAGTTATTGCAGTAAAGAAGATGTATCCAAACGGGTTTTGTGTTCCCATGTTAAATGTATAAGTTACAATTCTTTGGTTTTCTCCAATATTGTACAAATCAATCAGTACAATATGATTTCCTTGGGTTCTCCATACGTAATCAAAATCCCAATGAGATCCTTCTATGTGTGTTACAGGTATTGTATCTACTTGTTGGTCATTAAAGAAAATTCGTACTCCCATTGTAAATCTATCTACTTCCTCATAGCCAAACCCTTCAGTTACCTTTACTCTGAATTGAGAAGGTTCTCCAATCTGTGGAAACTCTGGTGCTGTAGCTACTTGTACTCTATATCCAGATTCAAACTTCTCGGCAGAATTAAACATTGAATGAGCATAAGCATAATCAAATATTGGGACAGATGATAGTAAAACAAAGATCAAAAAAACTGATCGCTTTTTAGACATTTAGATTGTCATGGAAAACGGATAAATATATTGTAAATCAATTTCTATACGAAAATCTTCAAAACCTTTAAATCCTAAATGACGAGAAATTTAGTCGTGACCTTAGTTACAAAGTCTATTGATATCAAAACACCAGTAGAGAATGTTTTTACCTATTTTGCAAGACCTGAACACATCTCTGACCAGATTAAAACTGATGTAGTAGGCATGACAGTCGTTCCTATGGATATCAAAGAAGGAATGGGCGTGGGTACAACTTTTAGAGTTATTGGTGACTTTGGCGGTAAACGTCTAGAGTGGGATTGTGAAACAACTGAATTTATTAAAAACGAAAGGATCTCTGCAAAGCAAATTGAAGGTCCTTTTAAAAGATGGCAAATTACCAATGAATTCAAAGCATTAGGTGATAATCTCACTAGAATAACAATGTCAGTAGATTATGTGATGCCATTTGGTCCACTAGGGGCAATTTTGGATAAAGCAAAGTTTGCAAAATCTGCTGAGAAAGGCATGGAGACTGCTCTTTACAACGTCAGAGGCTTACTTGAAGGAAATGGTTCAATTCCTGTATACATCACACTGGATGCATACCAAAAGATCCTTGTCGAAAAGAAAAAGATGAACGATGTTCCAGTTTCAACTGTACTGACAGCAATTCTTGAAAAGTACAATGAAATTGAAGCAAAAGCACAAAACTAGATTTTCCTTTATTTTACAATCTTAAGATTAATAACAACTCTGGGCTAATTCATTTTGGTGGGTCTATGGCGCAGCCAGGTAGCGCACCGGACTCTTAATCCGGTTGTCGAGGGTCCGAATCCCTCTAGACCCGGTACTTTTTTCTACCTACTATTTTAGATACTTAATTTATTGGAGAATTCAATACATACAAGCAGCACTAACCTGCATATCATTAGCAGTGAAATTATATCCATTTGGATGTCTTGAAATCATATCAAAATTAGTACCGTTACAATCACAATACATATCAAAAGTAAACATTTGTTCATGGTTTTCAGAATTACATAGATTACGTTCATTATCAACAAATCCTATCAAGTGGAATGTGTTTTGTTCAACATCAATGTATTCCCATCCAACAATAAAGTAAGCCAATCCACCAGGAGTTCTAAAAGAACCATGGTGGCGATTATCAAAGTCAGCAATAGACCAAGTCAACATCTCCCAAGATCCACCAGTCCAGCTAATTGTCACAGGTTTGATGCTGATCAACTGTAATGCTTATTGTCATAGAGTTTAGAGTTGCATGATTTGTTACTTGTATGGTATTAACTAATGATGTTCTATCACCATTTGGAATTGCAGTATTTACTGTAGAGGTTTTAGAAAATGTATCGTGATATGTAAGCGTTGATGCAATTACAACATCAGTATCTACATTAGGATACATAATTTCTAACTGTTCTTTGATATTATCTAATTGATCTTTATAAGATGGATCAATTCCAACACTCAAAGCATTACCCATTTTTCCAAAAGTTGTTATCGGTAAATCCTCCAAAAACTCCACATACTCTGATCTGATATGATCCTCTATACCAAATCCGATAAGATTAATCTCATCATAAGCTTGTCCAAATTCTACTGTTAATGGTTGTTCACCTGGCAGAACCTCTAACATTTCTCTTGTTATTTCAGGATGTAACTTGTATGATTCTAATGTTGTAATATCCAGCAATATATGACCAGTAGACCCTACATCTGTATTATCTCCACCTAGTATTGTCTGTGCAGATATACCGTTAATTCCTACTGGAATAAACAATATTGCTGCCAACAATAGTATTGTTGTTTTCAATGTAATTGTAGATATAAAATATATGTCAGAATAAAAGAATGGCGATCAGAATTATACCTGTTTTTGTTTTAGACTCTGAAATTAATTAGTGAGATAAGACAAAGTTTCTTTGTGTGGATTTGGTTGTTTAATTGTTGTAAATAAATATTTTTTTAATACTAACTTGTTTGTGTATGCTTTTCATGAATTCGTACTAAACATGTCTCTAAGGAATTATCATCTACCAATGTACAATATTTAGATGATTTTAAAACCTCTACAGCTTCAACATGTTGTTCGCAAATCTTTTTGGGCGTTGGTACATATGCAACACAAGTTATATTATCTAATTTTTCATGAATATCTATAGAATCATACACAAATGATTTTACTTTTTGTAATGCATGATCTTTGTTTAAAATATCAAAAGATATTCTCTGTAGGATGTTAGTTACATGTCCATTCATAAACACATAATCATATTTACTATTTGTTTTTTTACCCGATACACAATGATGTCGCTTTACAAATCGTCTTTGCATTTTTATTTTTTTGTATAAAATTTTTGTAATTTTATTATCCAAATCAGTCAAAGCATTAGAGATATGTTGTTTTTCAGGAATACTAATCATTTGTAAAAATAATTCATCAACAGCTACAAGGATAGAGTTTGAATTAATAGCACGAGGAGATTCTACCTTTATTCTATGATCACGAATAGAATTCTCATATAACTTCTGAAGAAGATTTACATCTTGTTTGGATTTATTATAATCATAATTTGATAAAACAAATTCTAATAAATCAACATCACTTATAGAATATATTTTTTTTATGAAATTAAAATTTTTAACGAATTTAGATTTGCAAGAACCATCATCACCAAGTACAATAACCCCAATATTAACTCGTTCATCTTTTACTGGATCTGGAATAAATTTTACTACTGTATACGAAAACCACGTCATTTTTTATCTACTCTTTATTGAATCATTGATAAAATTAAGTATTGTCTTTTGATTATCCTGAACGAGTTTATTCACTATGAATTTTGGGGTTTGAGAATGTAATAAAAACTCATCTATAATATAATTCGCAGAATTCCAATAATCTGATTTTTTTAAATCATTTACTGTTTCTGCAAAATCCTGATAAGCATCGATATAGTTAGATCCATTTGTTTGCCAATTATTACGTATTTTTTTATATCGTAAATTATAAATAGATTTTCCCCAAAATTTCCCACAAAAGATAGTTCCATGATCTATCAAGTAATATTTGTAATTACCATCGTAATTTTTTGCAAGTAATATATTTTTATTATGTCTGTCATTGTTGTATAACATCATATCAAAAATAACAAACTTTGGAACTTGATCCATATTTAAAATATTACGGTTTTGTGTAGGGAAACCAAGTAAATCATTCATTGTGATAGAGTTTTTTATAAATTCTGTAGCTATATGTCTCCCTCCTTTGATTTTACGTTGTGTTAATTCTGGAACTTTGTTAATTAATTGTTCATCTACATTTACAAGAAACATTTTTGGAACTGGCAGATTCAATTGTACTGCTAATTTGTTTGCAAAAATCTCATTCATGATAGTTGGAATATTGTCATTTCTTCTGAATTTTACTACATATTGTTTTTTATCATCATCTTCCATCAACCAAGGTTGATCCTGACATCCTCCAAGAGGTTTTATTGCTGTTTTGATGTTGATTGGTTTATTATTCCACAAGTAACGGATCGATCTAATATGCCATTATAAGTTTTGAGTTGTTTTTCTTTGATCGCAATTATTTTATCTTATTTTTTATTTTTTAAATTATGGATTGAAATAATATTAGTGGTAAAACAATAGTTTGTATAGCGAAGAGCCAAAGTTCGTGAACTAAAAATCATCAAAACGAAAGACTTTTTGATCACCACACACAATGAAACACATGAACAAGTTAGAACAGCTTGAAGTAGCATACAAAAAGGAAAACTCCAAAGCGGCAGTCAGGATGCTTGCAGTACTAATGGTTCTCAAAGAGGGTAAGGAATTAGAGTACACCGCACAAACACTATACCGCTGTACAAACTGGGTACGCAAATGGGTTGATCGTTTTAAAGTAGATGGCCTTGACGGCCTCTACGATCACCCAAGGAGTGGAAGACCATGTGTAATCCCAAAGAAGCAAATGGATTCTATTATGTTCAAAATTATGTTGACACTATTTACACCTGTAATGCTGCAGCAGACAATATTTGATTCTACTGGAATAAAATTTCACATAACACATGTCAGAAAAATAATGCGCCAGTATGGAATGTCTGCTAAAACTGCACAAAAATATCACGTCAATCATGCAAGTGTAACAGCTGTGCGCAGCTGGCAGCAACGCATGAAAAAGAGAATTCCACACCTAAAAAAGAGTGGATTCACCATTGCAATGCTTGATGAGGCATTCTTTGTTAGGGATGTAAAAGCAGGACGAAAATATTGGTCACCAGTTGCCAAAAGAATATTTCTCCCATATGTGGGAAACCATGAAAGTTTGGCAGTGTATGGAACAATTACAATCAATGGAGACCAACTGTTTAGAATTTATAAAAAATTCAACGGCATAACATTTGTAGAATATCTAAAAGAGTTACACTACAAATATGGTAAAATTGCGTTGATACTTGACAGGGCATCAGTGCACAAATCAAAGAAGGTCAAGGACTTTTTGACAGATAATCCAGATGTTAAACTGATTTGGCTACCAAAAGGATCACCATATCTAAACATGATAGAGCAGTGTTGGAAGATAAGCAGGCATGTGTTGTTGGTATCAGAATATTATGCAATGTTTACAATAATGAATAATGCAGTGTCACAATACTTTGGAACAAAAAAAATTCAAACTTGATGTTGTTAATTATATTTTTAGAAATCCTGCAAAGATGTTCACGAACTTTTGATCGTCGCTATAGTTACAATTGGCGGTGCCAATGAAACAGATCCTCCACAACTTTTCGGTCATGGTATTTTTAACTCTATTAAAAAAGAATATTTTTTTTATTATACTTCTTATGGATATGACTTGATTCCTAAATTAGAAATAATGGATATAGAAAAATGTATTCCACATCAGAGATATCCTTTTCAAATCCCTTGTGATAATTTACGATTACATGGAGAAATCCAATCATAAAATTACCTTATGAAAAATGCTTCTGATTTTGGCAAAAAACGTTTTTAGCCAGCAACTATTTTTCTCATTAGATAACCAGCTAAACTCATACAATCTTAGAATGTCATTAATTTCTCTTCACATTACTCTGCCAATCTGATCTTAAGGGATATTGTTTTATCACATCAGGATATATTTGTAAGCATTAGATTATCTGATAATTTAATGTACAGATTAATTTTCTCAACAACTAGTTTCATAGCACATTTAAGACAGCGATCAGCATCCTCTTTTGTTACTTGCTTTCCATTATGATAGAACTTGTTACGCTTTCTTTTTAGTTCCATTAAAAGATCAAAAGAATTCTCATCAATTTTGTCTTGAAGGCTAAGAACTTCCAAAATATAGTCAATTGTCCATTGACCTAAATTGTTTAGTTTGGATAAACGTTCATGATCAATATTTTTCTGATAGAGGAACGTGTTCCAGAGATCAGAGTAATGTCTCTCTATTACACTCCAACCCATGATAAAAGATGGAGCAAATTCTGAGTTAATAAAATGAGTCAAGCCCTCATTGAGCAATCTCATGTCTTCTGATAATTTTTCGTGTACAAGTAATTTTTCAGTGTTTGAGAGAATTTCCTTTATGGTATCTGATTTTACATTGGTTTTTACATTGCTACCACTATACATAGGATTAAAGAAATCATCCATTAGATGTGCTCGTCTCGTTTCAGTATTCCATTGCATGTTAGTCACAGTTAAATTTTGTTTGTCATAGTTAGCCATAACCAACTCATACTCACGAACAGCATGCAGAGGAAATTTATAAAATACACCTAATGCCATGATTAGATTTAGAATTTTTAATGCATTTTCTTTACTATTACTTTCAACAAAGATAAACCCATCTTTGTTGACGATGATTTGTTTATTACAAATCTTCATATCAAATGCTTTATTATTACGTATCTGATAATTTGATGTATTATAGACTAATTCCTCTATACTGCGTTTGTGTAATGAACCTATCACAATTGGAGGAAACAAATGAACTCCAAACCCATCAAATGTGTCATTTGCAAGTGATGTTGGTTGTTGTGATGTATGTATTATTTCTTGTTTGAATTTGGCTTGCTGTTTGATTTTTTGAATTATATTGTTAATTTCTTGTATATGATCAAGATCTCCAATATTACCAACACGAGTACTAGTCCAAGTATCATCAAGTGCCATCCCAGTTAATGGATGAGGATCTCTTCTTTGTGATGTATAGGGATAATTCTTGCTCATCTCGATAAACTTCCAAACCTCTGTGGCCATTTTCTCCCCTATAGTGTCAAATTGTTCATATCTGTATGGCAAATTTTGCTTAAAGTTACGTATCCATCTTTTGTCGTTTAATATTGCAATTACCTTGGAATGAAATTCATGTGGTTTGTATGGTCCATTTACAATGATTTCTTTATCTGGTCTGTCATTAAAATTAGATTGTATTATTAATTGGTAATCTGGATCAGTAACCCAAAAAATTTCAATCTGGCATGGGTTTAAAAAATTGTTTGTGTTGTTGATACCTTTCTTTTCATCAACAGATAATTTTTCATACTCTTCTCTAAAGTAATTGATATATTTTAGATACCATTGTTTTAAGTCCAATATGGTTTGAGTGTAATTAGATGTATAAAAAAATATAATCTACAAAAAAAGAACAAATATTCAACCTTGGCTATCTTATGTAATTGTATTTCGAAAATTTGAGGTAAAAGGACTGATAGTTTTTACAGTTATTGTTGTAGCAAGTTATGACTTTATTTTTTACTTTTGGAAATAATTTTAGAATTTATTTTATAAAGAATTTGCCTGATCGGGTTATTGTGATATTCATGTAAGTTAAGTATGATTATAGTGAATTTAGCACAAGTATGGTTAAAAGAAAAGTTACTAAAGTAATTGATGGGGACACATTCAAAATAGATAGACCAGTTAGAGGCAGTAATTACATCAGAATAGCTGATAAAGACGCTCCAGAAAAAGGACAACGAGGATTTGTGACAGCAAAAAATAATTTAAATAAAAAAATTGGCGGAAAAACTGTGGATGTTAATCCGGTTGGAAAATCCTATGGCCGAACTGTTGCTAAAGTTAAGAAAAGCGGAAGAAAAGTTTAGAGATTTAAACTATAGTAACCAAACCCTGTAGTCTCAAGTATTATGGAAATTGATTTTAAAGTGTCAAACTAATATTGTAAATCTCGTTCAAAGATTTGTTTAGTCATATTAATGGTTTGAACTATAATGGTGAATCTCTATGAGAGATTTAATGATCAAATCTTAATTGTTCCAAATTGGGTAATCTATACTTGGTAAAAGGATTCATTTTACGTACTATCATATCTTTTTTTATGAGTCTTTTTACAAATAGTTGTTGAATGCAAAACTAAAGCCCTTACCTGATATTTTGAAAAAAAAATTAAAAATTTTTTTTGTAGGTACTAGTCCCGGTGTACGTTCATCACAAATTGGCCATTATTTTGCAGGACACTCTAATGTATTTTGGAAATTAATGTATGAATCAAGCCTAACTAACATATTACTAAAAACTGAAGATGACAGAGAAATGTTAAAGTTTGGTTATGGTCTAACAGATATTGTTAAAATACCTACTAGAACAGTTTCTGATATTAAACAGAGATACACGATTAAAAGTACCAGAAGACTCAATCGAACTCTGAATTTATTCAAGCCTAAAATAGTTGCATTTGTTGGTAAAATGGGTTTTAGGATATATTCACAGAATCAATATTCCAACTTAGAATATGGGTTTCAATACAAGTATGAGGACATACGAATTTATCTTGTACCTTCAACAAGTGGACAGAGTTATGCTGATACAAAGTATAATGAGAAATTAGATTGGTATCGTTCACTTCGTAAATATTCTAATTCAATTTTAACTTGAATTTGCTTTTTTATTAATATACATTTGTACCATGTACTTGTAAATTGGCTCTAATGATGATATGACACGATCTCTGTTTTCATCATTTTTCATTATTATTGCACCATAACAAATCAATAATAAAGCAAATTGTTTCCAATAAGAATCATCAAACCATTCTTCACAAATTTCAAACAGAAAATCAAAATCAATGGAATTATTTCTTTTTTCATGTGAAGAGATGATAGTTCTAACTATTGATTCAAATCTATTTAATTTTTGTAATTTTAAAATGATATTTTTTGATGGCATGGGTTCCATTTGGAAAGTTTCATTTGTATTATCTTCTAAAACATTTTCAATTACATTTAATTCATCCATGTAAATATGAAAACTACCACTATAATGATTGTATTTTCCTAGTTTTGTATTGTGTGCAGTAGTCAAAACTGCATTGACGTACTCTTGTAACATTGTAAATAAAAATACATCATAAGGCAAAAGCCTAAAGGCATTTTGACTTCGCATGTATGTGACTGATTGAACTTTTTGCTCTCGTACTAAATACTGTAAATTTAGTGTACAAGGTACTTCATCGGCTGTTTTGTGTTGATCAAATTGTGGAAGATAAATTGATGCGACTGCCCTTCTTCTGGATGTGTCTTCATCTAGTACATTGATAACGTGTTTGATTTGTTCTAAATGATGTATTCCAAATAATCTTGGTCCATAAGCACCAATCATCTTGAATCCATCAGAAGAATACTTTGACGAAAATGGAGCATAATATTTGATTGTTTCAGCATTGAAACTACCTTGTGTAATCCACAAAAACTGTCCTATACATTGAAATATATTCAAACCAAAATTTTTGTTAAAAAGTATCCTATCTCTTGGGTCATCTATTTGAAATTGATATGAAATTTTCTCTCTGAATGCTCTTTTTTCACCTCGTTTAACTGTAATACCATTATCTTTTACATCTTGAAGAATTTCTTTCCATTTTTGATCAAACAAATTAATACTATTTAACGATAGAGAATATAGTTTTAAATATTCTGTTATGCTGTTATTATGTTTAATTTTAGCATATCAGCTAAAACCCTACGAACTAAAGTTTCTTCAAAATTTTTGTAACCATAAGTAAGGTCTTCTAATAGGTAGCCAATAATATCGTATAATTCTTTATCTCCATAATTTTCATTTTTTAGATATAATATTGAAGCTGCAATTTCTAACCAATCTGTGTTGTCAAGATGTGGTCTTAACATTTCTCCAAACTCTTCAACTTGTTCTTGATTTAAATCAACATCATTTGGGTGTTCAGTTAGTTTATTATCTATAGCTGTATGTGCATCTTCAGAAACTTGTTTACAATATGGACCTCGTATGTACCATTCAAATTCATACCCTAGGTCAATCCCAGATTCTTGAGCAAGGTAAGTTATTTTTTGAACTTCTAGTTTATCATCAAATTGATCCATGGAAAGGGTTCTGTTGATTCCATTGAAAAAACCTGCAAGAGATGAAGCGGTCAACTAGACACTTTACAAAAATGACCTATAAAAAGTCTATCAACAAAATTATGATCACAATTCAAAAAATAATGATCGTTATTTTCTGAATGTTTATAATTATGAATAAGCATGAACATATATTCTCGTATGTATCCATGTGAATTGTTTTTAAACATTTCCCACTTTTTTGCATCCCAAGGCATAGCCTTCGCTAGGGAATGCTTTCAAACAAAAGATGACGGACATGTATCCATACGAGGCTTATTGATTTGTGCGTAAAGGTTGATACATACGAATGGATTATGCCCATGTCTCAACTAACTGTTCTTTGGTGTGTTAGAAACCCAAATTAATCCCATATTTGGCATGACGATAATGGAATATCCTGATTTCTGGGGAATCATTGGTATGGTCATGGCTGCTGGAACTATCTTTTTTTTGGCTTGGCAAAACATACAACGTGCAAAGATAGCATCTGCTGATCTTAGTCTGAGAATGATTGATACTGTAAGACGTGAGGATTTTAGAGAAATATTGTGCAAAATCAGTGATGGAAAATCCAATGAATTAGATGATAATAAGATATACAAGGTTCTCAACCATTATGAATATTTGGCAGAGTTTGAAAAAGATAAACTGTTGAATTTTGATCATGTATTGCATCAACATGGAAGAAATATCAAGATGTTATATGATGATTCTAAAATAAAACAAGTATTTGATAAATCAAGAAAAGAAAATCCAGGATACAATTACACAAATTTGAATAATTTATTTACAAAAATAAATCACAATATAGATTAATCCTGTCCACCTATTCCAGGTCCAGATTCTTCTGAACCTTGTTTTGTTATGTCTCCACTTCCACCTAATGTACCACATTGATGGTTTGTGTGTTCATCATAGTATTCTCCACATTTTGGGCATTTTTTCTGTGCCATACAAAATCAACCCCTATTCTATTTTTAATGTTTGTGATCAATTACCAGTCATGATAATCTCTTTTCCACGAACAATCAATTTCAAACTATCTGGATCACCTAACATCTCAATTATTGGCTTTGGTATGCGACATCTCTTGGTGATCTTACCATTGTATCATAAATTGGTATTGTTGTTGTTTTACCACTGATACTTTATGTGATGCATTCTCTTTCTTCTCAAGTTCTTTACCTTCCACTTTACATGTTCCTTTTTGCAATTCCGTTCTTTTTTGTAGGAATTGTAATTTCAGCAGCATTTAGTGCATTTGCTAATGTTGCAGGGTGGATGATTCTTGATAAAATGATAATTTGGAAATTAATACTATTGTGAATCCTATTAAACTCGTTTACTGATTTTGATATCTTTATTCATTCTTTTAAGGTTGACCATTATCATCTTTTTCTGTCATGCTCTGAATTTATGATGTATCGGTAATTCTTAATGAATAGCAAAAATGCATCATTAAAATCATTTAGGTGTGAAGATATGAAAACGGCTTTAATTAATCGTCAGTAGCGAGATCATCTAAAAGTTTAGAGTATTTCTCAATGAGTTTATTAGTTATTTTTTCATCTGCTGGGCTCATATGGTTTGATTCTTTTTGAAATATAAAAAGACATCTGCTCCATAAGATTTGGATCAAGGTCACGACTATGTTTCTTGATCTCACTTAGCATGTCTCTTAATTTCAAATTCTCATCTTCTGGATCAATATCTAATTCATACCCATTATCATGTAGAAATTTACCTGCAGCAATAATTCCAGTTCTTCTATCACCATCAAAAAATGCTTGAGCCCAAGGAATCACAGTCATTATACATGTTGCTTTTTCAATCAAATCTTCGGTTCTATTTCCAGAATTACCAACACTGTTTACTTTAGGAATTACAACATCAATATTCTTAGTAGTCTCAATCCATACCCTTGCTTTCTTTATTTGCGAATGTCTTTTGAGAATTTTCTCATTTGTATCAATTAGATATTGATTATCCAGACTCATTACTATCTCATTGTTTGATGTCATGTGATATTTTCCTTGGATGATGAGATTTAAGGATTGAAAGAATATCTTTATTTGTTTAATGATGCAGTTTTGTTTTTCAGTTTATCTTAAAACGACATTATTTGTCATTTAAAATGCTTTGCCAGAATCTGTTTTGCCATGTCATTAACAGGCAGACCATTTCGTTCTGCCTTTGCTTTTAGCTTTTTGGCTAACACCTTTTGATAGTTTCACTGACACGTTTTGCCGAATTAGTCTCTTTGAGAGTTTGAGCAGTTTAGGGTGCGACATTTTGGGATGCCTTGATAACAAAGAGATATAGTGCTTTTTTAGTTGCGAATCCAAATTTTATATCTTTGTTGCAATGTTTTTTGCACGTCTGATGTTTGGCACTGCCAAGTATAGTTTTGTGATATCATCTCTAGATATCATTTTTGGAACCAACTCCTTTAGGGAGTCAGGTACTGCCCCAAACCCAGGATATCTGTATAAAGTTGCAATTGTAACGCCCAGATGTTGTGCAGCTTGCATCTTTCCCATCTTTTCAGTTAGAATGGTTGCAGCAATCACTATCTTTGTGACTCATATCATTTCTATGAATATTCTCCACAACTGATGAGGCCTTGGCTTCTAGTGACATTTGAGATTTCTTTGTTATACAATGAACAGGAATATGGTCTTTGCGTGTAATCTCTTCATTGCAGCCAGTCTTCGCTGGCCTGACATTAGCAAATACTGGTTTTTTGCAATCTTTTGTACTAATCTATATCAATGTTATCTGTACCGACTTGAAAATAAATAAAATTACAGTTTTCTTAATAGAGTGAATCTAGCTTCGTCAGGCTCTATCTCTTCATGCATATTTACATTACTTACAATCTTTACTTTGTAATCTATCCATCTTTTGTACATGTTACGAAATTTGTGATTTTCATCAATTTGTTTTTCTGTTTCGTCAAATTTCTCACAATTCATTATATATTTTCCAGCTACTCTATACATCTCTGCAACTCCTTTCTCCAATGTATCATCATCCAAATAATTCAAAAGTTGATGTGTAAAAACAAAATCTATTGAAGAATCCTCAAATGGTAAATCTGTAATAGTGCCTTTCTTAAAACTTGCAAAAGGAATTTTTTCTTTTGCTATATTCAAAGCACTGTCATTTAGATCAATTCCATGAATTTGAAATGTATCTGGAAATAATCTTAAATCAATTCCAGTCCCGCATCCAATTTCTAGAACACTTGTGCAGCGCAACGAAGTTGCCAAATCTCTTGTATATTTTGTAAATTCTTCATTGTATCTTGCTTCATTCTCATTTGCATATTTGTCCCAAAATTCCTTATTGTAACTCATAGAATTTTTCAAACATAGCTGTATTTGATACTAGTTGTTTAGTGCTTACATTTGCATGGGATGAGTTTTGTATCAAAAGTACAATCGTGTGGCCCATCTGATTTTCCTTGTGTTGGAATCTCTTTCATACAGTCTTGGTGTCGTCCTTTTCTGCAAAACCAGCAGATCTCATGAGTATCACCTGTAGCGCATGAATCCATGGTATCTGATCATTTTTGTGGGTAAAAAACTTCGTGGAAAATCAGATAAATGTCAACCATGGCAAGAATCTTTCATCTTTGCCCATTACAACATCCGAAAATGACTTTTGTAATGCTTTTGTAATGCTGCCCATCTTGCCATTTCCAATCTTTACTTTGTCTATCTGTGTCACTGACTTTACCTCAGCAGCAGTACCTGTCATGAAAATTTCATCAGCTGTATAGAGATCATCTCTTTCTAGATCTCGCTCAATTACAAATCCACTATTTTCTTCAATAATTTGAATAATACTGTCTCTTGTTATTCCCCCCAATCCTCCTGCTGATAGTGGTGGTGTTTGAATGATGTCATCTTTTACAATGAAGATATTTTCAGCACTTCCTTCTGCGATCTTTCCTTGTGAATTTAACATAATTGCTTCGTCATATCCATTTTCTAATGCTTCCATTCTTGCAAGTGCTGCATTTGAATAGTTTGCTGCTGCTTTTGCTTGCATTGGTTGAGATCTTGAATCAATTTTCACCCAACTTGATACTTTGCATTTTGCTCCGGAGAACTTTCCTGCTTTTGATTCTCCCATTCTCCATTCCCAACATGCAATTGAAACATCCACTTTGTTTTGAGTAGGAGTTAGTCCCATTGTTCCATAACCATAGTATGCTAATGGTCTAATGTAGCATTCTTCGAGTCTACTTGTCTTTACAGTCTTTATTATGGCATTTGAAATTTCTTTTTTTGAGAACTGCATTTTCATTGAATACAACTTTGCAGATTTGAATAATCTATCAACATGTTCTGGTAGTCTGAATATTGCAGAACCATTTGGCGTGTTATAGCATCTGATTCCCTCAAAGACTGACGTTGAATAGTGTAATGCATGAGTTAGTACATGAACTTTGGCATCTTTGAATGGCACTAGTTTTCCATTCATCCATATTTTGCCAGTCTCTTTCATAGGAGAGAGAAAAAACTCTGCTAATTTAAAGAATTATCTTTTAATGCATTTTTTCTGAATTTAGAAACTACATATTTGATAAACCACAAATTCTAGTATGGAGTGGACTTTGGGTTTTGCAGCAATCATCCTTCTTGCAATAGGCTTAGTTGGTCAGGCATTTGAAATGAGAAAGATTCACTTGAGTACGTCCAAAGATGGTGAATTAGGCTCTGCAAATACTTTCATGAATAAGAAAAACTTCAAGTGGTATGCACTAATTGGTATTGGAATAGTCCTATGGTATGCAGCCGAGCGTGCCTAATCTGAACTATATAGATCAGCTCTAAATACTAGAAAATTCAATGTATGGTATCGCGTGTTTTGGGTAACGCCGGACTAAATCTAGATAATGGTCCAAGAACAAACCCATGATGGCGTTTACAGGTGAAAGCCCGTAACGCCACTCTTTTCATTAAACAAAATCAATCTTTGAAATCTCTTCGTGTACTGCATTAATGGCCTTGCTAATGTTATTTTCTGCATCTTCTACAACAATGATTATTCGTGATGTCTCTTCTTGTGCATCTATATTCAAAATGTTTAATCCTGACTCACCAATCTTTGTACTAGTTCTTGAAACAACTTGTTGAACCCTCCACATCTCATCTCCAATTAACGTTATTACTCCTCTGTTGTATGTAATTGTAGCAAGAGAATCAAATCCTAACAAATATTTTTCATTTCTTTTAACATAATCCCCATCTAAGAACAATATTCTGGAAAATTCAATTCCATCTTTTGTAAATGGTGATAAAATTACAAATTCACTGTAACGTTTGTCCTTTTCTAATGATGTTAACAATTTTTGAATACAGCTTGTTTCAATTCTAAAAATTGCACAATTTTCTTTTCCTGTAACTATCTTAATTGGATGCCCCTTTTGTTCATCTAATACTCTCTTTATTGTAGTTGTTTTTTCCGGATTTTTCATGTTTGTAATGGTAATTGGCATATCTATTCCATTTTCTACAATCTCCTTTATTGCAATGGGATCTAAAATTTTCATTCCAAACATTCCTGCCAATCTGGCTTCATTGTATGACAATTGAAATACCTCACTTAATCGTGATGCCACAATTTTTGGATCTGCAGAAACTACTGCGCTGTCTTTCTCAAAGTCTATGCTGGTTTCATATTTTTTATGAAATAATATTCCTAGATCTGCGGCAGTTCTATCTGAGCCTCCTCGCTCATATGTAGTTGTAACGCCATCTACTGTTTTTCCGATAAATCCGCCAATTGTAACTACTTCATTTGCTTCCAGTAATTCCACTGTTTTATCCATCCTTTCTCTGGATTCAGATGTAAGAAAATTTGTTGATTCTATGTTGTTATCTGTGATAATTGGCCAATCATCAAATCCTACGGCATCTGTCTTTATGCCATTACTTTTTAGAATGTGGTTCATCACATGAGACATCAAAATCTCACCTGAAAATGCTAATGCCCTTGAACGCATCTCCTCTGCAAATTCTTTACTTTCAACTGCTTCGTCTAGTGCTTTTTGTGCCTTTTCTAAATGTGAATTAATAGTATTTTGACAATTATCTTTATTTTCTGCACTTACCATTTCTAGAATTTTTTGATAAGTTGATTTCACAATATCCAGGGATGGGGTTTTTCCATTCTCTGCATTTTCTCCTTGCTCTAAAACCACATCCGTAAGAGAACATTTTTTTCCATCATGCATTGTTAATGGAGCTGAAAAAACAGCAATTACCTTGGAATCTTTCTTCAAATCATTAATTCGCTTAACAATTTCTGTAATGGATGCTCCATCTGGGCCTATTGCGCTTCCACCAAATTTGATTACTACTAGCTTGGTCATGGTACCTTATCAAAATCAAATGACCATCTATTAAGCATTTGATCGTTAATTCATCAATTTTCTAATAATATCTGATGCATTTTTTGCACCATTTGTGTTTACTTGATTTCTTTCCTCTTCAAGTTTTTCTAAAATTAATACATCAAGCCTATTGATATCCTCAAAAACAAATCCCTCTTCTTTCGCGTTATCTTCTTGCTCGAAATGACCCTTTATGGGAATAAATATTGCAGGTGTTCCATAAGCATTAGCCTCATCTATGGTTGATTTTCCAGCAAGAGAAATTAATAAATCTGCAGCAAAAATTAACTCGTGTAAATTATCCACAAACCCCAAATTTCTAACATTTTCAAATTTTTCACTAACTGCTGGACCTGACACTAGAACTACTTCTATATCTTGACTGATTTTTGAAACAGATTCTAATGCTTTTTTGATAAGAAACATTCCTGCATCAGTTCCCCCAATTGAAATAACTATTGTTTTTTTCTCAAATGAGAATTTTTTTCGTAGTTCTTCTCTTGAAAACTTTGTTTGTCTAACTATTGGTCCCACTCTTTTGATATTGTCTTGATCATTTCCATTTTCAGGAAGAATTACAATGTCGCATTTTTTAATAATTTCAAGCATTGATTTGTTCATCTTTTTTTCAATTAGTGATGCTAATCCTGTAGTGAAACGAGTCTCTAAAACATCTGTGACAAGTACTGTTGGAATTTTCATTTTTTGTGCAACAGTTAATGATGCAAAATCCTCATCACTAATCACCAAACTTGGATTATCTTCTTGAATGATCCTTTGTGAAATTTTTTTACAGTCTTTATAGTATTGAAAATAATTCCACAACCATTTTGCTGGACTCTTTAATGTACCATTTTCAACAATAAATGAAGGTGGATTGTATACATCTTGTACTTTAAAATCTAGATTTTTTAGAATTTTTGCAGCTCCACTACCTGTTACAAAGTTAGTTGTCATGTTTTCAAAATTATTTACAATTGCAATATCTCGAGTAACATGACCCAATCCAATTGGACTAGAAAAATAATCAAGAACGTTCATGAATTTCTTTATTTTTTATCAAATTTCTAGATTCTCCTTTGTCTCAAAGTTTAAATGGATTTTAACAAGGTAGGTCTCTGGGCTCATGGTCCAGGTCGGTTATGACGTCGCCCTTACACGGCGAAGATCCGGGGTTCAAATCCCCGTGGGCCCATTTTAGTCCCTATTAGTAGGAATACTGATTTTCAATTAAAGGAAAAATTAGCTTATTCTAACAAGTTTATTATTGTAATCTCTGGAGGATTGAAAAATCTTGGTGCAGGAGTCAAACCACATGTTGTATAGACATCAGCATCATTTACAACATAATGTCTATAGTCATAATCTCCTTCAAATCCAATTATTTTTGGTATTGAACCAAGATATGGAAGTCTAACTTGTCCGCAATGAGTATGTCCAAATAAATAAACATCCGCAATTTCTTTGTCGATTTCCAAGTCGTTTTGATTATGTGCCAATAAAATTTTAAATTCATTTGAAGTATTTGTAAAAGCTTTATCAATATCTCTTAGTCCTGCCCAGTAAGAATCAAGACCGATTATTACAATGTCTTTAATTACAGTATTTTCATTTTTGAGAATTTTGACTGTCCCATTACTTTCAACAAACTCTTTGACCTTCTCTCCAAGTTCTAGATTAGCATTGTCTCGATTTAGAAAATATACATTATAGTCATGATTTCCTAAAACACCATACACTCCATACTTGGTTTCTAATTTTTTTAATGGTTCAAGTGATGGTAATTCACTTAGATTTCTATCTATAAAATCACCTGCAATTAAAATTACATCAAGATCTTTCTCATTCATTATGTCTACTACACGTTGAACAAATGCAGGATCAGAATTTTGTCTTTGAAAATCAGAAATAAAACCAATTTTCATTTCAGTTCCAGCATTTGAAATATCAATTTCATTAACTTCAATCATGTTAGGTTCGATTACAAATGCATCTAATCCTAATATTGCAATAATTCCCATAACGATACTGATGAATATTCTCTTTTTCGTCAAGGAATTTCATCCCAGTTTGGTGTTTAAAATCAATTTCTATGCCTACCCGTGTCCATTTCTATCCCAATATGGTGGCTGAATCCCGTGAACCCATTTTAGCCTCAATTTTGTGTCCATGGTCATGTTATCTAATGTAACATACTGATGGTAATGCATGAAATTCATAATTCAATTTATGGTGGTCATCAGATATTGAGTGAAAATAATTACAAAGACCTATTAGAAAAAATAATTCAATCAAATGACAATATACGACTTGCAGCAATTTGTGGTAATTTTGGTACAATTACTGAAAAAGCACAGAGTGGGAATAACTCTCCTTCTTGATGAAAAGGATACTGAAAAATTAATGGGAGAAGCAATACATTCTTGGCAAACTCGTAGAAAATTTTCTCAAAAGATAGGAGAAGGTCAATATGCTATGGCAGTATATGGCAAGATAATCCGATTGACTATTCCTTTAAATGAATATCAAATTCTTTTGATTACCCTTGATAACATATTAGAAACACCAAAATTAATCGGTGACATACAAAAAATATTACAAGAGTCAACTAGTGTTATACTGGAAAACACTTGAACCCAAATTTTACTACACGAATAAAATTTCATAATCCTAGTAGAGATTACGCAATAATCAATAAATTTCGACTAACACCATCATATTACCGATGAATTAGGATGATAACAGACAAATGACAACTACAGAATTTAGATGGGTAGATCTATTCATTATTGCAGCTATAATTCAGGGTGCAATAATTGCCATAATGGCTGTAGTTATTGTAGCAATCCAAGTAGCTAATAATGATATTAACATAATTCAATATCTCTCATTATCTTTTGAAGGAACTGGCAAATGGTTCTTTTTAGGAGTAATATTTCATCTTATCATAATAATTGCAGTAGCAGTTACTGCATTATTTTACAGTCATCTTCAAATTACTTTGAAGAAAAAATTCTCAAGAAGATCAAATGTGTTGGCTGCAATTCATTTGATTGGAATGAATGTTGGAGGTGCAGGATCTATGATGATAATGACATATGCAGGTTTAGCAGGCACTGGATTGCTTACAGTTTTTACTGAAGGAAAAATAGGTCCAAAAGATCTTGCCATTCTGGATTCATTCATAGAACCAATTGGTGGATTTATTGCACTTTTAGCAATGGGAGTAATGTGTGGTGGGTTAGGTTTTGTATTGGCATACAGAAATAATTCATAATCTTACTATGGATTACGAATCATCCTCTTTGATGGCCTAAAAGAGTAGAACACTTTATGAACCTCGCATTATTTAATTTCAATTACTTATGGTCTGGTATCTAATAGTTATCCCAATTGTTATAGCAATAATCATCAAACTAGTTATTCCATACATCAAGAAAAACCATATTGATGATACTATGATTTGTGGGGTTTGTAGTAGTAAATATAACAAAAAACTAGGATATTGTCCTCATTGTGGCGTTGGTAGTAAATAACAAAAATATTTAGAGAAAAAGAAGATGGTCTCTACCAAATTACCCTATCTAGGATTGATAGTAGCAGCTAGTATGCATGCAAAATTAGTTATCATGAGTATGGTCTAACTATCCTATCTTACAACAACTCTTACTTTGAAGTCCTCTTGTAATCCAATAGATGGAAAAAACTAGGACTCCAACTGAAATGAATTTCAGCTCTAATCCTTGCATTGGAAACAATGACAATCCTCCAACTGCACCTAGAATCACTGCTAGAGGCGCAGTACATGCAGGACATCCCGGAGTAAATGCTGCAAAAGCTCCACCTAATAGAGCTGAAGAGTTTGATTTTACAGAATTCATCATCTTCATTCTCTTTATCTTAAATGCCATCAACGCAAAATTGATTCCAGCCAAAGCTGAAATTACTATTGTTAGCACAATTGATGTAGCAATGTATGATGGCATTATCTTCACTACGCCATCAAAGTGAGTAGGTAGCATTGACATTGTCAAAAAGTAATAGATTATTCCTAATCCTACACCACTAATTATTGCAATAGTAGCATATCTTTTCGTAGTCAATACGTTTGAGATTAATTGTAATTTACTTTCCAAGTAGGATAATTTACAATTCATCATATTTTAATTATTTTTCACTAATCAACGGTTATTAGCCGTGAACTTCTTGGTATAAATATGACAGATTTTTCCTCAGAAGAAAAAATCATTCTTGTTCAATATGGAATAAAAAAATATGAAAATGAAGATACTGTAATTGAAAAATTAAAGACTATCTTATCTGAAAAAGACATTCAAAGAAATATTGATACCCTCATTGGAACTCAACGAGTTAGACGCATAGGACCTGAAATACTTCAAAACAATGAAAGCCATACTGAGTTACCAGAATTACCCGACAATCTCAAGCCTGTAATTGATAATCTTTAATTTAGAATCCTCGTAGTCCTTCTGGACGGATAATTTCTGGATGTTGTTTCATCCATTCTATTTTATCTAACATTTCTTGTTTGTCTTCTGGGAATGTACCCTTGACTGTATATGCATTTGAGCCATGATTTGCTCGAAAAACAATATCATCTTCGGTTTCTATCTGGCTAATCAAATCATGAAGTTCTTCTAATGATTCATCATCATTAATTTTTATGAATGGCTCTTCATACTTGTCAAGAAATTCTTGTTTTATTCCATTTTCTAGATATAGAGTCAGAGCTCCAACATACTGCGGTGAGCATGCACTAATCACTTCAGCAGTACCTTTGATATGTTCTTTAGAGTATGTTCTTCCACCCAGTCCTAAAATTATCATGCATGACATTATGTAACCCGCTTCTTTTGCCTTGTTGACCGATTTTGTGATAGTCTTTGCAATTGCCCCCTTTGTTACTTTTTTTAGAACTATGTCAGAACCGCTTTCAATTCCCAGATAAAACATATCAAGTCCTGCTTCATTCATTTTCTTTAGTTCTTCAGGTGTTTTCTTTAGAATATTCATCGGCATTGCATAACAAGAAATTCTTTCAAGCTTTGCAAATTTTTCTTTAATGTATTTTGTAATTTTTATTATAAATTCTGCATCAAGATTCAATGCATCACCATCTGCAAGAAACACTCTTTTAGTATCAGGCAAATAATTTGCCATCATATCAATTTCTGCTTTTATCTCGTCCCATGTCCTTTCAGAATATTCTTTTGATCTATACATATCACAAAAAGAACATTCGTTAAATGAACAACCCAATGTAACCTGGAAAATTAATGACTTTGCTTCTGAAGGTGGTCTGTATAATGGAGCATCATAATTTAACATCATTTTTAATTCAAAGAAATTTGCTTGATTGTGTTTTTATACTTTCTATTATCACTCAATCCCAAAATACCTTTTAGTAGTGAACTAGAAGATTTTTCGTTACTCATGGCAAATGATCCTGATGCAAAAAGGCTGCTTTGGTTTGTTTTTGCAGCTTCTAGAGGAGGATTAAATCGCCTAAAAATTATTTCAAAATTAAAGGAAAATCCGCTTAATACTAATCAATTAGCAAAAGAGTTAGGCCTGGATTACAAGGCCATTCAACATCACATTAAGGTGCTTGAAAAAAATAACATGATTACTAAAGTTGGAGAAAAATATGGCATTATATTTTTCATTTCCACCTTTCTTGAAGTAAATATAGAGACATTTGAAGAAATTGAAAGAAAATTGGATAAAAGTAAATAAAAGCTCAAGAGGTGTTTTTCACTAAATGGAGCCTACCTCACTAGTTTTGTCTATTGTTTCAATTGCAAATATGGGCATACTTGGAATTCTGATCTGTATATTTGGAAAGATGTATGGAAAGACTCGAGCACAGCTTCCATTAGGTATGATCGTAGTTACTGTGATGTTATTTTTACATAATGTCATCGGTGCCTTGGCATATTTCTCAATGGAGATGCTTTTCTCTAATGAAATATTCCCATATATGCTAGGGGTAGGAATTGCAGAACTTGCCGGATTGATAATATTCCTAAAGATTACTTTGGATTGACCCTAGTTTAATTGTAACAAAAAATAACAAAAATTGTGTTACAGGATTATCTTAAACTTAACAAAAATATTCTAATTGCAATTTTTACATCGATAATTATTTCTGCAGCAATTGCCCAACTTTTATCTGATCAAGAAGACTATCTCAACTCAACATATACTATAATTGCAGATTATTCTATTTACTTTTCAGTTTTTGGTGTGTTATACTATTTTGATAACAGAAAAAAATATCGTGTTGAATCTGGCGATACAGATATTGTTAAACTAAAACATGATCTTATAAAATTAGTTACCTCGCTTGGACTTGCTGAAGTTGTTTATGCCATTGCTAGATGGATTTTACAGTACTATTTTCTGACACTAGACTATGACCCATATCTGGCATCAATCATATCACAAAGTATATCCGCAATGATTTTTTTGATAGTAGTAAATCTAAATGTAAAGTTGGTGAGGTTGTACAAAGATGAAAATTAGTGTTTATGTTGACGGTTCTGGAGGTTCTAATAGTGGATACGGATATTTCGTAAAAGAGACAGGAGAATCATTTTATGAAAAAAAACCCAAGCTAACTAACAATCAAGCTGAATACTTGGCAATAATTTCTGCATTAAACAGGTATGTTGATTCAAATGATGAAATTACTATTTAATACGTGGTTTTCAATGATTTGATTTTACAGGATTATTATGATTTGTTCCAAGATTTACTTTCTTTTCAAATAATCAGAAAGTATATGCCATTTGGAACTAAATACTCAACATAGTTATTTCCAAAATCTGAAACAGAATTATAAGCATAATATGTTTTTAATAGAGTAACACATCCAACATTTCTAACATCCCCTTTAGTCAATCCACTTTCAACCCATTCACCACTAACATAATCAGAAAGCCATCCAGTTGTAGATGAAATATTTAAACAAGCATTTCTGTCAACCCATAAATCAGGAGAATCTAACTGATATTCAAGACCATCAATAGAGTAGGATCTAGTTGATTGTTCAAGGGAGTAACAATGAGTGATTATCACAACCAGCAATACCAAAAGCATCTTGTTCTATTACAAATAAACTTAGAGTAAATATCAGGGCAAATAAAGTTATAAATTTTAATTCCATAAGCTATCAAAAACTAAAATCATTTCATCCAAAGTGTGATAGTTAGAATTAGCACCAAAAGCAGTGTATTCATCTATATTCATACTTACACTGGCACGATAATGATTATAATCAGTACCACCTTCTATAGCCATAATGGTTTTACCGTCTCGAGTCATATCTCTAAATTCTGCATAATTACCACTTTGTGATTCAAAATTTTCCCTTAACATTTCAATTACATCTTCAATCTCATCTTGTCCACTAGCTTCATACTCTACATACACAGTAAATCCTTTAGATATATCCATATCAAAATTTGTTACATTAGCATTCAAAACAAATGTGGTTGGTACAAAGACAAGATATAATTTACAAACAACTACAGTTTCATAACAAAAAGTTTCACTATACAGTAATTTTTGTCCATCTGGAATATGTGTTGGCATCCAATCAATAGGATAAAATCCATCTGAATGTCTAGAATATTTTTCGTGAGGAACTGGTGTAGGAATTCTTGCAATTCCATCTTCTTCATTAGCAGTAAGTCCAGTCTCTATTGCATTAGTGATTCTTTCATAAACATTATGAGGTGCAGGGGATTTTTGTAACATTGCTCTTTTGACTTCTTGCCCATCATCAACAAATTCTACAGGAGAGGACACATTCAAAACTGTAATTTGTGGCTCATCATTTACATTATCAACTGTTAATTTTCCATTTGTAGAATCAGGTTCTTCTACATCCATATTTGTAGAATCAGGTTCTTCTACATCCATATTTGTAGAATCAGGTTCTTCTACATCCATATTTGTAGAATCAGGTTCTTCTACATCCATATTTGTAGAATCAGGTTCTTCTACATCCATATTTGTAGAATCAGGTTCTTCTACATCCATATTTGTAGAATCAGGTTCTTCTACATCCATATTTGTAGAATCAGGTTCTTCTACATCCATATTTGTAGAATCAGGTTCTTCTACATCCATATTTGTAGAATCAGGTTCTTCTACATCCATATTTGTAGAATCAGGTTCTTCTACATCCATATTTGTAGAATCAGGTTCTTCTACATCCATATTTGTAGAATCAGGTTCTTCTACATCCATATTTGTAGAATCAACAGTAATTGCTATAACATAAAATCCATTTTGTAGTAATCTATCCACAGATGTTTCATTTACACAAGCTGGAGTATTTCGTGGTGATTCCATTAAAATTTTAGAATCATTACATTGAATTTCATTAATTGGTATTCCAGAATTGAATTGTTTGAATGGTGATAAGATTTCTGTCTCTGCAAGTGCAGGTATTGCACTGATTCCTAGAGCTAAGACTAGTAATCCCAGCACTGTCATTCTAGTCATTGAATTATTTGATAAACTATTAATATTAAACTGATCCTTGTTTTTTATTTTCGAATTTTTTACCCTATTCAATTTGATTGATCCCGATCGATTAAGTATATTAGTCTGCTTGAAGACGGTGAAACCCTAATCAACAGAATAGGCATTCCCTTTAGTCCCTTTACTTTTCTTGTGCCATCTGTATAGTGTGTTATTCTCTTGTGGTTGCAACTCAACATTACCACCAAAAGAGCTGCAGTCTCAGTTGCTGGGGCATTATGGGAAAATTTTCTAATCTCTCAATAGTATGGATTCCAAGAAAAGAGAATCTAGCAGGAAAAATGTTGGGAAGCTAAAATCACAGATCAGAAATTTATATGAATAACTTTATTATGTAAAATCCTTTGATCCAACTTACATGGCAGAATCTGTCTTTTTATCACCAAAATCCATTGCAGTAATTGGTGCATCTGACAAGAGAGGAAGTGTTGGAGCTACCATAACCTCAAACATTATGAATGGTTTTACAGGAACTGTTTATCCAATTAGTCCTTCAAGAGATACAGTCTTTTACAAAAAAGCATACAAGAGTGTCTTGGATGTTCCAAAACCAATTGATCTTGCAGTTATTGTTATCAAAAATACACTGGTTGCACAAGTGTTAGAAGAATGTGGCAAGAAAAAAATCAAAGGCGTCATTATCATCACAGCTGGTTTCAAAGAAGTTGATGAAGAAGGTGCAAAACGTGAACAAGAAATCAAGGATATAGCTAAAAAATATCACATAGAAGTCATTGGACCAAACTGTCTTGGTGTCATGAATCTTGATCCAAAGACAATGATGAATTCTACTTTTCTTAAAATTACACCAAAATCTGGAAAGATTGCACTCATATCTCAGAGTGGTGCAATATGTGCTGCATTAGTCGAAGACGCTAGTGCTCAAGGAATAGGTTTCTCTGCAGTGGTTAGTCTTGGAAACAAAGCTGTAATGAGTGAAGTTGATGTTCTAAAGACACTTGCAAATCATAAACAAACCGAAGTTATTGTAATGTATCTTGAAGACATGGGTGATGGTCAAGAATTCCTGAAAGTTTGTAAAAATATTACTAAAAAACTCAAAAAACCAGTTCTTGTTCTCAAATCTGGACGTAGCCCTGAAGGCGCAAAAGCTGCAATGTCTCATACAGGAGCCTTGATGGGCTCAGATGAAATCTATGATGCTTTGCTAAAACAATCTGGTGCAATCAGAGTTGATACCATGGAAGAACTCTTTGATTATGCAACAGCATTTTCAAAACAACCACTACCATCAGATGGCGATCTTGTAATTGTTTCAAATGCAGGTGGCCCTGCAATCATCTCAACTGATGCATGCTCAAAGGCTAAAATCAAGATGGCAGATATTACAAGTGTTAGAAAAAAGATTGACCAGGTAATTCCACCTTGGGGCAGCTCTCGAAATCCTGTTGACATTGTTGGTGATGCTGATTTTAACCGATTCGATAATGTTTTGGACCGCGTTCTCAAACATCCAAAAGTTGGCTCTGTAATTACAATGTGTACTCCTTCTGGAACTCTAGATTATGATAAACTTGCAGAAGTTATTGTTGAAATGTCAAAGAAATACAAAAAGACAATGCTTGCAAGTTTGATGGGATTAGATGAAGGAATTACCAATAGAGAAATTTTAGCTGCTGGAAATGTTCCATATTATACATATGCAGAAGGTGCAATCAGAACTCTTGCAGCAATGACTAGATTTTCTAACTGGATAAAATCTCCTACTGGGAAAATCACTAAATTCAAAGTAAACAAAGCAAAAGCACAAAAAATCTTTGACAAGGTAAAAAAAGAGAAACGACCAAATCTTCTAGAAGAAGAAGGACAAGAAGTTCTTAAAGCATATGGATTGCCGCTACCTTCAAGTGCACTTGCTGCAACAGAAACTGAAGCAGTAAAAATTGCCAAGAAGATTGGTTATCCAGTTGTAATGAAGATTGCATCACCTCAGATTGTTCACAAGTCTGATGCTGGTGGTGTTAAAGTAAACTTGACAAATGATTCTGAGATCAAAGATGCATACAAAACAATTATCAAAAATGCCAAAAACTACAACAAGAAAGCTGAGATTAAAGGTGTCTTGATTGTAGAGATGGTAAAAGGTGGAAAAGAACTAATCATTGGCTCAAAACTCGAGCCTGGATTTGGTCCAGTAATCATGCTTGGAATGGGAGGAATCTATGTCGAAGTTCTCAAGGATGTTACATTCAAGATAGCACCTGTAACTGACAAGGAAGCAGACGACATGATAGCATCAATAAAGACCCAAAAAATACTCCTTGGTGTAAGAGGCGAAAAACCTTCAGACATATCAAAACTCTCTGAATGCATTCAGAGACTATCTCAACTAGTTTCTGACTTTGCAGAGATCAAAGAATTAGACATGAACCCTGTACTAGTAATGGAGGAGGGTAAGGGCTGTCGCATTCTAGATGTCAGAATAGGCCTCTGATAACAATTCATTCCTAAATTTTCACTCATTTTTCTCTAGAATATTTATACATCATAAAGACGAATATTGTTACATGGCTAATGTCTTAAAGACAATTAGAACAGGTGATGATTATATTGAAAGTCTTCGAGGCCGTGATCTTACAGTTTACCTATTTGGAGAACTAGTAAAAGAGCCAGTAGATCATCCGATGATTAGACCATCAATTAACGCAGTTGCAGAAACTTATGATCTTGCAGTGCGTGAAGAATCTCTGGCTACAGCTGATTCATCAATTACTGGATTGAAAGTTAACAGATTTTTACACATTGCAGAAAGTGCACAAGATTTAGTTTTACAAAATAAAATGCAGAGAACACTAGGACAAAACACTGGAACATGTTTCCAGAGATGTGTTGGAATGGATGCATTGAATTCTTTACACTCTGTAACTTTTGAAATAGATGAGAAACATGGAACAGACTATCATAAAAGATTCTTAGAATTTGTAAAAATGGTTCAACAAGAAAATCTTGTAATTGGTGGCGCAATGACTGATCCTAAAGGTGATAGAAGTAAAGGACCATCAGAACAAGATGATCCAGACATGTTTACTAGAGTAGTAGAGACAGATGATAAAGGAATCTATGTATCTGGTGCAAAAGCACACCAAACTGGTTGTATAAATTCACATTGGATAATTTTGATGCCAACAGTTAGACTAACAGAAAGTGACAAAGACTGGGCATTTGTTGGTGTAATTCCAGCAGATGCAAAAGGAGTCACTTACATCTATGGTCGACAGTCTTGTGACACTAGAAGCATGGAAGAAGGTGACATTGATGATGGTAATGCAAAATATGGTGGGCAAGAGGCCTTGATGATTTTAGAAAGAGTGTTTATCCCATGGGACAAAGTCTTCATGCATGGGGAATATGAGTTTGCATCTATGCTGATTGAGCGTTTTACTTGTTATCATAGACGTAGTTATGTATGCAAAACAGGACTTGGTGACGTACTCATTGGTGCTGCAGCAACGATTGCTGACTATAATGGAGTGCCAAAGGTATCTCACATCAAAGACAAAATTGTTGAGATGACTCATCTTAATGAATCAATCTTTGCTGCAGGAATAGCATCCTCTTACCTAGCACACAAGATGAAATCAGGCGTATATATTAATGAGGATATGCTTGCACAAGTTTGCAAACACAATGTAACTCGATTCCCATATGAGATTAGTAGACTTGCACAAGACATTGCAGGTGGATTAGTAGTGACTCTTCCATCTGAAAAGGACTTTAGACATCCAGTGGCTGGTCCACTACTGAAAAGATTCCTTGTGGGAAGAAAAGGAGTTGATGTTGAAAACAGAATGAGAATTCTTAGACTAATTGAAAACATGACACTTGGTAGAAATTCTGTGGGATATCTTACAGAATCTATGCATGGTGCTGGTTCCCCACAAGCACAAAGAATTCAGATTCAGAGACAGATGCAGATTGGTTACAAAAAGAATCTTGCAAAGAAACTAGCTGGTATTACAAATGATATTGAAGAACCATCAGAACCTTCTGATTACTTTAAACGAATATTTCAAACAAAAGATTCCATTTTATAGATTTTAAAATTTCTGAAATGGGTCATTAAATTTGTAATACAATTTGGTGAGATCAAATTATTAAAAACAGCATAGCGATCATAAGGATGTTATTTATTTTTCTAACTAACAGTATTTAATCTCATAATTGAATTACATTGAAAATGGTATGCCAGTTAAAGTTAGGTACAAATTCAAGGAAGACAAAAAATACTATACCTGTGTTGTGACATATGTGCAGTTTCAGAACTTTAGAGACTTGCCAATTGTCGCAGAATGCGAGGTAATCAAAGAGGAACAAAAAGACTTTGATGAAATCAAAAATAAAATGCAAGAAGCACTAAACTTGGCAGCAAAAAACGATACTAGTCATATCCGCAAGTTATCTGAAATTGCATGTGCTCATTAGATAATTGGGATTTTAATGAAATACGCACTAAACTATACAAAACTATAGATTTTAAAATTAACATTACAGGTAGTTCATAAATGATTCTACTCTTGAAACTAGCAATTTATCCGAATCCTTTTTTAGTAAATTTTACGTAATTAACATCACCAAGCAAACAGGACGATCTAGTGCTTTCATCTACGCATAATGTGAACCTGTTTGCTTGAATTAAACTGAATTTACTCTTTGTTGTCTTTCTCAGATGTTTTATCATCTTTTTTGGGCGTTTCATCCGAATCTAATTTAGATTCTTCATCAGACTCGACTTTTTCCTCTTCTGTAACCTCTGATTTTTCTACATGTTCAGAATATTCAGAATCTTTTTCTATTTTATCAATGTCTGATAATTCTTCAACTGTATCTGGATTTTCTGAATCTAATGGATCTGAGAGTATAGTCTCTTCTTCTCTCTTCTTCTTTGTAATCTGTTTTACAATCATTACTCCAATTACAACTGCAATTATGATGTAGTTGATTGGTGGTTTTAGTAACTGCGTAACATATCCTACTTGTGGAAGCGTGTACACTACTTTTCCTATGTATTCCTCTTCAGTAATTGGAAAGTCAGTTCCAGGAATTGATGCTGGATTTGCATCTCCTTTTGTTCTAATCTCTTTTGGATCATCACTAATTATTGATACTACTCTATGTACAATTACTCTGTTATGGTCTGATGGCCGATTAAACACAATAATGTCCCCTGTCTCAATATCTTCAAAAGGCTCATGTCCTTGAACTATCAAGACATCATATACTTCTAATTCTGGAATCATACTTCCACTTGCAACTACATAAAATGGATTTTGTGTTCCAAATGCTACTTGTAGACCTATCCAAATTACTAAAACTCCTACACCAACGATAACGATATCTTTGATAACTCCTTTTGAGATCGATTTTACCAATTATATCATCACCTATTTTCATTGATTAAATTTGTTAGCTATTAGAGCTGGGTCCCACACTCTTCACAGAATTTTGAACCCTCTTTATTTCCAAATCCACAATTAGAGCATTTTCCTGGCTGAGTGACAGATTCTGGGTTTCCTAAAAGAATCACTTCCCCAATCTTTTTGATACCATTCCATGGAATGCTACCTTCTGTACCGTCATTTTTAGTTAATACTAGAACCATTGATTGTGTAGAATCAATACCTACTTGTTTTGCAACTCCGATCTTGTTAGCATTTTCATCATATACTGTTCTTCCTTCAATTGAACTGACCGAAGTTACTGGACCTGGTTGTGTAACTGTTTCCTGTGGAGTTTGTGCTGCAGGTTCTACAACTTGTGGTGCACTTTCAACTTGTGGTGGTGTATTTTCAACTATTGGTTTTGCGCTACCAATTTCTCCTGCTTCGTCTTGTTTTTTGAATTCTCTGTATTCTGCAATTGAGGCATTACATGAATTGCATATGTACTGTCCTTTTTCTGCAAGAACTAGATTCTCTGCAACTTCTTCATTGGGATTCTCAAATTCTATTTTTGGAGGACCTTCAAATTCTTTTTCACAGGTATTGCAAAAATATTTAGTGATTTTTGCTACATCTAATCTGCCTATTGGCGCTAAAAACAGATCAGGACCTCCTAGATTTCCTTTCATCTGTTGTTCATCAGTAACTGTAGCCATAACATATCCTCCGGAACCTCTTAATTTTTTAAGTCTAAGCTCTGAACTCATGTCTGAATTTTATTAAAACGTCATTTAAATATATACCAAAATTAATTTTCCAACAAAAAATATGGTGTTAATTCTGGTGAACGTTTTTAGGTACGGTCAATAAAGTATCAGTACAATGGCAGTTACACAAGTTTCAGATGCAAAGTCTTGGGAAGTCGACGTGATAAATTCTGACATTCCTGTATTTGTAGACTTTTGGGCTGAATGGTGTGGTCCATGTAGAATGGTAAGTCCAGTAGTTGAAGAATTGGCAAATGACTATGATGGCAAAGTAAAATTTGTCAAGGTTAATGTTGATGAGGCCAATGAATTGGCATCAAAATACAATGTCTTTAGTATTCCAACTTTGATCATCCTTAACAAAGGTGAAATAGTTAGCCAACAAGTAGGCGCTGCTTCTAAAGAATCATACAAAAGTATGATTGATAGAGCACTTGCATAAGTTCTAAAATAGTTTTTCCTATTTTTTGATCTAGATTCATTAAAAATAGATTATGTATTTACTTTCTGTTCAAATACCGACATGATGTATCCCATGATCTCTTTGTTTAGAGTTGCAAACGATTTTGTATTTTGATTAAATGTCTTAAACGCCTGTTTTGTTGCCTCTGTTGTATCTGTGGTGATTTTATTTTGATGGGCATATGCTTGAAGAGAGAAATCAGTAATGTCACGAATTGTTTTTAGAACAGATTCAGGAACATCTGTCTTGTAACCTGCCTTGACTGCATATTCTTGTTCCAAAGAAATAGCTGAATTAATCACAGTTTTCCATGCATCTATGTAGTCTTGCTGAAGTTTTGCTACTGATTGATGATATTTGGGAGAAGACTTTTCAACTTCACTAAAAAACCTGTCAATATTTTTTTTAGATACGCCAAAGAGGTCTTTTGATTGGTGAGAAGATTTGTCCATTTACATTACAAGAAATGCATTTTAGATAAGCTTAACTATAAAAAAACTGAATAATTGTTTAACGAACTAAGCAGGAACCGATAATTTTCGCAGATAGTTATAGTGAGTTCTCAAAAAATTCATAATCTTCATGTCTTCATTTTTATCAATTGGGGCGCCATTTGCAAGAATGCTGAGATATTTTAGATCCGATTCTAGTTTATGAAGTGATCTTTTAATTCCTTCATCATACTTTAATCCCAAAAATTCTACAATGTTATCCTCTACTTGTAAAATATCATTTTCCAAATCATTGATGTCTTGACGAATATCCACTGGCATCAGTATCCTAAAAACAGTATTAAAAATAACTTTGATTCTTGAATTTCTTAATTATTGTAAAAATAATCAAAAAAAAATAAACACATTTTCATTTTCATAAATTAGCTGAACCTACTTCTGATAAGAAAAATCGATTTATTGATAGCTTGTTACTGTGTTGAGCCTATTGAGCATGTTTAACATCCAATTGATATTCTAATGCAGAAAGGCAAACAGCAAATGCTAGCCCACATTTTGATCCTAAAGTAATTAATATTCCAAAAATTGAGGAGGTTCATGTCATTTGGTGAAGTAGATACACTAAACATGCTATATGAAAAACTAGAAAGTTTGTTTGATGAATCTCAAGGATACTATGAAACATTTCTAGATACTAACAATATGTACAAAAAAGGTAAACTAAGTGACAAACAATTCTTCCAGAAACTTGGTGATTACGTAGTGGCATATTCTGCATTAGAATTTCTAGCAATCAAAGTAATATTTGAGATGAAAAAAGCAATGGGTTCAGGTTCTGGAAGTACACAGTCTCCTGGTTTGATGCCCGGAATGGGAAACCCTGGAGGTATGGCAGGTGGAATGGGAATGCCACCAAGAGCCGGAACTGCAGAAAATCCAGTTGGAGGTCCGCCAGGAATTGTTTCTGCACAAGAATCATTTGGAGACGTTGGAACTTTACCAACACCCGATCCACGTTTGGTACCTAGAGATGTTACACAACCTAGTGGAAATGGATGTTCTTCATGTGGTGCTGGACTAAGACCAAATGCAAAGTTTTGCACAAAGTGTGGAACTAAAACATAAAATTAAAAATCAAAAAACTATTTTCTTATTCTTGAGTTGTACCGCATTCAGGACAGAACTTTGCTGTTGCTGAAAGAGTTGTGCCGCATTCAGGACAAAACTTTCCATCTGTCTTTGCTTCACTGTATGCATTTCCAACATTTGCCGAATTTAGAACTGCACCTGATGGCTCATATTTGTCATCATCAATTAAAACAGGTTCAAAATCTTGCTCTGTCAAAAATGTCATCATTCTTGGAACTCCCTTTCCTTCATTTTTTGGATCTGGGACTGAATCCCCTAACCAAAATGCAAATCTCATTAGAGTTAATTCTGGAGTAGAAAATGCCAGAGTATGCTTTGACATGTAATCAGTAGCTGCTTTTTTACCATCAAAGACTTCCATAATGTCCATATTCTTTGTTTATGTATAATATGGTTTCTGGGTTGAAATCATTCGAAATGTTTCAACCAAATGAGCTTATACAGTAATTGGGAGAGGCGCATATGAAAAAGGATGACTTTAAGGAGAAGTTGATAGTAATGGCATTTCTTTAGGAATATTTCTACCTCTAAGATTAATTTTTGTTGAATATGTTTCTGATCAATGGTTAGGTAATTTTGGTCTAATTTCTGGATTGGGGCTAGTCTTGTTGATTTTAATCAAAAAAGGAAAACTGGGAAAAATTGGTAGTATTTTTGAAAAGCAAATGAAAAAAGCAATTTTTGGAAAGACTGGAAAATTTGTTGTTGCTTTATCAATTCTATCTTTATTGTACTTTGGTAGTACCAAACCCATACAGGTTTGAACTGTTGTAACTATTTACTTTTTTCAATAGCTAAAGATAAAAAATCTTCTACAGGTTTTAGAGCATCCGGATTTTTTTCATAAATTTGACTTGCAAATTCAAATGACACTGTAGGCTTTGACTTTCCTACCTTTAGTTTTATTTTAGAATATAGTTCACCGTCAATTTCATTCATCAAATCTTTCAAATTTCCATCTATCACAATCACACTGCTATCACCGATAATTCCATTTTTTGTCATTGTTGCAAATGACTCTGGTAGGAATTTTTTGGCTTGAATGTCTGCCAATATAACATATGGAATTCCTAAACTGGATAGTAATTTTATATATTTTGGAAAATTACTGTGTCCTCCAATACTTGTAATCAAAACATCATTTGCTTCAAGATCATACTTTCTATCTGTAGATGTCAGATATTCTACAATTCCAAAAAGATTCCTATCGGATTCACCCTCACATAGAATTACACATTTTCCAAAAAAAACCCTGCTATCTATTTGATGCTTCAATCTGCCTCGCTCTTCATCAAATTCACTTTTTTCTTCTTTTTTCATGACAAATATTTTGCTGACTCCATCAGTTTTTCTCACATAACATAGGTCTGCATGATTTTCAAAAATCATGGTATGTGTTAATTCTGGTGAATGAGTTATGATGATAAATTGATTTTTTGGATTAAATTTTATGATTTTTCTCATTACTTCTTTGGCTTTTGTCGGGTGAAGGTTTACTGATGGCTCATCCATCAAAATTATCGTATTTTCAAATCCATAGGAAGTAGTAAGAAGATAAAGAATCTCAGATATACCTGCCCCAATCTTGTCAATGGAATAATGAATTCGTGTCTTTTTGTTAATGATAATGATTTTTGGAAATTTAGGCTCACTTAAAATTTCTAAAGTTCTCCAGCCTGTTTTTCTCTCAATATCATAATCAAGTATTATGTCAAGTTCAAGAAATTCAGATGAACAAAGTTCTTCAAATGTTTTTTTTATTATCCGATATTTTTCTCTGTCATGGGTTTTGGGAGAATTTCTAAGACTAAATAAAAACTGGGCGATGTTACTCCCATCATCTCTCAAATAATCGACAAATTCTAAATCTTTTTTTAATGCTTGTGTTTCAAGTGTTTGATTGAATAGTGTCTTTTGATTATCCGAATCTTGTCTAGCAAAATTATTGGTTCCAAATTGTATTCTTTTTACTAATTCTGCCATTGTAATTTGATTCAAATTAACACCTCCTCTAGTAATTTTTATCCCATTTTTCAGAATTTGTTCAATTATTTGAAAAAAAGCCATGTCTGAATTTGATTTTTCAGTAATATCTAAGAATTGAACTATGTCTTGAAAAATCTCGCGCCCCCTATCAGACATTTCATAATTTGCATCTCTTCGTATGGACTCTATTTTTAAAATTTTTTCTTTATGTTCATTAAAAAAATTATTTGTATATTCTATTGCATCAGAATCAATCATTGAATCTAAAAATTCATGTAGATGAATATTTTCAACATTTGGAAATGATTCTTGTTTTACGCTGCTATTAGAAATCATAAAATAGCTTGGCCAATATTTGCCAAGAAAAATCAAGTTCATTTTTGTAAATTTTAATTCGATAAATAGTTTATATCCTTCTCTATTGAAACTTTTTTTCCACGTCAACTTTATGGTTAAATCTCTAAATAATTCAGAAATTTTCTTAAAGTTTTGAAATTCATAAAATCGTAGTGAGCTATTGTTGGGGTTTTGATAGAAACTCATATGTTTTACAAGCATGTCTGATTCATCAGAGGATAGTGTCATGTCAATTTCTAGAAATGCTGTGGATGTATTGGAGAATAATTCAGAATCTCCTAATGAATGATTCTCTGACAATACATTTTGTAGTAATTTAATGATTCTAAAAATATTTGATTTGCCCGAATTATTTGGACCGACAATTATATTGTTGTTTGATAACTCTAAACTGTTTCCATTTGAATAAGAATAAAGATTTTCAAATTCTAATTTATGGATACAGACCATGAAATTGTTATCAACGTACTTTCTTTAAAATGATCTAAAATATTGAATAACAGATAGCATATACTCTTATTTTACACCTATGGCAATAATTTTTTTTATTACTCAAGATTATGACATTATGATTTGCTTAGTGATTGAATATGGCTTTTATCATTTCTAAACGCCTCTTCTAATCTAAAATTCAATTCTGTTTCTAGATTCTTAATCCATCGCTCTAATTCTGATTTGATGTGTTTTTCATGTTCTAACAGGTTATTTTGGATTCTCACTTGATAGTTTGGCTAGTTGATTGACTCTTTGCTCAAAATCCCCCTCTAAAACGTCCTCAAAGATATCACAAACTATCTTTCGTAATGTCCTTGTGTATTTTTTCTTGGTAGCGTCAGCCTTTATTACTTGCAAGCACAAGTCTAGGACCAACTCTTCTGTAGAATGTGATAGTTCTTCTTTTGTTATCTTCAAGTGATCACCATTGTAGCGGAACCATAAAAAGGACACCAAAGTAGTGGACCGGGAGGGAATCGAACCCTCGACATCCTCGTTGCGAACGAGGCATCATACCCCTAAACCACCGGCCCCTGAATCACTTCTTTTTAGTTGTATTTTTATTCATTTTCTTAACGCATAATAGACTGCCAGGTATAAAATTTTCAAATGACGTATGATACTGTGATTATTGATTCACACATTGTACTTCCTCAGGGAATGATTTACAAAAATATTCTAATTGATGAGGGAAAAATTGTTGGATTTACAAATGATACCCCTGCCTGTGATAACAAAATCAATGGCAATGGATTAATTTCTATTCCTGGTCCAATTGACACTCATGTTCATTATGGTGTGTATTCTTCAATAAATGAATCAGCAAAAACTGAATCTCACGCTGCAGCAATTGGTGGAATAACAACTATGATGAGAATGCTTAGATTAGAAAATTCATTTTCTAGTTCATTACAAGCTCAGCTTGATGCATCATCTCAGAGTCATTACATTGATTATGCAATTCATGCTTCTGTTTTCACTACTCAACAAGTCAATGAGATGAATTTTTGTATTGAAAAAGGAATCACGTCTTTTAAAATTTACATGAATCTTGGCGGCGAAGTCGGTCATGTGTATATGGACATGCCACCAAACTCCTCTAAACTTGTTGCAGCTAAGGTAGATGTTACTGATGAACTAGTTGAACAGATTGTAAAAACTGCAGCTTCACTTGGCTGTCCAGTACTAGTCCATGCAGAAGACTATGAGTCATGTGGATGTGGAATTAAAACTGCAAGAGAAAAAAAACAAGACGGACTTTCTGCGTGGTCTCAAAGTCGTTCTCCAGAATTTGAGGCAAAAGCAATTAAGACTGTCTCAAAGTTTGGACGAAATTATGACTGTGTAATCTACTTTGTTCACATTGGCTCAGAGATAGCACTAGCACAGATTCAAGAAGAGAAAAAACTTGGAACAAAAATTTTTGTTGAGACATGTCCACACTATCTTACACTGTCCATTGAAAAACAAGAAGGATATCTTGCTAAAGTTATGCCTCCAATAAGAACTGGAAATGACAACAAGGCAGTTTGGAATGCTCTCTCTCAAAATCTTATTGATACTATAGGCACAGATCATGTTGCAAACCAACTCAAACTCAAACTAGATGGAGATGATGTTTGGGGAGCATTGGCAGGATTTCCGGGAATTGGAACTGTGATTCCAATATTACTCAATGATGGCGTAAACCAAAACAGAATAACACTTGAGCAGTTTGTGCAATTTACAAGTAAAAATGCCGCTCAAATTTTTGGAATGTATCCGCAAAAAGGAACACTGGAAAAAAATTCTGATGCAGACATTACTATGATAGATTTGAAAAAAGAAAAGAAAGTAACATCTGATTTGTTTGGAGGCTTTTCTGATTATATCATATATGAAGGAAGAAATCTAAAAGGATGGCCTGTTAAAACAATTGTTAGAGGAGAAATAGTTGCTGATGACTTTGAAGTGATTGGAAAACCTGGTCATGGTAAATTGGTAGAACGAAAAATTAACTTATTTTCAAAATAACAAATTGGGTTTAAATGATAAAAAATTCTACCTATACTGGTTGAATGGAACTAAAATTGAGAAAAAATATCAGATAGCACTAGATAATTTAATCCATTTTCTAAGGGATTCAGGATTTCTTAATGACGATAATGTTGAATCTGCGTTTAGAAACATTCCCAGACATGAATTTGTTCCTACATCAGCATTAGATGTAGCATATTACAATGAACCACTATCAATTATGAAAGATCAGACCATTTCTCAACCGGGAGTTGTGTCAAGAATGACAGAGTGGTTAGATGTTAAAGATGGGCAAAAAATTCTTGAGATTGGTACTGGATCTGCTTGGCAGACTGCAATTCTCTCTTACTTGGTAGGAACAGGTACTATTTATTCTCTTGAAAGACATTCAGAACTAGTAAAATTTGCAAGAGAAAATTTAGAAAAATTTGGACTAGATAACACTCATGTGATTTTCGGTGATGGTAGTATGGGTTATCCACAAGAATCACCGTATGATAGAATCATAATTACTGCAGCATGTACAGAAATTCCTTTGCCATTACTTGAACAACTAGATAAAAATGGGCTCATACTTGCGCCTGTAGGAGGCTCATCTCAGTCATTAGTTTTGTTAAAAAAGACCACTGAAGGAATTATTGAAATCAAAAACGAATCAAACTATGTTTTTGTTCCTCTACTGGGAAAATTTGGTAAAAAAGAATAGATTTGTTACAATATTCTAGAGAATATCAAATTTGCCACCTGTCTTGGCTCTGTAAATTACATCTGGTTTTCTAAGAAAAATTCCGGACTCTAAAACTCCAGCAATCTGTTTGATTTTTTGAGTAAGTACTTTTGGATTCCTTATTGTTCCAAAATCACAATCTAAAATTATGTTACCATTTTCTGTAAAAAATGAATAGCCTCTATCCATTGTTCGTAGTTGTACTTTTCCTCCTAGTTTTTCAATTGCATTTATTACTGAACTTCTAGCAAATGGATGAACTTCTACTGGAACAGTTCTTGTAAAATTTTTTACAAACTTGCTCTTGTCTGCCATAACTACAACTTTTTTTGCAAGACTAAACAAAACATTTTCCCGCAGTAAAGCACCTCCTCCTCCTTTGATTACAAATTTTTGAGAATCAATTTGATCTGCACCATCAAATACAACATCAATATGATCTACCTGATCAGCTTCTATTAGTGGTATGCCTTCGTTTTCTGCAACTTGTTTGATTTGTAATGAAGTTGGAATTCCAACAATGTGATAATCTTTTATTTCGATTAGTCTTGAAAGTGATTTTACAAGTGCAGTTGCTGCTCTTCCACTTCCTAATCCTATTATGGAATAGTCTTTGACATGTTTTAGTGCATAACTTGATAATGTCGTAATGGCACTATCATAGGACAATTACTCTACCTCTGCCTGATCAAGCTTTGATAGAACTCTCATGATATTACTTTTGATTTTGTCTAGATCGTCTGCATCATCATCAAAGTCATCATCCAATGTTATTGGTTTTTGTTCTGGTTCTGGTAGTGCCTTGTGCTCTGTAATCTTTGCAACTTCTTTGTCTATGTCAGGCTTTGTATCTAATACTGACTCTGGTTTTGGTGTAACTGACTGAATAACCTCAATTTCATCTTCAGTTTTTGGTTGAATAATTTCCTGGACAATCTCTTCTTTTGGTTTAATTATTTCAGTCTGAACTGTCTTTGGCTGTGGTATTGGGCTTGTAATTTCTTGTTTTGATTCTTCTTTTTCCAATAATGGAAATTTTGAATCCTTTGTTGGAATATTTGTTAAGGTAGAAAATTCAAATGACTGTTTTGATTTTGTTGGGGGAATTACAGTTGGTTCGCTCTTTGTTTCTTTTGGCTTCTCAAAGTTGAACCATGATTTTGATACACTTTGTTTCGGTTCGCTCTTTGTCTCTTTAATTTCTGGTTTTTCTATTTTTGCACTTGTCATCTTTGATGATAATTCATACAATCTATCATCTAGTTTTGATAATTTTTGATCCATCAAAGTTATCAAACCATCTCCTACTGGACCCAAGTCTGGATGTTTACCTGCTTGCTCGAGTTTTTCTAGTTTAGCTAAAACAATTCCTAATTGGTGTTGATATCTCAGTAATAGTCTGTCCTTTTGAATTTTAGAAAATTCAGAGTCTGCTTGGTATAGCCTTGTAATTGTTTTTGTAAGAATATCTTTTTCAATTTTTAGAGTATTAATTTTACTTTTAATGTGTGAACTAGCACCAAGGCTGAGTAATTGTTTTTTACCTCTTGGCATTTTTCGTGCAGCAACAGCTGTAGCTACACCCGCTAATGAACTAAGAATAAGAACAATTTCTTGCATCTATGTATACCATTTAATCCAGGAATACTTTCTGCGTTTAGCCTTTGGGAATCCACAACTTGCACATTGATGATGACGTTTGTGAAGCGAGTTTTTACCACATCTTCTACACCTGATGTGAACTTTCTTCTTTGTAAAACCACCCATAGAAGTTGTGCCTTTTACCATCTCAAATCACCTATTTCTTTGGTGGTGGAGGAGATATCATAACTACATTGTCTCCTCTAACTACGATGGTTCCAAGGCTGTTTGTCTCGCCTTCAGCAGGAATTTCCTCTGAAGAGTCGAGTAGCAGATTCATGTGTTGGTCAAAACCAAGAAGATTACCTCTAAGTATTTTGTTACCTTTGAGCTTTATCAATACAACTTGATTGATACTCTCATCCAATACTTTTACTGCCATATCAACGGACATCTATTTCACTTATTGGCTTTGATATTGAGGGATTATATTAAAATTTCATTGGTGTAACTATGAGCTATACCCAGTAAGGCAAGTTTGACACTTTTTTCCCAGATTTTTAACGATTTCAGCTAAAATTGACTGTCCATCCTTTTTTGTGGCTTTTGTAGGATCGCCCCAAATTCCGTTTTTGGTAGCTTTGGGAAATGATTGATTAGCAAGTTTTCCAAGTTTTTTGATTTCTTGTTTTGTCATCCCGTCTGTGATTAACCCTTTTTTTGCCAATTTCATTTTGACGTTTTTTGAAATTGCTAACATTAGTGATGTCTCTACAAATCCTGCATGATCAAACTCTCTTTTCATAAAATGCCAATAAGATAATGGAAATACTTTGAGATTGTTTTTTGAGATTTTTTGGAGCTTCACATCAATGTTTTTGATTGATTTTAGATTTCCATGATGCCCATTAATTATGAAAACTGTCTTAATGTTGTTTGCTAAAAGTGATGAACACAAATCAGTTAGAACAGTTCGTAAGGTTGATTCTCTAACACTCAAATTAAAAAATGGTGCATGCTCAAATGAAACTCCATAGGTTAGTGTTGGAAGAAGAAGATATCCTTTCATTTCAGACAGTCTTTTTGCTACTTCAGTTACAATATCTGAATCCGTTGATATGGGTAAATGTGGACCGTGCTGCTCAATTGAGCCTATTGGAATTATTGCCACTTGTTTTTTCTTTTTAATTGATTTTCTAAGATTAGGATCAAATTGTGCCTTGATATCTGTCATTTAATTCACTTTGATTTGATGTGAACCTTTCTCCAACGAACTTCCAATTTATTTTCTAGATGCATCTTCATTGCTTTAAGCAATGTGTCTGCTTCTAGTCTTTGTCCTTTTGTTTTAATTTTTTCTAACGTATCATTTGGATCCACTTTGAATGAATCTTGGAAGATAATTGGTCCTTGATCCAAGTTCTCTGTAACATAATGCGAAGTTACACCAACAATTTTTGTACCTCTTTCATAAGCTTGTGCATATGCTAATGCTCCTGGGAATGCAGGTAATATTGATGGATGAATGTTAATTATTCTGTTTGGATATCTCCAAACAAAGTTAGGACTAAGAATTCTCATGTATCTTGCAAGTGAGATCAAGTCTATCTCATACTTTTTGCATATCTCAATAATTTTTTCTTCTGCCTTTTGTTGATCCTTTTCTTGTACCACAACAAATGGAATCTTTGCTTTTTTTGCTAGTGATCCAAGTGTTTTTTCTGAACCAATTATTACTGATATTTTTCCTTTGAGTGATTTTGCATTATCCAGAATTGTTTTAAGACAAAGTTGCTCTTTTGCTACAAATACTGCAATATTTTTCTGCGAATTTGTTTCATGATGTGTACTTACATCCATCTTCTCTTTTTTAGCTAAACTTTGTATTTCGGCATCAAATCTCTTTACATCAACTGTTTTTGAAAAAGATATTTCTAGATACATTCCAAAAAGACCTTTGATTACATTTTGGTTTACTTTCTCGATGTTTCCATGTTTTGAGAATGCAAAATTTGTAAATGCGGCTACAATTCCCTCTCTATCTTTTCCAACTACTGTAATTCCGATGACTGTCTTTTTCATGGCTTTGTTTGTTGGGAATTTTCTCATTATTAATCATTCACAGAAATCAAAAAGGTGCGGGAGGTGGGATTCGAACCCACGAACTCCTAAGAGATAGGGTCCTAAGCCCTACGCCTTTGACCAGGCTGGGCGACTCCCGCAACGGACATGCCATTAAACACAAATTTATCTATTATTGAATAATATCGTGGCGAAATTTTTTGGAACTAATGGAATTCGTGGAGTGTTCTCTGAAGACTTTACATTAGAATTTGTTCATGATATGACTTTAGCTATTGGAACTTACTTTGAAAGAGGACCAATACTGATTGGTTTTGATGGAAGAGAATCAAGTCCAGTAATTTGCAAAGTAATAATCTCTGCATTGAATTCAATTGGAATTAATTGTAATGTTGCAGGAATTGTTCCAACCCCATGTCTTGAATTTGCAGTAAAGACTTTGGGATATTCTGGCGGAATTATGATTACTGCATCTCACAATCCATCTCAATACAATGGAATCAAGCCAGCTGCAAAAGATGGAGTTGAGATTTCACGAGAAGACGAATTAATAATTGAAGATATTTACCTGCAAAAAAGTTGGATAAAGAATATTGAAAATTGGGGTATGACAGGAAAAGAAGAAAGAGCCGTTGAAACATATCTTAAAGGAATTGTATCTCAAGTTGATTCCAAATTAATAGAATCAAAAAATTTCAAAGTTGTTTTAGATTTAGGAAACGGTGCACAGGCAGTTTCTGCACCTGATTTTTGTAAAATGCTTCACTGTAAGGTACTCTTAGTAAATCAAAACATTGATGGAAACTTTCCAGGACGTGGATCAGAGCCAACACCACAAAATCTTTCAGAACTTTCAAAGACTGTGATGGAAAACAATGCTGATTTTGGAATTGCATTTGATGGAGATGGAGATCGAAGTATTTTTTGTGACAATAAAGGTAGTGTTTTATCTGGTGATAAATCTGCGTTACTTCTTACTCAACATATCTTAAAGAAGAATCCAAACTCTTTGATTATTACTTGTTTGAATTCTGGTTCTAACATTGAAGTTTTAACTGAAAAATTTAACTCAAAAGTTATTCGCACCAAAGTAGGAAGTGTCGAGGTATCAAGAAAGATGGTTTCAACTGGTGCACTAATAGGATTTGAAGAAAATGGTGGATTCATGTATGGAAAACATAATCAGGTTCGAGATGGCTGCATGACTTTGGCATTGATGCTTGAGCTCTTGGCTACGGGAAAATCACTATCAGATGAGATTGCCAGTTTACCTCCTTCTTTTACCACAAAAGACAAGGTTTCATGCTCTCCTGAAAATGTTTCAAAACTGATTTTTTCACTAAAAGAAGAATTTCCAAGTTCTGATACAACTGATGGTATCAAAATTACAATCGATTCTAAAAATTGGGTAATGATCAGACCTAGTGGAACAGAACCAATAGTTAGAGTATATGCAGAATCTGAAAGTCAGGAGAAACTAGACGCTTTGATATCTGAATATCTCAAAAAAGTAAAGTCGATTATTTCCAGATAACACTTTTAATACCAAACGAATCGACTGAGAGAATGGAGAATGAACCTTAGGGTGACAAAGTATGGGAAAAGCATATTACGTTAAATTTGAGACACCAGAGGATCTTGTTAGTCCAATTTTAGAGGCACTTAGAGTAGCATCTACTAGCGGCAAAGTCAAGAAAGGAACCAATGAAGCCACCAAGGCAATCGAACGTGGTACAAGTAAACTAATCATTATAGCAGAGGATGTTGAACCGCCAGAGGTAGTAGCTCATCTTCCAATTCTGTGTGAGGAGCAAGGTGCAGCATTTGTATTTGTTCCAACAAAGAAAGAATTAGGTAGTTCATTGGGCATTGAGATAACTTCTGCTGCTGCAGCAATTTTGGATGCTGGTGATGCACAACATATCGTAGATCAAATTATTGAAACAATTTCTAAAATCAAAGGTGGCAAGACTGATCAATGAGCTCCACAACTGATCAAGTAGTTCAATCTGAAATTATTCAAATTGTTGGACGAACTGGCATTGCCGGTGAGGTAATTCAAGTTAGAGTAAAAGTTCTTACAGGAAATGATAAAGGAAGAATTCTTACAAGAAATGTCAAAGGTTCTGTTAGAGTGGGCGAGATTCTCATGCTAAGAGAAACAGAGAGAGAAGCAAAAAAGATCAAATAGGTGATTAGATGAGTCTCTTAACCAAGCCTTGCAGTTTTTGTGATAGACCTGTTGCTAAAGGTTCTGGTACGATGCTTGCTAAAAATGATGGAACTGTTTTATGGTTCTGTTCTTCAAAATGTAAAAAAAATGCACTAGTTCTAAAACGTGATCCAAGAAAATTAAAATGGACTAAAAAACACGTTAAAGGCGGAATTAGAAAGAAGTAGAATTGTCTGAAAATACCCTATTCATTGTAAAGCCAGATGCAGTGGCTCGAAATCTAGTTGGTGAAATCATCTCAAGATTTGAAAAAAAAGGATTTAAAATTTTGAAATTAAAGATGTTTACATTTACTCTAGACCAGGCAAAGAAATTCTATGATATACACAAAGACAAACCTTTCTTTGGTGAACTAACATCATTTATCACATCAGGACCTGTAGTTGCAGCAATCATTGAAGGAAACAATGCAATTGCTACTACAAGAACTATGATTGGTGCAACTAAATCATTTGAAGCAGAACCCGGTTCCATTAGGGGAGACTTTGGATTAGGATTAAGTGAAAATATTATCCATGCATCTGATTGCCAGGAAAGTTTTGATCACGAATCGAGGGTAGCGTTTGAGTGATCTGATTTGCAAATTCGTCAGCCCATAGTGGCAGTTCTTGGTCATGTAGACTCTGGTAAAACATCCCTTTTAGATCGAATTCGTGGTACAGGTGTTCAAGGTAGAGAAGCAGGTGGAATCACTCAGCATATTGGTGCTAGCTTTCTTCCAACTGAGACCATCAAAGAAACATGTGGTATCCTATACAAGAAACTTGAAGAATCAGAAAACCAAGTTCCAGGAATTTTAGTTATTGACACTCCAGGACACGAAGTTTTTAGAAACCTTCGTTTTCGAGGAGGTTCAGCAGCTGACATTGCAATTCTTGTAGTTGATGTTAATCGCGGATTTCAACCACAGACAAACGAAAGCTTGAAAATTTTACAGAACAGAAAAGTTCCATTTGTTGTTGCACTAAACAAATGTGATCAAATTTCTGGATGGAGAAAATCAGAATCTTCATTCATCTCACAGGTATTAAAAGAACAAGATGCATCCATTCAAGCTGATCTTGATCAAAAGCTCTATGATGTAGTAGGAACTCTTTCTATTTTGGGATATAAATCAGAAGCATTTTACCGTGTTAAGGACTTTAAATCCGAGATTGCAATAGTTCCAATTTCTGCACGATCTGGAGTTGGCATTCCAGAGCTACTTAGCGTACTAGTAGGACTGACACAACAATATCTTCAAAAAAGACTAAGTAAAGAAGAGAAAGATCCACGCGGCATTATCTTGGAGGTAAAAGACGAGGTGGGATTGGGACAGACGGCAAATATTATTCTAATTGATGGCACAATCAAAAAAGAAAACAGCATTGTTGTAGCTAAAAGAGATTCTGTTATCGCTATAAAACCAAAAGCACTGCTTTTGCCAAAACCTCTTGATGAGATGCGAGATCCTCGGGACAAATTCAAACCAGTTACACAAGTAGATGCTGCTGCTGGACTAAAAATTGCATCACCTGATCTTGAAGGAGTTCTTCCAGGAAGTACTCTTTATGTCGCATCAAACCAACAAGAGATTGAAAAATTTACCAAACTCATCGAATCTGAGATGAAATCTATGTTTATTGATACTGAAACTGATGGTATTATACTAAAATGTGATACTATAGGCTCACTTGAGGCCATAATTGAGATGCTTCGACGTTCACAAGTACCTGTTGCCAAAGCCGACATTGGTCCTGTTACCAGACGAGATGTCATAGAGGCCAGAGCAATCAAAGAAAAAGACAGACATCTAGGAGTTGTTTTGTCATTTAATGTTAGGGTTCTACCTGATGCAAAAGATGAATCAGAAGACAGTCATATCAAAGTGTTTGAAGACAAAGTAATCTACAGTTTAATTGACAACTACAATGCATGGGTTGAAGAAGACAGTGCAAATGAGGAGGATGCAATATTTTCAGAACTAGTTCCAATCGTAAAGTTTACTTTTCTCAAAGGAATGGTTTTCCGAAATAACGATCCTGCCGTTTTTGGAATTCGCATAGATGTGGGAACCCTAAAACAAAAAATTCCATTTATGAACATGAGTGGAAGAAAGGTTGGAAATATCCATCAACTTCAGCTTGATAAAAAGACGGTCACTTCTGCAAAAACTGGCGATGAGGTAGCATGCTCTGTCAGAGATGTAACTATTGGGAGACAAATCTTTGAAGAAGAAGTCTACTATACGTTTCCGCCATCACACCAAGCAAAACAACTACTAAATAGATTCATGCATAAACTCAGCACTGAAGAACAACAAATTCTAAATGAGATAGTTAGGATTCAACGAGAAAAAGAGCCAGTATACGCTTACTAGTTTGAATATTTTTTACAAATCATATGAATTCCAGGTGCGCCAACTGCTCCCATCATTTTGTCTGCAATCTGTCCTGACCTGAACATGATAAATGTAGGAATTGATTGAACTGCAAATCTTCTTGCAATGTTTTGATTGTTATCAACATCGACTCTGGCAAATTTTATTTTTGGATACGTTTTTGACAGACTTTCAAAAACGGGATGCATCATCTTGCATGGGCCACACCATTCTGCCCAAAAATCCACTAATGTTGGATTCTCAGCTGATACTGTTTGGTCAAAATTAGAGTCATTCAAATCTATGATTCCAGGCTCAATTTTGGGCTGATTTTGTTGTTTGAGCATCTCTTCTAGTCTTCGCTGCTTTATTTTCTCAATTTCTGGGTCATCAGACAATATGTCTGAAAAATCAGTTCTACTAAAAAATCTATGTTGAAAAATTATTTATCCTCTGTATTTATTGAAATTTTCTCATATCTTCTTGATTTGCATATGGGACACTGATCGATGTATTTTGTATAACTAGTCGAAGTATATGCAATACCGCAATCACCACAAATTCGAAGATTCTTGCCTAATTCTCCCATAATGATGATGAAAAAGTATTGTGATTAAAACTTAACTTTCAATGTATTTTACCAAAATTTCCACCATGGCTTTACAATTGGTTTTTGAATAATTGTACATACGCCGTCAATCAACTTTGTTCCAGGACCGCATATTCCAAATTTCTTCTCTTTAATTTTTGGCTCTTCTAGTCCTACAGCCTCATAAATTGAATCATATTCTGGGTGTGTATCATCAAACCACTTTTTGTAGCTTGCCTCACTGTTGTATCTATCCACATAACTTTGCGGATCTTTTGACTCATCTACAAATGGTGCTGGAATTTCTAATGGCTCTTCTAGCCCTACAGCCTCATAAATTGAATCATATTCTGGATATGTATCATCAAACCACTTTTTGTAGCTTGCCTCACTGTTGTATCTATCCACATAACTTTGCGGATCTTTTGACTCATCTACAAATGATGCAATTCCTAACTCTTCAGGCTCTGATGTTGGTTCAGGCTCTGTTGTTGGTTCAGGCTCTGTTGTTGACTGTGAATCATTCATTACGTCATTGACTGTAATAGTTATTGTCTCCCTATCTGAGTTTTCATCTTTTTTTGTTACCACATCAAATGTGTATGTTTTTCCACCATCAGAACCTGATGGTGTCCATGAAAACATGCCTGTATTTGATATGATGTTTGCACCTGATGGTGAATCTTCATCCAAACTAAATATTACATCTTTGACTGAATTATCTACAAGATTGACTGTGAAAGATAATAATTTTCCTTCGTCTATTGTTAATTTACCCATGGGGCTGATTTGCACATTTGATGATTTTGGTGTAGTAGAAAATTCATTTGATGGTTCACTAACTCCTACAATGTTTATTGCTGAAATCTTGTAGGTATACATTGAATTTGTTATGAGATCTGTGTGTGAGTATGCCCTAGTTCTACTTTTTGTATCTGCAACTAGTGTAGTGTATGAACCACTATCTCTCTTCACTTCAATTTTGTAACCTGTAACTGATGAATTTCCATCTTTTACCGGCTGACTCCATGATAAGTTGATTTGAGTTGCCGAAACAACTGATGCCGTTAATTTTATCGGTGGTGTGGAAACTGTCATTCGTACCTCAGTTGATGTCATTGGTTCTTCTGATGAATCTACTGAATCCTCTCGTGGAGTAACAGATAGCAAATTTGATTCTTGTGTTGATCCATATCCAATATTTGCACTAATTACATATGTGTATGTCTTATCGGTTTCCAAACCACTTACAATGTATGTGGTGGTTTGTGCATTCGTATTTCCTACAACATCATAAACTTCTAGAATGACTTCTCTTTTAATTTCATAACCACTAATTGATTGTCTAAAAGTTTCTGATGGTGGTGACCAAGAAAGTTTTATCTGGCTAGGCGAAATTGCTGTTGCAGTTAATAATGTAGGTGTTGTAGTGTGTTCTGGTTTAGTTGACACCAATGATGAAACGCTTGTTCCTTCTGAATTAATTGAATAAACATGGTAAAAATAAACTTCACCAGAATTAAGTCCCTGATGAATAAATGATGTTACCGTACTTGCTGTATTTTCAGCGATTGTAATGTAATCGTCTGAACCAGTCTTGTATTCTATCTTGTATCCTGAAATTGCAGGTACGTTCTCTTCCATTTCTGGCTCATTCCATGAAATTACTATTGACGTTGGTGAAATTGGAAATGCCTTTAGATTATCAGGCACATCTGGAGTAAGAACTCGTGGCGCCGTGTTTAGATCAAATACCTGAATTCTATCATTATCCGCATCAGCCACAAACAACAAATCACTAGTTGTATCTAGTGCTATTCCAACTGGATCATCAAATTTTCCATTTCCTGCACCTGAAGAACCAAATTCTTCAACAAAACAAACCCCGTCAACTATTTCCTCTGTTCCACTAGGACAAGTATCATCATCAATTATCTCAAAGATCTGAATTCTATCGTTATTTGTATCTGCCACATACAACAAATCATTAACAGAATCATACGCAAGTCCTGCTGGTTCATCAAATTTTCCATTTCCTACACCTGCAGAACCAAATTCTTTCACAAAACAAATGCCATCAACTGACTCTACTGTTCCACTAGGACAAGTTGTGTCATCAACTAGTTCAAAGATGATGATTCTATCGTTTCCTGTGTCTGTAACAAACAACATTTCTTCTGAATTATCAATTATCATGTTTGTTGGATTTTGAAAGTTATCGCTTCCATCAAATGAATCAAATTTAAACTTGAAGCTACCTGTTGAATCAAAAACAGATATTGAATCTCTTTCAACATCTGAAACAAAAATATCCCTAGATGATTCTTGTATTACAATTCCTACAGCTAGGCCAAGATATTCATCATCAACACTATCTGATGAGCCAAACTTTGATTGGAATTCACCATCATCATCAAATATCTGTACTCTTGAATTACCTGCATCTACAACAAAAAATTTTCCTAATGCATCTCTGGCAATACTAATTAGATCATTGAATTGACCATCCCCATCATCATTTGCCCCATTTGCATTGTTATTACAGTCTTGAATAGATTCAATGTCACAAAATGATCCATAAATGAATTCATCATCTCCATCATCTTCAAACACACTAACTCTATTGTTCTTGTTATCTATTACATAGACCTTCTTTCTCTTCTCATCTAATATCACATCTGTAGGATTATCTAGTTCATCAACATTCGTACCAGATGAGCCAAATTTGAAAGCAAATTCTGGTTCAGCATATGCAATCTGAATAGATGCAATACAAAGCACGAATAAAAGACTAAAAATTATTTTTTTTCCCAATTTGTAACTAGTCACATTAGTACAAATTTAATAAATCAAGTAATAAATTTCACTACCCATTTGATCAATTGAGGTTTACAATATCTGAAGATTTCTCTAGATTCTGATGTATTTTCTAGCCTTAAAAATTATGATTGCTGGTGCTGCAAAATACATTCCAATATTCATCAAAATAACGCCAATTCCATACCCTAGAATTTCAGCGTCTGATTCAGCATATTTCATTATTGATAGCGATGATAGCAATGGAGTTATCCCAATCTTTACTGCTTCTTGGAATACTGGGTTTTCCCTTTGCATATCAGCTATATGTGGTGAGAATGAATAATACAATTCGTTGAATCCTGTCATAAATGACACTCCAGAATCGGTATTCATTAGTTGATTATCACGGATCTCTCTGAGTAATTGTACTTGTGGTGCCATCTCTGAGCCATATGCTGCAGTTGCAATAAGACAACCGCCGCCTTCCGAATTATCAACAACAACACACATTCCATTTACAAGATCTGTTCCTTCACCGCATTCTCCAAACTCTGGTTCTTCAACAACTTGTTCTTCTGCTCCTACTGCTTCGTAAATTGTAGTATCTGGATATGTTTTATCAAACCAATCCTTGTATGTAATTTCATTATTGTATCTATCAACATAGTATTGGGGGTCTAGATTTGGATCAACAAATGGTGCTAATTCTTTGGGTCCATCCAGTCCTATCGCCTCATAAATTGAATCATATTCTGGATATGTATCATCAAACCACTTTTTGTAGATTGCCTCACTGTTGTATCTGTCCACATAACTTTGCGGATCTTTTGCCTCATCTACAAATGGTGCTGGAATTTCCAATTCTTCCGGTTCCGGTGTTGGTTCCGGCTCTGGTGTTGGTTCCGGTTTTTCTGGTTCAACATATGCTTGCATTACAGTAATTATGAAATTTTCTTTATCCTCTTGTGCTTCATAAGTTACAATGATGTCAAAATAATATGGTTGGTCTTGTGTACTTCCATACGATTTAGATGGAGTCCAAACAAATTGTCCAGAACTTGGATCTATTGTAGCTCCTGTAGAATCATTTTGTAAACTAAACACTGCATTATCAATTGAGCTATCAGTAATACTAGCTGTAAATGTAATAGTTTTTTCCACCTCTACTGTTTTGTCGTTAATTGTATTTAGCTGTAACACAGCATCCGGAACTTCAAATAATTTGTATCCGTCAAACTCTAGTTTTATTGTAAATCCGTCTTCTTCTTTTTCATCACCAGTGAATCCCGTTGCGTTATAGATTCCATTATCTTTGAAGTAATCTGATACTGGTTTGGGAATTGCATCAAATTCACCTTGAATCTGTTTAGGGTCTGAGAGCATTCCCTCAAAATTTCCCCTTGCATCACGGATTATGATATGGACTATGTTCTTTCCATCTTGGATTCCAATGAACTTGAAACTCTCATTAGTGGTGTAAAAGTTCTTTTCAAGTGACATTGATGTAACACTTGCATAGGCTGGCATCATCATCAGTGTAAACAACGAAAATACTGCAATTGTTGCTAGTCTTGTGCGCATAATACTGGTTTTCAGAGTTTATTTTTAAAAAACACGTATAATTTCTTCTTGTTTCTTGCAAAGAATAATTAACTAAAATCACAAATCAAGTAAAAATTTCATAAAAACACCTTCATCTTGCTTAATTTCCATTTCGTAAAATGTGGGTGCCTTTATCTCTACTTTGAAATTGTGTTTGTGCAAATCAAGAGGCTCACCGTATGCTTTGGCAATAATTTTGTAGCCCTCTTTTTCCTCAATATCAAATTCTACTCTCTTTATTGCAAATCCTTGCGTAATTAGAACAAAAGTAACCTCTTCAAGCCAACTAAATAAAAGATATCTTAGGTCTTTTCCATTTGCTGAAAACTCTTTTTGATCTTTTTCCTCTACTTTGTCTTGATCAAGTGTTAGATTAATCACCGCATCAGCCGTTACTGAAAACGCCTCTTTGAGGTCTTTGGCTGTAACCTCAATTATTGCGTCAGTTGCATGATCTAAAAACCTATAACTCAATTATCCATTTTGAATTCTTTCTGATTATTAATTTAGATGGTATTGCTCTGCTTTCGTTCAACTTTTTGGACTATCTTCTGGTAATCCAGACAAGAATTGACAATCCAATTGTCTGAACTACATTGATTGCAAACAGGTACTGTGAAACCATATCAGCTGACATCATCAAGGCCTTATCATCTATGTATAGTGTTGACCAAAACAATACAATCATGATATTTTGGATCATTAGTAAGGATGCAACCAGAACCAAACCGGACGTATAGTATGACCTGATAACTCTCATGTTTTGAATATAGGTTGCAATTGTAACTAACAGTAATCCAATGTTAAGAAATGCAGATATTACTGCAGCCAGCATAAAGTCTACCATGACGCATCTTACCTCTTGATAGTTAATCTATTTTGTTCCAATTTTTTGCATAATCTCCTCGAGTACCATATGATTGTCCTTCATGATTTGCGATAATTGATATTCTGCTCCATAGTCTTTTTCTGCTTTTACAACAAGTTCATTTTTTGAAAGAATTTTTACATGATGGACTATTGTTTTATGATCCAAATTCAATACAGTTGCAATCTTGTTTGCATTCATTGGAGTATCCTTTATCAAATTCAGGATTTTTGCTCTGTTAATTCCCCCCTTTGTGCCTGAAATGATAAACCAAAGTATCATTTTGAATCTGGGATTTGGTGCTGATTCCCCACCATCTGTTCCTGAAAAAGAAAACAGATTCTTTGGAATAATCTCTGAAAATGAAAAGACAGGAAAATTAGTAGTTAACACAAACACTGATTGTTTACAACTGGTATTGGATATAAAAAATTCCTTTTGAGCCATTTTAAAAAAAATTATTAGGAAGATAATTCAGCACTTTCAAACAAAACACTAAATGATTTATACCAAATCAAAACTTTTGTATTTGCTAAGATCAGTGTCATCCGGGATTTCATAATTTTGATTCCCATTGTCTGCCTTTAGCGCCCTCCTGGATTGATGAACTCTGATGCGTTATCGTATGTTGGCAAGTAGACAAACAAGTCTGGACAGTTAGCAGATTCAAAGTTCTCTAGTCTTAATACAGTACTTTCATCCTCAATCTTTAGGTACAAAATATGACTAATCATTGCAAGTTTTTACTCGTAAAGTAATTTAGTGGGATCTCGTTGCCAGAAGCAAATGGAACCATTTGATTCGTTTTTGGCATGGGTTACAGAATTTTTAGGAGGACATCTCTATGAGGGCATATTCCTAGCTGCTCTAATTGAGACTATAATTCCGCCAATTCCCACTCTGGCAATATTTCCAACAGCAGGATTCTTGGCGTCACAACAAGGAATTCCATTGATTGGTGTAATTCCTATGATCATTCTTGGCGCAATCGGTGCTACCATTGGAACCTCTGCAATCTATTTTGTTGCATTAAAACTTGGACGGGTAGTTTTACTTCGTTATCTGAAGTATGTCAAGGTATCAGAAAAAAAATTAGAACGAGTTGAGATTTGGTTTGAAAAGTATGGAGACAAGGCAGTATTTTTGGGAAGAATGATTCCAGTAATGAGAGAGATGATTTCAGTTCCGGCCGGATTACTACAAATGAAAATTCCTAAATTCGTATTGTATACGTTTGCAGGTTCATGTATTTGGTCTGCTGCAACAATTTTGGCTGGATATTACTTTGGCGAGGCACTGAATCTTACCACTTAGAAACATGTAACTATCTTAATCATAAAGATTCTAAAAATAAAAAAGAAAAAAACTGAATAAAAAAATCTGGTTTGTGGCTTCTTTTAATATTGAAGATAGTTTGTTGTGCAATTCTTGCTCTGAATTGGCGCTTTGAACTGCTGAGCTAATTTTTTTACCAACTGCTTCAACTACTGCGTCTGCACCTCTGTCTAGTGCTGGTCCAAATGATTCTTCAAGTCTTGATTTAATTCGGTCTTTTTTGGCCTCTAGCATTGCTGCCTTGTGCCACATTATTTCAGTAAATTTGAGTACATCTTGACCTGAACATGACAAAGCAGCAGATCATGTCGAAAAGATGAACAAATACTGTTCACTAGATGACAATGCAAGAACGGATTTCATCAAAGATCATATGAAAGACAAAATGTCTGACAAACGACCTCACATGAATTATGATAGACTATGTGATATGGCAGCATCTGATCGTGTATTAGAAATCATTGATGTAGCAAAACTTGATAGAATCTCTAAATGGTGTGAAATGACACCAGAAGAAAGAGAAGACTACAAGCGAGATCACAAAGGCGACATGAAAGACAGAATGATGGACAAAAAACATGACTTTGATGGAATGTCAGATATGGCAAAAGACAGAATGTCTGATGTCGCAAAAGACAAACTACATGACAAAATGAAAATGTCTGATATTTCTCCACGACTCAAAGCAATGATCATGGAAAAGCATGACATTACGGACGAGAGAATGGATGAAATCAAGATGAAATTCAAAGAAAAGCATGGTGATTGGACCGATGCAAAAAAGTCTGAACTCAAAATGAAATACAGAGAATACATGTCAACAGTCAATCCAACTGAGGAGCGCAAATCAGAGATTCATGATAGAATCGCTGAGATGAGAGCCTTCAAAGCTGATCTTCGAGAAAGAGCATCTGATATGGCTGACGAGGAAAAACAAGAACTTGGAGCAGATTTAATTGAAAAGGCCAAAGACATGCAACTAGCATGGATTTTCCCACGTACTCAAATGACTGCCGGCTTTGATGCTGCAGACGTTGAATGTCGTGAAGGATTCAGCTTTGTAATGAAAGCATCAAACGGTGTGGCAATGTGTCTAAAAGCAGATACTGCACTAAAGATGATAGATAGAGGAATTGTAGTTCCTGATAACTAATCTTTCTTTTTTTATTTTTAGGGTATTGAACTAGAATGATGAATCCCTATGAGGGAATTAGATAGTTTAGGACATACAAATATTTGCTGTAAAATATGTTCAAAAAAGATTTAGGTTTAGAAAATACCAAATCTCAACAGATTTGTACAATCATAATATTTTGAATCTTTAAGTGAAATTGATCTAATGAGTTTGGATCCTAAAACCAATGCCACCAAGGTCTAGGTTCTGGTTCAATATGATGCTGATCTAAATAATTTGATAAAGATTCAAAATGTGCAGATATTTTTTCATGTAAACGAATATTTTTAGGAATAGATTTTTTGTGAGTTTCAAAATAGTTATGAAGAATATTAATAATTTGGATAAATTGTTCAAGATTAGATTTAGTAGTATCAGATGACGGAACGTGATTAGTAATTGTAAATATTTTTTCATATAAGAAGAGAGATAAATTGAGAATTTCTTTCATGTATTTCATATTGGATAAAATCAAATGATCAAATACATTGCCAAGAATCTCCTTGTAATGTTTACTTTCAAATTGGTTATTGAAATCAAAAATTGATGTTTGAAGAAGTTTTAAAGTAATAGATGCATCAATGGTAAGAGAGTTTTTAATTATTAATTCAAAAAATGGTTGTTGGTAAATTTTTGGAAAATTGTTTCTTGGTACAAACAATTTAAAAATACAGGAATGTAGTGAAGGAGTAGTAAGAATTTTATTAACAATATCATCCCCATAATACAATACATACTTAGAATCTAACAACAGTTTATCACCTACAGATTTCATTTCATCAAATCTAGTTTTAATAAGCTCATCCAATAACAACAATCTATTTTCAGAATTATCATGAGAAAGGCGATGAAATAATGATGACACATATGCAAAATCAATATCAGTATTCATGGTAGATTTAACGAGGTGTAGAATTTCTAATTGGAGTGAATATTTGTCATATACATCAACAGACACAAAATTTTTTATCGTTGGAAGTATTTTACCAATAGTGTTAATTTCAAAATTATCCAACATGGTAAAAATTTCTATAGACAATCGTTGTTTTGTGGAGTCGTCAGAGATCGTCTTTACACGTTCAAAATAGGTTGTCAATTTTAATTTGTTAACATCAGATACATCAATAATTTCATCAAATAACATGTTCACAGATTCTAAAGATTTTTCATGTTGATTTTTTATTAAATCTGTAAAAAATTTAATGCTTCGTTCAAAAACGGTATCTGCATCATGGGTATAGATTGGACGTAGCTTTGAAACATGGATTATTTCATAATTATGATTTTTGTTGAAAATTACATCAGGGTTTATTTGAAAAATATCAAACATGGTTTGTTTATTAGAATCTGAAATTCCAGTGGAAAATGACTTTAAACGTAAAGATTTAGGTAGTATTGAAATTAAATTAAGAAGGAACTGATCATCAGATATTCCCGATAATGCAATCTTTTTGTTATTAAAAATCCCGTCAAAGACATTCTCCAATATTGTTTTTGGCCAATTAGAAAAAAAGGATAAATCATAATTTTTAATATCTTGTTCATTAATTATTAGAGGGTCTAAGTTACCATGCATAGAATAATCATCAATGAAATATTCAGACATGACTCTAGGATTATTATGTATTTTTAAAAAATCATCTTTGGATAAAATAATCGAATGGTTGTATAACGTGTTATTTCTGCCATCAAATCCGACACCAATATTTTTAATTGTGCTAAATACAACATCATTTTCAAATACAAAAAACATGTAACATTTTTTAATATTAGTTGGATCCACACCCACAGGTAAGAAATTTCCACTGAGTTTAGATAATAATTGTGGGGAGATATTCTTGCTTTGAGCAACTATCTGATATCCCGATTTGTCTTTTAATGATGCAGTAGTATAGATAAAATGTTGACTGTGTAACATGAATTATTCTGTCAATACTTCATGCATCCATGAAATAAACCTGATGTATTCTCTTGAACTGTATTTTAATGGGAGTAAGATCGTATAGTGTTTCTTATCAGGATTTCTGAGTTTATCCAATATGTTTTGTTTTGCAATGAATTCTTCATCAATAGTTAACTCTTCTTTTGCTATTTCTAATTCAACATTACCTGCAGTCTGTGCATGTTTTTCTGCAACATCTACAGGATGTCCTTCGGCGATTCGTTGTTGTCGAATTTTACTAATCACTTTTTGAACGCGTTCATCAATTTTTTGTTCAATCATGCGTTTTGCTATTTCTCTTTCTTCTAATTCTGAATCTTCTATTTGTGACGATAATTCTTCGGATTCTTCAAGGGCAATTTCACTTGCTTCTTCAGGAGATGCTTCATGTACATTGTTAACACTCATCATAAAATAACCGACTTTGCCATCATGACTATCAGATAAAGTAGATTCTAAAGCAAGTAACTTATTTGCCACGATTTCTTTAGCAGATATTTTCTTACCTTGGGGTTTTAGAATATCAGGGGGCAATTTATCTACTTTAGTGAAAACTATGGCAATTGCAGATTTAAAACGTCCTTGCTTGTCTACTTCTTTAGTTATTGTTTTTAATTGGTTAATAGAATTAATGATTTTTGCATAATTGTATTGTTCACTAATCCAATCCTTATGAGTTTCACAATCAATTAAAAGTACATATAATTCGACAAAAGGCAAATAGCTTAAAGGGCCATAGGATTCAGAGTCAGAAAGACCTTCATTCAACACAAGTGTTAGTAGTTCTTCATCAGTCTTGTCACCTTTTCGTAAAATTTTCATCAAATCTTCTCCAGAAGCATCTTTTAACATTAAATCAATTTTCGGCCCAAAACTAGATTTGCTTGCAATTCTAACAACAATTTGTAATTTTGAACCAGGAAGAGTTGGCGCTGGAAAACGTCCTTTGAGAAACATGCGTTTATGATCTGTCACTAATTTGTCTGTACCAAATATAGGTCGAACATTTACTTTATCTTTATTTTTTGGATAAAAATGATTAAAAATTGCATCATACAGTAAAGTGGACGCAACTGTTTTACCATCATATGTTCTTCCAATAAATGCAACAGAGGTTTTCTTTCCAAATTCTTTTTTTGCCTCCAAAAATATGGGATCGTTGGTTTTAACCATTATTTTTTTAATACAATCTATTGGATAAATCTACCTCAATGTCTGAATTTACGTTCAAGTTTTCTTTTAAGCGAAATAAAGAAAGAACCCGAAATTGGCAATAATATCACACGTAAAAGAATATCAGACAACTCCAGATCTTCAGGATTTGAGGAATAGAAGGGAAAAAATCCAGAAAATGCTCTCTGTAAAGCAAAGTCCAATGGTAGTAACTTACAGTTCACAATTGGTTCTAAGTACCAAGATGAAGAAAAATCCCAGTACCAAGATGAAGAAACATCTAAGTGCCAAGTAGAGTAATCCACATTGCAAAAATTACTAGTTCCAAAGAAAACTACAAAAAATGAAAAAACAATCAATGAAGAAGAAAAGGATCTAGATAATGAATGACCATACTGAGAAATTAAACCATACCACCCCATAATGGAAAATCTACTAATTACCCAATTTTTTTTTGATGTTTGTTTTCCAATTTTATTGGCAGATTGTTTATACTTACGTTTTAATTCCATTTCACGAATAAAGAAATCACCAGCATCATCATATCTCAAATAATAATCAAAATTTTCACGTAAATTTCGATATACATCTAAAACAGCATTTAATTCTAATCCACTTTCAACATCGTCATCCAATAATTTTTCATCATAAATAATAAATTGTTGATTTTGGAATTTAGAATCTTTTGCAGTGTTATTCCAAATTAAATAATTTCCAAAATGTATTCTGGATAAATCAGTATTTAAAAAAGAAACCCATGATAAATCCCCTGCAACATAGACAGATTTAGGTTTTAGAAAAACAACATTTTGTAGCATACATTTATCGTGTAACTCAGGCTTGTCAAATATCAATTCTTCAGAAAATTGTGATGACGAGAAATATACTTTATCATCAAAAATACAACCAGTAAAATCAGTCCTATTATGAAAATAATTAGAAGCGAAACTAATAGAAGTGTAAAAGTGACATTCAGAAAAATCCACATGTTCAAATTCACAATGAAAGAATGAGCCATTTTTAATATGCGAATATCTAAAATCAGTTTTTTTCTTAAATTTACTATATCTAAATAAAATATTTTTAGCCTGTGGCACATAATTAAAATTCAGATCATCTAAAAATAGAGTATTAGTGAATCCGGCAGTTTCAAAAAAAGTAGCATGTGAAAAATCAGAATATTGAGTAAATTCTGAATTATCGAATATAACTTCCCCATAAAATTTAGCATCTGTAAAATTAACAGAAATTAAAAATCGAGTATCTTCAAAATCTAGTTCAGGTAAATGATATCCTACACATTCAAATGGCAATCCACGTTGTTGGCATTCCTCTAAATAATTTTCAACAAATTCACGAATTTCATCTTCATGCCCAATTAAATAATCTTCATCATGAAAGATACAGTAACCAGAGGAAAGGGGATTATGTACACATTTGAAAGGAATAATTTTTTTTAAAATTGAAGAGTAATAGTCATGATTGTACTGACATGCATTTGATGTAGGCATGTCATTATTATATTATGACGAATTTATAACTAGTTCATTCATACTTGTATGAATTTAGATATAAAATTTAGTGTTAACATCTAACAATTTAGGATGTGTATTTTTTGTATTCGAGTAGTTTTGAAATTGGATAATTCCGATTCAAGTATTGCTAATCGTTCATCAGCATGTTTTAACTGCATCTTGAGAGTTTTCAATGTTCAAATTTTGACTGATCCACATTTTTACTCTTCACAGGTAAATTAGAAAACTTATTTAGTTCAAATATTTTCTAAACATGTGAAAAAAAGTACAAAAAAGAATATCACGCTACTTGGAATAAGTGGATTAATCAGTGTCATTTTGTGGATTTTTGCTTCACCCCTTACACCTACGCTGATATACTATGGGGATGCAACATATCTAACAATCCAAAATGTTGGTTTCAAACAAGCAACCGATGTAACTATAGAATTTGATCCAAATCAGAAATTGACAATCAATTATATCAATCATACAAAACTGTCTGGAGAAATAATCACAAATTACACAAATCATGATCAAAAAATATACCACATATCACACATGTATCCAAAAGACAGAGCATTTTTTTATGTAGACAGTGAAGAGAAAGAAGACAATATTGATTTGATTGTACGTTCAAATGAAATAGAAGGTAAATCCGCAGATGAGCACTTTGAAAATATACATCTAAGCTTAGTAATCTTTCTTGTTATTGCGATGATTTTGTTCACATGTCAAATTTTCATACTTATAAAACATTTTTTAGATAAAGATATTACCAAACAAAATTCTAAATGAAATTATTGAAAAACTTGATCATATGGCTTTAGAGACATCATGATCCTACAAAATGAGAAAAACCATGACAACTCCAGATGAAATAATCAAATCATGGAAATCCATGGAACCAAAAGATGCAATGTTGATTGTAATGAATTCAATTACTGAGACTTCTGATTTGATTGGTCAGATTATGCGCACACATCTATAGGCCGAAGAGTTCTTCAACGGGATTTTACATCAGATTTCTGAAGATTATAGTAAGGATGGATTTGCAACAAAACAACAGCGTTTGTTTGAGTTAGGGTTAATCGATGAAACCTACAATCGAGATTTAAAAATTTTAAATGAAATTCGAAATCTTTATGCTCATAATCTATACCCTCACGAACATGCCTTAGAAGCCATCAGGAAATTTTCAACATATGATAAAATGAAAGTACCACTTGAATTAGAAGCACTTGGGTTTGGTGCTGCAGAAATGGGGAAATTTGCATGGATTTCTATTATTTTGTTAGTTTATCTTTTGAATGTATTTTTGGATCCAAAAATAGTCTAGTTTTGGTTTGAAGCAGACTCAAAAATCAATGCTGAGGAAGTTCACCGAGGTTGTTTTTCAGTATCCCATCAGGAGGAGTACATAGAAAACTGGTTCCAGTGTATGATGTTTTTACAAAACTCTGGCTTTTGTATAACCTTCAACAAATATGTAAACATGTTCCCATCCATCATCTTGTCTAACAATATGGTTGATACCACATCGTCTTTATCGTACAACCCACCATTGATCACAAATGCAATGATACATCCTCGTTCTTTAACAATCCCAACAATTAGAACATCCACCATGACGATTATGCCGTATAATCACAATGTGTTTACGCATAATTCATCAGTGTCAAAATTTATCTGATAATTTTTTAGATGATACAATTATTTCTTCAAAGCATTTTAATTTAATGATCAAATCATATGTTCTCTAAAAGTCTAGTAAATACTTTCACCAAATTTAGTAAAATCTAAATCCTAATCATTACACACAGAATCATCTTGGAATTACCACGCGGAATGAAGGACTTTGAAGGAGCAGAGACTGCAAACATTGAGCATATCAGGTATCATTTCAAGCAACTATCAAATCTGTACGGGTTTTCATTTATGGATCCATCCCCAATCGAGTTACTATCAGTACTTGAAACCAAGTCAGGTCCTGCAATCAAAGATGAAATTTACTATTTCAAAGATAAAGGAGACAGAGATGTAGCACTACGATTTGACTTTACAATTGGATTAACCAGATACGCCGCTGCTCAAAAATCAATGAAACTCCCAGCAAAAATCTCTAGTTTTGGAGGAGTATTTCGATACGACGAGCCTCAAAAGGGACGATATCGCTACTTTCATCAGTGGGATATTGAAATTTACGGAAAACCAACCCTGGAATCTGAAGCCGAAGTTATAGAGTTGACATCCAGACTATTTGATTCACTGTTGCTCAAAAATATTACAATTGACATTAACCATAGAAATCTTGTAGAATCCTATATTAACAAAATCTTTGACTCTATAGATACAACACTGGTGGCAGATATCCTAAGAGCAGTAGATAAGATTGCAAAAAAATCAAAAGACGATATCCTAAATGAGTTCAAAGACAGATATGACACAGACAAGCTAGAAAAGATTCTAGAGTTCTCACAAATCAAGGGAACCATTTCTGAAGTAGAAAAGGCATTTGATGTATCACAGCTAGAGTCTTGGGATGAACTAAAATTGTTAATTGACTCCTTAGAGAATCGCGGAGTCTCAAATGTTAGAATTAATTTTGGCATAGTTCGGGGATTGGATTACTATTCTGGTGTTGTCTTTGAGGTATTTGATAAAAACTCTACACTGGGAGCACTTGCTGGTGGTGGTAGATACGACTCTCTAACCAAGGCATTTGGCAGGAAAGACATTGGTGCAACTGGAGTTGCAGGTGGTGTGGAGAGAATCATACTAACAATGGATGAGCAAGGAATAGTTCCCAAAGTAACACAAAAGCGCGTTGCAGTATTGTACATTAATGATGAGATGCAAAAAGTTGCACTATCCATCGCATCACTACTAAGATTGGCAAACATCCCAACTGACATTGATTTGGCAGGACGTAATCTAAAAAGACAGATGGAGATTGCAACAAATGCAAGATTCTCAATTATTGTTGGACCAAAGGAACTGGAGCAAGGAAATGTCGTACTGCGTGACATGAATGACGGAGCAGAAGAAATAATATCTTTGGAGAAACTTACCGAAGACCCAAACTCTATTCTTAATTTAGAAAAGCCCTAGTTAACATCATAATCTCGGGACCCGTAGTTAATGACCCAACAACTAGAGCATGGTTATTTGCAAGAATTCCAGATGAGACATATGGTGTTCCATTATTAATTGAGCTCTGCTCTATTCTTACGCCTAGCAGATTAGAAAATGTCTTCATGTCTTCCTCATCGGCTTCCGGATGGATAGCAGCACCAGAATTATTTGCAACAAGGACTACTCCTGTTTGGTTGAATCCTGCAATTCTTTTCTGAATCACCTCAACTCCTAGCACATCTTTGATGGTCTGGCAATCCTTATCTGACAACCAAGGAGATACAACTGCTCCCTTGTCATTTGCACAAATTACATTTCCTAATGCGGTAAATTTTGAATCAAGTACACCAACTTCCAAGTCAGTCTCATTTTTCAGAAAATCGTATTCATCCTGATATGCAGTCTTTGGAAGTAGAATTCCTTTGTTGTTCATTACAGATAATATTCCAATTAGTCTGGTGTTTGCAACTGATGTGAATAAAACCTCTGCATCAAGATATTCTTCAAGTTTTTCTGCTTTGGATTTGGCATAACCCATTGGAACTAGAATCGTATTATCATTAACACTGATGTATACTCCAAGATTAGGACCCCTATACACATCAAATTTGAAAATATCCATATCACCGGAATTGATCGTAGATCGTTATGAACGTAAGGAAATTACTCCTATGTAATTGATCTCACACTGACTGGCAGACTGTTATTCATTCTGGGTATGTATCAACCTTCACGCACAAATCAATATCATTACACAAAAAGATCTAAGATCAACTAAATCATCATACAAAACATGTCAGGTTGTGGTCATGAGAAAATCATCATACAGCTACAAGCAGAGATAAAACAACTGCAAGAAAAGTTAAAACAACTACCGCTAATCATAGAAAATCTCATAGAATCAAACAAGGAACTGCAAAAAAAGCTGTCATATTATGAGAATGCACACTCTCCGCCATCAAAGAATTCCCTTGAATGGAGAAAGCAAAAAAGACAACACAGACAGCCAGGCAAATCAAGACGTGGTGGAATAGCAGGACACGTTGGCAAGACACAGAAATTCAGACCAACTAGCACCAAACACCACAGATCAGATGCATGTCCCAAATGCGGTAGTGAAAATATTCATCAAACCAAAACCTGCAAAAGGATAATGGTTGAGATTCCTCCACCAACACCCTACGGTATAACTGAGCATGTTTTGAATCAATACATCTGCATGGACTGTTCTGATAATTTTCAAACCACGGGAAACCTTCCACTACATGGATGTTTTGATGGTTCAGTGATACGTGAGGTCGTCTCACTGTTCTCAAAGAGATTGACATACGATGCTATCAGAACCACACTCTATGAAAGATATGGATTAGAAATCAGCAATACAACCGTACAATCCATTCTTCGCAACGGTAGTGTGATGTTAGAGTCATTTTACAATACAATCCACAGCGAAATCGTGACTGAAAATATTCTCGGAATCGATGAGACAGGATTTTCAATTGATGGAAATACTGGATGGATGTGGGTTGCAAGAAGCAAGACTAGTGCACAGTATGCCTTGGAGTACAGCAGAGGTGCCAATGTTCTAAAAAAGTACTGGAAGAAATTCAAAGGAACCCTAGTGTCTGACGGATATGCTCCGTACAGGACAGTATTTTGTGATAACACAAAGCAGAGATGCACTGCACACCTGCAGCGCGATGCCAAATATCTGGCAATAAAATCACAGGACAAAAAGGCAAGGATTCTATACGAGAAACTCTCAGATATGCTAGGTCATGCCAGGGTTTGGAGTGTAGGTAATCGTCATACAAAACGGCGGGAAACGTACAGGGATGATTTACTAAAACAGCTAGACCGTATCATTGCACGATATTTGAAAGGTGATATGGAGATGGTTCAGTTTGGCAAGAAGCTAAAGACTGCAAGGAACAGCATGTTTACGTTTGTCATGGATGGCGATGTCCCGTCAACTAACAATGATGCAGAGAATTCCATTCGAAAGTGCGTGATGCAGAGGAATGTTCGCGGGCAGATGAAGAGTGATCAGGGCATGAGGATGATCTCAGTCTTTCTCACATGCTTTGAGACATGGAGAATAAGGGAATTGAACATGTTTTCTGAGATGGCAAAATACATCTAAGTGCTTGATTCATACCATTCTGGCTTAGCTTTAAATATTATCTATAACGCAGTTGGTCTATGCCAATACCTGAAAATTTTCCTGAAGGACTAAAGCCATTAGGAAAGATTTCCATATCTGATGGTAATTTCCATATAATGTGGGGTCCAGGTAGAACAAAAAATGCTGATGGCTCTCAAGTTGAAACACTAGCAGATGCAGAAGTAATAGCAGCATATGCTGCAAGAAAAGAAGAGCAAGTTCCTCTTGGCATTAGTGGTACAATGGTCGCAGTTGACTGGGACTCTTGTGTTGCAGATGGTGCATGCATTGAGGCATGTCCTGTGCAGGTCTTCCAATGGTATAGAACCGAAAAAGACATTCCAGCAAAGGATGTTGTTGGGCAAACATTTGAGGGAACAGGCAGTGACGTTAAAGACGACAGAAAAGATCTAACTGACAAGGCAGACCCAATCAGAGAGCATGATTGTATTTGGTGTATGGCATGCGTATCAGTATGTCCTCCTCAGGCAATCATTGTTGATCAGTCAAACTTGGAAGCCCATGAAAATGCAGCCAAAACTTTGTAAGCATTCTGAGAATTCTCACAAATAAAGAACCAATATTTTTCCTATGTAATATCTGATTTAGTCGCGACTAATTTTGTCTAGCTTTAAATAATATTCTAGAATAATTCTAGTATGGTAGATTTAGTAATACCAGAAGATTTTTGTACAAATGACGTAAAGCCAGTAGGAAAAACCAGCCATTCAGATGGAGAAAATAAGCACTTTATCTGGGGCAAAGGAGATCCAAACGGCAAAGCATTCTCAAATGAGGATGTCAAAGCAGCCTATGAAGAACATGGAGAAAAAATGGTTCCTTTAGGAATTCATGGAACAACTGTCGCAGTTGACTGGGATTCATGTATTGCAGCAGGTGAGTGCTTTGGCGTATGTCCTGTCCAAACTTTTCAATGGTATAGAACCGAACAAGACATTCCGGCAGCAGACTGTATGAATGCAACCTTTGAAGGTACTGGTCTTACAGAGGCAACTGAAAGATTAGATGCTTCAGACAAATCACAGCCAATCAGAGAACATGATTGTACGATTTGTATGGCATGTCAAGAAATATGTCCTCAGGGAGCAATTCGTATTGAAGCGGCTAACTTGGAATGGCACGAGAAAGCAGATGGCACATATGTTAAAATGCCATCCGGTGGCGGCGGACCGCACGCTCACGATTAGAGAAACTTTCTTTTTTCCTATTTTTTATTTTTACATCAACAAATTTTAATCACTTTTTTGCACTATTTTTTGCAGAGGTCGCCTAGCTCGGTAGGGCGCGGGCCTTGAGAGCCTGTGTGCGCAAGCATACGGGGGTTCAAATCCCTCTCTCTGCGTTTTTTGTTAATAGATCAATGCCACGATCTTGACGATTTATTAGACATTAACATTTAAGAGAAAATGCCGTGGCACAACAAAACCAGCAACTATCAAAAAAGCAAAACTGTCCAAGATGTGGCAAAACCAGAATAATCACTGATGATGAAACAGGCGAAATGTTTTGTGGCACATGTGGCTTTGTAATTACTGATAGGGTGGACAGTCAAGGACCAGAAAGAACATTCTCAGATAGCGGTGCTAACAAATCAAGAACCGGAGACAGAACATCACTAACAAGACATGATCAAGGTCTAAGTACAATAATTAGCCCAATAAACAAAGACTCTTCTGGAAACCCATTATCATCATCCATGAAATCCTCAATCAAGCGATTACGTATCTGGGATAGTCGAAGTCGTACAAAGGATTCTGCTGATAGAAATCTCCAGCATGCACTGAGTGAACTTCTCAAAATGAAAGAGAAATTATCTTTGTCTGATGCTATCGTGGAAAAAGCAGCTTACATTTACAGAAAAGCTCTGGAAAAAAAACTTGTCAGAGGCAGATCAATTAATGCATTAATTGCTGCAACACTTTATGCTGCTTGCCGTGAAACTAGTACTCCGCGAACTCTTAATGACGTTTCAGGTTCAATTAACATCACGAGAAAAAATCTCGCTATTTGTTACAGAATGATAGTAAAAGAATTAGACTTGAAGATGCCTGTGGTTGACTCAGTTCAGTGTATTTCAAGAATTGCAAGTCAGATTGGCCTGTCAGAAAAAACTAAACGTCATGCAATGAAGCTTCTCAAAAAGGCTGAACAGAGTCAAATCATATCTGGAAAAGATCCGATGGGAATGGCGGCATCTGCCCTGTATATTGCAAGTATGGAGACTGGCGAGAATACGACCCAAAAAACAATTGCCATGGCTGCAGGTGTAACTGAAGTCACAATCAGAAACAGATGTAAAAATCTAAAATCTCTAGATCCTTAAAATTTGAATCAGTTTTCTAATTTTGCAAGTTCTGCAAGCATTGCAGATAACTGAATTTCAGAATTTGCCCCAACTAGTATTCTGTAATCATACTTTGCAATCACTTGCAAAATATCTGATAGTTTGTCATGCTTTGATTTGAAAACAGCTGAATTGAAATATTTTAAAAAGTCAGATTCTGACATTCCATAAACCTTGATTAATTCTATCATCTTCTCTCTTGCTTCAGCAACTTTTCCGGATAGTGCCATTTTCAGAACCTCATCGACATCACTGGTCTTTGTCAGTCCGGCTGATGCCTTTACATTCTCTTGAGTGATTCCACCAAGACTTGCAGTTGCCTGCATTAGATTAATTGCATGTCTCAAATCCCCTTCTGTGTACTCATAAATTTCCTTTAGACCATTTTTGTCAGTCTGTACTTTTTCTTTTTTGGCAATCTCTTCTAGTCTACCCATGACATCCTCTTCTGAAACTGCTGTGAACTTGAAGGCTGCACATCTGCTTTGAATGGGATCTATTATTTTTGAAACATTGTTTGCAATTAGAATGAATCTGCAAATTTTTGCAGCGTCTTCTATAATTCTTCTAAGTGCAGTTTGGGCAGCTGAAGTCATTTCATCTGCTTCATCTAAAATGATAATCTTGAACGGAACATCAACCATTCCGGCAAATCTTGAAAACTTTTTTACCTTTTCTCTAACCATATCAATTCCTCGCTCGTCTGATGCGTTTAATTCAAGAGTATAGTCTTTGACATACTCCCCCAAAATTTGTCTTGAAAGACATAATGCAGTAGTGGTCTTGCCTACTCCTGCAGAGCCAGAAAACAGCAAGTGAGGCATGTCTGTTGGATCTTTGATTAGAGCTTCTAGGCTACCAATAATTTCCGTCTGGTTTACAATTTCTGAAAGTTTTGTCGGTCGATATTTTTCTACCCACATACCTGTTGCAGACATAAAATTCTAGGTTCAATTCCCATTAATAAATCCGAATTGGTTATTGTGACATACAGCAAATTAAAATCCAAATTAGTTGTATTTTCTATGCGATCAGCCTTGAGATCGCTCGGATCAATTCTATTGAGCTGTTTGATCAGATCAATTGATCGATCCGATTCTTGAAGGATCCCTAGGAGGATCAAGATCTCACCATGGAAATAGACAAGATAGAAAAAGTGCATTCAGTTGGATACCGCCTAAAGGATACCAAAGTCTCAGTTAATCGTGATTTCAAATTCAATGTTGCAGGAATAAAGACCGAAGGAACTTCAGGTGAGGTAATTAACATGCCTCAGTGGATTGGAAAAATATTGGCTGATAATAAACTGGCAACACTTGATTCTCCAGATATGATTACTGAATTAAAACAAGCATTATCAAAAGAAAAGATGGTTGGAGAATATCAAATCTCTACACTAGACTCCCACTTTTACATCAAACTAAAAGAAACTATGAAAGAATTGAATCGCAATGATTTTGATAAAGTTGAAAGCATGATGTTGGAATTATTTAGGATGCGAAGAGGTAAACTAGTAAAGATAGCAGACACTATCAAACTAAATTCTGAACTCTATAACAAATTAACTGTTGAAGAAAGTGTCTTCTATAAAACCATCCATGAAAACAGCATAGAGTTTGAAAAACAAATAAGAGGAGATCTAAATGAGCAAGACTCAAACTAGTACATTTACAGAATCTGCATTGTCAGATAGAGTAAAAGAATTTCTTATTAGATTCAAAAATAAATCTGGTAACTACATCTATGTAGAGGCAATCGATGAGATGATGCCTAAAAACGCGAAATACATTGTAGTTGATTACAATGATTTGGTTGTAGAGCCAGAAATTGAGGTATTATTCACTGCAAGTCCTGACAGAGTCTTTGATGCGTTTTCTAGAGCAATCAAAGAAGCATTGCAAACAAGATTTCCGGATTATGCTGAAAAAATAAAAGATGAAGTTCGTGTAAGACTGATTAACTTTCCACTTCAGCGAAGTCTCAGACAAATCAATGCTGAAACCATTGGAACAATTACAAGCGTTTCAGGAATGGTAGTTAGGGCATCAGAAGTAAAACCTCTTGCAAAGGAACTAGTCTTTGTCTGTCCTGATGATCACCCTACCAAGGTAATTCAGCTTAAAGGAATGGATGTTAAAATTCCTGTAGTATGTGACAACCCGTCTTGTAAACACAGGGATTTTGAGATAAAACCCGAAGCAAGCAAGTTTATTGATTTTCAACTTCTTAGATTACAGGAACTTCCTGAGGACTTGCCTCCAGGACAACTTCCTCACTATATTGACGTCACAATTAGGCAGGATTTAGTAGACAATGCAAGGCCGGGAGACAGAATTATTCTTACAGGTATAGTCAGAATCGAGCAGGAATCAGTTGCAGGTGTCCAGAGAGGCCATAGTGGATTATACCGATTAAGGATTGAAGGAAATAACATTGAATTCTTGGGTGGGCATGGTTCTAAAATGTCTCGTAAGATAGCCAAAGACGAAGTTTCACCTGAAGAAGAAGAAATGATCAAAGCGTTAAGTAAAAGTCCTGATGTATATCAAAAGCTAGTTGATTCATTTGCTCCTCACATTCAAGGACATTCAGTAATCAAAGAAGCCATTATGTTGCTTATCGTTGGTGCTAATCAGAAAATATTAGGTGATGGAAGCAAGATTAGGGGGGACATTAACATATTTCTGGTTGGAGATCCCGGTACTGCAAAAAGTGAGATGCTAAAGTTTTGTACAAGAATTGCACCACGAGGTCTGTATACTTCTGGCAGAGGTTCAACTGCTGCAGGACTTACAGCTGCTATAGTTAAAGACAAGACTGGAATCATGATGCTTGAAGCAGGTGCAGTAGTACTTGGTGACCAAGGCCTTGTATGTATAGACGAATTTGACAAGATGAAACCAGAAGATAGAAGTGCCTTACACGAAGTTATGGAACAACAGTCAGCCAGTATTGCAAAAGGCGGTATTGTAGCTACACTAAATGCTAGAACATCAATTTTAGCTGCTGCAAACCCAATGTATGGGAAATATGATCCATTCAAAAATATTACAGAAAATGTAAACTTGCCAATCCCATTGCTTACAAGATTTGACTTGATTTTTGTCGTAAGGGATATTCCAAGTAAGGAAAAAGACGAAAAGATTGCCAGACACATTATAGAACTGCACACTCCGCAAGGAATAGACAAACGTTCTGTAATTGATGTTGATTTACTGACAAAATATCTCTCATATGCAAAACGTGGTACCCCTAAAATGACCAAAGATGCTGAGGAAAAGATCCTCGAATATTACCTACAGATGAGAAATGTAGAATCCGAAGAGATGATTACAGTTACGCCAAGACAACTAGAGGGAATTATCAGACTCTCTACTGCAAGAGCAAGATTACTCTTGAAAAACGAGGTAGAACTAGAAGATGCTGAACGGGCAATCTTCTTGCTTCAGAATATGCTTGAGGATGCAGGGGTAGATGTCAATACTGGAAAGGTAGATCTTGGAGTATTGCAAGGAAAGCCAAGAAGTGAGGTCTCAAAGATGCAATTATTCATGGATATTCTCAGAAGCCTTGAGGGTGATAACAAGGTGCCAGTAGAAGAAAAGATATTTGTCAAAGAACTAGAAAAGAGTGAAAAATTCACTGAAGACGAGGCAAGAGACTATATCAGACGAATGCTTAGAGAAGCATCTATTTATGAATCAAGACCCGGTCACTATAACCGAGTATGAAAATAGAGAAACTAGATCTTCCCGATTCTGCAATTGAATTTTTAAAATCACAAGGTTTTGAAAAATTATATCCGCCACAAGCTGATAGTGTAAAGTCTGGACTATTAGATGGGAAGAGCGTTCTGGTATCTGCTCCTACTGCAAGTGGAAAGACCTTGATTGCAATACTTGCAATGATTAGCTATCTTTCAAAGAATAACGGCAAGGTGATCTATCTTAGCCCTTTACGTGCGTTAGCTGCTGAAAAATTCTCAGAATTTAAAAAATTAGAAAAAGTTGCACTGGGAAATAAAGTCAGAGTCAGCATATCTACTGGAGACTATGAGAATATTGAAAAGCATTTGGAGAAAAGCAATGTGTTAATTTTAACAAATGAAAAAATGGATTCAATTATTAGACATGGTGCTGAATGGGTTGAAGAAATTGGACTAGTAATTACTGATGAGGTCCATTTGATTGGAGATGAAAATCGTGGCCCGACACTTGAGATGATTCTTACACATCTAAAATTATTGGAGACAAGACCTCAGATTGTAGGTCTTAGTGCCACTATTTCAAACTCTGATGAGATTGCAGACTGGCTTGATTGCAAGCTAGTGCAAAACGACTGGAGACCTGTGCCACTAACAGAAGGGGTATGTGATGCAGGCAAAGTTACCATGAATGACGGCAAGACCTTTTCAGTCGAGCGTAGCATATGTGGAACTCCGATTGATTTAGGCGTACAGTCAGTAAAAGAAGGCGGCCAATCCCTGGTATTTGCAGCGACCAGAAACCGTTCGAAATCCCTTGCAACAAAAGCAGCAGATGCCATCTCTCAGATTTTGGAAAAAAAAGATTTGAGGGAACTAGAAAAAACCTCAAAAAAAATTCTAGCTGGAAACGAACATACAGAACTAATAAAGACATTGGCATTTCTTGTAAAAAAAGGGGTTGCATTTCATCATGCGGGGCTGAATCAGAATTGCAGGGCAACAATAGAAACAGAATTTCGTAAGGGAACTATCAAGCTACTCTCATCCACGCCAACTTTAGCCGCAGGAGTTAACCTTCCGGCAAGAAGAGTTGTAATTTCAAGTGTCAATAGATACAATGCAAAAGTTGGGGCAAACAGACCCATTAGTGTCTTGGAATACAAACAACTCTGTGGCAGAGCTGGAAGACCGCAATATGATGACTATGGGGAAGCAATAATTGTTGGAAATGGAAATGCTGAAGACCTGATTGACTATTACGTTAACGGGGAACCAGAACCGATAGTTTCAAAGATCACTGATGACAAATCTCTACGTACTCACATACTTAGCGTTATAGTTACACATCCTGGAATCAAAAAAGCTGAGATCTTGGAATTTTTCTTGCAAACATTGGGAGGATTGCAATCAAGAAAGCCCACAATAAAATTTGCAATTGATATTTCGCTGCGTTTTTTGTCCGGCGAATGTCTGATAGTCAAAAAAGGTGAAAGATATGCAGCTACTGAATTTGGAAAAGAGGCATCGATGCTGTACATTGATCCTCTGACTGCAACATACTTTAGAGATGCTATTGAAAACGTATCCCAAGAAAGAAGACATACGTTTGGATTCCTGCATTTGATCTCAAACTGTGAAGAATTTTTCCCTAAATTTTCACTTCGACAAAAGGATTATGAATCTGCCAGTCTCTTGATAGAAAACAATTCTTCAGAACTGCTTGAACCAGTTTCAGAGTATGATTGCTCAAGAAGCCTTTTGGCCTTGCATGCATGGGTTAGCGAATCTTCAGAGTTATCCCTGTCTGATAACCTTGGAATAGAGTCAGGGGACATGCATAGGATGACTGAGACTGCAAATTGGCTCTCATATTGCCTCAGGGAGATTTCCAAGCATGTGGAGAGGGCAGATTTGCTTGAGGAACTCGGTAACCTAAGAGAAAGAATCGTTTATGGAATTAGGGAGGAGTTACTTGAACTAGTCAAAATCAAAGGAATTGGAAGGGTTAGAGCCAGAACTCTCTACAAACGCGGAATTAAGAGTCTAGATGATTTGGCAAAGATTCCGGTGAATAAATTAGCAGAAATAGATAAAATTGGTTCAACCCTTGCAGATAACATAAAGTCTGAATTACGAAAGGTTAGATAATTGATTGAATTAATACTTCCGGCAGTAGCTTCTTGTATCGTTGCATTTTTTGCCGTATTTGTAATGACTCCTCCCCTAATCAAATTTCTAGGAAAAAGAAATCTAGCAGTAAAGGATGTGAACAAAAAAGAAGATGTAATGGTTGTCAGACCGGGTGGACCGGCAATAATTGTAGGAATCATTGCATCCGAAATCATCCTTTATGCATTTTTACAGTTAAATGAAATTCTTGCCATAATTATTACTACATCTGCCGCTTTTGTAATTGGATACGTTGATGACAGAAAAGTGATGAGTGGTTGGTTCAAACCTGTTGCACTTGCATTTGCAGCAACTCCAATTATTGCATTGGGTGCGTATGATTCAAATCTTGTCTTTCCATTATTTGGAACGGTACAAATCCCTGTGCTCTATCTTGCTTTGATTGTCTTTATGATTCCTATTACTGGAAACACAATCAATTCAATTGATGTTCTAAATGGAGTCGCTAGCGGTTTTATGGTGATTGCAAGTTTTTCATTGTCGATATGTCTGTTTATAGTGCAAAATTATGAAATTGCAATAGTTAGTTTGCCGCTAGGATTTGTCTCATTGGCATTTTACAAATACCACAAAATTCCAAGCAAGATTTTTCCTGGGGATTCAGGAGCGCTAACCTTTGGTGCAATGTATGGTACAATTGCAATTGTAGGCGGTGTGGAAATACTAGCTGCAGTTGCACTGTTGCCTGCCGTAATCAACTCATTTTTGTTCCTATCAAGCGTAAAACGGATAGTAGAGCACAGAAAAGTCAAGGGAAGGCCTGTAGAGCATACTGATGATTTCCTACTAAAGGCAACTGATGAGAAGACTGCTCCTGTTACTTTGGTAAGACTGATACTTGCAGGAGGGCCATTATCCGAAAAGCAGGTCGGGCTTGCAATCTTTAAACTTGCCATGTTTTCAGGAATTTTGGCCATAATTACTGCGTTTATGATGGGTGTCTCTCTTTGAAGTCTGGTCTTTTTGGATTTTTGTTTGCAATGTGGATTCTGATACTTGTCGGGGGTGGAATTGTTGTAACAATATTGGGACCAATTTCAGTTTCTGGATTTGGCGAACTTGATTTCTTTTTAGGATCTGTAATTAAAGCGATAGTTGCAATCATTCTAGTTGTAATATGGATTCTAATTTTATCTAAATTAAAAAACTTGATTTTCAAAAAAGAGATAAAATCCTAACTTTCTTTCCACCTTCTTTGCTTCTTGTCGTATTCTTCTCTGGTGTATCTGATTGTAGCTGGAGACCCAACGACCACGGTATCTTCAGGAACATCTCTTACTACAACTGCCCCCATTGCAACAACGCTGTTCTTTCCTATGGTGACTCCGCCCTTGATTACTGCACGTGCGCCAATTATTGCATTGTCTTTAATTGTAACTCCGACCATTTTGTCACACATGGGATAAGGATCATTTGTCAATGCAGCTGCCGGGCCAATGAAGACATTTTTTCCGATTATAGATAAAGGTGGAATGTATGCCTGACCTTCTATCTTTGTATTTTCACCAATCTTTACATTGTAATCGATATGTGCAAGAGAACCAATTTTGACATTGTCTCCAATCTCTACGTTATCCCCAACATATGAAAAATGCCAAATCTGTACATTCTGACCGATTTTTGCTTTTTCAGAAATAAAATTTGTAACCATTATCTCACAAATGCCATGGGTTTGCCTTTGTAATAATTTTTTCAGGCAATTCATCTCTGTTGTTTTTTAGAAATTCCAATTCTTGTTTTTTGTCTCTTAATTCATCGGGAAGCATTATTGGAATCTCTTCAATAATCGGATAAAATCTGGAACATTTTGAGCAGAACAGTGCTCCCTCGGAGACAATACTGTCTTTCTCTTTAATTTCAAATAGTTCCAGAGGATGGTTCTTGTCTATAGGGCATGCCAAAATATTCATCATTGTTTTGTTCATTTTAGATCCAGATAGATTGGTACTCCTTTTTGACTAGATAAAAGTGCAGCTTCTGCAATCTTTGTAACGTTGACTGCTTCTTGTGATTTTACAACCTGTTCGTTCTTACCTTCAATTGCTCCAAGAAAACTCTGAATTTCTAATAGTAACGGCTCTTGTTTTTCGTTTTGTACGGTTTCTGATTCATCGCTCTTCTCCACAATAATTTCCTGAGTGATAAAATCCGATGAAATTATGGCATCTGTACATACAGCATTGAACCTTCTGACTTTTTTTGGCGTAATCCAGTTTGATGAAATGATTGCAACTTTGTCATCTTTGTATCCTAGCATGATGCTTGCAAAATCCTCGTGTTCGTGTTTAATTTTACCTGCTCTTGCAAATACCACATGTGGCATATCATCAAACAACCAATTTGCAGTATCAATGTCGTGTACTGAAGTGTCATAAATAATTCCAACATCTTTGATATGAAGGGGCATTCTATTCTCACGGTGAAATTCTAGCATTACTAAATCCCCAAATCTCTTTTCTTTGACAAATTTTTTTACAACATCTACTGCAGGATTAAATCTCTCAATGTATCCGCATGTAAGAGCTACTTTATTTTTCTCTGCAAGTCTGGAGAGTTTTTCGCCGTCTTCAGATTTGTACGTCATTGGCTTTTCCACAAAAACATGTTTTTTTGCCTCCAACAATTTTGTTGCAATTTCTGTGTGAGTTGATGTGGGTGTTACTACAAATGCCCCATCAAACTCTTCTGAGCTTAGTAGTTCATCTAATGATTCATAATGATTTACAGAGTATTTTTCTCCGTACTCTTTGCTTTTTTGAGAATCTGCATCACAAACAGCTACAAGCACATCTAGTTGAGATAAAATCCTGGTGTGATTTTTGCCCCATCCACCGGTTCCAATTTGAACAATTTTCATCTAATACACCACAGTTAACCAATGAGAATAGTTATCATTTTTGTTCATTACTATGTCTGTATACTCTTGCATCATCTTCTTTGTCATGTCTCCCGGTTTGCCATTGCCTATCTTTTTTGAATCCATTGATATTATGGGGGTGATCTCAGCTGCTGTTCCTGTCAGAAAAATTTCATCCGAGATAACCAGCTCGCTTCTTGCAATGTCTCTTTCAGCAACGTCAATATCCAAATCTTTTGCAATTTTGATTACTGCATCGCGAGTAATTCCTTCAAGTGCTGATGACGCTAGTGATGGTGTTATTAATTGCCCATTTCTTACGATGAAGATATTTTCTCCTGGCGCTTCACTAACATTCCCATTGTGATCAAGCAAAATTGCTTCATCAACACCGTTTCTTTTTGCTTCCTGTGTTGCAATGATGGAATTTAGATAATTTCCACCCATTTTTGCTTGTGAAGGAGTGGACGTGTCTGAGAATTTTCTCCAAGAGACAACCCCGGCTGAAATTCCATTTTTATCAAACAAATTTCCAAAAGGAAATGTGAAAATTGCAACGCTTGTTGGGGCTTTTTCAGTTACATGTAGACTTATTCCATAATCACCTATAAAATAAAATGGTCTGATGTAACATGATTTTTTAATTTTATTTTTTTTACAGATTCCAATAATTGCATCCGTGATTATCTTATCAGAGAAATTAAGTGAGATGTTGTAAAACTGTCCTGATCTTCTAAATCGCTTTACATGTTCGTCTAGTCTAAAGATATGGAGATTCCCTCCATTCCAATATGCCCTTATCCCCTCAAAGATTGATGTTCCGTAATGAATCGCATGAGTAGTAATTGGAACCTGAGCATTTTCTGTGAGAACATACTTTCCATCAAACCAGACATATTTTGAAAGCGGGAGTTTCATAGAAAATTCTTACTGACTGTGTATTAATCTCTATTTATTTCGAATATCCTTCTTTAGGAAATTTCATTCCTACAACTCTGGTAGTTTTATCTTCCATGTTTGCAAATTTCTCTACTATAGCCCACTCTTCTTCTATTATTTTGACTATGCTTTCTGGGACGTCTTCTTTCCACGTTGTCTCTTTTCCAAGCGCGGCATCAAACAATTTTTCTTTAACTGATGATGCAGAAAGTGACTTCCTTTCCCCCAACTTTGGTTTTAGCCTGTACATTTTTAGCATATAGCCTTCGGCTTTGTCTCCTGTATAGGAAAAAAAGTCACCCTCCACTCCGCGAAGAATTTGTTTTTTTAATTTCCATGACCTTGATCTAATTAAAGGTGGCAGGTATTTTTTAAATGGAGCAAAAAATGCATAATCATCTGTAATTTGAATCGAGTCTTCAAAAACTGACATGAGCATCTTCTTTCTGGTTTCAAAATTAAAAGGAAAGCTTTTACTGTTTATCTCTCTATTCTCATCTTTGAAAACTACCGGCATGACTTTGACGATATCGGCCTCTTTTTTCAACTCTGAAATAATTTCAACATGCGCGTTTGTCACTGGATTTAGATGCGCAAGGTATAGTGCAGTAATCAATTATAATTCATGGACAAATCTCATATTTCAATGATTGATTTTTTGATAATTCTATCCGTATGACTCGTATTTGAGTTCAAAGCTTCCGTCTTTGCGTTTGTCATGTTCTGTGACAAAACCTTTTGGTTTTAAGAAATCCATTACGCCATCTATTGTTCCCTGCCAACCACAAACATAGAATATGGTATTGTCTTTGGTGATTTTATCGCCAACTAGTTCTTCTAGTGGTGACATTCCATCCTCTCTAGGTCTTAGGAATGTTTCAACTCTTCCAATTTGACCTCCCCATGATCTGTTGAACCATTCTTGAGGTCTGCTGATTGCAGCTCTGTACTTAAAGTTCCACTTGTCCTTGCCTTTTGCAATACTCTCGTCTTCAAGCGAGGTTAGCAAATCTTTGTAACTTAACTCATCAACGTAGCTGGCACCTTGTAAAACTATGATTTCCCGCTTGTCCTCAGTATCATGAAAGTGCTGTGCAAAACTGACAAATGGTGCAAGACCTGTACCTCCACCTATGCAAATAATCCTTCTGTTATCTTTTTCCCCGTTTGGAAGTTCTTCATTAACGTCTAGTGCTTTACCTGTAGGTTTCAACCAGAGAATCTCGTCTCCTTCTTTTAGATTAAATAACTGTGTAGTTAATCTGCCTGGGAGCGGTTTTCTAACCCATCTAATTACAAGCTCAATGTACTCTTTATTTTCTGGATGAGATGCAATTGAATATGCCCGTCTAACGATTTTTCCACCTTCTACAGGATTTGGTAATCCCAATGTGATGAATTGACCAGCTCTGAAATCTGGAACTGGAACATCTTTTGGAACTAGTCTGATAATTACAAGATCTTCTTTTAATAATTGAACATATGTGACAGTTGCTTTGTTATCTACCACCATAACGATTCAATCATGATTAATTATGGTTAAATATCTTTTGTGTTAGTTTCATACTAAATTTCACCGACCGCTAAACGTTAATAACCAATTTGAAAAATATTATTCGATCAGAATTCTGATTATTGGGCCGGTCGTCTAGTCCGGTAGGATAGGTGCATGGCATGCATCGGATCGAGGGTTCAAATCCCTTCCGGTCCACTATTTCTTTTTCAATAGCAAAAGCAGTTTTTTTATCTCAGGATCTTCTTCTCTACTAATTTCATTCATCTTATTTTCTGAAACTGTGATATTTAGATCAATAACTGCCTGAAGCGCACTTTTTCTTACTTCCAAATTAGAATCTGACAAAGATTCAAGAAAAATTTCTCTAGCTTCTTGAGCTTTGAGATACCCTAGTGCTCCAATTGCGCATGCTCTGACCATAGAGTGCTCATCTTTTGCAAGCTTTATAATTTCTGGAATTGCAGTTATTTCATTTCTGTTTGCCAGTACCAATGATGCAAAACCCCTGATGTTTTTGCTTGCAGAATTCAAACTTTTAATTAAAAAATTTGATATTTTATTTTCGTTTAATACAAGAGAGCTAAACGCCTCTCCTCTAACTTGAATATCATCATCATCCAATTTCAAAATTATCCTTTCTAAAATTTCTGGGTTTTCTGTACACTCTAGAGTTTCTAAAATTTTGATTTTTTCTTCACAACTTCCTGATTCTAAAACTTTTGAAATATCTTCCAAGTTCTGAGGAAATTACTCCTTTCTAGTTAATAATGGTTGAAATTTTTTAAAATTTTTTCGTCAAATTCACAAAAAACTCTTAACTTAAATTATCCTCAAGTGGTTGAATGCTATGTCGACAGAAAACACACAGTCTTCTGAATCTAAAGAAACTCCGGAAAACACAGAGAATTCTGCACCTAGAGAAAATACAGAAAACACAGAGAATTCTGCACCTAGAGAAAATACAGAAAACACAGAGAATTCTGCACCTAGAGAAAATACAGAAAACACACAGAATTCAAAACCCAGAGAATCTTCAGGTACCAGGGATACCATATTCATTGGTAAGAAGCCATTGATGGCATATGTAACATCCTCGCTAATTCAATTGGCAAACTTACCAGCCGTCCACATCAAAGCTAGAGGAATGAGCATTGGTCGTGCTGTAGATGTATCTCAAATCATTGCACGAAAAACAGAAAGTGCAGGATACACTATTGGAGAAATTAAAATTGGCTCAGAAGCATTAGAGTCACAAGACGGTAGAACCAGAAACGTTTCAACGATAGAAATTGAAGTAAAGAGAAACACAGGATAACTGCGCTTTACTTGAAATTTTTTCTTTTATGCTCTTTTTGAAGATTTGAATTTCTCTTCCATCTTTCTGAATTTTGGAAGTTCAACCAAGTCATTAAACTGATCAAAACTCACAACTTTTTGTTTGTATTTTGCGGTGTTGCCTGATTTCTTTAGCTCTTTTAGAATATTCATGGTTGCAAATGTGTTGGCATACAAAACAGACAGTGGATAAAGAATTATTTTAAATCCCATCTTGCTTAATGTTTCAGCTGAACTCAATGGCGTAGCTCCCCCTTCAATCATGTTTGCAACTAATGGCGCATTGATCTCCTTTCCAATTCTTTTCATCTCATCTAATGATCTTGGCGCTTCTACAAATACAGCATTTGCCCCTGTTCTCTTGTTTTGTTTTCCACGTTCAATGGCTGCATCTAATCCCTCAGTAGCTCTTGCATCTGTTCTTGCAACAATTATGAAATCTTTACTCTCTCTTGCATCAAGTGCCGCTGATAATTTTTCAGTGTATTCCGCTTGTGAAATCACCTCTTTTCCTTGCATGTGTCCACATCTTTTAGGCCATCTTTGATCTTCAAGAAAAATCCCTGCCGCCCCTGCTGATTCTAATTCCTTTACTATCTTCCATACACTCAAAGCATTTCCATATCCTGTATCTGAATCTACAATTACAGGTACTGAAACTGCTCTGCATATGCGTCTTGCATTATCCACTGTTTCTGCAGCTCCAATAAATCCATAGTCTGGCATTCCAAATAGAGTTGCAGATGTTCCATAACCCGTTTGAAACATTGCATCAAATCCAACTTTTTGGGCAATTTTTGCTCCTAATGCATCATAAACTCCTGGAATAACAAGTGGTTTTTTTGATTTTAACATGCTTCTCAAATTTTTCATAATTGTGTTCTTTCCCTGAATTATTTATGACTTTCAAAAATTATCCAATATCATTTCATAGATATTATTTGGTTCTTAAACTATCCAAATAATTTTTCCATTACTATTCGATCTTAATTTCCTTGCCTTTTTTCTTTACTTCTTTTCCTTGAATTTTCTTTAATTCTGATTCAAGAAAATGCTTGTATTTCTTGGTCTCTTCATCAGTCATATGGGCAAAATTTGAACTAAGGATAGATCCCATTGCTGAAATCTTTTCTAATAGATCCATAGCAACAAATTTTCCCACATTGCTGAGTCTAAACAAAACCTCTAATTGTTTTCTAACAATATCATTTATCTTATCCACATCCTCTGCTGTTTCCTTTCCTTTCTTTGTTAATTGGTATCTTCCATCTTTACTCTCCTCAATTAGTCCTTCATCTAGTAATCTGCCTAGCAATGGATATATCAATCCTGGAGATGGTTTCCAAATCCCATTACTTTGTTCAACTGCATAATCGATGATCTCTTTTCCAGTACGTGTTTTCTTTTTCAATAGTTCTAAGATGAAATATCTTGAAAATCCCCTGGGAATTGAACTTCCTACTCTCTGAAGCCATTCAGAAATCATCACTAGTGATATCACTAGTGATATATTTTAATATTTTGGGATCATGCCTGCCAATTACTACATATTTATCCCACTCAAAGCAAGTTTGTCTGAAAAATGGTAGATTCTATAGAATTTGATTTGATAATTTGCGGTTCTGGCCTTGCTGGCTTGAGGGCTGCAATAGCGGCTGCAAAAAAGGGACCAAATCTCAAAATCGGCATTGTTTCAAAATTACAAGTAATGCGTTCTCATTCTGTATCTGCAGAAGGGGGAACTGCAGCAGTAATTTGTGAAGACGGAGGTGATACCATTGAATCCCATATTTATGACACTGTCAAAGGAAGTGACTTTCTTGCAGACCAAGATGTTGCTGAAAAACTTTGTGTGGAAGCGCCAAAAGAAATCTATCAGTTGGAACACTGGGGAATGCCATGGTCCAGAAAAGATGATGGCAGGATTGATCAAAGAAACTTTGGCGGTTATAGTTTTCCAAGAGCAACTTATGCATCCGATAAGGTTGGCTTTTTTGAAATGCAGACATTGTATGACACATGTCAGAAATATGAAAATATAGAATATCTTAACGAATGGTTTGCAACATCAATAGTTCACGATGGAAGACGATTCATGGGACTTACTGCAATAGAACTGTCTTCTGGTACATTTTACACAATCAAAGGCAAAGCCCTTATCATTGCAACTGGCGGCGCTGGAAGATTGTACAGTTTTTCAACCTATGCATTGTCATCAACTCCAGATGGTTTGGATATGGGATTTCGTGCCGGCTTGGCACTAAAAGACATGGAGTTTGTACAATTCCATCCAACAGGAATTTTACCATCTGGAATTTTGATCACAGAGGGTGCACGCGGCGAAGGTGCATACCTGCTTAACAACAAAGGTGAACGATTTATGAAGAATTATGCTGAAAGCAAAATGGAATTAGCTCCACGTGATATCGTATCAAGATCAATAATGACAGAAATTAAAGAAGGCCGAGGATTCAAACATGAAACTGGAGTTGATTGTATGAAGCTTGATTTGAGACATATTGGAGATGAAAAAATCAAAGAGAAGTTAGGCGGAATTAGAGAGATCTCCATCAAATTTTCTGGTGCTGATCCTGCCAAAGAATTACTTGACATTAGACCTGTCTGCCATTATATGATGGGTGGACTTCATACTGATATTCAAGGTGCAACAGAGATGCTGGGAGTTTGGGCTGCAGGTGAGGCTGCATGTAATAGCGTTCATGGCTCAAACAGACTAGGCGCAAATTCCACCTCAGAATGCATCGTCTGGGGTAAAATTACGGGAGAATTGGCAGCAGAGTATATCCAAAAGGGCGTTCCATCAATTCCTTGGCCCCATCACTTGGTTGTGGCAGAAGAAAAAAGAATCTATGATGGGATTTTTCGAGGAAATGGTAATGTAAATCCATATGAAATTAGACAGCAACTTACTGATACCATGAATGAAAAGGCATATGTCTACAGAAATGAAACTGATCTAGTTGCAGGTCTCAAAAAGATTCGTGAACTAAAAGTGCAAGCCTGGAAACATGTTGATGACAAAGCAAAAGAGTACAATACCAACTTTTCAAATGTCATGGAACTTGATTCTATGTTCAGAGTGGCAGAGATTGTGTTGATTGGCGCAATTAATCGAAAAGAATCTCGTGGCGCACATGCTAGAACAGATCATACTAAACGTGATGATACAAACTTCTTACATCATACACTTGCTTACTATGATCCAGATGAGCCAATCATGAAAACACATCCAGTCACAATTACAAAGTACCAGCCAGTGGAGAGAAAATATTAGATGACTCGGGACGAAAACAAAGAAGGCATTAGAGGAATGATCAACCCTCGTCGCTATGGGATAGAACGAGTTGCATATCTGTTGATGCGACTGAGTGGATTGGGACTGTTAGCATATTTTATCGCCCATATCTATGAAACAAGTAATATCCTGAGAGGACGAGTTGGATGGGATGAACTGATGGAAATGACAGCAACTACTGAAGGTCATGCTATTTTGGCAATTGTAATTGGAATGTGTGTATTTCATACTGTTAATGGAGTTAGAGTGATGTTGGGACATGGAGGGGTTGGTGTGGGAAAACCTGCCAGGCCTGATTATCCATATGATCCGGCATCACAAAACTACAGACACAAGATAGGCATCTACTCTGCAATTGTTCTTGCAGCAGTTGCAATGATGTATGGGCTAGCGGTAATGTTTGGTGAATAAGATGAGAGAAAGTACAATCATGAAGATTCACTACGGAACTGCCATTGCAGCAGTGGCACTAGTGGCAGTTCACATTTTGATGCGTCTTACGCAGGGATTTGCAGAATCTTTGGAATATGAGAGTGTCATTGCCAACTACAAATTCATTCCATATGCTGTAATGTTGGAGTTAATCCTGGTGTTGATTTCAGTCCATGGGTTTAATGGACTGCGAGTTATTTTATTGGAGTTAAAACAAGGAAGAACTTACGAAAAAGCCGTCTCTTATGGTTGCCTTGCAGCAATGGTTGGATTAATAGCATATGGCTCAAGGACTATCATTATGGTTAACATGGGGATGGTCTAGAAGATGGCACAGGTATCTGGTGTTGCAGACAAACAAGCGACATCAAAGTCAGTTACGCTTCGAATTTCAAGATACAATCCTGAATATGATGATGCAAGCGGATTTATGGAATTTAATGTTTCATATGAGAAATGGACTACCGTTCTTGAGGCAATTCTTGAGGTCAAACAATACTTTGATCACTCAGTGGCAGTTCGTTATTCTTGTCGACAAGCTACATGTGGCTCATGCGGAATGATGATTAACGGAAAACCTAGACTTGCATGTTTTACAAAAATTAGTGAGCTTGATTCCAATGTTGTTACAGTTGAACCTATGAGCAACTTTCCAATTATTCGTGATTTGGCAGTAAAGTTTGAGAGATTGTTTGACACTCATCGTAAAATCAAGCCGTATCTGATTCGAGATGACACTGAGATAGAATCCGATGAAAAAGAATTTTTGCAATCTCCTAAAGAAGTAGAACAATACATCCAATTTGCCAATTGTATCAAATGTGGTTTGTGCAATGCCGCATGTCCTACAATGGCGACAGACTCTTCGTTTGTTGGCCCACAAGCATTAGCTCAGGCATATCGATATGTTGCTGATAGTAGAGATAAGGGAAAAGATTCCAGACTCAAGATGATTGATGAATCTCATGGCATATGGAGATGTCACTTTGCTGGGTCCTGCAGTCAGGTATGTCCAAAAGGAGTTGATCCTGCAATGGGAATACAACTACTTCGAGGATATATGCTAGGTTTTAAAAGTTAACCTAGTTTTTTTGGATTTGGGCTGTTGTTTACCTGATTGTTGATCTGTTCTGCCATAAAGTGATTTGAAACATTTACCTTGACATCATCCACTCCATCTACCTTCAAAAGATTGTCATGAACATCTTGACAAATCTTAAAACCAAATACTGCTGGACAGAATGGACTAGTAAGATGCAGATCAACTTTCACATTACTGTCATTGATATCGACCTCATCAATTAATTCTAAATCAACAATTGATGTGTTAATTTCTGGATCCACAATCTTTGATAACTCGTCAAATATTTTCACTCGCATTAATTTGATATCTTGGCTCATGTGGGCAAAAGCGTTGATGCTATATATAATCATTTTAGAACCTTCACAGTAGATTTGACATAATGCAAATGGTTGGCAAAAGTAATTTTTATATGATTTACATATTTAAAAATACGAGGCGGATTTAGTTATGTCATGATTGAATGGAAGTCCATGCATGTCAACTCCAAACGTGCCTTGGAAATGGAGTTAAAATCATACAAATATCCTGCTCACATCACTATGATTCAAGAAATTATTGCAAATGCACAGGATGCATTCACAGAACATAATACAAAAAATCCAACCGTAGACATTAATTTTAGAATATATGGTAGTGACAAATACATAATATTTCATAACAATTCTGAACCAATTCCAGAAAAGTTTTTCGACAAAAAATATCAAACATTGTTTGAATCATCAAAAACAGTTGGAGATAATATAGGATTTGTAGGAATAGGAGCAAAAATATTTCTTCCATCACATAAAAACGCAGAGATAATAACAATTACAGGCAAATCAAAAAAACTTGTAACAAAATGGAAATGGACAGATCAAGGAGCACAATATGTTACTAATAAAAAATATTTAATTTCAGATATTGTCGATTTGAGAAAATTTCCACATGAAGATGGAACAACATTCATCTGTAAATTGGCATCTGAACAATATCAAGAACTACAAAAAGATATAGAAAAAATCATTCACTTTTGGTGGAATTATGCCATAATTACAAAATTATTTACTATTAAAATCAACGGAACAATATTAGAACCAAAATTTCCAAGCAAAGTAAAACATTTTTCTAAAAGCACCACTATACATTCCCAAAAAATAAAAATATTTTTTTATATATCCGATGAAGAACTTGATGATGATTTTCAGAACATAATATATACAGTGCATGGCAAGAGAATAGAAAATGAAAAAATAGACACAGTGTTAAGCATAAAAAATAACTTTGGGGCAAGAATTTTTTGTTACGCAGATGTGACATTTATGGCAAGTTTTGTACTTAAAAGCAAAGAGGGTTTTGAAAAAAATAGAAATGTGACAAAAATCAGAAACAAAATAAGAAACAAGTTCTGGGATTTTATTAAAGAACAAGGATTATACAAAGACAGGGTGAAAGATGCCACCAAAAATGTAGAACTAGAAAAATTAACTGATAAATTAAATACTATGCTACAATCAAACGAATTCAAAGATCTGAATCCATTTCTTGCCAAAAGACCCAGAGAAACTATTGGTTCTGACAAAGATGGCGATAAACCAATTTCAGAAACACCTGGATCTCAGGAATCAGGCGGAGGAAAAGGTACTGACAATCCAACAATTTTTGGACAGGAGCAGGGTACAGGCATCATATTAGATCCCAAGGGTGATGGACAAGGCAAAATAAAAATTCGAAATACACGTGGAATTAGCATAAGTGAAATCGAGCACGATGAAACTGAAAAGATGGAAGCGTATGTAAGCGAAAAGGACAAAGCCGTAATTATCAATATTGGACACCCATTCTACAAGAAAATTAATGGCACATACATTGCCGAATTCCACAAATACAGAATCGTAATAGAGGCGTTAGTGCGTTATCAAGTTGATGCTGAGAATTGGGACGCAAACATGGCGTTTGACAAAACAAGAGATCTTTTACATTCGACATATGACTAATTATGGAAAAAATACCCGTAAAGATAATTCAGGTTACATCTCCTAGCGGAGATACAAAAAAAGGTGTAATGCTGGACTCTACATATTATTTCACAATGAGAGAAGATACGCGAAAAAAGATCAAAAAACTTGAAAAGGACTATTTTGATTTAGTAAAAAAAGCCGAAGAACTGTTTTACGGTGGAAATATACAGAAGAAACGGCAGAACTTACCACGTGTAACATCCTGGCAATTGGGAGAAATGTTACGCAAATTTCACAACAATACCCGTAACATATTTCATATTACCAACTATGCCAACGCATTGCAACGTGATTTTGCTCTCTCTGAATCATATCTACGAGAACTTATGATTTTTGCAAAAGAATTTAGAAAAAAAGACATATCAGAGAATGTTCCTATGGCAATATATCGTGCTTTGATATGGAAAAGAAATCAATTAGAAGAACTAGGATTGTTAGAACAAGAAAAGCAGAAATTAATCAAGCGTGGCAAGACAAAGAAATTCATTGGACGTGAGAATTATAAAAGAGAGTTAAAGGAATTAATTTCACAACATTTACAAAGTAAAAATCCATCAAAGTAATATTTAATCTTAATTTTTTACTCTTGATGCAAGATAATATTCAGATTTAGCCTTTGGCTTCATCTCAAACAAAAGATGAATTGATGTCTGTGTTCCATATTCCATATTGACGTTCTTGCTTACTCGTTTTATATTGCGAATAATCCTTCACATATACTCTAGACTGTACACCGAGGAGTTGTCCTCTTGCACATTAAAGCAAGACAGTTCAGAATCAGTATTATATGTCCATCTGACCACTTCCGACTAGCTCGTTTCCTTCAAACTGAATCATCTCAGATTTGGAAGATATTGTGATGTATTCAGATAAAGGGGCTTTACTGAACATTGTTTGATTTTCAATATACCTTGTAATTTTTGAATCCGAATAAGATCGTGATTTCACATCACTTTGAATTCATCATCTGATAACCCAACAGAACTCAAAATTAATACATGGAAAAATCTTGGATAAAATTCGTATATCACTAGTTACCAACATTTTGAACAGATCACATAAATTTACCAGTATCAGAATCTTAGGTAATGTATCGCTCCCGTCTTGGTAATGATCTGAGTGATATCACTTTAGATTACGTTTCATCAGTAAATGATGATTCTGAAATCGCACTCTATGATATACTTGGAAGCAAAGCTCACACTTTGATGTTATATCAAAAAAATATCATAACAAAAAACGATGCAAAAAAGATCTTGTCGGCATTAGAGAATTTGAAAAAAGAAAAATTTGACGCATCATCAGATGCAGAAGATATTCATGAATTAATTGAATCACTAATCATCAAAAAGGCCGGAATGGCAAGTGGGGGAAAGATGCATACTGCAAGGTCACGTAATGATCAAGTTGCTTTGGATATTCGAATGAAGATTAGAGATGATATCAACATCATTTGCAATTGCCTTTTGGATTCAATCGAAGCTCTTGTTTCTGTGGCTAAAAATCACCAAAAAACTATCATGCCACTATACACTCATCTTCAGCAAGCTCAAGCTGGTCTGTTTTCTCATTATCTTTTGGCACATGCCGATGCTTTGTCCAGAGATTTTCAACGACTTTATGGAACCTTTGAGAGAGTAAATCAAAGTCCACTTGGCGCAGGACCTGTTGGAGGAACAAGTATCCCAATTGATAGGCATAGCACCGCAGAGATGTTGGGTTTTGATGATCTTGTTGAGAACTCAATTGACGCAACAAGTACGCGTGATTTTGTAGCAGAATATGTCGCAATGATTTCAATTTTGATGACTAACCTAAGTAGAATATCTGAAGATTTTATCCTTTGGTCCACATCTGAGTTTTCTTTTATTGAACTTGCTGATGAATTTACGTCTCCCTCAAGTGTAATGCCTCAAAAGAAAAATCCAGATGTTTTAGAACTAACAAGAGGTAAGACTGCTGAAGTTATTGGAAACCTGACTGCAATCCTAACAACCATCAAAGGTCTGGCATCTGGTTATGGACGTGATTTACAACAAATAAAATCATCCATTTGGGCAACATCGAAAATTTCTATTGGTGCATTGATAATTTTAAAATCAATGCTTCTAACCTTGAAAGTGAATGAAGAACAGATGAAAAAAGTAACAGAGTCAAGTAATCTTATTGCACTTGATATTGCTGAAAAATTAGTTCAGGAAGGAATTCCGTTTAGAGTTACTCATAAGATTTCAGGAATTTTAGTTCAATTGGCTCATAATTCAAAAAAACCTGTTTCAAAACTAACTTTGTCTGAAATTAAAAAATCCGTAATAGGTACTACAGTTGATCCTGAAATTGTCTCGAAAATTATTTCTTCCACAACTGTTGTTTCTTCTCTTAAGGATAGAACTTCGTTTGGATCCTCTGGATATGATGAGCAAAAAAGAATGATCTCTGACAGAACTCAAAAAATTAATCAATACAGATCTGATGTGTTACAAAGAGAAAATAAAATCAATTCATCTATTGAAAACTTGGAAAAACAAGTTAAAGAAATAATCCAATAACTAAATTAAAGAAGAGCAGCGAGTCTAGAGGGATTAAACGTTTTTGCTGACTATTTTGGGCTTGCATGAACATTCAGCAATTCGTTCCAAAAAATATTAGACATTATTTCTACATAGAATTATTTGGGTCTATTTCTGGAGATTTTATTCCTGTATCCATGGCATTAAAAATTTTTCCAACCTTTTTTACAAGTGCGACATTCCAAAAAAGCAAATCCAATAAAAACTGATATGATAAATTTTGACTAAGAAAAAACTTTGTATTTTGAATTGATGTATAGTCTTTTGTGAATTGATATTCTGTTTTGAATTGTTCATGATATATTTTATCAAATTCCCTCATTGTGTTCTTCATATCTTCTTTAGATAGTTTTTTTAAAGATTGTTGAACTTTTTGGGTAGCCACAATTATACATGTTACTCTAATGATATCCACATTTTTAAATTTCTCAATAGCAAAACTGAATAAATCCGTAGCAAATGGATTCACAATAATTGAAAATTCTATCATTGTATTGCCAAATTCTTTTTCTTGACATGGAAAGAATTGACTAACTATTTCTATGATTCGTTCTTTTAAAACTCCATGTCTAGTCATGAAAATACTTTTATGATGCTTTTATATAATATAATCTATGGAAAAATTAAGACTCAAGTCTTTTATTGTTGGTGATGGATTTGTTGTAACTGAAAACGAATCTTACGCTATTATTCGTCAGATTTTTAGCAAGTATTCATAACGCTGATTTTTCTGAAATCTTCTTGATGCACAATTTAGATATGAGATAATGTTTTTTTCATAGCTAAAGACTCTGAAAGATCTTTTGTATTACGTGACTTTGATTTTTCATCCAGATATTGCATGAAAAAATTATCAGGTATCTTCTCTAGAAACTGCTGTAGGTCTCGTTGATATCCTCGTCTAGTTTTATTACTTTTGATTGATTCAACAAAGTTAGAGTATATACTTTCTGTCCTCTACTGTGATATCCATGTAATTAGTGGCAGGTGGGTCTTTATTTGTAAACAAAAAGAGGCGGGTCTAAAGGGATTCGGACCCTTGACAACCGGATTAAAAGTCCGGTGCGCTACCTGGCTGCGCCATAGACCCTTATGAAAAATACTTTACGTGTATAATTTAGTCTTTTACAAAAGATTTTGTTGTGACAGAAACTTTTAATCTAGCATTTTGATTCAAAGTATTTGTGCCCTTGTAGTATAGCCCGGTCTAGAATTCGGCCCTGTCACGGCTGAGACGCGTGTTCAAATCCCGCCGAGGGCGCCATAATTTTTACAAAATTTGGTTAGCGGAAAATCGTTTTACAACCGATCAGAACGACATTTGTATATGCTAAAAAGAAATGATTAATGATTTTTTATACAAGAATCTTAAAATTCAGGCAACTTTAGTAAATTTTGATGTCTGAGGACAAAGATCCTAAAGTAGAAGCAAAACCTACAAAAGATTCAGCATCAGATAAACCATCTACCGATAAACCATCTACCGATAAACCATCTACCGATAAAACTGCAAAAACTAAATCTGAAAAAGAAGTAAAATCTGCAGTTGATGCAACAAGTAAGGCAGATGCAGCAGCAAAAGCAGCTGAAAAAGCAGAGATTGCGGCAAACAAAGCTGTTGCAAAAGCAGCCGCTGCAAAAGAAAAAGCTGAAGCAGCAGCAGAAGCAGAATACAAAGCAATTGCTGATGAAGTAAAAGCAGATGCAGCAAAAGGCCCTGATTACACCTTCAAGAGACAAGGTGAGGAAATCTTTAGACGAGAGATGGGTGAACCAGAATTTTGGTTAGATAAAAAAGATCGATTCCCACGACCAATTCTTTCAGCAGAAGAACAGGAATCTATAACAAGAAAAGCTGAGTTGTTTCAAGATACAACCCCTGCTTATATTCCTGAACATGTTCTTAGTCCAGAGTTTGCCGGTGTTTCAAACTATGAACACGCAGTTGATAAATTTTTAGAGGAATCAAAACAAAGACTTGGAAAATTAAAAAATGATCCCGAATCCACTGCACAACAAATCAAAAACGCCAAAAATGACATTACTTACTTGGAATCATTACATGAAAATTTCTATATCGGAATGAATGTTTTCCGAACTGCTAAAGGTGGACGAGACAAGCTAAAATCTTAATGGTGATGATATGAGTCAGGTACACTTTGATGTTATGAATGCAAGAGTCACTTTCAAAAATGTTCCTCTACATGCATTAGCAAAGTATACTTTCAAAGATGTACTTGCAGCATCCGAAGAATTCAAAAAAATCTCTGGGGTTGATGAATGCATCATCATTCAAACAGCAAGTAGGGTTGAAATCTTTTTAGTAAGCAATGTTGAAACTTCTGATTCCCCTGATGCACGAAGAGCTGAAGGAAAAACTCTTGTGTTAAATCAAATCAAAGATACCTGGATACCATTATCTTCATTGGAACAGATTGACATTGATCATTTTGATCAAACTCTCGAAGTATACAAAGGCGATGATGTGTATCTTCATCTATTACGTTTAGCATCCGGACTAGATTCCCCTGTTGTGGGAAAACAAAAAGTGTTTGATGAAATAGTGTTATCATTAGCCAAAGCAAAGAGTGCGGGCGTATCTGGCAAAATTCTTAATAAATTATTTGAAAGCGTAATTAGACTAGCCACAAGAATGCGAGATACCACTGGAATTTCAAAAGACGTATTTTCTCTTGGTGATGTTGCAGTAAAATTGGTAGATGAAAAAACAGGACTTGATGCCAAGAAAAAAGTGTTACTTATTGGCACTGGTGAGCTAGCCGCTATGGTTGCCAAAACTCTGAATACCAAAGACATCAACTTTGATGTAACAAGTAGGGAAATTGAACGTGCAACTGGATTTACGACACTTTTGGGGGGAAACCCTGTTGAGTTTAATGAAATTTTGTCTGGTTTTGATAAATATGATGTGATCTTTGTTGCAACAACATGTGATTATTTCTTAATCACATATGATAGAATCCATTTGGTGATGGAAGAAAAGAAAAAAGGTACGCTGATTTTAGATCTGTCAGATCCTAGAACTGTTGATGAAGGAATTACTAAACTTCCCGGAATCAAACTATTGTTTAGAGATCAAGTTCACGAAATTTATGAAGATAGTGTTAAAACCAGAGTCGGAATCGTCCCTGCAGTTGAAAAAATTATTGCAAAAGAAGTTCCTATCTTATCTGTAACAATGAAGAGATTGGATGCTTAATTTTTTCTATGTGCCTTGTTTTCTTAAGAGAAACTGCATTACTGCTTCCTTGGAATAGTCTATTCCGTGTTCCTCATCAGTATGTTTTCTAAAATTATCGATTACTTTTTCCATCTCCCCGTCTGCTACAAAATCACACTCAAATCCATAATCTGCACACTTGAGTTTTGCCATACTTTAGAAAAAATACTACAATATAAAAATCCACAGGTATGCCGCATCTGCTAAAAACCGATTTTTTAAATTCTACAAACAAAACTTTGTAATTATTTTTTTGAAAAATCGCTCTTATCCGTAAGATTCAAACTTTATTCCAAAGCTTCCATCTGGATTTTTCTCGTGTTCAGTAACAAAACCTTTTGAACCAAGAGACTCAATTACCCCATCAATTGTACCTTGATAACCGCAAATGTACACTATGGTGTTCTCTGGTGTTATCTCTTCTCCTACCATCTCATCTACTGGTGATAATCCGGTTTTTTTATCAGGCTTGAAAAATGATTCTACTCTGCCTATATGGCCGGACCAAGATCTGTTGTAGAATTCTTTTGGTCTACTTATGGCTGCCCTATATCTAAAGTTCCATTGATCTCTTCCTCTTCTTTCACTTTCATTTTCGAAATCTGTCAAGAGTCGCTTGTAACTCAATTCATCAATGTAACTTGCCCCGTGTAAAATAATCAACTCTCTTTTGTCATTAGTATCATGGAAATGGTGTGCAAATGCAATAAATGGTGCCAATCCTGTTCCGCCACCAACGCAAATAACTCTCCTGTCGTCTTTTTTTCCGCTAGGTAGCCTTTCACTAATTTGTAATGCGGCTCCCGTAGGATATCCTAGTGATACCTCATCACCAACACTTAGATAAAATAATTCGGTTGTAACACGGCCTGGAAGCGGTTTTCTTACCCATCTAATTACAAATTCAAAATAATCCCTATTTCCTGCATGGGATGCAAGTGAATATGCCCTTCTAACCACCTTTTTTTCTGCTGGTATTGGAAGGCCGATAGTTAGAAATTGACCAGTTCTGTATTCTGGCATTCCATTTTCTGGAACTAGTCGTATAATTACAAGATCTTCTTTTAGCATTTCCATATAAGTGACCTTTGCCTTCATCTCAGAAACCATACAAGAAGTTTTTCCCCTATTATAAATAAAAATATTTCTTTTATATTTTCATTCTCAAAACTTGATTATTGTTCTCAAGTATGAAAAACTATAAAATCACTTGTGAAAATTTAATCTTCCATTGTAATTTGTTCACTGATTGATCTGCGATACTATTTCATCCAGAATTTTCTGGTTTGCAGCGGCAATAAAGGAAACTCTTGTATCATAACTTAGGTCAGCATCAAGTGGGTTCAAATCTGCATCTAATAGTAACCCGCCTGCCTCTTTAACAATTAGATACCCTGCAGCAATATCCTGAATTCTGATCTTATCCCTCAAATCAATAAAGACATCCATCAATCCTCTCGCAAACAGTGCCATTTCTAGGGCATTTGCACCAAAATGTCTTGTGTGATTGTGGTTTTCAAATATTGGATGTAATCGTCTCATCAAATCCACTGATGCCCCAGACGTGTTGATGCCGACTATTTTGTATATTGGATCACTGTTATGCACTTTGATCTGCTCCTCATTGAAAAATGCGCCTTTGTTTTTCAAAGCCCAATACATCTCCCCGTTTGTCAGATTTGTAATAACTGCATCTGTAACTGAACTAAGTTTGTTCTCAGTTGCAAATGCCAATGAACTGCAGAAGAAAGGAACGCCACGTACTGCATTAGCAGACCCATCTATTGCATCCATAATGATATATCCTTTAGAATTATCTGACAATTCAACTCTTCCACATTCTTCACCTAAAACAGTACATTCAAAATCAATCTCTTTGAGATAATCTAAAACTGTTTTTTCAGCAACAATGTCTATGTTTCGTGAAATGTCCCCTCCTGCCCCTCTGCCAAAATCCCCTGCAGCTTGCTCAGTACCTGCAAGATCTTTTACATTTTTATAAATTCTATTTGAAGCTTCCCGAAGGATCTCTATTACTTCCATGCTGAACATTTAGATTTTCGTAATTTAAGTGAAGTAAACATTTGTCTTGAAAGCATAAATAACAACAAAGAAATTTACGTTTGTGAGTGGCAAAGATCAATCTGTTGTAAGTAAAGAAGCTTTGATGAGCACAAAACCTGGTAAACAAATTATCAAACAGGGCTTGTTCAAATCAAAAGGTTACAAGTTATTTAAAAAGTATAAAGAAGAGACGGAAAATGAATTTCCAAATTTTGCCGAAAGATTTGCACAAGGCCTTCTTAATGAAATAAAATCTGATACTAACCCAAATTCTACTCAGCAGGCATTCGGTGATGAAGTGGGCTCTACTGAAATAATACTGAATGCAACAGAAATTGAGCCTATAAAATCAAAGTTAGAGAGTCCTGATGTACTAAAAGACCGGGTACTTGGAATTTTAAACTCAAATTTTGTAAAAATGACCTTTCCTGTTTTCAATGGATTGTTTGACGCTGCGGCAGATTATGCTGGAAGAGATGATCCTCAATTAAAACAGGATGTGGTTGAGGGACATATCTTAGCAATAGATCTCAGTGAGCCAATGGACAGAATTGTAGATAGAGATGAAGACTTGGAATTTCTTGATGATTACAAACTAATGAACCCATACATCTTGAAATTGGCTCGTGATAAAATTTCAAAGGGTGGTGAACAAGTACTAAAAGAATTTGAAGAGGGATTCAAAGATGCAAGAATAGGACAATATCTTGATGAAAAATTAAAATCAAGACCTACTGAAATTACTGAAGAAGAAATGACCCTATCTTACAAAAAATATCGAGCAGTAATGGGCACTGCAGGTAAAAACATGGCTTTGGCAGAACGACCATTAGGTGAAATTTTCTATTTGGGTATGGCAAGAGCTGCAGAAGGTGTTGGCTGTGGAAATGAAATTGAGGACTCGATTAAAAATGGATTTGTAAAGATACCTTCTTGGCCACTCTACTATTCACTGTTAGCAAATGATGTGAAGAAAGGATTTGAAATTACTTTGGAAAAGAGTAATCTGTTTTTGCAGGATGCCCGTCTTACCCTGGAACTGTTACCTGATGGATTCTCACACAGAGAATTTCTGGAATTTTTGTTTTTGACTGTAGAGCATTATAACCAGTATTGGTATAATAAATTACAAAAAGCCAACAGATGGTCCGAGTTTGAATCCAAACTTCCAAAGTGATAAAATTGATGTGGTCTGAAAAACATCGGCCTCAGATTATTTCTGATATGATAGGAAACGAAGAACCCCGTGCCGCTATCATGGAATGGTTTGCAAAATGGAAGAAAGGAACAAAACCCCTTCTTTTAGTTGGACCGCCTGGAATTGGAAAAACCACAATAGCCTATCTTGTTGCAAAACAATTTGGATATGACATGATTGGGCTTAATGCTAGTGATGCACGAAGCAAGTCCAGAATCAATGAAATTCTTACACCTGTCTTAGGTAATGTGAGTGTTTTGGGAACACCTATGATATTTGTTGACGAGGTGGATGGCATTCATGGTCGTGGTGATTATGGTGGCGCAGCGGCACTTGTTGACATTCTAAAAGAACCTACAGTACCCATCATCCTTGCTGCAAACGATGATGCATCAGATAAAATGAAAGGCATCAAAAAAGTGGTTAAAACAATACGCTTCAAAAGAATTCCTCCTCGTCTTTTGAGGGTCTATCTTGAAAACATTCTGAAAAAAGAAGGTGCAAAACTAAGTCCTGGCTCTCTGATCAAGGTAATTGGCAAATCACATGGAGATATCCGCTCAATGATCAATTTGACTCAGTCTTTAGTGACTGGATTTAATCCTCAGACTGAAACGTCTTTTGAAAGTGTTAATGTTGAAGATGGGGTAAATGCATTCTTTAAGGCAAATTCAATTGAGGAAGCCAGAGGCGTTTTATATTCTATGCAAATTGATCCGCGAGAGAAGATCAATGCATTTTATTCCAGTATCATCACAAGTGATCTAGATAATATAACACTTGCAAAATACCTGCAAGTAATTTCAAATGCTGATATGCTTTATGGCAAGATTATGAAAACCCAGAATTGGAGACTCTTACGATATCTCAATGATACTTTGGTGGAATTGTATCAAAATGATGACAGAATCAGGTATTCTCAATACAATCTTTCATGGCCATTACTTAACAGAATTCGTTGGGATGGCAAAAAAATAAAGTCATTGTCACATGTCATGGCAAAAAAACTACACATGTCATCCAGTACTTTTGTGGCACTTTGTCTGCCTTATGTCTTATTTTGCATTAAAAATAAGACTCTTGAATTAGACATGGAAGAAACTTTTGGCGATGTTATAGACAAGGAGATCGAACTAATCCAATGAGCTGGAGAAAAATCCCTATGAAGTTTCCGGGGACCTGTATAGTGTGCAATGAAAAAATCAAGGTCAATGAAATTGGATTATGGGCAAAAGGATTGGGTGTAAAACATGAAAAATGTGCTCAAACCAATGAATTGCAATGCGCAGTATGTGGTGCATCTGCTGGCTGTTCACAATGTGAATTTCAGGAAAATTGTGATATTCCAAACGTATCTCAACTATGTATCTGTAAGAAGTGTAGCGAGGAGAAAGATGCTTTTGACTCTTACCAGAAATCAGTCAAAAAGAAATTCATAATTCTCAACTCTTGAATTTCCAAAATGGACAATACCTGAATTTTTGTAAAAATTTGACAATGTCTCTGTTGTCAAATTAAATTAATATAGGAAAACCTCTTGCTTTAGATCACTGTTATGCATTCTGAAAAGATTGAAGAATATACTAAAAAGAATAACACGGCATTACAGGGAGGGGGCCAGGATAGAATCAAGGCTCAACATGATAAGGGAAAACTAACTGCCCGTGAAAGAATCAATCTTTTGCTTGATGAGGGTACCTTTACTGAGATTGATCCGTTAACCACGCACCACTATCATGAATATGACATGCAGAAGAAGAAATTCTTTACAGATGGCGTAGTTTGTGGATATGGGACAGCAAATGGCAGACAGATCTTTGTCTTTGCTTATGACTTTACTGTACTTGGTGGAACACTGAGTAGGATGGGAGCTCAAAAAATTACAAAACTTACAGAGCATGCACTCAAAACCGGATGCCCAATTATTGGAATAATGGATTCTGGCGGTGCCAGAATCCAAGAGGGAATAATGAGTCTTGATGGATTTGCAGATATCTTCTATTACAATCAATTAGCTTCTGGAGTAATTCCACAAATTACCGCAAGCATTGGCCCTTCTGCTGGCGGTGCCGTATACTCTCCAGCAATGACTGACTTTGTAATTATGGTTGACAAGATAGGAACCATGTTTGTCACAGGACCTGATGTGGTCAAGACTGTATTGGGCGAAGAAATTTCATTTGAAGACCTTGGCGGTGCAATTACCCATGGTGCAAAGAGTGGGGTTGCACATTTTGTTGCAGAAAATGAATACGAGTGCATGGATTACGTCAAAAAATTACTCTCATATCTTCCGCAAAATAATACTGAAGAGCCACCTAAAACTGCAACTGATGATGATCCAAATAGATTAGATCACAATCTGATCAATATAATTCCGGAAAATCCCCTGCAACCCTATGACATGAAGGATATCATCAACTCTATAGTTGACAATCATGAATTCTTTGAAGTGCATGAATTGTTTGCACCAAATATTGTGGTTGGCTATGGACGAATGAATGGCAGAGTTGTTGGATTTGTTGCAAACAATCCTATGCACCTTGCTGGTGCGCTTGATATTGATTCATCAAACAAGGCAGCACGTTTCATTAGGTTCTGTGATTCATTTAACATACCTCTTGTCACTCTGGTTGACACTCCCGGTTACATGCCTGGCTCCAATCAAGAACACAATGGAATAATTAGACATGGAAGTAAACTGCTCTATGCATTCTGTGAAGCTACTGTTCCAAGAATCACCCTAGTCATTGGCAAAGCATATGGCGGCGCATACATTGCAATGGGAAGTAAGAATCTTAGAACTGACATCAACTATGCATGGCCTACTGCAAGATGTGCTGTTTTGGGTGGAGAGGCAGCCGTAAAAATCATGTATAGAAAGGAACTTGCAAAATCTGAAGACCCCGAGTCTCTTAAAAAAGAGCTAATTGATGAATTTGCAGAAAAATTTGAAAATCCTTACGTTGCAGCATCTCATGGAACAGTTGATAATGTAATTGATCCTGCCGAAACAAGACCCATGCTAATCAAAGCACTAGAGATGCTTGAAAACAAGAGAGAGAAACAACTACCCAGAAAACACGGAAACATCAATCTGTGATTTGAAATGATCGAAAAAATACTTGTCGCAAACAGGGGAGAGATTGCTTTACGTGTAATTAGGACATGTAAGGCACTTGGAATCAAATCCGTTGCAGTCTATTCTGATGAAGATTATAATTCCTTGCACGTAAAGCAAGCCACCGAAGCATATCACATTGGAGAGGCAACTCCTACCAAATCATATCTTAACCAAGAAAAAATTCTTGAAGTCATGTTATCTTCTGGTGCAGATGCCGTTCATCCGGGTTATGGTTTTCTTTCTGAAAATGATGACTTTGCACGGTTGTGTGAAAAAAATAAAATTAATTTCATCGGCCCAACTGCAGATTCAATGGATCTCTGTGGTGACAAGATGAAATGCAAGGATGCAATGTTAAAGGCCAAAGTTCCAACCGTACCTGGAAGTCCCGGTCTTGTAAAAGATGCTGCTGATGCAGAAAAAATTGCAAATGACATTGGTTATCCTGTAATGCTAAAGTCAGTATATGGCGGCGGTGGTCGTGGAATTAGAATAGTAACTAATGATAAAGAGTTACGCGATGGCTATGAATCTGTTACCGGAGAATCAATGGCATCAGTAGGAAAATCTGCCATTCTTGTAGAAAAATTCCTTGAAAAGACGCGGCACATTGAATTTCAAATGGCTAGAGACACTCATGGTAATGCAGTACATATCTTTGAGCGAGAATGCTCGATTCAAAGGCGAAATCAAAAACTAATTGAGCAAACACCGTCACCTATTGTTGATGAGGAAACAAGAAACCGTATAGGTGAATTGGTTTGTAAAGCAGCTGATGCAGTTGGCTATACTAACTTGGGAACTGCTGAATTTCTAAGGGCAGACGATGGGGAGTTCTATTTCATTGAAATCAATGCAAGATTACAAGTAGAGCACCCAATTACAGAACTTGTATCTGGACTGGATTTGGTCAAATTGCAAATAGATATTGCAAATGGTGAAGCATTACCATTCAAACAAAGTGATCTCAAAATGAATGGATATGCAATAGAATGCAGAATCAATGCAGAAGACACGTTCTTGGACTTTGCCCCCTCTACTGGCCCCATTCCCGATGTTACAATTCCCGCAGGACCAAGCGTTAGATGTGACACTTATCTATATCCGGGATGCGCAGTCTCTCCATTTTATGACTCACTTATGGCAAAACTCTGTACATGGGGTCAAACATTTGAAGAGTCTAGGACCAGAATGCTCTCAGCGCTAAATGACTTTTACATTCAGGGAGTGGAGACATCAATTCCTCTATACAAAACAATTCTAAATTCCGATGAGTACAAAAATGGAGAACTGTCCACCGATTTTCTCAAGCGTCACAATATGATTGATAGACTGACTGAAGATCTTAAGAAAGAAAAAGAAGAGAAGAGTGAGGCAGCCTTGGCTGCTGCAATAATTCACTCTGAATACTTTAAGAGCCGTGTACAAAATAATGCTAGCAGTAATTCCAATTGGAAGAACAAATTGGATTGATGAATTATGGATTATAAGATACCAGACATTGAAAAATCATTTGAAGGAAGGATAACAGAAAATCTTGGTAATAATGAATATGTAATTAGGATTAACGACAACGAGCATGCATTAAAAATTATCAATATGAGTTCAAAAGGAGTTGAGTTTATTTTAGACCAAAAGTATCACCGAGCAAAATATCTTGAACAATCCACAAATGAAATGAATCTTGTAATTGATAATGTCCCAATCACTCTAAACATTAATTCCCACTTTGATGAAATTGTTTACAAAAATACCGGCAGAGGCGGTACCGGTGATGCACAATTAGCCTTGAAAAGCCAGATTCCCGGAAAGGTTGTATCTGTTTCAGTTGCAGACGGTGATTCTGTAAAGAAGGGAGATGTTGTTTGTACTTTGGAGTCTATGAAGATGCAAGTTGCCATCAAGGCACACAAAGACGGTGTCATAAAATCAATCAAAGTAAAAAAAGCTGGAACCGTTGCCAAAGGCGACGTAATTGCAGAGATAGAATAAAATCTTATTTCAAGAAACTTTTGATCTCTTCATAGTTTGGTTCCTTTAATGGATCCTCTGAAACCCATCTGTAACCAATCTTTCCGTCCTCCATTATAATGAATACGGAACGTTTTGCGGCATTATAGTCCTTGATGTGAAGCAAATCCTTCATCAATATGTCATAATCGCGAATTGTCTTGCTGTTATAATCCCCCAATAACGGAAAATTAAAGTGGTGTTTTTCTGCAAATGCCTTGTTTGCAAATGGACCGTCATTACTAATTGATACTATCTTTGCACCAAGATCTGAGATCTCTTGCCAAGAGTCTCTAAATGTACACAGCTCAGCTTCACAAACAGGAGAGCTTGCAGCTACGATAAATGACAATACAATTTTGCCCCCTTTGAACTCGTCCAAAGTCCGCAACTTCAATTCCGTATCTGGAAGTTCAAAGTCTGGAGCAGTATCCCCGACATTTAATGGCATGATCCACTTTTGAAATTATCCTATTAAGTTGTTTAGATTATACTTTCTGGCAGTTGGTCTATTCTAGTAACAAATTCTAATCAGTGCTCAAAAGTGACAAACATGGATCTCAGGATTGCCCGACCCCTTGAAAAAACCTCTGCTCAAAAGTGATATAAAAAATTCTTGAATACTGCCAATCGGAATTTCTAAAAATATGACCTGTACAATTTTGGTGATCCGGACTGTCAGAATCCTAAAACAGGCGTATAATTCCATGTCTCTAACGTAACACTTTCTTGAAATCAAGAAAATTCAGGAAATGTCTCTAAGATGCAAGTGTACTAACTATAATTCTTTAACTTCCTCTTTAATTAAAGATAACATCTTTTCTAAAAATTCGTCAGAATGTTTGTCTAGTTTTTTACGATTGTCAAGTGATATTAATTTGCAATCAAATATCTTATCTGATAATTTTTAATATGCGATTCAATTAAACATAATGTTGAAAAAATTTGGTGAGAATTAGACATGTCTACATCCATTAACCAATTTCGCAAGTATATTCCAGAATTTCTAAAATATTCTCTGAGTCAACCGGGCATAACCATTGCAGAGATGAAGGAAAAAAAGCACAAATCAATTCCAAATGATCAATCACAAAGCAAGTATGAAAACATGCCTGTTTGGCATAATCGAATGGATTTGATAGAAAATCTTGCCCAAGAACTGCAGCTTAGCCCAAAATACTGGGGGCCTCAAAGAACATCAGCTGATTTTTACAATATTATAGATCAGGAAATTAGTAAACTAAGAAAGAAAAAAATCATCGTAGATTGGAACAGACCAAAACGCACGGGCATAATTAGACTGACAGATACAAATCAGACATTCCAGAAACCCACAGTAAGTTTAGACAAATCAAAGAAGAGTGTACTGCCTGACAGTGTGGATCAAAATGATCCAAAAAAAATATTTGTGTCAATACTTAGAAATGGACGTAAAGACAACACATACAAGTTTGCCCTAGCTCGTGCCCTGTTAGAATATTGTAAAGAAACATCATACGATGAGAATGACGCACATAGAGTAATACCATACGAATACCTTGCAGACAAATTCCTGAAATATTACTGGCATCAAGAATGTAAATTCAAAATTAAACAAGATTTTAAGATTAAAAGTACACCCAAAGTCATACAAGCAATACGTGATGTGTTTAATGATTCTGTGCCAGCTGATTTTGATCTTGTTGATGAGGAACAGAAGAGTCTTGCCAAACGTACCATCCTAAAGACTGTTTTTGGTAATGAAAAATCAAAGACATCACTTGTTGTGCCAAGATTTCAAAAGATAGTGGAAGGCAGATATTCAAATCTAACGAAGGTGTTTTATGACTATGATGATGCTGCAAAAAAGATAACTCTTTACCCCGAAGCATTTAGATTCTTCAAAGACAATAACAGTTTACTTTCGTTGGCAGTTCTTGCAGAGTGGGCCAAATTCTTAGAAAAAATAAACGGTTCATTACCCAACCTAATAGCAAAGATAGAACAAGAAGATCCTCAGAGAAGATCCTTGAGCAAATACCGTGATGCATATCTGACACATACAAATCATTGTTTTTATTGTGGTGACAGGCTTGAGACAGGTTACATACATGTGGATCACTTTGTGCCGTGGTCGTATATCTTTGCAGATGATGCATGGAATTTAGTTTTAGCATGTCAGGACTGTAACCTCAAAAAGAGTGGTTCCCTACCAGACCCGAGCTGGGAGGGCTGCCTGGTAGATCGAAATAAAAAATACAGAGATCAAATACCACTCTTGGATCACTCCATTAAATTAATTGATACAAGATTAGGATGGAAACGTGAGATACGCAATCATTACGAGACTTGTAATGAGTATGGATTCAATGTTATTAAAATGCCATAATGCTCAGGTTAATCGATTTTTAACGCTTGGTTATATCACGATGAAAGAGTATACTGACTATGGTACGACATGTATGTGGAATACATGAAGTAAAGATTCTAGTGCACTTGCAGTATACATGAGAGACAAAGTTGCCGATATGGAATATTTCTTTTGTGATACAGGAGCTGAACTGCCAGAGACTTGTGCATATCTTGCAAAGCTTGAAGTTGTGCTTGGGAAACCAATTGTGAAATTAAACTCTACTAGAGGCTTTGATCATTATTTTGAAGTGTATCATGGTACTTTACCATCGCCTCCTTTCTGATCAAGTTGCCTGATCTAGTGGAATGCTCCCATTTACCATCTGTGTGGTATTTTGTTCTCCGCTCACTTTGAGTTAGTCTGTGTAACCCTTGTACATGGTAGCAACTCTTTACTCTCATCTCTACTATCCTGTTTGTTACGTTCAAGAGGAATTGAAATTATGTTCCAGCGTTTCATAGGAGCATTTGGTGGTACTGGATAAATTCTAATCAAACCATGTTCATTTGAATATGCAACAGTACATACAGTTTTTTTATTATCACTAATTTCATTCGGTACAGCATTTCTAAGCACTATCAAATCTTTAAAATATTTTTGCCAATTATCTTGTCCTTTAGGTTCAAATTTATTTAATTCTGATATTTCATGAACTAGTTCTTTCCAATCTAAAAAATAAAATTCTTTTAATTTTTTTAAATTTTCAGATGTAAATTTGAAATTTAGTACTTTCTCATAAACAATGTAATTTAAAGAAAAGTAACTCCTTACCTCAAAAAATTTGATCCTGCACAGGATGATCTTTATAAACAAATGATTCACATAACAAATGATTCTTTTTTGAGGGAGAAAATTTGACAAAATATCATAAAGCTATCAGAGATAGGATTCCAGAAATCATCAAAGAACATGGCAGAACATGTGAAATCAAAACATTATCTGATGAAGAGTTTCTAGTAGAACTAGACAAAAAACTAGATGAAGAGTTGAAAGAATATCATGAAAGTAGTTCAGTAGAAGAACTTGCAGATATGGTGGAAGTTATTCAAAAAATTGTAAACCTACGAGGCACATCATTGAAAGAATTTGATAAAATTCAACTTGAAAAGGCAGAGAAACGAGGCAGATTCGAGAAAAATCTATTTTTAATTGAATCAAATAAAAATTAAATTTTGTCCCTGCTTTTCATGATATAGAGAGTCTTGTTTTTATAAAAAGTACAGGAAAGATTCTCGGCGTATCTTGATTCTAGGAATTATACTAACAATGATTCATCAGGGATTGTTTTTGCAAATGATACAAAGTCCATCCATTATTTTTATGAAATATTCCACAATAATCTAGAGGCTGTAGGTACCCAATCACCTAGAATTATTGCCTGTGACAAGCAATGTGAAAAATCACAATCTTGGTGTTATGATAAATTATACATTTACCAATCATGGTAAATAGAATTCTCAATACTCCAATAAAGAAGAGATTTGTAGAGTCCAGCTCCACACTTTATCAAAACAACGTGCAGAAGCAAAGTCAAAACTAAAAGTATCTGTAAATTTGTAGTTGATGACAAAAAGAATAAGAAGATTATTGAAAATAATTTGTCAATAGTCTAAAGATCAATAGAAAGATGTTTAATCTCATCAAAAAAATATAACCTATGGAGGCAAGATACATAAACTTGATAGCCCTCTTAGACGGGCGAAATCAATTCAATATACCAATATATCAACGTACATACGATTGGCAGAAAAAACACTGTAAGCAATTACTTTGTGACATTAAAAAAATAGGCAAAGATAATACAAATTCAAAGCATTTTCTAGGAACAATTACCTATCTACCTGAATTGACTGATGCAGTAGATGTAAATATTTATCAAGTTATTGATGGTCAACAAAGACTGACAACTTTGCTGTTGTTGCTAAAAGCATTAAAAAGCTCATCTGGTATTGACGAAAAATTGCAAGGTATAATTGAAAACTTGTTGTTTAATCTACATGATGATGGTGACAAACGTTTCAAATTAATATTGACAGATGATGATGATTTAATCTTGAGAAATATATTAGATGACAATGAAATAGCAGAATCAAGCAACCTCTCTGTAAATTATAACTATTTTAAAACTGAACTAAATGATTTGAATATTGATTTGGTTTGGAGGGGGATAAACAAACTTGCTATAGTAAGCGTTATGGTTGATGTCGAAAATAACGTACAAGCTATTTTTGAAAGTATGAATTCTACTGGTCTTAATTTGTCTGATACAGATATGATACAAAATTACATGTTAATGTCTCATAACAAAACCAAACAAAAGGAACTCTACGAAAAATATTGGAAACCTATGGAATCCGAGTTACAGGATGATTTTGATGAATTTTTAAGAAATTATCTAATCATGCATAGAGGTAAAATAGTATCAAAGAAACAAACCTATGAATTTTTTAAGGACCATATGCAAAATCGTGACAGAGAACAAGAAATTCAAAACATGCATAAATATTCAAAATATTATGCAGAAATCTTGACCTTATCTAAACATGAATCTGATAAAATCTATAAAGTACTTCGATTCATACGCACTCAAGACACTAATGTAGCCTTTTCTTTTATGTTAAAAGTTTTAGCAGACTATGCTAAAATACTTGATGAGGAGCAGGTAGAAAAAATACTATTACTAGTTGACAGTTATTTACTCCGAAGTTATGTGTGTGAAACAACCAAAGGTGGAAACAAGGTTTTTCCAGAGATGATCCCAAAGATAGATGAAAAGAATTATGTAAAAAGTATAGAGAACTTTTTGACATCCAGATCGGGAAATAGAAAATTCCATACAGATGTTATATTTGCAGAGAAACTAAAACAAGTATTATTATACAACAATAGAACCATGTGTAGATACATACTTGCTAGACTAGAACACAATAGAACTAAAGAATTGGTTGATCCTAATACTCTCGAAATAGAACATATTATGCCTCAAACTCTAAACCCTTCATGGGAAAATGATCTTGGAGACAAGCATAAAGAAATTCATGAATCATATATTGACAAAATTGGGAATCTTACATTTACAGGTTATAATGCAAAGCTTGGCAATAAATCATTTTCAAAGAAATGTGAAACGTACAAAAATAGTAATGTGATAATTACTAGAGATTTAATCAAATATGACAAATGGAATGAACAAACCATGCAAGAACGTACAGAGTATCTTACTAAACAAGCCCTTGCAATATGGAAGTGTCCAGAAATACAAACAATACCTACTTCTGAGCCAGATATTCTTGAAGAAGATCATCTTGATGGAAAGGAATGTATAGATCTATGGAATACTTTGAAAGATAAAATTTCTTCAGAATGTCCAGATACAAAGTTTTACATGACTAATACATATGGAGGTTTTAGAATATCTACAGAAAATAATGACAAGGTGTTGTGTACTATAGAGGCATTAAAAAATTATGTATATCTTGCTTATAATACAAAAAAAGATGATCAAATAATATTTGAATCCACATTTGTAAAAGATGTTTCATCTATCGGTACCCATACTCTTGGAGACTTTAGATCTGCTATTCGAACTAATGACGATATTCAAAAAGCAGTAGAATTGGTAAAGAAGATTTTGATAAAAACATGTAATTCTTCTACCATTACATAAGTTAGAAAATAATTGGCAGTACGGCGTTGCAGATTTTTCATAGATGATGCACTGAACAGTTGAACTTCAGACAGTATGAAACTGCAAGCTCATATGTTTTTGAGTTGTTTCTTGTATGCCTGATCTTCTAGTTGCCGATAGCTTACTCGTGTTCGAATCACATAAAATCTTAAGTCCTGAAATGACATTGTTAAGAATTATAATTAGATCGTCCCAAATTAATAGTATCATTTAAAATAAGTATGTATCCATGTGAATGTGGAAACCACATAACAAATTTACTTAACCTAGATATGAATTATAGAAAAAAAGTATATTGTGGAAATTAATTATTTTTAATTTCTAAATTTCCATAAAGCTGGTTCTTCACATGATTTTATTGGTGGTGCTATTTCTCCTTTTTCAAGTGGAATGATTTTCTCTTCATTAGTTGGACTACAGCTTGTCTTTTTCTCAGGATGTCCTGCATATTCATAATTTCCACTTTTAGGGGCTTTTTCACCTGTTTTTATAATATCTTCCATATTTAACACATTTTTCATGTATGTATTAAGCACTTAGATGTATTTTGCCATTTCAGAAAACATGTTCAATTCCCTTATTCTCCATGTCTCAAAGCATGTGAGAAAGACTGAGATCATCCTCATGCCCTGATCACTCTTCATCTGCCCGCGAACATTCCTCTGCATCACGCACTTTCGAATGGAATTCTCTGCATCATTGTTAGTTGACGGGACATCGCCATCCATGACAAACGTAAACATGCTGTTCCTTGCAGTCTTTAGCTTCTTGCCAAACTGAACCATCTCCATATCACCTTTCAAATATCGTGCAATGATACGGTCCAGCTGTTTTAGTAAATCATTCCTGTACGTTTCCCGCCGTTTTGTATGACGATTACCTACACTCCAAACCCTGGCATGACCTAGCATATCTGAGAGTTTCTCGTATAGAATCCTGGCCTTTTTGTCTTTTGATTTTATTGCCAGATATTTGGCATCGCGCTGCAGGTGTGCAGTGCATCTCTGCTTTGTGTTATCACAAAATACTGTCCTGTACGGAGCATATCCGTCAGACACTAGGGTTCCTTTGAATTTCTTCCAGTACTTTTTTAGAACATTGGCACCTCTGCTGTACTCCAAGGCATACTGTGCACTAGTCTTGCTTCTTGCAACCCACATCCATCCAGTATTTCCATCAATTGAAAATCCTGTCTCATCGATTCCGAGAATCTTTTCAGTCACGATTTCGCTGTGGATTGTATTGTAAAATGACTCTAACATCACACTACCGTTGCGAAGAATGGATTGTACGGTTGTATTGCTGATTTCTAATCCATATCTTTCATAGAGTGTGGTTCTGATGGTATCATATGGCAATCTCTTTGAGAACAGTGAGACGACCTCACGTATCACTGAACCATCAAAACATCCATGTAGTGGAAGGTTTCCCGTGGTTTGAAAATTATCAGAACAGTCCATGCAGATGTATTGATTCAAAACATGCTCAGTTATACCGTAGGGTGTTGGTGGAGGAATCTCAACCATTATCCTTTTGCAGGTTTTGGTTTGATGAATATTTTCACTACCGCATTTGGGACATGCATCTGATCTGTGGTGTTTGGTGCTAGTTGGTCTGAATTTCTGTGTCTTGCCAACGTGTCCTGCTATTCCACCACGTCTTGATTTGCCTGGCTGTCTGTGTTGTCTTTTTTGCTTTCTCCATTCAAGGGAATTCTTTGATGGCGGAGAGTGCGCATTCTCATAATATGACAGCTTTTTTTGCAGTTCCTTGTTTGATTCTATGAGATTCCCTGTGATTAGTTTTAGTTGTTTTATCTCTGCTTGTAGTTGTTTTATCTCTTCTTGTAGCTGTATGATGATTTTCTCATGACCACAACCTGACATGTTTTGTATGATGATTTAGTTGATCTTAGATCTTTTTGTGTAATAGTGTTGATTCATGCGTAAAGGTTGATACATACTTTTTCATGAATTTATAAACATGATCATTAGTATGTATCCAAGCACTTTAGATGTATCCATGTGAATTGTTTTTATACATTTTCCACTTTTTTGCATCTCAAGGCATAGCTTTCGCTAGGGAATGCTTTCAATCAAAAGATGACGGACATGTATCCATACGAGGCTTTAACCTCAATGCTATCTTCAAGGTGGAATAGGCAAATCAATACAAGTAGCATATACTACGCTGATCAAACACATAGTAAAAAATCAAGAATTGATCTAAGAGTTCATCCTAATCCTGCAACTGTCCTTGCCATTTGACAACCAACAAAACTTGCAAAGTCCCAAAATATCATTTATCTCTTGCCATATTTTCTTATCAATCCAACCTGTAGGTGTAACTTTGATGGCATCCTCCTCATTGACTATTGTAATTTTCTTGATTCTCTTTCCCAAATTGTTTACAAAATCGACTTTAGTTCCGGCTTGACCAAATCCAAATATTTGTCAGTACCCAAATCAAGATCAATGTTTGTTGCTTCTGCAGGTGTTTTCTATTCAATCCTTGATGCGGTTTTACAAAGTCATGGTTTATTCACAACAGATTTTATCTTAGCTCTTCCTAAAACCTCCTCATCTCCAAACAAATTAAATGAAACCTCTATGAAATCATCATCTTCACACATTAATTCTCCATCAGTAGGTCCAATGCCGTTTGTTTTTGATATCTGTTCGCCTACGTTCCTACCCAATTGAATTTCACCTGTAAAAATTCCAGTATCTACACCTGTTTCAACCAGTTGATATCTCTCCATCTTGTCTTTACGAGTACAAATATTTATGATGCTTTCAGGATTTATTCCTATTTTGTCAATCATATTAGAATTAAAATTAAAATCAGGTGCGACAATTGTAATGTATACTTTATCTGTAGGCCTGTATATTTTTTGGTCAAGTTCTATAGTTGCGCCAAAATTTGCAATAAAGAATGTAAGACGTGCTGTACCTGTATTGTTCTTGTATATGGCTGTCAACTCATCTCCAGGCATCCCACCAATAAATCCATCATTAATTTCACTTCCCTGAATTTTATCAATTATCTGAGACTTGGGCATAATGATTTACAAAAAAACCAAGACTCTTCTCTAACAACAAAGCATTCTTTTCACAATCCTTGGATTCCCACTTCCAATTACACAATTATAATACACTGCCAACTGATACACCAGCACACAAATCAGCACGAATGATTGTACGTTCTCAAATCCTTTCACCGGAACTGTTCTAATGTTAAACGTATCCTTGATTATTTCAAAGAGTGGTTCAATTGATATTTTTCTCTGAGAATATAATTTCCGACCAACTGCTGAATTGTAAAACCCTATCAACTTTATTCTGGCTGGCGGCGTAGACGGGTATTTTTTGACCGGACAGATTAATCTCATGGCATTATTCTTAGTTGACTCGTATAGTTTGGAATCATCATATGCCGGATCACACAGTATGTTATTCATCAATCCAGAAAGTGACCCAATCAATTTCTCATATGGCTTGCTATCATGGACATTTGCAGTAGTTACACATGCAGATAATGGAACAACTAGTCTTCCCGTACTGCAACTCATGTGTAGTTTGTATCCATACACCCAACCCTTTGATTTGGAGAATCCCCACCTGGCATTTGTGTCAATTCCTGCAATTGGTAGGTGATTCTTTTTGATGTCTGATTTGTGCCATACTGGACCTGAAGCTTTTAGCATTGAACTATCAACTGATGCTGATTCACTATTCACCAATCCTTCTGAGACAAACAAATTTCCTACAGTGTTAATAATTTCATTGATTGGCAAGCATTGAAATCTTCTGTCAATTGTCCTTCTGTCAGGGATTTGGTTTAGTCTGCAAACCTTGAGTAATTTGTCATTGGTACATTTGATTGAGAGAAAATAATGCAGTGTGTTGTTACTTGGAATTCTCATCCATGACTTTATGATGAATAACTGAACCATCAGAACAGTTGAATAGACATATGGCCGTCCTCGTCTCACTGCATTCTCATACAGATATAGTGTTCCAACCAGATACAAAATACTAATAAGAAATGACTCACATAGAATCTTGTCAGGGATTTTTATTTGTTTTGTAATCATTCCAATGAACAAAACATGATTGAGATCCTTGGCTTTTTCTATTTGAATAATTTGAGAAATCGGTTAAAAATTAGAATAGATTATGCCCATGTCTCAATTATCTTTCCATCTACATTTCTTGTAATCACTGTTCCATCTTTTTTTATTCTCAAAATTCTAACAACTCCTTGAAATATTGCTGTGGAATCACCTGTCTCTTTTAATTTATAGCCATCAATTTTATCATATTTGGATTCAATGATTAATTTGGAATCATTTCTATTGCCAACATATTCAGCTATTTGATTGTCTTTATCTGCATCAGGATCAATCACAGTCAGTATCATGTCAGAACCAATCGTGTATACGGATTTATCTGATTGAATAACAGGCATTCTTTGATCAATCGTGAATGAATCTTCGGCATATGAAGCAGCGTGAGTGGCTCTGACGATATATTCATTTCCTACTATCCATTTGTCTCCTTTCATTTTAAAATCAGCTTGAAAAATATTGGCGTTTGACAACTCTGACTCTTTGCAAGTAGACGGATTGAGTGTTTGTGATAAAAGTAACTCTCTGTCTGAATTAAATATTTCATAAGTTATGATTTCTTTCTTAATTATGTTGCCAAGATTTACCCGTACATGAATTACACTATCTAGTGGATACACTGTACGATCCGACGAAACAGAAATGGGAAATTTATCCACAACAGATTTTGGTTCCGATTCTATTGGTGTGCTTTTTAATCTGCTTTCATCCTCTTTCAGGTGTACACTCACTGATTCAGAAATTGATATTACCTCTTTTTCAGACCTACTCTTATTTTCTAATATTTGACGATAATCTTCAATCCAAGGATCAATCATCTTTTCTATATTTTCACAAAAATTAACATTCACATTATTATGCTCAAAAGAAGGACTATTTTTACACAAGGATGATAGAGTTTTGAGTGTATCTATCTTACTTACTTCCAACCAATCTTTTGATATGAGAGTTGGATTATCTAGGGTTTTTTCAGCAATATCTTTAATTTGTTTACAATTATCTTTTATGGCATTTGTATACCGTTTCTTCTGAGATGCATCTTTTTCTTTTTCATATGATTTAGCATTATGTAATATTTGATCTATACAATTTTTTATCTTGATAAATCCGCCTAAAAGTATTTTTTTCATATATGTTTCTTGTTTTTTTCTAAAATCATCTCTTTTTTTAATAATACTGAATGTATCCTCGATCATTTCTTTAATCTTTAATTCATTTTTTTGAGAAATATTATAAATAATAATTGCAATGATAATTCCGACACCAATTTCTACAACTAATGTTACATTATTGTTAATTTCATCATTCAAAGAATTCACGAAGACGGCAACTACAAATATCCCTATACAGATAAATATTATGCATTTTAGTACAGTCAATTCTAGTACTCTTCTTTTTAATGCGATTGTAAAATTTTGTAATGTCACTGTTCTTGGCATGTATTGCATGAGAATGAACACATTGGATAAGAACCCATCGTAGTGTCATGCTTCCCCTTTTGGTTATACTGCCATGGTGTATTGTGTCTGCAGAATTTCTAACTGATAGCACGACTCCGGCATATGCGCATAACTTGTGAGAGTTGTTGAATCTGTTAATATTTGCAATTTCTGATGCGATAACTAGTGACGAGTAGTCACCAATTCCTGGCATTGATTTTATTATCATGGCATCAGGACTGGTCTTTACAGCAGCATACACTCTTGAATTAATCTCTGCAATTTGCAGATTAGGATAGTCTATCTGTCGTACAAATCCATCTATGCGATAGTCATCTAGTAACATGAGTTTTCTGTTGTATGTTACAGTGAACGTGACTCCGGGTATCTTGATTCCCTCTTGTAACAAAATTCCATGAACAGAATTTTTGAGAGAGATTCTAAACTGAACGAGTTTTTTTCTGTATCTTACCAGCTGGCGATGTTTTACTATCTTTTTGTTTGGAATATGGCATGTTGCAATGTATCCCCCGCGCAAAAGATCTGGCTAGTATCATAGCATCAATCTTGCCTGTTTTTTTTGATGCAGCTATTGCCTTTGTAAGATACGGGTTTGAGAGTGTAACATTTTTGTATCCTAATTCATCTGTAAGAAATCTATACGTGCCATACCAGACTGATGATGATTCCATGACAATATTGGTATGTCTGTAAAATGTTTCTTGATTGATTTATGAGTGTTCTCAACTTTTATGTTTTGTAATATCTTTCTGTCATTATCCATTGTTGCTAGAAGAAATTCCTTGTGCAAGTCAATGTCAACATACATGCCCTTGTCTTTTTTTGCCCTAATCTGTTTCTTTGGACTTTTCTTGGAATACGATGGATTACGACTCCTGGATCTGGGTTCATTTTTTATGCTATCTGAATTCCTTCTTTTTGTATTCACATATAGTTAGTTGATCTTGGATCTTTTTGTGTAATGATATTGATTTGTGCGTGAAGGTTGATACATACTCAAAAACTAATAGGATCAAACATAATGGGAAAACTACCATACAAAGAATAGCATGAAAATGGGAAATTAAAAGGTGAAATACAGTATCAAGAGGATGGAAATATGAAACGAAAAAAACTCTATTATAAGAATGGACAATTGAAATTAGAAGCAGAGCTTCAAGAGAATGGGAATAGGAAATGGGAAAAAAGATATTATGATAATGGGAAATTAGATTATGAAATAGAGTACCATGAGAATGGGAATAGGAAATGGGAAAAAGGATATTATGAGAATGGGAAATTATATTATGAAATAGAGTACTATGAGAATGGGAATAGGAAATGGGGTAAAGGCTATTATGAAAATGGACAATTGCAATTAGAAGCAGAGCTTCAAGAGAATGGGAATAAGAAATGGAAAAAAGGATATTATGATAATGGGAAATTAGATTATGAAATAGAGTACCATGAGAATGGGAATGGGAAATGGGGTAAAGGATATTATGAGAATGGACAATTGCAATTAGAAGCAGAGCTTCAAGAGAATGGGAATGGGAAATGGGAAAAAGGATATTATGAGAATGGGAAATTAAATTATGAAATAAAGTACCATGGGAATGGGAAATGGGAAAAAGGATATCATGATAATGGGAAATTAGATTATGAAATAGAGTACCATGAGAATGGGAATAGGAAATGGCAGAAGAGATATGATGGGAATGGTGTGTTGTATTGTAAAATGGATTTTGACAAGAATGGAAATAGGTTACGGTCAGATATATGATAAAAATTAACAATTAGAATGTGAATTCTATTATTACAATCATGAAAATTGTCAGTTCGTGTAATTCTACAAAACGACAGTCCTCGAGGTTCAGTATATTCCAATGAGTTTAGAGGGGTTTGTGATGCTGTAAAAAATATCCTCATGAAACCAGATTTGAAAACAAAGACAGGCGATTGGAATCATATCAAAAGAAAAAGGTGGAATAGGCAAATCAATACAAGTAGCAACATACTATGCTGATCAAACACATAGTAAAAAATCAAGAATTGATCTAAGAGTTCATCCTAATCCGGCAACTGTCATTACCATTTGATTATGTTGCTGAAGACAACATTTGGAATCTCACACTAGCCTGTAAAGACTGTAATATGAAAAAACTTGGCGCATTGCCTCCAGAAAAATATCTTGACAAACTGATCAATAGGAATCTGAAATGTTCTGCAAATATAGCAAGTCTGGACAAATCACTAAACCGACTAGGTGATAATTTTGAGCAAATTATCAAAAATCACTACAAGACTGCAAGTCACACGGATACATGGAACTGAAGAACTTTCCATGATTAGTACAAACGCTCAATACTTTCTGAAGGAATGTATCACTAATGACAGTAGAAGATCAGTTAGATGAACAAAATAGGATTCTAAATGACATCTATCTTTTGCACTAACATCTATGATTTGGATGAACAATTGTTCAAAATCTTTCTCCGATGCATAATCAAAATTCAATATTTTGAAAAGACAAGCATTAGGATTTATCTTTTCTGGGTTCTGTCCATTCAGGTCTCAACTTATTGCTGTACAATAGATCTTGTGCGCAATTGACTAGAAATTCCAAGTCAGAAAAATTTAAAATCAAACATTGGAATTATCTACTATTTGAATTAATTTTCATCATTCTTTGTTGATACAAGCAGATCTTTTTTATTATATCTCATGATCCAAAATATGGATGTCTATCAGATATCTTCTGCTCCTAGCATGCATAATCAGTACATCTACAATCATTACTGTTGAAGCCCAGTCATACACCGGGGTTTTAAAACTTGATCCAATTCCATCTCAGATAAAAACAGGAAGCACAGTAACTTTCTCAGGCCAGCTTGGCACAACGTCAGGACATATTGTTCCAGGCGCAACAATTTACATCAAAGACGATGTTGACTTTGGAGGAGATACAGTAATTGGAACTGTCACCACAGATGAGAATGGACAATTTGGAGGAACGTGGACTGCACAACCACGAAGTAGTGGAGCATGGGATTTTTATGCAGTTTATGATGGCACATCAAATATCAGCAAGGCACGCAGTACAACATACAACGTCAATGTTTCATCTTATGATTCTGGCTCATCTCATTCTTCAAGCTCATCTAGTTCCACAAAATATTCCACACAAATTACACTATACAGGGTACCATCTTCAATTTATGCAGGAGATACAATTACATTTACAGGCAAATTAACATCTGGAGGACAACCACTTGCCAATAAACTTGTAAAAATTTTAGAAGATGATCCATTCTCCCGTGATCAAAGACTGGGCTCCAAAAGAACAGACTCTAATGGATATTTTTCAGTTACATGGAATGCAAGTGCAGGATTAATAGAAAAAGACTTTGATGTTTATGCCGTGTTTGATGGTGATTCAAAATACAAAAGAGACAGGTCATCTAACCAAGAGATGAGTGTTCTAAAACATGGCGGTAGCATAATTTTGGATTCATTTCCAAGAACCGCCAAAGTCGGTGAGGTAATCACATTTTCAGGAACACTAACACTTGATGGGTCTAGTACAGAAGGTAAGGTAGTGTATATCAAAGATGAAGACCTGTTCACTGGTGATGATCTGCTTGCAACAGGCTATGTTGATAGTCTTGGAAGATTTTCTGCAAACTGGTTTGCAGACTATGCAGATGAGGACAGCACTGTAGATGTGTATGCCGTATATGAGGGAAACTATTTTTCGTATAGGCTGACAACATGTGACAAAAACCCCACAAGATCATTTGGTGGAGCATGCCCAAACACAATTCCATTGAGAATATCAGGTTCCCTACCAACCACTCCTCCAAACTACATTCCTACAGGAAGTGAGTATATGGAATTGTTTTATTCTTTGCCTTTTTACAAGGCTCCACATGTTGCCATAGTTCCAAATCCTGACTCGTACAAGAAAGTCAGTGGGCACATAATTCCAATCAAAGAGGGAATTCTAATGTGGAAATCTTTGCTTGAGAACAAATATGATGGAAACTGGGATGTAACTTTTGAAGTAGTAGCGCCAGGGTATAGTTTTAATTCAAAGCCTGACGTTATTGTAAATCTAGATACACATGATGATCATGCTGGATGTGCAGATTATTCTGGTGTAGCATATCCAGATGCCACAACACCAATTCAAACTCATGTATGCTCAACGCATCATGGTAAGCCCTATACAAATGCAGATGTAGCAGCTACAGCAGGTCATGAATTTATCCATGCAGTCGGACTTGGTCATACATTCAACAAAAAAGGTGATCTCATGTGCAGTGTAGAAGATGGAGTGCCAACATGTGAGAGGTCAAACTCAAAATCAAAGACACCTTCCAGCTTGAATCTTGAGGCAGTCGCCAAAATTTATGGTTCTGATGGATGGCTCAACCCCAACAATCATGTCCAAGATAAAGAGAGATTTGCTTCAGGCAACTCTAATCCCAATATTCCAAGTCCTGCACCACGTATTCCCTCATCATCATATTGCGAAAATGTTTATGACAACATTGACTGGACAATAAATAAAGTACTAAAGTCTGGATGGTATGTATACTGGAAGATATGCAGTGAGGATATATCCTATTCATTTTCTACAAGTAATAAGAGTCATGGTCTTATGATTTTTGTACTGCCACCAGAGACAGATGTTAAAAGTTTCATGGAATCTGACGATGGCTCGTATTACACATGTGAAGAATATGAAAAGACCTGGCATAAGAAATCAAACACATGCAATATTGCACCCGGTTCACATATTGTATTGTCCAACCCAGAAGAAGATGCAATAAGAATAAACGGTTGGATTGCAAATCAGTAATCTGGGTTATGTCAAGTTATAGAAGCTTGGTTTATAATTTTGACATTTAAATTTGAGTGATCTAAATTTTTTCCAAAATTCCCCAAGTCGTAATTTCAGAGAAGTGTTAACTTGATCCTGCACAGGATGATCTTTATAAACAAACGATTCTTTTTGGGGGAGAAAATTTGACAAAATATCATAAAGCTATCAGAGATAGGATTCCAGAAATCATCAAAGAACATGGCAGAACATGTGAAATCAAAACATTATCTGATGAAGAGTTTCTAGTAGAACTAGACAAAAAACTGGATGAAGAGTTGAAAGAATATCATGAAAGTAGTTCAGTAGAAGAACTTGCAGATATGGTGGAAGTCATTCAAAAAATTGTAAACCTACGAGGCACATCATTGAAAGAATTTGGTAAAATTCAACTTGAAAAGGCAGAGAAACGAGGCAGATTCGAGAAAAATCTATTTTTAATTGAATCAAATAAAAATTAAATTCTCAAAATTATAAATGACATTCGGCAACCTGCTAGCGAAGGCTATGCCTTGGGGTGTAAAAAAGTGGGAAATGTATAAAAACAATTCACATGGATACATCTAAAGTGTTTGATATATCTACTCTTAACCTTTATAATATCACTTTTTTTTACTAAAGCATGAATAAGGTACTATTTCCATTAGTATTGATTGCCGTATTTGCAATCTCAATGTCATTTACTAGTGCAGAGGCTCAAGATGCTCCACCTGAAACTCCCGCACTTACACTAGCATCATTCACTGACATACGTATAGCGCTTTTCTGGAGTGCAGTGGATGATGTCGGCACTTACACTTTGACCAGAATTGTTGGCACAGAGACATTAGAGATACCGGACATTACTGGTACATCATACACTGATGATTCCTTGGAACCTGAAACAAATTACAAGTATACCATTACGGCAACAAATGCTACTGGGACAAGCGCAGATTCTAACGAGGTCACTGCAACTACTTCTGCTGCCACAACAATAACTTACGCACCTGGCCAGACGGCAATAGAGGCAAACTCTTTTGATGTTTACGTAGTTCCTTCTCTTGATGAGGTATTTGTAGAATTTGACCCCCGCAATCTAGGCACATACAGTGTTACGTTGGACGGAGTGATCGGAACTAGAACTATTATACCAGATATATTGGATGACAGAGTAGTCATCGCACTTGATTATGTGGATTCCTATGTAGGCAATGCCGTCCTGTCATTTGACAGTGAGGAAGTTGTAAGGCAGACTGTAACTAGAGAAACCACTGTAACCATTGGGGTTTTGGTTCCACAAACTGGTTCACTTGGATTCTTTGGAGAGCATGAAGAATTTGCAATAGAAAAGGCACTTGTAGATTTTAACGCATATCTGTCTGATAAAAGTGCAGACTGGCGTCTTGTTTTAGACATTAGAGATACGGCTTCTGATGCTGCTACATCATTAGTAGAAGCTCAATCCCTCATAGGTGAGGGCATACAATTTATCTCCGGACCTGCACGTTCCGCTTCTGTTGATGCTATAAAGACATACATTGAAGGACCTCCAGTTATTGATTTGTCTTTAGTCAGCCAGTCTTCTACTGCACCTGAACTTGCTGTAGTTGATAGCATTTATCGTTTGGTTCCAAGTGATGCAAAGCATGGACCAGTCATTGCAAATCTAATGTATAATTCAGGCAAGACAGTTGCAATCCCTGTTTATGTCAATGATCCCTTTGGCCGCGGACTAGCTAATAGTACAGTTGAGACATTTGAGGGACTAGGCGGTACTGCAATATATCAAGAACAGACTGATCCTGATGCAATTTACGCTAGTAACGGCATATTATCCTACGCAGATTGTCCTGATCCAGATGATGGTACATGTAATGGTCAGTTTACAGATCTTGTCTCTGATCTAAATGATATAGTACTAGAACAAATCAGATCAAATGGTGCTGATAGAATTTTTGTTCTCTATGTCGGATTTCATTCACCTGACTTTATAGCAGAAGCTATGAAATATCCTGCACTCAGGCTGGTACAATGGGTAGGTTCTGATGCTGATGTACAAAAACCAGAGCTTGTAGATAACAAAGATATTGCAGAGTTTTTAACTGACACAAATTTTAGGTCATGCACATTTGAGTTTGAATCAGACACTGAAAGATTTAGATCATTAGAAACAGCATTGGATAATGAATTTCCAGATGATACTCCATTAAAGTATGTATATTCTGCATATGACAGCATATGGGCAATAGGACTGGCAATAGATGCAGCTGGTGGTGTAGGTTATACTTATGGACAAGTGGATTTAGAGAAGGCAATAAATGATAATGATGATGGTGCATTAGGTGATGTCACACTAGATGAATTTGGAGACTTGGATGCCGCTAACTTTGGAGTGTTTGGTATAGAAGACAGCAACTGGGTACGAATTGGCACATATTATCCTGATAATACATTTGTTATAACATATGATGATGATTCCAATATAATTAATGTGGGCGTATTGCTTGATTTGGACAATCATTTCTTTTATGAGGATGACTTTGCAGTAACTATGGCACTAGCTGCCCAAAACTTTGATGATGCTGACATACAACTGCACACTATAAACACCGGCAATGGTACACTACCTGCATTAAATGCACTATACTTTGATACATATGATGACTTTTACCGTTCTTCATTAATTGAGGTTATAGATATAGCCATAGCCGGTTATGATGCTGATGCTGGAACATTTTCAATAGATAATTCTACTACTATAGACCCTTATCCATTTGTTATAGATAAGGATGGCATCCTTATAGCTCATGGTACTAATGATAATCTAGTTGGCCAAAATGCTAATGACTTGGTAGGTAATTCTGATAGGGACTTTGCTTCTGCATATGATATACTTGATAGTGGTGCTCCAGAGTTGTGGTGGCAGTATACTTTTGATAATACTGTAACTGGCACTGATGGCATCAAGCGCTCTTTGCTTGTATTACACGAGCCTTCTGGACATATTATCGGTGCAGGGTACAACCCACCTATTGGGGATGCAGGTCACAAGCCTCTCTTAGTGGAGGTAATTGATGCAGCAATTGCCACATATGATGCTAATTCTGCTGATGACAAGTTTGCAGGAATTACTGGTTCATTTGATTCTGATTCAGAGTTGTTTTACCCATTTGTAATTCATAGTACCAGTCTTGATATAGTTGCAAATGCCAAATATCCTTCTTTAGTTGGTGTTAATTCTTTAGATGTAAGTACACCTGACAGGAGCCCTGAGGAGATTTTATCTGAATTAGAGTCTGTTGGTAGTACTGGTACTTGGGTAAGTTACACCATTGATGACCCTGTTACTGGCTTGGAGCAAACAAGACGTGCATGGTTTGTCTTGCATGATGGTTTTGTCTTTGCCTCTCCATATGTTATTGATGAGAAGATAAAATATTTTGCAGGAGTAACTTTTAGCTCCAGTGTTGCACAAGCAAAGCCATTTTTTGATTCTACTGATGCTATCTTAATTTCTCCTTCATCTGTTGCTACATCCCTTGCTGTAACAGATAACATATACAGACTGGTGCCAGATCTATCAAATGAAAAAAATGCATTGACAGAGATTTTAGCGACTGATGGAAAGACTGAACTTTTAATCTTCTACACAGACGATGAATGGGGTAGAGATTATCGTGATTCATTTCCTGACAATACTAACGTGCAGGCATTAACAAAAGAGCAAGATTATTCAGTAGCTGTGGCAAATATGGAAGGATTTTACACTGCACTAACTGCTGGAACAGATCCTCCTGCTGATGCAGAAATCGCAGTATTGCTTATTGGATTGAATTCTCATTTTATTAGTTTGGCTGATAATATTGAAGCTGATAGTGTCTTAGGTAATCTAAAATGGTATACATCTGGCGCCATTGGATATGACCCTACCATATTGGAGAATAGTAAGGCATTAGAATTTGCTAGGAAGGTAAGCTTTACTTCTGTCATATTTGGCATAGAGTCAAATATTCTCTCACTAGAACTACAAGACGCATTAAAACCATTTGGTGTAAATTATCATTCATATCACAACTCTGCACATGATAGTGTGAAACTTTTTGGCGACCTGGTAACTAAACACAGTGATGATTTTGCATTAATAAAAGGTGACTTGGATGATCCTGCCACTTCTTATGATGGTACATTAGGGCAATACTCTCTAAATATTTTTGGTGATTTAGATGCACCTGATGCTTATTATACAATTAGTGTATCTGATACAGGAGATCCATCTTGGGTGAGAACTGATAAAACCGTATTTGGTATTGGTGCCATAGTTCCAGAAACTGGCAGGCAGGATGATGCAGGGGACCACAGGAAATATGCTACCTTTGTAGCAGTATCAGACTTTAATGGATATTTGATAGAAAACAATGCCGACTGGCGCCTATCCATAGACGTTAGGGATTCCCAAGTAAATCCTGATGTGATTTTAGCTGAAGCTGAAGATCTTTATAATAATGGCATCTCTTTTATCTCTGGTCCGTCCATATCATCTGGATTAGAAAAGATAAAGACAGACCTCATTGAAGGTCAAAGTGCTGATCTATCCTTGGTTAGCTGTTGCTCTACTGCTCCATCCCTTGCTGTAGCAGATAATATATTCAGGCTAGCACCCAGTGATCTTCAACATGGCCTTGTCATTGCCAATTTATTGTATGATGATGGCAAAAGACAATTGATTCCATTACACATTGATGATCCATTTGGTATTGGATTTGCAGAATCCACTAGTACTAAATTTGCAGATCTTGGGGGCACAGTTGATGATACTGCTAGAACCTATGCTTTCTGTGCTGACAAATCCGACATTACATGTCAAGGCCAGTTCCCAGATTTAGTTAGTGGATTAGCTGATGCAGTTAGTGCATCATCTTTTGGCAGTGATGAGATTGCAATTTTGTATGTCGGTTTTGAGTTGGAGCACATTGTACGAGAATCACTACAATATCCTGCTTTACGTACAGTGTCCTGGATAGGCTCTGATGCACAAGTACTCAGTTCCAGTCTTGTTGATGATCCGGAGATAAAGCAATTCCTAGTTGATGTTGATTTTACATCATGTATATTTGATGCAGACCCTGCCTCTCCAAAGTATATTGGTTTGTACACCAATTTACAGTCTAAATTCCCAAATGATACCCCTAATGTTTATGCATATTCCTCTTATGATACCATATGGGCAATAGGACTTGCAGTGGATGCAGCAGGTACAGATGCATCTCTTGACTCCATTGCAAGCGGTATACCTGGTGTAGTGCAAAGAAATTATGGTGCACTAGGTGATATATCCCTTGATGAATTTGGCGACTTGGCAGCAGCCAACTATGCAGTATGGGGCATAAAACAGACAGGTTGGGAGCGACTTGGCACTTATTATGCAGATGGAGGATTTGATTCAACAGATCTCTCTTGCAGCATTAACTTGGAATCCCCAGCTATCAACTTTGGAAAAGCAGATGCTGACTCTTTACTATCTGCTGTGAAAGAGCAGATTATCACAAATACCAGCGTTAAAACAATTGATATTCTATCTGTATTTCCATCTGACTCTTTAGGCAATCCAATAGATTCTCCAGTAATTGAGGTGTTAATTGAAGGTACATTTGAGCGTCTAGACTCTAAGAAAGAACTTGGAGAAAATCTGGCACCCCTTGAAACAATTACAATAAAATATAGAATGAACTTTGAGCATGCCGAGTCTTTACTAACACCCGACACACTAGTCACTCAAAATATCGCTTATCAGGCAATATGTGCAGATGATTAACTTGAGCATTAATCGTATACTTTTTCTAATGCCCCTACTTGTATTGTCCATTCCATTATACCTTGTATATGCAGAGCACCCAACAGGAACTGATGATTTCTCTATAATATTAGATCAGCCAGAAACTGGCACCTATGCTTTAACACCTAGTGCAACACAAATTCTTACCTCTAATCAAACAGCGTTAATCATACAGGCAAGCAGTGATTCACTAAGCATTGATGTTCAAAAATATTCCTCTACATATGCTACTGCTGGAGGAACTGATCATTTTTTCTATGACGGAGCAACGCTAGTCTCAGCTAATGGAGATGGCATCATACAATCAAAATATGCAAGCTATGATGAATTAAAGCAATACCTATCTACTACTAGTCTTATAGATGATGATTCATTCAAGGCAATCTGGGACCAGTCAGTTTTAGTTGTTTTAGATGCGGCAAATCATGGGTATGAAGACAGTAATGGTTTGTCATATCGCTGGAGCATACAAAACACTGATGCACTACATAGTGTAATTCCGCCACTCCTTACAGAGCCCACAGACAGTATTTTGCTTAATGCTAAAACAACTGATACTTTTGTTATCAGTCTGGTTGTAAGGGATTCAACTACAGAAATCTTTTCTGAAAATACTAGCATACAAGTATACAATGGAACCATATACAAAGATGATTACACCTTGGAATCAACAGTACCGTTTGATGTAGATACTCCTATACGTGTGGCAATAGATCCTAATTACGAACCTTTTGAAATGTATAAACCAAATGGTGATGTGGGTGGTGTTACTGGAAAATATATTGAACAATTTGAATCCCTTACGGATGCTAGTTTTGTATTTGTTGTTCCAGCAAATTTTACAGTCGCATTAGATGCTGTTAAAAATAGAGATGCAGATGTCATGTTTTGGTTATCTGATGTACCAGAACGTTCTAACTTTATGAGCTTTACAAATGCAGTTTTGTTTTTGGATGGGGATGTCCTTGTAACTGTTAATGATTTAGATGTCACATCTGAAAACCTTGCAGATTATACTGTGGCAATAATTAGTGACTATGCACATAAAACAATACTAGATGAGAATTTTCCAGACGTATCTTATGTGGAATATGAAAATGCCTTAGAGGCAGTAAGAGCCTTGGAAAATAATGATGTTGATGTGTTTATATCTGACTTTACTATTGCCTCTTACTATGCATCCACTATTGGAGTAGAACTAGTAAAATCAAATGAGTTCACATATGACGATCGTGATAGTGTGCAAGGACTGACCATTGGGTATAGAAGTGATAGTCCAGAGTTGGGAGTATTTTTACAAAATACCTTAAATGAGATATCTGATTGTACGCGGGCAGAGCTGTTAAATGATATTATCAATCCACAAGACACCGCTAGATACACTCAAAAAAATACTGCATGTTATTCAGACTCTCAAAATAATGATCAAACAAACTATGCAACAACTTCTGATAGTGTAGTGGTACCGACCTCTGAGGCTGGTCCAAAAGTGATAAAATCTGCTAAAACAAGTTCTGGCGGAGGCTCTGGCAGTACCATGAGCTCCAGAGTTTGTGGTGGTGTGTTATGCTCTGAGGCCTCAAATCAACCTTCTGATAAATCATCTAGTGTTTCTGATCATTTACCAGATGTTACTTCCTCTGATGAGCCAACGCCAACTGTAGAGCCAGAATCTATACCTGAGCCAAAAGAACCGCTTTGTGGTTCTGGAACTGAACTAGTAGATGGACAATGCAGAGCTATGGTGGAGCCAACAGTAGAGCCAGAATATATGCCTGAGCCAAAAGAACCGCTTTGTGGTTCTGGAACTGAACTAGTAGATGGACAATGCAGAGCTATAGTGGAACCAACTGTAGAGCCAAAACCTGAAAAATCATGGTTTGATAATTTTATAGAAGCCATCCTTTCGTTTTTTGCAAACCTTGTATAATTTGATATGATTGTAACGTGTCTTGCTTTAAAAAAAAACTGACCAGAGCCAACTATTATCTATTTTTAGATTTGATCTAACTATGGAATCTGTTGTTTTATGATTGATAATTATGTTGTATGATAACATTGTAATTCGTTCTAACTACATGAATTCTTGTTTTTGGCATTAATTATTTGTTTTAATATTGTCATTTTGTGATAGAATGATTTAGGGATTGTAAATCATTTATTCATGAAAAAATAATAGGTTAAATTGACTTAATTTCCATCTTATTATCTTGGTAAACTGCATAGTGTTTTAGTCCAGTATCAATACAATAATGCTCTGAATTTTTTGTTTTTTTGTGTCGTATGACATCACCTTTTGTATGTCCAAAAATTTGATTAATTCTGGGAATATCTGCAAATTCATCATAATCACACCACAATGGACCTCCAACCATGTTTGAGCCTCCGCGAAAAAATCCTGCCTGAAAGAAAGAATGGGTATAATTCTTGTCATCAATTTTTTCTAGATCCTTTTTTGAAAATCCTAGTACTTTTTGTATGGAATCTGACTTTTGCATTTTTTGCTGCTTGAAAAAGTCATTTGTGAGTCCTGCGTGAGTGCATAACCAATTATTATCTAACCAGTAATGTATCAGTAATTTACTCCAGGTAATGTGATGCTTTTTGATTATTCTGTGCTTGTCTGTTGTGTAACCTGTACATTTGATGTTTGGATTATCAGTCATGTAACTAATATCATGATTTCCAATAAGATGGATTCTACTCTTTTGTAATGATGATTTTTTGAGCCATTTGGCCGTATTTTCTGCATCATGGACAGTATCATCAAAGTCATCAAAATAATCTCCCAAAAAGACAATTTTGTCAGGATTTTCTTTTTTGATTATTTTTTCTGCTGTGAGATAGTCATTGTGAATATCTGAAATGATTATTGTTTTGGACATCAGGTCTAATTGCATAATAACTGACATAAGTTTTATTTTTGCAGACTGACAATATCTCATGGTATCTCAAACCAGTTGTTTATAAGTAAGAAATTTCTTACTATTCATATGAGTAAAACCACTCTAAAGGTAGTTAATGTATCAGATAAAGGCCAAATTGCAATTCCTCGTGAAATTCAAATATTGTTGGGAATAAAAAAGGGGGACAGGTTAATACTTATAACAAAAAACAAGAAGATTTTGATTCAAAAGGCCACAACTTTGGAAAAACAGATGGAAGATGATTTTAAAGACTTGTTGAAACTATCTGAAGAAACTGCAAAAAAATTGTGGGATAATGAAGAAGATGAAATCTGGAATAAAGTTTGAACGGGGTGAAATAATACTCGTACCATTTCCTTTTACTGACATGTCAAAATTACGTCCGGTTTTGATTATTTCAAATATTTCTCATAACAAAAAGTCATTAGATTTTATTTGCTGTGGAATCACATCAAATCTAAGCAACAAAAACAATTCTATTTTGATAAATGTAATAGATATGCTAGACGGTACACTTGAAAAAAAGAGCAGAATAAAATTTTCGAATATCTTTACATTACAAAAAAATTCAGCAGTAAAGAGAATAGGTCAACTGAATTCAAAAAAACTAGATATGGCAATTAGTTCAATCAGAAACATGCTTTCATAGGAAGTTAAATTAAAAATAAATATGAATATTATTTAGAGTTGATTAGTTAAAGTACTACCACTTTTTATCATAAAACCTGTGGGTTTGATACACAATACACCATAAGATTACAATCTTCAGAAATTTTTCATGCCCAAATATTGCTGTAATTCTTTTTGAGATTAGTTTATTTTTCTATTTTTCAGTTTTTTGGGTCTGATGATAGCACACAGATCATTAGATAGGGCAGTTGATAGATTATACAGGAAAGAGCCATTTGAATCAGACGATGAAAGACTAGAGTTTCTTTTAGAAAAATATCGAGAAATGACAGAAAAAAATCAGACTACATTGGGCTGAACGCAAATTTTCAATTCGAATAAGATCCATATTTGACACTTCTGACCACTATACTAGATCACCTAGATTGACCAGAGCCTGAAAAGTTTTAAACAAGACTATCCAACTATATATCAGGTAAAATGAGGTTAGAAATATGCAGATAACATACAAAGTTGAACAGCTTGCAGGCAGTGATGGATATATTGCATATTGTCCATCAATGAGACCTGTTAGAGTGTTTGGCAAAACAAGAGAAGAAGCAACAAAGAAAATCCCAGAAGCTATAAAATTATACATGGAGAAACACCCTGAACTAAAAAGCCAATTAGAATCAATTAATACTGTAGATGTGAGTTAATTAAAATGAATCGTGATGAATATTGTGTATCCATTGTAAGAAAAGTTTTTCAAAGAATCGGTTTTAGTGAATGGAAAGGCACTCCTAATATCATGATCTTAAATCATACAACTTTCAATCAAGAATTAATTTTAGATATTGATCAAGAAGTTATTCCTTGGTCAAGGCTTAAACCTGATCTTGAAGATATGAATTTACGTGATGAATTTTTTGACCATCTTTATAATAATGAAAAATAATGTATGTATCCATGTGAATTGTTTTTATACATTTCCCACTTTTTTGCATCCCAAGGCATAGCCTTCGCTGGAGAATGCTTTCAATCAAAAGATGACGGACATGTATCCATACGAGGCTTATTCCTCAATTGCTATCTTCATCCCTTCGTTAGGACCTATCCGCAGTTATCAACCGAGGCCTGTCCCTCAACATACAAAACGCGACTTGCAGTCCTAACTGTAATTCTGTACAAATTCTCTCTTTTAGCATCCAGTAAATCACTCGCAGGATCTTTGATGATGCGGCAACTACATCTTTTGATGAGCCTCTCTTCTTTTTAATGCGATTGTAAAATTTTGTAATGTCACTGTTCTTGGCATGTATTGCATGAGAATGGACGCATTGGACAAGGACCCATCGTAGTGTCATGCTTCCTCTTTTGGTTATGCTGCCATGGTGTATCGTGTCTGCAGAGTTTCTGACTGATGGCACGACTCGTGCATATGCGCATAACTTGTGAGAGTCATTGAATCTGGTAATATCTGCAATTTCTGATGCGATAACTAGTGATTAGTCACCAATTCCTGGTATTGATTTTATTATCATGGCATCAGGACTGGTCTTTACAGCAGCATACACTCTTGAATTAATCACTGCAATTTGCAGATTAAGATAGTCTATCTGTCGTACGAATCCGTCTATGCGATAGTCACCTAGCTTGTAAGGGAATTTGCATCAGATATAGGGTAACAGAAAAAGGTACACGATATGATGGTGGACGGAAACGTTGCAAAGTATGTGAGATGTATATCAAATGTGAGGGAGCAAGATGTCCATGTTGTGGACATCTATTAAGAACCAAAGCTCGCTATATGGGTTCTAGAGAAAGAGCTAGGAAAGATAGGGAGACCGAAACAAAGTTGGGAGTCTTTGATCATCATGGGTTATCAGAATAAAGCCAGAAAAATGTCAAGACTTTCTGCAAGAGAGATCTTTCAACCCCATCAATGGGAATTGTCAGTCATTTGGTAATGTATGATGTCAGAGATTTTATTTTTGCTGATTGAGACAGTGCTCATGCCGATGGTCATTGTAGCGTTTTGTGAAATTAAAAGAAGAGTCACACATGCAAAGAGCTTACAACCATCTGATTCAGACCAAAAAATTCAACACAACATATCCAAAATTGAGACAGAATTAAAAGCAGCACATATGGATTTGATTAATTTGAAAATATCATATGCAGATGAGGTTGTATCTATGGAAGAAAAAATCAAAAAATGCAGAGATCTCACAGAATTAAGAGAAGACATTGATGAACAGATGAAAAAGTCAGAAACTACAAAGACCGGAAAAACATCCGGGTTTTGCCTGCCTGATTACAGATGGGTTCACAAGTATGTGGATGTTCTGACTGGCAAAGATAGCAAATACAATCAAAAAAGAAAGTGAATATCAACACATCAAATAATTTGAATCTGACAAGAGAGACAAAGATTTATCAATATCAAGGAAGAAATATTCACAGATAAATATTGCAGAAAATAAAAGAAAACCCGATATCCTATTCGTTAAAGGAAGTTCCAATCGATACAATCACAATATGGAAGGAGGCACAGGCAAGGACATTGGATAATACCGACATTGACTCCCTTGCACGCTCCATAGCACAGGAAGGACTGCAAAACCCGCCAATGGTTCAGAGGAATGGGAACAACTCCTACCTGCTAATGTCAGGCCAGAGAAGACTTGCAGCGCTAAAAAGACTTGGCTCAAAGACCATTCCAGTACTGATACTATCCAAGAACAGCTCCTGCAACATACAGGATGCAAAGGCGGCATCAATAATTGAGAACATGCACAGAAAGGACATGACTACAAATGAGATGGTAGCATCGTGCCAGTTCTTGGCAGAAAAGATGGGAAAGAGCGAGGCTGCACAGATATTGGGAATAAAACCTGCAACATTTAGGGAGTATCTCGGATTTGCCGTGGTACCAGATATGGTACGAGATATGGTGCCCCAGGTCCTATCCAAACGGGATGCAATCAGAATCTGCAAGGTAGTCACCGCCCCATACAAGGCAATAGAGATAGTTGAGAGAATAAAAAAATATGATTCCTTCCAAAAAAAGAGATACATTGATGCATTGGAAAAATTGGGAAATGCAGAGCACTCTGATATTCAAAAGCTGGCAAACTCTTTCAGGGCAAGACAGAATCTGTCACTAAAGATATCCAAGAGTCATGCCAAAGGGTTATCCAAGATATCCAGAGAGAATGACATGGAGCCCGCAGAGTATGCACAAAAGATAGTTGCAGACTATTTGGCAAGAAAAGGCTTTCAGTAACTTTGCAAATTCAATATTTTTTAATAAACCCAATCGATCTTTTTTCGATAAAAAACCAACAAAATTTAATATTGTTGTATTTTTTAAATTCGTATCATAACATGAATTTTATCGATTCTTATGAAATTAAACATGTGGATATGTCGTGGGTTATAGACAACGAACAGTATGGCAGTCTTAATCACCCTACAGTGATGATAGGAGATGATAATGAATCTTACCAGGTAAAATTCAATAAATATAATGATGCAAGAATTGGAATAAATGAATTAGTTTGTAATCTTATAGGTTTAGAATTAGAATTACCAATGTTTGAACCTGTCATTGCAAATGTTTCTCAAGAATTAATTGACAGTAATAAAAAATTATCTGAATTTTGTTCTGGTGAGCACTTTGCTCAAGTTTATCTTCAACCTTTTGAAACTGTGAATTCCTATAAAATACAAGGAAAGATGATTGATAAAGACATGATAGGAAATTTTAGACAGATTCCTGATTTTATTATTTTTGATAAATACATTGAGAATTTTGATAGACATGATAATAATATTTGTTTATTAGAGAATGAGATATTAACTGATAAAGTTGATTATTATTTGTTTGATCATGATTTAGCTTTTCAGAGAAATCCCAATATAAAAACAGACATTCGAGGATTGCGAGCAATGAAACGAACGTTGCATCAAATGCATTTTGTTGTAGATCATATTGATAAATTTAGATTATTTGATCGTGGAATTAATAGAACTGTTGATTTAGCAAACATAATTCCAGACATTATTAAAAAAATTCCTACAAGTTGGGGAAACGGTTACGAAGAGTACATCAATAATGTGGAGATTTTATTAACAAAATTTACAAAAGATATGGCAAATGAACACATACGACTTAATATAGACAAACTACCATCATTACCGTGATAAATATGACAGAGTGCGAATTTTCAGTAATAAAGTATGTTCCAGATATAGTGCGATTTGAACCTGTAAACATCGGAATATCATTACTTGATAAACAAAATAAAAAAATTCATAATAAATACATGGCAAATTTTGATGAATTTTTTAAAAGGTTAGGAGTTGAAAAAATCCATGGATTGGAAAGATCATTTGAGAATTATAAGCCAGTCTTACAAGTGGAGTCCATCGATTATTTATGGCAACTTCATGATTCTTTTCATGGCAGTATATTTTATTCTGAACCAATCAAAGTAAATACAAAAGAAATTGACATTACATTGCAACAAGTATTTGATAAAATGATAAGTGTTCCTGATAAAAAACAAATTTTGGAAGAATTCATCTCTGTTACAAAAATTCGAACCAAACTAAAACAACATATTCAAAAATTAAAATTTCCTGAAAAAACTTGTGAAGAAAAGTTTGAAATAGACACAATTTCTGGAATTCCACAAATACGTGATTTTGCTTTTATGAATGACGATGAATTGGTAAATACCATAGATATATTCAATTTTTCTGAAAGTAGTTTATTTGAAAGTTTTAAACTATTTTTATATGAAATGAAGGCTCTTATAGAATCAGAAAAATACAAAAGAAACAAGCCATTGATATTTAGCACCATCAAACTAACTGAGAATGAATTATCTAATACCGCAAAACAGTCAATTGAGTATATCAATATGAATAAAATCCCAATAATTCATCCCGAATTTCAAGAAGAAAAAATACAAGAAATAAGGTCTAGTATTGGTTAATTTAAAAAATATTTAGTATTTTTTACAAATAATTTTTAAAATATTCTAACAAATAACATGAGTATAGCCGTAGACTTTGATGGTGTACTATCAAATACGATAAAAAAATGGATCTCAATATTCAACATGGACTATTCTGCAAAATATTCCGACTTGAAACTGTCATATAACAAGATAAGCGAGTTTGGTTTTTACAGAAAATTCAACATGACATATGATGATGCACGCGGGATATTCGCAGTGCTGGGAGCAGTGGGATACGCTAGAGCCGACAGAGCTGATGCTGGAACAAAAGATAAGGATACTATCAGAGATGTATGATGGTGTGGATATAGTAACCAACAATCCCATACACAGCAAGGGTGTTGAGAAATTTCTAAACAAACACAAAATCCAATACGACAACATAGTCTTTGAGGAGAACAAGGAAAAATTAGGTATGTATCCATGTGAATTGTTTTTATACATTTCCTACTTTTTTACATCCCAAGGCATAGCTTTCGCTAGGGAATGCTTTCAAACAAAAGATGACGGACATGTATCCATACGAGGCTTCTTCCTCAATGCTATCTTCATCCCTTCGTTAGGACCTATCCGCAGTTATCAACCGAGGCCTGTCCCTCAACATACCAAACGCGACTTGCAGTCCTAACTGTAATTCTGTACAAATTCTCTCCTCTCTTTTAGCATCCAGTAAATCACTCGCAGGATCTTTGATGATGCGGCAACTGCGGCCTTTGATGAGCCTCTCTTCTTTTTAATGCGATTGTAAAATTTTGTAATGTCACTGTTCTTGGCATGTATTGCATGAGAATGGACGCATTGGATAAGGACCCATCGTAGTGTCATGCTTCCTCTTTTGGTTATACGGCCATGATGTATCGTGTCTGCAGAGTTTCTGACTGATGGCACGACTCCTGCATATGCGCATAACTTGTGAGAGTTGTTGAATCTGTCAATATTTGCAATTTCTGATGCGATAACTAGTGACGAGTAGTCACCAATTCCGGGTATTGATTTTATTATCATGGCATCAGGACTGGCATTTACAGCAGCATACACTCTTGAATTAATATCTTCAATTTGCAGATTAAGATAGTCTATCTGTCGTACGAATCCGTCTATGCGATAGTCACCTAGGGAGGTGAGTCTTCTGTTGTATGTTACAGTGAACGTGACTCCTGGTATCTTGATTCCCTCCTGCAACAAAATTCCATGGACAGAATTTTTGAGAGATGTTCTCCACTGAATGAGTTTTTTTCTGTATCTTACCAGCTGGCGATGTTTTACTATCTTTTTGTTTGGAACATGACATGTTGCAATGTATCCCCCGCGCAAAAGATCTGCCAGTATCCTGGCATCAATCTTGTCTGTCTTCTTTTTTGATGCAGCTATTGCCTTTGTAAGATACGGGTTTGACAGTATTACGTTTTTGTATCCCAATTCATCTGTAAGAAATCTATACGTGTTATACCAAACTGATGATGATTCCATGACAATGTTTGCATGAATCGGTATGTCTGTAAAATGTTTCCTGATTGATTCATGAGTGTTCTCAACTTTTATGTTTTGTAATATCTTTCCGTCATTATCCATTGTTGCCACTTGAAGAAATTTCTTGTGCAAGTCAATGCCAACATACATGCCCTTGTCTTTTTTTCCCCTAATCTGTTTCTTTGGACTTTTCTTGGAATACGATGAATTACGAATCTTGGAATTAGATTCATTTCCTATGCTATCTGAATTCCTTCTTTTTGTATTCACATATAGTTATCAACCTTCACGCACAAATCAATATCATTACACAAAAAGATCTAAGATCAACTAAATCATCATATAAAACATGTCAGGTTGTGGTCATGAGAAAATCATCATACAGCTACAAGCAGAGATAAAACAACTAAAATTAATCATAGAGAATCTCATAGAATCAAACAAGGAACTGCAAAAAAGACTGTCATATTATGAGAATGCACGCTCTCCGCCATCAAAAAATTCCATTGAATGGAAAAAGCAAAAAAGACAACACAGACAGATATTTTAAACTATATAAATTAAATTATTTATAATATTATATGAAAAATATTATTCACTGCGTTAATGCCCCGCCCGGGGGGGGGGGGTGACTCTGTCATGTAACTTGCCTTTGCAAGCAACCAAGTTTCCATTTTTCTGCCTCGTATTGGTGGCACTATTTACCATATCACTTACCTTTGCAAGTGTTGCAGAAGCTCAAGCTCAAACTAACCCCGACCCATCTTTAACAGCTGAACTATTACCTAATGGTACTATTCGATTAACTTGGAGTAATGTAGAATCTCCTAACAATGTTTATACATTTTATATAACTGAAGATGGTGTTGATGAAATAGTAACTATTTCTCCAGTATCACAAGGTGTTACCACTACTGATTTTACTCCTGCTTTTAACCAGTTTGAGAGATTAGTCAATGCTCAAAGAATCGGCATAGTTGGTTATCTCACTTCTTCTTCTACAATAATTGGTGAGCCTGTGTTTACTGCAGTACCTACAATGGCAACACCTGTAACAACAACACCACCATCTTTAACAGCTGAAAGATTACCTGATGATTCTATTAGATTAACTTGGAGCAATATAGAATCTCCTAACAATGTTTATGGACTTTATCTAACTGAAGATGGTGTTGATGAAATAGTATCTAATTTCATATTATTGTCCGGTGCTACTACATTTGTTGTTACTCCCCTTTCTCCCTTTTATGATAGATTAATCAATGCTGAAAGAATCGGCCTAGTTGGCAAAGAGACCAGTGAGTCTACTATAACAATTGGTGAGCCTGTGTTTGCAGCAGTACCTACAATAACAACACCATTTGTTCCACTACCATCTTTAACAGCTGAAAGATTACCTGACGATTCTATTAGATTAACTTGGAGCAATGTAGAATCTCCTAACAATGTTTATGGACTTTATATAACTGAAGATGGTGTTGATAAAAGCCTAGATTCTTTCCCATTATCACCTGGTGTTACTACCTTTGATATTACTCCCGATCTTCTTATTTTTGACCGAGTAAATAATGCTGAAAGAATCGGCATAGTTGGTAAAGAGTCCCTTCTTTCTTCTATAATTGGTGAGCCTGTGTTTGCAGCAGTACCCCCTCCATTACCACCATCTTTAACAGCTGAAAGATTACCTGACGATTCTATTAGATTAACTTGGAGCAATGTAGAATCTCCTAACGATGTTTATACATTTTATATAACTGAAAATGGTGTTGATACATTGCTAGGTAATTTCCCATTATCGCCCGGCGCCACTACCTTTGATATTACTCCCGATCTTCTTATTTTTGACCGAGTAAATAATGCTGAAAGAATCGGCATAGTTGGTATGGATATCCTTCTTTTTTCTATAATTGGTGAGCCTGTGTTTGCAGCAGTACCTACAATAACAACACCATTTGTTTCACTACCATCTTTAACAGCTGAACTATTACCTAATGGTAATATTCGATTAACTTGGAGTAACGTAAAATCTCCTAGCGGCATGTATGAACTTTATATAACTGAAGATGATGTTGATGAAAAACTACTTGTTTTCATATTATCGCAAGGTGTTACCACTACTGATGTTACTCCCCTTTCTCCCTTTTATGATAGATTAATCAATGCTCAAAGAATCGGCATAGTTGGTATATCCCCTTCTTATACTCTAATAATTGGTGAGCTTGTGTTTGCAGCAGTACCTACAATAACAACACCTGTAACAACATCATTTGCTTCACTACCATCTTTAACAGCTGAAAGATTATCTGATAATTATATTAGATTAACTTGGAGTAATATAGAATCTCCTAACGATGTTTATGGACTTTATATAACTGAAGATAGTGTTGATACACCGCTAATTAATTTCCTATTATCGCCAGGCGTTACTTCCTATGATATGGATCTTGATATTCCTATTTTTGACCGAGTAAATAATGCTGAAAAAATCGGCATAGTTGGTATATCCCCTTCTTCTTCTACAATTGGTGAGCTTGTGTTTGCAGCAGTACCTACAATAACAACACCTGTAACAACATCATTTGCTTCACTACCATCTTTAACAGCTGAACTATTACCTAATGGTAATATTCGATTAACTTGGAGTAATGTAGAATCTTCTAACGGCACTTATGAACTTTATATAACTGAAGATGGTGTTGATGAAGTAGTATCTGTTTTCCAATTATCGCAAGGTGTTACCACTGCTGATTTTACTCCTGCTTTTAACCATTTTGAGAGATTAGTCAATGCTGAAAGAATCGGCATAGTTGGTATATCCTTTTTTCCTTCTTCTATAATTGGTGAGCCTGTGTTTACAGCAGTAACTACTCCAAAGGCACCTGCAATTGAACTAGACTCTTTTAGTGTCACACCAGGTTTTGATGATGCATCTGCATCCTTTACACCATTAAAATCCGGTACCTTTACAATTGGATATGGTACTGATCAGACTGTTTCTGTTATCATCGATGCAGTAAATACGCCATCAACTACTACAGTACCAGTTGGGTATAATTATGACAACCCTGTCACCCTCTCATTTGATAGTGAAATAATTGGCAGTGTATCTGTAAAGACTGGACCTGCACCACCTGCACTTGTGCAAGGAGCAGTTACTCCGACAAGTGTTGTAATTACATGGACTGCACAACCTGGTGCCACAGGATACGAGCTGTTTAGAGATGACATTTCTATAGCAACTCCCAGCGATACATCCTACACTGATGAGACCTTGACTCCTGAATCATCCTACACATATCATGCCACATCAACTAACGATGCTTCCCAGACAAGTCACCCATCTGATGATTTGACAGTAACTACTCCAAAGGCACCAGCAGTTCCTGCAATTGAACCTGGCTCTTTTAGTGTCACACCAGGTTTTGATGATGCATCTGCAACATTTGTACCATTAACATCTGGTACCTTTACAATTGGATATGATGTTGATCAGACCACTACTGTTGAGATTGCAGAAGATGCAGTAGGTGTACAGTTACCTCCTACTACGATGCCAGTTGGGTATAATTATCGTGGCGATGTCACACTCTCATTTGATGGTGATGAGATTGGCAGAGAATCCATAACGACTCCACCTGCACCTCCTACACTTGGAGCAGGAGCAATCACTCCGACAAGCATTGAGATTACATGGACTGCAGTGGACGGTGCCAATGAATACAAATTGTATAGAGGTGATATCCTCTTAACAACTACCGGCGATACATCATACACTGAAACTGGTCTGACTCCTGCAACATCCTACACATATTATGCCACATCAACTAACGACATTTCCCAGACAAGCGTTTCATCTGAGGATTTGATTGTAACTACACCTGCAGCACCAACTGAAAACCCATCTCTTGATGATACAGAAAAACCAGTAATCACACCAACAGGATCTGATACAACAATAGAGTTGACTGCAACTGACACCTACACAGAACAAGGCGGCACCGTAACTGATAATGACCCAGATTACTCTGAAACGGCAACACCCTCTGGTGATACACCTGACACCAGCAGTATAGGAGTCTACACCGTATTGTATGATGCGCCAGATGATGCGGCAGGCAACACACCGGACCAACAATCAATTGTAATTACCGTATCTGATACCACACCGCCAACCTTTGACGTTGATGGTAACACAGATGACTATTCCACTACAGTGCCATTTGGCGGAACATACGCCCAAGGTACGATTGCCAATGCATTTGATATCTCAGGAACTGCACCTGGTATGGTTGGCGGCAAAACAGTCAATGTCAACGCTTCTGGAGAATATGCTGTAACTTACACCGTAACTGACAACAATGAACAAAGCAGAACAATCACTGAAACTGTAACAGTAGGACCTGATGTTACGCCGCCAGTAATCACAGTAACTCCAGAAGAGATCACCCTTGAACTAGACTCACCTGCACCGGTACTTCTTGATGGAGTATCAACTGATGATGGCTCTCCAATCACCATATCTGGAACTGTTGATGTTGGCACAGTAGGCGATTACACTATCACTTATTCCTCAACTGATGGTACAAACCCGGCTGGTGATAAAACCAGAACATACAAAGTAACTGATACCACACCGCCACCAGTTCCTGCAATTACCACGCCACCTGCAACTGTTGGCTCTACACCAATCACAATTGATGGTACTTCAACTGAGGCCGGAGCAACTATACAACTATTCAATGGGATGACACCAGCTGGTACGACAACTGCCGATGATTCGGGGAATTTCTCATTTGCAGGAGTTGAACTAGATGAGGGTGGCAACTCATTTACTGCAAGAGCATCTGATGGAGTCAACACATCTGATCCATCACCAGCAGTACTCATCACACTTGACACCACAGCGCCAGTAATCACACCAACAGGATCTGATACAACAATAGAGTTGACTGCAACTGACACCTACACAGAACAAGGCGGCACCGTAACTGATAATGACCCGGCCTACCCTGGAACAGTAGCAGTCTCTGGTGATACACCTGACACCAGTAGTATAGGAGTCTACACCGTATTGTATGATGCGCCAGATGATGCGGCAGGCAACACACCGGACCAACAATCAATTGTAATTACCGTATCTGATACCACACCGCCAACCTTTGACGTTGATGGTAACACAGATGACTATTCCACTACAGTGCCATTTGGCGGAACATACACCCAAGGTATGATTGCCAATGCATTTGATATCTCAGGAACTGCACCTGGTATAGTTGGCGGCAAAACAGTCAATGTCAACGCTTCTGGAGAATATGCTGTAACTTACACCGTAACTGACAACAATGAACAAAGCAGAACAATCACTCAGACTGTAACAGTAGGACCTGATGTTACGCCGCCAGTAATCACACCAACAGGATCTGATACAACAATAGAGTTGACTGCAACTGACACCTACACAGAACAAGGCGGCACCGTAACTGATAATGACCCAGATTACTCTGAAACGGCAACACCCTCTGGTGATACACCTGACACCAGCAGTATAGGAGTCTACACCGTATTGTATGATGCGCCAGATGATGCGGCAGGCAACACACCGGACCAACAATCAATTGTAATTACCGTATCTGATACCACACCGCCAACCTTTGACGTTGATGGTAACACAGATGACTATTCCACTACAGTGCCATTTGGCGGAACATACGCCCAAGGTACGATTGCCAATGCATTTGATATCTCAGGAACTGCACCTGGTATGGTTGGCGGCAAAACAGTCAATGTCAACGCTTCTGGAGAATATGCTGTAACTTACACCGTAACTGACAACAATGAACAAAGCAGAACAATCACTGAAACTGTAACAGTAGGACCTGATGTTACGCCGCCAGTAATCACAGTAACTCCAGAAGAGATCACCCTTGAACTAGACTCACCTGCACCGGTACTTCTTGATGGAGTATCAACTGATGATGGCTCTCCAATCACCATATCTGGAACTGTTGATGTTGGCACAGTAGGCGATTACACTATCACTTATTCCTCAACTGATGGTACAAACCCGGCTGGTGATAAAACCAGAACATACAAAGTAACTGATACCACACCGCCACCAGTTCCTGCAATTACCACGCCACCTGCAACTGTTGGCTCTACACCAATCACAATTGATGGTACTTCAACTGAGGCCGGAGCAACTATACAACTATTCAATGGGATGACACCAGCTGGTACGACAACTGCCGATGATTCGGGAAATTTCTCATTTGCAGGAGTTGAACTAGATGAGGGTGGCAACTCATTTACTGCAAGAGCATCTGATGGAGTCAACACATCTGATCCATCACCAGCAGTACTCATCACACTTGACACCACAGCGCCAGTAATCACACCAACAGGATCTGATACAACAATAGAGTTGACTGCAACTGACACCTACACAGAACAAGGCGGCACCGTAACTGATAATGACCCAGATTACTCTGAAACGGCAACACCCTCTGGTGATACACCTGACACCAGTAGTATAGGAGTCTACACCGTATTGTATGATGCGCCAGATGATGCGGCAGGCAACACACCGGACCAACAATCAATTGTAATTACCGTATCTGATACCACACCGCCAACCTTTGACGTTGATGGTAACACAGATGACTATTCCACTACAGTGCCATTTGGCGGAACATACGCCCAAGGTATGATTGCCAATGCATTTGATATCTCAGGAACTGCACCTGGTATGGTTGGCGGCAAAACAGTCAATGTCAACGCTTCTGGAGAATATGCTGTAACTTACACCGTAACTGACAACAATGAACAAAGCAGAACAATCACTCAGACTGTAACAGTAGGACCTGATGTTACAGCACCAGTAATCACACCAACAGGATCTGATACAACAATAGAGTTGACTGCAACTGACACCTACACAGAACAAGGCGGCACCGTAACTGATAATGACCCAGATTACTCTGAAACGGCAACACCCTCTGGTGATACACCTGACACCAGTAGTATAGGAGTTTACACCGTATTGTATGATGCGCCAGATGATGCGGCAGGCAACACACCGGACCAACAATCAATTGTAATTACCGTATCTGATACCACACCGCCAACCTTTGATGTTGATGGTAACACAGATGACTATTCCACTACAGTGCCATTTGGCGGAACATACGCCCAAGGTACGATTGCCAATGCATTTGATATCTCAGGAACTGCACCTGGTATGGTTGGCGGCAAAACAGTCAATGTCAACGCTTCTGGAGAATATGCTGTAACTTACACCGTAACTGACAACAATGAACAAAGCAGAACAATCACTGAAACTGTAACAGTAGGACCTGATGTTACGCCGCCGGTAATCACAGTAACTCCAGAAGAGATCACCCTTGAACTAGACTCACCTGCACCGGTACTTCTTGATGGAGTATCAACTGATGATGGCTCTCCAATCACCATATCTGGAACTGTTGATGTTGGCACAGTAGGCGATTACACTATCACTTATTCCTCAACTGATGGTACAAACCCGGCTGGTGATAAAACCAGAACATACAAAGTAACTGATACCACACCGCCACCAGTTCCTGCAATTACCACGCCACCTGCAACTGTTGGCTCTACACCAATCACAATTGATGGTACTTCAACTGAGGCCGGGGCAACTATACAACTATTCAATGGGGTGACACCAGCTGGTACGACAACTGCCGATGATTCGGGGAATTTCTCATTTGCAGGAGTTGAACTAGATGAGGGTGGCAACTCATTTACTGCAAGAGCATCTGATGGAGTCAACACATCTGATCCATCACCAGCAGTACTCATCACACTTGACACCACAGCGCCAGTAATCACACCAACAGGATCTGATACAACAATAGAGTTGACTGCAACTGACACCTACACAGAACAAGGCGGCACCGTAACTGATAATGACCCAGATTACTCTGAAACGGCAACACCCTCTGGTGATACACCTGACACCAGTAGTATAGGAGTCTACACCGTATTGTATGATGCGCCAGATGATGCGGCAGGCAACACACCGGACCAACAATCAATTGTAATTACCGTATCTGATACCACACCGCCAACCTTTGACGTTGATGGTAACACAGATGACTATTCCACTACAGTGTCATTTGGCGGAACATACACCCAAGGTATGATTGCCAATGCATTTGATATCTCAGGAACTGCACCTGGTATAGTTGGCGGCAAAACAGTCAATGTCAACGCTTCTGGAGAATATGCTGTAACTTACACCGTAACTGACAACAATGAACAAAGCAGAACAATCACTGAAACTGTAACAGTAGGACCTGATGTTACAGCACCAGTAATCACACCAACAGGATCTGATACAACAATAGAGTTGACTGCAACTGACACCTACACAGAACAAGGCGGCACCGTAACTGATAATGACCCAGATTACTCTGAAACGGCAACACCCTCTGGTGATACACCTGACACCAGTAGTATAGGAGTTTACACCGTATTGTATGATGCGCCAGATGATGCGGCAGGCAACACACCGGACCAACAATCAATTGTAATTACCGTATCTGATACCACACCGCCAACCTTTGATGTTGATGGTAACACAGATGACTATTCCACTACAGTGCCATTTGGCGGAACATACGCCCAAGGTACGATTGCCAATGCATTTGATATCTCAGGAACTGCACCTGGTATGGTTGGCGGCAAAACAGTCAATGTCAACGCTTCTGGAGAATATGCTGTAACTTACACCGTAACTGACAACAATGAACAAAGCAGAACAATCACTGAAACTGTAACAGTAGGACCTGATGTTACGCCGCCGGTAATCACAGTAACTCCAGAAGAGATCACCCTTGAACTAGACTCACCTGCACCGGTACTTCTTGATGGAGTATCAACTGATGATGGCTCTCCAATCACCATATCTGGAACTGTTGATGTTGGCACAGTAGGCGATTACACTATCACTTATTCCTCAACTGATGGTACAAACCCGGCTGGTGATAAAACCAGAACATACAAAGTAACTGATACCACACCGCCACCAGTTCCTGCAATTACCACGCCACCTGCAACTGTTGGCTCTACACCAATCACAATTGATGGTACTTCAACTGAGGCCGGGGCAACTATACAACTATTCAATGGGGTGACACCAGCTGGTACGACAACTGCCGATGATTCGGGAAATTTCTCATTTGCAGGAGTTGAACTAGATGAGGGTGGCAACTCATTTACTGCAAGAGCATCTGATGGAGTCAACACATCTGATCCATCACCAGCAGTACTCATCACACTTGACACCACAGCGCCAGTAATCACACCAACAGGATCTGATACAACAATAGAGTTGACTGCAACTGACACCTACACAGAACAAGGCGGCACCGTAACTGATAATGACCCAGATTACTCTGAAACGGCAACACCCTCTGGTGATACACCTGACACCAGTAGTATAGGAGTCTACACCGTATTGTATGATGCGCCAGATGATGCGGCAGGCAACACACCGGACCAACAATCAATTGTAATTACCGTATCTGATACCACACCGCCAACCTTTGACGTTGATGGTAACACAGATGACTATTCCACTACAGTGCCATTTGGCGGAACATACGCCCAAGGTACGATTGCCAATGCATTTGATATCTCAGGAATTAAATCCAGTACAGTTGGCGGCAAAACAGTCAATGTCAACGCTTCTGGAGAATATGCTGTAACTTACACCGTAACTGACAACAATGAACAAAGCAGAACAATCACTGAAACTGTAACAGTAGGACCTGATGTTACGCCGCCAGTAATCACACCAACAGGATCTGATACAACAATAGAGTTGACTGCAACTGACACCTACACAGAACAAGGCGGCACCGTAACTGATAATGACCCAGATTACTCTGAAACGGCAACACCCTCTGGTGATACACCTGACACCAGTAGTATAGGAGTCTACACCGTATTGTATGATGCGCCAGATGATGCGGCAGGCAACACACCGGACCAACAATCAATTGTAATTACCGTATCTGATACCACACCGCCAACCTTTGACGTTGATGGTAACACAGATGACTATTCCACTACAGTGCCATTTGGCGGAACATACGCCCAAGGTACGATTGCCAATGCATTTGATATCTCAGGAACTGCACCTGGTATGGTTGGCGGCAAAACAGTCAATGTCAACGCTTCTGGAGAATATGCTGTAACTTACACCGTAACTGACAACAATGAACAAAGCAGAACAATCACTGAAACTGTAACAGTAGGACCTGATGTTACGCCGCCGGTAATCACAGTAACTCCAGAAGAGATCACCCTTGAACTAGACTCACCTGCACCGGTACTTCTTGATGGAGTATCAACTGATGATGGCTCTCCAATCACCATATCTGGAACTGTTGATGTTGGCACAGTAGGCGATTACACTATCACTTATTCCTCAACTGATGGTACAAACCCGGCTGGTGATAAAACCAGAACATACAAAGTAACTGATACCACACCGCCACCAGTTCCTGCAATTACCACGCCACCTGCAACTGTTGGCTCTACACCAATCACAATTGATGGTACTTCAACTGAGGCCGGGGCAACTATACAACTATTCAATGGGGTGACACCAGCTGGTACGACAACTGCCGATGATTCGGGGAATTTCTCATTTGCAGGAGTTGAACTAGATGAGGGTGGCAACTCATTTACTGCAAGAGCATCTGATGGAGTCAACACATCTGATCCATCACCAGCAGTACTCATCACACTTGACACCACAGCGCCAGTAATCACACCAACAGGATCTGATACAACAATAGAGTTGACTGCAACTGACACCTACACAGAACAAGGCGGCACCGTAACTGATAATGACCCAGATTACTCTGAAACGGCAACACCCTCTGGTGATACACCTGACACCAGTAGTATAGGAGTCTACACCGTATTGTATGATGCGCCAGATGATGCGGCAGGCAACACACCGGACCAACAATCAATTGTAATTACCGTATCTGATACCACACCGCCAACCTTTGATGTTGATGGTAACACAGATGACTATTCCACTACAGTGCCATTTGGCGGAACATACGCCCAAGGTACGATTGCCAATGCATTTGATATCTCAGGAACTGCACCTGGTATGGTTGGCGGCAAAACAGTCAATGTCAACGCTTCTGGAGAATATGCTGTAACTTACACCGTAACTGACAACAATGAACAAAGCAGAACAATCACTGAAACTGTAACAGTAGGACCTGATGTTACAGCACCAGTAATCACACCAACAGGATCTGATACAACAATAGAGTTGACTGCAACTGACACCTACACAGAACAAGGCGGCACCGTAACTGATAATGACCCAGATTACTCTGAAACGGCAACACCCTCTGGTGATACGCCTGACACCAGCAGTATAGGAGTTTACACCGTATTGTATGATGCGCCAGATGATGCGGCAGGCAACACACCGGACCAACAATCAATTGTAATTACCGTATCTGATACCACACCGCCAACCTTTGATGTTGATGGTAACACAGATGACTATTCCACTACAGTGCCATTTGGCGGAACATACACCCAAGGTACGATTGCCAATGCATCTGATATCTCAGGAATTAAATCCAGTACAGTTGGCGGCAAAACAGTCAATGTCAACGCTTCTGGAGAATATGCTGTAACTTACACCGTAACTGACAACAATGAACAAAGCAGAACAATCACTGAAACTGTAACAGTAGGACCTGATGTTACGCCGCCAGTAATCACACCAACAGGATCTGATACAACAATAGAGTTGACTGCAACTGACACCTACACAGAACAAGGCGGCACCGTAACTGATAATGACCCAGATTACTCTGAAACGGCAACACCCTCTGGTGATACGCCTGACACCAGCAGTATAGGAGTTTACACCGTATTGTATGATGCGCCAGATGATGCGGCAGGCAACACACCGGACCAACAATCAATTGTAATTACCGTATCTGATACCACACCGCCAACCTTTGATGTTGATGGTAACACAGATGACTATTCCACTACAGTGCCATTTGGCGGAACATACGCCCAAGGTACGATTGCCAATGCATTTGATATCTCAGGAACTGCACCTGGTATGGTTGGCGGCAAAACAGTCAATGTCAACGCTTCTGGAGAATATGCTGTAACTTACACCGTAACTGACAACAATGAACAAAGCAGAACAATCACTCAAACTGTAACAGTAGGACCTGATGTTACGCCGCCGGTAATCACAGTAACTCCAGAAGAGATCACCCTTGAACTAGACTCACCTGCACCGGTACTTCTTGATGGAGTATCAACTGATGATGGCTCCCCAATCACCATATCTGGAACTGTTGATGTTGGCACAGTAGGCGATTACACTATCACTTATTCCTCAACTGATGGTACAAACCCGGCTGGTGATAAAACCAGAACATACAAAGTAACTGATACCACACCGCCACCAGTTCCTGCAATTACCACGCCACCTGCAACTGTTGGCTCTACACCAATCACAATTGATGGTACTTCAACTGAGGCCGGGGCAACTATACAACTATTCAATGGGGTGACACCAGCTGGTACGACAACTGCCGATGATTCGGGGAATTTCTCATTTGCAGGAGTTGAACTAGATGAGGGTGGCAACTCATTTACTGCAAGAGCAACTGATGGAGTCAACACATCTGATCCATCACCAGCAGTACTCATCACACTTGACACTATACCACCAGTAATCACACCAACAGGATCTGATACAACAATAGAGTTGACTGCAACTGACACCTACACAGAACAAGGCGGCACCGTAACTGATAATGACCCAGATTACTCTGAAACGGCAACACCCTCTGGTGATACGCCTGACACCAGCAGTATAGGAGTTTACACCGTATTGTATGATGCGCCAGATGATGCGGCAGGCAACACACCGGACCAACAATCAATTGTAATTACCGTATCTGATACCACACCGCCAACCTTTGATGTTGATGGTAACACAGATGACTATTCCACTACAGTGCCATTTGGCGGAACATACACCCAAGGTACGATTGCCAATGCATCTGATATCTCAGGAATTAAATCCAGTACAGTTGGCGGCAAAACAGTCAATGTCAACGCTTCTGGAGAATATGCTGTAACTTACACCGTAACTGACAACAATGAACAAAGCAGAACAATCACTGAAACTGTAACAGTAGGACCTGATGTTACGCCGCCAGTAATCACACCAACAGGATCTGATACAACAATAGAGTTGACTGCAACTGACACCTACACAGAACAAGGCGGCACCGTAACTGATAATGACCCAGATTACTCTGAAACGGCAACACCCTCTGGTGATACGCCTGACACCAGCAGTATAGGAGTTTACACCGTATTGTATGATGCGCCAGATGATGCGGCAGGCAACACACCGGACCAACAATCAATTGTAATTACCGTATCTGATACCACACCGCCAACCTTTGATGTTGATGGTAACACAGATGACTATTCCACTACAGTGCCATTTGGCGGAACATACGCCCAAGGTACGATTGCCAATGCATTTGATATCTCAGGAACTGCACCTGGTATGGTTGGCGGCAAAACAGTCAATGTCAACGCTTCTGGAGAATATGCTGTAACTTACACCGTAACTGACAACAATGAACAAAGCAGAACAATCACTGAAACTGTAACAGTAGGACCTGATGTTACGCCGCCGGTAATCACAGTAACTCCAGAAGAGATCACCCTTGAACTAGACTCACCTGCACCGGTACTTCTTGATGGAGTATCAACTGATGATGGCTCTCCAATCACCATATCTGGAACTGTTGATGTTGGCACAGTAGGCGATTACACTATCACTTATTCCTCAACTGATGGTACAAACCCGGCTGGTGATAAAACCAGAACATACAAAGTAACTGATACCACACCGCCACCAGTTCCTGCAATTACCACGCCACCTGCAACTGTTGGCTCTACACCAATCACAATTGATGGTACTTCAACTGAGGCCGGGGCAACTATACAACTATTCAATGGGGTGACACCAGCTGGTACGACAACTGCCGATGATTCAGGGAATTTCTCATTTGCAGGAGTTGAACTAGATGAGGGTGGCAACTCATTTACTGCAAGAGCAACTGATGGAGTCAACACATCTGATCCATCACCAGCAGTACTCATCACACTTGACACTATACCACCAGTAATCACACCAACAGGATCTGATACAACAATAGAGTTGACTGCAACTGACACCTACACAGAACAAGGCGGCACCGTAACTGATAATGACCCAGATTACTCTGAAACGGCAACACCCTCTGGTGATACGCCTGACACCAGCAGTATAGGAGTTTACACCGTATTGTATGATGCGCCAGATGATGCGGCAGGCAACACACCGGACCAACAATCAATTGTAATTACCGTATCTGATACCACACCGCCAACCTTTGATGTTGATGGTAACACAGATGACTATTCCACTACAGTGCCATTTGGCGGAACATACACCCAAGGTACGATTGCCAATGCATCTGATATCTCAGGAATTAAATCCAGTACAGTTGGCGGCAAAACAGTCAATGTCAACGCTTCTGGAGAATATGCTGTAACTTACACCGTAACTGACAACAATGAACAAAGCAGAACAATCACTGAAACTGTAACAGTAGGACCTGATGTTACGCCGCCAGTAATCACACCAACAGGATCTGATACAACAATAGAGTTGACTGCAACTGACACCTACACAGAACAAGGCGGCACCGTAACTGATAATGACCCAGATTACTCTGAAACGGCAACACCCTCTGGTGATACGCCTGACACCAGCAGTATAGGAGTTTACACCGTATTGTATGATGCGCCAGATGATGCGGCAGGCAACACACCGGACCAACAATCAATTGTAATTACCGTATCTGATACCACACCGCCAACCTTTGATGTTGATGGTAACACAGATGACTATTCCACTACAGTGCCATTTGGCGGAACATACACCCAAGGTACGATTGCCAATGCATTTGATATCTCAGGAACTGCACCTGGTATGGTTGGCGGCAAAACAGTCAATGTCAACGCTTCTGGAGAATATGCTGTAACTTACACCGTAACTGACAACAATGAACAAAGCAGAACAATCACTGAAACTGTAACAGTAGGACCTGATGTTACGCCGCCGGTAATCACAGTAACTCCAGAAGAGATCACCCTTGAACTAGACTCACCTGCACCGGTACTTCTTGATGGAGTATCAACTGATGATGGCTCCCCAATCACCATATCTGGAACTGTTGATGTTGGCACAGTAGGCGATTACACTATCACTTATTCCTCAACTGATGGTACAAACCCGGCTGGTGATAAAACCAGAACATACAAAGTAACTGATACCACACCGCCACCAGTTCCTGCAATTACCACGCCACCTGCAACTGTTGGCTCTACACCAATCACAATTGATGGTACTTCAACTGAGGCCGGGGCAACTATACAACTATTCAATGGGGTGACACCAGCTGGTACGACAACTGCCGATGATTCAGGGAATTTCTCATTTGCAGGAGTTGAACTAGATGAGGGTGGCAACTCATTTACTGCAAGAGCAACTGATGGAGTCAACACATCTGATCCATCACCAGCAGTACTCATCACACTTGACACTATACCACCAGTAATCACACCAACAGGATCTGATACAACAATAGAGTTGACTGCAACTGACACCTACACAGAACAAGGCGGCACCGTAACTGATAATGACCCAGATTACTCTGAAACGGCAACACCCTCTGGTGATACACCTGACACCAGTAGTATAGGAGTTTACACCGTATTGTATGATGCGCCAGATGATGCGGCAGGCAACACACCGGACCAACAATCAATTGTAATTACCGTATCTGATACCACACCGCCAACCTTTGATGTTGATGGTAACACAGATGACTATTCCACTACAGTGCCATTTGGCGGAACATACACCCAAGGTACGATTGCCAATGCATCTGATATCTCAGGAATTAAATCCAGTACAGTTGGCGGCAAAACAGTCAATGTCAACGCTTCTGGAGAATATGCTGTAACTTACACCGTAACTGACAACAATGAACAAAGCAGAACAATCACTGAAACTGTAACAGTAGGACCTGATGTTACGCCGCCAGTAATCACACCAACAGGATCTGATACAACAATAGAGTTGACTGCAACTGACACCTACACAGAACAAGGCGGCACCGTAACTGATAATGACCCAGATTACTCTGAAACGGCAACACCCTCTGGTGATACGCCTGACACCAGCAGTATAGGAGTTTACACCGTATTGTATGATGCGCCAGATGATGCGGCAGGCAACACACCGGACCAACAATCAATTGTAATTACCGTATCTGATACCACACCGCCAACCTTTGATGTTGATGGTAACACAGATGACTATTCCACTACAGTGCCATTTGGCGGAACATACACCCAAGGTACGATTGCCAATGCATTTGATATCTCAGGAACTGCACCTGGTATGGTTGGCGGCAAAACAGTCAATGTCAACGCTTCTGGAGAATATGCTGTAACTTACACCGTAACTGACAACAATGAACAAAGCAGAACAATCACTGAAACTGTAACAGTAGGACCTGATGTTACGCCGCCGGTAATCACAGTAACTCCAGAAGAGATCACCCTTGAACTAGACTCACCTGCACCGGTACTTCTTGATGGAGTATCAACTGATGATGGCTCTCCAATCACCATATCTGGAACTGTTGATGTTGGCACAGTAGGCGATTACACTATCACTTATTCCTCAACTGATGGTACAAACCCGGCTGGTGATAAAACCAGAACATACAAAGTAACTGATACCACACCGCCACCAGTTCCTGCAATTACCACGCCACCTGCAACTGTTGGCTCTACACCAATCACAATTGATGGTACTTCAACTGAGGCCGGGGCAACTATACAACTATTCAATGGGGTGACACCAGCTGGTACGACAACTGCCGATGATTCGGGGAATTTCTCATTTGCAGGAGTTGAACTAGATGAGGGTGGCAACTCATTTACTGCAAGAGCAACTGATGGAGTCAACACATCTGATCCATCACCAGCAGTACTCATCACACTTGACACTATACCACCAGTAATCACACCAACAGGATCTGATACAACAATAGAGTTGACTGCAACTGACACCTACACAGAACAAGGCGGCACCGTAACTGATAATGACCCAGATTACTCTGAAACGGCAACACCCTCTGGTGATACGCCTGACACCAGCAGTATAGGAGTTTACACCGTATTGTATGATGCGCCAGATGATGCGGCAGGCAACACACCGGACCAACAATCAATTGTAATTACCGTATCTGATACCACACCGCCAACCTTTGATGTTGATGGTAACACAGATGACTATTCCACTACAGTGCCATTTGGCGGAACATACACCCAAGGTACGATTGCCAATGCATCTGATATCTCAGGAATTAAATCCAGTACAGTTGGCGGCAAAACAGTCAATGTCAACGCTTCTGGAGAATATGCTGTAACTTACACCGTAACTGACAACAATGAACAAAGCAGAACAATCACTGAAACTGTAACAGTAGGACCTGATGTTACGCCGCCAGTAATCACACCAACAGGATCTGATACAACAATAGAGTTGACTGCAACTGACACCTACACAGAACAAGGCGGCACCGTAACTGATAATGACCCAGATTACTCTGAAACGGCAACACCCTCTGGTGATACGCCTGACACCAGCAGTATAGGAGTTTACACCGTATTGTATGATGCGCCAGATGATGCGGCAGGCAACACACCGGACCAACAATCAATTGTAATTACCGTATCTGATACCACACCGCCAACCTTTGATGTTGATGGTAACACAGATGACTATTCCACTACAGTGCCATTTGGCGGAACATACGCCCAAGGTACGATTGCCAATGCATTTGATATCTCAGGAACTGCACCTGGTATGGTTGGCGGCAAAACAGTCAATGTCAACGCTTCTGGAGAATATGCTGTAACTTACACCGTAACTGACAACAATGAACAAAGCAGAACAATCACTGAAACTGTAACAGTAGGACCTGATGTTACGCCGCCGGTAATCACAGTAACTCCAGAAGAGATCACCCTTGAACTAGACTCACCTGCACCGGTACTTCTTGATGGAGTATCAACTGATGATGGCTCTCCAATCACCATATCTGGAACTGTTGATGTTGGCACAGTAGGCGATTACACTATCACTTATTCCTCAACTGATGGTACAAACCCGGCTGGTGATAAAACCAGAACATACAAAGTAACTGATACCACACCGCCACCAGTTCCTGCAATTACCACGCCACCTGCAACTGTTGGCTCTACACCAATCACAATTGATGGTACTTCAACTGAGGCCGGGGCAACTATACAACTATTCAATGGGGTGACACCAGCTGGTACGACAACTGCCGATGATTCAGGGAATTTCTCATTTGCAGGAGTTGAACTAGATGAGGGTGGCAACTCATTTACTGCAAGAGCAACTGATGGAGTCAACACATCTGATCCATCACCAGCAGTACTCATCACACTTGACACTATACCACCAGTAATCACACCAACAGGATCTGATACAACAATAGAGTTGACTGCAACTGACACCTACACAGAACAAGGCGGCACCGTAACTGATAATGACCCAGATTACTCTGAAACGGCAACACCCTCTGGTGATACGCCTGACACCAGTAGTATAGGAGTTTACACCGTATTGTATGATGCGCCAGATGATGCGGCAGGCAACACACCGGACCAACAATCAATTGTAATTACCGTATCTGATACCACACCGCCAACCTTTGATGTTGATGGTAACACAGATGACTATTCCACTACAGTGCCATTTGGCGGAACATACACCCAAGGTACGATTGCCAATGCATCTGATATCTCAGGAATTAAATCCAGTACAGTTGGCGGCAAAACAGTCAATGTCAACGCTTCTGGAGAATATGCTGTAACTTACACCGTAACTGACAACAATGAACAAAGCAGAACAATCACTGAAACTGTAACAGTAGGACCTGATGTTACGCCGCCAGTAATCACACCAACAGGATCTGATACAACAATAGAGTTGACTGCAACTGACACCTACACAGAACAAGGCGGCACCGTAACTGATAATGACCCAGATTACTCTGAAACGGCAACACCCTCTGGTGATACGCCTGACACCAGCAGTATAGGAGTCTACACCGTATTGTATGATGCGCCAGATGATGCGGCAGGCAACACACCGGACCAACAATCAATTGTAATTACCGTATCTGATACCACACCGCCAACCTTTGATGTTGATGGTAACACAGATGACTATTCCACTACAGTGCCATTTGGCGGAACATACGCCCAAGGTACGATTGCCAATGCATTTGATATCTCAGGAACTGCACCTGGTATGGTTGGCGGCAAAACAGTCAATGTCAACGCTTCTGGAGAATATGCTGTAACTTACACCGTAACTGACAACAATGAACAAAGCAGAACAATCACTGAAACTGTAACAGTAGGACCTGATGTTACGCCGCCGGTAATCACAGTAACTCCAGAAGAGATCACCCTTGAACTAGACTCACCTGCACCGGTACTTCTTGATGGAGTATCAACTGATGATGGCTCCCCAATCACCATATCTGGAACTGTTGATGTTGGCACAGTAGGCGATTACACTATCACTTATTCCTCAACTGATGGTACAAACCCGGCTGGTGATAAAACCAGAACATACAAAGTAACTGATACCACACCGCCACCAGTTCCTGCAATTACCACGCCACCTGCAACTGTTGGCTCTACACCAATCACAATTGATGGTACTTCAACTGAGGCCGGGGCAACTATACAACTATTCAATGGGGTGACACCAGCTGGTACGACAACTGCCGATGATTCAGGGAATTTCTCATTTGCAGGAGTTGAACTAGATGAGGGTGGCAACTCATTTACTGCAAGAGCAACTGATGGAGTCAACACATCTGATCCATCACCAGCAGTACTCATCACACTTGACACTATACCACCAGTAATCACACCAACAGGATCTGATACAACAATAGAGTTGACTGCAACTGACACCTACACAGAACAAGGCGGCACCGTAACTGATAATGACCCAGATTACTCTGAAACGGCAACACCCTCTGGTGATACACCTGACACCAGTAGTATAGGAGTTTACACCGTATTGTATGATGCGCCAGATGATGCGGCAGGCAACACACCGGACCAACAATCAATTGTAATTACCGTATCTGATACCACACCGCCAACCTTTGATGTTGATGGTAACACAGATGACTATTCCACTACAGTGCCATTTGGCGGAACATACACCCAAGGTACGATTGCCAATGCATCTGATATCTCAGGAATTAAATCCAGTACAGTTGGCGGCAAAACAGTCAATGTCAACGCTTCTGGAGAATATGCTGTAACTTACACCGTAACTGACAACAATGAACAAAGCAGAACAATCACTGAAACTGTAACAGTAGGACCTGATGTTACGCCGCCAGTAATCACACCAACAGGATCTGATACAACAATAGAGTTGACTGCAACTGACACCTACACAGAACAAGGCGGCACCGTAACTGATAATGACCCAGATTACTCTGAAACGGCAACACCCTCTGGTGATACGCCTGACACCAGCAGTATAGGAGTTTACACCGTATTGTATGATGCGCCAGATGATGCGGCAGGCAACACACCGGACCAACAATCAATTGTAATTACCGTATCTGATACCACACCGCCAACCTTTGATGTTGATGGTAACACAGATGACTATTCCACTACAGTGCCATTTGGCGGAACATACACCCAAGGTACGATTGCCAATGCATTTGATATCTCAGGAACTGCACCTGGTATGGTTGGCGGCAAAACAGTCAATGTCAACGCTTCTGGAGAATATGCTGTAACTTACACCGTAACTGACAACAATGAACAAAGCAGAACAATCACTGAAACTGTAACAGTAGGACCTGATGTTACGCCGCCGGTAATCACAGTAACTCCAGAAGAGATCACCCTTGAACTAGACTCACCTGCACCGGTACTTCTTGATGGAGTATCAACTGATGATGGCTCTCCAATCACCATATCTGGAACTGTTGATGTTGGCACAGTAGGCGATTACACTATCACTTATTCCTCAACTGATGGTACAAACCCGGCTGGTGATAAAACCAGAACATACAAAGTAACTGATACCACACCGCCACCAGTTCCTGCAATTACCACGCCACCTGCAACTGTTGGCTCTACACCAATCACAATTGATGGTACTTCAACTGAGGCCGGGGCAACTATACAACTATTCAATGGGGTGACACCAGCTGGTACGACAACTGCCGATGATTCGGGGAATTTCTCATTTGCAGGAGTTGAACTAGATGAGGGTGGCAACTCATTTACTGCAAGAGCAACTGATGGAGTCAACACATCTGATCCATCACCAGCAGTACTCATCACACTTGACACTATACCACCAGTAATCACACCAACAGGATCTGATACAACAATAGAGTTGACTGCAACTGACACCTACACAGAACAAGGCGGCACCGTAACTGATAATGACCCAGATTACTCTGAAACGGCAACACCCTCTGGTGATACGCCTGACACCAGCAGTATAGGAGTTTACACCGTATTGTATGATGCGCCAGATGATGCGGCAGGCAACACACCGGACCAACAATCAATTGTAATTACCGTATCTGATACCACACCGCCAACCTTTGATGTTGATGGTAACACAGATGACTATTCCACTACAGTGCCATTTGGCGGAACATACACCCAAGGTACGATTGCCAATGCATCTGATATCTCAGGAATTAAATCCAGTACAGTTGGCGGCAAAACAGTCAATGTCAACGCTTCTGGAGAATATGCTGTAACTTACACCGTAACTGACAACAATGAACAAAGCAGAACAATCACTGAAACTGTAACAGTAGGACCTGATGTTACGCCGCCAGTAATCACACCAACAGGATCTGATACAACAATAGAGTTGACTGCAACTGACACCTACACAGAACAAGGCGGCACCGTAACTGATAATGACCCAGATTACTCTGAAACGGCAACACCCTCTGGTGATACGCCTGACACCAGCAGTATAGGAGTCTACACCGTATTGTATGATGCGCCAGATGATGCGGCAGGCAACACACCGGACCAACAATCAATTGTAATTACCGTATCTGATACCACACCGCCAACCTTTGATGTTGATGGTAACACAGATGACTATTCCACTACAGTGCCATTTGGCGGAACATACGCCCAAGGTACGATTGCCAATGCATTTGATATCTCAGGAACTGCACCTGGTATGGTTGGCGGCAAAACAGTCAATGTCAACGCTTCTGGAGAATATGCTGTAACTTACACCGTAACTGACAACAATGAACAAAGCAGAACAATCACTGAAACTGTAACAGTAGGACCTGATGTTACGCCGCCGGTAATCACAGTAACTCCAGAAGAGATCACCCTTGAACTAGACTCACCTGCACCGGTACTTCTTGATGGAGTATCAACTGATGATGGCTCTCCAATCACCATATCTGGAACTGTTGATGTTGGCACAGTAGGCGATTACACTATCACTTATTCCTCAACTGATGGTACAAACCCGGCTGGTGATAAAACCAGAACATACAAAGTAACTGATACCACACCGCCACCAGTTCCTGCAATTACCACGCCACCTGCAACTGTTGGCTCTACACCAATCACAATTGATGGTACTTCAACTGAGGCCGGGGCAACTATACAACTATTCAATGGGGTGACACCAGCTGGTACGACAACTGCCGATGATTCGGGGAATTTCTCATTTGCAGGAGTTGAACTAGATGAGGGTGGCAACTCATTTACTGCAAGAGCAACTGATGGAGTCAACACATCTGATCCATCACCAGCAGTACTCATCACACTTGACACTATACCACCAGTAATCACACCAACAGGATCTGATACAACAATAGAGTTGACTGCAACTGACACCTACACAGAACAAGGCGGCACCGTAACTGATAATGACCCAGATTACTCTGAAACGGCAACACCCTCTGGTGATACGCCTGACACCAGTAGTATAGGAGTTTACACCGTATTGTATGATGCGCCAGATGATGCGGCAGGCAACACACCGGACCAACAATCAATTGTAATTACCGTATCTGATACCACACCGCCAACCTTTGATGTTGATGGTAACACAGATGACTATTCCACTACAGTGCCATTTGGCGGAACATACGCCCCAGGTGTAATTAACAATCAATCTGATATCTCAGGAATTAAATCCAGTACAGTTGGCGGCAAAACAGTCAATGTCAACGCTTCTGGAGAATATGCTGTAACTTACACCGTAACTGACAACAATGAACAAAGCAGAACAATCACTGAAACTGTAACAGTAGGACCTGATGTTACGCCGCCGGTAATCACACCAACAGGATCTGATACAACAATAGAGTTGACTGCAACTGACACCTACACAGAACAAGGCGGCACCGTAACTGATAATGACCCAGATTACTCTGAAACGGCAACACCCTCTGGTGATACGCCTGACACCAGTAGTATAGGAGTCTACACCGTATTGTATGATGCGCCAGATGATGCGGCAGGCAACACACCGGACCAACAATCAATTGTAATTACCGTATCTGATACCACACCGCCAACCTTTGACGTTGATGGTAACACGGATGACTATTCCACTACAGTGCCATTTGGCGGAACATACGCCCAAGGTACGATTGCCAATGCATTTGATATCTCAGGAACTGCACCTGGTATGGTTGGCGGCAAAACAGTCAATGTCAACGCTTCTGGAGAATATGCTGTAACTTACACCGTAACTGACAACAATGAACAAAGCAGAACAATCACTGAAACTGTAACAGTAGGACCTGATGTTACGCCGCCGGTAATCACAGTAACTCCAGAAGAGATCACCCTTGAACTAGACTCACCTGCACCGGTACTTCTTGATGGAGTATCAACTGATGATGGCTCCCCAATCACCATATCTGGAACTGTTGATGTTGGCACAGTAGGCGATTACACTATCACTTATTCCTCAACTGATGGTACAAACCCGGCTGGTGATAAAACCAGAACATACAAAGTAACTGATACCACACCGCCACCAGTTCCTGCAATTACCACGCCACCTGCAACTGTTGGCTCTACACCAATCACAATTGATGGTACTTCAACTGAGGCCGGGGCAACTATACAACTATTCAATGGGGTGACACCAGCTGGTACGACAACTGCCGATGATTCAGGGAATTTCTCATTTGCAGGAGTTGAACTAGATGAGGGTGGCAACTCATTTACTGCAAGAGCAACTGATGGAGTCAACACATCTGATCCATCACCAGCAGTACTCATCACACTTGACACTATACCACCAGTAATCACACCAACAGGATCTGATACAACAATAGAGTTGACTGCAACTGACACCTACACAGAACAAGGCGGCACCGTAACTGATAATGACCCAGATTACTCTGAAACGGCAACACCCTCTGGTGATACACCTGACACCAGTAGTATAGGAGTTTACACCGTATTGTATGATGCGCCAGATGATGCGGCAGGCAACACACCGGACCAACAATCAATTGTAATTACCGTATCTGATACCACACCGCCAACCTTTGATGTTGATGGTAACACAGATGACTATTCCACTACAGTGCCATTTGGCGGAACATACACCCAAGGTACGATTGCCAATGCATCTGATATCTCAGGAATTAAATCCAGTACAGTTGGCGGCAAAACAGTCAATGTCAACGCTTCTGGAGAATATGCTGTAACTTACACCGTAACTGACAACAATGAACAAAGCAGAACAATCACTGAAACTGTAACAGTAGGACCTGATGTTACGCCGCCAGTAATCACACCAACAGGATCTGATACAACAATAGAGTTGACTGCAACTGACACCTACACAGAACAAGGCGGCACCGTAACTGATAATGACCCAGATTACTCTGAAACGGCAACACCCTCTGGTGATACGCCTGACACCAGCAGTATAGGAGTTTACACCGTATTGTATGATGCGCCAGATGATGCGGCAGGCAACACACCGGACCAACAATCAATTGTAATTACTGTATCTGATACCACACCGCCAACCTTTGATGTTGATGGTAACACAGATGACTATTCCACTACAGTGCCATTTGGCGGAACATACACCCAAGGTACGATTGCCAATGCATTTGATATCTCAGGAACTGCACCTGGTATGGTTGGCGGCAAAACAGTCAATGTCAACGCTTCTGGAGAATATGCTGTAACTTACACCGTAACTGACAACAATGAACAAAGCAGAACAATCACTGAAACTGTAACAGTAGGACCTGATGTTACGCCGCCGGTAATCACAGTAACTCCAGAAGAGATCACCCTTGAACTAGACTCACCTGCACCGGTACTTCTTGATGGAGTATCAACTGATGATGGCTCTCCAATCACCATATCTGGAACTGTTGATGTTGGCACAGTAGGCGATTACACTATCACTTATTCCTCAACTGATGGTACAAACCCGGCTGGTGATAAAACCAGAACATACAAAGTAACTGATACCACACCGCCACCAGTTCCTGCAATTACCACGCCACCTGCAACTGTTGGCTCTACACCAATCACAATTGATGGTACTTCAACTGAGGCCGGGGCAACTATACAACTATTCAATGGGGTGACACCAGCTGGTACGACAACTGCCGATGATTCAGGGAATTTCTCATTTGCAGGAGTTGAACTAGATGAGGGTGGCAACTCATTTACTGCAAGAGCAACTGATGGAGTCAACACATCTGATCCATCACCAGCAGTACTCATCACACTTGACACTATACCACCAGTAATCACACCAACAGGATCTGATACAACAATAGAGTTGACTGCAACTGACACCTACACAGAACAAGGCGGCACCGTAACTGATAATGACCCAGATTACTCTGAAACGGCAACACCCTCTGGTGATACGCCTGACACCAGCAGTATAGGAGTTTACACCGTATTGTATGATGCGCCAGATGATGCGGCAGGCAACACACCGGACCAACAATCAATTGTAATTACCGTATCTGATACCACACCGCCAACCTTTGATGTTGATGGTAACACAGATGACTATTCCACTACAGTGCCATTTGGCGGAACATACACCCCAGGTGTAATTAACAATCAATCTGATATCTCAGGAATTAAATCCAGTACAGTTGGCGGCAAAACAGTCAATGTCAACGCTTCTGGAGAATATGCTGTAACTTACACCGTAACTGACAACAATGAACAAAGCAGAACAATCACTGAAACTGTAACAGTAGGACCTGATGTTACGCCGCCAGTAATCACACCAACAGGATCTGATACAACAATAGAGTTGACTGCAACTGACACCTACACAGAACAAGGCGGCACCGTAACTGATAATGACCCAGATTACTCTGAAACGGCAACACCCTCTGGTGATACGCCTGACACCAGCAGTATAGGAGTTTACACCGTATTGTATGATGCGCCAGATGATGCGGCAGGCAACACACCGGACCAACAATCAATTGTAATTACCGTATCTGATACCACACCGCCAACCTTTGATGTTGATGGTAACACAGATGACTATTCCACTACAGTGCCATTTGGCGGAACATACGCCCAAGGTACGATTGCCAATGCATTTGATATCTCAGGAACTGCACCTGGTATGGTTGGCGGCAAAACAGTCAATGTCAACGCTTCTGGAGAATATGCTGTAACTTACACCGTAACTGACAACAATGAACAAAGCAGAACAATCACTCAAACTGTAACAGTAGGACCTGATGTTACGCCGCCGGTAATCACAGTAACTCCAGAAGAGATCACCCTTGAACTAGACTCACCTGCACCGGTACTTCTTGATGGAGTATCAACTGATGATGGCTCCCCAATCACCATATCTGGAACTGTTGATGTTGGCACAGTAGGCGATTACACTATCACTTATTCCTCAACTGATGGTACAAACCCGGCTGGTGATAAAACCAGAACATACAAAGTAACTGATACCACACCGCCACCAGTTCCTGCAATTACCACGCCACCTGCAACTGTTGGCTCTACACCAATCACAATTGATGGTACTTCAACTGAGGCCGGGGCAACTATACAACTATTCAATGGGGTGACACCAGCTGGTACGACAACTGCCGATGATTCGGGGAATTTCTCATTTGCAGGAGTTGAACTAGATGAGGGTGGCAACTCATTTACTGCAAGAGCAACTGATGGAGTCAACACATCTGATCCATCACCAGCAGTACTCATCACACTTGACACTATACCACCAGTAATCACACCAACAGGATCTGATACAACAATAGAGTTGACTGCAACTGACACCTACACAGAACAAGGCGGCACCGTAACTGATAATGACCCAGATTACTCTGAAACGGCAACACCCTCTGGTGATACGCCTGACACCAGCAGTATAGGAGTTTACACCGTATTGTATGATGCGCCAGATGATGCGGCAGGCAACACACCGGACCAACAATCAATTGTAATTACCGTATCTGATACCACACCGCCAACCTTTGATGTTGATGGTAACACAGATGACTATTCCACTACAGTGCCATTTGGCGGAACATACACCCAAGGTACGATTGCCAATGCATCTGATATCTCAGGAATTAAATCCAGTACAGTTGGCGGCAAAACAGTCAATGTCAACGCTTCTGGAGAATATGCTGTAACTTACACCGTAACTGACAACAATGAACAAAGCAGAACAATCACTGAAACTGTAACAGTAGGACCTGATGTTACGCCGCCAGTAATCACACCAACAGGATCTGATACAACAATAGAGTTGACTGCAACTGACACCTACACAGAACAAGGCGGCACCGTAACTGATAATGACCCAGATTACTCTGAAACGGCAACACCCTCTGGTGATACGCCTGACACCAGCAGTATAGGAGTTTACACCGTATTGTATGATGCGCCAGATGATGCGGCAGGCAACACACCGGACCAACAATCAATTGTAATTACCGTATCTGATACCACACCGCCAACCTTTGATGTTGATGGTAACACAGATGACTATTCCACTACAGTGCCATTTGGCGGAACATACGCCCAAGGTACGATTGCCAATGCATTTGATATCTCAGGAACTGCACCTGGTATGGTTGGCGGCAAAACAGTCAATGTCAACGCTTCTGGAGAATATGCTGTAACTTACACCGTAACTGACAACAATGAACAAAGCAGAACAATCACTGAAACTGTAACAGTAGGACCTGATGTTACGCCGCCGGTAATCACAGTAACTCCAGAAGAGATCACCCTTGAACTAGACTCACCTGCACCGGTACTTCTTGATGGAGTATCAACTGATGATGGCTCTCCAATCACCATATCTGGAACTGTTGATGTTGGCACAGTAGGCGATTACACTATCACTTATTCCTCAACTGATGGTACAAACCCGGCTGGTGATAAAACCAGAACATACAAAGTAACTGATACCACACCGCCACCAGTTCCTGCAATTACCACGCCACCTGCAACTGTTGGCTCTACACCAATCACAATTGATGGTACTTCAACTGAGGCCGGGGCAACTATACAACTATTCAATGGGGTGACACCAGCTGGTACGACAACTGCCGATGATTCAGGGAATTTCTCATTTGCAGGAGTTGAACTAGATGAGGGTGGCAACTCATTTACTGCAAGAGCATCTGATGGAGTCAACACGTCTGATCCATCACCAGCAGTACTCATCACACTTGACACCACAGCGCCAGTAATCACACCAACAGGATCTGATACAACAATAGAGTTGACTGCAACTGACACCTACACAGAACAAGGCGGCACCGTAACTGATAATGACCCGGCCTACCCTGGAACAGTAGCAGTCTCTGGTGATACACCTGACACCAGTAGTATAGGAGTTTACACCGTATTGTATGATGCGCCAGATGATGCGGCAGGCAACACACCGGACCAACAATCAATTGTAATTACCGTATCTGATACCACACCGCCAACCTTTGATGTTGATGGTAACACAGATGACTATTCCACTACAGTGCCATTTGGCGGACCATACACCCAAGGTGTAATTAACAATCAATCTGATATCTCAGGAATTAAATCCAGTACAGTTGGCGGCAAAACAGTCAATGTCAACGCTTCTGGAGAATATGCTGTAACTTACACCGTAACTGACAACAATGAACAAAGCAGAACAATCACTGAAACTGTAACAGTAGGACCTGATGTTACGCCGCCAGTAATCACACCAACAGGATCTGATACAACAATAGAGTTGACTGCAACTGACACCTACACAGAACAAGGCGGCACCGTAACTGATAATGACCCAGATTACTCTGAAACGGCAACACCCTCTGGTGATACGCCTGACACCAGTAGTATAGGAGTTTACACCGTATTGTATGATGCGCCAGATGATGCGGCAGGCAACACACCGGACCAACAATCAATTGTAATTACTGTATCTGATACCACACCGCCAACCTTTGATGTTGATGGTAACACAGATGACTATTCCACTACAGTACCATTTGGCGGACCATACACCCCAGGTGTAATTAACAATCAATCTGATATCTCAGGAATTAAATCCAGTACAGTTGGTGATGAAACAGTCAATGTCAACGCTTCTGGAGAATATGCTGTAACTTACACTGTAACTGACAACAATGGACAAGTCGCAACAATCACTGAAACTGTAACAGTAGAATCTGATGTTACAGCACCACCAGTTCCTGCAATTACCACGCCACCTGCAACTGTTGGCGCATCACCAATCACAATTGATGGCGGTTCAACTGAGGCCGGAGCAACTATAACACTATTCAATGGAGCAACACCAGCTGGTACAGTAACTGCCGATGGTTCAGGTAGTTTCTCATTTGCAGGAGTTGTACTAGATGAAGGTGCCAACTCATTCACTGCAAGAGCATCTGATGGAGTCAACACGTCTGGTCCATCACCAGCTATAGTCATTACGCTTGATACCATAGCACCGGAAGCTCCTATAATCACCACCTCACCTGTAACTGTCGGTTCATCATCATTCACGATTGAAGGTACGGCTGAGGCCGGGACAACTGTAGCACTGCTCAAGGGAGCAACATCAACTGGTGATACAGTAGCTGCTGATTCGGGATCTTTCTCATTTACAGTTACACTGACTGAGGGTGAGAACTCATTCACTGCAACAGCGTCTGACGGACCAAACACATCTGGCGCATCACCAGCTGTACTCATTACGCTTGATACTGAAACACCACCGGTTCCTGCAATTACCACGCCATCTGAAACTGTTTCCTTATCATCATTCACGATTGAAGGTACGGCTGAAGCCGGGACAACTGTAGAACTATTCAATGAAGGATCAACAGTTGATACAATAACTGCTGATGGTGACGGAAATTTCTCATTTACAGTTACACTGACTGATGGTGAGAACTCATTCACTGCAACAGCAACTGATGGACCAAACACATCTGCATCATCATCACCTGTACTCATTACACTTGATACCATAGCACCAGTAATCACAGTTGATAAAGATTCATTCTCCGTTGAACTTGGAGAAACATACACAGCATTCACCTATTCTGCAAATGATAACACTGACGGGGATATCACAGATAATGTAGTTGTTGGAGATACAGTTGATACCAGTGTAGCTAATACCTACACTGTTACCTTTGATGTGGATGATGCGGCTGGAAACCATGCAGTAACAGTAACCAGGACAGTCACAGTTACACCTGATGCCACGGTGCCAACCATCACAGTCAATGAGGATTCGCTCTCCGTCGAGCTTGGAGGAACGTACGAGCTATTCACCTTTACTGCAAATGATAATACTGACGGGATTATCACCGGTGAGGTAACTGTTGCTGGATATCCAGCTGATACCGATACAGCTGGAACCTATGATGTTACCTTTGATGTGGATGATGCGGTCGGAAACCATGCAGTAACAGTAGCTAGAACAGTTACAGTTACAGATACCACAGCACCAGTAATCACACCAGCAGGATCTACCCAAACAATTGAGTTAACTCAAACCAACACCTACACAGAACAAGGCGCTATCGTAACTGATAATGACCCAGTCTACACTGGAACAGTAGCAGTTACAGGTGCTACACCTGACACCCGTGTTGTAAAAGAATACACCGTATTGTATAATGCGCCAGATGATGCGGCAGGTAACACACCAGATGAAAAATCAATTGTAATTACTGTAGTTGACACCACAGCACCGGAAGCTCCTGAAATCACCACCTCACCTGCAACTGTCAATACACCATCATTCACGATTGAAGGTACGGCTGAGGCCGGGACAACTGTAGCACTGCTCAAGGGAGCAACATCAACTGGTGATACAGTAGCTGCTGATGGTGACGGGAATTTCTCATTTACAGGAGTTGCACTAGATGAAGGTGAGAACTCATTCACTGCAACGGCGTCTGATGGACCAAACACATCTGCATCATCATCACCTGTACTCATTACACTTGATACCACAGCACCGGAAGCTCCCGAAATTACCACCTCACCTGCAACTGTCAATACACCATCAATCACGATTGAAGGTACGGCTGAGGCCGGGACAACTGTAGAACTATTCAAGGGGGGAACATCAACTGGTGATACAGTAACTGCTGATTCAGGATCTTTCTCATTTACAGTTACACTGACTGATGGTGAGAACTCATTCACTGCAACGGCGTCTGATGGACCAAACACATCTGACGCATCATCACCTGTACTCATTACACTTGATACCATACCACCGGAAGCTCCTATAATCACCACACCACCTGCAACTGTCAATACACCATCATTCACGATTGAAGGTACGGCTGAGGCCGGGACAACTGTAGCACTGCTCAAGGGAGCAACATCAACTGGTGATACAGTAACTGCTGATTCGGGATCTTTCTCATTTACAGTTACACTGACTAAGGGTGCCAACTCATTCACTGTAACAGCGTCTGATGGACCAAACACATCTGCATCATCATCACCTATACTCATTACACTTGATACCACAGCACCAGCAGTTCCTGCAATTACCACACCACCTGCAACTGTCAATACACCATCAATCACGATTGATGGTACGGCTGAGGCCGGGACAACTGTGGAACTGTTCCGTGGAGGAACAACAGTTGATACAGTAACTGCTGATTCGGGATCTTTCTCATTTACAGTTACACTGACTGATGGTGAGAACTCGTTTACTGCAACGGCATCTGATGGACCAAACACATCTGCTGCATCACCAGCTATAGTCATTACGCTTGATACCATAGCACCAGTAATCACAGTTGATAAAGATTCATTCTCCGTTGAACTTGGAGAAACATACACAGCATTCACCTATTCTGCAAATGATAACACTGACGGGGATATCACAGATAATGTAGTTGTTGGAGATACAGTTGATACCAGTGTAGATAATACTTACAATGTAACCTTTGATGTGGATGATGCGGCCGGAAACCATGCAGTAACAGTAACTAGAACAGTTACAGTTACAGCTGATACCACAGTACCATCTATCACAGTCAATGAGGAATCATTTTCCATTGAACTTGGAGAAACATACACACCATTCACCTTTACTGCAACTGATAACACTGATGGAGTTATCACAGATGACGTATCTGTTGGTGGAGATACAGTTGATACCAGTGAGGTTGGAACCTATGATGTTACCTTTGATGTAGATGATGCAGCTGGAAACCCTGCAGTTACAGTAACTAGAACAGTTACAGTTACAGCTGATACCACAGCACCAACTCTACCTGATACAGAAAAACCAGTTATCACACCAGCAGGATCTAGTGAAATAATTGAGTTAACTCAAACCAACACCTACACTATACCTGACGCTACTGTAACTGATAATAACCAAGCCTACTCTGGAACAGTAACAGTTACAGGTGATACACCTGACACCAGTAGTATAGGAGAATACACCGTATTGTATGATGCACCAGATGATGCGGCAGGCAACACACCAGACCAAAAATCAATTACAATTACCGTAGTTGATACCACAGCACCAACCTTTGATGTTGATGGTCACACAGTTGACTATTCCACTGCAGTACCATTTGACGGAACATACACCCCAGGTGTAATTGCCAATGAATCTGATATCTCAGGAATTGCATCCAGTTTAGTTGGCGGTGAAACAGTAAATGCCAACACTTCTAGAGACTATGTTGTAACTTATACCGTAACTGACAGCAATGGACAAGTCGCAACAATCACTGAAACTGTAACAGTAGAATCTGATACCACAGCACCACCAGTTCCTGCAATTGCCACATCACCTGCAATTGTTTCCTCATCACCAATCACAATTGAAGGCGGTTCAACTGAAGCCGGAGCAACTATAGAACTATTCAATGGAGCAACACCAGCTGGTACAGTAATTGCCGATGGTTCAGGGAATTTCTCATTTACAGAAGTTGCACTAGATGAAGGTGAGAACTCTTTTACTGCAACGGCATCTGATGGAGTCAACACATCTGCTGCATCACCATCTATAGTCATTACACTTGATACAACAGCAGTTGGTGGCACCGCTAGTGTACCTTCTGGAACTGAAACACCAAAGAAAAAAGGTGGAGATTCTAATGAATGGAAAACAAAGCCAACCTTTGGCAAACATTGGAATAATCAAGCAGTACAGCTAGTTGATGACGGCTTTGTCTTTAATGGCATGCCATTAACCATTACAAACAACTGGCACACTGACTTTAATATGACTAGCAGCATTATTGGTGATAACAATACAGTCCACATCAAAGGCTATGCAACAAATGGCCTAAAGTCGGTATCTCTATCCCTTGGAGTTCCAGAAGTTGGCCTGAAGACTAATGCAGAGTCCCACATTATAGTGAATGTAAATAGCAACTATACCAGTCCTGCAGGCTATGACATTGCAGATATAGTCCATGAGCAAAAAGAGGGACTGGTAAATCAGAACATGACTGGTGCCACAATTAGTAAAGTCAAATGTACATCATCAGATACTGCAGAGAGGTGCTTTGATGTTACCATATCATTTGTAATAATGGCACCATTATCCCATGAAGTATTGGCAATTAATGCAGTTGACAAACAACGTTATTCTACTACCACATATATCAACGAAGGTGTAGAGTTTGTGGGAGAAGCATTACTTGCAGCAGCAACTCATGAACTAAAACAAAAGCATGGCAACCAGAATCCGTTTGAGACCATATCACTAACCCAGCAAGACAGACGTTACCAGGTCTGGGAGGACCAATATGGATACATATGGTCACAAAATGACTATGGCACCTGGTTGCAGATTACAAGACCTGATATACAACAAAGAGATGATTCGCCAACAAGCGTAATGACTAGAATTCATTCAAACTTTGCAAATCTGGTAATTGATGAGCAGGATAGGGCAACTCTGATCTTTGATAGTAAGGCAATTCAGGGAACCCTCGATGAATCATTCTCATATGATATGCCATTAAGGCTGGACAGAGTATCAGATCCCGCATTGCTGGAATCACTATCCATACAGGAGATGCTGGCCCGGGAGATGCTGTGTGACTGTATGATATATGATGACTCTGATTTTAGCTGGAACGACTAGGTTCCATCATATCTTTTGAGAATTATATGTAATTAGGTTATTGGGTATCTACTGCCCCTAGATTATCATGGAATATTTTACAAAAACAATGGATGGATTTTGCATCATTTGCAAAAACAATCCCTGATGAATTATTAATGCAATTCCTGGAATCAAAATATGACAAGAATCCTTCCCGTACTTTTTGCAAAAATAAAACTCTCTGTACCAAAGGCAGAGACAAAATGAGATGGCATATCTGAGATGTCCTGATTCAGCAAAGCACGCTAGGAGGTGTCCTCAGTAGGGTTGGAGACGATTTCGTATGGGAGAACCTAACCCTGATACCTTCAGGTCACTAAACTTTCCAGTAGAAAACAGGTCACTGTAACTTGCCAGAACCCGATCTAGGATCAGTCTAAATAGTCAAATTCGATCAAGTTTGTAATGACTTGTATAATTTCAAATAACAAAAACAAAACTGTGAGATTATGAATTGGATCCTTTTAGAAACTGTGCCAGATATTACTCTATACACATAAAAGATAGAATGACGCAACAACATATTTCAAAGCAAACGATAGAAAAAATACTAAGTGAAGGTATTAAAAATGAGATTGAAAAATATGTTTATACGATAACATTGGGTTCTATTATAATTGTTCTAAGAAAATACACTTGCAAGTTATTTTTAAGAACTGTTTATATTAAATAATAGTTATAAATGCAAAAATATGACTAAAGATAACTTGACACAAAAAGATCCTATCCAATTAAAGTCTGGTGACTTTGGATGTCCTGATTGTGAAACACGTCTTATTGAAGGATTAATTCCTTATTTTGTGGATGATGTTTTTTTAGGATCTTTTGATGGTTTGGTTTGTCCAATGTGTAGATATGGATTACTTTCTGAAGATGGGTATGTTGAATCTGGGAAAGTTGCATATCGTATAGGACAAATCAAACAAATATTAGAAGTTGATATATTTGGGAAATTATTTTGGCAAGATAGTTCTAACATTCAGAGTACAATTAATGCTCTTGAAATTGTTTCAACTTATGGTGAACAAGAAATCAAAGGAGAATCTATGCCGAATGACAAAAGACATATTCCTAAAATATTAATTCCTTCAATTTTATAAAATGCCAGACGCTTCTATTTCAATTGGTCCAATGGATATGACTTCCCTTTTGTTTAAAGTTAAAAAATTTGAATTTAATAATTACAAGATTGAACACCCTAAAGTGAAAGGGTTTTTGCGTGTTGGTAATATTCCGAACAATATTTTAAAAATTTCTGATGAGAAATTTGTAAACATGCCTGCTGGAATGAATATTCTTGAAAATATGAAATATATCATTTCATATCAAGGTATTGTTGGATTTGTAAATCGTGGTGAAAAGAAAAAACCAACTGAGCCTTGGTTACCTCAATATGTTAATTCAAAAACAAAACAAGATTTGTTCGGATACATTATAAACGAACAAACTTATGAACCATGGAATGAGTTTGTGATACAAGGGAAATCACCAGTACTTATACGAACCAAAACCACTCTAACTAACGCTTACTTGTATGTTGATTGTTATAATAATTCAGGAGATCCTATAATACGCGCATTACATAATACCTCTATTTCCATATCTTCAGATTCAAACGCAGAAGTTGGCATGATCTAGATTATAAAATTGTCTTCGGATGATTTTGATGATGTTATAGATTTACGTGATCATAGTTTACGTGGTAAATTTCGTAGATGGACTGATAGTTATAAGAGAGATTTAATACTAATTCTAACTGGTGTTCTCTAATCTTTGATAGTAAGGCAATTCAGGGAACCCTCGATGAGTCATTCTCATATGATATGCCATTAAGGCTGGACAGAGTATCAGATCCCACATTGCTGGAACCACTATCCATACAAGAGATGCTGGCCCAGGAGATGCTGTGTGACTGTATTATATATGGGGACTCTGATTTTAGCTGGAATGACTAGGTTCCGTCACATTTTTGAGAATCATATGTGATTATGGTTCCCATACGAAACCGTCTCCAACCCTGCTGCGACTATGTCTTGCTGAATCAGGACCTGTGATATGATTTGCATCTTCGTTGTGTCAGTTCATGATTTTGTGTATAATACACTTTCAGAGTTAGCATGTGCCCGGATTATTGCAGGCATCTGCCTTTCAACTCTCAGGCCCAACAGTAGGTATACACAAGATACAGAAAAGATTTCGTATAACATCTGTTCAACATGAGGATCATTGCAGCAATCAGAGAGGCAAACGGTACTGTCTTTGCGTTCTTGTACGTCATTGTACCATACACGGCCACCCTGTTATAATACAGTTGATAATGACTTGCGGCATGCCTTGTATAATTTTTTATTGTTTGTCCTTTGACATATTATAGTTGAAGTTTACGCAAAAAATAGCAATACTGGTAATGCTGCAAATTACACTAATAGTTACAAGCTCTTTAATTATTGTACATTTTGAATCCCAAATTAATCATACTGGAAACATTGTAAATGTTGCAGGAAAAAACAGACTGCTCACCACATATGTACAAATTGAAGTACAACATAACCTGTCTGATATTCCCGTACACAATGATGTCTTTGGGGCACTAGACAATCTAGAGCAAAACATCCACCATCTAAAGTATGGCGGCAAGCTAAATAATATAGAGACTGTACCACTGCCAGAAAGATTTGACTATGACTGGAATGTCATAAGCCAAAAATTCACAGAGTATAAAGACAAAATTGCCATACTAAGATCAAATGATATTGCCGCTAATCAACAAGTCACTGACATTATATTTGACGGGAACCAGCTGCTGATACTATCTGATGTACTGACTGAAAACTTGGGGAATTATATAGATGAGATATCAATTCAGCTAATTTCACTGCAAGTAATACTCGGCATCATTAATGTGATAACACACGTATTTATGATATATTTTATCCTGCGAATCTTTAACAGATATGCAGATGAGAAGATAAGACAAGAAAAGTTTGTGACAATAGGCGAGTTTGCAGCAATGATTGCCCATGACATGCGAAACCCCCTAGGTACAATACGCAACTCTATCACACTAATCCAAAGTAATCCCAAAACCGACATCATACACAATGAAACAAACAGGATAAACCGAGCAATAAAGAGAATGTCACACCAGATAGAAGGCGTGCTAAACTATGTCAGAACCATTTCCATAATATCTGAACCTGCATCAATACTGTCAATATTACGCCAGTGTATGGCAGGTATGGCGCTGCCTCAAAACATTACACTGACACTGCCTGATGGGGATGACATGATATCATGTGATGCAGAAAAGATAGAGTTTGTATTTACAAATATAATGCTCAACGCAGTGCAGGCAATTGGCAATGATACTGGATATATAACAGTAAAACTAGAAAAACAACACGATATGATTGTATTGTCCTTTGAGAACTCTGGTCCTGCGATACCAAAAAAAGATATTGAACGATTATTTGATCCATTATTTACCACAAAGATGCAAGGTACCGGCTTGGGCCTTACAAGCTGCAAAAACATCATAGAGCGCCACAATGGCTCCATTACTGCAAGTAATCATCCCGTCACATTTACCATAACTTTGCCCAAGACTGGTGCGTAATGGCAAGAAAAAGGATTCTGATAACAGATGATGACTGTGATTTTTTAGAATCCTTGCAGCTGGTTTTGTTAAATGATGGCTATAATGTATACACTGCAACAAATGGCCATGATGCCATAGCACAGTATGTAGAGATAAAGCCCCACCTTGTATTTTTGGATATAAAGATGCCCGGAATTGACGGCTATGAGACATTTTTGCGCATTAAAAATATTGATAGTAATGCCAAGATAGTATTTACATCAAGTTATGTTTTAGATCATACAAAGTACGAAGACGTCAAGACAAAAAGTCTTGCAGGCATAATTAACAAGCCAATAGAGCCAGATATCTTGCGCAAAATGATAACAAAGCACGCAAAATGAGTCTATTTTAAAATATTGGAATTTTTAATTGTGTGCAATCTCTTGGTATAATGGTCCTTTGCCTGCTTGAAAAAATCCATATACCAATTTTGCAATTGCTCGTCTTTGCCTAGTATGTTTTTTAGTTTTTGAGAATTTTCATACAGTAAATATGTGTAAAACCAAAAAGATATCTGCTCGGCTAGCTGATACTCAAAAATAGACTCGAAATTTTTTTTATATTTTATGTGGACATATGACATTAGCTCGTACAGTGGGTTGTCGCTGCGTGCCATCTTTGTGTTGTTAAGATAAATGCCTTTAGATAGTATTCTCAAACTGTATGCATCAGCACCTAATGCCGATTTTACCCTGCCCCAGTTGCCAAATATTTTGGGAATCAAAAATGCATAGTTTTTTACCATACTGTCAATGTCTTTTTTGGCGGGATCTTGCGTATCAATGCAGTATAGTATGCCATACAATGACAGCCTGTACTTTGTGTGTGGTACACTTTGCTCTTTGACTACCAGGCCAAGATCCAACATGCCCCCTGAATGTCTGCCCCTATCGGTTCTGCCAATCAGTAGGCGCCTGTAAATCTTTTCTTGTTTTCGAATTAATGATATTTTGCGTGATTTGCGTTTTGCCATATCCCAAGTGGAGCTTGTCCCATGTGTAAACAAGATATGCAGTAAATTGTGAATGTTTTTTTGGTGCTTTGATTTTGTTTTGTTGGTATAACCGTACAATTTGTGGGCTGCAGGCCTTACGTATACTTTGTAAGATAGCAAATTGCCATAAACTGCTTTATTATTTTGAGGCATACCGCAAATCATTATCAACTGTATTATAACAAGGTGTTGTATACGATACAATGACGTACAAGAACGCAAAGACAGTTACCGTTTGCCTCCACTGATTGCTGCAATGATTATACCATTTAGTATGGTAGATAATTCATACGCTGATGCAGAAAAATCAGATAAAGGAGAACTGCCAACGAAAGTAAACTGTTATTGTCTTTGAAGAATCTAAATGCTTCGGGGCAAAGAGCTATCCTTTTTGCAGCATCATCATAGTCATAAAACACCTTTGTTAGATTTGAATATCTGCCTTCCACTATCTTTTGGAATCTTGGCACAACAAGTGATGTCTTTGATTTTTCATTACCAAAAACTGTCTTTAAGATGGTACGTTTGGCAAGACTCTTCTGTTCCTCATCAACAAGATCAAAATCAGCTGGCACAGAATCATTAAACACATCACGTATTGCTTGTATGACTTTGGGCGTACTTTTAATCTTAAAATCTTGTTTAATTTTGAATTTACATTCTTGATGCCAGTAATATTTCAGGAATTTGTCTGCAAGGTATTCGTATGGTATTACTCTATGTGCGTCATTCTCATCGTATGATGTTTCTTTACAATATTCTAACAGGGCACGAGCTAGGGCAAACTTGTATGTGTTGTCTTTACGTCCATTTCCAAGTATTGACACAAATATTTTTTTTGGATCATTTTGATCCATGCTGTCAGGCAGTACACTCTTCTTTGATTTGTCTAAACTTACTGTGGGTTTCTGGAATGTCTGATTTGTATCTGTCAGTCTAATTGTGCCCGTGCGTTTTGATCTGTTCCAATCTACGATGATTTTTTTCTTTCCTAGTTTACTAATTTCTTGATCTATGATATTGTAAAAATCAGCTGATGTTCTTTGAGGCCCCCAGTATTTTTGTCTAAGCTGCAGTTCTCGGGCAAGATTTACTATCAAATCCATTCGATTATGCCAAACAGGCATGTTTTCATACTTGCTTTGTGATTGATCATTTGGAATTGGTTTGTGCTTTTTTTCTTCCATCTCTGCAATGGTTATGCCCGGTTGACTTGTAATTTCCAAAAATTAATATCATTATGGCGATAACGACATTGATTCCTGGAGATTTATTTAAATTAATTGAATTGTATGTATCAAGCACTTAGATGTATTTTGCCATCTCAGAAAACATGTTCAATTCCCTTATTCTCCATGTCTCAAAGCATGTGAGAAAGACTGAGATCATCCTCATGCCCTGATCACTCTTCATCTGCCCGCGAACATTCCTCTGCATCACGCACTTTCGAATGGAATTCTCTGCATCATTGTTAGTTGACGGGACATCGCCATCCATGACAAACGTAAACATGCTGTTCCTTGCAGTCTTTAGCTTCTTGCCAAACTGAACCATCTCCATATCACCTTTCAAATATCGTGCAATGATACGGTCTAGCTGTTTTAGTAAATCATCCCTGTACGTTTCCCGCCGTTTTGTATGACGATTACCTACACTCCAAACCCTGGCATGACCTAGCATATCTGAGAGTTTCTCGTATAGAATCCTTGCCTTTTTGTCCTGTGATTTTATTGCCAGATATTTGGCATCGCGCTGCAGGTGTGCGGTGCATCTCTGCTTTGTGTTATCACAAAATACTGTCCTGTACGGAGCATATCCGTCAGACACTAGGGTTCCTTTGAATTTCTTCCAGTACTTTTTTAGAACATTGGCACCTCTGCTGTACTCCAAGGCATACTGTGCACTAGTCTTGCTTCTTGCAACCCACATCCATCCAGTATTTCCATCAATTGAAAATCCTGTCTCATCGATTCCGAGAATATTTTCAGTCACGATTTCGCTGTGGATTGTATTGTAAAATGACTCTAACATCACACTACCGTTGCGAAGAATGGATTGTACGGTTGTATTGCTGATTTCTAATCCATATCTTTCATAGAGTGTGGTTCTGATAGCATCGTATGTCAATCTCTTTGAGAACAGTGAGACGACCTCACGTATCACTGAACCATCAAAACATCCATGTAGTGGAAGGTTTCCCGTGGTTTGAAAATTATCAGAACAGTCCATGCAGATGTATTGATTCAAAACATGCTCAGTTATACCGTAGGGTGTTGGTGGAGGAATCTCAACCATTATCCTTTTGCAGGTTTTGGTTTGATGAATATTTTCACTACCGCATTTGGGACATGCATCTGATCTGTGGTGTTTGGTGCTAGTTGGTCTGAATTTCTGTGTCTTGCCAACGTGTCCTGCTATTCCACCACGTCTTGATTTGCCTGGCTGTCTGTGTTGTCTTTTTTGCTTTCTCCATTCAAGGGAATTCTTTGATGGCGGAGAGTGTGCATTCTCATAATATGACAGCTTTTTTTGCAGTTCCTTGTTTGATTCTATGAGATTTTCTATGATTAGCGGTAGTTGTTTTAACTTTTCTTGCAGTTGTTTTATCTCTGCTTGTAGCTGTATGATGATTTTCTCATGACCACAACCTGACATGTTTTGTATGATGATTTAGTTGATCTTAGATCTTTTTGTGTAATGATATTGATTTGTGCGTGAAGGTTGATACATACATTGAATTTGTGGTTCTGTGAAGTTATCGTGACCCAGACACAAAACACGATCTTCTAAGGATTGAAAAATCTACATAAAATTTACAAGTTCTAAAATTCTTAAAATGATGATTATTGGTATTGACTAAGTGAGGCGTTTTGGATCAGAGTTTTCCACTTGTTATTTCCATCTACTAGAATACCAGCTAATTCTGCTGAAGTCTTCTTGCCTATGCCACCATGCTTTTTTGAGAAATTATAGAATGTTTGGAATCCTGCAAATAATGGACTGTTCATCTTCTTTATCCCCCTGTATGCTACTTCTCTGTCTCTTATAGTACCATTCAATCTTTCCATTCTGTTATTATTTTTGTCACCCTTGAGGTGTATGTGTCTGATATGGTTAGTATCTTTCCACAAGAAATTTCGTGCCTTGTAATTATCCTTCCATGCCTAGTGAAAGTTGGCTGCACCATCAGAAATCAGAGTAGTTGGGATTTTGTCTGCAATCATCATTGCTTCCCTAAACATCGGTGTGACGTTTTCAGTGCCTTTTGTGTTTACCACATATTGAGTGATCATAAATCTAGTGGAGTGGTCAAGCATTGAATACTGTAGTTTCATATTGCCTTTTATCTTCATAAAGATTTCATCTGTTCTCCAAGTTTCAGATACTCTTGGTACTATACCCTTGAGATAATTACTGGTCATCTTGGAGTATTTTTCAACTCATCCGTAGACTGCCCTATAAGATACTTTGATGTCCTCCTGCTCAAAAGCATCTGCAATATCTCTTACACTCATTCCTGCAAAGTACAACTGCAAGGCTCTAGTGATTAGAGTTGAATCATATCTCATCTTCTCAAAGCCAAGATTCAAGGTGAATCTCTTTTTACAATCTTGGCATTTGTATTGCTGGGTATTTCCTTTCTTGTTTTTTTTGATTCCTTTTTTGATCAATCTGCCTGAATCACAGTATTTGCATAATTTGAGTAGTGATCTATCCATCATTCTAAACTCTTGGACATCACCTTGATTTTTCTTAATTAGCTCCAATACAATCTTGATATGTTTGCAGTCTGATTTTCTTTTGGTGTGATCTGGACAGTCACAGATTAATCCGTTGTCAGTCTTTGATATGATATAATGAATTTGTGGAATGCTTTGTGATCTTACACTGAATTTGTCAGGAGTGAATTGTACTGCACAGTCTGGATTTTTCATCATCTGTTGGGCTCTTTGAGTTCTTGGGTTCATGTAATTATATTACACGTACGTATATTTATACATAACTTATTAGCGTACGTATGATTTTTATACATGTAAAGATAATTTTGTATGTTGCCAAGATGGAAAAAAGATCAGAGAGAGTTTTCTGTAAAACTTACATTTGATGGAGCTAACAGTAAAATATGCAGAGTACCAAAACCAATAATAGAACTTCTCAAAGATCCTGAAAGGATAAAGTTTGTCATTCGTGGTAAAGGAATTGTTGTAACTAAGGATTAATCAATACAAGTAACTAAGTTACTCGTTGAGTAAATTCAGAACCATCAATCATAATCCAATAACTCCCAAAATTATCATAAAAAACGACAACACTTGCATCAGGTATTGCAACTTTTTCTCTATTTGCATAATGTTTGCAATCTTTTGGTCTAGGTAATTCATTTGGATCTTTTGCATAGTTTTCAAGTGCAGTAGTAATTTGTTCTGCACGAGTTTTATCATTCAGATTCTCTAAAAATTTATCAAACTGTTTACTGTATTTAATTTTAGAAATTTTCATAAAAAAAGAGAGAAATTGATTTAATTTATCTCTATGCTTCTATAGGTCATTGTACCTGCTTTAACATCATCATCATATTTTGTGCATTTGGCAAGGTCTTCATCATTCCAATCTGGTGTGTTTTCTTTTGTCATACTCAAATTAACATTGAACTACTTTATTAAATATTTCTTGATTTTGTTGACAGGCACAAGAAAATAATTTGTTTGTAGTGAGATGTTATATCCTTGTTTTAGTGGATTTCCAAATTGGATTCTCTACAACTCACTACAAAGTTTCAATCCTTGTTATGATAGATTCATTAAGTATGTATGTTCGGTAATGGGGCTGAAAGTAGAAACTTTCAGAAATTTCTAATTTTTGTATTTTGTAACACACATAGTTAATTCTTCAATGGGGCGGCTCTGTAAGCAGAGATTCATGTTTTTGATTGAATAACCAGTTATAAAAATTAGTTAGCAGAATCCTTAGAAGATCCATATTTCAGGTCACGATAACTTCACAGAACCGGCATTTTGTGCACCTGATTATCTCACCTTTCTTCCGTGTTGTTGCCTGGTCATAGTTACTAGATGAACGGTAACTAGAACTTGAACTTGATTTAGGCATCTTTCTTCCGTGTTGTTGCCTGCTCATAGTTGTAGCATGCCATTTTTACTATTCTTTTCATTTTTCTTTCACACAAGATTCCACATGATCGTTAATTTTATAGGTTTGACAAAATCACATGTTATTGAAGATATAATTTAGGCACAAACATGAATAATTGCCTTTAGAGAATAAATATCGCAAACCGATACTATCTTATGTTATCTTATACTATGGTATATTGCCGTATTTGAATCCCTTGGACCATCCGTGATGGGTAATCAGGGGCTGATGTGGATACGGACTTTTTTTATCTAAATGCATCATACTAACAAACTCTGAAAGTGTATCGTATACAAAATCATGAACTGACACAACGAAAGTATAAGATGCATATCCCAGATGTCGTGATTCAGCAAAACACACTTAGTCGCAGTAGGGTTGGAGACGGTTTCGTATGAGAGTGTACATTTCAATAATTACTACATATGATAAGCAACGTTGAATAAACTAAGAAAAAAATTGGGAAAATTTTCTAGATAATATTCTAAATCTTTTCTGTGGCTGGCACTCAATTGTTTTGGTTGTTCTGAGGGTTTTGTTTGTCAGGTTTTTAAAAGAATCAATTTGAAAGTATCTCAGATGCAGACAACTGGCGTAGATAGTAAATTAGTTTTTTTATAGATATCTCTTGTTGGATTTGATATAATATTTCATAAACCACTTTAGAAAATACATCTCATTATTGTTTGTCTGGGATTTTTCTAATGACTTGAAATATGACCTCTTGTCCCTGCTTTCAATCTGCACAAGTGGACAATCATATTTGAATAAAACATAATTCATGACTAGTCTTGAGATCCTGCCATTTCCATCAGCAAAGGGGTGAATTGAGACAAGCTTGTAATGAGTGAGGGCTGCAAATTCTACAGGATTTGCCTTTTTATCATATCTGTTTAGCCAATCAAAAAATTCTTTTAGTTTTTTTGGTATCTGTGGAACTGGCGTAAATTCTACCTCGTTACTAGTTATTACTCCTACCCTGTGATGTCTGATATCCCCAGCTTCTCCAATTTTTGTTTGATCAAATATTTCTCTGTGCCATTTTAGGACATCTTTTTTTCTGATTCTTTCAAGCTTCTTTGATGTTACTAGTCTGATAAATAGCTCATAGTGTTTCAGAGTCTCAATGGCATCTATCTTTGATTTTTTTGCAGAAGTGACACCATGTACTAGCAAGTTTATTGTGTCTGCACGAGTGAGACTTGAACCCTCTATTCTTTGCGTGTTGTATGTAAATGATATTGCAAAACTCTCAAAATTTTTTAGTTTTATTGATCGTGGAATTCCCACTGTGTCTTTTTTGTAACTTGCGATAATTTTTCGTGTTTTACCATCCCACACTTTACAGTAAAATTCCTTGAGAAACGTCTTTTTTTGTTGCTCGATATCCTTTGGTATGGTTTTGCCTAGATATCTTCTCTTTTCTTTGTCTCTAGTGTGATGTTTCATATAGTAAAATCCTCCCTCTTTTACTATACTTACCATGAATATACTACATATCACTTATTTATTAAATATTGTTAATTTATAATAATGTGATATGTAATGTTTTCATAATTGTCATTCCAAAGGGATTGTTCGTAAAGGAAATCATAGAAATCTGAAATTAATGCAGTTGGAATGCTATACAACCAAAGCTGTGAGATGGTAGTTATTTGGATCATTGTAAAGTGATGTTTGAATATTTTTTGCAATATTGAAGACAAAACAGCAACATGATGGTTGTTTTAGGAACTTTTATGACAAATGATATGTAGGGATATTTTTCTTTAGATTTCTGGCCCCTATTGCATCCGATGTTAAATTACGATTTCTCTAAATTAATTCAGTATGGTTTCAAATGGATAATGGAATATACAAATCAACATGTTATACATTAGAAAGGATAAAATCCATAATGCTTATTCCTACAAATAAGAATTATCATCATGTTGAATCAACAGATGAAGAAACTTAGTAAATATGCGAATAACAAGTGTCAAAGATGCCTGTAACATTATCGAGGAATAATATAGATCTTCTCTGGGGAGAAAATATTTGGCCTACCAAATACACAATCATTGACATCTCTTCCATTCCAGAACTTTGAATATAGCTAAACATTCCAGGCTATATAATACGACAAAAGAATTTTAGATTCCCATTATCTTTGTCATCGCTTTCACTTCCATCTAAGATAATTTCTGCAGTTTGTAGTAGATTCCACATTAACTCATCAGGGCCGTTACCCGTGACAATATTTGTATTGGCAGGATCATAATGCAATAATGATTTCAAGTCGTCATAATCTGTAGATGAAGACGTAATTGTAACTAAATTTCTTGAAGATACGGTAGTGGATGATGAGATTGAATTAGCCAATACCAAACATAATTTTTTCTCACAACATGTTTGGAATGATGCAATGCTTTGTGTAATTGATAAAAAAATCAGACAGGAAGAAGAGATCCTGTCATTAAAAAAACTAGCAAGTAATTTATTTTAAATTCCAAAGGCAAAAGTCCAACCAAGTAAAAATCTTGCAGGAGGTTTACCTTGGCTAGACTGCCTATACTATATACGGCACTCTGTTATAATACAATTGATAATGACTTGCGGTATGCCTCAAAATAATAAACAAATTTATGGCAATTTATTATCTTACAAAACATATGTAAGGTCTGCAGCCCACAAATTGTACGGTTATACCAATAAAACAAAATCAAAGCACCAAAAAAACATTCACAATTTACTGCATATTTTGTTTACACATGGGACAAGCTCACTTGGGATATGGCAAAACGCAAATACCTAAATTCCATGATTCTGATATCTTTCATATCTAGATCATTTTTGATCATTTCACTCACATCTACTTTCATTTGATTATCTTGTTTCTCAAAACTGACATAACCTTCTGAATTTTTAAATGATTTGTCAATCTCTGATTTACTGTATTTTATTTCATCTATTTCTGCCTCTGCAAAATTCATGCCAGAGAATGGCAGGATCATTGCAGCAATCAGTGAAGCAAACGGTACTGTTTTTACGTTCTTATACGTCATTGTACCATACACGGCACCCTGTTATAATACAATTGATAATACACTGGTAACTTGACGAAGGTTTTCAATCAATTCAAACCAGTGTTAAGATAAGCGAGGGTTGATCAAATCATAGGTATCTTGGGTTTTTATGGTATTATGGTTAGGAGTTTAGTTGTAAAGTTAGGAATTAATTATGAATTCTAGTTATTATTTTATTGACTAGAACTTTTTGATTCCACATATCCAGATTGACGAAAACTTGATAACGCTTCTTGAAGTTTCATACCCGTATCCCAGCTTAATTCTTCACCCTCATATTCTGATTTATACAATCCTTGTAGATTACTAGGTAACTTTACTCTTTTATCTACTAACAAAATAACTTTTTTATTGTATTGCAAAAATGCAGCTCCAATTTCAATTAGTACATTCTGATTTATACCATAACTTCCATCTTCTCTTTTTTCCTGTTCATCTGCACTGACATTTATGATGGCACAGTTACATTTACGCATTAAACCAAATATTTTTTCAGGTATTGGAATTGCTGTTGTTTCTTCTTCTACTGCAATTTCAAATTCAAAATTTCCAAATGTTAGGACTTTTTTTATCTGATCCAATATTGTCATATTCTTACTGTGAGAAAGAAATACTTTAGATGTAGTTGTTACTGTTGTTGGTATAATTGCAATATTATCATTTGTTATTGTTTCTTCTTTTTCTAATTGCTCTAATGATTCAAATTTTTCTTCTGGATTTTGTAGTTTAATCGAAACATCAAATTTAAGATATTGTTTTCCTTTAATTTTCTGAATTAAGTTATATTCTTTTGCATTAGACATAAAAACATTATAGCATAAATCTACATCATCATGTTCAACATGGAATTCTTTTTTTAATGTATTTTTGAGTAATTCAACTCTTGGAATTTGTTTATTGTTATAATGATCAATTATTTCTCCCAATATGTTGGTTTTCAGAACTTGTTTAATTGCTTGTAGTTGATTCTCATCATCAATTGGTGCAACTATGGAACTTCCTAATTCAGTTAATTCAATTTTATCTGCATTATAGTTACCTTTTGTTAAACCATACCTATTAGATGCAACAAGTAATGTTCGAAAGACGGATCCATTTGGACTTAATTCTAATGATTTGCATAGATCTATTCGATTATATGGATTTCCAGCATTGTTGTCTTCTATTGATTTTGCGATCTTTAGAGATTGATTCAATGAATATCTTATGATCTTTTTACCTTTAGGAATTTGTTGAGTTGTCGATTTCGTAGATTCTTGTTGATTCTGTTTTAATTCCAATGAATTATTCATATATTCATTATTTTTAAATCTTAACGTGCATTCGTTATGCACGTTAAAATCTTAACGTGCATTCGTTATGCACGTTAAAATCTCTAACAGGATCAATCAAGTTAAATCCCAAGAGGTTAATTTGAGCCAGCTGGCTGTCTAATGGGAAGGATAGTTGTTGGCTTAAGATGATCGCTTGATTTTTTAATTGGTTGAATTAATCATTGTTTATGGTTCTGCCTTTCATATTTGCAGCTATAGGAATTGCAGGTGGTGTATATGGTCTTTATCAGTATGTTAAAAGACCAAGATGTCCTAAATGTAAAGCCACTTTGATAATAATAAAAAATGTATGCAAATGTAAAAAATGTAAATTTGAAACTAGATTAGATTAAGGAATTTAAACAACCGAATTTAACAGCAAAACAACCTAACTTAACAGTGGTTTCAATGAGATGAAAACAACCTAAGTTTTAACAGTGTAGGGCTAAATTACATAATAAAATAATGATATCTTACATGAATGGGGATAAAGAAGGAACTGGCGTTGCTTTAGCAGAAGCTGCTAATGGCCCTTTCAGTTATCTTACAAATGCTCAAATCACAACTATTGGATATGATGATAATAATGTAAGTAATGTTTCTTACATCACACCTGTCAACTATTGGTCTTTGTCTGCTTGCGGAATTACTTATGGTTCTACCGAACACCCAGAACCTCCCTTGGAAATTGGATTGCACGGTTATGATGAACTGTCTTCTGCTCAATCCACATTAACAAGTTTGGGATATTATCAAGTTCAGTGGCCTTGGATTGATTTTAGGGATAATGGTAAAGTCTATGCCAAAATAAACACGACTGGTTATGGTAATTGTGACAATGGTGAATTTAGAGATGAGAATCATATATATGATTATTATGTCCGAGTCAATCATATGTGGTATACTCCTATTCTAAGTTTAGTGCAAGTTAACGAACCTAATCCTGATCTGAATGCTTATTCTGCTCCTACCTTCTGGTGGGATGTGTATGTAGCCGCTTGGCACTATGATAACTAACCTCTTTTTTTATTATGAAAAAATTAATTTTAATTCCAATAGTGATTTTGATTCTTATGGTATTTATTTTTAGTTTTGTGGTAGTTGCAAATTATTTATTGTACAAAACTTGGGGAAGTAATGAACATTATTATTTGCCTCAGGATGGTTTTCCAGTAGAATGTGATTATACTCCGTTACAAAAACCTACTAACTGCAGGGCGATAATTCCTTAGATACGTCTGCTCAATCTTAGGGACATTTCATGCTGTTCAATTCGGGACATGAAAAATTTGAAAAAATAAAGTCGTGTGCCGTTACATATTAGGCATAGATGGATAGTTTTGTTTGTATGTGAGTTTTACCTCCCATACTTCTGTCACTATAGGGTTTGATGAAAGTTATTTGGGGATAAATTATGAAATGTAAATTTTATCTGAACTAGACTCTTTCAAACTGAATTTTCCTTGTAAGGTGTTGCATTTTGAATGATGGTTTTCCATCTATCAAAGCCTCTGCAGGTTTTCCTTAAGGCTCCCAACCCAATGAAAGGAAATAAAGTTAGATGAGATTCAACAAAGGAAAAAATCAAAACAAGAATCTAAAAACACCATGTCCTTAGAAGACTGGATTTAGGAATAATGAATTATATTCAATTTTTACGCCTAAAAATCTAGGTCCTCAAAATCAGATGGGAGTTATAACTTGCAAAGTATGATCATATTTTTTTAATCAATTTTCAGGTGTATTCATGCCTATTTTTTGGATCTAAAAGTGTCTTTTTTAGACTTTATTAAAAAATTAGAATTTAGTTAATTCTCTAATTTTCCATTCTTGTCATAATGGTTTTCATTTTCTAATTCTCCATACTTGTCATAATGTTTTTCATTTCTTAATTGCCCATTCTCATAATACAGATTTTGTGACATACTATTTCCATTATCATAGAATTGTTCTTCATAGTGTAATTGTCCAGTCTCATAATAGTACTTCAAATATCTCTCAATCCCATTCTCATCGTATTTGTATTCACGGTATAATTGTTCATTATCATAATATTCCTTTAGCCAGTCTCCTTTTCCATTCTCACGATGTTTTGCTTCAACCCATAATTTACCATTTTCATAATATGACTTGTGCCATTCCTTTTGTCCATTTTCATAATACAGTCTTGCCCATTCTATTTTTCCATTCTCATGATACTGTGTTTCACTTTTTAACCGTCCATTTTCATAATAATCTTTTATGGGCTGTTTTTGTTTTTCTGCAACTGGTTTATCTTGATTAGATGATATTATTGATGAGCCTATGATAATTCCAACAATTACTAAAAATGAAATAATTGCAATTTTTCTTTTACTCAATAAATTAGGTACAACATTACAGTATAATTAATTATGCTAGATTTATTCTGCTCAATCTTAGGGACATTTCAAAAGGGACAATCTTGGTGCAATGAATGTCGCTGATTTTACAATAATAAAATCCGATATTGTTTTACCATCAAGTCACTTTTCAAAGATCTAGATCAATTATCAGTTACGGATTTATATCGTAACGGGATGACTAATTCATTGGATTTATCTGACAAGTCATTGTGGCTTTTATCCATTATAGATTCAACACAATATGTTGATGGTAATACAAGATTACAAAAGTATGGTTTACTAACAAATAAAATCATCTTAGCTAATGAATCTGTTTACGATGATTGGGAATCAAGCCATTTCGGTGCTTTTAGTCCGCAATTATTTGCTGATACCGAATTTCTAGTTAATAATCATTTTGTAGATTCCTACCCTGTATCAAATTATTATGATGATAAACATAACCGATATTTAATTACTGAAAAAGGAAAAGACATGTTATCTGGATTTAAAGAAGAACATTCAGAGTCATTTGAAAAAATTAAGACAATGACTTTGTACTATTTTACTAAACCATTAAATGAGTTATTGGCTGATGCATATGCCTTGTTTCCAGAATATACCGACAAAAGTAAAATTAAAGCTCTAGTTAGAAAGACTCTCTTAGAAAGAGATTCTGACCCAAGTTCACAATTTGAATTACCATTTACTGACAAGAAAATAGATTTAACATCAATTACTTCTACTGCTAAAGTAAATCCATTCATGTTTAATGATGAAGATTTTAGAAAAAAATTAGCAGAAAAATCAGGACTAAGTAAGATTCCTCCTCTTGATATTGGAGCTTATGATGAGTTGTCTGAAATCTTTGCAGATAAAAAATTTCTTCAAGGTGTAGATGTTGAAGAAATAATGGAAGAAATTGATGCATAACTAGAGTTATTAAAAAAGCATATTTAGATACTAATATTCTAGTATACAATTTACTTCCAACCTCAAATGTTAGATTAAAAACTGGATCTAGAGATATTCTAAACAAATGTAAATCTGGAACCCATTTAGGAATTATTTCAAATCCTACATTAACTGAATTTGCTGGTGTATGTCAAAAGATGGAAACATATGATATTGCAAGAATTGGACTTTTGACACCTGATCAAAGAGAACTACATGTAAGAACTGAGGGTCTAGCAAATTACAATAAAGTAATTCCACATTTCTTATCATTACCTAATATCAAAATGGAAGAAGTGCCAAATTTAAAATTTCAAGATATTATTTCAGATGCTTTGAAAGTCATGCAAGAAACAAATGGCACTAAAAATTTCAAGAATAATTTCTGGGCAAGCAGTAAAAGCTGAATTTAGACGTGCATACACTGCAGATCTTTTACATGTGTTGATAGCTAAACACATTGGATGTGATGAATTCTACACATTTGATGGCGATATAAAAAAACTTGAATCTCACCCAAAAATTGATCCAATGAAAATTATAAAATATTAAAATTCAATGTATATTAAACTCAAATAATATTGAACTAAAATACAAAGTCCATTTTCATCTCCCAATATGGTGTCTCCAGACTGTATCAATGGCTACATGAGAGTATGCCAGAACTTTATATTCGATTTGTTAATTTTCTAAATGATGATACTTTCAAGTAAGGTTTATCGTGGTAGAATTATAGGAAATGACATTCCCATACAACCAAAACTGTCTATTTCTATGCCTAATATGTAACGGCATACAACTTTAATTTTTCATGATTCGAATTGAACAGTAAAGGCAAATGACCCTAAGATTGACAGCGTATTAATCAGAAGATTTTAAATATATCATTTTTTATCTTATTTTAGATGAGTACTAAACAAATAGGAATTGGTGTTGTAGTTATTCTAATTATTATCGGTGTTGCTTATGGAGTATTAGGTACGGATACAGAAGTTATGGATGTAGATGAAACAATGATGGAGGATGATATGATGAAAGATCCAATGATGGAGGATGATATGATGAAAGATCCAATGATGGAGGATGATATGATGAAAGATCCAATGATGGAGGATGATATGATGAAAGATCCAATGATGGAGGATGATATGATGAAAGATCCAATGATGGAGGATGATATGATGAAAGATCCAATGATGGAGGATGATATGATGAAAGATCCAATGATGGAGGATGATATGATGAAAGATCCAATGATGGAGGATGATATGATGAAAGATCCAATGATGGAAGAAACAGCAGGACTGTCCGGAGAAGTAACCATCGGAGCAATCGTTCCACTAACAGGTGATTGGTCAACTCATGGACTAGGAAGCAATGAGGGCTCAAAGTTTGGGGTATCCGAGTTTAACAAACATTTGCAAGACATTGATGCCCCATGGCATCTCAAAATGATTACAGAAGATTCTGCAACTAATCCAGTAACTGCACTAGAAAAACTAACATCACTTTATGCCAAAGGAATTGGAATTGTAATAGGACCTGAAACTAGTTCCAATGTTAGCCACATGAAAGGTTATTCGGACTCTAACAACATGTTGTTAGTTAGCTGTTGTTCTACTGCACCTGCATTAGCTATTACAAATGATAGTGTATTTCGTCTAATTCCAGATGACTCTAAGCAAGGACCTGCACTTGCAAAGCTAATGAAACATGAAGGAATCGATGTATTGGTTCCAGTATATAGGGGAGACACATGGGGTGATGGTCTAAGTAAGTCTACAACTGATTCATTTATCAAAAGAGGGGGAATAGTAGGCGAACCTATTCGCTACAATCCGGAGACTCCAGAATTTTCTGTATCAGTTTCCCTATTAGCTCAACAAGTACAAGAACATGTTGATGAATATGGAGCAGACAAAGTTGGTGTCATGTTTTTGGGATTTGCGGAAATTCTACAGTTTACTCAATCAGCATCCGAATATGACATATTACATGATGTAAGATGGTTCGGACCAGGTGCTACCACAAAAGACCACAGTCTGATTGATGATCCAATAGCACTAGAATTTTCAACTAATGTTCAATTTACATCAGTTGCGTTTGCAATTACAGAAAACCCAAAATATAACAAAGTGCAATCTCATATAACTGAAGTACTTGGCATGGTTCCTAACGTATTTGTGCATTCTTCATATGATGCCGTGTGGTTAATTGGACTGGCAATGCTTGAAACCCAAAGCAGTGATGTTAGTGTGATTAAAGCTGCACTCCCAGGAATTGCAGAGAATTACATAGGAGCAATAGGTCCAACAACACTAAATGAAGCAGGAGATTTGGCTCAAGCAAATTATAATGTATGGGGAATTAGAGGTGGGGAATGGTTGAATTAGGAAAATACGCCATGATTGATGACTCTATCATGTTGAATTAGATTATTCCCAATCTAACAGACACCGTTCTAATAAACAAAATAACTCAACTCATCCTAAAACTGATCATTTTGTAAATATTTGATGATAATATGGATCATTTGAAAAAAAGTATTCTCAAAAAAGCATTTGAAGGCAAACTAGTACCACAAGACCCAAATGATGAGCCAGCATCTGTTCTTTTGGAGCGAATTAAAAAAGAAAAATCTTACAAGCACAAAAAATAAACTAATGTTTTATCCTACAAGTTTAGATAAAATTGTCTTTATCTCAGAAAATGTCTTTTTATTGATTCTTCCTATATTGAGTCTAATCAGTTTTTGCTCTACGCTAAAAATTCTATTTATTTTTGCTCTACTATCAACAATCAGAGTTCCTTCCTCCAAGTTGTTATTTGTAATGATCATGTCATAATCAGTTTTTGTCAGATTTGATGTTATCGGAACAACAACCACATCCTTGGATTTTTTATTGTATTTATCATTTGATATAACGATTACAGGTCTTACTTTTGATATTTTGAGATTTGAGAATGGGAAATTTAGTAAAATTATTTGTCTTTGTAAAATCATTGCAAATATTTTTCCCAGACATCATCTTTCTTATTGTTCCATAATTTTCCAAGTGATGATTCAGAGTATTTTAGTAGATCATCAAAGTCATCCACAATACGTTTTTCTATATTTGTAGCTTTTTGGATCAAAATTTTTTTGTTTTTTGTAGTAATAACTAGGTTATCTCCTTTCTGAATTCCTAATAATTCCTGAATTTCTTTTGGTATTGCAATTTGACCTTTTTCAGATACATTTACTGTCTTTAGCATTAATTCACCTGATATTAAGTAAGAAGTTTCTTACTTATAAACAGTAATCTAAATAGAATCTGAAATCGTTACAAGTTTCACAAAAATATGATTTATATCTTAAATCTCTAATTTACATATAATTTTTTTAAATTCTATAAACAATTCATTTAATGTGGGAGTAAAATATACTCCATCAAGACCACTTTTGTGTCCCATTAGCTTTTCTGCAATATTGTAATTTACAGTGTTGTCTAGTTTTAGAATTGTATTGAATCTTTTTCTAAATCCGTGATCTGCTTGTATATCATAACGATCACCATGTTTGTATCGGAACATTTTGCTTTTTACTGTTGATCTGTACACTATTGATCTGATACCATTCCATCTAAGCTGTCTTTGAATTGATTTATCAATTCCAAATATTGGAGTGTCATTGCAAGATGCCCCTTTTCGTTTGCGATGATTGTGATATGTATTCAATATTTTTGTCGCCTGTGGAGTCAAAAACGCCCAATATTCGTCTACATGCCCAAGCATAAAGCATCACTACACTACCTGCCATAAGGCATTTTTTTCATATGCATGATTAGAGAATGATCAAAAACGCCTATTCGTGCACCAGTTGATGCAAGAAAATGAACCAATAATTTGCAATAAACTAAAAATTAATTATGCAATTAATGATGCAAAACAATTCTTAAAGATTCAGAATGAATCTGGAACTTTTGACAAGTATTTGTGGGAATTTGCTGATCATAAACCTATCAAAAATAAATCCAAAAAACATTCTAAATTATCTGAATCTGCAGAAATCTCAGAAAAATTATATAAAGATCTAAAAAAACGCGGATTTAATTTTGTCGGACCCACAATTTGCTATGCATTCATGCAAGCTACGGGAATGATAAACGATCATACATCTGAATGTTTTCTATATCAAAAATAATTATTAAGCCATATTGATTTGGTTTAACCATGGCTGAAGGAAAATTTGCGACATCTGTTACATGTATGGATAGAAGGATTCAGATACCTTTGGCAAATTGGACTAAAGAAAATTCCTCTGTTGATGCAGTTACAGAACCTGGAATTGATAAAACAGTTGCAGAAAATTTAGATCCTGATTCTGTTAAACGCAAAATTAATATTTCAATCAATGCTCACAAGTCTGAATTAATTATGATTTCTGGCCATTATAGTTGCGCTGGAAATCCTGTATCTAATGAAGAACATATTGCTCAAATCAAAAAAGGTGTCTCGAGGTAATTTCTTCATGGAAATTGAATGTCAAAATAATTGGAGTTTGGGTTGATGATATATGGAATGTTAGTCTTGTCTAATTTTGAATATGATGAATGAAAAACTGTCTAATTTTTTAAAAACTGCCGGTCCTGGAATATTATTTGCCAGTACTGCAATTGGAGTTTCACATCTAATTCAATCTACAAGAGCTGGTGCTGATTACGGTCTATTTATTATGGGGTTTGTAATTTTAGCCATAATTTTGAAATATCCTTTCTTTGAATATGGTTCCCGCTATGCAAATTCTACACAAACAAGTATCCTTGATGGATACAAGAAACTCGGCAAACCTGCACTGTGGTTGTACTTTATACTCACTATGGCATCCATGTTTTTTGTGACTGGTGCAGTTGGGTTTGTTACTGCGGGATTTTTTGAAAATCTCTTTGGAATTGATTTTCTTGTAGAATGGACCGTGGTTATCTTATTTGCTGTCTGTGTTGCAATATTGACAATTGGAAAATATAATGCCCTTGACAGTCTGATCAAAACTGTTGCAATAGTATTGTTAGTGTCTACTGTGGCTGCTTTTGTTCTTGTGTTGTATGATGGTCCAATAGAACATGTTCAGGGATTTGTAAGTAAGGATTTACTATCCGTATCTGGCATTTTCTTTCTGTTGGCACTAATGGGATGGATGCCTGCTCCTCTGGAAATTTCTAGTTGGAATAGTTTGTGGACACTGGAGCGAATCAAACAATCAAATTATAAACCAAAATTAAAAGAGACTATTTTTGAATTTAAATTTGCATATTTAGTTACAGGCATTCTTGCGATAATGTTTATAACTTTGGGATCCTACATCTTCTTTGGCTCTGGCGAGGAACTTCCAAACAATAGTGCACAATTTGCACATCAGGTGGTTACTTTGTATACTGATACCATTGGAGACTGGAGTTATATCCTAATCTCTGCTTCATCTTTTGCAATAATGTTTGGAACTATTATCGCCGTATTTGATGGTTATTCTAGATCTTTGAAAAGGACTGTTGAGTTACTTTTTACAAAACATGAAAGTATTGAAGGGACAAAATCCAGAATTCTATACATATCCATTCTATTGATAATCGCTATAGGCTCATTAATTGTGATATTCCAATTTGGTAATAATTTGAAAGGATTGGTGGATTTTGCCACTGTTATGTCCTTTGTGGTTGCACCAATAATTGCCATTTTTAATTTTAGATTGGTCACTGGAAAATTCCTCCCTAAATTAGATCATCCTTCTACAATACTGAAAGTTACCAGTGTTGCAGGAATTCTGTTTTTAATTGGATTTGCATTATTCTTTTTAATAATGAAATTTTATTCCTGATCCTTTAAATTTGCTCCACTAATTTTTATGAAAATTTCCATTCAAATGAGAAAAGCTCTAAATGATAAAGTCACACCAGAGGCATCTGCATCAAATAATTATCTTGCAATGGCATCATGGTGTGTCCGGGTAAATTTTTACTATACCTCAAGGAGATGGAATGGAGATACAGTAACAGGGATGGTAATTTGTTTGATCTATTGAAGTATATGTTAGGGGCAGTAGGTACCCAATCGCCTAGAATTTTATTATATGATATTCAGGACCAACGAACTAGCCTAGACCGTTCAGTTGTAAAGCAGATCGTTATTTATACGACAAAAAGAACTAATGCACATGAACCAAAATGATGAAAAAATAACTGATGAAATCATTGAAAAATATTCTGGTTTGTTAGATGATTTGGGTTCTGAGAAAAAAGACGACCTTTAATCTCATTGAAAATATTCTAACAAGTGTCAATTGTTTTAATTTACGTAGCAATTTGAGACATCTTGAATATTATTGGTTAATTCCAAAAATGAAATTACGAATCAAACCAAAGCTGTAAAATCCATAATATTATGATTATCCCTCCAAATTACACATACAATAAAATCTAATTATAGAATAATTATAAATATGGAATACTTGGTATTATGATTAGGTGGGTAACGTCTCTTGAGCAATCAGGAGTGTCTTGACAGATCAATGATGCTTATTTGGATAAGCTGGGAGGTCAGTCAAGGTTCACCAACTAATTTTGTTGTTCCAATCCCATTTTTCACGATGTTTTATTCTCTCTGAAATTATATTATAGTATGTTGAATCTCTATGTACAATTTTTCTCTGTGTTGCACCTGCTATATAGTCTGCAACTTGCAGCATCGGAACTTTTTTTGAATCCTCATGCTTGATTGTTGTGCGTATTTCCATTTCCTGATCCCTTTGATGTGTTTTGTATGATATTTTTTCTTCACAGTATTCATTAAATGATTTAATCTGATTTTTTGATAAACTTCTGTCTATTGTAAAACGAATGTTGTTGTAAGGATCATATGTTTTCATATAATCATTTACTAGCACCGTTGCAATATTCTCAATTATGACATAGCTGTAGAATCTGATGGGATCCTTTTTCAATTTTGCCTTTACTGAATCCTTGCTTATACATATGACACCAATGTTTGCATCCAATTTTTGTATTTCATGTAAAACCTTCTTTCTAATTTCATGTGTATTGTCTGAAAACTTGAATTCTGAAATTTTTTTATTGTGTTTTTTGATACCTAGATTGATATTCTTTAATAATTTTTTCATTCTCCTATTTTCTTTTTGAGGAAACTTGTTAACAGTAAACACATATCCTACAGTAAAGAACTCTGATGATCTTTTAAATCCAATATCTCCTGATTCATCAACATAAATTGAGACATGTGGCATGACAGTTGGCCTTACCTTACGCTTTTATTTGAATCCCATATCAACAAATCAGGCTCAAATTTGATATAGTTTTCTCACTTTTCATCTGCTGTCAATATGTCATACATCAGCAGGTCTCTTGTTTGTTCCTGTCCTGCAAAGTACTTTGCAAGGTTTGGATCATGAAGAGACACCTTTGTGATAAAAAATGCCCTAAAGCTGTGTGTTGTTATCTTGTGACGTCCGGATTCATATTTTTGATCAAGCCCTGTCCTCTTTAGATACTCTGTCAGAATCAGCTGGTAGTGATTGCTTATGTTTGCAGGATTTAGCTTTCCACGAAAAAACACTCTGTCATCATCAGCCAGAGCCTTCTAAGAATCGGCATCAGTAAAGGTATTATCTCTCTGCTAAAAAAAGTCACCCTTGATCTTTTTGTCTTTGTAATACTTGCAGGAATATTTACCATGATTCTTTTTTGTCCAAGATCTCTTTTTTTCAGCTGGAGCAATTCCCCTTTTCTCATATCACTTGATAACTGTGCCAGAATCTTGATCGTGTTATTCTTATTGCATACTTGCAGTATCCTTCTGATCTCCTCTTTTGTCAATGGATATTTCTCCCAGGTAATCATGTTCAATATCAAACAAAAAATCATCGGCTTCTGATCTCCTCTTTTGTCAATGGATATTTCTCCTCTTTGACCTTGTGAGGTAAACTCAGCTGTTTTACCACATCCTCTTTTGTAATTCTTATCTTGTGATATCTTAGGTATGTTTTGAGATATGAAAACAGTGTAGGAATGCTGTTTGAATGAACCTTTGTATTGTTCCAGTTTATCCATTCTTGCAGTGATTCATAGATTAAATCCATCTCAACTTTGTGATATTCTGATATTATCTCCTCCATTGATTTGTCATACTTTTCCTTGCAAAATCTCTCAAAGTTTCTTACTGATGACTGGGATGTTTTCTGCGTATTGACTGCTTTTGTCTGTATTTTATCCTCAAAACTAATTCGATCTCTGGTTGTTAATAAGGTAGGCATTCACCATATGTTCGGTATACTAATATAAAAACTATTTGAAACGGTTCTGTTAACTTATCGAGGCATAACTGTAAATCTTCTTCCTGTTAACTGTCGGGGCTTTTTGAAGGATTTATGGAGATGGTAATTATCTATCCCAATCTCTTAGAGTTTCTACAAAATCCTCAACATTTGTATACTGTTGATTTTTTTGTATTAATTTTTCTAATTGACCTCGTGCCTTTACAGGATTATGTTTGTATGATTTACAGATTTTATTATATTTTAAACCTAATTTGAAATTGTAGATTAAATTATGTTCAAAATCTTTTGATAATTCTCCTTCAGTAGTGCAATTTCTACAAGTAAATGTAGCCGAATAATCCCCTTATCCTATTGAAAAAGCAGAATAATGCTTAGTCTTATTGTTGTATATTTTGTATATAATATCGCTAGGTTTATGGCAAAAAGGACATTCATCAATAGGTTCTGGTTCTGATTGAAACACTTGTTTAGTTTGACTTTCTGATCAATGAATAAAGAAAAATCCTAGATACAAATTACATCCTATCCTGATAGCTCACCATAGTTTATCAACCTAGATTCTTCCTTATTCTCACATTGAATCAGTTCTTCTATCAAAATTGCAATTTGGTAATCTGTTGAAACAATTTCAGTATCGCCTTCAGATTTATTAAATTCCCCATATTCATCAATGAAAGAATTATGATGATCAATGTAGGAATTATAGGATTCAAAACTGTGTATGCTGTTGCATTTTGTTAGCAAATCCTCAAATCCAATAACCACCAGATCATATTCTTCTGATTCGTAAGTATTCTGTCCTAAACTAAACATAATGGATAGTCCTATCATTACAACAAAGCCAACTATTGGATTAGACTCCATGACACACTAGAAGACCATGGAATTGATACAGTTCTCGCACATCCTGCAAAGACCAAGATAATTGCACAGGCAAAGATAAAAAACGACAAACTTGATTCAGACGTATTGGCAGACTTGCTAAGAGCAGACATGGTGTACAGCTCATTCGTACCAGAAAAATACTATAGAGACCTATACAGTCTGGTAAGAACCAGACTGAATCGCGTGCGAAATGTATCAAAACACAAAAACATGATTTATGCAATACTTGCAAAATATGATTACACCCACAAAGACATTCTCGCAAAAAGGAGTACGATGGTTGCATGAAATTAATCTGAGTGAGGTTGACAGAATGGCAATGGATGCATATCTTGACAGCATAGATATGATGCAAAAACAGATCAACACAATTGAGATAAAGATTGCAACAATTAGCAATGAGGATGAGAAAACAAGACTGCTAATGACCATTCCTGGAATAAACTATGTCACGGCATTGACAATAATTTCAGAGATAGTTGACATCAGCAGATTTGCAACAGCAGAAAAACTAGTCTCATATGCAGGACTTGCACCATCGCACAGGGACAGCGCAGATGTGCACCGAGGAGGCGGAATAACAAAGAGGGGTTCTGCATGGTTACGTAACGCAATGGTAGAGGCTGCAAATACTATAGTACGATTTGATGAAAGAATGGAATCATTCTATTTCAGAATTGCAAAGAGAAGAGGAAAACAAAAGGCAAAGGTGGCAGCTGCAAGACCGGATGCTTGCAATAATCCGGGTACATGCTAACAAATTCTGAAAGTGTATCGTACACAAAATCATGAACTGACACAACGAAAGTATAAGATGCAAAGCATATCTGAGATGTCCTGATTCAGCAAAGCACGCTAGTAAGTGTCCTCAGTAGGGTTGGAGACGATTTCGTATGGGAGAACCTTTGAAACGATTGAATTATATACAAAAATTGTAGTGAAAAGCTAAATTGGTCGGAGAATTAGCGGGCAATTACAGTATTGTTGTATTGATGTTTGGATTTGCCGTAGCAGCTATGGCTCCGGCTTTAGTTATTTCTAGGATGATTTCTCCTCGAAAAATAAACAATCCTGTGAAATTTTTACCAATGGAATGCGGTCAAGTCCCGTCAGGCGAAGGCCGGACTCACTTTATGATGCAGTATTATCCCTACATTCTGATGTTTGTAGTCTTTGATGTCATGGCAATCTTCCTGTATGCCTGGGGAAGTGCCCTTTTGGAACTTCCAAAGAGTGCAACTTTGCCAATGATGGGATTTTTAGCTATAATGTTTGGCGCAATGGCATTTGCATTGTATCAGTCTGGGAGGCGAAGAATATGGTAGTTTTTTATATAAATTGCATTTATGAGATAGGGGATAAGATTGCTTAATGATTTAGTAACGCCAGAAAATGCAAATGTCTTTGTAGGAAAGCTAGGGGACATTTTAGAGCGGGCAATCGGCAAACCATTGGGCTATGCCATCAATTGGGGTAGAATTTGGTCACTCTGGCCTGTCCACATTGAAACGGCTTGCTGCAGTGTTGAATTTGGTGCAGCATCAAGTCCTAGATATGATGTTGAAAGATTTGGTATCATTGAGGCATTTGGATCACTTAGACAATGTGATCTAATTGTTGTTCAAGGAACTATTACAAGAAAAATGGCACCACGTCTCAGACTAGTTTATGATCAAATGCCAGAACCAAAGTATGTAATTGCTATGGGAGCTTGTGCAATTACTGGGGGGTTGTATTTTGATTCATACAATGTACTTCCGGGAATTGACGGAGTGATTCCAGTCGATGTCTATGTTCCTGGCTGTCCGCCTAGACCTGAAACTCTCATCCAAGGATGTATTTTGTTGCAAGAAAAAATCAAGAGAATGAAGGCTAGAAAGTTTGTATAACGGGTATCGAGACCTATATTTTCAAAATCACCAAAGCTTAAGCAATTGAATAACAAAATAGTTATAATATAACTATGGAAGAAACCAAACTCAAAGAAGAGTAACCATGGAGCAAAAGAGATGATAAAGTATTTGAGAGATACGAGAAAAGTCTAAAGAAATCAAAAAAGTAATTCAGTATTACTCATATTCTTCAAGTGCAATTCAATCAAGAATTAGAGAGAGATGAATTGTTACATAATCCTGAAATTCAAACAGCAATAATTGATACTGTATCTATCTCATTTAGTAATTATCTCATCAATATATTGATTTATTTATATGAAAAATAATTTCAAAACATATGAGTACATCAAGTGTTAATTCAAATCTTATACCAGTAAGAATGCTAACACAATTCGTATATTGTAAACGACTTGCATATATGGAATGGGTTCAAGGGGAATTTGAATCCAACAAAGATGTGATAGACGGCAAATATCAGCATAGAAATGTAGACAAACCGTCAGGAGGAAAAATGCTTGAACAAAAGACCGATAAAGATAATATCACAGTAGAAAAGATTCATGCCAGATCAGTTACTTTGTCTGATACAGAGCTTGGATTGATATCTAAAACAGATCTACTTGAATTAGATGGAAACGTTGCAACACCAATAGAATACAAACGTGGCAGCACTCCCAATACTCCTAACAGAACATATGATGATCACATCATACAAGTATGTGCTCAAGGACTTTTACTACGTGCAAATGGATACACATGTACAAAGGGTTTTGTTTATTATATTGCATCAAAGCAAAGAATAGAAATTAATCTAGATGATCAAACAGTAAAAAAAACATTACAGATGATCAAAGAGATGAAAGAAATGGCAAAGTCATATACAATACCTGCTCCGTTGGTTGACAGTCCGAAATGTCCAAGATGTTCCCTTGTGGGAATATGTCTACCTGATGAAGTCAATTTGTTATCAGATGAGACTCATCAAATAAACAAGGACCAGATACGCAGAATGTATCCAATAAGAAATGACACCATACCAGTATACATACAGGAACAGGGAGCACATATTACAAAATCAAATGATTGCATTCATGTAAAATTAAAAGATACAATAATAAAGAAGATTAGATTGATAGACATTTCAGAAATTACACTATTTGGAAATATCCAGATCACAACACAAGCAATAAGGGAGTTAAGCAAGCGAAATATTCCTATCTGTTACATGACATATGGAGGATGGTTTACGGGTATTACTACAGGACTTTCACATAAAAATATAGAACTGCGAATTAAACAGCATAAAAAATATGATGTTAAAAATGCATCCATTGGGATAGCTCGTCAGATGGTGTTTGGAAAAATAAAAAATTGCATGACAATGCTACGTAGAAACCACAAATCTCCCCCTATAGATAAGATACACAAGATGAACATACTTGCACAACGTGCATGTACTGTAAAACAATATGATACTCTTCTTGGAATAGAGGGAATGGCTGCACGCATATATTTTTCAGAATTTAATGGCATGATAAAATCTGAATCAACGGCTTTTGATTTTAATGGAAGAAACAGAAGACCTCCAAAGGATCCAGTTAATGCAATTATGTCATTTCTATATGCAATGTTGACAAGGAATGCAATGATTACAGTTAGTAGAGTAGGTCTTGATCCCTATCTGGGATTTCTTCATATGCCAAAATATGGGAAACCCGCACTTGCACTTGATATGATCGAGGAATTCAGACCAATTGTAGCAGATTCTACATGTATTACGCTTATCAATAACGGTGAAATCAATGAATCAGATTTGATAAAGACCGACTTTGGAACAAACCTTACCAATAGAGGGCGTTCTACAGTGATAACTGCATATGAGAGACGTATGGATTCTGTTGTTATTCATCCACTTTTGGGTTATGCTGCCAGCTATAAACGCATAATGGAAACTCAAACAAGATTACTTGCCAGACATATTCTTGGAGAGATTCCAACATATCCTGCATTTAGGACAAGATGAAGGTTTGCGCAATAGATACTTTGTATGTTACGATATACATGATCCGCAACGATTGATACAGATACATAAAAAGATGAAGGGGTATGGGGAACCTGTACAATATTCTGTGTTTATGTGTGATCTTAACTACAAGGAAATAATAATTATGAAAGAAGAGTTAGAGGATATAATGAATATGGTTGAAGATAAAATTTTGATAATTAATCTTGGCTCCTTAAATAAAAGTAAAGAAAGAATATCAGTAATAGGGGCACAAATGGATACGGAAAGGGAGAGATCCGTAGTGATATAGGGCAAAGAAAATGCGATGGGTTACAAGATGCCTGACAAGAAGCCCTATCAAGAGCTTTGCGCAAGTGATATAGGGCAAAGAAAATGCGATGGGTTACAAGTCAAGGTAAGTATGATAATACTCTCGCAGATATAATATATATGAAAAAAATATCATACCACAGCAATGTCTATGATTTGCTTGAATCGTCAGATAACAATTGAAAAACAACTAGAAACAAAAACATGATAACGGTTTTAGAGAAAATGACCCCATTTCTGTAACGATAAAGTTACAGCCCCATTGAAGCAAAGTAGTCTTGACAAGGCTAAAAAAGAACAAACAGAAATTTCTGTAACGATAAAGTTACAGCCCCATTGAAGCATTTAGGGTTTATATTAGGCTTTATAGCTCTATAAAAATTTCTGTAACGATAAAGTTACAGCCCCATTGAAGCATAAATGTTCTAATTGCGACAAGTTTTCTAAATTCGATATTTCTGTAACGATAAAGTTACAGCCCCATTGAAGCGTAGACAATACACACTTCGTACGGATATGTTGCTTGTATACCATATTTCTGTAACGATAAAGTTACAGCCCCATTGAAGCACAAATTTAGCAGCGGGCCTAAGTCGTGGCGCTGATATCCTAATTTCTGTAACGATAAAGTTACAGCCCCATTGAAGCCTCCAGGATCTAGGTGTCAGTTGGAATCTTGTCGAAACAATCAAATTTCTGTAACGATAAAGTTACAGCCCCATTGAAGCCAGGAGGACCTGGTGGAGGTATTGCACGACTTGGTGATTTCTGTAACGATAAAGTTACAGCCCCATTGAAGCATCTAAAATTTTAACTAGTGTAATTGAAAGGCTCAAAATTTCTGTAACGATAAAGTTACAGCCCCATTGAAGCTTGGACATTGTTAACAATTTTTTTCATTTTGAGAAATTTCTGTAACGATAAAGTTACAGCCCCATTGAAGCCAGGAGCGGTTGGTATCGGAGGCTATCTCTTGTATGCTAAATTTCTGTAACGATAAAGTTACAGCCCCATTGAAGCGAGAAAAGGTAGTGTTTTTACTCAAACTAATTCTGACATTTCTGTAACGATAAAGTTACAGCCCCATTGAAGCGATAATGTCAGCTGTTCTTTGAGTTCTACAACCTAAGATTTCTGTAACGATAAAGTTACAGCCCCATTGAAGCGCTCTCTCTTTGTCTTCTTTCAAAGTTTCTTTTTCAAAATTTCTGTAACGATAAAGTTACAGCCCCATTGAAGCTTTGGACCATCCTAACCTAGAATTTTCAGTAACACTAAATTTCTGTAACGATAAAGTTACAGCCCCATTGAAGCATCCCTGACCCAATACCCCTGGTATAGCCTGATCCATCATTTCTGTAACGATAAAGTTACAGCCCCATTGAAGCAACGGCTGTAGACAATCTACTATTTCTTACTGATGCAGATTTCTGTAACGATAAAGTTACAGCCCCATTGAAGCTTCCAGTTGCTTTGTCATAGCTATCCAATCGCTATCCAAATTTCTGTAACGATAAAGTTACAGCCCCATTGAAGCTACTTTTAACGCTCTTTGACCTGATAACCGTTCTATATTTCTGTAACGATAAAGTTACAGCCCCATTGAAGCTAATCTAGTTTGAACTCTTGCTGTTTGAGACATCAAGATTTCTGTAACGATAAAGTTACAGCCCCATTGAAGCAAAAAATCTAAAGCATTAGCAATTTTCAAAGCCGAAATTTCTGTAACGATAAAGTTACAGCCCCATTGAAGCGGTGGTGCAAGTCAAATGCAGATGAATGCAATTACTACATTTCTGTAACGATAAAGTTACAGCCCCATTGAAGCGTCTATGATGGAAGCCAAGCCGTCGGGATTGGCTGCCGCATTTCTGTAACGATAAAGTTACAGCCCCATTGAAGCTGAGAAATACAAGGACCTGCAAAGGAAGGTCCATAGGGAAATTTCTGTAACGATAAAGTTACAGCCCCATTGAAGCGATGTTGTAGCCATTAATTTTGAAGCTTGATTTTCCAATTTCTGTAACGATAAAGTTACAGCCCCATTGAAGCGTGCTTCTGCTTTTGCAATATTTTCAAGTTGTATCATTTCTGTAACGATAAAGTTACAGCCCCATTGAAGCACATGGAGGACCAACTCGAGGACAACAAATCACTCATGATTTCTGTAACGATAAAGTTACAGCCCCATTGAAGCAGCATGAACATGAAATTCAGCAAAGATGTTATCATCAGATTTCTGTAACGATAAAGTTACAGCCCCATTGAAGCAAGAAATTTGATGTCGAACTATTCGCTGATTCATTTATTTCTGTAACGATAAAGTTACAGCCCCATTGAAGCTTGTCCTTGACTATCTAAACCGTAATCGTGATAAAGTATTTCTGTAACGATAAAGTTACAGCCCCATTGAAGCTGAGCATAGATTTATTGCGTTATCCTGTAACTTACAATTTCTGTAACGATAAAGTTACAGCCCCATTGAAGCAGGTGAGTCGTACCAAGTTTACTAATTGGCTTTTCGAAATTTCTGTAACGATAAAGTTACAGCCCCATTGAAGCATGAAGGCTCACGGTTATCAATATCCGGCTGGAGAAATTTCTGTAACGATAAAGTTACAGCCCCATTGAAGCAAAGCATTTGGTAAAGATGAAACTGGAGCTGATGGAAATTTCTGTAACGATAAAGTTACAGCCCCATTGAAGCCCGGCTTACACGCCGACAGCAGTCAAAACATTTTTAGATTTCTGTAACGATAAAGTTACAGCCCCATTGAAGCTGAAGAAGATAAAATCAAACTAAAAATCAAAGATAACAGAATTTCTGTAACGATAAAGTTACAGCCCCATTGAAGCTTGGGAAACTGTCCACTTCAAACTTCAAACCTCACAAAATTTCTGTAACGATAAAGTTACAGCCCCATTGAAGCTAGAAAATCGATTGTGAAACCCTCAGCTTCCTCTTTATATTTCTGTAACGATAAAGTTACAGCCCCATTGAAGTTGATAATATACGGACATTGAGATAACATCTTTGATTAAGCCATTTCTGTAACGATAAAGTTACAGCCCCATTGAAGCGTGGCGAGATCATTCTTGAGATTACCAAAGCTGGAGCCAATTTCTGTAACGGTAAAGTTACAGCCCCATTGAAGCTCTGTATATCAGACGTGCAGGGAAAACAACATCCGAGTGATTTCTGTAACGATAAAGTTACAGCCCCATTGAAGCGTGGCGAGATCATTCTTGAGATTACCAAAGCTGGAGCCAATTTCTGTAACGGTAAAGTTACAGCCCCATTGAAGCTCTGTATATCAGACGTGCAGGGAAAACAACATCCGAGTGATTTCTGTAACGATAAAGTTACAGCCCCATTGAAGCTACATGAGTATGACAAACATAACACATAGCGCATAAAATTTCTGTAACGATAAAGTTACAGCCCCATTGAAGCAACCGTTATAGTACCCTTATTGTATTACAATTTGTGAAATTTCTGTAACGATAAAGTTACAGCCCCATTGAAGCTACATGAGTATGACAAACATAACACATAGCGCATAAAATTTCTGTAACGATAAAGTTACAGCCCCATTGAAGCGCTGGAACTGGTAATCCATTTATTACTGGATTTATTCTCAAATTTCTGTAACGATAAAGTTACAGCCCCATTGAAGCATAACATCAGGGCGTTCTGATATGGCACATGACCACCAAATTTCTGTAACGATAAAGTTACAACTCTCTTGAAGCCTAGTAGAGTTGATATGTGGAACAAAGTATCTACACTGATTGCCATAACAAAAAATTATGGCTTCATTGAAGATTGCTTAACAAGTCTGTAAATCTATAAAATTCATCAACTTGTAAAAATGTTGAATCTTTATATTGTAACTCTATTTCTGTCTATGAATTTTGTTGAACTGTAACCATACGCAACATTTTCTGTCTATCATGTTTTGAAATTGGAAACAATAGTGACGCCATTATATTTTTTTTAATGATATCTGAAATCAATATTTTAGGCATGCCGTTTATTTTTGAATATTTTAATGGTGATCGCATGTGTGAATGTAGTATGTATGCTGTTTTTGCATAAGCATCATCAAATCTTCCTGCATGTAACATATTTAGTATTGATGTGTCGTATGGGATTTTTTCATCTCTATCTGGAGGACATATCAACTTCATTATGATATATGCTTCTGGTATTGGCATATCGTAAATATCATCATTATTCATAGATTTCCAAGGATATTCTGTCTTTTGATTTATTGATATCATGGATAACGGAAGAACTAGGTCATTTATTTTTCTCATATCTACTTCTCCTCTGAGAAATTTTATAATATCCTCCATTCTTGCAGGTATGATCCCCTTAATTGGTATGGCATCCAATGATTTTATTTTACCATCTATTCCACGTCTTTGCAATACACGACCCATATTCCTTAATAGATCATCATTTTCTTTCCACACAGATGTTGTTGATTCTTTTTTATGTTCCCATCTTTCTCCATATTGTATATCTTCCAAGTTTTCTCGTATTCCTCCTACGTTGTTATCTGATTTTATTGATGCAATGGATGCTGCCAGTCTAAATTCCACTGAATTGTCATAGCTCTCATCAAGCCACTGCGCAGATAGTTCCTGTAATGGGTTTAATTCTTTGCTCAATGATGTCTGTTTTTCTATCTTTCCAACCTGAATCATTATTTTTAAGAGATGTTCTTTTTTTCTATATTTGCAAAATTCCATCACTTCGTTTTCAAAATTTCTGACATGCCGTTTTATCGACACTGGACTCTCTTTTGATTGGCTCTTTTGATAAATTGGATTATACCAATTATCCAACTCACTTAATAAATAAACTGCAGATTCATCTGCGGTGTGTATTTTACCTGCATTGATGTAATAATATGCGTCTCCTTTTCTTTGCACAATACTGAATCTTTGAAATGCCGATATCCCTCTTTCCACACCTAAACTAACTATGGCACGTGCAAACTCTGTTCCTGTCCCAGCTTGTTTTCCATTAAGCTGAACCCGTCCTTCACTAAACATATGTGCGATCTCTCTATACGTGGCAGGATTATTCCATATTGGCAACCATATCTCACCTCTGATATCCCTTTCATCATCTGATGCAGTTGCATAGCCAACATGTGAGCCATCTGTTGTAAATGGAAATACTGCTTTCCCTTTCCCTTGAGATTGACGTCTAGCCAGATTTCCTGCAAACGAGATTATTCCTTCTAACATCAGTATGTAATCCCACTTGTTTGACAGTGATCTACCTTCAAAACCTTGTCCTGATGTTGCACTACTATTCCCATCTGGGTTGTGACCTATCATAGTTGTTTCTTCCAATTTACTTGATCCTCCAAAGAGTGATTCTTTCAGCAAGTTTTTGGATTCTTCATTATGATCAAACATCTCTATTAGATACTTGACAAAGTTTTCAGCCATATCAAAATTACCGTCATTTCCACCCGATCCTGTAATTGGTGCAAATTTTGCATCTGTTCCATCTAGCACAACATTTACATCTAGCCAAGATAATGCTTCATCTGGAAAATTATTTCTACATAGTTGCAAAAATAACAACTTTGTTTTTTTAGTTATGGTATCTTTTTTCATTTCATTTAGATTTAAAATCTTGCAGAACATTTCATTAATTTTGTCTATTTCTTGTATTACCGTACGATATGATTCAAACCTATCATCTTTTGCATCTAATTTTGTTTTGATTGATGCTTTTGTTTTTATGTATTTGTTATAACTCCACGGTGTGATTATAGGCGTCGGCTTGTATTGTTTTAAAATAAACTCCAAAATTTCTTCTTCACTCATGCTTGTTTCCAAAACAAATTTATCATATCTCCAATATGCTGTAATATTAGAATCGCTTTGTTCTGTCATGATTCGAAATATGCCTAGAGCTTTGAAATAGTCTGATAGTAACGTTGATGTGCACTCAAGTGTTATCCTAGTCATATCTTCTTTCACTCTCTTTTTGACTGGCAAGTGTGTCTGCTGCTCTGAGTAACGATTCAAGATATCCAAGACGGAATGGTCCATACTCATCACGTAAAGACAATGCTCTTTCTACCCATGATGGTTCTGATGTATTGTTTTGACCAATTTTTGCTAATAAAACGTCTATTTCAGTTGCCTTGACAGATACTGCATCGCTAGAGAATTCTGGTATGGTCTCACCATTTACATTTATTCCTAACAAATATTTCTGGTCTTTTACCTCATATTTTTTCTTAATTACATCTCTTAATGAGAGTCTAACTTTTCCATGATGTGAAACTATAAGATATGCCACAAGATTCTGCAATTTTTTATCTTGTGTTATGCCTGGTTGTTTAAGATATACTAGTGCACTGACTACCTCATGTCTGAAACCTGGTATGGAATGTTTACTCATTTTTTGGCTCTTGGCCCATATTTTGGTTTTGGCAATCTCATTATCTATGATTCCTTTTTTTAATGTGTCTTGAAATACATTGTGTATCTTACCAATGTCATGATATCTGGCAGCAGTAGTCATGATATCTTTGATGTCCTTATCTATGATTTTCAATTTGGCTAGTATGGTTTTCATCTCTTCTGATACATGACTGGTGTGTTCTTCTAGCGTTACTGGATTCTTTGATTCTGATTGTGCATCATATCCATTTGAATCATTTTTTTTATCTGATGTTTGGCATGCCTCTACTTTTTCTCCAATTTCTTTTTTCCATCCATATGTTTTTGAATATCCTCCTTTTTTGCTATCTATCATAACTACTTGTCCGGGAAAAATTTTACCTGCTTTAATCCTCTCCCATTTCTCTTCTACATTATTCCACGAGTATGCCACTTTTGCTTTTTTTAGAAATTCTTTTAGATCATATATTGGAACACTGCATATCTCATTGCGTTCATGTCTGTTTTGTTTCTGCACTTCTTCATTATTTGTTAGATCATCTCTCCAAAATACTTCGACATTTAATTGCTGCTTAATTGTACGTACAAATCTTGAGGCATCTACATAATTCCCAGATATGTCAGATGCATTGTCAAACAGATCCACCAAATCTCTTTTTCGTAGTATGACATCAAAAATTTTCTGTTCTGTGATGTCTGGAAGATTAATTGGAGATACTGACTTGTTGTCCAGCTCTTTTAATTTTTCTTTTGCAAGTTCCATATCTTTTTCTTCATATGGTGCAAATAATTTGTCAGGTAGATCTATCCAGTATATGTCAGCTTGGTCTAATTCCCCAGTTCTATTGCATCTTCCAAAACGTTGTACCATGTTTGCCCATGGTGCAATCTCTGTGATCATTGTACGAACAGAAATATCTACTCCTGCTTCTAGTACCTGTGTTGATATGATGACTTCCTCTTTGCCCAAGTTATTTATCCATTTATTTAATTCGGATCTGTCTTTCTCTCTAAACCTAGAATGAATTAATTTGCATTCTAATCCTTCTTTTTTAAATAGATCATACAGTTCTTGCGCTCTTTTAACCGTGTTTACCATGATGGCAGTAGTTGTTCCTTTTTTGTGTAGACTGTACAGATATTTTACAACTTTGCTATCATATTTTTTAAATTCAATGTCTGCGGTGTGAAGTGTTTTTGCTGCCTCGTTGCGCTTTTTTAACTCTTCATGATTTTTATCTTCTTTACCCAGACTACAAATCTCTGAATCCTTTATGCCGTCAAAATTTATCGTTTTCAGCCAATCTTTGTTTATTGTGGCAGACATCCAAACTGTCTTTGATGATCCATATGTTTTAAATTGCTTACGAAATACATCTAATTGTAGTGATGTTGGGAGACCATTTTCCATAATCTGTATTTCATCCATGATCCACATACAGTCATTATTAAACAGACCAAAAAAGGCGGGCCATGCATATGGACTCTTTCCATATGCTCGATTAAGTGCACTTGAAATAAGCATATCTTGTGTGCCTATGATGATGTATTTTTTACTGGGGTGTTTTTGGAATTCTTCATACTTACTACCTCCAATAAGCGATATTACTCCAATTACATCATCTAATCCTAAATTTTCGATCCATTTCCTCACTCTCTGAACGGTCTGCTCCACTAACACTCTCATGGGAAGACAATAAATTAATCTGGTTGGTGTATTTTCATCTTTTAATTCCCTTCTCCACATCCATAATGATAATATTGCAGCTTCTGTCTTACCTGCACCTGTAGGTACATTAATCACTGCTGGTATTTGGGATTCTGCAAGTTTGATCTGATAAGGATAGGGATCATATCCTGTAGCTTTTTTAAAAAAAGCTTCAAAGTTTTTGTAGTTTGGTGAATTATTCATGATAATCCTCTGGTACAAACATGCCCAATCCAAAATGTGATCCATATCCCAATGTAATTGGTCCTTTTACAGGTTCTTCAAACTCTAATCTAACTTTGTATGTCTTATCACTTCCCACTCTTCCATGATTTCGCCATCTGAAAAAATCAAATGGTTTGATATTTGTATTATGCATGTTTGTTGGTTTTTCATCTATTTGTATGTCTTTAATTTTATATGAAGAATCGTATCTTTGTTTTATTTCATTAGAAATTTGTTCTTTGGGACCATCAACCATATGTTTGTTTGATCCCGTTCCGCGATATTTGATGTGTCTAGAAAGAACCATCGGCGTGGTAGATACCCAAACACGCTCTTTTTTAAATATGGGAATGTCTGTAAAATTATCAACCGTACCACAATCTTCAAAGATCAGGCGTATGTCCATCAAATCATATCGGTATAATCTCTTCAACGAGAATAATACATCTAACTCATCTGCATTAAACCCACCTTTTGCAAAAATGGTAATATGATCTATCTCTTTATTCTGTGTCTCGTATGTTGGTAGATAAAAAGCATGTTTGTGACCTTCTAACGGCTTTTTATTTTCATCTTTACCTGAAAATATTTTTGATGTACCGCCATTTTTCTTTTTACCGTATCTGGACATGCAAGCGGTTCTTGCTAAATCTCCGACGCGTAATGTGTCTTTGATTTCTGGCCTAACTGTATTTACTACTGCATAACGAATCAGTGTTACTTTTGATAATGTTTCAGTTGTGACTGTATCGTTTGTCTTTGCTTCAAAACAATTCACTGGTCTGGTATAGCGAATCCATCTTGCACCTGGCGGATCTATGAATCCCTTGTCTTGTAATTGTTGAGTAGTTACACTTATGTTGTCTGTATTATTTTTTTTTAATTCTTTGAATTGTTCTGAAAAATCTTTAAATTTTACACCTTTGTTTGGAACCAAAACTCTTACCAACTCTACATCTTTTGGGATGCTCTGTTCATCAAACTTGCTACAATTTGGTTCATTTGGTTTTACTTGTATGCCTGCAGTACACCATGACTCTGCACGTCCAAAATAATGCATATTCTTTAAAATTTTTTCAAGAGTATCAATTTCATTTTTTTCTAATTCCACATATTTCCATATTATGTCTAACGGTCTGTCTCCCGTAACTACAAATGTATTCATGATTAATGTTGGTTTATTGTATGTTGGCATGTAATGACGTGTGTGAGAGACACTTGCATCTGGAAGATAATACTCTGGGGGTTCTTGTATTAATTTTTGCAAAATTGGCCATACTGTATCCTCTGTTATATCTGAACATGTGTTTTTCCATGACGCTATGATTGCACGCAGAAGACGCCAACTAGATGGCGGCCATTCTGGAATTCCTTCGTTGACATGTTTACCCCATGGAGTTGCATGATAAGCTCCACTTAAAAAACAGATTCTAATACAAAACAATTTGGTTCCATTACTTTTTTGTCTCTATATGTTCTACGATTATCGGATCCGTACAAAAAAGTCCTTCATTTTTACATTTTTTTATACTGTTTCTCAAGTCTGTATCTAATTCATCTAGACTTGGAATGGTTACGTTGTTTGGATACGTTACAGCCAAGGTATTTTTTACTTTCAGATCACATGCAGTGCGAAGTCGTAGTCCTGTTTTAAGAAAAGATTGAATCTTCCACATTGCAAATGTCAATAGAAATTCATTTGCAACATTAGATAGACCATATGAACGAATAAGTGACAAATCTATACTAAAGTATGCCTTTATTGATTCTGCTGTGTATTCTGTTCTAGAGTATGGTATGTGCCCGTATCCTTTTTCTGCTCCACCTTCACCACCTTTTGGATCAATGTGATCAAGCTTTACTCCTCCACTTACACTGACTTTGATATTTGATGCTTCAATAAATGAGGAAAGAGAACGAGTAAGTTTGTATCTACCACCTGCTATGTCAGAGTTAGCTAAAAACAATCCGTGTAAAATGGAGTTTGTATCATATTTGAAAACAAATTCTGCAAATTTTGAAATATTTGGAACATGTGTTTTGTTATCCGTTATGTCTAGATCGGTTGATATCTTATGAAGCAATTTACCTTTTTCTCCTTTTAGTAGGTATGATGAATTCATGCGATGTGCTTCAAGTATGGAATTTGTTATAAAATTCCCATTTGAATCATTTAATTTTATTACAGGTAAATCAGAAAGTGTTTCTACAAGTTCAGTTTTTGTATCATTCATACAAACAACTTCTAATCTGTTTGCCATTGATTGTGTAGATTCTACTAAAAGTGAGTTAATATTTTTGCCTTCGTTATCCACAGTTGTGAATTCTGCAGATCCTAATGATGGGAATCCTGTTGGTTGGAAACGTGAACCCTGTGTTGGTTCTAACTCTACTTCTGCTAATAATCTATCTTCATCTAAAAATTTCATATTATACAAACATAATCAGTATGGTATAAATCTTTAAAATTTTTATATGTGATCCTGTAGTTATAATATTAGATAATTGAGACATGGACATAATCAATTCTCATTTTTAACCGATTTCTCAAATTATTCAAATAGAGAAAGCAAAGGATCTCATTATGTTTTGTTCATTGGAATGATTACAAAACAAATAAAAATCCCTAGCAAGATTCTATGTGTCATTTCTTATTGGTGTTTTGTATCTGATTGGAACACCCATATTCAAATAATTCCTATGATAATAAGGAAATAAAATTGGTTTGATATTTAACTGCATATTAATTAAGATCATCATAAATATATGAACCACATCCTATCTAAATGAAACAGATGATTTGTATCATGAAAACTGTATTCATAGAAAAGCAGTTAATAGAACAAACAATTCCAAACAGAATTAGAGAGGGTTTATGGGATGAATGTATTGTTTAGTTTGAACCTACATTATTATTTGGAATTAAAGGAGGAATGTTTCTAATGCCTGTTTTTGAATTTCGTTTGACTTGTATTGATGAGGATTCATGCAAAAAAACTCAACTTTTAATGCCTGATTTTAAAAACAAGACTGTAAAGGATAAAAGTTATGATCATACTGCACTAAAAACATTCTCAAGTTGGGAAGATGCCATCAAAGTATCACACGAGATTGAAAAGAAATTTGGTAACAATTTGGTTGATCTGACAATCGTCGAGAAGTAACTTGAAAAAATTACAAATCATTGTTAAAGAAGGAATATCAGATTACACTTTAGATAATATTGTTGTTACTCTTTCACAAATAACTGGTGTAGACATAAAAGAAAAACCCACGTTTTTTCAGTAGATACTGATAAATTTTATATTTGGTAAAATGTACTCTTAGATGTTAACTCAACAACTATAGTGGAACTTGAAAGAAAACTTGATAAAGAAACTGTAATTACATCCTAAATTTTTTTTGAAGAATTAAAATGGGGGTTTAGCTTTTGTGTGTAAATAAAATATTCTACTAATTTGATGATGAAATTGTCATAATTAATAATTAGAAAAGAAAAAAATGATGTTTGCAGATTTTGCATTTTTTAACATCTTGTTTTTTGGTATTTTTGGAGAGAACCATCACATGTTTGTGACCTCTCTTTTTTCTTGTCACAAAGCATTTCCAATGGATCCAAACAGATGAATCTAGTCTGCAAACGTGTCAAAAATGAATGGTTTCCACAATGCCGAAATACCAAAGAAGCGTTATCAAAAACTGATCCAGCAATCGCTGAATTTTCAAAACCATTTGTTTTAATAGTAAAATCACATACTAATATCTGGAAAAATGACAGATCTTGCCCAATATCGATCTTCTGGTATATACATAAAATCCCAAATAAACGCTAAAATGTATGACATCTAGGAAGTTTGTATAATGAGTGCCGAGACTGAAAATCCTCCTGCTGATGCTAAACCTGAAGTAAAAACACCTCCTCCGCCTAAACCCGTAGCAAAAAAACCAGAAGAATCAGTAGAATTACCTGCATTTGAGAAAGGAATTTCCGATAAGATAACTGAAAAATTCGGTGATAAAGTTGCAGTTACATTTGTTAAAGAAGATAGGATTGGAATTAGTGCAAGTCGGGAAAATATCCATGACGTTGCAGAGTTCATCCGTGATGCATTAAACTATGATCATGTAGAATCTGTTTCAGGCGTAGACTATCCGCAAGACAAAGAGATTGAAGTTGTCTATCATATTGGCTCTTATTCTGATTCTTCATTAGCAAGACAAATTATCGCCCTATCTACTAGGGCCCAACGAGAAGAAAATCCAATTCCTGGAAATGACGCGACAAAACTTCCCAGTCTTAGAGATATATTTTACAGTGTAGAGTTTCATGAACGGGAAGTTTTTGAAATGTTTGGTGTTTTCTTTGAAAACCATCCTGATAACAGAAGATTACTTTTGCCAGAAGATTGGGCAGACTTGCCTCCACTTCGAAAGGACTTTGCAATAAAGGGAAGATAGAGATGACTACAGAATTACCAGCATCATCAGAAATACAGATGGAAAAACCATCATCTGATTGGTTACCACCAGGATTAGCACTCAAAAAAGTTGATGAGAGAATCATGACTCTTAATGTTGGACCACAGCATCCGGGTTCTGGTCACATGAGACTTATTGTACAAATTGATGGTGACTATATTGTTGCCTGCGATCCTGATCCTGGATACGTACACCGCGGAGAAGAAAAAATGGCAGAATATAGAAACTATATCACAAATGTCCCTCACTTGGAAAGACCAGTAATCCATGATTCATGTAATGTTCTTTATCCATATGTATTGGGAGTTGAAGAACTTCTTGGAATTGAAGTTCCTGAGCGTGCACAGTATGTCAGAGTCATTGCAGCTGAGCTAAACAGGTGTATCTACATAATGTATTGGCTTGCAATTTATGGAATTTTCTTAGGACATTCTACAATGTTTATGTGGCCCGCAGGTGACCGTGAGCTCTTAATTGATCTAATGGAAAAAATGACTGGTGCTAGAGTCACACATGCACATTTTATTCCTGGCGGAGTAAGAAATGACTTGCCACCAAACTTTGAAGATGTCTGTTTACGTCAAGTCAACTATTTTGAAAAACGTATCAAAGAATATGCTGCAGTCTTTTATGACAACCCAATTCTAATTTCAAGAACCCAAGATACTGGTGTACTATCGCGCCAAGATGCAATTAGACTTGGAACAACTGGTTCTGTACTTCGTGCAAGTGGCGTTGATTTTGATCTTAGAAAGAAAGAACCTTACGATGTTTATGATGAGTTGGACATTCACACTAACGTGATGACAGCAGGAGATGCTTATGCAAGATCCAAAATCCCGTGGCTTGACATGATGGAAAGCTGCAACATAATTAGACAAGCATTACAAAAAATGCCAAAGTCCGGTTCTGTTAGAGTTAAACTAAAACCAAATCCAAAAGGGAAAGGATTTGATACAGTATACAAACGTGTAGAGTCTGGTCGGGGTTCTTTAGGCTACTATATTGTTTCAGATGGCAAACCTGAACCATACAGATTAAAGATGAGTGTTCCCTCCTTTAGAAACCTGATTGCATTACCATATCTTCTCAAAGGTGAAAAACTTGGCAACATGCCATCAGTTTATTGGAGTCTTAATTATTGGCCAGTGGAGGCAGACAGGTAAATGTCAGTTATTGCACCAAATTTCAAACTAAGTGGATTTATCCAATCATTACTTGACAATATTTTCTGGATCTTGCTGTTATTGGTTTTAGTTGGTGTTCCGGCAATCTTCATGATTTTATTTGTCATTCCATTGCCTGTAATTGATGGAGAACTACTTACGCCATTTCTTGCATTTTCTGCTTTGGTAAACCCCACACGCCTTCTTCCAATAATACATGCATTCCTGACAACTGATATCTTCAGAGTAATGGCATTTCCCGGATTTGGTTTTGCAGCATTATTGGCGGCTTCTGTAATTTTCGTTGAAAGAAAGATGATGGCAAAAATACAACTAAGGGTTGGTCCTTTCTACTGCGGAAAAGTTGAAGGTATTTTACAGTTAATGGGTGATGGGCTGAAATTAATTTCTAAAGAAATTATTATTCCTGCAAAAGCTGACAAACCAATTTTCTGGGCAGCGCCAGTACTCTTTGTTGCAACAGCAGCCGCATTTGTTGCGTTAATTCCAGTAGCTCCCGGTTGGGTAGTTGCAGATGTTGACTTGGGATTACTTGGAGTATTTGCAGTAATTGGATTCTTTCCAATAATCACAATTCTTTCTGCATGGTCTGCAAACAGCAAGTATCCATTCATTGGAGGCATCAGAGCCTTGTTCCAAATGGTCTCATTTGAAATTCCGTTAATCCTGTCTTTGCTGGGAGTTGTTATGCTGACTGGAACTCTAAACCTGTCTGAAATTTCAGCAAGTCAATCTAGTTTCCCCTGGATTATATTTTTACCAATTGGTGCTATTGTCTTTTTTATTACAATGCTTGCAGAATTAGAAAGAATTCCATTTGACCTGCCAGAAGCAGAAAGTGAAATTGTAGCCGGATGGTTAACAGAACTCTCAGGAATGATGTATGGGCTTGTCCAACTAGGATCCTATCTGAAACTTTATGCGTTTGCAGCCTTGTTTGTTGTCTTGTTCCTTGGTGGTTGGAATGGACCAATGGTTGTACCTGCATTCCCAGAGCAAATTATTACTGAAGGGATTGAAATGGGTCCTATCACTCTCACTGTTGATGGATTGGGACCGTTACTTCATGAGACAATAACACAAGAAATGCTTAATGGAACACTTTGGTTTGTTCTCAAAACAGCTGGAGTGATTTTCTTTATAATATTGCCAAGAGGTGTGTTCCCAAGAGTCAGAGTTGATCTGTTGTTGAATCTTGGTTGGACCAAGCTTATTGGCCTTTGTTTCATTAACATCTTTATTGCACTTGGTTTGCTTTACGCTGGAGTGCTTGGGCCAGGAGGGTTACAATAATGGGAACTGCTACAGGTATTATCCGCGCATTAAACTCGGGAGTTAAGCATCTTGCAGTAAAGCGATTTACACTTCGCTACCCTGAAGAGAAACTAAAGTTTGTAGGAGATGGATATCAATTTGATCCATCAACTGGTGTAGGAATTGCAGGACTAAAGGGGCGCCATCTGTTATTTCATGATCACTGTACTGGCTGTCAGTTGTGCTCCATTGCATGTGAAGGGGTTGCCGAAGCAATTGCAATGGTAAAGGTTCCAGAAGAGCATAAACACAACAAAAAAGCAATCATGCCTCAGATTGATTATGGCAAATGTGTTTTCTGTGGTCTCTGTGTTGATGCATGCCCATTTTATGCGCTATACATGACTAATGACTATGAACTATCTTCGTTTTCCAAAGAGGGTTTAATCTATACTCCTGCCCAGCTTCAGGTAAAGCCATTTGTTGCACAAGATAGTGAAATCATAATTACTGATAGAGGCGCATCACATGGCTGATGTTGCATTTCTTGCACTAACTGTAATTACAATCGGTTCTGCAATTGCTGCACTTGAAATGAGATCATTAATTTACGGCTCAATTGCCTTGATGGGAACTCTTGGTGGAATTGCTGGATTCTTTTTATTGCTAGATGCACCATTTGTCGCGTTATTCCAAATAGCAGTCTATGTTGGCTCTATTGCTGTTTTAATTTTATTTACTGTCATGTTAGTAAAAAGAGAGTTAATCTTCAAAAAAATTGAAGACAAGAGAAGAAAGTTTGCAGGAATTGGTTTGATGCTTATCGTAATGGTGTCACTAGGTGCAGTATTTGTAGATTCTGGAATCAAAACAATAACTACTGATGAACCCCCAGTTGATTTTAGAGATATTGGCGCCGACTTTGTAATTTATTACTGGCCTGCGTTAATTTTGATGGGTTTAATTTTGGCAGGTACTGTAACTGGTGCACTAGTTTTAGCTAGACGTGTGGATGTGGAAGATGGCCAACGAACTAATTGATTTTACACTAGTCTCTGTTGCTCTTTTGGGCATAGGAATTTACGGTCTTGCAGTAAAACGTAACTTTATTCGAATGTTATTTGCAATTGAAATAATTATCAATGCTGCAAATCTTAACCTTGTCGCATTTGGTAGATTCATACCTGACAGTGGCGGTCAGACTTTGGCCTTATTCTCAATTGCAATTGCAGCAGCAGAAGTGGCAATCGGACTTTCATTGATTATCGTAGCTTATCGAATGTATCAAAATGTCGATATTGCAGACTTTAGGAGCCTGAAGGGATAATGGAATATGCATTATTGCAGGCAGTTATACTGCCTCTACTGTTAGCTCCTGTCGCATACATTATTGGAAGAAAGTTTGGTCCTACACCTGCAATGTGGTTTACATTTGCAGTCCTGCTTTATGCAACAATTCTAATCATCAATGCCGCACTTTCTGGAACTGTAGAGGAGCATTATCCGTGGACAACCCAGTTTGGTGAGTTTGGTTTCTTGCTGGATGGTTTAGCATCACCATTTGCAATAATGATTTATGTTCTATCTACAATCCTGGCACTTTACTCAAAGCCATACATGCTTCACATATTCCATCATCAATTCGAAGAAGAAAATAACATCCATTCATCTGGGGGCGAACAAACTGCAGTAGTTGAATCAACTGCTCTTACAAATTACGTAAATGCCAAATCAGGATTGTACTTTGCACTTTATCTTCTCTTTGCGATGGGAATGCTTGGAACCGTTCTTGCAACAAACCTGATTGAATTCTTTGTATTCTTTGAGATCATGTTGATTCCTGGCTTCTTCCTGGTTGCACTCTGGGGTGCTGGTCAAAGAAGAAAGATTGGTTTGATGTTCTTGTTTTGGACTCATGCAGGTGCAGTTGTTTTGCTATTGGGATTTTTGATGATTGGTCTCACTGTTGGAAGTTTTGACTTTGCAGATATTAATGAATCAGAAATTCCTCAAGACATTGCAATGTTTTCTGCAGTTGCAATTGCGTTAGGTCTTGGTGTTAAGCTAGCAGTCTTTATGTTCCACATCTGGCTTCCATATGTCCACGGAGCTGCACCAACACCAATTAGTGCATTACTGTCTCCAGCCATGATCGGAATTGGCGCTTATGGTCTTTTCAGATTAATTGTTGAATTCTTACCTGCAACATTTGCAGACCTATCAATATGGTTCTACATTTGGGGTCTTGTAACAATGATTTATGGTGGTGCAATGGCACTGATGCAAGATGACCTGAAACGTCTTCTTGCTTACTCTAGTATCAGCCAAATGGGCTATCTCTTGTTTGGTATTGGTACAATTTCCGTACTTGGTCTTACTGGTGCAGAGATGATGTATGTGACACACGCTATTGGAAAAGGCATTCTCTTCATGATGGCTGGAATCATTATCGTCAAAGTCGGAACCCGAAGTATCTCTAAACTTGGAGGATTGGCAGGAAAGATGCCAATTACGGCAGTATGTGCAGTGATTGGTGCCTTGACTATAATGGGTGTACCGCCAACCAGCGGTTTCATGGGAGAGTGGATTCTCTTTGCTGGTGCATTAGAGACTGCACTTGAAGAGGGTTCTACACTTAGGGCAGTAGGATTCGGCTTGGGTCTTGTTGCAACTGTTCTTACAATGTCTTATCTTCTCTGGATGCTAAAACGCGTATTCTTTGGAAAAACTCCCGAACATCTTGAAAATGTGAAAGAAGGAAGCTGGTACATGACTGCACCAATGATGGTCTTGGCAGGATTTTCCATTGTTCTGGGAATTTATCCGGATATTTTCTACAAAACAATACTTCCGTACATGAGTGGGGTTTTGGGGGTTTAGATTATGGCAGCTGAATTAATGGGATTTGAAACCGGAGCAACAAGTGCTTGGTTAGTTTGGATTCTTCCATTTGCAGCAGCTCTGATAATTCCTGGAATTGCTAAATTATCAAAAAATGTAACTGGCAACTTTTCAAAACATGCAACTGGTTATGTTGCAGTTGGATTTGCTTTGATGAGTGCATTATCTGCATTATCAATGATTCCAATTGCTTTAGAGGCAGGAGAAATACATAATCAAATTCCATGGATAGAGTCACTTGGTCTCAAAGCCGGCGTCTTGGCAGATCCACTTTCCATAATAATGTCAAACGTTGTTGGCTGGATTTCGTTTCTCATTTTGATTTACAGTACAGGATACATGAAAGGCGATAAAGACATTACAAGATTCTGGTTCTGGATGATGTTCTTCATTGGTTCAATGCAGTTAATTGTCATGTCTGATAACTTGCTTCAAGTATTCTTTGGATGGGAAGGTGTAGGGCTTGCGTCATATGCATTGATCAGCTTTTGGTATCGTGACAAGAAGAAAGATCATGTTGGTACTGAAGGGCGTACTGTCCTTGGTATGTTGGATTACTATTCTCCAACTCATGCCGGTATGAAGGCATTCATCATGACCAAAGTTGGAGATGTAATGATGATTGCAGGTATGCTTTTGATATTTTTGTATGCAGGTACTTTTGGATTCAAAGAATTAATCGGGGATACTGAATGGGCAGTTACAATGGCCTCTCAAGGGCTTTTGGTTCCAGCATTTGTCTTAATCTTTGGAGGAGCTGTAGGGAAATCAGCACAATTCCCACTAAACGAGTGGTTGCTAGAAGCAATGACTGGTCCTACTGCCGTATCTGCATTGATTCACGCAGCCACTATGGTAAAGGCAGGCGTGTTCTTAGTTGCAAGAATTGGCCCACTTGTATTTGCATTGGGAGCCGCAGGAATTCTTGCAGATCAATTCTTTGAGATTGTTGCCTGGGTTGGCGCAATTACAGCACTATTACTTGCAACACAAGCAATGGTCAATCCTGAAATTAAGAAGGTTCTTGCTTATTCTACTGGCTCTCAAATTGGTTATATGATGATGGCATTAGGTGTTGCAGGACTGTCTTATCAGTATGTTGATGGTTACACCGCAGGATTCTTTCATTTAATTTCTCATGCAATGTTCAAAGCTTCGTTATTCATGGCAGCAGGCTCTCTGTTACATGTTGTTGGTTCTAGATTTATGACAGATATGGGCGGTCTAAGAAAACAGATGAAGAAAACTTATGCATTCATGTGGGCAGCTGGTCTTGGATTGATGGGTGCTCCATTTATCACAACAGGTTTCTGGAGCAAGGATGCAATATTTGCAGCAGTCTACGAGTCTGGAAATGAATGGGCAATGCCGTTGTATGCAATTGCTGTATTAACTGCAGTCATTACTGCTTTCTATACTATGAGAATGATGGGACTGGTCTTCTTTGGAAAGAAGAGCAGACACATCGAAAAGATGGAAGAAGATGGACATCATATACATGAAGCGCCATTATCCATGTGGATTCCATATGGAATTCTTGCAGTTCTTACCATTGGAATCGGTCTTGTTGGATTATCATTCGAAGATGGGCTTCATCATACGTTTGTAGACTATCTTGAAAATTCCTTTGGCATTCACACTGAGCATTATGCAGTAGAATCATCAATTCTACCGGAATTCTTGCAAGGACTTAATCCTGTTGCAGTTGGTTCATCATTGGCAGCATTTGCAATAGGCGCTGGATTGGGTTACATCTTCTATATTGGCAGATGGGTTGATCCTGTAAAATTTGTAAACTCTAATCTGTTCTTTTATGGAATTCACAAACTTCTCTTAAATCGATGGTATCTTAATGCAGTCATATACTGGTGCTTTGTTACAACACCATTGTGGTTGGCAAGAGGTGTATTCAGATACTTTGAAAGAACGGCAATAGATTATGGTATGAACGATGGATTCCAGAAAGCAGTTGGATGGAGTGCTAAAGTTGTACAAGGATCACAAACTGGTGTCTCACAATCTTATCTATTTGTATTTGGAGCAGGATTACTATTCGTAGTTCTGATATTGTTGATATAGGTGATATGAGATGTTAGAGATTACTTCCACCCCACTGGTAATAATGGCAATCCTTGGAACCGTTGGAATCCTTATTCCAATTATTAGCATTGCAAGAAAAGAGCAAGGCTCTAACTCATTTTATGCTGTAATTGCATTTGCGGCATTAATTGTATCTATTGGTTACGTTGGATACCAGTTCATTAATGATAATGTAGCACCAGCTGCTCTTTTCTCAGAAGATGTACTTGTAGATGATGCCTTTGGTGGATTATTTGCAATTGCAATGCTAATTGTTGCTTTGTTCACTACTGTTGGCTCTTTTAATTATATGAGAAAACACAACTCTCCTGCTGTATACTATTCTCTAATTCTACTTGCAACAATTGGTATGGTGTTAGTAGCATATTCTACTGACTTGGTAATGTTGTTTGTTGCATGGGAGCTCATGAGTCTTCCAACATACATTTTGGTTGGATTTATTAAAAAGAATCCAAGCTCAAATGAAGCTGCTCTAAAGTATTTCTTGTTTGGTGCATTATCATCTGCAATCATAGTTTACGGAATTTCAATCTCATATGGATTAACTGGTTCTACAAACATTGGGGAGGTAATTCAAGGCTATTCTACACTTGATCCGTCCCTGTTGCCACTTGCTTTACTTTCAGTTGGAATGTTTATTGCAGGATTCGGATTCAAGATGGGACTCGTACCTTTCCATCAATGGCTTCCTGACACATATGAGGGAGCGCCACCACCAATTGCCGCCCTTCTTGCAGCAGGAACAAAGAAAGTAGGATTTGCTGCAGCAATTAGAATTATCGTTCTTGGCATGGTTGTCCTAAATCTTGATTGGACATTAGCTCTTGGTGTTCTTGCAGTAATGACGATGACTATTGGTAATATTGCTGCAATCATGCAAAAGAATCTCACTAGAATGTTGGCATATTCCAGTATTGCACACGCCGGATACATTTTGATTGGACTGGCAGTTGCACCACATAGTTCCCTTGGTTTACAAGGTTCGCTGTATCATATTCTAAATCATGCCGTAATGAAAGGTATGGCCTTTATTGCAATTGCAGGGATTGTAACAACTCTTGCAGTAACTCATCTCGATAAGCTACAGGGACTTGGAAGAAGAATGCCAATCACTGCTCTGGCTTTGGTTATCTCGCTATTCGCCCTGGCTGGTGTTCCCCCACTTTCAGGATTTTGGAGTAAGTTGATGTTGTTTGGCAGTGCACTAGATGCTGGCTCTACATTGTGGTGGGCACCATGGCTTGCAATAGCTGGTGTACTTAACAGTGCATTATCACTTGCTTACTATGGTTGGATTACCAGAAAGATGTACTTTGAAGGAGAAAAAGAGAAGAGGGTTAAAGAATCAAAACCAATTATTGCTGTAATGATCTTCTCAATGATCTTCTTGATAGGATTTGGTGTATTCCCAGAACCCCTTATGCAATTTGTAGAGTTTGCAACTCCAGTAATCAGTTCAGACTTTACGCCTTAAACGAAGTAAACTTGATTAAATTATCTAGATTTATCTTCGCATCATTATCTGGAAGCTTTCTTAAATGAGATCTTGCTTTTTCAGAATATTCTTTTAACATATCTTCCATTTTATCAAAAACATCTCTTGGGTCTAAACTTTTCTTGATTAACAGATTAAACAATTTGTCTTCATTTTTCCAATCTAACAAATCATCTCTAATCTGATATGCAATTCCAATATTTTTTCCATATCCAGTCAGTGCCTCAATTTGCTCTTCTGTTCCATTTGCAATAATTGCACCTATTCTGGCTGCAACTTCAAATGCAGTCGCTGTTTTGTATTCAATTACTTTGAGGTAATCTGCAAATGTAACGTCTTCACTGGTTTCTAATCTGCTTTCAATCATTTCTCCTTCACTCATCAACATGGCAGTGGTAGCCAAATCTTTTGTAATTCTAGGATTGTTTAATCTAGAAGATATTGCAAGAATTAATCCTAAAACAAAGTCCCCAGTAAGGACGCTTGTGTTGTATCCATATTTGATATGGAATGGATCCTTTTGCCTTCTCATGGTTTCATTATCGATAATGTCATCATGAATGATTGATTCCATATGTAAAAATTCAACAGCGCATGATGCTGAAAATATATTCTCATCAATTTCACCCACGCTTTCAGCAGCCAGAGTCAGAATAATGGGCCTGATTCGCTTTCCCCCATCTAAGGAATATTTTAGCGGTTCAATGAATTCTGATTCAGAATAAAGATCTAGTTCTTTCTTCAAAGCCTGATCTATTTTTTCAACATATTTACCATATGTCTCAAGTAGGGGATTAATCTCGATATTTTTTTTATCCAAAATGGTCTGATCAAAAAACTTTTTCAATAGTAATTAAATCTTGGTGCTCCAGCCGGGATTTTCATCGTTTGATTTTGAACCCGGGATCTTTGCCTTGAAAGGGCAAAATGCTTGACCGGTCTACACCACTGGAACCCACAAAAATTCAGTATTTTGTCCATAAAATCTTTTGTAAACCACAAAGATTTTTTATTGGCAGATTTAAAGATGAGACATGAATATAATAAAAAGAATTGATGAAATGATTGAGGAGCAAAGTCTACTAAAACATCCATTTTACCAGATGTGGTCTGATGGAAAGTTAACACAGGAATCTTTGGCAGGTTATTCTAAGGAATATTTTCAACTTGTAAAAGCAGTTCCATCTTTTATGACTCCAATTATTGAGCAAGCACCTGATTCTGTAATTAGTGAATTAATTGCAAACCAACAAGAAGAATCTGATCATGTAAAACCATGGATTGACTTTGCAGGGGAACTTGGTGTATCTGAGGATGAACTTACTTTATACACTGGATTAGCTAAAACCCGTAAGGCTGTCTCTGATTTGAATGAATTAATGAATACCTATGAGGGCGGTGCATGTGCAATGTATGCTTTTGAAAAAGAAATTCCTAAAATCAGTCAAACAAAACTTGATGGATTGGCAGAATTCTACGGAATGACTGGTGATGAAGCAACAGAATACTTCAAACTCCATACAGAAGCTGACATTAGACATACTGCATCATGGAGAAATATACTGGAAAAATCTTCAGCTGACTCTAACAACTTGCTTGAAATTGCAGACAAATCTATTTCTGCACAAAACTTGTTGCTTGATGGTTGTTATGAAGAATACTGTTAATCTCATAACATTTTATATCTAAGAAAAAATTCATCTGCTTAGGGCCCGTAACTCAGCTTGGTAGAGTAACCGGCTCATAACCGGTGAGCCAAGGGATCGAAGCCCTTCGGGCCCATGCCATAACTAGCCATTTATCTAGTTCCATACTTCTTACTGGGAGTTGGCTCAAGAGAATATGTACAATCTAGAAGAATTGCAAGATATTGCCCCTTTGAAAATTACACTACTGCAATACGAGACAAGGCAACAAAGAAAAAATATGCAGGACAACTAGAAATGTCTCTTAATCCAAATTATGATTAGAGTGTAACTCAACAAAAAAGAAAACTATTACCTGAAAATGATTTTGCATTACTTGTAAACAACTTTGTGAATTTAATCAAAGAGGATTCCAATGCTGGAAAAAACAAGATAAAGAAGACTTTCGCGGAGATGAAACTCTAAACAAATATCTTGTTTATGGGAAAGATAAAGTCATTCCTGCTAATGATGCTATTCAGGCCATGGCAGCTGCAATTGAGCAAAATCCTGCAAAACCATATGGAAGTATAAGCAAATACATGCCTGGAGGTTCTGAATATACTAGAATTTTTTCAGAAGGTGAAATTGAAGATGATTATAGATTGTTGTTATATCCATATCTGGTAAAAATCTACTGTGAAAACAATTCCATTATGGTAGTAAAAAGGCTAACATGAAAGAAAAAATATGCCCGATTGCTCTTTGTTACAACTTATTTTCAAGCATTAATTGATCATGTTTTAACTAAAAAAATTGAATTAAAAAAAGAGACAAAAATTTTAGACATGTATTTTGAAAACTTTGAAGTTAATGAAAAATTATTGGAGTTAACAGATGAAATATTAGATCAATTCTTTGATCAAACTGTTCACATACGACAAGATGATGATGATCGAGATATTATAACATTACATAATTTCTTCACAAGTCACGTATGGAATTTAGAATCCAAGAGAATTTTAAAAAATATCATGAAACGGAAAAGAGATAGGTTTAAGGAAATTAAAACTATGTTTGATTCTGCGTAATTCTTTATTCATTGAAGCATTCTTCTATATCTTGATATTTCATGCCTAGATCATCTAATATTTGAGAATATTCTGTTTTATATTTTATGAGAAATCTATGCACATATTGTTGAACATTTGATTCCTCTAGAAAGTTTTTCAATAATTTTGTGTCTAATTCTTTTAATGAAATTAATATTGCTATGTCGTGGTAATCCTTCCAAATTTTAGAAGGAATATTTCCATCTCCTGTTTTATCGTATTTAGAAGCCCGTTCTAAGGATGCTATTATCTTCAAAAATATTAACAATTCACGCTTGGGAACATAAAATGAAAGCCCTTCTATTTCCTTTAATTCTTGATATTCTAAAACTTTCCCCCAATGAAATCTTATTCCAAATCCTTCTTCATCCTCTTTTGAAAAACTTCCAATAAACACATCAACAATGATCTCTTTTGTTCTACCTTTATCTTCTATTTCTTTTACATAATATTTTGGATTGAAATATTTATCTTTTTTTACATTATATCCCCTGGCTGGAAAATATTCTGTTAATAATATATCATTAAGATCTTTATCTGTTGGCATTACAACGTCAATATCTTTTGAACCTAGTGCTTGTTTGTATGCATAAACTGCCCATCCTCCAATTATTGTGTGGTATATGCCTTTTTTTACATTCATCCATTCTAGAAATTTCTTTAATTCATCAAAACTTGCATCTGTAAATTTTTCATCATAATCATCATAGCTCACTTATTGCCATCTCCGTGCAATTAGACGTTCAGCTAAATAAGCCATATTGTTACAATAAAGATCCATGATTGTTCTAGTGGGGGATGTAATGTGAATACCATCTTCCACCCTTGAATCATCGGGATGTTTGTACCAGTATAGATGAACTTTTACTTTTCCTTCTGATGATTGAATTTCTTCAAGCAATGCTGTATTTTTTATATATGCATGCAATTCTGGGTCTCTTGAATAATTATCATAGAAACCTAATGCACTTGTTAAACACATTATTGCACCGTTTTCACTTAGATGTTTCATTGTAAAATCTGGATCAGGTCCTATGGTGTATGTTCCTATTTTGTCATCCTGCATACTTCTAAATCTATTATAGAAAGTTAATAGCGCTTGTCTAGATGGAACTTCATAAATTACCTTTCCTTTTGGATCTATTGTCTTTCTAACATACTTGAAACTTTCAAGCCATCTTACAAAACTACTTATCCTTGCCCCGTGATTGATGTCAATATCTCTAGCCATCTGTCTTTGAGTAAATGCTGGATTTTCTAGCATGTATCGTAATTGCATGGTTTCTTCTTTTGTTTTAAACTTCGTCATCTATGGTCTACCTACAGTCAGATCAGTAATCCTCCTGTAATAAGATCTTTGATCTAACTATACACAGATCACGGATGTGGTAAAATTGAACCTAGCACATCCAAAAACAGATGAAATTAGATGGGAATTTTGGTTAATTTTTGCGAAAAATTAAATTTCAAACAAAAAATAAGATGTTTGCGAGAAATTGAAAGAAAAATACTGTCTATTTTTTATGATTTTTTCAATAGGCCCAAAATAACCCCTAGACATGAAAGTGCAATTGTAGTGATGTTGGAAAATGATTACACACCTAGTCAGGTTCAAAATTCATTGAATAAATTAGAAAAAATTGGAAAATTATTTTTTATAAAATATCGTGTAGAGAAAGGCCTCCCAAAATTTTATTTTTTGAATGAATTTAGTGGCAAGATATTTCAAGCAAAAATTGAAAAAAAGATAGAAAGTTATGCATTATGGATTGAACAATATTCTTCAAAAAAGATCACAGATGTACTTGGTGAACATTTGCATGATCTAGTAAAAAAAGGAATTATGTATTCAAAATTTTGAAATATTGGTACCTAGAGATGCTAGAGAATTTAATAGAAAACCTTGGATTGAATCTAAACATAGTTTAGATGTTATTGCACGTCATAAAAGGAAAAATCTTATAATTGGTGTAGAGGTAAAAAATAGATTATATCTAACACCCATTAAGGAAATCGCAATAAAAATTCGCATGTGTAATCATTTTGGAATAACCCCTGTTTTTGCAGGCAGATGGATGGAACCACATAGAAAATTTATTGAAGAAAATAATGGTTTTTTATGGCAATTTAAACATCAACTTTACCCATCAGGACATGAAGATTTTGTAAATATAATTAAAAAACGGTTCAAATTCTCTGTATTTGTAAGTGAAAAAATCCCATATCCTGCCAAAAAGGAATTTAGTGATTTTATAAATAAAATTACTTGACAGAAATGTTATTAGCTTAGTATGGATAAAAAATATAATGAATGATCTAACCGAATTACTTAATCATACCTATAATTTATGTGAGGATGAAAATTTTGAAGATGCATTAGAATATTTCAATGCCATATTAAAGAAAAATCCATTCAATGTTGATATATTAATTGATAAAGGTGTTACACTAGGAAATATCAATAAATTTGAAGAGGCAATACAATGTTATGATAAAGCATTGAAAATAGATTCTAATAATTACAACGCCTGGTCAAATAAAGGAGTTGCATATCATGCCATGGAAGATTACACAAATGCACTTCGTTGTTATGATGAATCATTAAAAATTGATCCATATTCAATATCATCTCTTCTCAATAAAGGACTTGTTTTAGGTGAATTAGGCATGTATGCTAATTCGATATGGCATTTTAATAAGGTCTTAGAACTTGACCCTCATAATGAAATTGCATTATCCAACAAGGAAACTGCTTTAAAATTGAAAAATTCTATTTAGCTAACCAACATTAGACAATTACTAAATCATTTTTTACATGTGACTTGAATACTTATTTCAATATACTAGTCATGATAAAATTTGATAAACCAATTCAAACAAAATCTGGTATGGATATAAGCATGGTATGGAATGAATTACAACAATGTTGGGAGGCATATAAAAAAGCTAAATTTGATCGTGATTACAAAAATGCACACCATTATGCATTAGAAATTCAAAAATTCCAACAAGATATTGGACTAAAGCAAGCACAATTCCCTGAATTAGTGGAATCAACTGTTAAACAATGAAACCTTCAACCAGATCAAAAAAGGATTGTTAAAGTGTAGTCCCAGATTGCATGAAAAACATTGCTCTCTAGACGGATTGATTTTTGAGGTACCCACATTGATTTCATGACCACATTCACATTTGAGTTTCCATAAAATAGGTGTATAAAGTTCATAACCCCATTTGTCTTCTCGTTTTACTCCAAAACCACTTAAGGTTACATCTGGAATTCTTTCTAACTTGAATTTTTGCATGTCTGAATGTTGCCTACAGAGATAATTTGGATAATCATTTACAAATTCATCTGCATTTTTAAAATACTCACTAAAAGTTGAAACTATCTCTTATTCTTTTAGTGTTTGTCCTTTAGGAATATCAATATCTATGGATTTTTTTTCTGTACATCATGCACTTGATTTCCAGATTGAACTGTCATCAACTTGACTAGACACAATTAACAAAAATTAAACTATGTTAAATATTCATGCTCAATTAGTACTCAACTTGCTGTAATACAGATATTTCTAAAATTATAATAATTCATAATTTTATGGGTCTAAAATAACAGTTAAAATGTCCTAAAGCCCTTCGGGCCCATATAATTTCCATTAGTTTTAAAACAAGCGAATCCAAAATTTACTGGCTGCAATGAAGAATCAGAGTTATATCTGAACGATGATTGGAAGGCATTTGTCTGAGCTGCCAAAACTCATTTACTGATCTGATTTCTCACTTTTTCTAAAATACTCTCATCTACAAGATTTTGTTCATACAATTCTTCTGTAATTTGCAAAATATTCAGAATTGAATGCATCGTTACCCCTAATTCAGATAAGGCCTCATCTGCTCCCTCCATTCTATTCACAATTACATATGCATCTTTTACGGAAATATTGACTTCTTTTAGTGATTTTATTGCATTTGCAACTGAACCACCAGTAGTTGCAACATCATCAATCATGATCACTTTCATTCCTTCATGAATTTTTCCTTCAACTGATTTTGAAGTCCCATGATCTTTTGGTTTACTTCTTACATAGATTAGTGGCTTTACTGTTTCTATAGCTAATGCTGATGCAATTACCAAACCACCTGTTGGTACTGAAACAATAGAATCAAAATTGTCTAATCCAATATTTTCTGCAATCTCATTTTCAAGATATTTTACCATTTTTCTAAATTCATGAGGATAGCTTGGAACTAGCTTCAAATCTACATAGTATGAACTCTTTTTTCCACTAGCAAGTGTAAAGTCTCCAAACTTTATAATGCCATTTTGATGCAAAAATGTTGCAAACTCTTTAACAAAGTCCATACCAAAATTAACTACACTGGATTTATTTTGGTTTGTATTGTGTATGAATTATGCCTGAAATCTGGTTGAATTATGGTATTACAGACGTTGTTTTGGATATAAGAGCAGAGAATTTAGGGCAAAAAATTGATTCTGAAGGTGAAATTTTGGAGGATTCAGTGATTAATGAAAAACTCAATTCACTTGATTTATCAAAACCAATGGAACTTGTAGTTTTACATAATTCAAAATCCATTCAAAAAATTATTTCATCATTGTTTACTTTGTGTGAGCAAAAATCAAAACCTTTTCCAAAAATTCTAACTGACAAAAAAATCCTAAATTTAGTCAAAGCAGGATTACCTGAAGGAAGTTCAATTAATGAATTCGATGATGTTGAGATTTCAAATTCCAATCTTGTCTTCATGGCTGAAATGGAATTTGATGGTCTATTTGGCTATGAAACCATTTCTACTCGTCTTATCAAAAAATTTGGTCTAGAATCAATGCTTTCAGCATATGCAAAAAGGCAAGGAAATCTTCCAACCCCTGGGCAATATCCTGAAAGTTTGGAAGAGGCAAAAAAATTTACCAATAATTTTGAAATTCAAGGAATTGAAATAGTTGCAAATTCTAAAGGCATAATTGATTTTTCCATAGGCCATCCCTCAGAAACTCTTTCTGCAACCAAAATTATGGAATCACATTCAATCAAAGAAATAGGTCAACATAAAACAATGGTAATTAGTACTGGTAAAGATGCAAGTAATGACAGTCTGGGAAAATCTCTCTCTTCACTTTGGAATTGCTCAAACGCAATCAAAAAGGATGGTCTTGCTATTTTAGTGGCTGAATGTAAGGGTGGTTTAGGCTCTGATGCAATTCAGCAATACATTGAAGATAGATTAACTTTGGAACAACTTCAAAATCCTACTAAATACATTAGTGGAATGGAGGATTTGTTGTTTCTTTCAGAAGTTCAAAAGAATTTTCAAATTGGTCTAGTTTCAATTCTTCCAGAGTTTTATGCAAAGAAACTTGACATGATTTCTTTGCAAGGCATAAAATACTCGCTAGACTATATCCTCAAAACACAAGGTGCAAAACAAAAAGTTGCAGTAGTTGCAGATGGCGCTAGACTTTTGTTAAGATAAAATAATTTACAAAAGACCTGATGGTAATGGTGCGCATAAAACTGCTAGTACTATAATTCCAACGTATGCAAGTTTTCTGTTTCTTGAAAGTGGTGAAACATTATCCAGTGGAGACGCACTAGGGGTTCTTGAACTCATTACAAGAATCAATATTGCCATTATCCAATAATTTAACAAAACAAGAATTATCATACTTCCATAAGTTGCATATTTGTGCATTTTTGGACTAAGTAATGTTCGTGCCATATGTCCTCCGTCTAATTGCCATGCTGGCAATAAATTTAGAAATGTAATTAAAAATCCAATCCATGCTGCAAACATTAAGGGAGTCATAATTACTTCATGTCCCTCTCCTCCCTTACCGAACATTGCCAAACTAGCAGTCATTAACAATGGCTCTCCCATATCCCATTCAATTAATTTAAATTCAGCAAATAATCCTGCAGCAATCTCTGGATCTAAAATTGGCGCAGTATATGCTGCATATATTGAAACTATTATTGCAATTACAAGTCCTGCAATAGGCCCTGCAATAGCAACATCAAATAAAATTTCTCGATTAATCGTTAATCCTTTTGCTTGGATAAATGCACCAAATGTGGGAATTCCAATTATAGGTAATCCTGGAATAAAATAAGGCCAAGTTGTTTTTAGTTTGTGTGCTCTGGATGCAAGAATGTGACCCAGTTCATGAACTCCTAAAATTCCTAACAATGATAATGTATAGACTCCTGCAATCACTAGCGGATCCCCAATTTCTACAATTGAATTTGTTCCAGATGTTCTATAGTAACCATCAATCATAACAAATGAAATGACAATTGCAAACAAAATTCGAGGAGTCCATGATGTATTCAGCCATTTTCTCTGTTTTTTTGGAGTGAATTTTTGAATGATGATATGTTTTGAACCATTCACTTCTTCTAATTTGCAGATATAACTCCGATTCTCTAATTTTCTTGCCAAATCCTCAAACTTTGATTTGAATTCTAAATCTTCAATTCTAAATTCTAATGAAAATTCCGCTTTAACAAAATCACTGACCTCAAATATGGAATTTACGAATGAAATAACCTCTTCTTGTGAATTCTCTTCCATCTGTTTAAGACTAAATCTTTCTATTAAATGGCTTTCTGGTTTAAAATTAAATATTGATACAAATATCCTAAAACATGCAAGTAATTCTAAGACAATTAGGTGATTGCAATATTAGACGAGCAGAACCAAGCGATCTAATCCCTGTAATGGAAATTAATTTGAAAACTCTCCCTGAACACTATTCTGATTATTTCTATGAGAGTTTACTTGCAGAAATTCCTGAGGCATTTATTGTTGCAGAAATTGGAGTAAAACATGTTGGTTATATCATGTGTAAAACTGAATATGGTTTTTCAAATTTTAAGAAATTGGGATTTGTAAAAAAAGGTCATGTAGTGTCTATTGCAGTTCTTGATGATTATAGAAAGAAAGGAATAGGAAATGTACTTGTTGAAGAATCAGTAAAGGGCATTAAATTAAAAAATTGTGATGAATTTCACCTGGAAGTCAGATGTAGTAATAATGATGCTGTAAGGCTATATGAAAAACTTGGTTTTGTTATTAGACAACAACTCAATGCCTACTATAGAGATGGTGAAGATGCATATCTAATGGCCATAGAATTGAACTAGTTCAAACCAATAAATAACTCACAAAAAATTCTTCGTAATGGACAAACGTAAAGGGACCGGCATCACCATTTTCATTCTTTGCATAGGCGGATTCTTTCTTTATGCATACTTGTTGATGCTCTCTGAATGGAGTCCCATTGTATTACAATTATCTGTATTGATGCTTGCAGGTGCAATTCTTGCAGTAGTTGCATGGATTGGATATGTGATGGCAACAACAAAATCATCGTCTGCATCAATTACATCTGATGATTAGTCTATTTTGAAATTTTTACATCTACTACTGTCTGATAATATCTGGGACCCACTGCTCTGACAATTTTTGAACCTAGAATTTCTGATTGTACTGGTGTAACTTGAAGGTAATGCTCTTCTGAGAGTTTTCCTGCTTCTGATTTTTTGTCTGCGTGGATATGTGAATAGTAATGGATAACGCCTCCATTTTTGGTTGTATTTATTGCAGATTCTAAAAACTCATCAGATCTTTCAGGCAACAACATCAATGTCCTATCAGATTTGTTAACTAGCTGTTCTTTGATAATTTCTGATGCATCGCCATTAATTGAAATTACTTTTCCAACAAGTTTGTTTAATTCAATATTTTTTTCACACAACTTTGATGCAACTGGATTGATGTCAATACTGTAAACAGTACATTTTTTCTTTTTTGCAGCCATTATGGAAAACATCCCTACTCCTGCAAACATGTTGGTAATTTCCTCTCCATCCTGAACTAAATTTGCAATTCTCTCCCTTTCTGTCGAAAGTCTAGGTGAAAAAAATGCATTTTCAACATCTACTACAAATTTACAGCCAAATTCCTTATATTCTGTTTCAGTATTTTCTTCGCCTGCAAGGATCTCTAGGTTACGTGTACGAAAATCTCCTTCTACATCTGATGCCTGATAAAAAACACTTCTAGCAACTTTTACCTCATTTAGCAAAGTTTCACCAATGATTTTTTTCTTTGATAATAGAGAATCAGGAATTCTTACAATAATTATATCTCCAATCTGATCAAAGGCTGAGATTAATTCATCACTTTCTTCTGATGTTAGAGCATTCTCTAGTGCTTTTTTTAGCATTCGAGTCAATTCTTGTAATAGTAATTTCCAGATGATTTCTGATCTTTGTCTAATCTGCTTTCTAGTTTGTTTACACGTGGTCTGAGACTTCTTTCATCCCTTCTAAAGGACATATCAAGTGATTTTAGAAATCTATTCATAGCATCTGCTTTTGGCATTGGGGCTGTAGCCTGACCAGATATTCCTGATTCACCCTCAAAGATTATCATTGTGTCAGAAACCAGATCCATCAACTGCAAATCGTGATCAATTACGATTGCTGATTTTCCAAAAGAGCGAACAAATTTTTGTAAAAATTTTGCTACTGCAATCCTATCCTCTACATCTAAAAATGCTGATGGCTCATCTAATGCATAAAGATCTACTTTTTGTAACAGACATGATACAACTGCAACTTTTTGTAATTCTCCTCCAGAAAGATTCCTGATTGATTTATTGTATAGTTTTTTAATTTTTAGCGGTTCAACTATTTGCTCTTCTTCAAGACTACCTTCAATTGGACTACCATTTGCTTTATCTAATAATGCTATAACTTCTACATCCATATCATTTTGAAGATATTGTGGTTTGTATGCTATCTTTATTTTCTTGTCAATACTGCCAGAATCTGGCTTTTCAACTCCAGCAATCATTTTCATCATAGTTGTTTTTCCAAGTGCATTTGCTCCCATAATTCCTAAAACTTCACCTTTTCTTACTCGACCAGGCTCAATTGTTACTGAAAATGAATGATATTTTTTCTCAAGTTTTGGGTAAGTGATAACATCACTTCCCTCTTGAAACACATCAGTAGTTGATGATGATACATCAAAAGAAAATTTCTTATCTCTAAATCTGACATTTTCTGTTGGTAAATACCCATCAAGAAAAACATTGATTCCTACTTTGGTAGATAAAACACTTGAAACTATTCCGTATGCAGCGGGTTCACCATATAACACTTCGATATAATCACTAAGAAAATCTAACAATGTTAAATCATGTTCAACTACCATTACACTTTTTCCAATTCTTGCTAAATTCTGTATTACTCGAGCAACTCCAATTCTTTGAAAAACATCATTGTATGATGATGGTTCATCAAAAAAGTAAAACTCTGTATCTTTTGATGCAGCAGTAGCTACTGCTAATCTCTGTAGTTCACCACCACTGAGTTCCTTTAAATTCTGCTCCATAGAATTCTCCAATCCTAATTCTTTGATCAACTCTCTAGATACACATCTTTCATCATATTTGTCAATGAGTTCTTTTCCTGTTCCATCAAATGCTTGTGCTATATGATGAACTTGTTGAGGTTTTATTGATGCACGAATTTCTTTTCGTTCAATTTTTTCAAAATGTTGTTTAAGTTCGGTTCCACTATAATATTTTAAAATCTCATCCCATTCCGGTGGATTTTCATATCTCCCAAGATTTGGTTTTAGATTTCCTGATAGTATGTTAACTACAGTACTTTTCCCCATCCCATTTCTTCCTAATAATCCAACAACTTCTCCTTTCTTTGGAGTGGGTAGTTTGAATAGTCGAAATGAGTTTGGACCGTATTGATGAATTTTATCTGTAGCTAACTCACTTGCTAGATTTACAATAGTTATTGCATCAAATGGACATACTTTGACACATATTCCACAACCATTACAAATGTCTTCATCGATCTGAGCTTTTTTTGATGTCTCACTAATAACAATACAATCTGCTCCTGATTTGTTAATTGGGCAGTATTTTATGCACTCTAAACCACATTTTTTTGGCTGACATAGATCTTGATCTAAAACAGCAACCCTGTGTGTCATGCTGTAACTCTGTATTTTCTTTGTTTTATACCTATTTTGAGCACATTTGAAATCTGGCGTTACGTTAATAGATGAGAATCTGACAACATTTTTCAAGCCGGCCATAGCGTTAGGGTGCGACCCAATCCCGTTCCGAACTTGGAAGTCAAACCTGACGTCGCTGTTGTGCTACTAAGATGCGAGAGCTCTTGGGAAGCAACAGTGCTGGCATTTTCTAATTTTCAATCAATCTTTTAATATTGAATTAATTGCTTTGATTGTGATTTCAATGCAAAATTGTACCGTATGTGGTGAGTCATTTTCTGATGATATCCGATTTCTTAACCATATGATGGAAAAACATGGTTTTAGAAATCCAAATGTTGGTACACCTGATAGAAATAGTAGAGGCTATTAGTTCTATAGATTTTGTAAATAATCTAGAATCAACCTTACGCCAAAACCTGTCGCACCCTTTGGATTGTATGATTTTTCTTTCGTAGCTATTTGTGTCCATGCAACTCCTGCAATATCAATATGAGTCCATGGAGTATTTTCAATTGCACTTCTCAAAAATGCTGCAGCAGTGATAGTTCCAGCGGCTCTGCCTGTCCCAATATTTTTCATATCTGCAACTTCTGATTTTATCATATCCATATAGTCCTGATTTAATGGAAGCTCCCAAACTTCTTCCATTGTTCTTTTAGAAGATTCATTAATTTTCTTTGTTAGTTTTTCATTGTTTGATACAATTCCTGCTACATTGGTACCTAATGCTATAATGCATGCTCCAGTTAGAGTTGCAAAATCAATAATTGCTTTTGGTGAATAATGTTTTTCTCCATATGATAATGCATCTGCTAAAATTAATCTGCCCTCAGCATCTGTGTTGAGAATCTCTGCAGTTTTTCCACTATACAACTTTATGATATCTCCTGGTCTGTATGCTTCTCCACTAGGCATATTTTCAACTGATGGAACAATTCCAACAACATTGATTGGTAGTTTTAATTCTGAAACTGCTTTCATTATTCCAAGAACTGTACAGCCTCCACATTTGTCAAACTTCATCTGATCCATTTTATCACCAGGCTTTAACGAAATTCCTCCTGTGTCAAATGTTACTGCTTTACCAACTAGAACAATTGGTTTTTCATTTCTTGTTCCACGATTATGTTCTAAAACAATTAGTTTAGGCTCATTTTTACTTCCTTGTCCTACTGCTGTAATTCCGCCAAAACCTTTCTTTTTTAATTCAGGGTTAGAAATTATACTGCATTTCATCTTGTTCTTTTTTGAAATCATTTTTGCAAAATTTGCTAATGTACTTGGGGTACATTCGTTTGGAGGTAAATTGGCAATACTTTTTGTAAATATGGCACCATCTGCAATAATTACAGCCGTTTTGATTGCTTGTGATGTTTTGTTTGATTTTGAAACTATGATAGTTAGATCTGGTGAATTATCAGCTTTTTCTGCCTTGAATTTGTCAAATTTGTAAAGAGCCATTTTTGATCCTTCAACAATCTGTGAAACTGATGAAATTTGATCAGTTACAAAACTTGGAGGTGTTATTATTGAAAATTCTTCAAGTTTTAACTCTCTTGCTTTTTGTGCAATTTTACCAGAAACTAATCTGATAGTGTCTTTTGTTATGTTTTCTTTTTTTCCTAATCCTGCAAGTAGAATTCTTTGTGCAGGTTTTTTTCCTGGTACTGGAATAATGTTTAATCTTCCTAATTTTCCTTGCATGTCATTTAGAGATTGATTGATTGCTGAGGATGTTTTAGCGTCAAATTTTCCCAACCCTAGAACCTTGTTTGAATTTTCTAATACAAAACCACAAAGAAGTTGTGTTTTCTTTTTTGTAGAACTTTCAGTTTTTATCTTCATCATGTGTTTGAGTTTTGAAGTATTATTTAGATTTACTAGAGATCTATTTTTCTGCTATTTGTGAGCAGACTTGATGATCTCAAAAAAACCGCTTTAACGGTTTTGCAGTCTTGGTTACAATTTTCATCAATTTTCATAGTTGATGAATTTTTTATTTTTTTAGAAAACATTGATTTTATTAATGGAAATAATGCTGCTCTTCCGCCATATGCTCTTTTTTTATCAATAAACCAAAACATCTCTAAAGCAGATTCATCTAGAATTTCATTTCTTATCTTTGTTCCAAAATCTGAATAGTGCCCTACCATTGTCATTTTACCTCTTGAAAAAAAATCAACAAATCTGGCAAATTTTACACACAAGTAACATTGATTGTCAAAAACTACAATTGGAATATTTTCTTTAATTTCCATAATACCATATAGTGGCGATCAAATTAAAATTTTTCAGAAATAGATTTTTATTAAATTTACAAAGATAATGATCGAGATGGGGCTTAATTATTATCAAATTAAGAAAAATATCCTCAGAGCCCGTAAATTAGTGATTAAAGCAACCAATCTTGCTGGTTCTGGTCATCCTGGAGGTTCTTTCTCTATGGCTGAAATTTTGGGTTGTTTATTTTACAAATACCTGAAATTTGATCCTAATAATCCTCAATGGGAAGACCGAGATCGTTTAGTTTTATCTAAAGGTCATGCTGCTCCTGGCTTATTTTCAAACATGGCAGTTGCAGGATATTTTCCAGAATCTGAACTTGAAACTCTGCGAAAATTTGGTAGTAAATTACAGGGACATCCTGACCTAAAATGTCCCGGTGTGGAATTCTGTGGCGGATCTTTGGGTACAGGATTATCTTATTCTATCGGAGTTGCACTTGCTGCAAAAATTAATTCAAAAGATTATCATGTTTATACTATCATTGGAGATGGGGAGTCCAACGAGGGCCAAATTTGGGAGGCTGCTATGACTGCTGCAAAATACAAGGTTGATAATCTTACTGCCTTTCTTGATAGAAATTTCATTCAACAAGATTCCTATACTGAACAAATAATGCCACTTGATGAAAAATTAGAAGGTGATGATCTTTCTGAAATGTGGAAAGATGCATCACGTTGGAAGACTGGTGACAAGTGGAGATCCTTTGGTTGGAATGTAATTGAGATTGATGGACATAGAGTAGAACAAATTAATGCTGCCATTGCAAAAGCAAATGCAACAAAAGGAATACCTACCATAATAATATCAAGAACAATTAAAGGTAAATCCGTTGAACATATGGAGGATAATCCACTATGGCATGGAAAAGCTCCTGACTCTGATATAGTTCCTATAATTAATCATGAATTGGATTCACAGTTTATGATTGCACCATCTATCATTGCAGGTGATATGACAAATCTGGAAAATGAAATTAAAAAATGTGTTTCTGGCAGAGCTGATTATATTCATCTTGATGTGATGGATGGCCAATTTGTTCCAAACAAAACTTTTGATCATACCAAAATCAAAGAACTACGACATCTTACTGTGATTCCATTTGATTCACACTTGATGATCAATGAACCTGTGAAACATGTCAAAGATTACATTGATGCAGGTAGTGACATTATTACAGTTCATGCTGAAGTAACTGATGAATCTAGTTTTGGAGAAATTTATGATTTATTAAAACAAAATCAAGTTGGTGTGGGTTTTGCAATAAATCCTGATACTGAATTACCCGAATGGTCTTACAAATTCTTGCCTTCACTTGATCAACTAATTGTAATGTCTGTAGTACCTGGAAAATCTGGTCAAAAATACATTGAAGAAACTCACACAAAGATGGCTAGGTTGAATTCTATTTTAAAAGAACATAATTTCTCAGGCTATATTGAGGCTGATGGAGGGGTAAACCTTGAAAATATTGGTTCTATATTTGCAGATGGAGCTCGTGTCTTTGTTGGGGGTGGTGCTATTATTGGACAACAAGATGTGCGAGCCGCAATTAAAGGCTTTAGAGATGAGGTTTTAAAATCTAGAAGACATGTTTTACTTGATAGAGCACACGAGTTGGGCGGAACTGATTTAGTGAATAAATGGATTGGTTTGCATGTTATACAAGACAAACAAGAACAAATTAAAAAAATTGCACAGGAGGCAGGATACATTTGAATGAACCAATAATGACTGATATGCGTTCAGAATACTCTAAAACTTTGATTCAAATTGGAAAAGAGAATCCAAATGTTGTAGTTTTAGGTGCAGACACAACTGATTCACTAAAGACATCTGGCTTTGGAAAAGAATTTCCTGATAGATTTTTCAATGTTGGGATTGCTGAGGCAAATCTTGTTACAGTTTCTGCTGGATTGGCAGCGTCTGGAAAAATTTCTTTTGCTAGTACTTATGCAATATTTTTGCCAGGAAGAGCAGTTGATCAAATTCGAAATAATATTGCTTATCCTTCACCACAAGGCAAAAAAGGACTTGATGTAAAATTAGTTGTCTCTCATGGAGGTTTGTCTGTTGGGCCTGATGGAGGTTCTCATCAACAACTTGAGGACATTGCAATAATGAGAGTTATTCCTAATTTCCGAGTTTTTATTCCATCTGATACTATTTCAGTTTCTAAATTAACTCACTTAATGGCCAATGAGTATGGTCCATTTTACATGCGAATGGCAAGATCCAAAACTCCTTTGATTCATTCAGAATCTCAAGATTTTCAAATTGGAAAAAGTATTACTCTAAGAGATGGCTCTGATTGCACTATTGCAGCATGTGGAATAACTGTTAAAATGGCTTTAGAGGCGGCTGAATCATTACAGCAAGAAGGTGTCTCTTGTAGAGTTTTGGATATGTTTTCAATAAAACCAATTGATAATGAAATTTTAGAAAAAGCAGCAAGAGAAACAGGTTGCATAGTTACTACTGAAGAGCACAATATTTTTGGTGGAATGGGCTCTGCAGTTGCAGAATCTGTTTCTGAATCATATCCTGTGCCAATAAAGAGAATTGGGGCTCAGGATATGTTTGGTGAATCTGCTAGAGACAAAGAAGTTCATTTACTCTTTGAAAAGCATGGAATAACATCTTTTAATATGGTAAAACAAGTCAAAGAAATTAGGAGCAAAAAATTATGAAAATTTTTCTTGACACTGCTAATCTAGAATCTATAAAAAAATTCAATGATATGGGATTACTAGATGGAATCACAACTAACCCTTCTTTGTTATCAAAAGAAAAAGGTAATCCTAAAGATGCAATGGAAGAGATTACAAAAATTATCAAAGGTGATGTGAGTCTTGAAGTTGTAAGTACAGAATACTCTGGAATGATGGAAGAAGGCAAACGTCTTCGTGAATATGGAGATAATGTGGTTGTTAAAGTTCCTATGACTCCTGATGGTCTGAAAGCATGCAAATCACTTTCATCAGAAGGAATTCCTGTTAATGTTACATTGATATTTTCTCCAAATCAGGCTCTGCTTGCTGCAAAATCTGGTGCAAAATATGTTAGTCCATTTATTGGAAGACTAGATGATATTGGGCAAGATGGAATGCATCTAATTGAAGATATACGAGAAATATTTGACAATTATGATTTTGAAACTGAGATACTTGTTGCAAGTATTCGTCATCCAATACATGTAGTTGATGCTGCAAAAATTGGAGCAGATGTAGTAACTTTACCTCCTGCAGTATTAGATAAGATGATGCAACATCCATTGACAAAAATTGGTTTAGAAAACTTTCTTGCAGATTGGGAAAAGCTCAAAGCTGGAAATCCTAATATCAAAATATAGCAAAACAAAATCTAGCAAATAATACAAAGAAAAAATATTAAAAATGAAAAAGTGGTATTTTTTCTTAGCTTGAACTTTTTCTTGAACCTGTTCCTCTACCGGAGCTAATTCTACCTTTGTACTTTACTCTATCTTTTGGTTCAGGAGTGTCAGCTAATTTTTTTCTACCAGTTCCTCTGCCAGAAGTCACGTACTTTACCCCAGCATCTTCAGCTGCTTTTTTTCTTGCTGCTTGAATTGCTTTAAACTGAGTTCCAGTCCATTTGGTAGCATCACTATCTACATCGATAATTCTTGTACCTCTTCCGCTTCGTACTTTGATTTTAACCATAAATTATGTTGAATTCTCTGGTATTTATCAATTATAATTCCAAACGATCCTGACTTTTATGGAATAAATTCATAGTTGACACCAGAAAAAATTATGGAATATTCTTGTTTTAACTACTAATCCAGCCTAGTTTTTTGAAATATGCAAACATCATGATCGCAGGAATTGCTGATGCCAGAACAATAATTATCAAAGATGTAAATGGACCTAAAATCATTGAATCATCCCCAATTCCTCCTGGTAAATTAATATTCATTCCATAAAATGTCCCAATTACTGTTGATGGAATTGCCAGTGTGAAGATAATAGTTAATACAGCCAGTACTTTGTTTGTTTTTTCAGTACTTAACACAAAGTCTGTATCTTTGTAAATTTCCATAGTTTCTCTTGATTCTTCTAATGTTTCAATTACTTTGTCTATGTGGTCAATAATATCATCAAAAAATAACGTGAGTTCTTCATCCTCTCTTTCAGTAAATCTTTTAATATTTTTTGCAATTTCTAATACAAATTTCTTTAATGGATTAGCTATCCTTCGTAATCTGTTAATTTCCCTTCTGAGTAAAGCAATACTTCTTGCTACTGGTTTTTTTTCATCAAATACTATATCCTCCATTTCATCCAGATTTGCAATTATCTTTCTAGATGTATGTAGAAGATCATCTACTAGCACATCGATGATTTCATGAAGTAACACTCCTGGAGATTTTCCTAATAATCTATCTTTTCTTTGTTGATCTGAATCTGTTTTACATATTTCTACCAGTTCCACTAGTGGTTTTAGATCTCCTTGATGGACTGTAACTAGGAAATCTTTTCCAAGAAATATGGATAACTGACTATTTTTTGATATTCCTATTTTTTGTGCTAGTGGTGGAAAATGAAGAATTACAAAGAAATGATCATCATAACTATCTAGCTTTGGAAGTTCAAATCTGGTCATACAATCTTCAATGTTTAATGCATTGAAATGATATTGTTCAGCTAATTTTTCAACATCTTTCCTATCTGGATTTTGTAAATCAATCCAATTAAATTTTTTAGCTTGTATGATTTCAACTTCACTTTTTATAGGAATCTCTATCGATTTTTTTCCTGAACGCAATCTATTGGCAATGAATCCTTTTCTCAAGTTGAAAAATACCCTTATACAACAAATTTAAAGCGATCGCTGAACCTTTATGAAAAAATTCTAGTTGTAAAATTGAAAATTATTTTTGAATTTGAGGCTATTTGAACGGAAGTATGTAATTCATTCCAACCCATGTTAGTCCGATTGCTATTGCCATTGCAAGCCACCATAACCGCATATTTCAAATTCAAACAAGTCAATAATAAATCTACAGCCTAATTCTCAGTTAGAACTCAAAGATTATTACAGGATAAACAATTTTTCCTTTTGGTGGCCCTCGTAGTACAGTGGCTAGTATAGGGGATTGTGGATCCCCGGACAGGGGTTCGATTCCCCTCGAGGGCCTACACTTTTCACTTCAAGTCTTATAGGATTCAGTATTATTCCAATTATCAAATGAACGATGAATTTACAAAACTTCCTAACAACCTGCCTATTCCTGAAAACGATGGAACTGCAAATCATCTTTTAGGACGACAAATACCTGACATCATTTTACCATCTACAAAAGATAGTTTTTTTGATTTGTCAAACATTGATAGAGAATACGGAATTTTGTATTTTTTCCCAATGATGATAATGCCAGGAAAAGATCTTCCATTAGGTTGGAATGATATTCCTGGTGCACGTGGATGTACTCCTCAAAACATTTCATTCAGTGAAAATAATGCTACCCTTGAAAAATTTAATGCTATTTCAATTGGAATTTCTTCTCAACCAATTTATGATTTGGAGCAATTGTCTTCCAGAAGAAAATTATCACAAATTTTAGTATCTGACAGCAAATTGGAATTTCAAAAAAGACTCAACATTCCAACGTTTAATGTTGAGGACAAGAAAATGTACAAACGATTAACACTGGTTGTTAAGGATTATAAGATAGTTAAGGTCTTTTATCCAATATTCCCTCCTGACAAACACATTTTTGAGATATTGAAATGGTTAGAGTCTTGAACTAAAACCCAGACCCTTGACGTACTAAATTATCTCCAAAAAGGTTCAAGACTCTAAGGATTTCAACGATGAAGTTATCGTACAATAAGAACTGGGCATCTTACTCGGTGAGCGACACTATCTGTAACACTGCCTAGAACTAATTTATCCCAACCTGTTATTCCCTGAGCACCCATTACTATTAGATCAATTTTCTTGGATTTTGAATGAGATACTATTGTTTTTGTTACAGACTTGCTTTCTATAATTTCAGAACGAAATGAAACTTTGGCTTTTTTTGCAGTAGATTCAAATGATTCAAACTCTTTTGCTACAAGATTTTTAGTCCCACCTACTGCTTTATCCCAAAGGTTGGTATGAGCCCAATATCCGGGAGACATATCCAAGACAGTAACCATCGAAAGCTTGGAATTGTATTTTTTTGCCATGTCCAAAGCTACTTTGAATGCATGTTTTGAATGACCTGAGCCATCGTATGGAACTAGAATGTTTTTGAAAAGCATGTTTTATCCCGAAAATTAATTCTCCAATGTATAATTTGTGTCTTTAATTCTAAATGCATTAGTTTTTTTACGAAAGAAAAAATGCAAATATGTGAAAAACAATCTGGAATCTTCTGAGGTTTCATCAACTGAGTGGCTATCCCTAAATCAATTCCTCCACGAGATAAAACAGATCAATTTACCATGCGTGTCTATCTATTATCCGTATGGCAAGGGACAAGAAACCATATCTTTGCTACAGGAAACAAAGAGGAATGAGTCGTTTGAAAAAATAGAATCAAAAATTGAAAGTAGAATCACAGAACTTAGAGAAAATCCAGTTTCTGTAGGCAAGTTTACAAAAACCCTCTGCATTTTTGGATGGATAAGAAATGGTAAAGTGAACATCAAAGTGATTGGCACCTCCAAAAGACTTCCTTATATCTACATGGCAAGTAAAAAACCATTCATCAAACCATTCAATGATATTTTGAAAACCAATTATGATGTTTTGTTAGTAACACTTGATCAAAAATCAGCAAAAATACAGAAATTTCATGGTAGTCAAATAATCCAAGAAGCTAAACTTAGAATTTACCTACAAGGAAGACATAGAAAAGGTGGACAGAGTCAGGGTAGATTTCTAAGAGCAAGACAAACCAAAATCCATGTTTTCTTCAAGAAAGTTGCAAACAAAGTCCGAATGATGGATTCAAATTCTGAATTACTCTTGTTGGGAGGAATTGGACTTGCAAAAACAGAATTTTATGATGAACTTGATTCAGAGTTGGTAAAAAAATGTCGATTTGTAGAAACTATATCTTTTTCCACTCCAAAAAATGATATTGATAAGAAAATAATCCATCATCTATATCAGCATAGACGAAAATATGTTAGAGAAATTATTGAAAAATATGAAAATCTAGTCAAAGAAGGATTAACTGCAAAAAGAAATAATATTATTTTCAAGGCATTAGAAATTGGAGCAGTAGATACGCTAATTGTTTCTGCAAACTATCACACTACTTCTCAATTCAAAAATATTATGAAAATGATGGAGATTGCAAAAAATACATCAGCTAAGATTGAGTTTGTAGTTTCTCCAAAAATAATTAAAAAATTAGAAATTGATGATTCAGTTTTAGCCATACTTCGATATAGGATAAAATAATCTCATCTAACATTACGCTTACCTGCGTCCATTTTTATGCCTAAAATTGTAAGGACCTTGAACTAATATGACAAGTCACCTAGAGGGCCTACATAATTTTTAAAAGATACCGAATTTACCAGATTCCATTTCTTCTTTGATAGCAAGTTTGAATCGCGGAGACTTGGTCTCTACATTCTTTGTTAACCATGTCAGAAATTTTTTTTCAACTCCTCTCCCTTTTAATTTCTGAAAATCAGGTCCCATCATTTCCATTAATTTTTCAACAAGCGACTTGTTTACACTTAATACAAAAAAGTGCCATCCAAAAGCAAATTCTGAATCAGTCATGACAAAATCATCCTTACTGTGAACCATTTCTTCCAAAAGAACCAATTGATGAGTTAATGCCTTACTTGTTTTATCATAATCCACTGCAGAGACATTGATGTTAATTCTGGCATCCATACTCTTCTCATTTCAAAACAAAATAAAAGGATTATACAGATTATTCCCTTAAAAGATATTCAAAATCAATATCAAATTGCATTTTCATTATATTGATATAAGTTTGAATAGGCTCTGGAATCCCTTCACCACATGCTACTCCTAATTTTTTAGCATTGATCCAAATTATCAATGTCTGTATGATTGTTAAAAATCGATCATTTTTAGTTTGAGTTCCAATGGATTTTGTGTATCTTTCTGCAAATTCCCATGCTGTGACAAAATCTATACATTTTACACCAAAAATTGCTAATACTTGTTCTTGCATACTTTGCGCTTTTTTGAATGGTATTTTGTTGATAATGTATGGGAAATTTACTTTATCTGGAAGGCAATCTGGAAGTGGCCCCCAAATTGTAATTATTTTTGTTTCTGGTTTTAGATTTTCAAATTTTTTCAACATCTGATTAATTATATTATCATCTGTAAACCAAAACAAAATAACTGACGCATCTGAGATATCTGATTCTTCTATATTCTTACAAATTAACTGTCCTTGAATATTTTTTTGCTCAAGAACTTCTTTTCCCTGTTGGATTTTTTCAGGATTGTTGTCTATTCCTACAGCCTTTTTTACTTTGAACTCCTTTATTGCAATCTCTATCCCTTTTTCATTGCCACAACCTAAATGATAAAAAATATCATTTTCCCCCAAACCTGCAAACTTGAAAATTTCTCTAAAAGATTTTTCTGGTAATTGAACATCTTCTCCACTAAGTAAATTTTCTGGAAGTGTTTCTAAATATTCATCAATTTTCAATAGTTTTATTCACACTAGCGAGAATTTATTCTCTTATACTTTCTAATTTTGAAACTGCTTGCCACAACTGTGTTCTTACATATGATGGCATGTTGGGATCTTGTGTTACATCATCTAGTAAACTAATTGTATTTGCAGCTCTTACTGATAGTGAATATTCTTCCTTATTCAAATCTACAATCAAATCTGAAATTGATTTTCTTATTGTCTTTGGAGTAGAGTTACTTGAAATGATCTGATTTAATGTTTCAATTGCTTCTTTCATTGATTCTTTATTTTGAGCCTCGTCTACCATTTTTTACACCTTTTCTTAAAAATTAGAAGTATATAGTCACATCTCTACAAACACATCGTCTGATTCTACTACGACGTTGTATGATGTTAAATCTCTAATTTTTGCTGGGAATTTAACCAATTTTCCTGTTTTACAATCAAATTGCGCGCCGTGCCAACCACATGTGATTGAACATCCATCCAATTTCCCTTCTGATAGGCTGGAACCTGAATGAGTACAAGAATCGTCTGTTGCACAATATTCTCCATCAATATTTGCAACTAAGACATCTCTTCCATCAATAGATACCTTGATCATCTTTCCAGGAGGAATATCTGATATTTTACCGGCTATGATTTTTCCCATTGTAATTTTTGTTTGATTATTCTTAATATTGCTTTGTACATAGTGACTGTGATGATCAGAGAAGCAAATGATTTGGATAAAATTCCAATTTTGAAGTTTTGTAAAGACACTTTTTCTTGGGGAGATTATGTAGATCAAGTTTGGGATTCCTGGTTATCTGAAGGTAATTTACTCCTATTTGAAAAACAGTTTCCCGTAGGAATATGTCATGCATTTTATTCCAAAGACCAAATTTGGATTGAAGGGATTAGGATTGATCCTAATTTTCGTGGACAAAAAATTGCATCTGAACTGGTAAAACATGCTGAATCAATCGGAAAAGAAAAGGGTATCTTATTTTCCTTTATGCTAATTGACACTCAAAACATTTCATCTCACTCTATGGCAAATTCTTTAGATTATGACATCTTTCAAACTTGGAATTTTTACTCTCTTATGCCAAAAAGAAATCCAAATCATAATGTCCACTTTGAAAAATCTCTAAATCGTCAATTCTACTCCCATTATGTGAAATCTTGGAGATGGCTTTCCATTGATGATTCCACACTATCTGCATTTCATGAACAAAATAAAATTGTCAAATCTAATATGGATGGCAAAAATTCAATTGCAATTCTTACTGATTCTGAACATTTTGATAAGACTTTAATTGTTACATTATTTTCAGGCTCACAAAACACTACATTGCAAATAATTTCCTTTCTACAAAATTACGGTCTGAAAGAAAACTATGACCGAATACAAATTTTGACTAGAGAACAATTACCAATTTTTGATTCATTGGAACCTAAAATTTCATTTCATTTAATGAAAAAGTCTTTGGTTTAATCTGATTTAACGAATTTTATTGTGTTATTCAAAATTCCAAGCCCTTCAATTTCCATTTCCACTTTATCCCCGTCTTTCAAAAATACTACATTTGGATTGTTTAATGCTACTCCCGCAGGTGTTCCAGTAGAAATAATATCTCCTTTCTCCAAAGTCATGACTTTGGAAATTTTTGAAATAATTTCTGGAATTTTTATAAACATTTTGTTTGTAGAAGAGTTTTGTCTTAATTCTCCATTAATTTTGGTTGTCAGTTTTAGATTTTGAGCATTCTGGATTTCATCAGATGTTGTAATCCATGGTCCACATGGTGCAAATGTGTCAAAACCCTTTCCTCTGGTGAATTGTTTGTCTTTGAATTGAATATCTCTTGCCGAAACGTCATTGAATATCATGTATCCAAATACTGCCTTTGATGCATCCTCTACACTCACATTTTTGCAGTTTTTTCCAATTATCACGGCTAATTCTACCTCATAATCTAACTTTGAAACAAAATCTGGGCATACGATATCTGATTCAGTACTAGTTAGTGCTGTTCGTGGTTTAATTACAATAACTGGATCTTCAGGTGCTTGTAGTCCCTGTTCTTCAGCATGGTCAGCATAGTTGAATGCCAAACAGATTATTTTGTTTGGATTTGGGATTGGTGATAATAATTTAAATTTTGAAATATTTTCTTTGTATGGCAAATCTTCAATTTTATTTTTAATTTCATCATACCATCCATCAAAAAGAAAATCTTTCACATTATACGGAATTGGGACTCCTGTTAGAAAAGTTATTTCATCTTTTGTAGATACTTTATCTCCTTTTACAAAGCCATATGTTTCAATATTTCCATGTAGTAATCGCGCTATTTTCATATCTGATCACTTGTGTGTAAAAATTGCTTGATTCTGTGAATCTTTTCTACAATATCCAAATCTAACAAATTGAATTTCTTCTCCTTCTTTTAATTGTAGATAATGTGGTTCTGTATAGACATCTAATTCTTCTAAACTATCTTCGTTAAATTCTTCTCCGTTGAATAATGTTTTTGGAATAATCATCTTAATTTCATGTGCAGTTTTTTGTGAAACCCATTGAATTTTTGGTATGTCTGTTGTTTTTCCATCTTCGACAAATTCGCCTTCAAATTCTGTACCTTCTTTTGTTATGGAAACATTTCCTAATCCTAAAAGTCTAATCTGCGTTCCTTGTTTGATGTCTTGTGCATCATCTCCTGAAATATAGAAATTCCCATCAATCTCAATTTTTCTTTTTCCCATGTCATTAATTGGGTGATTGGGAATCTCAACTGATGAGACTGGTAAATTTTTTACTGTTAATTTTCTTGCATTGCTTACCATGAATAATCTTGTGCTCTCAGCATCAACCAATTTTCGATTAAATGCTTCAAGTGCATCAAATGGTGCAAGAGTATTTGCTTTGGTTAAGCCTAAAGACAGGATAAATTTTCTGATGGCCTCAGGTCTGATTCCCCTTCTTCTAAGTGCCTCAAGAGTTGGAAGTCTTGGATCATCATACCATGAAACCTTGCCTGTTTCAATTAAGGGCTTGATGATTCTTTTTGAAATAGGCATTCCTTTGAATTCTAGCCTGGAGAAAAACCCTTGGTATGGTTTTCTCATATTTAACGCATCTAAAATTGCATCAATTAGCTCTTCTCTTAGCTCAAATTCTTTAGAACGAAAAGCATGTGTGACTCCATCAATGCTATCTTCAATTGCAACTGAAAAATCATAGCTAGGCCAAATTCTATATTTTTCACGTAACGTGTAATGACTTTCATCAATAATTCTGAATAATACTGGATCTCGCATGACTGCATTATCTGCTTTCATGTCTCCGCGAAATCTTACAATTGCATCACCAGGTTTGAATTTCTGTTTCATCTTTTCCCAATTTTCATTATTTTTATCAATATCTTTCATACTACACTTGCAGGCTTTTCTTTCTCTTCTGTTCTTGCTGACGGTATCTCTTTTACAAGTGCAAACGTAAGCATTTCCTGAATTGATTAATTCCATACCTTTCTCATAAAATACTTCCATGTCATCTGAAGTACTTTTCACTATGTCAAATTTTATTCCTATCCACTCTAGTCCAACTTTGATGGCTGCATGATACTCCATTCTTTCTGCTTCTGGATTTGTATCATCCATTCTTAGAATAAATTTTCCACCATACATCTTTGCATATTCTGAATTAATGATAGCAGCTTTTGCATGTCCTATGTGTGGATAGCCATTTGGTTCTGGAGGAAATCTTGTAACAACTTTTCCTTGTTCAGCACCTTCTAATTCTGGAAGACCTTCTCTTTCTTTGATTTTTTCTTTTGGTATTAAAATTTCTGGAAAGTTTTCCTCAATTTCTTTTTTCTGTTCTTCAGATGATAGTTGATTTACATTAGCAACAATTTCAGAAATATCCCCTGTAATTTCTTTTACTTTAGTTCTAAATTCTGGCTTAGTTCCAAGAATTTTTCCCAAAATTATTTTATCTTGAGTTTGTCCTCCATGCTCAAACGCATTTTGAAGAGCCATCTTCCTAATTTCTTTCTTTAATTCTTCATTCATACTAGTTCTACCTGTTGTAACTATACACTTCTCTTTACTACAAAATCCAATAATGTAATTAACTCTGTTTTAGCAGAGCCCAAATACCTTGCCAACGATTTTTCTGCTTTATCTGCGTATTTTAGAGCCTGTTTTCTAACATTTTCTTCAATTCCAAGAGAGCGAATTACACCTACCGCCTTATTTAGATCATTTCTTGTTGCCTTTGAATTTCCAAATGCCTTTAGAATTATTTTTTTATTTTTACCTTTTGCTGATTTTATTGCCATCAAAATTGGAAGTGATTTTTTACCTTCCCTAAGATCATTTCCAACAGGTTTCTTTGTAATTTTAGGATCTCCCATAACTCCTATGAGATCATCAGTTATCTGAAATGCAATTCCCAAATTTTTTCCAAATGATGAGAGGTTTGAAATATCATCTGATTTGTTTGTAGCACAAATAGCTCCCATTGCACATGATACATCAAATAATGCTGCAGTTTTTTTGCTAATCATTGTAATGTATTCTGTTTGCGTCGGAATTTTCTTCTCTTCTGCCATCTTTACATCAAGTAACTGACCTTCACATACATCTACACATGCTTTTGCTAATCTGGAAACTAATTTAGTGGTAGCATCTGATGATAATTTTGATTCAGTAATTATTTGAAATGCTTTTGAAAATAAAACATCACCAGCAAGAATTGCAACTGACATTCCAAATTTTTTATGTACCGTTGGAACTCCGTGACGCATTTCATCATTATCCATGATATCATCATGAACCAAAGTAAAGTTGTGAACCATTTCTACAGCACTTGCAGCTAGCATTGCATTGGAAACTTTTCCTCCTAAAATTTGACAACTTTTAATTACCATGTATGGTCTAAGTCTTTTTCCACCATGAATAATCAGATGTCCTGCTGCGTCATAGAGTTTCTTTGGATTTCCTTTTAGTTTTGAATTTAGAGACTTGTTTACTATTTTTGCATTTTTTTCAATTTGATTAGTTTTTTTCATTTACTAATCTCCATTTGTCTTTCGGTAAATGTGTCTTGATTGCTTCATGCAATCTATCATGAACTTCACTATTCATCCATGTAGATAAGACATTTCCATGCTTTTCAAGCATGGATTGCTCAGATTTATCAAGTAATCCTAAAGCAATAAGCATCCAAGGACAATAAATTTGAGGATTGCTCTTTAATTCTAAAAGTAATTCCTCTGCAGAAATCCACTTAATTTCATCTATCTCTCCTTCAATTTCTTTTAGTTCTATGGATTCATCGATTATTCCAATTAATGTTCCACAAATTTCATTTTCAGAACCCACATCTTTGAAAGATACATGATACTCAAATTTGTGTAAATAATCTAATTTCCCATCAATTCCTAATTCTTCTGGCATTCTTCTTTCACCTGATGACACAAAAGTTTCAGATTCTCTTGGGTGACTTGCAAATGTCCCATCCCAATCACTTGGCCACAACATCTTTTCTTTTGCTCGTCTTGTAATTACTAGTCTGCCATCCTTATCAAATAATAAAGCAGTAAATGCCCTGTGCAATTTTCCATTTGGCAAATGACACTTTACTTTTTCTTCAGTACCAATTGGGTTATCATTCTCATCAACTAAAATTACAAATTCTTCAGGCATTTCTTTTTCCTCTAAACAATGTTCCTTCAAATTTCCTGTTTTTAACCGCTTTTACAATTCTTTCAGGTTTGTTCCCATTTACAAAAAAGACATTCATTCCCATTTTTGAAATCTTTGAGGCTTCCTCAACTTTTCTAACCATTCCACCAGTAACATCCTTTTTGTTTTCTGAAATTAAAGGACGTTCACCCTTTAATTCATAAATCAATTTTTTTGATTTTAGATCAGAATACAATCCATCTTCATTTAGAACAAAAATACTGAGTCTTGGTTTTAAAATTTTTGCAAGATGAGTCATAATCTTGTCACCTGATAAAATGTATGTTTTTTTCTGACCATACCATAATGCATCTCCATATGTGACTGGAATTAAGCCTGTTTTTGCAATTTTTTCAATTTCTTTAACCTTTTTTGAAATCGGTTTGTTACCTAACATAAAACTGGCTGGGGGAAAACAATATGGATTTAATTTATTTTTTAACAATGAATCCAAAACGATCTTGTTTAACTCAATCATTGAATTTTTTACAATTGCAACTCCTCTAAGATCATATTTTTTTCCTTTGGTGTGCATATCATATTTTATAGACCAGTAATGTCCATAGGAACCTCCTCCATGAACAACAATCATTGATTCATCAATTTTTTTTAGACTCTTAGCAAGATTATCTGTTGTTTTTCTTCTGGCTGATAATGATTTTTCTTTATTTGTGATAACTGAGCCGCCCAATTTTATTAGAATCATATTTTTTCAAATTGTGCAGTCAATTAAAAAGTATCCAGTCCTTTGAAATCAATTTTCACTGAAAAACAGTCATAATTTTTCTCTCTGAATTGATTGATGGAATGCTCCAAATTTGTTTCGTCTGTTAATGCAAAGATGCATCCGCCTCCTCCAGCACCCGTAATTTTTGCCCCAAAAGATGATTTTTGCCCTATCATGATCATGTCTCTTAATTTTTCATTTGAAACTCCTATCCTTTCTAGATACCCTTGGTTCTGAATTATTTTTTGCCCCAATTCTTTGATGTTGTTATCTTTTAATAATTTCAAAACATCTTCAACTAATTTTGATTCATCATTGCATAACTTTGAAAATTCTGCTTCATTTTTCTCTTTGAACTGTTTTACTCCTGCAACTACTGATTCTGTAGAATGTTTTATGTTTGAATTTGCAATTACTAGATGAAAATTGGATTCAGATTCTATTTTGGTAAATCCATTTTTCTTATCATATTCCATAATGCCTCCATATGTACAAACTGTGCAATCTGCTCCTGAAGTGTTTTGAAAAATTGTTTTTTCAGCTGCAATTGCAAGTTCAAGAATTTCTTCCTTGGATGTCTCTGTAAATAATCTTGAAATTGCTGCAGCACCTGCAACACAACAAGCAGATGATGAACCTAAACCCACTCCCAATGGAATATCTGATTCTACTATAATTTCAATTCCCGTGGTCTGATTTTGTGTTTGTAACATTTTGTTTGCTAAATAATAAAACGGTTTCAGTGGGGAATTAATTTCTGAAATAGGTTGGTTTGGCTCTAAAATTAAATCCCCTATGTTTGATTTAATAGAAATTTTATACTCTTCAATCTTCTCTGCAGTGACAGTAATTCTCTTATTGATTGCACAAAGAATTGCTTTTACTCCATATACTACAAAATGTTCTCCAAAAAGAATAACTTTTCCTGGTGCCGAAGCTTTAGATTTCAAGTGAACACTTTGGAATTTTGAGTGATTTATTCGGTTTCCTCTTCGGTAATCTTTGTTTCAAAATCATCAATTTCATATTTCATTGATTCATTTTCCTTTAGTTCTCCTCTTTCAATGAGGATTTGACGCACCAATAACCAGTAAACTGTTGCCAGAGCTTTTCTTCCTCTGTTGTTTGCTGGAATAATTACATCTAGTTTTGATGTAATGTTATCTGTATTTGCAATTCCTATTACAGGAATACCTGCATTAGTTGCTTCTGTGATTGCTTGCTCATCAACTTGTGGATCTGAAATTAAGACTAATTTTGGTTCAATGTAATATGGTAATGAGGGATTTGTCAAAGTTCCTGGCATGAATCTTCCAAGGAGTTTTTTAGCATCTAACATCTCACAGAATTTTTCAATTGGTGTCTCTGCATATCGTCTTCCTGTACATACAATGAGATTGTCTGTTCCCACTCTATTGATGAATTTTGCTGCTGTTTTGATTTTCTCTAATGTTATGTCTAAATCAAGCATGTAGAGTCCTTCGGGACTGGCTGTGGTGATGAATGGTCTCATGAATTTTGTTTTTACTTGAGTTCCTACTCTAATTCCAGTAGCTAGGATCTTCTTCTTGATGTCTGTTGCTTCTGCTTGTTGACTCATGACGATTTTAAATCTCTGCCATACCGCGTATTAAATCATGCTCTGATAGGCGTAATAGTTCATTGAGTTTTGCTATTCTTTCTCCTCCAACTACCCCAACTTTGAGCATTTTTGATTTTGTTGCAATTCCTATATGCGATATTTGTGAATCAGTTGACTCTCCCGATCTGTGTGATGTGATTAATTTGATATTGTTTTGATGTGCAACACTGGCAAATTCAAGAGCATCATAAAGACTACCTGCTTGATTTACTTTAAGAATTGCTGCGTTACATGATTTTGAATCAATTGCTTTTGTCAGAATGTCTTTACTTGTAACTGTCAGATCATCTCCTGTAATCAGTATGTTGGGGAATTTGGCTGTTAGTTCTGCCATATCCTCAAATGCTTCTTCGTGAACTGCATCCTCTGCATAAATTAATTTATATTTTTCAATAATATTTGCTGCAAAATCAATCTGTTCTCCAGTAGAATTTTCAAATCCAGATCTGTCATAAACGTACTTTTGTTTTTCTGCATTCCATTGTGTAGATGATGCAAAGTCTACTCCCAATGATACCTCTTTTCCTAAAGTAAATCCTAAATTCTCACAAGCTTTTGCAGAAATCTCTAATGCCTTTTGATTTTCCAATTTTGGTGCCCATCCACCTTCATCACCTCTTCCATTAGTAAAGCTGGAATCTTCATTTTCTAAAACACTGCGCAATTCTTTATGTACTGCCAAGTTAGTTTCAATTGCATCTTCTATGGTCTTTGAACCTATGGCGCAAATCAAAATCTCTTGAATGTCTGGTGTTCCAGGTCCTGCATGTGCTCCACCTCCCAAAATATTTCCTATCGGAAATGGAAATTTGAATGAGGGTTCTGATGATAGTGTTTTAAACAATGGTTGTCCTGACGCTTTTGATGCTGATTCCATTGATGCAATTGTTACCGCAAAAGCAAGTGCTCCTCCAATTTTTGAATAGTTTGTAGAATTATCCAAACTTTTCAGAGCATCGTGAACTCCTTTAAGATCTGAGGATTCTAATCCTATGAATTTTTGAGAATTTTCTTGTATAATTCCAAGACTTTCTTCTGGTTTTCCATTAGGAAAACTAACTGCTTCATATTTTCCTACACTTGCACCTGATGGCGCACAAACTCTTCCTAAAAATTTACCTTCTGACTTTACATCTATCTCAATTGTCTTGCTTCCTCTACTATTGTATAAAATACGTCCTTCAATAGAAGAAATCTTGGACAAGTTATTCTAACTCAGCTTGAACTTCCTGTTTTCTTTTCTGAATTGCTTCATAGAATGGAATTACTTGTTGAATTGTCTCAACAGTAGTCAAAAGCATCCTTCTACAACAATATCTCTCAAGTCCCAAAGAATCGAGAACTTTTTCTGGATTTTCTCCAGATTTTACTTTATTTTGATAATCTTCAAATTTATCGGCAACTAAATTTCCACATGTAAAACATCTAACAGGAATTAACATACGAACAAAAAAGTAATCAAGGATTATAAAAACCATACAAGGAAATTTCATTGCGGGCGTCGCCCAGCCTGGCCAAAGGCGCTAGCTTGAGGGGCTAGTCTCTCAGGAGTTCGTGGGTTCAAATCCCATCGCCCGCATACACAATTTCAAAAATTATTTCTCTAGTTTTTGCAAAGTCTTGATTAGTTCAGTTCGCCTTTTCTCTTCTGTAATTGCCGATCTGACATCATCTACTAAAATTCTATTTACATCAATTTTTCTTCTAGCCTCTTTTACTACTTTATCATATAATGAAAAAGTGTAAAGATGAAGATACAAATTTTCCATTACTTCAAAAATTCTTGTAGCCTCATCAATCTTACCAATTCTAATTTTATCAAATACCATTCTTTTCAATTCACCTACACAATCCAGCAATCCTAAAACATATGATTCCGGCATTACTGCCAATTTTTTATCTGAAGGAATTTCTTTTTTTTCCACAATTGCAATTAGACACGCAGCTTCTACGAATTCCTGTTCTGGTGTAATTAGATATCTTCCAAGCCCACCTGTTGCTTTTTTCTTGTATTTTTTCAATAATTTGTCTGCTTGTTTCAAATTGTTTTTTCCAGTCTTTAAATCTCCTTTATGAACTGCAATAATTGATCTGCTACAGAGAATAATCACTTCTCTTGTATTTTTTAGTAGAAATTCTCTTGCTTCTTGAATACTCTCTAACGATTTTGCAATCTTGTTTAATGACGGTTTTACATTTTTTAATGTCATACTTGATAATATCAAAAAACTAGGATAAAGTCGTTTGCTAAATCACTTGTCTTGATATTTATTTGTCTTATTCTATTTAAAAAAGAAATTAAACATCTTCTTTAATCCTGACGACTTGCTTCCATTTAGAGAGATAGTCGGTGTCGGTTTTTCAATAAAAATCCCTTGTGGTCTATACAATAAAACTGCAAGCAAAATTATTCCAAGTAATAAAAAGTCAAGCCAAACAACATCAAATGGAACATATGCTTGAAAAGAATCTTTGAAAAATATGATGAATTTTCGTAGTGTAACAAATAAAAGTGTTCCAATAAGCACTCCTTTGTTATTTGCTAATCCTCCTATGAGAATCATAAGAAATGGCCAAAAGGTCCAACTTGCTCTATCGTATGCAAAGGCAATCGTTCCGCCAACATAAAATGCATACAATGCACCTGCAATCGCTGCAAGTGCTGCAGATACCATAATTATTTTAATTCTTACATGTGTAGTGTTTTTTCCAAGTGCTTCTGCTGCAACTTCATTATCTCTAACTGCACGAAGCATTCTTCCTAATGGTGAACGAATCATTTTTTCGCTAAACACATACACAGCAATTGCAATTAGGACTAATCCAATAGTTGCTACTGGGAATCGTAATTCTCCTGGAAGAAATGATAATGGATCTGGTACTTGAACCCCAAGCGTACCGCCAACTAGTGGAGTAAAATTATTCCCAATTATTCTAATACTCTCACCAAAAGCTAGCAATGAAATTGCAAGATAGTCTCCTCGTAATCGGATAGCCGGATATGCTGTAATCAATCCTAGACCGCCACCTACAGCTGCTGCAATACCTAATGTCAAAAAGAATACAATAAACCCAATTCCAGTATTATCTACTAACCAGATATTAATTTCAGAAACTATTGCTAAATTATTTTCAATGTAATCTCCCTCAATTCCTGCAATATTGGCAAAAATCCTACCTGGAATTGCTGCTGCAACAAATGCACCTGCCCCAACTGCTAACACTTTTCCAAAATTTGGAATTCCAGCATATCCAAATTCCATGTTTAAGCTTAGATTAACAATAACATAGATTGCAAAAATTGCAAGCAAATCTACAATGAAAATTGTTTCAGCTTCTAGTGCCATGTCTCCTCAACCTTGACCAGTTTATTCCTGCCAATCCACGTGGTGCTAATAGTAACGTAACTACAATAAACACCAGTGGAATTAATGGCCTGTATGCAATCAACCAAGAACCAAATTCACCTGCTAAAAATCTCGTTCCTAAAACTTCAGTTAATCCAATTAGTATACCTCCAGCTATCGCACCATAGATGCTGAAAAATCCCCCTACAATACTTGCTGCAAATACACTTGGTATTAACAGCGGACCCAAATTCGGATCTCCTTGAAACCATAATGACATTAAAGCACCAGCTATTCCTGCTATACCTCCTCCCAAGAGCCATGATATGCCAAAAATTAACTTTACATTAATTCCAACTATTTCTGACAAGTCAGAATTTTCAGTTGCAGCCCTCATTGCAATACCAAATTTTGTTTTCCTTAATACTATGTGTAGTGTGATCGCTAAAACGGCAATTGTAATTGGTGCTGCAAAAACAATCAATGGAAGTCCCATAAACTCTACATCATAACTTCGTAGTGTAAATTCTCTGGATGTAACTCGATATGTATTTACAATATAATCTGCAAAAATATTTAGTATTGCAATTACGACTAAATCAAATGCCAAAGTTGCCACCATCTGAATTGCTTGAGAAGCACCTTTACGAATTAATGGTTTTAAAATAAAAGTATACAAAACAACAGCCACTATTCCTGAGATTATAAACGCAATTGGAATCGCAATGTATGGCGTGCTCTCCCAAACCCTTGATGCAACTAATGCGATGTACACACCAATAGTAGCAAATGACGCATGAGCAAAATTTGGAACCCTAGTCGTAAGATATGTGAGTGTAAGTCCGATACTGAGTAGAGCTAAAAGACTTGCAAAAATTATAGCATCAGAAAATATTGGATCAAGAGCCAAGTTATCATTCCAAGATCGAAAACCCTTAATTTCTTTACGCCTTTGAGATTTTGATGAGTATTTTATCTATTTCGGGCATTACCAAGCATTTTGATGGTCTTACTGTTTTGGATGGGATTGACATGGAAATAGAAAAAGGGAAATTATATCAGCTAATTGGTCCAAATGGAAGTGGAAAAACCACACTCATCAATGTGGTTTCTGGACTTTTGAAACCTGATAATGGTAAGATCCTTTTTAATGGAACTGATATTACTCAAAAAGGATTGTTTGATACCTACAAGACTGGTCTAGTTAGAACTTGGCAGATACCTCAACCATTTAACACTCTTACAACTATGGAGAATTTTTTGATTTCTAGCAGTGATAATGCTGGTGAATCATTTCTTATGGCGCCATTAAAATCAAAATGGAAAAATGATGAGAAAAGAATTGCCGATAAAGCAATGGAGATAATGGAAATGGTTAGTCTTGTGGAAAAAAAGGACACCATAAGTCAAAATCTAAGTGGTGGTCAGCAAAAACTTCTTGAATTGGGTAGAGCAATGATGTCTGGGGCTTCGATGATTCTTATGGATGAGCCTATTGCAGGAGTAAATCCAACATTGGCACATGAGATATTTGATAAAATTTCCAGTCTTTGTAAAAAACAAAAAATTACATTTTTAATTGTTGAGCATAGATTAGATATTGCATTACAATATGCAGATCATGTCTTTGCAATGAATCGAGGAAAAATTATTGCACAAGGAAGTTCTGATGATGTCATTAAACATCCAAAAGTAATGGAATCTTATCTAGGAAAATAAATGTCACAAAAAACTATTCCTTCAACTATTCATATCAATGCCCTAAACTCTGGATATGTAAATAATCATATTCTTTTTGATGTAGATTTTGATGCAAAAGAAAAAGAAATTACTATAGTAGTGGGACCAAACGGAAGTGGAAAAAGTACTTTGCTCAAAAGTATTTTTGGATTGTGTACTGTATATTCTGGAGAAATTAGTTATAATGGTGAAAAAATTACAAGTCTTGCACCACATGAAATTGCTAGAAAAAAAATTGCATATCTTCCACAAGTGGATAATGTATTTTCTAATCTTACTATAAAGGAAAATCTCATTATGGCTAGTTATACCCTAAATTCAAAACTTGTGTATCAGAGAATGCCTGAAATATTTGAAACCTTTCCTATACTGAAAAAATATGAAAAATCAAAATCAAATACACTCAGCGGTGGAGAACGTCAAATGCTTGCTATGGGTATGGCCTTGATACGACAGCCAAATGTAATGCTCTTTGATGAACCAACTGCCAGTCTTTCTCCAAAACTAGCTAATGAGGTACTCTCAAAAATTAAACAGATTAGAGATGATTTTGGAATTACTGTTATTCTAGTGGAGCAAAATGTCAAAAGGGCTCTAGCTTTAGGTGATTTTGTTTATCTTTTTGCCGGTGGTAAGGGTGTATTCAAAGGAAAACCTGATGAATTATTGGCTCATCCTGAACTTGGAAAGTTGTACTTGGGAATTTCCTAATTTAGTGATATAGAATCTGTAGACTGGGTATATTGTCCTAACAATACCCATTCTCCACCTCTAATTCCCCATATTTCATAGTCAGCCTGAGCTAAATCCCCTGCATCATTGAGTATTGTGGGACCAATTGCACCACTGTAGTTTTCTGCAACATCTGAAATTACTGATTTTATTGCAGTAACATCTGTACTTTGAGTTTCAAGAATTGCAAGACCAATAATCCAAACAGCATCATATGAAGAATGCACAAATGTGTTGGGCTCTGTTCCAAGTGTCTCAGTTAGATGAGCTTGTACTTTGTCATAGGTTGGATTTTTTGATGCTGCAAATTGAACTGTAGTAAATTGAACATTAGTTGAAAACTCAAAACCGATTGGGTCATCAATTAATTTATGTTCTTTAGTATTAGCTCCTGGTCCAAACCATCTCACATCATCCAAAACCTCATGCTCTGCTGCTGATTGTGTAAATTGTAAAATTTCCGCAAATCCTAAAAATACAATAGCAACTTTGTCTTTTCCATACTCATCTACATATCCTTGTATTTTTTCAGCTAGTAATGATGTTGATGCCGAAAATTCTGGGGACTCTGGATTATAACGAATACCATCATCTATAATTCCGCCTCGTTTTTCAAATGAACTAGTAGTAGCAGCACTTAATCCGTCACCCCATGTATCTCCTCTCCAAACAGGAACTAGCACATCAATTCCTTCATGTTGAATTAACTTTGAAAGTGCAGTGCCTTGATTAGAATCATCTGGAACTAGACGATACACACTGTCATTTGGAATAGCCAAAGCCGGAGCTGATGAACAACAACTTACTAGTAACATGTTGTTTGAATCTGAATATCCTTTGATGTTTCTAATGTTAGAGCTAGTTTCAGGACCAACTACCATTTTAATTCCTTTAGCGTTTAATGCAGTTAATTTTTCTAATGCAATTACTGGGTTGGTAGCAGAATCCTCTGAAGTCATTTTAAGTGTCCATGGAGCTCCTATTTCCTCTAAATGCTTGTTAAACTCAATTACGCCAAATTTTGAGCCTTCCAAGTTTTCCAAGCCATGAGTAGCTAAATCCCCTGAAAGTGGTAAAATTAATCCTATGTTAACAACACCTGATAATTCTGAAATTTCTTGAACTGTTGAATCTGTAGACTCGTTAATCTCTGTATCTGAGCCTCCAACTACAACACCTAATGCAATAACAATTATGATAACTACCATTGCAATTATTATTATTTTTCCTGTAGAACTCATCGTCTAGCAATTTTAGATGGAGGTAGTTGATAAATCATTCGAATTAATGAGCAAAAAATTATTTTTTACCTAAAATGTATTTCTAAATCAGACTCTGGTCAATCTAGCACCAAAGGGCTTCCCATGTGGTATTTTCGATTCCTTCTGCACTGTTTGAGGATCCTGAATCTCTAAAACGCCTGATCAGGAAAATAAAGAAACAGGTTGGAATAAAAGGATCTGCAGATATTTTACACGCATTTTGGTTCAAAAATGATCATGTATCCAATAAAACAGGTCACGGAATCCTTGATAGAATCCCCAATCGAACCTATCACCGTATTAGAATTATCTGATAACAAGTACAATCTAGATGATGGTAAAACAATCATTACCAAAACGGAAATAGAAAAAGTACAGAAAACAAGCCTGTTTAGCGATGGCATACAGATTTACTATGTAAAAACTAAAAAAACTGACATGGTTGATTCGTCAACTTGATGCCACATAAAAACGGTATTTCAGAGAAGATCCATAAACACACGACAACGCAACAGAACCTTATCATCTTATTGCATTTGGCTGGATTGATGGGAATGAAGTTAAAAAAATCTATGAGGAATATGGAATTGTAATTAAGAAAATCAGAGCTATTGAAACACAAAAGATCTTTCCATTAGCCAAATATCTCTTAACTCATTAGTCCTGAAGCAATAGGTACGCTAAATAATTTTTACAAACAAGATTCAACAAAGTGTATTGAATGATTCACTTTGAAGACGCTCAAAAATGTGTAAGATGTGGATTGGTTCTTTATTCTGATTACGCACTATCTAACCACAAATGCGTTAACTACATTGATGATGATTACTTAGATTAATCCAAATTCTACAAAATAATTTTAGTTGAAATTGTAATTTTAGTCATAGATGATTTTTACAATCATAACAATCTCTATCAAATAACCATACCTTTTTTCTAAAATTATAATTCTCTATTTTTATTCCATTGTCTCTTTGATTTAAATCCAAAATTCTTTAGATTGTATTGAGAAGCCCAACGATACATGAATATAATTGGAAAAACAAACAGTAATGCAATAACAATACTATTATCAAATCCTAATATTTTTCTTGGTTCCTGTATTTCAAAATCACCAATAGCGTATGTAAGTACTAGTAAGAACGTAAAAACAAAAGGAATTGATAATAACATTAGAAATTTTAGATTTTTGTTAAATTTCTCTGCATAGATAAATCCAAAAATAGTTGGTGATAAGATACAAACTATCAATCTGTTTACAGGTTTTTCTTCTTTATCTTTTTTTAATTCTTTTTGTACTACTGTATTTCTTTTATTCATCTTCCATTCTTTCTTTGATTCATACCCAAAATTCTTTAGATTGTATTTAGAAGCCCAGTCATACATTAAACTAATAGAGCCTATGAATACTATAAGTTGAACAATAACACCTATCACGTCTAACATATGGTAATCTCTTTCTTGTACTTCAAAACCACTAATGAATAATAACTCTAATATCACATATCCTAAAAATAGTATAACGTAAGGACTAAAAACTAGGCTTAACCATTTTAGAGTTTTCTTAAATTTTATTGTATAGTATAATCCAAAAATAGTCATTGCAGAAATACAAACTATCAATCTGTTTACAGGCTTTTCTTCTTCTTTTTCAAATTCTGCTGGTAAACTCAATAAATTCGATTCAAAATTAGATTATAATTAGATTTACAAATTTCATTAATTGAGGGGAGCAAGTCCTTAGTTCTGGTGCTGCAGTAAGTCCTTAGGATCTGTTAGTATTACAATTGTAATACTCACAAGATTATAGCCAAGTCCTTAAGGTCCTGGTGTTTCTGCAGTACGTTAGTTCCTGATGTATTGCATTAGCCAACTCTTTTCTATACGATGTATAGCAATAATGAACCAAAACACCCCTTCTCGTCCAGGCTTTACAGGACTAATGGACTTTTTGGGATTTGTGTATATCACTGATCATTTTATTAACTTCTGAGAGAATTAATTACAATGGAATATGAGATTCTAAAAAATCCAATGGGGTTAATTGAATTTACACTAAACCAAGGAGAAAAAGTAACTGCAGAAGCCGCAGCTATGGTATACATCAAAGGTAACATCAAAACTGAAACTAAAATGAGAAAGGGTGGCTTTCTTAAATCCCTAAAAGCTGCAGCTCTGGGTGGAGAATCATTTTTTGTAAATGAATTCATTGCAGAAGAAGACAATGCAAAGCTAGGATTAACTGGAAATATGCTTGGAGATATAGAAATTATAAAAGTTGAAGAAGAATTTATTGTACAGTCTGGTGCATTTGTAGGATCTACTGGTGAACTAACACTCGATACTAAATGGCAAGGATTCACCAAAGGAATCTTTGGAACAAACATGTTCATGCTAAAGACAGTAGGTCACGGCGACATGTTTGTCAATGCTTGGGGTGGAATTATCAAAACTACACTCAAAGATGGTGAGAAAATGATTCTTGATAATTATCAACTAGTTGCACTAAGTGCTACTGCAGGATATAGAGTGACAAAACATGGAAGCTTCAAGACAACTCTATTTGGAGGCGAAGCACTAGTAATGGAAATTATTGGTCCAGGAACTGTATACTTTCAAACTAAAAATGTCATGGAGTTTGTACGGGCTTTGATTCCATTCTTGCCAAAGAGAAATTAGAATAAAACCTGTAATAATTATTGAATTAGAAGAATTTAGACTCTAAACATATTGGCAAACCATTCAATTTTACGCCTATTTTAGACATATTTCGTAGATTCAAAGCTCTTAATATCGTAAATATTCACAACAGGATTTTTTTAAATTAGTGGCTTTTTAGCCTAAATTAACAATTTTTTTTAGAACATTGAAGTCTATCCAGATAATAATTTAGGAATCAAAAGTTTTTCAAATTTCCAAATAGGACAGTTAACATCACACTCCTGACCACAAGTAGCAATTGATTTTACTTCATCCTTGAGATTTTTTATTGGAAGAGACATGATATTGGTAGTTATTTCATATTTTGACATACCTTTTGGTGAGATATTCTTATGATCCAAGTGTCGTTCAAGACATTTTTTTGGTAGAGAGCCAACAGAATAATGAGAAGGTTCGTTGTCAATAGTTTGCGGATATTTCATTATTGTAACTTCATCTTTAACAAAAATCCAACCAGCTATTGGAGTAGGTAATTTTCTTGGTTTAAAATCAGTGGCAATATATGCAAAATCAACATAATCTTTGATATTTGAAATTTGTTTTTTTGCTCTTTTCAAATTATCATGAGATGATTTTACTTCCACAATTCCAATTTTATTTTCTTTAATCAATAACAAATCAATATCAGAAATAATATTGCCCCATGAAATATTCAATCGTGCATGAGGAACAACTTGAAAACCTTGATTTTGAAAAAAAGGTTCTAATTTTTCTATAATCGGGGCTTCATACTTGCCTATTTTTTTGCTTGATCTTAAGATACTTCGTTCCATCATGATGAGAATCTCTCCCGATTTTCAATTATTTCTTGAGTTAAAGGCTTTGATGATTTTCTATCTGACTTTCCTGTAAGTAAAATTGCACAACCAAAGCGTGCAGATATGCTTCTTTTATCTTCAGTGAGGATAGTGTGTGTAACTCTAGGTCGTATAGAAAATGTCCACATTGACTCCATGCTTTTAGAATCAAACTTGTATGTTAGAATTTTAACGTTAGTTTTACTGGTTAATTCTTCTTGATTTTCAGGAGGGATCAATGAAGTATTGCCAAATTTCCTAGCTTTTACTTCAAAATATGTTTCAAGTGTTGGAATCACAGCTTTGTTGAAATTATCTGAATGAGTTAGACAAAACTTAATTTCACTCACACCAGCAGGAACATAAATTATAATATCATTTATTGGCATGGTCATAGTATTATCTCCAACTTGAGTAAAACCAATAATCCCCTCAGCGAAATAGACTGTTGAATTGTAATCAGTGTGAGTAAAGGATTTAGGTTCTCCATATCCTGCACAATCTGAAATATTATTAGTACATGAAAGATAAGATATTGCCAATAGAGTTTCTACATTTGAGATTCGATCTCTATATACACGTTCAAGATCAATTAATCTTCTAATGAATAATGGAGATGAAAAACTACTTCCAGACAAAGATACAGGTTGTCCTGATTTGTTTATGGTACTAACTCCAACATCATCAGAGTTTAGATTAAGTTCTCTGTCAATGACATTCACATTACCGCCATGTTCAACAAGTTGAGGTTTTTTACATTCAAAGAGATCGTATTCTCCAGTTCCACATCTAGAATGAGGAGATATTCCACCTACAGTTGCTCTTTTTTCCTCATGAATTGAATCCATCAAGTATTCCTTGATTACCTTTAGAAAATCAGCCTTTGAACTAAATGGTTCTTGATACATTTTCAATAGGTGTTCAACGTCTTGAATCTGAATTTTCTTCTTTTTACGTCGAAATGTGTCCTCACCAATCTGAACTTGTGTGTAAAACTCGAATGTTTTTCCTGCAAGCCAGTTGTTAAACTGCCATAGTTTGTATCCGTAAGCATTTGCAGTTCCTGCGTCATTTTTTGGTTTGATGTTTTTGTAACGAGAGCCACGGTGTTGTCTTATAAAATAATGAATGGTTTCTAGTTTGTAGAATTGTTCTGGTGCCATTACAACATCTTTTTGTATTTTTGGGAGTTTTTTGAGCATTTCAATTTTATTTGCAATGCCAAAACTGTGATACGCAATGTCTTTGTTGGTTTCAAATTTTCTTGGTTTTTTTGTGAATGAATTAAGATATTTTTGTGCAATCTCTAATGGATTTACTTTTTGTTCTTTCTTTAGAACTGAAAGACATTCAGCATATTGTTCTCTAATCTCAATACCATAATCCTTTTTAGAATCAAACTCCTCTACTACTGTATAGTATTGTTTTAACACGGAGTCCCAAAAAGCAAACTAGGAATATAACTTGTCTGTCAAATTTTCGCAACTCTTATTTTGGATATGATTTTCTTGTAAATCATGGAAATTACTGTAGATCAAATGTATCGAATTGAAAACAAAGGTCATGACATGGGATTTTTAAAAAAGTTCATGATGGAAAATGCAGGTGCTGCATCAGTTAGACGACTAGTTGACAAACTTGGAAATGTAGACTCTAAAAATATTCTGATTTTTGCAGGATTGGGAAATAATGGCGGTGATGGTTTGGTAATGGCAAGACATTTAGCTGGTTACAATGCAAAAGTTACAGTAATACTTCTTGGCACTCCTGATAAAATCAAAACCGAGGAAAGTAATTGGAATTGGTCTATCTTGCAGAAAATGCCATCTGTGAAACTAGTGTCAGGAGATTTTGACTTTGATTTCAAACCAGATGTAATAGTTGATGGTATCTTAGGTACTGGTATAACTGGCGAGATTCGAGAGCCATATGCATCTGCAATTAATTACATCAATCAAACAGATTGCTACAAGTTTGCAGTAGATGTGCCATCTGGATTAGATCCACAAACAGGAGAGACTGCAAACATCTACACAAAATGTGACATGACAGTTACATTTCATAAAATGAAACAAGGAATCCCAAAAAGAAAAGACTTGACAGGAGAATTATATGCAGAAAAAATTGGAATTCCTCCTGAAGCTGAAGAGGATATCCTATGAAAGTCCACCAAATCCAAGTTGGAAATATGCAAAACTTTACCTACATTGTTGAAGATGATGATACCAGTGAAGCAATTCTCATTGATCCGTCCTGGGATCTAATGGAATTAGAAATGATCATAAAAAGAAATAATTTGAAAATTAAATACATTGTAAATACACATCATCATTTTGATCATACCCAAGGAAATGAAGCAATGGCTGAATCAACCAAAGCTCCTATCATTCAGCATGAATCTTCTGAATTAAAACACGACATTACAGTAAAGGATGGAGATTATATCGAATTTGGCAATTCAAAATTAAAAGTTCTACATACTCCTGGTCATTCCAAAGACAGCATCTGTCTAATTGGTGATGGCAAAATTTTCTCAGGTGACACATTGTTTGTTGGAAATTGTGGTAGAATTGATTTACCTGGTGGAAGTGCAAAAGAGCTTTATCATAGTCTTTTTGATGTTCTCCATTCCTTAGATGATAATTTGGTATTGTATTCTGGGCACAATTATGGCCATTCTGAAATATCAACTATTGGAGAAGAAAAAACTACCAATCCTGTAATGCAAAAACGAACCGAACAACAGTTCCTTGAAATGATGGACCAGTGAATTTTTTGGAAAATTTTGAACTGTTTGGTAATGTTGAAAAGGCTCAAAATTTTCTAGACACTATTAAATCTGGAAGATTTCTTTTTTCTTTTGTAATTTCATATACTGAAACTTGTGAAGTTCCCGGAATTACCTTTGCAGGTGCAGACAAGAATTCAATACAGTTTACTCCCCCAGCTGATGCTGAATATCTGCACTATGGATATTGTAAAACAATTGATGATATTCCAATGACTCCTGATGGAAAGCCAACCCCTGGGATATTGACAAAAACTGCCTTGGAATCATCTAGTATTCCTCATTTAACAATTAATGCTGGTAGTAAGATCTCTCCTCAATTACCTTTCATTGAAACAGGATTATCTTTTGGAAAAAATATTTCAAATCAAGATGCTATGACTGATTCTCAAGTGTCTCATGCTGTCGATTATGGTAGAATTGTCGGAAGAAGTATGGCATCTCTAACTGATTGTCTGATAATTGGTGAGAGCATTCCTGGTGGAACTACCACTGCATTAGCCGTATTGAGAGCTTTGGGTTTTGACGCTAAAGTAAGTTCCAGTATTCCAAACAATCCTGTTGAATTAAAAAACCAAATTGTCAGTTCTGCACTTGATAGAATTGACTCTGATCATCCTTACAGTATTGTTGCAAAAGTTGGGGATCCCATGATTCCTTTTGTTGCAGGAATGCTCAGTGCTGCTTCTGATGTTTCTAAAGTAATGTTGGCAGGTGGAACTCAGATGACTGCAGTATTGGCATTTGCATCAAAAATTGGATTTAATGAAGAAAATACTGCAATTGGAACTACTTCGTATATTGCAAATGATAAAAGTGCAAATTTCAAGAATTTAGTCAAGGAAATATCTGATATTCCAGCAATCTCTGTTGATCCTGGCTTAAAAAATTCACAATACTCTGGTCTAAGGGCATTTTCAGAAGGATTTGCAAAAGAAGGTGTTGGAGCGGGTGGTAGCATTATCTCATCCATGCTCAAAACGGGAAACAATTCTGCAGAATTTTTAGAGATGGTAGAAAAAGAATATCACAGATTGTTTACTTTACTGTAACTGATTTTGCTAGATTTCTAGGATAATCCGGGTCTGTATCTTTTTCAAGTGCTGCATAGTATGCTAACAACTGTATTGGAATAATTTCTGAAATTGGATACAACACTTCATCTATTTTTGGAATTTCTATCCAATAGTCATACACATCACTTTCTATATCTGAAACTCCAATAATTTTTGCATCACGAGCTTTTATCTCTCTAGCACTTGTCAGCGTATCTGAATAAGTTGAATCATTTGGGTTGATGATAATCACAAATACATTAGAATCCATTAGTGCAAGAGGCCCATGTTTTAATTCCCCTCCTGGAATTCCTTCTGCATGAATGTATGTTAACTCTTTTAATTTTAAAGCAGCCTCTATCGCAATAGGATAATTTATTCCTCTTCCTAAAATGTAAATATCTGAAATTTTCTTTAATTCTTTTGCAATCTGTTGAATTTTTTTTGGATTCTCTAATATCTTTAAAATTGATTCAGAAAACTTTTCAAAATTAATTGTAATGTCATTGCTACTTAATTTTTGCACAATTTTGTAGAGTATTACTAGTTGTGATGTGAAACTTTTTGTTGCGGCAACCCCAATTTCAGGTCCACAATTCATGCCAATCACTACATCTGCTTCACGTGCAAGTGATGATGTGAGCAAATTGACAATAGATATTATCTTGCAATTTGCTTTTTTTGCAATTCTCACTGCATCTAAAACATCAGCACTTTCTCCACTTTGAGATATTGCAATTAGAATGGAATTTTCTTCAATACTGTCTGGTGCAAATTGGAGTTCACTTGATATGATTGGTTCAGCCTTGATTTTGACATATTTTGATAAAATTTGCTTTGCAATTAGTGCAGAATTGAAACTAGTTCCGCTTCCTGTTATGTAGATATTTTTTGCATGTCTGATATGGTCTGCTGTTTTTTCAATTGCATCTGCTGTTTTTTCCCCAGCCTTCAAGATTGTTTCATGTTGCTCGTAAATTTCTTTTAGTGTAAAATGTGCATAATCTCCTTTGTATGCATCTCCAAATTCTTTTGAAACTTTTGTTATTCCATATTTTACATGTTCACCATTAAAATCTGAAATCTGAAACCTGTTTTTATCTAAAATAACAAAATTTCCATTCTCCATGTAAATTGCATCATCTGTATATTCAATGAATCCAAGAACATCGCTTGACAAAAAGAAATCATCATGTCCAATTCCTATTATTAATGGTTCATGAAATCTTGCAGCTGCAAGCTGACCATTTTCAAACATTACAACAAATGCAAAATGTCCTTCAAGTACTGCAACTGTTTTCATAATTGTTTCTTTAACATCTCTAGTTAACTCATAGTTTTTTTGAAGCAAGTTTGCAATTACTTCGCTGTCTGTTTCACTTTTGAAACTATACCCATCATTTTCTAATTGTTTCTTCAACTCTTCAAAATTTTCTATAATTCCATTGTGTACTATTGCAATTTTTCCAGAGTTACTTGGATGTGGATGTGCATTGATGTCTGTAACTTTTCCATGAGTTGCCCATCTAGTATGGCCAATACCTACTTTTCCTGGAAGTTTATCTAACTGAACTTTTGAATTTACTTCATTTACTTTTCCAGTGCCTTTTTTTAGCTCAATTTGATTTTCAGATTCTGTTGCAACCCCAACACTATCGTATCCACGATACTCCATTCTTTTCAACCCCTTTACAATGATGGGTGCTGCAATTTTCTTTCCGTAGTAACCAATAATTGAACACATGTTATTCTCTCTGATAATTTGGGGTTATTTACTGGTAAGCCTATTTTTTTGATTGTTCTGTTGAAGAACTCTCATCTTTTGGTGCTTCTTCAGCAGGTGTCTTGACTTCTTTAGCAGGTGTTTCACCCTCTTCTCCAACTGGTTTCTCAACCACAGGTTCTGATTTTGTTTTTTCTAACATTTCTGGAATTTTAGATTCAGGTGTAAAATGAATATTGCCTTCTTCTCCTATTGTAACTGTGTATGATGGAATGTCTATTTTTCTATCTCCAATCATTATGTGTCCATGAATTACTGCTTGTCTTGCTTGATATGGTGTTTTGAATCCAAGCTTTTTTGAAACAATAGTTTGTAGTCTACGTGAAAGTAAATCATCCACATTTAGATTAAGTACATCATCTAATGTTGCATCACTGCTTACTAATCCTATTCTGGCAAGAGATTTCATCAAGATTGGCTCTTTCTCTTCTCTAACTTCTTGTCTTAATGCAAGCAATGATCTTGCTTGATGTCTAACACGTGATAATTCTGTATGTGCTTTCCATAATTCTCTTTTAGTTCTCAATCCAAATGTACCAACAGTTTTCAGTTCTTCCATCTTTAGTTCATAATTAAGGGGTCTCTTTGGTTTTCTCCAAACTCTACGTGAATATTTTGGGTCTCCCACTTATGACACCTATTTAGTTTTCTCCGCTGGAGCTTCTTTCTTTTCTGTTGCTGGAGCTTCTTTCTTTTCTGTTGCTGCATCTGCTGTTGTAGCTGCTGCATCTGTTGCTGGATCTGCTGCAGCTCCTGGATCACCTTTCTTTACTGGAGCTGCTAGTCCACCTTTGGCAACACCAACTGCTCCGCCTTTTCTTCCTGAAGTTCTAGTTCTCTGTCCTCTAACTTTTAGTCCACTTAGATGACGGTAAGCTCTCCAACTTGCAGTTATTCTCTCTCTTTCAATATCATTTCTTAATGTAAATGGAATATCTGATGTCAACAAATGCAAATTTTTCCCGGTTTCAATATTTTTATTTCTGTTAAGAAACCATGTTGGAAAATTTGCTCCGATTGGATCTAAAATTAATTTTTCAATTGCTTGAACATTATCATCAGTAAGATTACCGATATTGGAATTTGTATTAATTTTCAGAGTATCAAGAATTGCTGTAGCAAAGTTATACCCAATACCCTTGATCTGGGTCAATCCTACAAGCGACTTTTTTTCACCTGGGATATCGTTACCCACAATCCTTACAATGTGTTTATATTCTTGACTGCTCAAGTATTCCAAAATTCAAAGAAACCCCGATAAAAACCATGCTAGGCGTCAAATTAGGTGATTTTTCAATTTTCTTTTCTGATGATTTTTCTCTCTAGTCACAATGATGATGCCTTTTTCAATCTAAATTATCTAAAGTCCTCATCTTCTGTCCAATCATTGCCGTGAACATTCCATTGATTACATTTACAGCATTTTTTGACTCCTCTCTGGGCATCAATATCTATGCAAAAACAGTGTCTCCCTTTTCCAGATGGATCTTTACTGCAAAGTTTTTGCATGATTCTTTGAGTATCTTTTTCTTAATTATCTTATTGGCAAGATTTATGTAAAAAGTTATAAATTTCCAACTTTTCTAATTGAGTGAAATGGATGAAACATTTGATCGAGAAAAAATTGTAGATTGTATGTTTGATCCTGTAACATCTTCAATATTGGCAGAACTAGAAGATGGTGAAAAAGAATGTTCATTTTTAGCCCAACAAGCATCCATATCTGAATCTGAGGTTCTTGAAAGACTCTCTTATCTGATAGAGCATGAATTCATTTCTAAAAAATCTGATGATGGAAAATGTTTTCTTGTTGCAAATTCTGATAAACTTAGTACCCTTGTTGAAAATAGTGATAACTTTGATGCCGCTATTGATAGTCTTGAAAAAATGGATAGTTACCTAAATTGATTTTCTTCTATTTTTAACCCCGTAGATGCCTACTGCCACTAGTCCAATCATTCCAATAACAAGTACTACCAGTGAGATAAAACCAAGTAATTGTTTGTTAGTATCTGGTAGTGGACCTATAGCTGCAAATACCATGGGTTCTTCATTACTAGTACTTTCAATAATTAGTCTGTAAGTTCCAGTCTCTAATACATCAAATTCTTTTTCGGTAGTCTCTTCATTAATTGTTTGAGCAATAATCTCACTATCAAATGGATCTAATACTTTGGCAGAAAATGTGTTGTCTTTGAACTCCATTATTTGAACCGCAAAAATCCCCATTTCTGTCTTTTGTGAATCAAAATCTACTGAAACTGTAAGTGATTGACTAGAACTTACTTTTCCATCTTCCTGACTAATCCCTTCTAAGATAATTTGATTTCCTAAAACTAACAAGAGCAATCCTATCGCAATTAATGCTGCAGAGCTGACTAGCATTATCCCTGATTTTTGCATAAATTATGACTGATTTTCTTTAGTTTAAACGTAATTTTTTGAAAATTTGTAAATTAGTCTTGTATAATAAAGTTAGATCATACTAAAAAAGTTAGCTTAGGGTAAATTTAAATTACAATTTACAAGCCTGCAAAATGTATCTAATGAACAAATATCGCTCTAGAATTATGATCGTATCAATATCTGTAATCATTGCAATGTCTACACTTTATTTTGCATTTACAGAGGATATTAGTGCCCAACTGGAAGATAATATCTTTGTTACACATACTGGCGGTGTTATAAAAACAACAGGCGAAGTATTGGACCCATTGTATACTAGCGCAACCATGGAATTTGATCCAATGAAATATCTTCGAGAATTTAACTATGGAAAAGTTTCGCAACTGCCTGATGGAACTACTCTAAGAGAATTTACAATTGTTGCAGAAGATGATAAAATTATGGAAGTCTCACCGGGTGTATTCTTTAATGTGTGGACATTCAATGGCACTGTTCCAGGTCCAACCATAAGAGCTACTGAGGGTGATCTTGTCCGCATAAATTTCATCAACAACGGTTCAAAGTCCCATACAATGCACTTTCATGGAATTCATCCCGCCGAGATGGATGGTGTATTTGAAATAGTTGGATCAGGCGGTAGCTTTACTTATGAATTTAAAGCAGGTCCTGTTGGTGTTCATCCATATCACTGCCATGTGATGCCGCTTGAAGAACATATTGCACGTGGTTTGTACGGTGTTTACATTGTTGATCCAAAAGAAGGCAGACCTGCAGCAGATGAAATGGTTATGGTTCTAAATGGTTTGGACACTGATTTTGATACTGAAAATAATTTTTATGCTGCAAACACAGTTCCATTTTATTATCAACATCACCCCATTGAAATCAACACTAACGAACTAGTTCGTATCTATGTTGTCAACATGGTTGAATTCGATCCAATAAACAATCTACACTTGCATGGTAACCTATACCATTACTATCCAACAGGAACTGATACTGTTCCTTCGTTTTACACTGATATGATTACTCTGTCACAAACTGAGCGTGGTATTATGGAATTCCAGTATGAATATCCTGGAAAGTATCTATTTCACGCTCACAAGGTAGAATTTTCAGAAAAAGGCTGGGTTGGGATATTTCTAGTTAAGGACAATCTAGATCAAAAATCACAAACAGGAGTAGACTATGGAAATTAGCAATAAATCATCAAAAGGCAAGATTCTAGCAAGTGGGATAATCCCGTTTGTGTTTCTCATACTTTTGGTAGCATACATTTTTGGTCCAGGATCTGATCTTTTAGATTTTGGAATATCTTTACCTGAAATAACTATAGAAAAAGTTGACTTTGTAGATTCTGAAATTCAAGCTACTGTTAGAAACACTGGGCCTATCCCTGTTGAAGTTGTTATGGCAGATATTAATGACAGAATACAACCTGCAGCAGTTGAACCAGATGGATTCCTGGAAAGATATGAAACAGCTTTGGTGAGAATACCATTCGAATGGAATCATGCAGAACCATATGTCATTGGAATTACAATTGAAGATGGAACTAGATTTGAAAAAGAGATAGAGGCTGCCGCTCCTGCATTAGAGCCCTCTTTTGATCTTGTAATATTTTTTGCAGTGATTGGAACTTATGTTGGAGTTATTCCTGTAATGATTGGATTATTGTGGCTTCCTTTCATTAAAAGAATAAGCAAACAAAAATACCATTTCTTTTTGGCATTGACTGCTGGATTGCTATTTTTCTTAGCAGTTGATTCTATTGAGGAAGCAATTGATGTTTCTGATGAGAGTTTAGCTGGAAGCTTTAATGGCACTTTACTTGTTACTACCGTTATAGTATTGTCTTTTCTTGGACTATATTACACTGGAAACAAACTTGTCAAAAAAGCTGATTCTTCAAAAATTTCAAAACCTGTTGCAATTGCATTGATGATTTCTATTGGAATTGGCATGCATAATTTTGGTGAAGGACTTGCTATTGGTGCGGCTGTTGGATTAGGTTCTCTTGCATTTAGCACGTTTCTAATTGTAGGATTTGCTTTGCATAATACTACTGAGGGTATTGCTATTGCTGCACCTATGTCTAGAGGAAAATTGATGATTGGAAAATTGGCCGCCATGGGGTTAATTGCAGGCTCTCCTGCCATTTTTGGTGCATGGGTAGGTGGTTTTGTATATACTCCATTTGCTTCGGTGATTTTTCTTGCAATAGGGGCAGGAGCTATTTTCCAAGTAATTGTCGTAATAATGAAATGGATTAGAGATGAAGGTGACAAAAATTTCTCTAGTGCTGCAGTTATAGCTGGTTTTGCTGCAGGAATGTTAGTAATGTATCTAACTAGTATTTTGGTTTAGTCTGGTTCAGGATGAATTGTTATTACTGCATTTTTGATTTGTGCTCTAATGACATGTTCTATCTCTGAGGTCAAATCATGAACTTTTTCAATTGACAATTCCTTATCAAATGAACAATCTATGTCAATTTTGAGAATATTCTCAAAACTCAAAGATACAATACGACCGATTTTTTTGATTTCTGGATATTTCTCTAAAGCACGCTTGATTATCTCTTCTGTAATTGTGTCTTCCACATTAAATTTCTCAGGTACTGTCACAAATGGCTCTAAATGGATAGTGGAATGTTCAATTTCAGGTATATTTTCTTGAATTTTCTGCTCAACAATTTCAGAAATTTTATGGGCTGATGATAGATTAATCTCTTTGTCAACCATTACATGTAAATCAGAAAATGTCTTTCCTTTGGTTTTATGTGTACTGACATTATGAACATCTTTTACACCATCAACACTTTTTACAATATCTAAAATTTTTGCATCTAATGGAACATCTTTCCAATTTGGTTCAAAATGTATTGTAATTGATGCATTTGAAATTTTATTTTTTATGTTTCTCTCAACACTATTACTAATTTCATGTGCTTTGTCAAAACTGGTATCGCCTCTTAATGAAATCGTTATGTCTGCAAAAATTGTATCACCTGATCTTCTCATCAGTATTGGATTAGCATCAATGACTCCCTTTGTTGATGTTGCAATCTCTCTGACATCTTTTACAAGTTTAGGTGAGATAATGTCCGTCAAATCGAGAGCAGTTTTGTAGATTAGTTTTACACTAAGGACTGCTAACAATCCTCCTAAGATCAATGCTGCAACAAAATCTCCATAATAGAATCCGTATGATATCAAAACTATTCCAACAATTGCAATTACAGTAGAGCCAAGATCCATAAATGCATGGTAAAAATCTGCTTTGAGAGTTGCACCTCCAATTTTTTTTATGGATCTTCTTAACAGAATTATTCTGAAAAAATCAATTCCTATCGTGTATAATCCGCCAATTATTGCAAATAATCCTGGTAGGATACTTGGTGGGGGACTTTGTAATCTGTTGATAGATTCGTAAATGAAAAAACATGCAATCAGAAAAATTGCTATTCCCCCAATCAATCCTCCTAATGATTCGATTTTTCCATGTCCGTAGGTATGTTCTGCATCAGGAGGTTTGATTGCCATTCTTGCTGCCAAAAGTAGAACAACAGTAACTACACTATCTAACAATGCATGAATACTATCTGTGATGAGGGCAAGACTGTTTGAAATTAAACCAAAAATTAATTCTACTACAAATGCAGAAAAAATAGCCAAAAGTGAAATCTGTAAAACTTTGGTTCTTTGAACAAACATTTTTCTTATTTTTTGATATTTCTTATCATGTATTACTAGTTTCTAAGAAGAAATGCTGCGACACTATTATTTGTGATTAGACGGAATTTTGAGATGTTGGACAAAAAATACTGTTTACTGGCAATTTTCTCACTTATTTCACTAATTCCTGTAATGAATGCTGAGGCGTCAAGTAATCCCGACTTGTTTGTCTCAGCTGAGAATTCACAATTTGACAATCATTTTTCAGGCTCTATGGTAATTGAAGTAATTATTCGGGATCCAAATTTACGAGACACTGATGAAGCAGAGGGCCACCCTGATGTTACACTTGATGGAAACTCATTACAAATGGTTCAGGCAACTGATGGTAATTGGTATGCTTATTTTGCAAATGTTGAGAAGGCTCAAGTTGCAGATTCTACAGTTGGTTTAGCTGGAGAAGGATTAGATTTTGGAGTCTTTTGCAGTAAAGATACATCATCTTCTGTCTTTGGAGTTTCTTTTTCTGAAACTGATGGAATTGCAGTACCGCAATCTGCAGGTTTGGAAAGTTTTACTAATGGTGATTCCTCATTTAGTCCATGTACTGGTTCTCCAACTGGTTCCACAAATTTGAATAATGTAGTTAGACATGCAAAATCAATTAATACAAATCCAAATATTCCTGTAGGTCAAATTGGATTAGATTCCAATGCCTGGCCATTAATCCAACTTTATTCATTTAGTGATGTAACAATTCAATACAATCCTGGTGGTTCATCACAACAAGTTTCACTTGAATATGATGAAATCCCAAATATCTCTTTGAATCTTGACAGGGATCTTTATCCAAATAATTCCGAAGTTTTTCTAACAATAAATGATTTTCAATTGAATCAAGATCCTACAGATGAGGACTCTTGGACTTTTAACATTGATTCTCCTGTAAGTGTATTTTATCAAGCATTTGATGATTCCGGAAATGATGCTGCCAATGAAAATGCAGGATTGGTAGATTTGGCTCCTTATCTTTCAAGCTTGGGTTTTGAAGATAATGGCAAACTTTCTTTGGATCTAGGAAATATAATGGAGCTAAAAACAAACAACCATCAACCTGATTCTTCAGTTGATGATGATGGAGTTTCAAATACCTTTTCTGAAATTGTCACATTAGTTGAACAAGGTTCAAATTCTGGATTTTTTGAAAACTTTGATTATACTGATCAATCTACTTTAGGTATACTTGATGGTGCTCCACGTGGGCAAGCTGGACACATCACTTACAACAAAAACTCTGTTTCAGTTTTGACAGGATCTTCAACGGCTTCTGTTTCACTTAGCAGTGATCCAGTATTAACGATTGGAACTGGCGAATCTTTGAATCCTGGAACTGAATATCCTGTAATTTTGGTAGATTCTGATCAAAATCTAAACACAGGTACTCGTGATGATTTGAATGTATTTAGAGCAACAGCAATCATTCCTACAATCATAATTGGAAATCCTGTTACTTTTGAGAATGCTCAGGATGTCCTATTTCATACATCATCTCCTGTACTGTCTGTAGATGGTGAAGCAGATTCTTCTGTACCTGACTCTAATTCTGACCTGCTGGTAATTGATACATCCCCTGTACCTGATGGACCATATGAAATGATTTCAGTAAACTTGGGAATTTCAGCGTCAACATTGGCTTTAACACTACTTGATGTGTCTGAATCAGATACAGGTGGCACAAATTGGATTAATTATGATTTAAGATCCTTTGAGAATGATTTTGGAATTTCTGACTTTGGCGATACTTCATTTAATATGACTTTTGGCGCACTTGGCTTATCGTCAATAACTATTGCTGATGTCGGTGATGTTTCATCATCCCAAGGATTCATCCAGATTGATGATTCTGTTGTAAATGATCTTGTAGATGAAAGTGGAACTGTATTTCTTGTAATTGATTTTGATTCTTCTGACAATGATGCAGGAGTACTGACTGTTTCTAGTGAAACAAACAAACAACCAATTGTTTTTGATATATTTTCATTTGGCTTAAAAAATGAACAAAGTATAAACAATTCAATTTATCGTTTTGAATTAGAAGAAACTCTGGCTAATTCTTCTACTTTTGAAGGCACTTTTGAATATGCTGTAACAAATCAATTGAATATACTAGATCCCAATTTTATTCAAACGATACAAACAATCGATGAGGAAATAAAAATTATTGTTACTGATAGATTAATTGATGAAGAAGGAATTACAATATCTTATTCTGATTTAGATAAAACAGGTGTAACTACCACAACTTCTGCAAAATCTGATATAACCACGCATTCTGGAACTGTTTCAACTACTTCAACATCATTTCGATTTGGGCAACCAGTAACTATCATTCTCAAAGATTCTGATCTTAATTTGAAAAGTGATACAATAGAAGTCTATCGAGCAATCAATGATCCAAACTCTCCTCTTGTTGATACTGTAGGAAAAGATGGAGAGATTTTGTTGGAGATCAAAATAAAAGATATTCGTTACAAACGTTGTACTATTGACGGCGTTGAGTATGATGGTTTAGCTTCAAAAGGATTCTCTCTTGTTGAAACAGGACCCAGTACTGGAATATTTGAAGGATCCTTTAAGATGCCATCATGGATTTGTGATAAAACAGGTTCAAAATTAATTTCGCCAGCTGGTGGTAGTCTTGATGCAAGATATTATGATTCACGTGATGCCTTTGGAAATTCAAACATCTTCGATTTATTGAATTCTCAAACTCCTGTCTCGTTTTCTAGTCCTGCAAAATTGAGTCATGATCAAGTTTCATTACCAAATATTGATTCTGTACAAGAAATAATTTTGTCTGGAAGTATTAATAATCAAAAACGAGGAATCCCATTATCAATTGCTCTTACAAATCCTGATGGAACTGTTCAAAATTTTGGTGCAATTCTAACTGCCAGTGGTGGTTACAAGTCAATTTTCACTATAAATGCTAATTCATTACCTGGAAAATATTTCATCCATCTTTCTTATGATGACCAAAATCTTGGAACTTTATCATTTTTTGTGACCTCAGAAACTATTCTTGATTCGCCCAAAAATGATGCCCGTTTGTGGTCTTCTGACAGTATTTCTGATTCGCCCAAAAATGATGCCCGTTTGTGGTCTTCTGACAGTATTTCTGATAGTGAATTTATTGACGGAATTGAACATCTAATTGAAAACGAAATAATTTCCACTACGCCTTCTGAGAAAAATACCCTTGAACGAGAAATCCCCGATTGGATCAAAAATAACGCCAAATGGTGGGCCAACGATCTAATTTCTGATGAAGATTTTGTTGGATCAATAAATTATTTAGTCAAAAAAGGCATAATTCGAATATAATCTGGTCAATTTTTATTTCATTGAATACATAAATACTCTCAACTCAGATTCAAAATGAAAATGAGATTTATCGGATTTCTAGCGTTTGCATTATTATCTATTTCAATTCTATCTTATAGCGTAAATGGTTCTGTCTTTGCAGATGAACATAACATTCCTCCATTGAGTTTATCCTCTGATGTGGACATAATTGCAAATGGCGGTACCATTACAATCTCTGGAAATATAAAAGATTATGATTCTTCATCGCTAACTGCAGGTGCAGTTACTATTCTAGTTCTCACTCCTGATGAACAAGGTCCTGCACACTTCCATCAATTAATTCCAAATTCTGATGGTTCTTTTGAATATAGTTTTGTAGCTGGCGGTACCTATTGGAAATTAAATGGTGATTATACTATTAAAGCAAGATATGCTTTAGATCAAGATACACTTATGGTTAATTATGTTGGTGGAGAACCAGTTATTGCAAATCAGCCAGAAACAGAACCTGAGCCAGAAACAGAACCAGAACCTGAGCCAGAACCTGAGCCAGAACCTGAGCCAGAACCTGAGCCAGAACCAGAACCAGAGCCAGAACCAACTTGTGGCGCTGGAACTACATTAGTAAATGGTATTTGTCAAGTAGTTAGTGCACCTGAACCAAAAGGTGGTGGTTGTTTAATTGCAACAGCAGCATATGGAACTGAATTAGCACCACAAGTTCAATTCCTCAGAGAAATTAGAGATAATACTGTAATGAGTACTGAATCCGGAGCAGCATTCATGACTGGATTTAATCAATTGTACTATTCATTCTCACCAACAATTGCAGACATGGAACGAGAAAATCCAATGTTCCAAGAAGTAGTACGAGCCTTCATCACTCCAATGGTTTCAACACTATCCATTATGACATTGGCTGAAGATGGCTCAGAAGTTGAAGTTCTAGGACTTGGGCTCTCTGTAATTGCACTCAACTTGGGAATGTATATTGCAGCACCTGCGTTAATTGGATTCAAAGTTCATCAGCATATTAAATCTAGAAAATAATTTTGCCTTATTTCATTTTAGTAGGTTATTATACTAAAACACATTATGAAATTTAATGCATATTGAATACGAAGAATTTGATACAATCGAAGACTTTTTCATGTATATGGCATCAGCAGCTCCTCCAATGAAAAATACAATGCCTGTTAATTCTTACAAAGGATATGTAATGTCATTTATTCCACTTAGCCCAATAACTGGAGAAACATTCCTTATGCTTTATTCAAAAGGTACACTTGAACCCGGAATCTATGAATTTGATGTTACATCAAAGTCTCTCAAGAAAGTTGAAAGTATTGAAAGAGCAGACAAAGTTTACTTTATCTCTATAACACCAAAACGAAACACTATAGCAGATGTTGCTATTGAAAATCTATAATTTCTTTGTTTGAATTCTAGGTGCAGTAACTGATCTGCTTCTTGCATATTTGTCCATAATTTCTTCTGGGGTTCGTCCATTAAAGAGATCTTTGCATAATCCTCTGAGATATCTCATAATTGCCCAAGTTCCTGCTTTAAGAATACCATACATGAAGACCTTCATTGGTGGACCATAGGTCTTGTTTCTAAGAATAATTGGAATAATGTCATTAATTACACGTAGATTGTTTTCCCAGCATCTCCAAAATAGAGTAAATTGTGCTTCATTCAAGTTTCCAAAGTGCATTGAATTCTTTTCACTAAAGTCTTGGTAAAGTAATGGTGCCACTAGTCCTCTAAAATTCATCTCTCTAAAGTCGCTAATCATATCAATAGTATACTGGTTATCCTCTGGAGTTTCATCAGGCCAACCAATGATAATTGTTGCAGCTGGGAACCAGTGATTTTCATTTAGAATTTTTGCACCATCCATTACAACACTTCCCCACTCTTCAGGTGAGAATGGTTTTGTTTTAACACCAAGATGTTTCTTTACCAAATTTGGTGCTACTGTTTCAATTCCCAAATTTGTTGCAAGCCATCTTCCTGTTTCGTCTTGTTTATTGATGTGTGAAATTTGTTGCATTAATGTTGGATCTGCTGCAACTGCTGAGAATGTCATGTGTGTAGTTCCAATAAAGTTTGCTCCTAATCCTTTGAGTCCTTTCCACAAGTCAGTAATGACATCTCTGTTTGGAACAAAGTCTCTGTTATCACATCCATAAAGCAACATCTCATCTGAATGTAACCAAATTGAATCAAACCCATAATCTAAGTTAATTTTTGCTTCATGTTGTAATCTTTCTAATGGCAGGTCTTTCTTTGATCTTTTGTTTACGTCACAAAAGTCACATCCTCTGCCACAACCTCTCATTGCCTCAATCAAGGAATTAATTGTAGGGCCTTCAATCATTGGAATATTTTCAAGGTTTCTAACAAAACAATGCATTAGTTCTGGTGCATCTCCTTTTTCAAGATCTTGGAACAAATCTATTGCTAACTCATCGGCTTCACCTACAACTACCGTATCTATTCCGTGAATTTTCATTCTATCTGATTTAGCTAACTCCCATGCACCATTACCTCCAACTACAACTTTGAAATCATATTTCTTTTTGAGTTGAATAATACTGGCACACATTTTTTTGAATTTCATTGCTACATAGGATAGTTTTTCTGGTGACATTGTTGTTGTAACTGGAGCCATTCCTAATGGATCCATTACATTAATTCCTACAACCTTGGTATCAGGTCCAATTGATTTATGTAGCATTTCAGGATGTGCAAGAAATACCTCATCTCTTTTGTACCCTCCTTGAATCAGCGAGCTTTCTACCCTCCTTAATCCTACTTGAGCAACTTTAACTTCACCAGTTATTTTGTCTGTTTCAACTGATGGACAGAAAACTTTGTCAAAAACCCATTCAGGAAGAACCTCATATGGTCCACATGCAATAAAACCATACAGAAAATTTCCTCTATAATTTGTCATTAAACTACGATCAGCAGTAAGTACAACACGTTTGCCAGCCAACTACAAAACGTCGCTAAGGTATGTTATATATCATTTACGAGGATAACTTGGCTAGTTCATTTGTAAATTTTAATTAGAATTATTTTTTCCTGACAGCTCTGTTTGCAATATTTGCTGCAATTCCACCTGCTGCAATCCCATTGTCGATATTTACCACTGATAGTCCTAACGAACAACTTTGAAGCATTGATGCAAGTGCAGCTATGCCTTTTTCTCCATATCCGTATCCTACAGATGTTGGTATTCCTATGATTGGGATATCAACCATGGTAGAAACAAGTGTGGCCAAAGCCCCTTCCATTCCTGCAGCTACTATGATACAATCTACATCTTCTTTAATCATTTTTTTCAAAATTGGAAAAATTCTTTGAATACCTGCAACTCCTACGTCATAACTTGTTATGCATTTACAATTCATTGCCTCACACATTAATCTAGATTCTTCTGCCACTCCAATATCTGATGTGCCTGCAGTAAGAATCCCTACTTTTCCTCCATGAAATTTTATGGGTTTTTTAAATAACAGCAACGATGATGAATTTTTTCCAGTTCTTATTTTGACTTTTAATCTTTTTGCAAATGCCAAAATTTTTGGATTATCTTTTTTATTAATTCTTGAGACCATTACCGAATTTGATTTTTCCAGAGTTTTCTTTATAATTTTTTTAATTTCATCTGGTTCTTTTGTTTCAGCAAAAATCACTTCTGGAACACCTCTTCTCTTTCTTCGATTGATGTCAATTTTAGCAAATCCCTCTACTTCTTCAATAGAATATAATGAAAGGAGCTTTTTTGCGTGATTAACTGAAATTTTATCTGCTTTCAATGATTCCAAGATTTCATAAATTTCCAATGATGATTTTTCTTTGTTTGGATAAAAAAAGGCTTAGATTTCAATACCTGAGATGGCGCTTTTCACACTCTCCACTCCTTTTTCAAAGACTTGTTTTTCTTCATCATTTAGGTCTAGTTCTATGATTTTCTCTACACCATTCTTTCCAATAACTGCTGGAACTCCAATTGTAACGTCTGAATGACCATATTCTCCATCAAGATATGTTGCAACTGGAATGACTTGTTTTCTATCTCTTATAACTGATTCAACAATTGAAGAAATTGCGTTTCCTGGTGCATGTACTGTGGCACCTTTTAATTCAATAACTTTAGCTGCAACTTGTTTGGTATTTTGAACCAATTCATCCAATTTTTCTTTTGAAAGAAAAGATGATAACGGAATACCTGAAACAGATGAAAATCTTGGCAATGGTAGCATATTTTCTCCATGTTCGCCAATTACTAGTGCTCTGATTGAATCATGAGAATGTCCTGTTGCCTCATGGATAAATTGTTTAAATCTTGACAAGTCAAGCATTCCTCCCATCCCAAAGACTCTGCTTCTATCAAATCCTGATAACTTGTAAGTTATGTAAGCCATTGGATCCAGTGGATTTGTAACTGGAATAATCATAGAGTCATCAGCATATTTTTTGATATTCTCAACAACACTCTTGACAACTGAGGCATTAATCTTCAAAAGATCCATTCTTGTCATTCCTGGTTTTCTTCCAGAACCTGCAACAACTACAACAATGTTTGAGCCTTTCATATCTGCATAATCATTTGAACCTTTTACCTCAACATCAATTCCCTGTTCTGATAACATATGGTTGATATCCATTGCTTCTCCTTGTGGAAGTCCTTCAACAACATCTAATAACAAAATTTGATCATCTAGTCGCTTTAATGCAGAGAATAATGCGGCATCCCCGCCTACTTTACCTGAACCAATTATAGTAATCATGAACAACACTGTTGATTTTCAATAATTAAATCTAATGACTCGCGAAAGTATCTATTAATTGTTAGTAGTTCATAGAAGAAACATAGATTCATGCTGGCAATTATTTGTAAATGCCTTAAAAACTGATGCTACCAGATTATCATATACTAGATCAATGGAAAAATTCAAGGATTTCTGCAAAGTAAAATCATACTGCCAATTCACAAAGATGAATCATGTCAAACTCAAAGAATTACTTGTATCCTACACTGTATATCTTAATAGTAAAAAATTGACTCATTCTAGTATCAGTTTGTATCTGTCATCAATAGAGCTATTCCATGATATGAATGAGATAATTTATCCTAAAAGGGTGATTAGAAAACTATTTCCAATTGAGGGCAAAAAGCAGGGAGGAGAGAGACCATACACTACTGATGAAATTAAGAGAATGCTTGATGGTTCACCAAAATTTAGAACAGAGGCACTCATTCATTTTTTTACCAGCACAGGAATTAGGCCAAATGCACTACATGATCCTGTTTTAAAGATTAGTGATTTGATAGATATTCCTGATGGTTGCAAAGCTGTAATGTTATACAAAGAATCAAAGGAGGAATATTGGTCATTTTTGACTCAAGAGGCAGTACAGGCAATTGATTATTACGTTAGATCAAGAAAATTAAATGGTGAACACTTGGATGATGAATCTCCATTATTTGAAAATAAAGGAAAACCAATTCAGTTTCGTGCTGTACGACATATTTTAACCAGAGTTATAAAGAATGCAGGAATTGAAAGGACCAAAAAAGCCGCAAGATATGACAATGCATTAACATATGGCTTTCGCAAACGATTCAATACAATTTTAAAAATCAGTGAAGGTCTAAATCCAAACATTGCTGAGAAGTTAATGGCACATAAACGAGGACTAGATGGTGTAACGGTTTTGTAAAGAAAATTATTAAATCAAATCATTATTAATAATAAACAAATCCTCTTTTATCACATATCCTAATTCATTGATTTATTGGTAAAACGGTATACTCCAAAAATCTCATATGTTCTACGAGAAATCCCAATTAAATACATCAAAGTTTGGAGTCAAGCACAAGCTCGGAAACTAGACCGAGATGGAATTACACAACTAGCAAAATCAATTAAACATGATGGATTGCTCAACCCACCACTGGTACAAAAGATTGCAAAAAATCAATATTTGCTAATGTCAGGCCAGCGAAGACTGGCTGCAATGAAAAGACTGCATGCCAAAACCATTCCTGCTCATGTCATTACAAAAAAATCTCAAATGTCAATAGACCAAGCAAAAGCATCCTCAGTAGTGGAGAACATTCACAGAAATGACATGAATAACAAAGATATCATACTTGCAGCTACTATTCTGACTGAAAAAATGGGAAAGACACAAGCTGCACGACATCTGGGCATTACACTTGCAACACTATACAAGTATCTTGGGTATGTGGCAGTACCTGATTCTCTAAAAGAGCTAGTTCCAAAAATAATATCCCGAGATGATATAACCAAACTATACTTGGCAGTACCCAATACAGATCGTGCCAAAAATATCTCCATAAAGATACAAAATCTGGATTCTCAACTAAAAAAACACTATATCTCTTTGTTATTGTATCATCCCAAAATGTCACATCTTAAACTGCTCAAACTCTCAAAGCTGTCTGTTATTCGTCAAAATATATCTGTAAAACTATCAAAAAGTGCAGCCAAAAAGTTAAAGCAAAAAGCAGAGCGAAATGATATTACCATTAATGATATGGCAAAACAAATCCTTGTAAAATATCTAAAATAAAAAATGAATCATTATCTTGGCATAAATAACATGATTCAAAAAAAATGATAAACTTTGCCAATACAGATATGACTTTAATATATCACTAATGTGATATATGGTATTGAGAATAAACACAAGCATAGCACGAAAGCTAGTCTTTCAGGCAGTTGTAATATCTCTTTTTACTATTGTTATTACCATGGTCATAACATTAGAGTCAACAAAAGATATTATCCTACAACAAACCTCAGACCAACTACAAGACGAAGCTACAATAAGTGGAATATCAATTCAAAACATTCTGGATTCAAGGGAAACACATGCACATATACTTGCAAATGAATTCGAGATTAAACAACTAGTTCTCAAGTTAAATTCCACTAAATACGAATCAACAATAGACTCTGATAAGATGTTTCTATCATATATGACAGAGTTTGAAAGTGTCATAAAAAATGCAGAGATTGACAATATCATAATATCTGATGGTATGGGAAAAGTGCTCTTCTCACTTGATAGGAGACAAACTAGTAATATATCAGAGGAATCGCGCTTTCTGCGAGCAATCAGTGGGGATAATTTTGCAGAGTTTGGAGCATCTGTGGGGGATATACCTGATAGTAGGTATGAATCAAGCACTTAGATGTATTTTGCCATCTCAGAAAACATGTTCAATTCCCTTATTCTCCATGTCTCAAAGCATGTGAGAAAGACTGAGATCATCCTCATGCCCTGATCACTCTTCATCTGCCCGCGAACATTCCTCTGCATCACGCACTTTCGAATGGAATTCTCTGCATCATTGTTAGTTGACGGGACATCGCCATCCATGACAAACGTAAACATGCTGTTCCTTGCAGTCTTTAGCTTCTTGCCAAACTGAACCATCTCCGTATCACCTTTCAAATATCGTGCAATGATACGGTCCAGCTGTTTTAGTAAATCATTCCTGTACGTTTCCCGCCGTTTTGTATGACGATTACCTACACTCCAAACCCTGGCATGACCTAGCATCCCTGAGAGTTTCTCATATAGAATCCTGGCCTTTTTGTCCTGTGATTTTATTGCCAGATATTTGGCATCGCGCTGCAGGTGTGCGGTGCATCTCTGCTTTGTGTTATCACAAAATACTGTCCTGTACGGAGCATATCCGTCAGACACTAGGGTTCCTTTGAATTTCTTCCAGTACTTTTTTAGAACATTGGCACCTCTGCTGTACTCCAAGGCATACTGTGCACTAGTCTTGCTTCTTGCAACCCACATCCATCCAGTATTTCCATCAATTGAAAATCCTGTCTCATCGATTCCGAGAATATTTTCAGTCACGATTTCGCTGTGGATTGTATTGTAAAATGACTCTAACATCACACTACCGTTGCGAAGAATGGATTGTACGGTTGTATTGCTGATTTCTAATCCATATCTTTCATAGAGTGTGGTTCTGATAGCATCGTATGTCAATCTCTTTGAGAACAGTGAGACGACCTCACGTATCACTGAACCATCAAAACATCCATGTAGTGGAAGGTTTCCCGTGGTTTGAAAATTATCAGAACAGTCCATGCAGATGTATTGATTCAAAACATGCTCAGTTATACCGTAGGGTGTTGGTGGAGGAATCTCAACCATTATCCTTTTGCAGGTTTTGGTTTGATGAATATTTTCACTACCGCATTTGGGACATGCATCTGATCTGTGGTGTTTGGTGCTAGTTGGTCTGAATTTCTGTGTCTTGCCAACGTGTCCTGCTATTCCACCACGTCTTGATTTGCCTGGCTGTCTGTGTTGTCTTTTTTGCTTTCTCCATTCAAGGGAATTCTTTGATGGCGGAGAGTGCGCATTCTCATAATATGACAGCTTTTTTTGCAGTTCCTTGTTTGATTCTATGAGATTTTCTATGATTAGTTTTAGTTGTTTTATCTCTGCTTGCAGCTGTATGATGATTTTCTCATGACCACAACCTGACATGTTTTGTATGATGATTTAGTTGATCTTAGATCTTTTTGTGTAATAGTGTTGATTTGTGCGTGAAGGTTGATACATACGATAGTAGGATATACGCTGCAGCTCAAATCGGTGATTTTGATATCCCATTAGGTGCAGTCATTATAACTAGCTATATACACAGTATAAACAAAATACTGCTTGACCATAGCGGTCATGGCAATACTGGTGAGATATATCTTGTAAATTATGATTATCTCATGATAACTGAATCCCGATTCATTTCACATGCGCAATACACTCAAAAAGTTGATACGCTTGGAGTAAAAAACTGTATTAAAGGTAGTGAGAATACAGTTGGTCAATATTTAGATTACAGAGGAACTCCAATATTTGGTGCAACATATTGTGCTCCAGGATTCATTTTACTTGCAGAAATTGATAGTGACGAGGTGCTAGAGCCATTAATACAACTGCAAAACCAGCTGGTCATAATTAGCCCTATCATAATTATGATGATGGGTGCAATAGCATTTTTTACATCAAGAAAGATCTCGGGATCACTTGTAAAACTAACTGATGCTGCAAAAAATATCGCAGAAGGAAGACTGGATGTAAATACTGGTATTGATTCAGCAGACGAGATAGGTCAGCTCTCTGTAGCAGTTGACTCTATGGCAAAAAAGCTCAAAGAACAGATAAAAATAATAAAGCAAAAAGAAGATGTAATTAGTTATGAAGAAGATATACTATTACGATTTTCTAAAGTTTCTGAGACTGACTGCGTTTGCCTAATTGATATAATTGATTCTACAAAGATTACACAGAATCTATCTGATTCAATGTCAGCCAAACTTTATGAGACATTTCTCAATGAAATAGCAGAGATTGTTAAAAAATTTGAAGGAGTGGTGATTAAAAATATTGGCGATGCACTGCTTTTCTCATTTACCATACATGATAAAAGCAAGTTATCAATATCTAATGCCATTGATTGCTGTATTGATATATGCGAATCTCATGGTATGATATCTGATACACTTGAGAATATTGGATTGCCACAAGTAAATTATAGAGTAAGTATAGCATTGGGGTTGGTACGTGTGGCAAGCAGTACTACATCTAATGTACGTGACATATTTGGTTCAACTGTTAATCGTTGCTCAAAGATTAATCATATGGCACATCGAAATGGTATTATTTGTGATGAGGGATTATACAAGGCAGTAAATAGTATAGAGAAATACAACTTTGAGTCAATACACAATGAAACAATCTCGCAGTACGGATATGTGGTTTATCATTTGGGCAAAAAATAAACAATATACATTATAAATTTAACATTGAATTATATTATTATATAATTAAAGTGTGATTATCATTTATTTGGAATTATATAATATAAATTATGATGGTTCTGTCAAGCCTACGGTTGGTATTCTAGGCGTAAAAAATCGGTTGGCGGCACTTTAGGCGATACCATACTTTCTACCGCTATTGATAGTGGCATCTTAGTGGAAATGTAGGTTCTCTAAATTATATCTGAATTGGAAACAAAGGTTTGAATTAGATCGTTGGTAAATTTTCCTTATCTGTTAGTCTATTTGTAACAAACATGTTCTGAATAACAATTATTAACCATAAAAAGTTGATTCACAACATGGAAGCATTAGCACAAATCAAGAATATTGTATTGACTAAAGAACAAGTTGATGAAGTTCAAAAATTCAAACAAAATCTAGAAAACGGTTCTGCTGACATCACATTCGAAGGTTCTCTTTTAGAGGGCAAAGCATACTTGAATGGACTAGCAGAAATTGTGGAAGCTACTAATCACTCATAACTTCATTACTCAATTTTTGAAGTTAGAAAAAGGTCTTACGATAAGCTTCTGAATAGGAATGTAAACCGTCAGTGATTATCACCTTAGGTTTTATTTTTGTAATTTCTTTTCCTATTCTAAACAATGAACTTGCATCAGCTCCTTCCTTTCTGTCCAAGACTTCCTGTGCAATCCAAAAACGAGTCTCTGAATCCATAAGTGAAAATACGTATTTCATTTCACCCCGAATCTTTGTGTAGACTTCGTCAGTTCTCCATGCGTCACCGACTTGAGGTGTTATCTTGTCAAGATGTGATTTCATTAGTTTAGTATATTTTGTAATCCACTTGTAGATTGTAGTATGGTCTACGGTCACCCCTTGAAGCTTCAAGAATTTCTGAATACTTAGGGATTCACCTGAAAAGTAAAGTTGTAATGCGTTAGTAATTGTTTCAGGGCTTGACTTCATCTTTTCAAATCCTAAATTGATTGAGAATGTCTTATGACAATCAGTACATACGAATCTTTGAATATCACCTGATTGATTATGTCTAATTGCATGTTTTTTGATATTCTGTGAATGGCAGAATTGACAGTCAGTAAGATACCAATGAACTTAATACAACTGCAAACGGTAGTGATGGTAGAAACACTGTGATGCAAAACCAAGTTTCCTCCCAAGATAATATTGATGCTTTAGCAAGATTGACTGTACCCAATATGGGAAATATCGAGATTAATGCTGATACTTTAGCAATAGCTAGATCTTATCTTGATGTAATAGAGAAAAAATTTGGTGAAGAGAAAAAGCGACAGATTTCTAGTCTGATTTGTCAGCACTGTTCTCAAGATGAAGAAAATAATCCTACAAATGATGATATTGTATTACTTGAAGTATCTACTGACTTTGAATATGAGCCTGATTTCAAATCTTGGCAGTGTACCAAATGTCAATTTAAGATATTTACCTCAATGGCTTTTGATGGGCATAATTAGGCACAAAATGTTCTAACTTTCCACTAACACTCAACACTCCAAATATCAAGAATATTCACCTAAGACGCCACAGAACCATTAAACAATACTCTTATAAAGTAATAGTACCGTACTATACGGTATGGTAGAAGATTTAAGATTAGATAGTTTAGAGGGCGTAGGTCCTGTAACTACAAGAAAAATGTCCGATGCAGGCATCCACAACATTATGGATCTCATCGTTAGAGGTCCAGTAGAAATTGCAGAAATAACTGGAATGGATAAAGATACTGCAGCAAAAATTGTCAATAAAGCCCGACAACATTTAGTTGAAGGAGGATTACTTTCCAAAGACTTTGTTAGTGCAAGTGAAATTTACAAACGCCGACAAAATATTGGTAAAATTACAACTGGTACAAACTGCCTTGATACACTATTTGATGGTGGTATTGAAACTCAAGCCTTGACAGAAGTTTATGGAGAATTTGGTTGTGGTAAAACACAATTTGCTCATACAATGTCTGTAATGGTTCAAAAAACCAAAGAGGAAGGCGGTCTTGAAGGTAGTGTTTTGTACATTGATACTGAAAATACTTTCAGACCTGAAAGAATTGTAACTATTGCTAAAGCTCATGGAATGGATCCAGATAAAGTTCTAGATCGTATCATTGTTGCTCGTGCATATAACAGTGCACACCAAACATTGATTCTAGAAGAATCTGGTTCTGTAATTGAAGAAAATAATATCAAACTAATCATTGCAGACTCTGCAGTTGGTTTGTTCCGTGCTGAATATCTAGGACGTGGAACATTATCAGTAAGGCAACAAAAACTAAATCACTTTGTTCATTTATTGGTAAGAATTGCTGAAACATACGATTGTGCTGCAATTGCAACCAATCAAGTTATGGCATCACCTGATGTCTTCTTTGGTGATCCGACTCGTCCAATTGGTGGAAATGTAGTTGCACATACAAGTACCTACAGAATATACTTTAAGAAATCAGGTAAGAAACGAATTGCTCGAATGGTAGATAGCCCTCATCATCCTGAAGAGGAGGTAATCTTTGCTCTAGGCGAAGTAGGAGTTATGGATCCTGAAGACGCAGAGAAAAAGACCAAAAAGACTACCAAAAAGGTTGCTACTAAAAAAACAACTACCAAAAAGACAAAAGAGTCTGAAGTTGAAACTACAGTAGAAACACCTGAAGTTGAAACTACAGTAGAAACACCTGAAGTTGAAACTACAGTAGAAACACCTGAAGTTGAAACTACGGTAGAAACACCTGAAGTTGAAACTACGGTAGAAACTGTAGAAACTGTAGAATCTAAAGCAGACGCTAAACCCGATGATTCAGAACCAACAGAAGAGTAATCACTCTCTTTTCTCTTTCTAATTTTTTGAAATTTATTTTATTTCTGATATCATCAATTAAATTATAATATATTTGAGAATCTGTTATACATCATGACAGATCTTTATCATTTACTTCCAGAAGAGATGGAACAATTAGTAATTGATATGGGTTATCCAAGATATCGAGCAGACCAAATTTTACTTCCACTTTATTATAAATTTCCAAAAGATATCAATGATATACCACAACTTCCAAAAAAATTAAGAGAAGAATTAATTGAAGCCGGATACACAATTGGTTCAGCAAAAGAAGTTCATCGTGTTGTAAGCGATGATGGAGATGTAACTAAATTATTACTTGATCTCACTGATGAAAATTCTGTAGAAACTGTTCTAATGCAATATACTCCATCAAAAATTGGTGGTCATCCAAGATCAACAATCTGTGTTTCAACTCAAATTGGTTGTGCAATGGGATGTGTGTTTTGTGCAACTGGTCAAATGGGATTTGAAACAAATCTCAAAGCTGAGCATATTGTATCTCAAGTAATTCATTTTGCAGGTATTTTACAGCAACGAGGGGAACATGTAACAAACTTGGTCTTTATGGGAATGGGTGAACCCATGGCAAACTATGATGAGATGATTCGTGCTGTGCGAATTTTAACACATGATAGAGGTTTTGGACTTGGTCAACGACACATAACCATTTCTACTATAGGTATTACATCTGGAATAGATAAACTGGCTGAAGAAAATCTGCAAGTTGGTCTTGCAATATCACTCCATTCTCCAAACAATGAACTACGAAAAAAATTGGTTCCTACAGCAACACAAAATTCCGTTGAAGAAATTATTGAAGCAGGTAAAAGGTATTACAAAAAAACTGGACGTCGTGTGACTTTTGAATATGCACTTATGGCGGGAATTAATGACTCACCTGAAATTGCATCAGAACTAGCTAAACTTTTGAAAGGAAATGGTTCTCATGTAAATTTGATTCCCATCAATCCCACTGCTGGTGATTTTAAACGCCCAACACAAGACAATGTTGATGAATTTGAACGAATTTTATCTAATGCTGGGGTAAACTGTACTGTTCGTGTGGAAAAAGGTACTGAGATCTCAGCTGCATGTGGTCAACTCAGAACCGACATTGTTGGATGAGTTTCTCAATTTAGAATCAAATAAAATTTGTGTCCTCAAATCCCCTACTGGCTCTGGCAAGACCATAATGATGGCAGAACTGATCAAAAGACTTGTAGATAACAGAATAGATGGAAAAGAGATTGCATTTGTCTGGATTACTGTTCACAAGCTGCTACTAGGAGAAGCATGTTTCATGATATGATCTTCGTGTTTTGATCATATCAGCAATTACCTTTACTTTTGGAGGATTATTTTCATCATGAATTGTATTTAGAAACCATATGTCATCACATTTCAAATATTCTTCTTGTCCTTGTTCTGTTCCCAAATCTCTTAGTCCTGGAATTTTCAAAAGAGATTTGTTCTTTAGGATTTCTCCGCATTTCCAAAGCATAAGCTCAAAAGCTCTTTTTGTTTTGTGAAAGTATACCTGTTGATACATTTGATATCTTGCAAAGATTAGCTGTTCTACTGCCTCATAGCCTCCCTCCAATACAACAAATTTGTTATGTACAATTGCCAATTGATCAATTATTCGTCCCAAATCATATAGTCCATATGTTACACCGGCATAATGAGAGTCACGAAGCAAATAATCAAGCCTATCAACATCTAGTTGTCCGCTTACAATTTTACTTAGGTAAGATTTACGGTAAGCCCCAATGATTAAATCACGTACATCATCAATTTTTACTCCAGCAGCCTCGATATGGTCTTTAAAATAATAATCAATTAATGCTTGGGAGTATTTTTCATGTGAATTCTCTAAAAGAGATTCAAGTGAATGAGAAAAAGGTGCATGTCCTACATCATGCAATAATGCAGCCATACGAATAGTAGCTCGGTCTTTTTCATCAGGTTCAAATGTTCCAAATTTTTCTGAATTAATTTTCATAGAATCAAATGCTTTTCCTGCAAGATGCATGTTCTTCATTGATCAACTCATCTTCAACATTCAATAACAAAACTTTTCCCTCCATTTTAGATTTTTTGATCAATCTCTTGAGAAAATCTTTTTTATCAATTCCGCTTATTCCGGTAAAAATTGTTATTGTAGGCGTTTTTATTGTAGACATCACAAGTTGAATGTATTTTTGAATTAATTAACTTATTTCTTAAATAATGATAGAATAAAACTTTGATTAACATAATACGAAGTGCAGAGCATATCTTCAGTGAATTTTCAAATAAAGTCTAAATAGTTATGTGAATTTCATATTATGTGGGAGATTGGATACTTGATTGTGACTGTTGTAAGCAACGAATTAAAAAAATAAAAAATCAAGATTTTTCATTTACAAACTATAATCTAGACGATACTGAACATAAAAAACATTTGAAAGTATGGGTTGCTTCGGTAGCAAGTTTTTTTCACTTTGATAAAACATTTGAAAAGATAGATCCTGAATCGAAGGTAGGTGATTTAACAATTGGAGAACTTGATACTATGATAGAATCTAAATTAAATTTGAAATTTGGTCAGTACTATCACGGTCAAAGTGAATTCAATGAAATTTGGCTACCTCCAAAGAAATTCAATTATGAGGGGATCGATTATTTTGTTTCTGGGAATGTAGATGGTGTAGAAGATGGTATTTTAATTGAATTAAAAACAACATGGGTTTCTAGTAAAACAAAAATGCAAGGAGTTATTGAAAGAGCTAAAACTCAAGCAGATATTTATGCATGGATGGGAGATTATAAAGAAGCAAAAATAATTATTAAAAATATGGTGAAACCTGAACTAGATGAAACTGTAGCATATCGGCCAGATACATCACAAGTAGAAGAAATGATTGCTGCATATATTGATGAAAATAAAGATTCTATAAAACAGTACTAAAAGGAGAAATATTGTACGCACTCAGATTTGAACATGGTCTATAAGCAATCATAGTTTAACGAATAAACATGTCTAATCCTCATTTGATTTATCCCATATCTTATCAACATCTGACCCATCAGACAATTTCCCTTTAGAGATTTAATGGCCAAATCTTGGCAGATTTGTAAATTTTACAACCTGACAAACTATGTTCTCAATGTTTATCATACAAAATAACATGATCGGCTTTATTTGCAAGTAACTTATGAAAACAATATGGGTTTTTGTAGAGGTTGTGGAAAACAATCAGGTCATGAAGATAGATTTTGTACTGGATGTGGCACACCAATTATTGAATCAAAAATTTCTGTTTTAGAAGATACTACTCAAATAATTGAGACTTGGGCATAATGATTTACAAAAAAACCAAGACTTTTCTCTAACAACAAAGCATTCTTTTCACAATCCTTGGATTCCCACTTCCAATTACACAATTATAATACACTGCCAACTGATACACCAGCACACAAATCAGCACGAATGATTGTACGTTCTCAAATCCTTTCACCGGAACTGTTCTAATGTTAAACGTATCCTTGATTATTTCAAAGAGTGGTTCAATTGATATTTTTCTCTGAGAATATAATTTCCGACCAACTGCTGAATTGTAAAACCCTATCAACTTTATTCTGGCTGGCGGCGTAGACGGGTATTTTTTGACCGGACAGATTAATCTCATGGCATTATTCTTAGTTGACTCGTATAGTTTGGAATCATCATATGCCGGATCACACAGTATGTTATTCATCAATCCAGAAAGTGACCCAATCAATTTCTCATATGGCTTGCTATCATGGACATTTGCAGTAGTTACACATGCAGATAATGGAACAACCAGTCTTCCCGTACTGCAACTCATGTGTAGTTTGTATCCATACACCCAACCCTTTGATTTGGAGAATCCCCACTTGGCATTTGTGTCAATTCCTGCAATTGGTAGGTGATTCTTTTTGATGTCTGATTTGTGCCATACTGGACCTGAAGCTTTTAGCATTGAACTATCAACTGATGCTGATTCACTATTCACCAATCCTTCTGAGACAAACAAATTTCCTACAGTGCTAATAATTTCATTGATTGGCAAGCATTGAAATCTTCTGTCAATTGTCCTTCTGTCAGGGATTTGGTTTAATCTGCAAACCTTGAGTAATTTGTCATTGGCACATTTGATTGAGAGAAAATAATGCAGTGTGTTGTTACTTGGAATTCTCATCCATGACTTTACGATGAATAACTGAACCATCAGAACAGTTGAATAGACATATGGCCGTCCTCGTCTCACTGCATTCTCATACAGATATAGTGTTCCAACCAGATACAAAATACTAATAAGAAATGACTCACATAGAATCTTGTCAGGGATTTTTATTTGTTTTGTAATCATTCCAATGAACAAAACATAATGAGATCCTTGGCTTTTTCTATTTGAATAATTTGAGAAATCGGTTAAAAATTAGAATGGATTATGCTCATGTCTCATCTATGTGGTATTTTGTTTTCCGCTTACTTTGAGTTAGTCTGTTAAACGCCCTTGTACATGGCAGTATCCATTCAACTCTCAGGCCCAACAGTAGGTATACATCACAAGATATGAAAAAGATTTCGTATAACGTCTGTGTAATTAAAAGTGAAAATCCAAGGACTGTGAAAAGAATGCTTTGCTGTTAGAGAAAAGTCTTGGTTTTTTTGTAAATCATTATGCCCAAGCCTCAAATAATTAAAGAAGAATACAAACAAAGTACTACTCCTCCAGAAGCAGAAATTTCTCAAGGCACACATATTGGTGATCAAAAAAAGAGTGGAGAATGGTTAGAAACTTCAACTTCACATATTTTGAAATTTGCAGGTTTTGATGTAGACAGAGAAGTTTCTTTTGTTTTTAATGACAGTACAAATGATAAATTCAGAATTGATGTTCTGGCACGTGATCCAAACATCGAAATTTTTATCGAATGTAAAGATTACGCTGATTTGAAAATGTCAGAAAAAATAATGTATACTTTAACTGGCCAGTTAGATGATTATAGAAAAAGACAGAACAAAGATGTAATTGGAATTCTTGTAATGACTGCAAAAGATGATGGACGCAATCAAGGAATTAGAGAAAATCTTAAAAAACATAATTGTTTCTTATGGGATGGTGCATTTTTAGAACATTTAGAAAACAAAATTATTGAATTAGGAAACAAAGATGACTTTCGTAGATATATTTTAGATCATTTAGATATTTTTGAAGAACTTGCAAAAAAACCTAAAGGAGAATATTATGATTTTATGATAAAATACTCTGCATATACAATTTCACCTGCAGAATATGTTGGAAAATCATTTGAGATAATGAATATCATTGATGAAATAAATGAGAAATTACCTAAAAGTGTAAAAATTATTAATCATACTCGTTATGCACTAAAAAATGACAAACAAGTGATTAGCTATAATCTAGTAATAGATTTTAGTTTGAAACTTACAATGGAGCAAATAGAAAAACTTGCTAAATCCAGACGCAAGTTTGGAGACAGAATTAGAAGACGGAAATCTGGAGAGATTGCATATAGGAGTTTTAGAGAGGATATTTACGATATTTTGGCTGACACATATGGTATTAGTTACAATCCAAAGAAAAATAACAAATATTACAACATTGAGTTTATGGGAAGCAGAGTAAAATAATCATTATTTTTCACAATCACATTATCTACAAGTTCAAATCTTGACTTTGCAAATCCCAATTAATCACATAGAGTTAAGCTAGTAAGTCATTTAGAATAGGGTGTAATAGAATACACAATCCAGTAAGTTCCAAAATCTCGATATGAAACTTTTATTGACGGACTTTTGATTATGAAAAAACGATATTCTTCATTTTTTCCACATGGTCTGAAATCAACTAATGAATGTTCAAATGCTTTATTCCAAATGAACTGTTTGATTTTTGCACTTAGAGTAGGATCCATACTATCTAACCATGGTATGACCTTACCTGAATCATAAAAGAGAGTGAATCCATTTGCTAATTTGTATTCACTATCACTCGTGATTCATTTTTCCTTTCTAAAAATTCTCTGGGTTTTCAGCACTTACGAGATGTAATCTGCCTGATCTCATTCGTACCTCAAATTCATTTTTAAGTTTCTCATCTTCTTCTCCCCATTCGGGAAGTTCAGATTTTGGAATCAATTCCAGAGACATGTTTTTTGATCAAGAAATTTCTATATAAATATCATGGGAAAATTTTATTTGATATGAAATTCCTTTTAAAACCTATTCTGAACCCTTACTTAATGAGGCATTTTGAATTATAGTTAACCACTTGTTATGCAGCTGTTGGTTTGCACGCCAAAAATTGTTGAGTGAAAGTTGGCTATACGTGAAAACATTATTTTGATAATTTTACAGAGAAAATAATCAATTCAGAGTAGCTTCACCAAAGTACACACCAAATGGCTGGCAATAGATCACTACGCGATCATAAACTCCGATATCAATGTTTTCTAAAAGATAATTTTGATCTCCTTTACTGCCTTTTAATTTCTCTAAATGAATACCTTCTTTTACATTTCCATCTTGAGTCAAGTACACCCGAAGATCTGGTCCGTTTGTTACCTCAAAGTTTTCAAATCTAAGGAAAGTCATATCATTTACTTGAATAATTTTGGCGGTGCCTTGAGCACTATGACCTGCAAGCCCCATAAATTCTCCAGTTTTTACAATTTCAATTGCACTCTCTGCAGATTTCTCATCCATCATATCGCCCATATCCTCAGACATGCTTGTAGACATAGTTGCAGACTCTTCCATAATCATATCTTTTACTTTTTCAGGTATCTTTTCTACTAGGATCTGACGATTCTGATCATCCATGTTTGAAAACTTTTCCAACGTCAAACCTTCTTCAATTTTGTCAAGGGCCATAGGTAAAGGCTCATCAATCTCTGTTTCATAAAATAATGGACCAGCTAAAATTCCACCTATTACAGCAACTACTACAATTACACCAATTATTACTCCTTTATTCACGAAAATAAAATTGTGGAATTACTAATATGTATTTTTCCAATTGAAAGAACAAACATTCATGGATCACACGCCAAAAATTGTTTAGTGAAAGTTGGCCACACATGGAAGTGTGGTATTGAAGTTTTAGTTTAGGACACTCAAATTCTAGAAGATTTGAGACGGTATTGTATCAAGTTTCAAAATATGATTAATTCTCTCTAGGCAGTTTATTCATGACTCTTAATCACTGTTCAACATTCTTTAATCCTAACGAAGTTACATTACACTTTAGCCTACCATCACTTTTGTCTACATTATTTTTCCATTGTAATGGTTGAAGGTTTGCTAATTCATTTCCATCATTTGGATCTATATGGTCAATTTCCCATCCAAAATTTGTTGGTGAACCTCTATCACCATATTTTGACCATTTTACCCAAGCACCACATCGATCTTTTCTAAAATCATTAGGATCGTTATTACCCACTGCTGTTCCTCTTGCCCACACTTGGCTTTTAGTTTCAAAATCCCAACTCATGCAACCAACTACAGTGTAATAGCTAATAAATATTCTAATTAACAAATTAGCATTTTAAATTTCATTATTAGATTACTTTTCTGGTAATGGTTCGTCTACGAACCAGAATACAACATCTGGAAGATCACAAACTATCTCAAACCTCTCGTTGATTTCGTTAGTCACCATATCAGATTTTGTGTCATGATAGATTAGAGGGGAGAAAAATCCCACATCACACGATGCAATATAATACTGATAATCTTCATTGATTTTTTCATAATCTTGTTTCACAGATATTGTTTCAGCCAAAATCCGTTCATCACCTAAATTTGGATATTTTTTCATAAACCGTTCCAATTGTTTTCCTTCAATCATAACTTGTGACCTATACGTGTTTACCACCTCTTTTTTTTGTTCGTCATTCCATCTAGGTTCTGTTGTTATGGGTTTCGCTCGTTGTTTTGACTGTATTTCTTTTTTATGCCTACCTCGATATTTGGTATGCCATAGATCTTTGAGATAAATTGACATATCCTTTACTTGTTGAAAATTTCTGCGCGTATCACTTTTCTTTGGAGTTTTGTTAAGCAATAGAGAAAATAAATATCTCATCTTATGTTCGCATAAGCTTGTCAAAGCAACTGCGTCATTGTAAAAAGCTTCTTTAGTTTTGATATCAACATAATTATTCCCAATAAAACTACTTTTTACAGCTGTTGATAACACTAGAAATGCTTCTGATCTCATAGTTGGAACTGAGATTCCAATTTGTTCTTTAGGTCTTTTTTCAAAAATACTAAAAAGTCTTCTTGATTGATCATAAAAATGATGTTTGACATTTATGTTTAATTCTGTAATATTTACTAAAATACTAGCAGCTACTATGACGTTTGTATCAACTATTATTTTGTGATTCTTCGTCAACCGCTATTGGCTCTTCAATTGGGATATCTAAACTTTGCATTACTTTATTGAAGTTATAGCGAACATTTTCTTTATCAATTAACTCTTTGTCAATTTCTGGTGGCTCTATTAGATTTTGATGTGCTGCAATATTTCTTAGATCTCTAGTTTTGCTCAAAATTTCGTTTATTGTTTCGTTAGTTATTTTATCAGATTCAGTAAGTTGTATTAAATCATCGACTCTACTAAACAGTATTAAAGAGTCTTCAGCTATTTTTGGATTGTCGTGATTTTCTTGAGATGTTTCAAATCTTTTTTGCATTTTGTCTAGCATTAATTCTATGTTTCGTAATCCTTGATAGAAATAGTATCCATCACTACTCTTATTTTCTAACCATTTATGTTTAAGCTGATTAAGAAAATCTCTAAGTACATTTAGATCTTTTAGTATTGTTAGATCAACTTTTCCAGTAGCCTCCATAGTATTGAGGTTATCTGTAATTTGTCGCATTATCTGTTTACGCATTATACGAAATCAACTCTCCGATTAACCATATATTACTTCTCTTTACCATAAAAGGGACACACCCATGATTCGTAGGTTTGTGGAAAAGAATAAAACGGTAATTCATATCTGTTTTCAACTATTAGCTCAATCATTGTAGTAGGTACAAATCCTTTTGTTTGTTCAAAATAGAAGATACTCAAATTCTATTTGTTAAAAGAAAGAGCTGTTATTTAAGACGTGGACTTGCGTCTGATTTGTTATTACAATTATTTGCTGTAAAATAATTGAGCACCATCATAGAGATTTTAGAAAATGGATCTAATCCACGTCTGAAAATTTAGATAATGCTAACTAGATAACACAAGATATGGCTAAAGTGAGGGGTTTGCCAAAATGTTTCGAATCTAAAATAATAGGAAAATAGGGTTCTGGGTAATCTGAGTGGTTTAGATCACAAAATTATTCTTGTTTACTTTCGGGGGTTGGATCTAAGACTGAATCATTTGTAATTTTAGATCTTTAATTGCATTTGTTAGATCTGTTTTTGCAAAGATATTGTCAATGGTTTCATCAAATTTGATAGTAAGTCTATACGTAATTTTCATCTCTTTGGCTTCAAAAATGTACGTGTTGGGAGTTTCAAAGTAACCATAGTTAGATTCATCTCAAATTTATCCATCAAAAACATCAAAGGTAATTGAAACTCATTTCTTTTCTCATTTTCTTTAATGTCTTCTTCAATATTTTTCAGTAATTTCTTGAATTTTCCTAACTCCCTATTGAATAGATATAGTTTTGAGTAGTTATTTCTTACGTGTATTTCGAATTAAAAAAAATGGCTTTCGCCATGCTCTAAAATAATATTTCAAGTATTTTATCTATGACTAGAACTATTATTCCAGAGACGAGAGATTGTAAAACTGCTCATGTCTTCCTCCTTTGGTGTCCAGTAAGGACACATTCTCAATCTGGGATAAACCCATATCTAAGAATCCAATAATGGATTCACTTACATTTACTACATTCATACTCTTTATCAAAATCTAATGCCTATCTGCTATTACTTGCATTTTGTATTAAAGTCAACCCCTTGTTTTTTCCATTGATTTTGATTCCTGTCCTGTCTGCTGGAGTATCATCATTCAGGGTTCTCCCATACGAAATCGTCTCCAACCCTACTGAGGACACTTACTAGCGTGCTTTGCTGAATCAGGACATCTCAGATATGTCTTGCATCTTATACTTTCGCTGTGTCAGTTCATGATTTTGTGTACGATACACTTTCAGAGTTAGCATGTACCCTGATTATTGCAAGCATCCGGTCTTGCAGCTGCCACCTTTGTTTTCTTCTCTTTGCAATTCTGAAATAGAATGATTCCATTCTTTCATCAAATCGTACTATAGTATTTGCAGCCTCTACCATTGCGTTACGTAACCATGCAGAACCCCTCTTTGTTATTCCGCCTCCCCTGTGCACATCTGCATTACTGTGCGATGGTGCAGGTCCTGCATATGAGACTAGTTTTTCTGCAGTTGCAAATCTGCTGATGTCAACTATCTCTGAAATTATTGTCAATGCCGTGACATAGTTTATTCCAGGAATGGTCATTAGTAGTCTTGTTTTCTCATCCTCATTGCTAATTGCTGCAATCTTTATCTCAAGTGTGTTGATCTGTTTTTGCATCATATCTATAGTATCAAGATATGCATCCATTACCATTCTATCAGATTAATTTCATGCAACCATCGTACTCCTTTCTGCGAGAATGTCTTTGTGGGTGTAATCATATTTTGCAAGTATTGCATAAATCATGTTTTTGTGTCTTGAGACACTTTGTACGCGATTCAGTCTCTTCTAGCGTGTCATGTAGTCTGATCCAATAGTTTGCAGTTGATTCGCACACTGCCTGTATGTCATTGCCATATGTCTTTTTGATATGTTTGATAAAACCCATTATTCCATTTGTTGTATTATCAAAGCTTGTCTGCTCTAGCTTCTTTCTGGATTCCTGTTTTGTTGCAACACATTTCTTCTTGTGAATATTAATTCCTATGCTGATCATACCATCACCTCCTTTTTGATCAAATTGCCTGATCTAGCGGAATGCTCCCATTTGCCATCTATGTGGTATTTTGTTTTCCGCTCACTACGAGTTAGTCTGTGTAACGCCCTTGTACATGGCAGTATTCATTCAACTCTCAGGCCCAACAGTAGGTATACATTACAAGATATGAAAAAGATTTCGTATAACGTCTATCAAGTCGGAATCCCCCAAAATATGTACTGTATGGTTTTGGTGATCTGTATGGGGAAAGTTCAGCATGAAATTCAATTCAGAGAGATCCGCATCTCTATATTATGTCAGATCACCTAGATTGACCAGAGCCGATTGATGTAAACTATTCATCAAGATCGCTTTGTTACGACTATTTCATAGATAACAATAAAATCTAAGTAATTTGTCGTGTATATGTATAGTAATGATAATAACAAAAGGTAGTGTTGACCCCGTTATCAAGGAATTAATCCGACTTGTTTTTCATAATTTTTCTAAAAAAGGAAGAATAAATCTTAGCAAAAAACAGATACTAAAAATACTATATCTGGTAAAAATGGAATTGTCACAGAATAACACTATCAAGTATAAATTAGCATATTACTGGTACAAAAATGGGCCTTTCTCTCAAGTGTTTTATGATAATTTTGAAGATATGAAAGACAATCAAATACAATTTGTAGATAATTCACAATTGGAAATCTACAAATATTCTGAAGGACACCTAAGAAAACGACTAGTTGATGTCACTGATGATATAGAGGAATCTAGAACGATAATTGCCAACAAAGTAAAGCAGTTTGTTAATATGAATAATTTGATAAATGATATCTATTCCAAGTATGCACCGACAAAATTTTACATATCATATAATATTGATTTTAGAAACAAATTTGATAATTTTTGTAGTTATATCTTGGATTCTAGAAAAATTTCATTAAAAAATCGATACAAAAAAACAGATGTTGATGAATTTCTAAGTGAAGCAATCATCGATTTACCAAAAACAGAATTGTTTTTCCAGTTTAGATGTATTTTTAATGATTTTTCAAAAGCATTTTATGAATTACTTGATATAAAGTCAGATTATAATAAAAATGAAAAAAAGTTGCTACAAAATGCAAGAGAATTATATGATGATATTTGGAATGTATTTTCATACGGTATACGAATAGAAGAACATGATGAATTCTATAATCAATATGAAGAATCATGGAACGATAAATATTCTGAAGAGATAACTAAACTTGAAAAAAATATAAACCTATTTTCTAATTCAGTTTTTAAATTAACTCAAAACAATATCAAATTCAATTCAGAATTAGATAAAGAATTACAATCATTAAACACAAAACATTTGAAAAAATACACCCCGGATGAATATTTAGAACATGTACATAAAATCACTAATTAGAATGTGTTATGTGGGATGTTGCCCAAGAGTCAGTAATAGACACTAGATTAAGAAAATTCAAGTCAAACAAACAGCTCTTAGGTAATTTTCACTCTTTTATGAATGATGTAAAATTATTAAATGATAATGAAAATCCATCAAAATTAGGGACTAGAAAACATGGAAGATATAAAAATTGTTTTGGACGTCATCTTACAAAGTCACATACTTTGATTTTTTCTATCAGTCATGATGAGCATGTTATACATTTGATAGATTTAGACGACCATAAAACTCTCTATGGTAGAGATAACAAATCCTAATCTCAAATATCTAAACGAATAATCCCTAATTACGTGTTTTATTCAAAAAAATAAATTCTGATCATTATTTCTATTGTGTGACTCTGGTGCGAAATAGTGGTCTGATCACCGAAATCCGCCGGCCGCTGGTGGCTCTGGTCAGTTCTGGTGATCTAGCATAGATAGTGGTCAGAAGTGACAAATATGGATCTTCTCAAGATTGCCCGACCCCCTTGAAAAAACCCCTGGTCAGAAGTGATATAAAAAATTCTTGAATACTCCCATACGAAATCGTCTCCAACCCTACTGAGGACACTTACTAGCGTGCTTTGCTGAATCAGGACATCTCAGATATGCCTTGCATCTTATACTTTCGCTGTGTCAGTTCATGATTTTGTGTACGATACACTTTCAGAGTTAGCATGTACCCGGATTATTGCAAGCATCCGGCCTTGCAGCTGCCACCTTTGTTTTCTTCTCTTTGCAATTCTGAAATAGAATGATCCCATTCTTTCATCAAATCGTACTATAGTATTTGCAGCCTCTACCATTGCGTTACGTAACCATGCAGAACCCCTCTTTGTTATTCCGCCTCCTCGGTGCACATCTGCATTACTGTGCGATGGTGCAAGTCCTGCATATGAGACTAGTTTTTCTGCTGTTGCAAATCTGCTGATGTCAACTATCTCTGAAATTATTGTCAATGCCGTGACATAGTTTATTCCAGGAATGATCATTAGTAGTCTTGTTTTCTCATCCTCATTACTGCAATCTTTATCTCAATTGTGTTGATCTGTTTTTGCGTCATATCTATGGTATCAAGATATGCATCCATTGCCATTCTGTCTTGGGATATACCAAAATTAATGGAGTATCCAAGAAGTTACATGGAGAATGATTTCAAAAGGGTTTGGGCAATCTTGAGAAGATCCATATTTGTCACTTCTGACCACTATCTATGCTAGATCACTAGGATTGACCAGAGTCATGTGGGCTTTTCACAGTTCTACGATCTTGAGAATATGGAAATTGGTTCAAAACACCTGAAGAAGGATTTGAAATATCATGATGACGTTCCAGAACTTGCATAAATTTATAAATATTATATATCTGATTTGATAATATGATTAATAATCCTGGTATAGTTATGGGCGCACAAGAAAATTCCGTGGAACTTCAAAAATTATTCATTAGTAAGATGATTCCATTGTTAGATGAATCTATTGTTTTATTTAAAAAATTTGGTGTGAAATTAGAATATGAGAAATTGGATAATAACAAAATAAAATACGATCTGGGAAAATGTGGCTTGAGTAACTTAATAAATTTAGAATTAGAACTTAAACAACAATTTTCTTTACGTTCTGAATTTGATAAATCATTATTGGCATTAATTGATGAGAACAAAGCAAAACTTATTCAAAATGTATGAAATAAAATCAAGTCAAAAATTTGATTTTACCTTTAAAAAAATAGGTAAAGACTGTAAACAAACTTGTTTATCATGAAAATCAAAACTATGGAATTAAAGAACATAATGTGCTATTAAATATTTTTTCAAATAAAATTATTTTTAAACCCAAATTTATTTTGGCTGAAAATAAAATGATACAATTACGCAAGGGTTTTGTGATATATAATCAGGAAACGGTGACACTATTTAGAAATTTTGTCACGCCTTTTAATGATGAAAACAAAACGATGGAATCAGAAACATCAGATGCCATTCCAAAAAATGAGAGAATTTATCTGTCAATAGGTTTGGGTATTTTTGCTTTGGTTGGTGGTTTGTTTTTTCCTTTTCCTGCAAATTTAATGCCACTTGTTGGGATTCCTATGATAATCAAACAGATTAGAGAGTTGTTAAAATGAAAGTTCCAATTCTCAAAACTTTTGGGTCCGCTTGTTATACATGGATTTTTAGTTGTTTGATAACTATTTCGGGAGTAGTAGTTGGTGGTATTTTTATTTTAGGTGAAATTAAAATTTATGATGGAATAGTAAATTTAGTATTTATCTTAGCGACTGGAATTGGTTTGCTTGCTGTTTGGGTTTGGTGGATAAGACGGCATAATCTGAATAACATATAATCAAAATATTTTCTTTGAATCAATGGATTATAATCAATTTTAAATGATATGGGAGAACCTGAACAGGCATCAAATGAAAAGTACCAAACAAATCCCGAGGGTATTTTGTGAAAATATCTGGTGGGATGGTTTCACATTATTTCCCTGTCTAGCCTGTTCATAAATATGACAAATGATATCATAATTTATTAAATTTTTGTACTTTTTGGATTAATCAGACCAGATTCTACTGCACCCGTATAATACATCTGACAGATAACATGGTGGTTTAGTTGCATGATAAGAGATAGTAAACGTATGTATCCATGTGAATTGTTTTTAAACATTTCCCACTTTTTTACATCCCAAGGCATAGCTTTCGCTGGAGAATGCTTTCAAACAAAAGATGACGGACATGTATAGCGACGATCAAAAGTTCGTGAACATCTTTGCAGGATTTCTAAAAATATAATTAACAACATCAAGTTTGAATTTTTTTGTTCCAAAGTATTGTGACACTAAATTATTCATTATTGTAAACGTTGCATAATATTCTGATACCAACAACACATGCTTATTTTCCAACACTGCTCTATCATGTTTAGATATGGTGGATCCTTTTGGTAGCCAAATCAGTTTAACATCTGGATTATCTGTCAAAAAGTCCTTGACCTTCTTTGATTTGTGCACTGATGCCCTGTCAAGTATCAACGCAATTTTACCATATTTGTAGTGTATCTCTTTTAGATATTCTACAAATGTTATACCGTTGAATTTTTTATAAATTCTAAACAGTTGGTCTCCATTGATTGTAACTGTTCCATACACTGCCAAACTCTCATGGTCTCCCACATATGGGAGAAATATTCTTTTGGCAACTGGTGAGCAATATTTTCGTCCTGCCTTTACATCCCTGACAAAGAATGCCTCATCAAGCATTGCAATGGTGAATCCACTCTTTTTTAGGCGTGGAATTCTCTTTTTCATGCGTTGCTGCCCAGCTGCGCACGGCTATTGCACTTGCATGATTGATGTGATATTTTTGTGCAGTTTTAGCAGACATTCCATACTGGCGCATTATTTTTCTGACATGTGTTATGTGAAATTTTATTCCAGTAGAATCAAATATTGTCTGCTGCAGCATTACAGGTGTAAATAGTGTCGACATAATTTTGAACATGATAGAATTCATTTGCTTCTTTGGGATTACACATGGTCTTTCACTCCTTGGGTGATCATATAGGCCATCTACGTTAAAACGATCAACCCATTTGCGTACCCAGTTTGTACAGCGGTATAGTGTTTGTGTGGTGTACTCTAATTCCTTACTCTCTTTGAGAACCATTAGTACTGCAAGCATCCTGACTATATCTTTGGAGTTTTTCTTTTTGTATGCTGCTTCAAGCTGTTCTAACTTGTTCATGTGTTTCATTGTGTGTAGTGATCAAAAAGTCTTTTGTTTTGATGATTTTTAGTTCGCGAACTTTGACTCTTCGCTATTGATTCAGAATAGCATTATTCAGAACAAGAATAAAGAGTAATTATGCGGTCAATCTTCACTCCGCTATCTATCCTATCTAATGCAACAAGCAATGTCAGATTTGAATCAAGAATATATTTTACAGCATGATTGAATCCCTGTATTCTGGGACAGTCAATTGAAAAATTATGATCTTCAGGATTAGCCATTGCAATTAGTTCTTTTAAATGTTGAATAATTTTTTCTTGTGATGATGACTGTAATTTATCAAACTGTTTTTTAAAATCTAGTGAAGGAACATCAACGGACCAGTGGTTAGTCTTGCTTATGTAACCAACTCTCTAGTTCATCTACCGTTTTGAAATGCTTGGGTGCACCTAGTTTGCCACTCTTACGGTCTGCATCCCATTTTGCAAATCCTTGTACTTCTTCCATTGTCCATCTAAGATCTGTTTGCATGGAATATAGTGTACAAGTACGGTAATTAAACTTTCAAACCCACAATAGTTTGATTCAAACGTTTACCGGTCTGAGCATACCTGCAGGGCTGTGCAAAGATTGGTCCGCTCCAGTCAGAGAAACTTTTACGCTTAATTACCGTATTGCATGATTGACCATCTGATTTTAGATTATTAATGGATGGAACAGAAATGGAATCAGAGACGCAGATTCTTGAAAATTCATGGGGTAGTTGACGTTAAGACAGAAAAGATAGGCAGTAAAATAACAAAAGTTCTGGCTGATGGCGCATATGATTCCAGAGATAGTTTTTCCAACTCATCCTAAAACTGTTCATTTTGTAAATATTTGATGATAATATGGATCTAACAACAACACAAACATGTCTTCATGATTCATAAAGAAATGTCAGATGCTCAATGATAACTATATGTGAATACCAAAAGAAGGAATTCAGATAGCATAGGAAATGAACCCAGGTCCAGGAGTCGTAATCAATCGTCCTCAAAGAAACAGATTAGGGCAAAAAAAGACAAGGGCATGTATGTTGGCATTGACTTGCACAAGAAATTTCTTCAAGTGGCAACAATGAATAATGACGGAAAGATATTACAAAACATAAAAGTTGAGAACACTCATGAATCAATCAGGAAACATTTTACAGACATACCAATTCATGCCAATATTGTCATGGAATCATCATCAGTCTGGTATAACACGTATAGATTTCTTACAGATGAATTGGGATACAAAAATGTTACACTTTCAAACCCCTATCTTACAAAGGCAATAGCTGCATCAAAAAAAACAGACAAGATTGATGCCAGGATACTGGCAGATCTTTTGCGTGGGGGATACATTGCAACATGCCATATTCCAAACAAAAAGATAGTAAAACATCGTCAACTGGTAAGATACAGAAAAAAGCTTGTTCAGTGGAGGACATCTCTCAAAAATTCTGTTCATGGAATTTTGTTACAGGAGGGAATCAAGATACCCGGGGTCCCGTTCACTGTAACATACAACGAAAGACTCACCTCCCTAGGTGACTATCGCATAGATGGATTTCTACGACAGATAGGCCATATCAATCTGCAAATTGCAGAGATTAATTCAAGAGTGTATGCTGCTGTAAAGGCCAGTCCTGATGCCATGATAATAAAATCAATACCCGGAATTGGTGACTACTCGTCACTAGTTATTGCAGCAGAAATTGCAGATATTAACAGATTCAATGACTCTCACAAGTTATGCGCATATGCAGGAGTCGTGCCATCAGTCAGAAACTCTGCAGATTACATCACGGCAGCATAACCAAAAGAGGAAGCATGACACTACGATGGGCCCTTGTCCAATGCGTCCATGCCCATACACTACATGACAAGAACAGTGACATTACAAAATTTTACAATCGCATTAAGAAAAAGAGAGGCTCATCAAAAGATATAGTTGCTGCATCATCCCAGATTCTGCGAGTGATTTACTGGATGCTAAAAGAGAGGAGAGAATTTGTACAGAATTACAGTTAGGACTGTGCAAGTCGCGTTTTGTATGTTGAGGGACAGGCCTCGGTTGATAACTGCGGATAGGTTCTAACGAAGGGATGAAGATAGCATTGAGAAACAAGCCTCGTATGGATACATGTCCGTCATCTTTTGTTTGAAAGCATTCCCTAGCGAAGGCTATGCTTCGGGATGCAAAAAAGTGGGAAATGTATAAAAACAATTCACATGGATACATACAAAAATATAGGCACAAATCCAAAGGTAAATGCAAATAATGCAACTAACCAAAACCAAATAGCATGTATTTTACGTAATATCTTTGAAAGTTTTATTTTTTATTATTTTTTTAGAGTAATCCTACGAATAGCAATCGATCCAAAATCATCCAATGATTCAATTTTTGGATTTCTAAATACAAGTCTTTCATCCCTAGGCAACCATGATTTTATATCATCATATCTTTTTTCTTCAATAATAATGGAATTTTTAAATGCATATTTTGACATTCTATTACAAAGATTTACAGGTACACCATAAATATCAAATTCTTTCGAAGTCTTAATTTTTTCAAGCGTGCCAGCAGTTATAGTTACTTTGGTGATAATACCTTTTCCATATTTTTGAAAATTATAAATTACATTTAATGCACATTGACAAGCTTGTGGTGCATTTGAATATGTAGCTAGTATTGCATCACCAAGTTCTTTAATCACTATTCCTCCATTTTTTTCAATTAAATTTCTACAAATTTTATTATGTGTTAACATTTCTGTGATAGTATTCTCTTGATTTTTGATCATTTTTTTAGTTGATCCAGTTAAATCAAAATGTGCCACTGCATAAATACCACTAGTACGACTTAAATTTTTGACAAATTTCCTAGCATTATTTGTTTCCTTAGAATAATTTTTGTCAAAAGAATTTAGATCATTACTTGTCATATCTATAAAAATAAATTTGCTCACTGGAGTAATAACTGGAGATAAATACCATTTTTAGTTTTAACATACAGAATTTTTTGTAAATTATCCATAGTTCCACTTAGGAAAATAATTTCTTGCTCAATATTATTTTTTTCACAACCCCATAATTTAGCTTTAGATTCAATTTTGGAATCACTGTTCATAACTTGTAAATTATTTTTTTTTGAATAATCTATTATCATTTTGACAGACTCTTTAATTTTTGGTTTATCATAACCAGTCAATATAACTTTGGCAGATTGTAACGTCATAATAATTTAATAATATTTACTCCTATCATTAATTTCATACTTTTATTAATCTGTGGTTTGTGTATTTTTTAAAATCTGATTTTAGTGTAATTCCCTGCAATTTATTTTCACTTTGGATCGATGATCTTAAGATAGGGAAATTTATATTTTTGCCAATTTTGTTAAAAAAATTTAAATGAACTAGGCTCATCTTCAATAAATCATACCTAATTATCACTATTAAACTGTTATTTGGATCTATATCCTAGGATTCCCAAACGAGTCTGTATGGGCTCAAAGTGTTTTAATTGAAAATAAAGTCCCATATTATTTATCATCAGAACCCAGTAATCACAATAACTAGTTGATTTTAGCAAATGTTTTGTTTACTAATTTAATTTGTTTTTTCTTCTGGTCTCATGAGCTTTGACTGCTGCATCATGTCTTATATTATTCACAGATTTAGTAACATCATACTCTTCTTCTTTATGGTATTTTTTTAAAATATCTGATTCTAATTGCGGAAATTTCCATATACTTGTTGCTTTCTTAGCTAAATCATTTGCTCGTTTTTTGATTTCATTCTCATTCCAAGATTCAATATTCACAAGACTTGAGTTAATAAAAATTGGACTTTGTGCAAATCCCCCATTCATCTTTTTTTTCTCTGAAAATGATTTATTACTTAGTTTGAGGTTGTCACCAGTTAAAGTAAGATTCCCAACAGTATGAAGAAACTTATCATGTACTCTATTCCAATCTGATCCCAATTCAATCTTCCATTCTTCAGTAATAGTTTGAGGCATAATATGTTCTATTGTGTATTCATCAACATTACAATACTCTTTATGGTTGTAATTTTCTAGTTTATCAAAAAGATATTTTTTATTCTGAAAATTATACACATTTTTAATAACAAATTGTCTTTTAAATTCTGAATCAGTTGGAAATCTACGATATGAGTCTTTTAGATTAAAAGAAGCTTTAAGACTTTGAACATATGAATCCTTGTCTATTTCACTAGCCAAATTGGAAAATGTTTTGTTTAGTGAATTAGTAGGAATATCACAAATTGCACGTCTAAAAACATAACTTTCAACCATTAAAAATATCTCAAGAACATCCTCTTTAGAAATTATCAATCTAGCATAATCAACTAAAACTTCTAACAAGAATGGATAAGACACATCAACTTTTAGTGCATTAATATTACAAATGATTTCTCTCAAATTTTTATCACGCTCTTTTTCAAAAGCTAGTTTGACAAAAAACTTTGAGAAATAATGAATATCAGATACTAAATCTTCAATTAATTCTTTAGATTTTAACACATATTCTTTGAAGCTAGAATACACATTACGCATATTTGGTATTTGTCCTGTTTTTATAGTTAGATAATCTCTCATGAATCTATCAAAATCTTTTGAGCCTTCTGAATGACCAAAACTTTCTTCCATTGGATACCAATGATCATTGTAAATATTCTCTTGTTTTTCTCGTTCTAATTTATTTAGAATATAGTTTCGTATCAAATCAGCTTGTGATAACTTTAATCCTGTAGAGTTTAGACTCTCAAAAATTAATTGCGGATCATCATGATTTCTATCAAGTGCAATATCCACAATTACAAGCTTTTGAATACCTCTGTATAACAATTTCAGATCTATACTGTTTTTTGAAATTTTTTTTTCAAAAAAATCAAAATTATCTTTGATGTTTTTAGAATAATTTTCTCGGAGTGATTTTTCTTCAAGTATGTCAAGTAGAGTGATTTTATCACTTTGTGTTAAAATTAGCTTGTATCTAATTTCTCCTTCTTCTACATTATTAAATAGATAATAGTCATTAATTCTCTTTTTTGTAATTTCTGTATTTTGATTATCTAATGTTTTTCTTAATGCTGCAAGAAGTAATGATATTGTAGTTAGTCTTTGTTGTCCATCAATTACAAGAATTTGAGGTATATTTGTTATGTGAAATAATCCCTTTTCAATGTAAACTATGGACCCAATAAAATGACTGGGAATTTTATCATCTTTTGCTACTCTAATAATATCCTGCCATAACTGTTCACATTGTTTTTCAGTCCAACTGTATGTTCTTTGATATATTGGAATGATAAGTTGTTTAGGCACTTGTAAAAATGTTAGTAGTGCAGTCTCTGTTGCTTTCAATGAAAATCCTACCTTGATTGATCAATTTATAATAGTCGTAGAATTTCATTAAATTTATGGGTGGGATTGGTTCATGTCCATGTTGTAAAAAACTCAAAAACCTTACAGAGCATCACGATAAAGACCTAGATAAAAAAGTGATGATCTGTAGAGATTGCCATGATATACTTGAGGAATATATAAAATACAAGGAAAAAATAAATTCAGACACTAATATTAATTAGTAGAAAGAGTTAGATCCTATATTGGAACGACATTTACGTGTAAAGTATGCGGTATATTACAATATTATGAATCCTCATGTTACGATACATAAGATACCAGCTGAGCATGAGCTATACAAAAAAGATGGTTATCACGAAAAAGAACAAGGTGGCTGGGGTTATTTTGTTGAAGAATATGAAGCCAAATATTTTGCTGATGGAGTGTTTGAGATAATAACTACTCCAGATAAAAAACCAGTAAATTTTTGTAGTCGGTGTTTTTCCCACAAGTCTTAGTGTGGATATTTTGTGTACGTATACTTTAAATCATATATTTAGTATGTATCCATGTGAATTGTTTTTAAACATTTCCTACTTTTTTGCATCCCAAGGCATAGCCTTCGCTAGGGAATACTTTCAATCAAAAGATGACGGACATGTATCCATACGAGGCTTCTTCCTCAATGCTATCTTCATCCCTTTATTAGGACCTATCCGCGTATGAATCAAGCACTTAGATGTATTTTGCCATCTCAGAAAACATGTTCAATTCCCTTATTCTCCATGTCTCAAAGCATGTGAGAAAGACTGAGATCATCCTCATGCCCTGATCACTCTTCATCTGCCCGCGAACATTCCTCTGCATCACGCACTTTCGAATGGAATTCTCTGCATCATTGTTAGTTGACGGGACATCGCCATCCATGACAAACGTAAACATGCTGTTCCTTGCAGTCTTTAGCTTCTTGCCAAACTGAACCATCTCCGTATCACCTTTCAAATATCGTGCAATGATACGGTCCAGCTGTTTTAGTAAATCATCCCTGTACGTTTCCCGCCGTTTTGTATGACGATTACCTACACTCCAAACCCTGGCATGACCTAGCATCCCTGAGAGTTTCTCATATAGAATCCTGGCCTTTTTGTCTTTTGATTTTATTGCCAGATATTTGGCATCGCGCTGCAGGTGTGCGGTGCATCTCTGCTTTGTGTTATCACAAAATACTGTCCTGTACGGAGCATATCCGTCAGACACTAGGGTTCCTTTGAATTTCTTCCAGTACTTTTTTAGAACATTGGCACCTCTGCTGTACTCCAAGGCATACTGTGCACTAGTCTTGCTTCTTGCAACCCACATCCATCCAGTATTTCCATCAATTGAAAATCCTGTCTCATCGATTCCGAGAATCTTTTCAGTCACGATTTCGCTGTGGATTGTATTGTAAAATGACTCTAACATCACACTACCGTTGCGAAGAATGGATTGTACGGTTGTATTGCTGATTTCTAATCCATATCTTTCATAGAGTGTGGTTCTGATGGTATCGTATGGCATTCTCTTTGAGAACAGTGAGACGACCTCACGTATCACTGAACCATCAAAACATCCATGTGGTGGAAGGTTTCCCGTGGTTTGAAAATTATCAGAACAGTCCATGCAGATGTATTGATTCAAAACATGCTCAGTTATACCGTAGGGTGTTGGTGGAGGAATCTCAACCATTATCCTTTTGCAGGTTTTGGTTTGATGAATATTTTCACTACCGCATTTAGGACATGCATCTGATCTGTGGTGTTTGGTGCTAGTTGGTCTGAATTTCTGTGTCTTGCCAACGTGTCCTGCTATTCCACCACGTCTTAGTTCACCTGACTGTCTGTGTTGTCTTTTTTGCTTTCTCCATTCAAGGGAATTCTTTGATGGCGGAGAGTGCGCATTCTCATAATATGACAGCTTTTTTTGCAGTTCCTTGTTTGATTCTATGAGATTCTCTATGATTAGTTTTTGTTGTTTTGACTCTTCTTGTAGTTGTTTTATCTCTTCTTGCTGTTGTTTCATCCCTTCTTGTAATTGTATGATGATTTTCTCATGATCACAATCTGGCATGTGTTGTGTGATGATTTAGTTGATCTTAGATCTTTTTGTGTAATGATATTGATTTGTGCGTGAAGGTTGATACATACGAAAAACTAGTCTCATATGCAGGACTTGCACCGTCGCACAGGGATAGTGCAGATGTGCACCGAGGAGGCGGAATAACAAAGAGGGGTTCTGCATGGTTACGTAACGCAATGGTAGAGGCTGCAAATACTACAGTACGATTTGATGAAAGAATGGGATCATTCTATTTCAGAATTGCAAAGAGAAGAGGAAAACAAAAGGCAAAGGTGGCAGCTGCAAGACAGATGCTTGCAATAATCTGGTACATGCTAACAAATTCTGAAGAGTATCGTACACAAAATCATGAACTGACACAACGAAAGTATAAGAAGATGCAAAGCATATCTGAGATGTCCTGATTCAGCAAAGCACGCTAGTAAGTGTCCTCAGTAGGGTTGGAGACGATTTCGTATGGGAGTCCTTGCACTTGAACAACTGGATATTATCCCTCTTGTTTTTTCTTATACCTGCTTGATGTTAGATGAATTGCATTTTTTACACGAATCAATTCTTACTTCTGAAAAGTACACTTAGAAAAGTGAAAAAAGGAAGCATTGTGTACACAAGTGGAAGGGATATGGCTCGCTTGTGTTCAATGGATACAAACATCCCTCAATAGATCAACTGCAGGATGTTTGGCAAAGGTGTTTACATTAATTGTATTGAGGGCTTTTGGAGTTTTGCCAAAGAGGGCACGGCAAAGCATCATGGAGTGAATCCGGGCAAATTTTTACCATACATCATAGAATGGAGATACAACAGGGATTGTAATTTGTTTGATCTGTCAAAGTATGTGTTAGGGGCAGAATACCCAATCCTAATTCAGAATGCCTCAAAGTAAAGATTCTGAACAGGCACAAATTGTATAGTTTTGGTGATCTGTATGCAGAAAAGTTCATGCATAAAACTCATAGATTCATACCTCCATATCACAATACAACTTTCAAAGCTTTTATAAATCACAAATAATTCTGTTACAATATTGAATAAAGTATTATTCTCTGCGTTAATGGGGGGAGGGGTTGTCATGTTTGCCATATCGCTTCTCCTTGCAAGTGCAGAGGCTCAAGTTTCCACACAAATAACTTACGCAGATGCCCAGACGGCACTTGATGAAAGCATTTTCGCTGTTATACTGCCTTCCTCAGGAGATACGGTAAATGTGTGGTTTTCGCCGCTAGAGACTGGCACACTTGGATTTACATTTGGTGATAGTGAGAAGAATGTCCCGGTTGTTTCAGGTGAGGATCAGACTATTGCAATACCGGTGGGTTATGGTTATGATGATGATATTGTTATTTTCTCAAACAGTATAGAAGTTGCACGTATACATGTAACGACTGGGCCGGATCCTGGCGTACCAATTTATGTAGAAGGTCAGACGGCAATCCAGGAAGGTGCGAACCCTTTACGTTATGAGGTGCTTACCAATCGAAATTGGATAAAAATATTCTATACGCCAACAGAAACCGGCACATTTAGTTTTAAATATGGCGACGACGGCGTTGCCACCTCTGATATTACTTCATTAGGTCCAGAAAAAGAATCCGTCATCAAAGTAGGTCAAGGTTATGATGATGATGTTATCGCTGAATTAAACGGTGTAGAAGTTGCAAGGATACATGTAACGATTGCGCCTGCATCGCCGGCAATCCAAGCAGACTCTTTTAGGGTTGCTGATACGACAGATGCAGACACATTACGTGTGACATTTGTACCGTTAAAGGAAGGAACATTTACAGTTACGGCAGGTGATGCAAGTGAGACAGCTGTTGTTTCTGCTGAGGATGTAACATCAGCAGTAAAAGAGATTGCAATAACAGTTGGCCTTGGCTTTGATGATGATGTCATCCTTTCATTTGGAGGTAAGGACGTTGCAAGGATACATGTAACGACTGGACCGGATCCTAACGCACCATCTTACATACCTGGCCAGTCGGCAATCGAGGCAGGCTCTCTTAGATATCAACTGAATACTGCAGGAGATAGGATAAACATTATCTTTACACCGCTAAAAGTCGGCAGCTACGCATTTGAATATGGCGACGGTGGCGTTTCTTTCACTGCTGATGTTACTCACATAAATGAAAGTCAAGGCTTGTTCGACGTCCTCATAGGTTATGGTTATGATGACGACGTTGTCGTTTCATTTGACAGTGAAGAAGTTGCAAAGATACCTGTAACGACCTTGACTGCACCACCTTCCGCACCCGTAATTGGAACAGGAGACATCTTTTCGACAAACATTGAGATTACATGGAATGCGGTGGAAGGTGCCACATCATACGCAGTGTACAGAGACGGCGCTAACCGAGGAAATACTGATGATACATCATTCATTGTTTATGGTTTAACTCCTGGTATAGAGTACACTTTTAGTGTCGTAGCACGCAATGATATTGGCCAGACAAGTGCATTCTCTACTCCTTTGAAAGTAACCACCACACCTGCACCGGCCTCTTTTAATGCCGCAACACCAACTTATGCAGATACTCAGACGGCAATCGAGGACGGCACTATTAGTATTGAAACGAATGGTTCCAATGGCGATCAAATAAATATATCTTTTACACCGCTACAAGTCGGTGTATATCATATTGAATATGGTGCTTTCAATACTGAAAATGTTAGTGTTAGTCAGACAGGTACACATAAAGTTGTACCCCCAATAACGATAGGTTATGGTTTTGATCAAGATATCGTCATTTTCTTTAGAGACGGGGTATCTGATAGAGTTGAAGTTGCAAGGGCACATGTAACGACTGGACCTGAACCACCAACTGTAACAGCTACAAGACAGGCTGACAATTCCATCCGATTAGAGTGGAGTAATATACCGACTGACTATCAATATCGGATTTTGCTAAAGGAGGGTACTACTATATCTGATCGTATCTTCGATTTAGAACCGACTAGCAATAACTTTGTTATTATTCCTACAGTTACGACCTTTTTTGAGAGAATAAATAGTGCAGACGAAATTGGCATGGCTAGTATTACTAGCAGTAATGTGATAGGTTCAATAACGTTTGCACCAGTACCTCCACTCACCCCAAATGCAACCGTTGAACCAACTATAACAGCTACAAGACAGGCTGACAATTCCATCCTATTAGAGTGGAGTAATCTACCGACTGTTACAGCCAACGGCTATACTTCTTTTACAATTAAAGATGGCACCACTAAATTCTTACAGACTATTCCTGGAACCGATAACAATCATACTTGGCTTACCACTGATTCCAAATTTGACGAATTAACTAATGAAGAAGAAATTGGCATAAGTGGTCGTATTAATACCTTCATTGATGCTGCTGAAACTGTTCGAATATTTGCACCAGTACCTGCACCTGCCCCACCTGTACTTGTGAAAGGAGTAGTCACTCATAACAGCATAGAGATTTCATGGAATGCACAAGGTGGTGATCCAGAATACAAATTGTATAGAAATAATGCTCTCATAGAAACTACTCGTGATACATCATACACTGATACTACAGTAACTCCCGGAACATCCTACACATATCATGCCACATCAACTAACACTGTCGGGGCAAGTGACTCATCTGAGGATCTGACTGTAACTACACCTGCAGCACCAATTGAACTTGTCGCAGGAATAATCACTCCGACAAGCATTGGGCTTACATGGGATACAGTACCTGGTGCCTTCAACTATGCGTTGACTAGATCTGATCTTCCCGGAGTACAAGTTATCGGTGGTACATCACACAATGATGTGAGCCTGACTCCTGAAACAGTTTACATTTATTCTGTCGTCGCAGTTGATAGCGCTCCAAGTACCATCGCCAGATCTGCCAATCTGATTGTAGCTACAAGTTCGACTGCATCACCTGATACGCCAGCTGATATACCTCCAATTGCATCAGGCTCTTTTAGTGTCATAGCTGTTGATGATGGAACAGCATCTGCATACTTTACACCATTAAAATCCGGCGATTTCACGATTGGATATAGTACTGATCAGAGCATTAATGTCAACATTGCAGATACTGTATTAGGTGTGAAATCAACTACTACATTACCAGTTGAGTCTGATTATAGTGGTATAGTCACCCTCTCATTTGGTGGTGAGGTGATTGGCAGTGTATCCATAATTATTCCACCTGCTACTCCCGTATTTTCTGCAGGAGCAACTACTGATACAACTATAACACTTTCATGGGGTGCAGTGACTAATGCCGACAGTTACACCCTGACCAGAATTGTTGATGGCAGTGCTAATGTACCAGTGCCAATAACTGATGCATTGACTGCCACAGATACTGGCCTGACTGCTGACACACCGTACAAGTATACCATTACGGCAACAAATGCTGCCGGAACAAGTGAACCTTCTGCAGAGTTTCCTGCAAGTACTGCTTCTCACACATACACTCTCACCAGTGCCCCTCATACTGACGGAGATAAAGTAGTCATAACCTTCACATCCTCACATCCCGGTAATTTTGTAATTGAATTTGAGAATGGTTCTATCATTAACTTTAGAATTGGTGATGCATCCATCCCAAACATTCACATAGAAACAGTCGGGTATGATTATACTGGCAATGTTATCATTTCAATTTCCGGCGGTGCCGAGGTTGCAAGGGAATCTGTAACTACTGGACCTGAACCTGATGATACGGCACCAGAAGCTCCTATAATCACCACCTCACCTGCAACTGTCAATACACAATCATTCACGATTGAAGGTACGGCTGAGGCCGGGACAACTGTAGCACTGCTCAAGGGAGGAACATCAACTGGTGATACAGTAACTGCTGATTCAGGTAGTTTCTCATTTACAGTTACACTGACTGAGGGTGCCAACTCATTCACTGTAACGGCATCTGATGGATCAAACACATCTGACGCATCATCAGCTATATTCATTACACTTGATACCATACCACCAGAAGCTCCTATAATCACCACCTCACCTGCAACTGTCAATACACAATCATTCACGATTGAAGGTACGGCTGAGGCCGGGACAACTGTAGAACTATTCAAGGGAGCAACATCAGTTGATACAGTAATTGCTGATACAGGGAATTTCTCATTTACAGTTACACTGACTGATGGTGAGAACTCATTCACTACAACAGCGTCTGATGGACCAAACACATCTGACGCATCACCAGCTTTAGTCATTACACTTGATACCATACCACCAGTAATCACAGTAAATCCTCTTACCGTTACACTACAAGCTGGCTCAGCACAACCTAACTTGCTTGAAGGAGTCAGAACTGATGATGACTCTATAGTTACTACAACTGGAGATGTCAATATAGACACACCAGACGATTACATTATCACTTATAATTCTGTAGATGCATCAAACAATGCAGCTAACCCTGCAACTAGAACATACACAGTAACTACAGCATCAGCACCTGCTACTCCCGCACTTGGTATTGCATCTAATACTCATAATACCATAGAGCTCGCATGGGGTGCAGTGGCTAATGCCAAAACTTACACTCTGACCAGAATTGTTGATGGCGGTGATAATGTAGTGGTGGAATCAGGCGATATATTGTCTGCCACAGATAGGAACCTGACTCCTTCAACTAATTACAAGTATGTCATTGTGGCAACAAATGCTGCCGGGACAAGTACTCCTTCTGCAGAGTTTGCAGCATCTACAACTGCAGCACCAACTGTACCTGGCACCCCCACACTTGTCGCAGGAGCAGTCACTCATGACAGCATTAGTCTCTCATGGGATGGACAGACTGGTGCAACTGGTTATACGCTGAGCAGAACAGGTGGCACAGGACCAATTGAGATACCCGTCGTTGGGACTGGGATATCATACACTGATGATACCTTGGAACCTGAAACATCTTACACTTATTCCATAAGGGCAGTGGCAGCAGCTGGATTTAGTGCCAGTTCTGATGATATTACTGTAACTACAATTCCAATACCTATACCAGTCACAACACCAACTTACGCAACTGATCAGTTTGTAATCGAGGACACCTCTTTTGAGGTTTTCATATTATCTGATGGCATCACAGCACAGATATCCTTTGAGCCCTATGAGCTAGACTCATACCATGTTGAGTGGGGAGGCAATACCAAAGATATCCCTGTTACGGGTGACCATGCATTGGTCCAAATTACTCTTGGCCCTACTTTTACAGGCAATGTCATTCTTTTCCATAATAGTGTCGAGGTTGTAAGGCAGCATGTAACTACTATAGTGGTAGACCCAATCAAGGCAGGTACCCTGGCATTTGCTGATAATGCGGATGGAACCATAACCGTATCATTCACACCTGTACTTGCAGGCACATTTATCATTAACGCTAATTCTATTGTGCCCATAGAAAAAATTGTCGAGACGGGACAGATAGATATACCAATAACAGTTACCATAAGAGACGCTGATCCTGGCTTTGCTGAGGATATCTTCATCTTGTTTAATGGTGATGTAATTGCAAGGGAGTCTGTAACGACTGTACCTGAAACTCCGACACTTTTACTGGGAGCAGTCACTCCAACAAGCATAACGCTCTCATGGAATTCAGTGAATAATGCCGAAACTTATACCCTGACCAGAGTTGTTGATAGCATTAATGATGTAACAGTGGCATCAGGCGATATATTTACTGCCACTGATGAGAACCTGACTGCAGAGACAGAATACAATTATATAATTACGGCAACAACACCTGATGGCAAAACAAGTGCTCCTTCTGCCCAGTTTGCCGTAACCATAAGTTCGGCTGCACAATCTTTTGATGTTACAGCTGATGGTGATGAGGCAACCGTATCATTTGTACCAATAATATCCGGTGAGTTTACCATTAAATATGGTGATCAGAGCATCCCTGTCACCATTGCAGATGGTGATGAAGGTTCAGTATCAACCACTATAGTACCAGTCGGTTATAATTTCAATAGAACCGTCGCCCTCTTCTTTGGCAGTGATGTAATTGACAGTATACCAATAAACACCGAACCTGCCCCTCCTACAATTAAGGCAACAACAATAACTCCTACAAGCATTGAGTTTGCATGGGAAGAACCAACTGGTGCTCAAGAATACAAATTGTATAGAGATGGTACCCTCATAGTAACTACCCCTGACGTATCATACACTGATGTTTCCTTGGAACCCGAAACGATTTACATTTATCGTGTAGAATCACACAATGATATCTCCCAGACCAGTGACACATCTGCCAATCTGGTTGTATCTACAAGTTCGACTGCAACACCTGGTACGCCAATTGAGATACCTGCAATTCAAGAACCTTTTGCTATCGAAATACGCGCTGTTGATGTACTGATATCCTTTGTACCATTAAAATCCGGTGATTTCATAATTGGATATGGTACTGATCAGAGCATTACTGTCAGCATTACAAATGATGAGTTGGGTGAAACATCATCTACTCTAGTACCAGTCGGGTATAGTTATAATGGAGATATAACCCTCTCATTTGATAGTGTACCAGTTGACAGTTTATCCATAAGGACTCCGCCTGCACCTCCTATACTTAGAGTAGGAGCAGTCACTCCGACAAGTATAACGATTGAATGGGATGCAGTGGATGGTGCCATAGGATATTTGATTTATGACGATCCTACTGTTCTTCATATCCGTCTTAATACCGTCACTGAACTATCATTTTATATTCCTGATTTGACTCCTGAAACATCCTACACATATTATGTCAGATCAGTTAATCCAACCGGTATCGGAAACGGCATTCAAGGAAGTGAATTTGCAGAGTTTTCTGCAACTACAGCTGCAGCACCAACTGCACCTGCAACTCCTGTGCTTTCTGTAGACTCTACCACTGATACAACTGTATCACTTTCATGGGGTACAGTGGGTAATGCCAACAGTTACACTTTAACCAGAACCCTTGCAGGCAGTGCTGATGGTACTGAAGCGTTATCCGGCGATGCAACGACTTTCACTGATGAGAACCTGACTGCAGACACAGAGTACAAGTATTCCCTTATAGCTACAAATTCCGTTGGACCAAGTGAATCTTCTAACGAGGTCACTGCAAGTACTGATGAAACACCTGACACCACAGCACCAACTCTAACAGTTGAAAGACTGGCTAACGATTTCATCAGACTGTCCTGGGAGAATGTACCATCTGTAGAAGGCACATATATTATTTATCTAGATACAGGCGACAGTGAAAGTACACTTGCAGAGGTGTTTACCGATTCCCATATTATTTCTTTGAGTACAGATCTTGAACTGGCAAATGCCGCTGACAGAATCGGCGTAACTGGCGATACTGGTACGCAAGGTACTGGTAGTAGTTTTACTATATTATATGAAGGCGATACGGTATGGGAAGATATACCTGCTAAAAATGCCGTAGCATCTGAACCACCTGTACTTGTGAAGGGAGCAGTCACTGATACAAGCATTGTGATTTCATGGGATATAGTGGATGGTGCCACAGGATACGAGCTGTTCAGGGATGATGTTTCCATAGCAACTACCACCACTGAATTATCCCACACTGATGATGAATTGACTCCGGGAAAATCCTACACATATCACGCCACAGCAACTAATTCTGCCGGGCCAAGTGACGCATCTAAGGATCTGACCGCAGCTACAACCATAGCACCACCAGTACTTGTGAAAGGAGCAGTCACTGATACAACTGTAATAATTACATGGACTGCTATACATGGCGCTGCTGACTATTTATTGTACCAAGATAATTCTGCAACACCAATAGCAACAGTTACTGGCACAACGCATACTGTTACTGGCCTGACTGCCGGTACAGATTATTCTTTCGCTGCAGAGTCACGCAGCAGTGATTCTGTGAAAAGCTCACCATCATCGGCGTTACCTGTACTTACGGTTCCTGCAGCACCAGCACTTGGTACCGGGGCAATCACTGATACAAGCATAGTGATTACATGGGATGTAGTGGAGGGTGCCACAGGATACGAGCTGTTCAGGGATGATGTTTCCATAGCAACTACTACCACTGAATTATCCCACACTGATACTACAGTAACTCCGGGAAAATTCTACACATATCACGCCACAGCAACTAACGCTGCCGGGTCAAGTGAGGACTCTGATGATCTGGATGTGGCTACAACACTGGCCGCACCAGTACTTATGAAAGGAGCAGTCACTGATACAAGTGTAACAATTACATGGACTGCTATACATGGCGCTGCTGACTATTTCTTGCACCTAGAGGGCTCACGACCAATAACAGTTATTGGCACAACGCATACATACATTAATTTAACTCCTGGAACAACTTATTCCTTTACTGTCGAATCATATAACAGTGATCGTACTGTGAAAAGCCAACCATCAGCACCGTTATCTGTAACTACATCTCCTGCAACTCCGACACTCAGAATTACAGATACCGCTCATAATACCATAACACTATCATGGGATAGGGTTGGTGCCGACAGTTACACCCTGACCAGAATTGTTGCAGGCGGTGCTAATGTAGAAGTGCCAACAACTGATGCATTGACTGCCACTGATACTGGCCTGACTGCTGAGACACCGTACAGGTATGTCATTACGGCAACAAATGCTGCCGGTACAAGTGGTTCATCTAACGAGGTTACTGCAAGGACTGATGCAGCACCTGACATTACAGCACCGCCAGTTCCTACAATTACCACACCATCTGCAACTGTAAATTCAACACCAATCACAATTGAAGGCGGTTCAACTGAGGCCGGAGCAACTATAGAACTATTCCGTGGAACAACATCTCTTGGTACGACAACTGCCGATGGTTCAGGGAATTTCTCATTTACAGGAGTTGCACTAGATGAAGGTGTCAACTCATTCACTGCAACAGCATCTGATAGAGTCAACACATCTGCAGCATCATCAGCTATAGTCATTACACTTGATACCATAGCACCAGCAGTTCCTGAAATTACCACCTCACCTGCAACTGTCAATACACAATCATTCACGATTGAAGGTACGGCTGAGGCCGGGACAACTGTAGCACTATTCAATGGAGTGACACCAGCTGGTACGACAATTGCCGATGGTTCAGGGAATTTCTCATTTACAGGAGTTGCACTAGATGAAGGTGCCAACTCATTCACTGCAACAGCATCTGATGGAGTCAACACATCTGCAGCATCATCAGCTTTAGTCATTACACTTGATACCGAAAAACCGGTAATCACGGTATCAGGATCCAGTGAAACAATAGAGTTAACTCAAACCAACACCTACACTATACCTGACGCTACTGTAGAAGATAATGACCCAGCCTACTCTGGAACAGTAACAGTTACAGATGATGCGCCTAACTCCAGTGTTATAGGAGTATACGCCGTATTGTATGATGCGCCAGCTGATACAGCAGGTAACACGCCAGACCAACAATCAATTACAATTACCGTATCTGATACCACACCGCCAACCTTTGATGTTGATGGTAAAACAGCTGACTATTCCACTGCAGTACCATTTGGCGGAACATACGCCCCAGGTGCAATTAACAATCAATCTGATATCTCAGTAATTGCATCTAGTATTGTAGTTGGTGATGACTTGGTAAATGTCAACACTTCTGGAGAATATATCGTAACTTATACTGTAACTGACAGCAATGGACAAACCACAACAATCACTGAAACTGTAACAGTAGGACCTGATGTTACAGCACCAGCAGTTCCTGAAATTACCACCTCACCTGCAACTGTCAATACACAATCATTCACGATTGAAGGTACGGCTGAGGCCGGGACAACTGTAGCACTATTCAATGGAGGAACATCAGCTGGTACAGTAATTGCCGATGGTGACGGGAATTTCTCATTTACAGGAGTTGCACTAGATGAAGGTGCCAACTCATTCACTGCAACAGCATCTGATGGAGTCAACACATCTGCAGCATCATCAGCTATAGTCATTACACTTGATACTGAAACACCACCAGTTCCTGCAATTACCACCTCACCTGCAACTGTCAATACACAAACAATCACGATTGAAGGTACGGCTGAGGCCGGGACAACTGTAGCACTATTCAATGGAGGAACATCAGCTGGTACAGTAATTGCCGATGGTGACGGGAATTTCTCATTTACAGGAGTTGCACTAGATGAAGGTGCCAACTCATTCACTGCAACAGCATCTGATAGAGTCAACACATCTGACGCATCACCAGCTTTAGTCATTACACTTGATACCATACCACCAGTAATCACAGTAAATCCTCTTACCGTTACACTACAAGCTGGCTCAGCACAACCTAACTTGCTTGAAGGAGTCAGAACTGATGATGACTCTATAGTTACTACAACTGGAGATGTCAATATAGACACACCAGACGATTACATTATCACTTATAATTCTGTAGATGCATCAAACAATGCAGCTAACCCTGCAACTAGAACATACACAGTAACTACAGCATCAGCACCTGCTACTCCCGCACTTGGTATTGCATCTAATACTCATAATACCATAGAGCTCGCATGGGGTGCAGTGGCTAATGCCAAAACTTACACTCTGACCAGAATTGTTGATGGCGGTGATAATGTAGTGGTGGAATCAGGCGATATATTGTCTGCCACAGATAGGAACCTGACTCCTTCAACTAATTACAAGTATGTCATTGTGGCAACAAATGCTGCCGGGACAAGTACTCCTTCTGCAGAGTTTGCAGCATCTACAACTGCAGCACCAGTTGAAACGCCGGCAATCAAGGCAGGCTCTTTTGAGGTTACCCATACGGCAAATGCAGACAAATTACTTGTGACATTTACAGCCTTAAAGGAAGGCACATTTACGATTACATCTAGTGAGTCAAGTGATACAGTTGCTGTCTCAGCTGAGGATGTATCAGATTCAGCAGTAAAAGAGAGCACAATAACAGTTGGGTATGACTTTGATGGTGATGTAACCCTCTCATTTGACAGTAAGGATGTTGCAAGCCAGTCTGCAAGGACACTGGCAATCAAGGCAGGCACATTTATCGCTACTGCACATGATGATGGAGATGTAACTGTATCCTTTGTACCATTAAGAGCAGGCACATTTCTGATTCAAGCAGTAGGTGGTCCGAGCACGCTCTGGACTATTAATACTGATGAAGTAGGTAATGCCACCGAAAATATTACACTATCAACTGGTCATGGCTTTATTGGTGAGATTGTCATCTCATTTGGTGGACATGAATATGCAAGGGAATCAGTATCAACTATACCTGGCACCCCGACACTTGTCAAAGGAGATATTACTCATAACAGTGTAGTGTTCTCATGGGATGAGCAGACTGGTGCAACTGGTTATACGCTGAGCAGAACAGTTAACACCGTGACAACTGAGATATCGGTCTCTGGGGGCACTATATCATACACTGATGATACCTTGGAACCTGCAACAACTTACACCTATTCCATAAAGGCAGTGGCTCTAGCTGGAGACAGTGCCGCCTCTGATGTCGTGTCTGTAACTACACTTGCAGCACCAACTGTTGCACCAACTGTACCTGAAATACCTGTGCTTTCTGTAGACTCTACCACTGATACAACCATATCACTTTCATGGGTTGCAGTGGATGATGCCGACAGTTACACCGTGACCAGAATTGTTGCAGGCGGCAATGTTGATGTGCCAATAACTGAACTGACTGCCACTGATACCGGATTGACTGCTGACACACCGTACAAGTATACCATTATAGCTACAAATTCCGCTGGACCAAGTGGTTCATCTAACGAGGTTACTGCAAGGACTGATGCAGCAACTCCACCTGCCCCACCTGCACTTAGGTCAGGAGAAATCACTTCGACAAGTATAGTGATTACATGGGATGCAGTGACTGGTGCCACAGGATACGAGCTGTTTAGAGATGGCAACTCAGTGACAACTACCACTGAATTATCCTACACTGATGAGACCTTGACTCCTGCATCAACCTACACATATCATGCCACAGCAACTAATTCTGTTGGGACAAGTGAGGACTCTGCCAATCGGGCTGTAACTACAGCTAGGGCATATACACTACCTGCCCCACCCGTACTTGTGAAAGAAGCAATCAATTCGACAAGTATAGTGATTGTATGGGATGCACAACCAGGTGCCTTCTTCTACAAGTTGTATAGAGATGACATTCTCATAAGAGCTATTTCTGGTTTAAACCACACTAACACTGGCTTGGATCCCGGAACATCCTACACATATCATGCCACATCAAATAACCGTGCTTCGCAGGCAAGTGACAACTCTGAGGATCTAGTTGCAGTTACAACCATAGCACCTCCTGAACTTGTCGCAGGAGCAATCACTGAAACAAGCATTGAGATTACATGGACTGCCGTAAATGGTGCCACAGGATACGAGCTATTCAGAGATGATGCTTTCTTGGAAACTGTCACTGAATTATACTACCCTGACACTGGCTTGACTCCTGCAACATCCTACACATATCATGCCGTATCAACTAACGACATTTCCCAGACCGGTGAACCATCTGCCAATCTGGTTGCAGTTACAACCATAGCACCACCTACACTTAGACCTGGTGCAATCACTGAAACAAGCATTGTGATTGAATGGGATGCACAAACTGGTGCCACAGGATACGAGCTATTCAGAGATGATGTTTCCCTGGGACCTGTCACTGGTACATCATATTCTGATACTGCAGTAACTCCCGGAACATCCTACACATATCATGCCACATCAACTAACGACATTCCACAGACAAGTGACAACTCTGCTGATCTGGAAATATCTACAACCATAACACCTCCTACACTTAGACCTGGTGCAATCACTGAAACAAGCATTATGATTGAATGGGATGCACAAACTGGTGCCACAGGATACGAGCTATTCAGAGATGATGTTTCCCTGGGACCTGTCACTGAATTATCCTACCCTGACGCTGGCTTGACTCCTGAAACGATTTACATTTATCATGCCACATCAACTAACGACATTTCCCAGACCAGTGAACCATCTGCCAATCTGGTTGTATCTACAAGTTCGACTGCAACACCTGGTACGCCAATTGAGATACCTCCAATTGCATCAGGCTCTTTTGGTGTCATAGCTGGCGTTAATGACGCATCCGTATCCTTTGTACCATTAAAATCCGGCGATTTCATAATTGCATATGGCACTGATCAGAGAACTGTCAGCATTGCAAATGATGAGTTGGGTGAAACATCAACTACTATAGTGCCAGTCGGGTATAATTATGATGGAGATGTATCCCTCTCATTTGATGGTGCACAAGTTGGCAGTGTATCTGTAACTACTGGACCTGCCCCACCCGCACTTGTACTGGGAGAAATCACTCCGACAAGTGTTGTGATTTCATGGGATATAGTGACTGGTGCCACAGAATACGAGCTGTTCAGGGATGATGCTTCCCTGGGACCTGTCACTGAATTATCCTACACTGATAATATAGTAACTCCCGGAACATCCTACACATATCATGCCACAGCAACTAACGCTGCCGGGACAAGCGTTCCATCTGAGGATCTGGATGCAGTTACAACCATAGTACCATCTGTACTTTCTGCAGGAGAAATTACTGATACGAGTGTAATAATTACATGGACTGCACCAACTGGTGCAACTGAATATTCACTGTTCAACGGTAATACATTGGTAATACGCACCAGTGCTTTGACGCATACTGTTGATAATTTAACTGCTGAAACCAATTACACTTTTACTATTACATCACATTCTGATACGTATACAGGCGTTCCATCTGCCGGGTTGGATGTAACTACAGCTGGAGCACCTGCTACTCCAGCACTTGTACTGGGAGAAGTCACTGAAACAAGCATAACGTTATCATGGGATGCAGTGGATAATGCTAATAGTTACACCCTGATCAGAATTGTTGATGGCATTAGTGATGTAACATTGGCATCAGGCATTATATTGACTGCCACAGATACTGGTAAAGTTTTAGGTGTAACACATGGAGATATTATAGTGGCATCAGGCGATATATTGACTGCCACAGATACCGGCCTGATTGCTAATACAGATTACAATTATATAATTACGGCAACAAATTCTGCCGGGCCAAGTGCTCCTTCTGCAAAGTTTGCAGCATCTACAACTGTAGCATCAACTGATACAATTCCAGCCGCACCCACACTTAGAGCAGGAAAAATCATCACCGAATCAAGCATTGAGATTGAATGGAGTGCAGTGGATGGTGCCTTGGTCTATTCGTTATATAGAGATGGTGAATTCATAGCAAATACCGCTGATACATCATACACTGACACTGGCTTGGATCCTTACACATCCTACGCTTATCATGCCATGTTATCTAACATCGCTTTCCAGCAAAGTGGCAAATCTGGCGTACTGATTTTAACTACATCTCCAATCCAAACAGGCTCTTTTAGTGTAACAGTAGATGGTGATGAGGCAACCGTATCATTCACACCGCTAACATATGGTGATTTCACAATTGGATACGGTGGTACAACAGATACCGTCCCCATTGCATCTGGTGATGCAGGTTCAGAATCATCTACTACGGTACCAGTCGGGTATGATTATGATGGTACAGTCACCCTCTCATTTGATGGTGATGAACTTGGCAGCATACCCATACGCACCGAACCTGCACCTCCTACACTTAGAGCAGGAACAATCACTTACACAACTATTGAGATTCTATGGGATGCAGTGGATGGTGCCAGAGAATATACTGTGTATAGAGATGATGCCTACCAAGGAAGTCGTACTACACCATCATACCTTGATAGTACCATCGCTCCTGGAACTTACACTTATCGTATCGAATCACACAATGATGTTTCCCAGACAAGTGACTCATCCACTTTGACTCTATCTACAGCAACTGTACCTATTACTCCAGCACTTGTGAAAGGGGCAGTCACTCATGATACCATAGCGCTCTCATGGGGTGCAGTGGATGATGCCGACAGTTACACCCTGACCAGAATCGTTGAGGGTGGTACTAATGTACCAGTGCAAACAACTGGACTGACTGCCACTGATACCGGACTGACTGCCACTGATACCGGACTGACTGCTGACACAGAGTACAAGTATTCCCTTATAGCGACAAACTCTGTCGGGCCAAGTGAACCTTCTGAGGTCACTGCAACTACTGCTGTTGCCACAGCTGTACCTGCAGCTCCTGCACTTGTACTGGGAAAAGTCACTGATACGACAGTGGCACTCTCATGGGGTAAAGTGGATAATACAGTCGCCTATACCCTGAGCAGAACCCTTGCAGGCAGTACTGATGGTACTGAAGTGTTATCAGGCAATGCATTGACTTTCACTGATGAGAACCTGGCTGCTGACACAGAGTACAAGTATTCCCTTATAGCGACAAACTCTGCCGGGCCAGGCGCGGCTGACGAGGTCACTGCAAGGACTGCTGCTGCCCCAATTGCACCTACAGCACCTGATGCAGCCATTGTCACACTTGAGGAAATAGCAGTCACTCATGACAGTGTCACGATTTCATGGAATGAAGTAGATGATGTAAACTTCTATAGGTTGTTTAGAGATACTGTTCAAATAGACATCGTCAATGCTGGTGTCCATCGTGATAATGGTTTCCAATACCTTGATGAGGACGTGACTCCTGATACATCCTACTCATATCACGTCATAGCAATTAAAAGTGGTCTCCTAGAAGGTATCCCATCTGTACCATTGGATGTAACTACCACATCTGCAACTGCACCTATCACTCCTACACTCAGTGAGGACTCGGTTACCCATAATACCATAACGCTCTCATGGAATTCGGTGGATAATGCCGACAGTTACACCCTGACCAGAGTCGTTGCAGGCGGTGATGATGTTAAAGTGTTATCAGGCAACGTATTGACTGCCACTGATGATAACCTGACTGCTGATACAGAGTACAAGTATATAATTATGGCAACAAATACTGCCGGGACAAGTACAGCTGGTGAACTTATTGCTAGCACTGATCCACTCAAACCAGGCCCGTCACCTGCCGTGTACACCTCCAGCGATGCCCCTCATGCTACTGACGGAGACAAGGTAGTCATAACCTTCAGATCCTCACACACCGGTGATTTTACAATTGAATTTGAGGGTGGTCGTACCATTGGCTTTACAATTGATGATGCAGCCGTCCCATTCATTCACACAGAAACAGTCGGGTATGATTATACAGGCAATGTCAGGATTTTCCTTGGCAATGGCGAGGTTGCAAAGTTATCTGTAACTACTGGACCTGAACCAACTGGACCTAAACCAACAGTAGATGCTGTAAGAAATACTGATAATTCCGTTACAGTATACTGGAGTAATATAGATACTAATGCCCCTAATCAATATTCTTTTATTATTCATGATGGTGGTTCTTCTGATAGTTTCTCTGCAACTGGAGGCCCAAATGAATTCACTATCCGTACTACTACTAACATCGATCTAAACGATGCTGATCGAGTTTGTATAAAGGGTGTTGGTGTAGATAATGAAATATGTGAACCTGTACCTGAAGCATTTGATATAACAGCACCAGTAATCACAGTAACAGGATCTGATACAACAATAGAGTTAACTGCAACTGACACCTACACTATACCTGGCGCTACTGTAGCTGATAATGACCCAAATTACTCTGAAACAGTAGCAGTTACAGGTGATACACCTGACACCAGTGTTGTAGACGTATACACCGTATTGTATGATGCGCCAAATGATGCGGCAGGTAACAAACCAGAACAAAAATCAATTGTAATCACCGTAGTTGATACCACACCGCCAACCTTTAATGTTGATGGTAACACAGTTGACTATTCCACTGCAGTACCATTTGGCGGACCATACACCCCAGGTGCAATTAACAATGCATTTGATATCTCAGGAACTGCACCTGGTATAGTTGGCGGTGACACAGTAAATGTCAACACTTCTGGAGAATATGTTGTAACTTATACCGTAACTGACAGCAATGGATTACCTACTATCATCACTGAAACTGTAACAGTAGGACCTGAACCAACTGTACCTGCAGCACCCGTACTTTCTGCAGGAGCAACTACTGATACAACTATATTACTTTCATGGGTTGCAGTGGATAATACCGACAGCTACACCCTGAGCAGAACAGGTGGCGCAGAGCCAGCTGAGATACCGGTCTCTGGGGGCACTACTATATCATACACTGATGAGAACCTGACTGCCGAAACCGATTACAAGTATACCATTATAGCGACAAACACTGTCGGGCCAAGCACAGCCTCTAACGAGGTCACTGCAACTACACTTGCCACGCCAACTGTACCTGCAGCACCCGTACTTGTCGCAGGAGCAACTACTGATACAAGTATAACGCTCTCATGGGGTACAGCGGATAATGTCGACAGTTACACTTTGAGCAGAACCCTTGCAGGCAGTGCTGATGATACTGAAACGTTATCCGGCGATGCAACGACTTTCACTGATGAGAACCTGACTGCAGACACAGAGTACAAGTATACCATTATAGCTACAAATTCCGTTGGACCAAGTGCTTCATCTAACGAGGTCACTGCAACTACACCTGCAGCAACTGACACAGCACCATCTGCAATCAGACCAGGCTCTTTTGGAATTGATTATTATTCTACTTCTAATGACGCATTTGTATCATTTGTGCCATTAAGATCCGGTGATTTCACGATTGAATATGGTACTGATCAGAGCATTACTGTCCGCATTACAGATAGTGATTTACGTGATAAATCAACTACTACAGTACCAGTCGGCCCTGGTTATAATGGCAAGATATTCATCTTATTTGATGGTGAGTCAGTTGCAAGGACCTTTATCCATCAAAGTTGACAGCAGTTCTGAATAAAAGACAAAACCCACCTTTGGTGTAAACTGGAACAACCAGGAAATGCCACTAGTTGATAATGGCTTTGTCTTCAACGATATACATCTTCAAAATTATAATAAACTATAATGGGATGTTGTTTTTGAAAATAATCAATTATGTTTTGTGATCTTAAGATCCCAAAATGACGAATTTTGTATTTCCATATAAAACACCTTATGCCATTTTAGGAGTAAATATGCATGGGAAAAATTGATCTTTTGATCTAGTCAGAAAATGGAATCATTATATGTTGATCATATCCATATGTATAACATGGCATTGCGAGAAATTGAACCATTAGTTGAGGGGGATTTTACCACACTAGTTAATGACATCAATAAAGGTCAAACCAAGGAACAAGAAGAAGAAATAACCAAAGCATTACATGTAAAAAAAGTCCCAACAATTCCGTTGTAAATTGAACATTGACTTTTCATTAGCAAGCACTTCATTGCTGATCTTACTCCTGTTGATACATTTTCTTGCGTTGAATCAGAAATGGAGCATTACATCAAACATGAAGCTTTGAATGATCAAAATAACATGCTTGGTAAAACCATGTGTTGGGTTTTAGATAAAAAAATTCTATTAGGGTTTATTTCTCTTGCGACATATTCCATAGACAAAAAAGAAATGCCTGATGATGGTAAAGAACCATACCGCCATCAAACAATTCCTTCATTACTTATCGGGCAATTTGCAGCTCACAAAGATTATTCTCACAATGGTTTGGGAGATATGATGCCTAGTCATGCTATCAAAACAGCCTACAATACCAGTATGGATGTAGATTAGTTGCATTACAACCATTAAATGAAAGGTCACAGCAATGGTATGAAAAAAATACTATCAAACTATTACAGAGAAAAAGTGGCAAGAAATCTATTCTGTATTTGAATCTACTAAAAAAATAAAATTATCTTATCAAAAGAAATCTGGTTGTATATTATTTCTAACCTTCATCCAAAAGTTTTTTGATTATTATATCTCATACAAAGCATACTTTTATCTTCAATAATTACAATGATAGGGTGATTCTTTAGAGAAAAACTAAAATTGTCAAACAATACTTTGATACGTGGTTTTCAATGATTTGATTTTACAGGACTATTGTGATCTGTTCCCAGATTTACCTTCTTTTCAGATAATCAGAAAGTATATCATCTGCCATCTCTACAACTTTTACATCTTTTCTCACAGCCAAACTACGCAGTTTCCGGGCATTTCCCTTGTTCAACAAAATAACAACTCTCTGTTGGAGTAATCCGCTCTTTGCTTTCTTGAGCAACTTGAGATGAGATGATTTTGGAGAACGACTCAAAACCTTGAGATACTCTCTTCGTAGTTTCTGGTCCAGTGGAATGATCTTCTCTGCAACAGATACAGCCTTTGATGGATTTGGGATGACCTGATATAATTTCACACAATCATCACGAGACAGCTCCTTTGGTACAAACTGCCTCAATCTATCTGGAACCGCTGCAAATCCAAGGTATTTCTTCAGTGTTTGTGATGATATTCCTAGTGATTTTGCAGCTTTACTTTTTCCAACTGATTCTGTCAAAAATACACATGCTGCCGTCATGTCCTTTGTGTTCATTTTGTTTCGATGCAGATTCTCAACCACTGATGCTGCCTTTGCATCATGTACATCATATTTCGTACTATGTGTAAGCAATAACACCGGTATCTTCTTTGCACCCAACCTTTTCAGGGCAGCAAGCCTTCTCTGTCCAGACAGTAACAAATACGAGTTTTTTGATTCCTTTTGGACCATAGGTGGATTCTGCAATCCTTCATTTTTGATGGAACGGGCAAGTTCTGCGATTCCCTCCCTGTCTAGTTTTCTAGCTTGTGCATCCTTCCATATTTTGATGTATTTAATGGGAATTTCCTTTAATCGATAAGTAATTGGGGAGTTGTATCTTTTAGCCATGATTATACCAATAACTGACTCTTGTTAAAAAGAGTAGTTGATGAATTGTTGACAAAAAGAGAAATTCTGAACAGTGATTCTAAAACTTACATATCATTACCAACAAAATCCAAGCATTTTACATGATATTATCAATTTGATTTCATAATTAATTCATAAAGGATTTTAATTGCTTGCTCATAGTTACCGTTCAATACTCCGGTACAAGATTCTTTGGCAAAGATATCTGCATTTTTTAGTGTAAAACTATAATCACATGCATCAAACATAGAAACCCCTTTTTTTATTTTATATTTTCTGAAACATCAAATTAATACTAAAATCATAATAGTTGGATTAAAAAACAAAAGATTGATTTGTGGACGTGTTGGAAGTTGAACCCAAATCTCTCAGTTTTCGAGTGAGTGCATGACCGTCATGCTACACGCCCACAAAGATTTATTAAATAATGAATAGTAATAATGGTAGTTTTCGGGTGAGGTAAGGCCAGCGTGCTAATCTCTTTTCTATTTCAAATGTTATGTTTTTATACAAATTTTGTAGTATGTATCAACCTTCACGCACAAATCAATACATCTAAAGTGCTTGATACATACTTTTATTTTATTTTATTCAATCACAGTATTGGAAAATTCGTAGTGTATCTAAAGGTAGTAATCAACCTGGTCTTAATGTCAGTATAATCAAACAATTTGAAATACCGCTGCCTGTATTATCTGAACAAAAAAGAATCATATCAAAAATTGAATCAATCTTTGACAAGATAGATTCTCTTGAAAAATGTGTGGCTAATGGATGAAGTCCTCTTGATATTTTAAAACAAAGTGTCCTAAAGCAAGCCTTTGAGGGTAAGCTTGTGCCTCAAGATCCTAATGATGAACCAGCCTCTATCCTTCTTGAAAAAATAAAATCAGATAAACATCAAAAGTTATCATAATAACGTAATTTCAACCATAGCGTCATTTGTGATAAATTCAGGAAATACCTTCAAAGCATTTGGCAAACCAATGATCGATTTTATATAATTAAATCTTGTATGAAACGTGTGAGTAAAAAAGTAGATTACAGCATTCTAATCAAAAAAGATAGAAATGTCTACGTTGGTTATTGTTTGGAAATACCACAGGCTAGAGGTCAAGGAGATACAAGATCTGAGGCAATTACAGATACAAAAAAAGCAATCAAACTATGCAAATCTTACATTGAAGACAAAAAGAAGAATTTTGCATCAGAATTAATTACCATAGCACTTTGAGTCTTCCTGTTATTGGGTTATATGGATATACTCAAAGCACTACGAAAAAGAGGTTTTTATCCAACAAGACAAACTGGAAGCCACATTATAGTTGATAACAAAAGAGGTTGTATGGACTAGCGTACCTAGAAAAAAAGAGATTGGTAAGGGATTGTTATTACAAATAATTTCTGATTGCGGGTTAACAAAAAAAGAATTTCTGAAATTACTCTGATCGAAACTAGTACCATTAAAAAAAATACAAACATACAACGTCTAATTTTACAAAATCATATGCAACGATGTATGTATTTATTCAACGAATCTATAAGATCGCCATATATCCGACAAAATTACATTCAACATATTAAAAAATTTCAAGAATATGCTAATATTTCAACATATGATGAACTAGTTGTAATATCTCCACACAAACTACAAATTTTATTAGAAGATTATCTAGTACATTTAAAGAATACTTTTAATGCAAATTCAATTTCTACAATGTTTTTAGGTTTACATCATTTTTTTGTCATGAATCGAATCAAGCTAGATTGGGAAATAATTCGAAAAATGTATCCTCTTAAAACTAGACCAATAGAGCTCAAGGCTTGGCAAAAACAAGATATTAAAAAATTAATAGATACTACATGCAACAAACGTGATGCAGTACTATTTTATTTTCTTGCCTCGACAGGTGCCAGAATAGGTGTATTTGATCCAGATTCTGCGAGTGATTTACTGGATGCTAAAAGAGAGGAGAGAATTTGTACAGAATTACAGTTAGGACTGTGCAAGTCGCGTTTTATATGTTGAGGGACAAGCCTTGTATGGATACATGTCCGTCATCTTTTGATTGAAAGCATTCTCCAGCGAAGGTATGCCTTGGGATGCAAAAAAGTGGGAAATGTATAAAAACAATTCACATGGATAATCTTAGGGTGTTTTCATTGATTTCAGCTTGCTGTTAAATTCGGGTGCTGAGGTGTTAAGTTAGGATGCTGGAAAATCAGTCAGAACAAATGATTTTTGGCAAAGAAAGATATTAAAAGTATAATACTACTTTTAGGGTGTTGGAAAAAAGTTTTCAGACATTAGTTATTTTTAAAAGAATACCAAAAGGAAAAATTATTGAACTTGGTAATTTTTTTGATGATAGTATACTACACACAATACCTGATCTATCTAAAATAAAGAAAATTTTAGGGGATGATTTTAATGATGATGATAATAATGAAATTATACATATATTTTATAACTTTATCATAAGTAAACGCAGTCCAAATAAAATTTTTGGAGTTATTGATACTTCAAATTTGGATGATGATAAAAAGAATGTGTTGAAAGAAACGGTTCAAAAAATTCATGATAAAACAGACATGGACAGTCTATCTACTGGTATTAAAACCGAATTCCTTAAAACATTTGGTTATCCGCACACTCATGGTTTTAATACAGTTACAGAGTTTAGACCTATTTCTAATGAAAATAAAATTACAAAAATTATTCCATCGTTAGTTGTGAGCATAAACACACATGAGTTTGATGTTGATAACGTGATTAATTTTCAATTAAATCTAAAAGAGGTTGAAGAACTAGTTGAGGTATTAAATGATGGAGCTAATACATTAAAAACTGAAATACGTGATCTTCGTGATAAATTTGGTGATAAGATAATTGACTGAGAATATTTCGGGTGGACTAGAAAACTCGTCATTTAATCATCACAGTGAAATTAAAGAATGGAATCTAGATAAAACGGAACTTCATCTAGAAGACATACAGTCATGGTTTGACATTAATGAAAATATTTTTTGTAGTTATAAACTAAATGTATTTTTTGTTGATGTATTGAAAAATATTCCAATGCATAAAAATATAACAAACACTGAAAATATCCAAAATAAAAGTGCCTTTGAGAATTTTGCAAAAAATAATTTTAACAATTCTCAATTTAAAGATAAATTTGTAGCATTCGTTAATGGTGAATTTCAAGATGCTGGATATAAAAAGAATGCATTAATTAAAAAAATGTATGATAAATTCGGTAATGTGGATATGTATGTGCATAAAATAACAGGCCAAAAGATGGTTCTAATAGACACTCCAGAGTTTATTTCACATTGAAATTTAGACATAACACTCTAGACAATCCCAGTTCTTTGGTTCTGGATCTTACAGTGTGGAATAATTCTGGAAAATCTTTTCCAGAAAAAGGAAAAATAGACACAGGTTCAAGTCACACAGTAATTCCAGATTATCTTGTCAACACATTAAGTCTAAAAAAGACCGATGAAACAATAGTAAAGACTGTGACTGGAGTGGAAACCATACATTACAACTATTTTGTCAGTATTGAGATTGGCGGTATAAAGTTTGATAGTTTTGAAGTGGTCGCAATGCCAAAAGAATATGTTCTCTTAGGTAGAAATTTAATTAATTTGTGGAAATTAGAAATTGATGGAAAATCTGAGACATATGCAATAGAACCTTGGTCAACAAATCCTGATGATCTTAAAGAGTAAAATTGCCAGTTAATTATTTTCATTGTTTTTCATAATCTTTTTTAATTCAAATTCATCTATAGTAATTTTTTCAGTTATTCTCTCTCCTTTCTTTTAATTTTTCAATTTCATATTCTAATGCAATCTTTTTTGAAATTGGAATTGTAGGTGCCGCAACTGGCATACTTTATCATTATGCAGAAAATACTATTCAAGAAAATATCTTATCACAACATGATAAAATTGAGATGAATAAGAAATACACTACAGAAAATATTAAATTAATTGAAGTTATTACCAAACCCACTAAGAGTAGATATAGTAAACACATGTCTAGATGTAATAAAAATAAAAAAAATATTTGTTGATGGAATAGAAGATACAAATTTTACAATTATTGGAGGTGTAAATAATCAGATACCTGAGACATGGGCATAATCCATTCTCATTTTTAACTGATTTCTCAAATTATTCAAATGGAAAAAGCAAAGGATCTCATCATGTTTTGTTCATTGGAATGATTACAAAACAAATAAAAATCCCTGGCAAGATTCTATGTGAGTCATTTCTTGTTGGTGTTTTGTATCTGGCGGGAACACTATATCTGTATGAGAATGCAGTGAGACGGGGAACGGCCATATGTCCATTCGACTGTTCTGATGGTGCAATTATACATCGTAAAGTCATGGATGAGAATTCCAAGTGACAATACGTTTCATTATCTTCTCTCAATCAAGTGTACCAATGACAAATTACTCAAGGTTTGCAGACTAAATCCCTGACAGAAGGACAATTGACAGAAGATTTCAATGCTTGCCAATCAATGAAATTATTGACACTGTAGGAGGTTTGTCTGTCCCAGAAGGATTAGTTAATGGTGAATCAGCATCAGTTGATAGTTCAATGCTAAAAGCTTCTGGTCCAGTATGGCACAAATCAGACATCAAAAAGAATCACTTGCCAATTGCAGGAATTGACACAAATGCCAAGTGGGGATTCTCCAAATCAAGGGGTTGGGTGTATGGATACAAACTACACATGAGGTATAGTACAGGAAAGACTGGTTCCATTATCTGCCATGTGTAACTGCTGCAGATGTCCATGATGTCAAGCCATATGAGAAATTGAGAGCCACTTTCTGGATTGATGAATAGTATATACGGAGATGGTTCAGTTTGGCAAGAAGCTAAAGACTGCAAGGAACAGCATGTTTACGTTTGTCATGGATGGTGATGTTCCATCAACTAACAATGATGCAGAGAATTCCATTCGAAAGTGCGTGATGCAGAGGAATGTTCGCGGGCAGATTAGTCAGGGCATGAGGATGATCTCAGTCTTTCTCACATGCTTTGAGACATGGAGAATAAGGGAATTGAACATGTTTTCTGAGATGGCAAAATACATCTAAGTGCTTGATAACTATATGTGAATACCAAAAGAAGGAATTCAGATAGCATAGGAAATGAACCCAGGTCCAGGAGTCGTAATCCATCGTCCTCAAAGAAACAGATTAGGGCAAAAAAAGACAAGTGCATGTATGTTGGCATTGACTTGCACAAGGAATTTCTTCAAGTGGCAACAATGGATAATGGCGGAAAGATATTACAAAACATAAAAGTTGAGAACACTCATGAATCAATCAGGAAACATTTTACAGGAATACCGATTCATGCCAATATGGTCATGGAGTCATCATCAGTATAACACGTATGGATTTCTTACAGATGAATTGGGATACAAAAATGTTACACTTTCAAACCCCTATCTTACAAAGGCAATAGCTGCATCAAAAAAAACAGACAAGATTGATGCCAGGATACTGGCAGATCTTTTGCGCGGGGGATACATTGCAACATGCCATATTACAAACAAAAAGATAGTAAAACATCGCCAGCTGGTAAGATACAGAAAAAAACTCGTTCAGTGGAGGACCTCTCTCAAAAATTCTGTTCATGGAATTTTGTTGCAAGAGGGAATCAAGATACCCGGGGTCCCGTTCACTGTAACATACAACGAAAGACTCATCTCCCTAGGTGACTATCGCATAGATGGATTTCTACGACAGATAGGCCATATCAATCTGCAAATTGCAGAGATTAATTCAAGAGTGTATGCTGCCGTAAAGACCAGTCCTCATGCTACACGCCCACAAGGTTTATTAAAAAATGAATAGTAATAGCATTACTTCTTAGATAGGTTAGGCCAGCGTGCTAATCTCTTTTTTCTAATTTGGATAGGATATACCATACATGATAGTTTAGTGTTACACCATCAATACAATAATTATCGTGGCAGATAAAATCTAATTATTAATGTAGAGATATCACCTGTTGGCGCTGCATGAACTGTATTTGTAGGGCCAAGATTATTCCCATCTAGTGTCCCGCCCATGGATGTTTACATGTGGTTTTTCCATACTTGTGATCTTCACTTTGAAATGAATAATAATTAATAGAAGATGTTAACTGTTGCATCAAATGTATTATCAAAGTTATTATGTAAGAGATACATATTCTAAAATTCAAAAAATTTGGTTATTGGATTATGAATTGTTGAGAATATATAATACCATAATTATTTCCAATACCGCCTTGATGAAATGACAAAATATGATAAGAACCTATTTCGAGATCCCCTGAGACTCCAATCTGTCTCAAATAAGAACCACCATCATTTAACACAACACACGGATCATTACACACCTTTACAAACTCACCACTTTGATAATTAACAAGATAAAGATGTAGTATTTCATTATATGGTACAGTAGAGCCATCAACTAGCATTTTTGGTGGAGGCACTTCTCTTAATCCAGTTGTGTATGTTGTATCTGCTAAACCATACTGTACCTTATCCGCTGTAACAAAAGGCTCAAGCGTGTTAATTTCTTGTTGTTCCGGCAATACAATGGGTTCAGGTTCTCTTAATAGTCCTCGCTAATTGTGACCTCAAGTCATTGATATCTCCAACTATACCATTCATGTCATTAATCAAAGAATTTAATTCAGCATTAATTGATAATATTCTTTCCCCATCTGTAATTAATTCAGGGGTGTTAATACCACCAATGATTCTTTGTTTGGCATCAATCTGAGATCAAAGTTGTAAGATTCCCTCATCAATGTCTGCCTCACTAGTTCCATGTCAGTTTAGCTCCAACTCTTTTATTCTGTTTTCTAATTTATCAATTCCATCTTGCAGTCTTCCTGCTCTCTTGTCTTCAGTTATGGCATATGCCTGATGATATGCCAACCTGCCTGCCCCTGGAGTGAGTCCGGGCAAATTTTTACCATACGCCGAAGGTGGAATACAGAAACTAATTCATTTGATCCATTGCAAGTGTATGGGGGGTATGATGCCCAATCACCATTTTTAGGCATTGGCATTCCACTGTGAAAAATACGATCAAAATTATGAGATCCCCTGAATCTCATTTTACAAAACTTTACACATATGCATATCTGAGCTATGCCCAAATTACTCACGATTGCCAAATTACAAGCTTAAAAAATCAACCTACAAACCTTTTATAACCGCAAATTATTTTTGATACAATATGAATAAAATGTTATTTAATGCGTTAGTGGGGGGGGGGGTTGTCCTGTTTGCCATATCGCTTCTTGCAAGTGCTGAGGCTCAAGCCCCAATTGCACCTGTCCCTCCTGTAATTGAAGCAGGAGAAATCTTTTCGACAAACATTGAGATTACATGGAGTGAGATAGAAGGTGCCGTAACATACACAGTGTACAGAAACGGCACTGTCGCAGGAGATACTGCTGATACGTCACTCATTGATTATGATTTAGCTCCTGATACAGAGTACACTTATCATGCCATATCACGCAATAGTTTAGCCCAGACAAGTGCAGACTCTAATACTTTGGAATTATCTACCACATCTGCACCGGACTCTTTTAGTGCCACAGCACCAACTTACACATCTGACCAGACGGCAATCGAGGACGACAGTTTTAGTATTCAAAAGTATGTTTCCAGAGACGATCGAATAACTGTATCTTTTGTACCGAAACAAGCCGGTGACTATCTTGTTTACCATGATGATACCATTATTCTTGTAGCTGTTAGTAATAGTCAGATAGGTACACATAGAGGACCCACACTAACGATAGGTTATGGTTTTGATGGCAATGTCGTCATTTTCTTTAGAGACGGAGCTGATCTAGTTGAAGTTGCAAGGGCACATGTAACGACTGGACCTGCACCACCACCAACTCTGACAGTTGAACGACTGGATGACAATTCCATCAAACTGTCCTGGGATAATGTGCAAACTGTCAGTGGTTGGTTTGGTATTTATATAAATGACGTAAGTGATGGTAATCAACTCCATGAGACGCTTAATTCCCCTTATACCATTACGGGTGAGGATCTTGACCTGGTAAATGATGCTACAAGAATCGGCGTAACTGGTTCTACTGGTTCGATAAGAATTAACTCTGATTTTGTTGACCAATATAATGGCCCGGTTGTGTGGAGGTCAGTACCTGCTCAAAATGCCGAACCACCTGCTACTCCAGCACTTGTACTGGGAGAAGTCACTGACACAAGTATAGCACTTTCATGGGGTGCAGTGGATAATGCCGACAGTTACACTTTAACCAGAATTGTTGCAGGCGGTAATGTAGTAGTGGTATCCAGCAATGTATTGACTGCCACTGATGAGACCCTGTCTCCTGATACACCGTACAAGTATACCATTACGGCAACAAATACTGCCGGGACAAGTACTTCTCTAGAGTTTGATGCAAGAACCTTAACTCAAGCTGATACTCCGGCAATAGAGGCAGACTCTTTCGTGATTACCAATACGGTAAATGCAGACACATTACTTGTGAAATTTACAGCCTTAAAGGAAGGCACATTTACGATTACATCTAGTGAGTCAAGTGATACTGTTGTTGTCTCAGCTGAGGATGTATCAGATTCAGGAGAAAAAGAGGAAACAATAACAGTCGGCTTTGTCTTTGATGATATAGTCACCCTCTCATTTGATGGTGAGACAGTTGCAAGCAAATCTGCAAGGACACTGGCAATCAGGGCAGGCTCTTTTGATACTACTGCGAATGCTGATGGAGATGTAGAGGTATCCTTTGTTCCGTTAAGAGCAGGCACATTTGTGATTCAAGCAGTAGGTGGTCCGAGCGTGAACTGGACTATTATTACTACTGAGGTAGGTAGTATCACCCCAGTTATTACACTACTAACTGGTCATGGCTTTATTGGTGATGTTGTCATCTCATTTGGTGGACATGAATATGCAAGGGAATCCATATCGACTGTACCTGGCACCCCAGCACTTACTGCAGCAATCCCTACTCATAACAGTGTAGTTCTCTCATGGGATGCGCAGACTAGTGCAACTGGTTATACGCTGAGCAGAACAGGTGGCACAGGATCAATTGAGATACCAGTCACTGGGACTGAGATATCATACACTGATGATACCTTGGAACCTGAAACAACTTATACTTATTCCATAAGGACAGTGGCAGCAGCTGGAGACAGTGCCGCCTCTAATGTCGTGTCTGTAACTACACTTGCAGCACCAACTGATACAACTCCATCCTTAACAGCTGAAAGAAATGCTGATAATTCCATCACGCTATCCTGGAGTAATATAGAATCTGTTAACAATTTTGCTCTCTATGTATCTAAAGGAGGTACAGTAGAAACACCTCACTTTACTACACATTCCCCTACTGCTGAGGCTGAAGTATTTGTTCTTACTATCCTGACTAGTAATTCATTTTTTGACAAAATAAATAATGCTGATAGAATTGGCGTAGCTGGTGCTGTTGCTGTTGAGAGTACATATGGTGATATAACGTATGCAGACGTACCTGCTCAAAGTACTGATACCACACCACCACCAGTTCCTACAATTACCACACCATCTGCAACTGTTGGCGCATCACCAATCACAATTGATGGCGGTTCAACTGAAGCCGGAGCAACTATAACACTATTCAATGGAGGAACATCAGCTGGTACAGTAATTGCCGATGGTTCAGGGAATTTCTCATTTACAGGAGTTGCACTAGATGAAGGTACCAACTCATTCACTGCAAGAGCATCTGATAGAGTCAACACATCTGCTGCATCACCAGCTATAGTCATTACACTTGATACTGAAACACCGGAAGCTCCTATAATCACCACCTCATCTGCAACTGTCAATACACCATCAATCACGATTGAAGGTACGGCTGAGGCCGGGACAACTATAGAACTATTCAATGGAGCAACATCAGTTGATACAGTAATTGCTGATACAGGGAATTTCTCATTTACAAGAGTTGCACTAAATCCAGGTACCAACTCATTCACTGCAACTGCATCTGATGAAGTCAACACATCTGCTGCATCACCAGCTATAGTCATTACGCTTGATACCGAAAAACCGGTAATCACGGTATTAGGATCCAGTGAAACAATAGAGTTAACTGCAACTGACACCTACACTATACCTGACGCTATTGTAGAAGATAATGACCCAGCCTACTCTGGAACAGTAACAGTTACAGATGATGCGCCTAACTCCAGTGTTATAGGAGTATACACCGTATTGTATGATGCGCCAGCTGATACAGCAGGTAACACGCCAGACCAACAATCAATTACAATTACCGTATCTGATACCACACCGCCAACCTTTGATGTTGATGGTAACACAGTTGACTATACAACTACAGTACCATTTGGCGGAACATACGCCCCAGGTGCAATTAACAATCAATCTGATATCTCAGTAATTGTATCTAGTATTGTAGTTGGTGATGACTTGGTAAATGTCAACACTTCTGGAGAATATATCGTAACTTATACTGTAACTGACAGCAATGGACAAACCACAACAATCACTGAAACTGTAACAGTAGGACCTGAACCAACAATAGATGCTGTAAGAAATGCTGATAATTCCGTTACAGTATCCTGGAGTAATATAGAAACTAATCTCCCCAATGAATATGTTCTTACTATTGGTGACGGTAGTAATGATTTTGATACTTTCACTCCAACTGTAGAATCAAATCAATATACTATCACTACTACTATAACTCGTATCATCGATCTAAACGATGCTAATGAAGTTTGTGTAAAGGGTGTTGGTGTAGATAATAAAATATGTGAACCTGTACCTGAAGCATTTGATACCACAGTACCATCTATCACAGTCAATGAGGAATCATTCTCCGTTGAACTTGGAGAAACATACACACCATTCACCTTTGCTGCAACTGATAACACTGATGGAGTTATCACAGATGATGTAGTTGTTGCTGGATATCCAGCTGATACCGATACGATTGGAACCTATGATGTTACCTTTGATGTAGTTGATGCGGCTGGAAACCCTGCAGTTACAGTAACTAGAACAGTTACAGTTACAGCTACCACACCACCAACTCTACCTGATACAGAAAAACCAGTTATCACACCAGCAGGATCTAGTGAAATAATTGAGTTAACTCAAACCAACACCTACACTATACCTGACGCTACTGTAGAAGATAATGACCCAAATTACTCTGGAACAGTAACAGTTACAGATGATGCGCCTAACTCCAGTGTTATAGGAGTATACACCGTATTGTATGATGCACCAGATGATGCGGCAGGCAACACACCAGACCAAAAATCAATTACAATTACCGTATCTGATACCACAGCACCAACCTTTGATGTTGATGGTCACACAGTTGACTATACAACTACAGTACCATTTGACGGAACATACACCCCAGGTGTAATTGCCAATGAATCTGATATCTCAGGAATTGCATCCAGTTTAGTTGGCGGTGAAACAGTAAATGCCAACACTTCTGGAGAATATGTTGTAACTTACACTGTAACTGACAACAATGGACAAGTCACAACAATCACTGAAACTGTAACAGTAGGATCTGATGTTACAGCACCACCAGTTCCTGCAATTACCACACCACCTGCAACTGTCAATACACCATCAATCACGATTGAAGGTACGGCTGAGGCCGGGACAACTGTGGAACTATTCAATGAAGGATCAACAGTTGATACAATAACTGCCGATGGTGACGGGAATTTCTCATTTACAGAAGTTGCACTAGATGAAGGTGAGAACTCATTCACTGCAACAGCATCTGATGGAGTCAACACATCTGACGCATCATCACCTGTAGTCATTACACTTGATACAACAGCAGTTGGTAGCATCGCTAGTGCACCTTCTGGAACTGAAACACCAAAGAAAAAAGGTGGAGATTCTAATGAATGGAAAACAAAGCCAACCTTTGGCAAACATTGGAATAATCAAGCAGTACAGCTAGTTGATGACGGCTTTGTCTTTAATGGCATGCCATTAACCATTACAAACAACTGGCACACTGACTTTGATCTGACTAGCAGCATTATTGGTGATGACAATACAGTCCACATCAAAGGCTATGCAACAAATGGCCTAAAGTCGGTATCTTTATCCCTTGGAGTTCCAGAAATTGGCCTGAAGACTAATGCAGAGTCCCACATTATAGTGAATGTAAATAGCAACTATACCAGTCCTGCAGGCTATGACATTGCAGATATAGTCCATGAGCAAAAAGAGGAACTAGTAAATGAGGAGATGACTGGTGCCACAATTGACAAAGTCAAATGTACATCATCAGATACTGCAGAGAGGTGCTTTGATGTTACCATATCATTTGTAATAATGGCACCATTATCCCATGAAGTATTGGCAATTAATGCAGTTGACAAACAACGTTATTCTACTACCACATATATCAACGAAGGTGTAGAGTTTACAGGTGAAGCATTACTTGCAGCAGCAACTCATGAGTTAAAACAAAAGCATGGCAACCAGAATCCGTTTGAGACCATATCACTAACCCAGCAGGACAGACGTTACCAGGTCTGGGAGGACCAATATGGATACATATGGTCACAAAATGACTATGGCACCTGGTTGCAGATTACAAGACCTGATATACAACAAAGAGATGATCTGCCAACAAGCGTAATGACTAGAATTCATTCAAACTTTGCAAATCTGGTAATTGATGAGCAGGATAGGGCAACCCTAATCTTTGATAGTAAGGCAATTCAGGGAACCTTGGATGAATCATTCTCATATGATATGCCATTAAGGCTGGACAGAGTATCAGATCCTGCACTGCTGGAATCACTATCCATACAAGAGATGCTGGCCCAGGAGATGCTGTGTGACTGTATGATATATGATGACTCTGATCTTAGCTGGAATGACTAGGTTCCATCATATCTTTTGAGAATTATATGTAATTAGGTTATTGGGTATCTACTGCCCCTAAGATTATCATGGAATATTTCACAAAAACAATGGATGGATTTTGTATCATTTGCAAAAACAATCCCTGATGAATCATTGTTGGTGCAATTCTTGGAATCAAGGTGCACTGAGGATCTTTCCTGCATTTTCTGCAAAAACAAAGATCTCTATATCATGAAAAGCAGAAACAATATGAGATGCACAAAATGCCAGAAAGACTTCAAACCGTTTTCAAGTTCCAAATTCTCATTGATTAGAATTCCAAATGGCTCTCGCTGATCAAGCTCTTTGAGCTATCCGTATCTGCAAAGACTGCATCAGAGCAGATGCATCTGAGTTACAAGACGGCTCTGAGGGCATTTGATGCAATCAGATATTCCATACTTGAGGAATTGGCAAACACTGACAAGGTCCTAAAGGGCCAGATTGAGGCTGACGAGGCGTATTTTGGAGGAAAAAGGAATGGGAAATCGCGGACGCGGTGCCAAAAACAAGACCATTGTGTTTGGAATTTGAGAGAAAAGGCAAGGGTTCACGTTGAGATAGTAAACAACGTCAAAGCTAAAACCCTTCTGAAAAGTACAATTAGAAAAGTGAAAAAAGGAAGCATCGTGTACACTGACAAGTGGAAGGGATATGATTCTCTGGTGTTTCATGGATACAAGCATCTCTCAGTAGATCACAACAAGATGTTTGGCAAAGGGGATGTGTACATTAACGGCATTGAAGGCTTTTGGAGCTTTGCCAAAGAAAACATGGCAAAGCATCACGGGTGAGTCCAGGCAAATTTTTACTGTACCTCAAGGAGATGGAATGGAGATACAATAACGGGGATTGTAATCTGTTTGATTTATTGCTGAGAAATATGTTAGGGGTAGTAGGTTACCTAATCGCCTTAATTTATTATTCAAACTACAATGATATTCATTCTGTTTCTAGGATGAGCAGGGTCTACACATACTAGGTTGGTAAATTAGCGATTAGGATATATTTTAAATAATAATCAATTAAATAAAAAATATGAATTTAGTAAAATGCTATGACTGTAAAACAGAATTTCTTAGTACAAAAGAAGCAGATGTTTATTGGGGAGATCGTTGTCATTGTCCTAAGTGCCATCCACATGGTCATTTTTCTGTCAAAAAATTTCATGTAAATCCTGATGATTATTCCAATATTCAAAGAGATCCTACTGATTAATAATCCATTTTAATGAATATTTCAGCGATCTACCGATCAGACTCTAACCCGGAATTTGTTTGTATTTATCAACTTATCAAATCTTTTTAACGATCATATCTTACTATAAATGAGGTAACTTTAGGTGATTGTACAATGACTAATCTGCAAGTAAAATTGACTAGAACAAAAGAAGGTTATTTAGCTCAATGCCCTGATAATCCAGAAATCATAGTTACTGGAAAAAATAAAACCGAAATCGGTAAAAATATTCATGAAATTATGGATGGTTATGTTGAAGCATTTCCTGAAATGAAATCACAATTACCAGGGAATGGTGTAGATTTTAAAATAGTATTCAATGAACCATAATTGGAATACCTATTCTAAAATTTTAAGAATTTTGGGATACAAAATACTTCCAACTACATCACAAGGGTATCTTTATTTTCAACATGCTAGTTTAGGAAAAATAACATTAGAGAAGAAAAACAAATATGATGATTTAACTTCTATGCGTTACGCATCATTAATGAGAATTGCATTACCATATTTTGAAAAAATTTACAATAAATGTAAAGAATAGAACTATAATCCATCCTACACAATATTTTTGTCATCTACCAAAAGGCTAGTAATCAAAATACTTGGTAAACCGGACAGATATTATGTAATATTATTAAAAACTCAAAAAACCAAATCACCAATAGCTGACCATTGTGTAACATTTGAGACAAAAAATATCTTATACAATTATTATTGAATAATTCTTGATTACGTAAATTTTGTATAATGAAGAATCTATAACTTAGAAACATCTCAAATTTCTCATAAATGAATACTAGTCTATTATGTTTGAAATAAATTGATCGAATTAGATTTATCGTTTCTTTTTTCTGTCCGTCATCTTTTGATTGAAAGCATTCCCTAGCGAAGGCTATGCCTCTGGATGCAAAAAAGTGGGAAATGTTTAAAAACAATTCACATGGATACATGCCTTGTTTGGTCTTAAAATACTGTTTGGAGTGGAGAATTTTTTATTGCCATCATGGAAAAAAAATCAGATTTTACTAGGGAGACTGAAATGCATTAACTAGTTTATGTGAACATGGACTTTTCCAGCAAGTTGACACCATCACCTCCAATTCATATTCACTGAAAAAACATGTTTTGTGTATGGATTACTGGGTGGTCAAAAGTGATCGTTTACCAAACTATTGCCTTTAGGGTTTCAAGGGTTCAAATCCCTCTCCATACACATGCCTAAAATTATAGTAACTTTTAATTATAATCGCTATGACGATTATGATGGTAAACGATTACCCGATGGTAATTTGGATTAAGAGCCTGAAAAGACTTTTAATCTTTTATTTATTAAAAATTAATACGAACCCAAATCAATTAAAAATATTCCCTAGATTAAACATCTACAAAGCAGCAAAAACCAAAAAAGAGAAAGTTGATCAAAGTTACTGCTGTGTTGCATAACTAACCATCTGATCTAGATTGTTGCATCAACAAACCATTGGAGCACTTATTTTCATCACTCATGGTTGGAAACTGGAAAACAACACACCATTCTCCTGTAACTAGAGGTGGACTAATCATGTCATGGGATGTCATTGACTCATGGCATGAAGGATCAGATTAGATGAACAATGGCAGGGAATGAAAAAAGTTTACGTACACCGAAGACACAATTCCCTGGTGAACACATTTCCCTTTTTCTCGTGAATTATCACTAGGTAATCGTCTTTGACATAGATCTCCTCATTACCTTTGATGTGTCCGGAGTACAATGAATTACCGTTGTCTGTTGGCATCGTGGGCATAGGAAAACTAGCATCGTTTGGAATATGTAAAAAAATTAAAGTGTGGTCTGCTGGCGGTCAGTCTAGATCTGATGGAAAATACAAGATCTCCAACTTTATCATGGATTTTGATAAAATAAAAGAAGATACTGATAAAAGATGTGAGCCAGTCATCGGTACCGATGATGGCAAGTTACCTGGATCCTGATAGTGAAATAAAATGTGGAAAATCATTCCATTGGATCAGAAATTACGAAGAGAGTATCTCAAGGTTTTGAGTCGTTCTCCAAAGTCATCTCATCTCAAGTTGCTCAAGAAAGCAAAGAGTGGATTATTACAACAGAGAGTTGTTATTTTGTTGAACAAGGGAAATGCCAGGAAGTTACGTAGTTTGGCTGTGAGAAAAGATATCAAAGTTGTAGAGATGACAGATGATATACTTTCTGATTATTTGCAAAGAAAGTAAATCTGGGAACAAATCATAATAATCCTGTAAAATCAAATCATTGAAAACCACGTATTAAATAGGGCTTTCCAAGGTTTTACACTAAATGGCAACTAAGAAATCTCATGGTCGTTCACATGGATTTAAACACAAATCCAGATCCGTTATGAAGAAAAAGGCCCCAAGAGGTGTCTCATTCTTGTTACGTGAATACCATGAAGGTCAACAAGCACTTGTCATCATTGATCCTAGACAGCACAAAGGATTACCACACAGACGATACCACGGCAAAGTTGGTGTCATCACAAACGTTGGTAGACGTGCTATAACACTTGATGTGAAATTAGGAAATAAATCGAAAACCTTAATCACTAGATTGGATCATATCAAACCATTCGGTGTATAGATATGGAAGAAATAAAAAAGAAACAAGCAATTTCTCTTTCAGAAGTTAAAGAAATTTTAGGTAAAGTAGATGTTGAGGAGATGGATCAAATCCAACGTTGGACCTATGATTATGTTTCAAAATTTGTATCAATTGATTCCAAGGAAGCAAAAGACATGAAAAAACAACTCATGAAAGAATGTGAATTAACAGAAGATGAAGCTGTTGAAATTGTAAACATTAGACCAACTAGTTTAGCTGAACTACGTTCTTTCACATTTGGCTGGAAAAAACTAATTCTTGCCGAAACTCTTGAAAAAATACTCAAGATAATTAAGGAGCACTCTTAATTTTTTAGGAATATTTTATTTTGTACAGGGCAAATAACCCCCCTAGAAAATATGAGGAACATGCATATGTTTTAGATTTTAATCCTAGGGGAAAATCATCTACTGTAAGAGGAAGAGAAGGAATCATAATTACAGCTATCGGCGAAGACCGTCTGACTCTTTTAGAAATTCTTGGAGTTGCTAATTCCACATTTGAGATAGGTGAGAAAATCTATATCGGAAAAGAAGGACGAACCAAAGTTCTATCAGTCTTGGGAAAAATGGAATATGAACATATCTCATCATCAGCCCAAAGTGAATTAGATACAGTAATAGACAATATTGTAACTATCAATGAATCAAAATTTGTTGAATATCTAAACAATGCACGACCATTAACACCAAGAATTCATGCACTTGAATTAATTCCAGGAATTGGAAAAACCTACATGAAAACAATGCTTGAAGAAAGAGAAAAGAAAAAGTTTGAAAGCTACAAAGATTTGCAAGAGAGGGTTGGATTCAAAGATCCAGTAAAACATATTTCAGAACGAATCATGGATGAAATTACTGGTCAAAGCAGAATGAATCTCTTTGTAAAGCGATGATAAAACGAAAACAACTTGGACAACACTTTCTTAACTCAAATTCAATAGCCGAATCGATTGTTTCTGAGGCTAAAATCACAAAAAGAGATATTGTATTTGAGTTGGGAACAGGATTAGGAATCTTAACTCCATTACTCTGTGAGAGAGCAAACAAAGTGATCTCAGTTGACATAGATGAAAAACTAGTTAAAAATGCAAAAACTGCGTTCTCTAATATTGATAATCTCATCTTAAAGTCAGGTGATGGCCTTAAGAAAAAAGACTCTTTCTCTATTTTTGTATCTAATTTGCCATACTCTAAGAGTAAAGATGCAATAGAATGGCTTGCACAAACTTCTTTTTCTCATGGTGTGATAATGGTTCAAAAAGAATTTGCTGATAAACTACTTGCACAATCCTCAAAGAAGAGAAAAGCTGTAAGTGTTGTTGCCAGTCATGCCTTTGAAATTACCAAGATCTCTAAGGTGGGAAAAAATAATTTTTCTCCTTCTCCAAAAGTTGACTCTGTAATTCTAAAAATAATACAAAAAAACACAATGAACAAAGATCTAATTCAAACAATCAACAAAATTTTTTCATATAGACGAAAAACTATCAAAAATATTCTAAAACAATTCAACAAGGAAACTGTAATAGATAAACGAGTAGACGATCTTTCAGGAGATGAAATAATTCAACTTGCAAACCAAATCCTTGAAAAATGATGAGTATCCTCCATCGGAGGATACTTTTTTTCTAGTAGATAACATTGAAAATGAAAAAGGAGATTTTGCATTAGATATAGGAAGTGGTTCTGGATATCTAACAAAATTCCTCTCTGAGAACTTTTCTTTTGTAGTTGGAACTGACATTAACTATAAAGTCTTAAAACATCAAACTTACAAAACAAAAAATCTCATTTGCTGTAATGGTTCAGATGCATTAAAAATAAAATTTGATCTTATTGTTTGTAATCTACCTTATCTTGCAACTGATGAGATTTTAGATATTGCAACAGATGGTGGTGCAGAAGGACTTGAAATACCTCTAAAAATAATAAAATCAGCTATTCCGTGCCTAAATACAACAGGAAAATTCCTTTTTGTTACATCTTCGCTATCAAACTATCAAGCATTAATTGATTCAACAAAAAAAGAAGGATTGACAGCAAAAATTATTGCAAAAAAGAAATTATTTTTTGAGGAATTGATACTTGTTGAAGTGAAAAAGTAATTATTTTTTTAATAGTTCAGCAGAACGTTTTGCAATTGCGTCAGTCATTTCACTTGATTTGGCATTGCCACCAATATCGTACGTTACAAATTTTCCTTCATTAATTACTTCATCTGTGGCTTTGAAAATTGCGTCTTTAATTTCAGGTTCATCAAGATATTCTGCCATCCATGCTCCTGATAAAATTGCAGCAGTAGGATTTACTTTATCCATTCCTTTGTATTTTGGTGCACTTCCATGTGCTGGCTCAAACATGGCATAATTATCACCAATATTTGCAGAGTAAACATTTCCAATTGAACCAATACTTCCAGAAGCACATTCTGATATGATATCCATAAACAGATTTGTACTTAATAAAACAGAATTATTGAATCTCTCAGGATTTTTTACTAATTGCTGAGTCATATTATCTATATAGTATTCTTCAATCTCAATTCCTGGATTTTCTTGTGCAGCTCTTTCTACTTCACTCCAAAAAATTCCATCAGTTCTTTTTAGAATATTTCGCTTTGTAATTGCTGTTACTTTTTTCAATCCATATTTTTTTGCCCATTCAAATGCCGAATCTACTATTCTTTTACAACCTTTTCTTGTTATTTTTCTAATTGCTATGGCAGAATCTTCAGATGTATCAAACTCAATTCCTGCATACAATCCTTCAGTTGCTTCCCTAAAACATACAAAATCAAGACTTGTGTTTGGTGAGAGTCTGTCATATGTCTTAATTGGTCTGACATTTGCGTATAGTTCAAATTTTTGTCGTGTAGAAACTGCTACACTTCTTGGAGCATCAGGTGATGGTATTGTTGTAGTGGGGCCTTTGTAGCAAGCATCACTTTCATCCATAATTTTTGATGTGGCCTCAGGAATGTATGTGGCTCCGCCATTTTTTCCCCATTGCTCTGATCCTGCTTCACAACGAATAAGATCAATTTGGGTATTACATGCTTCTAAAACTTGAATCACAGCATCAACTAATTCAGGACCTGTTCCATCGCCATTTATCACGGCTGCTTTTTTACCCATTTCAGCGTAATTTGCTGATTGAGCGTATTTAATTCTACCCTTGCCATAGAAACCATTTTTTTGTATTCTATATTTTCTATAAGAGTAATTTATTAACATAATTTGATTTCATTTTGATAGAAGATGATTATTGTACAACTCTCGGATCTTCATGTAGGTTCTCAGTTTCAACCAAAAGTATTTGAAACAATAGTCAAAGAGGTAAACGAACTAAATCCTGATGTAATTGTAATTACAGGTGATCTAACTAACGAAGGTTTGATGAAAGAATATGAAAAATGTAAATCACTACTAACACAATTTAACACAAAAAAAATTATTTCAATTAGTGGAAATCATGATTATAGAAACACTGGTTATTTGTTGTTCAAAAAATTCTTTCCATTTGAAACAATCAATGAGTTAGATGATGATATTGTTTTAGTAACAGTTGGAACTGCTAGACCTGATAGAAATAACGGTGAAGTAGGATACCGACAAAATTTATGGTTGGAGCGAACTATGAAAAAATACAAAGACCAGATAAAGATTGTAGCAATGCATCATCACTTAATTCCAATTCCTGATACTGGCTCTGATCAGCTCACTGTTGTCGATGCTGGTGATATTCTAAGAACAATTTTGGATACTAAAGTTGATGTAGTTTTGTGTGGACACAAACACAGGCCTTGGGCTTGGAATTTTGGAAAATTAACTGTTGTTAATGCTGGAACTGCTACATCTGAACGACTTCGTGGATTGTTTGAAAACACCTACAATATTCTTACTATTTCTAACAAAAAGGTACAGGTAGATCTCAAAATTGTAGGCGGAAAAAGACTCCCTATTGATGAAATCATGAATACCTATAGTCAATTCTACGACGAGTGAATTTATTTACAGATCAATTCTATGCATCTTTGTGCGGGGGTCGCCTAGCCTGGTAGGGCGTGGGATTGCTAATTCCATGTTCGCAAGGACACGGGGGTTCGAATCCCCCTCCCCGCGCCATTAAATTAAACTTAATAGACCGATAATCAAAGTTTTTTCATGGGACGAAGAAAAACTCAAAAAATTATTCGAACTGGTCCTAAAAATGCAACAACTGGAATGTGTCCTATGTGCAGAACAATAGGTAAAGTATTCCTTCTTGGTCCACCTGGCAAAGAGCGAGGAAAATGCGAGAAATGTCGCCAAGAATTTGAAATATAATTCAAAAAGCGGAGCCTACCAATTAACAAATTCACCAATAGCTTTTTAAGACAATTTTTTGTTGATAGATAATTATGAGTACCGAAGCTGAAACAATCTATGAACGAGTTGCAAAACTTGAAGACGAAATTGCATTACTCAGAAGTGAAGTAGATATTCTCAAAGGAGCAATAAGAAATAAAATTGCTCGTCATGAAATATCATTGATCAAGAAAGGAAAAGAAATAGAATCAATCATTGACTAATTTTTAGTCTTTATACTTCTTATCATTTCTAAAATAAAATCAATATCTTCTGCGTTTGGACTAATTTCTAAATATCTATTCAAATATTTTAGTGCAACTTCAGAATTGTGTAATCTTTCTTCTATAATTCCCTTATCTCTAATATCTTCTGGAGATTCAGGTTCAATTGCTAAAACTATGTTAGTACATCGAAGTGCTTTGTCATAAACAAATGATTGTACATAAGAATTTTTCAAGTTACGAGTCATTCTAAGAAGAATTTGTTCTGGTTTTATCTCATCAAGGAACTCTGGTTGAAACTTTATTTGCTCATCAAAATTAACATCTAGAATTTGTTGCAAGTCATCTACATCTAATAGTTCTCCATCATGAAATGGATCTAAAATCATCTCTTCATTATATTTTACCAGAATATGACTTGGAAATCCAACAATTTTCAGTTCCAACCCAATAAACTTTGCAACTTCAACATAAAGAATTGAGATAGTAATGGGGAGACCTAATTTTTTATCAATAACTTCATTTAGAAAACTGTTCTTTGGATTAAAGTAATCATCATCATCTCCACTAAAGCCTAAATTTTCAAAGAGATGTTCATTTAACATTGAAATTAGATATGTTGGATTTTTCACATCACTAATTGACTCTTTTAGAGACATTCCTATTCGATTTATTTTCTGAATGTACTTCTCTACATCTAGATCTGGATATTCTAAAATCTGAGCAAATTTTAGACATTTTTCAACTAGGTTGAAATTTGGATTTTTAACAAATGAAAGCCATTCTGCAACAAATGGATCAAACTCTTCTTCCAATTATCACAAACTCATCTTTTTGAGGTATAATTGGGGATCCTTGAGCTCTCTGGTATTTGGAGGAATTTCAATCATTTTTTTGAATGTGTCTTTGCCTAGTTTTTCGTATACTATTCTGGTAAAGTCTTTTCCCATACTCTTTCTGACTTGATATGATGAGATGTCTGTTCCCATAAACGTGGTAAGATAATTTTGAAAATCTTCATCGTCTTTTAAGATATTCTCAACTGCAAAACTTGCCATTCCTTCCATAGCCGTAAATGCTGCATGGTGTTGTTGAATTGGAACAAGCCATTTCTTGTAAATACCTAACAGTTGTGGAATTAATTCTCCTATCTTTGGATCTATCTCTACATGTGTAAATGTCATAACATCTGGCCCAATCTGTTCAATTAGAAAATGATCTGGATTCAAAAAGAAAAATAGATTTGCTTTTTTTGCAAATGGGAAATTATCTGGTACTGCTTGTAACTGGCAATATTCTGAAAGCTTGTTGACTGTATCGGCATCCAGTGACAAAATTATACTTGCTAGTTCCTCATTGATTTTGTTTACTTGCATTGCAGCATCCTTGTTTACTTGTTGTAGATTTCCTTGTGCCGAATGAATTAATTCCTCCAAGACTGTCATCTTCACTGCACCTCGATATCCAGAACTTACATTTTCAAATCTTGATTCGTATGGTTCTCCTTGTTTATGTAGAATTATCTGTGGATATTTTGATAAAATGAATTTGTTTAGATAAATTACAGAATCAAGATAATCTCCATATGTTGTTGTAATTTTTGAGATGTATTGAATTGCATATGTTGAATATACCAAATACTTTGTAGTGTCTTGCTCCATTAATTCTGCAATCTTTTTTAGATCTTCTTTTGCAACTGCGTAAAATAATTCTGTAACAAACTCTTTTGCATCCTTGTCTGCAAAGACTTTGTCTCCTTTCATTTTCTTTAAATCTGTTAATTCTAGAAATTTTAATTGTAGATTATCAGGAACTTTAACACCCAGATATTCTTCTATCTTATCTTTGAAAATTGGAAAAATTTCTTTAGCAATATCTTCCAATTCCTTGAACTGTACTTTATCTGCAATACCTTCTTTGGCTTTGATTGCTAACTCTGCAATCTCTTTTTCTTCATCAATTTCGACTGATAATTGACCAAATAGTGCCTCGGCAAACTCTTGAAATTCTCCCAATTTGAATAAAATCAAAAAATACTACATTTAACATTATCTTGGTTTTTTGTATCAAAAAAATTATTAGTTTACAAATAATTGATTTGTTATCTGAAATGCTAGAATCTAGTATTAAATTCATAAAATGCGTTAGATGCGGTTCTAAACTAGAATTAGATGTATTCAAAGTTGATCAAGAAATTGAAGAAGGGATTTTAGAATGCAAAAAATGCAATTTGATATTTCCAATCATTGAGAAAATTCCAATTTTATGGGATGATTTTTCTAAATATCTTTCCTCTCGTAAAGTTTTGGGTGGTAAACTCTATAGATTATCTAATACTGGAAAAATGAAAAAATTTTTAAAATTTTCATTATCCAAAACTAAACAAACCAATGATGATAGAACTGCACTTGAGGAAAGATGGTCTAAAATATATCAAAATAACAAAAGTTCCAAATTCTATACTATAATTAAAAAAAATATTGGTTTCATTGCAAAATCAAAACTTGTCTTGGAGTATGGTTGCTCAATTGGAATTATTACATCCTCTTTGGCTGATTGCCATGATATGGTGTTTGGAATTGATAGATCATTTAGTGCACTTTGTTATGCAAAAAAATCTTTTAAAAACAATCTTGATTACATTGTAGCTGATTCACTATCTCCTGTTTTTGGAAAATTACAATTTGATTTAATACTTGCATTAAATATTTTAGAATTAGTAGAACCACTTGATCTGCTAAAACAAGTATCAAAACAAATCTCTACTGGTCATTTTGTAATCTCTGATCCATATGATTTTGATAGAGGTACAAATTCTGTTAAAAAACTAGATGAAGATACATTACGCACAAATTTGTGTAATTTTGGATTCAAAATTTTATCCAAAACAAAAAATCCATCATATATTCCCTGGAATTTAAAATTAAATCCACGTGCTACTTTGAACTATAAAGTAGATTTGATTATTGGTAAAAAATAGTATGATTTAGAATATTGATTCGATTCAAATTCATAAAAAAATGAATAAGAGTGGAATTTTGAACCGAATCATTGTAGTTGATTTTTTGTTAGAATAAATCTATCTTACCAAATATTTTTTTATTTTTTAAAAGATTATTTTTGAAAAGATTGGGGTCAAAATTGGTAAAGTGGCTTAATAACAAAACTTGCTGTTTCGTTTAATGACGAACAAAACAATCTCAGTCCTATTCATTATGACTGTTCTTATGACATCTGCTGCAGCTACATCTGTAGATTTGATTCCAAATGCTGAAGCACTGAAAAGTGCTGGTAATCCTTTGACCAAGGTTGGTTCTGCTGGCTCTGTTGTATGTGGTGATAAATTGTGCTCAGAAGTAAAATCACAATCCAGTATGACAAAATCAAAAATGCAACCACATCTTTCTGATGTTAATTTACCTCTTGACATTCCACTAACAATGGGGTATGTAGATGGAAATGAAGTTTTTTACATTTCCACTGAAGCATCTGTTGAAGAAGTTGCAAATCATCTAACTGACCTTACAGGATTTAGAGTTACTCATACTCCAGCATTAGCATTCACTCCAGAAGAATCACTTGCACAAATCTATGCATTTACCAATGGTGTTGAAGGTTCTGGTGCCTTTGGGTTTCAACCTCAAGTTGCCGACTCTCAACCAGGTGATGAAAAATACAGTCCATTATGGAATGTAAATGCCGTAACCTGGAATGAAGGATTTGAACCAAGAGAATTAAAATCTGAAATGGAAATTCTCACAGCTCAAAGCAATGGTGAACTATCATTTGAAGAAGCAGGAGTGATTGTCAACTGTCCATTTGTAAAATGGAATGGTGGCCAACTCCAACTTCGAGAAAATTCACACATTAGCAATGATGATCCTTATGGTGGTGGGCAAATCACAAACATTGATCTTGAAAACATGAAAGTGACATTTGTTGCACACAGAGGTTTTGCACCAAATGGTGATACTATCTATTACATTGCCACTGAAGCATCAAGTAAAGATGTTGCAAATGAATTGGGTATAATTTATGCCCCTAGAATTCAAGATACGCTTGCAACTGCATCTTCATCAGACTTGTATGTATTTACAAACGGTTTAGAAGGTAATGGTCCACTTGGATTTCAAGCAAGTATTGGCTCAACAACTATAGGTGATCAATTCTATAGTCCACTTTGGAGAATTCAAACTGCAACATGGGATAATCCTGACAGCGCAGATTTTCTTAAGACTGTAAGTGAAATTTCTCAAGCAGCATCAAAAGGTAAACTAGAAACTGGTTTAGCTGGTTTTGTTGTAAACTGTCCTTTTGTTGAAGTAAATGCCATGATGAAAGATGATCACATGATGGATGACAAAATGATGGATGACAAAATGATGGATGACAAAATGATGGATGACAAAATGATGGATGACAAAATGATGGATGACAAAATGATGGATGACAAAATGATGGATGACAAAATGATGGATGACAAAATGATGGATGACAAAATGATGGATGACAAAATGATGGAATCTAATCATATGAAAGGTGATTTGACTGCTCCTGCAGGTGATGCCCCCTTTGGAGGTAAAACTGTTGGAACTTTTTCTATAGCAGTAGATGCCAATGATCAAGTCAAAGTGATTACAAACATCAAAGGTGTTTCATCAGGAATGATTCTTGAAGGATGGCTTGTCGATATGGATACTGGCTATAAGCTAAGTCTAGGCAAAGCAAATCATGAAGGAAAACTCTTGTTCTCACAACCAATGGTAAATCCTTGGATTTATGATGCAATTGTGATTACTGAGGAACCTATTGGAGATACAAACCCTGCACCTAATGTGCCAGTTGGTGGAATATCTCTAAAAACTCCATTTGGACAATAGTCCAATTCCTTTTTTATTTTTCTAAAATTTATGTTTGTTACATGATGTGTGCCGGGGATGGGTTTCGAACCCACGACCTCCAGATTATGAGTATTGCCTTAGTTGGAGAACCGTTAGAGTTTACCAATTCAACTGGCACTCTAACCAGGCTGAGCTACCCCGGCATGTATATGCCTGAAAAATTTGGGAAATTAAATGATTCTAAAATATTTTACTTTAGTTCTTTCCACTCTACATTTTCGTTTTTGACCCAGAGGAATTTCTTTTGCAATGCAGCAGTATAGAGTTTCTCCCATTCTGCACCTACCTCATCAGTCCATGCCTTGACTACACGAGGATCTATGTAGTTTCTAAGAGACGTTCCAAGATTATAGTCTCTAGTTTTTTCAGATAAATCAATTTGAAACTTTAATTTCTCCACTTTATCTTTGTGTCTTAGTTTCTGTTTTTTGATTTGTTTATTTAGTGTCTTGATTCTTTTTACTTTACTCTTCTTTTGAGTGTCAGTTTTAGGCTCAGATGACTTTACTTTTTTGAGAGTTTCTTGAGTTTTCTTTGAGTGTTGATCTTTTTCAGCCTTTTTGAGAGTATATCTCTTCTTTTCTAATGATTTCTCAAATGTTTTCGGGATAGTTCTTTTGTGATTACACATCATTGCGGCTTCCAAATTTGCCAGTTTTGCATGGTATAGTTTCTCATTTGCAGTCTTTCCTTTGATGTTGTCATGTTCTACAAGATAGTCTTTGACTACTGCTGTTGCTTGGTATGTTCTAAACACCTTGGCAGTTAATTCCTTTACAATTCCTGAAAAATATTTGTTCACATCTCTTGATGTAATATTGTGGAAAATCTCCTCATTTGGTTTTTTCTTTTCAATTAATTTTTTGAGATTTTCTTGAAATTGTTTATCGTCACCAACTGCCTTTAGAGTCTCTTGCCATCTTACGCTGTCTTTTCCCAAAAAGTCAAACTCTATTGCATCTGAAGTAATTTTGATGTGTTCTTTTCTTAGAGTTGTGGCACCTACAGTATCTGCTTCATCTGGATCTTTTTCGTCTCCAACTCTCATTGCAGTTCTATAAATCAAATAACACGCAGTAGCAACATTGCTCTTTTTAGGATCTTTCATATCTTTGACCATTGCTTTTTTGATTTTTTCAATCTCTTTTTCAAGCTTGATAGCTTTTTCGTACTTTTCCTTATCTCTGCCTTGTTTTAGGTCAGAACTATCTGCAAGCCACACATACTTTCTTCTCTGTGTAAGAAAATCCATCCAACTAGCCAGCCACATTGAATTTTTGTCATGAATAATTTTACCCCAGTCTCCTTTTGGTACTTTGGCTTCTTTTCCAAGGTTTAGTGTAACATCTTTTGCAGAAACACGTGGCTTCCATTTTCCTCTAATTGGGTGCTCTCCTCTCCCAATGAAGATTCCTGGAGGTTCTGCCATGTAATTTCCAACTTCAACTTTCTTTCCATCCATGATGGCAATCCCATACTTTGATTTGAGTTTCTCTCGCTGTTTTTTTCTTTTTGCAGCAGTTTCTTTCTTCTCCTCTTTTGTCATCATTTCTTTGAGATCTTTTTTATTGTCAACTATTTTGTAAGCTTGAGAAAAATCAATGTCTTCATATGAAATTTTTTTAAATTTAGAATTCATAGTTTTGGCAAAATCCGCTGTAAAGTTTTTTTGAAATACCTTATCTTGAGCATATGGGGTGTCTTTCTTTTTTGCCCATTGGTAAATCATCTCTTCTTGTTTTAAGTTAAGATCTATTGATTCCCCTTTGATCTTTATCTTGATTCCTTGAGCCTCATATGCAGAAGGAAACAAGATTCCATTGTGTTGTAGCGTTTTCCATTTCATTTCATTCACCTTAAAATTGTAGACTTTGACAAAAACTGTACCTTATGTGTATATCAATTTAACGTAAAAGTGCGACATCAGCTAGTAAATAGCTCCTTACTCATGTATTTCTCAAATTCTATGTCTGTTTTTGTCTTTTTTGCTTCCAAAAACATGGCCGCATCAGTTCCTACAATATATCGTGGCAAAATCTCATCATCATGAATTGCCTTTATTATTACATCTGCAACTTGAGATGGTGCAGTTCCCATCTCTACCATCATTTTAAGACCTGCAAGCATGTTATCAGTTAATGTCTTGTATTTAGGATCAGTTTTTGATTCTGGAATCTTCATTGAATTAAAAAAGTTTGTCTTGATAACTCCTGGCTCAATTAATGTAGTTTTAATTCCAAATTGCCCAAGCTCATATCTGAGACATTCACTTAATCCTTCTAGTGCAAACTTTGTACTGATATAAGCTGTAGAACCAGGTAATCCCATTCTACCAACAACAGAACTAATGTTTACAATAATTCCCGAATTCTGTTTTCTCATAATTGGAGCTACCTCTTTAATGATTTTTACAATGCTGAAAAAATTAGTCTCAAACTGTTTTCTAAAATCATCAACTGATACATCTTCTGTGCATCCAAACTGTCCATATCCTGCATTGTTTACTAAAACATCTAACCTTCCAGCATCTGTAGATACTTTGTTAATTGCAGAAACTATTGATTCCTCTTTGTCTACATCTAACTCTATTACATCTATCAAGAGGTTTTCTTTTTTTGCAGCATGTTCTAGCTCTCCTGCTTTTCCAACATCTCTCATACTTGCAAAAGTGTGGTAACCATCTCTTGCAAGTGCTAATACCGTCTCTAATCCAATTCCTGATGAACTACCAGTAACAAGAGCTACTTTTTCCATACATGTGCTAAATTTTTGGCATATTTATCCCATTTTGATTTGTCATACTAGTGGTCTGTCGCCTTCAGTAGGATCTACCAATTCTGTTTTCTCACCATTACTAATCCTCTCCAGAATCTCTAATGCAGAATATTTGTGCAGGTATTCGTTATTGTTTCCGCATCTGTATGAGAACGTGCATCTAGGACATCCAGATTCATTCTCACATGGACATTCCTTTACAATATGCATACTTCGCTCAAGGGCTTTCTCAAATCTATCATACAGTGCTTTACTGGCACCGCTTCCCCCTATTGCTCCATCATAGATGAAAATCAAGCCTGAGGTGCCTAAAGATATGCCTCCCAAATCTTGAGATACTCCTCCTGTGATCATGTTGCTTCCCTCTATTACGACATGCTCTGTTGCATGATATCCACTGGCTTCAGTATAATCCTCATCTTCTGCCGTCTCCATAACTTTGAGAGGTCTTGGTGCATGGAAGACAATTCCTTTGGTAACAAAATCATATTCTAGTGGAGTATCTAACAGTACTTTTTCTCCTTGGGTAACTTCTTGTCCTAGTTCCATGTTTACATAACCATAAACTTTCTTCTCTATGTGTAATTTACAAAATGCCACTTCTATACCATTTGCTTCTCTTTTCTCAAAAACTGTTTCAATTGTTGGCCATTCTTCTGTAAGTGATTTTGTATAGTATGGATAGTCTCTTGGAATTTTTTCAAGTTTTGCATAATTTTTTTTGGGATAATCAAATTCCTTCACTTTGTAACGTATACCTGCCAAAAAATAGATTGCATCTTTATGTAATTCTTCTAATGCAATCGGCAATACCCTGTCTCCTACCTTTCTTTCATTTAGGAAAATATCTATGGACTTTCCAATCCCTCTAATGCTGTAATCATTCAACATTGAATTAATTTTCTCAAGATTTGGAATAATTCTATTATTAACAACTAGAAAATTTTCATTGATTATGTGATACTCTATTATTTCTTGATGTTCTTTTAGTTCATGTTTGGAAATTGGTCTGTCACATGCCATTGCTAAGACTTGAAATTCTTCTACAAACGGATTTTTGGGGTCGATGTATGTCTTTTCAATGTCTTCAAAATAATCATCAGGGTGATTTTTGTAGTATTGGGAAATAGGATCATTTCCTAATGCCAAAAATGCATATCCTCTTTGTCCCTTTCTTGCCGCTCTTCCAATTCTTTGAATTAGTCTGTTTACTGGGATGGTAGATGATATGACACAATCAACATTGCCTACATCTATGCCTAGTTCAAGCGTAGGAGTGCATGAAATTGCTTGTAATCTGTCCTCTTTGAATTGTTTCTCAACTGCAGTTCTGTAATTTACCATCAAACCAGCCCTGTGAACTTTGATGTTGACTTTTTGTTTTTTTGCTTGTATTGCTAATAGCTCAGAGTTTAGATGTGAATTGTTAAAGACCATAGTCTTGTGATTTTTCTCAGTCAATTTCTTTGTAAGATCAACCATCAATGCTCTTTGAGTTCTAAGTGATGGAAACAACATTACAAAATCTGTCTGACCTTTTTTTCCTGAACCATGAATGATTTTCATTTTTTCTCCAAACAATTGCTGACAGAATTTTTTTGCATCATCAAGTGTAGCTGATGCTGCAACAAACTGTAATTTGTTACTACAAATTCTCTTGAGTCTTTTTATTATATAATGAACATTTGATCCAAAAATTCCTGAATACACATGTGCTTCATCTACTACAAGAATTCTTGTTGAAGACAATATTGATGAAAATTTTGTCTGATGACAAAGATGATAGTGTATAATATCAAAATTTGTAACTAAAATCTGAGGTGGCGAATCAATAATTTCTCTCCTCTCTTCTAGTTTTGTGTCTCCATCAAAAATCTTTACATTGATTCCAATTTTTTCTGCAAATTTTTGAATTTTTGGATATTGATCTCGCGATAATGCTTTTGTAGGATATACAAAGATTGCAAAGACATTTCCATCACTTGCATCTTTTTGTATTCTTTGAATCACTGGAATTAAAAATGCCTCAGTTTTTCCTGATGCAGTAGGTGCTTCAATTACAACATTTTCTCCAAAGATAATTTCTTGAATTGATTCTTCTTGAAATTTGTAAAATTGTTCTATCTTTAATTCCTTAAGATGATCAGAAATGGATTCATCTAGTCCAAAGTCTTCAACTTTACAGCCCATTTTAGGCTCAGGATTCTTCAAAACCTTGTATTCTGAGATATAGTCTTTTTTTGAAAATAAAATTTCTTCTGTGATTTTATCTGGCTTGTTTTTGCCAATCATTTCTTTTATTTCGTCTTCTCCTCTGAGAATCCCCTCCTCTTTTAGATTCTCTGAGAGTCCTTTCTCTGTGACTAAACCCTGATCAAATCTTGAAAGAAATTCAAGAAATACCTCATCAATATTTTTTGAAAATTCTAGCAGATCTTCAATACCGCATTTTCCACAAGAGACATGCATTTTTTTGTTGAATGTTTTTTGAATCTCTATTTTTGACTTACATTTTGGACATGAAAATTTCAAGATCTATTTGATAAGAAATGATTAGTGATTTATTGTTTAATCAATACTATTGACCATGACATTATTAAGCTAGGAAATAATCTTGAATTTAAAAATGAAAAAAATCGAAATCAACAAAATTTATAATTTAAATTGTATCGAAGGAATGAATTCAATTCCTAAAAATAAAATTGATCTTGTAATAACTGATCCTCCTTTTGCCATCAACTTTAAAGCAAAAAAAGCGAATTATAACAGAATTTCATCTAGGGTTCTATCCGGATATACAGAAATCAAACCAGAGGATTACTATGATTTTACATTTGCATGGATGAGTGAAGTTTTTAGAATTCTAAAATCCTCAGGCAGCATGTATGTTTTTTCAGGCTGGAATAACCTCAAAGATATTTTACAAGCACTAGATGATGTTGGATTTGTTACTATTAACCATATTATCTGGAAGTATCAGTTTGGTGTAGTTACGAAAAAGAAATTTGTCACTTCTCACTATCATTGCCTTTATGTTTGTAAAGATGATAAGAAACGAAAATTCTTCCCATTTTCTAGATTCAAAAAAGATGATAAAACAAAAGATGGACGAAGTCTTCATTACAAAGACAAAGAAGATGTATGGAATATCAAAAGAGAATACTGGTCTGGAGACGAAAAAACGCCCACTAAACTTCCTTCTGAATTAATTAAAAAATTATTGGAATATTCTAGTGAAAAGAAAGACATTGTATTTGATCCATTTCTTGGTTCAGGACAAGTAGCAGTTGTCAGCAAATCCCTTAACAGACGATTTCTTGGTTTTGAAATTGTTCCTGACTATTACAAATTTGCCAAAAAACGACTTGATAAAAATTTGTATAGAATCAAGAAATCAAAATAGTCTATTCTTTATTTTCTGGCTCATCTTTCTTTTGACCCATCTTCTCTGAAATCATTTTTCTTAACTCATCATCTGTTTTTTCCACATTTACCCCCATTGATTTGGCCATGATTTCTAATTTTTCTCGTTCCGTCTCTACTGGCCCTGTAATTTTTGCTGATTGCTCTTCTCCTATCTTCATCTGGTCTTGAATTTCGTTTTTTGCTTTATTGTATTCATTAACTGCTTTTCCTAGTTTTTTTGCAGCACCCGGAAGCTTTCCTGTTCCTAAAATCAAAACTATTGCAACAAAAATAATGATCACCCATTCGCTTCCAGCTATATTCAATGAATAATCAAACATACTCTGGTATACTCCCATTTGAAATTAAACGTAATGTTCAAGTTTTATGCCTATGATCAATTTCAGCTTTGGATTCTTTGTGGCTCTAGTTTCTTTCTTGACATTATTGCAAACAGTGTGACTCCTATTCCTATTACACAAAATATCAAATATGGTGTTTCATCTCCAAATGATTCTGTAACTGGACCGCCAATAATTGGTCCTATTGCCCAACCTATTCCAAAAATTGTTTCATATGCTCCAATTAATCTTCCTGAAATTTCTTTTCTAGTTTTACTCAAAATTATTTCTAGCGTCAAGGGGAAAAATATGCTAAACCCAAATCCCATTAGAACCAATGAAACTGCAAAACCAATGATTGAATCTGCAACAACTGATATGGCTAATCCAATTGATACTGCCATTGTTGCCGCAATCAAGGTCTGACTTGATTTTTTTGCAAACTTTCCAACTAATGCAAGTGATACAACACGTGATACTCCAAAAACAAAATACAATAACAAAATATCTGTAGCTGACATTCCATTGTCATTTAGAAACGCTGGATAAATTGTGAGAATTATTCCAAAAGACGATGTACAGAAAATCAATAAGATTATTACTTCTGGAAATCTTTTCAGCTCCTTAATTGATGAGAAAGATAGTCGTTTATTGTGAGTTCTAACTCTTTTTCTTGAGATAATTAGTGCAGAGATTATTGCAGTAGCCATAATGAACGCTGTAATCTGGAATAGAATTCTGTAGGTAATATCGATACCATCAAGGAATACTGTGCCAAGTAATGGTCCTACCATAAATCCAATAACAAAAAACATTGTAAACCAGGAGATGTTTTTGACTCTGTTTTTCTCTGTACTCTCAGTCGCGATAATAGCCTGACACGGTGGCCAAAAAAATGCATGAGCCACTCCTGTCATTATTCTAAATCCCATTATTTCTGGAACTGATTGTGCAATTGATAGAAGATAGATTGATGCGGAATTGATAGCAGCTCCTAATGCAAGTAGGTATCCACTGTTAAACCTGTCAAGAAGAATTCCTACAAAAAGTGGAATGAACATGTAAGGGATGAAATTGGTCAATCCAATTAATCCAAGTTCAGAATACGTAGCACCAATTACATTCTTTGCAAATAATGGCAGAATTGGTCCGTGCAGTCCATATGAAATTCCAATGATTAAGGCAGTAATGTTGACTAGAATCAGAACTCTGTTCATTTGAATGCTGCAACCATTATTGCTCCGCCCATAAGATCTTTCTCAAATTCTACTCTGGAGAATTTTTCTAGTAGCAATCCTTCAAGCTTTTTGTTTTGAGGCCATCTCTTGAATGTACCATGTAGCTTTCCAAACTTTAATCCAAGTCTTCCTCCTGCAATAAATGCAAGAATGGGAAGAATACATCTTAGATAAAATGAAACACCTGCTCTGATGAATGCTTCATCTGGTTTTCCCAAATCAACAATGACAAATCTGCCATCTTTTTTCAACACTCGATGAATTTCAGAAATTGCAATTCTCAAATTAATTGCATCTCTTAATGAATATCCGCACAACACTGCATCAAATTCTTCATCCCTAAATGGAATGTGCTCAAAAACTCCGTTTGCCATGTCTGGAGACGTTTCAAAATACTTGCTAGTATTTTTGAGCATGGGTACTAGAGGATCATAAAGTGTGATTGAAATTTTTCCATCAGTTTGTTTTAGTGCAGTCTTTGACATGTTGCCAAAACCAGAACCTGCATCTAGAATTTTATTGCCTGGAAGCACTCTTCCCAAAATTCCACGATTTCTGTGTTCACCATCTTTTCCCAATGAAATGATTGAATTTACTTTATCATAAACAGGAATAATCTCTCGAAGTACATCCATTACTTCGCCCCAATAACTCCCTAAACCCATAATCTATCGTCTCTGAATACTTGTTTGAATAGTTTTCAACACAATTTATTGAATTAATTGGATTAGAAATAGGTTCGTGATAATGTGAGTTTTAGGTTCAACTTACTCATCGGAACATACTGTTCGTGGTTTCATTTACTTTTGGAATTTTTAACGATTGGTCTGCTTGATACAATAATTCACCTGCATCTTGCAATACAAATGCTCCTTCCATAAGCGTATCAAGTAACATTTGTACACAAATTTTGTTGAAGTAAAAACTTGATTCCATCCAATCCCGAAAAATCTTTCGCTATCATCGGATTAAAATTACGTGCTCTAAATGGTTTAGCAAATAACAAATTGATTTCGTTTTTTTCTGCGTCTGTTTTGAGTTTGATGGCATCAGCCAAGTAAAGATATAAAACCTAACAATACCATAAAAGAGTATGCAAAATGTAAAAAAAGTCACTTTTGGGGATCTTGTTATAGAACAGGATAAAGATGCATTACGTATCAGAGAATTATTCAGATCATAGATATTTTATCAACCGAAAGGTTACAGGTCAAAAAAATTCCTTATTGGTAATAAAATTTCCCTCCAGTTTGAATTCCGATCAACTGCTGGACTAAATATCATTACTTGGAAATTTTTGGATATTTCAGACAAAGAGAATGATTTGGGAGGAATTTTGAAGGATTTTCGTTTCCAACACCAACTACTAATGCTAACCAATTTGAAATATCACAATTGGTATGTATACAAGTAGCTACTGCAAATGGTTGACTAATTTTTCCAATACTACCTTCAAAAACTAACAAAACAACAATTACTGAAATCCCATATTGCTAGAAGAATGCGACACCAATTTACCCTGTTCTTATTGAATACAGGATGAATATATCATATATTATGAATACCCATTGGAATATTATTTCGCTGAAAACTTGTACACTTGGCTTTCAAATCTAAAACTTTTATTCTGAAGAAAACTTTGATACGTTTTGAGAATACTTCTTTAAATCAGACTCGGAAATTTTTTCAAAAACTTTTGCTTCAGTTGTAATCTTTGCCATTTTGATGTCGGTGATTATATCTTTCTGTTCTGCTTTTAGATTAATTGCAGCAATAGCTAAAGATACTGCATCATCCATACTCATATCTGCATTGTAATGTTTCTCCAAGAATTCATTTACATCCTCAGAACCTGCTCCAATTGCAACTGCTGCATATTGTACATAAGTTCCACTAGGATCAGTCACATAGATTGATTCTCCTTTTTGATCAATTCCTGCAATTATTAAGGAAACTCCATTTGGACGTACTCCTGAATATTGTGTAAACTGATGAGATTGGTCTGCTAAATGTTTGGCAACTGTTGCAACTTCAACTGATTCATCATACGTCATTCTGCTTCCCTGTGAAAAGAATCGTGCGTTATCTACCTGAATACGTGCATCTGGGATGTATCCTGCTGCGGCAACCCCAATGTGAAAATCCACTTGGAAAATTTTTTGTGTGATATTTGCAGTTTGTAATGTTCTGGCTTTCTCCTCTACTGCCATAATGACTCCTTCTTTACTGCAAATACCAATTGCTAGAGTTCCTCTTTTTACAGTCTCCATGGCGTATTCTACTTGGTATATTCTACCATCTGGAGAATACATGGTAGGCGTCATATCGTAACCGCGTGATGCCATCATAATATCACGAGTTTATCCATAGTCAATTTAAGGGTAATTATCTTCCTGAATATGGAAAAGATATGGAAATAGAGTTTTAAGCAAACTCGGCATTATTTTCTTTAAGAAACATGGCTAATCAACTCCTAGAATTCAAAGAAATTATTAGATCAAAACAAGTTTCTACACAAAGAAAACCAGATAAACAGACTAGAAAGCTGTTACTTTACTTGTTTACAAGTACTAGAGGTGGATTTACCAGACTACGCATTATTATGCACTTGCTTGAGCAACCATACAATACTCATCAACTATCAAAAGAACTTGGTCTTGATTACAAAGCAATTCAGCATCACATGAAAGTACTAGAGAAAAATAACATGGTCTCAAAAATTGGCGAAAAATATGGTGCAATCTTTCACCTGTCGACTTTTCTTGAAATTAATATCAATGCCCTTGATGAAGCAATTGAAAAACTAGACAGAAAGATGAATTACAAAAAGGTCTATCTATAATTCTATTTTCTTAAACTGCGATCAGAAATTTTCAACCAAAAATATATAATCATAGTCCATTAAATACGATCATCTTGTTCAAGCATGATCCTTTTGCAAATGCAACTAAACAGGTTAATGATGCATGTGATATTCTTGGAATTAAAGACAAAGGATTGCGTGAATATCTTGCAATGCCAAACAAAGTTTTGAGAGTAAAGATTCCAGTAAAAATGGATAATGGTAAAATTAGAATATTTACAGGTTTTAGAAGTCAACATAACAATGATAGAGGTCCATACAAAGGTGGCATTCGTTACTTTAATCCAGAAGGTGGGGTGGAATACATGGAACGTGAAGTTATGGCACTTTCTTCGTGGATGACATGGAAATGTGCAATAGTTGATATTCCATTAGGCGGAGGAAAAGGTGCAATCTATGTAAACCCAAAAACAGAAAAAATTAGCGATGCAGAATTAGAGAGACTAACAAGAGGATTTGCATTCAAAATTTCTGAAATTATAGGACCTGAAAAAGATATTCCGGCACCTGATGTTTACACAACAGGTAGAGAGATGACTCAAATCATGGACACATTTAGCAAACTAAACGGCAACAAATCTTCTCCAGGTGTAATTACTGGAAAACCAATTTCAATGGGAGGCTCTCTTGCAAGAAATGTCGCAACTGGATTAGGGGCGGCATATTGTATGAGAGAAGCAGCCAAAGAATTGAAAATTAAATTAAAAGGTGCCACAGTTGTTTTGCAAGGATTTGGAAATGCATCAACATTTGCAGGAGAATCCCTTGAAGATATGGGTGCCAAAGTAATTGCAGCTAGTGATTCTAAAGGCTCTATTTCTATTCCAAATGGTGCAAAGGTTAGTAAAATCTTAGAACACAAACAAAAGAAAGGCTCTGTTGTTGGATTTCCTGAAAGTGAAAAAATCACAACTGAACAATTACTTACTACCAAATGTGATTTCTTGGTTCCTGGTGCACTAGAAAACCAAATCGATGCAAAGATTGCAAATAATCTCAAATGTAAAATTATTGCAGAAGCTGCCAACGGTCCAACATTGCCAGAAGCTGATCCAATTATCTACAAAAAGAACATTATGGTTATTCCTGATATTTTAGCAAACTCTGGCGGTGTCTGTATTTCATATCTAGAATGGGTACAAAACAACATGGGTTACTATTGGACATTTGATGAGGTTGCCAAGAAAATGGAGGCCAACATCACAAAAGGATTCAGGGATTCATATGCAATGTCCAAAAAACACAAAATTGACATGAGAAAGGCAGCCATGGCTTTAGCTGTTGAACGAGTAGTAGAAGCCTTTAATCAAAAAGGTATTTGGCCTTAAACCAGATACGATTCGTAACAAACTAGTTCTTCGATACACCTTATCTTACCTTTAGTAATTTCTCGAAGTTTTCTTTTGAAAGAAAGATCTATTTTTGTTCTCCTTTGCAATAGTTGAATCGTTTTTCTAGTTAATGTTCTACCTTTTTTGTCTCTGTCAAAAAGAATAATCAATTTTTTATATTTTGAAACTGAATCAGCAAAGTCAACCATTCCTCCAAATCTGTGAAATTCTAAAACTTTTCCAGTGTAACCCAGTTTTTTTAATGCAATGGAATCTTTTTTACCTTCAACTACTACAACACTATCTTCCATAACGTTCAACTGAAAAATAAAATTTTTCAACTCTATAATTTCTTGTTCTGTAACGAGCACATTATCTGATTTGTTTGAACATATTAAGCACTTTTGTAACTAAAAAATAATGTCTGATGTTTTGCTTGTACAAAATACCAGAATTGAAGGTTCTGGATATTTGGGTGATCTTCTCAATAATGATGGATTTGAGATTACTTCAGTTAATGCAAAACACGAACCACTTCCTAAGAAAGATTTCTCTCTAGCTGTAATTTTAGGAGCGCCTGAAAGTGCAAATGATGATTTACCATATCTTCACGCAGAACAACGTCTTGTCAAAAACTGTGTTGAAAAAAATATTCCTGTTTTGGGGATATGTTTGGGTTCGCAACTAATTGCTAAAACTTTTGGTGCCAAAGTATACCGTGGACCACGAAAGGAAATTGGATTTTACAATGACTTGAAAATTCATAATGACACTACATTCTTTTCTGGCTTCAAAAATCCCTTCACTGTCTTTCATTGGCATGGTGATACCTTTGATTTACCTGAAGGTGCAGTTAGATTGGCCTCATCTGAGCATTATCTGAATCAAGCTTTTCAATACAAAAGTGCAGTTGGATTGCAATTCCATTTGGAGGTAAATGAAGAAATGGTCAATTTCTGGCTTGATAGAGCTGAGGAAAAACTACAAAACATTCCTAATGTAAATTCGCAAAAAATTCGCTCAGATATTGATGAAAACATTTCAACTGTAAAATCAAATATGAAGAATTTTTACAACAACTTCAAATCGTCATTCGATCTTTGACCAAAGTTTAATATACTTAGTTTTGATTTTATCGATCGAAACATGGTTGCAGTAAAGAAAATTTTTGACGAAATCATTCAAACTAAACACAAAGTCATTACCGAAGAATTATCAAAATCAATACTCAAAAGTTATGGAGTCAAAGTTCCACCTTTTGCACTTGTAACCTCTGCTGAGGATGCGGCAAAACAAGCAAAAAAAATTGGCTTTCCACTTGTAATGAAAGTAGTCTCACCACAAATCTTACACAAAACTGATGTTGGTGGAGTTAAAGTTGGACTAGATAATATCAATGATGTAAAAAAGACATTCAATGACATGTATGGCAGACTTTCTAAAAAGAAAGGAGTTGATGTTAAAGGAATACTTCTTGAAAAGATGGTTCCAAAAGGTGTTGAACTAATTGTTGGTCTTCAAAACGATTCTCAATTTGGTCCTGTAATTATGGTCGGACTAGGTGGTATAATGACTGAAGTTATGAAAGACGTTTCATTTAGAATGCTACCAATTACAACTTCAGATGCAAAATCAATGATAAATGAACTCAAAGGCTCAGCACTTCTCAAAGGATTCAGAGGAAGTGCGCCAATTGATCTTAACATGGTTTCAAAAATGCTTGTACAAATTGGAAAACTAGGAGTAGAAAACGCTGACCATTTCAACAGCATTGACTTTAACCCTGTAATTGTTTATCCAAAATCTCATTATGTTGTAGATGCAAAAATTCTTCTTAATGATAAAGTAAAGAAAAATTCCATTTCTAACGCAAAACCAAGCAAAGAAAACATGGAGACATTCTTTACTCCAAAATCTGTTGCACTAGTTGGTGCATCATCAACTCCTGGAAAGATTGGAAATTCTATCTTAGACAGTTTGGTAAATTATGATTTCAAAGGAAAGGTTTACCCCATAAATCCAAAGGCTGATAAAATCTTTGGGCAAAAATGCTATCCAACAGTTTCAGCAGTTCCAGGCAAAGTTGATCTTGTTGTGGTTTCAGTAGATTTGTCTATGACTCCTCCTGTCTTAGAAGATTGTGCAAAGAAAGGAGTTCACAGTGTAGTAATTGTTTCAGGTGGAGGAAAAGAGCTCGGCGGAGAACGTGCAGCATATGAGGCTGAAATTACAAGATTATCTAAAAAACACAAAATCAGAATTATTGGTCCTAACTGTATTGGAATGTTCAATGCTGCTAATCGCCTTGATTGTGCATTCCAAGGACAAGAAAGAATGCTACGTTCAAAATTAGGCTCTGTTGCATTTTTCTCACAAAGTGGAACCATGGGAATTAGTATGTTAGAAAGTGCTGATGTGTTTGGTTTATCCAAGATGATTAGTTTTGGTAATCGTTCTGATGTTGATGAAGCAGATATGATATGGTATGCTGCAAATGATCCTCAAACAAAAGTAATTGGATTATACGTTGAAGGATTTGGTGATGGACGAAAATTCATCAATACTGCCAAACGTGTTATGAAAGAAACAAAGAAACCAATAGTTATTTGGAAGAGTGGTAGAACTGCAATAGGTGCAAAACAAGCTGCATCACACACAGGCTCACTTGGAGGCTCAAATGCAATCATTATGGGTGCATTCAAGCAAGCAGGTATAATCTCTGTTGACAGTTATCAACAACTAGCTGGCGTCTTAAAGGCACTAGCATGGCAACCAGCTGCAAAGGGAAATCGTGTTGCTATGACTAGTAATGGTGCTGGTCCAATGATTGGTGGAATGGATCAATTAGAAAAATTTGGTCTTACCATAGGAAAGTTATCACCGGAACGTGTCAAAAAAATGAAGGCACATTTTCCAATAGCTGTTCCTATTCATAGTGGTAATCCAGCAGATGTAGGTGGCGGTGCAACTGCAGAAGATTATAGATTTGTCATTCAACAATTCATGGACGAAAAAAATATTGATATCGCAATGCCATGGTTTGTCTTCCAAGATGATCCACTTGAAGAAACAATTGTTGATTATCTTGCTGATTTCCAAAAGAAAAGAAAGAAACCACTTTTAGTTGGATGTAATGGTGGTCCATATACTGAAAAAATGGTAAAATTGGTTGAGAAACATAATGTTCCAGTTTACCAAGACCTTCGAACTTGGGTTGAAGCTGCAGGTGCATTAGTTCAATTGGGCAAAATACAAGGAAAATAGATAACATTTAAGTTTCTCATAACTTGGCAAATTACCATGTCACTAGTTACCACATCTACTTCTGATGGCATCTGTACAGTCAAAATTAACAGACCTGACAAACTCAATGCTATGAATACAGATGTTGCAAAAGAACTAATCAAAACTTTTGAAGCACTCAACCATGATGATAATGTCAAAGTTATCATTTTGACAGGTGAAGGAGACAAGGCATTTTCTGCTGGTGCAGATATTGAATACATGTCAAAAATCTCTGCAGATGAATCAGTTGATTATGCAAAAACTGGTCAACTTGTCACTTCAACTGTTGAATTAGTAAAACAACCAACTATTGCAGCTGTCAATGGCTTTGCTTTAGGCGGAGGTTGTGAACTTGCAATGTCTTGTGATATCCGAATTGCTGCAGATACTGCAAGAATGGGTCAACCAGAAGTAACAATTGGAATTCCACCTGGATGGGGCGGAACACAAAGATTGATGAGAATTGTGGGAATAGCAAAGGCAAAAGAACTTGTTTACACAGGTAGAATGGTCAAAGCAGATGAGGCAAAAGAGATTGGTCTTGTAAATCAAGTAGTTCCTCTTGCATCATTACAAGAAGAAGCTTTGAAAATGGCACAAAAAATTTCTGGAAACTCTACAATGGGTGTTCAGATGTCTAAAGTAGCAATCAACAAGGGAAGAAATGCAGATCTTGATACTGGTCTTTCAATAGAACTTCTTGCTTGGAGAAATTGCTTTACTCATCCTGACAGAGAAGAACGAATGACGGCATTTGTTAACAAGTCAAAGAAATAGCTATTTCCGACTTTTTTTTATTTATCTTAACAACCATAATTGTGGCAAAAATACGCCTTATTTCTTAAATCCCTAGTGTGCTGAGTGGCAAAAGCTTATTATAATTTGAACCTGCTTTTTTATTCATAATGGCAACCGAACAAACACAAAAGATGATCACAATCACTGCAAAAGCAGCTGAAAAAATCAAAGAATTCATGAAAGAAGAAGCCGAAGCCCCAGAATATCTTAGAGTATATGTTCAAGGCGGCGGTTGTTCTGGTCTATCTTATGGAATGGGCTTTGAAAAAGCACCAGAAGAAGACGATATCGTCATGGAGGAAAATGGAGTAAAATTCCTAGTTGATAGTTACAGTGTTGAACATCTTCAAGGTGCAAATGTAGACTATATTGAAAGCCTAATGGGTTCTGGATTTAAAATCAACAATCCAAATGTTACAAAGTCCTGTTCATGTGGTCACTCTTTTAGCACTGAATAAGCAACATTATTTCTCATTTTTAGATGTCTCTAGCGATTGCTGTGCAAATTTTTGCGATACCCTCATATATCGAAAGCAGAAACTCAAATTATGAATATTAAGGAGATGAATAATTTATGCCTCAATCAGGAATTGTCAAATATCATGTTAAACTTTCCTATGAAGTTGATGGGCTCGTTGAAAGAGCAGATATAATCGGCGCAATCTTTGGCCAGACAGAAGGTCTGTTAGGTCCGGAGATGAATCTGAATGAACTGCAGCGAGTTTCCAAAGTAGGACGTATTGAAGTTGATGCAAAATCAACAGCTAATGCTACAAACGGTACTGCTTTAATCCCAATGAGTACTGATATTGATACTTGTGCATTAATTGCTGCAGGAATTGAAAGCATTGACAAAGTAGGTCCGTTTGATTGCAAATTTAGATTAGATGCTATTGATGATGTACGAGCTGCCAAGAAAGACGATATTGTAAAACGTGCTAAAGAAATCAAGCAAAAATGGGCAACAAAAACTGTCAGTGAAGGAGAAAGCATGTTAAATGATGTTCATCAAGGTGATACTGGAAAACTATCAACGTATGGACCATCAAAACTTACATGCAGTTCTGGCGTCTTTGATTCTACTTGGGTAATTCTTGTTGAAGGAAGAGCAGATGTAATCAATCTTTTAAGAGCAGGATATGACAATGCTCTTGCAATTGAAGGTGCAAAAATTGATGAATCTATCAAAGAACTATGTAATACCAAAGATACTGTTGTTGCATTCCTTGATGGAGATAGATCAGGCGGATTTATCCTCAAAGAACTCAAATCTGTTGTTACATTAGACTATGAACTTCAGGCAGATAACGATGTTGAAGTTGAAGAACTAACTCCGCAAAGAATTGATGAAATTCTAAGTCCCGTTGCTGATGAAATTAAAAATGGAAAACCTGCACCATCACTCAAAAATGAAGATGATAAACCAATTGTAGATGTAGCATCAAAGGTTTTCCCAAGTCTTAATGAAACACTTGAAGCAGTTGCACTAGATAGTGATCAAAACGAAATTTTCAAAGTTCCAATCAGTGAGGTTGTTAGTAAATTATCCACACAATCAGGAATCAAGTATCTTCTACTAGATGGAATTATCACTCAAAGACTAATAGAAGGTGCCAAAAATGCAGGCGTTGAATGTGTTATTGGACATAGAGTTGCTAAACTATCCGACTCTAATGACATGACGCTTAAAACATTTAGTGATTTAGGTATCTCATAGGCTTTCTAGATGACTGAATTAAAGATTCAGCACCTCTTAACTCTCTCTTTCCTTCTGTCTAAAGGAGCAAAACACAACTATGTTACTATCACCACTTCCTCACTTGGAAAAAATATCAAAAAATCACAACAAGCTGCATCAAAACATCTACTTGAGTTAGAACAAAATCTTTTCATTGAAAGAATAGTAAGTGGAAGGAATATTTCAGTAAAAATTACTACAAAAGGTTTTTCTGAAATGGTCAAACTCTCAGCCATTTTACAAAAAAGTTTGGATTCGTCTCCTTCTCATGTGAATCTAAAAGGAACTTTGGTTTCTGGAATGGGTGAGGGTGCATACTATATGGGATTAAAAGGATATACAAAACAGTTCAAACCAAAAATTGGCTACATTCCATTTCCCGGAACTCTTAATGTTAAATTAGATCAAAAAATTCATCAAGAGGCAATTAAACAATTTGAAATTTTGGAGGGTATTAAAATTAAGAGCTTTTCAGATGGAAAGAGAACCTATGGATGGGTAAAATGCTTTCCAGCCAAACTCAACAATTCAATTAATTGTGAATTAATCATACTTGAACGAACTCATCATGATGCTTCTATAATTGAATTAATATCAAAAGTCTGTATAAGAAAAACTGCAAAACTAAAAGATGGATCAAAAGTTTCAATCAAGATTCCAATTAATTCCTAAATTCCGTGAATATCTTTTCCATACGCTTCTTCTATTTTAGAGCTAGAGCTTTCAGGAATTGGGGATTGCAATCTTGCAACTTTTGCTTCAAGATCAATCTTTTTGCATCCATCTGTGATGAATTTCTCTTGATGAACTTGATCATAACCTAATGCAATAATTTGTGGTCTTACACGATTAACTGTCTTGAAAATATCATCTTCTTGTCCTACTAGACAAAGATCTACCATTGAGAGAGAATTTACTAATTCTTGTCTTTGTTCCTGAGTGTGCAGTGGTCTTCGATTCTTCATCTTTTCAGATGTGCTATCTGTTGCTACAACTACTACTAGAACATCTCCTAATGCTTTTGCCGCATCAAGTGTGTGAATGTGACCAGGATGAATGATATCGAAAACCCCTCCAGATAATACGACATGTAGTGAATCTCGCCCAATTTCTGTAAGCGTGGTTCTGTCTTCGTTTACAAGTTGGTTTTTAATTAATTCATCAATCTTTGAGTTAATTGTGTCTATTGAAAGCAAACTTTGTTTTGTAATTTTCTCTAATACTGGCTTTCCGTCAATTTGACATACATACATGGCAGAAAGAATTGCTTTTTCGTTTATTTCCAATATTTTTCTTATTTTTAGACCCTCTCTTTAATTCATCGATATTGATCACATTTTTGGATCAAGGCCTTTTGCCAGTCTCAATGCATCAACAAGACCATCTGCATATCCAATACTCAAAATTGCTACCTCATCTTGACCATCTGCTAGGAATTTTTCTGCATCAAGTATGTACAATTCTGCATTTTCTAAAATTACTTGAAATTCTTTTTGATCTTTATAGAGTGGTTTGATCTCTTCAAGTGCCTCTCTGACCATTGGAACATATTTTTTCATCATCTGAACTGAAATCTTTTTTGTTTTTTCAGAATTATCAAATGGCTCATCAATGCATTCACCTAACATCTTCAAGGCATCTGATTCAGTAAAGTGTAATCTACCTGGAATTATTACAGTATGTGGTGGCTTTCCGAAATCCCTTTTCTTCAGGCTAGATATTTTGCCTGAAATGATTGTTTGATCTTTGAATCCAATTCTTGATGCAACTATGGCATAAGTAGATGAGCTAATTACATTTCTTCTCTGTCCTTTTTCTGTTTCTAACAATCCACTTAATGCATCTTTAGGATCCAAGAAAAAATCCTTGTCTTGATTGTACTCTAAGAGAAGTACAGTGTGATTCCCTTCAATGATATTTTTGTAAATTAGATAGTACGGTGTTGTAAGTGATTTCATTTCACTCATTATTGTTGCAATTCTTCCAACTTTGTAAAAATGCAAACCGCACTCCCCTATCATAGAAGTAAGTGATGATGAAGCATGAATAGAAAATGTCTTTATTTTATCTTCAATTGCTCTTGTTCTTAATTCAATGTGAGTTGTTGCAATGTATGGATCCCCATATGAGAGCAAAACCACTTTTTTCTTCTTTGCATTTTGTAAAATTTCACTTCCATCTTCCACTAGCCATCTCTTTGCGGGTTTGAATTCACCTTTTGTTGCATTTTTGATTTTCACCAAATCTGATTTCCCAATTGGGCTGGTAAACTGTTCAAGATAGACAATATCTGCTTTTGATAAAATATCTAGTGCTTCATTAGGAATTGATTTGAACCCAGAAATTCCTAAACCTACAAACCAAAGCATTACTTCATCTTTTTATCATGAAGTCTTTTTAAATGCTGAAGTGTTTTCTTGAGAATCTCTATTCCTCTTAGGTACTCATCAATTGAGACCTTCTCATCAATTGTATGGGCTTCATGAGGATCCCCTGGACCATATGTTACAACTGGTATTTTCCACTGATTTCCAAGAACGTTCATGTCCCCTGTCCCTGTTTTTCTAATTAGAGTTGGTCTTGAATGCTCTACATCAATAACTCCAAGAGTAAATGCTCTAACTAGTGGTGAATTATGATTTGCTTCAAATGGTTCTGTTTCATCAAGAATTGAATAAAATGCCTCTACACCTCTTTTTTCTGCAATTTCTTTTACTAACGTTGCAATTTTTTGTTCAGTAGATTTACAGTTCATATCAACTGGAATTCTGATATCAAAAGTAGTTTCACATTCTTTTGGAGTAACGTTGTGACTAATTCCCCCTGTAATTTCAGTTATAGTTGCAGTTAGTAACATACCTTTAGTTCTATCGTCCTGACCCGCTTCTAATCCTTCTTTGAGTTCTTTTACAAAAACCATTGATTCTTGAATTGCATTTTTTGAAAGCCATGGTGCACTTGCATGAGAACTATCCTCAACTGAAACTTTAAGATTAATTGCTAATCTTCCTTTGTATGCAATTGTGACTTGTTTAACTCCACTTGGTTCTCCAAATATTGCATAATCAATACCCATATTTTTTTTTACAAGATTTTTTATTCCTGTAGCACTACCTTCTTCATCTACAGCTGCTACAAAAATTACAGTTCCATTATTATTTTGAATTGATGCTGCGGCAAATAACATTGCAATTAATGGTGCTTTAGCATCTGATGCCCCACGTCCATAAAGCGAATCTCCTTCTTTTCTAACTTTGACTTTTCCTGGAACAACATCCATGTGTCCGCATAACATAATTTTTGGTGAACCTGTTCCCTTCTTTGCAATTAAATTTCCTACTTCGTCAACTTTAATATCTTCAAATCCTAAATCATCACATTTATCAGCTAAAAAATCTGTCATTGGTTTTTCACTGAGAGATGGCGTGTACAATCTGAGTGCTTTTTCAAGTGTCTTTACTGCAAAACTTGGTGTTACTGTAAAATGAGAATTCAATTCTTACTTACCCATCTTCAATGCATACTCTAACATTTCAGTTGGAATATCTGCTTTACAAACTCTAACTGTGTTTTTGTATTCTGTTGTATTGTTAACCTCATGAACTACCAGTCCTTTATCATCACTTTCCATCAAATCCACACCTACGATATCCCCCTGAACTGCATTTTTTGCCTTAATACACATTTCTTCCATCTCTGGTGTAACCTTACATGGTTCTGCTACTCCTCCAAGTGCCATATTCGTTTTCCAATTTCCATTTTCCGAAGTTCTGTAAATTGCTGCAACTATTTTGTCTCCAACCATTATAGCTCTAATGTCTCTTGGCGGTCTTTTTACAAATTCTTCTAGGTAATGGATTTGGTGAATTGGATACATATTTTCTCTACTTTCAATAATTCCGTCAGCTGATTCTTTGTCATTTAATTTTGAAATCAATCTGCCCCAACTACCAACTGTTGGTTTGATTACTCTGGGAAACCCTTGTGTTTCTAATGCTTGCAGAGCTGCATCTTTTGAAAAAGCAACAGTTGCATCAGGTGTTGGCACTCCAAATTTCTTTAGTAACATGTGGGTGAATAATTTGTTTCCCGCAAAAATACCTGTATTGAGACAGTTGATTACCTTGACTCCAAGTCCTTCCAAGGCTGCAGTTGAATGCAAGTTTCTATAGTAACTCACACACCTCTGGATAACTATTCCATAATCTTCAGGCTTTTTTTCTAAATCTAATGCTAGATTCTTACAATTAACCATCTGAACATTGATGTTGTTTTTTTTACCGGCTTCTAGTAGAGCTTTTTCTTCCCAACGGATGTTATCGTAAAGAATTGTAACGTCAGGACTCACTGTCCCCAATCCTCGCCAACCGTTTGGGCAGGCTTTAGATCGAAACCATCTGAACCTTTTGCTAATTCAAAACTTGCGCCACATTCCGGACATGTTACAATCTCTCCCTCAAGTGCATCACTTGGTACGGAAATATTTGCATCACATTCTTCACATTTTGACATGTTTTTTCCTCACCTTCCCTCTCTGTTTATCATTAATTATCTTTTTTACCCCTTGCTGTGTGTGTATAATTAGTAAATAATTACTCTAATTATCATGTTTTTTTGATAATTCTATCTGAATTAAAGATTTATCAAAAATTATCAAATCTCTACAAATGTAAATTTCCTTGTTTTTAGGGATTTTTAATTTATGATAATCATCATCAATATCTCTAAAATATAGTGTCATATCTTGGTCATGCAGACATTAAACTTAATACAACAATACTAACAACTACAATAATTAGAATCTTTTTTGTGTTTTTGTTATTTGTTGATTGAATGTTTTTTGTATCGGGTTTAGAATAATTGTAAACTCTTAATTCATTACCACATTTTATACATATATTACCTGCTGGATTATGAGGGAATTCTTCTTTACATTTATCACAATACATCATATACTGGGCATAAACTTTGATGAATATCTGTCCTTGATCGAAGTTTTTTATACTCTAAAAAGTAGGAATTAGTCAGTTATCAGGTGAAATGCTAGAATTACACTAGCTTTTTTTATTTTTAGTGGATTAGATGGGAATCTAACTCGTGTTTTTCAGTTATCAGGTGAACGTGCTGACACTACACCACTAATTATGAAATAGATTTTTTGTTTAATATTCTAATCGAAATCACTTGATAAATTTTCTGATTAGGGAGATCTATATTTCATTTTACGCATTAGTCTACCAATGGTTCTAGAAACATCTTGTATTATTGTTAAGACTGTTTTTGGGTCAAGATTTGACTCATAAAAATTTGAATGTAACATACTTGCTTTTGAAAACGAATTAAAAAGTTCTTTATCTTTTTGCTGTTTTGCCAGATTTCTTACATATTCTCCTAAATCCCTATGACTTTTAATTGATTTATTCTCTTTTGCAGCAACAGCTTTAATCACACAGGACATTGCACCCCACATCATTTCACTGGCTTTATGGTAGTCCTTAATTTTCAGATATTTTTCTGCATTATGACTATAATGCAATACCATAGATGCAAATCTGTCTGCATCATTTTCTGCCTCATCAATCTTCGTTGACATCCATATGTCCTAAAATCTGCCCAGAATCTGCATCAACTTTTACTTCCTTGATTTCTTTATTGAGAAAACCAACATCACAAACAACTAACCATATTTTACCTTCTAATTTAGTTGATATCAAGTTAAACGAATCATGAAATTCCTCTAGAAATTCTCTAGCGTTTTCTATGGCCTCTTTTGCATCTATATTTGGAACCATATCAAAAATGGATTTTATGTGTTATTTAAAATGGGTCTTAAACGGTGATCACTCATCATTCTTTGACCAAGATACGCTATCTGATATACTGATACTTTCAGTCAATCCTGATATTCATCAACTACTACCTCTACTATTCTATTTGAAGAATCACCCCTACTGCAAATACAAAAAATACATCTATCAGAATTTTCTTGGAGAAATAAAAGATATCCGATATTACATACCTCAACACTATTTTGTGCATGAATCAAAAGTGGATCTTGGAGATGAGACAAAATGAGTTAATGGAGAATGGTTGTATGAGAAAATATCAATCATCTATATCTTCAACTAGAGACCAGATCTGTTTTAGTGGCAATTTTATCTTCATATCATCACTGAATTTATCATAGTTTTCCATAATTTCATTCACAATTTTTCCTTGATCCCATAGTTTGGTTGAAAAAAATGATGTGTTAATTTCTCGCAGAGCTTTGTTGTTTAGTCCTCCCCATGCAACTAATAACCCATAATCTGCTTTGAAATGTTTTACAACACCATCTAATTCACGTACAATTCTTACATCTCCAGTATTATGAGAAGACTTTACCTGAACACAAATTTTTGAGCTATCAAAACCTAAAGAGCCAGATCCTGCAAGAATATCAACGCCTCCATCAGGACCAGAAGAAGAAACTTTGGTGATAAATCCTTTAGCTAATAAAATCTCATTGATTAAATTAGCAAGTTCATGTCCAGAAAAATTAATTTCCGTCAATTTTGCATTTCTGCTTACTATCTTACAACAGCCAACAAAACTAAATTTAATGCCTGCTTAAAAACACCCGACAGTTAACAGGGAAAAAAATTTCTAGCTTACACCCGATAAGTTAGCAGAACCGAAAATTTAATACACATATATTCTACATCAGAAATATACCCATTTCACAATAATCCAATAATGTCTGATAGATATCTTTTAATCATTTTTAGAATAAACAAAAACACTGAATTTGAACAATATAACTCCACAAAAGGCAGGAAAAAATTTTGAAATAAATATGCGTTTAATATTAGAAAATAAATTTAATACAACACTTCCTGAAGAAAAAATATCAATCAATGGTAAGGAGAAAAGTTTTGATTATCTAAATAATGTGTTGTATATAGTGGGAGATGCAAAGTTTATGACATATACTAAAAGTGGTAATATCCCTTCAGGAAAAATAAGTGATATTAATTCAACTGTATGGGCTATGCAATTATTAGATAAATTTTCTAAATACAGATGGACAAAATTTCTAGTTTTAGGTAATAGTGAAAAATTTGCGAAATATTATGTTTCAAAATATAAATTATGGTTAGGGGACATGTCTATTTATTATTTTGATAGCATAAATCTAAAAACATTGACTTAAATCTTGGGTTTTCAATTAAGACATTTGATTAGATACGTTTTATGCCGCCCAAAATAACACTAACAATACCATAACTTTGTTTATACTTGTTAGAATAATCTATAATGTCCTGTGTTAGATTTGACTCATTGACATCAAAGATCACAACACAAAGCTGAGGATATTGTTCTAAATATTCCTCAAGCTGTGAGCCAAGATTTCTCAGATCAGCTCTGGCTCTTGGAACTTTTAACTCAAAAGCATATTTGTCATCAACCAAAATATCCAAAACATCATTTCTTTGAATTGTTACTTGACGCCTTATTTTTTTTTCTGGGAATTTAGCTTTGAGAAAAATCGTTAGTTGTGCTTCTAAATGCTCTTCATTAGTAATAGCTTCTGGTTCAAAATTAGATTTGATAGAATTTATTATTACTTCAAAATCACTGTTATCATCTACTGAATCATCTACTGTTCTAAAAAAACTTGGAGATACAATTCTCTTTTTTAGAGCAAAATTTTTCAATTGCTCATAAGTAATATCTTCATCATCCAAATAATCCCAAGCAAAATCAATATACTCTCTTCTACTTGGTCTTTGTTCTATTTTTCTTCCATCCTCTTCTTCTTCAATTTCAGATTCGGGTTTATCGTTAAGATATTTCATAAAAAAATCATCCAAGTCAGGAATTTCAAATCTACCTAAAAGTCCATTGACTGTTTTTTTATATTCTTTTAATTTTTCCTCTTCTTTTTGTTTTCTTTCATGTCTTTGATCATATTTGTCTTTTACACCATCAAGAAATTTTTTAAAACCCAATTCTGATCAAGTAATATCGCCATAATATTACTATAACGGTTCATCTAGTAAAAAAATTACCCTTTTAGATTCTAGTTATATTTCAAATTATCTTTATTTGTATTTTAGAGATATTTTCATAAACCATATTAGAAATTTTTTAATATTTGTTTTACTTTCTATCACACTAACAGGTAATGTATATAACAATCCATGTCTGGAGAAATAAATACCGATAGTGTTAATCTTTATTTCACTTGTACCATTGATTTTTCCAATTTTTGACAAAAGATAATATCCGATGATTTGGTTATACATTTTTTGATCAAATTTAAGAAATTTTGTTGTTTTGATGTCTATTAGTGTATCATTTATGATTAAATCTGCATCTGCACCTCCAACAAGATGCGAAGCCTCACCAAAAGTTGGGTTCAAATAAATTGTAGATTTTTTTGAAAATAGTTTTTTATCTTTGAATACTTTGATAAGATTCTCTAAATCCTGTATGTCTTGATCAACAACATCAGAAAATATGATACGCCCAGAACGATATACAAAATCTAATTGTGCTAGATGTATCGTAGATTTGATTAATTCCTTTGTTATTTTACCAGATTTAAGATATGATTCATAATTTTGTTTAGCCTCTTCAAAGTTTTTTTCAGATATCTCTAAATCTTTGTATTTGGAATTATTAGAATTTATTTTACTATCTTCATTTAGTACTAACTTTATTGTCTTTTTTTCTAAATCAACTTCATGTGCATATTTACCACTGTACAGTTTTAATTGTTCTAATCCACTTTCTGCAACCCATTTACTGGATATTGCATCAGGTTTTTCATATTTAATGTAAAATCTAACTAAATAATCAAAGGCAGTACCAATCAAAGAGTAATTTTTTGTTTGAGGTGTTGCTAAAATTTTACCTTCAAGTTTTACCTTAGGTCTGCAAAATGTCTCATTAAATTTTTGCCTAATTTCTTGAATAGATAGTAAACTTGTTAGTGACAATATCTACAATTAGAACTTTAGATAACTATATAAAATTCTTTTTTCCATATCATTAGAAGATAGATTATTTTTTTCTGCTTTTAACATTAGATTTTTAGCAATAGTTTTTGATAATTTTATAGATACCTTTTGACGAACCATAGAAGATTTAGCAATTTTGAAAAGTTTAGAATGGGACATTTTAGGATAATGCGATAATAACGAAATATAATGTTTTTTTAGTTGAGAATCTAATCTATATATTTTATTAGCGATATTTTTAGCACGAACAATATTTGGTATGGCAAGATATAGTTTAGTAATATCCTCCCTCGAAATTATTTTCGGAACTAAATCTCTTAGAGAATCAGGAACAGAATTAAATCCAAGAGGACAAAAGCGAGAGTTAGAATTCTGGGCAATAATAGTCACAGATGGCCGACACCACAAGATACTCAAGAGAAATTATAGTCTTACAAATATGGCATTATCCATACTGGAAAAAAATGTTCAACTGCGAGATTCCAGTGGCAGTAATCCGCTTTGTGCAATATCAGATATATTCACACAGAGAAGACATGAAAAGTTTAGAGGAGAACTAGTAGAGGCAATGAATGTGCGGATAAGGCCAACAATTTTCGTAAAGCATGGATCATAAACCTAAGCATGTTTTAGACATAATCATGTTACAATTAGATCAGTAAAAACAACACAAAGAAAATAAAGAGTTAATTATTCACTATTAATTTAGTATATGATGAATGATTCAAGCAAAGAGTTGGAGGCAATGATTGTTGAAACTTCGTGGGACGATAAAGATACTGATATTGTAGTACAATACAAAATAGATCAAAAGTTGGGTCTAAAAAATAAACCCGATATTAATCATTAATTATCAAACATGTCATTTAACACAGATAATCCAAATACAAGATGGAAGCGTAGTTATTCAGACAGGTTTTCTACAAAATATGATTTTATAACTTTACAACTTGACCAAAGAGATATTTATGAATACACAATAAAGATTGCAAATCATCCTACTCCTTTAGAAATAGGAGGTACAGCAACATGTCCAGAAAAAGAATTTAAAAAAATAAAATTTACTAGTGGGTGGGTAATAATTTACGAATTCAAACAAGAAATTATAACATTTGTTAATTTTTATCTTGACAAATAACACATAGTTCTTAATTTATCATCTAACTAGATTTTACATATGATATGTGATTGTCTAGATAAAATAGTAAAAAAACTAAAGTCAAAAGCACCACTAAATGATGAATGGAAAAAAGAGTTGGAAAAAGAAATAGTACAATTAAACAAATTAAATGAAAAAAAGAGAAAACAATTAGGCATACCAAAAATAAAACACTAGTGTGAGAAATAATTAGGTTTTATCTTTATAATATCTAGTATAAAGAATATTGAGTTGAGTATTAACTGCCAGTAAACTAGCATATAACAATTCAAACATTTCAAAAATAGTAATTAGATCAGATGTAGTGGAGATCCTATTAGGTTTAGATTTCAGTTGATTTTTAGTCATTATGATTTTTTTGTATATACGCTCTAACCTTTGATATAAATCCAAAATTTCTTGTCTGTCTGGTTCATGTATGTAATCGATTGGTTTTCTTTCATCCATAATAGTTCTTAATTTAACCCAAATTTAATTAAATATCATGATAGACATTTCAACTTCTGCTAATCTTGAAAATGATCTAATTCAATAGAATCCAGTTTTGTGTGAATCAAAAAGGCAATGATGAAAATAAGGGAAAAATCCCGCCAGAGATTTTATCTGAAGGGTCTTGATTAAAAGGCTTCAATCTGACCCATTTCTTTATTCGGTTTGTTCTATTTTGATTTTTGAATCGGAATAAGATCGTGATTATGACTACTCTGAATTATCCTTCGATAACCCGACAGAACCAACATTAATAATATTTAATACATACTATCAGTGTCATTAATTATCTTCTTTTCAAGTCTGTCTTCAAGTGGAATCTCAATAAGATCACCCATTCTAAGATTCTTTAATCCAGCTGCAACTGCTTTTGCACCTTCATCGTCTTTTTCAAGTCCTAATAGTGACATTAGATATGCAGCTCCTGTCTTACCTGCTAATTCCCCAAAGACAATTCTCCTTCTGTTTCCAACTGCTCTTGGGGGTATGGATTCATAGGCTGCAGGGTTTCTAAGAATTGCTGCAAGGTGTGTTCCTGCTTTGTGTTTGTATGCAGATGATCCTACAATTGGTTTTGAGTCATATGGTTTGATTGATGTATAATCTTCAATTAATCTAGACAGATCCAGTAACATGTCTAATCTGAAATCGTTTGGTGATTTGTAAAGATAAGTAAGCGCTACTGCAACTTCTGCAAGTGGTGGGATTCCAGTTCTTTCTCCAATACCGTCAATAGTAGTATGAATCTGATCAACTCCTGCATCACATGCTGAAAAAGCATTTGCTACTGCAAATCCAATATCATTGTGAACGTGTGCATCTAATGGTACACTTACTACCTCTCTAACCTTCTTAACAAAATTATACATTCCAATAGGGCGTAAAATTCCCACTGTATCTGGAAGACTAATTCTATCAACTCCTGCTTCTTCAATTGCTTTACATACTTTGAGTAAAAATTCTGGTTCTGCCCTACTTCCATCTTCTACTGTAAATCTAATTTTAAGACCATGAGATTTTGCATACTCTACAGTCTCTACTGCTCTGTCAAGTGCCTCATCTCTTGAAATATGTAATTTATCTTTTAGATGAATATCTGAAATTCCTAAATATGCAGCACACCATTTTGCATCACAATCTAATGAAATATCAATATCTGCTTTAAGAGCACGTCCATGAGAAACAATATCTGCAGTTAATCCTTGTTTGATGATTGTCTTAGTTGCCTCTTTATGATCTTTTGATATGACCGGTGAGATTTCAATTTGTTCAACTCCAAAATAATCTAACATCCATGCAACCTGTATTCTTTGTTTGTTTGTAAATGAAACACCTGGGTGTTGTTCCCCTTCTCTTAGTGTACTGTCTAGAATTCTAATCTTCTTTGGATTTTTTTCATATGCGTTATAGATATTTGCATAGTGATTCGGATCATTCATTACTGAAATCGTTGACCTAAATTGGGAATATAAACATATTCGTACTAGGTTCGTTGAAAATAAGTAATAATGATCCTAATCTAGTTTTGAATTGAAATTATGAAACGAAAGTCGTTTTAGATTACTTTTTTCAAAATAATTACAGTATTTGTATCAACTACACCTGGAATCTTTCTTAATGCATCAATACTATTATTAATTTCAACAATTGTTGCTGCACTGATAATTACTGTAATGTCGTATTGGCCTGTAATTTCATAAACTGTTTTCACTCCTTCTAATTTTGTAAGTTTCATAGAAACTTTGAATGTATCTGTTGCAGAATCTACTGAAACTAAAACAATTGCACTAGTAGCATTTTCTTCACCAAGTTCTAAAGTAAATTTTTTGATTACTCCACTTCCTAATAGATTTTTTACACGTCTTCTTACAGCTGATTCAGAAAGCTTTAATTTTTTTCCAATGTCCACAAATGATTCTCTAGAATTTTCTTTTAGATATTCTATGATCTTTTCGTCTACTTTATCTCTGTACATTACGTTTTTGCTCCTCTTCTGTTAGTATGGAATCAAGAGCATGTAAAACTTTTGTTATGTCTTCTTCAGATATTACTAATGGTGGAAGAATTCTTAGTATGTTTCGTCCAGAGTATAGCATCAGAATACCGTCTTTTATTAACCCCATTAGAATGTCTTTGATTTCAAATTTCATCTCTATTCCTATCATGAGTCCTTTACCGCGAATCTCTCTAATCATCGTATGTTTTTCTTTTAATTTTTCTAATCCTTCTCTGAAAATTTTCCCCATCTTCTCTGAATTCTCAATCAATCCATCTTCGGTTAATGCTTTAAGAGCTGCAATCCCTGCTGCACAAGAAATTGGGTTTCCTCCAAATGTTGATGAATGTTCTCCTTTACTCATTGAAGAGAGAATGTCTGGTCTTACAAGAGTTACACCCATTGGTATTCCTCCTGCTATTCCTTTTGCAAGACATAAAATATCTGGTGCAGTGTTCCAATGATCACAAGCCCATAATCGTCCAGTTCTACCTAAACCGGCTTGTATTTCGTCAAAAATTAACAGAATTCCTTTCTCATCGCAAAGTTTTCTTACTTCTTGCAAAAATCCATCAGGTGCAACAATAATTCCACTCTCTCCTTGAATTGGTTCTAAAATTACAAATGCTGTATCTTCATCAATTATTGAACGAAGTGATTCAATATCTCCAAAAGATGCAAAAGAAACTTTTTCAACAAGTGGTTGAAATGGTTTTCTATATTTTGGATTGAATGTTAATGACAATGCACCAAAAGATTTTCCGTGATAGGAACCTTTCATTGCAACCATTCCTTTTTTACCTGTAAACTTTCTTGCAAACTTTATTGCAGCTTCAATTGCTTCTGCTCCACTATTGTTTAGATGAACTTGTGTGAGTCCTTTGGGAGCTAGTCCAATTAGTATTTTCAAAAACTCTTCTCTTGTTTTGTTGTATAAGGAACTGTGAACAGTGATAATTTTATCAAGTTGTACTTTAATTGCATTGTTGACTCTTTGATTTTGATGACCTACTAATGCTACACCGTATCCTCCCATGCAGTCGATGTACTCTTTTCCATCTGTATCCCATACATGAGCTCCAACTCCTTTTTCAATTGTAACTGGAAATCTCTGATAGAGATTCCCCATAAATTGATCTTCACTCATGTTCAATCACCGTACAATTATCATGTGCAATTGCAGAAGATATTGGATTTTCTTTCTGGCCATTTGCAATCAATGCTTCTTTGACACCCATATCTAGTGCTTCAGTAGCTGCTAAAATCTTCTTCTCCATTCCTGGTCCTATTTTTGGTCTGATTTCTTTTGCTTCTGCTAATGTTAGTTTGGAAACAAGTTTGTCATCCATTAATAGTCCATCAACGTCTGTAATGAATAATACTTTGTCACAACCTACTTTTCCAGCTACATATGCTGCAGCCCGGTCTCCATCCACATTGAGAAATTCTGACTCTTCACTAATTGCTATGGGTGAAATAACAGGTGTAAGTCCTTGTTTTAAGAGTAATTTGATGAATTCCGAATTTACATTGGTAATTTTTCCAGTGTAGCCTCCATCAATTGCTTGTTTTCTACCTTTTTCATTGATTATGAGAAGCTTCTTTTTTCTATCAGCTTCTATAACTTTGGCATCAACTCCTGAAAGACCAATTGCATTAATGCCATTTTTTTGAAGCAACTGGACAATTGTCTTGTTTATTCTACCCGACATTACCATTGTGAAAATTTCTGCAGTCTCTTTATCCGTATACCTGCTTTTGATTCCACTAGGTGATGTTACAAACTTTGGTTCTTTTCCAAGTTGTTTACAAACTTTTGTGACTTCCTTCCCACCACCATGAACTAAAATCACCCCTTCTGATTTTGCCATCTTTTTAATATCTGCAATTGTAGATGGATGTAAATTATCTACTACACTTCCACCAATTTTGATTGTGATCATTTCTAAACAGGAGTTAATGGAGTATATCTTAGTCCATCCATTTCATCAAAACCGCACATCACATTCATATTTTGAATGGCAGAACCTGCTGCACCTTTCATCAAGTTATCTGATGCCGATAATGCAATCAATCTGTTATTGTCCTCGTCTATATCAAATCCAATATCACAAAAGTTTGAACCAACCAAGAACTTTGGATCTGGGAATTTGTATAGTCCATTTTTGTCACGAATAAGTCTGATAAATTTTTCATCACCATAAGCTTGACGATACAATTTCCACAGTTCTTTTTCATCAATGTCTTTTTGCATGAATGTATGGTTTGTACATAAAATTCCGCGAACTACATCAACTGCATGTGGACTCATTGAAACTTTGATCTTCTTTCCTGCAATTTGGCTGAGTTCTTGTTCAATCTCTCCAGTGTGTCTGTGTTTTGCTGGTTTGTATGGTCTGATCACTCCTGCCCTCATTGCATGTGCAGTTCCAGAACCAGAACCTGCACCAGAAGATCCAATCTTTGAATCTACAATGATATGTTCTGTATCAATAATGTCATTTCGAATTAACGGAGCCAGTGCTAATATTGATGTAACTGCCATACATCCTGGACAAGACACAAGTTGTGATTTTTTGATCTCCTCTCTGTGTAATTCAGGAATCCCAAAAACTGATTTTTCTAAATAATCTGGATGTGGATGCTCCCATCCGTACCATTTGTCATAAGCTTCTTGATCATGTAATCTGTAATCCGCACTCAAATCAATTATTTTGATACCTCTATCATATAGTGCCTTTACAATTTCAGTTGCTTTACCATGTGGAACCGCAGTGAACACTAGATCACATTTGTCAGTTAATTTATCATAATCTAATTCTGAGAAAGTAAGATCTGTAAACCCTTTCAAACTTGGTTGCACTCTGTGTAGATATTCGCCAACATGTTGCCTTGATGTCACCATGGCTATCTCAACATCTGGATGATTAACAAGAAGACGAAGTGTTTCTCCACCTACATATCCTGATGCTCCTACAATACCTACTTTCATGATAAATCTCCTCGTTATGGAGTATAATTTATTTCCTAACGTAGTTTAGAGCAAATTCTATCATTTCTTTTGGAATGTTTCGTTGTGCAACTCTTGACAATCCTTTGAATTCCACTGTATTGTTGACTTCGTGTACAACTAGGCCTCGTTCCTCGTCTTCCATCATGTCTATTCCTAAAATTCCGCCACCCATAGCCTTTGATGCTTTTACTGCCATATCCTCCATCTCTTTTGTGATCTCACAAAGTTCTGGATCTGCTCCCAGTGCTATGTTTGTCTTAAATTCACCTGATGATTTTCTGTACATAGCTGCAATTGGCTCATCTCCTATAGTGATTATTCTGATGTCTCTTGGCGGTCTTTTAATTAATTCCTGCAAGTAGTAAATTCTATCATGTGGACCATCTGTGACTTCTCTTATTTCCAAAACTGCCTCCATTGCATCTTTATCTTTGATTGGCATTACTCCTCTACCCCAACTTCCTATCACTGGTTTGATCACTAGAGGGTATCCAACTTTTTCTAAATTTTCTGCTGCACTTTTACCTGAAAATGAAAAGTATGTTTTTGGTGTTGGAACATTATTTTTTTTTAAAAGCAAAGTCATGAACATCTTGTTTCCACAAATGCTTGCAACATCAAACTTGTTTAGAACTGGAATGTCCATAAATTCTAAACTAGCAGTAAAGTGAAGTCCTCTAAAATAACTTACACATCTTTCTAAAACAACATTCCCAAAATCATAGTCTTCTTCTTTACTATCTGTGTTAATTTGAGTAATCTTTGCATCTAGCATCACTGCATCGTGTCCAAGTTCTACTGCTTCTTTTTGAAGCATTTTTTCTTCTGTTCTCAGACGGTCAAACACAATACATACTTTTGACATTACTCTCCCCAGTCTTCGCCTACGGTTTCTGCTTGCTTTAGCTCTACATTTGATCCGTCTTTTTTTGCGATTTCAAAGTCAGCGCCGCAATCAGGACAGGAGATTATTTCTCCAACTGAGGCATCGTCTGGAATGTTTAATGTTGCATCACATTCTGGGCAGTTCATATTTTTTTTGACCTTTTCTTTTGTAATTTATTAGCTTCTGTTGTCTGCATTCCCCATAATTCTACAAATCCTTTGGCTAATCTTTGATCAAATGTTGATTCTGAGCCATAAGTGGCAATGCCATGATTGTACAATGAATTCTTAGATTTTCTTCCAACTACCCTCAAGCTTCCTTTGTACAACTTTAGTTTCACGCTTCCAGATACTGGATTTTGTGATGCCTCGATAAACCCATCCAAGTCTGTTTTTAGAGGGTCTTGCCAAAGTCCTGAATATACCAAATATGCCCATTCATCATCTATTAGAGATTTGAACTTGTTTTCATGTTTAGTATGAACCATCTTTTCTAAATCTGCATGCGCTTCAATCAAACAAGTAGCTGCAGGAGTTTCATATACTTCACGTGATTTGATCCCAACAACTCTGTCTTCAATATGATCAACTATGCCGACACCTGCGGCACCTGCTTTTCTGTTGATGTATTCAATTAGTTTTTGAGAATCCATTACTTTGTCATCAACTTTAACTGGAATTCCTTTTTCAAATTTAATTTCCAAATACGTTGGCTTGTCTGGCAAGTTTTTTGTTTTAACCCAAATGAATGCATCATCAGGTGGTTCGTTGTATGGATCTTCTAGTACTCCTCCTTCAATTGCACGTCCCCACAAGTTTTGATCAATACTGAATTTTTTTGCTACAGCATCAATTTCAATTCCATGTTTTTTTGCAAACTTTAGTTCAGTATCCCTATCCAAGTTTTTGTCTCGAATTGGAGCAATGATTGGTAGGTTGGAACCTGATTGTAATGTAATGTCAAATCGTACTTGATCATTTCCTTTACCTGAGCATCCATGTGCTAGTGATGTTACTTTTTCTTTTTTTGCAATCTCTAAAACTTTTTCTGCAATTAGTGGTCTTGCAAGTGCTGTTGCAAGACAATATTTTTTCTGATAAAGTGCATTGGCTTTAATTGATGGAAAAATGTAATCTTTGACAAATTCTTTTCGTGCATCTATGTTGTAATGTTTTTTTACACCAAGTTTTTTTGCTTTAGCTGCAATTTTTTTACTATCATCACCTTGTCCAACATCTACTGTCACTGTAATGACATCCATGTCGTGTTCTTCTTGTAGATATTTTACAACAACTGAAGTGTCTAGTCCTCCAGAGAATGCAAGAATTCCTTTTTGAGTCATGAAACATCTTTCTCGTCGTAATTTGGAATTTATCTTTTGTGTTAGGCTGCAATCTAATTTTCTAAAAAAAAATTTCAGCCTAGCTTGAGCTAAAATTCGATGATTATTTAACCGCCAAATATAACGCTGTTTTATGAAAACTCGATCAGCAATTTCTGCAGGCATTGCAGGAATTGTGTTACTATCTGTATTGGGAATTGCTCTTTCTAGTGATACTATGCATGAAAATAAGATTCGTATTGGATATTTTCCAAACATTGGCCATGTCATTCCAATTGTAGGAATAGAAAAGGGATTCTTTGAAGAAAGCGTTGGAGATCAAGTAAAAATTGAAACCAGAGTTTTTGATAGTGGACCGCAAGCAATAGAAGCTTTGTTTGCCAATTCTATTGATGTTGCATATGTTGGACCAGGCCCTGCAATTAATGGATATTTGAATTCAGAGAATCATAACATAAAGATTCTTGGCGGTGCTGCAAGTGGTGGTGCTAGCTTTGTTGTTCATCCAAACTCTGAAATAAATTATGCTTCAGACTTTGCAGGAAAAAAAATTGCCACTCCCCAAATTGGCAACACACAAGATGTATCACTACGTCATTATCTTTCTGAAAATGGATTAAAGCCAGCTGAAAAAGGTGGCTCTGTAATTGTTTACAATATTTCAAATCCTGACATTTATACACTATTTGTAAAAGGAGATATTGATGGTGCATGGGTTGCAGAACCTTGGGCTACAATTTTAGAAACTGAACTTGGTGGAAAACGATTATTCCATGAAGAAGAACTCTGGCCAGACAATGAATTTGCGTCTGTTCTTTTAATTGGAAATATGGATTATTTTGAAAATAACAAAAAATTTATGATTCCTTTTTTAACTTCTCATCACGAAACAACCATCTGGATTGCTGAGCATCCAATTGAAACTAGAATTGTCTTTAATGATTTTTTGAATTCTTATCTAGGACAGTCCTTGTCTGATGATGTTGTAGATATTGCATTATCTAATATTGTAATTACTGCAGATCCATTACCCAATTCTGTTTTTTCCTTTGCTGAAAGAGCTGATGCACTAGGATATTTGGGAAGAAATGGATATGATCTGTCTGGAATTTTCCCCTACTTTGATATAAATTCCTTAGAGGAGGAAGAATTGTAGATGACAAAGTTAGAGGCAAAAAATATTGTAAAGTACTTTAGCCATGACTCTCATAAGCTTGAAGCACTTGGTGGCATTAACCTAAAAGTTGAGGCTGGTGACTTTGTATGTTTGGTTGGCCCATCTGGTTGTGGGAAATCTACATTTTTACGCATAATTGCAGGCTTGGAGAAACCAGATGCTGGAGAAATTATGTTTGATGGGCATCCAGTTATTGAGACTAGTCCTGAGAGAATTATGGTATTTCAGGAAGGTGCACTATTTCCGTGGCTCACAGTTCAAGACAATGTAGAATTTGGATTAAAGATGGCAGGAATTCCAAAGGAGGAGAGAGCAAAGATATCAAATAGATATCTGGATATGATGCAACTAACAAAATTTGCAAATTCTTACACTTACCAACTTTCAACTGGAATGAAACAGCGTGTAGCTATTGCCAGAGCACTTGTAATGGATCCTGATGTGTTGCTAATGGATGAGCCATTTGCAGCACTTGATGCACAAACTCGTGATTTACTGTTAGTTGAGATGCAGCTAATTTGGGAAAAGACAAAGAAGACAATTTTGTTTGTAACTCATAACGTTTCAGAAGCTACAGTTCTTGGAAATAAAATAGCTGTTTTTAGTAATCGTCCATCAACAATCAAAAAAGAATTTGAAAATAATTTTCCACGACCTAGAGTTACTGAAGATAAATCATTACTAAAACTACAACAAGACATCTTAGCAGAACTCAGACCTGAGGTAAAGAAAAACAAACAGTGATTATGATGGGGAAAAATTTTACACCTCACAGAATTGTATTTTACGTTGGGATTATTGTAATTTGGCAAATTATTTCAATGGCTGGAGTCTGGCCTGATAATATTTTTCCAACCCCATATGAAGTAGCTGAAGACTTGGCATATGGTGCAGCAGATGGTAGCTTGTTTTATGGAATTGCAGCAAGTATGTGGAGATTAGCAATTGGATTGGCAATTGCAATTAGTGGAGGGGTTGTCTTGGGAATTTTTATGGCTAGAGTTGAGGTAATCAACCAAACTGTTGGCTCTTTAGTTTTGGGACTGCAATCAATTCCTTCAATTGCATGGGTTCCACTTGCAATTCTTTGGTTTGGACTAACAGATGGTGGAATTATTTTTGTTACTGCAATTGGAGCAATCTTTGCAATTACGATAAACACCTACACTGGAGTCAAAAATATTGATCCTCACTATATCGAGGCTGCAAGAAATATGGGTGCAAAGGGAAGTCAGCTAATCACAGCTGTATTGATTCCTGCAGCATTTCCATACATGATTTCCGGCTTTAAACAGGGTTGGGCATTTGCATGGAGGGGCGCGATTGGCGCTGAACTGTTATTTTCTTACCTAGGACTAGGATTCCTACTTAATGCAGGGCGTTCCCTAAATGATGTCTCTCAAGTCATTTCAATAATGATTGTGATAATGATAATTGGCCTTCTAATTGATAGTATTGTATTCAAAAAACTAGAAAACAAAGTAATGTCCAGATGGGGATTACAATAACTTTAGATTCTGATTTTTAGTGATACTACAAAAGCAACCACAATAATTGCAATTGCAAAATACATGACTGTAATATAATCAAATGCAAATGCGATACTTCCTGCAATTACAGGACCAATCACTGTTGCAATTGATAGTGTGGAGCTAAAGATTCCAGTTGATGTAGAACGCGGGTTGTTCTCCATTAAGTGAAAGTTTCCTCCAATGAACAAAAATGCCCAAGTTGCGCCAACCAATGCCATAAACGGCATTGCCATCCACCAATCTGTAATTACTGCTAGTCCTACAAATACAAATACGGTACAACCAATTCCGATTTTAAATTTAGTTACATTTGAGATGTTAATTCTACTCGCCATCAAGTTCATCAAAACAAATGCTGTCAATGTATTTGCAACATAGATAATTGATATTTGATAAAGTTCTGCACCCAATTTTTCTATTAACATTAACGGAAGAATAGTCCATACAGCTGCTGCACCAATGTGTCTTAGTAACAATGACAAGAACAGAAACTTGTTTTTTGCAATAATTTTTCTTGTGGTTCCTGGTTCTAGCTCTTTTTCCTGTGATATGTTTGGTAACTTGATTGTAAACATTAAAGCAACTACAAATGAAGCTGCACTAATTAAGAAAATTAATTTTAGATCATTTGCAAATCCTGCGGCTGCAATTCCTGCAAGCCATCCTAATGCGTGAAATGAAATTATTGTTGCTGCTCTCTTTTTCTCAACATTAATCTCATATGCATAAGCAATCATTGCAGGAATCATAATCCCACTTGCAATTCCTGCTCCTATTCTTGCCAGAAATAACAGAGTAATGTCATCTGCAAAATAATGCAATCCAAAGGCTGCAGCACACCCAATGAAGCCAATTCTGATGAATTTGAGCCTAGTTCCCTTCTTGTCTGAATGTCTGCCAAAATAGATTTCAGATAAAATCTGAGCAAAGCTAAATGAGGCTACAACAAGTCCAATCTCAAATATGGAATCTGTAACACCTTTTGCAATAATGGGCATGAATACAAAGACAATGGATATTCCAGCATGCTGAAAAAAGGTTGCACTACGAATTCGATTGTTTACTTGAAAATTTTGCATAAATGTACATGTGATTCCTCTTTTACCTAATTTCAACATACGTATCAATCACCTCAATGTTTGTGGATTTTTCTGAAAAGAGTTAAACTGTGCTAAAACATTTTGAAATTAAGTTGACAGAAAAAGAATCATTTTTAGATGCATTACAAAATAGAATTTTACTTTTTGATGGTGCAATGGGAACTGAGATTCAAAAGTATGATCCAAAACCAGAAGACTTTCCAAACAATCAAGATGGTTTTAATGATGGGTTAGTGGTAACGCATCCAGAATGGATTAAAGAAATTCACAAAAATTATTTGGATGCCGGAGCTGATTGTATTGAAACAAATTCTTTTGGTTCGAATAAAATTAAACTAGATGAATATGGTTTTGGTGATCAAACAGTTGATTTTAATAAAAAAATTGCACAACTAGCATCTGAAGTTTGTGAAGAATATCCTGAACCACCAAGATATGTAATTGGCTCTATGGGCCCAACGGGTTTTCTTCCTAGTTCAACTGATCCTGACTTGGGACAAAAATCCCTTGATGAAATCCAAGAAGCATTTGAGCTGCAAGCAGAAGGACTGATTCTTGGAGGTGTTGATGCTTTACTCATTGAAACAAGTCAGGATATCTTGGAAGTGAAATTAGTCATTGAGGCATGTCACAATGCCATAGAAAAGACTGGAAAGAAAGTTCCAATCATTTCTAATACTACTTTGGATCAATATGGAAAGATGTTACTTGGAACAAATATCCAAGCTGCATATACCACTGTTTCTGATATGGGAATTGATGTGTTTGGATTGAATTGCTCAACTGGACCAATTGAGATGAATCCAAGTATAAGGTGGCTTGATGAGCAAAATGAACATAATCTCTTGGTGGTTCCAAATGCTGGAATGCCTGAAAATCAAGGAGGAAAAGCAGTTTACAAGATGACTCCAGAAAAGATGGGTGATGCACTAGGTGATTTTCTTGATCAATACAAAAAGGTACGAATCATTGGAGGTTGCTGTGGAACGAATCCTGAACACATCAAGGCACTAAGAAAAGTAATTGACGAAAAAGCCAATTCTCTCAAGGGTTAAGTATTTAGAAAAACTGAGATGATTTTATGATATTGACTATTCCTAGAGTGAGTTCTGCACTAAAAGCAGTTGATCTAAAACAAATTCCAACTCCTCTAATCATTGGAGAAAGAATTAACACACAGGGTTCTCGTAAAGCAAAGAAGCTAGTTCTTGCTGATGATTATGATGGTCTAGTTGACTTGGCAAGAGTTCAGGTTGAAGATGGCGCTCATTGCCTTGATGTCTGTGTTGCAACTACTGAACGTTCTGATGAGCGAGAGTTTATGTTAAATCTTGTAAAACGATTGAGCTTAGAAATTGATGCACCTCTTGTACTTGATTCAACTGATCCTGAAGTAATTGAAGCATCAATAAAGCAAATTCCTGGAAGGCCAATAATTAATTCAATTAATCTTGAAGGAGATGGTAGTAGATTTGAAAAATTAGCTCCATTAATGGCAAAGTATGGATTGCCTTCTATCGCATTATGCATTGGACCAAATGGTATGGCCAAAACTCCACAACAAAAGGTAGATACTGCTGAACTTCTTTATGAAACTGGAAAAAAATATGGATTAAAAATTGAACAGTTTATTTTTGATGTACTTACATTCACTTTATCTACCGGCGAAGATGAATTTCTTGATGCAGGAAAAAATACTCTAGAAGGAATTCGTCTTGTTAAAGAAAAATTTCCAAATTCATTTACTACTTTGGGTCTTAGTAACATTAGTTTTGGTCTTGCTCCATATCCAAGAAAAATTATTAATTCAGTATTTCTATATCATGCACTAAAGTCTGGACTTGATACAGTTATTGTAAATGCTAAAGAGATTGTTCCTTATGGGGAGATTGATGAGAAAGAACGAAAACTCACTGAAGATTTAATTTTTAACACTCATCCAAATGCATTGTCTGAATTAATCTCTTATTTTGAAAAAGCAGATTCCAAAAGTGGTGCTTCTGTCCAAAAAGTTGATGTGGATCCTTCTTGGCCTCCTGGAAAGCGTGCTTATTTTAGAATTTTAAATAGACTCAAAAATGGAATTCAAAATGATGTTGTATCTGCAATTGCAGAAAAGCTAGGTAAAAATGAACTAATCAAAGAAAATGATGGAATTTTGTCTCTGGATGCTCCTCAAGAAATTACCCATGATGGTGCAATTCGAACACTCAATGAAGATTTGCTTCCTGCAATGAAAGAGGTTGGCGACAAATTTGGTGCAGGAGAACTAATCTTGCCATTTGTTCTCAAATCAGCTGAGTGTATGAAAGCAGCAGTTGATGAACTTGAAAAGTATTTGTTGAAAAAAGAAGGAGCAAGTAAAGGTAAACTTGTTTTAGGAACAGTTTATGGTGATGTGCATGATATTGGAAAGAATCTGGTAAAGACAATCTTTCAAAATAATGGTTATACTGTATATGATTTGGGTAAACAAGTTCCATTACAAAAATTCTTAGATAAAATTGATGAAGTTAGTCCTGATGCTATAGGTTTGTCTGCATTGTTGGTTTCGACATCAAAGCAGATGCAGTTTTTTGTAGAACATGCAAGAAAAAATAAAATGACACTCCCAATTCTCTGTGGTGGTGCTGCAATTAACACTAACTACATTAATAGAATTGCAAAACTTGATGGAATTTACGAACCTGGTGTATTTTACTGCAATACAATGTTTGAAGGACTCAAAACAATGGATATCTTAGTTTCAGATGAAAAGCCAAAACTTTTAGCTACATGGAAAGACAAGATTGAAAACTGGAAAGAAAAATCTACGGCTTTAGTAGATTCTACTGACCTTCCAAAGAGTGACATTAAACCTGTAAATGCTCCAACTCCTAAAAGCATTGGAGAACCAATTCGTCTAAAGGCAGATCAAATTAAGATGGATGAAGTTTGGCAGATGATTGACAAAAAATCTCTGTTCAAGATGTCTTGGGGTCTTAGAGGAAAGGCAGGATCTGAATTAGAGGCAGAACATGAAGATTTGTTAAACCAATGGAAGATTCGAATTATAAGAGAAAAACTCTTTGAGCCTGAGATTGTTTATGGATACTTTAGATGTCACAATAAAGATGAAAAATTAGTCGTTGAAAATCCTATGGGTGATGATGTAGAATTTGATTTTCCACGTTCTACAAAACTAGAGCACCTTTGTCTGACTGATTATTTTGGTGAAGACGATATTGTCGCATTTCAATCAGTAACTGTAGGCAACAAAGCAGTAGAAAAAATAGAACAATGGAATAAAGAAGACAAGTATACTGATGCTTACTATCTGCATGGGTTGGCAGTTGAAGTGGCAGAAGCCTTGGCAGAATGGATTAATCAAAAAATAAAATCTGAACTGAACCTTGAACAAGGTGGACTCAGGTACAGCTGGGGATTTCCTAGCTGTCCAGACGTATTGCAACATCATTTAGTTTGGAAACTATTACAACCAGAAAAATCTGGAATGGCATTAACTGAATCCGGTCAGATTATTCCTGAACAGTCAACTGCAGCAATTGTTATTCATCATCCAAAAGCAAAATACTTTGTACTTTAACTAAATGATTTTTCTAAAAATTCATTCAAGCCATTAAAATCACTGGGTGATGTAATCAACACATCACCTGTAATTTTATGTGCATTTTTTACAAATTCTTCAAATACTTGACTGTATGATGCCAAGTCTAAATTTAAAAATTTGGCAGATTTTTCATTTTTTTCAGAAGGGAATAATATAATTGGAATTACTGAAAATCCTTTTAGATTGTCAAAGAGATTTTGAACTTGTTGTATATTTTGAACTACTTGTGTCATGAATCCTTTGGGATTTGCTTCTAATTTTTTTGTAATTTTAGAAAAATTAGGTTCATTTGAAATTGAGAGATACAAATCAATTTTTGAATCCATACCTTGCTCTTTTAGTCTCTTTACAGTTGCACTTGGAATCTGACCCGAATCTGGTTTTCCAGTCTGTGATGGATCACCCATGAGTACCAAAATTCCTGAAAAGCCTATGGTGATACAATTCTCTACAAACTCAGAAATCTCTTTCTCACTCTTGTCTCTAACTCTTAGACTAACTGTAATTGGTATCTGTGGAATTTCTTTTTTAATAATTCTTCCAACTTCTATAGGTGATACTCTTTGATATCCTAAAACATTTTCAGTAAGATGTATTGCGTCACATTTTTTTGAAATATTTTTTATTTTTTTAATAAATTTTAGAATTGATTCATTTGTATCTACATTAGGCAAAACCTTTGGCGGATTAGCTTCATATCTGATTGTCATATTGTCATTTTTTCTATCCTTGGTTAAAACCTTTGAATACCAAAACCCATGTGTAATAGTAGGAAAAAAACAAGATGTTCTTAGATGAATTAAAATCAATATTTTCAAGTCCCATAAATCCTATGATAAAAACTGATGGAGAATTCAGATTGGCATCAGTACTTGTAGTAATTTATGGTAAAGAACCAATTGTTGTAATGACTGAAAAACCTAAACATATGAAATTTCATGCAGGTGAAATTTCGTTTCCTGGTGGAAAATTGGATGTTGATGATTCAGATCTTTTACAAACGGCATTACGTGAAACTAGTGAAGAGATTGGGCTTGTGATTTCTAAGGACCAAGTAATTGGCCAACTAGAACCTGTGGTTACTTTGAATTCTGGTTTTTTGATTTTACCCTTTATCTCAATTATTGATGAAATTCCGACACTTGCTGCAAACTCTGAAGTTGAAAAAATTTTTCATATTCCACTAGAACCATTTTTAAAAACAATGGCAAATGATCCAGATCCATCTCATAATCTAATCCAAGCAATGTATACTTTTGAGTATCAAAACCAAATAGTGTGGGGTGCTTCAGCAAGAATTCTAAAACAAATACGAAATCTTCTAAAATCCTGAGATTCATTTAAAAAGAGCTCTCCGTGCCTGAAATTCTATGGCTGCACGCAAGTCCTCTCCAAGAAAAATTCGTCTGTTAAAAAAGACAAGACAGGCAGTGCCAGTTCCAGCTTGGATAATTCTCAAAACAAAGCGAGCTGTTAGAACAAATCCAAAGCGTAGAGCTTGGAGATCAACTGATGTGGAGGTAGGATAGATGTCTCAAGAATTAGAAAGAGTCTATACAATTAATCTAGGTAAAGTTTTACTTTCACAATCACAACATAGAGCTGTTAGAGCAATTAACATGATTAGAGAATTTGCTCGTCATCACATGAAAGTTGAGACAATCAAAATTGAAGAAGAACTGGCTCATCAAATTTGGGCAAGGGGTGTTCGAAGTCCTCCAAGAAAAGTTAGAGTTAGAATGACTAAAACTGAAGATGGATATATCCTTGTTTCTCAATATGTTGAAGAAGAATCTAAAGTAACTCCTGAAAAAGAAACTAAGAAAGTTGAGGACAAAGTGGAAGAACCAACTGCAGAAACTAAGAAAGTTGAGGACAAAGTAGAAGAACCAACTGCAGAAACAAAGAAAGAAGCTCCAAAGAAAGAAGCTCCAAAGAAAGAAGCTCCAAAGAAAGAAAAACCAGCTAAAGAAGCTCCAAAGAAAAAATCAAAATAATAGTCCTTTCAAAAAAATTATAATTTTAAAATTAAAACTAGAACCCGAAGAAATTATTTTAGAAGAACCATATCCTACAATTAATAATGCTGAAATTGACATGACTATTATATCTAAAGACAAGGAAAAAATATTTTTTGAATTCAAATTTAATAGAAAGATTCCCAGTGGGAAAAATCAACCAAGCCCAATACATGCAGGCAAATTATTTGTAGACTTGGTACGATTAGTAAAATGTAAAGAGAAATACAATAAAACCGAATGTTTTTTTGTATATGTTACAGATTCTGTAATGACAAATTATCTACAAAAAGATTCAAACAGATTAAATGATTTTTTTAATATCATTTAGATATTTGATCATTTTACATCCTTTTTCATTTATTCTATAACAAGTTCGAATAGGTCTAGTCTCAATATATTTATCAAGCAAGTGATGATCTATAAGAAAATTTAGGATGACAGTAATGGATGAACGGCTTCCGACGATGTGGTTATTTGTTGCATATTTCATAATATCATTATAATGTAATCCTTCATGATCTTTTACATACAACAAAATTTCATAGGTGCCTTGGTTTGCTAACATTCTCAACATGCTAACTAGATTCTCATATTTTCTTTTAGACATAATAAAATAAAAAATTATTTACTCTAAAGTTATAGGCATACAAATTCTAGTGTAACACTATTAATTGTAGTGTTAAAATACTAAAAATGGGTTATATTTTTGACAAAAAGCAAAAAATATTCTAAATCAGAATCTCAAAAAGTAGAGCAATATACACACGATGAGAAAAAAAGAAAGAACAACCCTCCTGTAGGTCTAGTTACACCAGGAACTGATCCCGACAAACCAAGCAAAAAATATTCTTTTGATCCAAGATTAGATCCGCAACTACGATGGAGTGGAAAGCAAGAAAATTCCGAGTTTGATGTAGATACTGTTTCTTTGCACGTACATGAAAGAATTGACCCAATCACTATTTTAGAAAAAGCAATGAAGCCAAAACAAACAACTCAGGAAACCTTGTTTAATTATTTTGATACACCAGAGAACAATCCTCCATTACGAAATGCAATAGAATTTTACAAGCATGATCAAAATTGGTCAAATCGATTGATTGCTGGAGATTCCTTGCTTGTCATGAATTCATTATTAGAAAAAGAAGGAATGGCAGGCAAAATTCAGATGATCTACATGGATCCTCCATATGGAATAAAATATGGTTCAAACTTTCAACCTTTTATAAATAAAACATTGGTAAAAGATAGAAAAGATGAAGATTTAACACAAGAGCCTGAAACTATCAAAGCATTTCGAGATACATGGGAGCTTGGAATTCATTCTTATCTTACATATCTACGTGATAGGCTATTACTATCTAAAAAATTATTACATGTGACAGGTTCAATTTTTGTACAGATAAATCAAGAAAATTTACATTATGTTAAAGATATACTAGCTGAGATTTTTGGAACAAAAAATTTTGTTTCAATAATTACTTTTGCTAAAACAACTGGGTTAAGCAGTAAATTACTTACTAGTAATTCCGATTACATCATTTGGTATGCAAATCACAAATCATCAATAAAATTTCATGATCTGTATTTAAGAAAAAAACCTGGAAATGTTGGTGGAGAAATTTATCAATGGCATGAATTAGAAAATGGAAAAATAATTAATTGTAGAAATTCAAAAACAAATAATATTGATAATGATAAAATATTTGCATATACAAGCTTAAACTCTGAATCAAACCCTAAATTCAAATTCAAATTTAAGGATGAATTATTTGAACAGCCATGGAAAACAACTAAGCAAGGATTAGAAAATCTTACAAAAGCAGAAAGAATAATAAAAAAAGGCAAATCCTTAGCTTATAAACGCTATCTTGATGATTTTCCTTTTTTACAATTAACTAATACGTGGACTGATACAGGAGCTAGTTTTCAAACTAAAATTTATGCCGTACAAACTAATTCGAAAGCGATAGAACGATGTATGTTGATGACAACTGATCCTGGAGATATAATACTAGATCCTACTAGTGGATCTGGAACAACTGTGTATGTGGCAGAACAATGGGGGAGACGATGGATTACATGTGATACTTCAAGAATAGCAGTAGCACTAACAAAACAAAGATTGATGACTTCACAGTTTGATTATTATCAATTAAACAATCCTCATGAAGGAATATCTTCTGGTATTGATTATAAAACAGTACCACATATAACTTTGAGTTCTATTGCAAATAATGAACCACCTAAAAATGAAGTAATTTATGATCAACCAGTAATTGAAAAAAATAAAACTAGAATTTCAGGACCGTTTACCGTAGAAGCAGTGCCTGCTCCAACTGTCAAATCATTAGACAACTTGTACGAAGAATCAAAAATTAACATACAAGATAGAATGTTTCATCAAGCACAATGGCGCGATGAACTATTAAAGACAGGTATTAAAGGCAAGGCAGGACAGAAAATTGAATTCAGTAGAGTAGAAACTCATCCTGCAACAAAATGGTTACACGCAGATGCAGAAACTAAAGAAGACAAACCAAAACGAGTTATGGTGTCATTTGGGCCTGAATATGCACCGTTGGAACAGCGTCAAGTAGCATTAGCAATAGAAGAAGCCCAAAATCTAGTCCCAAAACCAAGGATCATAATCTTTGCTGCAATGCAGTTTGATCCTGAAGCTGCAAAGGATATTGATGAAATAAACTGGCCTGATGTAACAATTCTCAAAGTAGAGATGAACAAGGATTTACTAACTAAAGATCTAAAAAAGAAACGCTCAAGTAATGAATCATTCTGGCTAATGGGTCAACCCGATGTGGAACTGCAAAAAACCAAGGATAAAAAATATATCATTACCATAAATGGTTTTGATTATTATAACACAAGAACAGGTGAAGTAGAATCAGGCAATAGTTCCAAGATTGCAATGTGGATGCTAGATGAGGATTATGATGGTAGAAGTGTATATCCACAACAAGTATTCTTTCCAATGAAAGAAAGTACAGGTGGATGGCATAAACTTGCAAAAACACTTCAGGCACAAATAGATGAAGATTTAATCACAAAATATCAAGGAACAGAATCAATCCCATTTGAGATGGGACCAAACAAGAGAGCAGCTGTCAAAATCATAGATGACCGAGGAATTGAATCACTCAAAATTATAGATCTTGAATAATGTCTGGCATTAAAAATCTCATAATTTGCGGCCCCTACAAAAAACCATCTCAATACTGGAAGTATGACCGTACAAAAAGAAAATTTGATCTAGTTTCAGGACGACGACCTGCAGGATTTCTGATCGCATCCCAAGACAGCAAAGAATTTGATGATCCCGGAGAATTCAGAGAACTAGAACTAGTCAACAGAATACGTGACAGGGTTGATGCATGGCGAGAAAACGACTATCCAAATGTGACTGGCATTACAAAGCAACTCCTTGCATTTTGGAAGGATTCAAAAAAGCGAGAGAATAAATTCTTTTTCTGCCAGATAGAGGCAATAGAGACTTTGATTTGGCTAATTGAAGCTGTTGATTCAGAAAAACAGGGAATAAAAATTCCAACAGACGGTGGTGCGTTTCAAAGACTATGTTGTAAAATGGCAACAGGTTCTGGCAAGACAATTGTAATGGCAATGCTCATTGCATGGCAGGTAATCAACAAAGTTACCTATCCTAAAGATACACGATTTTCAAAACATATCTTGATTATGGCTCCCGGATTAACTGTAAAATCAAGATTAGAAGTTTTGTTTCCAACTAATAATGACAATTACTATGATTTATTCAACGTTATTCCTGAATCATTTTATCAAAAACTATTCCAAGGCAAATTCACACTTCACAACTGGCACACATTGATGCCAGAGACTGATGCGCCACGAAGCGTAGTTAAACTTGGAAAAGAAAGTAATGGCGTCTTTGCAAAAAGAATCCTTGGTCATGATTTAAAAAATATCATCGTAATAAATGATGAAGCACATCATGCATATCGTGCAAATAATGATCAAGAAAAAAATATTTCAAAGACAGAACTTGAGAGAGACAAGAGATGGATTGAAGGACTAGACAAGATACATGATGCAAGAAATATTGTAAACTGTTTTGATTTTTCTGCCACACCATTCATACCATCTGGAAAAAACGTCACAGAAGATACCCTATTTGACTGGATTGTATCGGATTTTTCATTAAATGATGCCATTGAGTCAGGACTTACCAAGACTCCAAGAATTGCAATCAGAGATGATGCCAACAAATTCTCAAAAGATTATCGTGCCAGATTTTATCACCTGTACAAAGATGACGAGGTAAAGCCGGATCTAAATAGAAATGCAAAACCGCATGAAAAACTACCTGACTTGGTATCAAATGCATATTTTCTCTTGGGTCAGGATTGGATCGAGACTAAAAAGCTATGGGATAAACAAGGATCTAACATTCCTCCTGTGATGATAACTGTATGCAACAAGACTCAGACAGCAGCCAGAGTCATGTATTCATTTGAAAAAAATAGATTTGATTTAGAGCAGTTATCCATTCCAGAATATCTATTACACATTGATTCGACCACAATAAACAAAGCAGAAGAGCAAGATGCTGTAGGTGCAAAATTTGACATTGCAGAAAGTCTCAGAGAAAAAGTCGACACTGTAGGTAAACCAAACAAGCCAGGTGAGCAAATTAGAAACATTGTTGCAGTGCAAATGTTATCAGAAGGATGGGATGCTCGAAACGTCACTCATATAATGGGATTGAGGGCATTTTCTAGTCAGTTGTTGTGTGAGCAAGTTGTAGGTAGAGGTTTGCGAAGGACATCTTATGAAATTAATCCTGACACAGGATTGTTTCCACCAGAATACGTCAATGTATTTGGTGTGCCATTTACATTTCTTCCACATGAAGGTGGTGAGGGAACACCACCACCAACATCTTCACATACTACCATAGAGCCAGATCAAGACAAGATACAGCACAGAATCTCTTGGCCCAACATAGACAGGATTGATGTGGATTATCTACCAAAGCTAAAAGTTGACTGGAGTAAAATAGAACCATTGGAGTTAAGAAGTGATGGCATTGCCACAACTGTGGGAATGGCACAAGTTCTAGCTGGTAAACCACATGTAGATAAAATGTCAGATATCAATCTACGTGAATTAAACAAAGAGATAAGATTGCAACGAATAGTCTTTCTTGCATCAAAAGACGTCTATGACAGCATGTCACCAAGCTGGAAGGGAAATCGAGAATTCTTATTGATTCAAGTCATAAGACTGGTAGAAGTGTTTATTCACATGCATAAAATCAATGTCACAGATGTTTCTGATGATGACTTGCGAACCAGGATGACTATTTTATTTAACATGCAAAAGGTCGTATCTCATGTATGCAAGAGTATCACGGATTCCAATGTGGAAAAAAGACGTATTCATCTCAATTCAATCAAGCCTATAAAATCCACATCAGACATGCGTCCATGGTCTACAAAAAAACCATGTGAATACACGACAAAATCCCACATCAATCTGGCAGTGTATGATTCAAAGTGGGAGATGGGAACCGGCCAGGAACTAGAAAGAAACAAGAATGTAATTTCTTGGGTAAGAAATGATCATATCGGTTTTGGAATCAAATATTTGTACAATGGTATAGTTCATGATTACTGGCCTGACTTTTTGATCAAGCTAGACAACAATGTAACTTTGGTTTTGGAGATAAAGGGAATAGATGACAATCAAAACAAGGAAAAGCGTAGATACCTAGAAGAATGGATAGATGTAGTAAATGAGGATGGCAGCTATGGAACATGGACATGGGATGTAGCATTTCATCCAAGTGAGGTTCGAGGGATAATACAAAAACATGCAAAAAGTGAGATTTCTGCAAATGAGAACGTACGATGTCCCAAATGTGGCAAGGAATCAAAATCAAGACAAGAGATTGAAAAAGAATTTGGATTTAGGAATATGGATGGAATTACTAGATCGCAATCATGGTGTAGAAATTGTAGAAAAATTACTTTACAGCATTAAATTATAGGTGATTGGGTACCTATTACCCCTAGATTATTATTGAATATTTCACAAAAACAATGGATGGATTTTGTATCATTTGCAAAAACAATCTCTGATGAATCATTGCTAATACAATTCCTAGAATCAAGACTGCATCAGAACAGATGCATCCAAGTTACAAGATAACTCTGAAAGTATTTGATGCAATCAGATACTCTATACTTGAGGAATTGGCAAATACAGACAAGGTCCTAAAGGGCCAGATTGAGGCTGACGAGGTAGCATTTTGGAGGAAAAAGAAAGGGAAATCGTGGGCATGGTGCCAAAAACAAGACTGTTGTGTTTGGAATTTTAGGGAGAAATGATAATTCACGTTGAGATAGTAAATAATGTAAAAGCAAAAACATTACTTGCAAGTATCATCAAGAAGGTCAGAAAAGGAAGCATTGTGTACACCGACAAATGGAAGGAATATGACTCGCTTGTGTTTAATGGCTACAAACATCTCTCAATAGATCATAGCAGGATGTTTGGCAAAAGTGTTTACATTAACGGCATTGAAGGCTTTGGAGTTTTGCCAAAGAGAACATGACAAAGCATCATGGAGTGAGTCCCGGTAAATTTTTACTATACATCAAGGAGATGGAATGGAGATACAATAATAGAGATTGTAATTTGTTTGATCTATTGTTGAAGTATATGTTAAGGGCAGTAGGTACCCAATCACCTTATTTTTATTCTAATTGGTATAATTCCAATTTACAATCAATGCTGCAATCTGGTGTAGCCCAATCAAGTGTATCTTCTTGCGGAATCATTCCAAGTGGGTCATAATTGTCAAATTTTGTCATTCCTTGAATGGATGATAACATTACTACTTTGGATTCATCAGAAGTTGACATCATGTCTATTTGTGAATTACTTTCACTTAGAATTCCACTTGTAAGATTTGTAATTGAGTTTAAGACTCCTACTGGAATATTACTTCCTCCAACTACATACAACATTGAACGTTTTATTGCATTTGGTGGTGCATTTTCATAGAGCATTTTTAATGAATCTCTTAGCGAATCTTCAATATTTTGTCCATCTTTGCTTGTAGTGAGTATGTTTGTCTCAGCAGATAGTTCAGATGAACCAAGTGATTTTACTACGTGCATAATTGCAGAGTTTGCAATATCATAGCATGCTTTAGGGCTCAAATCCGGATTACTCTCAAGTAACGAATCATTATCAAGAACAATTGTACATTCAGAGTTTTCTCTAACTCTTTTTAGGGATACTCCAGAATTAAAAATTCTGTCTTTTTCATACTTGAAAGGCATAATTGCAAATGAAATCAATCCTGTGTCTGACTCTTTACACATCTCTGATATTACGGGTGCCATAGCTGAGCCTGCTTTTCCAGCCAAGTTGCTCATTAAAACTACTGTAGAGTAACCTGCAATCTTTGATTTTATTTCGTCAGCAGCCTTGTAAGTTGAACCTCTGATTAATTGAACAGATGGATTAACTACTGAATCTGTTGAAACGTGAATAGATGAATTCTCTGATGAGAAATCTTTTGCATCATTACTAATTATTAGACAATCAGAATTCATGGAATCTTTTGCTTTAACTGCTAATTTTGAGCCTATGCCCCCTAAACCTATGACTAGAATTGGTTCCTTCACTTGAAAACTCATTTCAGATCCTATTCTTTGAATTAGATAAAAAACCTTCTTACGTTTTTTTAATCAAATTTTAGATCTAAAAAATTTAGCTTGCGATCTTTCCTAGAAGGCTGTTTACAGTAACATCTGTAATTTCCACTGTATGGTATTGACCAATGTCCACTTCATTTCGGACAAAGACAGGCTTGTATGCAAAGTTTCTGCCTTTGATTCCTTCATTTGTCTTTTCATCAAATAGAACTTTACCTGTCCAACCGATCCACTTTTTGTTGTTCCATATCGATGTTTTATTGATCTGCTCAAAAATTGTCTTACTTCTTCGTTTAATTTCTGCAACATCAATTTGTTCCCATTCAGCAGCTTCCGTACCTGGTCTTGTGCTATACTTTGAAAGATTTACCACATCTGGTCTTATTTCATCAAGCAGATTTACTGTCTTTTGAAAATCTTCTTCAGTTTCTGAAGGAAAGCCAACTATGATGTCAGTTGAAATGGTAAAGTCTCCAAATCTTTCTTTTACTTTTTTCACAATTTCTCTAAAAGTACCTACAGTATGGCCTCTTTTCATATCATGTAGTACTTTGTCACTACCACTTTGTACTGGAATGTGGAGAAATTTGAAGACTTTGTCATTATCAAAAGATTCAATCAAGTCTTCTTTGATTCTTGGCATATACATTGGATTCATCATGCCAACTCTAATCATAAAGTCATCTGGAATTTCTACAACTGCATTTACTAGTGATGGTAAGTCAGTTCCAATATCAAATCCATAACATCCATTATCAGTTGATGTCAACCAGACTTCTTTACACCCTTCCTTGATTTCTGTTTGGACTTGTCTAACGATATCTCCTAACCTATAACTTGAAAGATCTCCTTTGGATAGTTTGGTCTGGCAAAACGTACACTCACTCATACATCCACTTGCAATCTCTACAATTCCTACAACTGGATTTAGTCTGACTTTTGGAAGTCCTACCTTTGATAGATCAGAGTCTTCTAATGCAATCAGTTTTTTTCCATTTAGTGTTGAATCAATTACCTGTAGTGTCATTCCTAGTGAGTTTGGTCCCATTAAACTAGCATTTTCTGAGAACTTTTCAACAGTACTCTGTTCTGCTTTAGGAAAGCATCCAGCTACGACCAACGGTTTTGATTTTAATGATTTTATTCTATGAACCATCTTGTTTGCAGTTGCATCTTTGACTGAGCACGTAACTACAATATTTAGATCAGATTCTGAAGAGTTATCAACCAAAGTATGACCTCCATTTAGAATCAGCCCTGAAATCATCTCTGAATCAGCAAAACTTGCTGAACATCCGTAAGCTTCTACGAAAATCTTTGCCATAATCTATCCAAATAGCGAATCAATTTCTTTGTTACTTAGTAATTTCTTTGAAACAACCAACTCCCTGATGGTTTTTCCAGTCTTTAGTGATTCTTTGAAGAGTTCTGCAGATTTTAGATATCCTATTTTTGGGGTTAACAGCGTAACGATAACTGGGCTGTTTTCAATGTCTTTACGTAGCTTGTTTTTGTTTGCAGCAAGTCCGTCAATCAGATTTGCAGAAAATATTGGCAAGAAATTTTTGAGCATATCTGTTGATTCTAGCATGCACTTTAGCATTCCAGGCAACATTACATTGAGCTCAAACTGTCCGCCTTGTGCCGCATGTGATACTGCCGTATCATTTCCAATTATGTTAAAACAAATCATGTTCATGCATTCGGCCAAAGATGGGTTTATTTTTCCAGGCATGATGGATGAACCTGCATGTACTGCAGGAATACCAAGTTCGCCTAGTCCTGCAATTGGACCTGATGCCATTAGTCTGATATCATTTGCAATCTTTCCAATTTCTATTGCCAAGTTTCGTAAAGAACCTGATAGATTTGAAACTGCAAACTTACTTTGTAAACTATACTGCATATCTTTTTCAGGTTTTAGTGGAAGTTTAGAAATTTTTCCAAGTTCAGATATTGCAATCTTTCTGTAACCTTTTGGTGTGTTTGCACCCGAACCTACAGCTGTTCCTCCAAGTGCAACATTTTGTAATTCCTTTTGTGCTGCAATAATTTCATTTCTTGCTTTGGTAATTGATGTGGCATAAGCTGCAAATTCACTACCAAGTGTTATTGGTAATGCATCCATTAGATGCGTTCTTCCAATTTTCTTAAATGATGAAAATTGTTTTGCTTTTTTAGATAGTGACTTTATCAAAATATCAATAGCTGGAATTGTCTCTTTAAGATTCATCAAAATTGCAACATGCATAGCAGTTGGGTATGTGTCGTTACTTGATTGTGACATGTTGACATGATCATTTGGATGTAAGAACTGGTATTGTCCTTTCTTTTTATGAAGTACTTCTAGTGCAACATTTGCAATAACCTCATTAGAATTCATGTTAAATGCAGTACCTGCACCAGAGTTTATCATATCTACCACAAACTGATCAACATATTTTCCAGACAAGATTTTATCACATGCAGAAACTATGGCTCTTCCGCGCTTTACATCGATTGCTTTTGTCTTCATGTTGGCTATTGCCGCAGAACGTTTAATCATTACAAATGACTTTATCAGATTTTCATGGCTTTTGTTTCCTGTAACATGATACTGTTTGATTGCTCTTCCTGTAAATGCCCCATAATATGCGTCAGATGGGACTTTGACTTTTCCTAGAGAGTCTTGGTCTAATCTAAATTTCATGCTGACTTTATAACAAATTATCTCCTATTATTCATTCTTTTTCAGATGGTTTCATAATTTTTCAACATATGGAATGGGAATTATTATATAGGAATTGCAAGTCACGATGGATTATGAATAAGCGTGTTAGTATGCTCTTTACAATTACAGCAGTAGCTGTAATGGGGGCAACCTTATTCGGAAGCACATACACACAAACCCAGATTGCTGGACAATCACTAGATATCTCACAAATGGATGTCAATGTGATAGAACAAATCCATCAAATGGGCGGTTTACAGCTAGTAATGCCTCAAGCATTCGCAGAAACTGATTGCGGTGCACTTGCAGATACTGGACGCAACGTAGTTGAGTTCAATCTCACTGGTAAAAGTGTTGAACTTCCAATTATGGGAGGAAAAACATACAACGCCATGACCTTTGATGGACAAGTCCCAGGACCAACATTAAGAGTTACACAAGGTGACGTTGTACAAATGACACTTACCATTCCAGATGATGAAGTTACTGGTCACGGTAACGACATGCACGCATCACAAATATCAGCATTGAAATTTGACTCCGTTAATCCTGGAGAAACAAGTCAATACTGTTACATTGCTGAATCCGCAGGTGTTTTCAAATACCATTGTTCTGGTGTCCACCTAATTGGAATGGACCAACACGTATTTTCCGGCATGTACGGAATTGCAATTGTTGATCCAGCAAATGGATACAAGAAATTAATGGTAGAGAAGACAAGCGGCAGCGGTGAATTAGACAGAATGTTCTACGATGCAGATGCATTAGAGTTCACACTGCAATTCAACCAATTGTATTTGAACGACGATGGCAACTATGATGCCGGAGCAATGTTCCAACATCATAACTCTGCAACAGTCATTAATGGAATGCAATTCAGTTATGTTCCAAACATGTTACACAACATCCTTCTAAAGGGTGATGCGGACAAAAACATCTTTGTAGCACAACCATGGAATGGTCTTGAAAACAAGCAGTACCAATCACAACTATTGTATGTTGAAAATGATCAACACGTGAGACTCTTCATTGAGAATCATGGTAACGAGCCATTATTCTTCCACATTGTTGGAGAAATCCTGGACAGAGTTACACAAGGCAATAGAGTTCAATCAGCAGCAACTGAAACATGGTTGCTTGGTGGTTCACAGAACATGATTGTGGATTTGGTATTTGATGAACCAGGAGCTTATGCACTCCTAAACCATGACTATGCAGCAATTTACACTGGCGGAATTGGTCTTTTCATTGCAGGTGATCCATTTGGATTGAATCCAAGATTGGTCGATGCAGGTATCTTAATTGATCCTGTACCATCATATGCACATGTATTAGGTAATCCAAGCGATGCTGTCCCACCAATGGGAATGAATAGTATTGCACATCCAGCAGTAAATGTTCACGGTCTTTACACTGACGAAGTTGCTTCTGAAATGGTCGATGCAGGTATGATTCCTTTATGGGAAGTAATACCAACATTACCACCAGTACCATAGATAGGTACTAACTTCAATCTTTTTCTATTTTTTATGTTCTAACTCATAATGATTATATTCGGTGAATAAAGGCAATCATGCATGGGTTTTGATGAGTCTGTTTTAATTTGTGATGAGGTAGATCCAATACTCAACAAAATCTTAAATGATAACGGTTTGAAAGTTTCCTACGAACCCACTATTACTACCGAACAGATTCTAGAAAAAATTTCTAATTTTCATATTGTAATTGTTAGAAGTAGAACAACTATTACCAAAGAGATGATCGAAAAGGCAGAAAATTGTAAGATTATTGCACGTGTTGGTGTTGGACTTGATAATATAGATCAAGATGCAGCCAAGACAAAAAATATTCGTGTCATTAATGCAGTAGAGGGTGCAATGAATGCCGTAGCTGAATTAGTTTTAGGTTTGATGTTATCTTTGGCAAGACAGACTGCTAGGGGTGATAGAGAAATCAGAAATGGAAAATGGCTCAAAAAAGAATTGAAGGGAACAGAACTTCGAGGAAAATATCTTGGAATTATTGGTTTAGGAAACATTGGAAAAAGATTGGGAAGACTTGCACGTGCACTTAACATGAATATTATTGGATATGATGTAATTCCTATTGATGAGGAATTCTCAAAAGAAGTTGGTTTAATGAAAGCTGACTTGAATACTCTATTGCAAAGTTCTGATTATATCTCAATACATGTTCCATTGTTAGATTCTACATATCATCTTCTTGATGCTCAAAAAATGTCTACAATGAAAAAGACTGCAAAAATTATCAATACGTCTAGAGGTGGTGTTGTTGATGAAGATGCACTTTATGATGCCCTCAAAAATGGTACTTTGGGTGGTGCAGCTTTGGATGTATTTGAAAAAGAGCCAGCAATTGGAAGCAAATTAACAGAACTGGATAATGTAATTTTAACACCACATATTGGTGCTCAAACAAAAGAAGCTCAATCTTTGGCAGCAAATGTAATTGCTGAGAAAATTATCCAAATACTTCGAGGCGTTATCTAGCTTTTTAGTATAATTTCTGCCTGAATTTTAAAAATAAGCAAAAAAGCTTGACTTGTACGTGATTTATTATCGTCTCATTCTTTTTAACACCCGTTTGGAGGATTTCATATCATATTGAATTACCACGGAATGGATAATTTGCAATCTGAAAGACTAAAGTATTCACCTAATGTTAATTCTCTATTAAAAATCTCACTTGGCTTGATATTGTTTACACTACTCTCTTCAGCACTAGTCTATGCAGAAACTATGTCTGTAGATATCAAAGGAAACTCATTTGATGTTGATTATACTGTTACAGGAATGACTGTTTCTGGAGTTGAAACTGATTTAGATATTATTTCCTTGATTCTAACTGTTGATGTACCTGATTTTCTTGGAACATTAGATATTACATTTGATAGATCTTTCTTTGATTCTACTTTTGACGGACTAGATTATGATTTTATTATTTTAGCAGATGGTGATGAACCAAGTTATACTGAAACTGAAACAACTACTCAAAGTAGAACTTTGAGCATTGAATTACCATTAGGAATTGAAGAGGTAGAAATTATCGGTACAGTCTTTGATGGCACTGCACCAGTTGAAGAGCCACCAGTTGAAGAGCCACCTGTAGAAGAACCACCTGTAGAAGAACCACCAGTTGAAGAACCACCAGTTGAAGAACCACCAGTAGAAGAACCACCTGTAGAAGAACCACCTGTAGAAGAAACACTTGTAGAAGAACCACCAGTCGAAGAAACACCATCCGTTGATGATACGCCAAAAACTCAGTGTGGTCCTGGAACTGTTCTCAAAGACGGTGCTTGTGTATTAGATGAAAGATGTGGTCCTGGAACTGTTCTCAAAGACGGTGTTTGTGTTCTTGCATCAACACCTCAGTCACCTGAAATTACTGTAAAAGGACTAGGTTCAGAATTAGTTATTGGAACCATTGCAGCATTTGGAATTGCAGCAGCTATTGGAATTATTTTGGCTCTAATATCTAGAGCTGATACGAGAAAAAAATCAATCACAAGTTAAATCTTCAGCATTCATCATTTTATCAAATTCAAATCCTGAAATCTGAGTTGTAGATGAATAAGGAATTATTCCTAATATTGGGGTATGTGTAGTTATTAGAATGATAAACTGATTAGGATCAAGTCTGATATTTCCACCATTAAACATAAAATCAAAAGTCATAAAAATATGCTGAGCTTCTGAAATCTCTTCGGATGAGAAAATTCCCTCTTGCACTACTGAGGAATATGGGTTGATTGTTAATGGTTGTACAACAAATGAACCTAAATGTTCTGATTGATAAAATGTTGATATCTCAAATTTTTGAAAGGTAACCCAAAATGGTATTGCATTACAAAATTCCATTTCACCTTGATTTAACATTGTAAAAAAAGTAAATTCACCAGGATTGTCCCATCTATACTCTAATTGTTGTACTCCAACAATACTTAATCCAGAATAAGCAAATGGAGTAACTATAACTATTATTGCTATTATTGTGATGATTGAATGTTTATTCATATTTCATTTTCCAATACTATTGGTAAAGAAATTACCTTTTCATCAATTAGATAACTGATCACTTGAGCAAAGTCTTTGTCTGAAATTATTCCTTGAACCCACCAATACCCTACATTTTTTACCCAATATGGTATGTCAATTTCATGAATATTTTTATCATTAATTTCAAAAGGTATGTCAATTAATTTCGTATCTACATATTTCTGCAATGCATCAATTAGATATCCATCTGGCATTTTATCATTAAGCCATTCAATCATAAATTGTTTAATTGCTTGTGGAATACAAATATTATCTGAATCAATTAAATTAAATTCTGCAGTAAATTCTGCACCGGAATATTCTACATCTATGAAATATTTTCCCAGTGGAAATATTTCTGCTTCAAAAGCAACTAGTGATGGGACTGGATTTTGTAAATTTGTTATCTCAATTGGAATTGCACTACTTTCTTTACCTGATTCATCTCTAATGTGAATAATTGCAGACTCTCCTGTAACTTCTGAAACTTCAATTATGTAAAATAATCTTTCACAATAACTGTATGTTGTTTTTTCCATTATGATGTTAACTGAAGGCTCTGCATACACAACTGGTAAAAATACAAAACTTATTGCCAAAATTATGGGCAAAATCACAATTCTTGCTTTCATTATTGGTTTGCTAGTATTACTCAATAAAAATCTCAAATCCATACTGAGAAATCCTTTTTAACGGCTTTGACGTACTTTGATTATCGAGTTTTCTTGCGGAGGCAAATTCTTTGGGTGTGTGGGTTGTGAACCATCACTCAAAGAGAATTTTAATTGATTAGTGATACCTAGGATTCCTCGATTTACAGTTAGAAAGTGGCTATTTTTGACCCTTTTAATGCCAAAACATCTCTTACTGTAAAATGCAAATTTAACAAGATAAATGGTTGATTCTTAAACTGCATCTTTATTTTATGGACAATTCACAAATTCATATTGTCAAATCAAAAATTAACTGCAAAAGATCTTGAAAAGAAGCTCAAAAATGCAGCAGATGTCTTGAGAAAATCACTTAATGCTTCTGAAAATTACAAGTTAGTTTTACCATTACTTTTTGTAAAAAGCCAATAGTTACAATAGTTGATGACAAACAATCAACTACAATTCAAAATGTTAGAATTGTAGAATCTTAACTCAATTAGTTTCATAAAAATGTTAATCTAACTTCAAATACTCCATATTCATATCTTATGATCATTGACTGAAATTGTATTTTTTACTGGAATAACTGGCACAAATAAAAAAAAATTAATCAATAACTTAATCTCTCAATCTGGTCGTTCTTCAGATATTTTACATATTGATTTCGAACATGAATTGGTAAATCCTCAAAGACCTGGAATGCCTCCTAATAGCATTCCTGATTTTTTAGATATTCCAAACCCCTATCATAAAGTAAAAATTATTCAAGATACTTTTGCTTGGATAAAGACCATTATTTCAAAAAACCCTGATAAAAAATTTGTATTTGTGAATGTGCATTTGAGCTATTACAAAAACAGTGAATTTTTCCCCCCACTTAATACAAATGACTTTCTTTCTCTTGTTGCATCTTTTCCTAAATCTACTGTGAAAATTATTACTTTGATTGATGATATATTTTCAATTTGGCAGAGTATAAAGGAAAGAGAAGATATCTATCTAAAAACGAGTTTGCGTTTAAGTGAAATATTGGCTTGGCGTTCATTGGAATCAATACATTCTGAATCTCTTAAAATTGCTTTTAGTTCAGAAAATGAGGGTCAATTCGTAAATAATTATTTGGTATCTGTAAGACATCCATATTCAACATTTCATAATCTAATTTTTAACGAAGTTCCTAAAACTCTCTATCTATCATATCCTATTACATATCCTAGAACTAATGCTGAAAGTATGGTCGAAGTTAACGAATACCGATTGGAAATGCATAAGATGGGTTTGGACTTAGATGTGACAATTTTTGATCCTGTAACCATAGATGAATTATCATTAGTGTCTGTACTAACAAAAACACTTGAGGATGATCCATCTTCTGTTGAAATAGAATTGAAGAAATCTGATCGTTGGCCTTTAGAAATTTCTGAACCTCTTGTACCTGAACCAAATTGGCCAATAAAAATACCTGTTGTGGAGATAGAAGAGGTTAAAGATTCTATTTCTGATCAAGTGCAAGCAAGAGATTATGCTTTAGTGAATGCCGCAAATATCTTGGCAGTTTATAGACCATATTATAAAGGAAATAGATCTGATGGTGTGGATGCTGAAATCAAACATGCAAAAGAAATTGGTAATGCGGTTGTTGTTTTTTCCTTAGTTGAAGATGAACAAGCAGCAAAATTGAAAAGTGGCAGCCCATTTGCTTCAAAAACTTATTATTTTCAAGTCAAAGAAAAGTTCATTGAGTATTTACAAAAGCTGATCTATAAAGACAAAGAAAGGGATAAATGATTTCATTATGTACAGAAATAAGATTATGTCATTATATGAAGAAAATCCAACATTAAAGATAATCCAACATTTTGGAACAATTAACATGGATAACTTTAATGATCGATTACGTCTTCAAAAACTTGGTTTCTTTTGTGATGTTTTAGGTTCTGGTGGTGGCTTTAACTATACATATTATCATTATGGTCCATATTCCCCAACTTTCACTACTGTTCTTTACAAAGGTATTGCAAATGATTCTTTTTGTAATGCTAAATTAAATGAGGGCGAGCAACATACTGTTGGTCTCATAAATGAATTATTTGGCGAAAATGTAAACAATGTGTATGTTTTAGAATTGTATGCTACTGTCTGGTATTTACTTCCAGAAAGAACTGTCACTGAAAATGATATTGTTTCTATGGTTGAATTCATTTCTGATACAAAACCTAGATTTAGTTCTGATGAAATCCGAGCATCGATTACTCGTATTATTCAATTTAAAACACAACATAATCTGTAATTTTCGTATTAGTTTCAATTATTCATTAGACTAAACTCAATTAGCTTTATCATTGGCTAAATTTTTCCAATTTCTCATAAAATTAACCAATTCGCTATCTCCACCAAATACTTTCAATGCATCTGATGAAGTAGATGCATCAACAAAATCACGCATTTGTGAAATGTATTTTTTATTTGCATGAGTATGTCCTCTGCCTTCTAGTTGATCTAAGAAGAATTTTTTCATTTTTGCAACCCATACCTCAACTTCTAGTGCTCCAACAACACCTTCATACCTATTTTCAATTTCAGATACTTTTTCCTCTAATCTCTTTTCATAGTCATCAATGATTATTCTATTTTGTTCTAATTCATGTTTCATAGCCTCAGATTTATCCAAAGTTAGAATTTTAATTGCTTTTTTGTACTGAAACCACAAATCTTCATCGCTTGGTTTGAAATAATATCTATCTTGTTTTTCATAATGCCCCATCATGTATTCAATGAATTTGGATTGAATGTCAGCATTTGCTAAACAAAGTGTGAAGCGTTTTCTAAATGCATGATTTTGTGATTTATCTCTATTGATTTTCTTCCAAAATCAACTGTTAATTTTGCTTGTTTTCTAATATGTCTAATCACATCTCCTGCAGCATCTAAACTCAAAGAGTCTGCATTATTTTTTGTAGTGAATAATGGTGAATTTGTACTTGTATTGATTCTCTGAGAAAGATATTTTTTCAAATGATAAAATACTTCTGGAGTTAAACACGTTCTGTATTCTTCAGTTGTATCTTTGTATATTGTAACTATTGCACCTTTATCAATTTGTTTTACATCCTCAATAGTTAGTTCAGGTATTGCTCCAACTCTACAACCTGTTGCAGCTAGAAAATGAATAAACGCCTTGTTTCTTACACTAGTTGTAGCTGCTAACAATTCTCTAGCATCATCATCTGTATATGGTAATTGATTGACTACTGGTCTTTTTGCAGGAAAATATTTTTTGATTTTTACCCAATTAAGCAAAATATCATTAATATCTAAAAATAGTTTAATTGGTGAAGTCATGGTATTGTAAGAGTTAGGACTAGGTGTTCCTGTTCTTTCAGTTAGATCTTTTAGATGAATTACATAGTTGAAAACTAAATCTTCAATTTCGGACTGCTGTAGTTTTACCAGACTATCGTAGTCTTCATTAGCATATCCAAGAATTTCTTGATGTAGATTTGATAGGTCTTTCTAGTGGCTTCCACATGAATTGCCTCAGAGAATTTTTGGTAAGCAGTAACCATGAGATTAGTACATCAGAATTCTAGTTAAAGGGAGTAGAATGACTCTTTTACAGTTATTAAAGGGGATTTTACTATGCCCGATATGCCTAGCCATCAAGACAAGATATGGATCAGACTTTGGAAAGAAAATGCTCCTGAACTACGTGAGCGTGTGATTAGATGGCGTAGACAAAATGCCATTACCAGAATCGAAAAACCAAGTAGAATACAAAGAGCTAGAAGACTGGGCTACAAGGCAAAACAGGGAATCATTGTTGTCCGAATGAGAGTTGGAACCGGTGGTATGAGAAAACAAAGACCTACTGGTGGAAGACGACCAAAACATCTTGGTGTTACAAGAATCAAGGCAGATGACGACATGAAGACAGTTGCTGACAGAAGAGTTCTTGAGAGATATCCAAACATGAAACTTTTGGGCTCTTACTTTATTTACAAAGATGGAAAGCACTATTGGTTTGAAGTTATATTGGCAGATCCAGAGCATCCGCGAATTGCTCAAGACAAAGAATTAAACAAACGGGTACCTCAAGCTGCATAAATTGAAGATATTTTTATTTATTCCAATACTCTTAGTTTTAGTAATTACACCTGCATTTGGTGCACTTTCTGATGCTACTGGATTGGTAAACCATCTTGACATTGAAACAAGTGGTCATACATTTGAAATTAACACTGTCGCTAATTATGACATACCGGATTTTGATTTTGATAAGGATAAGAAAAGATTAACATTATACATTGATAGTAGGTTGGAAAATAATTTAGGTGAGATTATTATTCCTCAAAATCTTTTGGGTGGAAATTTCACATTTTATCTTAATGATCAAGAATTCTTCCCTGAAATAAAATCTAATGACAAAATTTCTTTTGTTACATTGAATTTTACAGGTTCTGGAAATAATAAATTAGAAATTTTTGGAACCACTTATCTTAATGGTTTAACTGAAAGAGATGAAATAGAATTAAAAGAACCTGATTCTGTTAGAGAAGCACTACAAAAAGGAGAAACATTCGACGATTCTTTGGGTTGGTGGGCCTTGGCTGGATCTTTGATTGTTATTGCAGCGTATGTCATAATGAAGATAAAAAAAAAGAAAATAACAAAAACTGAATGATTTAATCTTCGTCAAGTAATTTTTGAATCATCGCATCCACATGTCCTGATTGTCCAAATGACACATCTCTAAGAATTCCTTTTCTATCCACTAAAATGGCTGACGGTGTCCCTTGCAGAGAAAATTTTTCAAATGTCTCGGCCGAATATTCTTTTGATTTTATGTAACTTTTCACTTTTTGAATAATTTGATTTCTGTAATCCTCTGGCTGTGAATCAAATTCAGGAATCTGCGGATAGATAAATTCCATGATTTTTTCTTGACTGATTTCCCCTGTGGTCCTTGTTAGATTATCCATTCCTAATGGAAATGGAATTTTATAATGTAACTTGTTTCCTTCTTGTAATTTACCATTCATTGAAAGTGCACTCTTTGTTTCTCCTATTACTTCACCAGTTTCTGCAAGCATTTTCAAATTATCTAGTGTATTTTTATCAAAATCTTCAAAAGCAGTAGCAAGACCTAAAACTCGAACTCCATCATCTTTGTATTTGTTGTAGATGTTAATTGCCTCAGGAATTGCATTCATAAAACATCCGGGACAATTGACTTGAAAGACTTCCAATAAAACAACATGATCTTTTTCTTGATCAAAATTAGTTGGAGCACCTTGTATCCATTCTGAAACTCCAAAATTTGGCGCCTTTTCACCTATTACTACACTCATAGTAAATTTCCATATTTTTTCCATTAAATAGATACCTCATCTAATTTTGAATTTTTTCTCAAGTAACCTAATATAGGACACAGAAAATCTCAAAACAAATTGCAAGCAGTAACTTCTGATCGATTAGCACTTTTTGTTGAAATGGAGTCAAAATATGAACAAAAAGATACAGAGTATTTTGTTTCTCTTTTAGATCATCCTGATTATGTGATTAGAACAAGAGCCACCTGTATTTTGGTTGATTTTGGCGGAGAGGATAAAATTCCCTATATTGCCAAAGTTTTAAAAAATGATGAACATGAATTGGTACGTCATGAGGCTGCATTCTCATTAGGTCAGCTGTGTTACTCTAGTGCAATACTTTCACTATCTGATGCAACACTCAATGATCCAAGTATGTTTGTACGACACGAAGCAGCTATTGCCTTGGGCGTTGTTGGCTCCAAAGAAGCAAAAAAAACTCTGGAAACTGCATTAAATGATCCTGATAAAGCAGTAGTTGAATCTGCAATTATTGCATTATCTAATATTCAATTTATGGAAAAGTTAAGTAAGAACGAAAAGTTTGCAAAGTTAACAGGTGGATGAGATAAATTTTCCTTTAGGTGTAATAATAATAGTTGGTGTTCTTGCTGCAATAATTTTAGGATTAATTGCATCATCTCCAGATGAAATAATCCAACCAAGAATTGTCTCTGATGAAGAAATGGAAATTAAATCAGAACCAACAACAGTTACAGAACCTGAAGAAGATCTGACTGTTTGTACAATGCAATGGGATCCTATGTGTGGTATTGATGGTGAAACTTATGGTAATTTGTGTATGTTAGATGCTGTTGATGTTAAATTAGACTATGAAGGTGAATGTGTGACTGCAGAACCTGAACCCGAAGCAGAAACATCGCCAATGTCACAAACAATTTCAATTCCTTTAGGGGTTGGAGTTCCTGGATGTGAAACAACTACCGAATGTTATTTGCCTTACGAAGTTAATGTAGCAGTTGGCACAACAGTAACTTGGAATAATGGTGACACTGCTATACATACTGTAACTAGTGGAAATCCTTCAAGTGTGGTCGGTGAATTATTTGATTCTGGTATATTCATGTCTGGTGACTCTTTTGAATTCACATTTAATGATGCAGGAACTTTTGATTACTTTTGTGTGGTTCATTCTTGGATGACCGGAATTGTTAATGTTAGTTAATTTTTTTTATTTTTGACTCTTCTTTATCAAATTGCAGGAATACTGCCTTTATTTTTACATCCTGTTCGTCCCATTTTCTGAACTGCAAAGACAATAACTTTCCTTGTATCTGGTTAAGTGGTGATCAAATATTTGATGAGATGATCCTTCCTAAACTAAAGGATTTTGAATAACTGCATCTTTTTTCTTTCCAAAAAGGTGACTAGTTCATTCTGGATATTTTAGAAATTCCATCTTCCTTTGAAATCTGAAATATGTTATCCACATACGCTTCAAGCTCTTTTTCATGAGATACAAGCACAATTTGCTGTGATTTTAACTCATCAAGAACTTCTCTGATTTTACCTAATTGGTTTTTAGAAAAGCCATCAGTTGGCTCATCTAAGATCAACAAGTTTGACTTTAATGACTCTGTCTCTTTTCTCATCAGTGAATTCAAAGTCAATCTATATGCCAATGCAATGCTGGTCTTCTCACCTCCTGACAAGTATTCAATCTCTTGGTCATATCTGTCCTGAATTACAATTGGAGTAAAGTCCTCATCAATTCTAGACTCTTTGGTGGGGTCTTCAACCAGAATTGAATACCATCGATGATAAGTTTCATTAAAGCTCTGCAAAATTGATAGTAGCACCTGCTTTTCAATCTGAGATATGGTGGGAATGAAAAATGTAGTCAACCATTCATAATATTCTAAAAATTTGTCATGCTCAATCTTCCATTTTTGAGATTCAGCAATCTTTTCTCTGTTGATTGAAATCTTTTCTTGCTCATTTTTTAGATTTTGTTTTGATGATGCACTCAAAGCAGACACTTTAGTAATTTTTTCATTATTTGCTTTAAATTCTTGCTCAGTCGATCTTGTTTCATCATCAATGTTCGTAAATGATTTTATCTGCCCTTCAATACTTTGAATCTCTTTTCTGTTTTTTGCAATATTTGCATCTGATGATTTCAAATCATTCTGATACTTTGAAATAAATTTCAGAGTTTTCTCCTGATTCTTTTCTGTCTCTACTATCATGGCCAAAGAATTCTCATATTCTACTAGAGCATCTTTAAGTGCAGAAAGATACTCTACTGGTTCATCAGATTCATACTCAAATTTCTCCTTTGGAATCTTGTTTTGTGCCTGCAATTCCTTAATTTTAGCCTCAATTTGAGCAAATTTTGCAGATTTTTCATCAAACTCTTCAATTTGAGGAATCATCTGCCGATTCTCAGATATTTCGGATTCTAGATTGCTAGTATCTTTTAATAGTTTTTTATGATGTTCTTTTGTATCAGAAAATGGATCTTTAATTTTTTTTAATTCTGCATTTAATTTGTCCTGTTTTGTTTTTCGCTCACTCTCCCAATCTTTCAAATGCTCTGCTGTAATTTTTTGCTCACATACTGGGCACTTTTCTCCAAGTTTTGCAAATTTATCACTATCTCCCTGTAAATTTTCTATATTTGTCTTACATTTGGTTATCTGCTCTTGTAGATGATTGATTTCTTCTTCACTCTCATCAAGTGTTTTTCTAATGCTTTTCAGGGTTTTCTCTTTACTGATTGTTTCTTCTTGAATCTCTTTTTTATTTTTACCAGATACCCTACTTAATTTTGAAATTGATGATGATAATTCTGAAACAATAGCTTTTGATTTTACCAGATCATCATTGATTTTTTGGAATTTTTCAATCTCTTTTTTGATTTGCACAACTGTTTTTACAGTTGGTTTTTTAATTTTACTTAATTTATTCAACTTTTCTTTAAATTCACCCATCTCTTCTTGTGCATCATTAATATCTGAATTGGCTGATTCAATATCTGATTCATCATCTGTGATTCTCTCTTCCAGTTTTTCTTTGATGCCTTCAAGCTTTACTTTTTCTAGATTTTGTTTTTGTAGTTGCTTTAATTTTTTATCAACGAGAATATTTTTTGACTCTAAATCTTTTCTTTTTTTATCTGATTGAGAAATTTCTATCTGGATCCCATCAACTAAATTTTTTGATGCTGCATTCTCATCTTCTAATTGTGCAGTATCACTAAATCTCTCTTTAAATCGAGCCACCTGCAATCTTATTGATGTTGCAACATCATTCGCATTGGCAGCAGCTATAGCATAATCTTCAATTCCAAATGCTCGTCGTATTGTCTCTAATCGAGTTTTGGCATCACTCAGAACTTTCTTCATCTCTTCTTGAGGTGTATACACTGCATAGCGGTATATCCTACTCTCAGAGCGTGCGTCTCCAGGCTCATCAAATTTGAGAATCTGAAGTATTCGCTGCTTCAACTCTGATGGTGAGAGAGGCTCTTTCTCATCATTTGTTTTGATGTACGAATTTCTTGGATTCTGATTCACCCCAGCTGTTTTTCTTTTGAGTGCTCGCTTGATCTCATATTTCTGACCATCTACTGTAAATTCTAAAATAGCAAAACCCTCATCGGCTTTTTTTGCAAGAAGCGATTCTCCTTTTTGAGAACCCAAACCAAATAATGCAAACTCTATTGCCATCAATACTGTAGATTTTCCAGAGCCAATGTCTCCCTCAAACAGAGTAATGCCACGCGGAAACTCCACCTCTTCATGGGAATAACTTCGAATATTCTCCAACACCAGTGAATTAAGAATCATCTATCTTCAATCCCAATACTCCAATCGCATCCTGTTTTATTCTTGATGCATAGTCTGCCTTCTTTTCATTTTCAAGTCCTGCCTGTCCCAGTTTTGATAGTAATTTTTTTGCAAGAGCAACTCCCGCATCACCAATCAGATTTTTTTGCTTGAATCGCAATTGACCAATATTTTCACTGAATACATTCGCCTCAATCTCTACTTTGTTCTCACCTTTAGCTTCAGTGATGCTGTATTCTAGAGATGTCAATCTGCTTTTACTAATCTCCACCGCGCTGGCTTTACGCTGATATAGCGACTCTCGAATTGCAGAAATATCAACATCTGATGTTTTTCCTGATGTCATCTCACCGCCAATCTTTATTATTACAATTTTATTACCAGGATCAATCTCTTGTGTCTTTTCTAATAGTTCTTTGTTAATTGAATCTGTTTTACGATTGTTTGCATCAATCTCAATGATTTCATATTCAGTATTTTCCAATTCAATAAATGATACATCCTTAATCTCATCTTCAAACTCGACTAAAACCAATCCTCGTTTTTGACCCTTTGAATTCTCCTCCAAATCAGAATGAAATCCTGCAAATGGAGTTCCAGGATATACGACATGCGAATACCCATCAAATGATTGATGATTGAATTTGTGCATGTGACCTCCTGCATAATATGAAAATCCTTTTGGCAGCAAAGATAGTGGCATGTGATCCCCATCGATGCCTGATTCTGTCTTCATATCTGAAATTCCGCCATGAAATAGGAATATCTTAAAGCCCGATTCAGCCTCAAGTGAGGCTCTATCTAGATTTTCATAGTATTCTCGGTCTTTTCCCATCTTGAGTCCGGATAATCCATAAATTTTGGCACCCGTTTTCAGATCTACTAAAAAATCCAGGACTATTTTTTCATCATCAGAATCCTTCACTTTGGTAACTTTGCTGATGTAACCAATTGCAACCAGCAAATCAATTACAGAATTAGAAACTGGAGAGAAGTCATGGCTTCCATAAACAACATACACTGGAATTTCAGCTTCGTGCACCTGACGAAACTTTGCAAATGCAAACTTTTGCACTCGCATCTCTGGAATATTTACATGAAACATATCTCCAGAAATTAAAATAAAATCAACTTTTCTCGAAATGCATTCATCCAATGCTTTCTCAAATACATCCTGCTCTGTTTGCTGCAACGATTCATGCTTTTGAAAACCCAGATGAATATCTGAGAGATGCGCAAATAACAAACTAGAACACCTTCGTCTTCTCTGTTTTTACCTGACTGCCTTTCTCTTTTACAATATCTTCAAACAGGGGAATCTTTATGGGCATTGCAAATGGAACGAAGATGCTTGAAATGATTGCCTCCCCCTTATCCAGGCTTGCAATGTTTTTGTCATCCTCTGATAAATCCTGAGATGCTGATTGAATAATTGCTTCTCGCTCTTGCTTCATCTCATTTCCTAAAATAATTTTTGTATTCATGTTTGCCAAAATAGTTCGTGGAATGACACTACTTAATTGTGTGATTGCCATCAGTCCAACCTTGAACTTACGACCCTCCCTTGCAATTGTTGCATAGATGTTGTCATTTTTTCTAGTCAGCACATCAACACCAATAACACGCGGCGCCTCCTCAATGATTACAGTAGCTACAGGCTTTCTTGCCAATTCACCAACTGCTTTGTATGCTTTGTATTTTTCAAATAGTTTTGATGCAATAATGTTTCCAACAATTAATTCTGCTTCATCACCCAATCGTGATGTATCAAGAATCACAACTTTTCCATGCTCGATGTCTTTTACGATATCATCAACTGTGGTGAATCCCTTCGTTGCTGAATCAAACACCTCATGCTTTGAGACCAGATGCCCCTCCTCATCCTTGACTAATCCCAAAATTAGCCTCATTTTTCGCTGAATTACGCTCATTGTTGATGCTGCAATCTTGTCTGTTGCAGAATCCGGGTCTGTCAGCATTAGTGTTGTGAGCCATCCATCCTTGCCTTTCCAATGGTATGTTCTGATTGCCTGGAACTGGGCATCTGAGAAATCAACAATTCCTTCAAAGTGCTCAGGTCTGATTGACTGCAAATTAATTGTAAGACGATTCGCACCAACTGGTGGATTGGATGGCGTGTAGTACACCAGATTATCTTTGGCTCTGGGATGCTCCTTCAATCCAACACCCTGACGACCAAAGTACTCATCATGTGCATCAAGTACTAGCGCGCCAACCTTGTTTGAATCAAGCACATGCCACAAAATTGTTTTGACCAAATTTGATTTTCCACGACCCGTCGTTGCTGGAATCAACACATGATGTGAGAATATATCCTCAGCTGGCAGCCACACTTCAGCTTCCTTGATTACTTTACTGCCGCTTCTAATGTATCCGACAAAGATTGAATCTTCCTTCTTTTGTAAAAATTTAAGATCATCCTTGGAAATTAATCGCAATTTATTAAAAAATGAAGGCAACGACTTTGGAATTCTGACTTCACAATTCTCTTTGAACACGCGAGCCAGCGGTTTGATTCGAGCCAAAACATAATTGACAAACTCCGGCTCATAAAATTGAGCATTCGAACCCTGCTCCAAATTAACTCCCGACATCATCTGCTGCATTCGGTCTTGAATTTGACTGCCATACTCCAATACAAACACTTGCAAAATCAAGAATGAACCATTCTCTTCAGAGACCATCAAGTCTCCAATCTCCAAATTTTTTCCAGACTTTTGGCGAATTACAATATCTCCAAACTTTCCTCCAACTACCTGACCTGCAATTGAGATCTCATCCATCAGCTGGTCACCAAATTTAGAACATCATGTGCTACAAGACTGGCACTATACTTTTCAAGTCTCTTCCATTCAGGATTTTGCAGTCGCTCAGCTAAAATAATTCCACGATACATGTTTGATTCATGGAGTCGCACCTGCGCAAATCTGTCTGCATCAATTGCACCATACGGATAGCCAAGCATTGCCACATCCTGAGAGTTTTCAGCCAGGCTCGCAAGAACTGAATTGAGTTCTGAATCATCCATCTTTGCAAACTGCTCTCGCAAAATCTCAAATCGAAATACAAAATTAGAATTTGGATGAAACTTTACTGCAAGCATGAATCCTCTGTCATCTGATGATACTTCTTCAGCAACTTTCACATACCATTTATCATACTTTACATCAGCTGCAATCTCATCAATTCTTGCAAGCAATGGGTCGCCAGACTCTGTAATTAGTCTGCTAGTCTTTGCCAAACCACAAATAATTACTCCCTTTTTAATTGCCAAATCATATAGTTTGTTTGCATACTTTGTTTCATTTTTAAAACTAGTCTGTAATGAACCATCAATCACTAGAATGTCTCCAGCATCTAATTCTTTCTCAACAACTTTGTAAGCTAACTGCCATTCTGCAAATCTCCTTGCCAGTGAATTTAGTCTGGAGCCTTGCAGCACTGTTGCCCCATCAGTAACTGATGCCAAATCCACTTCTGCAGGCAGAAATTCTCTGTCTGATTCGTTATGAGGAAACAATTTTGTATCATAACTTACTTTCTTTTTACCATCTTTTGTATCGACCTTTGATATTACAAATGACAAAAATTGAACACGAGGCGACATGACAGGTTTTACTCTTTTTTTCCCACAAAATATTGAAAAGTAAATTCGATTAAGCATAATTAAATAGTTTGGTGATTCATCCAGTAGTGCATCACCTCCATCTACAAATGCAATCTTTCTTGGCATCTTTATTAGGTTAATCTGCTTAAACTCGGAAGGAATTATCTCAAACTGTTTTCCACTACCATTATTCAACACAATATCTGAGTGCTCCTTTTGAGAAAGATGGGCTCCTAACTCCTCAATCAAACTCTTTATTGGATCTTTAACCATGTTTTTTCTCTCCTTCTGGATTATTTAGAAATGGGATGGTTTCTTGACTATTTTCAATTGTATCTTTGTATATGGTGTTAAGCACAACAATGGTGTTATCTGGATTGAATAAATTCTTTAGGTTACACTAAACCTTGACAAAACTGATCTATTCAAACCATTATTTATTTTGTCTTAGGACTACCTAGAATTAATTAAGTGATTGTTTCTAGTATTGTTGATTGAAAAAAATCGGTTTATTGGGTTGTGGAGCAATAGGTACTCAAATAGCCCTTGCAATTGATTCAGGTAAGATTCCAGCTATTCTAACCCATGTTTATGACAGTTCTAAAGATGCTGCAGTTGAGCTTGTTTCAAAATTAAATACAAAGCCCGAAATTGTGGAAAACTCCCATCTTTTATCCTCACATCCGGTACATATTGTAGTTGAAGCTGCTTCCCAGGATGCAGTAAAAGATGTAGCACTAAGTGTTTTACAAAATAAACGTGACTTGATGATAATGAGTGTCGGTGCATTACTTGATGAATCAATCTATGATATTTTGTCAGATGCATGCAGTGATTTCAAAAAAACAATTTATCTTCCTTCAGGTGCAATTGCTGGATTAGATGGAATAAAATCAATCAAAGATGAGTTGGAATCACTATCTATTACTACAACAAAGCATCCCCGTTCTCTTAAAGGTGCCAAGTTTTTTGAAACATCTGAAATTGATTTAGATGCAATCAACTCACCCACAACCATCTTTGAGGGAACTGCCAAAGAGGCTGTCTCTTTGTTTCCTGCCAACATCAACGTTGCAGCACTTTTATCATTGTCTGGAATAGGTAGTGAAAAAACAGGTGTAAAAATTGTCGCTGATCCAAACACTGACAAAAATACTCATCACATAGAAGCTTCTGGAAAATTTGGAAAGATGACCTTTACAATTGAAAATTTTCCAGATGCAAATAATCCAAAAACAAGTAGGTTGGCAATTTTGTCTGCAATTGAAACTCTACGAAAATACTGCTCAGATGATATTCAGATTGGTACCTAATATGGCAATAATTGCCACATTTGCTAGTTTTTTAGAGAATTATAGACTACTTCCCATTCTTTAAATCCCTACACCGGCAATTTTTTGTGGTTTATGCTAGTACAACAAGATTCCAAACTCAAAGATGAGATTCTGAGACTCAAAAAAGAAAAAGATGTGATCATTTTGGCACATAATTATCAGATTCCAGATGTCCAAGACGTATCTGATTTCACAGGTGATTCTTTGGGTCTTTCAAGACAAGCAGCAAAAGTCAAACAAAAAACAATTCTATTTTGCGGTGTAAATTTTATGGCAGAAACTGCTGCAATAATTAGTCCTGAAAAAAAAGTGTTGATTCCAGATTTGGAAGCTGGATGTTCATTGTCTGACTCTATCACTGTTGATGAATTACGAAATTGGAAGAAACAACATCCAGGATCTATTGTAGTAGGTTATGTCAATACAACTGCAGAAATTAAAGCAGAACTTGATTATTGTTGTACATCATCAAATGCTGTAAATGTTGTAAAATCAATCCCTGAAGATAAAGAAATTTTGTTTTTACCTGATATGTTTCTTGGTTCTTATGTTGCAAAAATGACTGGACGAAAAAATATGCGCATATGGGCCGGTGAATGTCATGTTCATGCAGGAATTACTCCTGAAGATATCATAAAAAAATTAGATTCAATGAAAGATACTGAATTTGTTATTCATCCAGAGTGTGGTTGTACCACTCCAATGATATATGATGTTGCAGATGGAAGTTTTGATGATAAAAAAGTTTCAATTCTTTCTACCGAAGGGATGTTAAAACATGTCAATAAGTCAAAATCAAAGAACTTTGTTGTTGCTACTGAAACTGGAATATTGTATAGAATGAGAAAAGATAATCCTACTAAAACATTCATTCCTGCATCAGATAAAGCTGAATGTCAATACATGAAGATGATAACACTTGAAAAAGTGTATGATGCATTAGTAAATGAAAAACATGTTGTCACTGTTCCTAAAGAAATTGCTGACAAGGCTCGTTTGGCAATTAGTAGAATGCTTGAAATTAAATAAACTGTGTAATTGTTTTGGTTGGATTATTTAGTCGAACACCAAAAGATCCTCAAGCAAAAGAAAATATTCAAAAATTCAAAGAAATCAAAAAACTAATCAAAGAAAAAAAGTATGTAAATGCATTAAAATCAGGCACAGAATATTTGAAAAAAAACCCTCATCATCATGATGTCTTGTTTATGGTGGGTGGAATTTACTATATGGAAAACAAGTACAAAATTGCTATTTCTTACTTTGATAAATCTCTAGAAATTGGCTCTTATGATGTTGATGTCTTGCTTTTGAAAGCATATTCACACCAGAAATTAGATGAAAACAAACAGGCAATTCAATGTTGCAGCAAAATTCAAGAAATTAATCCAAAAAACAAAAAAGTTTCTGAATTATTAAAACAACTTAATTCTTAAATTTCTAAACTCATGTCAATTCCTTTGACTGAATTTGTAATGCTGCCCACTGAAATAATATCTACCCCTGTTTGGCCATATTTGGATATGTTTGTGGAATTTATTCCTCCTGATGCCTCAAGCATTACTTTATTTCGTAATTTCTGATTCTTGAGAACCTTGATTGTGTTTTTGATTTGATATGGAGAAAAATTATCTAGCATAATTATTGTTGCACCTTCTTTTGCCGCAAGAACTGCATCTAAAGTATTTTCAACTTCAACTTCAAATTTTTTATATTTTCTCTTTGCCTTTTTAATTATGGATAATAATGAATCTTCAACTGCAATGTGATTATCTTTAATCATCACCATTTCATCTAACCCAAGTCTGTGTTTGCTACCTCCTCCTGTCTCAACTGCCTCTTTGTCAAAGTATCGAAGACCAGGGGCTGTCTTTCTTGTTGCATACAATTTTGTTTTCTTTGGGATTTTTTTAACAAGTTCATTTGTTTGTGTTGCAATTCCACTCATTCTGGTTAGGAGATTCAGTACTGTTCTCTCACACATCAAAATCTTTCCCGCATCCCCTGTAATGCTCATAATAGTTTGATTTGGTTTTATTTTAGAGCCGTCTTTTTTTAAAATTCGAGAGTTGCATCCCTTGAGTTTGAAAATTTCTTTTGCATAGACTGTACCTGCAACAATTCCATTTTCTCTTGAAATAATTCTAGCTGAAATTCTTCTCTTAGGTAAAAGGACACTTGTAATGTCTCCCTTACCTATATCCTCAGTAAGGAATTGTGATAATTGTTTTTTTGAATTAAATGACAACATGATGATAAAATACTAGTGTGATTTTAAAGATTTAGAAATATTCTATGTTACTTTGATGGCATACTTGCCTTTCTGGGTAATGCCGAGTGTTTTTGAAATTTCTGAGTTTGTTGGATCAACTACAAGTACAATTCCATTCCAATCAGGTGTCAAGTCTGATGATTTGCAAACCGGACAAATTTTTCCAGTTGTTACAGCTTTGCATTTTCTGCATGCCATTTCTCGTGCCATCTTAACTTGCCTCTACTTTAGCTTCTTTTACAGGTTTATCTGAACCACTATCTGCCTTCTTAATCTCTTCAGCAATCCATGCGTCTGCACCAAGGAATGGTTGTCTACATGTAATTCCAATCTTGCCCATTGAAGCAGCTTTACCTAATGAGACTGCAGTGATTCTTGCGCGAAGTGTAGAACCAACTTTGAGTGTTCTACCACTTTGATTAGCTAAAATCATTCCGGATTTTACATCACTCTTAAGATAATCATCCATCACTTGTGACAAGTGAAGTAGTGCATCAGTTGGACCAATTCTTACAAATGCACCAAAGTCTGTAATATCTACAATTTCCCCTAGAACAATTTCTTGCAATTTTGGATAAAATGTTAATACTTCAAATTCTACTTTGTGGAATGTCCCGCCGTCACCTGCAATCATTTTTCCCATTTCATCAACTTTAGCATCTAAAATCATAATGATGTAACCCAAGTCAGCACTAATCATACTCTCGTACTTTTCTTTGAGAATGTTCATTCCTGCCTTTTTGAGTGTAGTTCCAAACAAGCTTGGAGGAATCCTAACGACATCAACTAGGGTAGATATAGAAAACAAGTGTGATATTTTTTTTGAATTTCAATTTATGAATCTTTGGATGATTTAGGCTTAAATTTCCAAAGATTTGATTAATTTCTCAAATAATTGACAATTTCTTTCGTTGTCTAACCTATGTTTAAATAATGTAAACAGACTTTTTCAACAATGGTAGGAATAGATCAAGTTCTTGAAAAATTAAGTACAGTCATTGATCCTGATTTGAAAAAAGATATCGTATCAATGGGTATGATAAAAGACCTAGAACTAAATGATGGTAATCTAAAATTTACTTTAGAACTAACTACTCCTGCATGTCCTTTCAATGTAGAAATCGAAGAGGATGTTAGAAAAGCAATCGGCGAAATTTCTGAGCTGAAAGATTTTGATATGAATGTGACTGCCAAAGTAATGGAGGGTCGTTCACTTGATGCAGATACTGGAATGGCAACTGTCAAGAACATTATTGGCGTTGCAAGTGGAAAGGGAGGAGTAGGAAAATCAACTGTTTCATTGAATTTAGCTTTGGCATTATCTCAAACAGGAGCTAAAGTTGGATTATTAGATGCTGATATCTATGGTCCTAGTATTCCATTGATGCTTGGAATGAAAGATGCATTCATGGAAGTAGAAGAAAATAAACTTCAACCCGCTGAATCAAATGGACTAAAGGTTGTTTCATTTGGTTTCTTTGCAGAGCAATCACACCAAGCAGCAATTTATCGTGGTCCAATTATCTCAGGAATCCTGAAACAATTTTTAGTTGATACCAATTGGGCTGACTTGGATTATCTTATTGTAGATCTTCCACCAGGTACTGGTGATATTCCATTAACCCTTGCACAAACAATCCCGATTACTGGAATTCTAGTTATTACAACTCCACAAGATGTTGCAAGTAATGTTGCAGTCAAAGCAGTTGGAATGTTTGAAAAACTAAACGTTCCACTTCTTGGGGTTGTTGAAAACATGAGTCACTTTATTTGTCCAAACTGTGATGAGAAACATTATATTTTTGGTGAAGGAGGAGCAAAGAAAATCAGCGAGCAATTTAACATGCCTTTCTTAGGTGAAATTCCATTAAACTCTGGTATTATGACTGGTTCTGATTCAGGTAAACCGATAATGATTACAGATCCTGAATCTCCTGGTGCAGTTGCTTTTAGAAAAAGTGCAAAAAATATTGCAGCACAATGTAGTATTCAAGCAGCAAAACTTCAAGAAGAGATGGCATCTGAAAGTTCTAATACAGAATCTGAAAAAGAAACCACCCCAGAGGTAAGTACTTCTAACTAGCCACGATTCCTGTGAAATTACCTGATTCTCTAAGAGACCAATTGAACATTCCTTTAGGAATACTCTTACCTGAAAGTCAAGTTGATAAAACAAATATCCAAAAACATCTTTCAGAAAATTCCTATGTAATTACAGTTGGAGATAGAACCACTGAAAAGATGATTGAATTTGGTTTGATTCCCTCTCTGCAAATAATTGATAGTATGGAAAAAAGATCAAAAAGAGAACCACCAAAACTAGAAAATGCTACTGAATTGACAGTCGATAACCCTGCCGCAGAAATCACTTCTCAAAGTATAGGCGTTATTCAGCAGGCCTTTACTATGCAGCCTCCAGTAAGAATCAGTGTTAATGGTGAAGAAGATCTTTTGGTGATACCTGTTTGCGTTTATGCCCCTGAGAATGCTATAGTTTTGTATGGCCAACCAAATGAGGGGTTGGTAATAGTCAAAGTTACTCCAGAAATTCGAAATAAAACACAAAAATTGCTTGATTCAATGGAATAATTGGGGTGTGATGAGACGGTGGCTGTATGATTAATGATTACACTACTAAAACTCTGACCCTATTAATTCATGAATATTACCAATTACCTGTCATGTTACATACGGAGTTTTGAATCAATAGAACAAATTTCTATAGTGAATTGTAATTACAAAAAATTATAGATTCTAAACTCTATTTTCCTTTATTTTTTGCTTCTAGCTCATCAAATTGCAGAAATGCTGCATTTATCTTTGTATTTTCTGTCCCATTTTCTAAACAGTTCCCTAATACTTGAAAACATGTTTCCTGGTTTTCTGTTACTTCCTTTTCTCATATCAGATAGCATATTCTCAAAGAATTCTATTTGTGTACATGGTTTCCAGTAATCAATTCTTGAATCGGAAATTTTTCTCATATATTTACCGCAATAGTATTTTTTTCCAGCATTGACACGTCCAACAAATTTATGAGTTCCACACATACAACATGCTCTTTCTTTATTCATCAAGAATCATCTCCAAGTTTTCTAGTTGCATTATCTAGTCAAACTGCATTATTCCAAATTATTTTGACCATAACTAGCATTATTGCCAATACAATAAACAGAATAGCCCATAGCAGCATTCCATCAATCCAGAAAAATATTATTCCTCAAGCAAATGAAATTATTCCAACAAAGCCATATGCTGCATGGAAATTACTCATCTCTTTCTCCCCATCTGTGATTGCATTTGTTACATTCCCATTTTGGATCATGGTCATCTACCATACATCCTCCTGGAACAATTTCTTTTGATTCTATTCCCTTGAGATACCCGTTCATATCTCCAGGATATCCCCAAAATATACATGCAATGTTTTTACTATTACAATTTGGACATGTTGGTTTTGTTTCATTCAATTACTAAACCTCCAGTATTCTCCAAGATTGTTTCCAATTCCACGCCCAAGTTCTACATATTAAATTGTAACTATCTTGTTTTCTACCTCATCAAGACCATTAGTTTCAATATCTAGATAATATGTTCCCATATGCAAACTTTGTTTACAGATACTTTACTATGATCATTGGAGATTCCGTCAAGTTATAGGCTCAATGACGGAATCTTCTCCTTATCAAGGGTCGGCTCATTTTGGGGATTTTGTAAATGAATAACAAAAAAAACTTTTTATTTGAAATTATGCCATCTATTAGATATCTTATGTCTGCGACAATGCAAATGCTATTGCCTTTTACTAGTAATGAACAGATAGATAACTTGGCAATTGTAGATAAAAATAAACATAGACAATTAACTGAAATTCACACTCGTGTTGCAGAAGAAATCATTCTTCCCATTGTGACAGAAAAATATGAAACTAATGATCCAATATCAGAATCAGATGTTACACGTTTTACTTTTTACTGTACAGAAGCAGTTAAACTAGTAAGAAAAGATGTAGACATCCAACAATTTGGGCGACTGAATTTAGATATTTACAAAAAAAGCATAGAGCATATTAAAAAACAACAACGATTTAGTGAAAAAACAAAACAATCTGCCATTGATATGATAAATATATTGTCGGATTATACTGAGATTATTTTAGAAATAATGCAAAACAGAGAAGAAAAACTATTACAAGTTTTTAAAGAAATAGATGAAGCTGATTTTCTAAAATCATTTTATGGTACTTTGCTTGTGTTTATGTGCTTGAATGTAATATTAGGCATAAGCGAAATCAAAGATGAAAAAAAGTTTAGTATAATACTTGATGCAGGATATGAATATTATACTGACTTTGATGGGTATGTAGATACAATAGATATATTGACAAGCCCAAAAGAATTAGAATTGTTTAGAAAAACTGAAAAATATTAAGAGGTTGTCTTGAACGACGTTTTAGAATTCAGTATAGATACATCTTCTTTTGAATATCAAAGATGCCTTCAAAAATTAGAGGACAATAAAAAAATAATTCTGTTTCAAAAATTAGATGATATTAAGAACGACCCATGGAAGGAAGCAATTCCACTTAAAGGTTCTTTGTCCAATAAGCATAAAGTAAAATTTGATAACGGTAATTTCCGATTAATAATTCATGTAAATTTTTCAAAAAAAATAATCAAAACGTGTTATCTGATACCAAGACGTAGAAAAAAGGCATATGAAGAAATCTGGTAATTATTTTTTAGATTTTTTAATAGTGAAATGATCTCCTTCATCTAAATCTCAACACTATCACATCTGATAGGCTGTAACTTTACAGAATCTCATTGGAATCAATAATATGCGACCAGAGCCATACTTTAGATACTAATATAATTTTAAATTCTCCACAAATCCAATGATTTCATGTCTTCTCAATCTTCATACATTACTGCAGATGCAAGAAATTTGAGAGAAATTCTTGGCAGAAAATATGAGGTGGATGTATTTCAAAGAGAGTACAGGTGGGAAAAAGAAAACATTGAACATCTAATTGAGGATCTGTCTTCAAAATTTTTTGAAAACTATAAATCTGGAAATAAACATGATCGAAAAGAAGTAAAGTCATATTCAAAATATTACATGGGTTCAATTATTCTTAATGTCAAAGATAATATTTCATCTATTATCGATGGACAACAGAGACTAACTTCTATTACTTTACTTTTGATTTTTCTTAATAATTTACAAAAAGAAAAAAATCTTGAGGAACCTTTAGATCAATTAATTGCATCTCGTGCATATGGAGAGTCTTCATTAAATTTACAAATTAAAGATCGCGAGAAATGTATGATGAAACTATTTCATAATAATGATTATGATCCAACTGATGAAAATGAATCTGTGAAAAACATTTATGAAAGATATGAAGATATCTCAGCATTAATTACTGAACTATCACTTGATGATGCCTTACCTTATTTTATTGATTGGTTAAAAGAAAATGTAATGTTTGTAGTCATTAAAACATGGTCCGATGATGATGCATACAAAATTTTTGAAACAATGAACGATCGAGGATTGAGTCTAACTCCTCCTGAAATGCTCAAAGGACATCTTTTATCTAAATTTTCAGAAGAAGATGAAAAAAAGAGGTTGAATGAATTATGGAAAAAACACATGTCAAAAATCAAAGACCTTAACAAAAATGCAGATATGGAGTTTATTCAATCATGGTTTAGAGCAAAATACGCCGAAACAATCAGGAAGCCAAGAGATACCCATGATGAAGATTTTGAAGTAATAGCAACTAAACCTCATAGCTGGTTCAAAGATAACCAAGACAAAATTGGATTGTCTGAGATAGATGAACAAAGGAACTTTATAGAAACCAATTTTGTATTTTTTTCAAAGATTTATGTAAAAATCTACAAGGCAGCACACAATTTTAATAAAAATTTAGAACATGTTTTCTATGTGGATCATGTCAGATTTGCACCATCTCTTTACTTTCCTTTGTTGATGTCCCCACTTATGATTTCCGATGATAAAAACACTGTTGATCAAAAAATTGATCTTGTTGCAAGGTATTTGGAATCTTTTATAATTCGACGAAAAGTAAATGGTAGTAGTATAGGCCATTCTAATGTTAGAATTAGAATATATCAGCTAGTAACAGAAATTCGTGATAAATCTGTTGATGAATTAACTGAAATATTTGCCAAGAATATTACTGATATGAAAGAAAAATTGGATAAAGTCTATGACTACGGTCTTGAAAAAATGAATAAAAGTTTTGTAAAATTTTTACTTGTAAGAATTACTAGCCATATCGAAGAAAAATCTGGAATTCCAAATTCTAGTTTTGAAACATATGTTAAACGTGAACGAAAAAATAGATTTGAAATTGAACATATTTGGGCTAACAAATTCATGGAACATAAAGACGAGTTTGAAAATGAATCTGATTTTGATGATTATAGAAATCGTTTAGGTGGGTTAATTTTGATACCTAGAGGCATCAATCAATCTTTTGGCGCATCTCCATATTCAGAAAAACTAGATCATTACTTTGGACAAAATTTACTTGCTCAATCTCTGAATTCTAAATGTTATACAAAAAATCCTGGATTTGTAAAATATTGTAGGGATTCAGGACTTTCCTTTAAACATTATGAAAAATTCACAAAAAAAGCTATTGATGAAAGACAAAAATTGTATCAAAAAATTGCTGAAGAATTATGGTCACCTGATGAACTCAAAAATATTCTAAATGATTCCTAATTCAGAGAATACTCTGAATCTCCTTTCTCATTTATTCTCCAATTCACTACCTTCAACTCTGCCAGTCTGCCCATAGTTGCAAGTCGCCATTGCGTGATTTTACGCTCAGATGCCTCCATTTTAGGATCTAAATGATTAAGATTATACATTTCTTGAGCCTTTGGATTTTCCTTTAGATATTTTATTACTGTCTTTCTTATCTCATCATTTAAGGCATAAGTTACTTTTTCAAAATCGTTTTTGAATACTTTGGGTTGAGCAGTTCCCTTTTGAAATCTTTTTACAACAGAGAGTGCAGTTTTTACAAATTCTTGTTCTAATTCTCGTTGAGGAATTAACTTTTTCAAGATAAAGTTTGATTCTTGTTTTGTTAATGGTCCTTTTTCATACTCTCCTTCCATAACTGGATTATCAATCAAAAAGAATTCCTTTCCTAATTTAGTTAGTGAAACATACACTTTACTATCTTTTTCAAATGCATCAATTAATCCTAATGCAGATAATGCTCCTTCAAAGTGATTTGATTCTAGTCTTCTACTTTTTCTTACTTTGCCCACAAATTGATCTTTAAATCTTTTTTGAGCCATTGCAATCTTTTCTTCATCTTTGTCTTTACTTCCTTTTTTTGGAAGACCTGTTGACATTTTTTTATTTCTTGGAATATTATGTTCATTTTCATATTTGCTCAAAGTTTCAGCAATCTCTTCTACAATATCATATGCATAAACACGTAATTCTTTTAATTCAATTTTAGTATCCTTGCTTCTTTCAAGCAAATGACCAAGTGTTGTTAAGACTAGTTTTACTGGCAAGAATCTACTGTAAAAACCTGACAGCAGAGGAAATCCATCATATGGGATTATGTTTTCTGGAGTTGTAATCTTTAATGATTCAATGTATTTTTTAGCATGTGAAAAATTATCTCGTAATTTTAAATGATCATCATCTCGTAAAGCAAGTCTTTTTTGCTCTAATGCTTCACTTTGGTCTTTATCAATTTCTAAACCTCCAAATTGTTTTTGTAACTCATCAGGATTCATAGTCATCTTCATGAATCCTTCTTGCTGGGGTGAAAATGGCATCAGAGTTTTCATTAATTCCATGCATTCTTCAGGATGTTCACTCTCCCAGGTTAGCAGTATCTCAATAGCATTTTTGAGAAAATCCTCTGGATTCTTGTATTTTTTACTTTCAACTAATTCCCTGATTCTTCGTGCGTGAATTTCAAGCACAGAGTAAGCAATTTTTTCTGCCAATACCTTTTATGTTCAATTATGATATAAAAATGCTATGAATAAAGGGTTAATATATGATAATAAAGGTGATCGATGGTCATTATCTAAAATGTAAGATATTATATGATTATATATACTGAAATAATGGCTTTATATGTAGATAAAGGTATCTTTATTAATGAATAAAGGTATACTAATGTATGAAAAGAGAGAACTTTGGATCGGAGAGCAGATTCACTCTGGATACCTGTGTTGGAAGAAAGGCACACGAATATCCTAACTATCTTGATATGCTAAAAATTCGTGTTGATTTGGAGCATTCCAAAGTTGTTCTTACTACCGTATCAATTTATGAAATTGAAAAAAGAGCAGATTATCACTTTGATGATGCAAAGGAAAACCTTGAATCCTCTCTTGGAGTGAAGATCTCAGTTGGTAAGATTACAGATGAGATGTCACTCCTTGCAGAAAAATTAGTTGAGAATCATGAGTTGCTTCACATTCCTGATAACCAAATTCTAGCATATGCAATACTCACTGATTCTGTTTTAGTTACCTGTGATAGAGACTTGGTAAGGGTAGCAGAACAGATTGGACAGCAAGTAATTAATCCCGACACACTATGCACTGATGTTTCTATTAGAGTAAAATCAAACAGATACAATAAAGTGGTCAAAGAAGCAATTGCAAAACAAGCAGTAATGCAACATAAAGTAAAATCATCAGCACTAAAACCAGGACAAAAAATTCTTTGGAGTTCCTTTAATTGAGTATTGATAAACCACTTCAAATCCCATCTGAAGTAAAAGCAATTATTGGAAATCATGATATTGATAATGTAACAAAAAGCATTCTTTTAATTGGAACATCTCAAGACAAATTCAAACTATCTCACTTTGAAACAATAAAAAAACCTGAAATTAAAATTGGTAAAAAAATTAATGAACTCACAGAACTATCTGGTATCTTACGAAATGTATTGATAAAAAAATTCCCAAATGGATTATATGAATATCAACAAGATGCAATATCTAAAATTATTAATCATAATGATGTAGTAATTTCAGCACCCACTGGAACCGGTAAAACTGAAGCATTCTTAATTCCAATAATTCAAAATATTCTAAATAATCCAAGCAAACAAAAACCATCTGCATTAATTGTTTATCCTACAAAAGCCCTTGCAAAAGACCAACACAGAAAGATTAAAGCATTTGTAGATGAATGTGAAATGCGAGTAAATATTGTTGATGGTGATGTTCCAAGCAAGGATCTCAGAAGTTATGTATTGCATAATTCTCCTGATATTTTCATCACAAATTTTGATTTTATCAAAGTACAATTACAAAATGAAAATTCACAGTGGAAGCCATTTTTTGGTAATATTCAGACTCTGGTAATTGATGAAGTTCATTATTATGGTGGAATTCTAGGCGCAAATGTGCACTATGTCATCAAATCCCTCAAAAGATTATCTGAGAATCTTCAGATTGTAGCCTCATCAGCTACATTGGATAATGCCCAAGAATTTTGTGAAAAACTAGGTGGCAGAGAATTTGAATTTGTTGAGGAGAAAAACAAGCCTGGAATCACTGATTTTGCAATTGTTTCAGAACTGGGAACTGAGACTGATCCATCACAACTAGACATTATGCTTGATTTACTTGAAAAATTCCATCATCAAGGAAAGAAAACAATTGTTTTTCATGATTCTCATGACAAAGCAGAACTTTTTGCCTGGAAGGCATTAAGGGAGAGAAAAATCCCAATTGCAGTTCACAGAGCAGGATTATTAATTAAAGAACGAGAAGACATTGAAAGACAATTCAGAGAGAATAAAATAATGTCAATCTCTTGTACTCCTACATTAGAGCTTGGAATTGATATTGGTAATGTTGATGTTGTGATTTCATCAACTGTTTCTTTTTCACGATTCAAACAAAGACTTGGTCGTGCAGGACGAAATCAACAACGCAGTTACGCATTTCTAGTTTTAGGCAAAGACCCAATTTCACAATGGTACAAGAATCATCCATCTGACTATCTAATTCCAAAAGAATCTGTTCTAGTTGATCCACTTAATAGATTTGTTAAAAGAACAATGTTCTTGCTTTTAGCTGCAGCAAAACCAATCGATAAAGATGAAGCACTTGCAAAAGATTTGCAATATACCTTAAAGTATCATTTAGATGAGCAAAATCTTGTAGAGCGTGATGGTAAATATCATCTAGATTACAATAGAACCAAAATTTTACTCAAAGACTATAGTATTCGTGGAATGGGAGATGATGTATACATTGAAAAACGAGGTTATCGTAAAACAATTGGAACTCGTGCAACTCCTGTTGCATTTTTTAAATTTTATAGTGGAGCCATTTACATGCATAATGGTGAGCATTACTATGTCATTGATTATATTTCTAAATCAAAATATCCTAAAGCAATTGTAGAGCCATTAAACTATGAAAGTTACAATGTAGACCCATACTATACTATCCCTATTCTTCAAATCAAGCCTCAAATCATGCGTATAATCAAGACTGCTACAGTAAAACATACTGAAGCCACATTTTGTGAACTATTAATGAAAATCAAAATTTATGGATATGGAAAAATCTCTGTAAGAACAAACAAGCAATTAGGTGACTCCATAATGTATGGAACTCCTATGGAGTTTGAATTTCCTACTGTGGGATTTGTTTTCAAAGCACCTGAATTAGGAAGTACTCAAAATAATAGTGAAAACACAGCAGGAATTCATGCAACTGAGCATTTACTAGTTAATGCAAGTCTAACAATTGCCAATAATTCAAGTTCTGATGTATCTGGATATTCCTCTCCTGATGGAATGATCTATCTTTATGATAATTCTGTTAAAGGTGGAAATGGTGCATGCGAGGCAGTATTTAGAAAACTTGATGCAGTGTTTAGTAGAGCATTACAAATGGTAAATGAATGTAATTGTCAAGAACCTCGAGGTTGTCCTCTTTGTACTCACATGTATCATTGTGAGCGATGCAATGATTCACTTTCCAAACATCGTGCCATTAAAATCTTAGAGTCATTAAATTCTGAAACTGCTCCTGTCATTGTAAAGAAACCAGAACCAAAACAAAAAGAAATTCCTACAAACAATTGGATGAATGGTTCTTCATTTCCTGAAAATACTATTTTGGATAAATCAGTTTTAGCACCTCAACATCAAGAAAAGTCACTTGACATTGATTATAACGAAGAACTTGAAAAATCTATAAAATATCGTGGATTCAAAAATTATGGATACGGTAATCCAGTTGGCACACCAAGAAATTATACTTGGAGTGATGATTGATGAGTGCAATACACAATGATATTCTAGGTGAATTGCGAGACATCAAAAATATGCTATTACGATTAGAACAGGGACTAAACAAAAGATGATGAGTATGGAATTTCAAGATATTATTTTTTCATCTATAACAAAACTAGCCAAAAGCAGACCTGTCTTTCACATTGAAGCTGATTTTCAGCATGCACTAGCTTGGCAAATTCAAAAAGATCATCCACAACTTGATATTCGTTTTGAATACAAACCTGCAAACATTTCAAAGAGAATGTTTGTTGATTTATGGATTAAAGATAATTTTGGAAATAATTATGCAATTGAACTCAAATACAAAACAAGAAAACTAGAAGAATCAATACATGATGAAAAATTCAAATTGATGGATCAGTGCGCTCAGGATTTAGGTAGATATGACTATCTCAAAGATATTGAGCGATTAGAAAAAATTGTATCAAAGCATGAAAAGACTATTGGTTTGCAATAATTCTAACTAATGATTCCAGTTATTGGAATGTTCCTCAAAGTAATGATACTGTGGATGCTGATTTTAGAATATTTGATGGAAAAATCATTCATGGTACTTTAGAGTGGTCAGAGAAAGCATCTGCTGGAATTACTGCAGGCAGAGAAAAAACACTGAATATTTCTGGAACTTATTACCTAAACTGGGCAGATTACTCACAGATTGGTTCATTCAATAGAGGAAAATTACGATATCTACTAGTGAAAATCTCAGGGAATACTGAAAATGTGTAATGTTAAGAACCCGATCATGTTTTTAAATGAATTTGAGATGTTATGAATGAGGAGAATTTTAGAATTTAGGTGAAAAATTATGGCAAAATCAAAAAAGAAATCAACTAAAGCTAAATCAAAAAAGAAATCAACAAAATCAAAAAAAGAAAAAATACCAAAATCTCTTGAAGAATCATTATGGGAAACAGCTGAACAATTAAGAGGAACAGTTGAAGTTTCAAACTACAAATATATCGCACTAGGTTTGATGTTTTTGAAATTTATCTCAGACAGATTTGAAGAGAGAAAAAAAGAGATTGAAAAATCTGCAAAATCAGATAAAGAACGAGAAATTTTTGTTGAAGATAAAGATGAGTATTTACAAAAAAATATTCCATTTTTAGAAAAAGGTTGTAGATGGTCTGATTTAATGAGGACTGCAACTCAAAGAAATCTTGGATTAAAAATTGATCAGATTCTCCGGAAAATAGAGCGAAGCAATCCAGTATTATCTGATGTTACACCTCAAGTTTTTGCAGACTCTAAAATTGCAAACGAAAATCTTACTGCATTAATTAATGAATTTTCAAAAATTGGATTTGGAACAAAAGAAGCGCTAGATACCGATACATTTGGTAGAGCATACGAATTTTTTATCAAGAAATTTGCAATGAGTGAGGGAAGACGTGGAGGACAATTCTATACTCCTCGTTCAGTAGTACGATTAATGGTTGAAATCTTAGAGCCTTTCAAAGGTATAGTTTTTGATCCTGCATGTGGTTCAGGTGGTATGTTTGTTCAATCTCATAAATTTTTGAATGCTCATAACGGAAAAAAATCCGATCTCTCAATTTATGGTCAAGAAGTAATTGATGGAATTTGGCGTATCTGCAAGATGAATCTTGCATTACGTGGGATTGATATATCCAATATCTATCTTGGAGATTCACTCAAACATGACAAATTTCCAGATGATAAAAAAGCAAATTTCATTTTAGCAAATCCACCTTTTAATGTCAAAGAATGGGGCTATACTCAATTATCTGCTGATAAAAGATGGGATTATGGTACTCCAAAAGATACCAATGCAAACTATGCATTCATGCAACACATGTTGCATCATTTAGATGATAAAAATGGCAGAATGGGTCTAGTTTTAGCAAATGGCTCGATGAATGTTTCAGGTGTTGAAGCAGAAATTAGGAAAAAAATTGTTGCCGCTGATTTAGTAGATTGTATGATTGCTTTACCTGAAGGATTATTTTCTACTACTCCAATTCCTGCCTGTCTCTGGTTTTTTACAAAAAACAAAGATAATGGACACTATAGAAAAAGATCTGGTGAAACTTTATTCATTGATGCTAGAAAGATTTTCACTCCAATTAATAGGGTTCAAAATGAATTTTCTAAAGAACAATTAGAAAAGATTGCAGGAACTTATTTGTCATTTGTAGGTGAAAAAGGATATCCAAAATACAAAGATGTTCCTGGATATTGCAAAAAAGCAACAAAAGAAGAAATCGTAGACAAAGGCAATGTATTAACTCCTGGTAGTTTTGTTGGGGCAAAAGATCTTGAAGAAGATGATGAACCATTTGAGGATAAAATGAAACGACATGTAAAAGAATATACAAAACTTTCTGAAGAATCTAAAACACTTGATAAACAAGTTCAAGCTAATTTGAAGGAATTAGGATTTGAAATCTAAATTAGAATTAAAATCTAAATGGAAAACTCGTATTTTTGAAGAAATAGTTGAAGTTAGTGGCGGTAGTACACCTAGTACAAAAAATCCAGATTTTTGGAATGGTAAAATTCTCTGGTTAACTCCTAAACAAGTAACAAATCTGAATTCGGTTCATATTGAAAACACTGAAAAAATGATTACAAAAATTGGTCTAGAAAATGGACCCAGAAGAATAAATGAAGCAGGATGCGTTTTACTAACTAGTAGAGCTCCTGTGGGTAAAGTAGTTATCAATAGTGTACCTATGGCTGTTAATCAAGGATTTATTGTATTACATTGCTCAAAACAAATTCATAATTATTTTTTATTTTATTGGTTGAAAAATAATAAATCATTTCTTGAACAAAACTCAAACGGTACTACATTTTTGGAACTTACAAAAACTACTTTGAAAAAATTACCAATTTCATTCCCAGAAGACATCAAAGAACAAATTAAAATATCAAATATTTTGTTATCTTTGGACAATTTAATTCAAAATTTTCTAAAACAAAATTTTTATCTTGAAAAAATAATTCATTCCATCTTTAAATCATGGTTTGTTGATTTTGAATTTCCTGATGATGATGGGGTTTCCTACAAATCCAATGATGGAAAGATGGTTTATGATGAAAAAATTAGAAAAGAAATCCCTGAAGGTTGGTGTGTTGATTCCCTTTATGGATGTGCAAATTATGTAAATGGAAGTGCATTCACAATGTCTGATTTTTCAGATGATCGAACAGGATTACCAATAATAAAAATAGTTGAATTAAAGTATGGCGTTCTACCAGAAACTAAATTTACAACCAAAGATGTTGATCCTAAATACAAACTTTATACTGGAGATATTTTGTTTTCATGGTCTGGAAGTCCAGATTCATCAATCGATGTTTTTATTTGGACTGGTGGATCTGCTATTCTTAACCAACATATTTTCAAAATCAATTTTCAAAATAAATTTCAAAAACCTTTCATATTTTTCTTATTAAAATATCTGAAAACTGCTTTGATTGAGATTGCTCGTAATAAACAGACTACTGGTCTTGGTCATATCACAAAAAAAGATATGGAAAAATTTATGATAGCTCTTCCATCTAAACAAATTTTGAATAAATTTCAAAGCTTATCTTTTTCAATTTTTAACAAAATTCAATGTAATGATCTTGCATGTACAAATCTGATTTATTTACGAGAAACTCTTTTACCAAAATTAATTTCAGGAAAAATTCAGGTTTGGCAATTAAAAAATTAGATGAAAATTGGGTAGAAAAATCTGCTCATAATCTATTTGATAAATTAGGATATGATACTCTTTGGGGCCCAGATTATCATCCAGGAACACAAAATCCTGAAAGACAGGCACTAACTGAAGTGATTTTAGAGAAAAGACTGCTAGAAAATCTCAAAATCATCAATCCTGGACTGCCAAATGATGCCTATAATACAGCAATAGGCTCACTATATTCAATTTCATCAAATGACATGATGGTAAGTAATCAAAAATTCCACGATTTATTACTTAATGGGGTTAATGTCAAAATTCCTGATCAACATGGAAAAACCCAAACAGAACATATTGATTTTGTAAATTGGACTAAGCCATTAAAAAACAATTTTCTTGCAATGCGACAATTTACAGTAAAACAATTTGAAACAAGACGAGCAGATCATGTGATATTTCTAAATGGAATTCCAATTGTGATATTAGAATACAAAAATCCAACTGATAGATCTGCAACAATTCAAAAAGCATATGATCAGCTTGGAAAAACAGATTATCAAAAATATATTCCAAAATTATTTCATTATAATGCGTTTAATGTAATTAGTGATAGAAAACATGCAAAATATGGCACATTTGAATCTCCACCTGAATTTTTCTTTACATGGTACGAAAAAAATGATCTTGGAGAAGAATATGATGACGAAGATATTATAGAGGGATATAGACTAGATTATTTAATAGAACAAGTATTTCCAAAAGAAAATCTACTAAATATTCTAGAGCATTTTATAGAATACGAAGATGATGGTAAACAAATTATTAAAAAAATTGGAAGAAAACATCAAATTAAAACTATTAATGAACTTGTGGCAAAAACTATAGATGTTTACAATGATCCTAATAAAAATAAATTAGGTATAGTTTTTCACAGTACTGGTTCTGGTAAATCAATGTCTATGATATTTTTTACAGAGATGTTATCAAAAGTAGAATCGTTAGATAACCCTACATTTGTAGTACTTACTGATAGAAATGATTTAGATAATCAAATTGCTGATTTCTTTGAAGTTGCAGGTTTTCCTTTTCGAAAACCTGAAACAATGTTACAAGAAGCAGAAGATATTGAAGATTTAAGAAAAAAATTACAAATTCCTGCAGGAAATATTATTTTTGCAACAATTCAGAAATTCCAAGTAACAAAAAAAGAAAAAGAAGGTAAAGTAAAGTATCCTGAATTATCCACACGGAAAAATATTATCATTATTGCCGATGAAGCACATCGTTCTGAGTATGGAAAGATGGCTCAAAATCTTGGGCGTGCTTTACCTAATGCTCTTAAAGTAGGCTTTACAGCAACTCCAATTGAGGCTGAAGATCGTTCAACTACCGATGTCTTCGGTGATCCTATTGCAATTTACACTCAAAGAGAATCAGTGAGAGATGGAACTACCGTTGAGATAAATTATGAAGGACGATTGTTACCACAACATATTCTCAATGAATTCATCGGAAAAGACTTTGATGAGATTACTCAAAGTCTAAATGAAGAACAAAGTCGGGAATTATCTAAAAAATGGACTGATCTGGTGACATTGGTTGAAAGAAAAGAAAGAATGGAAGAAATTGCAGAAGATATTGTATTTCATTTTAATTCAAAGAAAGCAGTCATTCCAAAAGGAAAAGCGATGTTATGTGCTACAACCAAAAAGGCTGCTGCAAAATATTATGAATATATAACATCTCAACCAAATCCTCCAAAATGTATTTGTGTAATTTCAAGTGCAGCAAAAACTAAAGATCTCACACGAGAACAAGAAGAAAAAGAAAAATATCTAAAACAACATTACAGAAAAAAAAAACAGATCAAAGATCTCATTGAAGATTTCAAAGATGAAGATAATGATGTTGAATTACTAATTGTGTGTGACATGTATCTAACAGGATTTGACGCTCCACTTTTGCATACTTTGTATATAGATAAACCATTACGTGATCATAATTTATTCCAGGCAACATCTCGTGTAAATAGAAAATGGAAACCACAAAAGACTGCTGGTCTTGTAATTGATTACATTGGAATTGCAGATGATTTAAAAAAGTCTTTTAAATCGTTTAATGAAAATGATTACAAAGGTACACTCAAGCCAACTTCTGAAATTCTTCTATATATGAAAAATAAACATGCAGAATTACTGAGCTTCTTTGAGATTCCAATTGAGAATCGTGATAGTTTATCATCTGAGCAATACGATGAGTTGTTTTTGAATTTGGTAAATGAAATACAAGAAAGTGAAAAATTAAAACTTGAATATTTTAAAAATGTTGCAGAGTTAACTAAAGCATACAATGTGTGTACTCCTGATCCTGCATGTCAGGATGTATACGATGATATGATATTCTTCCAAACAATCCGAAGTTATATTGGTAAAAATTCCTCAAATACCCCATATATCCCACCTGAAAAAGATGCTGCAGTTGGAAAATTGATTGAAAAAGATCTAAAGGCTGCAAATGCATTTAAAAAATATTCTATAGAATATGATCCTGAAAAATTCCAATTAAATGAAGAATATCTTAATAAAATTGGACAAATAAAACAGAAAAACCTCAAAGTTGAACTTGCTCACAAATTACTTGATGATGCAATTACAATCAAATTCAAACGAAATAAGGTTGCACAAAAATCCTTTAGAGAACGATTAGAAAAAGCACTATCAAATTATCATGGACGTTTTGAAGATTTTGAAACTGTTTGGGGTAGAATGGAAGAAGTTGCAAATGATGTAACAGCAAAGAAAAAACGTGAAGAAGAACTTGGATTGACAGAGCAAGAAGTCACATTCTATGATGCTATTGCAGCTGGAAAGGAATACACAAAATCTGATCAAACTCTAGTAGAAATTGCAACAAGACTAACTGAATTTATGAAAGAAAATACTGGTGTTGATTGGCTTAATCAAGAAAGTATCAAAGCAAAGATTCGTTCAGGTATAAAGAAAATTTTAATCGAATATGATTTTCCTGTAGAATCTTTTGAAAAATTCGTTCCGATTATTATGAGTCAGGTTGTAAGTAATTATAGTGATGATATATGACTAACTGGAAATTAAAACAGTTTAATGAATGTGCACAATTACAAAAAAATACTTACAAACCAAATAAAACAGAAAATTTACCATATGTGGGATTGGAGTATATTGCACAAGATAGATTGAATCTTCTTGGTATTGGTACAAGTTCTGAAACTATTAGTAACAAATTCATATTTCACAAAGGCGATATTCTTTTTGGAAAACTAAGGCCTTATTTTAGAAAGGTAGTCTGTCCTGATTTTGATGGTGTTTGCTCCACTGACATTTTTGTAGTTGGAGCAAAACCTGGAACTGATCAAAAATTTTTGTTTTATTGGATGGCATCACATGAATTTGTAAATTATGCAGATGTATGTTCTACTGGAACTAAAATGTCACGAGCAGATTGGGATTTTTTAGGTACAATCAAACAAAAAATTCCTGAAATTGGAGAACAATCCAAAATTTCTAATATTTTATGGAACTTAGATAAATCAATAAAGAATTTTCAGAAACAATCTATTATTCTTGAACAAATTGGTAACATGATTTTCAAATTATGGTTTGTTGATTTTGAATTTCCTGATGATGATGATGGGGTTTCCTACAAATCCAATGATGGAAAGATGGTTTATGATGAAAAAATTAGAAAAAAAATCCCTGAAGGTTGGTGTGTTGATTCCCTTTATGGATCCCATTATCTTTGACATATCCACATCTATACAATTCTAAATTAGAACTAAGAAATTCATAATTGTCGAATGATCCAATATCGATTTTCTGTTTTAAATCTGCAGTACATACAGTATTTGAAATTTTTATTTCATGACGAAGAGTGGGTTCTAACCGCTGCATATTTCCATTCTTTTATAAGAGATTAAAAATCATACCAATCACTAATCACTGGCTACAAATTAACAATATCTTCTAAAATTTTTCTCTTACTCTCAACACTACAATCAGAATTATACAACCTGATCTTTTCTGAATCATAAATTATCCCGAAGAAAGGTTCAAGCCTTAATAGATTCAAAACTATCACTAAACCCGTTCAAATCTCTAAAGATTTGAACCTGATCAGGAGTTAGCTACCTCTTTTTTTGAAAATGGTTAAATCAATGATTTGTATTATCTTGTATGATGTTTGGATTTAAAAAGCGTATTTTACACGTACAGATACGTAACTTTGAACCTCTGACAGATAACAATAACCCTATAGAGAGAAAAAAAGATCTTCTAGAAAAAATAAAAAAACAAATCGATGTAGAGACAATAAAGAAAAAATGTGAGAAAATTTTCTTTTCTTTAAATGTAATCTACTATCTTAACAAAAATACAAAGATCGAAGGACAATATATCAAAGACTTGGATAACATGACAAAAATTCTATCTGATACTTTGACTGACTATCTTACAAAACAAGACAAAGATATTGATAACAAAACTGGTCTTGGATTAATGCGTGATGATAAAGATATTCATGAATTACACCTTGTAAAAAAATTTGTGGATACAGATTCTCAACAAGGTCTTGATATTACACTTTACAAATGGAGTAAAAAACAAAAAATAGATTGAATGGTTGATTGTATGAAATGGAGAACTATTAAATGAAAAAGAAAAATTCTGCAGCTAAAAAAGCTGCAAAAACAAGACTTGAAAACTATCTAAATGCTGGTGCTGAAGAAAAAACTAGAATTGATAAAATAAGACATCAAGCAGCAATCAAAGCAGCACAAACCAAAAAATCCAAAAAAACAAAATCAATTAAAAAAGAAACACATACGAAAAAAGTAAATCGGGATTTGATACTTGAAAAATCCCAAAATACAGCAAAAGCTGCATTAGAGATTACAAAGTGGAGAATAAATCAATTAACAAGCAAGACCAAGTGGCAGCTAGTTGAATTTACAGGAAAGAAAGGACATGAAGCAGTTGGAATCGTTGATCTTCTTGCAATTAGAAAAGACCATGTAAAGACGGTAAAAAAAGTTGGACTAAAACCTGGAGACTTGTTTGATATGCTTTTGATTCAAGTAAAAGGAGGAAGTGCATCTTGGCCCTCATTGATGGATATTAAAAGAATGCAAATTTTAGCACGATATTATCATGCTGATGACGTGGTATTATCCAACTGGAAAAATAATGAACTGAACTTTTATCGTTTGAAAGACAATGTTAACACAAAGAAATCTGCCACAAGAGATGCTTGGAAAAAGGTGTCTGCAAATGAAATTTTTCCTTGATGGAACTAAAATGATGACCAATGTTTACTCAACAATTTTTGTCGTGCAAGCCTATCATTTAAAAAAATACGCACGTTCTACAAAACATTATAAACCAAATATCTCATAACAATTGACATTTCCAAATAAACACACATTTTATGATCTTTCTATGTGAAGCTGGATCCTGATCTCAAACTGCAAATTCTAGAGACAGTTGGAATTTATTCTAACAGGTTTTCTATTTCTGAACCTAAGATCCTGTTTGTTACAAAAGAGGTACTTGACATGCCACGTGAAATGACAGATGGATTAAGAACATCTGCCTACAAGTATTATGGAGTTTCATATCTTCAACACAATCTGGTTTTCATTAATGTCCGAAAAATCCCAGATGAGAAAACTCTAGAAAACACTGTTGTTCATGAATTGATCCATATGAGATTCCCATATCTATCCCATGGTAAAAGATTCAACAAATTGGTAAGGCAAGGACTTGGAGGAAAAACATTTTCACCATACAAAAAAAGAAAAGAAATTCTCCCTCATTGATTTATATTTCCCAGACTGAGGCAAGCAAAGTATAACATGGAGATCCCAGAAATTCTGCCATTTGTTGCAGGCATTGTATCATTTTTAGTCGCTGGGGGCTTGGTTTTTTGGATCATGAAGCAACCTCCAGGTACAAAAGAGATGACAGATATTTCAGATGCTGTCAAAGAAGGCGCAGCAGCATTTCTAAAACGTGAAATGAAAATTATAATTCCGGTTGCTATTGCTATGACCATAATTATTGGTGCATTCTTGACTCCTTCCAATGGAATCGCATTTGCAGTAGGTGCGACACTTTCAGCAGTTGCAGGTATAGTTTCATTAAAAATTACAGTTAAAGCAGCAGTAAGGGCTGCAAATTTGAGTGGTAGCGGATTAGGAAAGACATTTGTCATGGCCTTTAGAGGTGGTGCTACAGTTGGACTCGTAGTTCCTGCTATGGCACTATTAGCAATTACTGGTCTTTACATGATTTACCCAGATCCAATCACAATAGCAGGTGTTGGAATTGGTGCTAGTCTTATTGCATTATTCATTAGAATTGGTGGCGGTATCTTTACAAAGGCTGCAGATATGGGTGCAGACTTGGTGGGAAAAGTTGAGGTAAATATTCCTGAAGATGATCCTAGAAACCCTGCAACTATTGCAGATAACGTAGGAGATAATGTTGGTGATGCAGCAGGAATGGGCTCTGATATTTATGAATCTTATATAATTACAGTACTTGCGGCATTACTAATTGCAGCATTAATTGGTGCACCAAACTTTTTCCTTTACCCACTTTTAATTGGTTCTTCTGGAATGATTGCATCAATTATTGGTGTTGTAATTGTTGGCTCTAAGAATGTCACAGATGTTATGAAGCCGCTTAATCGTTCATTTTATGTTTCAGCAGCTATTGCAATTGCATTAAACTTTGTATTCATTACACAATTCATTGGTGAATCAAATGCAGCATATGCTTTGTTTGGCTCTACTGTTATTGGTGTAATTCTTGTTCCTATAATTCAAAAAATTACAAACTATTACACCAGTTATCAAAAAAGTCCTGTAATAGAAATTGCAGACTCTGCAAAGTGGGGTTATGCATCATTAACATTGATGGGAATTATCAAAGGCATGCAATCAACGGGACCATTCATGATTGCATTAGTGGTTGCAATTATAGTTTCATACAGCCTTGCATCTGGTGCAGCTCCTGAAGGTGCAGACCCGGTACTGTATGGAATATTTGGAACAGCTTTAACTGCAATGGCGATGTTGAGTCTTGCAGGAATTGTTCTAAGTATTGATGCATTTGGCCCAATTGCAGATAATGCTGGTGGTATTGTCGAGATGACTGGAATGGGTGAGGAAAATCGCAAAGTCACAGATGAAATTGATGCAGTTGGAAATACTACTAAAGCAGTTACAAAGGGATTTGCTATTGCCAGTGCTGCATTAGCTGCGCTTGCCATGATTCAAGCATTTCAGTTTGAAGCAGCTCATGTCTTTGCAGGTGTATTAGACTTGGATTACAGTTTAACTAATCCTGCAATTATTGTTGGTTTGCTTATTGGTGGGTTGATTCCATTTATTATCACAGGCCAACTCATTAACGGTGTATCTAGGGCTGCAGGAAAAATGGTAGATGAAGTTAGACGGCAATTCAAAGCAGATTCTGGAATTCTTGAAGGAACATCAAAACCAGATTATGCTAAATGTGTGGATATTGCTACTGTGGCATCAATTAAAGAACTCTGGAAACCAGCAATTGTTGCAATTACTGCCCCAATAATTTTGGGAATATTGTTAGGTCCAACTGCAGTAGCTGGATTATTGATGGGTGCAGTTATTACTGGAATTTTGTTGGCATACCACTTGGCAAACACTGGTGGTGCATGGGATAATGCAAAGAAACTAATCGAAATGAAAGGAGAAAAAGGCTCTGAAATACATAAAATTGCAGTTGTCGGTGACATTATTGGTGATCCTTACAAAGACACTGCAGGACCTGCACTAAACACTGTCATTAAATTACTAAACACAATTGCTATAGTCTTTGTATCTGCATTTGTTGCAATACTTGCAATCTAATCTTTATCTTCAACAAGCAGAGTCATATCTAATTCATCAACCTGAGCTTGAATTGCTTTCTTCAAAGTTTCATTATGAGCATCGCAGAATTTGAAATAGTCATCTACTGTTAGAAAACAACCGCAAATCCATTTTGTTTTTTTGTCACCTTCTATAGTCCATTTTGAGTACTTGTGATCTGACATGTTGTTTTTATTATTAATCTAAAAAATATAGCTTTTGGAAAAAGAAAAAAAAGTGTTTAAGGACAGCCTTCCATTTTTTGGATAAAGTAGCCTTTTTCCTTAATTGCCTGCTCTACAGGCTCTGGTGCGTTTTGTGAGTGGCAGAATTGACACTCGTTTGTTGTCATCTCTGCATTTTCCTCATTAACTGACTTTAACCACTCTTTGCCATATGTGATGGCTTTATCGTGATCTTTTTCACCAGTGATAACATCAAAGTGCATGGTATGGCCATCTGCTGCTTTGACATAGGTATCATATACGTGAATTTCCATAATTATGGTCAAAAAAAGGGATATTTAATTCAAAACACTTTTTCAGGCATCTTTTTTTAAACTCTCGAAAATAAACTACAGATCAAAACCTTGAATTACCTTTCTTCAATTGAAATTTCTATGATATCTGATTCAAGCAAGTATGCTTTGAAATCCTTGTTGATGCCAGAGTAAATTACCCATACCACAGGATTACTATGCATGAATTTTTTGTCTGTATTTGATGGGTACGCCTCTGAATTAGGATGAGAATGAAATATACCGATCACTTCTGTCTTTTTCTCTTCTGCAATCTTGTATCCTTCAATTAGTTGTTCATTTGAGATTGTAAAATTTACTGATGACTCGTCAATGTTTTTAGTTAAAAATACTTCAGAAACAAGATTACCTTTTCCAAATAGTATGGCACATGATTCATTGGGTTTTTCATTTTCTGCGTGTTTAGTTAGAATTTTTTTATCTGATTCTGATAAAATGATTTTCTGCAACTCTATTCTACGTTAACAGTTCCAAGCATCCATGGATGAAATGTACAATAATAATCCTGATTCCCTACTTTAGTAAATGTAAATTCATACTTGTCACCTGCTGCCATCATTTCTGAATCAAATAATCCATTTACTCCTCCTGCCGGATCACCTGAAGTTGCAGTATGTACTGTGCTATCTAGATTTTCCCATACTACTGTTGTTCCAACTGTAACATCAATTACTTGAGGATCAAAATAGATTTGTCCATCTTCTGGAATTCCCGCTCCTTCTGGAATTCCTACCTTGACTGGTTCTTTTGGTTCTTCAATAACTAATGTTGCAACCATCCAAGGATGTACAATACACAAATATTCATATTCTCCTGCTGCTAAATTAGTTGTATCCAAACTAAAGACATCACCTGCACTCATTAAACCCGAATCAAATGTTTCTCCAAAGTCTACTGCACTAGTTACTGTGTGTGTTACTGTATCTTCATTTGTCCATTCAACTGTATATCCTTGCGTAACAACTGCCACATCTGGCGTGTAATCTGGATTTCCTTCTTCAAATGAATCTTTTAAAATTTGAATTGCAAAGATTGGTCCTGTTGATGCAACTTCAACATGTTCTTCAACTTCAACTTGTTGTGGAACCATGTATGTGTCCGGACTTACAAATCCAAATGAAAACCACATGATAATTCCTGTTGCTACTGCCATTGCAACAATGGAACCAACTGGTTTTACTATAGCTGGATGCTTCATTGCAAGATATGCTATGATAATTGCTGGGAATGCAATTGCCATTAAAAGTCCTGCTAGTGTAACTGTAAATGCCGATGTATTGTTAATTGCTAAAGCATACATTCCAAATGATAATGAAATTCCTAAAACTACCAAAGTTGTTGCCTTGGCTCTATTACTAGTTGAAATACCTCCATCTAAGATACCTGTTGCTAAGAAAATCATTCCTACAAACATGACAAGTCCGCTTAGGGCATGCAAACCATCAATGAATGTATGTGCAATACCTGCATAAGATAGCACAACGCCAGCCAAGCCTACGGCTGTTAATCCCATTCCTGGCATCATGAGGTCCCAATTACTCATTCAAAATAGCTGGTAGGGCTGAGATACTTATTCCTTTTGAAACATTATAGATCGTCTAGACAAAGAAATTAAATGGCTTTGGACTAGGATAGAATGAATTGGGATTTAAAGAAATAGTGGAGATATCCAAACCCCGGATAGTCGTTCTTCTGGTTATTACTGCAGTAACTTCCATGTATGCCGCAAGTAAGCTAGTTGATGGTGTACCTGAGCTTGATTATTGGTCGTATTTGCACATAATTATTGCAGGAACATTAGCATCTGCAGGATCTAGTGCACTAAATCACTATTATGACAAAGACATTGATCCAAAAATGAAGAGAACCAGTACCAGACCTATCCCCTCTGGACGAATGGCAGCATCTCATGTTCTGATTTATGGGGTTATTGTAAGCTGCATATCTGTAATTTATGGATTTTTTGCATTAAATGCAGTAACTGCTTTCTTTATTGCCGTTGGAATCTTTTCTTATGTTATAATTTACACAGTCTGGCTGAAACGTCTAAACTCTTCAAACATTGTAATTGGAGGAATCGCTGGTAGTGCAGCTGCATGGGCCGGATGGGCAGCAGCTACTGGCAGTATGGATTTGTTAGGATTCTTAGTTGGATTCTTGGTATTTGTTTGGACTCCTTCTCACTTTTGGTGTCTTGCAATGAAGATTAAAGATGAATATGAACAAGCAGGAGTTCCAATGTTACCTGTTGTAATTGGTATGCAAAAAACATCAAAGTTCATTTTAGGAAACACGATAATTTTAGTTCCATATTCTTTGATACTATCATTTATTCCAGATGGCATGGGAGTTGTTTATACCATAATTGCCCTAGTCTCTGGTGGATTGATGCTTGTATACCACTATAATCTAACAAAGAATCCTACATCTGAATTTGCTTGGAAAGCATACAAAGTTACTGCACCCTATCTTACAATAATTTTTGTAGCAGTTGCATTAGATGCAGCATTTCACATCCCTTTATTCTAAATAATTATTTTTCAAAACCTGGGAAACTTGCTTCGTAATCTTTTTCCATCATTTCCTTGTTTTGTTCTTCAACTTTGTCTACTTCTTTTTCAACAACGACCACTTCTATTCTCCGTTCCTCTTTTGTAATCCATACTACAGTGATGAGGCCCAGAATCTCTAAATCTAAAAGTATCTTGTTGAATTTGTCTTCAGGAAGTGCATGTCCTTCTTTTATTAAGATTTTAAAAAGCTCAACATCCGTTAGCGAATTTGCTTCCTTAATCTTGTCATATACTGTATTTCGTGGTGGAATTGCCATTTTTATCCGTAGAATGTTTTATCTCCTGACTTGGGTACCACGTTAGATATACTTTCTCTTACTGTGTTGTACCATTGATCAACTTCCTTAGTAATGGATGGCCTAACTTGCTTCAAGCTATTTGCAAAGTCTTGACTTGAAATTTTTGGTGAATTATTTCTCATTGCTAGAACTGCTGCTTCCCTACAAAGTGCTGCTAAATCAGCGCCAGTATAGTTTTGTGTAGCTATTGCAATCTCTTGTAATTTAACATCATTTACCAATGGCATCTTCTTTGTTAAAATTTTGATAATTTCTAATCGTCCTTTCTCATCTGGCGGTTCTACATATAGAACCAAATCTAGTCTTCCTGTTCTTAGCAAGGAATTATCTAAAATATCTGGTCTGTTTGTAATCCCAATTACTACTACTCGTGCAGAAATACCTTCTTCTATTTCTGTTAGCAATTGACTTAGAACATTTTCACTTGCTCCACTGTCTCCTGTTTTGTTCCGTGCTAGTGAGTCTAGTTCATCAAAAATTACTACACATGGTGCTGCTGCTTTTGCTTTTCTAAATATCTCTCTAACAGCTTTTTCAGACTCTCCGATCCATTTTGAAAGAATTTCAGGACCTCTAACTAAAATCATATTTGCCCCAGTTTCAGTAGCAAGTGCCCGTCCAAGAAGTGTTTTTCCACATCCTGGAGGTCCGTAAATCAATGCTCCTCTTGGCGGTCTGATGCCCATCTTTGTGAATTTCTTTGGCTCTTTCATTGCTACAATGAGATTGTCTGTTAGTGCTTTTTTGATCTCATCTAATCCTCCAACATCTTTCCACCATACTTTTGGTCTTTCAACATAAAATTCCCTCATTGCTGTGGGAACCACCTCGTGCATTGCATCGTAAAAATCAATTAACTTGATCTGCATTGATTGTAATACTGCAGAAGGAATTTTCTCTGTTTCAAGATCTATTTCTGGTAGGTATCTTCTGATGGACTTCATTGCAGCTTCCCTGCAGAGTGATTTGATGTCTGCACCTGTATATCCGTGCAGTTCTGCTGACAAGTCCTTTAGTTCTATATCATCACTTAACGGCATTCCTCTAGTGTGAATTAAAAGAATCTCAAGTCTTCCATCGTCATTAGGTACTGATATCTCAAATTCTCTATCAAATCTACCTGGTCTTCTAAGTGCTGGATCAACACTGTCTGGTCTGTTTGTAGCCCCAAGTACAATGACATTTCCTCTGTCATCAAGACCATCCATTAACGCTAGCAATTGAGCAACAACTCTTTTTTCAACATCACCATAAGCTTCCTCTCTTTTTGGTGCAATTGCATCAATCTCATCAATGAAAATTATACTTGGAGAGTTGTCTTTAGCTTCTTTGAAAATATCTCTTAGTTTTGCTTCTGTTTCACCATAATATTTGTTCATAATCTCTGGACCATTAATTGGAAACATGTTAGCTTCTGATTCACTAGCAATAACTTTTGCAAGTAATGTTTTCCCACATCCTGGAGGACCATAAAGTAAAATTCCACTATGAGGCTCTATTCCTAATCTTGCAAACAATTCAGGATGTTTTAGTGGAAGCTCTACAATCTCTCTCATTGCCTTAACTTCTTGTCTTAGTCCGCCAACTTCTTCATATGTCACTCGAACTTTTCTATCAACTGCAGTCCCTGTTGAAATGACAAGAGTTGTGGAACGATCAATTTTGACTACTCCTTTTGGAGTGGTCTTTGTAATTTTGAAATCCATTGAATTTCCCAAAATCATTACAGAAATTTCATCACCATGAGTAATCGGCAGTCCTTTCAATCTGTTTTTAACAAAATCCGTAAACTCTTTGTCAACTGTAACTGAATCATTTACGGGTATTAGGGAAACTGTTTTTGCAAACTTTGTTAACACTTTTCTAATTTTTACAATATCATTTAGTGATCCACCAACATTTTTTCTTGTTTGTCCATCAACTCTTATGATGTCTGGAAACTTTTCATCTTCATCAACTGGCCAAACAACTGCACAACTAGATCTTGAACCCATCACTTCAATAACATCACCTGGTGTAACTTTGAGAAAATCCATGGCTTCAGGCCCAATTCTTGCGCGTTTTTTACCTACATCTCTTTGCTTTGCTTCTCCAATTCGCATTTGGAAAGGCTCTTCTTTGCGTACCAAAAAACCACTTATTTCATGTCAACTGACATTCTACTCATATTGAGAACCTCAAATTCACTGACGCCCTCAGTTGATTTAACAGAATTTTCTAATGAATCCATTTGTCCTTCTTTATCCTCTAAAACAAATTCTGCCTTTAGAAATTCTAATCCAAAAGCCAATGGCTCTTTGAGATGTCTCTTCATTGCGATTCCTTCTTTTAGTGAGGCCTTGATGGATTCTGCTAATTTGTCTAGGTCTACATCCATGTCTTTAGGAAGAATTTTTGTAATTAGCAACAGTTGAGCCATTTTCTTAAGGTCCCTGAAAATTACATGAAGAACAAGTATAGTTTCTTGCTGCTTCTCTGCAACTTTGACATCTCCAAATTAAATCAACACCACAATCAGGGCAATTGAATTTTACACATTTATCATTAGGCATAATGTGTCTGCGACAGCAACTACATGTTGGTAATGAAATAGTAGATGACATATCCCGATTTTCTGCAAACATCATTTATACCTTCCTTAGAATTTGAGCATATTTTAGCTAAGTAATTTTTTTAGCTCTCCACCAATTAGGGTTTGTGCAGTTTTTATCGAACCTTTCAATCCTAATAATTTTATAATTGAGCCAGTATGAAAATCAAAATCATCTTTTTCTGAAATCTCTTTTATAATTTCTGGTGTGATTGATTCAAATAATTTATTGATTGTATTGTTGTCTATTCTCTCTAAAATTTTTCTTGCAAATATCTGTTTTTCAAATTCTTTACCAAATTGATTCATCCATTTTTTTTGATATTCTTCGAGATCTGATCTGTTATCTGTTTTCAAAAACTTGGATATTGCTTGTCCTGCATAGACTCCTCCTATTCCACTGGTAAATATTCCCCCTGCAGTTGTTGGTTTTGCTTGTCCTGCAGCATCTCCAACAATTACTGTTTTTCCTTCAACAAACTTTGCAATGGGACCTTTTATCCAAATTGGAGCAAAAATTTTCCTAATTGTTGAATAGTTTCCTTTCTCTTCAAGAATTTTCTCTAATGTTTCAGAGATGTTAATTCCTCTTCCTGCAACTCCTACTTTGCCTTTACCTTCACCTGATGGAATTACCCATGCAAAGAATCCTGGATATTTCTCTTGATCAAAAATTACTTCTACTTTTCCTTTCTTTATCCAGTTTGCATAGATTTCGTATTGCGCTGATAGTAAAATCCCGGTTCTATCTTTGTGTACTAGTGATGAAACTCCTCTTGCATCAACAAAAATCTTACAATCAATTGTCTCTTCATTCGTTCTAACTCCTGCATCTGTAACTTCTTGGAAACTTGTTCTAACTTTGATTATTGCCCCATTTTTCTGAGCTTGAAAAGCTATCTGCTTATCTAATTCTCTTCGACTAATTTCAACTACTTTTTGTTTCTTTGAATTAATTGTGAAACTATTCCCGTTTGGTGCTGTGATTTTAGCTGATTCTATCATATGATCAAAAGTTTTTCTAAATGGGATTACTCCTAGTTCCTCCAAGCCTGCAATACTGACTAATCCGCTACAATGTTCAGGAGTCCCAATCTCATGATCTTCTTCAATCACAAGTACTGAAAATCCATTTGATGCAATTTCTCTTGCACATAATAGTCCTGCAACACTTCCACCAGCAATTACAGCATCAAAGTTCACAGATTTTGTTTCTTTGTCAATTATTTAACTCAGTTCAAATTCCTAAGGATTGAATGACTTATGAAGATCCTATTTTGTATAGTATTGTGAAAAATTATGTTTTATTTACTTTATTTATGACGTTCCTACTTTCTCTTGTTTCTTTTGCATCTGTATCTTATGCACAGTCAAATCCCAATCTTTATGTTTCAGCAGAAAATACATTATTTGAAAATTATTTTGCAGGTCCTATGGTCATTGAAGTGATAGTTGATGATTCTGACATTTCAGATTTAACTAGTTCTCGACAAGAACCGGATGTGACAGTTGGAGACCAAAGACTGGCCATGGTTCAATCTGATGACGGAAAATGGTATGGCTATTTTGCAGATAAAACTCAAGTGCAAAAGGCTGATTCATTGGTAGGGCTTCCAGGATATGGTCTAGATTTTGGTGAAATGTGTAGTAATGATTCTTCTATAACTGGATTGAGTTTATTGGAAACTTCTGGATTTGCAATCCCAAGAGATATCTCTTCTAGCTCTAATGGTCAAGAAGCATTTGTTACGTGTACGGGAGAAGTCTCATCCTCTGATCAATTAATCAACAACGTTGTACGAGAAGCACCTGCACTTAATACACAATCAAATTCCACCGGACAGATAGGCATTGATGAAGACGTTTGGCCGTTAATACAACTGTTTGACATTACTTCTGGCGATGATGTAACTGAGGCTTGGGCATAATGATTTACAAAAAAACCAAGACTTTTCTCTAACAGCAAAGCATTCTTTTCGCAGTCCTTGGATTTTCACTTTTAATTACACAGACGTTATACGAAATCTTTTTCATATCTTGTGATGTATACCTACTGTTGGGCCTGAGAGTTGAATGGATACTGCCATGTACAAGGGCGTTTAACAGACTAACTCAAAGTAAGCGGAAAACAAAATACCACATAGATGAGCATAATCCATTCTAATTTTTAACCGATTTCTCAAATTATTCAAATAGAAAAAGCCAAGGATCTCATTATGTTTTGTTCATTGGAATGATTACAAAACAAATAAAAATCCCTGACAAGATTCTATGTGAGTCATTTCTTATTAGTATTTTGTATCTGGTTGGAACACTATATCTGTATGAGAATGCAGTGAGACGAGGACGGCCATATGTCTATTCAACTGTTCTGATGGTTCAGTTATTCATCGTAAAGTCATGGATGAGAATTCCAAGTAACAACACACTGCATTATTTTCTCTCAATCAAATGTGCCAATGACAAATTACTCAAGGTTTGCAGATTAAACCAAATCCCTGACAGAAGGACAATTGACAGAAGATTTCAATGCTTGCCAATCAATGAAATTATTAGCACTGTAGGAAATTTGTTTGTCTCAGAAGGATTGGTGAATAGTGAATCAGCATCAGTTGATAGTTCAATGCTAAAAGCTTCAGGTCCAGTATGGCACAAATCAGACATCAAAAAGAATCACCTACCAATTGCAGGAATTGACACAAATGCCAAGTGGGGATTCTCCAAATCAAAGGGTTGGGTGTATGGATACAAACTACACATGAGTTGCAGTACGGGAAGACTGGTTGTTCCATTATCTGCATGTGTAACTACTGCAAATGTCCATGATAGCAAGCCATATGAGAAATTGATTGGGTCACTTTCTGGATTGATGAATAACATACTGTGTGATCCGGCATATGATGATTCCAAACTATACGAGTCAACTAAGAATAATGCCATGAGATTAATCTGTCCGGTCAAAAAATACCCGTCTACGCCGCCAGCCAGAATAAAGTTGATAGGGTTTTACAATTCAGCAGTTGGTCGGAAATTATATTCTCAGAGAAAAATATCAATTGAACCACTCTTTGAGATAATCAAGGATACGTTTAACATTAGAACAGTTCCGGTGAAAGGATTTGAGAACGTACAATCATTCGTGCTGATTTGCGTGCTGGTGTATCAGTTGGCAGTGTATTATAATTGTGTAATTGGAAGTGGGAATCCAAGGATTGTGAAAAGAATGCTTTGTTGTTAGAGAAAAGTCTTGGTTTTTTTGTAAATCATTATGCCCAAGTCTCATGTAACTGTAAACTATGACCGACACAATGGTATTCAATCAGTGGAATTGACATTTGATACCGCTGGTGAATTTGCTACAATGACATTAGCTAAGACATCTTATCGTACAGGGGAGGATGTCAAGATAGACCTTTTAGATGTCATGTTAAACATAGATCCTACTGATGAAGATTCTTGGACATGGGCTTCAACGTCAGATTCAGATGGATTCTATTACCAATTGTTTAATGAAGATGGGCACAAAGAAGCAGATGGAACAACAGGTGCCATTAACATTCAAGATGGACAAAATTTAGCAACTATGATGTTTGATGATAATGGTATTTTATTTTTAAACCCAAATTCTCAAAGTGCTTCTTATGTAGCGGTTATTTTGCAAGACAATGATTATACTATTTTGGAGAACAAGGACAATTCGGATGACACAATAGATTTAGGAACCGACACCATATCTCACAGTTATTATCCAATAACATTTACTGAGATAACGCCTAATTCCGGGTCTTTTGTAAATTATGACAAAAATGGTACTGCAAATTTAATAATTAATCCAGAAACAGAATCTGGAAGATCTGCTGTAATTGAATACAATAAAAAATCCTTCTCTATCATAGCAACAATTGGTTCCCCGCCCACCGCATTAGATTTCTCTGAGCATGTGAACAAAGACACATCTGTATCATTTACAGTAATTAATGATAACACCGATTTGAATGACGATAAACTGTATGTCACAATTCCTGATGTATCTAGTCCTGATGGACTTGCCACAGTCAACGACGATAACACGATAACATTTACCCCTGATTCGGGATTTCTTGGTACAACATCATTTGAGTATATGATTGATGATATTATTGACGGAAATAATACTGGAACTATTACAGTAATTGTCGATTCTGAGGCAATCTTGGGATCCATTGATCAAATTAAGGTGCATAGTGATAAATCCACTTATGTTGTGGGTGATGCAATAGATGCAAATTGGATTGTTCCTGATTATTCTTCAGAAGTAGATACAACGATTATAGTTATCACATCTATTGGAACTACTGCAACAAGTGATGTTTTTTCTAATAATACAGAGTATTTAGTAAATTCCACTGATAATTTTGTTGAAGGCACATACACAATTAGAATTGAGCATGGACAATATTATGGTGAAAAATCTGTACTGTTTGTATCATCTGAAGAAACGACAACTACTGAGACCATTACAGACACAACTACTGAAATTGCAGAAGGTTCTTGTATTGATAACTCTGAAATTTCAATTCATTTAGATGATACATCATATACTAAAGGTGAAAAAGTATCTGTTTCGATAGAACTCTGTGATGTCATTTCTAATGAATACCTTATTACACAAATTTTAGATCCTTTCAACACTCAATTAACTATAGATCAATTTTTACCTGAAAATACTGATTTTGATAAACAATATTCTACTGATGGTGGATTGTGGAAATTAGATGGAAAATATACTATTAAGAGCACATATTTGGGCAATTCAGTGGAATCTACTTTTGATTTTATTACAACCGCTGAAGAAATTCCAACTACTGACTTGACAGAAACTATTGCATCATTTGTAGATCCTGATAACGATCCTCAATACTATGTTGACAGATACAACAGTGAGGAATCATACAAAGAATGGTTTGACACAAATTATTCCCAATATGATTCAATTTATCAAGCTGTAGGATTAGATGAATCTGTATCATCTATTTTGAATTCTGATAACAATGATTCTGATGTTTCATCTTTATCCACAAATACCCTTGAATCACCATCAATACCTGAATCTAAAGAACCAACATGTGGTGCTGGAACTGAATTGGTAAATGGATTATGTCACGCGATTAAAACAGATAAAGAACCAACATGTGGTGCTGGAACTGAATTGGTAAATGGATTATGTCACGCGATTAAAACAGATGAAAAACTGTCACAAGAAAATTCATTTTTTGAAAATGTTTTTGGATTTTTCAAAACCTTGCTTAATACAAAATAATTCTGAATTCATTCAATTTCATACATAACTGAACCAAAAATCCCACTACACAATTAGTTTAATGTCGTAAAAAATCTGTCTAGTTTTGGGTGATTCTGCTCTTTGCTTAGATACTTTTTCTGAATTTCCTTTTAATACTCACTATTTATCGTAAATCAAAAGTTTTACATCAAGCCTGTATTTGATTACAACATGGGCGATATCAAACAAGTAATTATTGTTAGAACTGATCTAGATATGGGGAAAGGAAAGATAGCAGCACAAGTAGGGCATGCTTGTGTTCTTGGTGCAGAGCATGTGAGAAAATCTCATCCTGAATGGTATGGTGACTGGTGGAATGGACAAGAGAAGGTTGTCCTGAAAGTTCCTAGTATCAAAGATTTACAAGAAATTAAAAGACACGCAATTGATTTGAATCTTCCATGGTCTGAAGTCACAGATGCAGGACATACACAGATAGCACCTGGAACAACAACATGTATCTCAATTGGCCCAGCTCCTGAAAATCTGATTGATAAAATTACTGGCGATCTGAAACTATTATAACTTTACACTTTTTTGGAATAAGATATAACAAGGCTCTATAGTTTTTGAGATATGAAGAAAAAAGGACTCGTAGTGGTTTTCTTTTTTGGTGGAATTATGGTAACTTCAGGTTTTGGGCTGCAAAGTATGATGTTGCCTCCCCCTTCAGATAATCCAGAGTCTACTATCACTGGAACACCAGCTGATAATTTTCCTGATGATAAACGTGCTCAGTTTTGTGGTTCTGGTAATGCAAAGTCTACTGATTATGTTCAAGAATTCTCAATTCCAACACCGTGTACAAATCCATTGGCAGTTGTGACAGATTATGATGGAAATGTTTGGTTCACTCAAACAAATACAGGTAAACTAGCAAAATTTGATCCAATCACTGAAAGATTTACAGAGTATGATAATCCTTTATGGCCACCAGGTGGCCGTTCTATGATGTGGGGAATTGATTATGCGCCAGATGGTTCTGTATGGTTTACTGATGAAGCATATGATTCAGTATGGAAATTCTCAACTATTGATGAAAAATATGAGCGATTAGGATATCCTACTGAAGGAAACTCTTTACCACAAAAACTTCAACTCTATGGCTCTCAAATTATTATTAATGATTTTACTGGAAACAAACTTACATTCTTGGATCCATCTCAATCTAGTGGTGATGTAAATTATCTTAGTATTCCGTCTCCTGTTGATAATTCTGTAACTGCAGATTTTACCATAGATGAAAATGACAATGTCTGGTTTACAAATTGGTTATTCCAACAAGGTGGGGTTTTAGTTAAATTTAATCAAAATGGATATTTTGATTCTGTTGCAAATTCTAATGAACAATTTCTTCCTTTAACTGACTTTATTGAAGTCTATGCATTGCCACCCGAATTACTTACCCCAAATGGAGCAGTAGTAACTAGTGATGGAACTATTTGGTTAGCAGATACAACATCGTCTTTCTTCTTTAATTTTGATCCTCACACTGAGGAATTCACTCAATATGTTACATCTGAACCATTGCCTGGTACATATGGAAATCAAACAGGAATTATCAAATCCCCAATTTCTAGACCTTATTGGATTGACGCTGATGAACAAGGACGCCTTGTTTTTAATGAACAAACTTCAAACAACATCTCTGTGATGGATCCAAAATCTCAGTCTCTTGTAGAATATCATGTTCCATCAAAGAATCCCAATTGGGGTGACTGTGATCCTGGAACTGGTATGATGTTGGATGATTGTGGTTTGGCTCAAATCTTTGATTTTGCTATAGATGGTGAGAAAATTTGGTTTACAGAATGGGTTGAAAATAACATTGGAGTAGTTGATACCTCTATTCCCCTACCAATTGAAATTCAACTAGAATCCGATACCGTGAATCTTACCATTGGGGAAACACTACCTTTCAACTTTGTTGTACATCCCAAATCACAAAAAGACATACTGGTAGTTTCATTAGTTCTATCTCCTACCAATGAGTTTTTGAATGTCAATCTTGACAATGATTCTCCTGATACATTTCAATTAGATTCTGATGCTTCTAGATCAATTCATACAACTATCACAGCATCAGAAGATGCTATACCTGGCACATACAAAGTTCTACTTGGAGTACAATCTCCTGAAATTGCAATCAGCAAATTTGTTACAGTGACCATAGAGTGATACCAAATTTAGATTCTCAAATTGGTATCACTGTTTACAGTACAGAATTTACTGGAATTGGAGGAAAAATTAGAATTGAACCTGAAGATTTTCAAGTATCTGAAATAATTTCTGAGAGAGCACAAAAATCCATAAATGATTCAGAAGGCTATGCCGTCTACAAACTAAAAAAGAAAAAAATTGATACCAATCATGCTTTATCTGATGTCTTTAGGAAAAAAGGAATTCGCTTAAAGTCTCTCGGATTAAAAGATGCATCTGCCATAACTGAACAATTTGTTTGCTCTGGAAATAAAGGAAAAGCAACTGACGATTTTTCCACTGACAAGTATTCTCTTAAAAAAATCGGCTTTGTAAAAAAACCATTATCTAAAAAAGATATGATATCAAATCATTTCAAAATAAAAATCTCTGACTGTTCAAATGATTTGTCTTCTTTTACCGACTCTGGGAAAATTCTGAATTTTTATGGTTATCAGCGCTTTGGTTCAAAAAGACCTGTAACTCATCTTATTGGAAAGGCCATTTTGCAGAGGGATTTCAAAAAAGCAGTTGATCTGATTTTATCTTTCACATCACCCTATGACTCTAAAGAAAATACTGAGATTCGTGAAAAACTCTCTGATGATGAAAACTATGAAAAATATTTTGATCAGGTTCCATATCAAATGGATATTGAAAGAGTTGTTCTAAAAGAAATGATCAAACACGGTGATGCACTTCGTGCAATCCGCTCTATTCAGATATCGTTGCGAAGATTTTACATTCATGCGTATCAGTCTTTTCTCTTTAATCAGTCTCTAAGTTCAGCTTTTTCTGATGGTGAAAATCTATTTGAAGCACAACCAAGTGATGTTTGTTTTGATTTTCATGGAATAATTGGAAAATATGTGAAAGGACTAGATCAGCATCTAGCATTACCGTTTGTTGGATATTCGTATTATAAAAAAACAAGATTTGACTATCAAATTTCTAAAATACTAGAACAAGAAGAAATTGCCCCCCAGGACTTTTTCATAAAAGAGATGCAGGAAGTAAGTAGCGAAGGTGGTTTTAGACAAGCTGCAATACATTGTACTAATTATTCATCATATGATACTACGATAGAAGTTTCATTATCTAGAGGTTCTTTTGCAACAATCTTGTTGAGAGAAATAATGAAACCCAAAGATCCAATTATTGCTGGTTTTTGAGATCTGTTTTGAAAAAACGATTTCTTAGATGTCTTTAAGTTAGTGTATTTTTTTAGAAAATGTGATTGAGATGGACAAAGCCTACATGCTAATTAGTTGTGAAATTGGAGAAGAGCAATTACTTTATTCCCAGCTAAAAGAGATCCCCGAAGTCAAAAGTTGTTTGATAACTTATGGTAGTTATGATATTGTTGCAGAATTTGTCACAGACACTCCCTCACAAATGAATGAAATAATTACATCTAAAATTAGAAAGATGCAAAAAATTAGGAGCACTATTACGCTTCGTGTGACAAACTAATTTCTTTTAATTATCCTGATTCCTATTCCTGCTGCAACTATTATGATTCCTACTATTGCAATTTGAATTCCATATGCAATCCAATCTGGATTGGAATACATGAATGATGACTCTGGTCCTACTATTGATTGTCCTTGAAGGTGAAAGATTAGACCAAAAATCAAGATAATGGTGCCTATTGTGACTAGTGACTTTACTTCTTTCATGAATGATCTGTTTGATTTCTGCTAAAAAGGGTAAACAGAATTGATAATTTGACCAAATGATTTTTCGATTTAGCCTTTAATGATTTTCTTAAGAATTCTTAAAATGTACAATTGGAATAGCCACTCTGAGTCAAATAGTCACAAATATCTAGGCATGATATTATTTGGCAGTTCAGCCTCCCTTGCAGTTATTGCATTTCTAATTTTTTACCCTCAAATTGAGTCTATAAACAAAGAATCTCCAATTTTGATCAATATCATGTTCATTCCTGCAATGGCAGTAGGATTTCTTTACGGGGTTCGAATTACACAGCGAGCAGTAAAACCTTCAGAACTGCGTAGTCCATTAAAAAGTTCAATCGTAAAACTATTCTTGTTTATTTTTGTTATTGGCGGTATGTTTAGTTCTGTAAACTTTGCCATAAATGGAGGTAGTGTAATCCCTGATGTCACAATTTTAGAAGACGGACTTTTGCCTTGGTTAAATAAATTTGTCACAGCAAACGGTGGCGCCACTTTTATGATAATTACTAGCATTACATTGATGGCAGCAGCTAGCAAAAGAGTTGTTGGAATGACTACTGGATTTTTAAATAGAATGGTAACCTTTGTTGGAACATTTGTATTCTTTTCAATGCTTGCTTTAAGCTTCACACACTCCGATCCTACATCATCTGGTGTTTTCTTGTATACCTTTTATCAAGCAGGAATTGTTGGTGGTGCATTTTATGCAATGAATAAACTTACAAAAAATCAAAACATGCTACAAGACTATGCTAATGGACTCTAATTTTCATTATCTAGGTCTACATGAATTCCTGAGATTTCAGTGTTGATTCTATCCCAGTATACTTCACAACCATCTTGGTTGAAATCATTTTCCTTGCATTCATTGAAATGAGATGTGTTTTCTCTTTGCATGTTATCTGCAAAGAGTACATCCTCACCAATTCCTAATGCTATGAGACCAATTGCTGCAAGACTTGCAGCAACTACAATCATGCCAAATCCTGCTTGTGCATGATTACCATACTTTGCCATTTACGAAAAATCCATGACTCTTGAATTTAATCTTTTCAAGTCTGGATTTTGCGATCAAATTAGTGGTACCAGTGTGGTTTTTTGGGAAAAAAAGAAAAGAGAGTGCTCAAAAATACCTTTATTGAGTATTCAAATTCTTCAGTATGAGTTTCTTGGACCTATCCCTCTTGATGAATGGGGGCCTCCAATGGAAAAACTGGTCTACCTGGTTATGTCTAGAGATCAAGACAATTTCAAAATAGTCTATGCTGGTGATTGCGAAAAGACTGATGACAAGTCTTTTTTTGTTCAACATTCACAATTCAAATGCTGGATCAAACAATCAGGATCTGAAAAATCATTACATCTTGCAATACTGCCTATGTTTGAATCAACTAATGATTATAGGCAAAATGTACTCAAAAGGATAATTACTCATTACAAACCACCTTGTAATTCTGATGACATCCCTAAAGTAACCCCTGATTATGTCACTCGAACAACAGAAAAACCAAGTTTAGAATCAGAAAAATTTTCTTGTCCTTGTTGTGGTTCTGAAATGAAACCTGAAAAAGTTCTTGGAAAATCCACTCTTTATCGTTGCACTGGTTGTGGAATAAGTGATACCAAGCTTAACTCTTGACTTTGTTTTGTACATCAAACAATTGTAACATTAACAAGTCCATTGCTTTTTTCAGATGTTGGAATTCATTGATTGAGTGCATTTGACCATCCACCAGTGCTCTCATAATCTTAATCGAACTTTTTTGATAATCATCTGATGCAACAATCTCCATCGCATTGAGTTTTGATAGAATGTTGTCCAGATCTTTAATCATTTCATCTGATGGCTTGTGTTTATCCATAATACTCTGAAAAGATTTTGATATATGAATCGTTACAACAGGTCTTCATCAATTTTTTGAATCGGATCCAAATACTGTTGGCATGTGCATGTTGGGATTTGACATCTACCTACCTTGATAATTGAACTGCTATCGTCACTTGGTATATGTACTTCATCTGTATGGTGACATCTCTTACAGTTCATATCAAAAAATCAATTCTCCAATATTTAAGCCGAAAGTTAAGGAATTAAGACTGCTCTAGCCTCAATTTCTGAATTTTTTAATTTTTTGAGTACTTTGTTTGCACTCTCTAATGGAAATATCTGAGAGATTACTTCGATATTTTTTTCGTCACATATCTTGATTACCTGCTCCATGTCTTTTGTTGTACCTATCAGAGTTCCTCTGATTGTCTTTTCTTCAAACGCCATAAATGCTGGGTTTTCTCCAACTGTTGCAATCACAATTAATCCTCCCTTCTTTACTGATTTTATCGCAGTATCCGTTACAACATCTGCTGGTGCAAAAACTATGGCAGCATCAAGCATTCCGTGTTTCTCTTTTAGTTTACCAAGTAATTCTTGTTGATTTTCAGAAAAAGTCATTGCATCTATTGCACCTAACCTTTTTGCAACGTCTAGATGATTTTGAGTTCTAGAAAATGCAATCACATCACAATTTTCCACCTTGGCAAACTGTATTGCCATGTGGCCAACTCCACCAATTCCAAAAATTCCAATTTTTTTATTTAGTTTTGGTTCTGCAGCTTTGACTGCTTTGTATGCTGTGATTCCAGCACAAAATAACGGTGCTGCATATTCAGGTTTCATACTTTCTGGAACTTTAGTTGCAAAATCTTCTGTCACTGTAATGTATTCTGTGTATCCTCCCTTGAATGATTCCCCTGTAATTGTTGATGACTCACAAAGATTTTCTTTCCCTTCTTTACAATACTGACAATCTCTGCATGACTCTAACAGTGGTGTGATTCCTGCTCTATCTCCAACTTTGAATTTTGAAACATTTTCACCAATTTCAACTACTTTTCCAACTAGTTCATGGCCTGGAACTATTGGAAGGGTTGGTGGAATTCCAATATCTTTCCAATCTCCTTCAATTCCATGAAGCTGTGAGTGACAAACTCCACAAGCTTCAATTTTTAATAAAATTTCATTTGATCTTTGAATTTCATGTCTATCTATTTCAGTGAGTTTCAATGGGTTTGTCTCTATTTTTGCACATTCAGAAAGTACCATTGCACGCATTTTTACCATAATGTCCAAAATCAAGCACGAAATTTTAAGATTTGCTCATTAGAAAAATAAAGGACTAGTACTGTGTATTATTTCATGACTGAAATTACAAAGGACGATCGTGAAAGAGTAAAACTATTACGACTCATTACAAATTCCAAACATGAATTCAAGAAATTAACTTTAGAGCAATTAAAGCGATTACAAGAACTAGTTGAAAAAAAAGATTACAGTCATGACAAAAAAGCCCATAAATCAAAAGTGAAATTACTTGGAAAAATTAATGTCCGGATTTACGAAATTACAGAAGGAAGGGGCATCTGGTAATGATTATCCCAATTAGGTACAAATATTCTAACGATTTTGATTAACTATGGCCGAAAATAATCTCATTAAAGAAACTAGTCCCTATTTGCTTCAACATGCAAACAATCCTGTACAATGGTATGCATGGAATGATGAGGCATTAAAAAAAGCAAAAGAGGAAAATAAACCAATTTTTCTAAGTATTGGATATAGTGCATGTCATTGGTGTCATGTAATGGCACACGAATCATTTGAAAATGAAGAAGTTGCAAAATTTATGAATGAGAATTTTGTAAATATCAAAGTAGACAGAGAAGAAAGACCAGACATTGATGATATCTATCAAAAAGTATGCCAAATTGCAACCGGTCAAGGTGGCTGGCCATTGAGCATCTTTCTTACTCCAGATCAAAAACCATTCTATGCTGGAACTTACTTTCCTGTATTGGATTCCTATGGACGTCCAGGTTTTGGAAGTATTTGCAGACAACTCTCACAAGCATGGAAAGAAAAACCAAAAGACATTGAAAAATCAGCTCAGAAATTTCTTGATACATTAAACAAAGCAGAGGCAATCAAAGTTCCATCAAAATTAGAACGAATAATACTTGATGAGGCTGCCATGAATTTGCTTCAATTAGGTGATTCAAGTTATGGTGGGTTTGGCTCTGCACCTAAATTTCCTAATGCTGCAAATGTTTCATTTTTGTTTCATTATGCAAAGCTTTCAGGCCATTCACAATTCAACGAATTTGCGCTCAAAACTCTCAAGAAAATGGCAAAGGGTGGAATCTTTGATCAGATTGGAGGCGGTTTTCATAGATACTCAACTGATGCAAAGTGGTTGGTACCTCATTTTGAAAAGATGTTATATGATAATGCGTTAATTCCTGTAAACTATGCAGAAGCATACCAAATAACTAAAGATCCTTTTTATCTTGAAGTATTACAAAAAACACTTGATTTTGTTTTACGTGAAATGACTTCCCCAGAAGGTGGATTTTACTCTGCATATGATGCAGACTCTGAAGGTGTTGAAGGAAAATTTTATGTTTGGAGTAAAAATGAAATAAAAGAAATTCTTGGTAGTGACGCTGATCTCTTTTGTCTTTACTATGATGTTACTGATGGGGGAAATTGGGAGGGAAGCAGCATTTTATGTAATAATCTCAATGTCTCTACTGTTGCTTTTAATTTTGGAATTACAGAAGAAAAAATTAGAGATATTTTAAACACATGTTCTGAGAAATTATTAAAAGTTCGTTCAACTAGAGTTCCTCCTGGTTTGGATGATAAGATTTTAGTTTCATGGAATTCATTGATGATTACTGCATTTGCAAAAGGTTATCGTGTAACAAATGATACTAGATATCTTGATGCTGCAAAAGCCTGTATTTCTCTAATTGAAAATAATCTTTTTGCAGGTGACAAACTATTACGAACTTACAAAAATGGAACTGCAAAAATTGATGGATATCTTGAAGATTACTCTTATTTTACAAACGCGTTACTAGATATCTTTGAGATTGAACCTGAACCAAAATATCTTAAACTAGCTCTGAAATTGGGACATCATTTGGTAAATCACTTTTGGGATTCTGAGAACAATAGCTTTTTTATGACTTCAGATGAACATGAAAAACTAATCATTCGACCAAAAAGTAACTATGATCTGTCTTTACCATCAGGCAATTCTGTCTCTGCTTTTGTGATGCTTAGATTGTATCATTTGTCTCAAGAACAAAAATTCCTTGAAATTACCACAAAAATTCTAGAATCTCAGGCACAAATGGCTGCTGAAAATCCATTTGGATTTGGATATTTGCTTAACACTCTTTCTATCTATTTAGAAAAACCTGTAGAAATTACTATTATCAACACGGAAAATTCTGAGCTTTGCAAATCTCTTCTTGCAACCTATTTGCCCAATTCATTTATGGTTACAATTCAAAATTCCACCCAGTTAGAAAATCTATCCGAGTATTCTTTCTTTGCAGGGAAAATTTTTGAAGATAAAACTTCAATTTTTGTTTGCAAGGATTTTTCTTGCTCTTTACCATTACATACACTTGATGAGATAAACTCACATCTTTAGATTTTTTTCATATCTATCTCAATTGTATTTCCAACTTTAGGCCTTCCCATATGGTCATATCTTGATTTTGGCATTGCTATTGTAATTTGTGTTTGTTGATATGTTTTGATATTGACAGTTGGTTGAGATTGCAATATTGCTTCAAGTAATGGCATAACTTGCTCTTTGGTTTCTGAATCAAGCTTTTTTGAAACATTTTCTATGATCATTTGTTTTTGTGAAATTGGCTCAGTTGAAACATTTTCAATTAATGTCAATTGAATCATATTACCATTATCTACAATCTGTGTAATTTTGAATTCATTTGTTGCTGACAATGCTTTGTTTGATTTTCTTAATGATTTATCTTTAACGAATTGAGAAATATAGTGCAAATGCAGCTATTGCTACAGCTGAGGACACTCCTAGTCCAAAGATGATTTTACTCCCATCTACCTTCATAGTTCCCATTTCTCTCAAATACCATTAAACTGTAACTATTATTTTTTGAAAATCATTTTACTGCTGATTTCTACGTAAATGTTTTAACCGATAATTCCAAATTTTTGTTATCGCAAGCCAACTATACTGTATTCAAATACCTGCGATAATACGACCATATCCAACAGAAGGGTGTCCAATTGGACACTCTTTCTAATTAAAAATCATGCATCATTTTCTGTTGAATCTTGATCATCCTTGTTTTCTGATTCTTTTTCATTACTTTGCAACTTAGATGGATCAAGTAAGGCTTTTTTGATTAGAGGGGCACGTTCTTTAATTATTTGATTGAATTCTTGCATATCTTCTAAACCTGGAGTTTGTTGTTGGTTTTGGTATGCTTGCAAAAATCCAGAATATACACATCCTGTGATAATTCCAAATGCTGTGTCTGGGACAGATTCTATCTCCGGTACAAAATTCTCTGCAATCTGTCTATATGATTCTGATTCACTAATGTAATAGTCAATTAAACTATCAATGAAATCTTTATTCTCTTTAGAAATTATCATGACTTTTTCTCCTTTCCCTAGTTTATTTAATTGTCTTTGATTAATCGTTTATTTATTCATGAATTATTCTCTAAATGTTGTGGAAATTAGAATCAGAAGAAAATTTTTTTCATATATATGATTCTAAAAAGTTGATTGCAGGGTATTTTGATCCTGACTATGGTGATTTACATCCAAAAGAAAATTCTGAAGAAATTATTTTATCCATGTTAAAAAACCATGACAAAATTTCAGGTGGGTTGATTATGGTTCCTCTTGTCAAGTTTAGATTATTTGATACTGATTTGAATACTAGTATTTCTGAAGTGGAACAAAATGTAATTCGAGTAACTGGACATTTACAAAAATGGAAAAATTTTTTATCTCAAACCAATCGCAATGTTCACTCTATTAGAATATCTCATACTGATCAAGATATGCTGACCATTACTTTTCAGATGAAATTCTCAAAACCAACACCTCTAGAAAGAACAAAATTATTGGAAGAAATTCTTCCTACTTTAGATTTGCTGCAGAAATCAGGTTTGTTATGATTCTGCCTGAATATTTTGTAATTCCGATATATACTGATAATGCTCCAACTAACAAAACAAGTGTTCCTACAGGAAATTCTGGAACAGCTGCATATTCTTCTGATTCTGCAATCAAAGTATAATCATTAATTTCACTAGTTTGAATTTTGTCAGGAATTGGTACTACAAAGAATGCACTATCCTCTGCTCTTAGGTAATCTGGTTCTGGATTAACTCTAGACACTGCTGCAACATTTCCTTCTTTGTCGTAAAGTGTAGCAATCACTGCCACAGTATTGGCTGTAATGTCTCCTTTGTTGGTGACAGTTCCAGTTATCATCAAATTATTATAATTGTCTCTGGACAACTCTGATTCGATAATATCTATGACCTGATTTTTTGGAGGGCTAATCTTGTAGTCTAGTTTCAGTGCATATGATTTTGTTTTTTTTGCTTCATCATTTGTTAAAACAAGATCAAATGGACCTTTCATTCCTGGCATGATTACATTTACTAGGGAACTTGTATCCTTTGTTTCAATTATATGATTATTTTCATCAAGTAAAGTTACATGAATATTAATTTGGTTTAATGGGACTTCTAAATTATTTTTAATTTCACCAACAATATGAAGTGCACCATCATCTCCCATGTATTGCTGATCATTTTGGATAAATACTTCTCCAAATGCTAATGGTGTTATTCCAGCAAAAATAATTACAATCATGAAAATTTTTTCCATAATTCCCTTTCATTGTATTCTTTAAAGAAGTTTATTGCAATGCACTGTTGACTCTTTTATTTGTGTACAGGCACAAATTAGTATATTTGTTCTCTAATTTAGTTTATGAATTCAAAAATTAAAAGAATCTTGGTGTTTACATTAGACATACATTATAATAAAATGCTGAAAATTTAATCAAAATATGCAAATTTTTCATATTGATGATAATTCTGAAATGACTGATGTTTTTTCAAAAATATTTACTTCTAAAAAACATGTTTACATCTCAGAAAATGATCCAAACATTGGTTTAAAGCGGATTTTAGTACGTGGTTTTCAATGATTTGATTTACAGTATTGTTATGATTTGTGCCTAGATTTACTTGCAAATAATCAGAAAATATCTCATCTGCAATCTCTGCAACATCCATATCTTTCCTCACAGCCAAACTATAACTTCTTGGCATTTCCCTTCAACAAAATGGTAACTCTCTGTTGTAATCCACTCTTTGCTTTCTTGAGCAACTTGAGATGAGATGTTTTTGGACTATGACTCAAAACCTTGAGATACTCTCTTCGTAATTTCTGATCCAATGGAATGATTTTCTCTGCAACAGATACGGCCTTTGATAGATTTGGGATGACCTGATATAATTTTACACAATCATCACGAGACAGCTCCTTTGGTACAAACTTGGGGTCATCATGGAAATGATTATGCCAAAAACGTAAATGCATTTGGTTGTAATAATGGTGAGCTAAGATCTCAAGGTCTTGTTACTGGAACATATACATATAATTCTCAAAGTCCAGAACCAAATCCTGAGTTGTTGAGTTATATATGGCCTGTATGGTGGTGGGGTAATTATGTTCTTACTTGGCATATTATCAACTAACCTCTCTTTTTTTTAAAATTGTTCTAATCCTAGTGTTATTTGTAATTGCTTTCCAAGACGGATTAATATTTAAAAAAATATTTGAACTTAGTTTTGATGATTTTATTACTTTAACATTATTTGATTATCTTCGAATTTCACTGGTGTTTGTTATTTTTGGATTATGTTGTTATGGTATTTTTAGAATTATTGAAAACATAAACAATGTGAGAATGAAAAATAAAATGCTCAAAAAATAGGCATAAATAATTTCACAATTATTATTAACTATTCAAACATAATAAAACTAGAATGCCTAAAGGACTTTAGATCCATCCAAATCATGGAATAGAATTAGGTTTAGAGAATATTTCCGTAATATTCTGATCAGACTTGAATCATAGTTAGTGTAATTCCTAGAATTAAGATATACTGAGGATCTTTCCTGCATTTTCTGCAAAAACAAAGATCTCTATATCATGAAAAGCAGAGACAGAATGAGATGCACAAAATGCCAGAAAGATTTCAAACCGTTTTCAAGTTCCAAATTCTCATTGATTAGAATTCCAAATGGCTCTCACTGCCGCAATTATTTCTGACAAAGAACTAAACACATTAGAGATCTATAACTTACGTAAAATTGTCTTCAAACCTATTTCTATAAATGAACTATTGAACATAATTGAAAATAATTAAAACACAAAGTACTCTGGGATAAAAATTTCTGCAGTTAAGGAAGGTGCTCAATCTCCCATTCTTCAGCCTCATTGATACAATTGAACCAATCAATCTCTATTTTATCTGAATCAAATTCTCCTAACTCATTTCTAAATTCTTTTTCACATTGTTTTTTCATATTCTCTGATACTTGAATGACTTTTTGTGTTAAACCTATTTGCGGTGCTTTGAATTTTTCTGATTCCTCATAATTTTTTACACCTGTTTTAGCTGAATAGAATTCAACTAGTCCTAACATTTCATATTCTAAAGATTCTTGAAATTGCGTGTCTGATCTTACTTTAGCTGATTCATCTCCTGTTTTTATCCATTCAATGTATTCTGAGTCACTTTCTAACTGAGTTTCAGACGAGATCTTTAACAATTCAACTGAACTCTTGAAGAGTTCTGGTGGAGTTAATTCATCATATCTGGAGATTATCTCTTTAAATTCCATTAAATGTTTTTCATAAAATCCCAACAATTCTTCTTTTGAAATGTCTCCTTCTTCCCAACTATTTTTCTCAGAATAAAATTTTATCTGCAACTGATTTACATCTTCTTGAATTTGGTCTAGCCCAATTCCAAACTGTAACCCTTTTTGTTTGGTTTGATCTGCTGAATAATTGTATGCTATAATTGATCCAATGATGAGAATAACTATTACAACAATTGCGATATTTTGAATTTTCTTTTTTTTCAAAGATAATCTATATAATTCCCGTCTTCATCTAATTTTAGTTCAATTGTAAATTCAGTACCGCTGATAAATGAATCATTGCGAGTTGTTCTAACTCTTGCTATGACAAGCTCATATGGCCAAATCTCAACTACTATTGCGCCTACTTTTGCAGTTGGAGTTTCAGTTATTATCATATCTTCACGCTTAACTCCGTGTTTTTCTAGCATGTGAAGAGTATGCTCTAATAGTGGTTGAGGATTATTATAATTTAATACCCAAACTTTTCCTTCATAATCAATTTTTTGCAATTTGAAATAATCCTAATTAACTCATATAACAATTATTCCATGCGTGAATTTCGCTATTTTTATTTATCAAGGTAGCTAACTTCTAACATGGTTTCAAGCCAATATGTCGTAATCAACACGTTTGATAATCTAAAAACAGACATAAAAATTCCTGCTCAATACAAAATGATTCTCAAATTACTTAAAGTGAAATATGGTTTTTCAACCAAAAGATATTCAATCAATTACTAATAAACTACCTAATACAAGTATAAAATCAATAGCAAAATGGATGGGTTTTGAGTGGAAACACAAACAAGAAGTCAATACACTTAACTCAATTAATCTATACCATCAATATATTCAGAAACCAAACTCCAACAAAGACAAGTTGGATTTGATATTAGATTACAACAGAGATGATTGCAAGGCAACTGCAATCATCAAAGATTGGTTGGTACAAAAGGAATAAACCAATACTTTACAATTTGAATGTAAAAAATTAAGATAAAAGTTTCATCTAACAACTATCTTTACCATTTGATAACCAACTAAACTCATGTAGTCTTAGAATATCATTTATTTCTCTCCAGATATGTTTGTCAATCCATCTTGTAGGTGTAACCTTGATAGAGTCACCTTCATTAACAATAGTGACTTTCTTAACTCTCTTTCCCAAATTATTTACAAAGTTTGGTTTTCTTCCAGCTTGTTTTATCAAGTCAAGATATTTGTTATCACCTAGATTCAAATCTATATTTGCAGCTTGTGTAGGAGTCTTGCCATCTAGTCCTTGATGTGGTTTGACAAAATTATGATTTATCTTTAGGAGTTCTGAGAATGTTTGTGCGGATTTATCATTACCCAAACCACGTCTAGCTTTTAGTCGTTCTCTAATTTCATTGTGGTATCTCTCAATAGACCTATTCACAAATCCATTCTTTAGTGATTTTGTCTTGATATGTGCGACCCTGTTCTCAAATTCATCTCGTATTGGCTTTTGGTAAGAGTTTAGAGAATCAGTCAAAATATAATTTGGATCATTGATTGTCAGTCTCTTCGCAGATGTAATGATTTTCTTTGCATCATTAATTTCACGTCTCTTTGATACTTCTGTAGCAATGAGGAATCTAGTTTTAGGATCAATGATGCTCCATAACCAGTCATGAAATCCCTTACCTGTCTTTTTTGTATTTTTTACATTTAGAACCATCTCATCTAAATACCAAACATCACTGACTTGAGGATAAAATGATTCCACATATTCCTTGATAACGTATGTGTATTTTTCTATCCATCTCTTTATTGATACGTGACTAATCTTTACTTGATGTGTAGCATAAACATGTCTAGCAATGTTACGATATGACATTCCACTCATCACCAAATTAAGACATTCTGTGATTATTTGTGGATTAACCCTCATGTTAAGAAAACTAGAATCATTTAGCACGAATTTGTAATTACACTGATTACAACAGTATCTTTGTCTCTTTACTTGATCCTTGAGTTTTCTAAATCCATTCTTTTTGATTGTGGTACTGTGGACATGCCTTTACTGTATCTGAATTTACTATCTCAATTTTCTTTTCTTTCTTGATTGTATTTTGTAAGATTTGACAACTGATTATGTGCTTGCAGTTTTTATTATCTTGTGTTCTCAACCTGTAATGAAAATCAACACATTCGCAAATCCATACATCAGAAGCTGACAATTTTCTTACATGGTATGTTTTGTCTTGAGATTGTGATTCTACTAAATAATGATTAGCGGTAATTTTTTTGATGTTCTTTTCTGATACAATCTGTATTCCTTTTTGTTTTCTGTGATTATATTTTATGGTACCACTTTCTTTCATTATGTTTAGGTTATGGTACCATAATTATTTATACATTGTGGTACCATAACTTATAATACACATATTTCAATAACAAAGATATGAAACTCCAAAAGGTTTTGGCATACAAGTATGGAGACAAAGAGCAATTCAAGTATGTGATAACTCTGCCTGAAGAAATAATTCAAGAATTGGATTGGGAAGCAGGCTCTGAGTTAGATGTAGTGAATATAGGGGATAGAATTGTAATTAATTTTATTGCAAAACCATCTAAAGAAAAAAAACTCAAATACAAGGAGCTAAAAATGTCGTATGTAGAATTTCGTGATAAAATCAAAGATGTCTTACAGTATAATGATGATGGAATGACATGGACTGAAATAAGAACCAAATTAGGCTTGGAACAAATAGTTCCAAATAACAAATGGGTGAAGCAAATGGAAAAAGATATTGGCTTGAAAAGATTTCGTGAAATTAAAGGGATTATTTGGAGAATTTCTCATCTATGATATGTTGTTAAATATTACAACTCATTATCAGATCAGATAATAATATGTCTGATGCAGATGGTCTAAAACAATTTGATGATATAGAACGTAGTGAAGAAATAGAGAAAAAATATTTTGAAGATTTGATAGTTCTTGGAAATGCTGTACCTGATGAAATTAGCGATAATAGAAAAACTGTGTGTACCGTTGCATATTCAAAAGAACATGGCTTGATTAGAATTTATCCAGTACCGCCAAGCTCTCCAATGAAACGCTGGAACATAATTTCAATTCCTCTTGAACGTAATAAACAGGATAGCAGAGATGAAAGCTGGAAAATTCAGGGTTCAAAATCTGAATGGGATACACTATCAAACAAAATCAAAGTTAAGAGAAAACTTGAAAGAAAAGAATGGGTTGCATTAATTGAAGAACTGAAAACAAATTATGGATACGGTTGTATTGAAGATATTAATGACAAAAAACTAAGTCTGGGAATTATTGTACCAAAAATTGTTTCCAAACAATTAGAAAAAAGAAAAGAGACAGATACAACAATACAAACTACATTAGAAAATAGAGATCCATTTCTTACAATCAATAATTATGAAGTTCGTCCTACAATTACATATCAATGTCCAACCTGTAGAGCCAAGAAAGGACATCATACACAAGGAGTGTTAGAATGGGGAGTTTATGAATGGATTCGCAATAATAAAAATATGGAACAAGTATGGGATAATCTCCACATAGGAGAATCAGGGTATAACCAATGTTTCCTTGTCGGAAACATGAATCGTTATAGGAATAAGTTTTTGATCATTAGTATTTTCAGGTACAAAGTTTGATTGCAACAATCTAGGATCTTCAATCAAATCTCTAATCATGTGTCTGTGACAAGGACATCCATCTTTTTCATGACAGAGTAAAGTTATGTCTTGCATATTGCTTCGGGTTTGTAACGCATGTATTGCCTCAATACTGTCCATGCTATCTTGTATTTCGGATAACAAAGTAGATGTAAAATCAGCCCATTCAATTTCAGAATTTTTATATCTTTTTAGTAGTTCGGCACTTGGAGCTAGTTCTCGCACCCAAATATCATATTTCTCTCTCTTGACTCCTCTTGGATACCATCTAGTAATCAACACTCGAAGTCCATCTTCTTCCTCGACGGGTTTGTAAATGGATTTAGTTTTTATCATCTGTTTTTGCCTCATTTTTGACATTTTCTTAAAAGTTCTTAACATTCTACAGTAATAGAATTTGATCGCTGATAAAAGATTTCTGACCAATATAGGTGTAAAACTATGAGAAAACTAAAAATCAGATCGTATATTCTGATTTTTGACACGTAGAATATTTGTAACCAACATTCCTCTATTTTGAGCCATTAAATCAAACCAAAGATGTGATTTTATACTTTAGAAGAATCATAATTATGAAAATTAAAATGAGTCCAAAATTAAGCCCCCTTGTTTGAAAATTAAATTTTACTTGGAAATTAATTTATTTTTTTCAATTCATTTGAAAATTCGAAATTAGTTTAATTTGATAGAACAGGTCATCAGGTCTCAACATATTTTCTAAATAGAATAATAGAATGAGAATTTTAACTTTATTCTTTATGCTACCTTGGTAAGCATCAGATTATCTGATAAATGAATGCACGGATGAATTTTCTCAACAAGTAGCCTCATGGCATATTTGAGACAGCGATCGGCATAATCTTTTGCTACAGGCTTTCCATTATGATAAAACTTGTTACGCTTTCTTTTTAGTTCCATTAAAAGATCAAAAGAATTTTCATCAATTTTGTCTTGAAGGCTAAGAAATTCCAAAAAATCTACTGGTAAAAACAAAAAGCCTATCAAGAAAGGTCAGAAACGTCTGTTTAGAATTCTGAGTCCGGATCACCAAAATTGTACAGGTCACTCAAGTTTGCAGCAGTTTGGATAGATTCCATAAATCTAATAGAACCTTTTTTGGTGCTTTGATTTTGTTTTATTGGTATAACCGTACAATTTGTGGGCTGCAGGCATTACGTATACTTTGTAAGATAGTAAATTGCCATAAACTTGTTTATTATTTTAAGGCATACCGCAAGTCATTATCAATTGTATTATAACAAGGTGTTGTATACAATACAATGACGTACAAGAACGCAAAAACAATACTGTTTGCATCTTTGATGACTGCATTAATTTTACCATTTTCAATGATGGATAGTGCAGATGCCAAATCAAATGAAAAATCTGTCAAGGATTTACTCAAAGATGTAGATAAAGAGGTAAAACAATATGTCAAGCAAGATCAAAAAGACAAATCTAAAGACGAGAAAAAAGTTGAATTAAAGACAAAATATGATGAGGCACTTGATAAAACATTAGAGAAAATAGAACGTGTTGTTGGTCATACATTAGATGATCAACAAATATCTAAATTCAAAGATTATGTGATGAGTGAAATCATAAAACGTGCTGAAATTGAACAAGCATATTTGAAAGATGATGTCCAAGTCATAAATGAAACTGTAGAAGTTGATGGAATGTGGAATCTAATTCCTGAAGCTCAGGCCACAACTAATCAATATCAAATATCTAGATTTGTTCAACCATCTGTAGATGTTTTTGGTGGTACTGGTTGGACAAGTCATGTGTATTATAATGTCAATGGTGGAAATCAACTAATCAGTGTTGATAAAATAGTTTCAAGCAGTCAAAGTACAACTAGATATGTCTTAGAATGGCAAGATGAAGATGATCCAAGTCCAATACTTGATTCTATTTATGATCAGTATAGATTAGTCCATCATGGTAGAATTACAGATGTTGAAACATTTGTAATTTTGAATGGTCAAATACAGTTTGATGATATTTGGGATCGAGGAAATGGGTACGGTATATCGGCTCATGGTGATAAAACAAGAACTTGGTATAGTGGTGTAAGCATTTATGCAAATACTTGGAATCATGCACTTGATATATACGACCACAATTCAGAGTTAACGAAATACATTAGGTATTTCTAACCTCTTTTTTTTATTTTGACATTAAGGAAGATTTTATTATATGTTGGATTGCCTGTATGTGGAATTTTATCACATCTTTATTTCTCATTATTACTTTCAATATTCAACATTGAATTTGATGACATTAAAATATTAATCATGTTTCAACCTTCATGGAGAAATAATCCAAATATTAAATTATGTAGTAAATGTAATCCATGATTTTAAGATTTGTTAATATATTTTCGTTTTAACCACACTTTATTGATAATATATGCAATTGGAAGCCATTGTATTATATTTGAAATTATAATTAAAAATGGAAGCATAAACCACTGATATTGTAACAAATCTTTTTCATATGCAAAATATGGAAGTGTATTTACTATAATTAGATAACTTGGTTGAAACATGATTAATATTTTAATGTCATCAAATTCAATGTTGAATATTGAAAGTAATAATGAGAAATAAAGATGTGATAAAATTCCACATACAGGCAATCCAACATATAATAAAATCTTCCTTAATGTCAAAATAAAAAAAAGAGGTTAGAAATACCTAATGTATTTCGGCTCTGTGAAGTTATAGAGACCTGATCTTCTAAAGATTCATTCAGAACTGGAAAGTGTCTGGAGGTGTTAAAGTTTAGGCTGTTTATCATAAACTGATTTGATATAGCAAAGTTGTTTCTTGCATTCATCATTCATTTTTTCATTGAAATATACAACTTTAATTCTTTTTGGTTTTTTATCTAACAACTCAAAAGTGCCTGCATCCTTTATGTTAAATCTGATTTTACCTGGATTCTTTCCTGCCTGTAGTGGTCTAGAGCCATAAACAGAACTAAGAGAACCGTTAGGCATACACAACAAGTTGATGTTTAGAATATCCAAATTACCCTCATCATAAAGAATGGTAACAAAATATGTCAGGCATGGTTTTGGATTTCCCTCGTTTTGATATTCTACAGGCAATACATCCGCATATTCCTCATTTTTTGCTTTGCCTGTCTTGACTATCATTCACTTGTAGTCGCCAATATTTCTTGTTTGGACGGTCTTTAGGTCAATGTGAATAAAGACATCATCTGTCTCAAAGAATAGATCAGAGCCTCAAGTTTACAGCAGTTTGGATAGATCCCGTAAATCTAATAGAACCTTTTTTGGTGCTTTGATTTTGTTTTATTGGTATAACCGTACAATTTGTGGGCTGCAGGCATTACGTATACTTTGTAAGATAGTAAATTGCCATAAACTTGTTTATTATTTTAAGGCATACCGCAAGTCATTATCAATTGTATTATAACAAGGTGTTGTATATAGTACAATGACGTATAAGAACGCAAAAACAACACTGTTTGCATCACTCATTGTTGCAATGGTTCTACCATTCTCTGGTATGAATGCAGCACAAGGTGATGCAGAAACTCAAAGATATTCACCAACACAAGTATCAGATACAATTAAAGCAATTACACCATATGTGATCTTAGATGAAAATGGTTTAGTACAATTCACAAAAGACATTAGTGAGATTCCATTAGATCTAGAAACAATACAAATTGCTTCTGATTACATTGAAATGCAAAACTCTTTCCGTAGTCAAGCACAAAACAACCCCGATGAAAAACCAGTCGTTAGTGATGAGTTAACTGAAAAGTTCTCAGAATTCACTAAAGATATTCAAGATAAAAAAACAAAATCTAAAGAATTAATAAATGATATTATTGGTTTTGATTGGATATTACCTGAAGCCTTTGCATGGGGTGAAGTTTGTGGTGGCGCTCCTTGGAATCCATTACCTGCACCTCAAGTATATTTATTATATACAATTGGTAGTGCTGTAGATTATCTACTAGGTGATGGATATCATCAAGTTCCTATTTATGCCAGTGGGAATTATGGAAATGATTATGCCAAAGAAGTAAATGCGTATGGTTGTTATCGTGGTGAAATGAGAATGCAAGGGATAGTCCAAACTTACAATTCATTTAATTCCCAAGGTCCTGAACCAAATCCTGAAATTCTGGAATATACTGCACCTGTTTGGTGGTGGGATGGATATGTCATTGCTTGGCACTATGCAAACTAATCCCTCTCTCTTTTTATTTTTAAAAATATTTAAAATAATTTTAGTGATTATTTTATTTGGTGGTGTTATTTGGTCTGCATATCCATTAGTAATTATGATACTTGCTACATTTGGTTTGTTTAGAGAAATTGCTTTAGATATGGCAATTCATAAGGTTTTGTGGATACAAGTTGTAGCTGTTTTGATGTTTTTAATTCCTGGGATCTTTGTTCTACGTAATGTAATTCCAACTTTGTCAAAAAAATAGGCATGAATAATTTTGCAACTATTATTAACTAATCTAACATAATAAAACTAGATTCATTACTGACATTAGGTAACTTTTGATACAAGGATGATGGGGGCTGGCTGCAGATTATTTAGTGCAAGTTACAGTAAAAGACAATTTCTTGAAATCAAGCACATTGTATCAGATAGCCCGATAATAATACTGGTACTGGATTGGCCATCAGTTTAGAATCTGCCTAGTTTTGACCAATGTAACACCAGATTACGTTCAAGTAGAAGACGAAAAACTGAAAACTAGGAACAAACTTGGCTACTGTCTGAAACTAATTTATGCAAAAATCACGCCCTAAACAATTATTCGGGCACAATCACATTTAGTGTCATTGTACTAACCACTCTGGAGAGTTTTCTAATTGTTGCAATTGCTTTTTCAAATTCTTCTTGACTTTCTGTTTGGATTTCTGCAATTACATCATATGCTCCAAAAGTAAGATATGCATTTCTAACTTCTTGCATCTGTTTTAATTTATCTACAATGTATTCTTCAGCACCCAGATCACAATTTAATAAAATGAATCCTTTGATCATTACCTTATCTTACAACAATTACGCAGTTCAAGCCTTTAAGTTTTACAATTACTACCATCTACTACGACCGCCGTAACTATTTTTACCGCCTTTGTCGTTGAATCTTTTTCTACCGCCTCTATCATCTCTTGAATCTCGGCCTCTGTCTGTTCTTCCATATCCTCCAGAACGTCCTCCTTTGGAATAGTTAGACCTTGATTGACCTCCATATCTTCTTGATGGCATTTGTCTTTTTAGAGGATCTGGAATTGAAATTTGAATTCCCATTTTTTGATTCAAATCTTCGAGTGGAACTTTGATTTGACGTTTGATAAGATTCCAATCTCCAACAGATGAATATGACACAAATGTTATTGCTTTACCTTTTGCACCTGCTCTAGCTGTTCTTCCAATTCTATGAAAGTATACTAGTTCTTGATTTGGAACATCATAATTAATCACTAGTTCTACTCTTGGCACATCTATGCCTCTTGAGGCTACATCTGTTGCTACAAGGATGTCAGCTTTTCCACTTCGGAATTTTCCCATTGCTTGCTCTCTTCTGTGCTGTGACATGTCGCCTTCTATTGCTACTGCATTGAATTTCTCTTGATGAAGGAACTTTGCAACATCCCTAGTTCTGTATTTTGTTGAACAAAATACAATGGCTTGGTGTCTTACTGGTTTGATAAAATCAATTAGATACTTGAATTTGTCTCGGTCTTTAATCACTAAATATGATTGATCTATTCCTTCCCCACTCAGATCATCTGCATCTAATAGAAACTGTTTTGGATTATTCAGATACTCCTCAGAGAGTCTTAGAATCTCAGTTGGCATTGTTGCTGAATACAATGACATTACTCTCTCTTCTGGTGCTAAATCTAAAATAAATTGAATATCGTCAATGAATCCCATGTCTAACATTGTATCTGCTTCATCCAGAACGATGTGGGTAATGTCCCTTAGTTCTATTGTACCTCTTTTGAGATGATCTATTAGTCTACCTGGTGTTGCTACGACAATCTCTACTCCTCTATCAAGAGCGTCTAGCTGGATTCCCATTCCTTGTCCTCCATAAACTGTTGCTACTCTGATTTTGGTATATTTTCCAAATTTCTTTATTTCCTCTGAAATCTGCATTGCCAACTCTCTTGTAGGGGCCATGATCAATCCTTGAATTCCATTTTTTGGTTGAATTTTTTGTAGCATTGCTAATGCAAAAGCTGCAGTCTTACCAGAACCTGTATGAGCTTGTCCTACGACATCTCTTCCTGAAAGTAATACTGGAATTGCTGCCTCTTGTATTGGAAATGCTTCTTTATACCCAAGATCATTAATTCCTTTCAGTATGTCCTCGTTTAATCCTAATTCTTTAAATTCTGTCATTTTTGTTTTCTTCTCTTAAGCAACAACGAAAAAGCTCATTGCTCACTCGTCGTTATTCCGATATTTGCGACTCTTGATTTAGGTCTAATAAACGCTTGTTATTTTTACGCATCTAGTTGAGCATCAATAACTTTTTTGAAACTATCAAATGGCTGAGCCCCTTTCAACTCTACATATCCTATTTGATCATTTCCTACAAAGAATCCTGGTGTTCCTGAAACTCCATATTCTCGTCCATCGTCAAGATCTTTTTTGATTTCGTCAATATACTTGCCATTGATGAGACAGGAATCAAATGTCTCTTGCTCTAATTGGATTTCTGTAGCATATTGACTAAACAAAGATAACGCATCCGCAGTTTCTTGTCTGCTCCATTCATTTTGGTTGTAAAACAACATGTCATGCATTTCTTTGGCTTTACCTTGCTCATTTGCACACTCTGATGCAACAGATGCAGGTACTGCATTTGGATGAATACTCTGAATTGGGAAATCTCTGACTACTAGTTTCACTTTACCTGGTTCTATGTATTCCTCAATAATTAATGGGAGTGTTTGAGTATGGAATCTTGCACAAAACGGACATTGAAAATCTGTAAACTCAATTATTGTAATTGGTGCATCTGGGTTTCCAATCATTGGGTCATCATCTGCTGAAATTTTTATTGGAAGGTTTGGTTGGCTAGTAGGTAATTGATTTTGCAATACCTTGAGTTCTAATTTGGCAATTGCATCTTGAAGATCTTCTTCAGAAATTTGGTTAGAATTTAGATTTGATGTGTATGCGCCTGCAAAAAATGCTGCAACTCCTACTGCTATAATTACTCCTATGATTAATCCACGAAATGTTGATTTTTTTACAGATATTTTTTCATTATTTTGATTCAATTCAAAATCATCAGAACTCATTTGAATTTGTTCCAAATCTTAGCATACTTATTCGTATTGCCAAATTTTAGAATTATTCTTCATTTTTGAGAAATTTAAAAGCCAATGACGGGATCCGAACCCACGACCTGCTGATTACAAATCAGCTGCTCTAACCAGGCTGAGCTACATTGGCACAAAGTAAAATGAAATTTTTCAGGTTTAAAATGTTACCAAGAATCTAAAAGATATTCACTTGATCTCGTATGTTTGAATTAACCGTCAGTTTATAATAATCCCAATTTTGATACCTTTGATGAGAATAAGGTACATCGAGCCAAATAGGCTAAAGGTTTTGATGATGATGTTTCTTGGAACAGGCATAATGGGTTTGATTATGGGGCTACAATTTGCTCCTCCCTCAATGACCCTGATTCTTACTTTCATGGGCGTAGTCAATATTGGATTGGCTGCATTTTTCACATTTACCTTTTTAACCCAGACACGTAAGGATCCTGATAAAAGAAAGAAAAAAAAGAAACACGACTAGAACATTTGTTTCAAATACTTTGTATGCGAATATCTGATTCCTTTTTTGTCATAAACGTATTTGAACAAGTTATGATATTGTAAATTTTTTAAATCAATTATGAAAAATATTTCTCTCAACTAAAGTATAAATAATAACTCTCTTTCATCAATTCAGAAATGTTAGATCTAGTATCCAAGAAATTGTTTCTTACCAAAGGTAAAGGTGTTCATGAAGATAAGTTGACGAGTTTTGAATATGCTCTAAGAGATGCTGGAGTGGCGGGAACAAATATTGTATTGATTTCAAGTATCTTTCCACCCAATGCTAAATTAATCTCTAGAAAGGAAGGTCTAAAACTAATCAAACCAGGCCAGATAATGTTTACAATTTATTCAAAAAATCAAACCAATGAACCGCATAGAATGTGTGCTGCATCAGTAGGTATTGCACAACCAAAAGATAAGAGCAGATATGGTTATCTCTCTGAATACGAGTCTTTTGGTCAAAATGAAATTCAAGCAGGGGACTATGCTGAAGATATTGCAGCACAAATGCTGGCATCCTCTTTGGGGATTCCATTTGATGTTGACAAAGCCTGGAATGAAAAAAGACAACAGTGGTCTATTTCAGGCGAAATTTACAAAACCCAAAACATTACTCAATCAACAAAAGGTGACAAGGATGGTAAATGGACAACTGTATTTGCAGCAGCAGTACTCATATTGTAATTATTTTTTATACCCTTTAAGATAATACATTGCAGCAGCAATTGCAACTATTGTGATTATAATTACCACAATAATTGATTCATCAAATTCCGTGCTTTGAAGTTGTGTTCCTCCAAGTGAAAATTTCAGGCCTTCTTTGTTTACTGATGTTTTTTCACCAAAAATGTATTTGCCTTGAATTCTCTGCCCTTCGTCAGGATCAAAAATCCATCCTTCTTTTGTAATGTCTGTGGGGATCTCTTCATTATCGATGATTTGTGTTGGGATGATGTTTCCTTTGACATCTGAAACATTTGTATTTTCAGGTGATAAAACTACTACTTGAATTATGGAATTCAAAGGATAAAATCCTGTTGAAAAGTAATCTGATCTTTTGAGATTCTCAATTTTAAGAAACTCTAATGGACTAATATCTGAAATTGTTGAGGCTTTGTTTGGGTAATCTACTGATAATTTTAGCTGTAAGAGTGATTTTGAATCTAATGGAATCAATGAAAATGTCATTTTTGCTCTTTTATCAAACGACAAATCCTTTGCAACATCATAGAATCCCCCCCCATCTCTAATTATTTTGGGAACAAGCATTGCTGAAATCTTTTCATACATTGAGTTAGTGTCTTCCATAGGCATTGTGTAAACTACTGAAACTATACCTCTACCTGAAACTACTCCTGAAGTTTCAAGAGCTTTGTTTGTTTCATCACCAGTATGGAGGTAAACTGCCCAGAATTTGGCATCTGTATCAAATGCTTGGTTAATTTCATCAATATACAATTCTGCAAGCTCCTTTGAAGAATCTTGAATAGCAATAATGCCCTTATCTTCAGGATTTCTTTCTACATTTATCATAATACATGACTGGTTTACTACTCCTAGAACGCATTGCTCTTGGTTAGTCAAAATTATGGCCTTTACCCTTTCGTCTTCTCTGATTTTTTGCTCTAATTCTGTAGGAATTTTAATTTCTTGAATGCTAGTACTTTGTAATGTAATTGATGCTGTAACATTTTGAGATATGCTTTTGTCTATGATTATTTGTGCAGTTTCCTGAAAAGTTGCAAGACCCACTTCTTGTGAATAGGCATAATTTGTTGAAATTCCAGCTAACACAATTAATGTTAAGAAAAATATCTTTTTTTGCATAGGTTGCTACTCTAGAAATGAAATTATTAAATTTATTCTTATTTTGTACATCGTAAAACACTGTGATTAGATGAACTTTTTTTGTTTTTTTTACGAAAATACATTATCCACTAGCTAATATTGCCACTTGTATCAAACCTAGCTAGTAATGGCTCTAATCCCATTTCTTGTTGAAGTTTTTCAAGATCCAATAATTCAATTAATTGCAGTTTTGAGTGCTTTTTGCATTGGTATATTTCAAGGAATTATTTTAGGGCGAGCTATTCTTGTGCGATTTCCCCGTCTTCAAAATCATGTAAAGACAGTATCCATTTCTTTGTTTATCGTATTTTTGGTAAATGCCATTTTGAGTGTTCCACGTTTTGCTTCTTCTGAGAAAATTGATCTCTCTAGTGTATCTGCAGAAAGTACAGGTGAAGTCATCTCTTCAGTCTTTTTGATTTTTGGAATGAATACTGGGTTTCTAACTGTACTGGCTATTTCTGTCACTGTGATGACTTTTGTCCTTTTGAAATATACGGACATTCATGGAATAGCAAAAGCATTTGTTATCTTTTTCAGCGTTCTCATACTATTACTAACTGGTCTAAGTAGATTTACGGATCTTACTCCTAGCACATTTGAGGTGCTTTTGTATTTTCTTTATCAGTTAGGAATCACCATTGGTATTCTAGCTGGTACAATCAGAAAAATTAAACCAAAAAAAATAGACCTAAAATAATTTCAAACGTTTAAATCGGATTGTCATTGTTTGGACTTTGACATCGAATTCAAACCGTTCGGGGAACAAGCTGGCAGTCCATGCGTTGGACTGTCAGCCCCATTTATCATAAAGTCTAGTTCAATGATGATAGTGCTTTTACTTGCTCATTCACATAATCAAAACCTTCTTGCCAAAACTTTGGAGATCTGATATCAAATCCATATTCTGAGAGAAGTTTTTCTGGTTTTTTGGCACCGCCTGCTGCAAGAATGTTAATGTATGATGAAACAAAGTCTTTGCCTTCTTTTTTGTATCTCTGAAATAGAGACAACGCAAGCAAGTTTCCAAAAGAGTATGCATAGCAGTAAAATGGTGTATGGTAAAAGTGTGGGATACAACTCCACTCTATTGCAAAATCTTCAGAAAGACTCACCGAATTTCCAAATTGTTCTTTTAGATTTTGCAGATATGTCTTTGAAATTTCATTTACTGTGGTTCCTTCTCCAATTTGCTTGTGAGCATCAACTTCAAAGATTGTAAAAAATGATTGCCTTAGAATTGTTGCATACAAATCATCAATTTTTTCTGATAACACAATCTTCTTTTCATCATCAGAAATTTTGTCAGATAGATTATCGTACAATAGCAACTCTGAGAAAGTAGACGCTGTCTCTGCTAGAGGCAGTGGGGCATCTTGAACCAAAATTGATCTATCTTGTGCTGCTTGGCTGTGTACTGCATGACCTAATTCATGTGCTAAAGTAAAAACATCTCTTGATTTGCCTGTAAAATTTACCAGTACATATGGTGTAATTTTTGGTGTAAGAGTACTGCAAAATGCCCCATCTCTTTTTCCTTGTCTTACAGATGAATCAATATGGTTTTCATTGAAAACTTTTCTTGCAAATTCTTCTAATGTTTCACTAAACTTTCCAAGTGACTCAAAGACTAGTTTTACTGATTTGCTGTATGTATAATTTTTTTCCTTGATATTGGCTGCTGCTGGGGCGTATACATCGTATCTTCGCAGCTTTTTAATTTTCAACATCTTTGCTTTTTGAACAAAGAACTTTTGAAAAATAGGAGAATTTTTCCTACAAACTGAAAGAAGAGATTCTATGGTTTTGTCATCCACATTGTTTCCAATGTTTCTCATTGATATTGGAGAATCATATCCTCTTATTTCGATGCCCTCATCTTTCCAATTAAGAACAATGTTCTGATATATCTCGCCTATCACTCCTTTGTTTTCCGTATATTTTGTTAGAATGGTTTTGTAGGCAGTCTCGCGAATCTTTGGACTTGTACTTCGTACATAGTTTGTGAGTTCCTCCCTTGTCATCTTTTTTGTTTTGCTTCCTATTTTCATTTTGTATTCATAGGCATTAGTTATCTTGTCATACAGTTTTACAAGTGCAGATATGCCTGTAACATCTAATGTGTTGATGATTCTCTCTTCAGGTTCACTAAGAGCATATTTTGCAAATAGTCTCTTGTGTGACAAATATTCTGCGAGTTCTCCTGCATCTTTGATGAGTCTCTTTGCATTCTTCTCGTCTACTTGTGTTTTCCACCATAAATCAAAAAATAAAATCCTGTTAGAAATCTCAGAACCTAATTTTGACATCTTTGTCATTAGGGATGTTGCTTCATCTGATTGAGTATCTGAAGAATATGATAATGATGCATATCCTCCAATCTTGCTCATCTTTTCAGAAATTTTTTCAACATCCTGTAGAATACTCATAAATTTTTTTGAGGACATTTTGGGATCTAGTTTTAATTTTATTTTTTCAAACTTTTTTGCCTGATTCTCTAATTCTTTAATTTGTTTTTGAAATGCTTGGCTCTTTGGATTCTTTGCAAGTTCTGATAAATCCCATCCTCCAAGCTGATATTCTACCATTTGATAATATCATTTTGTAACTATTAAAAAATCAATACCTTCCAAAAAATTACTATTACCTACGAAATTAATTGAATAAGAAGATTAATTTTGTATAAATTACCAAGATCAAACTAAAGAGTTTTCAGTTTAATTCATTATCTCTAAACTTTCAGTAGGTTTTATTTTTAACATATGAAATTAGTTTTCCTAACTCTTCTACTGAATCATTAATTTTCTTTTTTTGATCCTCACTAAGTTCTGATCCTAATCTTTGATCATACTCTGAAATTTCAACCAAAAGTTTTTGACTAGTGGAAATTAGTATATGTGCTTCTTTGATGGGATTTGCATAGTTGTTCCAATTCCAATTTAGCTTTGTTATTGCCTCAGATAATTCAAAGGATTTGACGACTTTAAGCAGACCTTCCTCATCGAAATACTCCGAACTCATATTCAATAATATCATTATCTGGTTAAAGTGACTCTGTAATACATTATGACTCATTAAATTTTAGGCCTAAAATTTTGGATAACCATAGTACAATTATCATCTTGCTCAAAAATTATTTTACCTGTTTGTCTCAAACTCAATAATACTCTTCATGAAGATAGCACCACCTCCAAATATCCCCTGGAATTGCTTTCATCACTGAATGTCCAGTTTCTTGAAAGTGCTTTGTCGCATGTTTTCCAATTGATGAATCACAGCAACCAACATGTCCACATGTTAAACACATTCTAATGGCAACTACTGGCAGATGTTCTTTTTCACACTCTTCACAACTCTTTGTGTTTGGAGAAATTCCTTTTTTTTCTTGAGAAAAGTGTTCACATTGTTTTGACATGTTAGTATTTTTTTAGAGTATCCTTGTATCTCTTAACCGAGTCAATAATTACTGATTTTGCATCTTTTGCAGTCCCCCATCCTAAAATTTCTACTTTCTTTCCTTCCAAATCTTTGTAGACTTGGAAAAAGTGTGCAATCTCTGAGCGATAGTGATCCTCAATATTTGTAATGTCTGTAGTGTGTAGATATCTAGGATCATTTGTTGATACACAAATAATTTTGTCATCTGGTTCTCCATCATCTTTCATCTGAAGTAGTCCTATTGGCCTTGCTTCAATGAGAATTCCTGGATATGTAGAATTGGTTACAAGTACTAGTGCATCAAGTGGGTCGCCATCCTCCGATAAAGTTTGAGGAACAAGCCCGTAATCTCCTGGATAATGAAATGGTGAAAATAATACTCTGTCAAGCTTTATCATATTGTGCTTTTTGTCATATTCGTATTTGTTCATTGAACCTTTTGGAATCTCTACAATTACATTGATGATTTCCGGAATATCTACTCCTGATTCAATATCATGCCAAAAATTCTTGCTCATTTTCTAGCTCTTCAACAACTTATTTAGTATATGAATTCTATGAATAATTTTGTAAATTTAGAAAAAATATTTTATCTTGTTTTATTATGTATGCTTATTGGCAAAAATTGTGGTAATTCTTGGTTCTGTAAGATCTGAAAGAAATGGAATTAAAGTTGCGAAATGGGTTATAGGTAAACTAAAAGAGAAAGGACATCAAGTTTCACTAGTAGACCCTGTAGAATTAGACTTGCCATTATTAGATAAAATGTACAAAGAGATGAAATCCCCGCCTAGAAAATTACAGGAACTTCAAAAAATCATTAAAGATGCAGATGGGTACATCCCAATAACTCCAGAGTACAATCACAGTATATCCTCTGCGATGAAAAATACATTGGATTATTTCTTAGAGGAGTATTTTTTCAAGCCTTCAGCTATCATTTCTTATTCTGTGGGTCCTTTTGGTGGTGTTGTTGCAGGAAACCATCTTCGTCAAATATTAGCAGAGATGGGTGCATCTGCTATTCCATCACAACTTCCAATCTCCAAAGTCCATGAAACCTTTGATAATGATGGAAATCTACTTGATGAAAACTATGATAGAAGATTTTCAAGATTTCTAGATGAGTTTGAATGGTATGTTACAGCTCTGGCAAAACAAAGAGAATCTGGTACGCCCTATTGACTCTAAACTATTTGATTGGTGTTGGGAATCACTCTAAAGATTTTTACAGTATAATCTCCTTCAAAGACATTTACAACCTCTCCTGTGGCTGTATCAAGACTTCTAACTCTAAATTTGTATTCATAAGAGCCATCTCCTCTTACATCCACTTGTGAAAAGTGAACTGGATCTTCTCCCTTGTAAAATTGGATGATAACTGGATATCTTTCAACATAATCTGATGCCGCTCCTATGACTGTTCCCCAAGGAAGTTTATTCTCTTGAGGGATACTCATTGCAGTGACAGTCTGTTGCAAACTTATCTCCTCATTAATTGGAGTTACAGTAATGATATTTTGACTGGTTTCAGCAGAAATATCTCCTGGAATCATCATTATGGCAAATACTGTCGTAATTGATGCAATCAAAAATATGCTTGATTTTGTATTCATCTATTCTCCTTTTTTTGCAAGCCCTTTAAAACTTTGTTACTAATTTGTTCCAACTTTATGATTTATGGTAATTCGTCTTCTAAATCTGAGCATGCCTTGTGAACCCATTTTTCTTTAGAGTTTTTTATGATCTCTTTACCCACTTTAATTTCTCCTCCACATTCTACGCATTTTCCATTAAATCTGGCTTTCACAAATTTTTGTCAACTTTATCCAATTTTAACTAACTAATTTGAAATCTCTTGTGATTCCTGTTTTCATTTATCTAAAACACATGCATTAGCATCAGGATCAAAGACTGTTCCTGGACCACATTTTGAATTGTCTTCAGTACTTGCCCCACTTGTTGAATCTTTAGACTCTATCGCACTTCCTAAAACACATGCATTAGCATCCGGATCAAAGACTGTTCCTGGACCACATTTTGAATTGTCTTCAGTACTTGCCCCACTTGTTGAATCTTTAGACCCTATTGCACTTCCTAAAACACATGCATTAGCATCCGGATCAAAGACTGTTCCTGGACCACATTTTGAATTGTCTTCAGTAGATACCATCACCCCACTTGTTGAATCCCCTGTACCCTGTCTTTCTAGCGAGTTGTCCCAAAAGCCTTGGCTATATGCACCACCAATTATTATTAAAATTAAAACAGGAATGCCAATTAAAATGGGAATTTTTAATCTAATCCTTTTTGTCTGATTTTTTGATCGAGTAGATGCCATTTGCACATCAGCTGTTTTAGGTTCTTCACCAACTTCAAAAATAGAAGAGCCACAAATCATGCAAAAATTAGCTCTTGTTGGACTCTTTTTTCCACATTTCCAGCAATGAATCATGTCCTTATCTTCAGACTCACTTTCTGTCTTTTCATCAATTTCTGGTTCTATGCTTGGTTGGTCTATGCGATGTCTGACTAGGTATTTCTCTTTTAGTTGTTCTAGGTATTTGTCATCACTCTTCCAAATAGTGCTGTTTAGGATGTATGATTGTTTGATGTGCTCTAGTCTGTATGGATCCCCCACCCCGAGTTTCAATAACGCATTTACATTATCTATAACGTCTTTGGAATCCATATTCGTTCCTATTATGGACTATTCTAAATTGTTTCCTTTTAGAACAACGAGATACATGGAAAACACATGATTCTAGGACGTTTTTTTAACATGAGGTGTTTTCCAGACCTATTATTCTACGACGCAGAACAAAGGCTTCTCGTTATATCATATACGTCAAAATACTATATAACAATTATTCATACTTTTAGATAACATGTGATTTTTAGATAAAGTAAGACTCTTAATTGATGAACATAGGAAATCAAGAGTTCACTGAAATAACAATAGTAGGAGGAGTATTTTTGACTATGACCAAACACAATGGGATTTCCTTAAAGCAATTCTGAAACTAATTTAGTAACTAAAATGGAGTGGACCGGATGGTTTCCGTGCTGATATAGGTTCAAAAAGCAGATTCCAAAAAATCGACGGTTCAATTCATTTTCATTCTCTTAAGACTTTGTCTACGTCTAGAAACAACAGCATGACAGTATGGGCATATTGCCCTACAATTAGATGGATCATCATTGGATCTGTCTCCATCTTCATGATCATAATCCACAACCCCTAAAATTCGTCCACATTTAGCACAACGATGATCTTGTTTTCTCAGTGCTTGGATTTTTGCATCATCTGAGAAATCATTTCGAGGTTTAGATTTAGAGGAAGATGCAGATTTTTTCTTAAATATTCTTTTACTCGGTTTATACAAATCATGGATTTCACGTAAATCGTTTTCCAGAGACTTTGCAAGAGAAATTTTTTTAATCTTGTTTACAGTAAAAAAATTTGTTCTAGTGGAATCTATGATTTTTTGAATATTGGTTTTAGAAGGAGAACTAATCATTTTTTTTGTAATTTTTTCAGAAAGTCTTAATGAAAAATCATCTAATTCAGTCCAGCTATTTTGATTAAAAATATCCCATATTCGTGATTGAATTGCAGCCTTAAGTTCTTCAAAAGTCATTTTATTTTAAATATATTCCTAAGAATTTTTTCTAAATTCAAAATTTTTACCTTTTTTGTTTTTTCATAAACTTTGCCTTTATTCGTTGTTTTTTTTACATAAATCAGGTCTTCATCAAACAGTTCAGATATTCTTGTAGACACATTAGGTTGTTTCATAGGTTTTAACTTATTTACAATTTGATTGACTGTGATTCTACCATCAACTGCCAAGAACACGTTCACACGATTCTTTGATTTTCCAAAGAAAACTAGTATATCATCAGTTATTTCTTTTCGATTTGCACGAAGAAGTAGATCCATTGATTTGTCGATTCCATCAATACGATTCTTAATTTCTCTTACATCTCGATTTAACATGTCACCCATGTTTATTCATCACCATTACGAGATATTTTAGAAAGATTTTTTGGAATGAAGTTGTAAAGTGTTTTAGTACTCATGCCAGCTGCTTTTGCAACAGCAGCATGAGGTATTCCTTGAGAAATCAAATTTAAAATCAATAATTTTTTTATAGATTCCAGTTCAACCTGTATCTTGTCACCCATGTTTTGTCTCCTTTTTACTGGATGTAGGTAGCAAACCAAAATCACTTAAATCAAAAGAATGTTTGAATCTCATGCCACGTTTAACTGGAATTTGTTCTCCATTTCCTATATTTTTTGGTAAAAATTCATACAATTTTTTAGTTCCAATCCACGTAATTTTTACAATGTCTCTAATTGATATCTCATTCCTAACTAATTGTACTATCAATAATCTCTTAATTATTTCTGTATCTGGTATTTCTTTTTTTTCAATCATTTAATTTTCCTCATAATTAAATGAACTTTGTTTCTGGTCGAATTCAATATTTTTACAATATCTGTTTCTCTTAGTCCTAAATTAGATAATTGTGTAACTTGCTTGTTGAATTCTAGATCTTTTACAATATTAAGTAATAATATTTTAGAAATAAAATCTAATTTTTCAGTTAATATTTTGAATTGCTTTTCATTCAATTTTTTTACCTCTTTCTTTTTTGATTTTTTTTAAGTGTAATCTAACACTGATGTTATTTGGTGACTTGTTTAGTATAGTTGCTATTTCATTAACTGTTAAACGTGCACTAGAAAGAATATCTATCTGTTCATTAAGAGATTTGTCTTTAATTACATCAATTGCAATTAGATTGATTATGGTTTCTAATCTTCTATCAATTACTTTTAAAATGTCTTCACTCATCTTTTTTCCCCTTTTTTGCTTTTGACTTTTCTTTTGCCACCATATTGTATGTTGTTCCTAACATATCTGCAATTTCCTGATTTTCGTATTTCATTAATGCAAGATACCTTATTTTCTCACCTAGACTTTTTTCTTGAATCTTTGATTGATTAAGCAATATCCCAATTATGATTTGCAACTCTTTTTTAATGTTTTGATCTTCTATTTTTACCATCTAATTTTTCTCTATATATACTATATATAAGATAGTATATAAATATTATGGTATTTTGAATAATTAGTAATTATAATCTAACCAATTATTAAAGAAATTATGCATAAAATTAACATATAATTGGTACTATATTACCACATACCTACATACCTATATGTCAACAGTAAAACCCAATTATGCCAATTTTATACTAAATCTGAATGTCATTATCGATGATTACTTTGTTTGCCAAAATCAGTATAATATGTCAGAATCATCTAAAAAGTCTTTGATTATTACTGCATCTGATTCAGTAGAAAATTTCATGCCTTTCAATAGTTTGGGATGTTTAGAAATCAATTCTCCAGAACGTTCTTTTCCATAATCTATCATAAGATCAGCCAAGTTCATTTTCATTTCTCGAATCTCTCTTTCCAAATACTGTATTTTATCTTCTTGTGGTGTGGATTCATAGATGCTGAGATCTTGAATAGCTTTGGTATATTCTTCTAGTAGTTCTTTTTCTGGAATTCTATAGTAGTTGTTGGCTAATCCAGTAGAATGACCCATTAGTATTTCTACGTGTAATGACTTCATATTTCGTTCAACAATTGTCTTAAAGAATTTTCTAAAACTATGGTCTGTTTTGAATTCGTGTCTTTTCTGACCTTTTGAAAGAGGCTTTCCTATTCCTTCAGCAAAAAGAGCACGTTCAATTAAACTCTTCAAACCTGTACTTTTTAGCTATTTTGGAACTGTTGCTAATCCTTTACTTGATTTTGAAACATCAAACTCATCTCGTAAAACACATGAATTTTCATTTACAATGAGACATGGGCATAATCAATTCTCATTTTTAACCGATTTCTCAAATTATTCAAATAGAAAAAGCAAAGGATCTCATCATGTTTTGTTCATTGTAATGATTACAAAACAAATAAAAATCCCTAGCAAGATTCTATGTAAGTCATTTCTTATTGGTATTTTGTATCTGGTTGGAATACTATATCTGTATGAGAATGCAATGAGACGAGGACGACCATATGTCCATTCAACTGTTCTAATGGTTCAATTATTCATCGTAAAGTCATGGATGAGAATTCCAAGTAACAACACACTGCATTATTTTCTCTCAATCAAATGTACCAATGACAAATTACGCAAGGTTTGCAGATTAAATTCCTGACAGAAGGACAATTGACAGAAGATTTCAATGCTTACCAATCAATGAAATTATTAACACTGTAGAAGATTTGTTTGTCTCAGAAGGATTGGTGAATAGTAAATCAGCAGCAGTTGATAATTCAATGCTAAAAGCTTCAGGTCCAGTATGGCACAAATCGGACATCAAAAAGAATCACTTACCAATTGCAGGAATTGACACAAATGTCAAGTGGGGATTCTCCAAATCAAAGGGTTGGGCGTATGGATACAAACTACACATGAGTTGTAGCACAGGAAAGACTAGTTGTTCCATTATCTGCCATGTGTAACTACTGCAAATGTCTATGATAGCAAGCCATATGAAAAATTGAGAGTCACTTTCTGGATTGATGAATAGTATATGGTGTGATCCGGCATATGATGATTCTAAACTATACGAGTCAACTAAGAATAATACCATGAGATTAATCTGTCCAGTCAAAAAATACTATTCTACGCCACACCAGACAGAACAAAGTTGACAGGGTTTTACAATTCAGCAGTTGGTCAGAAATTATTCTCAGAGAAAAATATCAATTGAAACACTCTGAGATAATCAAGGATACGTTTAGCATTAGAACAGTTCTGGTGAAAGGATTTGAGAACGTACAATCATTCGTGCTGATTTGCGTGTTGGTGTATCAGTTGGCAGTGTATTGTAACTGTGTAATTGGAAGTGAGAATCCAAGGATTGCGAAAAGAATGCTTTGTTGTTAGAGAAAAGTTTTGGTTTTTTTTGTAAATCATTATGCCCAAGTCTCACATACCCATTCATTATAAATACCTAAAATTCTTGTTAGGAAATTTTCTACCTAGTATTACACCAACAATAAAATATTTTTTTATCACCTGTTAGAGAATAAATTTTTGAATCAGGATGAAAATTTAATCCTGGGTATCTTCTTCCAAGAATTATACCATATCTGAAATATTCTCTTTGTTCAGGATTTAGTTTATCTGCAAGGTCTCTAGGATAATAATTATCTTCATTCATAGGATTAATTTTGAATTGATTTTTGATATCATTTATTGCATTGTTTAGATCTGCAATGACTTTCTAATGAATCTCCATCTAATTTCAAGAATTTGAAGAAATACTTTAGATATCTTTGATAATGATCCCTTGTTGTACGATTTTCCAAAGCATCAAAAAAGACGTTCAAGGGTTCATCAAAATCATCCAATGTCATAGTTACCTGTGAATTTTATTTAAGAACCAATAAAGTGGTGGACCGGATGGGATTTGAACCCACGACCTTTGCGGGATTTCTCCTTACGCAGTGTGAGTGCGTCATCCAAACCAAACTAGACGACCGGTCCAATAAATTTACAAAAACACAAGCTTTTTTGTCTTTAGATTTTGGATATTTCGTAATTACCAACCTCTTTTGTACTGATTTTTAAAATATTATCTGTGTCCCTGCAGGAATTTAATACATTAATTGATAAAATGACATTGGCATTTGAATATGCCGAAAATCTTGGACAATATGTGGATGCAGCCAAAATTCTTTTTCAAATGAATGAAGAATTACCTGATGATATCCAACTAACTCTTGAGGAATTAGAAAGTCCTGATTCTGCGAAATCATTCATTACACAATACAGTTCTGAGTTAAAATTTGCAATTGTAGAGTATAGGCAAAGTTTGATGAATTATTAGTTCTATTTCTTGACGCCGAGGGCTCTGTTCTTTAGTCTCAAGTATGGGTTTCTGCATTTTCTGCATCTTGTAGCTCCGATGTCGTTTCTGGCTCCACACTTGAAGCAGATTCTCATTACAAGACGTGCTTGTTGTGCAATGCGTTTCTTTTCAGGATCCGTAATTGGCATTTAATTCACTCCAAAATCTCTCTCTTTTATTCTAATCGGATTTTTCAATCTTCCCTGCTAGTAACACTGGTACTTCTGCAGGTCTCTTTGCTACTGGAATATTTGCCTTGTTAAACATCGATATCTTGGATTCTGCAGAACCATAAGTTCCCATGACTATTGCACCTGCATGCCCCATTCTCTTTTCTTTTGGTGCTGCTCTTCCTGCAATGTATGCTACAGTTGGTTTGCTAAATCCACTGTCAATAATTTTTTGAGCTAAAATTTCCTCAGAATCGCCACCAATTTCTCCTACAATTACCAATCCTTCCAACTCTGAAATGTCTTTTATCATCTCAAATGCGTCAACAAGTCTTGTCCCATTCACTGGATCTCCTCCAATACCGATTGTAATTGATTGTCCAAAGCCTGCAGTGGTTAGTGCATCTGAAATTTCATAGAGTAGTGTTCCACTCTTTGATAGAACTGCAATCTTTCCTGCCATAAATGGAGTTACTGGCATGATTCCAATCTTGATTAATTCTGGAATTATAATTCCAGGAGTGTTTGGTCCAATGACTATTGCTCCTTTCTGTTTTGCCAACTCTAGTGTTTCCATAGTATCTCTGATTGGAACATGTTCTGGGATTGCAACTAGTAGCTTGATTCCAGCTTCTAGTGCATCTTTTGCCGCTCCAAGAAAGAATTTTGCTGGAACAAAGATAATTGAAATTTTTGCACTAGTGGCATCCACTGCCTCTTGCATTGTATTGTAAATTGGAATACTGTCTTCAAATTTTTGACCACCTTTTCCAGGAGTAACTCCTGCAACAATATTGGTTCCATCTTTAATCATACTTTTTGCATGAATAGTGCCGTATGCGCCAGTTATTCCCTGAACGATTACTCCTTTTTTCATATAGTCTGAATCTTCCGGAGTCCCTTTGAGTAGTCCAAAAATGTCAGTCAATTTTTTATTCCCATTACTGCAGCATTAATTGCCTCTTCAATTGAATCATAAATATTAGTTCTAGAGTCTTTGAGCATCTCTTTTGCTTTTTCTGATTCAGTACCTTTCAGTCTTGAAAATACTGGCAAGTCAATCAAATTATTTTCATATGCTTTTAGAAATGCTTCAGCTACTACTGTTGTTTTTACAATTCCTCCATAAAGATTTACTAAAATTCCTTTTACTCTGCTAATTTTACTAATCAAAGTCAATGCTTCATAAACTGATTCTGTAGTTGCACCGCCACCTACATCTAAGAAACATGCAGGTTTTCCTCCATTGTCTGATAACATATCAAGTGTAGACATTACAAGTCCTGCACCGTTTCCAACAACTGCAATGTTTCCATCCAACTCAACTAGTGAGAATCCACTTTTTTCTGCGCTCTCTTCTATTGCTGATTTTTCTTGGTACTTTTGTAATTCATCATGTCTGAAATTACTATTGTCATCTGTGACAAATTTACCATCAAGTGCAATTATAGAATCGTCTTGCATGATTGCAAGTGGATTGATCTCTACAAGCTCTGCTTCTTTTTCAATTGTAAGTTTTGATAATTTTTTCAAAGTATCAACCAATCCATCTGCTGTTTTTCCAACCAATCCCATCTCTTTTGCAACATCACTTGCAATCTCATCTGAAACATCACCCATTCCAACTTCTCTGATGATTTGATTTTTTACTGATTCAATTTCAACACCTCCTTCTGCTGATGCGATAATTGTATAGCATCTTTTAGAGCGATTCAAAAATATTGACAAGTATAATTCTTTTTTAATGTCTGCCATCTTTTCTAACAAAATTGCTCTTGCTTTTTCTCCCTTGATTGTCAAGTCCATAACTTGAGGATACTTTAGCTCAAATTCATCATCATTATGACACATTTGGATGCCTCCTGCCTTTCCTCGCCCTCCTACAGGGACCTGAATTTTAATCACAAATGGATATCCTAATTCTTTTGCATGCTTTCTTCCTTCTTCTATGTTGGTTGATGATTTGCTATCAAGGAGATTAATCCCATATTCTCGAAATAACTCCTTTGCTTGAAACTCTAATAACTGCATGCAAAAATTCTGGACTTTACGATCCTTATTAATTATGATGTTATCTTAGTTGTTCTTCAAGGAAATCAATCATCTCCAAAAAACGATCCTTACTTTTTCTCAATAATTCTTGAGGATACTCTTCAATTGTAAATACAAACTGTTGATGAAAGCTTGGCACCAAAATTCCTCCTGATGTCACCATCTGCTCAATGACATATCCTTTGGTAAGGGTGCATACAATTTCTTCATATGATTCATCCTCTTCTTCTAGTGTCTGTCTATACAGAATAATTGGCTTGTTAGTCTTTGCAACAATACTTGAACCTTTTTCTAACAGATCTGATAACTGTTGAATTTGCCAAGCATCAAGACTAATCTGCTTTACCATATTCTTAATACGTGATTTTTCTATTTAACCGTGATAAAACAACGCATGTTCACTATTTGTCGTCAATAAAGTAACCTTGATGAATCTAAAATAAAGAAAATGATTTGATATTCATGCCATATCTAGTGCTCTAGAGTGTTTTCTGGTGTGTGGTCTTTCACCGGCATACTTTCTTCTCATGTGTCCTGATGGTCTTCCATAGATTAGTTCTAGGAACCATGACTCGTGTTCAATCTCTTCTGCTAGGATATCTTTTGCAATGTCATATGTTGTAGGATCTTTTCCTAATGTCATCTGGCAAATTTTATTCCAGTTGACTAGTGCACCCTGTTCTGCTTTGAGACATTTTTCCAGGATCTCTTTATGATCTGTTGGATTTGCTGGAAGCTGTAAAAATTCACAACCTGACATCTTGATGAATTCATTTGCATCATTTGGAAGAGTACCTCCTAATTGATAGATTCTCTCAAGACATGCTTCAAAGTGGCTAAGATCTTCTAATCTTGCATCCTCGATGATTCCTTTGAGTCCTTCTCCTTCCATGCCTGTACAATGTGCTCTGAGATTGGTAAAGTAGTAGTATGCCGTAAATTCAACTGCAGCATTTTTGATTAATTCTTTTAACAACTCATCCACATCAAGGCCATTTTGTTTTAGAACGTTAATTCCAACAACATTTGGGGTTTCTGATTTAGACATTTCCTTATGAAATTTATGATTCTAATAAAAGTATTACATTAATTCTCAAAATCTATTCTACTGATATTCTTATTTTTTGTCCATCAATATCGTCATCTTTGTATTCTTTGCAGGATTCTGTAAAATCTACCTGCTTTACTCTAACCAAAAATGCCAATTCATCTGCCCTCTCTTTAATCATTTCAAGTGATTCTTCATCCAAATCAAGAATTGATGCAACACCTAAAACATCAGTTGGATTGTACCCTCTTTCTTTTCTTAGAGTTTGGAGTCTTCTTGCAACATCCTTTACTAATCCTTTTGCCGTCATCTCCCTGTTTCGTGCTGTTGAGATGAATACGACATAGTTGTCTCTTTTTGCTACTGCAAAGTTTTCATCTGCATCAAAATCTACAACAAAATCTTCATTATCCAATGAAATTATCTCGCCATCAATATCAAAATCATATTTCCCATCTTTTTGCAATAATGAAATTATCTCTTCAGGATTAGTCTCTGCAAATGTTGCAACTAGTTTTCCCATGTGTTGTCTTGCCTTGGGCCCTATCTTTTTTCTTTCTAGTTCGATAACTGCTTTAACAGGTAATCCTAATTGTTTTAATTCTAAAATTTGTTCTAGTCCTGATTCTTTTTCTGTTTCAACAATACTGAATTTTTCTATGTTTAACTGGGACCGTAGCAAATCAGATAATGACTCTAGTTTACTTTTCTGATCTTTTCCTACACAAATCTGTGCTTCATTTAGTGGCCATCGTCGTTTTAGTTTTCCTTTCATTCTTGCTGCAGAAGATATCGATACAACATCTTTCATAATATCAAATGATTCCTCAACTTCCTCATTGACAAGTAGTTCTTGGTATTGAGGCCATTTGTCAAGTAGAATACTTTGTTTTCCATCAAATACTGATTGGTATAGATACTCACTAGTAAATGGACAAAACGGATGAATCAAAATATCCAGTGTTTTGAGCACTTTACTTAGTACTGCATAGATTGCAAGCCTTCTGTTCTTCTTTTTCTCATCCTCATCCCATAGTTCTCCTCTGGTAATTGGAATGTATACTTGGCTTAGATTATTTATGATAAATTCATCAATTGCTTTGGCACCTTCATGGAACTTGCATGTTTGGTTCCTTTCTGTAATTTCACGGATCAATTTTTGAAGTTTTGATAAGAGCCAAATATCTGGAGATGTTAACAAATCATTTTGTTTTGCCCATTCAATTGTCTTTGATTGTTCAAAATTATCGTATTCACTATTTTGCTTAAAGTACAGATGCAGATTGTATAGTGTGTTGATTATCTGATATGGTCTTGACATTAACTCATCAGTGCTGAAACTTAGTGGCTCAATTGGGCTTGCCTTCCACATGAAATAGAACCGTACTAAATCTACGGGGTATTTCTGAAGCAAGTCTGCTCCGTCTAACACATTTCCTTTGCTCTTACTCATTTTACCTCCTTTTTCATCAAGGACGTGTCCTTGAAACAAAAATGACTTGAAAGGAGGGGTTGGAGAATTGTTTAAAATAACATTTTCAATGAGTAGAGTATATGCCCACCCTCTAGTTTGATCAATTCCTTCCGTGAAAAACGGTGCCGGAATTTCTTTTGAATATTCTTCATCAGTTAATGATGAATATGGTGCAGAGCCACTATTGTGCCACGTATCTAAAACATACTCTTCTCTCTTTGTTTTGGTGCTGCTGCATTTTTTGCACTTTACGGTGATGTTGTCAATCCATGGTCTATGTAATTCAAAGTCTGGCCCATCCGGCAAGTTATCTGCAGCATCAACTATCTCTTTTCTTGTAAAGAACCAATTTTTTTCACCGCAATCTTCGCAATTCCAAACAGGTAATGGACAACCCCAAATCCTTTCTCGCGAAATACACCATGGATGCCTTTCTTTGATAATTCCCAAGAATCTATTTTTTGGTTGCTCAAAAAAGTATTCTACACTTTCTGCAGCATCAATTGCTTTGTTCTCAAGACGATCTAGCTTGTAAAACCAACCTCTTCTGGCAAGCCATACAATTGGATGGTGTGATCTCCAGCATAAGGGATACTTGTGTTTTATTTTTCCAATCTTTACAAGAGCATTACATTCTTTTAGATCTTCTACAATTGTCCTATCTGCATCTCTGACAAACATTCCTTTGTATTTGCCTGCCTGGGAAGTGAATTTTACTTCGTCATCAATAGGATTGAAAATTTTGACATTTCTTTTGTTTGCTATTTTGATATCTTCCTCTCCGTTTGCAGGAGATAAATGTACTAATCCACTTCCTGCAGTAACATCAACAAACGATTCAGAGACTGCAACATGATAATTGTCTAGCTTTGCACATTCACTTAATTCTGGAACTAAATTCAACAATGGATGAATGTATTTTTTTCCTTCAAATTCTGAACCCTTGATAGTTTTTTCAATTTTATAATTATCCATCTTTACCTCTGTCATGAATTCTTCTAGTCTTGTCTTTCCAACAACCCATGTCTCATTTTCTACTTTGACGTAAACATAATCTTCTTTTGGTTGTAAACCAACCATTGCATCTGTAATTAGAGTAAATGGCATAGTAGTCCATACTATCAAAAATGCATCTTCATCAACTAGTTTTACTTTGTAGTATAGTGATGGGTCTTTAACTTCTTCATATCCTTGATTTACTTCTGCATGGCTAAGTGATGTTTGGCAACTTGGACAATATGCAATTACTGTAAAGTCTTCTTCTAAAATTCCATTTTCATATGCTTTTTTTAGCACTTGCCATTCTCTTTCAATAAATTCATCTCTAAAAGTCCAGTATGCTTTGTCATGATTAAATGACATGCCAAGTAAGTCATCAACTTCTATCCATGCCTTGTTATATTTTCCTACTACTTTTTTGCATTCAGATACAATTCTCTCAATTCCAAATTGTTTTATGGCCTCAGTCTTTCCACCTGTAACTCCTAACTCTTTTTCAACCTGTAATTCCACTGGAAGTCCTTGTGTATCCCATCCTCCATTGAATTCAATTTTCTTCCCTTGCAATGTGTTGAATCGATACCACAAATCTTTGATGACTCTGCCTCTTAGATGTCCTGCATGTGGAATTCCATTCATTGTTGGCGGCCCTTCGATGAATCTAATTTTCTCCGGCTTGTCCGATGAAAAAATCTGTTTTTCTAAATCAATTGATTTGATGTATTCTTTTATTTGAGATTCTATTGCTTTTGCATCAAACTTTGCAGAAAATTCCATCTGGATTTTGATATGTAGGTGACATTATAAAGCTAAATTGGTTTTCTGAGACTTGGAATATATAATTGGGTAAAGGATAATTTTTGTTGGTAAATGTTCTGGTAGTTGGTTCTGGTGGGCAAGAACATGCATTGTCATGGAAACTATCTCAAAGCCCTAAAGTTGATACTGTTTTTACTGCTCCTGGAAATGGTGGCACTGAAAATAATGTTCCAATAAGCGTGGATGATTTAGATGGATTATCTGATTTTGCTCAAAAAAATAATTGCTTTACTGTAGTTGAACCTGTAGGCTCCTTTGGCTGCAGGAATTGTTGATAAATTTAACCAACTCAATCTCAAAGTTTTTGGTCCCTCTCAGCAAGCCGCACAGCTTGAATCAAGTAAGATTTGGGCTAAGAATTTCATGAAACGAAATGATATCCCTTCAGCACAATTTGAAATATTTGATGATGCTCAAAAAGCTAAAGACTATGTTTTATCACTTGATTACAATGTTGCAGTGAAGGCTGATGGTCTTGCTGCAGGAAAGGGTGTTATTGTTTGCAACAGTAACGATGAAGCATTTTCTGCAATTCAGACAATTCTAGTCAAAAAGACATTTGGCGATGCTGGAAATCGCATCATCATTGAAGAAAGAATAGATGGGATTGAGGCTTCATACATTGCACTTTCTGATGGTGAGATTGCCATTCCTATGGCAACAAGTCAAGGGTGATCCTGAATGTCAGCCAATTACTATGAGAATGAACTTTGACTTGTATGATTATTTTGTTGCAAGCGTTGATGGAAAATTATCATCAATGCCTTCAACCTCTTGTAAAAATCAATCTGCAGTGTGTGTTGTTTTAGCATCCAAGGGATATCCCGAATCCTATCCAACAAACGAAGAGATCTCCTGGTTTGACTCTTTCTGATGAAGCATATGTTTTTCATGCTGGAACAAAAAAGATTGATGAAAAAATCCTCTCAAATGGGGGATTCGTGTTTTGGGAGTTACAGCATTAGGTGACTCTTTGGATTCTGCAATTACAAATGCATATGCAGCAGCTGAAAAAATTTCATGGTCTCACAAATATTGTAGAAAAGATATTGGTCAAAAAGGCCTAACTTATCTCCAAGTATTTAAAATTCGGTCTTCAGTTACTATCCAATTAATCACAATGTCATGTTCTGATTTTGGAATGTTTTTTACAATCTGTTTTTCCAAAGTTAATGATATTGTTACAGTATTGTATTCTGCAAGATATCTATCATAAAACCCGTGACCGTATCCTAACCTGACTCCAATTTCTGATATGCCTACAGTTGGAACTAAAACTACATCAAGATCATTATCTGTTTGGCAGTCATCTTTGGGCTCCATAATATCAAAACTGCCTTTTTCTAGGCTTGAAAAACCAACAATTTTTCTAAATTCCATTTTTTCCCCCACTACTTTTGGCAAAAACACGTCTTTCCCATTACTGAGTAATTCTTGAATAATGTCCTGTGTTAGAATTTCACTTCCAATTGGATAATACACTCCAATCTTTTGAGCATCTCTGAATGCATTAATTTTTTTTAATCTCTTTTGTATCTTTTCACTTGCAATCTTCATAAAATCAAAAGACGTGTTGTCTCTTTTTTCTAAAAGATGACTTCTAAGTGATTTTCTTTCAGCACTGTCTTCCAATTTGACTACTCAAAGATGCTGCGGTAATTGTATTTTTTAATAGCATGGCGACAGTCATTGGACCAACCCCTCCTGGAACCGGTGTTGCAAAAGATGCTTTCTGGATAATTTCATCAAAGTCTGAATCACCTACTAGTTTTTCTTGGAATCTTGAAATTGCAACATCAATTACAATTGCACCCTCTTTAATCATCTCAGGTGTTAGGGTGAACTTGTTTCTATTCCCTACTGCAGTAATAATAATATCTGCAGCTTGGCAAAGCTCTGTCAGGTTTTTGGTTCTAGAATGACATGTAACTACAGTTGCATTTTTTTCTAATAATAAATGATATAGTGGCTTTCCAACAAGATTACTTCTATTAATTAATACAATATTTTTTCCGTCCAAATCAATTCCATGATAATCAAACATCTCCATTATTCCTGATGGAGTACATGCAACTAGTGCAGCTTTTTTCATTGCAAGCAATCCTGTGTTGTGTGGCGTTAAACCATCCACATCTTTTAGTGGTGAGATTCTTGATGTGGTGGCAAACTCATCTAATTGTTCAGGTAATGGAAGCTGGACTAGAATTCCATGAACCGAACTATCGTTGTTTAAATTTTCAATAATTTCATCAAGTTGTCTTTGTGAAATATTTACATCAAGTTTATGATCTTTGGTAATAATTCCTGTCTCATCACAAGATGTATGCTTGTTTCTAACATAGGTATCTGATGCTGGATTGTCTCCTACTAGAATTGTGGCTAGGCATGGATTGATTCCTTGAGACTTTAGCTCTTCAACTGCTTTTTTGACTCTATCTTTAACTGATTGGGCAATAACTTTTCCATCAATTTTGGTACCTGCCATAATCTGTTTTTGATTAGTAGATATTTAATACTTGAATTTCATTGGTTGTACACTAATGAAACTTGATTTTGATATTAATAATTCAATTGACAAAATCAAAAAAAGTAGTATATATTTTCATACTTTTATCAATAAATCAAGTTTAGCTGTTGGAGTCTTGGTTCTAAAGCCTGGAGAAGAAGATACCCAAACACCCCATGACACAGATGAGGTATACTATGTAATTTCTGGTGATGGTTTTTTGAAAATTAAAGAAAAAGATTACAAAGTTTCAAAAGACAAAGTATTTTTTGTAGCAAAGGATGTTGAGCATCATTTTCATGGAAACAAAAAAGAACTCAAAGTTTTGTATTTTTTTGGTGGGCCTGATACCTAGCTGATAATTGCTTTTCTTCCAGAGATTCTAATCTTTTTTCTAGCAAACAAATTAACTGCTTCAGGATAAATTCTGTGCTCTTCTTTTAGAATTCTTTTTGATAATGACTCTTCAGTATCTCTTTCTCTTACTTTGACTACTGCTTGAATAATTATGGGACCTGCATCCATTCCTGTATCTACAAAATGTACTGTGCACCCTGAATATTTTGCACCATGTTCTAATGCTTGTTTTTGAGAATCCAATCCTGGAAATGCTGGTAATAATGCTGGATGAATATTGATGATCCTGTTTTTATATTTTTTTACAAATTCTGGACTGATGATTCTCATAAATCCTGCAAGACATACAAGGCCATTTCTAGGGGTAACTCCATGTTTTGTTAGAGCTGCGATTACTTTTTTGTCATATTGTTCCCTACTTCCCTTGAAGCCCTTACTATCCACAACTTCTACGTTAACTCCTAACTTTTCTGCTACTTTCAATCCCTTTGCATTAGGATTGTTTGAAATCACCACTGCTGGATTAATTGGAATTTTCTCTCTCTTAATTGACTTTAGAATAGACTCCATGTTGCTTCCACGACCTGAGATTAAAATTCCTAGATTTGGCAACTAGTCAATATTAGATCAAACCTGCAATTTATATCAAATCCAATTGTCTTCACCTTCATTGCCAAGACAAGTCGGGATGAGTAAAAATGGAATCCTGTGTGTGGCTAATGATAAACGCGTTTACTTGGATCCAAAAAATACTGATTCTACGGGAATCAACTTTGTCTCTCATGCCCACTCTGATCATCTTCCCTCAAAAAATGGTGGAATTATTTTATCTTCACTTGAGACAAACAAAATAGCTAGTCTTCGTGGATTTGAGATGAAAAGTCATATTGAATCCCTTGATGATTTTTCTTTAATTGACAGTGGTCATATTCTTGGTGCAAAAGGACTACTTTTTGATGATATTTTCTATACTGGAGATATCTGTACTAGAAAACGTGGGTTTCTTCAAGGTGCAAAAATTCCAAAATGCAAAATCCTGATAACTGAATGTACATTTGGCTTGCCAGAATTTGTTTTTCCCAAAACCAATGAAATACAAAAACGAGTAAATGAGCTGATTTCTGAACTTTATGGAAAAGGCATTCCTGTAATTTTAATGGGGTATCAATTAGGTAAAGCACAAACCATTACTCAACTCTTTGGTCATTGGGATCCGCTTTATTTTCATGATTCTGTAAAAGAGATGAACTCACTTCATCAAAAATTAGGAATTCCTCTAAAGGATGGAATTGGTCATTCTGAGGCTGAAAAAAATGGTCTATTGGATCGAAAACCTTGGGTGATGGTTGCGCCAATGATGTCAAGCAAAAATAAATTCATTCAGGATATGAAATCAAAATATGGCGCAGTAACAATAGGATTTAGTGGATGGGCGCAATCTTCTCGATTCTCTTTTGGACGACGAACTGACTACTCAATTCCTATGAGTGATCATTGTGATTTTAATGAGCTTGTAGATATGGTGGTACAATCAGGAGCTGAACAAGTTTACACGATACATGGTTTTGTTGATGAGTTTGCAGAACATTTACAAAAAATAGGAATTAAAGCACAACCATTACTTGAAAACTCTTTAGATGATTTTACTTCGTAAATTCAATACATTCACAATCTGCAACTAGACATGTTTCTGCGTTTCTAATATGATCATGAGAGAAATGTTTGCATTTTTCATTTTTGCATATTCTTCTTTGTGCTTCTTTCTGAACAACTTTTTGGGCAATTGAATTTGCCTGGTCCTTTGAATATCCTTTTTTGTCAATATAGAAATGAACAATTCTATTGTATAGTAAATCTGGGCTGAATTGTTTTTCTAACATGGGAATATCTGTTGTATGATACGGCTTTATTCTATTAAAAGATCATCCAATACATCATAATTTTATTAAATTAAGGAAGAACTACTTTTACTATAAAAATAGTAGCCATTGTGATTGTTGAAATTAAAAATGTCCCGATTGGGATTCTCCTATATTTTTAAAATTTTCTTCCATGATGATTTTTAGCTCAAAATCACGCCTATATCCATAAGATTTGTGTGAGTAAAACCAGTTATGATACTTCCTTTTTGTTTTTGAAAGAATCTACCTGAATCACTATTTTTAAGAAATTCTTTCATTACTGATGAATCTATTCTGGTGTTCTCTGTGATGGCTCCTGCAAAAATAGAATTTCCATCTATTCCATCTGTACCCATGGATGCAATGACTATTTTTTTTAGTTTTTGAGTATTTTTTAATATTCGTAAAACCAGTTCTTGATTTCTTCCTCCCATTCCTTTTCCAAGAACTCTTACTGTTGGCTCACCACCAAAAATAAGACATCTTTTTTGGTTCTCTGAAATATTCTCAAGAATTTTTGTCACTACATCTTTAATGTCACCAAAAACCTGCATTGTGCAAACTTCATATCCTATTTCTTTAGCTTTTCTTTGCATTGCTTCTAGACAATCATTATTGTTTGCAATAATTTGATTTTTAATTTTTGCTTTCTTTGGTGTTTCTGAACTTTCTTTTATTTTACCCTTCTCTAGAATTTGTAAAACTTCTATGGGCATTTTCCATTTTATTTTATATTTTTCTATAATTTTTAATGCATCTGTGTATGTAGTATCATCCATGTATGTTGTTCCTGATGCAATAGATGAGAGATCATCTCCTTCCACATCTGACATTATCAGACCTATTCCTTGGCATTTCATATTCTCAACTAATTTACCACCTTTGATTTTTGATAGATGCTTTCTAATACAATTAAATTCTTGAATTGTTGCACCTGATTTTAACAGTACAGTTGTAACGTGAATTTTATCATCAAGTGTTATTTCATTTGGCATTGCAAGAAGCGATGATCCTCCTCCTGAAACAAGAAAAATTATTAATTCATCACTTCGCTTATTTTGGACAAACTTCATGACTTCTTTTGCTGCCTTTACGCTTGTTTGGTCTGGTTTAGGATGCCTGGAATTAAAAATTTGAAACTTTTTACCTTTGATTATCGATTTAGAACCTTTGGGAATTACCACAATTCCACTTTTTATGGGAATTATTGCGTTAAGTGCGCTTGTCATGGAATCGCCAGCTTTTCCAAATGCAACAGAATAGATATTAGAATATTTTTCAATGTTGATTGGTTTATTCCCAATCTTGATTTCATTAGGTGTCACATATTTTGAAATGATGTTTTCTGGGTTTGCTGCTTGAAGACCTGCTTCCAAAATTTCTAGACAATCCTTTTTCTTATCAGTAGTTGCTAAATCATTGAAATTCTGGATGATCATACCACTTACTCAATAATGCAAGATATAATAATAATCAATAATGTCTTTGACTTATGCACACAGTACGCATTCCAAAAGTTATCAACTTTGGAGAAGATGCACTTGGTCAAACAGAGTATCCTAAAAATGCCCTTGTTGTCACAACAGTTCCTCCGGAACTTTCTGACAAATGGTTAGCAAAAATGGGAATTAAGGATTACATGCTGTATGATAAAGTAAAGCCTGAACCATCAATTGATGATGTCAATAATTTGATTTCAGAATTCAAAGACAAAAAGCCATCTGTCCTAATTGGATTAGGTGGTGGAAGTTCAATGGATGTAGTAAAATATGCTGCCCAAGATTTTGGAGTAGAAAAGATCTTAATTCCAACAACCTTTGGAACTGGAGCTGAAATGACAACTTATTGCGTTCTGAAATTTGATGGAAAAAAGAAATTGTTACACGAAGACAGATTCTTGGCTGACATGGCTGTAGTTGATTCATATTTTATGAATGGAACTCCAGATCAAGTCCTCAAAAATTCTGTTTGTGATGCATGTGCTCAGGCTACTGAGGGATATGATAGCAAACTTGGTAATGACTTGACTAGAACTCTATGTAAACAAGCATTTGAGATTCTTTATGATGCAATTATGAATGACAAACCAGAAAATTATCCATATGGTTCAATGTTGTCTGGAATGGGATTTGGAAATTGCTCTACAACACTTGGACATGCTTTGTCCTATGTATTCTCAAATGAAGGTGTACCGCATGGCTATTCACTGTCTTCTTGTACTACAATTGCGCACAAGCATAACAAGTCAATCTTTTATGATAAATTCAAAGAAGCTATGGAAAAACTTGGTTTTGATAAATTAGAACTCAAAGCTGATGTTTCAGAAGCTGCAGATGTTGTTATGACTGATAGAGGACATTTGGATCCAAACCCAATTCCAATATCAAAAGATGATGTCATTCAATGTCTTGAAGGTATCAAAGCAGGTAATTTGTAAAAAATTCAATTTTTTTTACCTTTCTTCTATTTTCTTGATAAACTGCGAAATTGGCAGCTGATTAAACTTATTTATTCTAACATTCTGTCGTAAGTGTACGTGACTGAAAAAAAGCTAAAATTTGGTATTCAAAACGGACTAAATGTAGCTAGAGCCGGATATACTGAAGATCAAATTCTAACAGCTTGTATACTTGCCGATAAAACCGGTTATGATTCTATTTTCTATATGGATCACACCAATGTACCCCAATGGAAAAACGCAATTGTTTTGGATCCTTGGGTTATGTTGTCTGCAATTGCTGCAGTTACAAACAATGTAGAGCTAGGAACATGTGTAACTGATGCAATCCGAAGACATCCATCCAACATTGCACTAGCTGCTATTTCTCTTGATAGAGTTTCAAAAGGTAGGGCTATTCTTGGTATTGGCGCTGGTGAGGCTCAAAATCTAAAAGAATTTTGCATTCCATTTGAAAAACCAGTTTCAAAATGGGCAGAACAAATTGAACTCATTCATAAATTGTATGAATCAACTCCTGATAACGTAGTAAGTTACGAAGGAAAATATTACAAACTTGAAGGTGCATGCTTGCAAGCACCCCCGATTAGAAAACCACGCCCACCAACTTACATGGCATCTGGTGGTAAACGTACACTTGCATTAACTGGAAAACTTGGTGACGGTTGGTTGCCAATTGGCTATACTCCAGAACTCTTTGTAGATCATAAAGCACAAATTACAAAATCAATGGATGAAAATAACCGAACACAAGAAGCAAAAGACAACTTCCAATTTGCACTTGATATTGATGTATACTTTTCTGAAGATGCAGAAGAATCTTGGGCAAAAATGAAAGAGGCAGTCAAAGTAAGCTTGTTCAAGCCTGAAGTACTTAGAGTTCATGGATTAAAAGAAATTGAAGGATTTGATTTTGTCAAATACTTTACAGAATATTCAATGTCTGATCAATCTTGGATTATAAAGATGAGAGAAGCAGCAACAAAGATTCCAGATCCAATTGCTCGCTCTTCAACTGCAGTTGGCACTCCTGAAGATATAATTCCAGTATTTGAGAGATTTATGAAAGCTGGTGTCAATCACTTTGTAATTCGATTCTGGGGTAAGAATTACTTTGGCTCTATTGACAAATTTGCAACTCATGTAATGCCAAAACTCAGAGAAATAGCCAAACAATAAGACGTTCTGTTCTATTACATACAGCAAATCATTTACTTTACTTGTTATTGGTAAATATGATGGATGACGAACTTCCAGAATCCGTAAAAAAATGTCTTGATATTTTAGAAGAAAATGTTGAAATCTTGGCAAATATTGAACTTGATTTAGAATCTGAAAAGGAAGATGAATTGACTCCAAATATGGAACTTTATCAACTATATGATCTGACTGAAGATGTTACTGAATCTGCAAAACTCAAACGTGCCGAATCTAATCTTGTTAGAAGACAAGCTGAAGATTCTTTCTAATTTATGACTTGTGTGGTCTTTTGTTTTTTGCTTTTGTAAATGATTTAGCTCTGCGTTTATTTTGTTGCTTTACTAATCTTTTTCTTGTACGTTTTGTGGATTTTGTTTCACCTTGAATAATTTTTGTTTTACTTCCGTCCCTTAACATAATTGCTTTTCCTTTGTATCTAAATTCTACATCTCTGCATTTGATGTAATATTTTTTAAGACAAAAAAATATTCTATTATTTGTTCCATGCATATCTTTAACTTCTTTTGATTTTTTTAGATCACTGATAATATTTCGAAGTAAGCCTTTGTCAATATCTGTAATTCTATGTAATTCTCTAAACCAGATAAATCTTGATTCAGAACCCCATTTTTCTAAAACATCTAAAACTTGTTGTGTGATGCCTTCTCGTTCTTGGTCTCTTTCATACATTGGTTGTCTTGAGATATTCCTATATTTTATCAGTTTTCATTAATGAAAAGTTTGGATGAACCAAGTCAAGTTTTAGAATGTTCCTCCTTTTTGATTATTTTTGTCATAATTTGCTATGAGCACAGAATTAAAAAGTGAATGCACAGAATTAGAATGCAAAATTTTAGAAATCAAAGCATTGGCAAAAGAACTAGACGAAATAGATTAGACTTTTTTTTGATTTAGACCCTTTTCTTCTAGTTTGAGTATGTTTTTTCATTTACCTGCTGTCGTATTTTGAGTATTTGTACTCTGGATTTATAAAATGATTTTTTGTAATTTAGTTGTTGAAACTAATTGGAATCTTGAAAATTAATTCATTTGAAAAAATTAAAGAATTTCTTAGAGAAGAACATGTTGGTAGAATTTCCAGCATTGATGGAAATGGGTTTCCACAAATAATTCCGATGAATTTTGTTTTTCTAAATGATGCTATTTACATACACTCTCATGTTAAAGGTGAAAAATTAGATAATATTTCTCGCAACAACAAAGTTGGTTTTGAGGTAGATAGAGAACTGGAATTTCTTCCCTCTTATTTTGAGGATCCTCTTGATGCATCTTTGGCAGATACTTTGTACATTAGTGTTGTAATCAAAGGAACTGCCTCTTTTGTTACTGATAGAGAAGAAAAAACACTTGCGCTTAATGGGTTAATGGAGAAATATCAACCAGAGGGACAATATGATCCAATTAAATCTGATATGCGAGTTTTAGATGCTGTTATTGTGATTAAAATAATTCCAGAAACGATACATGGTAAATACAAAATTGGTCAAGACCTGAATTCTGCAGATAGAATGGATTTAGCAAAAAAGATTTTGAAAAAAAATTCTTCATCCTCTAAACAAACTCTGAAAATCATGGGTTTTGAAGTAACTGATAATGGGCTGAAAATGGTTGATGAACCTGTATGGTAATCTCAGTTTGATATCACGGGTTACTCGATATTCGTTAGCTAAAAGTTCAATTTAGTTGTAAATAGTAGTTGGATGAATCAAAACCCAAAAAACAGGTTTGTAGATATTGTCCAGTCGACAAATGTCTTTTAGATTGTGAAATTTGTAATCCAAAATATGGTTCAAAATGTAATTGTGATTAAAATTAGATTTGATCTCTGGTTTTTACTTGACAAACGTTAGCTATAAGTTCAGTTTTTGAGAATCTTATGTATTGGAACAAATATCCCAATTTGAACTAGCATCTGATTTTGATCCTACTGGAGATCAACCGCAAGCAATTGATACACTAGTTGAAGGCGTTAAAAAAGGAACAGTTCAAACATTACTTGGAGTCACAGGAAGTGGCAAGACCTTTTCGGTTGCAAATGTTATTGCTAGGACTGGCAAAAATACTTTGGTAATATCTCATAACAAAACTCTTGCAGCACAGCTTTATTCCGAATTGAAACAATTTTTTCCAAAAAACAATGTTGGATATTTTGTATCATACTATGACTATTATCAACCCGAAAGTTATCTTCCCCAAACAGATACCTATATCGAAAAAGATACTCAAATCAATGAGAAAATTGAAAAATTGCGACTAGAGGCAACTGCAATGCTACTTTCAGGAGAGCCTACAATAATTATATCAACAGTTTCTTGTATTTACTCTCTTGGGAATCCTCAAGATTGGGAAGACCTGGCAATAACAATTAACACTAGTGATACAATTAAACGAAATGAAATTATTCGAAAATTTATTGATGCTAGATATGAACGAAATGATACTGAGGTTGCACCAGGAAACTTTCGGGTTAAAGGTGACACCATTGATGTCACTCCTGCATATTCTGAAGATCTAATTAGAATTTCTCTGTTTGGTGATGAAGTAGAAAAAATTACTATACTTGATCATGTGTCACTAAAAGAAAAGAAGAAAATCTCGCAAATTAAAATTTTTCCTGCCAAACATTATCTTATTGCAAAAGATATTAGAGAAAAAGCTGTTAAATCTATAAAAGAAGAATTAAAAAAACGTTTACCTGAATTAAATGAATTGGAAAATCAAAGACTTGAGATGCGAACAAAATATGATTTAGAAATGATTGAGGAATTAGGTTACTGCTCTGGAATTGAAAATTACTCCAGGCATTTTGATGGAAGAAAAGCTGGAGAAAAAGCATTTTGTTTGATGGATTTTTTTGGAGATGATTATCTTTTGGTAATTGATGAATCCCATGTATCTCTACCACAACTCCATGGAATGTACAAGGGTGATTATTCTAGAAAAAAAGAACTAGTAACTTATGGATTTAGACTTCCAAGCGCATATGACAATCGTCCATTAAAATTCGAAGAGTTTGAGGAGTACATTAAAAATACAATATTTGTATCTGCCACTCCTTCTGAATATGAGCGAAAAGTCTCCTCAAAAATTGCTGAACAACTAGTAAGGCCCACTGGCCTACTTGATCCCCCTGTTGAGATTAGGCCCACTAATGGTCAACTGGATGATTTAATCAAAGAAATCAACAAAAGAGTAGAGAATTCTGAGCGTGTTTTAGTTACTACTCTAACCAAAAGAATGGCCGAAGACTTGGCTGAATATCTATCAAAAAAACAAGTTAGAGTACGCTATATGCATTCAGAAATTGAGGGGTTGCAACGAACTGAGATAATTAGACAATTACGTTTAGGGGAATTTGATGTTCTTGTTGGAATTAATCTTCTGCGAGAGGGATTGGATATACCTGAAGTTTCTTTAGTAGCAATTTTGGATGCTGATAAAGAAGGATTTTTAAGAAACTTTACTAGCTTAATTCAAACATTTGGCCGTGCTTCAAGAAACGAACATGGAACTGTGATAATGTATGCTGATAATATTACACAATCAATGACCAATGCTATAGATGAAACTAAACGTCGTCGAGAAAAACAAATGCAATATAATCAAAAACATAACATTATTCCTAGAACTATAATAAAATCAGTTCCAGAACAAACAACAACATTAGATGAATCAAAACTAAAGTCTACTTATGATCTCACCACTGATATTATTGATTTAGAAGCACAAATGAAAAAATACTCTGAGGATTTAGACTTTGAGCGAGCAATAGAATGCAGAGATCGAATAAAAAGAATAGAAAAGGAGATTCAACTAAAAAATGCCAGAAAATAAGCTAAAGATTCGTGGAGCACGACATCACAATCTAAAAAATCTAGATATTGATATTCCAAAAAATAAACTAGTTGTTATTAGTGGCTTATCTGGTTCTGGAAAATCTACTTTGGCTTTTGATACTATTTATGCAGAAGGTCAGAGAAGGTATGTTGAATCGCTTTCCGCATATGCACGCCAATTTCTAGAAATGATGGACAAGCCCGATGTTGATTCTATTGAAGGTTTGTCTCCTGCAATTTCCATTCAGCAAAAAACCACTAACAAAAATCCTCGCTCTACTGTAGGTACAACTACTGAGATTTTTGATTACATGAGATTGCTCTTTGCAAGGATTGGAATTCCATATTGTACTAATTGTAAAAGAAAAATTTCTACTCAGTCTATTGAAACAATTTGTGATTCTGTTCTCAAAGATTTTAAAGGAAAAAAGATTTTGATTCTATCTCCTATAATTCAGAGAAAAAAAGGAACATATGAGAAACTATTTGAACAAATCAAAAAAGATGGTTACTCTAGAATACGTCTAAATGGGGATATTTTGAGCCTAGATGATGAAATTCCATCATTAGACAGGCAAAAATGGCATAATATTGAGATAGTAGTTGATAGGATCACAACTGAAAAATCTGAAAGATCTAGACTTTTTGAAGCAATTCAAACTGCAATTAAAGCATCAAAGGGAGATGTGATGATAGCATTTGATAAAACAGAAAAAATTTTCTCACAAAACAATGCATGCCCTTATTGTGGATTAACTGTGGGTGATCTAGAGCCCCGAACCTTTTCTTTTAATTCTCCATTTGGAATGTGTAAAACATGTAATGGTCTAGGTGTAAAAATGGAGTTTGATGCTGATTTGGTAATTCCAGATAAAACAAAGTCCATTTTAGATGGCGCTATTGTTCCATGGAGTGGACGGTTTTCATCATTTAGAAGACAAGCATTAAGAGCTGTTGGAAAAAAATTTGGTTTTGATTTAATGACTCCAATTGAAAAAATAAAGTCAAAACATCTAAAGATTATATTAAATGGAACAGATGATTTGATTGATTTTCAATATCGTTCAAAATCAGGAGATTCATCTTGGCAATCTACTAATGCATTTGAAGGTGTTCTTGCAAACCTACAACGTGTCTTTATGGAAACTGATTCTGAATCTAAACGTGAGTGGCTAAAGCAATTCATGCGAGATACTCCTTGTAATACATGCAACGGTAAAAAACTAAAACCAGAATCACTTGCAGTTAAAATCAATGATAAAGGAATCATAGATGTTTGTGATCTATCAATTGATCACTGTTATGATTTTTTCTCTACATTAGAATTGACTGAAAATGAACAATACATTGCAAGAGATATTCTCAAAGAAATCAAAGAACGACTAGAATTTTTAATGAATGTTGGGTTGAATTATCTTACATTAAACAGGTCAAGTTCCACACTGTCTGGTGGCGAATCTCAACGAATTAGACTAGCAACTCAAATTGGTTCTAATCTCACTGGTGTTTTGTATGTTCTTGATGAACCCACAATTGGATTGCACCAACGTGATAATGAACGACTCATTAAAACGTTAACAAAGCTACGAAATCTTGGAAATACTGTAATTGTTGTAGAGCATGACGAAGAAATTATACGAAATTCAGATTGGCTAATAGATTTAGGTCCTGGTGCTGGTGTGCATGGTGGAAATGTAGTTTTTGAGGGGACAGTAAACAAAATCCTTAATGGGCACAAATCAGTTACTGGTGACTATCTAAAAAATAAATCCTTGATACATCTACAAAACAAAGTTCGTAATCGTTCTGGTTCATTAGTTATTACAAAAGCATCAGAAAATAATCTAAAAGAAATTGATGTTGAAATTCCCCTAGGTCTTTTTGTAGCTGTAACTGGTGTTTCTGGTTCTGGCAAGTCTACATTGATTAATGATGTTTTACTTAAGACCTTGGAAAACCATTTCTACAAATCAAATGTAAGACCTGGAAGTCACAAAGAGATTATTGGTTTAGAAAATATTGATAAAGTAATTGCAATAGATCAGTCTCCAATTGGCAGAACCCCACGTTCAAATCCTGCAACTTATATTGGTGCCTTTACTCCTATTCGAGAACTTTATGCCCATACTGAATTATCAAAAGAGCGTGGATATGCTCCAGGACAATTTTCATTTAATGTAGCTGATGGAAGATGTTTTGCATGTGATGGTGATGGGGTGAAACAAATTGAAATGCAATTCCTGTCTGACGTGTATGTAAAATGTGATGAATGTAAAGGAAAAAGATACAACTCTGAAACATTATCTGTGCTATTCAAAGGTAAAAACATCTCAGATATTTTAGATATGACAGTTTATGAGGCATTGAATTTCTTTGAGAACATTCCTGCTATAAAACGAAAATTACAGACAGTTTATGATGTTGGGTTGGGCTATATCAAACTAGGGCAATCATCTACTACACTGTCCGGTGGTGAAGCTCAAAGAGTAAAACTTGCCTCTGAGCTATCAAAACGAGGTACTGGAAAGACACTCTATATTCTAGATGAGCCTACTACTGGCTTGCATTTTGCAGATGTCAAAAAATTACTAGACGTACTTAATCGATTGGTAAACTTGGGAAATACCGTAGTAGTAATTGAGCACAACATGGATGTAATCAAGAATTCAGATTGGCTAATTGATCTTGGACCAGAAGGAGGTGATGAAGGAGGTGAAATTGTATCTACTGGAACTCCACAAGATGTTGCAAAGGCGCAAGGAAGCTATACTGGAAAATATTTGAAAAAATTATTAAAAAAATGACTTTTCATATCTCAAAAATTACAATTCCTACTAATCCTGGAATCTATTTGATGAAAGATTCTGGAGGAAAAATCATCTATATTGGAAAAGCAAAGAATCTAAAAAATCGAGTAAAGTCATATTTTCTAAAAAATCAGAATTACAAGACCCAAAAACTGGTAGAAAATATTTCGGATATTGAATTCATTTTGACTGATAATGAGAGTGAAGCTTTTCTTTTAGAATCAAATATGATCAAAAAACATCGCCCAAGATTCAATATTGAATTAAAAGATCAACAAAGATACACCTATCTTCGAATCTCTGATGAAAAATATCCGAGACTTTTAGTGGCAAGAAGAACTAGGGATGGAAAATTTTTAGGTAAAGGAAAAACTTTTGGTCCGTTTACTCAAGGCAGCTCAAAATTACTTACAATTGGTACATTAAGAAAAGCATTTCAAATTAGAATCTGTAAAACCCTTCCAAAAAAAGTATGCCTGGAATATCATTTGGGAAATTGTGAGGGTCCATGTGAATTCAAAGATGCACAAGACAGATATCCGAAACATGTTTCTGCATTAGAAGACGTCCTCAAAGGCAAAAACCAGGCTAAAATTTTTGCAAAAAAATTAGAAGAAGAAATGCATCAAGCCGCTAAAATCCAACAATTTGAGCGTGCAAAAGACATACGTGATACTTTGATCCGACTTGGAAGTCTTCAAACCAAGCAAAAAATGGAATATGTCAAAAATTCTGATGAGGAGTATTTTGGAATTGGCATCCAAGACCAGACTGCCACAGTTATGAATTTTAGAATGATTAATGGTGTGATCCGAGATAGTGACAAATTCTTTTTTGATCTAGTTGGAGATAATTCTTTTTCAAACTTTCTTTATCAGTATTATTCTACACATAAAATCCCCAAATTCATTCTTGTTAGTATACTTCCTGATAATCCAAAATTATTAGAGTCATTACTTTCAGAGCAAGCTGGATTTGTTGTAAAAATCTTATCTCCAAATAAAGGAAAGAAACGAGATATCATAAATTTGATCTTAAAAAATATCAAATTAATTCATTCAAAAGGTGGAGAACCCGGATTAGTTGAATTAAAAGAAATTCTAAATCTACCTGTAATTCCTAATGTCATTGAATGTTTTGATATTTCAAATCATGGTACTGACTTTGCTGTAGGTTCAATGTCTAGATTTGTAGATGGAAAACCAAACAAATCAGGATATAGAAAATTCAGAATTAAAACAGTATCTGGAAGGGATGATTTTGCAATGATTGGAGAAATCATAAAAAGAAGATACTATAGGCTGCTTGAAGAAAATTCTGAACTTCCTGATCTGATACTAATTGATGGCGGTAAAGGACAACTAAATGCAGCTATGAAATCTTTAGAATCTTTGGGATTAAAGCTTCCGTGTATTTCTTTGGCCAAAGAAAATGAAGAAGTCTATGTTCCAAGAAATAAAAATTCAATAGTAATTCCAAAAAATCACGCATCTTTGAAAATTTTGCAGCATGCACGAGATGAAACCCATAGATTCGGAGTGGCATATAATAGAACCATCCAAAAAAATCAGATAAAATAAGAAAAAAGGAAAAAGTTTTGGTTAGTTCACTGTAACACTGCCAAGCATCCATGGATGAACCATGCAGAAGTAATCGTAACTTCCTGCCTCATCAAAGGTGAATTCGTAAGTTGCATCAGCCATGACTAGACTGCTATCAAATACGCCTGATGGACCATCAGCTGGGCTTCCGCCAGTTACTGTATGTGCGGCTGTGTCTACATTCATCCAATGTACTGTATCTCCAGCATTAATTGAGATATCTGCTGGTGTGAAGCATGAATTAGTTTCCTCACATCCTGGAACTGAAGTTCCTATTGGAATTTCAACATGGATTGTTGTTGGTTCTTCCATCATAGTTTCTTCCATCATAGTTTCTTCCATCATAGTTTCTTCCATCATAGTTTCTTCCATCATAGTTTCTTCCATCATGGTTTCTTCCATCATAGTTTCTTCCATCATAGTTTCTTCCATCATGGTTTCTTCCATCATGGTTTCTTCCATCATGACTTCCTCTTCAAGTTCTACAGTTTCTTCTGCAGTTGCACTTACAGAATAACTGACAGTAAATTGGTTTGTGTGTATTGTGTGAACAGCTAAAGCATTACCTGAGAATTCCCATGAACCCATTGCATTATCTGGATCAACAAATGTCAATTCAAAGATAGTTTCACCGTCTGGAGTCCAAGTCTTTGCTGGTTTTTCATCAGCACCTACTGGTCCTCGAAGTGTAACTAGTTGAATATTTTCAGAAGCAGAGTATGAGAGAATTCCTGAATATACATCACTTGATGGTGCAAGTAGTATTGCAAGTTGATGTGATTCATGACCCATACCTGGATCTAACATTGACATGGTTGTACCAGTCATTACAGTATCAGACATTGGTTTTTTCATATAGTCTATTTTGTAATCAACTGTGAATGGTTCAGTATTCATTGTATGTACTGCTAAAGCATTTCCGGCAAATTGCCATTCGCCTTTTGCGTTATTTGGATCAACAAATGTTAATGCAAACTTTGTTTCACCGTCTGGAGTCCAAATTGCTTGTCCTTTGTCTTCACCATCTGCTAATGGACCATGTAATGTAACTAGTTGAATATTTTCAGATGCATCATAATTGAGTGTACCTGAATATACTTTGTCACTTGGTGCCAAAAGTATTGCAAGTTGGTGTGATTCATGTCCAACACCTGGGTCTACCATAGATGTGGCTCTATCCCAACCTGATTTTAATGGGTTTCCTGCTTTCTCCCTAATTTCTGCAGCCAAATCTGCACCAAAACCTGATGATGCTTCTGACTCTAAAGTTTCAGGTGAAACCATTGGAGCGGAGACAGTAGGACCGGCATCTTGGATTGCGCCTCCTGAGGCTGTAAATCCTAACGCTATAGCTACAATTGCCATTGTAAATCCAATTGCAGCTTTGTCTATACCTGCCATAATTGATCCATGACTTTCTACATGCTAAATAAATCTAATCGTTACAATTACGTTGATAATTTCGATTTTACAAACATTTAGAATTTTATTAACTGGTTCCTTGTTTTTTTGGTGTCGATTTAATTTCTAAAACCTCTGTTTTTCAATATTTTTCAAATATTTGCAAAAATTTCAGAAATCCATTGAAAATTTCACATGATCGCTCTAATCGAACATAAAGTGTTGTCAATGATGTTGAACAGTTCCTTCTTTTATGAATCTGGTGCGTACTACTATTGGCATCACAAATGAGCTGTCACCAAGTAACTACCAGTTTTTGGTCTTAAGCTCTTTTGCATTGATAGTACAATATATTAAAACTTACAAATATGATTATATCAAAATAGATACTCATTGCAAAAATTGTGGTGATAGGACAAATGGATTGAAATATTCAAAATATGAAACTAATTTTTTAAAGAATATTGTTTTCCAGCTTGTTCAAATACTGAAAACATAATGTTATCGAGATAAATTCTAATTTTATTACATGTCAACATTTCAAGTTTCACAAGATCAAAATCATTATGAATCCATTTGTGAACAGATACTAGAGGAAAAAGAGGTAAGATTTACAGGTATCATAAATGACAGAGGACGACTAATTGCTAGGGGGATGAAATTAAGTAAAGCATCTCTTGAAGGTAGTGAAAAAAGAAGAGATGTTATTTATGGATCTTGCACTCCGCGTACAAATGCGACGTGAATTTGATGAAGAACTGGATAAGGTTAAATTTTCAATGTCACTGCAAGAGAATGTCTTAGTTACAAGTTTTTCAATATTCATGAATATCTTTATCATCACGCATTAATCCACTGCAAGAGAATGTCTTAGTTACAAGTTTTCCAATAGACGACGATATTCTTTTAGTTTCTACTGATAAAGATATGAATTTTGAACGATTATTTCTGCAAACTTTTCTATAGTTGTGATCTATTAGATCAAAACTAGTCTACAGTCCCGAAAAATTTACCTTTTTTGTCAATATATTGTGAATACGCTATTTATGATCATAGATTGAAAGGTGTATTCATGCTTGAATCTCACACATTCTTCTCAAAGATGGTAGATGAGCTAGTTGAATTTTCTGAGTATGATCCTGAATTAGCAGATGGAATAAAGTGGCTCGATGATCAGGCACAGAAAAAAGGCATTACATTTTATGATATGGTTTTTGAAGTGCTGTACAAACACGATGTGAACTCTAAAGCAAAAGAGTGGCTTAGTACAAGAAATTAAAAATTATTTTCTCAAATCTAGAGTTTTATATTCACACCCTTCTGGGCCACAATATTTCCCAACATAGGCTGCTTTTGGTCTATACAGTGCTGGTTTTGGTGCTGCTTCTGCAAATTTTTCTTCAATGATGTGGGCTGCCCATCCAACAACTCTTGAAATTGCAAAAATTGGTGTATTGAGGTCTACTGGAATTTTTAACATATAGTAAATTGATGCGCTGTACAAATCTACATTTGGATAAATGTCTCTATCTTTCTGTAATCTCATCTCAGAAATAGTTACTGTTTCCACTTTTTCTGTTAAAGCAAACCATATCTCTTTGGTTTCTTCTGCAAGTTTTCTTGATAATTCTTTTAGAACCTGTGCTCGTGGATCGTATGTTCTATAAACTGCATGACCCATTCCCATAATTCTATCTCCATCGCCCATTTTTTCTTTAATCCATGGTTGAACCTTTTCTATTTCTCCAATCTCTACTAACATTTTCATAACTTCTGTATTTGCCCCTCCATGTAATTCACCACTTAATGCACCAATTGCAGCACTAGTTGCTGAATACATGTGTGCTCTTGTTGATGCAACTTGTCTTGCTGTAAATGTAGATGCATTGAAAGTATGGTCAGCATGAAGAATTAAACATACATCAAAGATTTTCTTAACTTTAGGATCTGGTTTTTTACCAGACATCATGTATAGAAAATTTGCAGCATGACTTAGAGAAGGATCAGGTTCTATAATCTCTAACCCATTTCTAATTCTCTGCCAACTTGCAATGATTGTGGGAACTTTTGCAACTAGATTGATGGCTCTATCATAGCTAGCATCTTTATTTGAAAATTCCTCATCAAAATATCCTGCAAGTGCAGCAACAAATGCTTGAAGCATATCCATAGGATCTGCATCTTTTCTCCAATTCCCCATGTTCTTTTGCATTTGTTTTGGAATGGTTCTAGCATCAATCAGTTTTGCATTGAATTCATTTAGTTGATGTTTGTTTGGTAGACTATCATAAAGCAGCAAATATGCTGTCTCCTCAAAGGTTGAATTTTTTGCAAGATCTAAAATGTCATATCCTCGATAAATGAGCTTGCCTTGCTCTCCGTCTATATTTGAGATTTTGGTATCTGCAATCTCAATTCCACGCAAGCCAATGTTTTTAGTTTCCATATTTAGCATATCAAAAAATCTTCTATTATATTTTCGCCAAAATAGTGTACACAAACACCATTTGTAGTAAGTTATGACTTGATTTTACTAATATTCAAATTTGATCTGGTGGGTGATATAATGGAGAAGTGCATATGAAAAACAATGATACCCACCAATCATTGAGTTATTTAACCACTGTTCATTATTTTATAGCTGTTTGATCGTTTCAAGCAGACAATGTTGTAACTATAACTACTGACATTTTGCTACTCAATTAGTCTAAATTGCCAACTTTTGGTCATAAATGAAAATTTTTAATCAAAAATTAATGTCTCCAGCCGAGCGTAAACACTTGCAAAAATTAGATGATTTGGTACTTGATGCATCCACAGAAGAACTAAAAAAAATTCAAGAAATTGATCATCAAACTCAGATGGAAGGGTTATCATTTTATGATGTTTATCTTGATTCTAGTTCTTTGATTAACCAAAGCATCAAAAAGTCTTTTAGAAAATCTTAATTTTTCATTCTTCATTTAAATGAGGGCGTAATTTTCCAATCGTAATGGCAGTTTCTAAAACTGAGAAATCTAAAAGTAAAAAAACTGTGAAAGAGTCTACAACTAAAAAATCTAGCACCAAAAAACCTACAGCTAAAAAAACTGTAAAGAAACAACGAACAAAAGTTATTTGTATTTCTCACAAGGAGGATGCTGATGGAATTAGTTCTGCTGCATTAATTAGACAAGCCTTTGGCGGGGATGCAATTCTTGTTGATTATCCTGGCCAAATGGAAGCGCTGCAGCAAGTGGTTTTAGATAAAAAACTAAAATCTTTGTACATCTGTGATCTGGGATTAAGCAAAAAAACACAAGATGAATTTGTAGACATTATGACTACTCTTAGAAAAAATAAAATTGCAGTTACTTACATTGATCATCATGACATTGATCCTGTTGTTCTAAAATCATTAAAGAAAATCAAAGTCAAAGTTATTCATGATATCCATGAATGCACTGCTGTTCAGGTTTATACTGCATTCAAATCCAAGCTCAATGATCATGCTTCTTTTGTTGCAACATGTGCAGCCATTACTGATTATATGGAAGATAGACCAATTGGTTCAAAATTACTTCAAATTTATGATAGACAATTTGCACTAATTAGTGCTACAGTACTTACCTACAATATTGTTGGGCATCAAAAAGAACCAGATTATTTGTTGTATTTAGTTGAGGAATTGGCAGACTCTAAATTTCCACATGATATTCCAAATACTTTTGAGTTTGCCCAAATCCAAGTCGAAAAACTCTCTCGTATGATTGCCAAAGTAAAACAAGGAATGAAAACTATGAAAAATCTTGGATATATGGAAATTCTAGATGCTGGCGCAAGTGGTGCTGTTAATTTTGTGATGGGATTATCTGGCAAAGATGTAGGTGTTGCATACAAAGAAAGAGTTGATCATGGTATCTATGCTGTTTCAGTTCGAGGTTCAAAAAATTGCAAAGTTCACTTGGGTAAGATTGTTAATATTTTGGCAACTGACCTTGGAGGTTCTGGTGGTGGACATGATAAGGCATGTGGATGTGTTATTCCAAAACCAAAAATAAAAAAATTCATTACAGAATTAAATAAAAAAATTAAATAATCACTGTAAAAATCTAGGGATTTTTTTTGCTATATGTGAAATTGATATTCTTCCTGGACCTGCAGCAATAATTGCAAGAACTGCGGTTAACATTACCAAATCCCATTCCCATCCTCCTTGAGAAACAAAAAATCCATTTTCCCATCTAATGTGAAATATTGCACCAAGTAAAATCACTGCAAATATAGAACCTGTTACTCTTCTCAATACTCCTACAACTAGACATACTCCTCCAATGAATTCTGCTAATGCAATTGCATTTCAGGTGGAATCCCAATAGTGACCCACCATTCTTGCCAACTAGGATCAAATTTCTTCAAACTATGAATATTGCTCCAATTGATGCTCTGATTCCCCAGTGAGTAATATCATGTAATACATCTCCCTTTAGAGTTGCTTCTGTATTCATGGATAGACATTTTTGAAACTTATTAAAAGGATTCACCCAAATCCAAAATAGTTGGAGTAATTTTTTAATATTTTACAACCCAAAATTATTTAAAATTGAATCTAAAGATTCTTGCGTCTGTAATTGGTATTGCACTTGTAGTCTTGGCTGTTTCATTTCAGGTTGCATCTACTGAAATTACTGTTGTTACTCCTGTTTCAACTGGAGATGATTCAAAATCTTCTGTTTTTAGTATAATGGAGACAAATGGTGTAAAACATAGTATTCCACTTGATAAGATAAGAGGTGGCGGTCCTCCAAAAGATGGAATCCCATCAATTGATAATCCTGTATTTGCTGATATTTCAGGTTCTCAATTTATGTCTGATTCTGATACTGTTGTTGGACTGGAGATTAATGGGGAGGCAAAAGCTTATCCTATCTTTATTTTGGTTTGGCATGAAATAGTTAATGATAAAGTTGGTGGAACTCCTGTATCTGTTACTTACTGCCCGCTATGTTACACAAATCAAGTTTTTGAGCGAGTTATTGATGGACAAGAAGTAGAATTTGGAACTTCGGGTAAATTATACAACAGTAATTTATTGATGTATGATAGATTTACTGAATCTTATTGGAGTCAAGCACTTGGAATGGCAGTTAAAGGTACACTAACTGGATATCAACTGAATTTGATTCCTTTTGATGTTATTACTTGGGGCGATTGGAAGAAACTTCATCCTGACACTGGTATTAACAACTGATACTGGTTACATTCGTTCGTATGCCACTGATCCTTATGGTAATTATTACACAGAACCCAGAATAATGTTCCCAGTAGAGCATAGTGATGACAGAATGCATACCAAAGAAATAATCATCGGATTTAATCAAAATAACATCTACAAAGCATACAAACAAAATGACATTGAATCAAATGTTATTATCAATGACTCTATTGGAGGCACTTCTGTAATGTTGATTTCATTGTATTCTGAAAACTCTCGTGCTTTTGAGAGAACCGTTAATGGTGTGGTATTGGATTTTGAATATGTGGATGGAAAAATTTTTGATTCTCAGACAAACTCTGAATGGAACTATGATGGATTATCAATATCTGGCGAGTATGAAGGAGAACAATTAGACAGGATGTCAATTGAGCCCGGATTTTGGTTTGAATGGATTGCATTTCATCCCCAAACTCTAGTTTATGGTGATGAATAGATGAAACCAATTCAAAAAGCAATCCTTGTTGGAATTATTACAATAGTTGTGTATCTTTCAGTAGTTGTAATTACAACCCCTGCATTAGAACCACTAGCTGCAATTAGTGCTGCATTCCAACTAAACTCTATAGTGATAATTGGAATGGGAACAGGAATTGGTTTGCAAGTTTCTTATCTGAGAAAAGTAAATTGTTAGGATGCAAACTTGAAGTAAAGAAAAAAGCATTAGGAGGAAGTTCAGGGAGTGTTGTTACTACATCCTTTTTCTCATTTTTCTCTCTGGTGCCTCTTGGTTGTTGTGGCTGGTGGTTGTATGCATTATCTTTACTTCCAAGTGTTGTTGGAACTGGTGTGTCTGCAGTACTAATTGAGTATAGTCAAGTTTTGGCTTATGTGGGATTAGGAATAATTTTTGGATTTGCAGGATTGACTGCTTTCAAACTAAAGCGAGAGATAAAGTTACAAAAAATTGTTTAATCTGTTTTAACCTAGATTATGGTACTTTGATGAAATCATCAAGTTTACGAGTCAGATTTAATAGATCATCATAATGTTCTCTAGTCCCATGCTTGAAACTATAACATTTAATCAAGTCATGAATTGCTGGATGAAATGTATGTTGTGTGTTATTTGCTAGTTTGATACAGTCAACCAAGGTAATTCGTACTCTGTAATTTTTCTTTTAATTACATATCAATAAAATATGTCAGTTACTTTTTGCGTAATCCAACTACAGATTATGAATTATGATTTATTTTTGTATAGGATTATGAAAGTTTAGACAGAGTTAATTGTTATGGATCTCTAAGAATATCAACTGTTAGTCTGTTTTAATTGAGAATGCTAAAAGCTCGCCTTTGCCTTTGCTTAGAAATTTGGCAATTTTAGCCATAAATCCATACTTTCTGTCTCTCAATTTTACCATCTCTATGGTTTCGTCTTCTGTTAAAATTTTAGCAGTTCCTGATATCCATTGACCTTTAACTTTTCCTTTGAAATTACATGTTGCAAATTTTACTTGTTGATTATTTCTAAGACGTTTCACTTTACCCGTTTGATCTCGAGTGACAACATAAACCAAATCATCTTTAACTACAAACCAAACAGGGGTTCTCACTGGTTGATTATTTTTTCTATATGTTTCAAGTGAAATACATTTTTCTGATTCTATCTCTTCTAAATTGTACATGTGCTGTTGTACTTTTTAAATCATTTAGGTTTATTTCTATCTCTCATTTTTCTACTAATTTTCTTAACCTGCCTATATCCTAAAACTGGAAGAACACAGTAAATACATCCTATCTGTGATATTGAACAACAACAAAAACACTGACATTTTCCTTTTTCATGATTACATTCTTGGCAAGTCATCTTTTTTACTCCTTGCCCTTGTTCTTAATCTGGTTTTACAGCACGGACATGAGTTTTCTTCAGTAAAGAAAAACAATGCACACAATGAACACCATTTTTGACCAATTTTGTAACGTAGATTGTTTGTAAATGAAGTTGATTTTAGACGCTCACACAATCCACGGCACATCTGAACCATGAACACTGTAGTCAAAAAATCTATTTAAGACAATTTCCAAATCTTATTCTGAAATTTCAACGATTGCATCAATTTCTGTCATAGAGTCTAATGGTAAACTAGACACTCCAACTGCAATTCTGGAGTGCTTTCCTTTCTCACCAAATATTTCAAAAAATAAATCTGAAGCTGGATTGATGACTTTGGGTTGTTGTGAAAACTCTGAAACAGAATTTACAAATCCTGACAATCTAACTATTTTGGAAACTTTATCCAAATCTCCAACTTGTCTTTTGATTTGTGCTAGAATGTTAATTGCACACATTCTTGCAGATTTTTGGGCAATTTCCAAGTTATTATCTGAAACTTTTCCAGTAAAGATCACTTTGCCATCTTCCATGGGGATTTGTCCTGAAATGTAGAGTAAATTTCCAGTCCTTACTACAGGAACATATGATCCTGCTGGCGTTGGGGGATTTGGAAGTTTTATTCCTAATGACTCTAGTTTTTCTTCAATCAGGACTATTGTGCCTAATTTGTCTGATTTTAGTTTTTTCATGAAACTTTTCTTTACTAAAATCGTTAGATTTTGAGCATTTAGTACATGTTTGTTATCTGCTAACAATGAATATTGAAGTTATAATTTTAAAATAGAATGTTATTTCATGATGAAGAATTAAATGAAGAAGAATTAAAAAAGTATTTTGAGAAATTAGATCCTAACACTCTTGAATTAATCAGACAAGAGTATGAAAATAACTAATGTCAAAGAAAAAAAATTATAGTTAAAACTGTTTATTATTTTGAAAGATCTGCAATTGCTTTTTTTATCTCGTCACGGTTAAATGGTTTTCCGATCCATCCCATTACGCCAATTTTCTCTGCTTCTATTCTGGTCTATCTGAAGATGTTACCATCACTATCTTTGCTTTGGAATCCAATAATTTGATTTGTCTTGAAGCATCAAGTCCATTCATTTCTGGCATATCTATGTCCATAGTTACAAGATCTGCTTTTTTCTCTTTGTATTTTTGTACTGGCAGATCATCACAAGATGTTAAAAAATTAATCAAACAATACAAGACATCTCCTTATGGAATAGCAGAAAATGGAGGAATTATAATAAACTCTAATTTAATAAATGACAAATTTGGAGATAGAACAGAGCCTGATAAATTAATAAAATATCTATCAGATCATGAATAAATTATCAAAATGATATAAATCAACAAAGTAGAAAAACTGAAAATGTACTCATAAAAAAAATCTATTACAAAATCAAAATTATTAAAATATATTAAAAACTCAAAATTATCTGTAGAAGTTCATGCAAGTAAAAATACATATCATATTAGCAAAAAAGGAATCAATAAAGGAACTGCTATTGAATATGTAACAAGTCAAGATGATTGGGTTTAGGCAAGGATCACGAAACAATAGCCATGGGAGATAGTGATTTAGATATTCCTATGTTTGAATTTTGTGATATTAGTTATGCTGTAGCAAATTCTAATAAATCTGTAAAATCAAAAGCAGATGTAATATTAAACAGTAAAACTCCATATGCAATCGAAGAATTGTATAATAAATTGTTTACATATGCTTGAATTAAATAATAATCTAATTTTTATAACGCTACAATCAACACAATATGATGCCTATACGATCATGTGAAAACACATGTGAATTAAATTATCCTACAAAAGGATTAAAAAGTAACCGTAGTGGATGAACCAAGATAAACGGCATACAAATTCAAAATACATATTTTCGTAAATGCAGCACCTGTTGTATTAGAATATTATGAACTCAATCTTGACACTTCCATATTGTTAATAACTTTAAATTTTGTCTAAATGGACTAAATTATGCAAAAATAGATACAATTTTTATAAATAATTAACCAAATATCATATATTTTCATTTATCTCATACCTCTCAGTTACCTGTGTATTTTGTATAGTATCAGGATGTTTTGGGCAGTTGGATGTTGTACCGTCATTTCTTAGCATTTGATGGACCGATAACTTTGCATTATTCTCAAATTACTCTTCGCACCCACCACAAGTTTCCATCTTCTAGTAATGTCTCCCACAACTATAATGTAAAAGTTGGTTTTGAAATTATTCAGTAATAAAACACATTCCACTACATGTAAAAGTATTATATGATTTTCCATCATAATGCGATATAATGTATTGGAATCATGAATATATGTCAAAGTCATTTTCTATACACTATCTATGTTTGAGTTATTCATTGATGAAAGTGGTTATGTCCAAAATTATCGTAAAAATACACATCATTTACCAGATAACAAATACTTTGTTTTAGGGGGTATCATTGTTGAAAACACAAAGAAGCAACAGTTAGAAAAAATCGTCAGTGAAATCATACAAGATAATTTTGGGCATTTAGAGTTACAAGATAATTTTAAACTACATTATCACAAACTGAGACAAGGTGTAAAATTTCCCTATGACAAGTTGACAGGTAAGCAGAAAATCAATATTGCCGATAGAATGTTTGATGGGATTAATGATTGTGAGTGTACTTTAATTTCATGTCATATTGATTTGAATTATATCTATAATAGATATGTTAAAGAAATCCATCAGAGAATAATAGCCTTAAATTTCATAACTGAGAGATTTGAATATTTTTTACGTAAAAATAATGATACTGGACAGATTATTCATGAATATGTTACATCTGAACTAAACAAAGCGATGCAGACAAACTATGGAAAACTACATCTGACACATAATCTGCCAAAAAAAGTGGAATTTGATAATGTTGCAGATAGAATTATTTTTGCAAAAGTTGCAAAAGAACCTATCTTACAATTCAGTGATTTTTTTGCATATTCTGTACTGATTAGAGCAAAAAGTAAAGGTGCGAAACAAGATCGGTGGCTATCTATCCATCATAAATATTTCAACCTTAATCATCCTAACACATACCTTAGAGGGAACTGTTCATTTTAATTAAAAAGGCGGTCTCTGTGAGTTGCCTCACAGTACCCCATACGAAGTACAAGACCGTACAGTAATTATGATCATCTTATATTTAGGAGTTAGGTAGTTTAAGATCAGTATCTGTTGATCAATTCGAATTACCCTTTGTGAGCCTATTTTATTTTAAAAATCAAAATATTTGATAAAACATGGATCTCCACATATATTGTTGATCTTAAGATATCTTGGAAAAACACTAATACATTATAGTTATTTGAGACTTGGGCATAATGATTTACAAAAAAACCAAAACTTTTCTCTAACAGCAAAGCATTCTTTTCACAGTCCTTGGATTCTCACTTTTAATTACAGTTACAATACACTGCCAACTGATACACCAACACGCAAATCAGCACGAATGATTGTACGTTCTCAAATCCTTTCACCAGAACTGTCCTAATGCTAAACGTATCCTTGATTATCTCAAAGAGTGCTTCAATTGATATTTTTCCCTGAGAATGTAATTTCTGACTTTTGACTCTTTATTTTCTAGTTATCTTAATGTGGACTTTTTCGCCTTTGTTAGAATTATTTTGATAAACTGTTCTGGTTTTGTAGCCTTGTCTTTGAAGACATCCGTCCAAAATAGAGACCCAAGGTAGAGAATGTCCACTGTTTAGTTTTGATTCGATTGTAATGTTTTTTGTGCTTGCTTCAAAGTTTACGTGTCCTGAGCATGTAATCTGCATTATGGCATCCATTATCTCTATGACTTCATCAAGTGATTTTGATTTGAAAGAAATTCCATTTTTCTCCAACAGTTTTAGTATGTCTGATTCCTGCTTTTTTGATACCATTAAAGAATTTAGGACATGCATCAAACCAGTTTCATTAACAGTCTTGATGATTTTGTAAATCTCCTGTGCTTCTGTTTTTGTCATGTCTGCAAGAGCTTTAGTTCTTGTTGCATTTTTCCAAATATTAGAAAACACTCTTTCTTGATTAACTCCTAGAATTTCAGTTGATGAAAAAACTGCCCCTTCACCATTGGTGTTGTTTACCATTAATAATTCAGTTTCATCAAAGATGAAGCAATTTTGGGTAATCTCTGATGCTCTAATTTCTACTCCTTCAGGAATTGCTCTATATGATTCAGAGCAAATCTGTGTTGGCAAAACAAGTACTTTGACATCTAGATTTCGACGTAAAACTGATAGTAGCTGTTCTTTGCATTCAGCTAGTAATCCAAAACCCCATGGGTCTACCATTATCTTAATTGATGATTTGGAACCTTCAATCATAATTTGGAGTTGAGCTAAAACATTGTTTGCACCAAGTTGAAAATATCTTTTTTCTTCAGATCCTCTTGACTTTCTACTTTCTTCACTTGCCTTCTTCAAATTTGAAATTAACGTGTTCATTGCATTTACCTTGTTGATTTGTTCATGAATGATTCCATCAAATGCATCTTCAGGTGCTATTGCTGTACACATTATTGGCTTACTCTTTGAAATTATTGTCAGCTTCTTTTTTTCTAGTTTTAATAAAGTTGGATAAATTTTGGTTCGTGGAATCTCCGAATAATATGCCAATTCACCTGCAGAAATTGTTCCCTTGGCAATTAGGGATACATATGCCTGTGCCTCGTATTTGCTTAATCCAAATTCTTCTAAACTGACTGTTAATGCATGCTCATTTACCATGTTTTTACTTGATTTGTTATTAGGTAAAATTGAGAGCTAAATTCCTTTAAACAACTGCTCAAAAAAAATCAAAATTGTATCTGCAGACAGGTGTAACTGTGGTTACTGGATTAATTGTTACAATGCCCTCAAATACAAAATCTAGATCCACTAAATGGTATGTTGGTTAAATGCAATGTTTGTACGTTAGAATCTTCAATCGCTTCTCATTCAGTTGCTCTTGTTCCTAGATTGGAATATTCTCTAACTCTATTAGATGAGATTGTTGAGATTCTTGCAAAAAAAAGACATGACTTGAGAAAATCAAACAAATCTTTAGTCATTGATTTTGATGAAACTAATGATATTCATCTTAAGGCAATTAAACTAGAACAAATTATGACCTTTTCTTTGGAAGTTCTCTCCCAAATAAAAAAAAGAACTGGAAGAATATCAAATGTAAACAGTATTCCAGAGGTTCTCCCTGCAACTATCCCCATGATTAGAACTATTAGTGCACAATTATTTGATATCATTCCTCATTGCAGTCAAAAACTATCTGAATTGTCTGTACACTTGGGTAGTATTGTGTTGGATTCTGCCACCCTCACAAAGGCAAGATTTGACTTTAGTCGCTCAAATGAAGAATCCTCAACTTTGCTTAATGAAGTAAAATTGATGGTAGACTCTAAATTAAGTAAGCAGTACCCTAATCTTGATTTTTTCAAAGTATGCAACACTTGATAGCACTAAATTCTAAACGAAACTTTTCAAAAGATATTGAACGTATACGTTCACTTTCTTCAAAAATCGACAAAAAACTATCAGAAACTAAATCCTCTGATAAAATAGATAAACTCACACTAGAGGAACTGCAAGATTTAGATAAAATTGTTGGAATTGCTGATTTTATGCTATGCAAGTATGATGACAAAAAAGAGATGCGCTCAATTCTAAAGCACTTTGTATCAATTATCTCTGATACTGCTCATTCACTAGATAATTTAGATGATGAAATCTCTGAATTGATAATTTCCGCTGAAGACTCTATAAACAAAGTAAAAGACATGCATATGCATATCTCTGAAAAATCTGATTTTAAAAAGCGATATCATGATGGACCTGATTATTCTGAGGCTGAGACAAGTGCAATTAATTTAACCAATTTTGCCACAGAGGTTAACACCGCTGAATACCAACAAAATTCTCAAGGACATATGCGTAGGTAATTACGATGAGTTTAGCCCCGCAAGAATTAGAAAATACTGCTAGTAAATATGCCTCAGAGGCAATCAAGTATGATTCTCAAGGTGCTCGTGGTATGGCAATTTCACACTATCAGCATGCAATTGACGCACTTGTAAAACTATTACAACTGTATCCCAACAGCAAACTAAACCAAATTTACAAAGAAAGATGTAACTCTTATCATAATCGAATTAATGCATTACAACAGGCTCATGGTGTAGAGCCTGCAGTTGATCCAAAAGCATCATCTAAAGATCAAAAGGCATCTGTACAAAGACAGGAAGCAGAAAATGACTTTGAAGAACTTGTAATGAAAGAAAAGCCAGATGTTACATGGGCCCAAGTAATTGGGTTGGAAGATGCCAAAAGTGCATTACGTGAATCAATCATATATCCTGCTAAAAGACCTGACTTGTTTCCTCTTGGATGGCCAAAAGGAATGTTACTATACGGACCACCTGGTACTGGAAAAACAATGCTTGCAGCAGCTACTGCAAATGAGATGGATGGTTACTTTATCAATGTTGATGCATCGTCTATGATGAGCAAATGGTTAGGTGAAGCAGAAAAGAATGTTTCAAAATTGTTTGCTATGGCAAGACAATATGCTGAAAAAGAAGGCAAACCAGTTATTTTGTTTGTAGATGAAGTTGATTCTTTATTGGGTTCAAGAACTAGTGAAGTAGGTGGAGAAGTAAGAACCAAAAATCAATTTCTAACTGAGATGGACGGTGTTAATGGTAAGGGAAAAGACTTGATGCTCTATGTAATTGGAGCAACAAACAAACCATGGAGTCTTGATTGGCCCTTCTTACGACGATTTCAAAAGAGAATTTATGTTTCACTACCATCACAAGAAGCCCGCCAACACCTGTTTGAGGAATATACTGCTCCATTAAGAAAAGATTTCAAAGTAAACCCCGCTGACTTGGCAAAACTGTTTGATGGATATAGTGCAAGTGATATCAAAGATATCTGTCAAGCAGCACAAATTAAAACAGTGCATGAAATATTCAACTCTCCAGATTATCATGAACCAATAGAGGGTGAAACACCTGTCCAACCAAGAGAACTTACCCCTTCTGATTTCAAGGACATTATGGCAAGAAGAAAACCAAGTGTTTCTACTGAAATGATTCGTGCTTATCACAAATGGAGCGAAGAGTTCAAAGCACTCTGATCAGACAAATTTTATTGCGATCAATACTTTTTCATTTCTTTTCCGAACAAAAACTTAAATTAATATTCATTCGGACTCTACGAGGGTAACAATAACTACCAAAAAATCAAAACACGCAAACAAGTTTGGAAAGCTGGTTTTTGATGATGGTACTGTTCTTGATGGTCAAGGCTTTGGTTATTCTACAACTGTTTTTGGTGAAATTGTCTTTAACACCGGGATGGTTGGATACCCAGAAGCTCTAACTGATCCATCATATAATGGTCAAATTCTTACACTAACGTATCCGCTAGTTGGGAATTATGGGGTCCCTGATCCTTCGATCAAAGATGATGATGGCATCCCAAAATTCTTTGAATCCGATAAAATACAAATTCGCGGTTTGGTGGTACATGAGTTGTCTCTAACTGCCAGTCATTGGAATCTCTCAATGACTCTTGATGAGTGGATGTACAACGAAAAGGTACCTGGAATATCTGGAATTGATACTCGTGAATTAACAAAGAAACTCAGGACAGGAGGTGTTATGATGGCAGCTCTTGTGGTATCTGATTCTGAAATTGATGTTGAGCAAGTCAAAAAAGAACTTGCATCAGCGGTCCATTATGACTCTGAGCAATTCATGAATGTGGTATCTACAAAACAAGAACAAGTTTATGGTGATGGTGATAAATCCGTCGTTGTAATTGATACTGGTGCAAAAAATGCAATTTTAAGAAATGTTCTTGAACTTGGTTACAAAGCAATTTTAGTTCCTTGGGATACTACCTATGAGAAAATAATGTCTTACAATCCTAAAGGGGTTGTGCTTAGTAGTGGTCCTGGTGATCCACAAAAATGTCCTGATACGATTGATACTGCTAAAAAATTAATTGAAAACAATATTCCTACATTGGGAATTTGTTTGGGTGCTCAAATTATTGGAATTGCAGGAAATACAGAAACTTACAAACTAAAGTATGGACATAGAGGACAAAACAAACCCTGTGTCAATTTGGAAAATAATCAAGTCTATGTCACTAGTCAGAACCATGGATACGGAATTACTCCCGAGTCTTTAGAAAAATCTGACTTTAATTTATGGTTTACAAATGCAGACGACAAAACAGTTGAAGGAATAAAACACAAAAAACAAAATTGCATTGCAGTACAGTTTCATCCAGAAGCTGCACCGGGCCCTTTTGATTGCAAGTTCGTCTTTGAAGAGCTAAAACATCTTATGGAGAAATGAACAAATGCCAAAGAATGAATCCTTAAAGAAAATTCTTGTATTGGGGAGTGGAGCTATTAAAATTGGAGAAGCTGGTGAATTTGATTACTCTGGAAGTCAATGCCTCAAAGCAATACATGAGGATGGATTGAAAAGTGTTCTAATCAACCCAAATATTGCAACAATCCAAACAGATACTAGATTTGCAGACCAAGTGTATCTCCTTCCAGTAAACCCAGAGTATGTAGAATCAATTATCGAAAAAGAAAGACCAGATGGAATTATGCTGGCATATGGTGGTCAAACTGCTCTTAATTGTGGGGTTAAGCTAGATGAATCTGGCATCCTTCAAAAATATGGTGTTAGCGTACTTGGAACCTCAGTTCAAGGAATTCAAAAAACTGAGGATAGGCAACTCTTCAAGGATTCAATGAATGAATCAGGCGTCCCTGTTTTGAGAAGCAAAACTGTGACTAACTTTGAGGATGCTAAAAAAGCGGCTGAAGAATTATCCTACCCTGTAATAGTTCGTGTTGCATATACTCTGGGCGGACGAGGTGGCGGTGTTGCCTATAATGAAATTGAACTTCATGAGATTGTTGAGCGAGGTATCAGAGCAAGTATTGTTGGCCAAGTCCTAATTGAAGAATACATTGGACACTGGAAACAAATCGAGTATGAAGTAATGCAGGATTATGGTGGAAATAATATCATTGTTTGTAACATGGAAAATGTTCTTTCCATGAAAGCTCACACTGGTGATAATATCGTAGTTGCTCCATCACAAACAATTGATAATCATGAATACCACATGTTACGTTCTGCAGCATTGCGTGCAACCAAACATGTGGGAATTGTTGGTGAATGCAATATTCAATATGCACTTGAACCAAACTCTGACAGGTATGCTGCAATTGAAATAAATCCAAGACTTTCACGTTCTTCTGCTCTTGCAAGCAAAGCAACAGGATATCCACTAGCATATATGTCTGCAAAAATTGGATTGGGTTATAATTTATCCGAACTAGTAAATAGAATTACAAAAAGTACCACTGCTTGTTTTGAACCATCACTTGATTATATTGTATGTAAACATCCTCGGTGGGACTTTGAAAAGTTTGAACTTGTAAATCGAGAACTTGGACCCGCAATGAAATCAGTAGGAGAAGTAATGGCAGTAGGTAGAACTTTTGAGGAGTCACTTCAAAAATCAATTCGAATGTTAGACATTGGAAACGATGGTTTAGTTCTTAATCGTGTTGATGGGAAAGCCTACACCGAAGAAGAAATTGAGAACAAACTCACTTATCATGATGATCATATTTTGTACAATGTAGCAATTGCATTAAAGATGGGAATTTCAGTTGAGCGAATTTACAAACTCTCTACAATTGATCCTTGGTTTATTGAAAAGATAAAAAATATTGTAAATATTGAATCAAAATTAAAAGATTCTGAACTAGGAGAACCCCTCCTTTGGGAAGCCAAAAAAATGGGTTTTTCAGATAAGCAAATCGCTCGTGTTAAAGGCAAAACACCTGATGAAGTACGTGATTTACGCAAGAAATTGGGTGTTTTGCCCTCTGTAAAGCAGATTGACACGCTTGCAGCAGAATGGCCTGCAGTCACAAACTATCTGTATCTCACATATGGTGGCCATTCTCATGACATTGAAATTCCATCTGATGAAAAAGGAATTGTTGTATTGGGAGCTGGACCGTATAGAATTGGAAGTAGCGTAGAATTTGATTGGGGCACTGTCAATATGGTTTGGGGTTTACAAGAAAATGGTGAAAAAAATATCTCTGTAGTGAACTGTAATCCAGAAACAGTATCTACTGATTATGATATTTGCACAAGATTATACTTTGAAGAATTAACTCAAGAAAGAATTTTAGATATCACTGAATTTGAAAATCCTAAAGGAATAGTTACTTGTGTTGGAGGACAGACTGCAAATAACTTAACTCCTGGCCTTGCTAAACACGGTGTAAATATTTTGGGAACTAGTGCATATGATGTTGATAGGGCAGAAAATCGTTCAAAGTTCAGTGCAGAGCTTGATAAACTTCACATACAACAACCACGTTGGCAAGCATTCTCAAATCTTAGTGAAGCTAAAACCTTTGCACAAGAAGTTGAATTTCCAGTAATTGTAAGGCCGTCTTACGTTCTTTCTGGTGCCGCCATGAAAGTTGTTTGGTCTCAAACAGAACTAAAGACATATGTCAAGGCAGCAGCTGATATTTCACCTGATCATCCGGTTGTAATTTCAAAATTCATGTTAAACTCCCTTGAAGTAGATGTTGATGGAATCAGTAATGGAAAACAAGTAATCATTGGTGCAATTGTTGAGCACATTGATAGTGCCGGGGTTCATTCAGGCGATGCTATGATGTGTATCCCACCATGGAGATTAAGTAACAAAATCATTGAGACCATTAATGAATATACAAAAAAGATTGCCCTAACCTTTAATGTCAAAGGTCCGTTTAACCTCCAATATTTGGTTCATGATGATCATGTCTATGTAATTGAACTAAACATTAGAGCATCACGTTCCATGCCCTTTGTCTCAAAACTTGTTAAAATGAACCTGATTTCTCTTGCATCAAAGGCTATTTTGGATAAACCTCTACCTAAAATACCTGAAAATAAGTGGCAAAAGATTCACAACTATGGAATCAAAGTTCCGCAATTCTCCTTTATGCAACTACAAGGTGCAGATATCACATTGGGAGTTGAGATGCAATCCACTGGCGAGGCTGCCTGTTTTGGAAATAGTTTCCATGATGCACTATCAAAAGGTTTGATTTCAGTTGGTTATCATCTGCCTGATAAAGGAACTGCCCTTGTAACTGTTGGCGGTGAACAAAATAAACAAAAACTTGTTGCAGCTATTGCAAAACTCAAACATCTTGGATTCAAAATTTTGGCAACTGAACATACTGCAGAATTCTTTGAAGAAAAAATAGGTCAAATAGAAATAGTTCATAAAATTTCAGAACCTGAACGAAAACCAAATATTTCTGATCTTCTATATGAGCGAAAGATTGATTTCATCATAAACATTCCAAGTACTACTACATTAGAAAAATATGTTGGAATGCTTGATGATGAATTTCAAATTAGGCGAAAATCTTTAGAACTAGGAATTCCTGTTTTGACAACTATTGAATTAGCTGATTCTTTTGTAAAGACTCTGGAGTGGCTCAAAGATAATGAAACTACTAGAGAACCAATTGAGCCTTATGACAAATTTGAATAATTCTAGAAAACATAAACACAAGCATTATGCCAAATATTATGCCTACAATTTCAGCTAATGTCAGTAATGATGAAAAAAACCAATTTGAGAAAAATTGTAAAGAAAATGACACTACAATGAGCAAAGTTATCAAATATGCAGCAAATAATATGCCTGAAATTCTTAAAACTGCTGCAACACTTACTGAGGATGATCCAAATGATACTAGAACCCCACTAGAAAAATGGTGGAATCAACCAAACAAACCAACTAAAAAGTCAGAAAATTACTTAAGAGCATGGCTTAATCGACCAAATGATTCAACTGAAAAAAAAGAATCATCTACAGGTTATGATTCAAATTATCTCAAAGAAAATTTGCCTAGAATAGTTAATGAAGTATTTGAAGAAAGAGTATGCAAGATTAAAAATCTCCAACATGAGATAGATGAATTAGGACAACAAGCAAAACAATTTAGAGAAAAAAAACAAGCTGAAATAGTTAATCTCAAAGCAATGCAAAAACAATTTTTCGATTATGGGATAATTCTTGGAAGGAAATTTCCAAATCTAGATTTTCGAAATTGGAGTAATTGGTAAGACTTAATGATTCATTTTGAAGACGCCCAAAAATGCGTAAGATGTGGATTGATTCTATATTCTGATTATGCACTATCTAACCACAAGTGCATTAATCATATTGATGATTACTTAGATGAATTTCAAATAGACAATTCAAATTCTACAAAATAATTTTAGATCTAATTGTAATTTTAGTCATAGATGATTTTTACAATCATAACAATCTCTATCAAATAACCATACCTTTTTTCTAAAATTTCAATTCTAAATTAATTTATTTTATTTCCAGTCTCATCAAATTCTAACTCTATATTTCCATTTTCATCATAAAAAGTTATATTTCTATTCTCATCAAATTCAAATTTTAGATTTCCATTCTCATGATAAATTGGATTTCCATTTTCATCAATTCCTAGGTTTAGATTATGCCCATTTAAATTCTGCATTTCTACATATCCCCCTGAATAGTAATGAATGTAATATCCATTACCATAAAAAACATATTCTACATCTCCATTCTCATAATAATCAACTCTTGTTCCTCCATACTCATCATGTTCAGTTTTTACATTTCCATTTGAATAATATTTAATTCTATTATTTCCATTCTCATCATAAGTAGATTCAGGATTTCCATTCTCATAATAGTAAAGCCGTAGATCTCTATTCTCATCAAATTCTTCCCTCACATTTCCATTTGCATGATAATAAATTCTATTTCCATTCTCATCAATTTCAGAAATAATAGATCCATTCAAAGAATAATGAACATAAGTATATGCATCTCCATTCTCATCATATTCAAATTCTACATTTCCATTCTCATAATGTTCAGTTTTTACATTTCCATTCTCATAAAATTCACGTTCTACATTTCCATTCTCATAGTAAGTTCTTACATTTCCATTCTCATCAAATTCTTGCCACACATTTCCATTACTAAAATATGAAAATATTGCATATCCATTCTCATCATATTCAAATTCTATATTTCCATTCCTATAATATTCAGTTTTTACATTTCCATTCTCATGATATTCATTGATTGGATATCCTCGTGAAGTATAATCAAATTCTACATTTCCATTCTCATGATATTCTTTAGAAAAATAACCACTAGCTGTAAATAACTCATATTGTATATTACCATTATCATAAAATTCAGTTCTACCTTCCCAAGGTTCTAAGAATGGATCTCCGTTAGAATAATATCTTATTGCAGGATCTCCATTCTTCTCATACATAGTACAAATAACATATTCAAATTTTTTGATTTCATCATTATAACCAGAAAGTATTTTATCAGTAATATTACTATCACCTTCATATTTTACATCTCCATACTCATCATATTCTTTAGAAAAATTCACATTAGATTCAATTTCAAATTTCTTTCCATAATCATAATAATAACTACAAACAATATTTCCATTCTCATTATATTCTCTTATTGATTGATTGTTTGTTCCTGCAATAGGTTCTGCAACTGGTTCTGCAACTGGTTCTGCAACTGGTTCTGCAACTGGTTCTGCAACTGGTTCTGCAACTGGTTCTGCAACTGGTTCTGCAACTGGTTCTGCAACTGGTTCTGCAACTGGTTCTGCAACTGGTTCTGCAACTGGTTCTGCAACTGGTTCATTTAATTTTAAAATACTAAAACTATCTGGGTTTATCACATTAGTTTCAATCAGAAATTCCAAAGCCTCGATAAATTCTTCATCAGTAATTTTATCTTCTGCCCACCACCCAGCGACCCCTTTAACCCATGCTGGTATCTTATCACTTTCTGCATATACCGTTGTAACTGTTACAGAACAAATAATCAAAAGAGCAATTAACAGATATTTCAATAAAATATTTCAATAATTTACCACTCTTAAGGTATACTATCAAAAGACAAGATTCAATTTCTCACTAACTGCCAAATTTCCTTAGAAATTTGGGTCTGCGAAAAATCCATCAAAGACTAAAAAAACACAATTAGAGAATTATAACTAAAGTCCTGGTGTTGGTTCCTGGTGTTACTGCAATAGGTCCTCTTCTTTTCTAAAATTACAATTCCAAAATTACAATTCTAAATCAATTTACTCATAGATTATTTTTATGATCATAACAATCTCTATCAAATAACCCTACCTTTTTTCTAAAATTATAGTTCTCTATTTTTCTTCCATTCTCTCTTTGATTTAAATCCAAAATTCTTTAGATTGTATTGAGAAGCCCAACGATACATGAATATAATTGGAAAAACAAACAGTAATGCAATAACAATCCTATTGTCAAATCCTAATATTTTGCTTGGTTCCTGTATTTCAAAATCACCAATAGTGTATGTAAGTACTAGTAAGAACATAAAAACAAAAGGAATTGTATGAATCAAGCACTTAGATGTATTTTGCCATCTCAGAAAACATGTTCAATTCCCTTATTCTCCATGTCTCAAAGCATGTGAGAAAGACTGAGATCATCCTCATGCCCTGATCACTCTTCATCTGCCCGCGAACATTCCTCTGCATCACGCACTTTCGAATGGAATTCTCTGCATCATTGTTAGTTGACGGGACATCGCCATCCATGACAAACGTAAACATGCTGTTCCTTGCAGTCTTTAGCTTCTTGCCAAACTGAACCATCTCCGTATCACCTTTCAAATATCGTGCAATGATACGGTCCAGCTGTTTTAGTAAATCATTCCTGTACGTTTCCCGCCGTTTTGTATGACGATTACCTACACTCCAAACCCTGGCATGACCTAGCATCCCTGAGAGTTTCTCATATAGAATCCTGGCCTTTTTGTCCTGTGATTTTATTGCCAGATATTTGGCATCGCGCTGCAGGTGTGCGGTGCATCTCTGCTTTGTGTTATCACAAAATACTGTCCTGTACGGAGCATATCCGTCAGACACTAGGGTTCCTTTGAATTTCTTCCAGTACTTTTTTAGAACATTGGCACCTCTGCTGTACTCCAAGGCATACTGTGCACTAGTCTTGCTTCTTGCAACCCACATCCATCCAGTATTTCCATCAATTGAAAATCCTGTCTCATCGATTCCGAGAATATTTTCAGTCACGATTTCGCTGTGGATTGTATTGTAAAATGACTCTAACATCACACTACCGTTGCGAAGAATGGATTGTACGGTTGTATTGCTGATTTCTAATCCATATCTTTCATAGAGTGTGGTTCTGATAGCATCGTATGTCAATCTCTTTGAGAACAGTGAGACGACCTCACGTATCACTGAACCATCAAAACATCCATGTAGTGGAAGGTTTCCCGTGGTTTGAAAATTATCAGAACAGTCCATGCAGATGTATTGATTCAAAACATGCTCAGTTATACCGTAGGGTGTTGGTGGAGGAATCTCAACCATTATCCTTTTGCAGGTTTTGGTTTGATGAATATTTTCACTACCGCATTTGGGACATGCATCTGATCTGTGGTGTTTGGTGCTAGTTGGTCTGAATTTCTGTGTCTTGCCAACGTGTCCTGCTATTCCACCACGTCTTGATTTGCCTGGCTGTCTGTGTTGTCTTTTTTGCTTTCTCCATTCAAGGGAATTCTTTGATGGCGGAGAGTGCGCATTCTCATAATATGACAGCTTTTTTTGCAGTTCCTTGTTTGATTCTATGAGATTTTCTATGATTAGTTTTAGTTGTTTTATCTCTGCTTGCAGCTGTATGATGATTTTCTCATGACCACAACCTGACATGTTTTGTATGATGATTTAGTTGATCTTAGATCTTTTTGTGTAATAGTGTTGATTTGTGCGTGAAGGTTGATACATACAAGGAATTGATAATAGCATTAGAAATTTTAGATTTTTGTTAAATTTTTCTGAATAGATAAATCCAAAAATAGTTGGTGATAAGATACAAACTATCAATCTGTCTACAGGCTCTTTGTTTTTTTCTTTTTTAGATTCTTCTGGAAAACTCAATAAATTCTATTCAAAATCATACTATAATTATGTTACAAATTGAATCTAGGCATTGATGATTTTTAACTATATGTGAATACAAAAAGAAGGAATTCAGATAGCATAGGAAATGAATCTAATTCCAAGATTCGTAATCCATCATATTCCAAGAAAAGTCCAAAGAAACAGATTAGGGCAAAAAAAGACAAGGGCATGTATGTTGGCATTGACTTACACAAGAAATTTCTTCAAGTGGCAACAATGGATGATGACGGAAAGATATTACAAAACATAAAAGTTGAGAACACTCATGAATCAATCAGGAAACATTTTACAGACATACCGATTCATGCAAACATTGTCATGGAGTCATCATCAGTCTGGTATGGCACGTATAGATTTCTTACAGATGAATTAGGATACAAAAATGTTACACTTTCAAACCCGTATCTTACAAAGGCAATAGCTGCATCAAAAAAGAAGACAGACAAGATTGATTCCAAGATACTGGCAGATCTTTTGCGTGGAGGATACATTGCAACATGCCATATTCCAAACAAAAAGATAGTAAAACATCGTCAACTGGTAAGATACAGAAAAAAACTCATTCAGTGGAGAACTTCTCTCAAAAATTCTGTTCATGGAATTTTGTTACAGGAGGGAATCAAGATACCAAGAGTCACGTTCACTGTAACATACAACAGAAGACTCACCTCCCTAGGTGACTATCGCATAGATGGATTTGTACGACAGATAGACTATCTTAATCTGCAAATTGCAGAGATTAATTCAAGAGTGTATGCTGCTGTAAAGACCAGTCCTGATGCCATGATAATAAAATCAATGCCAGGAATTGGTGATTACGCATCACTAGTTATTGCATCAGAAATTGCAGATATTGACAGATTCAATGACTCTCACAAGTTATGTGCATATGCAGGAGTCGTGCCATCAGTCAGAAACTCTGCAGACACGATACACCATGGCTGTATAACCAAAAGAGGAAGCGTGACACTACGATGGGTCCTTATCCAATGCGTCCATACCCATACAATACATGCCAAGAACAGTGACATTACAAAATTTTACAATCGCATTAAAAAGAAGAGAGGCTCATCAAAGGCCGCAATTGCCGCATCATCAAAGATCCTGCGAGTGATTTACTGGATGCTAAAAGAGAGGAGAGAATTTGTACAGAATTACAGTTAGGACTGCAAGTCGCGTTATGATTGTTGAGGGACAAGCCTCGTTTTTTAACTGCGGATAGGTCCTAATAAAGGGATGAAGATAGCATTGAGGTTAAAGCCTCGTATGGATACATGTCCGTCATCTTTTGATTGAAAACCTTCTCTAGCGAAAGCTATGCCTTGGGATACGAAAAAGTAGGAAATGTATAAAAACAATTCACATGGATACAATCATAACAATCTCAATCAAAACACCCTACCTTTTTTCTAAAATTATAATTTTAAATTAATTTCTTTTAGTTCCATTCTCATCATAACTAATTTCAGTTTTTTGGTGTTTGTTTAATTTCAAATGTCGTTGTTGTTGAAAACCAATAAGCATCATCTGTTCCAACACCATAAGTAACAGTAACTATGTATGTTCCATAATCTTCCATCAATACACCTACATATACACTAGTGCTGAATTTTTTATCTTCACCAACTGTGAGCTGATCAATGGAAACAACATTTTCATTTGGTGTTACCAATACGAAAGTTAGAGCATGTGCTTCTTCTATAAGTTGACTTACTTCTCCTGTAATTAGGATTATTTCTCCTCTAACATAACTAGGTTTATCTGTTGTAACAATTATTCCTGGTTCTGGATTCTCATAATATGAAATTAGATTTCCATTCTCATCATACTCATGCATTACATATCCATTTGGATAAAATTCGAATTTTGTAATTCTATTCTCATAATATTCAAATCGTAGATTTCCATTCTTATCATACAAAAATTTTTCATATCCATTCGCATGATATTCAGCTTCTATATTCCCATTTTTATAATATGTAATTGCATTTCCATTCTTACCATATTCAGATTCTATATTTCCATTCTCATAATATCTAACTCTTTTTCCATTCTCATCATATTCAGTATCTACATTTCCATTCTCATAATATGTAATTTTATTTCCATTCTCATCAATTCCTCGTTCTGGATTTCCATTTTCATAATAACTAAACACTCTTCCAAACTCATCAATCTTTTTTCTTATATTTCCATTCTCATAATATGAAATTAGATTTCCATTCTCATCAAATTCAGAAAGTACATTTCCATTTTCATAATATGTAATTGTATTTCCATTCTCATCATATTCAGAAAGTACATTTCCATTTTCATAATATTCATAATATTCTGTGAAACTTCCATTATCACCATAACCATATTTTGGATTTCCATTTTCATAATATTCTATTCTAATTTCATTCTCATCATAATCATATTTTGGGTTTCCATTTCCATAATAGAGAATTTTATTTCCAAACTCATCATATGCCACTCCTATAGTTCCACTCTCATCATAACGAATTTCAGTTTTTTGGTGTTTGTTTAATTCAAATGTTGTTGTTGTTAAAATATCATCTCCATAATTAACACGAACTATGTATGTTCCATAATCTTTCATCAATGCTCCTTCTGTATATGCTCTAGTGCTGAATTTTTTATCTTCACCAACTGTATGTTGACTAATGGCAGCATAATCACCATTTGATGATATCACTTGGATAAGAATAACATATTCTTCTATAAGTTGACTTACTTCTCCTGTAATTAGGATTATTTCTCCTCTAACATAACTAGGTTTATCTGTTGTAACAATTATTTCTGGTTCTGCAACTGGTTCTGCAACTGGTTCTGCAACTGGTTCTGCAACTGGTTCTGCAACTGGTTCTGCAACTGGTTCTGCAACTGGTTCTGCAACTGGTTCTGCAATAGGCTCATCTAATTTTAAAATACTAAAACTATCTGGGCTTATTACATTAGATTCAATCAAAAATTCTAAAGCCTCGATAAATTCTTCATCAGTAATTTTATCTTCTGCCCACCACCCAGCGACTGCTTTAACCCATGCTGGTATCTTATCACTTTCTGCATATACCGTTGTAACTGTAACAGAACCAATAATCAAAAGTGCAATTAACAGATATTTCAATAAAATATCTAAATTATATCCATTCTTAAGGCATACTATCAAAAGCCAAGTTCCATTAATTGAGGGGACAAGTCCCCTCAAACACCCCTTCTTAGGACTCCAAACAAATGGAGAGTGGAGCAAGTCCTTAGTTTTTGGTGTTTCTGTAGGTACTGTAGGTCCTGGTGTTTCTGCAAGTACTTCAGTTCCTGGTGCGAGAGTTGGAATAAGAATAGTTATTCCGCAAACATTTCATGTCAAAATTATGGTTATTCCTATAAAATACGAATTGCATATTCTGAAACTGTAGAAACCTGGGCAAAATCACAACGATGCCCTAATTGTGCTCATAAAGGAACTTTTGTAACAAAATTTGATTGATTAGATCACTTGATCAATTATTGATTCATCTCCAATAATTGTCCCATCAAGTGTAACTATTCTTGCACTGGATACTGTTTTAATTTTATCAATGATTGGTGAAATTGATTTTTTGTATTTTTTTCTATGTGTTGCATAAAAATACTTGTTAAATGACGGAATTACGATTATTTCTAGTTCTCCTGATTTATTTGGGAAAATATTTTCTTTTTCTGTCCTAATTGACAACCACACTCTTTGTCCATTTATCACAGAATCTTCTTGAAAAAATACTGGATGTATGTGGCCCATGATAATTTTATCAACATGAGAAAAGTTTTCTGATGGCATTGTGTGGCCATGTGTAAGTAAAATATTTTCTTCTACAATCCCTGTTGAACTAATCATAGAAATATTGTCTGGAACTAATTTCTGAATATTTGCATCATGGTTTCCGGGAACTAGTGTCACATCACATTTTTCTCTAATTTTTTTAAAAAACATTGGAACTTCATCCCATTCATTTCTTGAAATACTTTTAATGCTTGATTTGATATCTCCTAGCAAGATTATTGAATCCGGATTTTCCGTATCTATGATTTCTGATAGTTCTTGAATTGTTTCATTTATTGTAGAGTTTTTGCCTATGAAAATCTCATTTGATGCTAGACTATTTTCAAATCCTATGTGAATGTCAGTAACTATGAGGCTCTTTTTTTTACCTTCTAGAATTAATGCAGGTTTTGATGGTATTATTCTAGTTTGTAGCATCAAAGTTATACTACAGATATGTGATTAAATCCTTGTGAACAAAGACTTTGACCGAGTTGAAACATTAGTTTCTGAAAGACGTGTAAAACTGCACATTTTTGAGCCTAGTCAAAGAAAAATTTGGACAGTTGTAGGGAAAGGTGAGGAGCACTGGATTGATCCTGATGGTAGTTATTGTGCTTGCCCTGGATTTTATTTTGGTCAATTAAATGGAAAGACTACCTGTTACCATTTGGAATCTGCTGAGCTTGCTCAACGAGAAAATAAAATTGAAAAAATTATTTTCTCTGATGAAGAATATGCTGATTTTCTTTCAGGACTGCTTTCTGATTTGTAGATGTTCTTCGAATGTGTTAATAACTAGAAATTTTATTGAAACTTGTGGATGAAGCCCAACAGAATTCTGAAATTGAGAAAATTGCAAATCTAATGATTCATGATGATGTCTCACTTGATGAACAAGACATTACAAAATTAGAAAAATACAAAAACCAAATTAAAGAAGATTGCAACCTTGATGATGAAAATGCAATGAAGCTCGTTTATGAAACACTTCTTTATAGAAAATTAAAAAATTCCGATACTGGAGATATATTAGAAAAAGGTAATGATTTTGGTGCTGGTTTTAGTTAACCTTGCTCTAATGGTGTAGTGTCTATATCGTCTTTTGAAACACCTTTCCAAAGACCAATCATTCCTTCTGGTTCTACTTCTTCAACTTTTGTGATTTGCTGAATCTTAATATGATCTGGATTTGGTGGCATCCATAACATTGCCATATAGTCTCCTACATTTCCAACTTTACTTGGCAAGGCCATAATGACTTTGTCATCTGCAAATCCTTTTGCAGTGAGTGCTTTCATTGCTTTTTCTTTCAGATCCATTCTTCCATGAAGGAATAGATAGATTTCTTTTTGAGTGTCAATTTCTACCATGAATTCATTGATTTTTCAAGCTAAATCAATCTTTCTTAAAGCAATTCCTCCCAAAAAGGGTTAAATTAGAATGGACAAAAATTTTAACTATGAAAATCTTCACTGTTGGCAGCAAATCATTTGTAACTAGTTTTCAATTGGCTGGAGTTCCAGGTATCATCTCTGAATCACCAGAAAAGGCATTGGATGAAATTAAAAGATTGACAGATGATTCTGATGTTGGATTGGTTCTCGTCAGTGATGATATTACAGCATCAATTAATGATGAATTAACAGCACTTCGAGCTGAAAAAGACACTCTTGTCTTTTCATTACCTTCAATTGGAAGTGAAAAAACTGAAGTTAATTACAGAGTAATGCTCAAGAAGATTCTTGGCGTGTGATTTTTTTAATCTACTTATAATCAATATTTCAATATCTTACCATGAAAACAGCATCTGTAAAAGAACCATCCGTAATCTCTGTTGATGATATAGAAAAACCAACGTTAGAGTCTGGTGATATTTTAGTACAGATGCATGCTTGTGGAATTTGTGGCTCTGATGTGGAAAAAGTTTTTGGACAATATGGACAACCCTCTATGCGTTTAGGACATGAACCCGCAGGTGTAGTTTTAGATATTGGCTCTGATGTAACAAATTTCAAAAAAGGTGACAGAGTATTTACTCATCATCATGTTCCTTGCTATAATTGTCATTTGTGTATTCATGGTAATGAAACAATGTGCCAAAAATATTCTGAAACTAATCTTTCTCCTTGTGGTTTGTCTGAAGAATATGTTGTACCTGCCTGGAATGTTTCACATGGTGGTGTTTTAAAAATTTCTGACTCTCTAAGTTTTGAGGAAGCAGCAATGATTGAACCCCTAGCATGTTGTATAAGGGCATGGACTAAATTTCGTTATTACGAAGGTGATTCTACAGCAATTTTTGGTGTAGGTCCTACAGGAATGATGCATGTGATGTTAGCTCAGACAAAGAAACTCTCAAAAATATTCTGTCTTGATGTTAATGATTTTAGATTGGATTTTGCCAAAAAATTCAATATTACTGAATCAATTAATTCACTAGATGAGGACAGAAAACAAAGGATTTTGGATCATACTGAGAATAGAGGAGTAGATGTGGCAATTGTTGCAACTAGTAGTCTTGATGCACTTGAGGATGCAATTGATATGGTACGTAAAGGCGGTGTAGTTATGATGTTTGGTGTTCCTTCAAAAGGTGTAAAATTAGATTTGGATATGAGTGAAATCTATTCCAAAGAGATTACTCTTGTTGCTAGTTATGCTGCATCTGACAAAGATACTGCTGATGCACTTGATCTCATTGAATCTTCTAAAGTCGATGTTAAACAACTAATCACACATACATACCCAATCATTGATTCTCAAAAAGCATTTGATCATGCACGTAGTGGCGATAATGCCATGAAAATAATCATTACAAAATAAGAAAGGCTTAAGAAAGGTATTTCGATTCTTTCAAAATCGAAGAGAAATGGACTGGGGATTAAAAAATAGAATATCACAAATCATTAAACCACATAATAATCGCGCATTAATGTTAGCAGTTGATCATGGATACTTTCTTGGTCCAACTGAAAAATTAGAGAATCCAAAAAAGGTAATTGCGCCTCTTTTGAAATATTGTGACTCTTTAATGGTTACAAGGGGTGTTCAGAGAACATGTGTTCCTGCAACCACTGACACTCCAATGGTGTTGAGAGTTTCTGGCGGCTCAAGTATTATTGGTGAGGATTTATCTCAAGAAGAAATTACAGTTTCGATTCAAGACGCAATTAGACTTAACGCTAGCGCACTTGCAATGTCTATCTTTGTTGGCTCTAAATATGAGCATCAAACTATTGTAAATCTTGGGAAATTAGTCAGTAAAGCAGAAAAATATGGAATTCCTGTATTGGCTGTTACTGCAGTTGGAAAAGACCTAGGTAAAGATTCAAGATATCTTTCATTGGCATGCAGAATTGCAGCTGAGCAAGGAGCACATATTGTCAAAACATACTATTGTGAAAATTTTGAGAAAGTTGTTCAATCATGTCCTGTTCCAATTATTGTTGCAGGAGGAAAGAAAATTCCAGAACGTGATGCATTACAATTAACATACAACTCAATCAAAGGTGGTGCAGTTGGTGTTGACATGGGACGAAACATCTGGCAATCAGAACATCCTGTTGCAATGATTAAAGCAGTACGATCTATAGTTCATGGAAATGCAAATGTTGACCAAGCATACAACTTGTACAACAAAATAGTCAGTGAAGATCCAAAAAAGAAAAACAATCAAAACAAACCTGATCAAAACAAACCTGATCAAAACAAACCTCAAAACAAACCTCAAAACAAACCTGATCAAAACAAACCTGATCAAAACAAACCTGATCAAAACAAACCTGATCAAAACAAACCTGATCAAAACAAACCTGATCAAAACAAACCTGATCAAAACAAACCTGATCAAAACAAACCTAATACATCAAAGAAATAGTCTACCCTTCAATCTTTGAGAGATGAATGTGTGCAATTTTCCATGTTGGTTCTTTAACTAAAACAAATGTTGCACGTCCCTTAATTTTCATGTGCTCTCCTGTGAATGCTTTGTTATCTACTAGCATTCCTTGCTGAATTAACTCTAATGCCACAATTGCAGTATTCCCAAAAATACTGATTTTGGGATTTTTGATTTCATAACTATAATCTGAAATGCTAATGAATCGTAACTCTTCTAATTCTATTGTAGTTTGATAGTCTTTAAGATCATATGGTGGCAAATCACTAAAGCTTGAAAATCTAGAATCATCAAGATGTATCTCTTTTAGTTTAGCTAGATCTTTTGTTACTCCAGCTTGAAATAATGTCTCGATAATTTTTATGATTTCTTCACTATCTATCAAAACAGTCAGTTTGAAATATGAAAATAATCAGTTTAAGTCTTCTGTACAATTTAGGCAAAATAACGATTATTTTTCTGGGAATCTTTATTAATTATCAATTGGTTTTGTTTTTGATTTCAATGAGCACAGAAATAATCGGATCAGTTAGCAAGAATTTGCAAGTTGTTGTTCTACTGTAAAGTGTGCTTAAAATTTTAACTTCATTAAAATTATGGCGATTGATTTGATAAATAAAATGGAAACTATGACAGGTGCAAAGGCCTTGATGACGGCTATGGAAAAAGAAGGCGTCAAACAAGTGTTTGGCTTACCGGGAGGTGCCAATCTTCCAATGTATGATGAATTTGCTAGATGTGATATTAGACATATTTTGGCAAGACATGAACAGTCAGCATCTCATATGGCTGATGGGTTTGGTAGAGTAAGCCGAAAACCAGGTGTTTGTTTTGCAACATCAGGACCTGGTGCCACTAACATACTAACTGGAATTGCAACAGCTCAAGCTGATTCTGCACCAATGATTGCAGTAACTGGCCAAGTACCAGTAAATATGATTGGCCGAGATGCATTTCAAGAAAGTGATATTATTGGAATGTCAAATCCTGTTGTAAAATATGCATTTCAGCCAAGAACACCTGGTGAAGTTCCAGAAGCTGTAAGAAAAGGATTCTACATTGCAGAGACTGGCAGACCCGGACCTGTACTTATTGATATTCCAAAAGATGTTCAAACAGGAACAGCAGAGATGGAATTTCCTGATGAATTTAAAATTCAGGGTTATCATCCTTGGGCTGATCCTGATATTGCAGCATGTGAAAAAGCAATTGATATGTTACTTAATTCAGAAAAACCAATCATCTTAGCTGGTGGCGGAACTATTATCTCGTCTGCATTTGCTGAATTACAATCTATTGCTGAAACGCTTATGCTTCCAGTAGTTACTACTTTCAAAGGAAAGGGCGCATTTCCTGAAAACCATCCTTTATCATTAGGGCCAATTGGAATGCATGGACATGCAGAGGCAAACAAAATGATGACAGAAGCTGATTGTGTGTTGGCAATAGGCACTAGATTCTCTGATAGATCAGTTGGAACCTTTGAAGCATTTGAAAAGAGGCTTAAAATCATTCACATGGATGTAGATCCTGCAGAGATTGGTAAAAATCAAACAGCTCAGGTTGCAGTAGTTGGAGATGTCAAAGCATCACTTCGAATAATGATAAAATTACTTTTACAGAGAGTCATCAAAAAAACTGAAGAGTCTACTTGGATTAAACATGTCAAAGAGACAAAAGCATACTGGAAAGAAAACTTGAAAATTCATCCAGGTGAAATGGGCGCTGCAAAAATTTTACGTAAACTCCGTGAATTATTACCTCCAGAAGCTATCGTAACTACTGAAGTAGGACAACACCAAATGTGGGCATCATTATTTTATGATGTAATTCAACCTGGCACTTTCTTTAGTTCGACTGGACTTGGCACTATGGGTTGGGGATTTCCAGCATCAATTGGTGCCAAAGTAGCACGTCCTGATGTCCCTGTAGTGGATATTGCAGGGGATGGAAGCTTTGCAATGACTGAAAACTCCCTTGCAACTGCTATTCAAGAAGACATTCCAGTAATCGTGTTTATCTTAAATAACTACACATTAGGGATGGTGGCACAATGGCAAAGAACATTCTATAAAAGAAGAATGATTGGAGTAGACCAAGGTCATATTCCTGATTATGTTAAACTAGCTGAATCATATGGAGCTCAAGGAATTAGAGCGCAGTCAATGGATGAGCTTGACAAAGCAATCAAAGCTGCATTATCAAGTGATGTTGCAACTGTAATTGATATTCCAATTGACCCTGAAGAAGATGTATTACCATTTGTAGCTCCTGGAACTTCGCTTGAGGATATGATATTACCATCATAGTGATTAATTATGTGGGCGATTATTTCTCTTTTAGTTGAAAACAAAACTGGAATCTTGTTTAAGATAACTCATCTTTTCAGATCTAGGAACTTTAACATTGATAGTATTTCAGTAGGGGTAACTGAGAATCCAGATTATTCCAGGATTACTATTACTACTAATAGTGATGAAAAGCGAGTTGCACAGATTGTAAAACAACTCGAAAAAATGATTGATACAGTAGAAGTCAGGCAATTAGATGAGCACAAAACAGTATACCGCGAACTATGTCTTTTTATGATAAAGCTTAGCAATGCTAATGATAGCATGGAGATTAACAAGATAGTTAATGCATACGGTGGAAAAGTACATGATGTGAAAAAAGAGTCACTTATGGTAGAATTGACTGCAACTCCTCATCAAATCCAAGCATTTGAGGAATTGATAAAACCATTTGGCATTATTGATATAGCCAGAACTGGAGTTGCGGCATTGCAAAGGAGTGGATCATGAAAGTTAGAATATTTGATACAACATTAAGAGATGGAGAACAAACACTTGGTGTTTCATTATCACCTGATCAAAAATTATCTATTGCAAAAAAACTTGACGAACTTGGAGTTGATGCAATAGAGGCAGGATTTCCTGTAATTTCAGAAGGTGAATTCAAAGGAGTTAAGATGATTACTAGCGAAGGATTATCATGTGAGATTGCAGGACTAACTAGAACTATCAAAAAAGATATTGATTCTGCAGTTGATGCAGGACTAAACTATATTCACACATTCATTGCAACATCCGACATTCATTTGGAACATAAACTCAAGATGACTCGTGATCAAGCACTTGAAAAAGCAATTGAAGCAGTAGAATATGGAAAATCTCGTGGCCTCCAAGTTGAGTTCTCAGCTGAGGATGCAACTAGAACTGATAGAGAATTCTTAAAAAAAGTATTTGGCGAAGTAGCAAAAGCCGGAGCTGATAGGGTTAACATTCCTGATACTGTGGGATATTGTACCCCTGAGTATATGGCAGAATTAACTCGTGATACAGTTGATGTAACAAAACTTCCAGTCAGTGTTCATTGTCATAATGACTTTGGATTAGCAGTTGCAAACGCATTATCTGGAATTCATGCAGGAGCTGCATGTGCACATGTTACCATTAATGGAATTGGAGAGCGTGCAGGAAATGCATCATTAGAAGAGTTCTCCATGGCATTGCAATGTTTGCCATTTGAGCAAAAATATGAAACAAACATCAAATCTAAATTAATCTATGATACATCACGATATGTCTCGAAGATTGCAGGCATCAAAGTACAGCCAAACAAGGCTATAGTTGGAGATAATGCATTTGGACATGAATCCGGAATTCACACTCATGGAGTGTTGAATAATCCATTAACATACGAGCCAATCAGTCCGGAATTAGTAGGACGAAAGAGACTACTTCGTGTTGGAAAACATGCAGGAATTCATGGAATGAATGCAATGCTTGCAGAATTTGGAGTAAAACCAAATGAAGAACAATCACAACAAATCCTAGACAAAGTTAAGGTGTTAGGTGATCAAGGAAAGCAAATTTCAGATGTAGAGTTGTTATCCATTGCAAGTGATGTTTTAGGTGATGAAGGAACTAAACGAATTGTACAGTTAACTGGATTCTCAGTATCCACTGGAATTGGAACAATGCCTTATGCATTTGTAAAATTAACTATTGATGGAAAAGAGTATTCAGGAACTGATCACGGTGTTGGTCCTGTTGATGCATCACTTAATGCAATTCAAAAGATTACTGGAAAAATTTCGGAAATTAGAATTAAAGACTATGCATTGGCATCAATTTCTGGTGGTGCTAATGCATTATGTGAAGTAACCATTAGTGTAGAGGATGCACAAGGAAATAAAGTTTCTGCAAAATCAGTTGGTGAGGATATTGTAACTACAAGTGTTCAAGCAGTCATTGATGGAATAAATAGAATTATGCTCAAAAAGATGTTAAAAGAAAAACAGGTAAGCTAGTAAAAAAATAAAGATAATTTGCAGAGTTTAGAATCTGAAAAACTCAACGAATTAGGACTGCTGAAACTACAACAAAAAAAGAGGCAACTGCAACATAGGTTAAAGTAGGATGTAAAATCTGTCTGGTTGCCTGTCTTGCTTCAGTCATCAAGTATAGTATATCTCAAAAACTATTTGAACAAATTTGGCTACAAATTACAGCACAAAGAAGTGCTGACTTTACTAATCGCTCACGTTATTTGTAGACAGTATCTGATTGGCAGAACACTCTTTTCACCCACTCCCTTGATTGAAAATGAAGGTGACATTATATTCTCTTATTGTGATGAGACACCATGTATAAAATATCATTAATTACTGGTGATGGGATTGGCCCTGAAATATCAGATTCTGCGGTTTCTGTACTTAATAAAATAAATGAGAAATATGATTTGAAATTTGAAATAACTAAATTGTTAGCCGGTGATAAAGCACTTGAAATTACTGGAAATCCCCTTCCTGATGAGACAGTTAATATCATAAAGGACTCTGATGCATGCTTGAAAGCTCCTGTTGGAGAATCAGCAGCTGATGTTGTTGTGGTGTTAAGGAGAATGCTTGATCTTTATGCGAACATTCGACCTGCAAAATCGTATCCACACATGCCAGCATTGCGTGATGATATTGATATGGTGATAGTTCGAGAAAATACAGAGGATCTTTATCGAGGCCAAGAGTTTCGTGTGGGGGATTCTGCAGTTGCATTAAGGGTAATTTCAGAGGCAGCTTCTAAAAGAATTGCAAAGTATGCATTTGAGACTGCAATGCAACGTGACTCTATGAGAAAAGTAACTTGTGTTCACAAATCAAATGTAATGCGAGTTACTGATGGTTTGTTTGCCCAAGCTTGTACTGATGTATCAAAAGATTATCCTGATATCACATTTGAGCAAATGTATGTTGATGCATGTGCAATGAATTTAATCCGTCAGCCAGAACAATTTGATGTTATTGTAACTACAAACTTGTTTGGAGATATCTTATCTGATGAATCATCACAAGTAGTAGGTGGTTTAGGGATGGCACCAGCTGCTAACATTGGAGATAACTTTGCACTTTTTGAGCCAGTACATGGTGCAGCATTTGATATTGCAGGGAAAAACATTGCAAACCCATCGTCGTTTTTGTTATCTATAAAAATGATGTTTGATTGGCTTGGTACCAAACATAATGACTCAAAATGCATTAAGGTTGGTGCAAAATTAGAATCTACCATCTTTGATTTGGTAAAATCAGGCTCTAAAACTAAGGATATTGGCGGTACAATGAGTACTGTAGAGTTTACTAAAGCAATTACTGATAATCTTTAAACCAATTAATCACATCTGGGATTACAAGCCTTTTTCTAGCTTTATTTTTCTAATAACTTCTTTAACTAAATCCTCGTCCTTTGTAACTAATTCTTGCAGTTTTTTCTTATATTCTTCATCACCCCATTTCTCTAAAGAAAACATTTCTTTGACTAATTTTACAATTTCAGATTTATTTCTCTGATGGTCTCGTTTGGCTATTTCTGCACCTTCCATAACTGTTCTCAAATAGTTGTCAACTTAAGTTCTTCTTTAAATTCAATAAAGACGTAATCTATAGTGATATAATGAGTGAAACTTGGAGAGAAAAACTAAGCAGAAGAAGATTAGAAATAGGAATTGAAGGACCAGAATACAATTACATTCAAAGTTACATAGAATTCTACTGTTCAGAAGCTGACCGTCGATGCAAAGAAATCGATATGGAGAAAACCGTAGATGAAGTAATTGATTCTATGAAAGATGAAAAGTTTGATAAATTTACAAGGTCAGTAATTGACTCTGTTCACAAAAAACAAGGATATGATGGACAAGCTCCTGCTCAGATGGCTTGATTAATCTAGGAAAAATCCTCCTTCAACTAGTGTATGATTGTAGCAGTAAAGATACTAAAAATCTTGAATTATTACAAAAACAAATCCAAGAGCGAATCTATTTTCTTAACGAAGAAAATATGAACAGTTTCAATGATCCTATTCTTTTAGAATACTATGAACTATACAATCAAATTCAGCAATGTCTATTTGCTGATCATTCAAGCCAATACTTGCTTTATGCAGGAATTATTCTAAGTGTTTCTCTTTTTGTAGGCTTTCGTTGGTATATGATAAAAAAAGTAGAGTCCAAAAAGAAGCTAGAATTCAAGGAATAGTCTGTGAAAAAAACAATCAAACTATCTACAAGATTTTCATTATTTTTTAGTTTCTGCTTTAATTCAATGCATCTTTCTTTGTTTCCTATTCCTTTAAACTCTAATGTTTCAATTTTTTCTAATTGCCATCTCTTTTTCTTTCCAGTGCTCTTCGTCCACCTCTTCTTAATACCTGGTTTCTTCGCAAAACTCTCTTTTCATACAAGTCATACTCACAAACAATTTTTCCCATTTTCAACAAAGTAATCCGATATGAAGTACCATACTTGATGATATCATATTTTTTGAGATATTCCCAAATGTCATCAAATTTCCTATCAATATCTCTCATGGCAAGAGTTGCATGAAATTTGAACTCCTCTTTAGAGTCATGATCTACGTTTACTGTGTTTGTGATTTTTAACAGCTTTTTGGCTAATGTATGCCGGAAATCCTTTAGTTCTTCACTTGGATTGATTTTCAGATAAATGACATTTTTCTTAGTTGATGTAGTGATAAAGAGAAACTTTTTCTTTAATTCAAAATAGTCAAAACCCTTAACCTGATATTCTAACTTTGAATAGTCTGAACCAGTATCTTTGATGACATCAATCACACTTTTGATAGAACGACAACCAAAGGGACCAAACAATGTAAAGTGTGGCACTGGTCTTTTTTTTACTACTCCACGAACACGGAATTTACGATAGATATCAAAAATTAATTTCTTGCAGACATCTTTAATGTCTCCTCTTATTCTAATTTCAATTAGATATGGTGTTATCAATTAATTTCTCTTCAAATAATCTAGTATTTTAGAAAATAATCTAAAAAACAAAATCAATTCTGAACATTTACTGAGCTTTTTAGAACATTATTTTGTTACAACTAGCTCCAACTGCAAAAAGCTCACGAACATAGACACGATTTGTAACAAAAAAGATACAAAAAGCTAGTCATAAAAAAGCTCAAAAACAAAGTTGTCTCAAGTTGACACTTCCTCACAAGCTAAAGTATAGCTCAAACGTCACGACTGTATAGCTCAGATTCAGCTCAGATGTCGTGCCTAAGTGATCTTTTAGAGCCTACCTAAATTAGAAAATTTTCTCATTAGACACCCTATTGGACACTTTCTGTCTAGTTATAGGAAGAAAAGTTTGTGTAATCGTTATTTTGGAATTAGTAAAACAAAAACAATCCAATAGTCATCAAGAATAATCCAATTATTGCTAATATTTTTTCTTAATTTGAAATCAGATGTTATACGCCAAATCTCTGAGATTCGCATTTTGGGCACTTTGGTACTCTTATTTCTTGCCCACACTTTTTACAATGCATAATAATTCCTGCTATCTCATGGGGGTGAGTTTTAGATAATTTGATGATTAGTGCAATTACTATTAGAATTCCTGTTACAATTCCTACTAGTGCTAGTACCATACATTCTATACCGCATCATTTCTTAAAAATCACTACATGATGTTCAGAAAATAAAATGATATTAACCTGCAAAAAAAAAATTATTAATGTTTTATTCAGTAAAAGCCAAATTCATTGAAAACAAGATGGGAGAATTTTATCAAAAACTAACTGATGGGACAATTAAAAATCAAAAACCTGATGGTGAGGAAATAATTAGCTCCATGAAACGTGCTAAAATCACTGAACCAAACGTAATTCAATGGTCTGAGATGTGTTTTTGTCCAACTCCGTTAAAACATGAACGAGAAACCATATATGATAATTATCTAACAGACATGGAGACTATCCAAATAGATGATTATGTAGAGTATGCAGGCGAGTTTTTTATGGATTTTTTAGCAAAAATAAAGAATAACCTTGGAGAATACAAATAATGAATCATCAATGCACTCATTGTGGTAAAACATTTGAAAATCTACGACTGCTAAATAACCATTACAATCAACATGGAATAGATAATCTTGAAGAGAAAGGATTTTTTGATGAATACAAAAAAACTATGATTAAACAAAAAGAAGATTATGATAAAATGAAACAAAGAGAAGGCGATTCTGATCTAATCTTTAATGAAAAAGATAACAAGAAAACAGAATCAAACCAGGAATAATTATAATAAAAAATGACTCTGCCTCTAGCATCCGTGTTTAATGGCCCAAGACTCTTCTGCAAACTCACTAGAATCACAAAATTGATTTTCCAAATATCCCAAATCTGCATCAAGTAATTCTTGATTTAGATTCAAGCCATTACAATAAACCACTCCGATAATTCTACCATAACTCCCTTCAGTCTGGCTGTCGTCTTCATCAACTATGACCTCCGAGCCAACAGGACATATGGTATCTATAAAATTCTTAGAATCTACTCCTCCAAATCCTTTTAGTTCAGGGGCAGAAGATAATGCAAATCTAACTGATTCACCATCAACATGAATTGTATCTCCATCAACAATTTTGGTTACCGAACCTTCCACACATCTGGCAATACCTGAGCATTTTCCTGAGCTTAATTTTATCTCTGTATTTGACATGTCCATTTTTGTCTCCGGCGTTGTCATATCCATTTTCATATCCATTTTCATATCAGAGCAGTTCTCTATGAAATGTGTATGAAATTCTATGTGCATATCGATATCCATTGCAGTGTGCTCTTCTGATGCACTAAAGTCAAGCATCTCATTACAATCAAGACCTGTCCAAGGTCTGGCATCAACTGTTTCTTGTGAAATTGCTAATCCTGCAGTAACAGCTACAATCACAGCAATAATTGAAATAATTATAATCTGCTTCACAATAGATGCTGAAATTTCACAAGAATTAAAATTAATTGATTATCGATAATCTTCTGGAATCTATGGATTCTCATCTGACCATCTATACAGTAACGTATGCTCAGGCATAAAGAATTCAAAATAACTCACTGCAGCTCTGCCGTATTCTTCTATGATATACCAGTGTGCCTCGCTGGGTTTTATTTGTGCAATTTTGAAAAACTCTTTTTGTGAAAAATTAGGATTTTTTGGCTTTACTGAATAAGTGAAACCCATATTTGCACTAAATTCCCTCAATGTAAATTGAAAAAGATTATTATTTTTTCACAAACTGGCAAAAAACTTCAAATTTTTCAATATTTGAGATAATCGGATAAAATAATTCACTCTGATATCTGAGTCATTTTCTTACCACAATTTGGACATGATGCATTTGTAATGTTTTCAGCCAAAGTCATCGTCATGTCACAATTTGTACAAATCCAAATAGGCATTAGTAATATGTTGTGAATTTCTAATTTAATCATATATGGAATTTCTCAAAAATGGGAAATATTTTTCTTACCAAATTTGGGAATTTTTATTAATACCATTTTTTATCTTCATTCATGGTAGTATGCTGTATTTGCAAGATTGTCCCAGGTACACTTAAAATTAAAGATGGCAATCCGAAATACAAAGGAAAACCAATTTGTGAAGAATGTGAAGATTATCGCAAATTACTGAAAGATACCAGATAGACTATTCTGATTTTGTTTTATTTTTCTTTGCCCAATCTTCATACATCTTGATTAGTTCATCGACGTCTTTTCCGTCCTCAGAATAAGTCACTATGACTCCGAATTTTCCTTTTGTGTCATGCCCTCTTGCAAAGTATCCCCAAAAAGAGTCTGGTAGTTTCTGATAATTATTTGAATCATGAGATACCCCAATCAGATTATTTCCAATCACCTCGACTACTTTTTTTGCATCACTAGCTTCTATCATGGACTCAACCTATCGGGATCTCTAGGATACAATACAACTTCACGTACATTATCAACTCCAATCAGTGTAGTCATTAATCTGTCTAATCCCATTCCCCAACCAGAGTGTGGTGGCATTCCCCAATCAAATGTTTTTAGATGGTCTATAAATTGTGCAGGATCCAAGCCTTGCTCTGCTAGTCTTGCTTTTAGTATCTCTGGATTGTGAAGTCTTGTTCCGCCAGAGGATAATTCAAGAAATCCGTATTGCAAATCAAATGAACGAGACAATGTTACATCATCATCTTTTTCTCGTATGTAAAATGGTTTTAGTTTCATTGGCCAGTCAATCAAAAAGTAAAATCCTGGATGATTCTTTCCTATAATTCTGAGATGTGAATCAAGCAAGTCATCTCCAAATTCTACTTTCTCTCCCTCTTTTTTCAATTCCTCAATACAATCTTTGTAGGTGATTCTCTCAAATGGTGATGAAGGAACTTTAATGGCATGACCAATCACTTCCTGCTCCTTCTTACATTTCTCTGATACAAATTTGTAAACTTCTAGTACTAAATATTCTAAAACATCCATTACGTCATCATAGTCCATAAATGCAGCTTCAATGTCGATGCTGGTAAATTCTGTCAAGTGGCGTCCTGTATGGGAATTCTCAGCACGATAAAAGTTTGAAATCTCAAAGACTCGCTCCAAACCAATCGTCATCTGTTCTTTGTATAGTTGAGGACTTTGTGCAAGGTATGCTGTCTTTCCAAAATAGTCTAGTGAAAACAAGTCTGCACCACCTTCACTTGCACTGCCGATAATTTTGGGAGTTGTAATTTCCAAGAATTTTCTTTCTGATAATGTTTTACGTAATGATTGCAATACGTGATGACGTAATTTAAAAATTGAAGCTGTCTTTTGGTTTCTCATGTCTAGTGCACGATGATTCAGTCTTGTGTCGATATTACTCTCTAATCTCCCAATTGGATCAACTGGTAACGGATGGATGGCTTTAGATAAAACTTCAATCTCTTCTGCTTTCACCTCAAAGGAAAAATCTCGAGCTTTAGTTTCTTGCACTATTCCCTTTACTCGTACTACACTTTGACGATTAATTTCATCTAGTGTGTCATTTAATTCCCCCTTGACAATAATTTGAGAAATTCCTGACACATCACGTAGTGTGATAAATGTCATCTTTCCTAATTTTCGAAGATCTTCAATCCATCCTCCTAACACTACTTGTTTTCCAATCAACTCTGTAGTTAGTTCTGAAATGTCGTGAGTTTTAACAAAAACCATATTCTTTACCTTTTATCCTCAAATTCTATCTCAATGTCAAGGTTTCGGGCATTTTTTACAATTTGTACAACCTTTTCTGCATCTATGGGAAATCTTGGAGCCCACTTGCCTGATATTGCAGCTTTGGTCTTTTGAGTATTTCCAGGCGCCCAAACTGAGTTAAATGACAGAATTTTGGTTGGAGAGAACAAATCTTCGATGAATCTTCTGTCTGTCTCATCTGCTTCTAGCCAAATCTTACCTTTGAATTGATCTTGAATCTGCCTGTATATGGTCCGGCTTTGCCTGATTCCCACAATGTCATTTTTTGCTAATGACAAAACAAAATTTCCCTTAAACTCTTTACAAGAATATAATGTAAAACTCTCCACTTGTCTGTTTTTCCCATTTTTGCAAGAATAATTGATGCATCAACATCTGTTTGTGCAAGTTCACCTGAATCCACTTTTTCTTCACACGAAGTACATAAAATAGCATTTTTAGCATCAAAACCGCAAATTGGAAGTTTCATTTGAATCGACTTTTTCATTCTGATAAAGTCGTTTATATCCCTTAGTGCAAAACAGAAATTCTAGTTTGGATCTAAAATATACATGACCTTCCTATCTGTTAAAGGACTATCTGCAAGATACACAACATCCAAAGATCCAGTTTATGCAGTTGATGATGTAGATTTTGAATTAGAAGATGGACAATCAATAGGAATTGCAGGTGAGAGTGCGTGTGGGAAAAGTACATTGGGATTATCTCTTATTCGAATGCTTTCTGGTGGAAAGACTGAAGGTGAGATTTTTTTTGATGGTAAATCCATTTTAGAGATGAAGGAATCTGATTTTGATGAAGAATATCGATGGAAAAAAATTTCGATGGTTTTTCAAGGTGCGATGAATTCGCTAGATCCTGTTTATACTATAAAAGAACAATTCCTTGAAATTCTAAAACAACATAACTTTGATGGTGATATTAAACAAGTAATTTCAGATGCAATCCATTCAGTCAGTCTTGATGAATCTGTTTTGAAAAAATATCCTCATGAGCTAAGTGGCGGAATGAAACAAAGGGTAGTTATTGCAATGGCCCTTCTTCTCAAGCCAAAATTTGTAATTGCTGATGAACCAACTACTGCACTTGATGTACTAATTCAAGCGCAGATTGTGAATTTATTAAAAAACCTCAAAAAAGGTGGTATGTCTTTTATGCTAATCACGCATGACTTGGCAGTATTATCTGAAATTTCAGATAAAATTGGAATAATGTATGGTGGACAAATGGTGGAATTTGGTTCTTCACAAGAAATTTACAAAAATCCAAAACACCCTTACACTCAAGGACTCTTAGAATCAATCCCTACACTAAAAGGAGGTACTCCAAAATACATCAAAGGAATTCCTCCAAGCTTACTTGAAGCGCCAACAGAATGTCGATTTATAGACAGGTGTCCTTTGGTAGTTGACAAATGTAAACAGGTTCCTCCAAAATTCAAAACCAAAACTGGTTATGTTAGATGTTGGCTTTATGAGGACAAAAAATAATTCTAAATTGAATTACTGACCACAATAACTTGTTTGATGCTTAAGAATGTATTTTTACAATTGGTAAACATGCATCTATGATTCTTAACATTTCAGTTCTTAAAACTTTTTTATCAATTGATATCCATACTCTAACTTTTTTAATTGCAAAAGAAATGATCTGTACTTTTGTCCTTTCTTCCCAAACAAATTCAATTTCTCCTAAATTCTTATCAAAAAATCCTTCTAGATCAGTCTTTATTGCAATATGTGAAAATTGATACTTTGTATTTTTAGCATCCAAAAGCGGTTCTAGGTCTTTTCTTCTTCTATATGCCATTAACTCTCCACTCTCGCCAACCACGCCTACAAATCTGATAAATGGACTTATGGCTGCTATGTTGCCACAAATTTTTTCATAGTCGTTATTAGTCATTTGATTTGGTTGTAAAAATATGATATTTTAATGATTGTTTCAATGTTAGCGTGAACTTTTTTCATAAATCCTGTTTAACATTGACGTTAATCGTACATCAATTGAAATACATCTCAAAAGACTAACGCAAATCCTGATACCACAGCAATCGTCTTTACCATTTTACCTGTGACCATAAATGCAATGAACTTGGCAAATTTCATTTTTTTTGCACCAGCAGAAATTAAAATAAAATCTCCAATCACTGGAATCCATGATGAAAAAAACACTGCCCCCCAACCAAATTTATCAAGTAATTTGTTGCCTTTCTTTTCATGTTTGACATCATTATTGTTTTTCTTTTTCCTGAATTTATTGACTAGTTTGTTTCCGCCAAATCCAATAAAATAATTCAGTACGCCACCAATTATAGATCCTAAACCTAACACAAAACCAACAAAGAACACATTTTCTCCACCTATCAGTAAAGCAGATGTCAAAATTTCAGTCGGCAATGGTATTGCAGTAGCTGACAACAATGAATTGAGAAATAATCCAATTATTCCATAATCTTGAAATGCATTATTAGCTAGAATATCCTGTATCTGTTGATAATATTCCATAATTATTTCATAACTCATTACCACTATTGCTTCATTTTCATTTGTTTAAAGCCTTGAAAATATTTGTTTTCAATAAATAATGCCTGAAAATAGTTTGATCTGTGGATTTTGCTGACCTATCTCCGTTTGCTCCAAAAGTAGGTTATCCCAGTTTGGCTTTAGTCAATTTCATTGGCTCACTTGTGCCCTTTTCCTTTATCTGGATTTTTGTTGCTTGCTGCAATGTCTGTTGGTGACTCGTATGATCTGCATGTTTTAGCAATACTGTCTGCAATTACTGCCACTGCGGCAAAACAAACTATATTTTTTGTTAGCTCTCGTGGGAGAAATTAGTGAAAAAACCCGAAAGAGAATGCGTCCATTTGAGAGACTAGTTAAGAAATATGGCGCAGCAGCATCTGTTGCAGCAACCTTTTGTGGCAACCATTGATGATGCAACACCTGTTTACATTGGAATTATTATTTCTGGAGCAATAATGACTGCAATTGTAGTTTTGCTTTTGGGGTTGGATTGGGTACGAGTTGTGGGGAAATTGGCTCCATGGACTCTAGACGAAAACAATCCAGAAGAAGATTAAATTTTAAAATTCCATAACTTGTCAGTTGCTTCTTTAATCCCTATTCTTGGTGATGCCAAAATCTTTACTGGTTTTATTCCATCTGTAATGAATAATTTTGGATGCTTTGTTAAATCTACACCATAATGTTCCTTTGTTATTTCCAAGGCTTGAGTTAATTTTGCAGGTCCATTTGTGAGACTTTTCACATTTACATCTCCTCTGTTCTCTTGCATTATCTTGATTCCTTTTTCGGGTTGAATTGCACGAATAAGAACTGCGCCTGCCGCAATTTTTGGATTTTTTGCTACTACATTAAAACAATAATGCATTCCATAGGTGAAATAAACATAAGCCATTCCGACATCTCCAAACATTACTTTGTTTCTTTCAGTAATTTTTCTAAATGCATGACTTGCAGGATCATCCTTGTGTCTGTATGCTTCAGTTTCTATAATTATCCCTGATATCTCCTGTCTGCCAATTTTTCTGACAATTCTTTTCCCTAGAAGATTTTTTGCAACAGTAACTGTATTTTTCAAATAAAATTCTCTAGGAAGTATATTCAATATCTATTGTGACCCCTTTGTTATTTTTCAATTCTTTAATCAGTTCAAACAGTCTTATGATATCATTTTTTAATACATCAATTAATTTTTGATTGTATATTGTAGCAGCTGGATGAATCGTTAGAAAATATAATAAATTGTCTTTTCGTACTACTTTGCCCCTGAATTTTATAATCTCAGATCCTCCTAAAATTGAATTAAATGCAGTATTTCCTAAAATGCAAATAATTTTTGGTTTGATTATGGATATCTCTTGTTTTAGATATTCTTTACATGTGTCTCGTTCATTTGTATTTGGAACTCTATTGTTTGGCGGTCTGCACTTTACAATGTTTGTGATGTAGACATCCTCTCTTGAAATTCCTGCTTCGTCAAGTGCAATGGATAGTTTTTTTCCCGCAACTCCGATAAATGGTTCCCCATTTTTATCCTCGTTTCTTCCTGGTGCCTCACCAACAAAGATCACATCTGATTGAAAATTTCCTTTACCTGGCACTGCGTTGGTTCTTGTTTTACAAAGATCACACTTTGTGCATTTTATGACATTTTGTTTAATTGTCTCTAATTCTTGATTCATTTTCTAATTTACACTCTTTACTGTTGCAATTCCTCGTACTGATGGTCCACCATTACCCATTATCATTGATTGCATAGGATCCCCTTTTCCGCAATTAGTTATTGGTCTTATGGTGAAATCATTTCCACAAGCGTCAATTGATTCAAAAAATTCTGGGGCTGTCCCCATCACAATTACGTCTCTTAGTAAATCTGTAATCTCACCGTTCTCAATTTTTTGTGCGTATTGGCATGAAATACTCCAATTGTATCGTTTCATGTCAATTGAGGGAATCTTCATATTTGATATTAGGTAGCCATTTTTGACTTCTTTTATCATCTCATTAACATTCCAATCCCCATTTCCAATACAGGTGCATGCCATACGAATCAAAGGCATGAATCTGTAGTTTGTTGCCCTCATATTTCCAGTGGATGGTGTATCAAAAATTTTTGCAGTTTCTCTATTTTGCATATGATTTTTTAAAATTCCATTTTCAACAAGTGTGGTTTTCTTAGTTTTTACTCCTTCATCATCAAAATAATACCATCCTAAACTTTCTTTGATGGTGGGATCATCAAACACATTTAGTTTCTCTGATCCAATTTTTTCCCCAATCTTTCCTTTCCACCATGCACCGCCGGCCCACGCCATCTCTTTTCCTAAAACCCTGTCTGCTTCTGATGGATGACCTAATATCTCATGTGTAAGTAATGATACAAAATCTGGATTCATTACAACTGTTGTTTTTTCTTCTTTTGCAGGTTTTGCATCAATTAACTGTGATGCTTTTAGTGCAATCTCTTGTGCACTCTGTTGAATCTTATTTTTATTACTGATTTGCTCCATTCCTCCTCTGCCTCCTTCTGTTATGTTTATTGATTGTGTGAGTCCTGATTCATGAGCAGTAGCTACCATATCTACTACTACATCTGTAAAATTTTGTATAATTTCTGAGCCTTCACTGTTTACAAAATATTTTGAATTAGTCGTATACCATGAATTAACAATTGATTTGATAATTCTTGGTGTATCTAAAATAATTTTATTGCATTCAAATCCAATCTTCATTAATTCTTCTAATTCTGGTTTTTTTAATACTGGAAAATTTATCCTAGTTTTATTGACAGAATTTGGATATAGATTAATTTTATTTTTTTTATTTTTTGCATAATGTGACGAATTTTTGAGAGCATCATCCACCCTCTCTTTGATTTGTTCAACAGAATTTGGATTTGTAATTGAACAAAAACTCCAAACTCCTTCTCTTACTAATCTAATTCCTATTCCAACATCCTTGTTGGTTCTAACATGCTCTGTCTCTCCATTCTCAATTAGTGCTGATTTTCTTTCTTGCTGTTCTGCCCTGGCGTCACAATATTGAGCCCCAGAATCTGTTGCATATCTAATTGCTTTATCGGCCAGATCTTGTAGGCATGAATCCATGATTTATGACATTTAGGGGGATTCCTAAATCTTCTGTATTTCACTGATTTGAAATTGCAGGCATTGTAAAGTAGTATTCATCTTCAAAATCATAGTCTGTTGTGCCTTTTTTACGTAGAAATTCAAAATACTCTGCACAATTTTTGTAAAATTCGCTATTTTTACTGCTTTCTTGTATCATGCTTTCTTTGGCTAAATGTACATTTTTTCAAGAGAGTGAGTAATTTTAGTTCTGAAAGTATGTTTTCTTTAAGCAGAATTTATGGGATGCTCAGATGCTTTTGGAAGTGTAAATGAGACTGGCTCTCTGATTTATCACATTCCTCATGGATATTTCTCCTCTGTGGTTTTCAATAATTCCTTTACATATTGCAAGACCTAATTCACTTCCACCTCTTTCTCTGGTAAGTGTGGCGTCAACTTGGTAGAATTTTTTAAATAACTCTTTTTGTTTTTCTGCAGAAACTCCCACTCTTGTCTTTTATGTTTATTTTTATCTCAGTAGGAAGATTCTCCATTACAATTTCAATTTTACCTGTATTTGGCTGAACTGCAACTAAACTGTTTTTGATTAGATTTGTCATTACTTGCATTATTCTATCTTGATCATACATTGCACCAAATGTGGGAAGAAAGTAGGTGAGTCGTCTAATCTTAATGGAAATTCAAAAATATGTATTACATGTGAGAAATGTTAATCGCTATTGTTTTATATTATACCAAAATGAGTTTGACAATGGGCAAATATAGGTGATAAAAAATGATGGAAGAAACATTAAAACTTAAGGGAAAGGCAGTTAACGCATTTTTAGAATATGACTCTAGAAGACTTACTGCTAAAGAAATAGAAGAAAATAAAAAAGATTTGGATTTTTATAAAAGTCATTGCAAAAAATAATAACTTGGCTGTTATACATTAGTTTATCAATAGATGTTATTGTATGAATAAAGATTGGCAATGGATATTTCGCCACTTACATCTAAAGTATTACAAAAATTAGATTTTCTGGTAACCATTCATTTACAGTTCTTGGATAAGATCTTCTTGTCCTGGTGTTTGTGCCATAGCTGACATTGGTATTAACATCAGAATGGCCAGTGAAGTCATTGTGGTTATTTTCATCATTAATTTCATTATCATTTGGAATTAATGTATGTACATAAAGCTAATTATCCAAGTGTAAGAATTTCTTGCACTTGCAGGCATTGCAGATAGGGAAGCTATCTAGTATCAAAGGTACGTTGCTTGACCAACAGGAATGACATAAACCTCTCAAGAATTATGATTATAACTTGTGGTTACTAATGAAGTAATAATAATTAAGAGAATTGAAATGTATGTTTGTGCTTATCTTTTTTGTTGTTCTTGTTTCTTAATTTTTAAAACGGGTGTTGGATGAACATTGTAAATAGGTTCTCCAGTACGAGTGTATATTTTAAATTTAGAAATCTCACCTACAACGGTTTTCAAACTAACAACATCACTATTATCCATTTTATAAACACTAAAATTTTCACGTAGTGTTTCACATTCTATATCCTGTTCTGCCAAGTCCTCATCTCTTAATGCTCCTTGTTGTCTAGGATCAAATAATTCTGGATGTTGATTATTTGGAAGAACAAAAGCACTCACTTCATTAATTGTTCTGACATCAGCTTGGTGGGTTGAATATCGCATTGTATTTCCATGACTGACTGTTGTCAAAGAAGTAATGCAAATTGATCCTAAAGCAAAAATTATTCTCATTACTGCAAGTGATGATCAAAAAGTTACCAATCAGTGTTTGGAATGTGGTGCCTCATCTTATATTTCAAAACCATTTGATTTTAATGGTGTCTTAAAAGCAATAACTGAAATTTTAGCAAAGTAATTTAGGGAATAAATTTATAACAAAATAGATAGAAAACTTGTCAAAAATTGTTGCTGATACTAGTGTTATAATTAATGGCCAACTAATTGCACAGATAGAAGCAGGTTCAATTAGAAATTCTGAAATTATAATTCCTCAAGCAGTTTTTGATGAATTACAATCTCAAGCATCTGGTAAAAAGAAACAAGGTTTTGCAGGATTAGAAAAAATTCAAAAACTTAAAGAATTATCTGGAGGTTATGGTTTGAATATAGTTTTGAAGGGATCTCATCCTTCTGCTGATGATATTAGACTTGCAAACAGTGGTAGAATTGATGCTCTCATCACTGATATGGCTAAACAAAATAATGCTGTTCTTTACACATCAGATAATGTTCAACATCTAGTTGCACAAGCTGAAGATGTTGAAACAGTATTTCTTAAATTTATTATTAAAAATGAAACATTAGAATTTTTAAAATTTTTTGATGCTGAGACAATGAGTGTTCATCTAAAAGAAAATCAACATCCTTTAGCAAAAAGAGGAAAGCCTGGTAATTTTTCATTAACTACGCTTAATGATGATATACTTTCTAAAGATTATCTGGAGTTTATTTCGTCGCAAATTCTGGATGCTGCACGTGCATCTGATTCAAGCAACATTGAGATCTCAAAGACTGGTGCATCCGTAATTCAACACGGTGATTATCGTATAGCAATTACTCATCCTCCTTTTTCTGAATCTTTTGAAATAACAATTGTTCATCCAATCGTAAAATTATCTCTTGAAGATTATGGCATTTCTGATGAGTTAATGGAGCGTTTCTCTGATAGGGCAGAGGGAATTGTGATTTCTGGCGCTCCAGGTTCTGGAAAGAGCACTCTTGCATCAGGATTGGCAAATTTTTATCATAATAAAGGAAAAATTGTCAAAACATTTGAATCACCACGTGATTTGCAAGTTGATCCTGGAGTTACTCAGTACAGTAAATTGGATGGAAGTTTTGATAACAGTGCTGATATTTTGTTACTTGTACGTCCTGATTATACTATTTTTGATGAAATAAGACGACAAGAAGATTTTAGAACCTTTGCTGATTTGCGGTTAACTGGTGTGGGAATGGTTGGAGTGGTTCATGGAAATTCCCCCATAGATGCAATTCAACGTTTTATTGGAAAGATTGAGCTTGGTATAATTCCAAGTGTCTTAGATACTGTAGTCTTTGTAAAAGATGGAATAATTGAAAAAGTCCTTGACTTGGAATTAAAAGTAAAAGTGCCTTCTGGAATGACTGAATCTGATCTGGCAAGACCTGTAATTGAAATCAGTAATTTTGCAGATAATGTTTTAGAGCATGAAATCTACACATTTGGAGAAGAAAATGTCATTGTGCCTATCTCAAAAAGAGTTCAAAAAGTTGGAATTGAAAAGCTTGCTGAAGATAAGGTAAGAGAAACTTTCAAAAAATATGACCCTCATGCAGAAGTTGAAATTTTATCTGCCAATAGAGTTAAAGTAATGGTGGATGAGCAGTGTATCGCCTCTATTATTGGAAGAGGAGGCTCAAATATTAGTGAAATTGAAAAATTTCTCAAAGTGCACATTGATGTGGTTCAAAAGGATTCTAACCATTCATCTGGAATAACAAATGATCTACCGTTTACTTATTCAGAATTAAAAACCGCACTGCTTCTAACTGTTGATAGAGAATACACTTCAATGCATGCTGATATTTCTGTTAATAATGAATATGTCACATCAGTAAGAATTGGCAAAAAAGGGCAGATAAAAATTCCAAAACGTTCTGATGCTGCAAGAAATCTTATGAATTCTGCATCATCACAAAATGATATTCAAATATCTATCAAAGATTTTTAAAATTTTCAATTACCTTTGGGTTTGCTTTAAGAAAAGTAATGAATTTTCTTAACTGCTTTATTGTTTTTGGATTAAGATGGTGTTCAATTCCTTCGGTATCTTGATTCGCAGTATCATATCCAACCCCTAAGATTTCAAAAAATTCCAACAAGATTCCATGTTTCTGTCTAATTCCCTCAGCTATTTGCACTCCCTTGTCTGTAAGATTAATTCCATGATATTTTTCATATTCTAAAAACCCATTCTCGTCTAGTCTTTGGAGCATCTTAGTAACACTGGGTGCACTTACATCCATGTATCTTGAAATGTCTAGTGTAGTTGCATAACCTTTCAATTCAACTAGTTCTGATATTATTTCCAAATAGTCCTCCATCCTTGTACTTGATTGGGTTCTCTCTGATTGATGGGCAGCTTTTATTGAATCCAGTCTTTTTGAATTTTTAGGTTTCATGTGATCTTTGTATCTAAATCAAATCTAGTATAATTGGATTATCTTCTGTCGATTTTAGTTACTCTTTGTTGACTTGGATGTTACCGTAATTGATCTTTGAATCTTAACTAACTTCTTCTAAATCATAGGCTGGAATGGTTGATCCCTTAAAGGCACGACTTGACAAATTGCGAAAATCTGCTGAATCAGCTAAACGCAGAGCAAGTTTGTACACAGATATGGCTAAAATGAATGAAGGACCTAATACTAGTTCGTTGGGCGCTCTTCAGAAAGCTTCTGCACCTGGTAAAAAACTTCAAAAAATTGGATTTTTGATGTTATGGGTTCCTGAACCTACTGGTGTTACTTGTGCAGTAGGCGCTCCGTTGATAGTTGCTGGAAGATATCTTGACAAAAAATACAATAGCGCCACTATTCATGATATTGGCCATGAGGCAAAACATGCCTTTACATCAATACGTGACTTTAAGAATTCTATAATATAGCCCACTTAGTTTTTACATCCCCATACTGGTAATCTGTTGCGTGATTCCAAAAATCGCGATTACCAAATCGGGTAATCAAAACGCAATTATGAAGAACGGATTCTCTCCATTCTTCATGAGATTGGAAGGACCTATTCAATTCTTTCAATCTCGCTTTTGATAAGTATATGATCCTCAGTTCTTTGTCTCAAACCATCTGTCTGTAACAAAAATTCTTTCATTATTTTCTTGTTGTTCTAATATTTCCACCATACTAATTAGAAATGTAACATATCCCTGAACCATTTTTTCATCAAGCCCAAATCTTTTACAAATTGATTCTACAGTTGCAGTCAAATCATGAGAAGACATTGTTCTGATATATTTTAAAACCTGGAATTCCTGAGGATATTTTTTTACATTAAATTTCAGATTCCAAGTTCCAATAAATTTGACATGTTTTTTAAGATATAATGGATTACTATTTTGATTTTAGTTTGAAATTAACTTTTGTATAAAGAATATCATCATTAGTCCAAGTCAGTGAGCAATCTTTTTCATCAAGGAATACTGTCATTTGAGCTTTAGTTAGTTTTTTTAAATTATTTTCTTCAGCCCATTGAATACATTCATCAATTAATTTGGGCATCTTTTCTTTTTCCTCCATTATACGATCTACTATTGAAATAGTTTTTTCACGAAGAGCTCTAGCCTTTTCATCATATATGGCAGGGAACCCTATCGAATTAAAAAATTCGCTTCTAGCAAAATGTGATTCTCTCTCTTTTCTACCAAGATATTCTTTTTCAAGCCATTCCATCATTCGTTCTGCAAGATCATTAGTGAAATTCTTCTTTTTTACTCTTTAGTTGCCACTTCTGATCTTGATCGTACTATTATTTATGAAAATAAGAAAATTACAAAATTCTCATAATTCTAGACAGATTTTTAGATTCGTTATTCCTGTTGTAATTTGGACTCGTTGCACAGTCTGGATAGTGCGAGCGGCTTCGAACCGCTAGGTCGAGGGATCGAAGCCCTCCGAGCCCTTTTTCATAATCCTAAAAACCACTAAAACCCAACATTTTACATGGTTTTCAGAAAACCCAAGATTTCCACTAAAGAAGTCATGGATTACATCCAAAAGAAAGGCGTAGTTACATATCTCCAACTTTTAGCACGATTTTGCCCTGATAACAAAAACACGGAATTAAGAAAATTTGTAGGTCACAATATTAGACAAAAGATTTACCTTCAAACAAACAGAGGAACTCTCAAAAGAATATCCAGAGGCAAATACAAGTATAATCAAAAATGATTTTAATATGTAGAAATACTGAATTTTATCATGGTCTCAAAATTAAATAATGTAATTTTAGATGCATTATCAACAAAAGATGAACTTACTTTAAATGAACTGTATAAAATTATAGGGGAGAATTCAGAGTTCACATGGGATCTTCCTGTTAGAAAACACAGAGTTAGAAGTGCACTTTATAATCTTCAACAATTCAACAAGGTAAAACGTTCTGCTACTGCAACTTATCAAAAGGTTGAATAATATATCTATTATTTGAAAAAATTAACGAGTGAAAATGAAAGATAGAAAAGTTGCTGATTTAGTTAAAAGTGCTTTTCTCTCACAAGAAACAAGAACTTTAGATGAATTGTATAGTATAACACAAAAAGAGAGCGATAGTAACTTGGGAATTACTGTGAGTAAACATCAAATTCGCAGTATCATCTATTATATGAAAAAGAAAGGTGAGATAAACCGAATCGGTGACTCTACATACAAAAAAGTTTAAGTTTTTACCATTATTGTTTTTCGAAGTGATAAGCATCTTTTCTTGTTTTAAATTTATTTTTATGTTTCTCATTATTTACTTGATTAACTTTTTTCTTGATGATTGGTTTTAGATTTTTATCTACATTCACTGTTCCATTTTCTCGTCTAGTGTATTTTTTTGCCATTCCAACTGCGGTTGGATTACCAGAGTGTGATGTTCTATTCAAAACATAAAATTCAACCGCTTTCTTAAAAGAACTCTTAGTCTTTGGATGCTTCTTCTTTAATTTCTTAAATTCAGGTTCACTAAAATTTACAGGTTTGTATTTTGCTACATCATCAGCTAATTTTGCTGGATCTTTTAGTAACCACTGCCAAAAATCTACAAGAGGTTCAAAGTAGTCATATCCGTAAACCCTTATTCCCATCTGTGCACAGTAAATCTCAAGAGATCCACCTCCAAAGAATAGTGAACATAGTGATTTTGTGCCTGAAGGGATGTAATTGTAGAGATGTAATTGTAGAGATGTAATTGTAGAGTGTTTTTACTACTCTTGATTTTCCTCCAGGATAGCGTAATGGAGATTTGGTATTCATAAATATTTTGTAATTAATTCATTATAATCATCTTCAAACATTGATTAGTTCTTAATTTGATTTATCATACCTTATTCCAATATTTTTTATTACATTCAACACAAAATGCCTCATCGGGAATTTTTGTTTCAAAATAATTATCACATCCAGTACAAAATCGTTGAACTTCTATAACTAATTCTCTTCTAGATTGTTCAAGAAAATCTTTCAAACCATCTGTTCCTAATTTTAATTGAAGTCTTCTACATTCTCTACATAAAGCTTGAGGAAATGACTCTCCATTTTTTTTCTTTCTGAATCCAAAAAAACTGTTAATTTGTTTAGAACCAACTGCAGTTGTTGTACAGTGGGGACATTTTGTTTGTGTAACAAAATCTTCTTCTTTTATATTCTGTCTTTTTATCCAATTGATTAGATCTTTTAGATCGTTTATGGTCCAAATGTCATTAAATAATCTATTTGATGAATCAAAACCATTCCATTTCCTTAATTCATGTTCATTTACAATCATTATCAAATGAAAAACGGAAAAATAGTTTTTCATAAATGTAGAATATTTTACTATATCATCATTTGTCAATTCTTCATGTGCTTCAATGATAATTTCTTTTCCATCGAACTCATATTTTTCTAAAAGAGAATCGGGTTCATAATTTATAGTAAGATTATCATTGATTTTAATTGGAAATTTTCTAAATTTTTTATTAAATTCTATCCTATTCTCTTTTAATTTTTCAAATACTTGTTGTTCCCAAGAAGAAAAGACCCTTTTCCTTTCTAATCGTTTCTTAATTTTTTCACTTTCTTTTGGTTTTGTTGAATTAAAATATTCTTTGATAAGTTCTTCTGCCAAATTTCTAGATTTAATTCCAATTTCTTTCTGTTCTTTTTTTCTCATACTCTTATAATATTCCTTAAATTTTTTGAAAGATGATGTACCAGTACCAGAAAATTTCATAAATATATCACACCTTAGTAGATTTAACTTGATTGAGACTTTGAATCAAATGTTTATTAATAAAATATGAAGTTGGTTCTGGTTTAATTTTACTTTCTAGAAATATTTCTTTAAAAGGATCTTGAATTTTTATTAATTTTGGTTTTTCTTTTAGTACATCTGTCCACAAATAAATCCAATATTGTGATTCCAAATACGATGAAATTTCTATTTCATTCATGCTAAGATAAAAATGAGGATATGAATCGGTTGTTGCTTTTACTTCAATCATTCTATCCCATTTGTTTGATGTAATATCTTCAAATGAATTAATATCAAAACCTGCGGCATCATCAAATTTACTAATCTGTGTAATTCTTTGAACATGCTCTTCAGAATTTTTTAATCGCTCTGACTCATAATCTAATGTAAGTTTTTCACCTATTTCTCCAATTTCAGTTTTCTTTTTATTGATATCTTCAAAATTTGTTTTTTTCAGATGTTCTTTATTTTTTAGAAATGAAACAAGGTGATTTTTTTCAATTGGAATAAAAAAACCATCTTCATCACTATCAAAAATATTCATATTTTTAAATATTTCAAATGAGTTTGTTTGTTCCTTAGATTTTCTTCTAATCGTTCGATAAGTTGGAATTTCCTCAGAGTAATCAACACGAAAATTTGAAAAATGGTTTTTAAACTCGTTATAAAAAAATGATGATTTGGTAAGTAAATCTTCGAGAAAGATTAACTGTTTTTTTGAAGGATTTGATGTATTTTTTGATAATTTTATGTAATCTTCCCCTATGGAAGTAAGTTTTAAGAACTCATCGGATGTTTGAATAAATTCAAGTTTTAATGAAATTTCAAGTACATCTTCTAATAAAGAATTTTGTTCAATAAAAAACTCATCTGAATATCTTTGTAATACATAATCTCTTTTAGCCAAATTATTATCTTTCTTCAGTATGTAAAGACAAGATATCAATCTGTTAATTTCAAAAATATTTACCATTATTCATCATTAGATGTTTTTTTGTTAATGTAATCTAAAATAGATCTTAGATCATTTTCAAATTCATTTTTATTTCCCACTGGATTTGAATAAGCACTTGAATTTTCTTCCTCATCTGAACTTTCTTCTAAATCTAAATCCTGTATTATTAAATCAGAACTATTGAAAAATTCATCCATGTTTCTTTTTTTCAATCTTAAGCTAAACTCGATCTCTTGATCAATAGAATCTTCACTTTCTATAATGTCGTATCGCGTTTCTACATTTTCATCTAGTCCTACACGATGAATTCGTTCTAAACTTTGAATATAATGACCACCATTGTAAGTTCTATCAACATATATCGCATGATGACACTCTTTGTGTAACGAAACAGATTCTGCTAATGATGCAGGAATTGCAATTAAAACATTGTAATCAGGGTTTGTCTTGAATTTCTCTATTTCTAATTCTCTATTAAAATTAGCATTTTCTTCTCCATCTTTTGGAATTGCTCCATAGATAAGAACACAATTGTATCCTTCGTCATTAAAATATTTTTTGAGTTTTTTTACTGAAGTAATAAAATTTGTCCAGATAATGACTTTACCACCGTTTTTGAGAGTATCTTGTGCTAAACTCACTGCTTTTTTATATTTACTATGAGGTTCATCTTTCAATCTAGGATATTTCTCCAACATATCTAATGCATCCATGTGAAGTGTTTCTAACTCTGCTGTATCAAATTGAGTGTTATGCGTTATCAATGAAGGATCTGTGGAAATTTCTATTAAATAGATAATAGCCTTTTTAACATAATCTCTTAAGGCGAAAGAATCATTTTTAAAATCAGAAACTTCACCTCTAATTCTACCCCGAATAGCATTGTAAATCCTTCTTTGAATTTCTCCCATTTTTACAATATGTGGATCCCCCTTATTGGTTGGATTAAAAACTGGTTCTGGCAATCCAAGCATGTTTTTTGAAACTCGTGTAAAATAGGGTGAGAGTATTTCAGAATATTTACGGATAGCCCCCAATTCTTTTGATCTTGTTTCAAAAGAAGGTGCAGTTCCTAACAATTCTCTATTATGTTCTCGATACAAGAACTGAAACTGTGACCAAATATCGAACAATTCTTTTGGCATCATTGTTCCAGTTAAAATCATTCTTCGTTTTGCAAATTTACTTAATTCTAATACCTTTTGTGTTCTATCTGTATTAATGTTCTTAACATGGTGAGACTCATCAATAACAACTAAAAAATCATCATTTTGTAAAAGACGTTGTAACATAAAATTTTCAATTCCTGCAATTGCATAATTTACAAGAAAAATTTCATATCCACTAACCATTCTAAACTTCAAATCTCTCTCTTGTGGAGTTCCAGTTAGTCTCTCTATATGACCTCGGTTACCAGTAATTTCTTTATATTCAATTTCCCATGGCTTAAACGCTGCTAATGGTGCAATAACTAGAAGTTTATTTACAATATTTTTTTCTTTCAACATAAAAAAAGTTGAATAGGCCATCCATGTTTTTCCTGATCCGGGAACTGAGAAATTAGCAGAGTTTTCTAAAGTTACTGCGTGTAATACAGGCATTCTTTGATACCATTTAAGTTCTAACCCCTCCTTCATTCTGGGAACTTTAAATGAATTAATCTCTTTTACTGATTTTTTAATTTTTAATGCTTGTTGTACTAAAGATGCGTAATCTTTTCTTTCATTTTCAATTTTTTCTAGTGCTGATTTACAATATGAATCTAAAATAATTTCTTTTTCATATGTATTGAGAAATTTATAAATTTTATTTAAAAATTGTTCATTGATCTTTCCTGAAAAAAATACACATTTTTTCTCTGAATTTATTAAAAATCCATTTTTGACCAACCAATTTTTTATAATTGGTGCTAAAATGTTATTTGAGTTTGATGATATTTCTAGGCTCTCTTCTTTTTTAGAAATATTTATCATAATGATTTTGATTTTAATTCATAACCAAATTTTGTTGCAAGATTTTTTATTATAACAGTAAAATTATTAGCCTCTTGTTCCGTAAAGTCACATTTAGAAATCAATGTGTCTATACGTTCAACAACACCTAATGCACTCTTTTTAAATTCTTCATCTTTAGAATCAATTCGATCCATAACAATGCTCAATAATTTTTTCAGTACTTCTGTAGTAACTTCAGTAGGTGTATTTTCCAGAGATTCGTAAACTGCCATCTCTTTCTCTAAATTATTATATTCTTCTTGAGTTGTTTCAGGTTTTAATGCAAGAGGTGCAGAGTCATCTGTTGTGATAATGTATTCTGTAGGGTTTTTATAAATCACGGAATTTTCTAAGAAAGCTTTTCTTGTAACCTCTTTTCGTAAAATATTTCTAAAATTTCTAACATCTTTGTAAGTTGTGTTTTTATTGTGAATTATTGAAAAACCTATATATTTTATGTTCTCTCTATTTGCTTCATCTTCCTCCTTTGTATAGTGTTCTGTTTCCCATTTTATCTGATCATTTAATGCAGTAAAAATTTCAACCCCCCTGCCTTTGGCTTTTTGTTCAATTAATGGATAATCTGAAGGTGCTTTTGCAAATTCTAAAAATTCGTCGATTAAATCAATCTCTTCAATGAATTTCTTTATATCCGCTTTAGAGTATTTGTAATGAAATGAATTTCGTAATTCTGCCATCGTCCAATTTTCAGGGGGATTGGTCGCTTGCCTACATCTTAATCGTAAATTCACAGAACCATATTCTTCTCTAAATTCTTTAGCCATTTGAAGACGATGTTCAAGTTGCTTTAGCTGTTTGAATGACAGACTTGGTAATCTGACAGCTTCTACTGTATTCCACTTTGGATCTCCTGTTTGTTTAAATAATTTTTGTCTAATGGCAACTCTACGATTTGCATTCCAAATTATTCCGTCTGCAGAGATAATTGCAGGATCTATTTGTCCTGTCTCTTCTAATTCTTTTTCAAGATCTTCTGTCGCTTTACCTGAATAAAATGCACTTTCAAGTAATACTTGTTGTATGTACTCTCTATCTTCTTTAATTTGTGCAGATAATTTTCTGTCATCTCCACTTTTTTCTAATTCAGATTCTTTTCTTAGTTTGTAAGCTAAAATTCTTGAATTGAAAGGATTATACCAAAGACCTGTGTTTTTATCTATATCGATAGGAATTTCTTTTACAGGTAAACGATCCATTTCGGTATTTGATTTATAGAATACTTCAAAATATTTTGGTCCTGTTTCATTATCTACTGTAACTTGTACAGTTGAAGTTTTCTCCCAAAGCTCTTCAAAATATTTTTTTCTATTTGAATCTTCATGTATTTCATTTTCATTAATTTCTTCAGTACTCATGATTACACCTAGAGGTATTTAGTTTGAATTTCACAGTATTAAGTTTGATCGTTAGTATGTATCAACCTTTACGCACAAATCAATACCATTACACAAAAAGATCTAAGATCAACTAAATCATCATATAAAACATGTCAGATTGTGGTCATGAAAAAATCATCATACAACTAGGGGATTGAACATGTTTTCTGAAATGATAGAATACATCTAAAGTGCTTGATACATACGATCGTTATTCCCATTGTTCCAGTTTTCTTTTCCATCTTATCCTCACTATAGAATGCCAAGTTTTTTGTTCCAACGTTAGAACTAAATGAATCTCTCACCATTCTGCAAACTCACACATATTCTTGTACGGACAGTTTCTACAGGCGTTATTGGATGGAGTAGCCTCAAATTTCCCTTCTAAAATATCATCTATGGACTCATCTACAATATTCATAACCAAATTAACATTCATCTCTGAAATAGCAGTAGAAACAGGTTCTTTTCTAAGGTACACCAAAGTGGCCTTTACAGGAAGTTTCCCATATTTGGAAATCTCCTTCATAGCTGCAGCATAAAGATTTAGTTGTACATCTGAAACCAATTCTACAGGTTTCATCATAGTCTTTCCAGTCTTATAGTCAAATAATTCAAATTCCCCTTCATCATTTTTCTCTATTCTATCTATTGTGCCATTAATAGTAACATTTTTTCTTTTTATTGTAAATTCTTTTTCTACTCCAACAATTTCATTCTTATTTTCTTTCTCCATCTCTACATATTTCTCAATCATTTCCTTTGCAATATCTTTCACAGTAGATTCTTGTTGACCACTTTCAAATGTTCTAAAAATCCATTTGTTATCAAGAATTTTTTCAGCTTCATTAACAGTTGGTGCTTTACCTTTAATCTTATCTTCAGATATTTTTTGTATAGCTCCATGAACTGATTTACCCAAATCAAAATAGATCTTATTTGGCCCAGGAACACGCATTCTATTTAATTGGAATTGATATGGACATGTCAGGTATGTATTAAGACTTGATGCAGATAGTGTAAGATTATTTTCATTAAACATTGGTACAATTTTGCCACCAAGATCTTCTTCTAGTGAAACTTGAGATAAATCAATATCAAAGACTTTTATTGCATCAAAGTTTTTACATTCAGGATCATCTTTTTTATGTTCTTCAAAATATTTTATTCGTGCAAGCTCAATTAGTTTATGTGCTGCAGTAGTAATTGACATTTGATCTATTGCAATAGATGCAGCTTTTTGTTTCTCTTTTGTAATTCGTTCTATGAATCCAGTTGATGTATCCTGAAGTGTTCCTTCTCCTCTGTAATCATAAGACTTCATAATTTCAGGATTTTTGTCATATCCAATCTGTGTCAAAAACATTGAAACTTTCTTATCAACATCTCCATAACTCATAGGTGCAAGCACATAAAGCCGATTCTGGGCACGACTCATAGCCACATAAAGTAGTCTTTTTTCTTCCTGGATGTGTTTTTCTTTAGAATGCCTTTCCTTGTCTATACCTTTAATCAAACCATCTGGAGGAAAATATTTCCTATTTCTATAATCATGTGGGAATCGTCTATCAACAATTTCTGGGATAAATACAATTGGAAATTCTTTTCCTTTACTTTTGTGCATAGTCATTATTTGTACACTATCATCATCTGTAGTTGCCTCTTCAAAATCTAATTCAAATTTGTTAAGAAAACTAATGTGCTCTAGAAATTCCTTAATGTCTGCATCAGGATTTAGATCAGAAAACTCCACAGCAGATTCATAAAATGCATTAAGAATTGCAACACTTCGTCTACTTTCTAATGTCTCCATCTTTAGACATCTCTGAAATATTCCTGTCATTTCATAAGTTACTTTACGTAAAAACTCTATCAAACTAGTCTTTGACATTTCTTCTCGGAGTTTTTCAATTAATTCTATAATTTCCATGACTTCAGGTTTTTGTTTTATCTCAAATGAATTACATCCTTTCATTTTTTCATAAACATAATCTGATTTCCCAGGAGTAATGTTTCTTGCAATTTTGTATGCTTCTTTTAAAATTAGTTGAATGTTAATATCTTCAATTCCTCTCATCACCATAATTTTGTATAAAATTTGGCCGTTTGTACTAGGAGAACTAGTAGCTTTGAGATAGTCTATTAGTTCATGAATGAAAGGACTAGAAAAAATATTGTAATTTCCAACATATGTTGATGGAATATTGTATGACTTTAGAATTTGTGCAAACTTGTCACCTGTTTCTTTTTTTCTTGATAAAATTGCAAAATCTTTGTACTGTATTGTAGTTTCACCTCTCTCTCTATGAGTGAATTTTGTTCCAACCAAATTTTGTATAGTTCTCAGAACAAACCCAAGTTCTGCCTTATCATCATTTGGTCTAACTATATGAACCGGCTCGCCTTGCTCTAAATTAGAGTATAATTTCTTACTAGTACTTTTTGGAAGAAGTAGTTTTGCAGTATCAACAATGCATTTTGTACTACGATAATTTTCTTCAAGAAAAACTTTTTCTACAGGCTTGAAATGTTCTTCAAAACTTGTAAAGTTGTTTGAATCTGCACCTTGAAAACTGTAAATTAATTGATCATCATCTCCCACAGTAGTAACATTTCCATCCTTTGAGAGAAGTTTCAGTAATTCATATTGTGCAAAATTATTATCTTGAAATTCATCAACTAGAATGTATTTGTATTTTTCATGACAATCCTCTAAAACTGTCTTATTTGTTTTCAATAGAGTGATTGCTTTGTTTATCATGTCATCATAATCAACTAACATTTTTTCTTTTTCATATTCTACATATCTTCTATATACTTTATTGAATTCACGATGTTTTAAGACATATTCTTGTCTTCTACGATTTGTTCTATTTGTTTTTTCTCCATCAGATAATTCATCTAAACTCTTTTGTTCTGCATCAAGCCACTTTTCTAAATCATCAGGTGTTACCATCTCTTCTTTAAAATTAGAAATCCCTTCATGCATCGCAGTGTAAACTGAAATATGATCTGCTGAAAAATCTATAACATTTGGATCAAAATTAAATGAATCAGTATTTTTCATACACCATACTAACATACTTGATTTTGGAATTATCTTCGTTCCTTTTCCTAAACCCGTAACTTCTGCATTTTCTGCACATAGATCTCTACAAAATGAATGATATGTAGAAACAGTTGCATCCACAATTCCTTTTTTTTCTAATCTATCTTTCATCTCACCTGTAGCTTTGTGCGTAAAAGTAAGACAGAGGATATTCTCTGAAGGAATTCCATTTTTTGTAAGAAACTCAACTCTTTCTACTATTACTCTAGTTTTCCCACTACCTGGTCCTGCAATTACTAAGAGAGCACTGTCCTTATGGTTTACAGCCTTTGCTTGTTGTTCATTTAATGTGATGCTCATAATACAATCCTTTCAGATCTAGACAAGTTACAAGATATAAAAAGAGACATACTAGAAGAAAATCTTCAGCTAGAAAAACAAAACAACCTAAGAAATCAAAACCAAAGAAAAAACATGCTAAAAACAATGATGAAAGTCAAAAAAGCAATTAAAAAATTAATGTATTAATTCTTGAACCTAGTTTTCCAAAAACTGAATTAAATAGAAGAATTCGTATCAAAAACGATCTAAAAAAATTGGGCATTAATACATATGTAATGGAAGAAGAAAAAGCGAAAGCACAACAAATCACACATGTTGATAAATTTACAGATTTATTAAAAATGCAAAGACTTCTTTGTATTGTGATATCTACTAAAGAAGGCTATTTACTTGGTTTAACATTTGAGATCGGATTTATTTGTGGTTTATTTGGATTGAATAAATCTGGTAAAAAAAGACTTGAAGAAGAGTTAGGTTTTCTAATTGATAAACATGCTAACAAGAAAAAAATTCTTTCATCTTGCATCACATCAGGTCTTTTTGTTGATGGTATAAAGATGCAGTACTCTTATTCAAATTATAATGAAATAGTTGAAATGATTCACACATGGACAAAAAGAAGGGCCAAAAACCTTGGTTTGTTTTAGGACTATATTGTAGCTAAGTGTTTGCTGTCTTTTTTAATTGTTTTATGCACTACTTTACCAATTGAAGATAACTCGATTTTGAATTGTTGATCTTTTGAAAATGTTTCTATTACCAATCCTTTCAAAAGCATTCCTCTAACACATTGTTCGAAACTTTTTTTCGTTATTTTTTCATCGAGACAAGTATCTACAATTTTATGCAATTCTTTGAATTTTAGTTGGTTTTGTTTACTTAATTGATCTAGAGTACACATTGCTAATTCATCATATTTTTTGACGAATTTTATTTCTTCCTTATACATATCCTGATTAGCTAATACACTCATATCTTTCTCCTTATTTCCAATTCTCATTTTTCTCCTTATAAATCATAATTAATATCTCCATGCATCTTTGCTATTTCTGTCATTGGTATGAGAGAATTATTAACAATCCTACAAAAGAATCTGTAGCATTACTTGCAGACAGTACTGAATATTACCCTAAGACAATGGGCAAAAAAACGAATTGATGATGGAATTGTTGATATCTTAAACATGAATAGAAAAGACGAAGAGATAGATCTTGAGAAAGATAGATTGGAGAGAAAATATGGAAAACAAACTCATCAAACACTAACTGCAAAATATCATTCTGAGAAAATATGGGCATAATAATTGAAGGTCATATATATACAAATGGATATATTTGTCCAAACTATAAGTATATTGCATACAGTATATGCTATATGACACAACAAGAAATGGCATCAATTTTAACACGATACAAAGACGCGTTACAATTTGCTCAGGGGCTTCCACCTAGACCGATCTATAAAGTAAAAGAGGTTGCAAAATGTGTTCATGAAAGAACCGTTCGTAGAAGAGTAAAAAAATTAACAGAGATAGGACTAGCAAAATATAATCGAGGACAATTTACTATTAAAAGAGAAGTTATAGCACAACCACTCATTATTCTAGAAAAACTAATTCCATCATTTGCTGCATTTATGCAAGCAAGAAGATTTGGAAAGTACTATAGACAATCTGACATTGATTTTATGATGAAGAATTTACCAAAAAAGTCTATGATAACATTAGATTATTCAGCACATAAAATGACAAAATTTCAATCTGCCCATGATCTTTATGTGTATGTTGATGATGTTGAAAAAACAGTTCAATTTTTAAAAGAAAATAATTTTAGAGAAGGAACAAAAGGAAGTATTATAATTCTTCCAAAGATAGGTTCATTTGAAAATCTAACAGAAAGAGTTTTTCTAGATTGTGTTGCAAAAGGAGGAAGAAGCATGATGGATGCAATTGCAATTCAACTAAAACATAGGGATAAAATTACTATCAAAGCTAGATTTACCATAGATATGTTACTAAAAGTTCAGGAAGATTTGTCACTTGAATCCGTACATTGAAGAAGCGGTTCTAATTACACAAGATTTGGGAGATGCAACTTTTGTTGGAGCAGTAGCTGTATTTTTACATACTAAAAAAAGTAGAGAATACAAGATCTGAATTTTGTTGTTGCCAAACAAATAACTCGTGATGAATTTCTGAGTTTAGAATACAGATTCATAGTCAAAAACGGAAAAGTTACATACACACCTAGAAACTATAAGATTGATGTTCATGATTCACGAGAATTAAATGACATTCCGCTAGAGACAATTATTGAAACAAGAGCAACAATCTCAGTAGACAAAAAAGGCACTACTGTTAATGTAATTTGCTTGGAAGTATTAATTGTTACAAAATTCAGGGCAAATAGAGACCCAGATCTTGAAGATTTGAGCCTAATTGCGATGTTTTGCTATGAAGATATTGATTGAAAAAAATTAAAGCCATTCACCAAAGATGACTTAGAATTTAGACAAATAGCAGAGGCTGTAAAATTTTACAAAGAAAATCCACCGAATTAACATTATTATATGATTTCTAAAATTTTTTCAGGTACGTATTTTAAAAGGACTTTGGATAAATTAACTTATGACAACTAGGACTCAGGTAATACTTCCTATTTTCATTGCAGCTGTAATAGTTGGGGTTGTTGGTTTGGCTACCCTTCCAAGTGAAATCAAATTAGAATCAGTTGAATTTCCTATGGGTACAATCAAAGTTGATGATGTTCCTCTTCAAGTACAGATTGCTGATACTGAACCCAGGCGCGTTCGGGGATTGATGTTTCAAGATCAACTTCCTTTAGATCAGGGAATGATATTTGTATTTCAAGAATCCGGGCTTCATTCTCTATGGATGCTTAACATGCAATTTCCTCTTGATATGATTTGGTTTGATCAAGACGGAAAAGTTGTACATATTGAAAAAAATGTTCCTCCATGTAAAAATGCATTAGAAATTACAACCTGTCAAAGTATTATCCCTGAAGGTGAATCAGTTTATGTTCTTGAGGTTACTTCGGGGTTTATTGAAGAAAATAATATTACAAAAGATTCCATTTTGAGTATTATCTCAATTTAGAATTGCAAAAACTTATCTTGTAATGCTAAAATTATGTTTTATGAATAAGAACTTATTTTTGGTTCCAATTATACTTGGCGTTGCGGCAGTTATTTCATTTTCATTGATCTTTGTTTCTGAAGAGCCTTCTGAATCCCAATCAATTTACGATCAAGGTTTTACTTATTATGATATTGAAACAATTCAAACCACTTTATCTGAACAAAATATCACAGTGTCTATTCCTGTTGCGATTACTGATCACACTATAAACAAATACTGCATGATCTTTGAAAATAAACTTTCAAAAAAAATTAATTATTGCACTACTACTAATGTGATAGATTCTGAAGGAAACCCATTGGGAAATATCAACATGGGTGGTAATACAAATTCTCCCATCTTGGCTATAGCTAATCTTGAAACTACAACTTTGGAATCAAACCAAGATGATGTTCTTGCAGTCATTGAGGTAATGATTGAAACACTTGTTTGTGACTGCTGGGAGGAAGAGAAATCTGATGATGACCTTGAATCTATTTCTGCATGGTTGGATGCTGTTCATAGTTTTTACAATGATTCTGGTCAACGTAATGTCAAATCTCAGGTTGACGATTTAGGACCTTCTGTAATAACTTTGGAAGTTACATCTAAGGAAAATTCCATCTTACATACATTAATCATTCTAAAGTAGTCTAATTATATACAACAAAATTCTTTGACTGGCGATTACAATGATTGATCATCTATGGTTAATTCCTCTGGGATTTGTTGCAGGAGTATTGGGTTCTATGATTGGTCTTGGTGGTGGAATTATAGTGGTCCCTGTATTGACCTTTCTGGGATTTTCTCCAACAGCTGCTGCAAGTAACAGTCTTTTTGCTGCATTAAGCAATGCCATTGCATCAACTATTTCATATTCTAGACAAAAAAGAATTGAATATTCATTAGGTCTAAAACTTGGATTACTTGCAATTCCTGGAACCATTCTTGGTGCAGTTATTTCTACAGATGTAGCTCCTGATATTTTTAAAATATTATTTGGCTTTGTATTGATTACATCTGCAGCTTACATATTTTTGAGAAAAAAAATTGAGACTAGAGAAAAAACAATATCCAAACAGATGATGGTTTTTGCAATAGGTGCTAGTTTCTTTGCAGGAATAATTTCCTCATTTTTTGGAATAGGTGGTGGGATAATCTTTGTGCCTCTAATGGTAGTCGGAATGGGGATGGCAATGAAAAAAGCTGCTCCTACTTCTCAAATGATTTTGTTATTTGCATCATTATCTGGGGTGATAGCTCATAGTGTATTGGGGCATCCTGATTTTACGCAGGCAGGATTTTTAGCAATAGGTTCTTTTCTTGGTGGATTAGTTGGCGCAAGATTATCTTTAGATATCAAAGAAAGATATTTGAAAATTATAGTATCTGTTGTAATCTTGATAGCTGCTGCGAAACTGTTTTTTGATTCTATATCTGATGGTGCAACCATCTTTGGATTTTAGCCTAGAATTCTTTCTTGTGCTTTTATAATGTATGTTGTTCGTTAGGTCTCTGAGCTAAAGGACTGGAGAGACCAAGTCGGCTCTCCGGTATTTTACTCACTAAAATAACTAGATTGATTATTTTCTTTGGATAGAATTTTTTTCTAGAAAAGCCAAACCAGGATTATCTCCAGCAAAGATCCAAAATACTGCACCATTGTTGTCATACGATATTTTGTTTGATTTTTCCAAATAACCCAAAACTCTCTTGAAAGTAGCATGTTGTACACCACGGGGCAATGCATGATACAATTCAGTTACAGTTCGAAAATCATGATTTTTCTCAATTGTTTGTTCAATCATCTCAATTGTATCAAGATTTGGACTGTGAGGTCTACGTAGAACAGTACTTGCACTCATAATAATAATATGTACATTTATGTATATATGTATTTATGTACATATACAATTATGTATATATAACATCAGTAAATATGCATTTGATTAAAACTGTTGTTATGGGGAGCCCAGGTATACTGTGGATGTTAGTCTCAAATTATGTCAAATTTATACCAAAGTAAGAGGGTTGAAGGAATAATGTATAAACTAAATCCAAAAGAAGTAAAACAAGAAGAAATCTTTGGAATTATTCATTCATACATTAGAAGTGAAGAATGGTGGATAATCATAACATCAAATGATGTAATGCCAATAATAGAATTTAGATTATCTGAATCGTGCCCAGTATTAGTCTATACAGACATCAAAGCTTGGGAGGAGCCATATGGAGGTGCTGGAAAGTTTGGAGCACTAGTAATAATAATTAAACATGAAAAAACATCATTTGGGCAACTTAACCAATGCTTTCAAGGTTCCATGACAAAAGGAAAAGACATTTTTGCAATTCCATCACCGGAGCACTCAGAATACTTACAGCAGTTGACTGGAATTATACATAAATTATCTGATCTTATGAATGATTTAGATAAAAGAACTTAGTTATTTGTTTGTTAGTGATTCTATTTAGCAGACACAAGAATAGTTTCAAATATTAGAATAAATTATTAATCATTATTGAAAGAACCTGCCTTATCATACATTTTTGGTTTTGCAAACAAGGATGGAGAAGTATATGATTTTCATGTTTCTGATGATTTACAAAGTAGTAGAACTTGGGAATCAGTTGAATTCAAATTTTCCGTACCAGATTCAAAATACATGCTAATTTGGAAAAGAGAGAGAACCAAATTCACAAAAAAAGAAGCAAATGATATTGTGGATTATGTTAATGAGGACATGGAAGAATACATGAATGAAAACGAAGAATCAGATAGAGGGAAGGAGGGAAGCCAAACTAAAATCAGTAATATTTTAACACCCACTAATGATTGTTTGATTATTGCATATGACAGACTGATACTTCCAAAAGGCAACATAAATTGGAAAAATTATGCAGATATGGCATCAATACTAATTGATGAAATGGTAGAAGAATCAATTCAAGGATTTAATGAAAATGAGCAAATAGAAGATATACTTGAAGGGAAGGAAGTTAAAAATCCAATCATAGAAAATTTTCTCAATAGAACAACAAAATACGATAGATATCAAAGACCATCTGATAAAATTTTAGTAAACGTGTATGAGTTGATAAAAAACAAAAAATACAATGATGCAGTACTCTTATTTTCAGGATTTTATGAAATCAACCCTCCAGAAATAAAAATAAAAACAAATTTGATAAATTCCAATTATGTTTTTTATGATTTAGTCAACACCACAATATTTATGGATACTACAAAAATTCCTGAATTTTGGCAACAACTACCATCATTTTTTATGGGATTCTTTTGTCATTTGTCATTAATGAATGATTGGACCTATGGAAATCCTGAAGAATGCATCACAAAAGAAAGAGCCGAAGCAGAAAAATTTCGTAATGAATGTATTCGAAAATTGCTTCAGTTAGGCTTGGATCCTAGAAAATAGCCAAACTGCATTGAAAAAAGGCCCTACCTACCAAGACAATATGATATTAGATTTTGATGAAATGAAAAAAACATGCTGGAATGTAATCAGTCAACTAGATCACAAAGATCTGGATAAAATGTTTGATTTTCCCACATCTGAAAACATAGCAGCATGGATTTTTGAGAATCTTGAAGGGAAAATACCTCTATCTAGTGTAAGATTTTTTGAGGGAAATTCAGCGTATTGTTTGGTTTCAAAGTAACTAGCGCCCTCTAGCATTTCCCCATTTTAGTACATGTAATCTTGGTGAATATCTAAAACCATTTTTCTCACATAAAGGTTTTATCAAAGATTCTTTTGAAATTAAATCATCTTTTGTAATAGCTTGAGGCATAAGAAAAATTTTAGATTTATCAATGTTGTATTTTTTTACAAGTTCAGTTATTTCGAAAATATCAGATTCAGTTTCTACGACAAATTTAAAAAATGTTTTTGAATTATTCTTAAAAAAATTATAACAATTTGCAATCTCACATTGTTCAATCAGATTATTAGAGTTTGAAGTTTTAGGCGATACATTCCATTGATCAATTAATGAAACTAATTTATCTAAGGGAAGAATTGTTCCATTTGTTTCAATTTCTATAAAGAATTTTTTTGGAAATGATAATATCAATGAGATCAATTCTTCTTGCTGCATTAATGGCTCGCCTCCAGTAATTACAATATTCTTTGCAGAAAAATTTTCTAATTTTTGTAATATTTCATCAATTGACAGTTCATGAACTTCAGTATCATAATCAAAATTTTTCCAATCCCAAGTGTATTTTGTATCACACCAGGAACATTTTAAATTACACAGAGCAGTTCGGATAAAAATAGATTCTTTTCCTGCATTAACTCCTTCACCTTGAATGGATTCAAAGATTTCACTAATTTTCAAATTGTATCACATATATTCTTAAACTCCACATTAAAATTTCTTTTAAATACATCAGATGGCTTGATAATTACAATGATTGATATATCATACAAAATTGGATTGAATAATGAATTTCTTGATTTGTCTCAGAATAAAGTGCGATTCAATGTAGATCACCTGTTCAGAATTCCTTCAACTTCAAAATCAATGGTCTTTTTTCCATACCATGTCCAACCAGAAAAAGTTCATGATTTCAATGAATACTGCAAAGCAAATGATTATCAAATGATTTTTGTTGGCGGAAAAAGCATATACGATAGAAAAAGCATATACGATAGAAAAAGCATATACGATAGAAAAAGCATATACGATAGAAAAAGCATATACGATAGAAAAAGCATATACGATAGAAAAAGCATATACGATAGAAAAAGCATATACGATAGAAAAAGCATATACGATAGAAAAAGCATATACGATAGAAAAAGCATATACGATAGAAAAAGCATATACGATAGAAAAAGTGACTTTACCGATGGAACGATGAGTATTTTACTAATCCACAAGGATGACGATGAGAACGAAATAGTTTTGTTGTCAAAATTGGATTCGTTAAAATATTCTTGATTGTTTTCTGAGATGTTAAAAAAAATAAACTCAGCATAGTATTGGAAATAGTATTTATTGTATGCATACTATTGTCATGTTCCATAATAATATCAGACACTAATCTAATACATGAAACTTTCTACATCTCTGCTAAATACAAATTCCATAATTTATGATTATGACAATATTGTACATTCCTATAAGACCATCACGAAGAAATGATGACGAATATGAGGATTAATCTATTTTAATTTTAGATTTTATTCTTATCTTGATTCATCAACACAGAAAACAATTTCTGCTGATGAGGCTGCACTATCTGATACAAGGAAATTAAATGCATCTGCAATTCTTTGATTGTTTGGCTCTAAACCCGTAACTGTACCTGGAAATACTGTAAACATTCTAATTTTTGATTTTAGAACATCACTTAGTTCTTGGTTAACTGTAGTTGTGAATGGTCTTAGTGCCCCTCTGAAAACTTCTACCTGAGCTCTTTGCGTTCCCGTAACTTTTCTTCCAATTGGAAGGTCTGGACCAATTATCATGATTGCACCTTTTGCATCTTTGTAAAGACGTGGGTCTTTACCTCCACCTGGAACAAATTGTTCTAGTGCCCTCTGAGATACAGTTGCTGGAGTTGAAATGAATTTTTCAACAAGTCCTTCCCATGCAGTTCTGGATAATTCAGTTAATTTTGATATTTCTGGTAATTTTCCTGTAACATGAACTACTGCTAGGATCTCGCCGTGATTAGTTTTAGCAGTGTTTAACCACTTTTCGACCTCTTCAGTATTCTTGATGTCAAAAATATGTGTGTGACATTTGCTACTGATATACTCTTGAAGTTCTTTTGGTGTAGACTCTGAAATGAAACATGCAGCTCTTCCCCCATTTTTCTCAATATGCTGTGCCAAAAATACTACTCTTTCTGCATCTACTTTATCAGTTGCATCAATGGTAAATACAACTACTTTGCCGCTAAAATCCGCTTGGTGAACTCCCGGTGTTGTGGTTCCAATATGCGGTCTTACAGGATAAAATACCCTGTCTCCAGGAACAACTTTTCCATTTAGAATTTTTGCTATTTCATCATCACACAAGTTGAGAACTGATTCTGCAACTTGTACTTGTGATAGAAATTCTTTATTTGCAATCATATGTGATGTGTTATTTTGAATTTTTCCTGCAAGACTTTGAATTTGTTCTAATAACTTTGTAAATGTCCCAGTCACTTTGGCAACATCCTTTCCGTTTGCTAGTTTTTCAGATACTTTTGCAATTCCCTCTGTATCTACCCCCTCTTTCAGTATACATTCTAACAATTCTTTGCTTGCCTCTTCAACTTCAACTGGACTTAGATCTTCAAATCCACCAACTCTCATAAATTCTGATGCAGCTTTTGGATAAACTGTCTTGTAAATTCTATCAGAGTGTACTGGTCCTGGGTTTGTTGCAATGGATATAATTCCTTTGTCTGTTAATTCCCATGACATTGCCTCAGCTAGTCTGTTCTTTGCACCTTGTGATGCAGTGTATGGACTTCTAAATCTGTAAGGTCTCTGTTCTAATGGTCTCTCTTCAGTAAAGAATGTTGAAATTGTAATGATTTTTCCTCCTTCTTTCATTACTTTTAGTGCTTGTACAGAGCCCCAAAATGTTCCCGTTAGGTGTATTGCAATAGTACTTTTGAATTCATCAAGTGGTGCATTTGCAAAACATGTAACAGGACCTGAAACCCCTGCATTGTTAATTATGTAATCTATTGTAACGTTGTCATTTTTTAGTGAATCAAACATGTTATTCATTGCAGCTTCATCAGCTACATCAACTCCTGCAAAAATTGTAACTTTTGATCCACTGTTTACTTTGGATATGGCATCTTCTAGTTTTATTGCTGCCTCTTCTAGCACTTTTTTTCTTCTTCCAAGGATAATTACACTTGCTCCATTTTCAACAAATTTCGTAGCAATGGCTAAACCTATTCCAGTACCACTACCTGTAATTAGAGCAACTTTGTCTTGAAATTTCAGCATAGATGAACTGTAAAACCTTTTGTGATATTTAATTGGATTGATCTCTGGGTACTGTAACGTTGTCGTTACCTGAAATACGGATCTTCTAAGGATTGAAAAATTTACAAGTTCTAAAATTCCTAAAATGATGATTATTGGTATTGACTAAGTGAGGCGTTTTGTATGATAGTTTTCCACTTGTTATTTCCATCTACTAGAATACCTGCCATCTCAGCTGTAGTCTTCTTGCCAATTCTACTGTGTGCTTTTTTGAGAAATTATAGAACGTTTGAAAGCCATCAAATAATGGACTGTTCATCTTCTCTATCCCTCTGTATGCAACTTCTCTATCCCTGATTGTACCGTTTAATCTTTCTATTCTGTTGTTGTTCTTGTCGCCTTTCATGTGAATATGTCTGATGTGTTCGGTATCTTTCCAAAGAAAATTCTTTGCCTTGTAATTTTCTTCCCATGCTTCGTGAAAGTTTACAGCTCCATCAGAAATTAGTGTGGTTGGTATCTTATCTATAATCATCATAGCTTCTCTAAACATTGGATTGACATTTTCAGTGCCTTTGGTATTTGCCACATATTGAGTTATCATAAATCTGGTCTCATGGTCAAGCATGGAATACTGTAGTTTCATATCGCATTTGATTTTCATAAAGATTTCATCTGTTCTCCAAATTTCAGATACTCTTGGCACTACGCCCTTGAGATAATTACTGGTTATTTTGGAGTATTTTTCAATCCATCTGTAGATTGTCATATGAGATACCTTGATGTCTTCTTGTTCAAAACAGTCTGCAATGTCTCTGACTGACATTCCTGCAAAGTACATCTGCAAGACTCTGGTGATTAGAACGTCTTTGGATTTCATTTTCTCAAAGCCAAGATTCAAAGTAAATATTTTATTACAATCTTTACATCTGTATTGCTGGACATCCCCTTGCTTGTTTTTTCTGATTCCTTTTTTGATTAGTCTGCCATAATCACAGAACTTGCAAAGATTGAATATTGACCTGTCCATCATTCTAAACTCTTGAATGTTACCTTGATTTTTCTTGATTAGCTCCAGTACAATCTTGATGTGCTTGCAGTCTGATTTTCTCTTGATGTGGTCTGGACAATCACAGATCAATCCGTTGTCTGTCTTTGATATGATATAATGAACTTGAGGAATGCTCTGTGATCTTACGCTAAATTTGTCAGGGCTAAACTGTACTGCACAGTCTGGTTTTCCATCATCAGTTTGGCTCTTTGAGTTATTTGATTCATGCTTATAGGCATTAATATGCCGATATGAGTTATGCCCTTTGATATAGGCATAAATATAACAGGTCATAAAGATAGGCATGAAGAATTTGGTAAAATATTCAAACGTTGTAATCGCAAACAAGAATCAAACTGTACGCTGTACAATTCCTAAATACATTGCAGATCTGTTGGAGATTACGACTAATGACAAACTAAAGTGGACATTGGATCTCAAGACAGGGAAAATTGTTTTGGAATTAATGAAGGAATGATTGTAAGATTAGAAAATGTAAAAGGAAGTAACAGAAAATGTTGGTATTGAGAAAAGAGCCACGTTCACCGCTAAGATATGCGGGAGGAAAATCACGAGGGATAATTAAAATATCAAGTTTTATTCCACATGAAACAGATGTAATTTATTCACCTTTTCTTGGAGGCGGATCTATTGAATTGGCATGTGTCAATAACGGAATCACTGTCTATGGGTATGATAATTTCAAACCACTTGTAGAGTTTTGGCAGTGTCTTTTGAATAACAGAATCAAACTTGCAAAAATCATCAAAGAATATTATCCATTATCCAAGGATAGATTTTATGAACTTCAAAAATCCCAACACAGATCACAGTCAAAATATAAACGAGCAGCTATTTTTTATGTATTAAATCGCTCATCATTTTCTGGTACTACAATGTCAGGTGGTATGTCTCCCAACCATCCACGATTTACTATTTCATCAATAGAGAGAATTGAAAACTTCCAGATAAAAAACCTACATGTGGAACAAGCTGATTTTAAGGAATCAATACCTAAATCAAAAGACAATCTGTTATATCTTGATCCGCCATACCTGATTGATCAGAAACTTTATGGAAATAAAGGAGATTTGCATTGTGGCTTTGACCATGAGGGATTGGCAAAAATTCTAAAGAATAGAGACAACTGGATTTTATCGTATAATGACTGTAGTCAGATTGACAAGATGTATGATGCCTTTGAATTTTATTATCCTAAATGGAAATATGGAATGTCAAACAATAAAAATTCAAGGGAAGTCCTGATACTGAGTAACGATTTGGCTGATAAGAAAAATGCCTAGTCAGACTCAATCAGGCAAAGCCTTTGAATATGCTTTAGGTCATTCATTGTATGAGAAGGTACAGAATGCAAAGTTTGTAAAAGATTCATCTTATGATACGGCACAAAAATGCTTCAATCTATTTGATGAAGCATCGCAACAGGAATACAAATCAGCTTCACAAGCTGCAATAAGCCACATCATAAACCTAGAGCCACACTTGAAAGACACTAATCCTATGACAATTACCATTCAATCAGATCAAAAGAAAATATCTGGTGATGTCAGAGATATTGTAATATTAAATACAGATTCATGGCAAATTGGTTTTTCTGCCAAAAATAAAAACAATGCAGTAAAACATTCAAGGCTATCAGACAGTATAGACTTTGGCAAACAATGGTTTGGGATAAGATGTTCTGAAACATACATGAATAGTGCTAAAGAAATTTTTGGAAAACTCAGAGGTTTGGATAGTCTTATGGAATGGAATCAGCTAGAAAACAAGCATATTGATTATTACATGCCAGTTCTAAAGGCATTTGAAACAGAAATTTGTAGATTTACACAGGAAAATTCCCGTATTCCAATGCAACTTATCAAATATCTTGTAGGTACAAACGACTTTTACAAGATCATGAAGTATGACAAATACACGCAGATTCAGGGGTATAATTTCTATGGTACATTGAACAGACAATCAGGCAGAATAAAACCCAATTACAATGTTAAAAAACTAAGATTTCCTACTGAAATTATCAGGACTCGGATAATTAACAATAACAAACTAGAGATGATATTTGATCAAGGTTGGGAATTGTCATTTAGGATTCATAACGCCAGGACAAAAATTGAGCCTTCATTAAAATTTGACGTTAGACTTGTTGGTGTTCCAAACAATATGTATAATGATAGTGAATGGTGGTAAAGGACTTGAGGGGCTTCGATCCCCTGACCTGATGGTTCGAAGCCACCTGCACTATCCAAACTATGCAACAAGTCCAATTTTACAAGATTCTAACTAATCTAAAAGCTCATCCCTCAACAGTTAACACGAATAATTACCCCTTTCAATCCTTAGAAGATCCGTATTTCAAGTAACGACAACGTTACAGTTATCATTTTATGATAACTTTTAGAAGTTATGACTATTCAATTTCAGACATTGCAAGAAATTCTGGAATAGGTTTTAAAACTACTCTAAAAGAAGTAAACAAACTGGCAGCAGAAAATGTAATTTTTAAAAATAGAAATGTTGGAAAAGCGATGTTATTCAAGCTGAATCCAGATTCTTCAAAATCCAAGTATTTAGAAAAACTGTCATCAAGTATTGCTACAGAACGTGCAATGAAAATAGCTGAACAAGAAATGGCAGCTAATGCTGTGTAATCGCTTACACTTTTGCGACTGTCTGATTAAATCAGAAATTACCTGTGATTTCAAAGTATAATGCCTATTATTGGTTTCAATGGCTTGTGAATTAATTATTCACAATTACAAGTAAATTTGTGAGTATTATGGGGTTGGGAAAATTTATTCTCCAAAAGTTCTCTATATTTTTTGTCTTCAAATTGAACGACCACACCCATAATAGTATCTAGACCCACTTTCTCAAATTGGAATTTAGTAATCTTCTTTAATACACTCAAAATAGATGGCATTCTTTTTTTTGATATTCTTCTAAAAATTCTGATGTCATTTCATCTATTGTTGGAATTCCAGATGGACTTGATGCACCAGCACCAAACATCATCATAATGTCGAGTTCTGTTGATCGATTCACTTGATAATCGGGATTTATTTTATTGCCTAAAATTAAAGTACACAACTTGAAGAAAATGTATATCATCTAAAAAAGCCTTTTGCAAAAAATCTAACTGTCTTTAATGTCATCTGAAAATAACATATAGAAACTGTGACTAGAATAAATTCAAGTAGATAAAACTAATCTGACTAACTTTATTTGTGGGTATGCCTCTTGATTTTTCATGCATGATGCTGAATTAGATACATTTGTTTCCAAAACATGGCCTGAAAAATTTAGTGATATGTTAAAGGAGATCGGAGTGGATTCAGAGTCAAAAGAGATTGGAACTGATGATGTTGAAAAAGATGATTACTATAGTAGATATTTTGCTCAAACACCTAGAATGATAACTAATCGAGGATGCCTTGATGTTAAGAACTCTAACATCGATGTAATTCAAATAATTCAAAAGGGATAGAAATGCAAGATCCAAATCCAATCCCCTGGGGTGCCCAAGACAGATTTCAAGCACATTTCATTGTAAGAAAAGACACTGGTAATGCAGATGGAGACTATCTTGCAAAAACAGAACTAACAACTAAAGGGCATTTTGGTTCAAAAACTGTTGTTAAAGTTGAATGGAATGGTCCTGGCAGTTTAGCTTCAAAACTAAATGATGATAATGAACTAAATGAAATGATTGCAAAGCAATCAATCAAAAATTCTACTATCTATGTGGAGCCTACTGATGGTGCAGTAAGAATTAGAAGTAAATGGGATGATCACATTGCCTTTGGTATTACCAAAGAACTTTATGAAATTTATAACAAAATAGCTGGTCACATTAAAGCAATCTAAGCCCTCCACCAGTCTAAAGCAAGAAAATCCACCTTGTCTTTACCTTTTGGAATTGCTAAGATGAATTGCTTTCTAACTGTTGATGCAAGCCTTCCTGCAAGAACAATCCCTGTTGATGAAATTGATTCATTTCTGTTGTAAACTTGAATCAGATATGGTGCATGATCAATTCCTGGCCCTTTTTCATATACTGCAAAGTCACATCCAAATTTTATTCCGGGATTGATGACGTATCCTTTGTCTCTGAAATTTTTGTAAACTAGATATTTTTTATCAAAATCATGGTATTCTTGTTTACAAATCTCAATCATTTGATCAATGTTTAATTTTTGTTTTGATTTGGTAATTGTAATTTTCTTATTTTCTAAAAGATACAATCCTTCGATAAGATCTAAAATTAATGGCACATCTATTTCCTCAATTTTTGGTTTTGGAATGCCTATTGGTTTTCCATAATATCCTTGGCTGAAAAGTTTACGTGAATCCTCTATATTCCAAACAATGATTCTATTCTCTATTAACTCACCTTTCATAATTATTGGGCATCATTGTGTGTATATGAATTCTCTAGTTGAGTGTAGTAATTTTGAGGAATTAAAAATAAAGTAAAAATGAAAAATTATGTGTTTTCTTTACAGGCTCAATGCTAGTAATATGAAAGAATCTGACACTCGTTGACATTTATCTGCCATCTCTTCTATTCCTTCTATTACATCTTTCATCAACAACAATTCTTTTGTATTTGCTACTTCGGATAGAATTTTGATTGTGGCTTGTCTATATTTGATATCAATCTCTCTCTCTATTGTTTGTGTCTCTTGGGCTAATTCAATTGCATTAGCAGTGTTTGTGTTGAGACTTCTAATGATTTCATTTAGCTTGTAAACTTCGTCTACAACTAGTTCAATTAACTTTGTGATGTCCTGGTCAAGTTTTGCACTTTTTAGTGTGGTTACTTTGACGTTTGAGAGTTTGAATGCAATACCTGTAATGTAACCTGCAATTTCATCCATTGTGTATGCTGTATTGAGAAGGTTTTCCCTATTCATGATTAATCCTCCCACATCTGCCACTTCTCTCGTAATCTTTCTTCTTAGATTCTCCACTTCTTCTTCAATCGTTGAAATTTGCTCTAGTACACCTTTGATTCCTGTCTTGTCTTTTTTCATCATAAGCTCAGGTAGTGTTGCAAGTTCCCTGGCGGCGTTTAGAATTCGGTTAATTTCGTCTTGTAAAACTGCTATGGCCTTTCTTTTTGCTTGAACTTCTAGTTCTCCACTATACATAACAGAAGCCAAAAATTCCTCAGGTAATTTAAATCCTCTATGATTTTTGATGTTTTTTGAGCACGATTATATCAAATTTTTATCATGTGCTACCTTTTTTTGTCCTTTGTATAGTGTGATTACTTCTTCATTTGTGGATGCATCCTCAACTGCCTTCTCAACTCTAATCTTTCCTGTAAATTTAGGAAATCTCAAAGCAAGACCCGCATCTTTTTTTATTCTATCTAATGCTGCTTTGTGAATCGGACTGAGTGTAATCTCTGATGCCACCACTTCGATTACTAGTTCTGGTTCAAACCACACATCTGCTTCCATTTCACTATCTATGCGTGGGTTTTTCTTGATTGTAACTTTTGGATTCAAAATTTGATATAACTGGTCCAAACTCTCATCTGAAAATCCGGTCCCTACTTTGCAAATGCTGGTGAATGTGTCAGTATCTTCATCATATGTTGCAAGTAGTAGTGTCCCATAGTTTCCTGTCCTTCTTCCTTTTCCAAAAAATCCCCCTATTACCACAAGATCTAAACTGTCTCCTAACTCATTTTGATACTCTCGTTTTAGCTTTAACCAATTACTTCCTCTCGAACCTGCTTGGTATGGCTTGTCAAGCATCTTTAGCATCAATCCCTCACTACCTGCATTAATGCTGTTTTCAAAAAAGTCCTTAACCTCATTGTCATTTTTGACTATTGCCATTGGAATATGTTTTGCAAATTCATCTTCTTTTGCAATTCTTTCTAATTTCTCTCTTCTATCTTTGTAGTTTAACTCTAAGCAGCTTTTTCCATTACAGTATAAGATATCAAAAAAATTTACTGTGATTGGATACTGAGTAACTGCTTTTTCTATCTTGTATTTTCTTCTTCTGTGCATTAATTCTTGAAACGGTAAAAATGCTCCAGTACTTTCTTTGATTGCAACTGCCTCTGCTTCCAAAATTACATTCTCTGCTTGAATTGCTTTTGGAATTTTTTCTATAATGTCTGGATAATAACTTGTGATGTTTTCTAAACTCCTAGAAAATAATACGACTTTGTCTCCCTCAATGTGAAGTTGAACTCTTTCCCCATCTAGCTTGTATTCAGCTGCAAAATTGTCTCCCATTTTTTTAATTGCTTCTTCTTCACTTTTGACTCTGTCAGCAAGCATAGGTCTGATTGGATTAAACAAAATGATCTCAAATTTTTCAATTCCTTCGAGACCTTTTGTTGCTATGGTTTCTGCAACTTTCCCTAAATCACTAGACACATTGTATGCATGCTCCAAAATTTTTCTGTTATCTTTATTTCCAGAAAATGCTATTGCCAATGCATCCATTACTGTGTTCTCTGCAATTCCTAGTCTCAATGATCCCAACAAAATTTTCAAAATGAAACTTGCCTCTAATGGGTTTGCATCATTAAGTAAACTCGAAATATATTTTATTTTCATGTCTTGTGAGCGCGTTCCTTCCAACTTGGCAATTTTGAATAATGTTTCATATACTCGCTCGACTGTGATATCTTCTACAAGGAATGTTGTCTGTGTTTTTTGTTCTAGTATTACTGATGCTGCATGTCCTAGATCTCCTTCTTTTCTATATTCCTCCTCTATTCTCTTAATTGTGATTCCTGATGACTTTGAGATTGCCCTTAATGCAAGTTTTTCAGCAACACCTAATTCAATTCCTTCAAAGTCTGGTCGTAGTTTTCCCTGTAAAAGATACACAATCTTAGAAATTACATCATGAGGTGTTTTTTCAAATAATTCTACTAGAAACTGTGTTAACTCTAATCTTTTCCTAGTTGATTCCATTTTATTAAAAGAATCAGCTAAAATGGAGAACTCCATTCTAATTCTTTATGTAATCCTGAATAAAAGTTTGAAACTAGATGTATCTGAAAATCGTTGGTTTGTCTGATTCTGGTTGCTCAGTCACTAGTGCAAAGTTGCATAGTGGATATTCTTTTTTGTATTGTTTCATGAAACTCCAAGCAACATCATGTGTTTTGAATTCAGTTCTAATGCCGTCAATTTGACTCTTTTTTCCAAACACATCAAATACGACCACTGAGTATTGTTTTGGGCGATTGTGAGGTCTTGCTTTTACAAGCCAAAACAGTGCAAAAACAAAAACAGAGCCTAAAATTACATACTCTCCAGCCATTTTGAAAAATGTCAAAATGACTCCGGGTATGGTCTGCCCAAATAAAACAACCACAAAATCTGAAAATGTGACTAGTGCTAGTGCTGTAACAAGGTATGTTTTGTAATCAAAGACTTGTTGAAAATAACTTATCATCTATTTTGATGAGGTCTTTTTTGATTTAACTATTTCCTAAAATTTTGATGACAAACTAAACTGTTAATCCGGATCTTCGTAATTATCTTTCTTTTCACCACGTGTGGTGTATCCTTCCATTGGCTTCATCTTACTTTCAAGAATACTCATTCTATCTTTGTATCCTTCTGCATATTCTAATTCTGATGGAACAAGAGTTGCTGGATGAATGAATCCTTGACTTCTAATTGCCATTGCTTTCTTTGTTGCAATCTCTCTTATGTAATCCCAGTCTGGAGTTGAGAATCCGTCAAATGGACCCGTAAACTTTCCATTGTGCATACTAAACACTAGTGCCTCAACAATTGGAATACAGAAATTGATCGTTGCTGGAGAGTTTAGTTTTACAGGCATTAGTGGCATATTGTGACTGCCTCTTGTGTTTCCTGCTACATAATGTGGATTATTAAATACACTTCCAACCTCTTCTGTAGCTGGAAAATTCTTTTGTGTTCTGATTAGGCATATTGGATCATCTTTTCCAACATATGTTCCGGCAATGTTATGTAATCTGTCAGTTGATGCTGCAAGAATTGGTTCCCCATCTTTAGTATTAACTGAATCAACAACATATCTTCCCGGATACATTAATGCAGCTTCGATAGTTGGCTTGTCTTGCCACAATTCAAGCTCAGCAATTGTTCCTTGCTCTACATCCATTATGTTTATCTTCACACCACTAGCAAGTGACTTGTTTACAATCAAACCTGTGTTACTTAATGCATCTACAAACATTCTGTAAATTGGATAGTTGAATGCTCCAGGCTCTGTTTTGTCTGCTGCAAATACTGTGAATGCCTCATTTGCTCTTTCTTCAAATTCTAATTCTGCAACCCCCGGACCCATGCCTTTTACATTTCCTGAAAAAGAATCTTTCAGTAAATCTTGTCCTGCTCCATAAAGCCCCTCTTCTTTGGCAACTTGTGTTCCTGCCATGAATGCGTCCCAAGCCAGTTTGTGAATTTGTTGGTTATCCACTCCATGTGTATGAGACATTACAATGTGGACATCATCTCCGCAATACCCAATGTAATGATCAATTAGTAGATCTGCTGAATTTTTTACCGTATCTCTTACTGCTTCAATTAAAGCATCACTTGGTTTTGTATGTCCGCCAACTCCGCCGACATCTGCTTTGATAACTGAAACCGTAATCTTCATAATTTCTCTTTTTATCTCTTTGATTTATGTGCTTTTGACAAAGTAATAAGATCTGAAATAAATTGAAAAAAAGTATAGTTTTTTTCAAAAATTCATAACGCTAATAAATGACCTATGAGAGGCAGTCCATATGGCAGACAAACCACACTTGAACATGATTGTTACTGGTCACATTGATAACGGTAAATCAACAACTATGGGTCATTTCTTGATGGATTTAGGAGTTGTAGATGAAAGAACAATTGCAGCACATGCAGTTGAATCTGAAAAGACCGGAAAGGGTGATACTTTCAAGTACGCATGGGTTATGGATAATATCAAAGATGAAAGAGAAAGAGGTATTACTATTGATCTTGCTTTCCAAAAGTTTGAATCTGCAAAGTATTTCTTTACATTAATTGACGCACCTGGCCACAGGGACTTTATTAAAAATATGATTACTGGCGCTTCTGAAGCAGATGCTGCTATCTTGGTGCTTTCAGCAAAAGAAGGTGAAACTGATACTGCAATTGCAGCAGGTGGACAAGCAAGAGAGCACGCATTCTTACTAAAAACACTCGGTGTAGGCCAACTAATTGTTGCAATCAATAAAATGGATGCAGTTGATTACAAAGAGGACGCATTCAAAGCAGCCAAAGAAAAAGGTGAAAAATTGATAAAATCTGTAGGTTACAAACTGGACAATGTAGCAATTATCCCAGTTTCTGGATGGAAAGGAGACAATTTAGTTAAAAAATCTGAGAACATGTCATGGTATGCAGGAAAGACACTACTTGAAGCATTTGATGACTTTACTGTACCCGACAAACCAACTGGTAAACCACTACGTGTCCCAATTCAAGATGTTTACACCATTACTGGCGTAGGTACAGTACCTGTAGGTAGAGTTGAAACCGGAACTATGAAAGCAGGCGAGAAAATAATTGTAATGCCTTCTGGCGCTCTTGGTGAAATTAAATCAATTGAAACACACCACACAGAAATGCCAACTGCAGAAGCAGGCGATAACATTGGTTTCAATCTTAGAGGTATTGAAAAGAAAGATATCAAGCGGGGCGATGTACTTGGAAGTCCTGATAAACCACCAATGGTTGCAAAAGAATTCAAAGCACAAATTATAGTTATTCACCACCCAACAGCAATTGCTCCTGGATATACACCAGTTATGCATGCACACACTACACAAGTTGCGGCAACTGTTACTGAATTCCTCCAAAAGATCAATCCAGCAACCGGTGCAGTTGAGGAAGAAAATCCAAAGTTCCTAAAAGTTGGTGATTCTGCAATTGTAAAAATTAGACCTGTAAGACCAACTTGTATCGAAACTTTCAAAGATTTTCCTGAAATGGGCAGATTCGCTCTTAGAGATATGGGTGCGACAATCGCAGCAGGTATCGTTAAAGAAATTACTGAAGAGTTCAAACCATAGGCAGATTTTCATGACACAAACCGCCCGTGTAAAACTCACATCTACCAGTTTAAAAAAATTAGATGGTGTTTGTGGAGAAATCATGGGAATCGGTAAAAAAACTGGTGTTAAAGTAAAAGGTCCTACTCCACTTCCTGTCAAAAGATTACATATTGCTACTAGAAAATCCCCTTGTGGCAGTGGCACTGAAACCTATGAGAAATGGGAAATGAGAATGCATAGAAGAATAATTAACATTAATGCTGATGATAAAGCAATTAGACAACTAATGAGGCTCCACATTCCTGATGATGTCTACATTGAATTGTCCCTGACGTAATCTGGTATCCTTAAATTATCGAAATTTTGATGATAAATATGGTTGAAGAAAACTCAGATTCTATTGAAGAAACCCCTGTTGAAGAAACCCCTGTTGAGGCATTTGATGTAATTTACTCTTGTCTTAGGTGTGCAACTAATGTTTCCAACACTGACCTGTCTCGCTTACCTGAAATCAAATGTATATGTGGATTCAGAGTCTTTACTAAAGTAAGACCTCCTGTAGTAAAAACAGTAAAAGCAGTCTAACTATCTGTCTTTTTTGTAACTGTGCTCTCTTTGCAAATGTGTTCTCATATCTTCCATGTTTGAGAAATATTTGTTGCATTCTTTACAGTCGTATTGCAAATCTTTTCCATGAATAATTTGTTTATGATTCATCATCTCTTCTTCTTTTGAAAATTTTTTGTTACAAATGTCACATTTACTTTTATTAAAAAAACCCACTTTTATCCAAACTCTGCTTTCTTTTCATCCCAGCAAGTTCTGCAAAGTTGACCTTCAATCTTCCAATCTCCTTTTGCATTATATCTGATCAGTCCCATCTTTCCACCACATAATGCACAGAAATTTTTCTTTTTAGTATGGGTTTTTTCTTTTTTGTCAAAGCATTCTTTGCATAACAAACCTTGCATGTCCCATTGCCATCTGGGTTCCCACAAATCTGTAATTTTTCTGGTTGTTTTACATTCTACACATGGCTGTCTTATTGTTCCTTCATAGTATTCCTTTGATTTATCAAAATGACAATCCCCGCAAAGTCGACCGTCTATATTCCACTCTTTTTTTGGTTTGTGTTTGTGAGTTAGCTCTTTGTTGCATACGGCACAAAATGATGGTTTTTTACTGAACAGTCCCATGTCTCTATGAGATTTTAAATAATTTAATCTATTAAATGTAATAAAAAAGAAATGATCAGAGTGAACTGAGACATAACTTACGTTAATCAGTGAAAGATAAAAATAACAAAAATCACTTAATTGTTTAAGATTTTTTCAAGAGCTTGACTTGCATTAAGCATGCCATTTTTCTTGGCGAATTCTTCGATCATTTTGTATTGTTTTTTAGTAAAACATACTGGCATTGAGCGTCTTTCCATGAATATTGTTTGTATAATTAACTAATATCCTTTACTCTCAGAACGAGTCTTTTTTGTATGATCCGTATTTTCAATATTCTCCATTTATCTGGCTTTCTAATTACTCAAACCAAATTATAATATCTTGCAATGAAAAAAATGATAGTTGATACAACAACTCCGACTGTAATTAATTTTAAAATACGCTCTTTCTTTTTGATGATGTGTATATCTCCATTGTCTCTTTTGAGCAGTTTGTATTGTCTGGATGTTTTTATCAATGCATAGGTAACTAGTGCCGTAATTGTGGCAATAATTACCGTCTCCATTGTAATTGAATTTGTCTGGATAACAGAACCTGCAAAAACAGGTAGAATGCCCCATGAAAATACTGTTGATATATTATTGTGAAATTTACCTCCAAAGAGTTCTAGACTATATGCAAATAGGAAAAACCCTTCAATAATCCCTATTGGAAAAAGCCAAGGAGAATCTAAAAATGCAAAATAAATTCCAACAGAAAACGCAATGCTTACAGCACCCAATGCCATAACTCCAATCTTTCTTTTTGGTAGATCTCCCCAAGGTTTTGTTTTACCTCCTACAGCATCAAGCAGATGCGCACCAATTCCAAGTGCTAAAATGTAAATCACACAAATTGCTGCAACCCGTTCTAATTGTAGTGGTCCTGAAATTGCTCCTAATGCGGCAAAGCATGTAACAATACTTGTGTATGGCAAAAACAAAATCCCTATACCGATTCGAAATCTTTTAGAGCCAAATTTTGGAACAAACCATTCTGAAGTTCTATCTACTTGCAATGGTGTTATTTGGACTTTGTTGCTTATATGATCACGGATGGACAACTGATATAATTGATAGAATGACCAATTGATTTGTGAATAAATATCAAAAATTTATCAAAAAAGGAGTTATTGAATCACTTGACAAAGTTCCTTTTCATAGCAAGGCTCCAATCAAACGATTATCAATGCTGAACAAAACTTTGATTCCTCAATCAGACACACACATTGCAGTTCACTTTGTTGATGCCTCTGCGGTTCTTCCAAAATATAGCGAATTACACAAACATGATCATGATGAGATTAATTTGATACTATCTGAAGATTCTAGCTTGACATATGATATACAATTAGAAGATGAATCATACGAGGTGGCATCACCTTCAACCATATTCATTCCAAAGGGAATGCAACATAGTGCGCAGGCCATTTCAGGTAAGGGTATTTTTGTATGTGTGATTTTATACAATAATTCCAATTTACCTTCTAAAAAAAATTAAAACCCTAAAAAGCAAATATCTCATAATTCTAATATGAAAATAACTGAAATAGACATTGATGACAGTCAAACTGGCTATTGCTGGATTCAAATATACACTAGTGGCCAAAAGCAAGCAATCTCATTAAAACGTCAAATCTTATCTGATCAGGCAATACGGGAAAGACTGGAAAATGAAATAATACAAAGTCAGAAAATAATTAAACATTCATCAACACCAATGGAAATAACATTCCAAAGTCTTCTTACCAAAAAGCTCAAATTAATTCGTGAAGGAGAAAATGAATGACAAAGAAACATCAGATCTTAGTTATTGGTAATAATATCAATGGATGTACGCCAAAACATGAAAAGATTGCATACGATGTTGGAGAACATATTGCAAAATCTGGCTCTGTTCTGATAACTGGTGGATTGGGAGGAGTGATGAAAGCTGCATCACATGGTGCTCATGATGCAAATGGCTTGACTGTGGGAATAATTCCTCAAGATGATGCTACATTGGCTAATCAATTCTGTGACATTGTAATTCCAACTGGCATGGGACTTGCCCGTGACTTTCTAAATGCATTAAGTGCTGATGGAATAATTATTGTAGGTGGCGGTTCTGGTACTTTATCAGAAGTATGTGCTGCATATATGTACAAAAAACCAATGGTTGCAATCAGAAACATTGGAGGTTCTATTGAACAATACATTGACGGTTTTCTTGATCATAGAGAAAACATCAAAATTATTGGAGTTGACACACCTCAAGATGCAGTAAAGAAAATTTTAGAATTAATTTCTACATCATCCAACAAAGACACAGAATCAACTGATGCCGAAATCCTTGATGATTTTAATAAAATTAAAAGTGGTGAGGCTTTAAGAATGGCTCAAAAGGATTCGAGTTAACACTATCTGTGATTATTTATTCCGTTTTGGATCTAGTTATGTCTCGACCCCTCCTTCTTTATGGGCTGATTTGACGTAATGAATCTATGATTGGAAGTAAGATGCGATTCTTTGTACCAGTTAGGCCAAGCAGAAGATCATCTGATGAATAAATTAAAAATTCTCTAATTTGCCTAATTACTGCATAGAGACTAGTAGCGGATCTGGCTTGTAAAACTCACCATGTTCTTCAGCAAGCTTGTTTAGCTCGTCAACAATTTTTTTGATGCCCATCTCTTTTGCTGTTTCAAATAATGGCTTTTTGAGTCCTAGCCCTAACTGAGCTGCTTTCTCAATCTCTTCTATGTCGCTTGCACCATTTGTAACAAGCCATGCTGCGTTGTTTAGTATGTTGGCAACAATCTGTATTGGATCACATTTTGCCGCTAATTCCTCTGATAGTGCAACTCTTTCGTATTTATCCTCTGAATATTTGTAATACCCTTCTCCTGATTTCTGTCCGAGTTTTTTTGCATCAAACATTTTTTCAACTAGTGGATGAGGATTGATTACTTTTTTGTCACGTAGATGCATCTCTACAGTAGCTTTGTGAATTACATCCATTCCTGTAAAATCTGCCAATTCAAAGATACCCATTGGAAATCCTAATTTGAATTTGAATGCAGAATCAATTTCTTCAAGCGTTGCACCTGTTCTATCTTTTAGGTAACAGGCTTCATGGACCATCGGAATGAATAATCTGTTGATAATGAACCCTGGAACGTCCTTTCTGCATATCACTGCTGTCTTGTTAACTGATTTTACATATTCTTGAGTCAAATCAATTATTTCTTGTGATGTTTTTTCTCCTGGAATTATCTCTACTAGTTTCATTAATTGTGGTGGATTGAAAAAATGAATTCCTATGAATTTTTCAGGTCGTGATGTTGTATTTGCTATTTCAGTAATTGGTAGTGTGCTTGTATTTGATGCAAAGACCACTTCTGGTGCCGCTGCTTTATCCAATTCTGCATAGACTCTTTTCTTTAAATCCATAATTTCTGGAACTACCTCAATGACTAGTTCTGCATCTTTTACTGCTTCATTCAAATCTATGACTGGTTTGATTCTTGCAAAAATCGCATCACCTTCTTCTTTTGAAATTTTTTCTTTTGAAACTAGTTTATCTATGCTCCATTTTACTTTCTCCATGGCTTTGTCCAAAAATTCTTGTTTGATGTCTCGTAACACTACATTGTATCCTGCAGTTGCTGAAACCTGAGCAATTCCATGTCCCATAACACCGGAACCCAAAACTGTGATGTTTTTTACTGTCACAGTTTTTCAAAAATTGAGCATCCTTTATAATGTATTTCAAAATGTTATCAGTTAATGGGTTTGTTCAAACGTAACAAAGAGAAGGAAAACCAAACAAAATGTGAAAAATGCGGCACTGAATTACATGATCCTGAGCGTTTGAAAAGACATATGAAAAAAGCACATGGCAACGTTCCTGAAAAGAAATTAGATCCAAATTCAGGTGACGGTGGTCTGTGGTAAAATGGAACTCAGCTCAAGTCAAAAGGCTGGTTTAGTTTTTGGAGGTGCATTTTTAGTTGCAGGAATTGCTCTATCGACTATTGTCTTCCCATTTTGGCATCTAATTCGTGAAGATGTCTTTGAAGATGTAGTGATATTAACAAATGATGACCGGTATTTGCTATGTTGAGACTATGGATGATGTTCCAAAGATAATCAAAAATTACACTCTCAACCCAGGTGATAAAACAACTATAAAGTTTGGCAAGGATCTTGCATGGGCAAGCATTGTTACCCCCTAATCGATGGTTTAATATTTTAAAAAATCTGATGAAATACAATGGACTGTATTTTTTGTAAAATTATTGCAGGCGATATCCCAGCAAAAATTCTCAAGGAAACCTCAAACTCTATATCTTTTTTAGATGCCTTCCCTCTTGCAAAGGGCCATGTACTTGTGATTCCAAAGAATCATCATAAAAAAATCCAAGACATGAGTAATGAAGAAAATACTGATTTGTTTTCACTAGTTCACTTGATGATTTCTAAGGTAGATGCTATAACTGGTGCAACTTTGGTTGCCGTACATAACGGAGAAGAAGCTGGACAAGAAGTTCCACATGTTCATGTGCATCTAGTGCCACGAAGTACAGATGATTCTGCAGGTACCATACACAGTATGTTTGATTCTACATTGAAACTATCTGAATCTGAAATTGAAGAACTTTGCAATAAATTAAAAATCCAATCTCAGTAAGGAAATAATCTCTCTTTTGTAACTGTATTCTCTACTCTGATTGCTTTTGTTGGGCAAGTTTGTGCGGCATTCATTATTTTGTTTATGCCTGCTCCTTTTTGATTGATTACCGATGATTTGGGATTTGATCTACTTTGTTTATTTATTTCAAAAACTTCCGGTGCTATAGTTTCACAACTGCAACAACCAATGCACAAGCTTTCATCTACATCGACAAAAATGGTTGGTTGTTTTTTAGGCTCTTTTGCTTTATCAAATTCTCCATTTTTACCGTCTGGGCGTATACGTGCATTGTAATCTTTCCAGAATTTATCTTCATATTCTTTCCAAAAATTTGGGTCATCCTCTTCAAATTCACGAGTATATTTGCCCCAGTCTTGTTCTGGAATTTTTTGCTCTTCGGGAGCTGCCCATTGGGATTTTCTCTTAAAGTCTGTGTTTGATTTGCTTTCAGTATATTCTTGATTTAGTAAATTGCTATTTTGATTATAATTTTTCTTGAGGTGTGTATATGCCTCTGTAATTTTTTTAAATTCCAAATCCTCATTTTTGTCCTTATTTTTGTCCGGGTGTAGTTCTAGTGCCAACTTTCGATAAGCCGCCTTGATCTCCGCATGAGATGAGTTTGGTTTTACATTCAGTACTTTGAGTGCTTGATATGAGTTCACTAAGAAGCAATAACTTGTAATATGTTAAAAACAATTGCACAAAATTTAGCATTAAACTCGTTTTATTCCAACAAAATTTCATCATCTGCCTTCCATGCAGGTTCAACTATGCACAAAAATCTCAAATTAGTTGATCCTGTATTTTCAATAAACTGCTTTGAATTTGGCGGAACATATGCAGAATCATCTTTTTCAAGATGATATTCTTCTTCCTCGATCTCTAGTTTTCCATTCCCCTCTAAAATATAGTAGATCTCAGATGAACTCATTTTGTGAAGTTTAGATTTCTTTCCTGGTTCTAGCGTAAATTGTGCCATACTATAATTAATTCCATTTAGTGTGTTGTGTGGATGAAAGTATTGTTTAATTTTAGATCCTTCATCTCCTTGAATAGATTTGATTTCAGAATTTTTTCTTAATGACATATTGCCTAAATGATTTCTGATACTTTGGTTTTAAAATCTGATTCATACCATACTGTTTTGTATATTGCATTTTTTTTAGGCAAGATGTTTATTGCAATGTGGGAAAATGTTTTCTTTTTATTAATTGAGCCATGGGTGTGATATGTTTTTGCCGGAATGTGTACCATGTCTCCTTCTTTGAGGATGATCTTCTCTGTTCTTTTTATCTTAAAGTTAGTTTTACTTGAGCCATATCTTCGAAAAATCTCAAGGCTTCCATCCCCTTTTGTTGCAATTAATACTTGATTTCCGTTATGTGCATGAAGTTTGGTTCTGGCTCCTCGCTCAAAATGAACATGATAGATGTCTTGGTCCTTTGCTTTTATTTTCTCTGAGAGAACCTTCATCCATGTTTTATTTGTAAACCAATTTGGGTTTACTGTTCTTTTATCTCCTGATCCAAAAATATTTGATTTTTTCATACTAAATTCTATCCAAAATTTTCTTTTTCTTTGCCTGGAATTCTTTTTCTGTAATAACCCCATTAGTTCTTAACTTTCCAAGTTTTTTTAGTATCTCCAAGCCTTCTTGAGTATTAGATGTTACATTTTTTGCAGCTGTGATTCCTTCATTTAGTTTTTTAATTCCTCTTTTCTGTAATGCCTCTCTTTCTTTTTTTGCATGATTTCGAAGTTCTTTACTTGTCTGACTAGCCTGTTTTGCAGTCATTACTCCAAGCTCTACTGCATTATCTAATACATCATCTGCTTTTTTGACCCCTTCTTGAAATGCCTTGTCTGCTTTTTTGACCCCTTCTTGAAGTGCCTTGTCTGCTTTTTTTAGCAATTTTTCAATATAACCGCCTTTTTTTGTCATACCTACCTTGTTTGAATCATTTCAAATCTATTATCTCTTTCCTAGTCGAATTGGTTTAATAGATGGAATCGTATACTTTGTGTAGTTTTGGCAAAGACTAATGATGTAAAGACAGTTGTTCTAAGAAAAAAGATTGATGAAGCAGAGGCAATGGAAATTATTCAACAAAAGAAAACAACCCCTTTCAAGTCTCTGCTTTCACGTCCAAAAAAAGAACAAGTACATGTTCATTCATTGAAATTATACCATGAATGTATCTTAATGGTTTCAGGAAAATTTATCGCTGATTATTACCGGAAAGCAACTCATACAATTTCTGTAAATTATAATATTCGGGATGTAGTGCTGGGTGGGGGTCTATTCTTCATACGTTCTAAATCTGGATTTGCAAAGGCGCTTTCCGGAAAACATGGAAAAAATAAAATTGATTTGAAATTAGAAGAACATGTTTTTGTTGAGGAAGAAGATGAACTTGCATTTGATCATCATGGCCATGAAATAAAGTTCCCATTTAAAATTAATTCAAAGACTGTTGAAAATTATCCCAAACGAATCTTGGAAAAAAACCAGCAAAATATCAAAAAACCTGAAATAACTAATGATGCTGCAATTGAGAAACTTCAATCTCAACTCAAAAGACCTGTGGAAACAGATGTTCGTGATCTAACTGAGGAATTTATTTTGCGTGAAATTACCGAAGTCTATGTTCCACTCTTTGAGGCAAGACTAATTGGTCCTAAAAAGAAAGTTGGAATTATTCGTATAGACGCAGTACGAAAAAAGATTCTGTAATTGGTTCTAAAGTTTTACAAGTTTTCTGAATTGGTCATTTCCATGTAATTGCTCAAAGATTTCTTCTTCTTTTGCCCATCCGCGGATTACTTTGGGGTTTTTAGAAACTGCCAGTTTTAGTAATTCTAATGATTCTGGGTACATTCCTAATGCGGCTTTACTTCGTGATTTTGCATAAATGACATTCACATTGTCTTTGAATTTTTCAAGAATCTCATCAAATACCCCAAGTGCTTTTTTATGTTGTCCCAATTCTGCTAATTGGATGCCTTTTTGAAAAAATGCATCCTGATTGTTAGGATATTTTTTGCAAACATTTTGAAAACAGTTCAAAGCTTCTTCATGTTTTTTCATTTTACCTAATACAATTCCTTTGTAGACCATTGCATTTGGTTTTCTTGGTTCTATGGATATTGCTTTGTCCAAAAATTCTATTGCTTCTTCACGTTCTTGTAATTTATCAAGTAACACTCCTTTGTTAAAATAAGATGCCGCATTTTTTGGATCTGCCTCTATTGCTTTGTCATAACATTCTGCAGCAGCTTGAATATTTCCCATCTCTGCCATTGCTATTCCCTTGTTGTTGAGTGCTTGAGCGTCTTTTGGATTGATCTCTAGTAGTCTCTCAAAACAAGTAACTGCATCAGTGTATTTTTTTCTCTGATTTAGTGCTAAACCTTTGTTAAATAATGCTGAAACATTTTCAGAGTCTTGTTTTAGAATTTTGTTAAATAATGATATGGCTACTTTTGGCTGATTTTGCTCCATCATAGACATTGCATCATACATTAAATCTTCAGAGCTTACCTTTGAGCCAAATAGTCCCATAATTTCTACAAAATGATATGGCTAATGAAAGTTTGGCTTATCCTAGTGACTTGAATTTTTTGATTGCCTCTCTTGACATCTCTTCTTGCTCTTGGGCTGTTGTATCTGTAGGGTCATCTGTAGCGTAATCCTCTCTTCCTTCTTTTTTCTTTTCCATGCTTTCTGGACTTGTTTATTTTATAAAAACTGAATCTTCAAAGATATGCTTAATTTGAATTAGAAATGACTCTGTTTATTGCCTGATTCTCAACTAAAGTATCTATCTGATAAAATTCATGTGCATAGGTGGCCTCAAGATTCTCCAATCTGGGATGATTCTACACAAAAACAGATTGATGATTCAATTAACAAAAATCCAGAAAAGAGACAAGTTACAATTAAAGAAAAAACCATTCAAATTGAGAATTTTGAATTTAATTCTATTAAAAAAATTGGAATTACAGTGCCTTTTTTCAAAGAAGAGTGTACTCTGATATTTGAGGCTCAATTTGAAGAACTTTATGCCCATGTTCACATTACAATAAAATCTGAAAATCATGTGGATGTCTTTAACCAACTAATTTCTTGGAGAGATGAATTCCAAAATCGTAATATCTAGAAATCCTCAGATGCTTTAATCATCTTCTTGATATCCTCTTTACTATGTGCCTCAGATATTGCCCCTAGTTTACCTGGCAAAAAGAATATTCCATCATGGGCAATCATCTTGAAATGATAATTTGCAAGCATTGCACCGTCACATTTTGCAGCCTGTGCCGAATTTGTAATTTCTGTAATGTCATCCTTTAGAAAGTGAGTCATAAACAATGACCCCTTTCCAGTAACTGCAACTTTTCCATCAAATGCTTTACTCATCTCTTTTCTGGTGAATCTTCCAAGTGAGTTAATTTTTGAATAAACTGATTTTTTTGATTTTAGATGACCAAGTGTTGCATATCCTGCAGTCATTGATGCGGGATTTGCAGAAAATGTCCCGCCCCCTACATAGGAGCGTTCTGATTTTTTCTTATCCGTAGTATCTGCATATTCCATGATCTCTTTTTTGCCGCACATGACACCAATTGCCATTCCACCTCCTACAATTTTCCCTAGAGTTACAATGTCAGGATCAAGTTTCATCGTTGGATAGAGACATCCATATCTGAATCTGAAACCCGTAACTATCTCATCTAAAATAAATAGTGATTTATTTTTGTGAGCAAACTCTTGAATTCCTTTGAGGTATTCTTGAGTGGCAGGAATGCATCCGCCTCCGCCTAATACCGGCTCGACAATCACTCCTGCTAAATTCTTTGCATATTTTTTTAAAATCCTCAAAGAATTCTCCAAATCATTATACGGAATTGAGATGATTTTTTCTTCATTGACTATTCCACTGCTTTCTGATTCTGTAAATGGCCAGTTTACACTCTTTAGTAAATCTGATGTATATCCGTGCCATCCACCATCAATCTTTGCAATAATTTTTCTACCTGTAACTGAACGCGCAAGTCTTACTGCATACATTGTAGCTTCAGTACCTGATGTTACGTAACGAATCTTTTCTGCAACTGGAACTGCTTTTGAAATTAATTCTGATAGTTTTATTGTCTGCTCATTTACTGTTCCATACATCCAACTTTTTTCAATCTGCTTTTTCAAAGATTCTTTGACATTTTTTGGACCATGTCCTAATATCAAACTCCAATGCCCCATCCAGTAATCTGCATACTTGTTGTTATCTACATCGATGAGATTTTTTCCTGTAGATGATTTTACAACAAATGGATATGGTTCATAGAATCTTATGTTGTGACTTACTCCATTAATATGAAGTTTTGAAGACTTTGCAAATATCTTTGCAGATGTTTTGGTTTTCTTTTTGTATTCAGAAATGTAATTCAAAAGCAACTTTCAAAACAAAATCTAACATTTTAACTATCAAGACTACTTTTTCATATACATTTATGCCTAGTTTTTATTGTAATTCTTTCAATTTTTTGCATCGATCAGGCATAATTTCACGCATGGTTTATATGGATTCCGCCTTCTTCAACTTCTGCATACGTAACGCAATAGGCGGCGCTCGTGATGAAGTATGGCAATATGCCAAGTTATGATTCATGGGCCTCCAGTTACGCATACAAAATGAGGATTTGATCAAAAGATCATATCTGAAATGTGAAGATTATGTGCATCCGTCAATTCCAATATAGTACAAAATGTACTTCAATAATAAAAAATAATCAAGTAAATCAGAATCCGGTTGATCCTGCCGGACCTGACTGCTATCGGATTGATACTAAGCCATGCGAGTCATTGTAGCAATACAAGGCAGACGGCTCAGTAACGCGTAGTCAACCTACCCTATGGACGGGGATAACCTCGGGAAACTGAGTATAATACCCGATAGAACATTATGCCTGGAATGGTTTATGTTCCAAATGATTTATTGCCATAGGATGGGACTGCGGCCTATCAGTTTGTTGGTGAGGTAATGGCCCACCAAGACTATTACAGGTACGGGCTCTGAGAGGAGTGGCCCGGAGATGGGTACTGAGACACGGACCCAGGCCCTATGGGGCGCAGCAGGCGAGAAAACTTTGCAATGTGCGAAAGCACGACAAGGTTAATCCGAGTGGTTTCTGCTAAAGGAACCTTTTGACAGTCCTAAAAACACTGTTGAATAAGGGGTGGGCAAGTTCTGGTGTCAGCCGCCGCGGTAAAACCAGCACCTCAAGTGGTCAGGATGATTATTGGGCCTAAAGCATCCGTAGCCGGCTCTGTAAGTTTTCGGTTAAATCTGTACGCTTAACGTACAGGCTGCTGGGAATACTGCAGAGCTAGGGAGTGGGAGAGGTAGACGGTACTCGGGAGGAAGTGGTAAAATGCTTTGATCTCTCGATGACCACCTGTGGCGAAGGCGGTCTACCAGAACACGTCCGACGGTGAGGGATGAAAGCTGGGGGAGCAAACCGGATTAGATACCCGGGTAGTCCCAGCTGTAAACTATGCAAACTCAGTGATGCACTGGCTTATGGCCAGTGCAGTGTTGCAGGGAAGCCGTTAAGTTTGCCGCCTGGGAAGTACGTACGCAAGTATGAAACTTAAAGGAATTGGCGGGGGAGCACCACAAGGGGTGAAGCCTGCGGTTTAATTGGAGTCAACGCCAGAAATCTTACCCGGAGAGACAGCAGAATGAAGGTCAAGCTGAAGACTTTACCAGACAAGCTGAGAGGTGGTGCATGGCCGTCGCCAGCTCGTGCCGTGAGATGTCCTGTTAAGTCAGGTAACGAGCGAGATCCCTGCCTCTAGTTGCCACCATTACTCTCAGGAGTAGTGGGGCGAATTAGCGGGACCGCCGCAGTTAATGCGGAGGAAGGAAGGGGCCACGGCAGGTCAGTATGCCCCGAAACTCTGGGGCCACACGCGGGCTGCAATGGTAACGACAATGTGTTCCGAACCCGAAAGGAAGAGGTAATCCTCAAACGTTACCACAGTTATGACTGAGGGCTGCAACTCGCCCTCACGAATATGGAATCCCTAGTAACTGCGTGTCATTATCGCGCGGTGAATACGTCCCTGCTCCTTGCACACACCGCCCGTCGTTTCATTGAAGTGAGCTTTTAGTGAGGTGACGTCTGATTGGCGTTATCGAACTTGAGGTTCGTGACAAGGGAAAAGTCGTAACAAGGTGACCGTAGGGGAACCTGCGGTCGGATCACCTCCTTAGACAAGGAAAGTGTACGGGTGTACATAATCTTCACAAAATCATCGATGCAATACATCACGAAAGTGTTGTATGAAGGATGTAGCAGACCCCTGCCAGGGGGTTTGCAATGATCGTCGTGCATAGTCGTGTAATATGTGGCTGAATTTGCCGGTGTAAAGACGGTAATAGGTGGATTGCTAGGCTTGAGGAGAGACGAAGGACGTGGCAAGCTGCGATAAGCTCGGGGTAGGCGCACGCATCCTATGATCCCGAGATGTCCGAATGAGAATCTTACACATCTGTGTATTCCAGTACACTAGTATTGGAAGTCGAACCGTGGGAATTGAAGCATCTTAGTACCACGTGGAAAAGAAATCAATTGATATTTCCCAAGTAGAGGCGATCGAAAAGGAAACAGCCCAAACTGAATCCTTCGGGAGATGTGGTGTTTTGGTATGATAATATGGAATCTTGGACCAGAGCTGAAGTGATCTGAAAAGTTCTAGCATAGAGGGTGATACTCCCTTAGGCGAATGGAAAAAGTCCTAATCATACCCGAGTAGTTGTCCTTGGTAGTGGGCAATGAATATGGGTGAAAGTAGCATCCGAGGCTAAATATCTCTCAAGACCGATAGTGGACTAGTACCGTGAGGGAAAGCTGAAAAGTACCCCGGAAGGGGGGCGAAAAGTGCATGAAACCTATTACTTACAGACGTGCATGGCATGAAAGGCGATTTTTTCAGATCAGAGATTCTAGCAATAGAGTTGAAAATTTGATGTTCAAATCATCAGTGTCATGCGTTCCGTCTCGAAACACGGGCCAGGGAGCTAACCGTTATGACAAGTTTAAACCTGTAAAGGGTGAAGGCGAAGGGAAACCGAGTTCTCGCAGCATTCGCAAGAATGTCAGGAGAAGCGTGTGAAAGTGCGTAGAGTCATAGCGGCTAGGCTAGAAGCCAGTCGATCTATTCCTGGGCTAGATGAAGGCGGGCGAAAGCCCGCTGGAGGTCTTAAGACGTTCTGACGTGCAAATCGTTGTTGTGACCTGGGAATAGGGGTCAAAAACCAATCTAGACTGGCGCTCGCTAGTTCCAACCGAAGCGTCTCGCAGGGCGTGCTTTGTGGAGATAGTGTTTCCGGTAGAGCACTGATAGAGCGGCACGGGCGGGAAACTGCTCACCGCTCATTCAAACTCCGAACGGATATACATCGTAGAAGCAAGGACACGGGTTCATGTGGCGTAAGGCTCATGACCGAAAGGGGTTTAACCCAGACTGAAGTTAAGGTCCCCAAATTTTTGCTAAGTGTCAAGCTAAAGAGCGTATTCTCGCCAAGACAGCAGGGAGGTAAGCTCAGAAGCAGCTATCCTTTAAAAAGTGTGTAACAACTTACCTGCCGAGGGAGGATGCCTCAAAAACGGACGGGGCTAAAGCAAAGTACCGATACTTTAGATAATCATCAATGGATGATTCGTGGTAGGTTGGCGTAGTGATTGGGTCGAAGCAGGGCGGTGACGTCCTGTGGACCGGTTTCTATTGCAGATCCTGGCGGCAGTAACAGCATAGTATGGTGAGAATCCATACCACCGCAAGCGCAAGGGTTTCCAGGCAATGCGTTATCAGCCTGGAGGTAGTCGATCCTAAGGTTTGCCTCAAAAGAGTAAATCGAATGGGAAACTAGTTAATATTCTAGTACCTTGCATGGAGCGTTTGAGCTATATGGTTCGCTTTCGGATAGGGGTTGTACAACCATCGTTGTATCTAACTGTTCGAGGATTGGGGAGTGTCGTAATGACGAGAACCGGTCCGAGGCAGGAATGGCTTCGCGTTAGCGAAGTTTTCTCGATTCCAGGAGACCATGAAAGACCGTGTAGTTAGCAAAATGCAAGTTCGTACCCAGAACCGACACAGGTGCGCTGGCTTAGAAAGCTAAGGTGCTACGGGTATACCGTATGGCGAGGGAATTCGGCAAATTAGTCCTGTAGCTTAGGTATAAGGGATGCCTGCGATCTTCATGAGGAATGGGGATCGCAGGTTGCAATGACAAGGGGGTTCCGACTGTTTAATAAAAACACAGGTGACTGCTAGTCCGAAAGGATTTGTATAGTCACTGAATCCTGGCCGGTGCCGGTACCTAAAACTTGGGTTCAACCGAGCTAAGGGCCGGTTAACGCCGGGAGTAACTCTGACTCTCTTAAGGTAGCCAAATGCCTTGTCGGGTAAGTTCCGACGCGCATGAATGGAACAACGAGAGCCCCACTGTCCCCGCCTACAACCCGGTGAAGCCACATAAGGTGGACGAACAGTCCATCAACTTCCATCGGGGAGAGAAGACCCCGTGGAGTTTTACTGCAGCTTGTGCTTGTGGTATAGTAAGAATTGCACAGGGTATCTGGGAGCCATGCTTAACGTTCTCCGGGATGTTAAGAAGCAACGATGTAACACCAGACTCTTTTTGCAGTGCCACTTATCCAGTGAAGACTGGAGACACGTGCAGGTGGGCAGTTCGGCTGGGGCGGCACCCCTTTGAAAAGATATCAAAGGGGCCCAAAGTTGAGTTCAAACGGGGCAGAAATCCGTTGAAGAGGGCAAAGCCAAAAACTCGACTGAATGGATTTCCAAACGCACGGAATTCATAGACGAAAGTCTGGCTTAGCGATCCTTCGTGTGCCCACTATTGGGGCCCGGAGGTGACAGAAAAATTACCCCAGGGATAACAGGCTCGTCGCGGGCGAGAGCTCCTATCGACCCCGCGGTTTGGTACCTCGATGTCGGCTTTTCCTATCCTGGTCCTGCAGCAGGGGCCAAGGGTGAGGCTGCTCGCCTATTAAAAGGGAACATGAGCTGGGTTTAGACCGTCGTGAGACAGGTCGGTCTCTGCCTGATGGAAGCGCGAATAACTGAGGGGAAGTTGCTCCTAGTACGAGAGGAACAGAGCAGCGTGGCCACTGGTCTACCGGTTGTCTGATAAGGCAGGCCGGGCAGCTAAGCCATTTAGGCTAAGTGCTGAAAGCATCTAAGCACGAATCCTATCCCGAGACAAGTTATTCTTTCGTAAGATGAAGGTCGGCAGCAGAAGACTGCGTTGATAGGAAGGTGGTGTAGATCACAAGCTTCGGCGAGTGGTGAGCCAGCCTTTACTAACAGACCAACACATCGGTTCAGCCACTTACATAGAGACTATGCACGATGGATTATTTTCAATTCATCAAGTGGAAAATATACACGACTTGTACGATGATTTCATTTTTAATCATGTGTAGCGTAAGCTATGCATTATTCATGGCGCAAGATATCATTTGAAATTCCACCTAGTGAAAACCATACACGACTAATTGTAACTCATTGGAGTGATCAATTGTACTGTTTTAATTTTTGCAAATTGTAATCTGGTAATCCATCAGTTATTTTTGTAAAATATTCCATAATGATCTAGTCTAAACTTCATCCTTACATTGAATTCTAACTTTTTGATCTCTAGATGTCATAGTATTGTTGCACAAAGACATTTTTCCACTAAGAAATTTTATCTCCATCTCTCTGTATGCATCAAAATACATTGCTAGATTTGCAAGTCTTCTTTCTGCTGGACGTATTTTGTTGTGTCCCCAATCAGGATGTATTGCATGTAGTAATTCGTGCACCAGTGTTACTACCATGATTTTTTTATTCACTTCTGATTCTTCTTTGAGAGCATTATGAATGTGAATTGGATATACGGGTCCCCCTGTTAATTGAATATACGCATATGCATACTGCATATCTAATTGCAGGTATATTTCAAATCTTGCAGTATTAAAAAACTCGGGACTGTATTCTGGATGATTATGATGAGTTTTAATAATATCAATTGCTTTGGCTAAACTGCCACAAACCCAATCATAGTCTTTAGAGTATTCTGCAGATATGTTTGGTGATGCAAATTCGTAATCATCCACAGGAATTTCATATGGACTCATTGTGTCTCGTCTGCGTTTTTTCTCAATTTTCTCAATTTCTTCATGTGCAAAATCAAGTTCTGGTGGAGGTATGACTGAATTTCCCATCTCATCTATAACTAATTCATCATGGGTATTCCCTTCTATTTCATATGCAGAAACTACAATTATTCCATCACCATCTATTCTGTATGTTATTTCAATCTCTTTTTTTATTCCCTCTCGTAAACCCCGTAACCAAAACTGCCCAATGTTTACATTGTTTTGGAATCCGGGATTTTTTTCAAAATCACCTTGCCAAATACTAATTGAAACCTCAGTCTGCATTGGTTTGTTTACATAAAACACATCTGTAAATTCAGTAGGATAAGTGGTATTTTTTGGAATCATTAATTGAATAATGTCCTCTCCACTTTTCTTAGCGTGTTCTCCCAAGTCTAATGGTGTTTTATTTAGCAATATTAGATTCTGATATGCAACTGGCAAATTTTTATCATCAGATAGTACTGCACCTTGAATTGCAGCTCCCGATGCTACTGTAAATGTAGAATCAATGTCTGATTCAGGTTCAGAAATAAAATCTGAAACCATTTTTCTAATTGCAGGAATTTTAACAGGTCCGCCAACTAGAAGCACTTTATCAATTTCATCAGAAGTTAGATTTGCACCTTTTAGTGCATCAAATATACATATTTTAGACTTTTCTAGTATGGGTTCAATCATAGAGTCAAATGTATCTCTGTTAATTGATATTGGCAAATCAACATGCAAGTCAGTTAATGCAATATCTTCTACAAAATCAAGGGCATTCTCATCAGATAATTTAATTTTAATTGATTCAGCTAATTGCATAATTTGTAATTTTGAGAGATCATCAATTTTTTCACCAGGTTTTATTTTTAAAATTTCTGCTAAAAGAAATTCTGAAATAATTTCATCGATGTTAATTCCTCCAAGATTCACATCACCAGTTGTACACAATACTTCAAAGAAATTTTTGTCCACTTCTAAAATTGATACATCCAATGTTCCAGCACCCATATCAAAGACAAGAATTTTTGTTGGTCCCTCCAATCTATTCAAGCCGTAGGCAATTGATGCTGATACGGGCTCATTTAACACCTGAATTACCTTCAATCCTGCAATCTTTCCAGCATCTCTAGTTGCCTGACGCTGATTATCATTAAAGTAGGCAGGGACTGTAATTACTGCCTGAGTGATTGTTTGCTTGAATAATTTCTCTGCCTTTATCTTCATCTCCATGATTAGCAGTGCTGAGATAAACTGTGGAAGATAGCTTTTCTTCAAAGCCTGAACCCTTTCTCCAGAACCCATTAATCTCTTAACATTGAATATGGTTCCTTTAGGATTGTATGATGCTTGTTCTAATGCTTGTTTGCCAATAAGACAACCTCCATCTTCAAAAAATGAAACAACTGAATGAAATGGTTCTGTATCGGCAGAATTTGTATCAGCAGATGAAACAAGCTGTATCTTACCATCAATCATTGCAGCAGCAGCAGATCTGTTAGTCCCTAAATCAATTCCTAAAACAATCATGTCATCCACAATGTTTTTTTCTTAAAAAGTCGTATGCGATGTTTATTTTACTTTGAGTTTTAGTTAATAGTTCTTGTTCCTCAGATGTTCTGTTGACACTTCCTCTAGTTGCATTGTAATTTTTACTCAATTCTTTGTATTTTGATTTAATATCATCACAGGTGGATTCTTCTTCTATGTTAAAAGTCTCATAAGGATTACTGCTGTGTAAAATTTGATTAATTGAGGGTAAACCAGAACTAGAACGTGAAAATATTTTAGATTTTGTAGAAACTTTTTCTTGTTTTAGGTTTTCTCTACGTTTAACTTCCTCTTGAGCTTCCTGTTCTATTGGCTGTCTTCCTCTCTTCCTTCTCTCTTCAAGTATTTTCCCTCTGGATAGTTTATTTGGATTCTCTTTGTTAACTAACCTACCTAATTCATGTAATGCATCATCTGCTGAACCATGAAATTCATCACTAGATTGTTTTGGGGGTTTTTCTTGCTTTGGTTCTTCATAGTTTGTCTGTCTTTTTACAGGAGATCTACCAAATTGGTATTCTACATGTTTTTGTTGCTTTGGTTCTTCATAGTTTGTCTGTCCATCATGAGTTTCATGGCTCATTCCCATTCTATTCATTGCACATCGAGGATCATTACAGGGATTTTTTATAGGCTTACTTTCAATAGAATCATGATTTTCATGAGATACGCCTTGCCTGTTTAATGGGCATTTAGGATCATTACAAGCAGTCATTTAATCATACAAGATATGTTTAAGATTATTTACGTTATGTTCAATGAGTGGAATCTCCATTCGACTCTACAATATTCTGCATAAACTGTATTAATTCCAAAAATTATAGAAACTGCCATTAACATAGTCGACGCTAATGTTTTTGACATTCTAAAATTTTAGAATTTGTTTTATTATAAAATAGTAGTGATTAAAAGTTCTGTAAAGTTATCCCGGGATAAATTATGAAATGTGAATTTTCTCCGAATTGAACTTTGAATTAATATTTGACTAAACCAATACTTGAACAATCTTTGATCTGCTTTTTAAGAAAATGTCTATTATGGTGTTTTGAATTGAGTCTGATAAATCTGCATTCCAGTTCAACTTTTGAACTCTACAACCAGACAGACCATATCACTATAACTCAACAGAATCAGGATTTATATGATTTATAAAAAACCATTTATTATACAAACCATGGCAAAAAATGACAATCCTTTTTCATATAGAAGAATCAGAGTAGATCCAAAAAATGAAGTTTCAATGGTTGGTGTATTAATGGAATCAGGTAAACATTTTTCAGCAATTTCAAAAACAGATTATCTAATATCAAATGAACAATGTAACCAATTAACTGAAAACAACATACCATATCAAAAATTATAATTCAAAAATTGTCCAAATTAGAAACCAAAGTGAAATTACATTTCAAACTAACTACACAATACAATGATGGAAAAATAATAGATAAAAAGAAATTTGTTAAGGTAAAAGATTATTTTATGGATACATATCCTTGATGTTAGTTGTTGCCAATTCTCTTGTGTCTCCTTGAGATATGCATCCAGAAAGTTCTGGAACCTCTGATACAAACATCCCGTTCTCGTCTTTTTTGATGAATACTTTAAACTTTATGTGATTTGTCATTGGTACATTTGATTGAGAGAAAATAATGCAGTGTGCTGTCACTTGGAATTCTCATCCATGACTTTATGATGTATAATTACACCATTAGAACAGTCGAATGGACATATGGTAGTCCTCGTCTCACTGCATTCTCATACAGATATAGTGTTCCCGCCAGATACAAAACACCAACAAGAAATGACTCAGATAGAATCTTGCTAGGGATTTTTATTTGTTCTGTAATCATTCCAATGAACAAAACATGATGAGATCCTTTGCTTTTTCCATTTGAATAATTTGAGAAATCGGTTAAAAATGAGAATGAATTATACCATGTCTCATTTATTTGTCTCTGATCAAAACAACGATGATCACTAATCCCAAAAATGAAAAATCAAGATATACAAATCTTCTCCTGTAAAGTAAGACAAATTAAACATCCTTACTATTTTGTGTTGGCTTTGTATCATACTAAAATTATAGACAATGTAGATAATAACACTAATTTCATCTTGATCAAACTTTAGTCATTATTTGCTTTTAAAAATTCTTCTTTTTTCTTTTCAAACTCTGATTCAGTAATAATCCCCAAAGTCATCATATCATGCCATTCTCTTATCTGGTTTCTTTTATCATTTTCACTCATCTTAATTTTTGGTTTTAGATTCTTTGCAGTATCTGCAATTTTTTCTGCTGTTTTTGTACTTGTTTCTATAATTTTTTCAGATGGTATCTTTGCACTTGTCTTTTTACTAATGTCCTTCATGTTTGAAAATATATTGCTAGAATGTTCTTTAATTTTTTCAGTAATGTTATGTTGTGGTATGTTTGCTTTTTTCCATTCTCGTTTTGACTTGTAGTTGAAATTATCTAGATTGTATTGTGTAGTCCATTTTAACATAAAATAAACAATCATTAACAATGAACCGATAAAAATTACTAGGTTATACAAAACAATCAATGAAAAAGATATTAAAAATATTATATCATCTAAATTCCCACTGTTGGGAAAATAGTCATAAATCATACTACTCAAAAATGTCTCTAGATGATAATTCGGTTCAATACGAAATGAATGATCCACAACATTATCTAGAGTAAAATCAGAATCATCTGAAAACGGATACAAAATATAATCTAAGACAAACCATATTGTAATAAAAAAAGTAAACAAAAGAATCCATTGTCTGGTCTTTTTCATTTTACCTGTCCACAATAACGCAAAAATTGTAGAACTGAAAAAACAAGCCCAGAATCTACTTAATGGTGTTTGTCTATTATTTTTAGATTTGTTTTGATCCATATCTGTTTTTGAGTTATTAGAATCAGACATTATCAACCTTACATTAAATTATGAATTTTTTAGATATAAAAAACACTCGATCAAATGATCACTTTTATTATTGGATTTTACGCTACTAGATCAAACAGAGATGTATGTCCAAACAACCAAAAATCAGATTCATTATTTATATTCAAATTTTTATTAGTATGAGAAATTACAATTGTAAATTTATCAGATTGAGAGATGTATTTGTTTGGGGACCATTCATGAGTAAAACCCCGGAGGATGATACATATGGAGTATTCTATAAGATTAATGAAACAGTGAACATAAGTGAGTCTACAAAATTAAAAATAGGACAAACCATGGAATCCAGTTTTAGTTTATTGGAGCAAAAAACAACACAATTCGAATTTTTTCAAATTGAACCAGAATCTGGAATGGAATTAGATGATGAGACATCTAAAATCAATCATTTTTTAAGACTATGTATGGGTAAACCAGTTTTTCCAAAATACATTAAGGGAACTACAACGAACTCAAAAAATTTCAAGTATTATCCTTACTGATTGATACGTTATCATAGAAACAACAGACTCGAGAATCCAAAAATAACAGATGATGGAGTAATACGATTCCATGATTTAAAAGATAATTTTGAGAAGATAATCCAAAAATGGAATGAAATATGGTTCAAAACATATGAAATAATGTATGATTTTTTCAATATATTTGAGAGTGACATGTCACTACATACAATGTTTACAGAACACACACATGTAATACAAAGATTTTATGATGCAACTGAAGCAAAGCATGAAGAATTTAGAAACAAGATAAAGTGGTTTTTAGATCTTTGTCCAGAACAAATCAGAGAATGTATTGACAAAGATAATTTTGTGGACAAAATAGTAAACACTAGAAATTATAATGTGCATGGAAGTGATGTAAATAAAGAATATCTTATCAAGGGTGGGAAAGAATTAAACTATCTTACTAATGATTTAAAGTCAATTATAGAAATTTTTCTAGTATCACAACTTCCAATAAATAACAAAACTCCAATAATGGAAAACATATACAGATTAAATAATTATGCACGTACTCATCCCATTGATTAAATTATAAACTAGAAATTTGAGTCTAAATCATATTTTGTAAAACTTGTCATGATTTCACATAATTTAGATTTTTATACTAAATAATTTAATAAATCATATGAAGTTTAGAATATTCATCAAAAAAGACGAAGATGGGGTGTTTGTATCAGAGGTTCCAGAACTTGCCAGATGTATATCTCAAGGATTCCACAAAAGAATTGGTTTTTGAAAAAGATAATCTTCCAAAAGGATGGATCATTACAATTATTGATAAATTATCCATAAAAATTCATTATGGATATACAGCAAAATCAACGAAAGCAAACATTGGTCCTAAATATTTACGAATAACAGACATACAAAATAATACTGTGAACTGGGATAAGGTTCCATATTGTCAGATACCTACAAAGAAAATATCTGCTTTTCTATTAGAAGCAAATAATTTAGTATTTGCAAGAACTGGTGCTACTGTAGGAAAAAGTTTTCTAATCAAGAATCCCCCTAATGCAGTTTTTGCATCTTATTTAGTAAGAATTGTGTTATCTAATAACACATATGCAAATTATGTGAGCCATTTTTTTAAATCAGATCTTTATTGGCAACAAATCCATTCAGGAAATATAGGGATTGCACAACCAAATTTTAACGCTAATAAATTATCTAAAATAAAAATCCCTTTACCTTCACTTTCCGAACAAAAACGCATCGTCTCAAAAATTGAATCAATCTTCACACAGATTGATGCAAGTAGAAAAAAGTTAGAAAATGTCAGAAAAATGTTGAAGCAATCTAGACAAGCTGTGTTAAAGCAAGTCTTTGAGGGAAAACTAGTATCGCAAGATCCTAATGATGAACCAGCTGAAGTTCTTTTGAAAAAGATCCACAATGATTCTACAAAAGAATTGGTTTTCGAGAAAGATAATCTTCCAAAGGGATGGATAACAATAATATTAAGTGATTACATAAACATTAACGCTAGAATTGGTTGGAGAGGATTAAAACGAAATGAATATACTGATGAAGGTCCTTTATTGTTAGCTGTTAAAGATATTAATGAAAATGGATCAATAAATTACAAAAACGTAATGGATCATCTTTCCAAATTCAGGTATGATGAATCTCCAGAAATTAAACTTTATAAAAAAGATATCTTAATCACAAAGGACGGCACAATAGGAAAAATTGGTTATGTAGATAATATAGCACAACCTACTACCGTAAACTCATCCATTCTAGTTGTACGTCCGGTTGAATCTATTTTTCCAAGATGTTTATTTTATTATTTTAAATCACCTTTTTTTCAAAAAATTGTAAGAAAAAAAATAAAAGGAATGTCCATACCACATTTATTTCAATACGATATAAAAAAATTCCAGTTACCCATAGCCCCTCTTCCCGAACAAAAAAGAATCGTCTCAAAAATTGAATCAATCTTTGGTAGGATTGATGCAAATGCAACATTTGCCATACATAAAATAACTCATAAAATTATAATACTTTCTTTGTTATGTGCATTTTAGATTATTGCAAGTCATTTGTTATCATCAACAGTCACAATACCGTTTACATCAACTGTTGTTTTTATGCAATTTGAGTAATTCATTATTTTTTCCTAAAATAAATCCATTTATTGGTTAATCAGAGCCTCATGCAGATCCTCTAATATCTTTTCATAGTCATCTCCAAATATTTCATAAAACTTTACTCTGCCACCTTTCTGATTAAATGGCACATCGTCTAGTGCATCAATACCAATTGAGACAGAACTTGCAATAGTATTTTTAATCATTACAAGCCATTCTTTTTGCTCTGATGTAAAATTTCGTCCAGAAGATTCTTGGGCAGTTAACCATTTTTCAAATTTCTCTGTAATTATTTCTGAAAACGGCAATAATGATTCTTCTTTTCCTGCAGAATATCGTACAATAGATATCAAATCAGTCAGCATTTTGGCGGGATTGTTTTTCACCTTTGATTTATCCAGTCTCTGATATGCATTCCAAAGCATTTCAGGAGTCAAATTATACGGGGGTTTCTCAATTGCACTGGCCAGATTCTGAATATCTGCAAATGTGATTTCTCTCATCCTATATGGTTTGGAGTAGATGATGTCAAGTGCTATAATTCGATCCTTATTTTTCTCTACAAAGTCAATCCAGTTATCAACTGTCTTTTTATCAATATTCTGTACTTTATCTACAAATCCTGCTTCTAGCAATTCGTCAATGGATACATCATCAATGATTTGCTCATTTTTGCTTTTGATGTCAAGGATTGTCTTTCGTAGTTTTGCCGAATCAAATACCTTGCATGCTTCATCAATCATCTGTTTTGATACAGTTCTAAGCTGCTCATTTGTTGGCTCTTCTGTATGACACTGCTCTTTTGCTTTTTCTAGTGTCTTGTCTGCGTCAATTCCGTCAAGCAATGTTTTTTCAATATCTGTCAGAGTTTTTCCGTTGTTTGCATTGCTTATTTCATCTTTATCGTCCTGACTTAATTTTCCGTTCAGTCTGGACAATCGGTAAATCAAACTCTCAACATCGTCTGCATCTGCATTTTTGTCAGTTGCTTTATCCAGCAATACTTTGAAAGAAACACCTGGTTTTTTAGATAAAGAGTGAGTGTCAGTCATTGTATGCTCACAAACGCCTACCGCATCAACTATGACAAAATGAGTTTTGGCTTTGGCATCAGGAGTAACTGCAATCAAATCATCATCTGCTATCTTTCGGGTCCCTCTTCCTTTCATTTGATCAAAGTAATTCTTTGTTTTGACATCTCGCATAAAAATAATGCATTCTAATGGTTTGATGTCAGTTCCAGTTGCAATCATGTCAACTGTTACTGCAATTCTGGGCATTGGTGAATTTCTAAACGAGGTAATTAATTCCTCTGGTTTTTCTTTTGTACGATAAGTGATTTTTTTGCAAAATTCATTTCCTAGTCCAAATTCCTCTCTTACAATTTCTGTAATATCTTCTGCATGAGCGTCGTCTTTTGCAAAAATCAGGGTTTTAGGAACATTAGTCCTGTTTGGAAAAATTTCAGATAACCGTTCCTTGAATGTTCTAATAATTAGTCTGATGCTATCTTTTGCTACTACTGACCTATCAAGGTCACTTGGTGTATAAATTAGATCTTCATTCAGATACTCTTGCTCAGATTTCCGCGTGAGTCTGTCTCTTTTTTCAACAAATTGACCTGCATCTATAGTGCCTCCTTGCTCCCCAATTTTGTTTTTAATCCTGTATACGTGATATCCAACATTAACATCATCAACTACAGCTCTTTCATGGGTGTATCTCATTACCTGATTGTTGTTGAAAAATCCCACAGTATCATTTGAAGGGGTTGCAGTTAATCCAATTAAAAATGAATCAAAGTAATCTAATACCTGCTTCCATTTGTTGTAGATTGAACGATGACATTCATCAATTATGATAAAATCAAATTCTCCAATTGGTATATTTTCATTGTAATGTACTTCAACTGGAGTCGCATCTTGTGAATCTTCAAATGATGAAAATTCATCATTTTCATCCTCATAATCTTTATTATTTTTTAGAATTGAAAACATTCTTTGAATTGTAGAGATTACAACTTTTGGAACAGGATCAATTGTGTGTGATTGTAATAGTTGTACGTTATACAAGTCAGTAAATTTTCTACCGTCATCAGGTGTTTCATACTGTTGGAATTCACGTAACGCTTGTCTACCCAAATTTGACCTGTCAACTAAAAATAGAATCTTTTTTGCTTTTGCAAATTTAATTAATCGATAAATTGAAGTTACTGCTGTGATTGTCTTGCCAGAACCTGTTGCCATCTGAATTAATGCACGTGGTTTGTTTTGTGAAAGTGAGTCCTCTAAATTTATGATTGCTTCAGTCTGACAGTCCCAAAGTTTTTCAAAATTTAATTCGGGAATCTGTTTTAGTCTTGCACGCAATGTCTTGTCTTCTTGTAACCACTCTTGTAGTAATTCGGGTCTATGAAATGTAAAGACATAACGAGAACGATGATCAGGATCACGCCTGTCTGCAAATTTAGTCTCAATACCAGTCGTTTCATAGGAAAATGGAGGTCTTATGGGAGTACTGACAAATTTTTCATATAATCCATCTAGATATTTTTCGGATTGCTCAACTACACCGCTAAGTGTATGTCCGTATTTTTTTGCCTCAACCACCCCAACTGGCTGTGAATCAATGAAAAGGGCATAATCTGCATTATCTTTACTTAATGGGTATTCTCTAACTGCTACCCCCAATCCTTCACTGAGATTTCTATTCTCATAGTCTTGAATAATCCAGCCTGAATCAATCAGCATTTTATCAATATTCTGACGGGCTTTATCTTCGGGATTCATATTCTACAAAATAATTATTTTATTTGCAGATTATATGTATCCATGTGAATTGTTTTTAAACATTTCCTACTTTTTTGCATCCCAAGGCATAGCTTTCGCTAGGGAATGCTTTCAATCAAAAGATGACGGACATGTATCCATACGAGGCTTCTTCCTCAATGCTATCTTCATCCCTTTATTAGGACCTATCCGCAGTTATTAACCGAGGCTTTCCCTCAACATATAAAACGCGACTTGCAGTCCTAACTGTAATTCTGTACAAATTCTCTCCTCTCTTTTAGCATCCAGTAAATCACTCGCAGGATCTTTGATGATGCGGCAACTGCGGCCTTTGATGAGCCTCTCTTCTTTTTAATGCGATTGTAAAATTTTGTAATGTCACTGTTCTTGTCATGCAGTGCATGGGTATGGACGCATTGGATGAGAACCCATCGTAGTGTCATGCTTCCCCTTTTGGTTATGCTGCCATGGTGTATCGTGTCTGCAGAGTTTCTAACTGATGGCACGACTCCTGCATATGCGCATAACTTGTGAGAGTCATTGAATCTGCTAATACCTGCAATTTCTGCTGCAATAACTAGTGCCGAGTAATCGCCAATTCCGGGCATTGATTTTATTATCATGGCATCAGGACTGGTCTTTACGGCAGCATACACTCTTGAATTAATCTCTGCAATTTGCAGATTGATATGGCCTATCTGTCGTACGAATCCGTCTATGCGATAGTCACCTAGGGAGGCGAGTCTTCTGTTGTATGTTACAGTGAACGTGACTCCAGGTATCTTGATTCCCTCCTGTAACAAAATTCCATGGACAGAATTTTTGAGAGAGGTCCTCCACTGAACGAGTTTTTTTCTGTATCTTACCAGCTGGCGATGTTTTACTATCTTTTTGTTTGGAACATAGCATGTTGCAATGTATCCTCCACGCAAAAGATCTGCCAGTATCTTGGCATCAATCTTGTCTGTCTTCTTTTTTGATGCAGCTATTGCCTTTGTAAGATATGGGTTTGAGAGTGTCACGTTTTTGTATCCTAATTCATCTGTAAGAAATCTATACGTGTTATACCAGACTGATGATGATTCCATGACAATGTTTGCATGAATTGGTATGTCTGTAAAATGTTTCCTGATTGATTCATGAGTGTTCTCAACTTTTATGTTTTGTAATATCTTTCCGTCATTATCCATTGTTGCTACTTGAAGAAATTCCTTGTGCAAGTCAATGCCAACATACATGCACTTGTCTTTTTTTGCCCTAATCTGTTTCTTTGGCTTTTTCTTTGAGGACGATGGATTACGACTCCTGGACCTGGGTTCATTTCCTATGCTATCTGAATTCCTTCTTTTGGTATTCACATATAGTTATATATCTTGAAAGATGGAGAGCCTAAGTAATAGATCTAACATAAAAATTTTGGACTGGGAAATTTATTTATTTAGGTGTTTAACATAACTATAACATGCAGTCATTAGAAACTTTTGTAAAAGATACAATTAGACAAGGGAAAAAGGAGACTAATAATCTTGACGAACTTCAACAAATTTTAGATGCCTTGGATACAAGAGATAAACCCATACATCTCCGATGTGATTTTATCTCGAACACATGAAAGACATAATTACAGATCCAATTTTTACATCAATTTTAAATGAAAATGATCACATAACTCGTAAAAAGTTAATCAAATTAATTGAAGACGAGTTAAACGGTAAAGTAATATGTTATTTTGCAAATCCTGAACATCCATATGCAGCTATTAATAATGACGACGTAATTCCATTTGAAGATCTATTGCGCTCTACTGGAGATTCTAAGAAAGGAATTTTGATTTTAAACTCTTCTGGAGGTAGTGGTAACGCTGCAGAAAAACTACTTTCTATGTGCAGAGAAAGGTTCACTGAAAGTTTTACTGTGATTGTTCCAAATTTTGCAAAAAGTGCAGCAACAATGATGTGCCTTGGATCGGATAAAATCATGATGGGATATCTTGCAGAATTAGGTCCGATTGATCCACAAATATCATTGCTGAGAGATCCTCTAATACCTGCACGTTCTTTTATTGACGGATTGGAAATGGTAAGAAAGAACGTAAAAGCAGGTGATCCTCCAAACATGTATCTATCAATGTTACAAAAAGTACGACCTGAAATAATTTCTATATGTACTTCTGCAATAGCTGATGCAGAATGTTTTGCAAAAAATTGGCTCTCAAAATACATGTTAAAAGAAAATCCGAAACAAGCAGAGAATGTTGCAAAGTGGTTATCTGATGGAAAGACATACAAATCACACGGAAAGGTAATAAATCACAAAGAAGCCAAAGAAATCCTAAAACTAAATGTTGAATTAATTGATTTACATTCTGAATTATGGTATTGGGTATGGGAATTATATGTTCGCTCAATAATACATTTGAAGAACCAAGGACCCGATAACACAAAAATATTTGAGAGTTTCATTGTATCTATTACTACCTCTACGCATTTACCTCGACAAACATAGTTAAAAAAACACAAGACGAGTTTATGCGTATGAAGATGACGGTCACAGGAATATATTTTATTGGGAATGGGATAGTGGACTAATATTTTTTACTGTATCTGATTCATTGGAAGAGATACTAAAATTTGATAATGAATAAAAACTCAAAGTTTTTTATTTTTTGTAAATTTTATAATGATAATTTATGCTCTTTTTTTGTAATTGTTTTCATTCTCTTTATGTTAATTCTCTTTTTTGTTCTCACATACATCTTAATCATATGTCTAGCTATGAGATCTAAACAATCCTAATTTGTTATAGGTATTGATAATTTAGCAGAATCATCCATGGATGGAAATTATTTCTTATCAAGATCTACAATTAATTTGTTTATAGATTCCAAAGCAGATTTCAAGTTTTCCTTAATCTCATTGGCAGATGTTTTTGGCAGAGGTAAATTCTCCAGGTCTTCTAAAGAATTATCTTTGAGCCAGAAGATATCCAGTGATACTTTGTCTCTTTTTATCAAATCATCATACTGATATGAATGAAATACTTCAGTTTCTTTTCTTTTTAGAATATTTTTTGTGTTATAGCATTTTACAAAGTCATCTAAATTATTTCTTGATAGTTGATTCTCTTTGAGTGTAAAGTGTTGGTTCGTTCTAAAATCATAAATCCACAGTTTTTCAGTCCATGCCTTGCCATCTGTTCTTGCAGGCTTTTTATCAAAGAACAATACGTTTGCTTTAACCCCGCCTGCATAAAATATTCCAGTTGGTAATCGCAGCAATGTGTGACAGTTAAGATATTCTAGCATTTTTTTCCTTATGGTCTCACCTGCTCCTCCTTCAAAGAGAACATTATCAGGAATTACAATAGCACATCTACCATTTATTTTAAGAATCGTCTTTACATGTTGCAAAAAATTCAATTGTTTGTTTGAGGATGTTGCCCAAAAGTCATCTCTCTCATAAGATAATGTTTCACGTTCTGCCTTTCCTACCTCATTAAATATAATGTTGCTTGATTTTTTCCCAAATGGAGGATTCGTCATTACAATATCAAACCTATCACTAGGATCAGAGATTAATGAATCCCCTGCAACAATCTGACTTGCCTTATCCCCAATCCCGTGCAGGTACATGCTCATTGCACACAATCTTACCACTTCAGTTACAATATCCCAACCCTTGAAGGTTTTTTTCTTTAAGAAATTTTTCTCATCAGGATCCAAGTTAAAGTTTTTGATAATGTATTTATGAGCAGACAAGAAAAATCCACCAGTTCCACATGCAGGATCTCCGACTGTCTCTTTTGGTTTTGGCGCAATTACATCAACCATTGCAGAAATCAATGCTCTTGGTGTAAAGTATTGACCTGCACCGCTTTTGACATCTTCTGCATTTTTCTCAAGCAATCCTTCATAGATTTCTCCCTTGATATCGATGTCCATTCCAGTCCAAAGAATCTTGTCCTTGTCTTTTGTATTACCATCTATCAATTTGATTAAACGTTCTAATTTTGCAGGGTCTTGGATTTTATTTTGGGATTTTCTGAAAATTACTCCCAACAATCCTTTTTCGCTAGACAGATTCTCTAAAACATGTCTGTAGTGTTTCTCCAAATCATTGCCACTCTTTGCAGTTAAAGTAGTCCAATCATATTTTGCAGGAATTATTGATTTTTTCTTAAATGGTGGCTTTGTTTGCTCGTCTGCCATTTTTAAGAATAGCAGATTAGTCAATTGCTGAACATAGTCTCCATATGATACTCCATCATCTCTTAGTACGTTACAAAAATTCCACAGTTTTGCTACAATTGTTGGGGCTTCATTTGACATTTTTCTTTCCTTTTCTTGGTTTTGTATTTTGTATTAATTGCTTTTCTTGTTGTATTTTTTGAAGCAAAATCTCAGCTGGTTCGTCATTTGGATCCTGTGATACAAGCTTACCTTCAAAGGCTTGTTTTAGTACACTGTTTTTTAGTCTGTCAAGGGATACTAATGCATCATTAACATTTTTGTCAATTGCATCAATCCTACCAAAGATTGATTCAATTTTTGAGATAACCAATTGTTGTTCAGATATAGAAATCACAGGTATTTGGAATAATTTTATCTTAGAAGTATTAATAGATGCTTGATTAACATGTTTACTACACATAAGTCTGAAATCATGTCGTATCCATCTGAAATAAAGATAATATAACAACCATTTTGGTTTCAAAAATTTAGGATCAGTACGTAAACGAGTCAAATGATTACTAAATAAACATGTTTTATCAGATGAAAAAATAGAAGATTTTCCTATTAATTCAACACTATTTGTATTAACAAATATAACATCATTTTTTTGTATCAGGTATTTGTTTTTTTGGTCTTTACTAGCGTTAATAGTTCTTAACAATTGAAAATTCATTGTAAAATTAGAAGTTATATTATTCATTCTAAGATGAATCGTTCCATTTTCAACATTTTTAATGCCTTGGGCAAAACCAGATTGGATATCAATGCACATATCATTTAAGATTTTATAATCAAATTTTTTATCCGATAAATAAAATTCAGATTTTAATACAGATTGTTTTTGCAATTTCAGATTATTTTTTATCGTTTTTAATGATTCTCTAGCTGAATCAATCTGTGTGAAGATTGATTCAATTTTTGAGACGATTCTTTTTTGTTCGGGAATTGGAGGAAGGGAAATTGGGATTTTATTCATATTTGTTTGATTAAGTTTCGGTTGAGCTGTTCCAGTTACCCAGTTTGATATATTTATACTATTAATGAAAAAAGATACAAATTCTAATTGAATATTAGACACAGTAGTTAAAACATGAGCATGATTATTTACCCAAAATTCTCTTTTGGCAATAAATGCAATAGGAGATGATCTAGCTAAAAGATTAGCACCATCTTCACTAATCAAAAGATAATTTCCATTGAATAAGGATTTGTTAACATAATCGATAATTCCAGAAGCTCCATAATATGGATATTTTCCTTTCATATTTTCTCTTAATTTAGCACTTACAGGAATTCGTTTACCATCATGATTTTTTGTGATAAACCCTAAAGAAGAATATTCCCATCCTTTAGGGCAATTATTTTTATCAAAAACTAATTCATTCAAGAGTTAATTAGTACCTCATGTAGCTTCTCTAAAATCTTTTCATACTCGTCTCCAAATAACTTATAGAACTATATCCTATCACCTTTCTGATAAAATAGAGCCTCATCAAGATCATCCAAATTAATAGATATTAAATTTATCAGATTATCTTTGATTAACACAAGCCATTCCTTTTAGTCAGGTGTAAGTACTCTACCTGATAACTCTTGCATAGTTAGTCTTTTCTCAAATTTTAATTTTTTAGAATCTAAAGTCATTTTTGTAAAATCAACTAAAACTATTCATTTTTTACTTTAATTTAAGTCAGTTTGGATAACCGTTAAAACAAAAATCAAAACCATCAAAAACATGGCAAATCAATCCCATGTAATTGTTGCAAAATTATGGAATTATTGTATTATATTGCAAGGTATGGAATATCATATGGTGATTAGATACAACAGATAACAGTCTGATATTTTTAAAAATATCTCACTAGAAAAATTCAAGATACAGAAAAATTTAATCTTAATTCATTTTCAAAAATTCTTCCAAAGTTAATCCAGATTGTTTTATTATGGAGCGTAATGTCCCCCTTGCTATTTCTTTGTGATTTGGTACAGTTATTCTTCTATGTGGATAATCTCTATTTCTTAATATTATATGACTACCTGTCTGATGATCAACACCATATCCAATTTTGTGTAATATCTTGAGTAACTCTCTTGCAGAAATAATTGGCAGTTTAGACATGTATTTCTACAGTCTCTTCATCAATGGAGAAAGGGATTGGTTCATCATGTTTTTTTAGACTTGTAATATATCCTGAAATGGCATCCTTGATGTTAGTTATTGCCAATTCTCTTGTGTCTCCTTGAGATATGCATCCGGGAAGTTCTGGAACCTCTGATACGAACATCCCGTCCTCATCTTTTTTGATGAATATTCTAAACTTCATGTGATTTGTTAGATACATTTAGTATAAAAATCTGAACTATGTGAAATCGTTTCAAGTTTCACAAAATATGATTTATACCTAAATCTCTAGTTTGAACATGACCTTCTTAAATTCGGTAAATAATTCGCTTAATGTAGGAGTAAAATAAACGCCGTCAAGACCGTTTTTGTGCCCCATTAGCTTCTCTGCAATGTTGTAGTTGATTGAATTATCTAGTTTTAGAATAGTGTTGAATCTTTTTCTAAACCCATGATCAACTTGTACATTATAACGGTAATTTTGTTTCTGTCTGACAATATTACTTTTGAATATTGATCGATACATTACAGATCTAACTCCATTCCATCCAAGCTGTCTTTGTGTTGTTTTATCAATTCCAAATATTGGAGTGTTGTTGCAAAATATTTCTCCTTTTTGTTTGCGTAAACGGTGATATTTATTAAGAATTTTAGATGCCTGCGGTGTTAGAAATGACCAATATTCTTCTACATCTTCAGCATAAAGTAATACTGCATAGATATTGCAAGGCATTTTCTTCATGTGCTTGATTGATAAATTATGATCAAAAACTCCTACTCTTGCACCTGTTGATGCAAGAAAATGAATCAATGCCTTGTTTCTAATGTTCTTTTCTGCATATATTATATTCCGAATTTCATTTGTAGTGTATGATCTCAAATTTGGAGTTTTTTGTTTTTGTGGAAACATCTTGCATATTTTGTTCCAATTAATATGAATTTCATTCATGATACAAAAATGTTTGATTCCTTGAAACTTTGATGGTATGGAATTGGGATTTGTTGTTTGTTTTAGTTGTATTAAATAATTTTCTAATTCATGTTGTAATTCTGATGTAGAATATAGTAATAATGAATCAACAGAATTTACTTTTACAAATTTAATGAATTGTTTTAGATGTGAATTGTAATTTTTTGCAGTGTATTTTGATTTTATTGATTCCTCAAATAATTGTGTACTGCGAGTTTTGGTTATTAAAATACTCATTATTACTTGTGACAAATTGTTTATTTCTGCACATATGTTTATGAATCTAGATTATTTTGATTTTTATGATTAGAATAGGATTATAAAATATTATTTCCCATAACCATTGTTATAATCAGTCACAATTCATCTCTGGATATCATTATTGCTTGGTATTTTTAAAAATAATCTTGTTTTTATCATGTTCCTCACAGGAACAGTCTAATGTGCAATATTATTTGTTAGAGTAATATGGCTACCTTTTCTACTTTTTATAAAAAATTCTTTTTTGATCAAATATTTTATATCTGATTGCCAGATACTTTTGAAAGTTTTGAGATTATTTTTCTATAACAAGTAAATTAAACCCACTATGTTCATCTTCAATTGATACCTCTACAGCTTCTTTCATGTTTTCCACAATTTCACCAAATGTCTCACCTTGTGAGTATACATACAATTCATGACATCTGCCAACAAACCCCCGCCATCTTCAAGATCCTTAGTTATTACAATTCTGTATGTTTTCTTCTGTGTTGTGGAATTCATTGTATACCATTATTCCACCAAGTATTCTTGTGCTCAAATTCATATCTAATTGGTTATGATTTGTTATATCCACTGACAAGATGTATGATTTATTTAATTTTACAACATTTCACAAATCTCTTTGCCCGAGAATCATCTTACAAGCGTGTGACCTTTCTTTGGTTCTATAACCATTGCTTTGAGCAATCCATTTAATCTTTGAACCATCTCAAATGCTGTGGTGTTTAGCTCATTGACAGACTTTGCACCTGCAATTACAATCTTGCCTGATGCAAAGACAAGACAGCTGCAACTATTCACCCCCTTTATTATCATCCCTGGAAATATCTCAGGATCATATGAAGCACCTGGTATCTTTGTTGATATGATATCAATTGGTATTGTCTTACCTGTAGCAACTGTAGCTACAATGTTTCTAATCTTTGCAGATAACACTGTATTTTTTATCATGTTATATTGTAACATGTAAAATTTAGATTGGTTTAGCTGATCCTTTGCCCTTTTAATTGACTTTGCACCCACCGATATCATCTTGCCACTTGAAAAAATGGTAACGCGCCCATCCATTTCAGGCATCTTGACATACCCGCACCTGCCGCCATATATTGCCTCATCATAAATACCGCAAGGCATTTTTACAAATTCTGATATGTTGACTCTTTGCTTTAAATCTGCAGTACACACAACATTGCAAATTTTAGGTTTTAAACTCAACAAAATAAAAATTCTTTTTGGCTCTTAAATATCCCTCATTACAGTTCTGTTGGGTTATAGGGACACATGAAATCACGATCTTATCCAGATTCAAAAATTACGAATTAGGTGGTGATGGAACGATCATTTGAAATACAAATATGAGAAAAGAGAAAACATCATGTTGAACAATAACGTAAGAATTTTATTATTTCTCACATCATATTTTCCATTATTTGTAATTATTATGATACGTCATTATCAACAAATAGAAGTATTTTATGTGTTGATTCCAATAATTGTAATATCATCAGTTGCACTGTTCAGAGTATTTTCGTCATTAAATAAAATAGTAGGTATGCCAATCAGTTCAAAAAGTAAGATCGAAAATAGTGGAAGTTGCATTCTTCAATATTTTCTAACTTATGTCATACCCTTTGTAACTATCGAAGTTTTAGATTGGCAGAACGTGGCAACATATGGGATAATATTTTTTGTAATTGGTGTAATCTATATAAAATCTGATTTAATATACCTCAATCCAACCTTGTTACTATTAGGATATAAAATATACAAAGTGACCACAATTAATGATGAAATTGTAGTTATTACAAATAATAACAAATTCCTAAATAATCCCATCATAAAAATAGGCGCAGGGGTTTATTTTGAAAGAAAATAACATTTTAATTCCAATCACACGTAAAATTTCTCAATTTATATCTAAATCTGAAATGACATGTCAAGTATTTTTTGTCACAAAAGAAAATAAACATGATGAAGTCCGTGTCGAATTGCAATATATGGATTTGCGCATAGAAGATATGAGTAAAATCATCACTCAATGTATAAACTTTGTTTCACAAAGAGAAAATTGGGATTATCAAGATTATGGTAACAACAGAGATGAGACGTTAATTAAAAAATACCTCATAGAAGATATGAAACACATACCTAACACCAACGTATATCTTAAAGAAACAAATGATCAAGTAACTGAACTTGATGAACAATTTGTGAATAATCTAAAATCCATCCAATTTAGATTTACAATGCAAGGAAAAACAGTTATTTTTTTCGGAAAATTTACAAAACAGAAAATTTTATCTCATAAGAAATCTATATGGAACGCAATATCTGGAGTCCTGACATTAAATAAAGACGAAATAGTAGAACTTCCACAAGATTATGACTGCTGTAAATATGGAAATGAAATGATAATTTTTCATCCAGATAATTTTGAAGATTTATTTGACTATCATGAAATTCATATGGAATTCCACAAAGAAGTTTTTACTCATTTGGAAAATCATGCAGATTATGTTATTGAGGATATTGATAAAATAAAAGGACAAATATCGAAACACTCTCAAAAATTACGAAAATTGCCTGCGATTAAAGAAAAGAAAATGTATTTGTGGTCATTTAAAAAGATAGATGAATTTCTTAAGAAAAGGCAAATATCTTCAGTCGAAATAGATCGAAAAAAGAAATCCATAAAATTCAAAGATGCATATGCCATGATGCATTTTTACAACGATGCGCATTTGGATAGCAAAGCAACTGAAACAAGTTATTTTACAACATCTAAATCTGTTGAATAATAAACACAGATGATTGGGTACCTACTGCCCCTAGATTATTATTGAATATTTCACAAAAATAATGGATAGATTTTGTATCATTTGCAAAAACAATCTCTGATGAATCATTGCTAATACAATTCCTAATACAATTCCTAGCATCAAGATACACCAAGAATCTTTTTTGTACTTTTTGCAAAAACAAGACCTCTACGCCATGAAAAGCAGGGATAGAATGAGATGCACAAATGCTAGTTTACATAAGGAAATTTTATCTAGTCATAAATTATAATTTGGAGAAAATTTGTATTTCGTGTTTGAACTCCAGACAATACAACAAGAACCATAATTGAATATTGTAAATGTCACAGAATTGAACGTTATAATATTAGATATTGGTGATTAGGTACCTACTGCCTCTAACATATACTTCAACAATAGATCAAACAAATTACAATCTCTGTTATTGTATATTCATTCCATCTCCTTGAGGTATAGTAAAAATTTACCTGGACTCGCCCATGATGCTTTGCCATGTTCTCTTTGGCAAAACTCCAAAAATCTTCAATACCGTTAATGTAAACATCACCTCCAGTATTCAAATTTTACACTTAATTTCTTATCCAGAAATGGATATCGCAGGATAAACTAAATTTCCCACTTTCAGAACAATGAATTCCTTGACTTATTCTCTGCATTCTATGTCATTTTGCAGTTCATCAAACATTCCTACCCACCACTCTTTATTCTTCTCTGACATTCTAATCCCAAAGATCAAATGTTACTAATAGATCTGTTGGTTAAATCTACAAAGTAACTGTTTAACAAAATATGACAAAACCTAGTCTTTTGAATAGGTGGTATTTGATGTATCTTCTGGACTCTTGATTTTTACAACAACTGTATCGCCTAGTTTGCTAAACACTCTTTGGCGTTTTTCATTAGTTAGAATCCGACCCAGAATCACATCTATTGGTAATAGGAATGCTTTTCCAAAACTGCTTGCTATGACTCCCTTCAAGCTTGGCTTGTTTCCATAAATGTCAGTCACCTTCAAATCGAGAACTTTTTTTCCAATTGTCTGACCTGTCTTGTATTCTAAAATTATCCAATATGCAAAGAACAAGATGCTTGTTTGCATGTATAGGGCACCCTGCCCAAAAATGCCTCCCTCATCTTCCAAATCTATCTCCCCAAAGGCTGCAAAAATTATTGCTGATGAAATTGTTGAGATGACGATAAAATCAATTAACCATGCAAAGAACCTGTCTGTCCATCTTGCTAAAACTAATTTTGAGTTAACTTCGGGATTTGAATCGCTCATGTCCAACTAATTATTGTGAATTTATAAAATATGTTGATAAAATATGTTGATCTTTAACTAACCTTTATTTCAATAGTAATATCTTGGTGTCTAAAATAACGCCTAAAGGCAGCTGCTACCTAGCCTGGAAAGGAAATTTCAAAAAAAGACGAGTTCATAACGCTGATAATTCCTAAAGAGGCTGCCTTGGAAATTAATAGTCTGATCTTTTAACATTAGAATTATTTTTGGTAATGATAAATCCCCCTGACTTGTTTTTATGGACTTTTGGAAGAAACGAAAAAGATATAGTCAATCTTTACACTTACTAATTTTTGCTTCAATTTTATTTAGGAACAATAGTAACCCTCTTGATATGCCCTCTATATTTTTTCATTAATTCATTAGATATTTTTTCAGCATTCATTATGTTTTCACATATTCTTACACCGATATGATCAGCATTCAGTAATTTTCTTTTTCCAACATTTGTAAAATCTTCTTTCATACCGTTCATTACATTTTGACAAGTTACATTCCCATCATTACACAAGATTTGAAATTCATAATTTGACATTTTTTAATTACTTCCATTTTGATATTTCATAATTTTATTTCAATTATACTCTTTAAATTATTTATCTCCATGCTGATGATCGCATTAGTTAACAAAATACTAAATTTGCTCTTAAAAGATGATCTGTTATTTCTCAACTATTCAAACTAGCATTTTGAATTATAGCGAGCCATTTGTTATCTCCTTTAATCTCAATTCCAGCTCTATGGGCTGGAGTATCATTATCCAAACTCATATGTGGCCTAATGAAATTATGATACAGTTTGATTCCTGTAATTGCAGAAGAATCGTCTTTCTTGAGACCTCTAAAGGCTCTCCCCCTTATTTCGCCATTAAATCTCTCCATCTTATTGTTATTCATATCACCATCAAGATGAATATGTCTGGCATGATCTGTCTTCTTACCAAATACCCTTTTTGAGGATTTCATACAATCTGGCAGTCCATCAGTTACAAACTCACTAGGAATATTTTTGGTTACTTGTTTTCCATCTTCAAAAGACTTTGAGCGTCATGCTTGAACTTACTATCTGTAACTTTTTGGGCTATCCAAAATCTAGTATCATTATCCATCATGGCAAACAAATACTTTCTATCGCCTTTGATTTTCAACCATACTTTATCTGCATCCTGGATTAACATCTTGAAAGTTACCATTGCTTCAAAAAATGCAAGACCACAAGACATGGTATTCACCATTGTAAATGGTGACATAGAATTGAAGAAACAACAATGACTAGAGCGTATGAAAAATGGGTTGAAGAGGCAACAAAAAACATCCAGAGAAAGATGTTTGAGTGGTATCAAACCCCAAGAAAGGGCTGGACTGGATTACGGAAATCAGAAAAAAGGGTAACAGACAATGAAACTTTTTAAGGAATTACCAATCACAGAAATCATAAACCCGTCAGGGGTGGGATTTGAACCCACGAAATCGAGGGTGTCGATCAAGAGATTTTCAATCTCACGCAATAGACCAAACTATGCGACCCTGACGAGTTTAGTTGTTCTTTGATGATTAAAAAGACGATGTCAAATACAAATCAATTAGAAACAAAATATTTTGACATTTCAATAAAACACACAAGAATGAGAGAACATAGATTGTTCTTACTATGGATGAAATGATTAGTTTTCGTTCCAGAATATTTTTGTTTGTTGCTTCATTTTTCCCAATGTGGTTTATTTTGATTGGATCTTATCTGATTGATAATCATGATGTATAGCGACGATCAAAAGTTCGTGAACATCTTTGCAGGATTTCTAAAAATATAATTAACAACATCAAGTTTGAATTTTTTTGTTTCAAAGTATTGTGACACTGCATTATTCATTATTGTAAACATTGCATAATATTCTGATACCAACAACACATGCTTGCTTATTTTCCAACACTGTTCTATCATGTTTAGATATGGTGGGTCCTTTTGGTAGCCAAATCAGTTTAACATCTGGATTATCTGTCAAAAAGTCCTTGACCTTCTTTGATTTGTGCACTGATGCCAGCTGCGCACAGCTGTTACACTTGCATGATTGATGTGATATTTTTGTGCAGTTTTAGCAGACATTCCATACTGACGCATTATTTTTCTGACATGTGTTATGTGAAATTTTATTCCAGTAGAATCAAATATTGTCTGCTGCAGCATTACAGGTGTAAATAGTGTCAACATAATTTTGAGCATGATAGAATTCATTTGCTTCTTTGGGATTACACATGGTCTTCAACTCCTTGGGTGATCGTAGAGGCCATCAAGGCCATCTACTTTAAAACGATCAACCCATTTGCGTACCCAGTTTGTACAGCGGTATAGTGTTTGTGCGGTGTACTCTAATTCCTTACCCTCTTTGAGAACCATTAGTACTGCAAGCATCCTGACTGCAGCTTTGGAGTTTTCCTTTTTGTATGCTGCTTCAAGCTGTTCTAACTTGTTCATGTGTTTCATTGTGTGTGGTGATCAAAAAGTCTTTTGTTTTGATGATTTTTAGTTCACGAACTTTGGCTCTTCGCTATATCAGCCCACAGTATAGAATGATATAATAGCTATAAAATCTATCAATTATTGAAGGGCTCAGAAAATGATTCTTTCATTTTCTCAAATGAAGAGAATCAAAAGTCACGGCTCTCATCATTGCCCTTCAATTATCTTTATGTTTATTCCAATACTGGGAATTACATCCTCTGCAATCTAATTTGGTTTCAGATGAAATTGTTTAGATAAACTGGCATTAGTTGCCTTTTCTCATTGTATGGATTCAAAATTTATTTCTCTTTACTGATTTTTTTAACATTCTAGAACCCATATCCTCCACAGTTAGTTTGTTCTTGTTCGCAATTTTTTGCAGAATTTTTAAATCAGCAATCTCTAAAATAATAGAGATAGAAAGTTCAGAAGAACCCAATCTTCTAATGTTGGCTTTAATGTCATACAATGAATCGCCCTTGTCTGCTCGTAAAATAGCAGACATTAGAATTTTTCTCTGAATCGATAGTTTTTTAGTTTTTGAAAATTCACGTAGAATTTCAATTGCATTCATCTTTGAAAATTTCCGAAAAACTTTAACAGCAAATTGCATGTTTAGAAATTCTTGGTCCACCAATGTTTTAATCTCATTTGATAATCCATGATAGTACAGATAACTCTGCAAGGTAGATTGTTTTATTCCAAGAATATTGCAAACCTTCTTTTTATCTTTGTGTTTCTCAATAAGTCTTTTTACTGCATCAGCTTTATCAAGTGCAGTCATTTGTTTTGAAAATATGTTCTCACTAAGAGATAAGCGCATTGCATTACCAAGTGGGATGTTTGTAAAGACTCTGCATGGTAGAAAATCCAATTCTATTAATTCAGAGGCTAAAAATCTTCTCTGTCCTGCAAATACTTTGTATTTGTTGCCAGTTTCTTTTACTAAGAGTGGATGTTCTATGCCGTTACGTTTAATATTTTCAGCAAGCTCTTCTAAATTTTGATTTGCCTGTGTTTTTCTTACATTAGATTCCTCCCAAATTTCAAGTTTATCTCTTTGAATATTTCGTATTGGGTGATCTTTGCTTAATACTGAATCCATCTTTGGACTTTCTTTATAATATTTTTATGGTGATCATGGTGTAATTATTTACCAAATCTGAAATAATCACGTGCATTTGATATCATGTCAATTAAATAACTCTTCGGGATTTTTGGAATGGTGGAATTTTTAATTATCTCAATCATACCATTAGCACATTCTGCATCAAGTTTGATTATCTTAATTAGATAAAAACCGTCAGATGCTTTGATATTTTCAAATATAAAATTTTCAGGACTGGCTGTTTGAAATTTGTCTAGATTTTTGTATATGTTGTCAAACTCAGTTTTATATCTTGAATCTGTTACTGGTATTATGCCTTCTTTATCATAAAGTTCAATTTTGTAGTCAACAGGTTCCATGATGAGTATTTAATTTATTATAGTTAATATTATTTTTGGGAAAATTAGAACATCATCTAAAGAATAGTGTTGTGTTATGGAATCAACCGTAACTGTGTTAAAATATTAAAAATACTTGTCTCCATAAAAATAACCTTATAATTTCAATACTATACACTTTATCACATTATAGAAGCTTGACTGTCATCAAAAATTATGGTATTTCCAGTTACAAACACAACTGCACCTCGTGTGAATTGTATTGTTGGTACAGTGTCATCCAATGTTGTTACCTTGGTTTGTTTGAAATTTAGCACGTAAAACTAGATTAGATTTTACATTATCACCATCCCTATGAATGCTTTTCATTCCTGGATTAATTTCCTTGATCTCCTTAAAATCTAATACATGTAATCCCTTAATTGGAGATGTAGGTCTATACCGTATCATCTCTATCTTGAAATTCAAATGTAGTACTTGTTTACCGCCAAGAAATATTTTTACAGTATATGTTTCTGACTTTGTGTATGATAATCCCCCAACAATAATTACACGTGAAAAACTTTTAGTATCTACATCGAATTGATCAACTCCAACTATAGAGTATTATCAAAAAGTATCTGAATTATGGCAGTACCATATATTGGATTGCTGTTATCATCAATGTTTTCACCTACTATGTTAAGTTCATCACCATCTACATACAGTTTTGGTGCGACAGTTATTTGTAAGGTCATATAATTCTTTGATGATTAAAGAATTAATTAGTTTGTTCCTTAACTGTGGTTTTTATGGTTAGTTTTTTAGTTCTGATTCTTAATATTACACTACAACACGGACTCTTTTGTTTTAAAAAATACTGCAGTGAGTGCAATATTTGTAGCCATTAAGATATGGTTCTAATGGAAAATAACATTTAGAAAATACTTTACAAACTGTAATGTTATCGTGAGGGATTTTACACTTTGTCATTTTAATGTACATCCCATATCCCGTTTCATTACCCAATACATAACTGGATATGATGCTAGGAATCCAAATGGCAACATTATTGCTAGTCCAATCCAGAAGATAGAATCAAACAAAGATGCCACCATAAATCCAGGAATTATAAATGCTATGGAATTTTCAGCAGTTTCCATTGCTGTAATGCTTGCAGTATCTCCCGATATTGAAACCTTTACTGCTTGTCGTATAGACATTTTTTTTAGCAGAGGCACAATCGTAAAAATATAACCTGTGATAAATGCCAGTCCCACTGCTAGAATTATAGTTGAAATAAAATCTAAACTTAGTAGCGAGCCAATTATCATGCCTGTTACTTCACCAATGTTACAACCAAGCAAACATCTTAGAGTACACTTTAGAGTTACTTTATGCAAAGATTCCATTTATTCAAATCCCAAATCAATGTTGGATAAGGGTAACACTGTCATAACTTTTTTTGATCACTAGTTCATTTTTGAGGATTTATCCAATAGATCTGATTTTTTATTCTCAAAGTCTGATTTAGTAATTTTACCCTGTTCCATCAGGGAATGGTATTTGTTAATTTTTTCAATTATTTCATCTTCTCCTGTCTTTGTTTTAGGTTTTAGCTTTGATACCACATTTACAACACCATCTGTAATTTCATTACCAATAATCTTTAATTCTTTTTTCACTGATTGTGTGATATTGTAATCATTATTTAATGATTTTTTCCATTCTTTTTTTGACTTGTATCCAAAATGTTTTAGATTGTATTGTGTAGTCCACTTGAACATAAAAGCGACAACCAATACAAAAGAACCGATAGGGACAATCAGATAATAAAAAACAATTGCAGTTAAAGATAGAAAATCAACCAAATCTTTAGGGTACGCATTATCCGATACATCATCTATATGAATAATGCCATAATCCATAAAAGTTTCAAGTATTTCCATGTCATAATATTGTTGTAAAACATACTCATCATTTAAAATTGGATATAATAGAGTTTCACCTATTACAAAATGAATTAAAATAAAAAAAATAAACATTGGAATCCACTTTCTAGTTTTTTCCATTTTCATAATCCAAAATAATGCAAATATCGAACATGAAAAGAAACAAGCCCAAAATCTACTCAATGGTATTTTTTCATTTTTAGAATCTGTTGATTTGTTTGTGTTTGAATTATTAGAATCATGCATTATTTATTCACTAAAAAAAGACAATAAAAACATTCTTCAAAAAATAATTTGAATACACTTGCTAAGGGACTTTTCTTTTGTTAGGCGATCTTCTGTAATTATCAATATTAACACTAAATCTATTTTTTTACTTTTTTCCGAATGAACTGTAAATATTTTTTGTTGTAATGCCAAAGTTTTTCTCCAATTGTTTAAATTCATCATAATCACTTTTTATGTAATCAAATAAACCTAGATAGGTAGAATTATACTTGATATATTCTTGTATAACGCCAACAAGACCATCCAATATAATATTTAATCCAATTATGTCATGAAGTATTGTAGGTTTTATTTCAATCTCATTCATCATTATATAATTTTCATTTTTAATGGTGATGATTTGTGAAATTAATGTATTTATTGATAGTGTTTTTTTAGATAATTGTATTTCTGTTTCATTTTTTATTTCATCATCTGCAATTCGTATTATCCTGTCAAGTAGTTTAGATGCTGCATGAAATTTATTCGATATTGTATTTAAATATCTACTCTCAAAAATTTCTTTTTTAATTAAAAAATTATCAAGTCTGTCAAGAAGTGGCTTTGTATGAGTTTTATGATATCTAATAGAATTAATTGTTAAAATAAGTCCTAGGATGGTTAATCCAAGTCCAACAACAACGGGAATTGTTATGCTTTTTAAAATAATATCTAGTAATTCTTCTGACATGATTTTTTCTCTAAAACACGATATATAGAATCAATAACCTCTCCCTCAATATTTCTATCTGGATTTGTCAATTCATCTACTATTTTAAATCTATTGAAGATTTTATTTTTTTCTTCAACAGAATAATCTTTTTTAAAATAACACATTATATTTTCAAATTTTGCATTTTTTCGATAATTCACATCATGTGATTTTAAAAAGAAGAAGAAACTTGTTATTCTTTGAAGTTCATCATCAGATGGATTATCGGGTACCAATTCATGCAAACATTGTCATGGAATCATCATCAGTTTGGTATAACACGTATAGATTTCTTACAGATGAATTGGGATACAAAAACGTAATACTGTCAAACCAATATCTTACAAAAGCAATAGCTGCATCAAAAAAAACAGACAAGATTGATGCCATGATACTAGCAGATCTTTTGCGTGGAGGATACATGCCATGTTCCAAACAAAAAAATAGTAAAACATCGTCAACTGGTAAGATACAGAAAAAAACTCGTTCAGTGGAGAACCTCTCTCAAAAATTCTGTTCATGGAATTTTGTTACAGGAGGGAATCAAGATACCAAGAGTCACGTTCACTGTAACATACAACAGAAGACTCACCTCACTAGGTGACTATCGCATAGACGGATTCGTACGACAGATAGGCCATCTTAATCTGCAAATTGAAGAGATTGATTCAAGAGTGTATGCCTGCTGTAAAGACCAGTCCTGATGCCATGATAATAAAATCAATGCCCGGAATTGGTGACTAATCACTAGTTATCGCATCAGAAATTGCAGGTATTAGCCGATTCAACAACTCTCACAAGTTATGTGCATATGCAGGAGTCGTGCCATCAGTCAGAAATTCTGCAGACACGATACATCATGGCAGCATAACCAAAAGGGGAAGCATGACACTACGATGGGTCCTTATCCAATGCGTCCATTCTCATGCAATACATGCCAAGAACAGTGACATTACAAAATTTTACAATCGCATTAAAAAGAAGAGAGGATCATCAAAGGCCGCAGTTGCCGCATCATCAAAGATTCTGCGAGTGATTTACTGGATGCTAAAAGAGAGGAGAGAATTTGTACAGAATTACAGTTAGGACTGCAAGTCGCGTTTTGTATGTTGAGGGACAGGCCTCGGTTGATAACTGCGGATAGGTTCTAACGAAGGGATGAAGATAGCATTGAGGAAGAAGCCTCGTATGGATACATGTCCGTCATCTTTTGATTGAAAGCATTCCCTAGCGAAGGCTATGCCTTGGGATGCAAAAAAGTGGGAAATGTATAAAAACAATTCACATGGATACATACAAGAATATAATAGTATAATACTTGAATATTTTAGTTAGATAATGAATAAATATATAAAAATTACAATAATAGCTTCAATAATAATTCCCATAATTTTTACATCTATTTTTGTTACCTTTGAATTAGTTAGAAATTATCATGATATTAATGTGGTAGTAAAGGATCTCTCATTTCAAACAAAATCATCAGAAGACTGGTTAGAGCAGGCAGAAAACACAAAAGAAGTTAAAACATTTTTTACAATATACCCTAATGCCACATCATATCTAGCTGATTATACACCAAATAATTTTACAATTGTTTTTACTGATTATAATAAAGTTACGAGGGTACAATCATCACTTGAAGTTTCATACTATTCACTTTCAGATTTTCCAGATTTTGAGTTACATTGTAGTGGACCAAATGGTAATTCTTCTTTTCATGAAGGAATTCTGTCATATCTCCTAGTTTCAGATTGTCAAGAACTATTGTTTGATGCTGGAAGCTTTGAATTCTATAAAATAAATCTAGAAAAACAATTAGAGTTAAAAAAACAAATGAGTGAATTTTTCATAAATGAGACTCTAAAGAATAGTGATTTTATAAAATTTGACAAGCTTTACCCAAATTCTATCATATCTGCAGATTATATCACAATAAATTCAATTACAATAAAAGCTGAAAAAATCATAAATAATAAACACAAAGCCGTAATGGTGTTTTATTATAATCTTAAAGAGTTTGAATCAACTGATACACAGTTTTCATGTTTCATAAATGGCGAAAAACAGTTAAAATATGATATTGGATTTCATCAATTTGATTATGATGAATGTAGGGAATTAGTAAAAAATAATCAAAGAATATCAGGATTAAACGAGCCATATGTAACTTACTTTAGAGAAGAGCCTAATCCATCATGGAATAAATTAGATTATACAGAAAAACTATCTCTTTTGAATCAAGCTCATTCTTATCTCACTGACCAAATGATAGATGATGATTATGTCTTTGTTGTTGTTGATGAGGAGACTCTAACTATACTTTTAGGTGTAGATTCTGGGTACTATCAGAATACAAATGATACCCCTAATGAAATTGATGGTTTTATTTTGGAGGAAATTTATGATGACTTGGGTTTTTACTTTCCAATAGAGATTCACAGAAATTCAGCGTTTATAGTTCAATAGTGCACAGTTAACTTGAGTGCCATTATTCTATTAGATCATACTGGAATAATATTCCAAGATTGAATAGTGTAAATGATCCGAAACAACTTAATACTTTTTAACGTATAATTTTGTATGACTAATTGTAAAGGTCCATCTAACGGACCCAGTCAAACTGGTAATCCTTCTGGTGGCGGCAGAGGGAATAATCCCCCAAGTAAGTAAATACTAGTTCAAAATACTAGTCTTTTTTTTATTTTTCACTAACATTTTGAATTACACTGGAAAGTTCGAGATTGTTTTCAATAAATTCTGAACTTTCAAGAGAGTGTAAGGATAGTTAATCAAAAACCAAAGTCTAGCACTTACATGTCCTCTTTTCTGCATATTTTTTTAAACTTTATTCATCATTTGATTCAATATGGAAATATTTAGCATTTGTTGGCATCTCAGCTCTGGCCATTACTGTATCTTTTAATATTTTACAATCAAATTTATGAATCACACTGCCTGTCTAAAATTACCAATTTCTGGGAAACTTACTGTGACCCGAATTACTCCTTTTGTTCTTCAAACTCTATGTCATTTTGCAGTTCATCTGGTAGTCCTATCCACCACTGTTTGTTATTGTCAGACATTCTATCCAAAAAAGATTGAATGTTGCTAATAGATCTGTTGGTTAAACCTACAAAGTAACTGTTTAACAAAATATGACAAAATCTAGTCTTTTGAATAACTGATATCTGAGACATCTTCGGGAATCTTGATTTTTACAACAAGTGTATCTCCTAATTTGTTAAACACTCTGGCGTTTCTCATTAGTTAAAATCCAGCCTAGAACTATATCTACTGGTAGCAAAAATGCTTTTCCGAAACTATCAATTATGATCCCTTTCAAGATAGGGTTATTCCCATAGATATTAGTCCCCTTCAAATTAAGAATTTTTTCCCAATTGCTCTGTTTTATACTCTAAAATTGCCCAATATGCAAAAAACAAGATACTTGTTGGAATGTACTGTGTACTTTCTGCCCAAAAATATCTTCGTCATACTCATAGTCTAGTGTTCCAAATGATGCAAAAATTATTGATGTTAAAATAATTGAAATTATGATAAAATCAATCAACCAAGCCAGGAAATCCGTCCATCTTTATAATTATGATTTTGTTCTATAGATTAAAGACACTAAAACTGATTGTTTAATTGCAAGTCTGTCAATAGTTTTTTCTAATTCGGTTCCTTTGAATAGAGGTTTTTCTATAATTCTTAATGGTCCGTCATTTTCCTCTTTGGAATCTATGATAGTTTGAAGCATAGCTCTGTCAATATAATTTTTTAGGTCAAAGTTAACTCGACGAGAAAAATCCAATGTCTCTGTTTGTTCTACAACAGATTCCATTTTTTTAACTCATTCCACATATTGGTGATTTGATCTTTGGTAAATCTAACTTGTTTATTCTCAACCATTTTTTTGATTTTATCATCATCATTTTTAATTTGTTTTAGATAATGTAATAAAGCCATTATCTCCAACTCATCTATATTCTTACCTTTAACTAGTTTCAGAAAATTTATGAATAATTTTTGTTTGTCAGAATCTCTAAATTTTACTTTAGTGTTTGGTATATCATCATAAATATCTTCTAATGCAAGTGCGTTAGTTGTTAGAGAAGTACAGTACGGTCCTCTAAGATACCATGAAAAATCATATCCTAAATAAATTCCAAATGATTGCAGGAGGTAGAGAGTTTTTTGAATTTTCAATCTATCTTCAAATTTATCCATAGAAAAATCATAGTCTTGAATTTGGTTTAGTATAAAACCTAAATCTACTACCTGCTGATTCAACGTATTTTTTTGAAATGTAAATGATAAATATGTAGTTAGACTAGGTTATTACGATATAATATTGAAAAGTTTGACTATCTCAATTTTCGAATCTGATCTTTAGTCTTATTGGATTCTCTTAAAAATGAGTTTGTCTGTTCCTGTAAATAATTTAAGTTCAAGTTCCAATGCTTTTATTTTGGACTCTTTTTTTGATCCTATTCCACAACAAATGAACTTTTGTTTGTGAGTTTGATTGTCAGAATAAGAAAGATACGGAACATATCCGACATATTCACATGAAAGGTGATAAAAATAATAATCAAATGGAACGCCTAAACGGAACTATCAGGGATAGAGAGGTTGCATACAGGGGGATAAAGAAGATGGATAGTCCTCTCTTTGATGGGTTTCAGACATATTATAATTTCTCAAAGAAACACGGTGGAATTGGCAAGAGGACTCCCAGCTGAATGTGCTGGTGTTCTAGATGGAAATAGCAAGTGGAAAACTATCATACAAAATGCCTCTTTGAGTCAATACCAATAATCATCATTTAGGACTTGTGTAAAATCTCAATCCTTAGAAGATCCACATTTCAGGTAACGACAACGCTACAGTACCAAATGAACATCTATGAAAGCAAAATTTGCAACATCCTGTGTATCTTGCGGTGATAAGATTCAGCCTGGAAAAGAGATCACTAAAAATAATGATGAGCACTGTTCATAAGCACTGTGCTGAAGATTCAGAAGGATTACCCTAAAAATTATTAGTCTCTAGTTTCAAATAAATTTGAAATTATTTTTGGTCTCAATAAACCCACTTGATGTTTTTCTATGGACTCTTCGTCGAAATGAAAAAGATGTTGTAAATCTTTACAATACACTATCCCCTGTAATGCAACTTGCAACTGGTGGTTCCATGTTAAATTTTGGATACTGGAATAATGAAAACTCTGATCCAATCTCTGCACAAAAAAATCTGTGTTCCTGTTTTGCAAAAATGGCAGAACTAGAAACTGCTAAAACCATTGTTGATGTTGGAAGTGGGTTATCTGCGCCAGCAGTTTTTTGGAGAGATAGTTTTGAAAATCTGTCAATCTATTGTGTAAATATCAATTATTCTCAGCTTCTTTATTCAGGTACTCAAAGAAATATCGAATTCGTCAACTCATCTTCTACAAAACTGCCTTTCTCTGATAATTCTGTCGACCGTGTCTTGGCATTGGAATCGGCACAACATTTCAAACCTATTTCAGAATTTATCTCTGAATCAAAAAGAGTATTATCTAATTCTGGATTACTTGTTTTAGCAATTCCTGTTACTCTAAATACATCTTCGATTTCAAAATTAGGAATTTTAAAATTTACTTGGTCATCAGAACATTATAGTTTAGAACAAATTCGGCAGGTGATCACTTTGGGTGGATTTACGATTTCTGAAGAAAAATTAATTGGTTCTTTTGTTTATGATCCTTTGGCTGATTATTACCTTCAAAAAAGAAAACAATTGAAAGAATTAATTTTACAACAATATCCTCAATATGTTGAAACACTTCTTTTCAAGTCTATTCAAAAAATGAAAAAAGCATCAAAAGAGAAGATAATTGATTATGTGTTGTTAAAATGTCATTTGTAGTGAAATTCTATGCGTTCATAGGCTAGGTTTTTATTTTTGGTATCTTGAATAAGTTTGTCATGTCCAATCTTGATGTTACTTTGAAATTGTATGCTGATAGATGCGACCACTTGCTTGAAGAAGCTGAGATCCGATTTGCAGGAATTGTTAATGAAAATGGGAAACTCGTAGCAGGTGGTTTTAAAAAAGGAATTACCCCTTATGAAAATGATGAAACCAAATTACAGTCATTTTTTGAGTTTGTCTCAAAAGCATCTATTCGAAAAGAACTAGATGCAAGCTTGGGTCCGATTAATTATCTTGCTGCAAGACGAGACAAGGCGGTTTTAGTAAGTTTCCCATTTCCTATCACGCAAATTCTATTACTGATATCTGCAGAACCTACTGTCAACATTGAGATCTTGGCCAAAAAAGTTGTTGAAATATTTACTGATGTCAACTAAATATAATTGAACAATCTGACGAATTCTTTAATTATGTGGAAAATTGATTTTTAGAATATGAATAGTTATTTTTCAATTTTTTTCATATCTTTGCTAATCCCTCTGGGCTTTTCATCAGCGTATGGAATAGTATATGATTTCACAACTGATCAATCTCTTTACCATAAGGATGATCAATTGAATATTTCTGGAAATGTTTCTTTTGATCCCGATATTCCATTTGTGACTATTCAGATCTTTACTCCTGAGAAATTAAATTTTGCAGATTTTAACACTGTTCCTGTAAATTCTGATGGCAGTTTTTCAGCTGTGTTTCATGTGGGTGGTCCTACTTGGTCGTCTGATGGCACTTATCCGATAACAGTTACCTATGATGGAAGTAAGGACAACTCGATAGAATACCAAGAATATTCTACAACTACACTTCCGCCGGATCCAGAACCAACTCTGGAACCAACTCTGGAACCAACTCCAGAACCAACTCCAGAACCAACTCCAGAACCAACTCTGGAACCTTCATCTACTTTTGTTACACTAAAATTCCAAATCCCAAATTTTCCCTCTTTTGATAAATCACCACAATACTATCTTGACCGATATTATAATGAACCTGATTACAAATCTTGGTTTGATTCTCAATTCCCTTTTAATTCTATTACTGATGTAGTTGGCTACAAAACAACTTCGCTTGATGGTTTCCCATCTTTTGATAAATCACCACAATACTATATTGACCGATATTATAATGAACCTGATTACAAATCTTGGTTTGATTCTCAATTCTCAGATATCTCCATTTACAATATTTTAGGTTATGAAGATCCTGTTCCTTTACCTCCTGAAATGAAGCTTGATGCAGGAAAATGGGCAACAGGTGCAATTCCTGATTCTACATTTGCATCTGGAATTGAATTTTTACTAGAAAATAACATCGTCATGATTTCAGATATCCCTTCTGGAGATGTATCTGGAGATGAAATTCCTAATTGGATTAGAAACAATGCATTATGGTGGTCACAGGATTTGATTTCAGAATATGAATTTGTAAATTCTTTGAAATTTCTTATTCAAGAAGGAATAATTGGAATTAAATAATTCTCAATTTTAACAAATAGTTTTAATTTGATATACATTCACATTAATTGAATTGAAAGCAACATTTGGTGCAGGGTGTTTTTGGCATGTTGAAGATTTACTTGGTAAAACTAGGGGTATCAAGTCTACCAAAGTAGGATACATTGGTGGCCAATTACCCCATCCAACATATGAAGAAGTATGTACAGATAAAACAGGACATGTCGAAGCTGTGGAAGTAGAATACGATCCTAATGAAATATCTTATGAAGACCTTCTTGATGTATTTTGGAATAATCACAACCCCACAACATTGAATCGCCAAGGACCTGATATTGGAATTCAATATCGTTCAGCAATTTTTTATCACAATGATGAACAAAAAGAAATCGCTGAAAAGTCAAAACAAACACTTGACAAATCCGGACGGTATGAACATCCTATTGTTACTGAAATTATTCCTACTCCTACATTCTATGCTGCAGAAGAATATCACCAAAAATATTTCAAGAAACACGGTTTATCATAAAAATTACTTTAATTTTGAATATATCAAAAAACCATAAATGTATTTGATCGCTAAATTAACTAAAACTTATCTAGTGATAATAATTGACGATTAAATGTTGGAAGAAAAATTCCTTCAGATAGATGGAAACAAGATCCGTTATCTGGAGTCTGGTGATTCTAAAAAAACACTTGTACTTGTTCATGGATTGGGAGCATCTGCTGAAAGATGGGATCAAGTAATTCCTCTTTTTGCAGATGAATTTCGTGTTGTTGTTCCTGATCTTATTGGGTTTGGTTATAGTGATAAACCTCTTGTAGACTACACTCTTGAATTCTTTTCAGATTTTCTGCAACAATTTTTAGTTGCCTCTGATATTGCACGACCTAATCTAATTGGTTCTTCATTAGGGGGACAAATATGTGCTGAATTTGCAGTTTCTCATTCTCAAGACATTGAAAAACTTATTCTTGTTTCTCCTTCTGGAGTTATGAGGCAATCTACTCCTGCACTTGATGCATATATCATGGCAGCACTATATCCAAATGAAACAAATGCAAAAAATGCATTTGAATTGATGGAAGGTTCTGGAAAAAATATCACTAAAGTAGTTGTTAATGGATTTATAGAAAGAATGCGATTACCTAATGCAAAACTTGCTTTCATGTCTACATTACTAGGAATAAAAAACTCCGAATTAATCACGTCTAAACTTCAAACAATTTCTACCCCCACCATGATTATTTGGGGTTCCAATGATCCTGTTATTCCAATTCATTATGCAGATAGTTTTGTATCCACAATTCAGGATTGTCGATTTTTTAGAATGGATGGATGTGGTCATACGCCATATGTTCATGACCCCTTCACTTTTGCCTCTAAAGTAAAGGAGTTTTTGAATAACGTCTAGATGGATTTATATACCTCTTAAATCCATTAATTACCAATGAGTGGTAATAATTACCAGTATGATCCAACTGAAATGTTCAAGGACTGGATCCAAAAAAGTGGACGTGCTCAAACAGAATTTATTAAAAATTTTGGCTCTTTGATGACCAATCAAACCAGCCAAACATTCAATCCCTTAGATACTCTAAGAGAAGTTTCTGACAGTACTAGACAAACTCAATCCAATATGATGCAAAACATGTCATCCATGCAAAGTAAAAGTATGGATACAATGTTTAACATCGGACAAATGCTTCCATCCTTCATGAATTGGGGTGCTTACAAAACTACCATCAGTAGTAATGGGCGAATCTCAATCCCTGAAGCTGAACGTAATGCACTTGGTTTGGGAGACGGCGACTTGGTTCAAGTAATTATCCTGCCAATAGCAAAAAAATCAAAAAATAAGGAGGTGAAACAATGAGTAACGAAACAACAACAACCAGAAATTCAAAAGATGTATTTTCTGTATATCAGCAAAATGTAGACAAACTCTTCAATGGTATTAAACAATCCGTACCACAATATCATCAATCCATTACTAATGTACAACAGGAATACCTACAAGCATATGAAAACATAGTTGATTCAACTATTGCACTACAAAAAGAATATGTAAAGAAAGCAGGTATCGCAACTAACATTCCTGAAGCAACATTAAAAGTAATTCATGATACAACAGAAGAAATTGTCAAGGCAGCTTCAATACAAAATCAAGTAGCACTTGCAACCATCGATGCAACACAACAAAATATTAAAACATTCAACGATAATGCAAAATCATTTGCTGACCTAAACAGAAGCATTCTACAATCTTGGATTTCTGCATTCACCACGAAGAATAACTAGTGGCAAAACTTTCTTTTTTTCTTTTTTTTATCAATTTTATTTTATGATCTTTTAGCTAACCACTGTCCTAGCTCAGGCAGTACTTTTTTCTGAGACAATGAACTTGCAATCATTCCAACATGTCCTGTTGGATACATTCTCAACGTTTTATCTTCACTACCTACCGCATAATGAAGTGGCATGCTACATTCAGGTGATACCAAATGATCCCCTACTGCAACTTGTGTAAAAAGTGGCATATCGATTTTTTTCAAATCTATGTGTTCCCCCCCTACGTACATCTTGTTTTGAATGAGTAAATTATCTTGATAGATGTCTTTTATCCACTGTTTGAACAACGCGCCAGGAATGGGAGGTGTGTCTCCTAGCCATTTTTCAACTCTGAGGAAATTATCAACATATTTTTTATTATCTATATTTTTGAAAAACTTGACATATTTTTCAATTCCCTGCTCAAATGGTTTAAGGACTGAAAAACAATAGTACATGAATTCAGGTGGCATATTTCCTATGGTTTCTACCATTTTATCCACATCCATGTGTTTTGCAAGATTGCTAATCACTGTAGTGTCTCTCCATCCATCAATTACTGGGGCTGTTGCGACATAGTTTTTTACACTTTCTGGATGCAATGTGATGTATGCCGTTGCTATTGTTCCCCCGGTACAATATCCTTGTAATGAAATTTTTTCAACAGATGATTCATTTTTGATATATTCTACACAAGAATCCAAATACCCATTTACATAATCATCAAAATCAAGATATTTGTCCATACTAGTTGGTGTTCCCCAGTCAAGCATGTATACATCAAATCCCTGTTGCAGAAGATTTCTAACCCAACTTTTTTCTGGATGGATATCAAGTATGTGGTATCTGTTAATTAATGCATATGAAATTAACAATGGTGTTTTATGTTGTTTTTCTGTAAGCGGTTTGTAATGTAATAGTCTTGTTTTATCTATCTCCAGTACAATATCATGTTCTGTTACTTCCAAACTAATTTCATCAGGTGCTGCAACTAACTCTGGGGCTTTAATGACATTATTACTGAATTTTAAAATCTCTTCAATTATTTTTGGGTCTATTTTTGATTCAGGTTGCATTTTTTTTCGCTTCCCTTTTCTTTGATTCTAACTCTAGTCTGACAACTCTTCTTTTAAGAGAATGAATTTCTTTGTACACTTCATCCATCTCTTCTTTACTTGGAAGATTAGCTGATTGTAAAATTACATTAGTGATGTTATTCCAATGTTTAGTTAATTCAAGCTCTTTTGAAACTAGTCTTCCATAGTTTTCACCAAATTTTTTAGAATCAAACAATTCTGTAAAATCATTATCGAAAATATCTATCCAAATTCTTTTGAATGCTTCAATTTGCTCTACATCTTGAGGAACTTCTGGGGCTTTTAGATTGACTTTCTTTTGTGCATCTTTCCAAGTATCTGAGAGCTGTTTGTAGTATTCTGTAAGATATTGATTAAATCCAAATAATGTCTCATTGATGTCAATTAACTCTGTAGTAATTTTTTTTGAATTTGCAGCAAATGCTCTCATTGGACCAATTGATGTTAGTGCTTGTGGCTTACTTGACATCAAATGAATGATGTCTGTCCAGAAAAGGGACAAATGTTTGTAATAATCGGTTATATTTTTAGGTGATTCTGATTGCACAGATATCTAATAACACAGATCGCAATAAATAGATCGCTTGTTTAACTATACAAATGGTTGATGTAGAAAAGCTTGAAAAAATCTGTCAGAAAATCATTAAATTAGATTCCAAGATGCGTTCAGCCAGAATCATCAACAGTCGAGGTCATTTGGTGTCTGGTGGGATGAAGGAAGGCTTGCTCTCACTTGAAGCTCAAAAACAAGATGAAATGATGTTCATGGAACTTTCTTTACGTGTAAGAATGAGGCATGAATTTGATAATGAATTTGGCATAGTTCACTTTTCTATGTCTTATAGAGATAAAGTCATTGTAATGAGTTTCCCCTTAACTAATTATGATGTAATGTTGATATCGTGTGAAAAAGAGACTGATTTTGGCAAACTTTCCTTTAAAATTCTTAAAATTATCGAACCTCTGAAAAAAACCCCTATGAAGACATTCTAATCATTAAGCATTTTTCTCAATCCTGCGCATCTGTTTCTTATAGTTACTTCAGTAACTCCCGATGCAATTGAAATATCTTTTTGTGATTTTGTTTCTCCTGTACTGATACATGCAAGATATAGCGCAGCAGCGGCTATTCCCATTGGATCCTTTCCTGCAACTAAACCAATTTTTTTCGCTTGATTTAAAATTATGATTGCTTTGCGCTTGCTTTTCTCACTTAATTCTGCAATACTTGCAATCCTAGAAACTCCTTTTACTGGATCAACTACTGGCATTTTCAGATCAAGTTCTCTGAAAATTAATCTATAACCTCTGGCAACTTCTTTTCTTCTAATATTGATTCCTTTAGCAATGTCATCCAAAGTTCTAGGTGTTTCTGTATTTCTACATGATGCATAAATGCATGCTGCGACTAATCCTTGAATTGAACGACCTCTGACTAATTTTCTCTCCATTGCTTTTCTGTAAATGTAAGCAGCTTTTTCTATTACTGCATTTGTTAACGCAAGTTTGTCTTTTAGTTTATCCATTTCATTAAGTGCTTGTCTGAGATTTCTATCTGCAGAAGAATGTGCTTGTGATCTACTGTCCCATGTCCTCAGTCTTTCAATAGAACTCTTTACACTTGAAGATAGTGGTTTTCCTGTTGAATCTTTGTTGGCTTTACCAATTATTGTAGACAAGCCCATATCGTGTATTGTTAATGAAGTTCCAGCTCCTGTTCTGGCTCTGCTGCTTTCATCATTTGCAAATGAACGCCATTCAGCACCTGTATCTGAAATTTTGTCTGTAGCCACAAATCCACATTTTTCACAACACAACTCTCCTGTACTTTGATCTGTGATCATTTTTCTACCTCCACAGGCTGGACATTTAGGCCCAATAGCAGTTGTATTTTTAAGCATAATTACAAAAAATGATTAGTTAGACTATTATTCGTTTTACCTAATCTCCACAGGTTAATTGTGTGTAGGTGAAGCTAATCTTTATTCTAATTTTTTAGAATATAATCATATTTTTACAAATTCAACTTAGAAGACAATATGCATACGATGGAGTATATGATGGATACATGATATTACTTTGTTCTGTAACGTGTTTCAAACCAATAGAATGTCCTAATTCGTGTGTCATGATTGTCTCGACACTTTTAACATTATACAATTGAAAACTTCCATCACAATTGTAATCTCCTAATGTTACTTCTACAACTCCTTTTCCAATATGTGCATGTCCCAGAACCCCTGCTCCAAGATCTCGAACTACCCAAGTTATCCAAACATTTGCTTCATATTTTGAACTTGTAATTTCAAATTGTATTTTAGCTGTTTGATTGTTAATATTCAAATCTTGTTCTTTCCAAAATGCAAAAGAGTCTTCTAATGTACTGACATGATCTAATGGAAGTCCAGTTGGTTGATCATTGATGAATACTTTGTAGTAAATAATGATTATGTTATCTATTACTTCATATGTTGGATCGGGAAATTTTGCAGATGCTTTTTTCACCTCTTCTTCAAAATTCCATTTAACATAATCTCTGAGGAATTTTTTTATCACATCTTGGCTGGGGTTTGGATATTCAATATATCTGGTCTCTTTAGAAATATTTTTTGAAATATCTCTAAGATATTTTTCAAAAAAGTAAAATTCACGATCTAATTGTTCTTGTAATTGAGTTGAATCTTGTAATTGAGTTGAATCTTGTAATTGAGTTGAATCTTGTAATTGAGTTGAATCTTGAACATTTACAGCAATTAATTCCTTTTCTATTAAATATTCAATACCTGAAACAAAACCTGAATCATCTATTTGTTCATCTGTCAACCATCCTATGTTATTTTTTATCCATTCATGAATTTTGTCTTCAGAAATACTTTGTATTTCTATGGGTGGAATTTGTATTATTTCATTTTCCATTAGGTATGATACAGCTAAAATAAATTCTGAATCATCAATATTTTCTTCTGACCACCATTTTACTATTGGTTCTACCCATTCTGGAATAGTTATGGTATCTTCTTTTTCCAATTCTTCTGGAATAGTTATGGTATCTTCTTTTTCCAATTCTTCTGGAATAGTTATGGTATCTTCTTTTTCCAATTCTGCTGGTTTCTCAGTTGGTGTGTATGGATATTTTGAAATTACTTTTTCTACAAATTCTTTATAATTTTTAATTACAGTGCTATTGGGTTTTACTTTTAATGCCTTGTCAAAATATGATGCTGCTTCTTGATATTCCCCTAGATTTCCAAATCCCACTCCCATACCTGTTAATGATGTGGCATCATTTGGTTTGTATTGCAAAACTTTGAAAAATTGCTTTAATGAATTAGTGTGGTATTCAAGATTGCTTTGCGCTATTCCTTTCATTTTTAGAGTCGAAATATTGTTTGGTATGATCTCTAAGATCTTGTCATAGATTGTTATGGCTTCTTTGTATTCACTCTTAACAAAGTGCTCATTAGCTTGATTGAACATTAATTCTGTATCTTCTTCTGTTTGTGCAAATACTGTTCCTATAAGAACAGATGAACTCAATAAAATTATGACTAACAAATAAGGAATTATCATTGTATATTTTTTCATAGATTCTTTGTTTAATGTCTATTTCTATTTTATACTAAATTCAGGCTCACATTTACTATTTTCATATTAAACAATATTTTGCTGTTAGACAATCTTTAATTTATTCATAATTACGTATTTTTGCATTGACCTCAATTGTATCTGGAGAGTTAGTTTATGACTTGCGTAAAAAAATTCAACAAATTCAAGCAGATTTGAAGCAATTAGGCGATCCGGCATCTGAAATACCTGAATTAATTACTTCGGCAAATCTGCTACGCTCAAATGAATATCTATCAAAGTCCAATGAAAAGAAAACTGAACTATTATCTGCATATGAGCAATATTCTACTGCTCTAGAGAAACTACTCTCTACTGTTTTTGACATTCAAAATGATCTCAAAGAAATACTGGAACACCAATCTTCCATGCTTTCTAAAACAAAAAAAAGATCAAAGACAAAAACTAAATCCAGAATTACTAAAAAATAACCTACTTTGATAAATGAATAATATCGCCTGCAATTATTCTGTTAGTTTTGTTGTTATCTGATACAATTAATGCCCCATCATCATCAATTTTAATTGCTTTTCCTTTAATTTTCCCATCTCTGGTGTCTAATTTCACATTCTTTCCAATTGTTGATGATCTTTTAGTCCATTCTGAAATGATTTTATTTGTTTGTTTTGTATTTAGTAATTCATAAATTTTTTCTAGTTCCACCAGAAACGTTTGAACTAATTGAATTGCTTTGACTTTGTTTTTTTGTTCATTAAGTGATGCTATCCCATAAAAATTTGGTGAACCTTCGAGTGTTTTTTCAATCTGTTTTACATCTACATCAAAATTTATGCCTACTCCCAATACTATATTTTCAATTCTGTTTGATTCTAGTGATGCATCAACTAGAATTCCTGCTATCTTTTTGCCTTTGATAGTCAAGTCATTTGGCCATTTTAATTCTGGTGAAATTTTCATTGTTTTCTCTATTGCTATTGATAATGCTAGTGCAGACGCAATTGGAAATAAAGTTGTAATAGAAATATCAAATTTTGGATGTAAAATTATTGAAAACCAAATACCTCCTTTGGGTGAAATCCACGCTCTTCCAGATCTTCCTTTTCCTCCTGTCTGTCTTCCTGCAATTATTATGGTGCCATTATTTACAGGATCATCTGCAATTTTTAATGCCTGGTTTTGAGTAGAATCAATTGAATCAAAATAGTAAGCTTGTTGTCCAATTATCTTTGTTCCAAGTTCTGAAGTAATCTCCCATGGAAAAAGAGCATCAGAGTTTGATGTTAGTTTGTAACCTAGTTTCTGTTTTGACTCAACAATATACCCTAACTCCTGAATTTTTTTGATATGTTTCCATACTGCAACTCTGCTTATTCTTAAGACATCACTCAAATCTTGACCTGATAGATATTCTGTGTTGTGGGTTTGCAAAAATCTAAGTACTTTTACTAATCCTGGATTATCAAACGACTTGTATATCAACTATGATTTATTTTTACTTCAAGTATAAAATACACACTAGAACCCTACATCCATATCAAATTCTCCCTCACCGACAGTTTCATCCCATCCTTCTGGCATACTCTCCAATGGAACATAATCTGATGCTGCCATCCCAATCATACTAAACATCATTGAAAACATCATCATATCCATTACTCCGAAGAATATCATCATGGGTAAGACTGATTTGTTATCATCCATGTATTGTTTTAGATTCTCTTTGTCTTTTGTTTTGTACAGTGTAGACATTTGATTCCACCTTGCCTGTAATTCGTGAACTTGTTTGTCTACTTCTATGGAGCCTTCTTCAGTAACCCTAATCTCTACTTTCGTCCCTAGTAATCCTTTTTTTTCTTCTACGCGAATAAACCCCTTGTTTTCCAGTTGTTCCAAAATTGAATTCAATTCTTCAGGGTCAATATGTCTTATTTTCTGAATTTTATCAAATTTTTTAATTCCTGCTTTTATTGCTCCTAGTACTATGATCTCTTTTGACTCTTCGTTCATGTTGTATTGCTTTTACTATGACTAAAAAATTCTTCGCTTACTTGCAAATCCTTTAAAAATTATATTCAGCATGCCTGTTTGTTTTTTGTGGAACAAGATAATAATTCTGATGAACAAATTCGTGATATACTTTCTTTAAAAAAAGTGGTTGTTATAGGAATGTCTAAGCATTCTTCCAAAGCAGCTCATTATGTGCCTAAATATTTGTCTGATAATGGATATGATATTACTCCTGTAAATCCAACAGCTGAAGAAATTTTGGGTAAAAAATGCTATGATTCTGTTTTAGAAATAAATGAAGAAATTGAAATTATAGATATATTCAGACCTTCAGACCAAGTTCTACCAGTTATCCAAGATGCCATAAAGAAAAAACCAAAAGTAATTTGGTTACAAGAGGGAATACACAATTCTGAAGCTGAAGAATTAGCAAGAAAAGAAGGAATCAAAGTAGTTTACAACAGATGTATGTTGGCAGAACATCAGAGACTGTCAAGATGACTAACTTTGAAAATTTTTATGATGATTTACTTGAGTTGGCAAAAAAATATGAACAACAAAATATTCCTCTAAAAATTGAAAACGATCTTGAAAATGATATTGTCAAAATATTTGGTGAAAAAATTACATCTTTAGCAAGAGCAAGAAATGGTCTTAATGATGTATCAGAACTTGCATATGCTACAGCTGAGCATCATCCATATTGGAATTTGTTGTATAATTGCTCAGAAATTGCAAGTAGTGTTTTGGAAAAATGGAAAGAATCCCTATCTGCAGATGATTTGTCTGATATTGAATGGGCCATCAAAGAACTTAATCAATCACTTGAAAAAATCAAAAATAAAAATTCTTCCAACTCCTAGGCAGAGATAAATATTCTAAACTAACAATTATGGTGTGACAATCAAGCTTGGATTAATTGGCAAAACAAACACTGGAAAGACCACATTCTTTAATTCTGCTACACTGTCTTCTGAAGAAATTTCATCTTATCCTTTTACTACCAAAAAACCAATGTCTGGCATAGCACATGCAATTACGCTTTGTGTTCATCAGGAATTTAAAATTCAAGATAATCCGAATAATTCCAAATGTGTTGAAGGATGGAGGTATATTCCAATTGAATTAATAGATTTGCCTGGGCTCATCAAGGATGCATGGAAAGGTAAAGGGCTTGGTAATCAGTTTTTGTCCATTGCTGCACAATCTGATGCACTACTTCATGTCGTTGATGCTTCTGGCGGAATTGATTCAACTGGAAAAATTAGCGAAGTTGGAACTGGTGATCCTATTTCTGATTTTGCAGATATAGAAGAAGAATTAATCATGTGGTATCATAAAATTTTAGAAGGAAATAGAGATAAGGTATCAAAATTAATCAGAACAGGTTCTAATATTGTAGATGCAGTAACTGATCTTTATCGAGGTATTGGTGTAACCAAAACTCATGTTAAAGAAACACTTTTGGCAACTAAACTTGAGGACAAAAATTTTGATGATTTTGATATAGGTGATGGCAAAAAATTTTCATCATACCTAAGAAAACTCTCAAAACCAACCTTGATTGTAGCTAATAAAATTGATGTTGAAGGTGCAGACAAAAATTTTGCTCGACTAAGAGAGAAATATAATGACTCTATCGTTGTTCCTGTTAGTGGTGATAGTGAATTTAGTCTCAGACGTGCAGAACAAAAAGGACTGATAAAATATTCTCCTGGTTCTGAGCAATTTGAAATAATTAAATCAGATGAGCTAAATGAAAAGCAAACCAATGCGCTAAACTTTATTGAAAAAGGAATTATGGGTGAATATATGAGAACTGGGGTTCAATTTGCAATCAACGTTGCAGTCTTCAAACTGCTTAAGATGAATTCCATTTATCCTGTTGCAAATGAAACAAATCTTTCTGATAAAAAGGGAAGAATACTTCCTGATTTAATCCTGCTAAAAGACGGATCTACAGTAAATGATCTCGCAAAAGAAATTCATTCTGACTTGACTAAAGGTCTTCTTTATGGAAAAGATTTGAGGAATAATTTGAGACTACCAATTGATTATCAACTAAGAGATAGGGATGTCGTGTCTCTAATTAGCGCCGCAAAAAAATAATTAATTACTGTACTTTTCTCTTTAATTTTGCCAAAACATCGTTAGTCATTTTTAACAAACCATCCATTTGTTGGTCTATTGCAAAACTCATTGCCATACAATGTTATTTCCAAAAGTGGATATGGCAGGTAGTATGTTGTTTTGTGTAACAATCTATATTTTTGAGCCTATAATGAGTTTTTAATCAAATATTTGAAAATGACTCTTCAGAGACATGAATGTCTTCAAAATTGTCTGGCTGGATGATTTTAGCAAGTATTTCCAATCCTTCTATAGTCCTAATGCTTGGTTTGCTGAAAAATGAATTTGCATCAACTGCAAAAATTTTATTATTTTTTACAGCCTTTAAAGAATTCCATATTTTATTTTCTTTTAGAATGTTGTATTCTAAAATTGTACGTTTTGTATCAAAGCCACAAGGCATCATGATGATGATGTCAGGATCGGATTTGATAACTTCTTGAATGTCTAGCCGTCTTGAGTGTTCTCCAATTTTACTTATCATGTTAATTCCACCTGCAATTTGTATCATTTCTGGAATCCAGTGACCTGCAGTAAAAAATGGCTCAATCCATTCAATTGCAAGAACCTTGGGTTTTTTATCATTCTCTATTTTTTTTATGTTCTGGATTCGTTCTTCAAGCGAATTAGTGATCTCTTTTGCTTTCTTTTCATTTTCTAAAATTTTTCCCAACTCTGTCACTGAATTTATTATTTCATTCAAGTTGTGTGGATCCATTGAATATAGCATTGGCTTCTTTTGAAGAATCTGCAATGCTTTGTTTACTTGATTTGTATATGCTGCACATACTTTACATGTTTCTTGTGAAATAATTAGATCAGGATTAGATTCTATAAGATTTTTTTCATTTAAAATAAAAATATCTTTTTTATCGTTTAATAACTGACAAGTCATTGTGTCAATTTCTTTACTGGTTAATTCATCTGAATTAATTACAGAATCTATAACTTTTGGTTTTGAAGTTGCATCTTGTGGGTATTTGCATTCATGCGTTACACCATAAAGACTGCCTTGTACTCCAAACTCGTAAAGCAATTCTGTTGCACTAGGCAAAAAAGAGACTATTCTCTTAATTGACATGTTGTTTTGAACTGTGTTGATCCTTAAACATCATACGTTAACTAATCGTCAAAATCTTTGATCAGGCAAGTTAATAGGCATAATTTAGGCACAAAAAACATGTCTTCTGATTCTCAAGATATCCGACGTTCAATTTTGGCAAAATGGCACGAGTCTCTGTCAAAATATGGAAATCTTTTCTCTTCTGATTCATTAAGCGGAACTAGCCCTCCATCTGTTTTTGTTGGTTCTTACAATTATCCCAAAGTCTTTGTTGGTCCAATGGTTCCGCCAATTCATGGTGATACCAGTTTACTTGACAGTCCTGAAAAATGGAAAGGCAAATCCCTTGAAGAAATTGTTAATTTTAGATTAAACTTGATTCGTGGAATACAGAAAACTCCTATAACTCAAACAGATGGACGTTACATTGAAAACCTTCAAGAGGTAACAATGTCATCAAAACCTACTGATTCTGATTTGATATTTCACAAAGCAACTTCTCCAAGTGTATCCCTTGATGGTGAAAGTGCACCCTTTGGTCCAATTGGTGAAATAAAATCTGCAAAATTTTCTGGCACTTCTTCTGTCAAATCAATTGAAAAAATATTTTATGATAAAGATTTGAAAGCACAAGATGCAGTTTTGAATTTATATAATTCCGGAATTGAAATTTCCAAAATTCAAAAATGCTTCAGTATTGGAATGCTTGGGCAAAAAAGAAAACTAGTTCCAACAAAATGGAGCATAACTGCAACTGATGATATCATTTCTAAATCTCTTACAGATGAAATTTTAGATTATAATTTGATTGATTCATGTAGAGTTTTTTCATATGAACATCTAGGAAATGTTTTCTCAATTGTCTTGTTTCCTCATAGGTGGATATATGAAATGATTGAAGCTTGGTATTCAAATGGAATTTTGGGATTTGGGTCTGACTCTGAGGACGCTCGTGGGATTAATCATCCTCCTGCTATAGCCGGTGCTTATTTTGCAGCCAAATTAGGTGTTGCAGAATATTTGTCTGAAAAGAAAATTCAAGCCGGAGTTGTAATTCTTAGAGAAATTAGGCCAGAATATGCTATTCCTGTTGGTGTGTGGCAAGTCCGTGAAGGAATTCGTGAGGCAATGAAGCAAAAACCTGCAATATCTAATACCTTTGATCAAGCACTCATTTTGGCATCAAATAAGATGAGTATCAGTAAAACTGAATGGCTTTCGCATGGAAAAATCTCACAAATTATTAGACAAAAAACTCTATCTGATTTCTTTTAGATTTTAATAAAAAATTTGATGGTGTTTATGCCATCTCTGTAGCAACTTGTTTTTTTGCACGTCTTTTTTTGATCAGGCTAAACATTATCATTCCAACATTAATTATTGAAATAATTTCAATCAGGTCTACTCCGTACAAGAACCAATCAATCACTGGATGAATTCTAGATACAATTCCTGCTTCTAACATAATGTCTGCATTCCATATCATATGTGGAACTTGAATGAATTGTATTATTGCAATAATTACTATACTCCCTAGAATTTTATTTTCATACCATTGCCAAAATTTATTCCATGCATTCATGTATTATATTGGTGAATAATTCTATTAAACACTACGAAAATTAGATACAACTAATTAGATTCAGCTAATTTTTTTGGGCTCAAAAATAATTAGTTCAAACTAATTTTCAGCTTTAATGTTTTCTTTTTTCATCCAAATTGTTTTTTCTTTATGATCAATTAATTCTATATTCATCTCATTTAGTTTGTCTCTAATTTTGTCTGCATCTTCAAATTGTTTTTCTTTTCTAAATCGCTCTCTATTTTTAATTAGATTGTCTATCTCTTTTTTTTCATTTTCTGTCATTTCTGGAATACGTAATCCTAAAATATCTAACATTCTTTGCAATTCTGTTTTGATAATTTGCGCATCTTCTTTTCCAAGTTTTTCTTCAGCTGCTGATCTGTTTGCCTCTTTGACTAGTTGGAAAAAAGATGACAATGCAAGATGTGTGTTAAAATCACTTTCCAATGCATTATCAAATTCACTACTGATCTTTTGGATTATTTGATTGACATCTTCACAGTTTTCACTATCTGCATGAATTAGTTCATAGTAGCATGTCTCAACTTGCCTCCACTTGATGAGATTTTCATTTAACAACTCTTCTGAATAATCAATTGGTTTTGAATAATGTCCTGACAGACAGAATAATCTGATAATGTTAGATCCCCAATTCTCTAAAACATGTTTGACTGATTTTATGTTTCCAAGGGATTTTGACATCTTTTCTCCACTAATTGTCACCATTCCTACATGCATCCAAATTTTTGCGAATGTAGAATCTGTGTGAGATTCTGATTGTGCAATCTCGTTTTCATGATGAGGAAATATCAAGTCTCTTCCGCCACCATGAATCTCAAAGTTTTCTCCAAGATACTTTATACTCATTGCAGAGCATTCTATGTGCCATCCTGGTCTACCTTTTCCCCATGGACTGTCCCACACAGGCTCTACATCAGAGAATTTCCATACTGCAAAATCCAATGGATCATTTTTTGTCTCATCTACTTCAATTCTTGCCCCTGATTGAAGTTCATCTATTTTCTTTTTTGATAATTTCCCATATTCTGGAAATTTTGATATTGAAAAATAGACACCATTTTTTGAAATATATGCAATTTGTTTTTCTACCAGTTTTTCAATAAATTTGATTATATCTTCAATGTGTTCTGTGGCTTTAGGATAGTTTGTTGCACGTTTTACATTTAATCCATCAAAATCTCTGAAATAATTCTCAATGTATTTTGTACTGATTTTTTCTGCAGTTGTGTTATCTGATTGTGCACGATTAATGATTTTGTCATCTACATCCGTAAAATTTTGAATAAAATCAATTTCTGCTCCTTTTCTCTCTAGATATTTTCTTAATACGTCAAAAACTATGATGGTTCTTGCATGCCCAATATGAGATTCATCATAAACAGTCACTCCACATAGATAAATTCTAACTTTTTTTGAAATATCTAACTCTTGTTCTGAATTTGATAACGTATCTTGAAGTTTCATTCTTGTTCTCTATCTGGTTTTTGTGCTTGCAATCTTTTATGTTCACTGTTTATGTTTAATTTGTGGACTTTATCTATGATTGACTTTTCAATTTGAGTTATTTTTACTGTTTCATCAATAGATAATTTTTTGTCACATAAACAATACAGAATAGAATCTATTTCCTCATATGAGGCACCTAATTCTTCTGCTGCATCATGTTCTTTCCATAAATGTGGACTACTCTTTTTTGAAATAATTTTATCTGGAACCCCAAGATACTTTGCAATCTCTCTTACTTGTAGTTTGTATAGAGATATAATTGGAGTAATATCTGATGCCCCATCTCCAAATTTTGTGAAATAACCAATTAGGTTTTCACTTTTGTCACTTGAACCTAGAACTAGATAGTTTTTGGAATTTGCATAGTAATACAAAATATTGGTTCTAATTCTTGCACGAAGATTCCCTTTAGCTTTTTCATTTGGTTCAAGATACATGGAATATTCATTTACAATTGGTTTGATGTCAATTAATTTGTGTTCGATTCCTGTTAATGAAATCATTTTGAGGGCGTCTTCTGTTTCTGATGGTGTGATGGACGTATCTGGCATTATAATTGCCAATGTCTTTTCTTTTAGTTTTCTTTTGCAGATATATGCTAAAACTGCTGAATCAATCCCTCCACTTAATCCAAGGATGACGCCTTTTGCATTATTTTTTTCTATTTGCTCTGATACGAATTTCTCAATTGTTTCAGTTATTGAAGCATAGTCGTTATTTTTTATTTCATTAATGATATCTTGATTCAATAACTAATTTGAAGAATATGTGAATAAAAATTGTGCCTAATATTGAATCTAATTAAGTTCATTTTGAACACACATAGTGCATAGTACTTTCAGTGTTTTTTATACCATGTATTTTTTTAGAATCTAATGGGTGCCAAAACTGCAGTATATTCAGTCATAAAACCTTTTGATAAATCCAAATGTAAGACAAAAATTACAAAACGATATCGTATACTATTAGCAAAATTTGATACAGTTGGATATCAATTTTCTCCTGCAGAGTTTATTGACAAACACAAAGACTCTACCCCAATGCAAAGAGTTTGAAAATCTTCTCCTGAAATATCTGGGAAACGAAAATCTATAGGAATACTGGTAGTCGCACCAGTACCTCTCATATTGAGAATAATTTCTTCTTGTTCAAGTATTTCTGTTCTTTTAGGAAATTTACCTTCAATCATATTATTTTCCCATTTCTTTAGGTGTACATCACCAGCAGTAATTCTAGCATCAATGTCAGGATGTCTATCTGAGAAATGTTTGTCTAGAGCATTACTGATGAGGGTAAGTAACACAGTCTTGCCAACACTTGAATAACCTAAAACTGCAACATAATTTTTATTTTCATATTCTTTTTTTGTTTGAGCAATTATGCTGGCTAAGCGTTCTTGAACACTCATATCAGTTTAGCTTCATGTAAACACTATGCATAAATTGCATTCCCCTAAATTTTTGAGAATTTTTCAAAGTTTGCTATATAGAAATTGGTAGTGCCATTTTTGCCAAATTTTGGATTAGATAATCCTATGCATATCCTCATAGCACCAACTTGTTTTATCCTACTTTTAGTAGAAAGTTTTTTATCTATTTGATAGTATTCTTTTTCATATTCATGTAATCCATTTAACATTTTGTTTACAATATTGTCTATTTCTTCAATTGTTTCATAACCTAATGATATTAATTCGTCTGCAACTTGTTCAAGCTTAAGTGGAGTTGGACCTTCTCTGGTTGTAAATCTCCATTGAAGATATGAATCTAAATTATTAGAAGTGATTTTTGAAGTATTTTCAGGATAAAATAAATTATTTGAAAAACATATTAGAATTTCATTGTTTTGAGATTCTTTCTTAACTACATCTATTTTGACTAATGCATTAATTCGATTTCTTATAGTTTGTTCAGAATTATTTTCGTCGATCAATTGTTCAACTACTTCTTTTATTGAAATCATTCCTTCTCGAAGTAATTTTTTAATTTGTTGATCTAAAACAAATCTTTGTAACTTATTACGAATTGGAGGAGTTATTCCAGTTTGTTGTACTAACCATTCAATATTGTCTCGTATGATTTCACTAAAGCTTTGTAAATGAGATTCTTTTTCTTGTTCATTTATCTCATCCCATACAATGTTCCAATCAAAATCAGTCTGTCTAAATTGACCATCTCCAGCATAACTCATGTTTACTAATGCCGCCATATCTTGGACATCGCCTTCTCTACTAGTAACCGATTTAAGAAGAAAAACATCCTCATTTTTCAGTATTCCTAGGCGTAAATTACCAAAATCAGATAAATCTGCACGAGAAATCATTTTTGACGATAGAGATAAAGTTCTTAGAATTTTTTTAGTGTACAAATCAATTCTGCTTCGATTAGTATGCTCCATTATTATTGATGGATAAAGTCTCAAATCTTCTGTGGAAAAATCAACATTGCCTTTTGGCTGATAACCAAGTTTTGTTAATGCATCCATAATTGAGTTGTAATCTTCTTCATTTTCAACAACAATGTCTATATCTTTTGTTCGTGGTTTTAGTCCCTTAATTCTCATATTCTCCCCACCAATAACAAATGCTTTGGTTTTTCTTTGCAAGTTTTTCCCAATGTCTTCAAATAGTTTAGGATATCCTTCTGGTAAAACATACAGAGTAGTTGGAATTTCATATAAATTGGTTTTTTCCATAAACTCATCTCTAGGTAAGAACAAGGCAGGATTTTTGAGTTCATTATTTCTAATGTATCCTTCTACATCTATCCATACATGTGCAATTTGAAATGTTTCTGCGATTCTTCGTAGATTAAGAACATCCATCTTTTCTTTATGTGCTAGATAAAATATTATGGCCATCATCATTCCTTGTTTATTCATATTTCTTTGAGCATCAAATATTGCATGAATTAGAACATGTTGAAGATCTAACGAATCTTCCTGTTTAATGTAATAATCATAATGTATATCATAATCAATTCCATATTCAGTGAACAAAGAAAATCCAGTAAGTTCTCCTTCTGTAATTTTACCTTTTTGTACTCTCTTGAGAATCTTAGTTGAATCTTTGAACAAAATTTCGGCATTAGGTTCATACAAGTTTTTTCGTTCAGCATTTAACGAATTTGCTAAAAGTACTAGTTGTTCATTAGAACTGTTAACATTAATTTTATCCCCAGTTCTAGTAATTGCTCCAACTGATTCAAAATCAGAAATAGCTCTGTATACAGTAGATGGCGATAATTCAGCTTTCAAAACTATTTCGTTGACAGATATTGGTTCTGTAAGATATGAAAATATTGTTTCGTTTGCACCACGTAGAATTTTTTCAATGTTGATTTTTTTTGTTAATTCTCTAATGGTAACAGGTTTCAATTCATCTTTTAATTTTACAGTATTTCCTTCTCTTACAACATAACCAAATTGAGTTAGATCTTTTAATTGTGAATTAATTTGCCATTCTTTGATTTTTGTGATGTCCATTAGAGTTTGGACATCAGAAACCCCATTCGCCAAGTGTTTTATGATGTTTATTGTAGTTATGTTCATTTTATTATCATTATATCCCAATTAGTTATATAGTTATGTGGTTTTTTGATAATAAAATAACCATAAATTATATATACTAATACTTGGTTATGTATGAAAATAAAAATAGATTGAATGTGAATTAAAAGAATTTTTTAGTTTTACGAATATCTTCAAAGATTCAATGTGTTAATCTTGGCAGATTTGAACTGATGGATAATTTTCCATCACATTCACATACTTTGCATTTAATATTTAGAATCTATCTTGTTGTAAATTATCAAGAAATTTTTTACTCTTTGATATCTACGTAGATGCCGTCGTCTCTTGACTCTACAGAATATGTTTCCAGTTTGACATCTTTTAGATAGTCATTAAGTTGGCCTGTTTTGATGTTATAATGCCAAAAGTGTAATGGGCATTCTACGATATCTCCCTCTAGTTTTCCAGGTGCAATTGAGCCATCTTGATGAACACAAAGATCATCTAATGCATGATATCCATCTTGATTAAATATTGCAATTTGTTTTCCATCAATTTTGAAAGCTTTGCCTTTTCCTGTAGCAATTTCTCCCTTCTCGGCAATCTTCTTCCAAGTCAATAATTCTGTGGAATCCTTGTCATTTATTTACATTCGTATGATAGAATTTTATAGTCTAATTCAAGAATCTGATCGTTGAGTAAAGTAAAGACTAGCCAAAAATTGATCAAAGAAGGCAAATTGTCTTATGAGTGGGCTAGATCTCATATGCAAATTCTAGATAATACCATTAATCGCTTTAAAAAATCAAAACCACTAAAGGGTATAACCCTTGGATTTTGTTTGCATATCACAAAAGAGACTTCAGTTTTACTAATTGGGGCCAAAGAACTAGGTGCAACTGTTGCATGTTGTGGTGGCAATCCATTAACTACTCAGGATAACATCTCTGCATTTTTGGCATCTCAAGGAATCCATGTTTATGCATGGCATGGACAATCTGTCAAAGAATATGATTGGTGTATTGATCAAGTATTGAAACACAAACCAACCATTCTAACTGATGATGGAGCTGACATGAATATCAAAGCTCATTTTGATAAAAGATTCAAGAACATGAAAATTCTTGGAGCAACTGAAGAAACCACTGCAGGTGTTACTCGAATTAGAGCAGTAGAGAATAAGGGACAACTTCGATATCCTGTAATTTTAGTTAATGAAGCATATACAAAACACATGTTTGATAATCGATATGGTACAGGACAAAGCACTGTTGATGGGTATCTCCGTGCCATGAATTTACTTTTGGCATCAAAACGCGTGGTAGTAGTTGGATATGGTTGGGTTGGTCGTGGCGTTGCATCAAGATGTCATGGAATGGGTTCAAAAATAATTGTCACTGAGATAGATCCAATTAAAGCTCTTGAAGCTCATATGGATGGATTTGAAGTAATGCCAATGGCACAAGCTGCAAAGATTGGCGATATCTTCGTTACATGTACTGGTATGACTGGTGTAATTAGAAAAGAGCACATCTTACAAATGAAAAATGGAGCCATTATGGGAAATGTTGGTCACTTTGATGTAGAAATTGATAGTGCATTCTTACTAAAGAAATCAAAATCTGTTAGAGAAGTAAGACCAAACCTTGATGAATGCACTTTGAAAAATGGAAAAAAAGTTTATCTGATTGGTCAGGGCCGTCTTGCAAATTTAGTTGCAGCAGAAGGACATCCTCCAGAAGTAATGGCGCAATCCTTCTCAAATCAAATTCTCTCTGTTTTGTATATTCTTAAAAACCACAAAAAAATGGAAAATAAAATCATTAATGTTCCAGAAGAAATTGATATGCAAGTTGCAGTTGATGCTCTAGCGGCAATGAATGTAAAAATCGATAAACTTACTGCTGAACAGGTAAAATATGCCAGTAGTTGGTAATTATCTGAGCTAATATTTTAGCAGATCAGCTAACCATATGTTATATCTAATTTTCTTTAAATGAATGTGTGGCTATATGTGAATGTGTTTTATCTGATGGGATTTTAGACCATCTCGCCACTGTTCAAAAATTACTTCATAAGGATTCTTCTATATCTGGTAGATCTGAAACTGTAGAAATATTATTGAAATACGTTGTTTCTGATGTTGATGGAATTTCTGTAAACGATCTTATTTTAATTGATGATTATTTTTCAGCAAATCCTTCATTTTTACATAAATTTTATAATGACTTTATGATGTCTGCTACTTTTTCTGATTCTTATTTTGAAAATATTAGTAGATGATAAAATTGTTAGATAATTTCTTCCAAGGTAAAATCGTTTGATAACTTGCGGGTGCTGTTCCGAAACAATGCCTATCAAATACATTGAACGACACATTATACAGCGTTAGTCTAAAACTTCTTAATTTGAATGATCAATCAAGTTAAGTGACTGGTGTTTTTAGATATTCAAAATCTGTTTCTAATTGTTTTTACACGTGAATTTGTAAAAACAAGATCGCCTATAATAAATATGTCGTATTCTCTTAAGTGGCTTTTTACTTTAGTTAAAATCTCTATCATGTTCAATTTTGAATTCATATCCATTGTTGAATGTATAGATCTCATTTATAGTGAGAACTTATTATTTTTATTAACATGGGTATTGATGTAAGATCTATTCCAACTGAAAGATTAAGAGAAGAAGAAATTAAAATTTTTTTCACACCTTCAAAAAAATCTGAATCTGTAACAGAACAAGATACAGTATACATAATGGGGCCACGAGGGTCTGGCAAATCTATGATTTTACAATATTTATCAACTCGAATTCAAATTGAAAGGTTCAAATCTGATTCATTAATTGACTATGACAAAAACAATTTAGGAATTTACATTCGTGGTACTGAACATTATTTTGGAACAGTTAAAGAAACTTTAGATAAAAATGGAAACCCTGAAGAATTATGGCAAAAAAAATTTACACATTTATTTAATTTAACTGCATGTGAACTTGTTCTAAGAGATTTAGAACGAATGAAACATTACCCATTGATTGTAATAGATCCTTTCGAAGAACAAACAGTATGCAAAGAAATTTGCAGTATTTTAGAAATTGAAAATAAAAATAAATTTCTTGAAGTAAAAGATATGGTTAGAGAAGAAATAAGGAATCACTCGAAAAATATTAATGAAGATTTCAATTCAATATTGACAATTAGTTCTTTTTTATCCGAATTACAAGAAGTTTTAACTGAATCTATTGCTGATTTTAAAAATAAATGGATTGTGATATTGTTAGATGAATATCAAGAACTATCTTTTTTTCAAAAACAAGTTATTAGTGAAATAGTATCTGTTAGAAAACCGATTTTTAAAGTTGCGACACTGCCACCAGAACTCAATACTCAACGAGAAGAATTTGGGAAATCCATCAATCTACTAAGTGATTTTATCACTATAAACATCGGAACTCATAATCTTACCCCAAATTCTACAGAATTCAACGATGTTAGAGATTTTTTTAAAATTATTGCAAATAAAAGATTGAAAACATTTGGATACGATGTTGACAAATTTCTTGTTTATAATCCTTCAGAACCTCCAACATCTCAAGAGAATAATTATTCTGGTTTGGATAATTTAGTTTTACTATCCTCTGGAAATGTAAGAATTTTTCTGAAAATGTTACATGCAGTTTTTAAAGAATGGAATGGACGTGGTGTTATTTCTATGGATACTCAAAATATTGCAATCAAAAAATTTGCTAGTCAGTTGATGGATGGAATTGAGTTTATACCTCGTATTTCTCCTTACGTATTTCGCTCAATAATTTTAAAAATTGGACTACTTTTTAAAAATTATCTTAAAGAAACACAGCGTAATTATCTACAAATAGGAATTAAAGATCCAGAAAATCTATCCGATGAATCTCTAAAATTCATTTTTTTAGCAATGAAAAAAAATTATCTGATGGCTCCAGCTGTAGAAAGATATTCACGTGGTGGATTTAAACTTCTATCAATTACTCTTTCAAATGCATTATTGCCATATTTTGATCTTCCCTTACAGACACATCAAGTATGTGAATTGTCATATACTGACATTGACAAATTATTTGATCGAAGAAGTGTAATTTCAGGAATTAAAATAATGTTAGAAGGTGAAATTCAACCTACAAAATTATTGGAAACCTTAGATCCGTACTTGAGTGTTGTTCAGGAAATAGTTGATCATGCAAAAAATAATGATTTAGGGATTTTTGTAGGTTCAGGCCTATCTACAGAATTGGGTTATCCTACTGGAACTGTTTTGGCACAAAAAATTGCAAATCATTTTAACATTGAATATGTTGGAGATGATTTACCAACAATATCTGAAAGAGTTTTAGTTCAAAGAGAACGAGGAGATCTTATCAAATATATCCGAAATGTTTTAGAAAAATCTAAAACGAGAGAGTCAAAATCTTATAAAAAACTTACAGATTTTAATTTAGATGAAATCTATACTACTAATTGGGATAGTTCTATTGAAGATGAATTCAAAAAGAAGTTTGTGAGTACAGAAAAAATTGTTAGAGATGATCATATCACTTTAGCTGGAAATAGAAAACCTTTGATTTACAAAATGCATGGAGATTTTGATCATCCTGATATGTTTGTGATTACTAATGATGATTCTATTTCTTTGGAAAAAACCAGACCATTATTAGTGAATTCACTAAAAAATAGTCTTGCCAGAAAGCATTTCTTATTTTTGGGTTATAGTATGGAAGATCTTGACTTCAAGACAATATTTCACTTAATAAAAGATATTCAAGGAGACTTGCCTCTTACTTCGTATGCTGCAACAATTATTGATTCAGAGGATAAATTGGGTGTGTTAAAAGCTAAAGGAATTATACCATTATCGATAAAGGGGGAAACACTAATTGATGCCATACACATGGGAGTAATGGAAAAATGAGTCTGAATCAAGGTATAATCTCTAAGGAACCAAATCTAAGTCTGCTTGATTCTTATGATTTATTCATATGCTCAGCGGGATTTGAAGATAGAAGTTTAGCTGGAATTGAAAAAATTAGTGATGTTACCAAATTCAAAAAAACTATAATCAATCTTTTCCGACCCTCTGAACCTGAACTTTATGAAAGCAATAAACAGAATCTGGAAAAAATTCAAAATATTATATCTAAAATTTGTGATAACCAATCAGTTTTTGAACACAGACCAACAGATCATTTTCTTTTTGATCAATTGTTAGAAAGTCATTTACAAGATGCCAAAAGTATACTTATAGATACTACCTCCTTTACCCGATTGTTCCTTTATTCAATTTTGAATGTTTGTGTCCAAAATAACATCAAGACACATATTCTTTATTCAGAACCAGCTGCTTATACAATGAATTTTGCTCAAGGACTAGAAGACATTATAATAATGCCTACAAATCCTGGAATTCCTGACCAATCAAAAAAGATTTTGATGATTTTATTTTTAGGATGGGAATCAAGACGTATAGGATCTGTTGTTGAAGAATGGGAACCTGATAAATTGATTACAATAGCAGAATATTCTGATGATGAACAAAGAGAACAATGGAACGGAATTACAATTCGTCAATGCTATGATCTGATAGAGAAATCTGATTTTTTCAGAGTTCCAACATTGAGGCCTAAAGAGACATTAGCTAATTTAGAACAGATTTATGAGAGATATAACAATGAATATGATATCTGTTTAGTTAATGGAGGACCAAAAATTCAATGTCTTGCATTTTCTGAATTTGCCTTACGTCATCCAGAAGTTCAAATTTTATATCCCAAACCTTATCAATGGAAACAAAAATTGCCAGAAGGTGATAAAACCTTTCCAGCTTCTCAAGGTAAGGGACGAACATATCTGTTCAGTTATCCTGTAAACCCAATATTTGAAAATCCTCTCAAAACCAATTAATTTACACGCAAAACATATCTCAAAGCTAGGAATTTTAGTGAATTTTGATTTTGTTTAATTCTCTCATAGGGATTTGACCTGAGTGTTAATTTTGTCTAAAACTCCACAAACTGTATGAACAGTCAAGTTAACTAAAATCCTAAATTATTTATAAAAAATTAATTTAACTTGGGTATTAATTTCATCTAAAACTTCTTAACCTCAATACTGCTCTTGAGCATTATTAATGAACAAAAGAGCCATCATTACAAGTGCCTTACCTTATGCAAATGGAGAGATTCATTTGGGACATGTTGCATCAACATATCTTCCTGCAGATGTTACTACCAGATTTTTAAAACTAAATGGTGTCGAGGTTTACTATGTTTGTGCATCTGATGATTTTGGAACTCCTATCTTAATTCAATCAGAAAAAGAGGGCAAGACTCCTGCTGAATATGTTGCTCATTGGAATAAGCGTGACTATGACGATTTTACTGCATTTGACATTGAATTTGATTATTTTTACAAGACTAGCTCTGCTGAAAATATAGAATTTGTTCAGCAAGTCTTCAAAAAATTAAATGATGCTGGACACATCTATGAGAAAGAAATTATTCAATTTTATTGTAATAATGATAAGAAATTCTTACCTGACAGATACGTCAAAGGTACATGTCCTTATTGTAATGCCGAAGATCAATACTCTGATCTTTGTGAAAGTTGCGGTCGTGTTCCTGATGAAATTAGTAATCCAAAATGTTCTCTTTGCGGTCAACCTCCAACTAAAGAAAAAACAAACCATTATTTTTTCAGACTCACAAATTTTAGTGACTCTTTGTCTAAATGGCTAGATGAAAATGAACATCTCCAAAAAGATGTCAAAAAATATGTTCAAAACTGGATTAAATCTGGTTTAATTGATTGGGATATCACTCGAGACATCTCTTGGGGTGTCCCAGTACCGCTTGATGATTCCAAGGACAAAGTCTTCTATGGGTGGTTTGATAACCATTTGGCATACATTTCAACTGCAATAAAATTTCTAAACGATAAAGGAATTGATGGAAAAGAATTTTGGAATTCTGCTGACATTTATCATTTTATTGGAAAGGATATCGTGTATCATCATTTTCTTTTCTTGCCTGCAATGAGATTGGGGATAAATAGTGAGTACAAATTACCTGATTACATTCCAACTCGTGGCCATCTAACACTTCAGGCAAAGAAAATTTCTAAAAGCCGAAATTGGTACATTGGCCTAAAAGAATTCTTAGAATACTATCCTGCAGATTATCTTAGATATTATCTTGTATCTATTAATCCGTATTCTCAGGATGATTTGAATTTTGATTGGAATGATTTTACCACTAGAATCAATTCTGAATTGATTGCAAATCTTGGCAACTTTGTTAATCGTGCTTTAGGATTTACTAAAAAAGCATTTGATGGAAAAATTCCTGAAATAGAATCCTTTGATGAGAAAGACTCTGATGCAGAACAAAAAATCAAAACACTCGCAACTGATGTAGGCTCACTTATGGAACAGAATCATCTTGACAGGGCTTTGAAGAAAGTAATGGAATTTTCGTCCTTCTTTAACCAATATTTCCAACACAAAGAACCTTGGAACAATGGTCCTGGAACTACAAATTGTGTATATCTTTCAGTTAATGCTGTTCGAAGCCTGGCAATTGTACTTTTCCCATTTCTTCCAAAATCTGCTCAAAAAATTTGGAACCAATTAGGTCTTGATGGGAATGTCAATGAATTTTCTTGGAATGATATTTCTGTTTTAGGCATTTCTTCTGGTCATGTATTAGGTGATGCGTCTCCTTTGTTTGTAAAAGTTGAAGAATCCGATATTACAAAATACAAAAAACAGCTAGGGCCGTCTGAGTAAAAAATGAAACCTGTCACAAGAATTTCTACTAGGGGATATTATGATCTATCTACTGGAAAAACAATCAAAACTAATTTCTACTATTTGTATCCAAAAAAAGATTTTAAAAAATTAATTGGATCAAAAGAACTTGCAATAATGATTCATGGTCTACAAAATGACCGTGCAGGGGCAGTTGCCAAAGTTGTCTTGGCAAGAAATCGACTGCGTAAATTAGGATATTCTCATCCAGTAATTGGCTTTAGTTATGATTCAAACACTACAGGTTCTTATTCATTAATTCATGCAAAACACGCACTTGCAGTTGGCCAAATAATTGCAAAGAAAAATGGACGCAATCTTGGAAAGTTTATTGAAGATTTTAAAATTATCAGTCCAAAGACCAAAATTCGATTAATAGGCCACTCTTTGGGCTCTCAGGTGATATTGAGTACTGTTGAATATCTTGCAAAAAAGAGACAAAATTCAGGAATTATAGACAGTGTTTATTTTTTTGGTGCCTCAATCACTGAAGATATTCCATCTTCTAAAAAATATGGTAAATTACTTCAAAATATTATAAACAAAAAAATTGTTAATCATTATGCACCTACAGATGATGTTCTTTATTGGGCTGATAAGGCAAGTTATGTGAAAGGGCCGCTTGGTCTCAAGGGTGCAATTGGAAAGCCAATCAGCAAGTATCATCAAAAATTAGTAAAGCCAAAAAATCATAGATTTGCCAGTTATGCTGCAGTGCTAAACTCATTTCCATAACTTTCTGTAAACTATTGGTATGGTATGATTCATCCGTTAGTTTTTAATAGAATAGTAAAATTCATGTTTTATTATGGAACCTAGAGTGTCTCCCTCCTCTAATAGAAAGTCCATACTGTATCATCTGCAAGTTTTGGATGAAAATTCTGAAGTTTCAATTGATCTTTCTGAATATCCTTGTTAAAATTCACTAGTATAGTTTTTAGAGCCTAATTTTCATCTGAGATAAGACTTGTTTTATCTTTGTAGAGTACATTCTAAGAAATATCTTGGCAATTAAATAGAATGTATATTTCAAACCGCATTAATGAGTACAAAACTTGTCGGTCTTTCAATTGCTGCAATTGTTATAGCAATAGCTGCAATTTTTGTGGCTTTATTCTCCATTATGGATGAATATACAGGAAACACCAATTCATACAATCCACAAACAAGAGATATCTACCTGTTTAGTCAAGTTGACGAAAACATTGATGAGGATAAATTTGGAATCCCACCTGATCAATTCTCACTTGGTTCTATTGTGGTAAACAAAGGTGATACAGTACGAATTCACTTTACTAATCTAGAACCTGTAGAAACTCAGGAACATCACACATTTACTTTGTCTGCACCATATGACATAGATGCTGATATTAATGCAGGAGAAGACACAATCATAGAATTTTCTGCTACAGAAACAGGTGTTTTTGAGTATGTGTGTACATATCATGAACCTACAATGACAGGACAATTAGTGGTATTGAATAACTACTAACTTTCTTTTATTTTCACACCTAGATGCTTTGCACTTTGTGTAAATTCGCTATTTGTAACAACCCCCCCTAATTATGATGCAGATTTTTTGTTTAATATTAAAATCGAAATCACTTGCCAAGTCAAAATGTTATTGAAAAAAGTGGATTACCCGAACCCATTTAAGGAAATATTTAACTTTGAATAATATGCTATACAAATGAAATTGTATAATGTCTAAAAAACGAATCGAAATTATATCAACTGAATCAATTTTTAATACCCTAGAATCATGCCCACACTGTACTAGAAAATTGATTCATAATTATTTCACAATTCAAGAAATGCAGGATAAAGAAAAAAGGGGTCTAAAACTAGGAACTAATCAACGTCTATCAGTATGTCTGCGTTGTTGTATTCAATATGTTAATTTAAAATAGATAATTAGTATGAATCAAGCACTTAGATGTATTTTGCCATCTCAGAAAACATGTTCAATTCCCTTATTCTCCATGTCTCAAAGCATGTGAGAAAGACTGAGATCATCCTCATGCCCTGATCACTCTTCATCTGCCCGCGAACATTCCTCTGCATCACGCACTTTCGAATGGAATTCTCTGCATCATTGTTAGTTGACGGGACATCGCCATCCATGACAAACGTAAACATGCTGTTCCTTGCAGTCTTTAGCTTCTTGCCAAACTGAACCATCTCCGTATCACCTTTCAAATATCGTGCAATGATACGGTCCAGCTGTTTTAGTAAATCATTCCTGTACGTTTCCCGCCGTTTTGTATGACGATTACCTACACTCCAAACCCTGGCATGACCTAGCATCCCTGAGAGTTTCTCATATAGAATCCTGGCCTTTTTGTCCTGTGATTTTATTGCCAGATATTTGGCATCGCGCTGCAGGTGTGCGGTGCATCTCTGCTTTGTGTTATCACAAAATACTGTCCTGTACGGAGCATATCCGTCAGACACTAGGGTTCCTTTGAATTTCTTCCAGTACTTTTTTAGAACATTGGCACCTCTGCTGTACTCCAAGGCATACTGTGCACTAGTCTTGCTTCTTGCAACCCACATCCATCCAGTATTTCCATCAATTGAAAATCCTGTCTCATCGATTCCGAGAATATTTTCAGTCACGATTTCGCTGTGGATTGTATTGTAAAATGACTCTAACATCACACTACCGTTGCGAAGAATGGATTGTACGGTTGTATTGCTGATTTCTAATCCATATCTTTCATAGAGTGTGGTTCTGATAGCATCGTATGTCAATCTCTTTGAGAACAGTGAGACGACCTCACGTATCACTGAACCATCAAAACATCCATGTAGTGGAAGGTTTCCCGTGGTTTGAAAATTATCAGAACAGTCCATGCAGATGTATTGATTCAAAACATGCTCAGTTATACCGTAGGGTGTTGGTGGAGGAATCTCAACCATTATCCTTTTGCAGGTTTTGGTTTGATGAATATTTTCACTACCGCATTTGGGACATGCATCTGATCTGTGGTGTTTGGTGCTAGTTGGTCTGAATTTCTGTGTCTTGCCAACGTGTCCTGCTATTCCACCACGTCTTGATTTGCCTGGCTGTCTGTGTTGTCTTTTTTGCTTTCTCCATTCAAGGGAATTCTTTGATGGCGGAGAGTGCGCATTCTCATAATATGACAGCTTTTTTTGCAGTTCCTTGTTTGATTCTATGAGATTTTCTATGATTAGTTTTAGTTGTTTTATCTCTGCTTGCAGCTGTATGATGATTTTCTCATGACCACAACCTGACATGTTTTGTATGATGATTTAGTTGATCTTAGATCTTTTTGTGTAATAGTGTTGATTTGTGCGTGAAGGTTGATACATACGATAATTATTCAAAAGTATATTCTATACGAGTTTCGTTATCTTTCACCACACATTACAGGGTTATTTTTTATAAACCTGAGAACGATGTTTTGTTTTGACTATATGTAAGACCAGTTTGTCATTGACAATATTTGCAATTCCACGATAGACTCCTATTCTAAATTTGTAAAACGGTGAATTTGTCATTTTTTCAAGTATTTTGTAAGGATCTAAAGCAATCTTGTCCATTAATAAAATAATTTTTTTAGCAAGATCTTCTCCAAAACCATGAAGATCTTTTTGGGCTCGAGAAGAATAAATCACCCTCCAAACACGTGCCAAAGTTATAATCCATACTTTTCTTTCATTTGGGATTGGGTCTTGTAGTTGCCATTTTCAATTTCTAAAATTGATGCTTTGATTTCTAGAATGTCTTTTTCTGTAAGCAGATCTGCATCTTCCTCGGCTTTTGATTTTAAAATTCTATTAATCATGGTTTCCATCGATTCCTTTGGATAATTTTTAAATTGCTCCCATGCTTCTTTTGATTTTTTAGAAACTGCAATACTTGACTGTTCCATAGATGCATATAGATACATATAGTATTTAACAATTTGTCAATTAGGGTTCTGTTGGCTATACTATTATGTGAATTATTTTGGAAATCGTGGGTAGCTCATCATTAAGATCTTCACTCTTGGTCTCACGTGGAAACATCTTGTTGATTAGCTTCCAAGAAATATCAATCTCATTTGCAGTAAGTAATACCTTTATTGGTTTTATTCTGTTTGATACTGAATTCGGATTGAGTTCTTTTGATTCTACTTTTTTCTTGATTTCTGATACATATGATTTAATTATTGTTTTAATTATACTGGTATCTTTTTTTGCCAAGTTTACAAATGATGTGTAAAGATCCTCTAATTCATGTGATTTTGGAGATTTTATATCATAATCTTCATAGATGTTATTTGGAATTAAATTCAAGAATACTTTAAGATCCCTTGTATAGTTACGTTTTGTTTGTGGGCTTCTAATTGATTCTATAAAATTAACACAAGTATTTTCATTCATTGTAGTCAGTTCTATCTTCATATTTCTATTAGATGCTGCATCTATCTTAGTCATTAAAATGGGATGCTTCCATATGGGGTTGAATCAATGCCCCTGAAAATAACATTCAAGCATTACAATAACCTACATTAAACCAATTTTTTTACTCAAAACTAATGGTAGAATCTGTAAACTTTGTGGTTTTAGGTAAGCAAGATATTGCATCTGAGTTTGGAAAAAAAGGAACAGAGACTGATCTTACTCTTTATGATAGAAAAGAATCTGATGTAATCAAAACTTGGGTTACTCCAAGTGGGTTTCCTGAAAAAATACAACCATTATTTCAAGCAATTAATTTAGCAGAATATGTGATTTTTCATGTAGATAAATTAGATAAATTTACTGGGGAGCAAATTATCGCACTTGATTCACTAAAAAAAGAAAAAGGAATTCTGTCTCATACTTTTGAGGTAGATGATTCAAAGTTAGATGCAATGATCAAAGGTACAGTAGTTGAAAAATATACAAAAGTTGATCAGGATAAAATCAAAGAAGAGATGGATAAACTTGCAGTAATCTCAAATGACGGACAAGCTGAAATGGTAATTGATCATTGCTTTGATGTGAAAGGTGTCGGAACTGTAATTTTGGGTAAAGTAACTAACGGAAAAGTAAAGCAATATGATAATCTTAAACTGTATCCTGCAGGAATTGATGTTCTCATAAAGTCAATTCAAATGCACGATGATCCGGTAACTGAATCTGTCTGTCCTGCAAGAGTGGGGCTTGCCGTAAAAGGTGCAAAACCTGAAGAAGTCGGACGTGGGGACGTGATTTCTGAAGAAGGAGCAGTAGATGTAAAAACAGAAATCGAGCTTGATTTTCAAAAGAATCCTTTCTACAAGAGTGAAATTGCAGAAAACCAAGGCTGTCTGGTCAATATTGGATTGCAAATCAAAGCTGCCAAATTCTCATCAATTTCTCCTCTAAAACTAACCTTTGAAAAACCAGTTGTATGCAAAAAGGATCAAATTGCTGTGATTTTAAAACCAGAATCTACTAGTATCAGAATTTTAGGTAGTGGTAAAATCAAATAATGACCTCATTCTACTAAGCATTGATGGAACCAGTACGTGCTTGTCCTATTTGTCCTAAATGCGGTTCCAAGAGATTTGTTAAATTACCTGGTAATGGGGTACGTGTAAAATGTCGTTCATGTGATAAAATTATAGAAATCTAAATTTCATAGTTAATATTTGCAATATTCCAGTCAACATCATGGCAAAAACATGGAAAGATAATGATATCAGTCTTGATCCAATAAAAGATCAAACTATTGCAGTACTGGGTTATGGAATTCAAGGTAGTGCACAAGCAAACAACATGAAAGACTCTGGTCTAAATGTGATAATTGGTCTTAAGGAAGGCGGTAACAGCTGGAAAAAGGCAGAAGCAGATGGTCACAAAGTAATGTCAGTGGCTGATGCAACAAAGCAAGGAGACATTATTCACGTATTGATTCCAGACATGATTCAAGCTAAAGTATACAAAGATGAAATTAAACCAAATCTTTCTGAAGGAAAAGCATTGTCATTTTCTCATGCAGCTGCAATCTATTGGAAATGGATTGAAGCTCCAAATAATGTTGATCTTATCATGGTTGCACCAAAGGGGCCTGGCTCCAAAGTTCGCGAAACATATCTTGACAACTTTGGAACTCCATCTATTGTTGCAGTTGAGCAAGACTTTACAGGAAAAGCATGGGATAGAACATTAGGAATTGCAAAAGCAATCGGAAGTGCTAGAGCCGGATTAATTAAAACTACATTCAAAGAAGAAGTAGAAACTGATTGGTTTGGTGAGCAAGCAGACCTATGTGGTGGTGCAGCTTCTATGGTGACTAATGCATTTGAAACTCTAGTTGAAGCAGGATATCAGCCAGAAATTGCATACTTTGAAGTTTTACATGAACTCAAACTCATTGTAGATATGATTCAGAGATATGGAATCAATGGAATGTGGAGACGCGTTAGTGAAACTGCAAGATATGGCGGTCTAACTCGTGGACCAATGGTGATGGACTCTGCAAGCAAAGAAAAAATGAAAAATATCCTTACCATGATTCAAGACGGTACATTCAACAAAGAGTGGATTTCTGAATATCAGAAAAGTGGTAAAGACGCATTTGACAAATACATGAAACAATATGACGAACACCAAATTGAAAAAGTTGGTAAAGAAATGCGTAAAATGATGTGGCCTGATTCAACAGAATAATTTCTTATATTTTTCTTAATTTAGAAACGCCAATGGTAATATGATCAATGATTGTTGGTAGTGATGTACCTGGACCAAACACATGATTCACTCCTGATTTGATCAAATCTTTGTGATCAATATCTGGAATTACTCCTCCACCAACAATAAGAACGTCGCTGATTCCTTTCTTCTTTATTGCTTTTACTACTCTGGGAAAAAGTGTTCCATGTGCACCATTAAGCAAACTCATTGCTACTGCATCAACATCTTCATCTTCTGCAATCTGTGCAATTCTTTCTGGAGTTGCAAAAAGTCCTGAATAAATTACCTCCATCCCTGCATCTCTAAATGCTCTACATAACACCAGGGCTCCTCTATCGTGACCATCAAGACCTAGTTTAGCAACTAAAATTTTGATGCTTCGTGATGCAGTCTTTTGCTTCATAATTGTAATTGAATATTATGTATTTTAAAACTTTATTTGATTTTCCAATCTGTGACAATAATATATTATTTCAAAAATAGAAAATCTACTTAAAGCGTAACTAAAGTACCTCAGACGTGGATACTACTCCAATTAACTATGAATTAACTTTTGAGCCTGATCTTAAAAAATTCACCTTTAATGGAACTGAATTAATTTCGGTAGTTTGCAAAAAACCTACTAGTACAATTACAATGCATTGCGCTGAACTAAAGATAAAGTCATGTAAAGTGAAATCTGCAGGAAAACCCATCAAATCTACTCTAAAAACAAATGAGAAAAAAGAAGAATTACAAATCAAACTAGGATCAAAAATTAAAGGCAAAGCAACAATCAACTTGGAGTTTCAAGGAATTTTAAATGACAGACTACTTGGATTTTATCGTAGTCAGTACAAACAAGGTGGAAAAACAAAGTATCTTGCCACAACACAGTTTGAGGCAGCAGACGCTAGACGTGCATTTCCTTGTTGGGATGAGCCCCAAACAAAGGCAACATTTGAGATTTCAATTATTGCAGAGAACAAATACACTGCAATTTCAAATATGCCAATAAAATCAAAGAAAAAAATTAAAAGTAAAACTATTTACAAATTTTACAAGACCCCCACTGTTTCAACCTATTTGATCTATCTTGGTGTTGGTGAATTTGAATATCTAACTGGAAAGACTGGTAAAATACAGATTAGGGTAATAACTACAAAAGGAAATAAATCAAAAGGCAAATTCTCATTAGAATTAGGTAAAAAACTTCTTACATCTTATGAAAAATATTTTGGAATAAAATACCCGTTACCCAAACTTGACTTGATTGCAATTCCAGACTTTGCAGCTGGTGCAATGGAGAATTGGGGTGCAATAACTTTTAGAGAAACCATTCTACTTTATGATCCAAAAACATCATCCACTAGAACTAAACAATTCATTGCTGAAGTAATCTCCCATGAGATTGCACATATGTGGTTTGGAAATCTTGTTACCATGAAATGGTGGAATGATTTGTGGCTAAATGAAAGCTTTGCAACTTTTATGGCAACAAAGTTTGTTGATAAATTCTATCCTGAATGGGATTTGTGGAATCAGTTTGTTGAGGATGCAATGAATACTGCAATGGACCTTGATTCTTTAAAGACAACCCATCCAATTGATGTTAAAGTAAATTCACCCGCTGAAGTTCGAGAAATCTTTGATGCCATTTCTTATGACAAGGGCGGGTGTGTATTGAGAATGCTTGAGCATTATGTAGGCGAGCCCAACTTCCGCAAAGGACTCAAAAAATATCTCTCTGATTTCAAATACAAAAATGCTGAAGGTGCAGATTTGTGGAATGCAATTGGCAAAGCATCAGGGATGCCTGTTACTTCTATGATAAATACCTGGCTCAAACAACCCGGGTTTCCATTAGTTGAGATTAACCAAGATGGCAATACCCTGAAACTCAAACAAAAGAGATACTTGCTTGAATCTGATAAAAAATTCAGCAAAGGTTTATGGTCCATTCCCTTATCACTAGGTCTAGAAAGTGAAATTTCTAAAAGACTATTTTCAAAAAAATCAATGTCAATAAAGATTCCAAATAATACAATAGGTTTTGTTGCAAACTATGGACGACAAGGATTCTATCGCGTAAAGTATGATGAAGGAATTTTACTTGATTTGAAGATGCTAGTAGATGAAAAACGTATTCCTGCCATTGATAGATGGGCAATTCAAAATGACTTATTTTCACTTTGTGTTTCAGGTGATGAAGATGTAAGAAATTATCTTGACTTTTCTGATGCATATTTTGATGAAGATAGCTATCTTGCATCAGTTAATGTGGCACACAATTTAGCTTTACTGTACTTTCGTGCATTTAATGAAAAATTTGTAGAAGAAATTCGTGGATATGCAGTAAATTATTTCAGAAAAATTTTATTTAATGTGGGATGGGATTCTAAAAAATCAGACAAACATACTGATGCCCTACTTCGTTCATTTGCAATCTCTGCATTGGGAAAAATGGATGATGAAGAAGTTACAGAAAAGGCACTTGGATGGTATAAAAAATTCTTAAAATCTCCTAGTTCTTTGTCACCTGATTTAGTAGAACCAATATGCTCAATTGCAGCATGGAATGGAAATGCAAAAACTCATGCTGAACTGACAAAACTATACAAAAATGCAAAAACCATGGAAGAAAAACTTCGTTTCTTAGGTGCAATGTGTGGGTTTAAAGATACAAAATTACTCTTAAAATCCCTTAACTTTTCTCAAACATCCAAAGTCCGTTCTCAAAATATGCAGTTACCAATTATGAAAGTTGCTGCAAATCCATATGGTGACAAAGTATTGTGGCCGTGGTTAAAGAAAAATTGGAAAAAATTAAACAAAAAAGTTGGACATGGAAACCCATTGTTTAATCGAATTGTATCTAGTATCACTTTTGTAGCTGATGATTCTATGGAAAAAGAAATAATACAATTTTTCAAGAAAAATCCAACCCCTGGCACAGAGCGAACTCAAACTCAAACCCTTGAGCGAATACGAATAAACTCAAAATTCCTTAAAAGTATGAGAAAAGAGTTCAAAGATGGCTAGAAGAATCCGGGCTCCCATCTTCCTTGGTATAATCACTGTTTTGGCTATAATCTTTCTAGTAGGTGGTGGGACTGATGACAAAGATGTTCTCCGTCAAACGTTTCAGATAGATGCCATATACTATGATTCAGGTTATGTAGAGATTTCTTATTTTGATAAATCTGGTAAAACAAACTCTGTTGTTATGGAAATTCTTGGAATGGAGGAATCTTTTCAAAGAACGTTTTCTGACTCTGAGTTTATTGAAATTGTTCCATTTTCAAATATACCAAAATATGGTTGGCCAATTCATCCCATAGTTTTGGAAATTGATCATAAAGAGTTTGGTCACATTCAACTAAAAACTGAAATTCATCCACTTGGCGAACCTGTTCCTTCTGTGATCTATTCTAGACCGTAGATCGGACACAAGATTTTATTGCACCTCTGAAAACTTACTGTATATTGGATTTACTTGTGGATCTAAAAAAAGGGAAACGCGGTGCAATTGCAAAAGCAATCTCTATAGTAGAAAATAACCCAAAAGAAGCAAGAAAACTCGTAAAGAAAATTTTCAAAGATTCTGGCAACTCTAGTGTGATAGGAATTACTGGATCTGCAGGTTCTGGAAAGAGTTCTTTGATTGACAAAACTGTAATTGCTATGAAAAAATTAGGCACAAAACCAGCTGTACTGGCAGTTGATCCAACTAGTCATATTACTGGCGGAGCCATATTGGGAGATAGAGTTAGAATGACTGAATCTACTGATTCAGGTACGTATATTCGAAGTATTGCATCACGCGGAGCATCTGGCGCAATTTCTAATTCACTGCGAAACAGTATTCGCATTTTGGAATACTCTGGATTCAACCCAATAATTATTGAAAGCGTTGGAGCTGGACAAACTGAAGTTGAAATTTCAAACATTGCAGACATTACAGTTGTGGTCTTTAATCCTAATACTGGCGACAGTATTCAAACAATCAAAGCTGGTCTGACTGAAATTGGCGATATTTACCTTGTAAACAAAAGTGATCTTAGTGGGACAAACCAACTATTTGATGCAGTATTGGACTATATTGGAGGTACAAAACGAAATCCAATAATTTTAAAAACATCTGTGAAAAAGAATTCTGGAATTACAGTATTTGCAAAGACTCTCAAAGATATGATGAAATCTAAAAAGAAATTCAAGAACGATAAAAACCAAGAACGACTTGAAGCAGAACTAAAAGATATTGTTTTAAATAACTTTAAAGAAAAGATTGACGGCATGCTGGATTCTGATAAAATATTTTCGAAATATCTTAAAAAATTACAATCAAAAAGTATTGATCCCTTTGAAGCTGGAGATAAAATTACAAAATCTTTGTTAAAGTGATAATATGGCATCAAAAAAATCAAAAGCACCTGACAAGAAAATATTTACAGACTCTGCTTTTCTAGTTAAAAGAATATATCAAAAATCTTCTAAAAAGAGACCAACAGAAGATGCAGGAACATATCCGTTTACTAGAGGAATCCATCCTGGAATGTTTCGTGAAAGATTTTGGACTATGAGACAGTATTCTGGTTTTGGTGATGCGAAACTTACCAATGAGCGATTCAAATTCATGCTTGAAAAAGGTCAAACAGGTCTTAGTATGGCATTTGACTTGCCAACTCAGATTGGTTATGATTCAGATTCTACACAAGCAGAAGGCGAAGTAGGCAAAGTCGGCGTATCAATAACATCAATTAAAGATATGATGACTGCCTTTGATGGCATTCCACTTGGGAAGGTAAGTTCTTCAATGACTATCAACTCCACTGCATCAACACTTCTTGCATACTATATTGCAGTTGGTGAATCACAGGGATTCAAAAGCCATGAACTTCGTGGCACTACTCAAAATGATATTCTAAAAGAATACATTGCAAGAAACACCTACATCTATCCTCCTCAACCATCAATGCGATTAATCGGTGACATGATAGAGTACTGTGCAGAAAAAGTACCATCTTGGTATCCTGTCTCAATATCTGGCTATCACATGAGAGAAGCTGGCTGTACTGCAACACAAGAAGTTGCATTTACATTGGCAAATGCAATTGCCTATATCCAGACTTGTTTGGACAAGGGACTAGAGATTGATGACTTTGCACCACGTCTTTCATTCTTCTTTTGCTGTACTATAGAATTCTTTGAAGAAGTTGCAAAGTTCAGAGTTGCACGTAAAGTTTATGCCAAAATCATGAAAGAAATGTTTCATGCAAAAAATCCGCGTTCTTTACAGCTAAAATTCCATACTCAAACTAGTGGTGAATCATTAACTGCACAACAACCAAATAACAATATTGTACGTGTTGCAATTCAGACCATGGCAGCAGTTGCCGGCGGTACACAGTCACTCCATACAAATTCTCGAGATGAGGCCCTTGCTTTACCTACACAGGAATCTGCAAAAATTGCCCTTAGAACCCAGCAAATTGTAGCTCATGAAAGTGGTATTACAAAGACTGCTGATCCATTGGCAGGTTCATACTATCTCGAAGATTTGTGTGATCAGATTGAGGACGGTGTATGGAAATATCTCAAAAAAATTCAAAAAATGGGTGGCTCTGTTAAGGCAATCGAGAAAGGATTCTTCCAATCGGAAATCAGACAAAATGCCTATCGTCTAAAGAAAGAAGTTGATGCTAATGACCGAATTCTAGTTGGTGTAAACAAGTATTCTGAAGAAGAAACACAACCAGACTTGCTTAGAGTTGGCGGTGAAGTTGAGATTCAACAGAAAAAGGCACTCAAAGCATTACGTTCATCACGTGACACAAAGAAATGGGAAAAAGCACTTTCTGCTATGAAAAGTGCAGCAGAAACAGAAGAGAATCTTATGCCATACATTGTTACAGCTGCAAAAGCATTTGCTACCACTGGTGAAATCAGTAACACGTTCCGTGAAGTATTTGGTGAGTATCGTCCAAAAGAGGTCTTTTAATTACGCTTCCCCTCATTCACATTACGTCTTTTAGTAAATTATATTAATCAATAAAATTGATTATTATTGTGAAGTTAGAATTAGGAATAATTTTTTCATTGATTTTTGTTGTCAGTATTGGGGTATCTGCATATGCAGAACATACTGATGAAGTGAAATTAAAAAAAATAGACGCTCTGGAAAATAGAATAGCTTATTCTGAGTATAATAAAGCAATAGTGGAAGAAGTAGTTGCCAATCATGCTAACTTTACTTCAAATGGGTTTGGGTTATATACTGAAGATAGTGATTATTTTCAGAATATGAAAGCACGGGCTATTTCCATGTTAGAATATGTTAATAATAATATTGCAAATCATACTAGTAACCTTGAAGAATATAGAAATGACAATAAACTAACAGGAAATTATTTTGCTTTTCCACTTTCTGCACCTAAAAATTTGATATATACTAATACTCATAATTCAATTACTCTAAACTGGAAAATTGAAGATGATAGAGTAACAGGATATCATATAGGTTGTTTTAATATTGATAAAGGAGATAATGATATTATTCATTTAAACGGTACTAAGCGTGATAGATGTGATACAACATCTAACAGTGGTGATACTAATTTTACAGTAACAGGTCTAACTCCAAATGAAAAATACATACTTTACATCTGGGCAATACATGATGAAGAAATAAAATCAAGAACTTCTAATGCTGTTACAGTAATTACGGATCATAAACTAACTACACAACAATCTATTGCACATGAAATAATTAATGAATACATTACTTTAGATATACCTGAAAAACCAACGAATTTAGTTTATACAGTTGATGAAAACTCTATTGTATTATCTTGGGATGAGTCAAATGATGATACCATAACTGGTTACGAAATACTTTGTAAGGAGAGAGGAACTAGACATCTATCTGTATGTTACACTAGTGATACAGTTGACAATGCATTTACTATTCCTAATAATGATGGCAAATATGTGTATAGAGTAGTTGCAGTCAATGATCTAGGAAACAGTGAAAGGTCTAACTTTGTTCGAGTTAATTGGAATTGATCTACTGCCTGTTAACTAAAAAATAATTTAATATTTTAAAAATAAAATTATTTCATGATTTTTTTGCATTTCGAATTTTATTATAACTCTTAGTTCTTAATTTCTTCAAATATTTTGTTCGTTTTTCTATTTGCTTTTTGGTTCTGTTTGCATACCTTGCCCTTTCCTGCTTTCTTATCTTTTCTTTATTCTTGGCTTGATTTTTTCTTACTGCGTCTAAGTGGGCTCTTCTAAATTTTGGTTCATTATAATATCTATTCATGAAATATTTGTTTGCCCAAATTTTATGTGGTTTAGTCATGTGATTAAATTGGATCATAAATTTTATAAAGTTTTTATATTTATTTTAAATTATGAGCGGGGGGGACTTTTTTGCCTTGTTTTTTTAACATTTGAAGAACTATCTCTTCAGCAATAGGACCGTTTAGTTTCTCATCTACCGTAACATTTCATTTCTTTTAATGTACTTTAAGCATATTGAAAATAATACAAAAAAATAACAAATGTTTTATGTCTTGTATTACTTTTCATCACTATGACTTTTTGGTTAGTTAGAGCTGGTAGACATGGTGAGCAAGAAGAAGGTGTCTTGGAAAACAATGTTGTATCAATAGGCTGGAATGACTTGCCTGATTTATCAAAAATTACTAGAGAAGAATTAGGAAAATTATATTTAGAAACACGTGGTCCTCATAAAAAAAGGCATGTTGCAAATGTAGTTAGTCAAATTTGGACTTTTCTTAAAAAAATTAACAATGGAGATTTAGTTGCATTGCCTCTTAAAAGAAAATCTGGAATAGCTATTGGTGAAATTGTTGGTGATTATGAATTTAAAGAAATTCAATCAAATATCAAACATATTAGAAAAGTAAAATGGATCAAAACATTTCCTCGTTCTTCATTTGATCAAGATATATTATTTTCTTTAGGTGCATCTCGTACTGTAGGTAGAGTTCGTGCAGATAAAGCTGAAGAAAGAGTACGAAGTATGCTCAAAGGTGAAATTACATCTAAAATATTGAATGAGGATATTGAAACAGAAACATTTGAGTTTGATTTAGAACAATATTCAAAAGATCAAATTACAAAATTCCTTGAACGAAAATTTACAGGACATGATCTATCTAGATTAATTGATGAAATTCTAAAAGCTCAAGGCTATTCTACAAAACTATCTCCTGCTGGTCCTGATGGTGGAGTTGATGTTTTAGCAGGTTTTGGTTCGTTAGGTTTTGGAAATCCAAAAATCTGTGTACAAGTAAAATCTTCACAAACTCCTGTAGATGTAAGAATTGTTAGAGAGTTAGAAGGTGTAATCAAAAGTTTCAAAGCAGATTATGGACTACTAGTAGCATGGGGTGGAATTAATTCCAAAGCAGAACAAGAAATGACTCGTTCCTTTTTCTCCATAAGATTATGGGATCAAGACAAGATTGTTGAAGAACTTTTGAAAAATTATGATAAATTTGATGATTCAATTAAAGCTGAATTACCATTAAAGAAAATTTGGACTTTGGTAGAAGAACAGGATGACTAATTTCTAATAAGGCTGATTTTACAATGAGTATCATGTTTTTTAGCACAATATTGGGAACGGAACTATGACTAGTGTAACCTTCCATGGCGGAGTAAATGATATTGGTGGAAACAAATTCCTAGTCAAAGATAAGGATACAACGTTATTCATGGATTTTGGAATGTCTTTTTCTGAAGAAGGGCGATTTTTCTCACAGTTTCTAAACGCTCGAGGCTCTAATTTTTTAACAGATATGTTTGAGCTAGGAATTTTACCAAAAATTAAAGGAATGTATAGACGAGATTATGCCAAACATGTCGGCTTTGATGGCAATGAAGAAACAGAGATTGATGGTATCTTACTTACACATGCACATGTTGATCATTGCGCATACATAAAGTATCTTAGAGAAGACATTCCAATTTACTGCTCTGAAGAATCAAAACTAATCATGCAAAACTTTGATGATACAGGAACGGATCAATATCTAACACATAAAGAGAAATTTCAATTTTATGAAAATAAGAAAGGAGAAGTCAGTAGAGCAACAGGTGATAAAGTTGCATATCCAAGAAACATCCAGGTGTTTCAATCAGGAAAAGAATTCTCAATTAATTCAATTAATGTAGAACCACTACCAGTAGACCACTCAATTCCCGGAGTTCACGCATTTATTTTACATACATCTGAAGGCTCTATTGGTAATACTGCAGATTTAAGATTCCATGGGAGACGCAAAGATGATACTGAAAAATTTGTAGAACGTTGTGCAGAATCAGACTTGGATGTCTTACTATGTGAAGGAACTAGAGTTGATGCGAAACAATCCCTTACAGAATATGATGTAGAAACCAAAGTTGCAGATATAGTAAACAACACTAAAGGTTTAGCAATATGTGGATACCCAATTAGAGATTTAGATAGGTTGATGTCATTTTTTATTGTAGCAAAAAATACTAATCGATATTTGGTAATTGATATGAAACAAGCATATCTCTTAAAATTATTCACAGAATCAGAATCAATGAAAGGAGAATATCCATCACCTATTGATAAAAATATCAAAATATACATTCAGAGAGGCTCTTGGGGATTACTTGATAAGGATATTGATATATTTTCAGAAAAGCAATTGTATGCAGACTATGCAACGTGGCAACGCCCATTTTTAGACTATCCAAATGCCATAGATTACAGAGATATTCAGAAAAAACAAAATGAGTACATCTTCTTTTGCAGTGATTTCAGACTACAAGATTTAATAGATATCAAGCCTGATGAAGGGGCTACATACATTCGCTCACTAACTGAGCCTTTTGATTTTGAAATGGAACACAAAGAAGAGCAGGTAAAAAACTGGTTTGTACACTTTGGTATATTAAAAAAAGATGAGGACTGGCATCAGATTCATGTATCTGGGCATGGAGATGGAGAGCAGATTAAAAAAGTCATTGATGGCTCTAATTCTAAGAAACTAATTCCAATTCATACACAACATGATGAGTATCACAAGAAATGGCACAACAATGTTGTTTCAGTGAATCAGCATGATTCTGTAGATTTGTGATTTGATTTTAAATTAATTTCTTCAATTGATTTGGCACCTACAATAACTCCTTTACCTGATGCAAATAGTAATGCCACACAACTACCTTGCATTCTATAAATCAATCCCGGAAATTGTTCAGGTTCGTACAAACATTTAGGTAATGTTCTTGCCAATTTCTCAATGTCTAGTTTTTTTCTAAATCAAATCTGGATACGATATTTCTTACTTGTGGGATGATTTTAACTAGTTTTGCTAGTTTATGTTTTTGTAAATATCTCAAGTGAGTCCTTTGTATCAGAATCCCCAAAGAGTATGTTGGTATCCATTACAAAGAACTCGGGATATCTTCTGTGAATAACACCAACTGGTACTTACTTGTTCTCACACGTTATATCCTCGATGTCAGGGTCGTGCATTAGCGCGTCAATTATCCTAAAGCTGATGGTGTCACGAATCAGATAGTGCATCATGGATGGGTAATTCTTTTGCATAACCTTTGATAGATCCAAAATCTCGGCAGAGTTCTCAAAGGACCTTATTATTTCAGATTCTGAGATATTCTGATTCTAAAACAAAAGACAGGTTTAGATCTTGATGACTTGAAATGGTACAAGGTAAGATATAGAAGGATGGCAGATGAAAGGCAACGTAAATTATTTGAGTCTTATGCAATAAGTGTATTAAAACCAAAATTCAACTTGTAAGAAAATTAAGAAACCATCTTAAGCCAATAACTGTCTTATATTTTCGCACTCATCTTATCAAAGATTTTATAGTACAAAAATGTACTTGACTTTGATAAAAAATGAGCCATAGAGACGGCGATCCAGACAAAACACAGGAAGAGTATGATCAAGATAATCACGCTGATCAAGAGAATTCCAACAATGATGAATACGACAAATCATAAATATTCATAACCTTCTTACATTTTTTACTTGAGTCTAGTTGGAATTATTGTTGAACTTTACATGTCCCGAATTGAACAGTCTGAGAAATTGGCAAACCATACCGGATATCCTTCTGCCATTGCAGGCGCTATGTGTATTGGGTTTGATTCTTTATGTACCAATCTTTGATTGGTATTCTTTAGGATCTGAGAACTTGTCAAGACCTGTCTTTGTAGGTGTCCAGTCCTTTGGCTCAAATTCCAGTTCGGATAGTGTTGATATTATTTTGTCTGATTCCGTACTGACGTAGATTAGTCTTTGAATCATCTCTGTTGTATTTTGCTCTGTCATGTCTGCTGTCGGGTCGTTTGTTATTCCACTATCTTTGTCAGTTGTGAATTTGTATCTGTCAATGGCCCATTCTAACGGGGTTCTGCCATTCACTTTGTATTTTATTTCCGGGATTTCCTCAAATACTATCAACCCGTTTATCCTTAGTTTTGTCTTGTCAGTTACACTCTTTCCATCTTCTTTGACTTTTGGAAATGACATCTTTATCAACTTTCCAAACTTTACTTTTGGTTTTAGATTATATTTATGACATTTCTCATAGTTGAGATGCAGATATGCCAAAGCCTGTCCTGCTTCTGAAAACTTTCTAAAGTCTGGTGCCATTGGAATTCTTGGCATCTCTTTTGATAGTGAATTTGCAAATTTCTTCTTATATCCCGAATGATGCAACAAGCCATAAATGTAGTAAAAGATGTCCTTTTTTGTTATCTCTTTGTCGTTATAGCGAGTTTGGTATTCCTGTAATGTTGAATCAAGGATATTCTCGCCGCCGGCGACCCTCCTTGTAGTAGTAGAATGGGAAGCACTGTCCGTTAAAGTTGACTTGGAGGTCGGGGGTAGTATCTGTGATAAGGACAGATGGCTCTCCTGTGTATTTGTATGGTATGATGATGACGAGATTTTCGATGCGTTTGCTCTCTCTCTCTCTCTCTCTCTCTCTCTCTCTCTCTCTCTCTCTCTCTCAATGTGTTATCCTCATATGTAAGAAGAGGAAAACACTGTGATTGTTCAATTACATGCAAGTCCGGTGTAATGTCTGTGATGATTGTAGAGAACATCTCAGATTTACCTTTATCTGGAATGCAAATTACAATATTTTCTGAATCGCCTTTTGGAAAGAATTTTGGTATTTGGGACATTTCCTCGCTAAATATATTATCAAAATAAATCAATTGTTTGAAAAATGGTCTGTATAATGAAATTCTAATTTGATTATGTTTGAACTTTACCTGTTTTATTTTTTTGAACTTTTTAATTAATCCCTTTGTACCCTTTGCCTGTGAAGAATCAAATTTTATATCATCCAAATCATTCTTGTTACAATAATCAATATGCCGTTTCATATTTTTAGATAAGACATCTTTTGATGAATTGTACACCCATGCATCACGACGTGTTTTAATCCCACCTGAATACAATTTGAATATAGCACTGTTGTTTTTACCTGCCTTGGTCTCCTTATCACCCATAACTGCATACTTGTAAAACTCTTCACTACGCTGACTAATCCAATCATGGTGTCTGTCAGGCGTTATGATCTGCCAGTCTTTGACTCCTGATATTGATTTTGATTCCTGAATGATTTTTAATTTCTGCTCTTGTGATAGATAATCTCCAATGTCTTTGTAGTGAATGGAATGTTTTTTCTTTTTTGGGTTTTTGATTAGAATCGTAATGGCTACTGGTGCACGTGAGCCGAAACCAAAAATCCCCCCGCCTTCTTTTCTACGAATTTCTCCCTGGGATCTGGCATTCCCTCTCAAATCACAGCACCATACATCTGTAAACTCTTCTACAAGGCAGGCTCGTATTCCTGAACCTGCATCAGAAGTGATAAAACTTGCATTGGTGATAAATGCAATAACACCAGAATCACCTATTCTGTCAGTCGCCCAACGAATAGATCGAATATAAGAATCATATAAAGAAACTTTGTTATTGGCAAGACTTTCTTGAAGATATGTGTTTTCAATCCTCTTATCTAATTCAGGATATTTTATATTCTGATTCTGATCATCATAACTCTCCTGACCTGCAGAATATGGTGGATTGCCCAAAATAACATGCAGATGTGATCCTCGCTGACGTTTTATCATATCATGTGGTATCTTTAGCTTGCCATAAAGCGTACTAGTCTCATGTCTGTCTTTTCCCTCCCTATATCTTGGGTTTATCATCATAGTGTCAGTATAACTAATTCCCCTAAATGGAACATACTTGCCACTGTTTTTCAGACTAGAATATGTAGTCTCAATGTTTACAGTTGCAATATAGTATGCAAGTAATATCAGCTCGTTTGCATAAATGTCATGCTTGTATTTTTCATATATGTTGGATGTGATATATCCTGATTCCAAAAGCCTGACAATGAATGTCCCGGTTCCTGCAAACGGCTCTAGTATCTTAACTGACCTGTCATTAAATTCAGTCCCAAACTCCGTCTTCAATACATGCTGTACACTGTTAATGATAAAGTCAATCACCTCGATTGGTGTGTATACGATTCCGTGCTGCTCTGTTCCCTTTTTGTCTGATGATTCAAAAAAGTTGCCATATATCTTCTTGATAAATGACTGCCTTGCATCACGTGTCTTTATTTGTGAAACTTCTCTTTTTACTTCCTCGTAAAAACCATCCAACTCACTTAGTTCCTCTTTGAGTCCAATCTTTGAGATCACATCCTCAAATGCAATTGATATTGGATTGTGTGATGTAAACTCTCCTGCAAACAGATAGTCAAAGACCCGAGACAGAACCATATGTTGGGATATTGCCTGGACTGTTGCATACTCTGTAACAGAGTCATTTATCAACTTCTTTAGTCCAATGTGGAATTTCTGTATCTCTTCTCTTACCTTAACGTCTGATTCCGTCTTGTTTTTGAGACGTGCCTCAATGGTGTGTGTTGTATTACCAAGCCTTTGTCCATATTTGTCATAATAGTCAATGTCACCTACTTTTTCGACAAGTTTTGATTTTACCTTGTCATAAAATTTGGTTATAGTTTCAGTTCCATCATCTTCACCAAAGATAGATATGCTGATTCTCGGGGTCGGACTGGTATTCTCCGTGTTTCTATCAAGTATCAGCTTGTTAATTTCAGCGCCAAAATTCTCATCATGTGAACGTAAGGCATTGAGTACCTGCCATACAATCTTGAATGTCTTGCTATCATCAAGGGATTCATGGTATTGTTTTCCAGCAGGAAGTGCCACAGGAAGTATCACATATCCATAATCTTTTCCAGGTGACTTTCTCATCACCCTTCCAACTGATTGGACCACATCAACTCGGGATTTTCTTGGATTAAGAAATATCACACCATCAAGTGCTGGAACATCAACACCTTCAGAAAGACACCTTGCATTGGATACAATTCTGCAGGTATTTGGATCATCTGTTGATTCATCAAGCCATCGCAACTTGTCTCGTCTCTCCAATGCCTTTGTCTTGCCGTCAATGTGTTCTACCTCTACTTTATTACCCAAATTGAATTTTTTCTCCCATAAATCTACTATATTTGCAAAGCTCCTATCCACGTCGTTTCCGTCTGTAATTTTGCCTGCAAACATCATAGAACGGTCTATCCTGTTGGCAAATGCAATTACCCGTTGGAGTAGCTTTGGCGTCTTGTCATCGTTTGGATACTGCAATCCATGCCATACGGCTGCAAGTTGTGTCCTATCATCAAGTGGCAGTTCACTAAGTTTGGATGATATTGATTTTTGGAAATGTTTGTCAACTGCATCGGCTGGAACGATGGCAATCTTTACTCTGAAATCTGTCAGGATTTCATCCATTACTGCTTTTGTGAAACTTAGATTGTGAAATTCTGGACCAAATTTTTCCTTATTATCCATCGAGTAAATTACCTTGCCCATCTTGGCTTGAATCGCATCACTATACACACGTGGAGTGGCAGTCATGTAGAGTCTTTTCTTACCTGATACATTTTTGTCGTTATGCACTTTTGTGAAAAATCCCTTGTCCTCAACTCCTGTGGTCCTGTGTGCCTCATCACAAAATATCACATCAAAGGATTTTCCTTTCATGGCATGTCCTATTACATCAATACTCTGATACGTACAAAATATTACAGTCATTGCATCCTTTGGTCTGTTCTTTAGGTATGGTCTGAGAGTATTAGCATCGGTAGATACTGGGGATTCAAGTTCTGTAATAGAGCCGTCCTCTCCAGTTGATTTGTCCGAGCATACTGCCATATAGTTATGCTTTAGATTTGCATTGTCCGACCACTCCCTCATACTTTGTAGAATTAATGAGATTGATGGCACCAAATACAATATTACTCCGCCTTCACCAACTTGTCTTTCTGCAATGTGAAGGGCAGTCAATGTCTTGCCCGTGCCACAGGCCATGATCATCTTTCCCCTGTCATGTGTCTCAAATCCATTTAGGACATCTGCCATTGCAGAACTCTGGTGAGGTCGCAGTTTCTTTTGATCTTTAATTCTAGCTAGTCTTGGAAAATCACTCCAGTCAATACTACTGCCTCTAAAGTTCTCTGATCTTAGAATCTGAGTTTTGTGGCCTTCTAGAATCTTGATTGCATTGGAGGTTATCTGATCCCCGGTATATACAAGAATAGTATGCTTGATTTTTAATGAACTTGCTTTTGCCAAAAACTTTGCAACTGACTTTGTATCTATCGAGCCATCATCTGCATAGCACTTGCATTGTATTGCATACAGACTACCATCAAATTCTTCTGCTATCAGGTCTATACCCGTATCCACTCCGTCTCTCTTTGGCCACTCCATCCAAAGCCAGACTTTTTTGAAACGCCTGGTGTATAGTGGGTCTATTTTTAGATAGTCCTTTGTAATCTTTTCAAATTTTGTTCCGAGTTCGGAGGTGCTTTTGGATTCTTTTCTTATCTTTGATAATATGGCATCAAATGGATGCCCCCCTGTGGCACCCATTCAGATTTGCCCCTGATAGAAGGAATTGGAAGAAGGAATTGGAAGAAGGAATTGGAAGAAGGAATTGGAAGAAGGAATTGGAAGAAGGAATTGGAAGAAGGAATTGGAAGAAGGAATTGGAATTGAATGTCAGTCATGCAATGGGGGTTTAATATCTCTGACATTTTAATCCCATGGAATCGAGTATGATCCATAATCTCAACACATGAATTCAAATTTTCCTCTTTTATCATCTTATATCCCATGCCACGTATGTGTGATGCCATATATTCGGCCAGATACATCGTCCTGTTTGTGTTGGGTATTATCACATCCAGCTCTGCATGGATTGGTATATTGTTGATGCTCCCGTCAGAGTTTATCGCGGTGATGTTTAGAACCGATGAGAGATACGAGCCAGGATAGTTGTATGTGTACTCTAATAGTGCCGTATTATCATACCCGCCAAAATGCGACGAGACTATCCTATTGGATAGTGTGACATTTGAGACTCCCAGCAGTTCTCCATCCTTTCCGTCAATGAGAAATGCAATCCTGCATTTGTAAAATTTTTAATGCTTTTTTTTAACTCTTTTTCAGATTGTTCTGGACTCTGTTCCTACGGAAATTAGTTTTCCACTTCTAAAGACAGTCACTCTTCCAACCATTTTATCGTCTTTGACATATCCGCATGCATACAAATCTAGATTTGAACTTAGAAATTCATATTCATTAAAAGATCCAATGTCAATTTGTTGTTTAAGATCAGCTGTAGTTACTGTGTTTTGAATTTTAACTTCCGGTATGAGTTTTGACTCTAGTTTTTGCATGATTTGATTAATAATCCTGACTTTAAATATCAAATTAAATATTATTACTTGAAATCATTATCTTACTCTTGAAATTCCTTTCAAAGCCTCCATTGTTGGTAGAGGAACTGGTTCTCCAATAGAATTCTTTGATAATACCTCCAGACCACACAACTGGACCTTGCAACAAATTCTTTAGATATTCAGAACAAACATGAGTTATTTCTCGTCTTATCTGTAAGCAAAGTTTTGGATTATTCTTTACATCTTCTTCTTGTGATAATTCGTATAGATAGACTAGATCTTGCTTTAATCCGTCTAGTGCTTCTTTGTATAAACTTGCAGTATCTTCTTGCTAGATTTACTAGCCAGCGATTACTTTCTTCACGCAATTTTTGTATGGTTCTGTAAACTGTACTAGTTGAAATTCCAAGCTTTTTTGCAATCTTTTCTTGCCTCAATAATTTGACCTATCTGGAGTGATTCAAGAACTCTTTTACATTGAGGCATAATGGTATCTGTATGAGAATCAATCTCACTTTTGGTCTTAATCACACGATAACTGATGGTCTCCATAGTGGAAGTAATGCATTATATACAATAAATAAAACCCACAAAAAATGTTTAGTGAAGAGGTCTTTTAGATGAAGATTGATCATATTGCAATTGCAGTGAATGATGTAGAGGAATCAGCCAAAATATACCAACAAGCACTAGGTGTTGACAGTGTAGAATTTGAAACAGTAGAATCTGAAGGTGTCAAAGTTGCAATCCTTCATTTAGAAAATGGACGAATCGAATTAATACAACCAACAAATGATGCTAGTCCAATCAAAAAATTCTTGGAGAAAAAAGGACAAGGTCTGCATCATCTAGCGTTAGAGACTGATAACATTGAAGGTGAAGTAGAACGAATGGAAGGATGCGGAATACAGTTCTTAGGTAAAATAAGACCTGGCTCTGCGGGAACCAAAGTTACTTTCATTCATCCAAGATCACTTTACGGTGTATTGACAGAGCTCTGCTCTCATCCTGAATAGTCATTCCATCATTTTCAAAGTATCAGAAGCTGTAATTATTCCTACAATTTTTGATTTCTTTGAAACTAGAATACATTTAGAGTATCTAATTAATGGAACAAGAACATTTGCTGGTGTATCATAGTCGACTATTGGTGGAATAGGTTCCATAGTGTCTACTAGTTTAGCTTTTTTGAGTTCTGTTTCTCCACTATCTGCTAGATGTTTTACAATACCATCTTCAGATATTATTCCTACAATCTCTGTATTATTAAAAACAGGAATCTGACTAATTGATAATTGGTGCATCTTTTTGATTGCATCATGAAGTGTATTTGTTGGTTTTAGTTTTACTATATCTTTACTACAAAAATCCCCTGCAATATGCGAAGATGATTCCCCTTTTAATTTTGCAAGATTGTCAAAAATTTTCTTTGCTGTATCATAGCTTGGTTGACTTCTTCCTGATTCTATCTGGTTGATCATTGAAGTGCTAACCCCAGTCATTGTGGCAAGTTTTTTCTGAGTAATGCCTAACTTTTGTCTTATCTGTTTGATAGAATCAATTCTAGGAAACAATTCGTTTAGGATAGATCTAATTAGTTTTAAAATCTATAGTTTTATGATTAAATTTCTCAAAATTCCAGATTTCAATTATTTGTTATAATTCCGTAAAGGAATTTTTATAACAATTTGGGTTTGCTTTGAGTTGGGCCTCTACAATTGATTTTGAGAATTTATGTACTGTCATCATGTGTTTTGGAATATCATCACATTTTTTCTTACAGGTTCTGCACATGTATTTCATATCTTATTCCTGATGTTTTGTAGGCACTATTAGAACTGTTTGTTTTATTCTCTTAGTGATGTGCTCCTAGGCACAAATAACTTGACTCAATTGGGAAACAAAACGAGCCTAATCTTTTGACTCGTCAGACTTTTCACTATTTTTTGGTTCTTCTTCTTCAGAATCATCTGCCTTGTCTCTGACTTTTTTCATAATGCAGCACTTACGTAGTCTATCCATTAATCCCATATTTTTCCATATATTGTATCAACTTAAGCGTATTGAAACTAATGGTTTAGAATCTAAATTTAGATCGATATTGTTTTTGACAATAACTCTTGAATCTATGTCTGTTTTTGATACTCTATGGGTTGTAAAGAAGGATTCGTTCATAATTTTGCATGGTTTGAGATACTATCATCAAAGAGATGTATTCATTGTGGTCAAGAAGAAACGTAAAAGTTTCGAATCAAACATGTCAAGATTTATCTGCAAAATTAACATGACAATACAGTATGGGTCTTAGAGGTTGGCTTGTTGTTGGCATGTCGTTAATTGGCATTGGTATCTTATTTTCTGTAATCCTTCCACAATTTACATTTCATTAATTGATGTGAAATCCAACAGTTAGAATATGTGTTTATCACGTATTAGTCTTAGAATGACAAATTTTTCACGATTGATCATATCATCATGATTGGTATTAAGCGAAGATCAGCAGTAATGCAAAAACAAGATCAAAAAAATGAATTTGGTATAACTATGTTAATGATATCAGTTTAGAATTTTTTTATAACCCGCCACCAGAAACTTTGCCCAGTTCTATTTCGTATCCACTAGGATCTTTAATGTAAACTGATTTTGATTTTTCCCACTCTACTGGACCTCCATATAACACCTCTACCTCAAGTTCTTTGCATTTTTGAATTATTTCATTAAAATTTGTGACATTGAATCCAAAATGAGCAATTCCTCCCTCTGGTGACATTTCAGGTATTTCATACAAGCATAGCTTGATTGTATCATTTCCAATGATTTTTGATGGCGCATCTAGCTTGTTTGAATTTTCTTCTTGTTTTATCTCAAAGCCAAAAAGATTTTTGTAAAATTCTACACTTTTCTCCAAATCTTTGACCTTCATATTTACATGATCAATTGATGTGGCATTGAGGTTATTCATAGAAATAGTAGATAATGCAAGTATTTAGTTTGTTTAGTGTTGATTATTTTTTCTTTGATCTTTTCTTTTTTGGTTGCTCAATTGCTGCTTGTGCTGCAGCAACAATTGCAATTGGAATTCTATGTGGTGATGCACTTACATAACTAAGACCTTCACTATGGCAGAACTTGATAGAATCTGGATCTCCTCCGTGTTCTCCGCATATGCCAATTTCCATGTTTGGTCTAACTTTACGTCCATGGGCAATGCCTATTTTCATTAAACTACCAACACCATTTTCATCAATTGATTGAAATGGATTTCTTTCCAGCAGTTCTTTTTCCATATATTCTGGAAGGAATTTTCCTTCCACATCTTCTCTGCTGAAACTAAATGTTCCTTGCGTCAAGTCGTTTGTCCCAAAACTAAAGAATTCAGCCGTACTTACAAGCTCATTTGCAGTTAATGCCGCTCTCACTACTTCGATCATAGTTCCAAAGTTAATTGTTAGTCTCATTTTATTTTTGGTTTCAATCTCTTTTTTAATGGAATCATAAATTTTCTTTATATGATTTAATTCAGCAATACTGCTAATCTGTGGAATCATAATTTGTGGGTGGGTTTTAACATTCTTTTTAGTCAATTCCACTAGAGCTTCAAAGACCGCACGAATTTGCATCTCATAAATTTCTGGATATGTAATTCCAACTCTTACTCCTCTATGCCCCATCATTGGATTAACTTCTGCAAGTTCGTGTGCTCTTTTTAGAACTATTTTTGCTTCTTTAATTTCATCTGTTGCATTCTCTACTTCTAATCTGCGAATCTTTTCTGCTTGTTCTTCAGGATTTGGCAAGAATTCATGCAATGGCGGATCTAATAGTCTGATTGTAACCTCATACCCCTCCATTGCCTTTAGAATTTCAATAAAGTCACTTTTTTGCAATTGTCCTAATTTCTTCAATATTTTATTTCGTTCTTCAATATTTTCAGCCATAATCATTTTTACAAATAAATTAATTCTATCCCTTCCGTTGAACATTCTTTCTGTTCTGCACAAACCAATTCCTTGGCCTCCAAACTTTCTTGCAAGTTTAGCCCCTTCTGGGGTATCTGCATTTGCTCTGATTCCTAGTGTTTTTGTTTTTTGTGCCCATTCTAAAATCTGCTCAAAGTCTTTTGTGACTTTTGGTTCCACTGTTGGAATCTCTCCAACAAAGACAATACCTGTACTTCCATCAATTGAAACTGTTTCCCCTTCTTTGATGGTTGTTCCATTTGCAGTACATGTGTTATCATCATAATCAATTTTTAATTCTGCGCATCCTACAATGCATGGCTTTCCCATTCCTCTTGAGACTATTGCTGCATGAGATGATTTTCCTCCCAAACTGGTCAAAATCCCCTCTGCTGAGAAGAATGCGGGAACATCTTCTGGTTTTGTCTCTTTTCTTATTAGAATGACTTTTTTTCCTGTTTCCCCTAATTCAATCGCTTTTTTTACGTTAAATATTACAATTCCACTTGCAGCTCCTGGTGATGCTGCAATTCCTTTTGCCAATTGTTTATAATTTTTAATCTCTGATTCATCCATTGTTCTATGAAGTAATGCTTCTAATTGTTGTGCTGGAATTCTTGTAAGTGCATTATTTTTATCAATTAATTTTTCTTTTACCATGTCAACTGATGTTTTTACAAGTGCAGCCGCACTCATCTTTGCAGTTCTTGTTTGTAATAGATAGAATTTACCTTGTTCAATGGTAAATTCAATATCTTGTGGCTCTCTGAAATGTCTCTCTAATCTTGTACATGCATTACTTAATTCTTTGTAGGATTTTGGCATGTCTTTTTTTAATAATTCAATATTTTTTCCAGTTCTAACTCCTGCAACAACATCTTCCCCTTGGGCATTAATCAGATATTCACCTTCCATCTCTTTTTTACCATTACTGCCATTCCTTGTAAATACAACTCCTGTTGCACTATCATCACCCATATTTCCAAATACCATTGTGACGACATTTACTGCAGTTCCATTGGCAATGTTTCTTGTAATGTTGTTTTTTTCACGATACACTATTGCCCTTTCCCCCATCCAGCTTTTGAATACGGCCTCTATTGCTAATCCTAATTGTTCGTTAGGGGCATCTGGGAATTTTCTCTTTGTATGTGTCTCGCAGATTTTTTTATATTCTGATACAATTTTCTTTAATGATTCAACGTTTAGTTTACTGTCCTCAGTCACCCCCTGTTTGGTCTTTGCAGAGTCTAAGACATGATCAAATTTTTCATCATTTACTCCAAATACAACTTTACCAAATAACTGAATAAATCTCCTATACGAATCCCATGAGAAGCGTGGATTTCTTGTCTGTTCAGCGAATCCTTTCACTGTTTTCTCATTTAATCCTAAATTCAAAATTGTGTCCATCATTCCTGGCATTGAGACAGCTGCACCAGAACGAACTGAAACTAGTAGTGGGTTTCTTGTTGAATTCCATTTTTTGCCTGTCTTTTTTTCCATTTTTGCAATATTTTTCATTACTAATGGCATCACATCTTTGGAAAGTTTTCTGTTGTTATCATAATACTTGTTACAAACTTCAGTTGTAATGATAAATCCTGGTGGTACTGGAAGTTTAAGTCTGGTCATCTCACTTAATCCTGCACCTTTTCCGCCTAGAAGCATTCTGTTTTTACTATCTGCTTCTTCAAATGCATAAACTGGTTTTGTTTTTGACATGCGAAATTTTATGAATTTTTTGGCTTTTTAAACCAATGCCTCAGCAAATTCAGAAATTATTTTATTCCAGTTCTTTGCTTTGATAATTCCACTTGCAACTAGAATTCCTTTTGATCCTAGTTCTAATGCTTTTACAACATCTTCTCCAGAAACAATTCCTGCACCACAAAGTAGTTTTGTATTTGTATTCTTTACTGCATTTACAGCTTTTACAATTAACTCTGGTTTTTCTTTAGAAACTGCCTTTCCTGAACCAATCAGTTCTGGTGGTTCTATTGCAATATAGTCTGGATTTAGTTTTACATACTTTTTAACTTCTGCAACATCTTTTACACATACAATTGATGTCATCTTTAATTCTTTTAATTTTAAAACTAGTTTTTGTATCTCTTTGCTTGAAATTCTATGTTCACTATGATTGATTAATGATCCTTTAACTTTGGATTTTTTTAACAATTCTGGAATTACAAAACCTGTTGTACTTCCTACTTTAAAATCATCAATATGTTGTGCTAAAATTTGTATTGAACTATTTGCAACTAATCCTATAAGATGTTGAGGTGGAGATATGGCAATTTTTACTTTGTATTTTTTAGATACTTTTTCAGCTATTTTTATAAATTTAATTATTTTATCTCCTGAAATCTCTTCATAATTTTTACAATTTATTACAAACATCTTCTTTGACTCTTTTCTCATTTATTTAATCCTTGATTAGACTTGGTTTATTTTTGATTGCTCATCATATCTTTTCTTCATTGTTAGTACTATCATCATCAGAACTATTGCTGCAATATTTGTGCCTATGATAAATACATCTGATACTATAATTCCATAAATTAACCACAAGATTGCTCCAGCAGAAATAAAGATCATAAGAAATTTTGAAACGTCTTTTAGACTCTTTGTTTTATATCCCTTGTAAATTTGCTTTACCCATCCAGTAAGAATTAACACTCCTGCTGCAGTTCCAAGTAGCGTTAGTAGAATTCCATCAACTTCCATGTTGTACTAACTCCAAAAAAATTCGTCCAATCCTGTTTGTTTTGGTTTTCCTAAAATCATGTCAAAATCCAAATCCATTGATGATGTTATTTGCTCTAGTGTTGATTCTAAAAATTCCATGTATTTTTTAGAATCAATCTCTTCTTTCTTTGCCAACTCTACTGGTTTTACTCCTGGTTTGTTTTGAGTTTTAATGAATGAGATAATGTCTCCTTTTTTTATCTCTCTTGTTCCTTCTAATTGCTTTGCAGCCCTGATGTGTTGGGGGATTGTTTTTACATATTCTGATGGTGCCTTGCTAAGCATTACATTGAATGTTAGGTCTTCTAGTGGTATCTCTTTTGTTTCTACCTTTTTTCCACATACTGCAATCTTTTCTGAGATTTCATTTTTTGCTTTTTGGAAATCTTCCATTGTTTGGACTTTTGCTAGTACATCCAGCAACTCATAAAATAATTTTTTGATAAATCCTGGTGTGTGTGATTTCTTTCCTGTGAGTCCTTTAACGTCAACTTTCCCTTCTTTTGTTACACCAAAATAATTTTTCTTTCTATCACTTAATACACAATATCTGTATGTTTTGTCAATCTCTAAATCTACTCCGTGATCTTTTTTTGCTTGCTCTATTACTTGCTGAATCTGCTCTTCAGTTGGTTTTTTGATAAATAATGAATCCGTATCTCCATAAAGAACTTCAATACCTGTCTCTTCGCATTTTTTAATTGTCTCTAAGATTGTGTGTCTACCAATTGCAGTTGTTGCCTCTGCTGCTGGAAGAAAATACAATGGAAATATTTCTGCACCCATGACTCCATAACTTGCATTTAGAATTACCTTTAGCGCTTGACTGACTACCGTATACTGTTGTCTTTGTTCATCAGTTAATGTCTCCTTTTTTGCTAGACTTTTGTAGTAATTTACTCTCAAGTCTCTTAGTGAACCAATAATCATTGATGTAAGTCCATTTTTCTTTAAACATGCCCAATGATTTGTTTGTGGAATTGTATTTTTTTTGCATTCTTCATGGGGGCATCTTACTGTTTCATATGATATGTTTCTAACTTTGATAATACTAGGATATAGACTGGCAAAATCCATTACAACTACATCAAAATGAATTCCTTTTTTAGGATCAATTACAAGACCTCCTCTGAATTTTTTATCTTTTATTACTGCATCTGATAGAACCCCTTCTGATCTTCTTTCAAGTTCTTCTCTTTTTGGAATTAAACAATTTCTTTTCCTGTGTTCATAATAAAACAAACTTCTAATCCATTGAGAAACTCCCATCCTTGCAATATCATCAATTGGCATTCTGCCAATCCTTGCAATAATTACAAGCATGTTCATCAGTAAATCATTGTTAAAACTGGTTAACTCGTATGTCAGTAGAGCATCATTGTAACAATAATTTGCAGTTTGATAGAGGGTTAACTGATCAAACTCTAATCCATAGTCTATCTTTTCTTTACCAAGCAAAGCCTTTGAGACACTGTTTAGTGAAAAATTTGTATATTTTTGACTGAATACATAGATTTGAAATGCACGATTTGAAAAAGTTCTGTACAAATCAATATGAACTCCTTGCTTTAGTGTTGCAGAATTTCTCATCATATAAAGTGGATTCATTGAGTTTTTGATTCCAAGTCTTTCTGCTCGGTTGTAAAGATATGGCAGATCAAATTCATCTCCATTATATGTGACAACAAATGGAAACTCTTTGATAATATCAAACGCATCTTGTATCATCTCTTTTTCTTTGTCTAGATCATAAAAGACAATCTTGATATTTTTGTCCAATTCGTTTACTCCTTCTTCAGTTCCCTCTGTTTTGAGCACGAAAATCTGATCAAATCCGTCAGTTCCTTTGAGTCCAATTGCAGTTACTTTTTTCTCTGCAACTTTGGGATCTGGAATTCGTCCGATCACTGCTTCTACTTCAATATCTACACTCAACCTCTTGATTTTTGGAATTGGCTGATTTAGTAAATCTGCCCATTCTGAAATGAATTTTTTGAATTGTTCAGCATCAACCATGCTTTCACTATCTACTTTATCCCACAACAAACTCTTCAATGCAATTTTAACTTCATCTGAAATTTCTAAATCATGTGGTTTTATTTTTCCATCTATAATTTCATAATACTTTCCAACAATTAATTTTCTGTCATAAAGATAGTTTTCATAATATTTGATATCTGACTCCCAAGTTTCAATTATGTTTCTAATGCTTTTATCACCAACTGTTCCCCCAATTGCTAGCGGATCTGCAACCGTAATTTTTGACATGTCAATTTCTTTGTCTTGTATCAAATCATATCGTTGAACGGTTTTGATTTCAAGAACATCATCTCTTTCTTGAAGAAACTCTAATTCTTCTGGTGCTAATCTTGAATAACAGTAAGGTTTGTGACCTGTTTCATCTTTCCATAAAATTAATTTCTGTGATTCTGGTTCATAGAATTTTAAAACAGCAGATTTTGAAATGTTGTCATATGTAGCTGATACTAACATTGATGGTGGCATTGATTCAATTTTTCCGGTTTCTGCTACGTTTACTTGCATTTTCTCACACAGATTTTTCGTACTTGCTAACTAGTTTTTTTGCCCATTTTGCAATATTTTCTTTATCTAGATGAATCACTTTTACTCCTGCCTCTTTTAACAACCCAAAATCAGTTTCAGGATAATTATCAAGGCAAACAAATTTTTTAATTCCTATTGTTATTGCCATTTTGGTGCATTCTAGGCATGGAACAAATGTAGTATACAATATTGCACCTTCCTGACCTGCCTCAATTCCTAAAATTGCACAATGCATTATGGCATTTGCTTCTGCATGATTACAAAGACATCTATCCAGTGATGCCCCGGATTCAATTTTCCCATCCATTCTAAGTTGACATCTCTCACATCCTCCATCAAAACAATTTTTGATTCCAGGCGGGGTTCCATTGTATCCTGTTGCTAACTGCCTATGATTTCTAACAATTACTGCACCAACTTGTCTTGTCATACAATTTGAACGAAGTTTAGCCAACTCTGCTTGCAGCATAAAGTATTCATCCCAATTTGGTCTATCAAAAGAACTGCTCACACAAATCTTGTATGCCTGCTCAATATATGGTTCACGCTAGTTACAATTTTGTTGTTTTATGGATGTTGATAATTGAGTAATAGATAGTATTTTGCTATGCAAAAAGCATAAAATCAATAAATTCTGATTTCTCTCTGTAGAATGACTCTATACGTTGAGAAAAAATATGTTCAAAAAAATTCTATAGAAAAACGAGATTATCAAGTAAATCTTGCAAATCAGGCAATTAAAGAAAATTGTATTGTGGTATTGCCAACTGGTCTTGGAAAAACTGCTATTGCATTAAATGTGATTGCAGAATACTTGTCAAAAGGGACAGGGGGCGCATTGTTTTTGGCTCCTACCAGAGTTTTGGTAAACCAACATTATGAATTCCTTAAGGCAAATCTCACTTTAGATGATATTTCATTAGTTACTGGCGAAGATCCTATTCAAAAACGGACCAAACTTTGGGGCAATAGTGTAATTTGTGCAACTCCTGAAATTACCAAAAATGATTTTGACAGACAAATTGTATCCCCGGAACAATTCAATCTTGTAGTGTTTGATGAAGTACATAGAACTACTGGTGACTATGCTTATTCTGGAATTGCAGAACGATTTGAGAATTTTTCTGCTAGACTTGTTGGAATGACTGCAACTCTTCCGAGTGAAAAAGAAAAAGCAACTGAGATTCTAACAAAGCTAAGAATTTCAAGTATAGCTGAAAGAACTGAAGACAGTCCTGATGTTAAACCCTACATTCAAGAAACCAGTACTGAATGGATTAATGTTGAACTTCCACCGGAATTAAAATCAATTCAAACATTATTGAAATTAGCATTAGATGAAAGATATGACACTTTACGAAAGAATGGTATTCGTCTGGCAGAGCAGCAATCCCTTTCTGTTCTGCTTAAAATCCGAATGTTTGTGTTAAATAAGAACAGACGTTCTGCAAAACCTCTCTTCACTGCAATTAGAATTAATTATGCGTTAAACATACTAGAAGCTCATGGAATCACTCCTTTTCTAAAATTCTGTGAACGTGCACGGGCAAAGAAAGGTGCAGGAGTCAAAGAACTCTTTGAAGTTGATCCTAATTTCACAAGAGCAGTACATCTTGCCAAAGAAGCGCAGTCGCGAGGAATTGAGCATTCAAAGATTCCTAAACTAAAAGAAATTCTTGAATCTGTTCCTGGAAAAGCTCTGATTTTTACGAGTTATCGAGACTCTGTCGATTTGATTTTTAATAAACTAACTGAGATGGGAGTTTCTGCTGGAATTTTAATTGGCAAAGCAGGTGTCACAGGACTGAAACAAAAAAAGCAAATTGAAACTGTGCAAAAATTCAGAGATGGCATTTTTCAAGTACTTGTTGCAACACGTGTTGGTGAAGAAGGATTGGACATTGCTGAAGTCAATCAGGTTATTTTCTATGATAATGTGCCAAGCTCTATTCGATTTATACAAAGAAGGGGAAGAACTGGACGAAAAGATACTGGTAAATTAGTTGTGCTCATTGCCAAAAATACTATTGATGAGAAATACTATTGGATAGGAAAAAGAAAGATGTCATCTGCCAAAACTATGGGTGAGAAGATGACCAAAGTCTTGGAGAAAAATCAAGGAACTGAATCTCAAAAAACTGGACTAGATGCTTTTCTCTAGTTTTTGTATTGTTTAGAAATTTGCTCAAAAATCATTTGCTTTCTCTGAATTATCTTGTTTTTCATTCCTGATTCTAAATGATGAATACCGCTATTTTTTCCAACAAGTAAATTTTCTAGTCTGATATCAAACTGGTTTTGAAGAAATTCTTCTGCGTGTGATTTCTCATCAAACTCTAGATTCTCAAATGCATCTTTTGCCAAATTACTAATGGATTTCTCTAAATATGATAAAATCTCTTCTAGCATTTTTTCTGTTATTATTACCATGATTAATCAAATTTTGAAACCAAAAAAATGTTGTGTATTTTTTTCTGTTATTAAAGTATGAAAATTGTATGTATCAACCTTTACGCACAAATCAATACCATCTTTGAGAAACATTAGTACTGCAAGCATCCTGACTGCAGCTTTGGAGTTTTCCTTTTTGTATGCTGCTTCAAGCTGTTCTAACTTGTTCATGTGTTTCATTGTGTGTGGTGATCAAAAAGTCTTTTGTTTTGATGATTTTTAGTTCACGAACTTTGACTCTTCGCTATAGAATCAAGAAAAATATTTTTTGTTATTTCTCTAATTCTTAATTATTCAGTCTTTTTAACAAAATATTGAATTGATATTAAGGAAAACTATTTTGTCAAAAGAGATTATAAGAAAACAACCCAAGATTTAACAGTGTAATGATAAAATATATTATATTGATTAATATTTTCTTGTCATGAATAGAAAAAATTATTTTTTTATTGGATTGCCTATATTTGTTGTTTGTTTAATATTTACAAATTTCTATGTTTTTAACCCCGTCACTGATACGTCAACGATTACTAGTGACATAGATTTGTATTATCCTCAATTTGATGATTCATATCTACCAACCACAAAGAACCTAGCAAAAAACCAAACAACTTTTGCAACTGGGAATACTTTTCTTGATAAAACAGTTACCCAGTGGCAAAATGAGGATTATGCTTCTATAATGTCATATCGTAAAATACATCAAGGCGATTTTTACCAAGAGCTTGGTGCATTCATGTTAAAAAATAAAATGCTAAACCAATTACACCATCAAAATATAACACTAACTGATTCTGATTTTAAAATATATCCTGGAATGACATTAACATCAGATCCACCAATAATAGGATTTGAAACGTATGTAAATGACACTGCCGGCAATACTTTTAGATTAACTGGAAGTATACAAATGGCTGATGCATCAAATGTCAACATTACAAAGCTAGAGTTTTTTGACACTACTAAAAAATTACCTTTAGATTACATCCTCAGCGATAATAACACCATAGTTTTCCAAAATCAAAACCAATCCTCAACACAATCATACAATTTGATAATCTCAGGCAATAATGATGTTACAGTAAATTTCAAAAATGAGTTAGATGTTCCAATAAGAATTCAAAGTAGTGAGGGTCATTGGCAAACACCTGATTGGTATGGCCCTACAATCATACCTCATAGTAGTGACTCTTTTAACTTTGATGTGGGAGTTTATGAATGGCATGCAAGAACATTACCTACATCTGAAGATATTGGATCTCATTACGTGCAAGGGGGACAAATCAATATCATACCTGATGATACTAGATTGCTAAGCTCACATGAAAAACAGTTAATTGGTGTTGCAATATTGAGTAATTCTGAAATACCTTGGTCAGGAATAGGTCCACGTGATGATAAAGAAATTTCTTTAAATTTTAACACTGCAATATATTATGCATTACCTGATGTTAAGAAATATTATACACAAAGAGCAGAGCAGTTAATCCCTTTTGATATTCCAATTATTGTATGGGAACCATAAATTTCAAGTTTCCATTTAAGGATTAGATTATAGCATATCTGCACAATTTATCAAGAAAATTTATCACACAAATATAATCTCATTTATTGATCAAATTATTATTGCAAAAAGCTAGGGGTTCTGGTAAATTCTAGTTAAGTATTTTGATTTTGATAATACAAATTTGATTCTCTAGATATCTCCTCACTAGTAAGATTATTGTTTTGAATTTTCTCCAATACATTAATTCTTTTTTGAAAATCTTCTCGTACATCACTAATGCCCAAAACACTATCTGCATCATGTAATTTTGAGCTTTTCTCTAATAGTTCATCTATACTGTCAGGTAATAGTTTGCCTGTTGCACTGTCATAATAAAAAATTGTGTTTAACTTCTTCTTGAAATTCTCTCCTGCAACAATTTCTGGTTCCACAATTTCTAATATTGCCCTTCTCATGGTGTTTCCTCTGGTAACTTGAGACATGTGAATGATACAACTTATGGCTCTTGTCTGCTCCCTTGATACCCCAAACTTGTCACTTTGCAGTTTGGCTAGTGCATCATACGGACTGGTAGCATGAAAGGAACTGTAACAGCCCATCCCACTTTGTGCCACCTGGAACAATCCTTCAGCCTCATTGCCTAACACCTCACCTACCAAGATGAATTCTGGCTTGAAACACAATGCAAGCTTTAGCAGAGAAAATACCGTATGGTCTGTCTCCTTGTTTTTTATTTTTAGGGGCATCAGTGCACAAATCAAAGAAGGTCAAGGACTTTTTGACAGATAATCCAGATGTTAAACTGATTTGGCTACCAAAAGGATCACCGTATCTAAACATGATAGAGCAGTGTTGGAAAATAAGCAAGCATGTGTTGTTGGTATCAGAATATTATGCAATGTTTACAATAATGAATAATGTAGTGTCACAATACTTTGGAACAAAAAAATTCAAACTTGATGTTGTTAATTATATTTTTAGAAATCCTGCAAAGATGTTCACGAACTTTTGATCGTCGCTATACATAATCTGTAGTTAGATTATGAAATCTCTAAAATATCTCAAAATTGAAAACTGAGTCCAGTGAACTCCAAAAGCACAAATAGTACGGTACGGTAAATTATGTGTAGGCGTGTAAGCCCACCAAAGCCGTGCCATCTGGCGTAGGATTTATCCGAAGACTTTGTGGAAGCGCCTGCAACTTTCTTAAAACCAAAAATTCCTTGATCCAGTTCCCAAAAACTTTGGTCCAAGTAATTCAATGCAAGTAGAATCACTTTGGAAGTGCATACGTCGAAATGAACCTGCGACAAAGTCAGCACCCCACAGTCCAGAATTATTTCTTGAATCTTCATCTCTAAAGCAAACTGCATTGCCGGAATACCGTTTTTGACCCATGTTGGACAAATAGGAATCGGTGTTAATCATGTAACTGTTAAACACAACAGTTGCTCACAGGACCAATTCGTCCTCTATCGTAAATTACTTCAGGGGCTGATGAAAACTTTGCCATTGGAAGAATATTCTTGAAGAGTGTTTTGTTGAAGACATAATTCCCAATTCGTTCAGGAGTCCAATTGGGTTTGCTCATAGTACGTTTGTCAAGAATCCCCGCATACACTCCGCCTGCATGCAATACAATTAACTCATTAACTTTCTTTCGAACATAATCTAGTTTAGGTTTCCACTGCGCTTGTATTTCATTACGAGAGCAACCAATTTTTTCCAAAGCATTCTCCGGACTAAACTTTAATTCTCTAAGATCAGGATGATACTTTCCTTTTCGGTGAAGTTTTCTCAAAAGCCTTTTCATGTCAATTTTAAATTTTGTTGGATCGCAAAAAAAACAAAACCCCAGTACAAAGAAGGGGTATACTTGTGCATTGTGGTTATACAGTCCGGAGTTGCCTGACTCATCCACATAAATCGTCTCAATCACCATAACACTTTACTCACACTAAACAGGAAATTCAAAGTAATAAACTACGGCTTCAGAAAACATAACCAATGAAAATCATACTTTTTTTAGTGTTTAATCTTCAACCTTGATACACACTGAAAATTGATAATTATCTTCCAAACCCTTCTTGCAGATCATTGATTTGTTAGCCTCAAATACTGATAAATCAAAAGAGATGAACGATTTGCTTCAGAAAGAAAAAGAACTTTACAAGGAAATCCGTGCTGATTATAAAAAAATCAGCCAGAAAATTAATGATGATTTTGAAAAAGCAAAAAATTGAAATCTCTGAAATAAAATTATCCTAATCTTTTGATGATGTGGTATCCAAATTCTGTTTTTATTGGGTCTGAAATTTCTCCAATTTGGAGTTTGAATGCAACTTCTTCAAATGGCTTTACCATCATACCCTTTGTGAAATAGCCCAAATTTCCATCTTTTTTAGCACTACCTGAGTCAATTGACAACTCTTTTGCCAATTTTCCAAATTTTTCTCCTTTTTTGAGTCTCTCTACAATGGCAAGTGATTCACTCTGTTTTGCAACAAGAATATGAGAGCATTTTATTTTGTTGGACAATGTGATTTGATCTCTTTTCTATCTCTTAATTATCTTTCTTTAAATATGGTTTATTTGGATTAGACTTTATTGCCATTTACTAGACCTATAATTGAAATTGTAAATGTTGTGGCATCAGCTACAATAGATCAGAAACTGGATCTATATGATATTCAAAAAAAATTCCCTGCTGTTGAATACAATCCTGACCAGTTTCCCGGTGCTGTGTTTCGTCTAAAAACCCCCAAAACATCAACATTACTATTCAGTACTGGTAAGATGGTGTGTACTGGTTCTAAATCATCAGAACTTGCAGTAAAGGCAGTAAATGCGGTAGTTGTAAAATTAAGAAAAGGCGGAATTAAAATCAAAAAAAATGCAGTTGTAACTATACAAAATATAGTATCATCAATAAATCTTGGAGGGAGGGTTCATCTTGAACGAGCAGCACGAACATTACCACGAAGTATGTATGAACCAGAACAATTTCCAGGCGTCATTCACAGAATGCTTAATCCTAAAACTGTAATTCTTATTTTTGCATCAGGAAAACTAGTCTGTACTGGAGCTAAAACTGAAAAAGATGTTTATCTCTCAGTGAATAATCTTCATAGTCTTCTTGAAGAAAAAGACTTGATGTTATATGATTAGACTTGTATTACTTCATACAAAGTATTGATCTTTCTATAAAATAAGTAGTAATGCTTGAATACGATATTTCTATAATTTTTAAGACAAAACCCAGATTGAATTCTTTTTGATAAATCCTCTAGTTTGTTCAAATGAGCAAACTTGCTTTTATCACTTCTAAGTTATTTCATATCATATGAGAATACTTTATGTTGAGGACGTTCCAGAAATTAATCAAGTCTTTGCAGATATTTTGTCGACTACAAATTGTGACTTTGATAGTGTTTCTGATGGTAGAGCCGGATTGGAATTGGCAGTTTACAAAGACTATGATCTGATTCTGCTTGATATGTGCATGCCACAATACAGTGGTGCTGATTTTCTGTCAGATCTAAAACCTAGGCGACCTTTACAATTATCTAAAGTAGTAATTGTAAGTGGACTAGACATGAATCCTTTACAAGAACGTGAATTATCAAAATTAGGAATTCGTTCTGTTCTGAAAAAACCAATATCACTCAAGTTTACTTTCTAAAATTGAACAAGAAATAACTTTCTAGTTTAAACCCCAACTAACTTTGTTATTTGGAACAATCTTCAAAAATGGCGCTTCGTTCTCCTTCCATGGTTCTTTTCTTACCCATTCAAATTTTTCATAAAAAATATCATAAAATTTTTTAAATTCCAAGCCATTTTCAATAATCTCTGTTTGACCTTGAATGCATATTGCTTTATGATTTCCTGATTTGTAAATATCAATTACTATGCTTGTATGTGGATTTGATTTGACATTGGTAAATGTTCTTGTTTTATAATCTGTGACAACTAGAATCACATTATCCAAAAATACAAACGATACTGGTTTTACATGCGAAATATTATCGTGAGATGTAGCTATTCTTGCGTCTTCTCGTAATTCTAGAAATTTAATTTCTTTCTGATTAAACACTATCAACTGAAAATTCGTTCTCTTATCTCTGGTATGTATTTGTATACGATGTCTCTGACTTTCATCTGATCTTCTGTAGTGGGTACTTCTTTTTGTGAACTAAGAATTACACCACTCACGCCAAGTGCCATTCCCATAATAATTCCATAAACAAACTCTTGTGGATTTTCCACTTTTAATGTCTCTTTATTTTCCTTAATTTCTTCAAGATAGGATGGAATTGTTGTCACTGCACTATTGATAGTTTGAGTTATTATCGCCTCTAGTTCCTCATCATTCATACTTCTTCTTCCATACAAATTCTTAATAAATTTGTGCCGAAGATTTTTAATCGAGGTTTTCTAAGCAGATATGTGTTCACGTTTTTCACCACAAATGAGGCAAATAATGTGCTACCTGATGTGATAAAAAAATTCGAGTATGCCTTGGCAAAAAAGAATGAAGTCTCAAAACTAGAACAACAATTGCAAATGAGTCTCTCTGCTACAAATTCTTTTGAAGAATATGTGTCATTAAAACAGAATTTGAATTCTGCAATTACCAAATTTTATGAATCAGTTGAAACACTAGAAAATACTGGGGTGATGGTTAAAAGTATTGAGCAAGGTCTGCTTGATTTTCCTTCAAAGCGATTTGATGAAGAAGTATGGTTGTGTTGGAAATATGGTGAAACTGAAATAAAGTTTTGGCATGAAAAAGATTCTGGTTTTATGGGAAGAAAGCCTGTAGAAGTAAGTGATGAATCACTAGTCTGATTATCTACTATAGTGATCTACTCTGAGATCATTCCAACGGCTCTGGTCAGTTCTGGTGCAAAATAGTGATCTGATCATCAAAATCTGTCAGAATTGTTTTTGAGGCTCTGGTGCAGAATAATTTCAAAATAACTTATCATCATCACATTTCCAATACTTGTACATTGTATATAATGTATGTAGATGATTCAGGTTCGGTAAGTTACAAAGACAGATCAAAACAATATATTTTATCAGGTGTCATTGTTCATAAAGACAGCATTAAAGATTTGAAAATTGCTGTACATCAATACAAAATAAACAATTTCATTGAAGAATACATTGATGCAGAAATTCATACACACGATATTTTCAAAAGTAGAGAAGAATTTACCAATATTACTCTGGAAACAAAATACTGCCTCTTAGATAGATTGTATGATATGATAAGCGATATGAATATTACAACAATTTCAGTTATCATTAACAAAGAATTATTAAAAAAACAACACCCTACTTGGAATGCTTTCAATCCAGCTTGGACGTATTTAGTTGAAAGATATGACAAATACATTGCATGTGATGGTAAATCAGAAGAAGGAATTATAAAAATTGATAAAAGTGCTAGCAAGCAACAATCAGATGCATTCAAAATTGTCAATGAATTGAGAATAAAAGGATCTTACTGGCAAGCTGTAAATCACATTATTCAAGACCCCACATTTGTAAATTCTGCAACAGTGGATGGTGTACAAATTGCAGACGCTATTGCATATTGCACATATAGACACAAAGCATGTTCATTAAGATTTGACCCCTACTGGAATAAAATTTATGACAAGTTTCGGAAAGGAAAAAACAATGTTGTGAAAGGTTATGGGATAAAGGAATTTCCTGAAAAAGTATAATCGAGAACATGCAACGAGGAACCCCCCATTTAACACGTTCTCTAATAATGCGAGACGCACTACTTGTTATTGCTACTGTGACTTGCACTATAAATTTTAGGAGTTGAATCATTAATGGATAATACATTCAAAAAAATCCATTCGAATATATAAAAACAGATTTTCAAAAAAAATCCCTATGATGTGCAATTGTACCCAAGTGCCGGTAATTTTAAGCGATCAGCATAATACAACCAACTCATCTTAAAACCCTGCAATTGTATGTATCAAGCACTTAGATGTATTTTGCCATCTCAGAGAACATGTTCAATTCCCTTATTCTCCATGTCTCAAAGCATGTGAGAAAGACTGAGATCATCCTCATGCCCTGATCACTCTTCATCTGCCCGCGAACATTCCTCTGCATCACGCACTTTCGAATGGAATTCTCTGCATCATTGTTAGTTGACGGGACATCGCCATCCATGACAAACGTAAACATGCTGTTCCTTGCAGTCTTTAGCTTCTTGCCAAACTGAACCATCTCCATATCACCTTTCAAATATCGTGCAATGATACGGTCCAGCTGTTTTAGTAAATCATCCCTGTACGTTTCCCGCCGTTTTGTATGACGATTACCTACACTCCAAACCCTGGCATGACCTAGCATATCTGAGAATTTTCCATATAGAATCCTTGCCTTTTTGTCCTGTGATTTTATTGCCAGATATTTGGCATCGCGCTGCAGGTGTGCGGTGCATCTCTGCTTTGTGTTATCACAAAATACTGTCCTGTACGGAGCATATCCGTCAGACACTAGGGTTCCTTTGAATTTCTTCCAGTACTTTTTTAGAACATTGGCACCTCTGCTGTACTCCAAGGCATACTGTGCACTAGTCTTGCTTCTTGCAACCCACATCCATCCAGTATTTCCATCAATTGAAAATCCTGTCTCATCGATTCCGAGAATCTTTTCAGTCACGATTTCGCTGTGGATTGTATTGTAAAATGACTCTAACATCACACTACCGTTGCGAAGAATGGATTGTACGGTTGTATTGCTGATTTCTAATCCATATCTTTCATAGAGTGTGGTTCTGATAGCATCGTATGTCAATCTCTTTGAGAACAGTGAGACGACCTCACGTATCACTGAACCATCAAAACATCCATGTGATGGAAGGTTTCCCGTGGTTTGAAAATTATCAGAACAGTCCATGCAGATGTATTGATTCAAAACATGCTCAGTTATACCGTAGGGTGTTGGTGGAGGAATCTCAACCATTATCCTTTTGCAGGTTTTGGTTTGATGAATATTTTCACTACCGCATTTAGGACATGCATCTGATCTGTGGTGTTTGGTGCTAGTTGGTCTGAATTTCTGTGTCTTGCCAACGTGTCCTGCTATTCCACCACGTCTTGATTTGCCTGGCTGTCTGTGTTGTCTTTTTTGCTTTCTCCATTCAAGGGAATTCTTTGATGGCGGAGAGTGTGCATTCTCATAATATGACAGCTTTTTTTGCAGTTCCTTGTTTGATTCTATGAGATTCTCTATGATTAATTTTAGTTGTTTTATCACTTCGTCTTGTTGTTTTGTCTTTTTTTGTAGCTGTATGATGATTTTCTCATGACCACAACCTGACATGTTTTGTATGATGATTTAGTTGATCTTAGATCTTTTTGTGTAATGATATTGATTTGTGCGTGAAGGTTGATACATACCTGCAATTTTCTTTATCTACTATATGTGCAGCCTTTTGCTTTCGTATGAATCATAGATGTGGTTCATTATATCATGGTGGTTCAGAGTCTTCTCTGCTGACTGTAACTCTGAGGCATTGCACCTTTTTTTGCATGTCTTTTTTGATGTCATTAATGCCATTTAGTACAGCTGCATATCTCAGCCTCTCACTGTTCTTTATCATCTCATCCAGGTCAGTTCCGCCGAATCTTTTTTTCAGGGGATCATATGATATTATCTCAATCTCAGATAGTGTCCCGTCTGCTTCAAGCCGTGTCTCCACAAGCGAGAGCATGATTGACCAGAGCCTTGTCAAACAATAAAGAAGAAATTTAGTTTTTATTTACTCTTTTTTTGTCTCTACAAATACCACAAAGATAATTTCTCCTAAAATCCTCTAATTCTATATTGAATTCTTTAGTTTGATAATATTTTTCACCAGTTTTCAATCCACCGGGAACTTTTTTACCACAACTAGTACAATGAATTTCAACATCAAATCTCACACTTTTCTCATTTTCTGAAATTTTACCAATTATCATAGGCATGTTTTATTTGGTTTTGATATAAACAATAGCCTGAAATCAAAACTCATGAATATTATACTGAAAAACTAATACTGTTTTTAATGCTCTCAGTCTGGCTTCGTGTGATTCGAGTAAGATTTCTTCTTGCATCTGTAATTGCGGTTTCTGTTGGTTTGTCACTTAATTGGCAGCAAAATTCTTCAATAGATCCACTTGATGCAATTTTGATATTTGCCGGAGTAATGGCACTCCATGCAAGTGTCGATTTACTAAATGATTATTGGGATTTTAAAAGAGGAATTGACACAAAAACTAAACGAACTAAGATGAGTGGTGGAACTGGTGTGTTGCCAGAAGGATTACTCAAACCATCTTCTGTATATCGTGCAGGCGTTGCATTTTTAATTCTTGGTTCTGTAATTGGAGGTTATTTTGTAATTACAGATGGAATTATTGTTGGAATAATTTTGGGATTTGCAATTTTATCCATCTATTTTTATTCAACAAAAATTGTTGATTCTGGTTTAGGTGAATTTTTTGTTGCAGTAAAAGGCTCTATGATTGTTATTGGTACATATTATATTCAATCAGGACAAATTACTATAGAATCAATTCTTGGAGGAATTGTTGTTGGAGTTTTGTCTTCATTAGTACTTTTTATTGCTTCATTTCCTGATCATGATGCTGACAAGTCTAAAGGTAGAAAATCTTTAGTTATTGCAGTTGGAAAAGAAAAAGCTTCAAAGCTATTTTGGATTTTCCCTCTATTGTCTTATACTGTAATAATAATTGGTGTGTCTGCAAACTTGTTTCCTTTGGTGTCTTTGATTACTCTAATTACAATCCCATTGATGATAAAATCTGGATTAGGATTGCAGAAAAATTTTGATTCAATTGATAATTTGGTGCCATTTATGTCCTCGACTTTAATGTTTAGTAGGATTACTGGAACCCTATTTGTTGTTAGTTTTTTGATTGGACTGTGATACTTTAAACGGTTCTGTAACATCTTAGAGACCTAGACGGTTCTGGTGCATTCTAGTGATCTATACTCTAAATCATGAAATATGGATCTTCTCTGAATTGAGGGTTTTGTGTAATCTTCTTGGTTCTATCCAATCTTCGTGATATAGACTCCAAACATGATCTTCTCCAGACTCGACTCTGTCAAGGTTCTGGTGCAAAATGGTGATCAGATCAGCAAAATGCACCAGAACCCTGCTTTGGGTGTAACTATTCACTGATCATGACTGAGATATCAGTCTTGAAGGCTCTAGGTTTTCAAAATCATAATATCAACTCTCAAAAAACCCATAGCCACGTTGGATTAGTTTTTCTGCAGTTGCAGGGGTCACACAAACAGATTTGCTTTTATCAGATTTCACAAGGGATACGAACTCAGACCTGCATTCTATTTCTAACAAGGGTATTGTTAGATTGTATTCATGATCAATACGATCCCATGCTCCTCCCACAAGTGCAAACTCGAAACGCAATTTACTAGTATTTTTAGGCAGATTGAGTTCCAAAGTCTGATACTCTAAATACTGGTGAGTTATCAGATTTTTATTTTCACTCTGTGAAATATTCACATTATCCAAAGATATATAAAAATCCCGTATGTTTTCATTTGTGGCCAGTGGCAATATTGCATATGGAATATCAACAGTAAAAATTGCATCGGCATCAATATTTTGTGTCTGTATCAAAAGGTTGGTACCATAATAACAGTTTACTTCAGTCCAATCATAAGCAGTTAACTTTTGCATCTTAACCCCCTCATGGCAGTCGGGACTGCAGAATCTTTCAACTGTACCATGATCAAGTGTATGATTTAACATGATCTCCTTTTCAAAACAAAACTCATCAATCCATTTTTGCTTTTTCCTTTGCTGTTCAATTTTTTTATATTCTGCGCTTTTTGGATATTTTTCAACTAAATCAAGACCTACAACTGTATAGTAGTCTGATAGACCTCTGGTCAATTGTGATGCTCCCATTGCAACTAAATCAAGACCTACAGCTGGATAGTCAAATGGCTCAATTATTTGATATTGATATTCATCTTCACCTGCAAGAGACCCCCATTCTAATTCTGCATAAACTTCTGATATTGTTGGTGTGATTAGCACTATAATTGACACTATAATTGACACTATAATTGACACTATTGCACAAAACCATAATTTTTCCAATTATACAAATACTGCTTTGTATCTAAAATAACTTTGCCTTGGTCATTTTTAGAATATGATAAAGATCCTCTTCATGTATTTTTTGATAAAAATTAGGTTTTCTTGAGTGATATTTGATTGATTATTTTATGATTGACGTAAAACGATGTATGTATCAACCTTCACGCACAAATCAATAGCTATATGTGAATACAAAAAGAAGGAATTCAGATAGCATAAAAAATAAACCCATGTCCAAGAGTCGTAATTCATCGTCTTCAAAGAAACAGATTAGGGGAAAAAGACAAGGGCATGTATGTTGGCATTGACTTGCACAAGGAATTTCTTCAAGTAGCAACGATGGATGATGACGGAAAGATATTACAAAACATAAAAGTTGAGAACACTCATGAATCAATCAGGAAACATTTTACAGACATACCAATTCATGCAAACATTGTCATGGAATCATCATCAGTCTGGTATGGCACGTATAGATTTCTTACAGATAAATTAGGATACAAAAATGTTACACTTTCAAACCCGTATCTTACAAAGGTAATAGCTGCATCAAAAAAGAAAACAGACAAGATTGATGCCAAGATACTGGCAGATCTTTTGCGTGGAGGATACATTGCAACATGCTATGTTCCAAACAAAAAGATAGTAAAACATCGTCAACTGGTAAGATACAGAAAAAAACTCATTCAGTGGAGGACCTCTCTCAAAAATTCTGTCCATGGAATTTTGTTACAGGAGGGAATCAAGATACCAGGAGTCACGTTCACTGTAACATACAACAGAAGACTCACCTCACTAGGTGACTATCGCATAGACGGATTCGTACGACAGATAGGCCATATCAATCTGCAAATTGCAGATATTAATTCAAAAGTGTATGCTGCTGTAAAGGCCAGTCCTGATGCCATGATAATAAAATCAATACCAGGAATTGGCGATTACTCGGCACTAGTTATCGCATCAGAAATTGCAAATATTAACAGATTCAATGACTCTCACAAGTTATGTGCATATGCAGGAGTCGTGCCATCAGTTAGAAACTCTGCAGACACGATACATCATGGCAGCATAACCAAAAGGGGAAGCATGACACTACGATGGGTTCTCATCCAATGCGTCCATACCCATGATGTACTTGCCAAGTAGGTACTATTGGATCTCCTCGATTATTACTATTTGTAGTATCAAACTGTCCTTGTATAATATCAGGTATTAATGGCCTATCTATGGTCCATTCTGTATCTAAAGGTATACTAGTTGGTAAGTTTGGAATTGCTTGCTCAATAGTAGCTCGGTTTTTTTCTTGACCAGAATTTTCAAATGGTCTCCAATATGAGCTTTGGTCATATATCTCATTGATTAATGGTTGTATGTCTTCAGGTATGTTTAATGCCTTTTGAGGTCTATCTAAATCTAACAACAGCATATTAAGAGAGGTTAATGTAGATAGAGTTGTTCTTTCAAATTTCCCCTTATCCCATCCTGGAGAATCTGGTGCATGGAAATCCAAAAGATGACCTTTTAATGAATTATAACCATCATGAGGTTCCATATCTTGTTGATAGTGAAGATATTGACCAAACTTTACAAGTTTCATGTCTATGTTTTGTTCCGCTAATGCTCTTTGTTTTAGAACTGTTAATCTTTGCTGCTTGGCTGTATCATCTAAGCTTAGAGCATGCCACTCAAAATTATTAGGATTGGCAGTTAATGGATGATTGATAGGATCTACTGGTCCACCAGCTACTAGACCTGTCTCGTCTTGTCTATAATCACCACTTGCAATGAGATGTGCTTCATCCCAATCAAATCCTACATATAATGCCAGAAAGAATGTCCAGTGGTAATGAGTGTCTACTTCATAAGCAGATGCAAGTTGTATAGAAGATCCAACAATTAATATTGCAGTTAGTGTAATTGTAGTTATTAAAAGTGTATTTTTAGTTTTATTAATCACTATAAAATTATTGGCTTAGATCTTTAAATATATTTTGTGTATGGTTCTAAAAAGTATATAAAGTTATCTGAGATTTGCATATCCTTATTACAAAATTTGTATAAAAGCATGATACATTTGAAATAAAAAAATAGGCTAGTTTAATGATAGCCTTTAGCCTCGTAAGATAATATTCTTATTTTGGATTACTATAAAATCTTTGTGGGCTGATAGTTTAAAGGTAGAATTGCCTCGTAAGATAAGGTAGGTCGGGGTTCGATTCCCCGTCAGTCCACACTATTAATCTGGCATCCTTCTGGGACAAACAAACATCCTACAGTGCTAATAATTTCATTGATTGGCAAGCATTGAAATCTTCTGTCAATTGTCCTTCTGTCAGGGATTTGGTTTAGTCTGCAAACCTTGAGTAATTTGTCATTGGTACATTTGATTGAGAGAAAATAATGCAGTGTGCTGTCACTTGGAATTCTCATCCATGACTTTATGATGAATAACTGAACCATCAGAACAGTCGAATGGACATATGGTAATCCCCGTCTCACTGCATTCTCATACAGATATAGTGTTCCAGCCAGATACAAAATACCAACAAGAAATGACTCACATGGAATCTTGCCAGGGATTTTTATTTGTTTTGTAATCATTCCAATGAACAAAACATGATGAGATCCTTGGCTTTTTCTATTTGAATAATTTGAGAAATCGGTTAAAAATGAGAATTGATTATGCCCATGTCTCATCTATGTGGTATTTTGTTTTCCGCTCACTTTGAGTTAGTCTATCAAACGCCCTTGTACATGGCAGTATTCATTCAACTCTCAGGCCCAACAGTAGGTATACATCACAAGATATGAAAAAGATTTCGTATAACGTCTGTAAACTATATTACTACACACCAGGAACTGATGGCCTAACAGGACTTGGCTATAACCATTATGTGAATTATTGGGATTTTATTACGTTTTCTCAAGATAATGTCAAATAACCCACCACCATCCATCCACCATCATTCTTAGAATGGATGTTGAATCACACGTGACCTGTTTTGCTTCAGCTAGTCCAAAAGATGAAGTGGAAGTGGAATCATAACAAAAGGGTTGATTAATTGTATTATAATTTGAAATTATAGGTTGTATAATAATTAAAACTGCAACTATAATTAAAAACAAAAATAACTTTTTCATAATATAAAAACAGAAAGATATAGGAATCTATTCAAGACTAAGAGATTGTACAATATTTTCCCATGGAGTGAATACTTTGTATTGAACATCCGAATCAGGAGAAGAACTGTCACAAGGAGTATAATAAACAGAAGATAAATCAGCAAATAATATTGAGCAACCTTTTCCAACATGCATTCCAATCATCTGAGCATCATAATTGCCTAAATCAATAAAGATTGGTGCTCCACTATCTCCTGAAATTGACGGATAAGTAGCTAATCCTTGTTTGATTAGTGTAAATGATCCCATAGATACAGTTGCATTATAGAAAGATAGTAGACCAATACCATCATTATGTAAACCAGATATTTGAACTTCAGTATTTCTTGACAAATCATACAATCCGCCAAATGAAGTTATATTGAATACAGACAAACCTTGTTGTATTTGATTTGTATGTGGTACAACATCAGGGTTTGTAATGGATACAAATGCTACATCCGCATTTAGACTAGTACTATTTGCATACACATAGGTATCTTGTGTAACAGATCCAATTGATTGACTATTCAATAATAACCCATTTTTAACATAAGGAATACCTTTGTTTAAAACAGCAGTATCACTTGTCCAATGAGAAGATGTTAATAGACCAAATTGACCATCCGAATCAGTCGTAACTAATCCTATGGTTGCTGAGCTTACTACATCCACAAAACCAGATTGTCTATATTCTTGTCCAGTTATAAATATCCCTTCACCAGCAATAACTTTACCAGTTAATAGATCATTTATAGCACAAACTAAACCAGTTTCAGTCAGATCATCACCTTCAAAACACTCTATAGGAATTAGTTCTGGACATCCGTTATTTGTAGCGCTAGCTTGACTAGGACACTGATCTACAGAGTCTGCAAACCCATCACCGTCTGTATCATGTGTATGTGCATTTACAGTAACCCTAAAGGTTTCAGTAGATGTATTTCCACTGGAATCATTGGCTCTGCATGTAACAGTAGTGGTTCCAACAGCAAAGTTAGATCCACTTTGTGGAGAACATGTAACACTTACTGTCCCATCAACTGCATCATAAGCTGATGCCTGATATGTTACAATTCTACCATTTTCACTAGTTGCATCAAGTGCCATATCGCCTGGAACTGAAATTATTGGTGGTGTTCTATCAATTACAGACCCCTCTCCACGAATCAGTACATTATCAATACCAACATCTTCACTTGATGAACTCTCTTCTGTTACAAATCTAACATTAAAACCACTTTGAAGATAACGTGATAAATCAACTATTTCATGATGCCATCTATCGTCATCTCCATCACGATCAGTCCATCTAAGAACTTCGGTGTATCTCCCATTATTTCCTATCTCAACTGCCAAGTACTCTCCGCTATCAAGTGAATTATCAACAAATCTCCCATACGAAATCATCTCCAACCCTACTGAGGACACTTACTAGCGTGCTTTGCTGAATCAGGACATCTCAGATATGCTTTGCATCTTCTTATACTTTCGTTGTGTCAGTTCATGATTTTGTGTACGATACTCTTCAGAATTTGTTAGCATGTGCCCGGATTATTGCAAGCATCCGGTCTTGCAGCTGCTACCTTTGCCTTTTGTTTTCCTCTTCTCTTTGCAATTCTGAAAAACACAAGAGGACTTTCAAATTTTGAATTGGAAACATTACGAAAGGCAGGTAAGATATAATGGCCAAAATACACATTAACAAATTTGAATCATTACGTGTAAGAAATAGAGAGAAAGTAACATGTCATAAATGTGGCAAACAATTTAAGGACACTGATATTGCTGTGAGTAAATCAGGTTATCACATAAAATACTATCACAAAAAATGTTTTGAGGATACGCTTCATTGACTTTTCAAGAGTGTAAGGAGATGATGAAATGACAAAAATTGAAATGACATTTAATGGCAAACTAATCGCAGAGCATCTAAGTGATGCTAGTAAGGTAGATGATTACTAAATGACTGTAGCTCCAGTTGATAAATCCCACAACCTACTACGAACACCAAAAGGTGATTCACCACTTGGTACTAATTGGACAGTAAACAAATTAATAAAATCCTTTGATCTGAAACTAGACCCCTGCTGCAGTGGACCTGATGACTGCCTTGTTCCCATAGAGCAAGGTGGCATCTTTTTCACACCAAAAGAAAACGGATTGCTCCAAGATTGGAAACATAACAGTATTTTTAATCCCCCATTCTCAAAAATATCTCTCGATGAAAACAACAAACCAAGATACAATGATGATGACCAAATTATTTACACTCCGTGCATCTTTGAGTGGTGTGAGAAGGCTATCTTTGAGGCAATTAAACACAATACAGTCAACATCGGAATCTTACCTTGGTATAATTCTGATTGGTTTAGGGAATGTGTTTGGACACCACTACCAAAGTCAAACATCATCCCACTTGACAAACGAATCAATTTCCTAGATGAAAATAACAAACCTATCATAGGAAACAGGTTTGATTCATTCCTAGCTATTTGGGATCAAAGAGTTAGGAAATAAGTTTTGTATTAATTCTTTTGTTATAAAGTATACAAAGAAATCAAATGGTAACAGAAATAAGCTTCATACTTGGATTAACATTGATACAATTGGTAGAATGTTTTGGTATAATTCTAACTGTTATTAGTTTATCAGGAGTGTTCATCACTGCATATTTTTTACGTAGATCTCTAAATCAGAAAACAAAGTTTGATTCTGCCGTTTTTGTATTAACTCATATCAATGACATATTAAAACAAAATAAAACTACAGTCAATACACTACATGAAAGAAAAAACGACAAATCAATTGAATTTCAAAGTGAACATGAGGTCAAGGTTCTGCTTGGCAGATTAGAAAATGTGATTTTCTATATTAATGAAAAAACAATACAAAAAGAATACGCATTGAAATTATTACGAATCACATTAAAATTATTAAAAGAAGACACCAAAGTCCAAGAAATTATCACAAATATGCAAAAAGAATTTCCAACTGCATATGTAGATATTCAAAAGTTTATGAAAAATGAAATTTAATGGCCAGCTTGTAATCCAGGATCATCAGATTTTCCAAACTGATCCTCAACACTTCCTGAACCAGCTAAAGACTCAGGATGACATTTTGGACATTGTACATCATAGTGAATTTTATGTTTTTCACAGTATTTTGACAATGTGAATTCTTTTAGTTTCAAGTATATAATTCTTAGATCTTGCGAGGTCTATGTCATTTCTGTTGGAGTAGTAATGTACCATTAGAACTATCTGAAAAAGGATGGCCTATCTGTGGTGCCTGCAAATCCAAGAAATTCCTACACTTGAAAAGCTAACTTTATTAGTTAAAAAACCAATGATCTATAATGAAGAAATATACTTTCTTGATACCCATACTTGTGGTAGCAGTTATTATCCCAATATTATCTGTTAGTGCAATTAATGAGGTAGATTTGGACATTATGGCAAAAGAGCGAATCAATGAAATGATCAAAGAATTTCGTGATCAACTTGACAAAGCTGAACCAAATGAACGTGAGGAACTAACCAAAAAACTTGCAGGTCTTAATGACTTTAAAGATGTACTTGTCTTAGGTGAAAAAATCCAGCAAGCAAATGAGAATGACAAAGCAGGACTAGTAGCTGAGCTTGATGAAAAACTTGAACAGTTAAAAGAACACGCAGGTGATAGATATTCTCATACTGTTCTTGTTCCAGAAGAATCTGATGACATCTCAACTCAAATGATAGGACTTCCAGTAGCTTATGCTACAAATGGATTCAGTGATTTTGAGTTTAGAGGAACTCAGGATTCTTGTTGGGGTTGGGATTATTCCATGATAGTTGCAGGTTTAGTTGATACTGGCGTTCATACAATTGATGCATTTTGGAATGCACCTGGTAGCATGTATGTTGGTTCTTGGCCTTGTGATTTCACAGAATATGATTATGCAGAGTTGTCTCATTATGCAGTAGATGATGATGCTGGTTTGTATTTTTGTGCTGCTTCAATGCCAAACTTTAGCACAGGTGCTGCTATTTACCCATGTCCATATGCGTCATCTGGTGATCTTACTGTAATGTCATCATCTGTATACTATGATGATGATTCAGATGTGAGATTGTCTCCTTATGTCAAAGTCATGTTCTTGGATTAGAACAGATTTTGATTTTTTTTATATTTAAAATAATTTTAATCCTAGTGTTATTTGTAATTGCTTTCCAAGATGGATTAATATTTAAAAAAAAGGTAACTCAGAATAGTAGAGTTACTGGACTGAAACCTACACTGGTAAAATTCAATAATAATAAAAACATTGTGGACTGGGAGGGACTTGAGCCCCCAACGTCTGAGGTTTCAGCCCAGTGCTTTACCATTCTAAGCTACCAGCCCACAACAACAGTATAACTTGACATCATATTATCTTTGTCTAGGTTTATTCCAGTATGGAGATTTACAAGAACGCCCTGCACATGATTTTGGATCAGATGTTGTAGAATACCATATATGGTAACATCTGTTACATTCATGTCTGTAATAATCACCATCAACTTTTTTGCTCAATATTTCATACTAATCTTAGTAGTATATATGGCTATGTATCATATATGGCATAAAGTATATATGGCGTAGTGCCGTATACTAAGTATGAACCAGATACAAACAACCAAAAAGAATTTGAGAGCACCATCAGAAGGTAACAGCAAACAATTTTCTGAAATAGAATGATTCCATTCTTTCATCAAATCGTACTGTAGTATTTGCGGCCTCTACCATTGCGTTACGTAACCATGCAGAACCCCTCTTTGTTATTCCGCCTCCTCGGTGCACATCTGCACTGTCCCTGTGCGATGGTGCAAGTCCTGCATATGAGACTAGTTTTTCTGCTGTTGCAAATCTGCTGATGTCAACTATCTCTGAAATTATTGTCAATGCCGTGACATAGTTTATTCCAGGAATGGTCATTAGTAGTCTTGTTTTCTCATCCTCATTACTGCAATCTTTATCTCAATTGTGTTGATCTGTTTTTGCGTCATATCTGTGGTATCAAGATATGCATCCATTGCCATTCTGTCAACCTCACTCAGATTAATTTCATGCAACCATCTGACTCCTTTCTGCGAGAATGTCTTTGTGGGTGTAATCATATTTTGCAAGTATTGCATAAATCATGTTTTTGTGTCTTGAGACACTTCGCACGCGATTCAGTCTGGTTCTTACCAGACTGTATAGTCTCTATAGTATTTTTCTGGTACGAATGAGCTGTACACCATGTCTGCTCTTAGCAAGTCTGCCAATACGTCTGAATCAAGTTTGTCGTTTTTTAGCTTTGCCTGTGCAATTATCTTGATCTTTGCAGGATGTGCAAGAATTGTATCAATTCCATGGTCCTCTAGTGTGTCATGTAGTCTGATCCAATAGTTTGCAGTTGACTCGCATACTGCCTGTATGTCATTGCCATATGTCTTTTTGACGTGTTTGATAAAACCCATTATTCCATTTGTGGTATTATCAAAGCTTGTCTGCTCTAGCTTCTCTCTGGATTCCCGTTTTATTGTTGCAACACATTTCTTCTTGTGAACATCAATTCCTATGCTGATCATATTATCACCTCCTTTTTGATCAAATTGCCTGATCTAGCGGAATGCTCCCATTCACCATCTATGTGGTATTTTGTTTTCCGCTCACTTTGAGTTAGTCTGTTGGACGCCATTCTTAGTTAACAAAATGTTTTCATCATTGAAAGAGGGATAATTATAGTTGATTGGACTATGCGCCAAGATTGTCATTAGTGTTAGACTAGTTATTTTTCGTTGTATTTCGTTATTCATGTTATTGTATAGCGACGATCAAAAGTTCGTGAACATCTTTGCAGGATTTCTAAAAATATAATTAACAACATCAAGTTTGAATTTTTTTGTTCCAAAGTATTGTGACACTGCATTATTCATTATTGTAAACATTGCATAATATTCTGATACCAACAACACATGCTTGTTTATTTTCCAACACTGCTCTATCATGTTTAGATATGGTGGGTCCTTTTGGTAGCCAAATCAGTTTAACATCTGGATTATCTGTCAAAAAGTCCTTGACCTTCTTTGATTTGTGCACTGATGCCCTGTCAAGTATCAGCGCAATTTTACCATATTTGTAGTGTAACTCTTTTAGATATTCTACAAATGTTATGCCGTTGAATTTTTTATAAATTCTAAACAGTTGGTCTCCATTGATTGTAATTGTTCCATACACTGCCAAACTTTCATGGTTTCCCACATATGGGAGAAATATTCTTTTGGCAACTGGTGACCAATATTTTCGTCCTGCTTTTACATCCCTAACAAAGAATGCCTCATCAAGCATTGCAATGGTGAATCCACTCTTTTTTAGGTGTGGAATTCTCTTTTTCATGCGTTGCTGCCCAGCTGTTACACTTGCATGATTGACGTGATATTTGTGCAGTTTTAGCAGACATTCCATACTGGCGCATTATTTTTCTGACATGTGTTATGTGAAATTTTATTCCAGTAGAATCAAATATTGTCTGCTGCAGCATTACAGGTGTAAATAGTGTCAACATAATTTTGAGCATGATAGAATTCATTTGCTTCTTTGTGATTACACATGGTCTTTCACTCCTTGGGTGATCGTAGAGGCCATCTACGTTAAAACGATCAACCCATTTGCGTACCCAGTTTGTACAGCGGTGTAGTGTTTGTGCGGTGTACTCTAATTCCTTACCATCTTTGAGAACCATTAGTACTGCAAGCATCCTGACTATATCTTTGGAGTTTTCCTTTTTGTATGCTGCTTCAAGCTGTTCTAACTTGTTCATGTGTTTCATTGTGTGTGGTGATCAAAAAGTCTTTTGTTTTGATGATTTTTAGTTCACGAACTTTGACTCTTCGCTATAACATCGTTGATTGGATATTCTTCATGTAACATATCGATTGGTTTTTGTAAGAATTTTTTGTTTTGATTTGTCACTTATCTTGTAGTAATTTGATTCTCTCTTTTCTTTTGAACTTCATGCATTAAACATATTTCGGAAAATGCTGTTTCATCAAAATGAACCTTCTTTAAAGAATTCTTTTTTTTAATTTCTGGGTACTCACTGTATTTCCTCCTGTTGATTGTTCTTCCTCCTGCTTTAGGTCTGAATCCTCCCCATTGTTTGAAAAATATTGCCACTCCTTGTTCTTTGCATTGTTCTATGATTTCTTCAATCCATTCTTTTTTTACTGGGCGATAGTGATGTCCACTTTCACCTCCGATAATCACCCAGTCGATTCCTCGTAAATTCACTTTTCCTACCGAATCAAGCAATGGTTCAAAACTGATAAATCTTGTATGGCATTTCACTTTACGTAAATCATTAATTCTTGAAACATAATTTTTATTTTCAATACTAACCCCCATCCACATAAAATTTGGAATTTTATGACCAAAATATTTGAAAAATAATTCTGAAAATTCAGTCATTCTTTTTGGTCGTTTAGTAAGGATCTGATAATCATGATGATCTGCTTGAATCATAGTTGAGAAACATTTTCCTGTAAATTCAAATGTTGATTTTTCATGAAACAAATCTGACATGCTGTTCACAAAAATCTTTTTTGGTTTTTTCCATGTTAGTGGCAATTCAACATCTGATGGGTGTTCTATATACTGAAATCCTTTCTTGTATTTTTGTTGCCCCATCGCTTTCAGTCTTTTTGTTAAAGTTTCTGCATAGCAGTTTTTACATCCTGAAGATATTTTACTACATCCGCTAGTGGGGTTCCATGTTGCCTCTGTCCACTCAATTCCAGAATCAATAGCCACTGTCCTTACTGTTCTTAATGAACTTTAAAATGTTTAAATGTCTCCTTCATAAGACATTAACAATCAGTCTAAGAAATGGTGCACGAAAAAATACCTACAACATGGTCTATCGAGTCCCATACTATTGCCAAACATCAAATCCTTGAAGAATATCTAAAGGCATGGTTTCCTATAATTGGAAGATGGGAAAATAGAATTGTATATCTTGATGGGTTTGCAGGCCCTGGAAAATACAAGGATGGCGAAGATGGCTCCCCTGTAATTGCTGTGAAAACAGCAGTTGAACATAGGATGCTAAAACCCACGACCAATATCACCTTTGCATTTATTGAAAATGATAAAAGAAGATCTAATGTCTTGAAACAAACTTTGGAAGAAAAATTTAAACAAATTCCTGAAAATATGAATTATCAGATAATTGACTCTGATTTTGAAAAAAGTGTTAGAACCATGTTGGATGAATTGGAGAAAAAAGATCAACAACTTGCCCCCACATTTGCATTTATCGATCCATTTGGTTATTCTGATTTCCCTATGGATTTGGTAAAACGATTGCTTGCTAATGATAAATGTGAAGTCTTGATTACTTTTATGACTGGTTTTGTTAATAGATTTTTAGATCCATCTCATGAAGATGCGGTTACTAAATTATATGGTTCAAAAGAATTTATCCAAGCAAGAACTATTGCTAAAACTGAAGACCGAATTGATTTTTTATTGAAATTATACGAAAAAAAACTTATGGAAGATAACGGCTCAAAATATGTTCGTTCATTTGAAATGGTTGGAGAAAATAACAATGTGGTATATCATTTAATTTTTGGAACTAAACATTGGAAAGGTTTGGAAGTAATGAAAAAAGCAATGTTAAAAGTTGACAGTAGAGGAAGGTATTCCTTTTCAGATAGAATGGGGTTTGGACAGACCTTTTTTGTGAATATTAAAGACGGTAATACATGGATGCCTAATGCGGCTGAATTAATCTTTGAACATTTTAAAGGCACATCTGCTGAAATCGATAAAATTTACAAATTTGTTATTACTGATACTCCATATTTATTTAAAAAAAATATATTGAAATTTCTGGAACGTAAAACTCATTCACAAATACTTTCAGTGACTAATAGAAAAACTAATGCTCAGTCTTACCCTGATGGTTGTGTTGTAACATTTTCCAAATAATACAATATCATTTATTGTGCTGTTTTGTTTGCTTGGGCAAAAACTACCCTAGTTGCATATCTAGTTTTGTAAGCTATTGTGTTTTTAGTTTTTTATATTTTCTATAAAAGATTAGCCCAACAACAAAAAAAGGTGAGCCCAAGAGGAGCTAATGATGATACCAATAATTATGATCAATTGTGTTTTAGGATCATTTGAGATATCTTTGCCATTTGATACCCCACAAAACTTGTAAAGTCTCAAAATATCATTAATCTCCCTTCAAATCTTCTTGTTTACTCAATATCTTGGGGCAATCTTGATTGAATCACCCTGCAGTTGGACCGGAGAACTGCAAGGCAGATGCTTGCAATAATCTGAAGGGCACTGAAAAGTATCGTACACAAAATCATGAACTGACACAACGAAAGTATAAGAAGATGCAAAGCATATCTGAGATGTCCTGATTCAGCAAAGCACGCTAGTAAGTGTCCTCAGTAGGGTTGGAGACGATTTCGTATGGGAGAACCGTAAAAGAAGCAGATCAAAGATATCCTGATTGTACAAAGCGCACTGTGTATTCAGTAGGGTTGGAGACGATTTCGTATGGGAGAATCTCCTAAAATACTGTGTAGGTTCTAATCTACATCTGATCAAATTTTTATAGTATCTTTCTTAACAATTGTAATGGGAATAGGAAGATGGTGTAATAATTGCAAAAAAATTGTTTATCCAGAAAAGGTAATCAATAACAAGATCCTAGGAGTGTCATTATTATTTGGAATTATCCCAGGAATAAGTTATTATTTGTTAAAAGAAAAAGTATGTCCTGATTGTGGTAAAGCAGATTGGAATACTGATAAATGAAATGCCTGCGTTGTTTGAAAAATAAATGATCCAATTTAAATAATAAAAATCCGTGGTTATTTTATGGTTTCTGAGAATGTACAAAAAGTTTATGATGAAATAACACATCTTGTTTATTGGAATGATGATAATAATGAAGCTAAACATGTCAAACTACACATGCCAGATTGTAATTATCCAGGACAACATAATGCTAGTAACGCTAATACTGATCGTAATGGTTACATATTATTTACTAGAGAAAAAGAAGCAAGATTTGTAATGGCATTACTTGCGTCTCATATTGGTACTGATAATGTTGGTGACTGTAAATGTATGAAAAACAACAGTAATCAAAACATTTGTTAAAATCAACCAGTTATTGTGATATTACTGGGTGCCTGAATCCCGCATCTATTGCATACCTCAAATGTCTGTTCTGGCACCAGACCTAAATTTGCAGTACGTCTACGACTCATATTCATAATCGAATCAATCCTGCGTCTCCATTGCTCTTTTCCAGAAGTATGTATTAAGCACTTAGATGTATTTTGCCATCTCAGAAAACATGTTCAATTCCCTTATTCTCCATGTCTCAAAGCATGTGAGAAAGACTGAGATCATCCTCATGCCCTGATCACTCTTCATCTGCCCGCGAACATTCCTCTGCATCACGCACTTTCGAATGGAATTCTCTGCATCATTGTTAGTTGACGGGACATCGCCATCCATGACAAACGTAAACATGCTGTTCCTTGCAGTCTTTAGCTTCTTGCCAAACTGAACCATCTCCGTATCACCTTTCAAATATCGTGCAATGATACGGTCTAGCTGTTTTAGTAAATCATCCCTGTACATTTCCCGCCGTTTTGTATGACGATTACCTACACTCCAAACCCTGGCATGACCTAGCATATCTGAGAGTTTCTCATATAGAATCCTTGCCTTTTTGTCCTGTGATTTTATTGCCAGATATTTGGCATCGCGCTGCAGGTGTGCGGTGCATCTCTGCTTTGTGTTATCACAAAATACTGTCCTGTACGGAGCATATCCGTCAGACACTAGGGTTCCTTTGAATTTCTTCCAGTACTTTTTTAGAACATTGGCACCTCTGCTGTACTCCAAGGCATACTGTGCACTAGTCTTGCTTCTTGCAACCCACATCCATCCAGTATTTCCATCAATTGAAAATCCTGTCTCATCGATTCCGAGAATCTTTTCAGTCACGATTTCGCTGTGGATTGTATTGTAAAATGACTCTAACATCACACTACCGTTGCGAAGAATGGATTGTACGGTTGTATTGCTGATTTCTAATCCATATCTTTCATAGAGTGTGGTTCTGATAGCATCGTATGTCAATCTCTTTGAGAACAGTGAGACGACCTCACGTGTCACTGAACCATCAAAACATCCATGTGGTGGAAGGTTTCCCGTGGTTTGAAAATTATCAGAACAGTCCATGCAGATGTATTGATTCAAAACATGCTCAGTTATACCGTAGGGTGTTGGTGGAGGAATCTCAACCATTATCCTTTTGCAGGTTTTGGTTTGATGAATATTTTCACTACCGCATTTGGGACATGCATCTGATCTGTGGTGTTTGGTGCTAGTTGGTCTGAATTTCTGTGTCTTGCCAACGTGTCCTGCTATTCCACCACGTCTTGATTTGCCTGGCTGTCTGTGTTGTCTTTTTTGCTTTCTCCATTCAAGGGAATTCTTTGATGGCGGAGAGTGCGCATTCTCATAATATGACAGCTTTTTTTGCAGTTCCTTGTTTGATTCTATGAGATTTTCTATGATTAGTTTTAGTTGTTTTATCTCTGCTTGTAGCTGTATGATGATTTTCTCATGACCACAACCTGACATGTTTTGTATGATGATTTAGTTGATCTTAGATCTTTTTGTGTAATAGTGTTGATTTGTGCGTGAAGGTTGATACATACTTCCAGAATCCTTTACAAATCCACACTTTTGCAATATGTGGTCAATCTTTTTGATTACACTCTTTGAAACATTTGGTTTTACAGATATTATCACTTCTTTTTTCCTGACTCCAACCTTTAGCTTAACAAGGAACCAACCTTGAAGACAAATGACTTGTCATATTTCCATATTTTGAATGGTTCTGAGAAATTGGCAAACCATACCGGATATCCTCATCTCATTGCAGGCGTTATGTGTATTGGATGGGTTTGGTTCTTTATGTACCAATCTTTGATTGGTATTCTTTAGGATCTGAGAACTTGTCAAGACCTGTCTTTGTAGGTGTCCAGTCCTTTGGCTCAAATTCCAGTTTGGATAGTGTTGATATTATTTTATCTGATTCCGTACTGACGTAGATTAGTCTTTGAATCATCTCTGTTGTATTTTGCTCTGTCATGTCTGCTGTTGGGTCGTTTGTTATTCCACTGTCTCTGTCAGTTGTGAATTTGTATCTGTCAATAGCCCATTCTAATGGGGTTCTGCCATTCACTTTGTATTTTATCTCCGGGATTTTCTCAAATACTATAAACCCATTTATCTTTAGTTTCGTCTTGTCAGTTACACTCTTTCCATCTTTTTTGACTTTTGGAAATGACATCTTTATCAACTTTCCAAACTTTACTTTTGGTTCTATCTTGTATTTTTGACATTTCTCATAGTTGAGATGCAGATATGCCAAAGCCTGTCCTGCTTCTGAAAACTTTCCAAAGTCTGGAGCCATTGGAATTCTTGGCATCTCCTTTGATAGTGAATTTGCAAATTTTTTCTTATATCTCGAATGATGCAACAGGCCATAAATGTAGTAAAAGATGTCCTTTTTTGTTATTTCTTTGTCGTTGTAGTGAGTTTGGTATTCCTGTAATGTTGAATCAAGGATATTCTCGCCGCCGGCGACCCTCCTTGTAGTAGTAGAATGGGAAGCATTGTCCGTGATGGATGGCTTCGAGGTCGGGGGTAGTATCTGTGATAATGACGGATGGCTCTCCTGTGTATTTGTGTGGTATGATGATGACGAGATTTTCGATGCGTTTGCTCTCTCTCTCTCTCTCTCTCTCTCTCTCTCTCAATGTGTTATCCTCATATGTAAGAAGAGGAAAACACTGTGATTGTTCAATTATGTGCAAGTCAGGTGTAATATCTGTGATGATTGTAGAGAACATCCCAGATTTGCCTTTGTCCGGAATGCAAATTACAATATTTTCAGAATCTCCTTTTGGGAAGAATTTTGGTATGAGTGCTTGATCGTGGATGTAAGCATATTCAAAATATAGATATTGTTTAAAGAAGGGGCGATATAATGATCTTCTTATTTTATTTTCATTAAATATAGATTTTTTTCGTTTTAATCTTTTTATGACTTCTCTATCCCATTTAGCTTTTCTAGGATCAAAAATAATATTATCCAAATCTTGATTATTACAATAATTTACATGTACATTCATGTTTTTAGCGAGTTCGTCTTTGGATGTATTGTATACCCATATATCGCGACTAGTCGCTAATCCTCCAGAATATAGTTTGAATATTGCGTTGTTGTTTTTGCCTGCCTTGGTCCCTTTATCTCCTATAACTGCATACTTGTAAAACTCTTCACTACGCAGACTTACCCAATCATGGTGTCTGTCAGGCGTTATGTTCTGCCAATCATTTATTCCTTTGATAGATTTCAATTGTTTTACTTTGGTTCTCTTATCTTTTCCAGAATAGAATTCACCCCCAATTGCATAATAATTTATTTTACAATCTTTTTTCTTTGGGTTTTTTATTAAAATAATTATTGCGACTGGTGTTCGTGTTCCTCCTGTTGATTTACCAGGATATTCGAAGATACTTCGTCCATCACCAGTGATTCTCCCATTTCCCCTCAAATCAAAACACCATACATCTGTAAATTCTTCATATAATGAAGCACGTATTCCTGAACCTGCATCAGATTGAATAAAACCCGCATTTGTGATAAATGCAATAACACCAGAATCTCCTATTCTGTCAGTCGCCCAACGAATGGAACGAATATAGCTATCATACAGAGACGCTTTGTTATGAGCAATACTTTTTTGAAGATATGTGTTTTCAATCCTCTTGTCTAATTCAGGATACCTTATGTTTTCATTCTGATCATTGTAATTATTCTGCCCAGCAGAATATGGTGGATTGCCCAAAATAACATGCAGATGTGATCCTCGCTGACGTTTTATCATATCATGTGGTATCTTTAGCTTGCCATAAAGCGTACTAGTCTCTTGTCTGTCTTTCCCCTCCCTATATCTTGGGTTTATCATCATAGTGTCAGTATAACTAATTCCCCTAAATGGAACATACTTGCCACTGTTTTTCAGACTAGAATATGTAGTCTCTATGTTTACCGTTGCAATATAATATGCAAGTAGAATCAGCTCGTTTGCATAAATGTCATGCTTGTACTTCTCATACATGTTGGATGTGATATATCCTGATTCCAAAAGCCTGACAATAAATGTCCCGGTTCCAGCAAACGGCTCTAGTATCTTAACTGACCTGTCATTAAATTCAGTCCCAAACTCAGTCTTCAATACATGTTGTACACTATTAATGATAAAGTCAATCACCTCGATTGGTGTGTATACGATTCCGTGCTGCTCTGTTCCCTTTTTGTCTGATGATTCAAAAAAGTTGCCATATATCTTCTTGATAAATGACTGCCTTGCATCACGTGTCTTTATTTGTGAAACTTCTCTTTTTACCTCCTCGTAAAAACCATCCAACTCACCTAGTTCCTCTTCGAGTCCAATCTTTGAGATCACATCCTCAAATGCAATTGATATTGGATTGTGTGATGTAAACTCTCCTGCAAACAGATAGTCAAAGACCCGAGACAGAACCATATGTTGGGATATTGCCTGGACTGTTGCATACTCTGTAACAGAGTCATTTATCAACTTCTTTAGTCCCATGTGGAATTTCTGTATCTCTTCTCTCACCTTAACGTCTGATTCCATCTTGTTTTTGAGACGTGCCTCAATGGTGTGTGTTGTTCTGCCAAGCTTTTGTCCATATTTGTCATAATAGTCAATGTCACCTACTTTTTCGACAAGTTTTGATTTTACCTTGTCATAAAATTTGGTTATAGTTTCAGTTCCATCCTCTTCACCCAAGACAGATACGCTGATTCTCGGGGTAGGGCTGGTATTCTCCGTGTTTCTATCAAGTATCAGCTTGTTAATTTCAGCGCCAAAATTCTCATCATGTGAACGTAAGGCATTGAGTACCTGCCATACAATCTTGAATGTCTTGCCATCATCAAGGGATTCATGGTATTGTTTTCCAGCAGGAAGTGCCACAGGAAGTATCACATATCCATAATCTTTTCCAGGTGACTTTCTCATCACCCTTCCAACTGATTGGACCACATCAACTCGGGATTTTCTTGGATTAAGAAATATCACACCATCAAGTGCTGGAACGTCTACACCTTCAGAAAGACACCTTGCATTGGATACAATTCTGCAGGTATTTGGATCATCTGTTGATTCATCAAGCCATCGCAGCTTGTCTCGTCTCTCTAATGCCTTTGTCTTGCCGTCAATGTGTTCTACCTCTACCTTATTACCCAAATTGAATTTTTTCTCATATGCATCTACTACGTTTGCAAAGCTCCTATCCACGTCGTTTTTGTCTGTAATCTTGCCTGCAAACATCATAGAACGGTCTATCCTGTTGGCAAATGCAATTACCCGTTGGAGTAGCTTTGGTGTTGTATCATCATTTGGATACTGCAATCCATGCCATACGGCTGCAAGTTGTGTCCTATCATCAAGTGGCAGTTCACTAAGTTTGGATGATGTTGATTTTTGGAAATGCTTGTCAACTGCATCGGCTGGAACGATGGCAATCTTTACTCTGAAATCTGTCAGGATTTCATCTTTTACTGCTTCTGTGAAACTTAGATTGTGAAATTCTGGACCAAATTTTTCCTCTCTATCCATCGAGTAAATTACCTTGCCCATCTTGGCTTGAATCGCATCACTATACACACGTGGAGTGGCAGTCATGTAGAGTCTTTTCTTACCTGATACATTTTTGTCGTTATGCACTTTTGTGAAAAACGACTTGTCCTCAACTCCTGTGGTCCTGTGTGCCTCATCGCAAAATATCACATCAAAGGATTTTCCTTTCATGGCATGTCTTATTACATCAATACTCTGATACGTACAAAATATTACAGTCATTGCATCCCTTGGTCTGTTCTTTAGGTATGGTCTGAGAGTATCTGCATCGGTAGATACTGGGGATTCAAGTTCTGTAATAGAGCCGTCCTCTCCAGTTGATTTGTCCGAGCATACTGCCATATAGTTATGCTTTAGATTTGCATTGTCCGACCACTCCCTCATACTTTGTAGAATTAATGAGATTGATGGCACCAAATACAATATTACTCCGCCTTCACCAACTTGTCTTTCTGCAATGTGAAGGGCAGTCAATGTCTTGCCCGTGCCACAGGCCATGATCATCTTTCCCCTGTCATGTGTCTCAAATCCATTTAGGACATCTGCCATTGCAGAACTCTGGTGAGGTCGCAGTTTCTTTTGATCTTTAATTCTAGCTAGTCTTGGAAAATCACTCCAGTCAATACTACTGCCTCTAAAGTTCTCTGATCTTAGAATCTGTGTTCCACTGTCTTTTAGAATCTTGACTGCATGGGAGGTTATCTGATCCCCGGTATATACAAGAATAGTATGCTCGATTTTTAATGAACCTGCCTTTGCCAAAAACTTTGCAACTGACTTTGTATCTATCGAGCCATCATCTGCATAACACTTGCATTGTATTGCACACAGCTTGCCATCAAATTCTTCTGCTATCAGGTCTATACCCGTATCCACTCCGTCTCTCTTTGGCCACTCCATCCAAAGCCAGACTTTTTTGAAACGCCTGGTGTATAGTGGGTCTATCTTGAAATAGTCCTTTGTAATCTTTTCAAATTTTGTTCCGAGTTCGGAGGTGCTTTTGGATTCTTTTCTTATCTTTGATAGTATGGCATCAAATGGATGCCCCCCTGTGGCACCCATTCAGATTTGCCCCTGATGGAAGGAATTGGAAGAAGGAATTGGAAGAAGGAATTGGAAGAAGGAATTGGAAGAAGGAATTGGAAGAAGGAATTGGAAGAAGGAATTGGAAGAAGGAATTGGAAGAAGGAATTGGAAGAAGGAATTGGAAGAAGGAATTGGAATTGAATGTCAGTCATGCAATGGGGGCTTAAGTTAGCCGATATTTTAATCCCATGGAATCGAATAATATGATCTATAATTTCCATACATGAATAATTCAAATTTTCCTCTGTTCCTCCTTTACCATCTTCATCTTCTGTATCATCTCATCCCTCTTACTTTTTAAAAGACTGTATTCGTATTGTAATGCGGTTTTTTTGGACTTTGCAGACCCCTCAGGACCGCAATATTTCTGAACAGTCTTACCATTTTCAAAATATTCAAAGTAGGTGTATTTTTTTCCCCGTATTTTCTTTGAGATTATACCTACCATGTTAATTTAAAAAATACATATCTTATAACATGTTATTTTATTCCTATCGGGGCTTGACTTGCAAATGTCACCTTCTTTTCAAATGGGGTCTTGCCAAAACGAATCCATGATCGAACATTGGAATTAAAGAACCATGTAAAGCCAATGGATGTAAGAATATTGCAGATACCCCTCCATTGTTCTGATTCAAGCCATCCCTTGGGTTCCACCTTTATGACATCACCACTAGCAAAGACAGATACATAGTCGTTGTAATTTCCAAGTTTCTGGGTTATCTTTCTATTCTCTGAGACATTCTTGCTTGCAGCCATTGGAATTAATGTGTGATATTTTCCAGCAGAGACATCACCTGTGATTGGTTTTAGCGTATCTACATACATCTTTATGATTTTAGAAAATTTTTGAACCCAGCTAAGAATCGTATTGTGTGGAATTGGAATATTGTGAGAGAAATTTATGTGATCTGAGGCTTTGCGATATGACATGCCAGACATTACCATGTTAAGGGAAGATATGATTATTTCTGGCGTGTATTTTGTCTTCTCAAAACCTATCTCAGTTGAGACAAATCTTCTGTTGCACGACTTGCACTTGTTTTGATGATTTCTTGCCTGCCTTTGTGGTTCCGCAGTTGGTACAGGCAATCACATGTTGTATTGGTTCTTGAGGAACCAGGTACACCTGTTTTGGAATAGTTGGGACGATAATTTTGTATTGTTTTATGACCTCAAGTATGTGATCACATAATTTATCATCAGAGCATACTCTGATGGCATCAAGAAATCCCTTACATGTGCATGTCCATGAATTAGGATTCTTTCTATTTCTTTCTGCAACATATGATTTGTGTGAATAGTTTGATGTGACAATGAATCTAGGGGAATACACACCTGTAGATGTAATGTTGTAATTTTCCCTGTTTCTATTGGGTATTACGACTATATAAGAAATTATCACTATTATTAGTGATAATGGGTAGATCACCAAAACTATACAGTACATATTTTGGGGAATTCTGACTTGGTATTCAGGAATTTTTTATATCACTTCTGACCAAGGGTTTTTCAAGGGGGTCGGGCAATCTTGAGAAGATCCATATTTGTCACTTCTGACCACTATCTATGCTAGATCACCAGAACTGACCAGAGCCATTTAAAACGTAAATTGGGAATAGATCATAAAGATAATCCTTTGATTCATTCACGTATCATCATTAAAGATGACACTGAAATTCTTGTATCTTCATCAGATTTGACTCAAGATAGTTTATTGAGTCAATTCAATGCTGGAATTGTTTCAAAAGACATAGGTATGATTCAAAAACTATCTGATTATTTTGAAAGTGTATGGAAATATAAAAAATAATCTGATATTATTTTATAATTATTCTTAATTAAAAAGGGTCTATTTGAGTTTACTATCGGAGTATTGATTACAAAATCTACTAGATATTCATTGTTACCATTAAGAACTATTTTTACTCAGAAATGAATAACATGTTGTACCTGCAGGCACAGAAATTAAAAAATGCAATAAAAATTTTGACGTAGGAGTTTATTTTTTCATTATATTTGCAGGAAATACTATATTGTAACTATGATTATGGCATTAGAAGAACAGAAAAAACTAATAGTCCATCCTAGAAATACACTTAATGATTTACCTAATGGTGAATGGCTAAAATCTACTCGTTCATGGTACATGCTCAGACCAAAAGGTCGAGGTTCAAAAATCACTCATCCTGCAAGCTTTCCTGAAGAATTAGTTGCAAACTATATCCAATTTTTTACAAAAAAGAACGCATTAGTACTTGACACTTTTTTAGGTTCTGGAACTACTACTCATGTTGCAAGGCAACTCCAACGTAATGCAATTGGTATTGAATTAAGTAAAAAATATGCAAAACTATCTCAAGAAAGATTAAATGAAATTCCTGAAAATAACACAAAACAGATTATTGTTAATGATGATTCTAGAAATTTGAAAAATATCTTTAAAGAAAAAGGAATCCTACTATGTGATTTCTGTATTACATCCCCTCCATATTGGAATCAATTAAAAAATAAAGGATCCAAAAACACAAAAGACCGAACAGGGACTAGAGAGAAGCTAAATCTGGATGTAGATTATGGATCTGATTCTCAAGATTTGGGAATAATTGATGAGTATGACTCCTTTTTGGATGCACAAGATGAGATCTTTGATAGTGTTTATGATTTAATGAAGCCTAAAGGATATTTGCTTGTTGTTACAAATAATGTGTATAAGAATGGACGAATGTGGCCATTAGCATTTGATACCGTAAACAGATTATCTAAGAAATGGGTTCCAAAAGATGAACAAATTTGGTGTCAAGATAATAGACGCTTACACCCATTTGGAATGTTTCATAGTTATGTTGGGAATAGGGCCCATCACTATTGTTTAATATTTAGAAAAGAAATTCAATAAATTATTGTTATTTTGCCAGGAGTAGTTGCATCAATTGGAGGTATTGTCTTTATTGTAAAACCCTCAATTTTCCCATTCGTATTAAAATTTAATTCTTGAATATCTTTTAAACATGATGATAATCTGTCTGCAGTTATTTCTTCATTAAGTTTAAGATTAAAATTTCTAACCTCAATTGAATTCTCGTTAAAAATTTCAATGGTATTTGAGGTTTGATTCACTTTAATTTTTGAATTAACTTTTGAGTCTGAAGGACCATAAGTAATTACTGAAATTTTTGTAACATCATTTTCCATCAAAAAACATTTTTTGGCAATACATTTATTTTTTATTTTTAATATGGTTTTATCTTTTTTGCCATTTGCCACATAATATTCTGGTGAAAGAGTTCGTTCAAATGACCCTTCAGGTTTGAATTTTATTTTATAAGTATGAGTTGATGGGAATTTCTCTAATTTTATTGTATGTAAAAACATTAGAGTTCCCCAACCCCATGAAATTTTATATGTTTTTTGTTGAATTAAAGAGTTATTTTTTATATCAAAAAATTCAGTCGATAAAATAACTGATGCCTTAGGTCTATAACGAAAAATTGCCACTAAGCTGGCAATACAACCGAATATGACAGTGACATAAGATGCAATAGTGTTAATATCTGTTGGAATGTTGTTAACTAGTGGACTGAAAGTTGTTGTAAAATTAAAACTCATATTTTTTCATCAATAAAATTAATCTAAACCTTCTTGTTTACTTAAAGTATTCACCAATTCAGATGTGATGACATCAAATTTATCATCATCATATAAAATTTCTAAACATTGTCTACATAATAATAGGATATTAGATACATTTCCATCTGATATTTTTTGAATTTGGTCAATCGATTTAGTCGTAAATGGAACTAAAGAGGGTTCACAATTTGGGAATTTATTCTTGGCATCTTTTGATTTAAAATTATCAATCCTACTCCAATGTAGATATTTTTCAATCAATTCTTTTACCTCTTCATCTTCAAAAGGTTTCAACACATGCCAGTTTCCAGATAGACGGCGAACTAGAGCAGTGGGTTCTTTAACTAAATTATCCCATTGATGAGGTGCAATTGAAAAATAAAAACATACATTTTTTGGATAAGTATCTATCCAATGTCTTAACATATCCTGATATTCTGTTCTAGAGGTTTTAGTTAAAAATGTAATTTTTTCTAGTTCATCTACAAGAATCACTAGTGATTTTATACCAACAAAATAGATAATCTTAATAAAATCATCAAAAAGACTAAATGCTAATTCAGGTTCTTTAATTATTTTTCCTACATTGATATGTGCCATTTCAGATTTACTAATATTACTTCCTTGAAACCATTTCCATGCTATGGATCCATATTCAGGATGAGATAAACTCAAAAATGCAAAAACAATGTCATCATCTTTTACATGATTTAATTTATTTTTACGAATTTCTTTGTTGATGTTTATGTAAGTGGAATTTAATAAAAAATCTTCTAAAGATAAATTGTCATTCAAAAATTTATTACGTGGGTCATAATTAGAAATATATTGCTTTACATTATCTTTATTATTTTTTATATAATTTGAAATAATTTGTGATGAATATTGTGTCAATGCATTACGTCCAATATCATCAAGAAACGAGAAGAATAAATCTGCAAAATTATTTCCAGGAGACCCTATAATTGTAGCTAAAGTTCCATCATTTGTGGATAATAATTGTCGATTGACTTCATGTTTAAAGACTCTAAATAAATGGCTTTTTCCACTACCGTACTCCCCCACAATAACACTTACTGACGTCGAATCATTTCTGGTTAATTCTACAATAACATCTTTGAATCTACGTATCGGTTCCTCTCTATCTGCAGTAAAAGGTGGTATTTCATCGGGTACTGCTAATGAAGGAAAAGGATTACGAATTAGGAAGAATTTTTCATAATCTCTTTGTTCATCCTTTAGATTAATACCTGATGTATCCATATCACATTCCTACTGATATGTGTGCATATAACTTATTTTTATAAATGAAGTTTTTTCTCTCTTCAAATACGGATGAAGGAGCACCATATAATCTGATTTTATCACCTCTTTCTGAATCAAGTAGCTTAGTCAGATAATTATCAAATATATTTATTGAAATTCCACCTAAATTATAACACACATTTATTCGAATTTCATCTATACTTATGAACAATCTTGAAACTGCAAATGTTTTTGTTTTTTTCATTTCATTAAATGTTTTAATAAAAACATTATAAAATTCTTTTGAAGAAATTTTATGTATATCTTGATTTAGTTTCCACACTTCATCATTTTGTTGATCTATAAGTTCTGCAAAATAACACCAAGCAATCAATGATCTTCCAGGAATATTTTTAAATTCTTCAAAAACTTCTTTCTTGTTTTTAGGTTTGTTAACAAATTGTAAAAAATCTGAAAATAATTTACCTTTCATATAATTTCCTAGAAGGATTGCCTTAAGACCTTCTTTCAAATTTGAAAGATCACCATCATTCAAAAATTTACACAGATCTTTTCCTAAATAACTAAGTCTGTATTGTCCTTTTATTTCCAATGGCGTTAAAAGATTGAACGTTGTTAATGTGTAAAAATGTGTATCTACAGTTTTTTCATCTACGTGGTTTTTCTCCCGATCAATTTCTTTTTCATATTGTTTTTTAAATGACTTCCACGTAATTATTGGATCTTTTTGATTTGATAATGCTTTTAATGTTGATAGAGGATCTTCTACAAGCATTAATCCTCTTTCACTTTGTCTTGAATTCATTACTCTTTATGATATTTTTTGTTGTACTTATTGTCTTATCTCTATTTTAAAATTAATAGTAACTATTCAGGATAGATAAATGAGACATGGGCATAATCAATTCTCATTTTTAACCGATTTCTCAAATTATTCAAATAGAAAAAGCCAAGGATCTCAATCATGTTTTGTTCATTGGAATGATTACAAAACAAATAAAAATCCCTAGCAAGATTCTATGTGAGTCATTTCTTATTAGTATTTTGTATCTGGTTGGAACACTATATCTGTATGAGAATGCAGTGAGACTAGGACGGCCATATGTCTATTCAACTGTTCTGATGGTTCAGTTATTCATCATAAAGTCATGGATGAGAATTCCAAGTGACAGCACACTGCATTATTTTCTCTCAATCAAATGTACCAATGACAAATTACTCAAGGTTTGCAGATTAAATCCCTGACAGAAGGACAATTGACAGAAGATTTCAATACTTGCCAATCAATGAAATTATTAACACTGTAGGAGGTTTGTTTGTCTCAGAAGGATTGGTGAATGGTGAATCAGCATCAGTTGATAGTTCAATGCTAAAAGCTTCAGGTCCAGTATGGCACAAATCAGACATCAAAAAAAATCACTTACCAATTGTGAGGATTCTCCAAATCAAGGGGTTGGGCGTATGGATACAAACTACACATGAGGTATAGTACAGGAGAGGCTAGTTCCATTATCTGCCATGTGTAACTGCTGCAAATGTTCATGATGTCAAGCCATATGAGAAATTGATCGGGTCACTTTCTGGATTGATGAATAGTATATGGTGTGATCCGGCATATGATGATTCCAAACCATACGAGTCAGCTAAGAATAATGCCATGAGATTGATCTGTCCAGTCAAAAAATACCATTCTACGTCCACCAGACAGAACAAAGTTGACAGGGTTTTACAATTCAGCAGTTGGTCGGAAACTATATTCTCAGGGAAAATCAATTGAAGCACTCTTTGAAACAATCAAGGATACGTTTAGCATTAGAACAGTTCTGGTGAAAGGACTTGAGAACGTACAATCATTCGTGCTGATTTGCGTGCTGGCGTATCAGTTGGCAGTGTATTGTAACTGTGTAATTAAAAGTGAGAATCCAAGGATTGTGAAAAGAATGCTTTGTTGTTAGAGAAAAGTTTTGGTTTTTTTGTAAATCATTATGCCCATGTCTCAAATATGTATGATTATACCTTTGCATCTTGGCCAAAATTTATGAAAATTGCTTCACGTACTGATTTGGGATTAGACAAACCTGCATCAAAAGGAACCCTGATTTACAAAAATTGGATTTCATGTCAGAAATGGAACGCATTTTTACTAAGAAATAACTGAAATAAATTTTAACATTTCATCAATGAGAATTTTATAATCTTGTTATTATTTTCTAAACAGTTTGCCAAGAAATGATTTCCTCTTCCGAGGTAGGATAATTTCAGAGTCTTTTTCTGATTTAGATATTGCTTTATCCACAACCTCATCTAGCATATCATCTGATAGTAATGTCTTGGTCTTTTTCTTGCCTGATAGCATCTCAAGTTTTGCCTCAAATGTGTCATATTTTTGTATCAGGTATCTCTCATCAGTGGTATAGAGGGGCTTGTTTTTTTGGATGCATTCCAAGATGAATTCCAGCCTGCCTTTATCACCCATTCCTGCATTAATCAAGTCAGTTGCCATGGTTTTATAATCAGTATCTGTTTTCAATTTTATTTCTAATCCACTTACAGTTTATATTTTTTCTCTTCAAAAATTCAGTGATTAATATATCACGGAATAATTCTTGACTAAAATTACATTTATGGAGAGCAAAGTCAAAAAGTACGTTGTTCTGTCTGGAACACCATAGACACGTAGATAATATCATGTAAAATGCTTGGATTTTGTTGGTAATGGTATGTAAGTTTTAGAATCATTGTTCAGAATTTCTCTTTTTGTCAACAATTCATAAACTACTCTTTTTAACAAGAGTCAGTTATTGGTATAATCATGGCTAAAAGATACAACTCCCCAATTACTTATCGATTAAAGGAAATTCCCATTAAATACATCAAAATATGGAAGGATGCCCAGGCAAGAAAACTAGACAGGGAAGGAATCGCAGAACTTGCAAAATCAATAAAAAATGAGGGATTGCAGAATCCGCCAATGGTCCAGAGAAATGGAAAGAACTCTTACCTGCTAATGTCTGGCCAGAGAAGGCTTGCTGCCCTGAAAAGGTTGGGTGCAAAGAAGATACCCGTACTATTACTGAATAATTCCACGAAATATGATGTACAGGATGCAAAGGCAGCATCAGTGGTTGAGAACCTGCATCGAAACAAAATGAACACAAAGGACATGACGGCAGCATGTGTATTTTTGACAGAATCAGTTGGAAAGTCAAAAGCTGCAAAATCACTAGGAATGTCATCACAAACTCTCAAGAAATACCTTGGATTTGCAGCAGTTCCAGATAGATTGAGGCAGTTTGTACCAAAGGAGCTGTCTCGTGATGATTGTGTGAAATTATATCAGGTCATCCCAAATCTATCAAAGGCTGTATCTGTTGCAGAGAAGATCATTCCACTGGACCAGAAACTACGAAGAGGGTATCTCAAGGTTTTGAGTCGTAGTCCAAAATCATCTCACCTCAAGTTGCTCAAGAAAGCAAAGAGTGGATTACTCCAACAGAGAGTTGTTATTTTGTTAAACAAGGGCAATGCCCGGAAACTGCGTAGTTTGGCTGTGAGAAAAGATATCGAAGTTGTAGAGATGGCAGATAAGATATTGTCTGATTATCTGAAGAGAAGATAGAATTAGGTGTAAAATAATGTTAAGAAAATTATCGTTTTTTATCAAAACCCCCAAGTAATTATGTAATTACCAGCTTTACTATACCTAATATGAGAACAATTTGTCATTGAGAGCAAAATCACTAGCATTAACAATTTCAAAACAAAAAACTATTAAAAAAAACAAAAAGAATAACCAAAAGGCATCTAGACTACGTCGACAAAGAGGATATCACTGGGAAGATACGTTAGTAAAACGATTCAATAGTACAGAAAAATGGAAGGCATTTAGGCTTGGGTCTCCAAGTATTGCATTACCAGACGTATTGGCAATAAGTACAGAAGAGAACACAATATACACAATAGAGGCAAAATCTGGAACTAGTACATCGCTTCTAGTCCCAGCAGATCAAATTGAGCGATGTTTAGAATGGATTAAGACATTTGATATTTTCAAAAAAAGAAATGTGCTTTTGGCATTCAAATTTCTCTCAAAGAAAAGAATAGGCGTGGGAGAATATGAAAGTCGAGAATTAAGAGAATTCTACAAAATTTGGGATGAGTCTCTAGAAATCACAGATTGTGTCTGTACATATGAAGGCAGATTTTTTGCAAAAATAGATGGTACAAGAAAAGAACTTTTCCTCAAGGAATGTTTAATGCCATTTAAGACAAAACAAAGGAATAGTATCTAATCGAAGTTAATTTTCAAATAGTTTTTTAAGGATAAAATATGAAGATCAATATTGACTGAAGAAGATAATGATGTTAAATCAACTGAAATAAGCTCAGAATCACTGTTAGAGACAGTTTCTGATGCAGAAGTCAGTTCACGAATGAGTTTTGAAGAATTTACTGATGAGAGAACATTGATCAGTTATGATACTTTTGGAAAAAAACAAATGAAGATCAAAGTACTGGAAGTGTCAGATGAGGTTCCTCATCTAAGATGGAAACTTGGAGACCGTGTTAAAATAACAAAAATTCTTGTGACAATCAAACATCTTGAAACACAACAAGTTGAAGAAGGTGAATTTGATATTGAATCTATTGAAAGAGAGTTAGCTGAAAAGAGGCATTATACTTCAACAAACAGATGGGTTCCAGTAGACTATATTAAAAACGGATATGTTTTAAAATCATATCATACCCGATTAATTAGCGATGCTCATGCACTAGAATATATTGTATTTTGATCAGATACACTATCAAACATTTGATGATTAACATCTGAAAAACATTATAAACAAAAGAATTTGAAAATGAGTATATGAGTTCAAAAGAATTTGAGGTAAATGGAACCGATTACAAAGTTGTATTGACAGATCAAGTAATAGGTCAAATAAACAATCTCAAAAATCTCTATAATGCAGCATATGAAGATCCTGAAAGCTTTGAAGATGTTAGTGCAGAAATTTCAAGTACCATTAATGATATTGCAAGTAATGTAGAACCTACAGCAGAGGATAGTGATCTTGATGGACTTATTCAAGAGATTATCAAAGCAGTAGATACAAAGGCAGCAGAAATTGTGAAGGAATTAGAAGGAAAAGAAAAACCTAGAAAAAAATCAAAATCTAAAAAATAATCCCATTTGACCTTGAACTCATAAAAAATCAAGGCATACATTATATTCTAAATAAGATAACTATCATCATGTCTAGAAGCTGTGAATGTGGGATTTGTGATCATCATAGTGAATCAGAATGTCTTGAAAAAGAATGTACATGCTGTTTAAATTTCCACGAAAGATCAGGGCCGAAACGAAAATAATTATTTGTTTAACTTAATCATGTTTATTGTAACAACTGCACTTTTTTGAAATATGTCTTGAACAACCAAATAATTTATGATCTTTACAACCACACAATACACATTTTTTATCAGTCATATTTTTTCGATTAATTCCACAACTTCATCCATCATTTTTTGATCTTCAAGGGCTTCCAATATCTTTAATCTCATATTTTTTACTCTGTTAAGATCATTTGAATACAATGGCGCCATAGTTTCAATTTCTTGCTCAAAGTAATAATTGTCCAAATAATACTGAAATTTGGATTTTACTATCTTAAAATTAGATGAACTAATTTTTTCACTATCAATTTTTTTTGATACCACTTTTAAGAATCCATTAATTTTTAACATCTGTTTTTTGATATTATTGAGATCTTCTTCCTTATCTTCAATTTCTTTAAGTATGTTGTAAGAATCCAATATCTGTTTTAGTATGTTTTTTAGATATTCATTATAAGTAACCATAATTATTTTTCAGTATAATCTAATCTAAAGTTTAGGAAAAATAGCTTGACTTGTACAAAATTTACACATTTGCTTTAAATTATCACCAATTGTCTGTAATGACGATGCAAGGTGATGCTTATCTCAAGTGTATTGATCCACAATGTGGGTTAGAATACCCAATCGAGAGTACAAATGTACAATGTGAACAAGGTCACATGTTAGATGTAAAATACAAAAACAAGCCATCAGATACCTTAAAGGAAGTATTTTACAAAAGACGAAATTCACAAGGAAATATTTTCAATGAAAGTGGGGTTTGGAGATTTAGAGAATTAATAAATTTTTGTCAGATAGATACTGAAAATATTGAAGAGTGTTCAAAATATCTAGTATCACTTGACGGGGCAGAAGGAAGACAATCAAAGCCATATCAAATGTCAAAAGCTGCAAAATTTGCAGGAACCTCAAATGAAAATTTATGGTTACAGCCTGAAGGATACAATCCAAGTGGTTCTTTCAAAGATAACGGTATGGCTACTGCTGTTACTCATGCAAAAATGATTGGTGCAAAAAGAATTGTTTGTGCATCAACTGGTAATACATCAGCTTCTGCAGGAATGTTTGCTGCAAATGAGGGTATGAACTGTGATGTCTATATTCCTGCAGGTCAAATTGCTCCAGGAAAACTTAGTCAAGCATATCAATTTGGAGCTCAAATTGTAGAAGTTGATGGAAATTTTGATGATGCATTAAAACAATCATTAGAAAATGTACAAAATCATGACGGATATACTGTAAACTCTATTAATCCATTTAGAATTGAGGGACAAAAAACAATTCCATTTAGAGCATTGGAATATCTTAATTGGGAAGCTCCAGATTGGATTGTCTATCCAGGAGGGGCTTTAGGAAATACTTCAAGTTGTGGAAAGGCATTAATTGAATTGTATGAATGGGGTTGGATTAAAAAAATCCCACGAATTGCAGTCATAAATTCTGAAGGTGCAAATACATTATCTGATTTGTATAATGGAAAGTTTGAAGGTGAAGAACTTAGATGGAATAAAGGTAAGCCCGATACTGAATTAATATCAAGATACTATGATCATTTAGATAAAGAAGGAATACGCCCCAAAACCAAAGCTACTGCAATACAAATTGGTAGACCTACAAATATTTTGAAAGGTTTACGTGCATTGGAATTTACAAATGGGATAGTAACAACAGTTTCAGACTCCGAGATGCTTGATGGCATGTCTGTGGTAGGTCTAAATGGTTTTGATTGTGAGATGGCATCAGGGGCAACAGTTGTAGGAATTAAGAAATTAATCAATGAAGGCATAATCAAAAAAGATGACGTAGTAGTTGGAATTCTCACAGGCCGACAAAAAGATGCAATGCTTCCTGTAGAATATCATAACAATCCTGAAAATAAATTTGCAAAACCGCCAAAAAATTAGGCTCGTCTTCTGGTTCTAATTAATTTTGAACAGTCATAATATCTCAAGAGTTAAATCCAAGTTTTACAAAAATATTATACCCAAAAGATGGTGTTAAAAAACTAAATGAATAATTTGTGTAGTTGTTCTAAGAAATTTTTTCGGAGGATATCATGGTAGATTTATGGGTTGAAATTGTAACATTATCTGCTCTCATCGGACTATCTGGATTTTTTAGCGGTTTAGAAGTCGCACTGGTGGGAATTAGCAAATCGAAAGTAATCCAACTTTTTCAAGAAGGAAAAAAAGGCTCAAAAGCATTACACAAATTAAAAACAAATCCAAGTTGGATGATGTCAAGTGTAAATCTTGGTAATAACCTTGTAAATGTAGGAGCTTCTGCACTTGCAACAAGTTTGGCAATCAGATTATTTGGAAATGACGGATTGGGAATTGCAATTGGTGTGATGACATTTTTGATTCTTGTATTTGGTGAAATTACTCCAAAGACATATTGTAATGCAAATTCCACTAAAATTGCACTAAGATATGCTCCGGTGTTATTAGCATTTAGTTATGTGTTTTACCCAGTTGTAAAATTTTTTGAGATTATTACACGAGGAGTAGTAAAGTTAACTGGGAGTAGCTATGCCCCTCCACCAATTACTGAAGAAGATATCAAAGGAGTTATTGATCAAGGATTAGCAGAAAAAGCAATTGAGAAAGAAGAGATGCAGTTAGTTCATGGTGCTTTAAAATTTGATGATACTGTAATTCGTTCTGTAATGACTCCTAGAACAAAGATGTTTACACTTAATTCAAAAATGTTACTTTTTGAAGCATTACCACAAATTAATCAAAGTGGACATTCAAGAATTCCAATTTATGGGAATACAAAGGATGACATTGTGGGATTCATTCATGCAAGAGATATTCTTAAAGAATTGGAAAAAGACAACAAGATGACAAGTCTAGAACAGATTGCAAGAAAACCTGTTTTTGCATCTCAAGAAAAGATGGTCAGTTCTTTGTTAAAGGAGATGCAAGGAAGAAGAACGCACATGGCAATTGTTGTTGATGAACATAATGGTGTAGAGGGTTTGGTTACCTTAGAAGACTTGGTTGAAGAAATTGTAGGTGAAATTGAAGATGAAACAGACTTGCCTAGACCAGCAGAATATGAAAAAATTGATCAAGATACAATAATCACTAATGGTGATATTGAAATTGATCTTATTAATGAAATTTTCAAGACCAACATTCCAGAAGGAGATGATTATGCATCACTTAATGGACTACTTCATGAAAGACTCAAAGATATTCCACAAGAAGGAGATAAGATAGAATTAAAAGAACTTAGAATAATTGTTGAAAAAGTTTCAAAAAATATTCCTCAAAAAATTAGAATTGAAAGAATTAGACACTAGTCTTTTTTTGCAAAATGTTCTTGTAGTTTTTGCTTTTTTTCTTTTATGTGAAAAATTGATTCTGTATGCTCAAATGCGTCTTCATATGATTTTTCAAATAGCATTGCTTGCATCAACATATGGTTTTCAGGAATCACAATACCTGTTTGATCATCAGAATACATCATTTGAACTGTATCCCCTATCGAAGTTGTCATGTTAGCATGAATGTGAATCATGTTTGTATCTGTAAAATTAAAACTCATATTTTGAGCATAGTCTCTCACATCTTTGGTACCCTTTGCAGTCCACAAGGTAGCAACACCGAATTCATTTGTAAAAATTTCATGAATTTCAGAGGGTTTTGGGGCTAAATTCTTGAATCGGATATCCATTATGTGCAAATGCATTTGTCTTGTTGGAACTTTTATTGCTCTAACAAAAAGTGGTGCATCCTTTCCAAAATACATCTTAACATCATCACCATGATGAGGTTTTTCTGTCATCGCTATAGTGTCTGAAATGGATTCATCAATTTGTTCAATATCTGCCCACCTCCTAATAAGGGTCACATCAAAGCGAATCAGTTGATCCCCAAACTTGTCACGTAATGGTTCTAGAATTTTTCCCATTCCAGTTACATTGCAACTACCTTGCATCACATGTTGTTTACCTATAACATGATCATAATTTACCCTAGAATTAAACAGTAAATCAGAAACTGCTTCAGACCCAATGATTGATTCCCCTCCTTGATAAATAGCAGAAATATTTTTTGGCTCATAGAGATTTTTTTTGTTTTTGTATCCATATCCGCCTGGAGATGCATCAATTACCAAATCACAACCATCAAGTGCAGATTCAACAGTCCCTGCAATTTTACAATTTGAGAAATCATCTAATTTTCTTTCAGGCACATATACATTCAACCCTCTAGAGTTGGCAATCTCTACTTTATCATCGGGGGAATATTTAGCAACTCCAATAACTGTGATCTCAGGATCATCTTTAAGAAAAGAAGTAATTCTGCTACCAATAGATCCATAACCATTCACAAAAATTTTCTTCATAAATTCTGTATAACGAGCCCATTTATTTAGATTCTAAACTCTTTATTTTTCATTTGAATTTTATACTCCACAGTTTCTAAAATGATAACATTATGGGGTTTCTATCCAATTTTCGAAAAGAAGTACAAGCTGCAAAGGCAGGTAAAGCTGCCCAGATTAACGGTAAAAATCTTAAGGAATTGCTGAAAAAATTCAAAGAAGAGAGAGATAGAATAGAGAGGGAGACTGGAGTCAGACCACAAATTGATGAAAGCACTCAGCTATTCATGCAAAAAATTCTAAATGTGTGGATTAATGAAGGGAAAGAAATTGATGAAGAGAAATTCTGGAGAGAAGTGGATCATAACAGGCAGTTTACTCATTCAGTTGAATATTATGAAATAAAACACTAGATCGAAAATAAATGTCAAATTATGCCAAATTTTCAGGATTGCTTGGAACAGATAATACTTAAAAAAAAAATAGACACAAGAGAAAATTTTGAGGACGCACTCACATATGATAACAAAATAGGCATATCAATGAGACTTGGGCATAATGATTTACAAAAAAACCAAGACTTTTCTCTAACAACAAAGCATTCTTTTCACAATCCTTGGATTCCCACTTCCAATTACACAATTACAATACACTGCCAACTGATACGCCAGCACGCAAATCAGCACGAATGATTATATATTCTCAAATCCTTTCACCGGAACTGTTCTAATGCTAAACGTATCCTTGATTATTTCAAAGAGTGGTTCAATTGATTTTCTCTGAGAATATAATTTCCGACCAACTGCTGAATTGTAAAACCCTATCAACTTTATTCTGGCTGGCGGCGTAGACGGGTATTTTTTGACTGGACAGATTAATCTCATGGCATTATTCTTAGTTGACTTGTATGGTTTGGAATCATCATATGCCGGATCACACCATATGTTATTCATCAATCCAGAAAGTGACCCGATCAATTTCTCATATGGCTTGCTATCATGGACATTTGCAGCAGTTACACATGCAGATAATGGAACAACTAGTCTTCCCGTACTATACCTCATGTGTAGTTTGTATCCATACACCCAACCCTTTGATTTGGAGAATCCCCACTTGGTATTTGTGTCAATTCCTGCAATTGGCAAGTGATTCTTTTTGATGTCTGATTTGTGCCATACTGGACCTGAAGCTTTTAGCATTGAACTATCAACTGATGCTGATTCACTATTCCAATGAACAAAACATGATTGAGATCCTTGGCTTTTTCTATTTGAATAATTTGAGAAATCGGTTAAAAATGAGAATTGATTATGCCCATGTCTTAGGTATTTTTTAATAAAATTAAATGGACCTGAAGGAAATTGAACCCTTGTTTAGGGGTTCTAACTCCCTTGTCTTACCACTAGACGACAGGCCCTACAAATTATAGTAATAAATCTAAAATAAAAATTATTGTGTATGACCCAGTTTAGAACTGGTCGACATGATAATCTATTCGACAAAAGAGCCATACACTAATTTCAACCAGGATAGGTGGAAATCATAATTAAAAACTATATGGTATTATTTAAAAATTACTTTATGGGTCCATAATGGTTGTTTTTTTAACCATTTGATTATTTCTACAGTTACAGTATTTGTTGAATTATTTAGAATTTGAAGAATTGCACCATGTTTAGGATGTTTTATCTCATTTTGAAATTTTTCCATTTTTGTAAAATTTAAAACGTCCCAATGAATTATTCCATTTATTTGGTCTCTGACGATATCCGGAGTTTTTGGTGTAGATTCAAAATGAAATAATACTCCCTCAACCCATCTTATATCTGTTCTATTCCCTGGTTGATTAAACAAATCAATAAATTCTTTATAATCATCTTTTATGATTTCATGTATAATTACTTTTTTTATTGGTGAAAATTCTACTTCAACCACATACATAATAGATAAATGAGACATGGGCATAATCAATTCTCATTTTTAACCGATTTCTCAAATTATTCAAATAGAAAAAGCCAAGGATCTCAATCATGTTTTGTTCATTGGAATGGTGAATCAGCATCAGTTGATAGTTCAATGCTAAAAGCTTCAGGTCCAGTATGGCACAAATCAGACATCAAAAAGAATCACCTACCAATTGCAGGAATTGACACAAATGCCAGGTGGGGATTCTCCAAATCAAAGGGTTGGGTGTATGGATACAAACTACACATGAGGTATAGTACGGGAAGACTAGTTGTTCCATTATCTGCATGTGTAACTACTGCAAATGTCCATGATAGCAAGCCATATGAGAAATTGATTGGGTCACTTTCTGGATTGATGAATAACATACTGTGTGATCCGGCATATGATGATTCCAAACCATACAAGTCAACTAAGAATAATGCCATGAGATTGATCTGTCCAGTCAAAAAATACCCGTCTACGCCGCCAGCCAGAATAAAGTTGATAGGGTTTTACAATTCAGCAGTTGGTCGGAAATTATATTCTCAGAGAAAAATATCAATTGAACCACTCTTTGAGATAATCAAGGATACGTTTAACATTAGAACAGTTCCGGTGAAAGGATTTGAGAACGTACAATCATTCGTGTTGATTTGCGTGCTGGTGTATCAGTTGGCAGTGTATTATAATTGTGTAATTGGAAGTGGGAATCCAAGGATTGTGAAAAGAATGCTTTGTTGTTAGAGAAAAGTCTTGGTTTTTTTGTAAATCATTATGCCCAAGTCTCAGATAGTTGACATCAGCAGATTTGCATCAGCAGATTTGCATCAGCAGATTTGCATCAGCAGATTTGCATCAGCAGAAAAACTAGTCTCATATGCAGGACTTGCACCATCGCACAGGGATGCAGATGTGCACCGAGGAGGCGGAATAACAAAGAGGGGTTCTGCATGGTTACGTAACGCAATGGTAGAGGCTGCAAATACTATAGTACGATTTGATGAAAGAATGGGATCATTCTATTTCAGAATTGCAAAGAGGGGAAAACAAAGGTGGCAGCTGCAAGACCGGATGCTTGCAACAATCCGGGTACATACTAACTCTGAAAGTGTATCGTACACAAAATCATGAACTGACACAACGAAAGTATAAGATGCAAGGCATATCTGAGATGTCCTGATTCAGCAAAGCACGCTAGTAAGTGTCCTCAGTAGGGTTGGAGACGATTTCGTATGGGAGATTCAATGACTCTCACAAGTTATGCGCATATGCACGAGTCGTGCCATCAGTCAGAAACTCTGCAGATTACACCATGGCCGTATAACCAAAAGGGGAAGCATGACACTACGATGGGTTCTCATCCAATGCGTCCATGCCCATACAATACATGCCAAGAACAGTGACATTACAAAATTTTACAATCGCATCAAGAAAAAGAGAGGCTCATCAAAAGATATAGTTACTACCTCATCCCAGATCCTGCGAGTGATTTACTGGATGCTAAAAGAGAGAATTTGTACAGAATTACAGTTAGGACTGTGCAAGTCGCGTTTTATATGTTGAGGGACAGGCCTCGGTTGATAACTGCGGATAGGTCCTAATAAAGGGATGAAGATAGCATTGAGGAACAAGCCGCGTATGGATACATGTCCGTCATCTTTTGATTGAAAGCATTCCCTAGCGAAGGCTATGCCTCGTGATGCAAAAAAGTGGGAAATGTATAAAAACAATTCACATGGATACATACAAAAAATCTTAAAATTTTATAAAAAATAAAAAAATCATAAAATCAAAAGAATCTCATCACATAGATAATGCTTCCTGCTAAAAATTCCAAAACAACTGATACTGATTTTATAAAAAACACAAAATCCCTTTGCAGAAGATCTGTTGAAGAGTTTGATCCATTCAGCAAACCTTCACTAAAAAAAGACTCCAAAGTGTATGTGATGCTAAAATATGGTCCATTACCTGATGGAGATTACTCATATCTAATCACTAATGGCACTCTCACAAGATATGCAAGATGGCTACTAATTGCATCAGAGTTGAAGATGCCATTTATGACCCTGTTGATTTTATCGAGAATTTACTACAGATACATTGACACTCGTTACTCTGATAATCCATATGAGACATCTGATGTGCTTCGAGAGCAACTGTATGGCCCCATGGGTTGGAATTTTGAGCCTCAAGGTATAGTAAATATGATTACTACTCTGAAGAGATTGGGATACTGTACACTTGGAATATGGCGCTCTCTGAGGGGGGTGCCTCATATGATGGACTCGCTTGAAAAACGATACAATTCTGAACTAAGAGAGTTGCATGACTATTTTAATGAAATTTTTCAAAGCAACATTTACCATGAAATATGATCTCTAATTCCTCTCTTTAAAAACAAACTACATTCTATCATACAATGAAGACTGAGGACTATCTCTGGTATGTGCTAAAACCATTTGCCGTATCTGCTGGTGAAAAATATGATGAGAAAAAAGACCAAGACTTGCTAATGCTGTGCAAAAATATTCCCGATGTCTTGTTTCAAATATTAAAGACTCCAAAAGAAGGCACCACTCTAACCCTACGGGTTCCAAAAAGTTATGGCAGTACTGTAGAGGGTGTGGAGTCATTTGGTTCCACTCTTGCTGTTTCATCTTGGGCAACTCCGGGAGAGTATGCAGTTGGAACAAAAATATATGTTCTCTCTACACTGAAACTTGCAAAAAAATCAGTATATCCGTTAGTACATGATAAAAACAATATTGACAGACACATATTTTCAACATTCAAAGATATTCCTTTTGGTGTATTTGGACTCAAACTATTACATGCAGAATCACGTCACATATCAAAACAATACGATTCTGTTCGTAAAAAAAATAAACTACATGAGGAGAAAAACATCTCAAAGATTGATCCGTATGAAAAATATGCAAAAGCAAAATCAGAATGCACATCGTTTTTTTACACTGAAATGTTTTATGGTGTAAAAAATATTCATGATGATGTAGAATATGAAAAATTTATTCCATACTTTTCTAAAACACGCCAACCAAACAGTCTAGTCAATAACAAACGAATAACATTCTCAGATAAACATCGAAGTAAGGCAAGTGATTTCTATGAGAAACTCATCCATACCAAATGTAACAAAACCAGTATGATTCTATCTGATCTTGACTTACTGCCATTTGTACGATTCTCTGAGAATCCTCATTCCATAGGACATGACTCGGCTCAAACACCTACAACATCTAATGTGCATACACCTGAGGCTGACTTTGATAATCTTGATGCGGAGTTTCTATAGCATGGTTGCTTGCAAGTTTTTGTTTCTTGTATTGTATATTATATCAGTAATGTCATTTGGGGTTCCATATGTTGCAGCAGATGACTATGTGAAGATGCTTGATGATATGAGACAAAAAGACAGTATTGCAAAACTGTTTAGAGTCTCAGGGCAAATATCTGATAATTTTGCAGACATGACTGTAACTTACCCTGATGAATCAGTGATGAAATCATCAGTCTCTGTAACTGATAGGGGGTATTTTCAGACATTTGTCATGTTAGAACCTGCTGATCCTGCAGGGTTGTATATGGTTGTGATTCATCCATATAATGATACTGCTGTGTCTCCTCTATTGCGTACGTCTTTTTTTCTATCAGACTATGACGGATTGGTTGATATTCATATTAAAAGAAATTCTGTGATAGCATGCAATGGAATATCTCAGTATTGTGTGGAACCAAACATAACTCATATCCCAAAATCATTTGCTGTGAGATTTTTCAATGACGATTATGATAACCATCAGATGAAAATTGGTTCAGTTACTGGAGATTTGATTTTGCCTGGAGGGGATTCCATAATATATCCTCAAAAGACTGGAACAATAGAGTATAACTGTGTGATTCATCCTTGGATTGACGGGAAATTGCATGTAACTGATGTATCATCAATCAAATACATTTATGAAACAACTCATACATCCATTCCAATTTTTGATAACACACAAGATACAATTCAAAGCAATACTTTGCAATTTCAATACAATGTTAATGATTGTGGCATGTGTTATGTTGGAGTAGTTACAAAAATAGTTGATGGTGATACTATCTATGTTGATAAAAAACCAGTAAGACTAGCTCTTGTAAATACACCTGAGAAAAGACAGACAGGATACGATGATGCAACAAGTTTTGTACTAGGGTCATGTCCTATAGGATCTCAAATACTAGTTGATGTAGATGATATATTATCCACTGATGAACTCGGGGTAAATTTTGCAAAAATTACATGTGGCAATGTAAATGTTAATGAATCTTTGATGAAGAAAGGTCTTGCAAGAATGTATGATTCTTTTTGTACTGAATCCGAATTCATGTATGAGGCATGGGCCACACATAACTGTGATAAACCCAAAACAATTATTGAACATGTAATTCCTGATGTCGTAGTTGTTACCCCAAACAGTACAATTGTTGCAAATTATACAATTCCAATTGAAAATATCTCGAAAGATAATTCTGGGATTATTTATATAGTTGCGGTGTTCATTGTACTATTGATATGTTTGATTTTATGGTATCACAAAAAGAATCAATCGTCACAAAACACATCTTTTCCTAATACTGTATGGTTAGAGTAACTCATCATGGAACATGTTCGTACAAACACTTTCCATGATTACTTGGGCATAAAAAGTATGAACATTATACCAAAAAACCATAAAAAGTTGCTTTAAATAGAAAGTTTTCACAAATCTGTGGTTAATTTGAAAGATACTTGTAAACTATGTTTTGGTACTTCTTTTATAGAATCAGATAATGATGTCGTGTGTAAGCAATGCGGCACTGTTGCAGGATCAGTTGAAATCCGGGATGCCATTAGTCCAAAGTACACTGTATCATTAACTGCTGAATCCAGACTGGGTTCTGCAAATATAATGGACCCCTCGCTACACCTTACACATCTAAATAAAAAATTCACATCAAAGATGCTAAACAGCACTGATGTCTATTTGGAGTATTTCTCACAATCCTGTGATGACTTGAACATGCCAAGAAACATTGCAAGAAACGCATTTTATCTATTTCAAAAGTTACGTCATGCCAAATTAGGTCTTGGCAGAACTGCGGTATTTTGCATTGCGCATGCATATACCATATCTGATGTGATATATGATGGAGATTCTATAATTAGAACCATACAAAACCGATTCAAGTTAAAACGTAAAATCACAATATCCCAAGCACTATACAGAATCAAACCAACTGCAATTGAGATGAAACTAATCAGCAGCTCTCCTGATTCAAAATTATTAATTTTTAAGAAAAATATTGAACCTGATAACTATCACAAAGCCATAAAAATTATGGATTCATTTTCAGGAGATCACACATTGCAAACAAAATCTACACAAGAATTTCTTGAGGCTTATACTTCCTCTCCAGTAATATCTACAAAAAGGACAAAGAAAAAATGATACGCAAACTAGTAAACATACAACTATCTGATGTTGTGATTCCATCTACTGTAATAACAGAGACTGCAAAAAATGAACTATCATTCATTTCAGAATCACTCAGCAAAAAATCTGAATTGTTCTTTGTGACAGTTATACTACAGGATAAAAAATACAATCTAGTTGACAGGTATGATGTGTATCTTGCGGCCATACAATCCAAAATAAAAGAGATTCCGGCATTAATTATATCATCAAAACATGATTGCATGCAATCTCATTTTCAGATTACCATGAAATCAGTACTGAATCCTGTCAAAATAATTAATTCCATGCGACCATATGTTGAAGAATTTGGGTTGGATTATACAGTAAAGAAACTGCATCTTCACTCCGATTTTGCACAAATGTATCAATTGGGATTGGACCAAAAAATACTGGATTCGCTAAACGGCATGATATCTAGTCTGTGTGCTATGGGCGTAAGAACATCAGTACCATTAACTCTGTTTATCTTTACATCCAAAATAGATAAAAAACAGCGACCAATATTTATCAGCTCACTTTACAATATGGTGAAAAAATCAGATCGCCATTTCAGGTGGCCGCACAACACATATCTGCGCAAACTTGAGATGGGCGATGATATCACTCCAAAAAAAACACCTGAAAAAAAGTTACAAATGCCTGAAATTGAATTTTGTTGCCAAACATGCGATACACAATATGTTGTAAGTGATGGAACAGTACACAAAAGAGATGAATCTCAAGAGGGACTAGTAATTCAGCACAAAAATGACAGCACACCAAGAATCTTGATTCCCTCTGAGTTAGTTGAGCATTTGGGAGTCACTGCAAAAAGACCGCCAAAAATAATCTCATCAACTGACATTGATTACCAGGAAATCTTGTCTTATCTAAAGGGGAAAAAATTTGTAATTATTCTTGGAGAAAATCAAGGTTAATAGAAAATGTTTTACAATATTATGAAGTCTTTCAAACAACCAAGTTGGTTCCAGAGGGGTATGAGTACTCCTCTGGACGCTTTATCATATACAAATAACGTTCTACTTGTAATGGCAGCACTTGGCGTGCTTGGCGGAATATTTGTAATTGCATACACTGGAGATATTGCATCAATGTCTCAAAGCATTGCATCAATTAATGAAATGGAGCGAAAATATCTCAATGAGAAAATTGATGTCATATCAGTTGATCTGACTGCTACTCATACGGTAATTATTCTTACAAATTTTGGCAAATATTCTGTCGAGATACCTGGGATTCTTGATGGTGCCGGCACTGAATTAACATGTGTTACTAACAATGCTGATCCACAAGATTTTGTAATTAGTCCTGAAGACCTTTTAGAATTCACATGTGCACTTGATTTACCATATAATGATACCGCAATACATTATGTTGTAACTGAAACCCGTCAGGTAATTACAATAGAGCCATGAAAATAATTCCTCTTCTTTTGTTTCTTGGAATGATTCCACTTGTTCCGTTTAGTTATTCTTGGGAGTTTGGAGGGTTTGTGCGAGGTGATGTATTTGAGTATGACATTTGTGATGATTACACATTGGATGCAAATACTGCACTGAAAAGTAAATGCTATGGTGTGATATTACATGTAGTTGATTCATTTGAGATGGATTTTGGGACTGTATGGCTGCTCTATGTTGAGATGATTAATGAAACACAGAACGGGGATGTGATGCGAGATATAATACTAGTTGATGAGTCATTTAACATCAATTCCATCTATCACAAATACATTGGTGATTCCATCAAGAACACCATTTTTTGGATGCCAGCACATGCAGGTATGAATGATATAACACTTGAGCTTGGTAGTGTAACCTATGGAAAGTTTGAAGATGTGGTTGTAACTGATTTTTCAAGGGAATATTCATCCATACAATATACCTTATCTTCTGATTCAGGAGATTTTATTATTCTACGAGATGATGTGTATTTGCCAATGTCTGTCAGGATTGATACTAGCATGACCTCATTTGATATTGAATTGAATTCAATGTATAATGAATTGGAATTTGGTTCTGTTTTGACTGATGATGTGTATTCTGATTATAACATAACTGCTCCAGTTGATGTATACAATAAAACTGGTTTTATTTCCCAAACTGATGAATATGAGAATAATGTAATTATTCCTAATGATGCAATTGATGATTTGATTGATTCAGATATGTCTAATTTGGATACTGTTGAATTTGATGATCTGAATTCAGATGAGATCATTACGGTTCCTACAGACACAGATGATTCATCAAATGGTGATTCAGTCGTTTCTCCGATGCTCTCTGAAACTGATGTTGTTTCTATAGATGACTCTGAGAATATGTTTGGATGGCTATATGATGTCTTTTCATTTTTTGAATCTTTGATTAGTAACTGAATACGATTTTTTCATTATTGTATAATGAATAACATGTTGTTGGGAATACTTGTAGTTGCAGGTATCATGGCTACTTCTGCATACGCTGTGACATCAATCAGTGATGTTTCCCATGCTTCAACTTTATCTAATCAAATTGACATTGAAAAAAAATCTGAAAGTATGAATGCATACTTTGATGGTACAAATATTCATGTGAAAAATACAGGCAAATATGATTCAGAGATTGCAATGTTTAGATTTTATGATGAATCAGGTACTGAGGTTCACCGTGTGGTGATTCCAGATGAGAACGGACGAATATTTGGTGCAAACTCACCTGTAGTAAGCGATAGCGCATTAACATCTGATGATGCGCATCTACCAAGCCATACACTTCAATCATTTCCACTTGATGAGGTTGGAATTGGCGCACTTGATGGTATTGCAGGTGAGATAGTTACAAAGCGCGGAAGGACATTTCCAATATCTTTGAGCAATTCATACTCAGAAAAACCAGGAGAGGACGGGACAGGGGATGGAACAGCAGTCTTGGATGCGTTGGGAGTATCCTTGGCCATCCACAATATCATCACTAATGGTATGGTATACTTTGGCAATGGCATTACAGGATTCCACACTGACACCAGGCCATATGTCGGGGTTGGCCCAAATGATGATTGGGCAGTTGCAATTGCAGATGATGATCTTACAACAATACTGTCAGTTCCAGAGTTTGCAAAGGAGTACAGATATGATGGCGACTCTCTAGCTGATGTCACAGCAGATGCATCAAACATCCTTGGGTATGTGGAATCTCAGAGCATGTCAGGCTCAAACGTTATTGGCATTACTCATGATGGAATCACCATATCTGGGACTGGAACCAGAGTGATCAAACTATACTCATATGATGATATTCTGATTCGAGGAACTCTGAGTAATGCTGATGTAAAAATTGTTACCTCGCCACTTGACTTGACTACATTAGACATGAGCGGGGATAGGTTTGTAATTTATGAAGAGACAAATCCATCCAGATACACTACTCAAGCTGATGCATATGCTCATAATCATTATAGATTAACCCACTGGCATGATCTGTTTGGTGTGTCTTCATCACCAAATGTTATAGTGGCACAAGACAGTGATCTGAGTGGCATTTATGATGGACACTGGATATGCCGCGGCAAACATGCAACATGTCATGATCGAGGAGTAATAGATGGTCATCACACATATCACAGCAAGTATCAGAATCATCATATTGATCGGAACAACCCCTCCACATTAGATGTGTCCACAGTTTATGAAGGAAAAAAAATTACAAAACAAACGACGACAGGAATCAGATATTTCAGTGGAGTCAGCCAAACACATACAATTTATTCAGAATCTCCTTGGAACCTGCAGAGTCATCTTACGGCAGACTTTGAACTTGTAACACCATTATCCACAAACTCATACTTGGTAGTGACTCTAAATGATGGAGGTGCTACAATCAAAGGCGAATCATTTTATACAGACTCTGATGTGTTCTTCAAAGTAGACGGACTCCCTGCAGATACGGCATTTGATGTATCCAAAAACGGGATAACAGGGGTTGTAGGAAAGACTGAAAGTAATGGCGTAATCACTCTGTTATACGATGATGTAAGCTTTGGAATACCGACATCACCTGGAGGAATCCTAAGGATATATCCTGACTCTACAAAGTATCTCGGCAACCTTGGTGCAGCACTAATTGACATGTACCACAAAGAATCAATTCCATTAAATACAGGGGAGGATTTGGTGTACATTCCGCAAAACTTTGTCCGGTGGATATTCCCAGTTCCAGTAGAGGTTGCAGATGTAAGAGTCGATGAGATATCCTTGGATTATCTGAATGGCGACTATGCAAAAAATGATGCGTTGGTAATTCCCGTAATTCCTAATGCTGATACGATATACGCTACCATTAACGGAACAGACACTGAGGTGTTGATGCGAGACGTCTCAGTGTATACGCAGATAAAGCAGGTTTTAAAAAAATCATCAACATCATCTGATCACAGTACCACTGGAGCAGTTTCCACATCATCAAACATTAGCACATCAACGTTTCTTACTGCAACACATGCAGGAACTGCAATTGCAAATATAAGCATCAAGGTTGGCGGAAGTGCAGACTTTAGCATGTCATCATCATATACGGGAGAGTTTGTGGAATCCAGAAGCTGCAAGTGGAGCGGTGCTAGCAGTCCTCACAGAGCATATTCATGCAGTGCACACTCAAATCCTGTCAATCCCTCCGACATAACAGACATCCAGTCACTTACATCAGCACACCGAGATCAAATTGTTGCTGCATTGGATAATGGACAGCTATCACAAATTACAGTTGATGTGGATATCATAAAAAACATGGAATATGTGAAAACTGTCACCATATACTCGTCTAACCCTACTACAGCCACTGTTTCATCTACACTAAGTAATGCAAGATATGGCGCATCAAACCAAGTTCACATTGTATATCCGTTAACTTCAGTTTCTGAGTACATCACCACACAAGTTGATGTTGGAGATATGATAGAGTATGTGATAAGGGTCAACTTGGATGTAGCAGGAGCGCCAGTGCCAACAAGTAATGATGGCAGTTATTCATCATATGTCAGTGCAACAACAGAGTTTGGCGGTGGTGTGGTTACAGTTGGAATGTCATAAGAGTGTAAGGGGATCAATGTCTTGTTCTGGAATGCCCTAATATTCAGATCAACACAATATCCCACTGTCATGCCCACTCCCGTCGTGTTGCTGGTGTCACATACAAGTGACATTATGCAAAGGATGAACAGTTGGCTTGCTGATTTTTAAAAAAACTATACATGAAAATCTGAAGACATGTCTCAGACGTCATGATGCTGCAATACATGATTTACTTGCCCAACATATCTAACACAGAGTTTGACACATCATAATTGCCCTGGTTAGTGCAATCTCTGTCTTGTTTGGTTGTGAATTTGCAGACCACAATTAAGACAGTAAACGCTCTAGGTCATAAGGTTCCAGAAAGACCCCCCAGAGCATCTTTGTTACTTTTGAAATTATTTTACATTTGCAGAGGTCTCCTGGCATGGAGCTTGCCTTGTGAGCAAAGGGTCTTTCTGGGTTCAAATTCCGCTCTGCGTTTGTTTTTAAAAAATCATTTTTTAATTGCAGTAATTATTACTTTAAATTGAAATGCTGATTCATATGATAATTTTGTTTCAGAATTTTATTTCAAAAAATGAGTTTGTAGTTTCTCAAAAAATCCTTTTGTTATTAATTGGCGGTTCCTTCCCTGCTGGAATGTTTGCCATGCCTCATTTGCCATCCTGGCTTTTTTTTATTAAAATTCTTTGAGTTTATTGATCAGGATGCTCTTTTGTTTTTACATATACACAAAACAAAAAGGTCCGAAATACCTCCAATACCCTATTAATTCTTAAATGCTTTTTAGTCTTACATTATGTTATGCGAACAAGTAATCCCAAATACAGAAAGTACATGTATGCTTTAATGGGTGTGTGTGCTGCAATTATACTATTGGTGAATATGTAATTCTAAACGGTCTTTGAATTTATTTAAAATTCCATTCAACTGTTGTATGCAATTGAGATATTTTCAGGTCTGTGTTATTAATGATTTTGACATATCATACATGTGGAGCCACTATCAGTAATCATGAAACAGCGTGATGATACTTTTTACTGGAACAATGTTTGCTTTAATGTTCTACACCATACATCATAGAATGGAGATACAAAAGGGATCGTAATTTGTTTGATCTGTCAAAGTATGTGTTAGGGGCAGAATGCCCAATACCTAATTCAGAATGCCTCAAAGTAAAGATTCTGAACAGACACAAATTGTATAGTTTTGGTGATCTGTATGCAGAAAAGTTCATGCATGAAACTCATAGATCCATACCTCCATATCACAATACAACTTTCAAAGCTTTTATAAATCATGAATAATTCTGTTGCAGTATTGAACAAAGTATTATTTTCTGCGTTAATGGCGGGGGGGGGGGAAGGTTCTACCTCATCATTAATGTCATCTAATGGAAGTGTTGCAATATGAACAAAGTATTATTCTCTGCGTTAATGGGTGGAGGGGTTGCCCTGTTTGCCATATCGCTTCTCCTTGCAAGTGCAGAGGCTATACCTGACCCTCCTGTATTTACAGCAACAGACACCACTTACAACTCCGTTAAGCTTACTTGGACTGCAACTGGTAATTTTTATTTTTTGTACCAAGACGATGTCGACATAGGACCACTTGACACTGGTGGTCAAATACATGGTACAACGTATACTGCTACTGGACTGACACCTAACACAGCTTACGAGTTTAGAATCGTCGCATATGACGACGGTCTGTCTCTTCCTCGTATATTGACTATAACTACTCCACATGGACCTCCTACACTTGAGTCAGGAACAATTACTCCGACAAGTATAACGATTGAATGGGATGCAGTGACTGGTGCCACAGAATACAAGCTGTTTAGAGATGGCAATCTCATAAAAACTGGTGGCGATACATCCTACACTGAAACTGGTCTGACTCCTGCAACAACATACAGGTATCATGCCACAGCAACTAGTGCTGCTGGGACAAGTGATTCATCTGATGTTTTGACTGTATCTACAAGTGCGCCAACTGAACCGCCTGCACCTCCTACACTTGAGTCAAGAACAATCACTAAGACAAGCATTGAGCTTCGATGGAATGAAGTATTTAGTGCCACAGGATACGAGCTGTTTAGAAATGGCGAATCCATAAGATCTGGTGACTTTACATCATACGTTGATAGGAACTTGGTTCCTGGAACAATATACAGGTATCATGCCACAGCAACTAATGCTGCTGGGATAAGTGATTCATCTGATGTTTTGGCTATAACTACAGAACCTGAACCGCCTACACTTGTCGCAGGAACAGTTACTGATACAAGTGTAATAATTACATGGGAATCACAAACTGGTGCTGCTGAGTATTTGTTGTTCCAAGATGGTTCACTAATAGAAACAGTTACTGGTACGACGCATACTGTTACTGGTTTATCTACTGGAACATCTTATTCTTTTACTGCTAAATCACGTGCAAGTGATTCCACGGAAAGCTCATTATCATCAGCGTTACCTGTAGCGACTCTACCTGCACCTCCTACACTTACAGAAGGAGATATCACTCCGACAAGCATTGAGCTTCGATGGAATGAAGTATTTGGTGCCACAGGATACGAGCTGTTTAGAGATGACGTTCGCATAAGATCTGGTGACTTTACATCATACGTTGATAAGAACTTGGTTCGTGGAACCCTGTACACATATCATGTCACAGCAACTAGTGCTGCTGGGACAAGTGATCCATCTCATGATTTGGCTAGAACTACAGAACCTGGACCGCCTATACTTGTCGCAGGAACAATCACTGATACAAGTGTAGTGATTACATGGTCTGCACACAGTTCTGTTTTTGACTATTTATTGTACCGAAATGGAATACAAATAGAAACAGTTACTGGTACGACGCATACTGTTACTGGTTTATCTCCTGGAACAACTTATTCTTTTACTGGTGAATCACGTACACATGATTTTGTGATAAGCTCACTATCATCAGCGTTATCTGTAACGACTCTACCTGTACCTCCCACACTTGTACCAGGAGCAGTCACTGACACAAGCATAACGCTCTCATGGAATTCAGTGAAGAGTGCCACAAGTTACACTTTAACCAGAGTTGTTGAGGACGGTCCTAATCATGTAGTGGTATCAGATGATGTATTTACTGCCACTGATGATTCCTTGGAACCTGGAACAAATTACAATTATATAATTACGGCGACAAATTCTGCCGGGACAAGTGAAGATTCTGAGGATTTGACTGTAACTACACCTGCAGCACCAATTGAACTTGTCGCAGGAGAAATCACTCCGACAAGCATTAAGCTTACATGGACTGCAGTGGAGGGTACCGTCGGCTATGCGTTGGTTAGATCTGATAGTTCCACAGTAGTAGTTGTCGGTAATACATCCCATACTTTTACCGACCTGACTCCTGAAACAGTTTACATTTTTTCTGTCCTCGCAGCTGATGCCTTTCCAAATCTCCTCGCCAGATCTGCCAATCTGATTGTAGCTACAAGTTCGATTGCATCACCTGATACGCCAGCTGAAATACCTCCAATTGCATCAGGCTCTTTTAGTGTCATAGCTGTTGATGATGGAACAGCATCTGCATCCTTTACACCATTAAAATCCGGCGATTTCACGATTGGATATAGTACTGATCAGAGCATTAATGTCAACATTGCAGATACTGTATTAGGTGTGAAATCAACTACTACATTACCAGTTGAGTCTGATTATAGTGGTATAGTCACCCTCTCATTTGGTGGTGAGGTGATTGGCAGTGTATCTGTAACGACTCTACCTGCCCCACCCGTACTTGTACTGGGAGAAATCACTCCGACAAGTGTTGTGATTTCATGGGATGCAGTGACTGGTGCCACAGGATACGAGCTATTCAGAGATGATGCTTCCCTGGGAACTGTCACAGGTACATCATATTCTGATACTGCAGTAACTCCCGGAACATCCTACACATATCATGCCACATCAACTAACGCTGCCGGGACAAGTGACGCATCTGTGGATCTGGTTGCAGTTACAACCATAGCACCATCTGTACTTTCTGCAGGAGAAATTACTGATACAAGTATAGTGATTACATGGACTGCACCAACTGGTGCAACTGAATATTCATTGTTCAACGGTAATACATTGGTAATACGCACCAGTGCTTTGACGCATACTGTTGATAATTTAACTGCTGAAACCGATTACACTTTTACTATTACATCACATTCTGATACGTATACAGGCGTTCCATCTGAGGATCTGGATGTAACTACAGCTGCAACACCAGTTCCACCTGAAACACCTGTGCTTTCTGTAGACTCTACCACTGATACAACTGTAACACTTTCATGGGGTGCAGTGGAGAATGCCGACAGTTACACTCTGAGCAGAACAGGTGGCGCAGGGCCAGCTGAGATACCGGTCTCTGGGGGCAATACTATATCATACACTGATGAGAACTTGGAACCTGATACAGATTACAAGTATACCATTACGGCAACAAATTCTGTCGAGACAAGTGATAGTTCTGCCGAGGTTGCTGCAACTACAACTGCAGCATCTGTATTAGTTCCTAACGCACCAACTTACACACTTGACCAGACTGCAATCGAGGCAGGCTCTCTTAGCTATCAACTGAATACTGCAGGAGATAAGATACACATTACCTTTACACCGCTACAAGTCGGCAGCTACACATTTGAATATGACGGCAGAACCAATTCTTTCGATGCCGAGGATACTCACATAAATAAAAGTCAAGTCTTACCCAATATCCCCATAGGTTATGGTTATGATGATGACGTTGTCGTTTCATTTGGCGGTACAGAAGTTGCAAGGATACATGTAACGACCTTGGTTGCACCACTAGCCGCACCCGTACTTTCTGTAGGAGCAATTACTGACACAAGTATAGCACTTTCATGGGGTGCAGTGACTGGTGCTACACACTATAATGTGTATAGGGATGGCATTGCACAAGGAAGAGATATCGGAGTGACATCATTCGCGGATACTGGTCTGACTCCTGGAACAGAGTACGCATATCATGTCATAGCATTCAATGGTCTTGCGGCAAGTGCCAGTTCTAATGTTGAGTCTGTAACTACAACTGGAACTGCACCTGATGATATAGCACCATCTATCACAGTCAATGAAGAATCATTCTCCATCGAGCTTGGAGAAACATACACAGCATTCACCTTTACTGCAACTGATAATATTGACGGAGATATCTCAAGTGGTGTAACTGTTGGCGGAGATACAGTTGATACCGGTACTGTTGGAGCATATGATGTCACCTTTGATGTGGATGATGCGGCTGGAAACCCTGCAGAAACAGTAACTAGAACAGTTACAGTAACTGCTGATGTTACAGCACCATCTATCACAGTCAATGAAGAATCATTTTCAGTTGAGCTTGGAGGAACGTACGAGCTATTCACCTTTACTGCAAATGATAATACTGACGGGATTATCACCGGTGAGGTAGCTGTTGCTGGATATCCAGCTGATACCGATACAGCTGGAACCTATGATGTTACCTTTGATGTAAATGATGCAGCTGGAAACCCTGCAGAAACAGTAACTAGAACAGTTACAGTTACAGATACTACACCACCAGTTATCACACCAGCAGGATCCACCCAAAGAATTGAATTAACTGCAACTGACACCTACACAGAACAAGGCGGCACCGTAACTGATAATGACCCGGCCTACCCTAGAACAGTAGCAGTCTCTGGTGATACACCTGACACCAGTAGTATAGGAGTTTACACCGTATTGTATGATGCACCAGATGATGCGGCAGGCAACACACCAGACCAACAATCAATTGTAATTTCTGTAGTTGATACCACACCGCCAACCTTTGATGTTGATGGTAACACAGTTGACTATTCCACTACAGTACCATTTGGCGGAACATACACCCAAGGTGTAATTAACAATGCATTTGATATCTCAGGAATTGCATCCAGTATAGTTGGCGGTGAAACAGTAAATGTCAACGCTTCTGGAGAGTATGTCGTAACTTATACCGTAACTGACAACAATGGATTATCTGCTATCATCACTGAAACTGTAACAGTAGAAGATCCATTTGTAATTTCTGTAGGAGCAATTACTGATACAAGTATAGCACTTTCATGGACTTCAGTGACTGATGCCACATACTATAAGGTGTATAGAGATGGCCGTCCGCAAGGAGGAAATATTGCAGGGACAACACACATTGATACTGTGTTTCCTGGAACGACCTACAGATATCATGTCACAGCATTTGATGGTGCTGGGGTAATTACCAGTTCTAACGTGGTTTCTGCAACTTCAACTGGAACAGCATTAACTACACCACCAGCCGCACCCGTACTTTCTGTAGACATAACTCTTGATGCAATTATATTCCTTTCATGGACTGCAGTGGGTAATGCCGACAGTTACACTTTAACCAGAATTGTTGATGGCGGTAATGATGTAATAGTGTTGTCAGGCACCAGCGGACTCAGTACCGATGATGATAGTCTGCTTTCTGGTACAGAGTACAAGTATTTCGTTACAGCAACAAATACTTTTGGGGAAAGTGTTCGTTCTAATACGGTTACTGCAACTACAACTGGAACAGCATCAATTGATACTACTCCACCAGTAATCACAGTAACTCCAGAGGAAATCACTCTTGAACTAAACTCACCTGCACCAAAACTTCTTGAAGGAGTCTCAACTGATGATGGCTCTGAAATTAATACATCCGGAACTGTTGATGTTACCACAGTAGGCGATTACACTATCACTTATTCCTCAACTGATGGTACAAACCCAGCTGTTGGTAAAACCAGAATATACAAAGTAATTGCAGCAACTGCTCCACCTGCTACTCCCGCACTTGGTATTGCATCTAATACTCATAATACCATAGAGCTCGCATGGGTTGCAGTGGCTAATGCCGAAACTTACACTCTGACCAGAATTGTTGATGGCGGTGATAATGTAGTGGTGGAATCAGGCGATATATTGTCTGCCACAGATAGGAACCTGACTCCTTCAACTAATTACAAGTATGTCATTGTGGCAACAAATACTGCCGGTACAAGTGATCCTTCTGCAGAGTTTGCAGCATCTACAACTGCAGCACCAGTTGAAACGCCGGCAATAAAGACAGGCTCTTTTGAGGTTACCCATACGGCAAATGCAGACAAATTACTTGTGACATTTACAGCCTTAAAGGAAGGCACATTTACGATTACATCTAGTGAGTCAAGTGATACAGTTGCTGTCTCAGCTGAGGATGTATCAGATTCAGCAGTAAAAGAGAGCACAATAACAGTTGGGTATGACTTTGATGGTGATGTAACCCTCTCATTTGACAGTAAGGATGTTGCAAGCCAGTCTGCAAGGACTCTGGCAATCAAGGCAGGCACATTTATCGCTACTGCACGTGATGATGGAGATGTAACTGTATCCTTTGTACCATTAAGAGCAGGCACATTTCTGATTCAAGCAGTAGGTGGTCCGAGCACGCTCTGGACTATTAATACTGATGAAGTAGGTAATGCCACCGAAAATATTACACTATCAACTGGTCATGGCTTTATTGGTGAGATTGTCATCTCATTTGGTGGACATGAATATGCAAGGGAATCAGTATCAACTATACCTGGCACCCCGACACTTGTCAAAGGAGATATTACTCATAACAGTGTAGTGTTCTCATGGGATGCGCAGACTGGTGCAACTGGTTATACGCTGAGCAGAACAGGTGGCACAGGACCAACTGAGATAGCAGTCACTGGAACCTCATATGATGATACCTTGGAACCTGAAACAACTTACACCTATTCCATAAGGGCAGTGTCTATAGCTGGAGACAGTGCCGCCTCTGATGTCGTGTCTGTAACTACACTTGCAGCACCAACTGTTGCACCAACTGTACCTGAAATACCTGTGCTTTCTGTAGACTCTACCACTGATACAACCATATCACTTTCATGGGGTACAGTGGGTAATGCCAACAGTTACACCCTGAGCAGAACCCTTGCAGGCAGTGCTGCTGGTACTGAAACGTTATCCGGCGATGCAACGACTTTCACTGATGAGAACCTGACTGCAGACACAGAGTACAAGTATACCCTTATAGCTACAAATTCCGTTGGATCAAGTGAACCTTCCAACGAGGTTACTGCAAGTACTGATTCTTCCACATACACTCTCACCAGTGCCCCTCATACTGACGGAGATAAAGTAACTATAACCTTCACATCCTCACACACCGGTAATTTTGTAATTGAATTTGAGAATGGTTCTACCATTAACTTTCCAATAGATGATGCAGCCACCCCAAACATTCACACAGAAACAGTCGGGTATGATTATACTGGCAATGTTATCATTTCAATTGCCGGCGGTGTCGAGGTTGCAAGGGAATCTGTAACTACCGGACCTGCACCTGATGATACAGCACCATCTATCACAGTCAATAAGGATTCATTCTCCGTTGAACTTGGAGAAACATACGTGCCATTCACCTATTCTGCAACTGATGACACTGATGGAGATATCACAGGTAAGGTAGTTGTTGGAGATACAGTTGATACCAGTATAGCTAATACTTACACTGTTACCTTTGATGTAGATGATGCGGCTGGAAACTCTGCAGTTACAGTAACTAGAACAGTTACAGTTACAGATAACACACCGCCATCTATCACACCAACAGGATCCACCCAAAGAATTGAATTAACTGCAACCAACACCTACACAGAACAAGGCGCCACTGTAACTGATAATGACCCAAATTACTCTGAAACAGTAACAGTCTCTGGTAATACACCTGACACCCGTGTTGTAGGAGTATACACCGTATTGTATGATGCACCAGATGATGCGGCAAATAACACACCAGACCAAAAATCAATTGTAATTACCGTATCTGATACCACACCGCCAACCTTTGATGTTGATGGCAACACAGTTGACTATTCCACTGCAGTACCATTTGGCGAAACATACACCCAAGGTGTAATTAACAATGCATTTGATATCTCAGGAATTGCATCCAGTATAGTTGGCGGTGAAACAGTAAATGTCAACGCTTCTGGAGAGTATGTCGTAACTTATACTGTAACTGACAGCAATGGACAAACCACAACAATCACTGAAACTGTAACAGTAGGACCTGAACCAACTGCACCTGCAGCACCCATACTTTCTGCAGGAGCAACTACTGATACAACTATATCACTTTCATGGGTTGCAGTGGAGAATGCCGACAGCTACACCCTGAGCAGAACCCTTGGAAACAATCCTGCTGTAACGGTGCTATTAGAAACCAACGTATTGACTACCACTGATGAGAACTTGGAACCTGATACAGATTACAAGTATACCATTACGGCAACAAATTCTGTCGGGACAAGTGATAGTTCTGCCGAGGTTGCTGCAAGGACTGATGCAGCAACTCCACCTGCCGCACCTGCACTTAGGACAGGAGAAATCACTTCGACAAGCATAGTGATTGCATGGGATATAGTGACTGGTGCCACAGGATACGAGCTGTTTAGAGATGGCAACTCAGTGACAACTACCACTGAATTATTCTACACTGATGAGACCTTGACTCCTGCAACATCCTACACATATCATGCCACAGCAACTAATTCTGCTGGGACAAGTGAGGACTCTGCCAATCGGGCTGCAACTACAGCTAGGGCACATCCACTACCTGCCCCACCCGTACTTGTGAAAGGAGCAATCAATTCGACAAGTATAGTGATTTCATGGGATGCACAACCAAATGCCCACTTCTACAAGTTGTATAGAGATGACAGTCTCATAAGAGCTATTTTTGGTTTATCCTACACTGACACTGGCTTGGATCCTTACACATCCTACACATATCATGCCACATCAACTAACCGTGCTTTGCAGGCAAGTGACAACTCTGAGGATTTGATTGCAGTTACAACCATAGCACCTCCTACACTTAGACCTGGTGCAATCACTCCGACAAGTATAGTGATTGAATGGACTGCATCAACTGGTGCCACAGGATACGAGCTATTCAGAGATGATGCTTCCTTGGGAACTGTCACTGGTACATCATATTCTGATAATATAGTAACTCCCGGAACATCCTACACATATCATGCCACATCAACTAACGCTGCCGAGACAAGCGTTCCATCTGAGGATCTGGTTGCAGTTACAACCATAGCACCACCTACACTTAGACCGGGAGCAATCACTCCGACAAGTATAGTGATTGCATGGGATATAGTGGAGGGTGCCACAGGATACGAGCTATTCAGAGATGATGCTTCCCTGGGACCTGTCACTGGTACATCATATTCTGATAATATAGTAACTCCCGGAACATCCTACACTTATCATGCCATATCAACTAACGACATTCCCCAGACAAGTGACAACTCTGCTGATCTGGAAATATCTACAACCATAGCACCTCCTGAACTTGTCGCAGGAGCAATCACTGAAACAAGCATTGTGATTGAATGGACTGCACCAACTGGTGCCACAGGATACGAGCTATTCAGAGATGATGCTTTCTTGGAAACTGTCACTGCATTATCCTACACTGACACTGGCTTGACTCCTGAAACGATTTACATTTATCATGCCACATCAACTAACGACATTTCCCAGACAAGTGAACCATCTGCCAATCTGGTTGTATCTACACGTTCGACTGCAACACCTGGTACGCCAATTGCGATACCTCCAATTGTATCGGACTCTTTTGGTGTCATAGCTGGCGCTGATGACGCATCCGTATCCTTTGTGCCATTAAAATCCGGCAATTTCATAATTGGATATGGTACTGATCAGAGAACTGTCAGCATTGCAAATGATGAGTTGGGTGAAACATCAACTACTATAGTGCCAGTCGGGTATAATTATGACAACCCTGTCACCCTCTCATTTGATGGTGCACAAGTTGGCAGTGTATCTGTAACTACTGGACCTGCCCCACCCGTACTTGTTAAAGGAGAAATCACTCCGACAAGTGTTGTGATTTCATGGGGTGCAGTGGATGGTGTCACAGAATACGAGCTATTCAGAGATGATGTTTCCCTGGGACCTGTCACTGAATTATCCTACACTGATAATATGGTAACTCCCGGAACATCCTACACATATCATGCCACATCAACTAACGCTGCCGGGACAAGCGTTCCATCTGAGGATCTGGTTGCAGTTACAACCATAGCACCACCTGCTACTCCCGTACTTGTACTGGGAGAAGTCACTGAAACAAGCATAACGTTATCATGGGTTAAAGTGGATAATGCCGACAGTTACACCCTGACCAGAATTGTTGATGGCATTAATGATGTAACAGTGATATCCGGCGATATATTGACTGCCACAGATACTGGCCTGATTGTTGATGCAGATTACAATTATATAATTACGGCAACAAATTCTGCCGGGCCAAGTGCTCCTTCTGCAAAGTTTGCAGCATCTACAACTGCAGCATCAACTGATACAGTTCTAGCCGCACCCACACTTAGAGCAGTAGAAATCACCGAATCAAGCATTGAGATTGAATGGAGTAAAGTGACTGGTGCCGTGTTATATTCGTTGTTTAGAAATGGTGTATTCATAGAATATGCCTTTGATACATCATACACTGACACTGGCTTGACTCCTGAAACGATTTACATTTATCATGCCACATCATCTAACGCCGCTTCACAGCAAAGTGGCAAATCTGCCGACCTGGTTGTATCTACACGTTCGACTGCAACACCTGGTACGCCAATTGAGATACCTGCAATAGAATCAGGCTCTTTTGGTGTCATAGCTGGCGCTGATGACGCATCCGTATCCTTTGTGCCATTAAAATCCGGCAATTTCATAATTGGATATGGTACTGATCAGAGAACTGTCAGCATTGCAAATGATGAGTTGGGTGAAACATCAACTACTATAGTGCCAGTCGGGTATAATTATGACAACCCTGTCACCCTCTCATTTGGTGGTGTGGAAGTTGGCAGTGTATCCATAACGACTCCACCTGCACCTGATACAACAGCACCTGATACAACAGCACCTGATACAACAGCACCATCTATCACAGTTAATGAAGATTCATTCTCCCTTGAACTTGGAGAAACATACACAGCATTCACCTATTCTGCAACTGATAACACTGATGGGGATATCACAAGTGGTGTAGTTGTTGGCGGAGATACAGTTGATATCGGTACGGTTGGAACCTATGATGTCACCTTTGATGTGGATGATGCGGCTGGAAACCATGCAGACACAGTAACTAGAACAGTTACAGTTACAGATACAACAGCACCAGCAGTTCCTGAAATCACCACCTCACCTGCAACTGTCAATACACCATCATTCACGATTGATGGTACGGCTGAGGCCGGGACAACTGTAGCACTATTCAATGGAGCAACACCAGCTGGTACGGCAACTGCCGATGGTTCAGGGAATTTCTCATTTACAGTTACACTGACTGATGGCGAGAACTCATTCACTGTAACGGCATCTGATGGAGCAAACACATCTGGTCCATCATCAGCTTTAGTCATTACACTTGATACCGAAAAACCGGTAATCACAGTAACAGGATCCAGTGAAACAATAGAGTTAACTCAAACCAACACCTACACTATACCTGACGCTACTGTAGAAGATAATGACCCCGCCTACTCTGAAACAGTAGCAGTTACAGGTAATACACCTGACACCAGTAGTATAGGAGAATACACCGTATTGTATGATGCACCAGCTGATGCGGCAGGTAACACGCCAGACCAAAAATCAATTACAATTACCGTATCTGACACCACAGCACCAACTCTAACAGTTGAAAGACTGGCTAACAATTTCATCAGACTGTCCTGGGAGAATGTACCATCTGTAGAAGGCGCATATATTATTCATCTAGATACAGGCGGCAGTCAAAGTACACTTGCAGAGGTGTTTACCGATTCCCATATTATTTCTTTGAGTACAGATCTTGAACTGGCAAATGCCGCTGACAGAATCGGCGTAACTGGCGATACTGGTACGCAAGGTACTGGTAGTAGTTTTACTATATTATATGAAGGCGGTACGGTATGGGCAGATATACCTGCTAAAAATGCCGTAGCATCTGAACCACCTGTACTTGTGAGGGGAGCAGTCACTGATACAAGCATTGTGATTTCATGGGATATAGTGGATGGTGCCACAGGATACGAGCTGTTCAGGGATGATGTTTCCATAGCAACTACCACCACTGAATTATCCCACACTGATGATGAATTGACTCCGGGAAAATCCTACACATATCACGCCACAGCAACTAATTCTGCCGGGCCAAGTGACGCATCTAAGGATCTGACCGCAGCTACAACCATAGCACCACCAGTACTTGTGAAAGGAGCAGTCACTGATACAACTGTAATAATTACATGGACTGCTATACATGGCGCTGCTGACTATTTATTGTACCAAGATAATTCTGCAACACCAATAGCAACAGTTACTGGCACAACGCATACTGTTACTGGCCTGACTGCCGGTACAGATTATTCTTTCGCTGCAGAGTCACGCAGCAGTGATTCTGTGAAAAGCTCACCATCATCGGCGTTACCTGTACTTACGGTTCCTGCAGCACCAGCACTTGGTACCGGGGCAATCACTGATACAAGCATAGTGATTACATGGGATATAGTGGAGGGTGCCACAGGATACAAGCTGTTCAGGGATGATGTTTCCATAGCAACTACTACCACTGAATTATCCCACACTGATACTACAGTAACTCCGGGAAAATTCTACACATATCACGCCACAGCAACAAATTCTGCCGGGTCAAGTGAGGACTCTGATGATCTGGATGTGGCTACAACACTGGCCGCACCAGTACTTGAACTAGGAGAAATCACTGGTACAAGTGTAACAATTACATGGACTGCTATACATGGCGCTGCTGACTATTTCTTGCACCTAGAGGGCTTACGACCAATAACAGTTATTGGCACAACGCATACATACATTAATTTAACTCCTGGAACAACTTATTCCTTTACTGTCGAATCATATAACAGTGATCGTACTGTGAAAAGCCAACCATCAGTACCGTTATCTGTAACTACATCTCCTGCAACTCCGACACTCAGAATTACAGATACCGCTCATAATACCATAACACTATCATGGGATAGGGTTGGTGCCGACAGTTACACCCTGACCAGAATTGTTGCAGGCGGTGCTAATGTACTAGTGCCAACAACTGATGCATTGACTGCCACTGATACTGGCCTGACTGCTGAGACACCGTACAGGTATGTCATTACGGCAACAAATGCTGCCGGTACAAGTGGTTCATCTAACGAGGTTACTGCAAGTACAGCTGCAGCACCTGCACCTGCTACTCCCACACTTGTCGCAGGAGCAACCACTGATACAACTATAACGTTATCATGGGGTGCAGTGGATTATGCCAAAACTTACACTTTGACCAGAACTGTTGGCATAGAGACAACAGAGATACCCGACATTACTGGTACATCATACACTGATGGGAACTTGGAACCTGCAACTGATTACAATTATATAATTACGGCAACAAATTCTGCCGGGACAAGTACTCCTTCTGCAGAGTTTGCGGTATCTACAACTGCAGCACCAACTGATACAACCATACCTGAAACTCCGACACTTTTACTGGGAGCAGTCACTCCAACAAGCATAACGCTCTCATGGAATTCAGTGAATAATGCCGAAACTTATACCCTGACCAGAGTTGTTGATAGCATTAATGATGTAACAGTGGCATCAGGCGATATATTGACTGCCACTGATGAGAACCTGATTGCTGATACAGAATATAATTATATAATTACATCAACAACACCTGAGGGCAAAACAAGTGCTCCTTCTGCAGAGTTTGCCGTAACCATAAGTTCGGCTGCACAATCTTTTGATGTTGCAGCTGATGGTGATGAGATATCCGTATTCTTTGTACCAACAATATCCGGTGAGTTTACCATTAAATATGGTGATCAGAGCATCCCTGTCACCATTGCAGCTGGTGATGAAGGTTCAGCATCAACCACTATAGTATCAGTCGGTTATAATTTCAATAGAACCGTCGCCCTCTTCTTTGGCAGTGATGCAATTGACAGTATACCAATAAACACAGAACCTGCCCCTCCTACAATTAGGGCAACAACAATAACTCCTACAAGCATTCTGATTGTATGGGAAGAATCAACTGGTGCTCAAGAATACAAATTGTATAAAAATAATATACCCATAGCAACTACCCCTGACGTATCATACACTGATGATTCCTTGGAACCCGAAACGATTTACATTTATCACGCCGAATCACACAATGATATCTCCCAGACCAGTGACACATCTGCCAATCTGGTTGTATCTACAAGTTCGACTGCATCACCTGGTACGCCAATTGAGATACCTGCAATTCAAGAACCTTTTGCTATCGAAACACGCGCTGAAGATGTACTAATATCCTTTGTACCATTAAAATCCGGTGATTTCATAATTGGATATGGTACTGATCAGAGCATTACTGTCAGCATTACAAATGATGAGTTGGGTGAAACATCATCTACTCTAGTACCAGTCGGGTATAATTATAATGGAGATATAACCCTCTCATTTGATGGTGCACAAGTTGACAGTTTATCCATAACGACTTCGCCTGCACCTCCTTCACTTAGAGTAGGGGCAGTCACTCCGACAAGTATAACGATTGAATGGGATGCAGTGGATGGTGCCATAGGATATTTGATTTATGACGATCCTACTGTTGGTCATATCCGTCTTAATTTCCCCACTGAGCTATCATTTTATATTCCTGATTTGACTCCTGAAACATCCTACACATATTATGTCAGATCAGTTAATCCAACCGGTATCGGAGACGGCATTCAAGGAAGTGAATTTGCAGAGTTGACTACAAGGACTGCTGATGCACCAACTGTACCTGCAACTCCTGTGCTTTCTGTAGACTCTACCACTGATACAACTGTATCACTTTCATGGGGTACAGTGGGTAATGCCAACAGTTACACTTTAACCAGAACCCTTGCAGGCAGTGCTGCTGGTACTGAAGCGTTATCCGGCGATGCAACGACTTTCACTGATGAGAACCTGACTGCAGACACAGAGTACAAGTATACCCTTATAGCTACAAATTCCGTTGGACCAAGTGAACCTTCCAACGAGGTCACTGCAAGTACTGATTCTCACACATACACTCTCACCAGTGCCCCTCATACTGACGGAGATAAAGTAACTATAACCTTCACATCCTCACACACCGGTAATTTTGTAATTGAATTTGAGAATGGTTCTACCATTAACTTTAGAATTGGTGATGCATCCATCCCAAACATTCACATAGAAACAGTCGGGTATGATTATACTGGCAATGTTATCATTTTAATTGCAGGCGGTGCCGAGGTTGCAAGGGAATCTGTAACGACTGGATCTGAACCTGCACCTGGCTTTGCGACACTTGTTCTCGGGACAACTACTCATGACACCATAACATTATCATGGGAGGCAGTGGATAATGTCGACAGTTACACTCTGACCAGAGTTGTTGATGGCAGTGCCAATGTGGTAGTGTTCTCAGGCAATGCATTGACTGCCATTGATGAGAACTTGGATGCTGATACAGAGTACAAGTATGTCATTACGGCAACAAATACTGCCGGGACAAGTACTTCTCTAGAGTTTTCTGCAAGGACCTCAACTCAAGCTGATACTCCGGCAATAGAGGCAAACTCTTTTGAGGTTACCAATACGGCAAATGCAGACACATTACTTGTGAAATTTACAGCCTTAAAGGAAGGCACATTTACGATTACATCTAGTGAGTCAAGTGATACTGTTGCTGTCTCAGCTGAGGATGTATCAGGTTCAGTAGAAAAAGAGGAAACAATAACAGTCGGCTTTGTCTTTGATGATATAGTCACCCTCTCACTTGATGGTGAGACAGTTGCAAGCAAATCTGCAAGGACACTGGCAATCAGGGCAGGCTCTTTTGATACTACTGCGAATGCTGATGGAGATGTAGAGGTATCCTTTGTTCCGTTAAGGGCAGGCACATTTGTGATTCAAGCAGTAGGTGGTCCGAGCACGAACTGGACTATTAATACTGATGAGGTAGGTGGTATCATCCCAGTTATTACACTACTAACTGGTCATGGCTTTATTGGTGATGTTGTCATCTCATTTGGTGGACATGAATATGCAAGGGAATCCATATCGACTGTACCTGGCACCCCAGCACTTACTGCAGCAATCCCTACTCATAACAGTGTAGTTCTCTCATGGGATGCGCAGACTAGTGCAACTGGTTATACGCTGAGCAGAACAGGTGGCACAGGATCAATTGAGATACCAGTCACTGGGACCTCATATGCTGATACCTTGGAACCTGAAACAGCTTACACCTATTCCATAAGGGCAGTGGCTCTAGCTGGGGAAGGTGCAAGTTCCAATGTCGTGTCTGTAACTACACCTGCAGCACCAGCTACTGAAGCATTTTTTGATGTCGCAATAAGCCTTGATCATGTACTAATATCCTTTGTACCATTAAAATCCGGTGATTTCATAATTAGATATGATGCTGATCAGAGCATTACTGTCAGCATTGCAGATGGTGAGTTGAATAAAACATCATCTACTGTAGTACCAGTCGGGGTTAATTATGATGGAGATGTATCCCTCTCATTTGGTGGTGTACAAATTGGCAGTTTATCCATAAGGACTGCGCCTGCCGCCCCTGTACTTAGAGTAGGAGAAATCACTCCGACAAGTGTTGTGATTGAATGGGATCCAGTGGATGGTGCCATAGGATATTTGCTTTATACCGATCCTAATGCTGCACATATCGATTCTAATGCCATCACTGAGCTATCATTTGATATTACTGGATTGACTCCTGGAACATCCTACACATATTATGTCAGATCAGTTAATCCAACCGGTATCGGAGACGGCGTTCAAGGAAGTGCAGCTACTAGGTTGGATGTAACTACTCCAACGCAGGCAATTGTATCAGACTCTTTCGTGATTACTAATCCGGCAGCTGCAGACACATTACTTGTGACATTTACAGCCTTACAGGCAGGCACATTTACGATTACGGCAGGTACGCTGACTGACACTGTTGATGTTTCAGCTGAGGATGTATCAGGAGCAGTAGAAAAACAGACCACAATAACAGTTGGCTTTAACTTTGATGATACAGTCACCCTTTCATTTGATAGTAGGCAAGTTGCAACCACACGTGCAACGACTGGATCGAATCCTGACGCAGCTACAACACCTGCCCCACCTGTACTTGGAGAAGGAACAGTCACTCATAACAGCATTGTGATTGAATGGACTGCACCAACTGGTGCCACAGAATACAAATTGTATAGAACTGATATCGACGTTCCCCTAACAACTACCACTGAATTATCCTACACTGATAATATAGTAACTCCCGGAACATCCTACACGTATCGTGCCATATCAACTAATGCTGTTGGTGGGGCAAGTGCCTTCTCTGAGGATCTGATTGTATCTACACCTCTGGCACCAATTGAACTTGTCGCAGGAGAAATCACTCCGACAAGCATTGAGATTACATGGACTGTAGTGGATGGTACCGTCGTCTATTCGTTGATTAGATCTGATAGTTCCCAAATAGTAGGTGTCGGTGGTACATCCCATACTTTTACCGACCTGACTCCTGAAACAGTTTACACTTATTCTGTCGTCGCATTTGATGGCGTTCCACATGTCCTCGCCAGATCTGCCGATCTGGTTACTGCAACTACAGCTGCTGCACCAACTGTACCTGAAACACCTACACTTGAATTTGCAGATGCCACTCTGACAAGCATAACGCTCTCATGGGTTGCAGTAAATAATGCCGAAAGTTACACCGTGACCAGAATTGTTGCAGGCGGCAATGTTGATGTGCCAACAACTGGACTGACTGCCACTGATACTGGCCTGACTGCTGACACACCGTACAAGTATACCATTACGGCAACAAATTCTGCCGGGACAAGTGATCCTTCTGACGAGTTTCCTGCAAGGACTGATACAGCACCTGACATTATAGCACCACCAGTTCCTGCAATTACCACACCACCTGCAACTGTTTCCTCATCACCAATCACAATTGATGGTACAGCTGAAATTGGGTCAACTGTGGAACTGTTCCGTGGAGGAACATCAGTTGATACGACAACTGTCGATGGTTCAGGGAATTTCTCATTTACAGCTGAACTGACTGAGGGTGCCAACTCATTCACTGTAACAGCATCTGATGGACCAAACACATCTGCTGCATCACCAGCTGTAGTCATTACACTTGATACAACACCAGCTGGTGGCATCGCTAGTGTAACTCCTGGAACTGAAACACCAAAGAAAAAAGGTGGAGATTCTAATGAATGGAAAACAAAGCCAACCTTTGGCAAACATTGGAATAATCAAGCAGTACAGCTAGTTGATGACGGCTTTGTCTTTAATGGCATGCCATTAACCATTACAAACAACTGGCACACTGACTTTAATATGACTAGCAGCATTATTGGTGATAACAATACAGTCCACATCAAAGGCTATGCAACAAATGGCCTAAAGTCCGTATCTCTATCCCTTGGAGTTCCAGAAGTTGGCCTGAAGACTAATGCAGAGTCCCACATTATAGTGAATGTAAATAGCAACTATACCAGTCCTGCAGGCTATGACATTGCAGATATAGTCCATGAGCAAAAAGAGGGACTGGTAAATCAGAACATGACTGGTGCAACAATTAGTAAAGTCAAATGTACATCATCAGATACTGCAGAGAGGTGCTTTGATGTTACCATATCATTTGTAATAATGGCACCATTATCCCATGAAGTATTGGCAATTAATGCAGTTGACAAACAACGTTATTCTACTACCACATATATCAACGAAGGTGTAGAGTTTACAGGAGAAGCATTACTTGCAGCAGCAACTCATGAGTTAAAACAAAAGCATGGCAACCAGAATCCGTTTGAGACCATATCACTAACCCAGCAGGACAGACGTTACCAGGTCTGGGAGGACCAATATGGATACATATGGTCACAAAATGACTATGGCACCTGGTTGCAGATTACAAGACCTGATATGCAACAAAGAGATGATTCGCCAACAAGCGTAATGACTAGAATTCATTCAAACTTTGCAAGCCTGGTAATTGATGAGCAGGATAGGGCAACTCTAATCTTTGATAGTAAGGCAATTCAGGGAACCTTGGATGAATCATTCTCATATGATATGCCATTAAGGCTGGACAGAGTATCAGATCTCACATTGCTGGAATCACTATCCATACAAGAGATGCTGGCCCAGGAGATGCTGTGTGACTGTATGATATATGAGGACTCTGATCTTAGCTGGAACGACTAGGTTCCGTCACATATTTGAGAATTATATAATCATATAATCATATAATTATATAATCATGTACTTGGATGATGATGCCTCAGAACCAGGGAGGATAATAATTGATGGCATGAGAAATGTAAAAAAGACTGGAACAAGAATCACCCACTGAAATTACTGATATGCTATATAAAATACATAAAGTAATACAAGCTAGTTTAGATCTTACCAAGCCTTGGAATTTGTATTGACCATCATGTGAGATGTTACATGTAGTATACTGATGCAGTTAGTGCAGGATTAATTAAAGTAGAAAAATAATACATTAAATTATTATAAACTCGTTGTAAAGTCTGTATTCTGGTATGGCTACAAGAGTCCACATATTCAAAGTTCTAACATTCTTCCTGTAAGATTCATATGATATTATATATTCTACAAAACAATGGCAAACTATGATTCTATAAAATCCAGTGTTGAAAAAAACGGTGAATTAATGATCCGTTTGGATAATGGTGATAAAATCGAACTCCATAAACACAATGTCACCTTTGATGACTCTACAAAAGAGATAATTGTAGATGCAGGAACAGAAAAAATTTGGATTCCTGCTGACAAGGTAGCATATTACTGGCTACACAAAGAAGGATTCAAAAAAGAATAACTCTTTTATTTTTATCAACTGACATTCAAAACAACCACAGACTCCCCCTAGGGCAACTTTACCAGGGTGCCAACTAAAACATTAGCCACCAAACAAAATTTTTAACATAATTGGTATTTTGTACACTGTTAAAACTTAGGTTGTTTTCATAATTTTCAACTTGGTGTTAAGTTAGGTTGTTTTGCTGTTAAATTCGATTGTTTAAATTCCTTGATCTAATCTAGTTTCAAATTTACATTTTTTACATTTGCATACATTTTTTATTATTATCAAAGTGGCTTTACATTTAGGACATCTTGGTCTTTTAACATACTGATAAAGACCATATACGCCACCTGCAATTCCTATAGCTGCAAATATGAAAGGCAGAACCATGATGATTAATTCAACCAATTAAAAAATCAAGCGATCATCTTAAGCCAACAACTATCCTTCCCATTAGACAGCCAGCTAAACTCATGTAACCTTAGAATATTATTTATCTCTCTCCAGATGTGTTTATCAATCCATCCTGTAGGAGTAACTTTGATTGAATCACCTTCATTAATGATAGTTACTTTTTTAATATATTGTCAAAAAAAATACACATATACATGATTAAATATTTTTTAAAATAATCATTATGATTACAATTGACTCTATATCTATAAATGGGTTTAAAAGTATTCTTGAGTCTAATATCCCACTTAAAAATCTTAATGTTTTAATTGGTCCTAATGGCTCTGGTAAAACCAATTTTTTAGAATTTTTTATTTATATGCAAAAAATTATTCAACCACAATTACCTAATTATCCTTTTAGTGATTGGGGTGGATTTAATAATATTGCATATAATCGTAATCAAGATCAAATAATTGAATTTAAAATTAAAGGAATAGTCGAAAATAAAAATTATGTTTATATTTGTAAATCTACTGGTAATGACGGCATTCAACATTTTATATATGAATCACTTGTTATAGATGATATTTGTAATATGGTGCGAGTTAATTCTAGTGTGACTATAGAATATCCTAAGGCATTAGTTAACAAAATCAACAATATGTCTTTAAAGAAATATTTTACATCTACAAATGAACATACATTTGTTGATACTTTAATTGAAAATAATTTCAAACAACTTATTAAAATTGATAATGTGAAATCTGTGTTAAATTTCCTTCATAATGGTCATTATTCCATGATAAACAATATATTTTATGGTTTTATGAATAATGATTTTGTACTTATTTCACCAACACTTGAAATAAATAAACATCGTAATGTCCCACTATTATCTCACTGTCTAGAACAAATGCAATTTTTTACTATATTAATTAAGAATACGTGTGGAATAAAAAATTCTAGTCGTTATTATGACGGAACACATTTAACTAGTGATGGTAGAAACTTAACGAATCTTTTACATACATGGTATAAACAACGTGGTTCTCTTCCGCCTAGAATAGAAAATGCCATGAGGGAATTTTTTCCAGATTGGCAATTAGAGTTCAACATAAATAATGAAGGTACAATAACTTTAGTTGTTAAAAAAAATAATATAATATTTTTACCTCCATCCATCCCTGAAGGATTTTATAAATTATTATTTATTTTATCTGCAATGGAACTAAAACCTAAAATTCTTCTCATTGATGAAATTGAAAATTCACTTCATTATGATTTAATTAGATATATATTAACTGAATGTAAAAATAACCAAGATACTATTACTATCCTCACCACACATTCACCAATGGTTATTGATATGGTTGACATCAATAACATTATTTTAACAAAGTATATTTTTGATCAAACTAATTTTTCATATTTAGAAAATATTGAAGAATTACACAATGAATTATTAAAAAATAATATGGTTCTTAGCGATAAAATTTTAGATGGTGATTTATGACTTTTTCTTGTCTTGTTGAGGATACATATGGCGAACAATTTTGGAATGAGTTCTTTAAGAAAAAAATCCATGAAAATAATATTAATATATCAATGCCTCGTAAAATTAGAACGGTACCTAAAGGTTTAAAACTTAACAGATTAATCCGTAATTTTTTAATTAGTAAAGATGAATTTGTTTTGTTAATATTTGATGCTGATTGTAAAGAATTAGAACAAGCTCATAAAAATATAAAAAAATTTATTGATAATGAATATCTTGATAGAGTTAGGTTCTGTTTTTTTGATTATGAAATAGAAGAATGGATTTGTTATGCATTGAATATTAAATATAATAATCAAAAACCATCTATAATTTTAAAAAATAAAACCAATTATCAAAAAAATAAATTGTATATATATGCTAAACAATTAGATTGTAGTAAATTACAAGAATGTCCTAGTTTCAAACGATTTTTAGAAGTTTTTAATTGAAATTATATTTAATAAACGAACAAACCCACTAGATATAATATTTAACTAATTATTGTTGGTACTATTCCAGACTAAAGCCATTTGGGATCATACAGACTCGGTTGGGAGATTAGCGATCATCGTTATAATGATCATAGTTAAAGCAAATAAATTATTCAACTCATCCTAAAACTGATCATTTTGTAAATATTTGATGATAATATGGATCTAACAACACAGACATGTTTTCATGATTCATAAAGAAATGTCAGATGCTCAATGGAGCACAATTGCATCACATCTGCCAGAACTGGAAGACCAAGGAATAGTGACAGAACAATAATCAACGGAATATTGCTTGTATTAACTACGGGTTGCAGGTGGGCAGACATGCCAGAGAAATACGGCTCAAAATCTACTGCACATCTGCGATTCCAGGAATTGCAACAGAGAGGCATTTGGAAAGAGACTCTATCCCAACTAATCAAATCTGCACACAGACAAGGATTTTATCATCAGTAATAATTACAACAATTGGATCTATCCCAACTAATCAAATCTGCACACAGACAAGGAAGGATTGATCTGCAAAAGATTTTAGGCACAAAAGTACATGTTGCAGTGGATAAAACAGGATTGCCAATTTCAATTGTGTGCAGTCCTGCAAATGTCCATGATAGTATCAGATTCATTGATGTGCTAGAAAACATTTCAGATTTTCTTGATGATGGTTTCATAAAAGAAACTGTATCAGCGCATGCAGACAAGGGTTATGATGCTGCATACATCAGAAATTATCTCAGACGTCATGGAATTGGCTGCTGCATTCCCTACAGGAATAATTCCAAATTCATCATCTCGAAGAATCTTCAAGACAATTACAATAAGACAAGATTTGTTGTAGAGAGATTCTTTGCATGGCTCAAATGCGGGTTTAGAAGAACTGCAATCAGATACGAAAAGAACTGCGAGAACTATCTTGGACTTGCTGCAAGACTGGATGCTTGCAACAATCCGGGCACATGCTAACTCTGAAAGTGTATTATACACAAAATCATGAACTGACACAAGTAAAAGAAGCAGATCAAAGATGTCCTGATTGTACAAAGCACACTTGGTGTCCTCAGTAATTGGAGATGATTTCGTATGGGAGAGAAGATCCATATTATCTCTAGATAATGTTAAAGATATACAAAACGTCAGCTCCCGACACTTTTCACGAGAAAACAGCTCCCGTTAAGTTACCAATCCCTAGAATACCCAACCTTTAAAAAATAGGAATCAGTAATAATTGTACGGTTCCGTCGGTGTAATGCTGGCTAGGAGACTCGCAAGAGAGCTCAGGAATCGCCTTTGGATTTCTATATCTCCAGTCTGCATCTAGTTTAAAATATCAGTATGAGGTTATCATCAGCTAGGAATGTGAGTTTTCTCCGAATTTTAGATGGAATTTTTCTTATGCCCGAGTTCTGTCGGGTTATCGAGGACCTGAAAATTAGATTGAATTCTTCAAAGCTGTGAATATTAGTAATGATTAATTTAAATATAATTTTTATGAATGGCAGATGTGAGATTAGAAAAAGTTTTTGGAGTAATTAATGATTGATCTGTCAACATATGTGTCAAGGCAGGAAATAGATGATTGTTTTAATAAAGCATTTGAACAAAAAAGGCAACTTGTAGTTTATGGCTCATCTAAACAGGGAAAAACCACACTTCTAAATGCGCACATAAAACAGGAAAATAAAATTATTGTCCAATGTTCTCCAACAATAAATTTACATGATATTTACAAAACCATTCTTAAAAAATTAGAGATTACGATTCAGTCTAGTAGTTCAAATGAAAGTGAAGATAATACCAAAACCAAATTTAATTTTAAAATAAAAATTCCAATGTTAGCTGAAGCATGAATGGAAGTCGAAAAATCAACAGGCGAACGAGAGAGCCTCTGAATCACAAATGGATGTGAGCAGTGCACAGGATGTAGCAGAAATAATGAAAAAATATTTCCCCGACAAGATCATTGTCCTTGAAAATTTTCACTATTTGGAAGAACAAGAACAAAAATCATTTGCTTTTGATTTAAGGACATTTCAAGATATTGATGTCAGAGTTATAATATTGGGAATTTGGAGAGAGAGAAATAGACTGACCCAGTATAATGGTAATTTGCAAGACAGGATAATTGAATTACCTGTAGAACCTTGGACAGAAGAACATTTGCAAGAATTAATTAGGTTAGGTGAGGGATCTCTCAATATGGATATGGCAGACATTAGAGATGCTCTGATTAAAGAATCATCTGGCAATGTTGGAATGTTGCAAGAATTATGTAAGGAATGTTGTTATGATGCACATGTAACCGAAGCAGGGGATCTAAGAAACTTGACAAATGATAATTTACAAAATGCTATTACTAAAATCACTCATTCATATGCCAGTAGATTCCACAGAGCACTTGAAACATTTGCAGATGCTAAACCAAGACAATCTCAAGATGGCAGTCAAGGGTTAGGAATGCCATATTTTTTTGTGTATGTTATTCTCAAAGATTTTGATGTACAACAAATTAAGAATGGACTGTCCATATACGATTTAAGAACCGCAATAAAAAAAATCCACCCAAATCAGGATAATCAACAATTTGATAGGGCATTAACTATTTTCCTGAATAGAATAAGCACATATCAAAAAAATCACGGTATTACCCCATCAATTTTTGACTGGGATGCTAATTCACTACAGCCAAGTATAGTTGATCCCGATTTCTTCTTTTTTGCTGAACATTATGAACATGATGGATTTTTAGAGGGATTAAAAATACCATTAGGCTTTACGAGAAACCCTCCAGATTCATAAATTTCACCAATTTCACCAATTTCACCAATTTCACCAATTTCACCAAGAAACACGAGACTTTGGCAAAGCACCCGCAGAACAAGATTTGATTAAAGCAGATGACAAGAACAGGTGTATGGGGGTATGGTGCCCAATCACCATTTTTAGGCATTGGCATTCCACTGTAAAAAATACGATCAAAATTATGAGATCCCCTGAATCTCATTTTACAAAACTTTACACATCTCCCTATCTGAGATATGCCCAAATTACTCACGATTGCCAAATTACAAGCTTAAAAAATCAACCTGTAAATTTATTATAACCACAAATTATTTTCACCATAGTATGAAGATATGGTTATTCGTATTGATTGCAGTATTTGCAATATCACTTACATTTGCTAGTGCAGAGGCTCAAACTTACACACCTGGCCAGACTGCAATAGATGAAGACTTTGGTATTGGCATACTTCCTGATAGAGTCACAGCAGTTGTATCCTTTAGGCCTTTAGTATCAGGTGAGTTTACGATTGGATACGGTGATAATGAGTCAATTGTCAGCATTACAGATAATATGGTAGAACGTCGAGCACGCTCATCTACTCTAGTGCAATTGGGCTATAATTATGAAGGCATTGTCACCCTCTCATATGATGGTGAGGTAATTGCCACCGTATACTTATTTCTACTTGCCACACCCTCACTTGACGTATTAACAGCTACTGATACAACTATAACACTTTGGTGGACTGCAGTGGATAATGCCGACAGTTACACTTTAACCAGAATTGTTGATGGCGATGATAATGTAATAGTGGCAACAGGCGATATATTGACTGCCACAGATACTGGCCTGTCTGCTGATACAGATTACAAGTATACCATTACGGCAACAAATACTGCCGGGACAAGTGGTTCATCTAACGAGGTTACTGCAAGGACTGATGCAGCAACTCCGCCTGCCGCACCTGCACTTAGATCAGGAGAAATCACTTCGACAAGCATTGAGATTGCATGGGATGCAGTGACTGGTGCCACAGGATACAAATTGTATAGAGGTGATACCCTCATAGCAACTACCACTGAATTATCCTACACTGATGAGGGCCTGACTTCGGCATCATCCTACACATATCATGCCACAGCAACTAATTCTGCCGGGACAAGTGAGGACTCTGCCAATCGGGCTGTAACTACAGCTAGGGCACATACACTACCTGCCCCACCTGCACTTAGGACAGGAGAAATCACTTCGACAAGTATAGTGATTTCATGGGATGCACAACCAGGTGCCTTACTCTACAAGTTGTATAGAGATGACATTCTCATAAGAACTCTTCATGGTTTATCCCACACTGATAATGACGTGGTTCCCGGAACATCCTACACATATCATGCCACATCAGATAACCGTGCATTGCAGACAAGTGACAACTCTGAGGATCTAGTTGCAGTTACAACCATAGTACCTCCTACACTTAGACCTGGAGAAATCACTCCGACAAGTATAGTGATTGAATGGACTGCATCAACTGGTGCCACAGGATACGAGCTATTCAGAGATGATGCTTCCCTGGGAACTGTCACTGGTACATCATATTCTGATAATATAGTAACTCCTGCAACATCCTACACATATCATGCCACATCAACTAACGCTGCTGAGACAAGCGTTCCATCTGAGGATCTGGTTGCAGTTACAACCATAGCACCTCCCACACTTGGAGCAGGAGCAATCACTGAAACAAGCATTGAGATTACATGGAGTACAGTGGAGGGTGCCACAGGATACGAGCTATTCAGAGATGATGCTTCCCTGGGAACTGTCACTGGTACATCATATTCTGATACTACAGTAACTCCCGGAACATCCTACACATATCATGCCGTATCAACTAACGACATTCCACAGACAAGCGTTCCATCTGAGGATCTGGTTGCAGCTACAACCATAACACCTCCCACACTTGGAGCAAGAGCAATCACTCCGGCACTCATTAGGATTACATGGGATATAGTGGAGGGTGCCACAGGATACGAGCTGTTTAGAGATGGCATTTCTATAGCAACTACCGACGACACTCCTGGCTCCTACCGCCATATCACTGGTACATCATACACTGATCCTCGCTTGGAACATGATACAGAGTACAAGTATACCGTTATAGCAAAAAATTCTTATGTGACAAGTGCTCCTTCTGCAGAGTTTGCAGTATCTACACTCATAGCACCTCCCGCACTTGGAGTAAGAGCAATCACTCCGACAAGCATTGAGATTACATGGGCTGCAGTGGATGGTATCACAAGATACGAGCTGTTTAGAGATGGCGTTTCTGTGACAACTACCCCTGAATTATCCTACATTGACACTGGCTTGACTCCTAGTTATGTAACTGAACATTGGTTTTTTCTCTTTCTTGCACCTAAATTATCCTACATTGACACTGGCTTGACTCCTGAAACGATTTACACTTATCATGCCACATCAACTAACGACATTTCCCAGACCAGTAAACCATCTACCAATGTGGTTGCAACTACAACTTCGACTGCATCACCTGACACGCAAACTGAGATACCTGCAATCAAGGAAGGCTCTTTTGACATTCAAATTGGAATGCCCCCTTATGACTTGAGATTAGGTTATCTGGATCCAGTACAATTACACTCTTTTGGCATTCAAATTGGAATACCCACTTATGCCGCACAGGTATCATTTTCCGCATACAAAGCTGGTGATTTTACGATTGGATTTGGTGCTGAACAGAGAACTGTCAGCATTGCAAATGATGAGTTGGGTGAAATATTATATCTATTACCAGTCGGGCATGGTTATAACGATGTCATAACCCTCTCATATGATGGTGAGGTAATTGCCAGCAAACACGTAATTACTGTACCTGTAGAACCAGACTTCCAAATATCAGAAATCACTGACACAACTGTAACATTTTTCTGGGTTGCAGTGGAGAATGCCGACAGTTACAATTTGTACAGATTTGTTGATGACGGTGCTTATGAAATAGTGGCAACAGGCGATATATTGTTTTTCACTGATACCGGCCTGACTTCTGGTATACAGTACAATTATCTCCTTACAACAACAAATGCTGCCGGGATGAGTAACCCTTCTGCATTTTATTTAGTATTTACAAACCCAGCACCTCCTGAACTTGGAGCAGGAACAATCACTCCGACAAGCATTGAGATTACATGGAGTACAGTGGAGGGTGCCACAGGATACGAGCTGTTTAGAGATAATGTTTCCCTGGGACCTGTCACTGAATTATTCTACACTGATACTACAGTAACTCCCGGAACATCCTACACATATCATGCCACATCCTACGCATATTATTATTATGTCTTAGGTGGTGTCGTAACAGATAGCGGCATTCCCCAGACAAGTGACAACTCTGAGGATCTGGAAATATCTACAACCATAGCACCTCCTGAACTTGTACTAGGAACAATCACTGAAACAAGCATTGAGATTACATGGAGTACAGTAAATGGTGCCACAGGATACGAGCTGTTTAGAGATAATGCTTCCCTGGGACCTGTCACTGAATTATTCTACACTGATACTACAGTAACTCCCGGAACATCCTACACATATCATGCCGTATCAACTAACGACATTCCACAGACAAGCGTTCCATCTGAGAATTTGATTGCAGCTACAACCATAACACCTCCCACACTTGGAGCAGGAGCAATCACTCCGACAAGCATTGAGATTACATGGGGTGCAGTGGATGGTGCCAATGAATACAAATTGTATAGAGGTGATACCCTCATAACAACTACCGGCAATACATCCTACACTGAAACTGGTCTGACTCCTGCAACATCCTACACTTATCATGCCACATCAACTAACGACATTCCCCAGACAAGTGACAACTCTGAGAATTTGGAAATATCTACAACCATAGCACCTCCTACACTTGTCGCAGGAGCAATCACTCCGACAAGCATTGAGATTACATGGGGTACAGTGGAGGGTGCCATAGTATACGAGCTGTTCAGAGATGACGAATCCCTGGGATATGTCATTGGTACATCATATTCTGATACTAACGTGGTTCCCGGAAAATCCTACACATATCATGCCACATCAACTAACGACATTTCACGGTCAAGCGTTCCATCTGAGGATCTGGTTGCAGTTACAACCATAACACCTCCTGTACTTGTCGCAGGAGCAATCACTCCGACAAGCATTGAGATTACATGGGATATAGTGGATGGTGCCACAGGATACAAATTGTATAGAGATGATACCCTCATAACAACTACCGGCGATACATCATACACTGACACTGGCCTGACTCCTGCAACATCCTACACATATCATGCCACATCAACTAACGACATTCCACAGACAAGCGTTCCATCTGAGAATTTGATTGTAGCTACAATCATAGTACCTCCTGTACTTGGAGCAGGAGCAATCACTCCGACAAGCATTGAGATTACATGGGATATAGTGGATGGTGCCACAGGATACGAGCTGTTTAGAGATGGCATTTCTATAGCAACTACCGGCGATACATCATACACTGAAACTGGTCTAACTCCTACAACATCCTACACATATCATGCCACAGCAACTAATTCTGCCGGGACAAGTGAGGACTCTGAGAATTTGGAAATATCTACAACCATAGCACCTCCCACACTTGTCGCAGGAGCAATCACTGAAACAAGCATTGAGATTACATGGGGTGCAGTGGAGGGTGCCATAGTATACGAGCTGTTCAGAGATGACGAATCCCTGGGATATGTCATTGGTACATCATATTCTGATACTAACGTGGTTCCCGGAAAATCCTACACATATCATGCCACATCAACTAACGACATTCCCCAGACAAGTGACAACTTAGAACTCTTGATCTTATTATTTGATCAGATAGATCAGACATCAACTAACGACATTCCCCAGACAAGTGACAACTCTGCTGATCTGGAAATATCTACAACCATAGCACCTCCTGAACTTGTACTAGGAACAATCACTGAAACAAGCATTGAGATTACATGGAGTACAGTGGAGGGTGCCACAGGATACGAGCTGTTTAGAGATGGCAACTCAGTGACAACTACCACCACTGAATTATTCTACACTGATACTACAGTAACTCCCGGAACATCCTACACATATCATGCCGTATCAACTAACGACATTCCACAGACAAGCGTTTCATCTGAGAATCTGATTGCAGCTACAACCATAACACCTCCCACACTTGGAGCAGGAACAATCACTCCGACAAGCATTGAGATTACATGGGGTGCAGTGGATGGTGCCACAGGATACGAGCTGTTTAGAGATGGCATTTCTATAGCAACTACCAGCAATACATCATACACTGATGAGACCTTGACTCCTGCAACATCCTACACATATCATGCCGTATCAACTAACGACATTCCCCAGACAAGTGACAACTCTGAGGATCTGGAAATATCTACAACCATAGCACCTCCTGAACTTGTACTAGGAACAATCACTGAAACAAGCATTGAGATTACATGGAGTACAGTAAATGGTGCCACAGGATACGAGCTGTTTAGAGATGGCAACTCAGTGACAACTACCACCACTGAATTATTCTACACTGATACTACAGTAACTCCCGGAACATCCTACACATATCATGCCGTATCAACTAACGACATTCCACAGACAAGCGTTTCATCTGAGAATCTGATTGCAGCTACAACCATAACACCTCCCACACTTGGAGCAGGAGCAATCACTCCGACAAGCATTGAGATTACATGGGGTGCAGTGGATGGTGCCAATGAATACAAATTGTATAGAGGTGATACCCTCATAACAACTACCGGCAATACATCCTACACTGAAACTGGTCTGACTCCTGCAACATCCTACACTTATCATGCCACATCAACTAACGACATTCCCCAGACAAGTGACAACTCTGAGGATCTGGAAATATCTACAACCATAGCACCTCCTGAACTTGTACTAGGAACAATCACTCCGACAAGCATTGAGATTACATGGACTGCAGTAAATGGTGCCACAGGATACGAGCTGTTTAGAGATGGCAACTCAGTGACAACTACCACCACTGAATTATTCTACACTGATACTACAGTAACTCCCGGAACATCCTACACATATCATGCCGTATCAACTAACGACATTCCACAGACAAGCGTTTCATCTGAGAATCTGATTGCAGCTACAACCATAACACCTCCCACACTTGGAGCAGGAACAATCACTCCGACAAGCATTGAGATTACATGGGGTGCAGTGGATGGTGCCAATGAATACAAATTGTATAGAGGTGATACCCTCATAACAACTACCGGCAATACATCCTACACTGAAACTGGTCTGACTCCTGCAACATCCTACACTTATCATGCCACATCAACTAACGACATTCCCCAGACAAGTGACAACTCTGAGAATTTGGAAATATCTACAACCATAGCACCTCCTACACTTGTCGTAGGAACAATCACTGAAACAAGCATTGAGATTACATGGAGTACAGTGGAGGGTGCCACAGGATACGTTCTGTTTAGAGATAATGTTTCCCTGGTAACTGTCACTGAATTATTCTACACTGATACTACAGTAACTCCCGGAAAATCCTACACATATCATGCCGTATCAACTAACGACATTCCACAGACAAGCGTTTCATCTGAGGATCTGGTTGCAGCTACAACCATAACACCTCCCACACTTGGAGCAGGAACAATCACTCCGACAAGCATTGAGATTACATGGGGTGCAGTGGATGGTGCCACAGGATACGAGCTGTTTAGAGATAATGTTTCCCTGGGACCTGTCACTGAATTATTCTACACTGATACTACATTAACTCCTGCAACATCCTACACATATCATGCCGTATCAACTAACGACATTCCCCAGACAAGTGACAACTCTGAGGATCTGGAAATATCTACAACCATAGCACCTCCTGAACTTGTACTAGGAACAATCACTCCGACAAGCATTGAGATTACATGGAGTACAGTGGAGGGTGCCACAGGATACGAGCTGTTTAGAGATGGCAACTCAGTGACAACTACCACCACTGAATTATTCTACACTGATACTACAGTAACTCCCGGAAAATCCTACACATATCATGCCGTATCAACTAACGACATTCCACAGACAAGCGTTTCATCTGAGAATCTGATTGCAGCTACAACCATAACACCTCCCACACTTGGAGCAGGAGCAATCACTCCGACAAGCATTGAGATTACATGGGGTGCAGTGGATGGTGCCACAGGATACGAGCTGTTTAGAGATAATGTTTCCCTGGGACCTGTCACTGAATTATTCTACACTGATACTACATTAACTCCTGCAACATCCTACACATATCATGCCGTATCAACTAACGACATTCCCCAGACAAGTGACAACTCTGAGGATCTGGAAATATCTACAACCATAGCACCTCCTGAACTTGTACTAGGAACAATCACTCCGACAAGCATTGAGATTACATGGAGTACAGTGGAGGGTGCCACAGGATACGAGCTGTTTAGAGATGGCAACTCAGTGACAACTACCACCACTGAATTATTCTACACTGATACTACAGTAACTCCCGGAAAATCCTACACATATCATGCCGTATCAACTAACGACATTCCACAGACAAGCGTTTCATCTGAGGATCTGGTTGCAGCTACAACCATAACACCTCCCACACTTGGAGCAGGAGCAATCACTCCGACAAGCATTGAGATTACATGGGGTGCAGTGGATGGTGCCACAGGATACGAGCTGTTTAGAGATAATGTTTCCCTGGGACCTGTCACTGAATTATTCTACACTGATACTACATTAACTCCTGCAACATCCTACACATATCATGCCGTATCAACTAACGACATTCCCCAGACAAGTGACAACTCTGAGGATCTGGAAATATCTACAACCATAGCACCTCCTGAACTTGTACTAGGAGCAATCACTCCGACAAGCATTGAGATTACATGGACTGCAGTGGATGGTGCCACAGGATACGAGCTGTTTAGAGATGGCAACTCAGTGACAACTACCACCACTGAATTATTCTACACTGATACTACAGTAACTCCCGGAAAATTCTACACATATCATGCCGTATCAACTAACGCTGCCGGGACAAGCGTTTCATCTGAGAATCTGATTGCAGCTACAACCATAACACCTCCCACACTTGGAGCAGGAGCAATCACTCCGACAAGCATTGAGATTACATGGGGTGCAGTGGATGGTGCCAATGAATACAAATTGTATAGAGGTGATACCCTCATAACAACTACCGGCAATACATCCTACACTGAAACTGGTCTGACTCCTGCAACATCCTACACTTATCATGCCACATCAACTAACGACATTCCCCAGACAAGTGACAACTCTGAGGATCTGGAAATATCTACAACCATAGCACCTCCTGAACTTGTACTAGGAACAATCACTCCGACAAGCATTGAGATTACATGGACTGCAGTGGATGGTGCCACAGGATACGAGCTGTTTAGAGATGATGTTTCCCTAGGACCTGTCACTGAATTATTCTACACTGATACTACAGTAACTCCCGGAACATCCTACACATATCATGCCGTATCAACTAACGACATTCCACAGACAAGCGTTTCATCTGAGAATCTGATTGCAGCTACAACCATAACACCTCCCACACTTGGAGCAGGAGCAATCACTCCGACAAGCATTGAGATTACATGGGGTGCAGTGGATGGTGCCAATGAATACAAATTGTATAGAGGTGATACCCTCATAACAACTACCGGCAATACATCCTACACTGAAACTGGTCTGACTCCTGCAACATCCTACACTTATCATGCCACATCAACTAACGACATTCCCCAGACAAGTGACAACTCTGAGGATCTGGAAATATCTACAACCATAGCACCTCCTGAACTTGTACTAGGAACAATCACTCCGACAAGCATTGAGATTACATGGACTGCAGTGGATGGTGCCACAGGATACGAGCTGTTTAGAGATGGCAACTCAGTGACAACTACCACCACTGAATTATTCTACACTGATACTACAGTAACTCCCGGAAAATCCTACACATATCATGCCGTATCAACTAACGCTGCCGGGACAAGCGTTTCATCTGAGAATCTGATTGCAGCTACAACCATAACACCTCCCACACTTGGAGCAGGAGCAATCACTCCGACAAGCATTGAGATTACATGGGGTGCAGTGGATGGTGCCAATGAATACAAATTGTATAGAGGTGATACCCTCATAACAACTACCGGCAATACATCCTACACTGAAACTGGTCTGACTCCTGCAACATCCTACACTTATCATGCCACATCAACTAACGACATTCCCCAGACAAGTGACAACTCTGAGGATCTGGAAATATCTACAACCATAGCACCTCCTGAACTTGTACTAGGAACAATCACTCCGACAAGCATTGAGATTACATGGACTGCAGTGGATGGTGCCACAGGATACGAGCTGTTTAGAGATGATGTTTCCCTAGGACCTGTCACTGAATTATTCTACACTGATACTACAGTAACTCCCGGAACATCCTACACATATCATGCCGTATCAACTAACGACATTCCACAGACAAGCGTTTCATCTGAGAATCTGATTGCAGCTACAACCATAACACCTCCCACACTTGGAGCAGGAGCAATCACTCCGACAAGCATTGAGATTACATGGGGTGCAGTGGATGGTGCCAATGAATACAAATTGTATAGAGGTGATACCCTCATAACAACTACCGGCAATACATCCTACACTGAAACTGGTCTGACTCCTGCAACATCCTACACTTATCATGCCACATCAACTAACGACATTCCCCAGACAAGTGACAACTCTGAGGATCTGGAAATATCTACAACCATAGCACCTCCTGAACTTGTACTAGGAACAATCACTCCGACAAGCATTGAGATTACATGGGGTGCAGTGGATGGTGCCACAGGATACGAGCTGTTTAGAGATGGCAACTCAGTGACAACTACCACCACTGAATTATTCTACACTGATACTACAGTAACTCCCGGAACATCCTACACATATCATGCCGTATCAACTAACGACATTTCACAGACAAGCGTTTCATCTGAGGATCTGGTTGCAGCTACAACCATAACACCTCCCACACTTGGAGCAGGAGCAATCACTCCGACAAGCATTGAGATTACATGGGGTGCAGTGGATGGTGCCACAGGATACGAGCTGTTTAGAGATAATGTTTCCCTGGGACCTGTCACTGAATTATTCTACACTGATACTACATTAACTCCTGCAACATCCTACACATATCATGCCGTATCAACTAACGACATTCCCCAGACAAGTGACAACTCTGAGGATCTGGAAATATCTACAACCATAGCACCTCCTGAACTTGTACTAGGAGCAATCACTCCGACAAGCATTGAGATTACATGGACTGCAGTGGATGGTGCCACAGGATACGAGCTGTTTAGAGATGGCAACTCAGTGACAACTACCACCACTGAATTATTCTACACTGATACTACAGTAACTCCCGGAACATCCTACACATATCATGCCGTATCAACTAACGCTGCCGGGACAAGCGTTTCATCTGAGAATCTGATTGCAGCTACAACCATAACACCTCCCACACTTGGAGCAGGAGCAATCACTCCGACAAGCATTGAGATTACATGGGGTGCAGTGGATGGTGCCAATGAATACAAATTGTATAGAGGTGATACCCTCATAACAACTACCGGCAATACATCCTACACTGAAACTGGTCTGACTCCTGCAACATCCTACACTTATCATGCCACATCAACTAACGACATTCCCCAGACAAGTGACAACTCTGAGGATCTGGAAATATCTACAACCATAGCACCTCCTGAACTTGTACTAGGAACAATCACTCCGACAAGCATTGAGATTACATGGACTGCAGTGGATGGTGCCACAGGATACGAGCTGTTTAGAGATGATGTTTCCCTAGGACCTGTCACTGAATTATTCTACACTGATACTACAGTAACTCCCGGAACATCCTACACATATCATGCCGTATCAACTAACGACATTCCACAGACAAGCGTTTCATCTGAGAATCTGATTGCAGCTACAACCATAACACCTCCCACACTTGGAGCAGGAGCAATCACTCCGACAAGCATTGAGATTACATGGGGTGCAGTGGATGGTGCCAATGAATACAAATTGTATAGAGGTGATACCCTCATAACAACTACCGGCAATACATCCTACACTGAAACTGGTCTGACTCCTGCAACATCCTACACTTATCATGCCACATCAACTAACGACATTCCCCAGACAAGTGACAACTCTGAGGATCTGGAAATATCTACAACCATAGCACCTCCTGAACTTGTACTAGGAACAATCACTCCGACAAGCATTGAGATTACATGGACTGCAGTGGATGGTGCCACAGGATACGAGCTGTTTAGAGATGGCAACTCAGTGACAACTACCACCACTGAATTATTCTACACTGATACTACAGTAACTCCCGGAAAATCCTACACATATCATGCCGTATCAACTAACGCTGCCGGGACAAGCGTTTCATCTGAGAATCTGATTGCAGCTACAACCATAACACCTCCCACACTTGGAGCAGGAGCAATCACTCCGACAAGCATTGAGATTACATGGGGTGCAGTGGATGGTGCCAATGAATACAAATTGTATAGAGGTGATACCCTCATAACAACTACCGGCAATACATCCTACACTGAAACTGGTCTGACTCCTGCAACATCCTACACTTATCATGCCACATCAACTAACGACATTCCCCAGACAAGTGACAACTCTGAGGATCTGGAAATATCTACAACCATAGCACCTCCTGAACTTGTACTAGGAACAATCACTCCGACAAGCATTGAGATTACATGGACTGCAGTGGATGGTGCCACAGGATACGAGCTGTTTAGAGATGGCAACTCAGTGACAACTACCACCACTGAATTATTCTACACTGATACTACAGTAACTCCCGGAACATCCTACACATATCATGCCGTATCAACTAACGACATTTCACAGACAAGCGTTTCATCTGAGAATCTGATTGCAGCTACAACCATAACACCTCCCACACTTGGAGCAGGAGCAATCACTCCGACAAGCATTGAGATTACATGGGGTGCAGTGGATGGTGCCAATGAATACAAATTGTATAGAGGTGATACCCTCATAACAACTACCGGCAATACATCCTACACTGAAACTGGTCTGACTCCTGCAACATCCTACACTTATCATGCCACATCAACTAACGACATTCCCCAGACAAGTGACAACTCTGAGGATCTGGAAATATCTACAACCATAGCACCTCCTGAACTTGTACTAGGAACAATCACTCCGACAAGCATTGAGATTACATGGACTGCAGTGGATGGTGCCACAGGATACGAGCTGTTTAGAGATGGCAACTCAGTGACAACTACCACCACTGAATTATTCTACACTGATACTACAGTAACTCCCGGAAAATCCTACACATATCATGCCGTATCAACTAACGCTGCCGGGACAAGCGTTTCATCTGAGAATCTGATTGCAGCTACAACCATAACACCTCCCACACTTGGAGCAGGAGCAATCACTCCGACAAGCATTGAGATTACATGGGGTGCAGTGGATGGTGCCAATGAATACAAATTGTATAGAGGTGATACCCTCATAACAACTACCGGCAATACATCCTACACTGAAACTGGTCTGACTCCTGCAACATCCTACACTTATCATGCCACATCAACTAACGACATTCCCCAGACAAGTGACAACTCTGAGGATCTGGAAATATCTACAACCATAGCACCTCCTGAACTTGTACTAGGAACAATCACTCCGACAAGCATTGAGATTACATGGACTGCAGTAAATGGTGCCACAGGATACGAGCTGTTTAGAGATGGCAACTCAGTGACAACTACCACCACTGAATTATTCTACACTGATACTACAGTAACTCCCGGAACATCCTACACATATCATGCCGTATCAACTAACGACATTCCACAGACAAGCGTTTCATCTGAGAATCTGATTGCAGCTACAACCATAACACCTCCCACACTTGGAGCAGGAGCAATCACTCCGACAAGCATTGAGATTACATGGGGTGCAGTGGATGGTGCCAATGAATACAAATTGTATAGAGGTGATACCCTCATAACAACTACCGGCAATACATCCTACACTGAAACTGGTCTGACTCCTGCAACATCCTACACTTATCATGCCACATCAACTAACGACATTCCCCAGACAAGTGACAACTCTGAGGATCTGGAAATATCTACAACCATAGCACCTCCTGAACTTGTACTAGGAACAATCACTCCGACAAGCATTGAGATTACATGGGGTGCAGTGGATGGTGCCACAGGATACGAGCTGTTTAGAGATGATGTTTCCCTGGGACCTGTCACTGAATTATTCTACACTGATACTACAGTAACTCCCGGAACATCCTACACATATCATGCCGTATCAACTAACGCTGCCGGGACAAGCGTTTCATCTGAGAATCTGATTGCAGCTACAACCATAACACCTCCCACACTTGGAGCAGGAGCAATCACTCCGACAAGCATTGAGATTACATGGGGTGCAGTGGATGGTGCCAATGAATACAAATTGTATAGAGGTGATACCCTCATAACAACTACCGGCAATACATCCTACACTGAAACTGGTCTGACTCCTGCAACATCCTACACTTATCATGCCACATCAACTAACGACATTCCCCAGACAAGTGACAACTCTGAGGATCTGGAAATATCTACAACCATAGCACCTCCTGAACTTGTACTAGGAACAATCACTCCGACAAGCATTGAGATTACATGGACTGCAGTGGATGGTGCCACAGGATACGAGCTGTTTAGAGATGGCAACTCAGTGACAACTACCACCACTGAATTATTCTACACTGATACTACAGTAACTCCCGGAACATCCTACACATATCATGCCGTATCAACTAACGACATTTCACAGACAAGCGTTTCATCTGAGAATCTGATTGCAGCTACAACCATAACACCTCCCACACTTGGAGCAGGAGCAATCACTCCGACAAGCATTGAGATTACATGGGGTGCAGTGGATGGTGCCAATGAATACAAATTGTATAGAGGTGATACCCTCATAACAACTACCGGCAATACATCCTACACTGAAACTGGTCTGACTCCTGCAACATCCTACACTTATCATGCCACATCAACTAACGACATTCCCCAGACAAGTGACAACTCTGAGGATCTGGAAATATCTACAACCATAGCACCTCCTGAACTTGTACTAGGAACAATCACTCCGACAAGCATTGAGATTACATGGACTGCAGTGGATGGTGCCACAGGATACGAGCTGTTTAGAGATGGCAACTCAGTGACAACTACCACCACTGAATTATTCTACACTGATACTACAGTAACTCCCGGAACATCCTACACATATCATGCCGTATCAACTAACGACATTCCACAGACAAGCGTTTCATCTGAGGATCTGGTTGCAGCTACAACCATAACACCTCCCACACTTGGAGCAGGAGCAATCACTCCGACAAGCATTGAGATTACATGGGGTGCAGTGGATGGTGCCACAGGATACGAGCTGTTTAGAGATAATGTTTCCCTGGGACCTGTCACTGAATTATTCTACACTGATACTACATTAACTCCTGCAACATCCTACACATATCATGCCGTATCAACTAACGACATTCCCCAGACAAGTGACAACTCTGAGGATCTGGAAATATCTACAACCATAGCACCTCCTGAACTTGTACTAGGAGCAATCACTCCGACAAGCATTGAGATTACATGGACTGCAGTGGATGGTGCCACAGGATACGAGCTGTTTAGAGATGGCAACTCAGTGACAACTACCACCACTGAATTATTCTACACTGATACTACAGTAACTCCCGGAACATCCTACACATATCATGCCGTATCAACTAACGCTGCCGGGACAAGCGTTTCATCTGAGAATCTGATTGCAGCTACAACCATAACACCTCCCACACTTGGAGCAGGAGCAATCACTCCGACAAGCATTGAGATTACATGGGGTGCAGTGGATGGTGCCAATGAATACAAATTGTATAGAGGTGATACCCTCATAACAACTACCGGCAATACATCCTACACTGAAACTGGTCTGACTCCTGCAACATCCTACACTTATCATGCCACATCAACTAACGACATTCCCCAGACAAGTGACAACTCTGAGGATCTGGAAATATCTACAACCATAGCACCTCCTGAACTTGTACTAGGAACAATCACTCCGACAAGCATTGAGATTACATGGACTGCAGTGGATGGTGCCACAGGATACGAGCTGTTTAGAGATGATGTTTCCCTAGGACCTGTCACTGAATTATTCTACACTGATACTACAGTAACTCCCGGAACATCCTACACATATCATGCCGTATCAACTAACGACATTCCACAGACAAGCGTTTCATCTGAGAATCTGATTGCAGCTACAACCATAACACCTCCCACACTTGGAGCAGGAGCAATCACTCCGACAAGCATTGAGATTACATGGGGTGCAGTGGATGGTGCCAATGAATACAAATTGTATAGAGGTGATACCCTCATAACAACTACCGGCAATACATCCTACACTGAAACTGGTCTGACTCCTGCAACATCCTACACTTATCATGCCACATCAACTAACGACATTCCCCAGACAAGTGACAACTCTGAGGATCTGGAAATATCTACAACCATAGCACCTCCTGAACTTGTACTAGGAACAATCACTCCGACAAGCATTGAGATTACATGGACTGCAGTGGATGGTGCCACAGGATACGAGCTGTTTAGAGATGGCAACTCAGTGACAACTACCACCACTGAATTATTCTACACTGATACTACAGTAACTCCCGGAAAATCCTACACATATCATGCCGTATCAACTAACGCTGCCGGGACAAGCGTTTCATCTGAGAATCTGATTGCAGCTACAACCATAACACCTCCCACACTTGGAGCAGGAGCAATCACTCCGACAAGCATTGAGATTACATGGGGTGCAGTGGATGGTGCCAATGAATACAAATTGTATAGAGGTGATACCCTCATAACAACTACCGGCAATACATCCTACACTGAAACTGGTCTGACTCCTGCAACATCCTACACTTATCATGCCACATCAACTAACGACATTCCCCAGACAAGTGACAACTCTGAGGATCTGGAAATATCTACAACCATAGCACCTCCTGAACTTGTACTAGGAACAATCACTCCGACAAGCATTGAGATTACATGGACTGCAGTGGATGGTGCCACAGGATACGAGCTGTTTAGAGATGGCAACTCAGTGACAACTACCACCACTGAATTATTCTACACTGATACTACAGTAACTCCCGGAACATCCTACACATATCATGCCGTATCAACTAACGACATTTCACAGACAAGCGTTTCATCTGAGAATCTGATTGCAGCTACAACCATAACACCTCCCACACTTGGAGCAGGAGCAATCACTCCGACAAGCATTGAGATTACATGGGGTGCAGTGGATGGTGCCAATGAATACAAATTGTATAGAGGTGATACCCTCATAACAACTACCGGCAATACATCCTACACTGAAACTGGTCTGACTCCTGCAACATCCTACACTTATCATGCCACATCAACTAACGACATTCCCCAGACAAGTGACAACTCTGAGGATCTGGAAATATCTACAACCATAGCACCTCCTGAACTTGTACTAGGAACAATCACTCCGACAAGCATTGAGATTACATGGACTGCAGTGGATGGTGCCACAGGATACGAGCTGTTTAGAGATGGCAACTCAGTGACAACTACCACCACTGAATTATTCTACACTGATACTACAGTAACTCCCGGAAAATCCTACACATATCATGCCGTATCAACTAACGCTGCCGGGACAAGCGTTTCATCTGAGAATCTGATTGCAGCTACAACCATAACACCTCCCACACTTGGAGCAGGAGCAATCACTCCGACAAGCATTGAGATTACATGGGGTGCAGTGGATGGTGCCAATGAATACAAATTGTATAGAGGTGATACCCTCATAACAACTACCGGCAATACATCCTACACTGAAACTGGTCTGACTCCTGCAACATCCTACACTTATCATGCCACATCAACTAACGACATTCCCCAGACAAGTGACAACTCTGAGGATCTGGAAATATCTACAACCATAGCACCTCCTGAACTTGTACTAGGAACAATCACTCCGACAAGCATTGAGATTACATGGACTGCAGTGGATGGTGCCACAGGATACGAGCTGTTTAGAGATGGCAACTCAGTGACAACTACCACCACTGAATTATTCTACACTGATACTACAGTAACTCCCGGAACATCCTACACATATCATGCCGTATCAACTAACGACATTCCACAGACAAGCGTTTCATCTGAGAATCTGATTGCAGCTACAACCATAACACCTCCCACACTTGGAGCAGGAACAATCACTCCGACAAGCATTGAGATTACATGGGGTGCAGTGGATGGTGCCAATGAATACAAATTGTATAGAGGTGATACCCTCATAACAACTACCGGCAATACATCCTACACTGAAACTGGTCTGACTCCTGCAACATCCTACACTTATCATGCCACATCAACTAACGACATTCCCCAGACAAGTGACAACTCTGAGGATCTGGAAATATCTACAACCATAGCACCTCCTGAACTTGTACTAGGAACAATCACTCCGACAAGCATTGAGATTACATGGACTGCAGTGGATGGTGCCACAGGATACGAGCTGTTTAGAGATGGCAACTCAGTGACAACTACCACCACTGAATTATTCTACACTGATACTACAGTAACTCCCGGAACATCCTACACATATCATGCCGTATCAACTAACGCTGCCGGGACAAGCGTTTCATCTGAGAATCTGATTGCAGCTACACCTGCAGCACCAACTAAAAACTCACCTCTTGATGATACAGAAAAACCAGTAATCACACCAGCAGGATCTAATACAACAATTGAGTTAACTGAAACCAACACTTACAATGAACTTGGCGGTGATGTAACTGATAATGACCCAAATTACTCTGAAACAGTAACAGTCTCTGGTGATACACCTGACACCAGTAGTATAGGAGAATACACCGTATTGTATGATGCACCAGATGATGCGGCAAATAACACACCAGAACAAAAATCAATTACAATTACCGTAGTTGATACCACATCGCCAACCTTTGATGTTAATGGTAACACAGTTGACTATTCCACTGCAGTACCATTTGACGGAACATACACCCCAGGTGTAATTGCCAATGCATTTGATATCTCAGGAATTGCATCCAGTTTAGTTGGCGGTGAAACAGTAAATCTCGACACTTCTGGAGAATATGTTGTAACTTATACCGTAACTGACAACAATGGATTATCTACTATCATCACTGAAACTGTAACAGTAGGACCTGATGTTACAGCACCACCAGTTCCTATAATCACCACACCACCTGCAACTGTCGATACACCATCAATCACGATTGAAGGTACGGCTGAGGCCGGAGCAACTATAGAACTATTCAATGGAGCAACATCAGTTGATACGACAACTGTCGATGGTTCAGGGAATTTCTCATTTACAGCTGAACTGACTGAGGGTGCCAACTCATTCACTGTAACAGCATCTGATGGACCAAACACATCTGCTGCATCACCAGCTATAGTCATTACACTTGATACAACAGCAGTTGGTGGCATCGCTGGTGTAACTCCTGGAACTGAAACACCAAAGAAAAAAGGTGGAGATTCTAATGAATGGAAAACAAAGCCAACCTTTGGCAAACATTGGAATAATCAAGCAGTACAGCTAGTTGATGACGGCTTTGTCTTTAATGGCATGCCATTAACCATTACAAACAACTGGCACACTGACTTTAATATGACTAGCAGCATTATTGGTGAGGACAATACAGTCCACATCAAAGGCTATGCAACAAATGGCCTAAAGTCGGTATCTCTATCCCTTGGAGTTCCAGAAGTTGGCCTGAAAACTAATGCAGAGTCCCACATTATAGTAAATGTAAATAGCAACTATACCAGTCCTGCAGGCTATGACATTGCAGATATAGTCCATGAGCAAAAAGAGGGACTGGTAAATCAGAACATGACTGGTGCCACAATTAGTAAAGTCAAATGTACATCATCAGATACTGCAGAGAGGTGCTTTGATGTTACCATATCATTTGTAATAATGGCACCATTATCCCATGAAGTATTGGCAATTAATGCAGTTGACAAACAACGTTATTCCACTACCACATATATCAACGAAGGTGTAGAGTTTACAGGAGAAGCATTACTTGCAGCAGCAACTCATGAGTTAAAACAAAAGCATGGCAACCAGAATCCGTTTGAGACCATATCACTAACCCAGCAGGACAGACGTTACCAGGTCTGGGAGGACCAATATGGATACATATGGTCACAAAATGACTATGGCACCTGGTTGCAGATTACAAGACCTGATATGCAACAAAGAGATGATTCGCCAACAAGTGTAATGACTAGAATTCATTCAAACTTTGCAAATCTGGTAATTGATGAGCAGAATAGGGCAACCTTAATCTTTGATAGTAAGGCAATTCAGGGAATTCTGGATGAATCATTCTCATATGATATGCCATTAAGGCTGGACAGAGTATCAGATCTCACATTGCTGGAACCACTATCCATACAAGAGATGCTAGCTCTGGAGATGCTGTGTGGCTGTATGATATATGATGACTCTGATTTTAGCTGGAACGACTAGGTTCCGTCACATATTTGAGAATTATATAATCATATAATAACTATATGTGAATACAAAAAGAAGGAATTCAGATAGCATAGGAAATGAATCTAATTCCAAGATTCGTAATCCATCGTATTCCAAGAAAAGTCCAAAGAAACAGATTAGGGCAAAAAAAGACAAGGGCATGTATGTTGGCATTGACTTGCACAAGGAATTTCTTCAAGTGGCAACAATGAGTAATGACGGAAAGATATTACAAAACATAAAAGTTGAGAACACTCATGAATCAATCAGGAAACATTTTGCAGGCATACCGATTCATGCAAACATTGTCATGGAATCATCGTCAGTCTGGTATAACACGTATAGATTTCTTACAGATGAATTGGGATACAAAAACGTGACACTCTCAAACCCCTATCTTACAAAAGCAATAGCTGCATCAAAAAAAACAGACAAGATTGATGCCAGGATACTGGCAGATCTTTTGCGTGGAGGATACATTGCAACATGCCATATTCCAAACAAAAAGATAGTAAAACATCGCCAGCTGGTAAGATACAGAAAAAAACTCGTTCAGTGGAGGACCTCTCTCAAAAATTCTGTCCATGGAATTTTGTTACAGGAGGGAATCAAGATACCCGGAGTCACGTTCACTGTAACATACAACAAAAGACTCACCTCACTAGGTGACTATCGCATAGACGGATTTCTACGACAGATAGGCCATATCAATCTGCAAATTGCAGAGATTAATTCAAGAGTGTATGCTGCCGTAAAGACCAGTCCTGATGCCATGATAATAAAATCAATACCTGGAATTGGTGACTAATCACTAGTTATTGCAGCAGAAATTGCAAATATTAGCAGATTCAATGACTCTCACAAGTTATGTGCATATGCAGGAGTCGTGCCATCAGTCAGAAACTCTGCAGATTACACCATGGCAGCATAACCAAAAGGGGAAGCATGACACTACGATGGGTTCTCATCCAATGCGTCCATACTCATGCAATACATGCCAAGGACAGTGACATTACAAGATTTTACAATCGCATTAAAAAGAAGAGAGGATCATCAAAGGCCGCATCATCCCAGATTCTGCGAGTGATTTACTGGATGTTAAAAGAGAGGAGAGAATTTGTACAGAATTACAGTTAGGACTGCAAGTCGCGTTTTATATGTTGAGGGACAAGCCTCGGTTGATAACTGCGAATAATCCTAACAAAGGGATGAAGATAGCATTGAGGAAGAAGCCTCGTATGGATACATGTCCGTCATCTTTTGTTTGAAAGCATTCCCTAGCGAAAGCTATGCCTTGGGATGTAAAAAAGTAGGAAATGTTTAAAAACAATTCACATGGATACATACTATAACCTCATTTTATTAACTAAAAGTGATCGTCACCTTTAACTATGTGGACAGTTTTGTAAAATCATGAGTTTTTCTGTTATTCCACAATTACCAAATTCTGATAATCATAAATCATTTCTTATAGGACATCTTGTATAATAGATCTGCTGAATGGTCCGTAAAACAAATTTAGTATCTGTAGATATTTTATTACGTTGTGATAAAGAAATACATACTGATTGTGTAGATTTACA